>NZ_CP085258.1:3135000-4548855 GCF_044790785.1 Thalassospira australica | reverse complement strand
TGTTAGAACCTTTCCCCGCTTACTCAATCTTCACTACCAAACAAAACGATGAAAGACAAAAAAGTACCCATTCGCGTCGATCACATTCGCGATCAACACGTCTATCTTCCACCAAGTCATTGGAAGCGTACTCGCGCCTTTTGTTTTTTTGGTTCTTCGTCTTTTGCCACGTTGCGCGGCTAGCGAAGTCCAAACACTGTACTGATGCGACCCGTATCAGGCAAGGCGATCTTTAACAGAACGTTAAAAGGATTTCGCCACCAAAACAGTCCTTGGTTTGTGCGGTCTTTTGCGAATGCGCAACCAAGGAACAAAAGGTGATTCAGCAAAATCCGGGCAGCGAAAAGGCCGTGCTGAAAGCACGGCCTTCGACTCGCCATCCCGTAAGGGATAAATTAAAGTGCTTTGACGCGAGCGGTCAGACGCGAGACCTTGCGAGCGACGGTGTTCTTGTGCAGAACGCCGAGCTGCGCGCCACGTGCCATTTCCGGCTCTGCAATTTTCAGCGCAGCCAGAGCAGCATCTTTGTCGCCAACGTTCAGCGCAGCCTCGACCTTCTTGACGAAGGTACGAATGCGACCGATGCGTGCACCATTAACTTCTGCACGTGCGGCGTTGCGGCGAATGCGCTTCTTGGCCGATTTATGGTGAGCCATTGCGAACCTGTCTCTTAAAACAAATGTTACGTAATTCGGAGCGCGGCTTATAGCTCCGTCGGAAACCCTCGTCAACCCCCGATACCTTCAATCCCGGCGATTTTCCGCGGTTTAGGACTCTTTGGAGCTGCAAGGCAGCAATGCATTCCCGGTATCGGCTGATTAGCCGGTCCCGATCAGCGATGCCTGAAGTCCGGTTTTCTCTTTTCAGCAAAGGCTTTCATGCCCTCGGCCCGGTCATCCAGCGCAAAGGTCGAATGGAACTCGCGGCGTTCAAACATCAGCCCTTCGGTCAGGGTCATTTCATATGACTTGCTGACACTTTCCTTCACCTTCATGGAAACCGGCCCCGAGAAAGATGCGATTTTATCGGCCAGCTTCATCGCTTCATCCATAAGCGAGTCGGCCGGGACGACTCGTGCGACCAGCCCTGAACGTTCTGCTTCTTCCGCATCCATCATCCGACCGGTAAGGCACATTTCCATCGCCTTGGACTTGCCAATAGCACGGGTAAGGCGCTGGGTCCCACCTGCACCGGGGATGGTTCCGATGGTAATTTCGGGCTGACCAAACTTTGCAGTGTCGGCAGCAAGAATGATGTCGCACATCATCGCCAGTTCACAGCCACCGCCAAGCGCAAAACCCGCCACCGCGGCGATGACCGGCTTGCGGCAACTTGCCACTCGCGTCCAGCCTTTGGTGATGAAGTCGTTCTTGTAGACATCCATATAATCGTAATCGGCCATTTCCTTGATATCGGCCCCAGCCGCAAAGGCCCGTTCCGATCCGGTAATGACGATTGCACGAATGTTTTCATCATTTTCGAACTGGTCAAGCGCCCCGCCGATATCGGTGATCAATGCTGCACAAAGTGCGTTCAGCGCCTGCGGACGGTTCAGGGTGATCAGACCGACATTGCCCTTCACCTCGGCAATGATGTTTTCATAAGACATAGTGGCAATCCTTTATCAGGGAATCGGGCCCGCCTTGATTCGCAGGCGATTCTGTCGAAACCATATTTTGATACTGTTTTACCGATTTTATTTCACCACAGCAACCAAACCGGACAGAATCATATGATTGTCGATATATTTTCCGGGGGCTCCATAATCGGCAGCCCGGCAGTTGTGACTATTTCTGGCAGGTTGGACAAAAGAAAGTCGAACGTCCTGCCTGAACGATCCTGCCCACAGTGCTGTTGCAACCATCCACACTGCAACCTTCGCCTTCGCGACCATAGACCTTGAAACTGTGCTGGAAATATCCAAGCTCACCATTCGCCTGACGATGATCCTTCAGACTCGATCCGCCAGCCACAATTGCGTCTTCAAGCACCAGCCGGATTTCACGATAAAGATGATCAATCTCGGTTGCTTTCAACGTTTTTGCCAGTCTTTCTGGCGCGATACCGGACCGGAACAATGCTTCGCACACATATATATTGCCAAGCCCGGCGACCAGCCGCTGATCCAGAAGGACGGTTTTGATCGGACTGGCCCGATTGGCAAGACCCGCGGCCAGAACTTCCGCATTGAACCCGTTACCCAACGGTTCCGGACCGATACCAGCCAGCATTTTGTGGGTGGCGACCTCGTCCCCGGCAATCAGGGTGATCACACCAAACCGTCTTGGGTCCGTAAACCGTACAACCGCGCCCCCCTGCATAACAAAATCGACGTGATCATGCTTTGCCGGGTCCGGCACACCAATCGCCGGATTATCAAAGATCGTCATGCGCCCTGACATGCCCAGATGGATCAGCAAAACCTGTCCGTCATCAAGATGGCCGAGAATATATTTCGCCCGGCGTGTCAGTTGCTCGATCCGGCGTCCGGCCATACGTCCGACAAAGTTTTCCGGAAACGGAAACCGCAGATTCGCGCGACGCTGTACGACATGATCAACAACATGTCCCTCCATCACAGGTGTCAGACCACGTGTGACTGTTTCGACCTCTGGCAATTCGGGCATCGGAAACTCGCATATGAAAAGGATAAGGTCATATCTAGAACCCGACCGAGCGATTGGCAAGCTGACGCACCAGACAACATTGTAGCCATTACAAAGAAACAATGGACGAAGATAGGCAAGCTCCTATGATTGCTGCGCTTCTTGCCACTACTGTCCGAGTTCTTTCTGGCTTCGGGCATGTGCGCATATCGCCCCACCTTGCGCGCTATCTACAGGATTTCAGTCAATGGAATTTGGCGTCGATCTTTTACTGATACTTTTTGCTGTTGCCCTTTTTGCCGGGATGGTCGATTCGATTGCCGGCGGCGGCGGACTGATCACCATTCCAGCCCTGCTTTGGGCCGGTATTACACCAGCACAGGCTTTGGCAACCAACAAGTTACAGGGCAGCTTTGGCAGCTTCACTGCATCGGTTCATTTTATTCGCAAAGGCCATGTTGATCCACGTCATATGGTGCTGGCAATTGTTCTGACTTTTGCCGGATCGGCGCTGGGGGCTGTACTTGTACAAATGCTGGATGCCAGCATCCTGCTTAAAATTCTGCCGGCCCTTTTGATCCTGATCGCGCTTTATTTCCTTTTGTCACCGCGCGTCGGCGACATTGATGCACATCAGATCATCGGGCATTCGGCATTTGCCTTCACCGCCGGGTTTGGCATCGGGTTTTATGACGGCTTTTTCGGACCGGGAACCGGATCGTTCTTCTCCATCGCCTTTGTCGCATTGCTTGGGTTCAATATGACCAAGGCGACCGCACACACTAAGGTTCTGAACTTCACATCGAACTTTGCATCACTTGTGATGTTCATCGCCGGGGGCGAGGTTGTCTGGATCATCGGTCTGGTAATGGCGATCGGAGCGCTGATCGGGGCACAGATCGGATCGCATCTGGTAATCAGGATCGGCGCGCGACTGGTGCGCCCGCTTCTGGTTGTGACCTCCGTCGCGATCTCGATCAAGCTGATCATAGACCAGTATGGCAGCACCATTAGCCAGTACTGGGACCAGATGCATGTTTGGATCGGATAAGGCTCTACATCGCCCCGGGATATTAACCATATGAAAAAGCCCGCCGAATGGTTTCCGGCGGGCTTTGCTTTTGGTTATGAAATCCGTCAGGCGCTGGCTGCTGTTTCGATAAATGCCTCGTCACGACGATCAATCAGGTGGCTCCAGACTGCAAACAACAAGGCAATCACCGCGATCCCGGCACCCAGCCACGGGATATCCTGATAGGAAACGCCCTGTGTAATCGCGATACCGCCAAACCAGGCACCAGAGGCGTTGCCAAGGTTAAAGGCCCCCTGATTAAGCGTCGATGCAAGATTGGGGGCATCGGTGGCTTCGTTGACCACTCGCATTTGAAGCGGGGAAACCAGCGCAAAGGAAACCACACCCCAGACAAAAACCGTTGCCACGGCCGGGATCACATTGGTGATGGTTTCAGCAAATATCACGAGTATCGCAATCAGCAGGACAAATGTCGCGATGATTGCCGGCATCAGGCGCCAATCGCCCAGACGGCCACCGATATAATTGCCAATCGTCAAACCGGCACCGAACAGCAACAGCACATAGGTCACCTGCCGTGCCGAAATGCCGGTGATGTTCTGCAACATCGGGGTGATATAGGTAAACACGCTGAACATGCTGGCGGCGGCGAGAACACTGATCGCCATGGCAAAGATAACCTGGGTTTTCGCCAGAGCCCGGGCTTCGGCGATCAAACTGCCGCCCGATGCGGCGATTTTACGCGGCAAACAGAAATAAAGTGCCGCGGCAGCAAAAACCCCGATCCCGACAACCGCCCAGAAAGTCGAACGCCAACCGAGCTCCTGACCAAATGCCGTGCCAAACGGAACGCCCAGAACATTCGCCAACGTCAGGCCGGAAAACATTAAAGCAATGGCCTGTACCCGTTTATGCGGCGCGACAAGATTAGCCGCGACAACAGCCCCCAAGCCAAAGAATGCTCCATGGCAGAACGCGGTCACAACACGGGCCGCCATCAAAAGCCAGTAGTCCGGTGCCATCGCACACAGGAAATTGCCGACAATGAAAATTACCATCAGCATCAACAAGGCATGACGGCGATCCATTTTTGACGTCGCGATCGCCAGAAACGGCGCGCCAAACGTAACACCCAACGCATAACCGGTGACCAGCAACCCGGCATCGGGAATGCTGACACCAAGATCCGTCGCCACATCAGGCAACAGCCCCATAATAACAAATTCGGTCGTGCCGATCCCGAAGGATGCGAGCGCAAGGGCAAGGATCGGAAGGTTTCCAAAGAAACCGGTACGGTCAACAGCAGTTGTCATGATCGAAACGTCCAAGGGTGCCGGGCACCAATGCGGGATTATATCAAGGTAACGTGGTTCAGTCGTCGTTTGGCAGGTTTGAACCGGCTAAAACTTGAAACGATTCAATTTTGCGTGCGGTGCACAAATTTCACCATCGCGAAATTGGCATAAAAACTATGCAGTTCCGTCACAACTGAAACAGGCCCGGTTGAAAACCGGCCCTGTCAGAAGCATGAAACGGAAAAATGGATCAGGATAGTTCGGCAACGATGCGTTTTGCTGCAGCAACCGGATCATCTGCTTTGGTGATCGGGCGCCCAATCACAAGAACATCGCTGCCCATTGCAACGGCATCCTTCGGTGTCACGATACGTTTCTGGTCATCTGCACTGGCCCAGGACGGCCGAATCCCCGGCGTTACCAGTTTAAATTCCGAACCACATGCCGCGCGCACCGGAGTGATTTCCTTTGCCGAACACACAATGCCATCAAGACCGGCTTTTTGAGTCAATTCCGCAAGTTTGACCACGCGATCACTGATCGGTCCAGCCAAACCAACATCGTCAAGATCACCCTGATCAAGGCTGGTCAGGATTGTTACGGCAATTACCCATGGCGCACTGACACCGGCCTTGTCGGCGGCTTCGCGCGCGGCTTCACCGGCGCGCTTCATCATTTCAATGCCGCCTGTGGCATGTACATTAACGATCTTGAGACCAAGCGGCGTTACCGCTCGGATGGCACCGGCAACCGTATTGGGAATGTCGTGATATTTGACGTCCAGAAAGATCGGCAACCCGGCTCTGGCAACTTCGCGCACACCCGCGGGCCCATGGGCTGCAAAGAATTCCTTGCCAAGCTTCGCCCCGCCGATCACCCCCGAAAGGAGTGATGCCAGATCAACTGCATGCGCAAGATCGGTGGTATCGATGGCGCAAAAAATGCGATCCTGGGGGGCAAGGTTTTCGGTCATGGCGTCCTCCGGCGGGCTGGAATTTCATGATTGGCCCACGAAAGTGCGACGGACCGGGCATGACTTAGCCGATTTCACCCCGAATTACCAAGCCCGAATTCGACATGGCAGTTTCCCGCAACCAGCCATCAGGTTTCGTCAGGACGCCTGCTGCTGGCTGATTGCCTTATGCTTGTCGAACTATGCGCCTCGTCCGGACGCAGTCGGCGCAATTCCCCGTCCATACGCTTGACCGCACGACGATGTTTACCATGCACCAACCATTCATAGGCCAATCCAATACCAAGTCCGATCAGCAAGGCCAGCATGATCGGCAGAAAAAGCGGCATATCGATTTCATAGGGAAGCGGCCATAATGACAGGGTCACCAGAGCACGGTTTGACACAGCGAAAATTGCAATCAGGATCGCAAGCGGGATGGAGATGATCCAGTAAAGAATGCGCATTTCAACTCCTCGTGCCGACAGGCAAAAAGGCAGGGGTCATAGTCCGGCACACCGGACGGAACCGGCGAATGGACCCGATATGGTCAAACGGAAACATAAGCAAATGAATTTGCAACCACCCTGCAGAATTTCCACAAGGCTGGTTTAGCGCAGTTCTCACGCCAACAGCAAGCCGATCAAACGGTGCGTAATCAGTTGAGACGTTCGCGCAACTGCTTTCCGGTTTTGAAATAGGGAACCTTTTTCTCGCCCACCGGAACAGCCTCGCCAGTACGCGGATTGCGTCCGACTCTGGAATCCCGCTGCTTGACAGAAAATGCACCAAATCCGCGCAGTTCGACACGATCCCCGCGTGCAAGTGCCTCGGTGATTTCATCGAAGATCGTCGCCACGATCCGCTCAACATCGCGCTGATAAAGATGCGGATTCATTTCGGCCAGCCGGGCGATCAGTTCTGATTTTGTCATATTCAGGCCCCATCCTGTTCGTTCTGACAGATATCCAATCAACCAAAGGTTAGATTACATCACGTCGGCGCTTTCACTCAGGTTGCCAGACAGTCAGCAACCCGTCAAGTTTAAGCCCCTCAGATGACAGCATTTTTCCGATATTTCCTTCGAACAGTGCCGCCATGAGGGAGTCGTCCGGATAATCGATTTCAAGCGGCACGACCACCATATCCGATGAGACTCCCCTTTCGTCCTGCAGCCAGCGCAAAGCTTCGCGTCGACCACCAATTTCGTCGATCAGACCGTTGGCAACGGCCTGCTGACCGGTATAAACCCGACCATCCGCCAATTGGCGAACGGTATCCACATCCATTTCGCGCCGTTCGGCTACCATGTCGACAAACACGCCAAACATGTCCGAAATCAGGCTTTCCATAGCCGTTCGCGCGGCATCGTCCGTCGGTTCAAATGGGTTTGGAACGGCTTTAAGTGGCCCGCTTTTGACCGTCAACGGCTCCACACCAAGCTTTTCCAGCGTGCCATTGAAATTCATTGACTGGAAAATCACCCCGATCGAGCCGGTCACCGTCCCGCGATGCGCGACGATGTGATCGGCAGCAATCGCCGTCATATAGCCACCCGACGCTGCAACCGTTCCCATTTCGGCAACGACTGGCCGGGTTTCACCAATCCGGCGCAGACTTTCAAACAGCGCCTCGCCACCGACCATGGTACCGCCGGGGCTGTTGATATGAACAATCAGTGCCGCGACATCGCTGTCTTCCTCGATCTGTTCAAGTGCATCCAGAAGGTAGGGGTCCTCGGTGATCACGCCTTCGATATTTACCTCGACAATGCGCAGGCCGGTATCGCCCCACACAACGTCGTCTGCACCGCTACGCGCAAAGGCAACGACAATCGCAATCACCACGGCCACTGCCGCCAGCACCCGCCAGCGGAAAATCGATTTTTTCAAACGTCTACGATCAAGAAGGATATCGGCATCAAGTGCCATCTAATGTGCCCCGGTATTCAGTAATGAACTAACAGCTTCAAAAACCTGCCTTTTCAAATGGTTTTTCTTTATTCGCTTGGCAAGGACAAAAACCGTTTGAAATCAAAATTCTCGCGAAAAAATGACCTTGGGACGGCAAAGTCGCGATAGAACGGGGAAATCCGGGCAAAAGTCATAAAAAACGGGCCGTGCAAAGCACGACCCGTCTTTGTGATCTGCCGGGGCAGATCCTGTTCGTTCAGAAGAACGGGTGTCTTATTCGACACCACCTTCCTGTTTCTTGCGAAGTGCTTCACCAAGGATATCGCCGAGCGATGCACCGCTGTCAGCCGAACCGTAATCCGCCATGGCTTTCTTCTCGTCAGCAACTTCCAGAGCTTTGACCGAGAGGGTAACCTTGCGGGTTTTGGCGTCGATGGTGGTAACACGCGCATCGACTTTCTCGCCAACTGCGAAACGTTCCGGACGCTGGTCCGAACGGTCACGTGCGAGTTCAGCCTTGCGGATGAAGCCTTTAAGATCGGTGCCGCCAACTGCAACTTCGATGCCACCGTCGTTAACTTCGGTGATTTCGCAAGTTACGGTCTCGCCGCGCTTGATGCCGGTAACGGCACCTTTGAACGGATCTTCAGCAAGCTGTTTGATACCGAGAGAGATACGTTCTTTCTCGACGTCAACGTCAAGAACCTTGGCTTTGACGATGTCACCTTTTTTGTATTCTTTGATGACTTCTTCACCGGCACGGTCCCATGACAGGTCCGAAAGGTGAGCCATACCGTCGATACCGCCCAGAAGGCCAATGAACAGACCGAATTCGGTGATGTTCTTGACTTCGCCTTCGATCTCGGCGCCAACCGGATGAGCTGCCAGGAAGGCATCCCACGGGTTCGAGGTGCACTGCTTGAGACCAAGCGAAATACGGCGTTTCTGCGCATCGACGTCGAGCACCATGACTTCGACTTCCTGAGAGGTCGAAACGATTTTGCCCGGGTGGATGTTTTTCTTGGTCCAGGACATTTCCGAAACGTGGACCAGGCCTTCGACACCAGCTTCGAGTTCGACGAATGCGCCGTAATCGGTGATGTTGGTGACACGACCTTCGAATTTCGAACCGACCGGGTATTTGGCTTCGACACCTTCCCAGGGATCAGCTTCGAGCTGTTTCATGCCAAGCGAGATACGCTGGGTTTCGCTGTTGAAGCGGATAACCTGAACCTTGACGGTCTGACCGATCTGAAGTGCTTCAGACGGATGGTTGATACGCTTCCACGCGATGTCGGTGACGTGCAGCAGGCCGTCAACACCGCCGAGATCGACGAACGCGCCGTAATCGGTGATGTTTTTAACGACGCCATCAAGAACCTGACCTTCCTGAAGGTTCTGGATCAGTTCGGCACGCTGTTCAGCACGGGTCTCTTCGAGAACGGCACGACGCGAAACCACGATGTTACCGCGCGAACGATCCATTTTCAGGATCTGGAACGGCTGCGGATTGTTCATCAGCGGGGTAACGTCGCGAACCGGACGGATGTCAACCTGGCTGCCCGGCAGGAATGCCACGGCGCCCGACAGGTCAACAGTGAAGCCGCCTTTAACACGACCAAAGATGGTGCCGTCAACGCGTTTGCCTTCGTTGAACTGTTTTTCCAGCTCGACCCAGGCTTCTTCGCGACGCGCTTTTTCGCGCGACAGAACGATCAGGCCATCTTTGTTTTCATAGCGATCGACATAAACATCAACGGTATCGCCGATATTAACATCGCCTGCGCCAAATTCTTTGAGCGGCACGCGGCCTTCGGACTTCAGACCCACGTCGACGATTGCATCGTCGTCAGTGGTTTTGACGACCGTACCGGTCATCACGCGGCCAATAAAGCCCTCGTCTTCAGAACCGAGGCTTTCGGCCAGCAGGGCGGCGAAATCTTCGCCAGTGGAGAATTGTGCTTCTTCAGCGGTTGTCATTAAAGAGACTTCCTTTCGAGTGTATCGTCACTATTCCGGCCAATCGGTTGTATCCGATGGTCTTGCCACAAAATCGTGGCGGGTTTTTGCCAAACGATGTCCCGATCCCGTTCGCGAAAAACCAAACGGTTTTCCATAGACGAAAAGGTGAACGCACATGTCGTTCACCTTAGGGCAACAACCCCTGAGATCGTTCTGTCGCTTGACGGTTAAAACGCCCGCGTGTCAGTCATTCTCGCCCATATGGGTTCGAATATGCGCCATGACTGCATTAAACACCGCATCGGCATTCAGACGATCCGTATCGATGTGGATTGCGTCCGATGCCATCTTGAGCGGCGCAACATCTCGCGCACTGTCTCGGGCATCCCGTTCTTCAAGCTCCTTGAGAACGCGCTCGTATATAGCAGCGGGATTTTTTTCCTGCAACTGTTTGAACCGACGGTTTGCCCGTTCTTCGACACTGGCCGTCAGATAGAACTTGATCGGAGCATCCGGACAAACAACCGTCCCGATGTCACGGCCATCAAGAACGGCACCGCGTTTACCACCGGGCGGGCTGCTTGCAAGATTGCGCTGAAAGTCCAGCAACACCGCACGAACCCTTGGAATCGCGGCAACTTTTGATGCTGCACTTCCTACTTCTTCGCTGCGAAGCTCATCACCGTCAAGATCATTAGCAGCCAGTTTTTCGGCCGCCCTAACCGCCGTCGCTTCGTCCGAAGGATCAAGTCCAAGACTCAGAACCTTTGCCCCCGTCGCGCGGTACAAAAGCCCGGTATCAAGATAGGCATAGTCCATTGCCTCTGCGACTCGACGTGCCAAAGTACCTTTTCCCGATGCTGCCGGTCCGTCAATTGCGATGATCATCCGCGGGTGCCCCTGTGTGGTTTGATGTCACTTATATTTGTGTGCCGCAAAGGCTTTACGAGCCCCGATATACGAATTGCGAAGACCAATCGCAAAGCAGGATCACGAACCCGCCGGGGCAAAATTCGCCCCCAGTTCACGCATCAGGGTTTCAAAGCTCGGGAAACTGGTGGCAATCGGATTGGCATCGTCAACCGCAACCGGATCATTTGCGCCCAACCCCAAAACCAGGAAGGACATGGCAATACGGTGATCAAGATGGGTTTCAACCATCCCGCCGCCCGGCACTTCGCCACCGGTGACAATCAGATCATTGCCCTCGATACGATGAACAATACCGTTCGCAGCAAGCCCTGCGGCCACGGCGGCAAGACGATCCGATTCCTTGACGCGCAGTTCTTCAAGACCGCACATCCGGGTTTCACCCTGTGCATAGGCAGATGCAACTGCCAGAACCGGATATTCATCAATCATCGACGGCGCACGTTCGGCCGGAACGACAATGCCGGTCAGGCGATTTTTGCCGGTTACGACAAGATCACCAATGGTTTCACCGGCTTCTTCGCGTTCATTGATGATGGTGATATCGCCCCCCATTTCAATCAGGGTGGTGATCAACCCTGTGCGCAACGGGTTCAGGCAGACGTCGCGAATGGTCACCTGCGATTGCGGATTGATCAGGGCTGCAACAAGAGGGAAGGCCGCCGAACTTGGATCGGTCGGTACAACGATATCGGCTGCCTTCATTTCGACCGGCCCGGTCAGGCTGACGGTGCGGCCACCATCGTCATTGATGCTGACATCAACATCGACACCGAAGTGGCGCAACATGCGTTCGGTATGATCACGCGATGGTTTGGGTTCGATCACGGTGGTCGTTCCAGCCGTATTCAGGCCGGCCAGCAACACGGCGGACTTTACCTGTGCCGATGCCATCGGAAGCGTATAGGTCACCGGCTTGGCTTCGTCCGTCCCGATCACTGCCATGGGTGGGCGACCGCGTTCGCGCGTGATGAATTGCGCACCGAATTCCGCCAGCGGATCGGCAACACGCCCCATCGGACGTTTGCAAAGCGACACGTCGCCGGTAAAGAAGGTGGTAATCGGATGGGTTGCCACAATACCGGCCATCAGGCGAATGCCGGTTCCGGCATTGCCCATGTCGATCACACTGTCAGGTTCGCGCAATGCCCCGACACCAACACCGGTCACATGCCAGATACCGTCATCATCGCGGGTCACGGTTGCCCCAAGCTTGCGCATGGCTTCGGCGGTTGCCAGAACATCTTCACCCTCAAGCAATCCGGTGATTTTGGTTTCCCCGATCGCGAGACCGCCAAACATCAGGGAACGATGGGAAATCGATTTGTCGCCGGGAACCCGGATATCGCCGTTCAGTGCACCGGACTTCAGCGATTGAAGCGGACGTTTGGTCTGCGAGGAACTCATCGGGCCTGCCTGTCTTGTCTTGTTGTAACCATCAAATCATCGGTTTCCCGGCTGTTTGAACGCCTCCGGATGCTGCCGCGGTTTCGGGCGCAAACAAGGCATTCAATTGCCGGGGGCAAACTCCTAGCATATGCGCTTTTGGCGCACCAGTATCGAAGCCAAATTTTGCTTCAAGTTTATCGCGGGCTGCAGCGCAGAATCCCGCCTTTTTGAGGCTTGTGGAAAAATCGGACAATTTCCTTTTGACAAGGCCGTCCCAAGATGGCAATTGGGCCAATCAGTAGAAGGCGAATTCGGCCTTCACCCCATTCTTTGATGATAACGGTATTTATAGAGGGTTTGCCGTAATGTCAGCACGCGGTAAGAAACGTCATTGCCTAGCCTGCGGTACCAAATACTATGATTTGAATCGTACGCCGGTCGTGTGCCCCAAATGCGCGACCCCCGACGGGGTGACCAAAGTCAAGAAAGCCGCGGTTGCAAAGCCGAAGCCTGAAGAAGACGAAGATCTTGATGATGATGTCGATCTTGATGACGATGTCGACACCGATATCGACGACGATATCCTTGAAGATGCGTCTGATCTTGGCGAAGACGACGATGATCTTGGAGAAGTCCTTGAACATGTCGAAAGCGACGAAGACGACCGCTAGGATTTTTTGAAAATAGGTCTTGCCAAGATTTGGTGAACCTTCTAAATATCCCCCGCGCCGCGACGGAAACACTCGATTTCGTTGCGACGCGGACTAGAATGGGGCCGTAGCTCAGTTGGGAGAGCGCTACAATGGCATTGTAGAGGTCGTCAGTTCGATCCTGATCGGCTCCACCATCAAAACCCGTCGCCTAAAGCGACGGGTTTTGTCGTTTCCGGCCCAATTTACAATTAAAAAGCCGCTCGGAAGAGCGGCTTAAAGATCATCGAAATACTTAGTCGATGATCAATGTATGGTCTGGTCGACCGAACGATCCGGGTCGGGAAGATGCCCCAGACCGTCAAGAATTTTCGGCATTCCGTCACCCGCACGGGCAACCATAATCCGCCCCGATACCGGATGACCCTTTTCCTGACGCAGTATGCCTGTTGCATCCGAAATCAGTTCGAACTTGCAGTCTTTCAACCAGTCATGGATCGCCTGTTCATGATGACGAAACCGCTGCCCGGGACCAAGATCAAACGGGAAGGTATCGCCATGTTCAAGCGTAAAGACCATCAATCCTCCCGGCACAAGCCGCGCATGGGCCGCGCGTAGAGCCGGTTCAAGATCACCCAGATAATTCAGAACGTCGGCCGCAACCACCAGACCATATTCGTGATCAAGATCATCGGGAAGATCGGTAATATCGGCGGCAATCAGGTTGCGATAAAGCCCCTTGGCGCGTGCCCGGTTGATCATGCGTGGCGACAGGTCGACACCGTCAATTGCATCGACATGCCCGGCAAAAACGTCGGCGACCAAACCGGTGCCACAACCAAGATCCAGCACCTTTAACGGACGCAACAAATCCGGCAGATATGAACGGATTGCTTCAAAAAGCAGCTCCGGCCCCCGGTAAGCCAAACGATCTCGCAACGAAATCTCAAACCGCGGCGCATAATCATCAAAAAGCGCACGGACATAATCGGGCGGCAAACGATCCCGCAACGCAACAGCACCAAGCAGGGTCAAACGGACTTCCGCCCCTATCCGGTCGACCGGGTCAAGAGCCAGGCACTGACGGAAGGCCTCGATGGCATTTTCGTGCTGACCGGCACGCTCGAAAATATCGCCCAGAACAAAATGGGCCTCTTCCCAATCGGGATCAGCCGAAATTGCCGCCCGGGCTACATCGATTGCGGCCTCGATATCATTTTGCCCGACAAGCGCCAGCGCGACATCAAGCCGACGACTGGCCAACAAACGATCTTTGCTCATATGTGCGAAGAAATCCGAAAAGGTCCCGGACAGGATGACCGGAAACATCAAAACCAGATTATCGCTGTATCTTCTGAATCCGCGTCTTTGGCAAGGCCGATAATATTCATATAAATCATATGGTTAATGTAGAGCAAGACTTTGACCCGGCGCAAAAACGTCTCGCAGGCGCACCCAAGACAAGAATTCCGTCGCAAAAATTATGTGTCACCCGATAGAAATTGTATGCCTCGGACATACACCAAATTTACTTGATAAAATCATAATGTAATAATATAAATATCCGGCGATACTTTTAACCGGAAAATCAGATGGAAAATTTTACACCCGTATCAGCCCTTTTGGGTGGTGCCCTCATCGGGCTGGCATCCGGCCTCTATCTTGTCCTGAACGGGCGGATTGCAGGTATCAGTGGAATTTTGGGAAGCTTGCTAACCTTTAGCAGTCCATTGACGGATCGACTAGAAAAGCTCGCCTTCATCGCAGGCATGATCATTGCGCCGATCCTCATACTGGCAATGTCACCGATCAAGGCGCAAACTATTGTGACCGCGTCCTGGCCGGTGATTATTATCGCCGGACTGATCGTCGGATTTGGTACACGGCTTGGCAGCGGTTGCACCAGCGGACATGGCATTTGCGGCCTGTCGCGTCTCTCGGCGCGATCCCTGATTGCCACCATGTGCTTCATGATGGCTGGCATCGCATCCACCTTTGTCATTCGCCACGTAATCGGGGGCTAGATAATGCGCATTCTTGTTTCGCTGTTTTGCGGCACGCTGTTTGGCGCGGGTTTGTTGATTTCCGGCATGACCGATCCGCAAAAAGTCCTTGGGTTTCTCGATGTTGCAGCCATTCCCGATGGCAACTGGGATCCCAGCCTTGCCTTGGTCATGGCTGGCGGTCTTCTCATCGCGTTCCCGATATTCCGTTTTGCTAAATCCCGTAATACCGCAGTTTGCGGCGGAACAATGGAACTGCCGACACGCCGGGACATTGACCGCAATCTGGTAATTGGCGGACTTATGTTCGGGATTGGCTGGGGTATGGTCGGATATTGTCCCGGACCAGCAATCAGTGCACTGGCCTTCGGGCACCCAGAAACAATTGCTTTCATTATCGCCATGATCGCCGGAATGTTTTTTCACAAACTGGCGGCGCATGCGTCTGACAAAACTGCATCCTGACCGGCGCCAAATGCAGCCCTGCCATACCGGACAGATTTTCATCATCTGAAAAATCAATGCTTTAGCATCCGAAGTTTGCAGGAATTTGCGTGGAATTCTTCAAATCTCGCAGCAACGCGCTTGTCTTTGCACATACACTGGCATATGTGCAAAATAGCGTCACACTACGATTTTAAAGGCCCCGCATGAAAATTGGCATTCTTGAAACCGGGCTCGTCCCCGAAGACCTTCGCGATAAATTCAAAAGCTATCCGAACATGTTTGAAGCCATGCTCGGCCCGCTTGATCCTGCGCTGACATTCCAGACATGGACTGTTGTTTTGGATGAATTTCCCGAAAATCTGAATGCTGCCGACGCATGGATCGTTACAGGATCAAAGCACGGTGTTTATGAAAACGAACCCTGGATGATTCGCTTGCAGGGCTTGCTGCGCGATATTGTCGCGGCACAGGTTCCGGTTTTCGGCGTGTGTTTCGGTCATCAGATTCTGGCGGCTGCCCTTGGCGGCAAGGTCGTTAAATCCGACAAGGGCTGGGGCATTGGCGTTCATGAATACACTACCGGCAAGCAGGCACCGGCATGGTTGGGTAATGCACCGGAAAAATTCAAACTGAATGCCTTCCATCAGGACCAGGTTGTCGAGCTGCCAGAGGGAGCAACAGTATGGGCAAGTTCGGAATTCTGCCCTTATGCCGCCCTTCAATATGGTGAAACCGCAGCCTCAATCCAGCCGCATCCCGAATTCCAGCGACCTTACGAGGAAGCATTGCTGAAAGCGCGCTATGCATTGCTCCCCGAAGATTTGCATTCAAAAGCCATTACATCGCTTGACGAAACCATCGACAGCAACCTGTTCGCCAAATGGATGCTGACATTCCTGCGGGGAAAACGGGCCGTGAAAGCAGCCTGAACCAGCGTTCGGACATGATGTCATTTAAAAAAACGGACCATCATCAAGGGGTGAGGGTCCGTTTTATGTTTCATAAGGCCGCAAATCATTTCGCCAAACGCGAAAGCTTTGAACTTTTCCAAAACACTCTTTATTTATGATTGCGTCGGATACTGAGTTTTTCGCGCATCAACTGCTCATAATACGGAACGCCATGATCCAGAATTTGCGGCTCTATTCCGGCCTGACGCTTTTTGCATATGTCTTCATGCATCTGATCAATCAGGCTGCTGGCATCATATCACCCGAAGCGATGGAAGCCACCGACTTCCTGACAACCGGGATCTGGCAGTTTCCCCCCTTGGAAATTCTGCTTCTGGCCGCGGCAGTTACCCATTTCCTGCTGGCCACAGCCCGCCTGACCAGCCGCCGGTCCCTGCGCCTGCGCAAATCGGAATGGGCACAAATGATTTTGGGCCTGTGCATTCCGTTCCTGTTGTTCCGCCATATTATTGCGACCCGGATCATTGATCTGGGCTTCGATGTCGATCCGGCATTTGAACGGGTTTTGCTTGACCTTGCTGTTTTCGCTCCCAGTCAGGGAATTCTGCAGTCTATCGCCGTGATTGTTGTCTGGACACACGGTTGTATCGGCATTCATTTCTGGCTGCGGCTAAAGCCGTTTTATCCGCGATGGCGCGGTGTGCTGGGCGCAATCGCTGTTCTTGTGCCCACACTGGCGCTTGCCGGTTTTGGGGCGGCGTCGGCTGAAATCATTCGGCGCGCCGAAGAAGGCGGGCGCAAATATGTTTTCGGGGTTGTCGATGCCGCCAACGTCAATGATGCGGCTGTCAAATTCTACGAAAATGCCGTTCTCCCGGGCACAATAATCGCCATCGCACTGGCTTTTGCGCCCTTTGTCGTGCGGCAAATCCGCCAGACCGTTGACCGCATCAAACGCGGGCCGATGTTGTCGATGCCCAATGGTAAAATGATCCGCGTTGCCCCTGGCGCGACGGCGCTTGAAGCCCTTCGCGATGCAGGCGTGCCAATGGCATCTGTTTGCGGCGGACATGGGCGCTGCACAACGTGCCGCATCCATTGCGGATCGGGGATTGATCAACTTGCCGCACCCGGCAAGATCGAAGCCGCAGCACTTGAAAGCATCCACGCCCCGCGCGGTATGCGACTGGCCTGTCAGATCAAGCCAATGAACGATCTGGCGGTTGCACCGCTTTTGCCGCCAAATGCCACGGCACAGGATGGCCGTCGCCCCGGCGGCCTTTCCGGCAGCGAGCGCCAGGTTGTTTCCATTTTCACCGATCTGCGGGACTCGACCCGGCTGGGTGAAAAGAAAATGCCCTATGATGTCCTGTTCATCCTGAACCAGTTTTTTGCCGAAATGACCGAAGCCTTGCGTGAAAGTGGCGGGCTTTATGCCCAATTCACCGGTGATGGTCTTATGGCGCTTTATGGTCTTGATACCGATGACACGGAAACCATGATCCGTGATGCCCTTCACGGGGCCGCAGGGATGTTGCGTCGGATCGAAAATCTGAATGAACATCTGAAATCAGAGCTTCCGCATACATTACGCATCGGTATCGGCATTCATATGGGCGAGGCAATTGTTGGTGAAATGGGGCCACCCGGTCGCGAAAATATCAGTGCCATCGGCGATACGATCAATACTGCGGCAAGACTGGAAAGCCAGACCAAAAAGCATGGGGTGCCACTGGTCATATCAAAGGCGATTTTCGATCATGGCCCGATCCCCTTGCCCGAAAACGCCGTGATGCACGAAGTAGCCTTGCGTGGAAAGGATCAGACCGTCGCCTATTATGCGTTGGAAAATATGCCGGAATTGCCGGAACGCGTTGTATGATTGCTCCCGATCAGTCATGATCTGCGTATAACACAGGTCTGATATCGCATATTCCCAAGCTTTCTGCGGCTACCGGATCAAACCGGGTCTTGACTATGCGATAGAAAACCACATTTATTCGAATAGTTAGATATGTCTGATGCCGAACGGGTCGGGTCAGACGTTAAGACGCCCAATACGCCAAAAGCGTGGGGTCTGCCCGATATCACACTCGCTCTGCTGAGGAGGTGCTGCCAATGTCACGAATTTCTATGTTTAACAGTCCGCTGCTTTTGGGGTTTGACCAGATCGAACGCGTTCTTGATCAGGTTTCAAAAACCAAGGCAGAAGGCTATCCCCCGTATAATATCGAGCAAATTGGCGAAAATCATCTGCGCATTACTGTCGCGGTCGCCGGATTTGCCGAAGACGATCTTTCGGTTACAACCGAAGACAACCAGCTGATCATTCGTGGCAAACATCAGGAAGACGACAGCAACCGAATCTATATCCATCGCGGCATTGCATCGCGCCAGTTCCAGCGTTCCTTTGTTCTGGCCGAGGGTATTGAAGTTGTTGGCGCCCATCTTGATAACGGACTTTTGCATGTGGATTTGAACCGTCCGGTTCCCGAACCGGTGGTACGTGAAATTGCGATCAACTCTGCCAAAAAGAAAGCCGTGTCGTCGCGCACCATAGATATGACTGTCGATGCCCAGGAAGGTAGTGACACAGTCGAAGATAAAAGCCGCAAGGCGTAGCAAGGAGAGTGGTTTTATGAGCAATCGCATCACAGACCATGACACCAAGGAAGTCCACGGTGCAGAACAGGATTTGAATTTGCTGTCCTCAGGCGATTTCGCCATGCTTGGCATTCATGATTTTGCCTATGTCCGTGCAATTCCCAATCCCGAAGACGAAAGCAAAGAAACCATCTTTGGGGTCTTTACCGCCGATGGCACCCACATCGCATCGTTTGAAAGCTTTGCGGTCGCCAATGCGGCAATTCGTCAGCACGATATGGACCCGCGTTCGGTTCACTAGGCCGATCCGGTCAAACGGATCACCGAAAGAAATTCATAAAGGCAGCCAACCGGCTGCCTTTTTTCCTGTGCGCGTTCTGGAATTGCGCCTAACGGATTTCGATCACTTCGCCGGGTACGGCCACACGTACCTGCCCGTTATCGCGAAGAAGTTCTGTGATCTCGCGTCTTGCATCACGCTTGATATGATAAAGCCAGAATCGCGCACCGGGCATGTCGGACGCCAGTTGCAAGACGGTTTCCAGATCGCAATGCGCCGCATGTTTTGGATCATGGCTGGGTAAATATGTTTCCTGAAATACCAGGTCTGCCCCGGTGAACAGCGCTGCCGTATCGACCGTCACATTGCCATCCCCGGAATAGGCAAAACCCTTGTTATCGTACCGCAGCAAAATGGCGTGGTTCTGAACGCTATGGTCTGATCGGGCAAATTTGGTTTCAAACGGGCCGATTTGCGTGGTTTCAGGCACTGCATGCCAGACAATTTCAAACGGCCAGGCACTGCCCAATCCGGAAAAGCCAAGTTCCATGATTTTTTCAAGATGGCCGCGAACGGCTGGTGTCGCGATGATATGAACCGGTTTTGACCGGCCATCGTCGCGCCAGTTCAACATTACCGGAACCAGACCGAAAACATGATCAGGATGCATATGGGTAAAGTAAATCGCATCAATCGCATCGGGATCGGGAAATTTGCGCATCAGCAATCCCGGCACAGTTGCCCCGCAATCAATCATCAGGCGGTACCCGTCAGCCGTCACCACAACGGACGAATTTTCAAAGACGGGGTCAAATGCCTCGCCGACCCCCAAAACATCTATGCGCATATATTCACCCGCCATTCCCGTCACCGCGTTGTTTGCGGATCATTTGCAAGAATGTCCATTTTTGCTGAGACTGGAAACATTAGGCAAGCTGTTCAAATTTGTTTTCGCGATAAAGTCTTGAAACCGTCACGGTACATACGAAACAGGGTGACCGAAAATACCGGCCACCCTGCAATCAGATACAATTGTATAGGAAATATGAGGTTTAGCGTGCCAGAACTTCGGCGGCTTCGCGGGTGCGACTGACCGAGTCGGCAACCATGCCGGTGGTCGATTTGATCGAACCAAGGTTGCGCGAAAGACCATCGACCGCCGTTGCCATCATGCGCATATTCTCCGAAACACCCTCGGTGACAGCACTTTGTTCCTCTACCGCGGACGAAATGTTGGTCACGCTATCGCGCACCGTTTCGACCGAATGGCGGATGGTTTCAAGCGCACCGACAACCTCTGACGAGATCGACTGGATGCCCGAGATTTCATCGGAAATCTGTTCTGTCGCACGCGCCGCCTGATTTGCAAGGTTCTTGACCTCGTTGGCAACAACCGCAAAGCCCTTGCCGGCATCGCCCGCACGCGCACTTTCAATCGTCGCATTCAGGGCCAGAAGATTGATTTGGCCTGCGATGTTTTGAATGACTTCGACAATGCTGCCCATCGAATGGACAACTTCAGCCATCCGCTGGGTCGCATTGTTGGCGCTGACAGTCTGATCGAACGCACGTTCGGTTTCATCACGCGATTGCGCCATGCTACGCGAGATTTCCGCAATCGATGCGGCCATCTGCTCGGCACTGGCTGCGACGGTCTGTACCGCATGTGACGTTTCTTCAGACACACTGACACTTTGATTGGCCGAATTGCCAAGCGCCGAGATATTGCCGTCAATCTCGGTAAAGTTCTTGTCAATCATACCTTTAAGATCAATCAACAGTCGTGTCTGTTCCGTAATATCGGTCGCAAACTTGATCACCTTGAACGGCTTTCCAACCGGATCAAGTACCGGGTTATAGGATGCCTCGATCCAGATTTCCTTGCCGCCCTTGCCAACACGTTTGTACTGGCCTGCATGGAAGTTACCGGAATTCAGGGTCTTCCAGAACGAACGGTATTCAACGGAATCGCGTTCCGAGCGTTCAACAAACATGCTGTGATGTTTGCCGACAACCTCATCCAGTCTGTAACCCATGGCATCAAGGAAGTTCTTGTTTGCTTTAAGGATTTTACCGTCTAGGTCAAATTCGATGACAGCTTGCGATTTTTCGATCGCATCAAACAAACTTTGCAGAACAGCGCGCTCAACGCGGCGGGCCGTAATGTCGGTTGCGAATTTCACAATCCTGATCGGCTTGCCGTCCTTGCCCAGAACCGGATTATAGGTCGCCTCAAGCCACAGTATCTCGCCATTCTTGTGCACGCGCGGCACCGCACCTGACGAAAACTTTCCGTTGCGAAGCTGACTCCAGAAATTGCGATAATCATCGGTGTTGGCAATTTCGCCCGGCACAAACATCGCGTGATGCTTGCCAACGATTTCTTCGAGGGTATACCCCATCGTCTTGAGGAAATTCTCGTTGGCCGTCAGAATTTTACCATCGATTGAAAACTCGATAACAGCCATCGACAGACTCAGTGCATCTACAATCTGTTGCGCTTCCTGAGAGCTGCCATTCTTGAAAAGTGACGCCAAACCCATCCGGATATCTTCCCTGCGTTGTCCGGACCTTTAACTTTAAACCCGGTCACCTATAGGCATAGGTAAAAACAAAACGAACAATTGTGTATATACGGCACAATTGTTCGCAGTAGATCATGCCTATACTTAGGGATTTCTCAATCGCCTATTTTGGCATAGAAGAATATACTCTTGGTTATATCTTCAGGCAGGCCACTTTACGATATAACGAGTCAGATCGGGGTGGGCATCGTCCTCGGAAATCACCAACCCCTTGATCGACATACCTGCCATAATCGTGGAATCCGGGCGACCGGTGACAAGTGGATGCCAGTCAGGAAGACCTTTACCTTCCGACATCAGCCGATAGGCGCAGGTCGATGGCATCCAGGACAATGTCGCGACATTTTCCTGCGAAAGCTGCACGCAATCAGGTATGTGCTTTGTCCGGTTGGGGTAATCCTTGCAGCTGCAGGTTTCGCAATCCAAAAGACGGCAAGCCACCGAAGTATAATAAACAAAGTCGGTATCTTCATCCTGAAGCTTGTGCAGGCAGCATTTGCCGCAGCCGTCGCAAAGGGATTCCCATTCCGCAATTGTCATTTCATCAAGCGTCTTGGTTTCCCAAAACGGGGCGTCACCTGCCCCGGGCTTCGGCTCTGTCATCATCTCTCTCGTCGGGCAATCGTATTGTTGATGGCAAATTATAACATATTACCGGTGTTCAATCCGTAAAGTTCGGCAATCAATCGCGATGGCAGATCATATGAAAGAATGACCCGAAAACAGAACCGTTCATTAACCCTGCCGGACCAAGATTTTCCCCGGTCGCTGTAACCATGCTGCCAATCGTCGGCCCACTGGCGCTTATCGTTGAAGCATAATGAAACTCATGCCCGTGCAGGATCGTTCCGGCAGGACCAAACACCGTTGCCCCGGACAAGACCAATGTGCGATATCCCAGATGCAGCCTGCGCTCCGCAAAGCTGGTAACCAGAGGTAAAAGACCAAGCATTTCATGACGCAGGCCCATCGCGTCAATCAGTGCCTCGCCCAGCACCATATATCCACCGCACTCGCCATAAATCAGTACCTTGCGCGCCGCCATCTGCACAAGCGCTGCCTTGAAGCCGGTTGCACGTGACAATGTTTCGCCATGCAGTTCGGGATAGCCACCCGGCAAATACACCGCATCCGCCTTTATATCCGGGACCTCATCGGCAAGCGGCGAAAAGAACGACAGCTCGGCCCCCTGCCTTTGCCAGTCTTCCAGAAGGTGCGGGTAGGCGAATGCAAATGCCATATCCCGTGCAACGGCAATATGCTGACCTAATGGCGCGATACAGCGAACGGCTTTCCCGTTATTGCCCATCCTTTCTGCCCATTCTTGCCCGGTCACCAGCCCCGTCAATCGATCAAGATCGACATCTTCGGCAATGATAGCTGCGGCCTGATCAAGAAACGCCTCAAGCGTTTTGTGCTCACCTGCCTGCACAAGGCCAAGATGGCGTTCAGGCAAAACCAGATCGTCACTACGCCGAACCGCCCCTATGACCGGAATATCGGGCAGGTGTCGATGGCAGGCCTCTTCAATCATCGCCCGGTGGCGTGCGCTGCCAACCCGGTTAAGGATAATCGCGGCGATTTTGACGTCATCACGAAAACCCGCAAACCCGGCAATCACGGCCGCGGCTGACGCCGACTGTCCCTTAACGTCAATCACCAGCACAACCGGCCAGTTCATCATCGCCGCAAGATCGGCCGTCGACCCGCTGCCATCTGCCGCACCGTCAAACAGGCCCATCACGCCTTCACACAAAAGCACCGATTTATCTCTGGCCTGACGCCGGGCAAGTGTCGCGATCAGATCGGGCGACATCGCCCACGGATCAAGGTTGATACAGCTTTGCCGGCAGGCCGCTGCCTGAAAAGCCGGATCGATATAATCCGGTCCGGTTTTCGCTGCCGCAACCGCGACACCGCGATTGGCAAGGGCACGCAACAAACCCAGGGTCAACACTGTCTTGCCGCTGTTTGACGACGGCGCGGCAATCACCAGTCCCGGAATCTGCGTTAACGTTGGTCCCATATGCCGGTTTCCCTGATTGCCGTCCACACCGATCACATCAGACCCATTGGATCATCCGTTCTTTTTGACGACTTCGGCAATACCTTTTGCCATATCCTCGGGGGCCGTTCCGTAATTGAAATGACGAATGAATGATCCGTCACGGCCCATCAGATACACAAAGGACGAATGATCCATCAGATAGGCATCCGAATCCTTCGATTCCCCCTCGGCATACGCCTTGGCGTAATAAACCCTGAAAGTTTTGGCCGCCGCCGTGGTTTGTTCAAGCGTTCCGGTCAAACCGACCATACGTTCATGGAAATGCGGGACATAGGCCGCAATCGCATCTACAGTATCGCGCTCCGGATCAACCGAAATGAAAACCGGCGTCACTTCCTTGGCGATTTCGGAATCAAGCGTATCAAGTGCATTGCCCATGACCTGCAATTCGGTCGGGCACACATCCGGGCAATAGGTATAGCCGAAATAAATCAGCATATATTTCCCGCGAAAATCCTGTTCGGTGCGGGTCTGACCGTTCTGGTCCACCAGTTCGAACGGCCCGCCAATGGCTGCCGCGCCCGAACTGGAAGACGTCGTTTCCGATCCCATCATCATCAGGCGATAGGTCAAACCAATACCGAGAACCAGCGCAATCGCCAGAATGATCACAAGTGTTTTCTTGCTCACGCCGTTACCTGTCCTTTTGGTCGGGGATCGCAGGCACGCCGCAATCAACCGGAAAATAATCCATTGTTTTGCGGGCACTATAAATCCGCAAAACAATCATGCAAGACCCGTGACTGTGCCATGGCTCACAATGGCGTCATTGCGATTTCGCAAAACTATCCGATCTGATGAAATGCCAACATGGCAAGAATGACGGCATTGACCACCATAAGCCCCCTGCCGACCGGGGCCATGAAATTGCGAAACCGCCCGGCGGCATATTGACCGATCACACCGGTGACAAACAGTATCGGCACTGTGCCAAGCCCGAATGCCGCCATGACAAATCCGCCACTCAGTGCATTGCTGCCCGCTGCCGCCAGAACCAGTGCGCCGTAAATCAACCCGCAAGGAATAAAACCAAGCATCAGACCCAGCAGATAACCGCGCCAGGTAAAGGGTGCCCCGAATAACGGTTTGATCCGCTCGCCAATCACACGATTCCACCAACGGCCCTTCGCTCCCTTCCGCGACACCAGGTTCGGGAACAATCCGCCCAAATGGGGCACAAGCCCCATGATTCCGAAAACAAGAAAGAATGCCGCCGCACATAAAAGCAGCATCGGCCCCAGCCACCAGATTCTGGTCAAGGCGGTAATGCTGTCGGCAAAAAACCCGGCCATAACGCCAAGCAGGATATAGGTCGTCAGACGCCCGAACTGATACGGCAATAATGCCGCCCCCGTTAACCGCCGAAACTCGCTCATCTTTTCAAGCGGCAGCTTTTCCATGCGCGCCGTGACCTGACTGATCACAAATGGTCCACACATGCCAACACAATGGGTCGCACTTCCGACCAGGCCGGCGATTAATGCGGTTGCCAAAATGCCGCTATCCTCTTGCAGAACAGTCGTGCATTGCGCCCAGCCGCTTTCGATGATGCGGATCAGTATCTGTTGCTCGTCCATGATGCATCCGGTTAATCGGTTGCACCGATTGTGACGCGCCGATCATTTCCAAACAACGATATAGATCAATCAATCCTGTGCAGGATCGGGATCGGAAGGAGTGGTGACCAGTTCAAGAACCTGTTCGAACGGAACATGCCGCACGGCTTTGACATCATCCTGCGGCGAAAGCCAGTTCAGCCGTTCGCGCAGATCGACAACCTTGCCCAGAATGCAAACTGCCGGCGGTTCCACCCCGGCCTTTTCAACATCGTCGGCCGCATTGGCAAGGGTAGTGATCAGAATACCCTGATTGGGTGTCGTCGCCTGATTGATCACCGCAAGCGGTTCATCGCCGGACCGGCCATTTGCCATCAGTTCCGCTGAAATACGGCGCAGATGTTTCATCGCCATATACATCACCAGAACCGGTGCGCCCTTTGCCAGTGCCGCCCAATTGATATTATCGGGTATTTCCCCGCTCGAACCGTGCCCCGTGACAAAGGTCACCGACGAATTGCAATCGCGATGCGTGGTGGGAATACCGGCATAGGCGGCCCCTGCGATCCCGGCCGTGATTCCCGGCACCACACGAAACGGCACGTTATGCTCAACCAGCGTCAGGCCTTCTTCACCGCCGCGCCCGAACACAAACGGATCGCCGCCCTTCAGGCGCAAAACCCGCAAACCCTGTTTGGCATAATCGACAAGCTGCAACGAAATATCGGTTTGCTTTGAAGATGGCCGGCCGCCACGCTTACCGGCATAAACCCGCTTGGCATCGGCCCGCAAAAGATTGAGAATCCGGTCATCCACCAGCGCATCATAGACAACAATATCGGCTTGCTGCATGGCATTGACGGCATGAAGCGTCAGCAAACCGGGGTCGCCCGGACCTGCGCCAACCAGCCAAACCCAACCCGGCTCAAAAACCGGAAAATCAAGACCAAGTGTCGTCATTGCGGGATTCTTTTTCTCGTGCTCATTCTGCCCATCTGTGCGGGACCGGATCATTTGGATATGTTAAACATCATCTTGGTACAAGGTCCAACATATTAATCCGTATTTTTCTCGTTATTTACCTAATACCACATTTATTTTAATGTTTAATAACGAAACCCTGACAAAAAAGCACGTCGCCATAATGATGCTTGACCCAAACCTTCAAAGCCATAAACCGGGATCTCCCGCCGCATGACCCGAAAACCGGACGGACCACTACGCAAGGGATGGACGACGGGGGCCTGTGCCACCGCCGCGACCCGTGCGGCGTGGTATGCCTTGCTGTCCGGCGAATTCCCCGATCCGGTCACCATCACTCTGCCTCGCGGTGAAAACCCGTCTTTTGCTCTGGTCAAGGCCGAAACCGGCGATGGCTGGGCGCGCGCAAGCGTCATCAAGGATGCTGGCGACGACCCCGATGTCACCCACGGGGCGGAAATCATTGCAACAATCCGCCATGGGAAACAGGGGTCCGGCATCAGCTTCCACGCGGGCGAAGGGGTTGGCACAATCACCAAACCCGGCCTGCCAATGCCGGTTGGCGAGGCCGCGATCAATCCCAAACCGCGCGAAATGATGGCGCAGCAGATCATGGAACTGGCAAGCCGATTTAACGTACCTGCCGATGTTGAAATTGAAATTTCCATTCCCGGCGGGCAGGAAATCGCCCTGAAAACCTGGAACCCGCGGCTGGGAATTGTTGGCGGCCTATCCGTTCTCGGAACCACGGGTGTTGTGATCCCGTTCAGTTGTTCGGCATGGATTCACTCCATCCATCGCGGCATTGACGTCGCGCGCGCCACCGGCCGCAAACATGTTGCCGGGGCCACCGGCAAAACATCCGAAGCAGCCATTCGGCAATTTTACAACCTGCCCGAAGAAGCCATCCTTGATATGGGCGACTTTGTTGGCGGTATGCTGAAATATCTGCGCCGTCATCCGGTTGACCATGTCACGATTTCAGGCGGCTTTGCCAAACTGGTCAAATTGGCGCAGGGCCATATGGACCTGCATAGCAGCCGGTCCGAAGTCGACTTTGCCAAACTGGGTGAAACAGTGGCAGCACTTGGCGGTGACGCCAGACTGGTATCGGAAATCACGACGGCCAATACCGCCAAACAGGTTCTGGAACTTTGCACATCCCGAAACGTTGATATAGCAGGAACCATCGCCCGTCAGGCCGGTGAAACCGCTCGAGCCACCATTGACGGTGCATGTGCTATCGAAGTTGTCATTGTGGACCGTGCTGGCAAAATCATTGCACGTGCCGGACATGGTGATTTTGATGCCTTCCTTCCCGCACATCGCGCAAACCCGAACCCTTAAAACGAACAAGAACAGGCTCGCAACATATGATCCCCCGACAAAGCATAACCACACCGCTGAACATTCTTATTTTTGGCGGCACGGGGGATGCCAACCGTATCGCTTCTGATCTGTTGCAGGAATTCGGGTCCGACGTCAGGTTGCAGCTTTCACTTGCCGGGCGTACCAGCGCCCCGCGATTGCCCGACGGCATACCCGTCCGGATCGGCGGGTTTGGCGGGGCCGAAGGGATAATATCCTGGCTTGGGTCGGAAAAAACCGATCTGGTGATCGACGCAACCCACCCTTATGCCACCCAGATTTCCAGTCATATCGCCCAAGCATGTCATGCAGTTGCAACACCCTGCATCCAGTTTCACCGCCCCGCTTGGGAAAAGACCGATCAGGATCACTGGATCATGGTCAAAAGCTTTGCTGACGCGGCAAAAATCCTGCCCGATCATGGCAAACGGGCATTGATTGCGATGGGGCAGAAGGATCTGGCCCATTTCGAGGGGCTCGATAAAACATGGCTTCTTGTGCGCACGGTCGAGTCCCCGAAAGATCCGTTCAATCTGACCCATGGCGACTGGTTGATCGCACGGGGGCCCTTTACGGTCGAGGGCGAGGTCGAACTTCTGCAACGCTACGATATCGACGTCATTGTCAGTAAAAATAGCGGCGGTACAGCCACCGAAGCCAAGATTATTGCGGCACGCGAACTGAATATCCCGATTATCATGGTCGAACGTCCCGGTGCGGCACCCGTCGACCAAGCCGAGCACATACATGAAATAATTGAAAAAGTCAGAAACGCTCTTGCCAGTGCCTGATTTTCAAAGATATTCCTTTTCCCAAATATGGACCTTTCAGGGCGGTCCAGAATTGTGGTCGAGAACGGCAAAAATCGCCGCCGACACCCTGAAATCCGTGAGTGGGAACTGTAATGACCGGCAAAATTGGTTTGCGAGGCAGGTTGATGTTGGCAATTGTGCCAATCGCCTTGCTCGCGGTATGTGCCGCCGCGATGGCGGTGTTTTCTTTCCGAATCACTGAACAACAGCAGAAGATCGTTGCAAACGATGCCATCCCGGCCCTGATTTCCGGGCAGGAGCTTTATTCGCGCAGCGACGCGGTCATCAGCATGGCGCGCGCCGTCGCAAGCGCACGCAACGAGGATCAGGTTGTTGCCGCAACCGCCAATCTTGATGACACTGAAAACGTCATGAACGATCAGATCGCCATGCTGGCGATGCATGGTGTCGATGGCACGATCCTGAACGAATTTTCCAGTCAGACCGGGGAAATGATTGTCAATATCCGGTTGCTGCAAGACACCATGCATGCCTTGTTCGATACCCGCAATGCACATAATTCCATGCTGGGCGATGTCGTGACAGCTGCCAATGCGATTGAACTGGTTGCGCGCGAACTGTCGACCAATGCCAATATGCAGCTCACCAATAATGCCGGCGAGCTTTACGGTCTGGTTGGCGATCCGGAAAAATCCGACAAGGCATTTGAGACGCTCGATAAATTGCTCGACGAAGATGCTTTGATCTCGCAAAACATGGCCGAACTTCGCGCCGTGGCGTTGAAAATCCCCGATCTGTCCCGCATGACCGCCACAGCCGCCAATCAGGAAGACCTTGATCGCATCAAATTCTGGTCAGGGCCCGTCCTGACCCAGATGGAAAGCAGCATCGCGGAAATCCCGCTTGATACGCCGCGCGAAAAGGCACAGGCCGCCTTTAGCGCAATCGAGAACGGACTGAACCCCAATAACGGCAATAACCTGTTCAGCCTGCGTCAAAAGGAAATCGAAAACGAAACGTCGCTTAATGACTTGCTGGCCCAGACGACGGCCACATCGCATGCGATCGGTTCGACAGCCGAACGCCTTCTGACCAGTATGCGCACAAAGATTGATGACGCAAACCGGGGCGTTTCAACAACGATCAGTGCCGCCGAAAAGGCGATGATCGGCGTCGCGGTGGCCGCCATGGTCATCTCGGCCCTGATCATCTGGCTGTATGTGCAGCGCAACCTTCTGGCCCGTCTGATCGGTCTGAGTGCCGCCATGGGTCGCCTGACAGATGGCGATCTTGAAACACCGGTTTCCGACCGTGGCAGTGACGAAATTGCCGACATGGCGGTTGCAGTTGAAACCTTCCGCGAAAATGCCCGCGAAGCCGAACGTCTGCGCGAAGAAAACAAGGTCGCCGAACGCCGCGCCGAAGAACAGCGTCGCGAGGCCCTGCTTGAAATGGCCAACGGCTTTGAAAGTTCGGTCAACGGACTTGTCAGCGAATTGCTGTCCCAGGTTGGTGATATGCGCGATGCCGCCGATAACATGGCTCAAAACGCCGGTGACAACGTTCATCGTGCAATCGAAGTCAGCGAAGCATCCCAGAACGCATCCCAGAATGTCAGTTCCGTCTCGTCCGCAACCGAAGAGCTGTCCGCATCGATTGCTGAAATTGAACGACAGGTTTCCAAAGCTGAAGAAGTATCGCGCGCCGCTGTGTCCGAGGCCCGCAAGTCTGATGAAACCGTGCGCCAGATGTCCGAAACAGCGGATCGTATCGGCGAGGTGATTGAACTGATCACCACCATCGCCGACCAGACCAACCTTCTGGCCCTTAACGCCACCATCGAAGCGGCCAGGGCCGGTGATGCCGGCAAGGGCTTTGCCGTGGTCGCAAATGAGGTCAAGAATCTGGCGTCCCAAACCCAGCGCGCGACCGAGGATATCGGTAAGCAGATCGCCGAAATGCGTTCGGTCAGTACCGAAGCCGTCGAGATGATTTCGACCATTGCGCGCACGATTGGCGAGATCGACAGTATTTCAAGCTCGATTGCAGCCGCCATGCGCCAACAGGGTGCTGCCACCGCCGAAATCGCCAATGGCTCCGAAGAAGCCGCCAACGGTGTCCGTCATGTATCGGAAAACATGATCAACGTTTCGCGCGCTGCCGAGGCGGTTCAGGATATGTCGGGCTCCACCCGCAACACGGTCGAAGAACTTCTGCAAAAGGCACATCGCTTGCAGGACGAGGCCAACAACTTCGTGGCCCGCGTTCGCGCCGGTTAAGAACGAACGCCCGATATCAACAAAAAACCCCCGCCGATACATTTCGGCGGGGGTTTTTTAATTCAATCTGAAAAAAGATTTCGATCAGACAAAGCGACGGAACTCGCCACTTTTGCGCGGCGGGCAGAAACGCTTCAGATAGGTCGGCGCAATCGCTTCGACACTGTTTGGCGTAATGCCAAGCTCGGCAAAACCTTCGGCACCTTCGGAAACGACATTGTCGGTTTTAAGCAACCGAACCTGATCCGGGGTCAAAAGCGGCTTTGGCAGGAATTGCAGGAAAAACGCCTTGATCGACGCCAGCCAGAACGGCACCGGCATCAAGATCGCGCGCTGACGAGTCATCTGCAGAATATCGCGCAGAAGCCCCATGAAGCTGTAGACTTCCGGCCCGCCCAACTCATAAGTCTTGCCCGCCGATTTACCCTCGACCAGTGCGGTCACAAAGGCCTCGGCAACATCGGCAACATAGACTGGCTGGAATTTCGGACCCCCATCGCCCATCATATCGACCTTGCCCTTATCAAGCTCGACCTTCGGCAGGCCCGGCGCGCCGATAACCGGCAGAACCGGCGAATAACGCGCCATGGTGGCAAACTGGTTCAGGAAATTGTCTTCCGGGCCAAAGATGACCGACGGACGGAAAATCACCGCATCCGGAAATGCATCGCGTACGGCCTTTTCACCGGCCAGTTTCGACGTGGCATAAAGCGCATGCGGGTTTTTATCGACACCCAAGGCCGACATATGCAGCAGGGTTTTCACACCGCACGCCTTGGCTTCTTCGGCGATACGCTTGGCCGCTTTGACATGGATATTCATAAAGCTGCTGCTGCCGCGCTGATAAAGAATGCCCAGCAGGTTGATCACCGCTTCCGAACCATTGATGGCATCCTTGATCGAGTCTTCATTGCGGACATCGCAATGGACCGGAACCACCTGACCAAGATAGCCCATCGGCTTCAGTTTCTTGACGCGTTCAAAACTGCGGGTCGGAACGCGGACGATAAAGTCGCGCTCAAGCAGACGTTTGACGATATGACGTCCGACAAACCCGGTGCCGCCAAAAACGGTTACAATACGACGATCCATGCTTGCTCTCTCCTTGCCGGTCGGTAAAGTTGCGATAACCCCGCAATCACGATCCGGCGCTGGTACCATCAGGGCCGAATGCGGTTGGCCCGATCAAAAATTCCTACGCGGTTATATACGACGCACCCCATGCGTCAACAATGCGCTTTCACAGCATATTTGATCCGGTGCCGTTGATTTTGGCCAGTATTTCGTCATGCAAAGCCAGCAAACCGGCCTTGTAATCGATAAAACGCAGCTTCACGCCAAGCTCGGTCTTGATCCGGTCATTGGCAACCCGTTTGTTGTCTTCATAAAAGCTTGCCGCCATCGGACTCAGCTTTGCGACATCAAAATCTTCTTCCGGCGGCGGGTCGACACCCAGCAATCCACAGGCATAGGCAATCACATCCTGTGGCGGTGCGGCATCGTCATCACACACATTATATGCCGCACCAGCATTCGGGTACCGGATCGATGCCAACACCGTCTGTGCAATATCCTCGACATGGATACGTGAAAAAACCTGTCCGGGTTTTACCACCCGGCGCGCCCGGCCCGACCGCACGGTTTCAAGCGCGTTGCGCCCCGGTCCGTAAATTCCGGCCAGACGGAAACTCTGCACGCAAAGACCGTGACGACGCCCCAGATCAAACCATGCCTTTTCAGCTGCAACCCGACGGCGCCCGCGCTTGCCGCTTGGCAAAAGGTCGTCTTCTTCAGTCACGACCGCCCCGTCACGGTCGCCATAAACGCCCGTAGTCGAAAGATAGCCAACCCATGTGCCCTCTGGCAAAGCTGCAAGATCACCCGCATGATGGGCAAGAACCGGATCGCCGTTGCCGCCGGGCGGGGCCGAAATCAGGATATGGGTTACATCGTCAAGCGCGCCCCGAATATCGGCAATCGGCGCATCATCGGAAAAGATATACGGCTCGATCCCTTGGGCGCGCAGTATTTCTGCCTTGTCCGCACTGCGTGTCGTACCGGCAATTTGCCATCCTTCGTCGCGCAAATGATCGGCGACAAAGCGTGCGGAAAATCCCAGTCCAAAGCAGAACAGCTTTTCGGTCATTATCATATCCATATGCCGAGGCGACTAAACAGAGCGTGGAACACTAACGATCAGAACCCCGCATGACAAAAGCTTTCCGGGCCGAAATAGGGAAAGTTTGAAATCACAATCATTTTCTTGCCGCTTTCATGATTTGCAATGCCGCCTTGATAAACCCGATCTGGTCGACATATGCAAAACGCCCCTATGCTGGTCCGGTTCGTCATCCTTATATTCGACGTCAAACTGAAAGGCCCATCATGTCTGAACTGCTTGCACGCAAGTCCTTGCGCGCATCATCCCTGATCCCGATGATCCTGTTTGGCATGGTGATGGTTTCGTTTGGCGTGCCAAGGCACGCCCATGCACAAGGCAGCGGCACAAGCACCGAAGACGAGGCCCGGCAATATCAGGACTGCCTCAAACTCGCACGCCTCAAACCAGAAGACGGTTTTGAAAGTGCCATTGCATGGCGCGATATGGGCGGCGGGGAACCGGCAAAACATTGCGTTGCGGTCGCCCTGATTGCACTTGAAAAATACGAAGAAGCCGCAACCCGCCTTGATGCACTCGCTGATGAAAGCACATCCCCCCAGCAGGTCGTGGCCGGTCTTCTGGCCCAGGCCGGGCAAAGCTGGATGATGGCGGGCAATCTGGAATTTGCCTGGCGCGATCAGTCCCGCGCGCTTGGCATTGTCAAAAATGATCCGACACTTTGGATCGACCGGGCCATGGTTCTTGGCATGGCCGGGCAATATTGGGATTCGATTGACGATCTGAACAATGCGCTCGACCTCGCTCCGGATAATGTCGAAGCCCTGATTTATCGCGGCACAGCGTGGCGCATGCTTGAAACCTACGACCTTGCCATGACCGACATCCAGCGCGCGCTGGAACTTTCCCCCAACAATATTCAGGCACTTTTTGAACGCGCAAACCTGCACCGGATCAACAAAGACAACGATCTTGCGCGACAGGATTATTTAACTGTCATAGAAATTTCAAACGGAACCCCTGTCGCGGATGCAGCAAGAGCGAATATAGAAAAGATGGATGTTCAAACCGGATCGGAATAGGTTCTGATCCGCATTCGATATGTGCCCGCTGGTTCAAGGGACCATATCGCCAGATTTTCAGACCGGGGGACCCCATGCGTCGTTTGATTACCACGACTGCCATTGCCGCATCTGTAACAATGATGCTTGCCGCCAGCACGGCACAGGCCCGCGACCAGATCAGGATTGTCGGATCTTCGACGATCTTTCCGCTGACCACCAAGGTCGCCGAATATTTCGGCAAGACCACCGGTCAATCGGCCCCGGTGGTTGAAAGCACCGGCTCGGGCGGCGGCTTCAAATTATTCTGCGGCGGGATCGGTGCGGAATATCCCGATATTGTCGATGCATCGCGTCAGATCACCGGTTCGGAAACCGCCATCTGTGCCGCCAATTCGGTCAGCCATATCAGCGAAATTAAAATCGGTTACGACGGCATCGTCCTTATGGGGGGACGTAATGCCCCTGCCATGTCATTAACCGCCCGTCATCTTTATCTGGCACTGGCCCGTACTGTCCCGGTTAAGGGTGCGAGCGTTCCCAATCCGAATATCAAATGGTCCGATATCGATGCCGACCTGCCCGATATTCCGATCCGTGTCTATGGTCCGCCGCCGACATCGGGGACTCGCGACCTGATGGGCCAGCTTCTGATGGACAAGGGATGTGCCACTTTCAGCGACATCGCCAGCCTTGAAGCCAGCGACCCGGAAAGCTTCCGCCTGCTGTGCCGCACCATCCGAGAAGACGGTGCCTATATCGCTGCCGGTGAAAATGATCGTCTGGTCATCAGCAAACTTGAGAAAGATCCGAAATCTTACGGCATTATGGGCTTCAACAATCTGGATCGCAATCGCGACACCATGCAGGGTGTATCGATCAATGGCGTTGCCCCCGATTACGATACGATCCTTGACGGCAGCTATCCCGGATCGCGCGCCCTTTACCTGTATGTAAAAGACGATCACCAGCAACTGGTCAGAACGCTTGGCGCGTTTATTTCGACCTATACGTCGGACGCGGTGATCGGCGAGGAGGGCCTGCTTGCCGAAAATGGCTTGGTCCCGCTACCCGATGATGAACGTGCCGACGCCCTTGCCGGGGCACAGAAATTCGCCGGGAACTGAGCCCGCACAAATGAATTGGCAAAACGACCGGGCATCAGTCCGGTCGTTTTGCTATCCAGACCTGATTGGCGGCATATCGCGGCGGGTTGCCTTTGAAATCCGAAAATTCCGATATCGAAACGAAACCTGAAATCTGCAACATCAAGCGCATCTCACTGCGATGAACCCATCGCATGTGATGCCAGCAATCCTCGCATCGCAGAACGTTTCCTGACGGATCGATTTCCTCAAACCGCCAGTGTTCTTCAAACCGCTGGGTCAGGGGATCGCTTGTCCGTTCCATTGCGGTGATCCGCAACCGGCTATCTTTTGCACCGACACCTTCTGGCATCGGAAACAGCGGCAGTTCAACACTTTCGGGGTCACCTTCCGGCAGGCAATAACGCAAATCCGGATCGATCAGATCAATAATCAGCATCCCGCCCGGCCGCAAATGGGCGAAGGCTGCAGCAAGACATCGCTGCTGATCGTTGCCATCGGTGATTTCCTGAAACCCGCGAAACGGAATGATGATCAGGGAAAATTGCCGCCCCAGATCAAAATCGCACATATCCCCCTTGTGCCAGACCATATCGGGATATTTCGCGCGCGCCTGTGCCAGCATCGCGTCGGAAAGATCAAGCCCTTCAACCGCAACACCGGCATCACGAATGGCGGTCGCAATCCGGCCGGTCCCGCAACCCAGTTCAAGAACCGGGCCGCCGGATTTGACGGCAACATCACGATAAAACGGGATCGGATCTTCGAATAATTTGCGATCAAGGTCGGCACGAAGGTCATAGCTGGCGGCGTTAAGGCCACCTTGCGGGTAAAAGCTGTCGACCTTTGAGGAACCCGTCATTCAAAATCCAGATCGGCATAATGCGGGGATGGCGGAAAGCTTGCCTGCCGGTCGGCCAGAATGTCGCGCATCGCAGGTCGGCTTTTGATCCGCATATACCAATCCCTGGCACGCGGATGTTTGGACCAGTTGATGTCGCCCATGTAATCAATGACGGAAATCTGTGCTGCGGCGGCAATATCGGCCATTGTCAGATGCTCCCCCGCCAGCCAATTCCGGCGTTCAAACAGCCAGCCGATATAATCCAGATGATAGGCCGCATTGGTCCGCCCTGCGCGCAGGATTTTGGTATCCGGCGTACCTGTGGCAAAGAAGCGCTTCAACAGCTTTTCGCCCAGCAGATGTTCGGTGACCTCGCGGTTGAACTTGCCGTCAAACCAAGCGACAAGGCGGCGGATTTCCGCACGCTCCTTGGCATCCGAACCCAAAAGCGGCGTGTCGGTATAAACTTCATCCAGATATTCGCAGATCACGGTTGAATCGCACAGGACCGTGCCGTCTTCTTCCTCCAGAACCGGCACTTCCCCCGCCGGGTTCAGCGACAGGAACGCATCGCGCCGCTCCCAGACAGGTTCTGCCTTAAGCTCGAATTCAAGCTTCTTCTCGGCCAGAACCAGACGCACTTTGCGCGAAAACGGTGACAGCCAGAAATGATACAATTGACGCATGGAATTGAAGATACCCAACCAAGGATGAACGTTTCGCAAACCGGGCCGCTTTGGCGGTTTGTCGCCATATGGCGTCTTTGCACCATTCATTACAGGACCGGAATTGCAAATTCTCTCAAACCACGCAAATGTGCCGATGTAAAGGCTTTGTCGCGCCAAACATCACCAATATTGCGCTTTTTATCATCCTGTCATTCTGACCGGCTTTGTGCCAACACCAAAAGCCCGTCTAGATCAAGACACGCTTCGACATGATCGGCCAGTTCATCAAGGGCAGCTTCAATCCCGGCCTCAAAATCGGCACTGCCATCGCGCACCCGCCCGGCAAGCTCCGCCAGATAGGCAGACCGGAACGCATCGCTGCCAAACAGGCCATGCAGATAGCACCCGACAACACGTCCGTCCGCACTTTGCGCGCCATCGACAATCCCGCCGTCAAGGCAAAGCCAGCTTCGGTCGCGATCCGGCCCGGTTGTCTCCCCCATATGGATTTCATAGCCACTGACCGGAATATTGGCCGTAACCCCGCCAAGTCCCGCCAGCCCGGAAGTTTGGCGTAGCGTCTTGTCACCGCCCATCACCGTTTCAACATCAAGCAATCCAAGCCCGGCTTCTGATCCCGCCGCACCTTCGATCCCGTCAGGATCATGCACAATTCGTCCCAGCATCTGATATCCGCCGCAAATGCCAATCACATGACCGCCCCGGCGGTAATGCGCCAGAATGTCGATATCCCAACCCTGCTGTTTCAGGAAACGAAGGTCGGACAAGGTCGATTTGCTGCCCGGCAAAAGCACAAGGTCAATGTCAGCCGGAAGAACCTCGCCCGGTTTAAGAATCAGAAGCTCGACATCCGGCTCGGCCGCAAGTGGATCAAGGTCATCAAAATTCGCAATCCGCGGCAGATGCGGCACTGCGATCCTAATCAGTTTTCCGTCATTTCCAGCCCGCACATAACGCCCGGCTTTTTCAAGCGCCACACCATCTTCTGCTGGCAGACGATTGGCACCCTGCCAGTATGTTGCGATACCGTAACTTTCAAATCCCGTATGGTCGCGGATGATCTGCAAGGCAGGCTCGAACAGCGATACATCGCCACGAAATTTGTTGATGATATAGCCACGCAGCCAGTGACGGTCCCCCTCAGACAGCAGGGCATGCGTCCCCACAATTGATGCGATCACCCCGCCCCGATCAATGTCACCCACCAGCACCACCGGAATTTTTGCCGCCTCGGCAAAGCCCATATTGGCAATATCGGCGGCACGCAGATTAACCTCCGCTGGTGATCCCGCACCTTCGACCAGCACAAGATCGGCATCCTTGGCAACCAGATCGAAGCTTTCAATCACACGCTGCAGCAAATCGCGTTTCAGCCGGTAATAATCCCGCGCCTTGGCACTGGTCAGGACTTTGCCCTGCACCACGACCTGTGCGCCGATGTCACTTTGGGGTTTCAGCAGAACCGGATTCATGTGAACCGACGCAGGCACACCGCACGCCCGCGCCTGTAACGCCTGTGCCCGGCCAATTTCCCCACCATCATCAGTCACGGCCGCATTGTTGGACATGTTTTGTGGCTTGAACGGCCGTACCCGAAGCCCCCGCCGTGCAAAAGCACGGCACAGACCCGCCACCAGCAAGGATTTTCCAACATCCGAGCCGGTACCTTGCAACATTAGGGCAGGAACAGGGCGCACACTCATTCCGGTTACAAAACTTTCCTGTATCTGGCTATGCGCCGAAACGATAAATCAGAACTCGACACCAATCTGTGCCTTGATGCCCTGTTCGCGGAACGGATGTTTGATCATCGTCATCTCGGTCACAAGGTCTGCCGCCTCGATCAGGCTATCGGGCGCATTGCGGCCGGTCAGGACAACGTGCTGATCAGGGAGCTTGTCGGCCAAAGCTGCCAGAACATCATCAAGGGGCAGAAAATCATAGCGCAGAACGATGTTGATCTCGTCGAGGATCACCATCGCAAAGCTTGGGTCGCGCATCATCTCAAGCGCCTTGTTAAAGGCTTCACGCGCCAAAGCCACGTCCTGCGCCCGGTTCTGTGTTTCCCAGGTAAAGCCCGCGCCCATGGCGTGAAATTCGCAAAGATCTGGAAACTTCTTCAAAAGCTTTGCCTCGCCGGTTTCCCAACCACCCTTGATGAACTGCACAACGCCGACTTTCATGTCATGTCCGACACACCGCATCGCCATGCCAAATGCCGACGATGATTTGCCCTTGCCCTTACCGGTATGAACGATGATCAGGCCCTTTTTATCGACCTTCTGCGCCATCATCTTGTCGCGCGCGGCCTTGATCTTCTTCATTTTTTCGTCATGGCGGGCATTCAGGTCGGTATCAGGCGTGTTGTTGTCGGTCATTGCTTCATCCCTTTGCATTTCTGCCGGAACAATGCGGCGAAGCGCGCCCCCGATCAAGGACAGTTTTCTTCGGGTTTCTGATCCAGTTCAAGATGCGCAACGACACCCTGAAAACCGTATTTTCGGGCATCGGGGCAGAACCGGTCCGGATCGGCCCCTTCTTCGATATACTCGACCGCAAAAACCGGCTTTTTCATCTTCGCATAAGGCAAAAACGCGTCCATGAAGCCAAACCGAAAGGATGATTCAAGCAGGGCAAAATCCATCCTGTTGACCAGTTCCGGTACCAGTTCGGCCGCATTCTTCTGCCCGATGGCAAGCCCGCGCGCATGCGCCTGCTCAATCAGCCACCCGATATAGCGAAGCTGATCGGAACGTGTCAGGTCAAACCCGGTTTTCTTGTTTGATCCATCCGTTTCGTAGGCATCGATATTATCCGGCTCGATACCCAGAAAACCCTTTTCCCGGCACAGGTCAAAGCGTGCCTCCATGATATGGGCGAATTGCTCGAACCGGCTGATATCAAGCCAGTTTTCGCCTTCCCACCCCCAATAGGGGTTGCCAATCACATCTTTGGGGAATTGCGCATAATCCTCGTTCCATTCCTCGACCGCACCGACATTGATATAGCAGATCGGAAAAATACCGGCCTCACGCCATTCCCGAACCTGCTCGGCCGCCGTTTCAAACAGATCGCTATCGGTTACGCGGATATTGCTACCGATATCAATATCGCCCTGCAACTGCCAGTGCAGCGGCCCGTTCGGCACAGTTGGCCAGTCATCCGCCGCCGCAATGCCAACCCCCACACCAAATTGCAAAACAAAACCGGCAACGGCAAACAACACGCGCATCAATAACCCCCGGAAAATCAATCTTGCAACTTTGCCCGTCTGGTGGGTGATAGACAACCACCCAAAAGAAAGCGCAGCCGTTTCCAGCCGCGCTCTTGCATCCGTCATGGGTGCGATCCCCGGGAACCCCGCCGGGCTCGGTCAATCAATATGTCTTTTAGCCCATCAGCCCGACGATAACCCAAGATCTCCGGTCACCAGATCGGCCCATTTACCGGGATCTCGCATGTCGGTATTGCGCAATTCGGGGCGGCGCATCCGCGCCTTGTTAAACATTTGCAACCGGTCGCCCGGCGACATCTGACGCAGGCGAAGCAACGCCTTGCGCACGGCATCATTGGAGGCATGAACCGGTTTCTGGAAGCTTTTTTCGACCACCTCAAGCCGGCGTTCAAGCCAGTTACGTGTGGAAACGACGTCCGCAATCAGTGATTTCAACTCACGAACCACCGGAAAATGATCAAGTGCCACATGGGCCCTTGAAATAGATGCACGCCAAATCTGGCGTTCGACGCCTTGCAGATAACGCCAATAAATCCGGACCTTGGCATCAATTTCGACGGTCGTTTGATCCGGGCCGGGCAGGTGGCGAGCCAATTCGCTTAGGCCATCACGGAATTCCTCGATACTGACCGGTGTGTGAATGCCATTAAACCGTTCACGCAGATCAAGGACCGAATGGATCGCGCCCCGGGCCGGGCGATAAAGCCCCTGACCATGCAAATCAGCACGTAACCAGTCAGGAAGATTTGCATCAAAAAGCAGGAAATCGACAATTTCTGCATGTCCGGCATGAACCGGCAGAGGGGTCTGCAGATAGTCGGGCAAACGAACGTGTTTCGTTCTTTCCATAGTGGCCTCCTAACTCTGTTGCCGAACCATCTTGTGCGGTTATCGGCCCGATAGGTGTGCCCCGTCCCTCAACCAACTTATTAACAGTTGGTTAAAAGAGATATGGTGCGAAAACGAAACGTTTCAACTCCCCGGTTTGTTCCCCCGCTTGTTCCTGCGATAAAATTACTGTGATTCGAAATTCGGCACAGCACGCTGTTATTGCGTGCCATTCCCCATCAGATCGGCGGATACGGAATTCCGGCGCGGCTGCCAAAGGCCACGATCAATCGCCTCGCGAAGGCGGTTGCGAATATCGCAAAGCGCATCGGGATTGTGATCCCTGATGAATTCACGCACATCCGTATCGCCAAGATAGGCATCATAAACCAGATCAAAATGATGATCAGCGACACAGCGCGCCGTCGCGGCAAAGGCAAACAGGTAATCGACTGTCGCCGCCATTTCAAACGCGCCCTTGTATCCATGGCGCATCACGCCTTTGATCCATTTCGGATTAACCACGCGGGCCCGGACAACACGGGAAATTTCTTCTTCCAAAGTGCGGATTTTCGGGCTTTCCGGGCGGGAATGATCACTATGATAAACCGTCGGCTGCTTGCCGGACAGGTGCCGGACCGCCGATGTCATTCCGCCTTCGAACTGATAATAGTCATCGGAATCCAGCAAATCATGTTCGCGGTTATCCTGATTATGGACAATCGCATCCACCCGCGACAGCCGCGTTTCAAACAGATCACGCGCAGCTTCGCCTTCGGCCCCGTTGCCATAGGCATAACTGCCCCACGCCAGATAGGCATCCGCCAGATCGGCCTCGTCTTCCCAAAGTTCTTCGTCGATCATCGCCTGCAACCCCGCGCCATAGGCACCGGGTTTGGCCCCAAACACGCGAAATGCCGCCTGTTTCCGTGCCTGATCGGGACTTGTCCCGGCATCACACAGCTTCGCGGTTTCCGCTGCCACCCGAACCGCAATCGGGTTCATGTCCGTCGCTTCATCCGCCTGTTCGGCCACCGCACGCACCGCACTGTCAAACAGGTCAATCAGACCGGGAAACGCATCACGGAAGAACCCCGATATGCGTAACGTCACATCAACGCGCGGCCGCCCCAGCAAGGATATCGGCATGATCTCGAATCCCGTAACCCGACGCGATGCACTGTCCCAGGTTGGCCGTACCCCCATCAGGGCAAGCGCCTGGGCAATGTCATCACCCCCGGTGCGCATATTGCTGGTCCCCCAAACCGAAAGACCAAGGGCCGCAGGCCATTCACCATGATCCTGAACATGCCGTTCCAACAGCAGTTCGGCTGATTTCCATCCCAATTGCCATGCCGCTGGAGTCGGCACCGTCCGCGTATCAACCGAATAGAAATTCCGCCCGGTCGGCAATACGTCCGGTCGCCCGCGCGTTGGCGCCCCCGATGGTCCCGGTTCGACAAACTTGCCCGCAAGACCGCGCAGCAATCCGACAATCTCTGCCTCGCCACAGGCTGTCACTGCCGAACGAATAGATGTTTCGATATCGGAAAGAACTTCAATTGTCCGCTGCCACGCCTGATCCGCGACCACCACCCCACGCACCAGATCACGCGCCAGAAGCTCGATCCGCTCCACCGTATCGCCCGTGGTGCGCCATGCCCCAACGTCATATTGCGCAAGAATTTCGGGCTTAATTCCCGGCCAAAACTCGGCAAAGGCACAATCAAGCGGATCAAAACCGGGATCGCCAAGGATATCGGCGGCCAAGGCCCGATGAAGTGACGCCTTCGGTCCCTCGCTCGCCCCCCTCGGCAATCTCGCCAGCGCGACCAGAAGATCGGTCAGAAGATCGCCTTCCGGGGCTTTGCCAAAAATATGCAGACCATCGCGGATCTGAAGTTCCTTCAACTCGCACAAATAGTTATCAAGCTTGGCAAGCGCGCTTTCCTCGTCCTCGTCCGGCTCAATCCCGCAATCGCGATCAAGGCCGATACGAATGGCAAGCTCAAGGATGTCACGCTTCAGGATGATCAATCTGCGTGGATCAACTGCTGCTGCGTCGTAATATTCATCGACCAGCGCCTCCAGATCCTTAAGCGGCCCATAACTTTCCGCCCGCGTCAAAGGCGGGGTCAGATGATCAAGGATCACCGCCTGCGCGCGACGCTTGGCCTGTGTGCCTTCGCCCGGATCATTGACGATAAAGGGATAGAAATGCGGTGTTGGGCCAAACACAGCTTCGGGGAAGCATTCTTCTGACAGCGCAAGCGACTTGCCCGGCAGCCATTCCATATTACCATGTTTGCCGAAATGAATGATCGCATGCGTCCCGAAATGATGACGCAGCCAGATATAAAACGCGAAATAGTTATGGGGCGGCACCAGATCGGGCGAATGATAGCTTTCAAGCGGATCGATATTATATCCGCGTGCCGGTTGCAGCCCGACCATCACATTGCCCATCGGCAGGATCGAAAGGGCAATCGCCGCCCGATCCGGCAGATAAAACGGATCGCTTTGCGGATCACCCCAGGCATCTGTCACTTTCTCGCGAATGGGCGCGGGCAGGGCGGCAAATGCCGCGCGATAATCGGCAACCGGGATCATCACCCGGACAGTCCGATCAGCAAGCGACTTGAAATCATTGGTCGGCCCGGCCTTGACCGCGGCAATCAGCGCATCGCCATTTTCCGGCAGGTCATCAATCCTGTACTCGGCATCCTTCATCGCACGCAGGGTTTCAATCATCCCCGCTGGTGTATCAAGCCCCACACCATTGCCAAGGCGCGCATCCTTGTTGGGATAATTGGCCATGATCATCGCAACTTTGCGCATCGGGGCATCCGTCTTACGCAATTTGACCCAATTAGCCGCCAGTTCGGCAACAAAGGCAACGCGATCGCGCACCGGGATATATTTGACCAGATCAATCTGCGTCAGGGCATCCTTGCCCGCCGATCCCTTGAACGAGATGGCACGCGACAGGATACGTCCATCTACTTCCGGCAATGCGACATTCATCGCGATATCGCGCGCCGCAAGCCCGTTGACACCATCACGCCAGGACGCTTCACCACCGCCCGACAACACAACCTGAAAAACCGGCGCGTCTACGCCGTCAAACGGTCCGCTTTGGCGTTCGGCACCCGGCACCGCAAGGGAAAAACCGGTGGTATTAAGGATCAGGTCTGCTTTGGTTGCCCCCAGCCATTCCTCGACCAGGGCAGCAGCAACCGGTTCTTTCAGGCTGGCAACAAAAATTGGTAACGGGTTTAGTTTATTAGCCTGAAGTTCTTCAACCAGCACATCAATTACATCCAGATTACCGGCCTGAATTAACGCACGGTAGAAGATTATCGGAACAACAGGATGATTTTGTTTCCAAATTTGTTCTATTTCTTCAAGATTTGCCGTTGTTTTCCCCGGCCAATACAACCCGGCCTTGACCAAGGGGGCGGCCGGCTTCCAGTTCCAGATGACAGACGGGTTTAACTTTTCATATGTAAGGCGAAGTAAATGTTCGGCATTTTCCGGCCCGCCTTCGATCAGGTAACGCCAGATTTGCTGATATGTGCTGCCCTTAACCGTCGATAGGGACAGAAGCTCCGCATCGGGCTGATCGTCACCGGGCAAAAGCACCAGCGGCACATCCTTGCGACGAGCCAGTTCGACAAGTTGTTCTATCCCGTATTCCCAATATCCTCGCCCGCCCAGAATGCGCACGATGATGAATTTGGCCCCTGCCAGCACGTCATCGACATAAAGATCGACCGACATATTGTGCCCCAACTGCAAAAGGCTCGCCAATCGCAGGGAAGGGACATCTTTGCCAAAGGCCGCATCCAGCCGTGCCTGCGCGCCCGCCAGACAGGCAAGCTCGGACTCTGCCGCCGACAGGATAACGACATCGCCCGGGCTTTGACCCAGATCGACGGCCTCGCTTCCATCGGTGACCAGTCCCGGCTGGGCAGCAAGCAGATGCATCGGGAATATCCGTTTCTATTGTCGTATGCCGGTTCAAAATCATCCGGCGGCAATGCCGCCACCACCGGATGGTCTTACAATCTAAAAAACGTCAGGACGCCTTGATTGCCGCTTCGATGGCGCTGCGATCCAGACCATGCAGGCCGATCACCACCAGTTCCGACCGACGCGTTTCGTTTGCCGCCCACGGGCGGTCGAAATAACGCTGGAAACGTTCGCCAACCCCCTGAACGACCTGGCGCATCGGCTTACCGGGAATATCAAGAAAACCCTTGATCCGCAGAACGTCAAATTGACGCACAACATCAATCAGCCGTTTTTCAAGCACGGCTGCATCAGCAACCGCGTCAAACGACACGACAAAGCTTTCAAAATCATCGTGATCATGTTCATGGCCATCATCATGATGGGACGGACGGCTATCAAGGTCATCCTCGGCTGCCGCACCAAGGCCCAGCAAAACAGCATTTTCGACCTTTGAATGCGCGGTCGCGATGATCTTGACCGACGGGCGTTTCAGCTCGGCCCGGACATCAGCCTCAACCTTGGCAATTTCGGCTTCTGTCAGCAGATCGGTCTTGTTCAGAACCACCATATCCGCACAATGAAGCTGTTCTTCAAACAGCTCCTCAAGAGGGCTTTCGTGATCCAGATTGTCATCCGCCTCGCGCTGCACCTGAACCGCGTGATGATCGTGGGCAAACAGCCCGTCACGCAACGCCGCCCCGTCCAGAACGGCAACAACGCCATCCACCGTCACCCGCGACCGGATTTCCGGCCAGTTGAACGCCTTGACCAACGGTTTTGGCAATGCCAGCCCGGATGTTTCGATCACGATATGATCAGGTGGCGTGTCGCGATCAATCAGGCCCTTGATGGTCGGCAGGAAATCATCGGCCACCGTGCAGCAAATGCACCCGTTTGCCAGTTCGACAACGTCATCCTCTGCACAACCCGATATGCCACATCCATTAATAACCTCGCGGTCGACACCCAGATCACCAAATTCGTTGATGATCAGGGCGATCCGCTTGCCCCCGGCATTTTCCAGCATATTGCGGATCATCGTGGTTTTGCCTGCACCAAGAAAACCGGTGATCACTGTTGCCGGAATTTTTCCAAGCTGTGCCATGTTCAATTATCCTTAAATCCATAAATTCTGTTCTATTTAACCGTCATCGGAATGCCGGCAACCACAAGCGTCACCTGATCGGCAAGCTCGGCAATCCGTTGATGCAGTCGTCCTGCATGGTCGCGAAAGCTGCGCGCCATGGCATTGTCCGGTACAATCCCGAAACCGACCTCATTCGAGACCAGAAGAACCGGAATATCCAGCCCCGGCAAAAGATTACACAACCGGTCAAACTCTGCCCCGATATCGCGGTCTTCCAGCATCAGATTGGTCAGCCAAAGCGTCAGGCAGTCGACCAGCACCGGCGTGCCGCCATTGCGATTGCAGGTCGAAAGTACACTGCGAAGATCAAGCGGTTCCTCGATCGTTTGCCACATCTCGCCGCGCGATGATTTGTGAAGTTCGATACGGTTTGCCATTTCGTCGTCCCATGCACGGCCGGTCGCGATATAGATACCGCCGCCTGCATGGTTGATCCGGTTTTCGGCAAACCGGCTTTTGCCCGATCTGGCACCGCCAAGAATCAGATGGATCCCGGCAAGCTGGTTGCTCTTAGCCATATTCTGGGTCATGCCCGTTTTCCTTCGCCTTGACCTCCCACCGAGGCCGGATTGCGTTACCCCATATTCCTTGCGAACAGGGATACCGATGGCTGGTTTCCTGGCTGCGGGCATGAAAGCAATCCGCCTTCCCGGTATGTTGCTTGTTCATCAACATTACCGGTGGCTGGTGACATCACATCACCCGGATCACCCAACCCGTTACAGTTGCGGGGGCAGCACCGGCATCACACCGGTTTCCCATCACCAAACGGCAGCGCCGAACCTAGCAGCTTTGCTCCCATGACCAAAGCCCAAACTCGGACCTAACCATAAGGTCAGTATTTGTAAGAATTGACTGCTTGTGAGTGGTTATTCTTTAGGAGAACATAATCTTGTCACGTTGGAAACAGAGCAAAAATGCCGCCAGCACGACCTTCGGACATTACACAACAAACAAAGTCCGGATACCGGTGCCCAAAACAGGTGTCGGAAAACTCTTGGGGTTAATTGGAAACTTGCTGATCAAATGGCAATTCATGAACAAATTCAACGAATTCGGAACCTGAAGTCAACGACCTGGCAAACCGTCTCACGCGAAGATATGTGGCGCGGGCTGCTGGATCGGCTGAACTATAATGATCAATCATTCCCCGAATTCCTGCAACATCACGCGGTCAACGGTGAAATCTCGCTGGCACGTCGCGATGTCCGAAACATTTATGCCAGCCGTCCGACCTGTGGTGTGGTTGCGACCATTATCTGGTCGCATGCCCGTGGCATCCGCGTGAATGCGCTTTCGCTACTGGTCCGCGATCTACCCAATCTTGTCGAACTGTTTGAAAATGACGATTTCGATGAAGATCAGCTGTCCCAGCTATTGGGGCAGCCGGGCATATCCATCCCGACCGCCAGCAAGATGCTGTCGGCCTGCGGCAAGAAATACAAAGGCAACCCGGCGGCAATCATCGACGACACCATCATTCAGGTGATTGAAAGTTCGAAGTTCGCGTCTGATTTCCCTGAAATCCACGGCCTTCGCGGCAAATCGCGCAGCCGCCCGATACCATATTACGAAGCCTATCTGAACGATGTTGCATCAATTTGCGCCGCAAATGATCTGACGGCTGACATGGTTGATCGCTTTCTATCGGAATATGCACTCGCAAGCGCGCTTGAAACCGAACGACGTAAATCCGCCTGAAATCCGATACCCTGTATGGCTTTCATGCAGGGTATCGCCGGGCGCACTACCGGCCGCACACCGGTGCCCGAAAATCCGCGCGACAGACGGCGCACCTTACATCAATACCGCAAATTCACCCCGGTCACCCGCCATCCCGGCTGCTCGACCCCGGTAATATATTCGATCCGCGTCACACCCAGCGCATCGATATGAAACGACAATGCCGCCTCCAGCGACAGACCAAGCGCATTGGCCAAAGCCGCCCTCACGGTGCCGCCATGAATAACCGCAACAATATCGCGCCCGGCCCAGTAACGCGTCAGCCGGTCAAATAACGGTCCGACCCGTTCCACAACATCGCCGAAACTTTCACCGTTCGGGGGCTGTTGTCGCGCGAAATCGGTCCAGAAACGGGTGGTTTCGCCTTTGGGCAGGTCATTCCAGTGTTTCTTTTCCCACGCCCCGAAATGCTGCTCGGCAAAACCGGTTTCGCGCGTCGGCAGGATGTTTTCATCCATCAGTTCAAGCAGTTTAAGCGCGGTATCAAGCGTGCGTGACAAATGGCTGGTCACCCAGACCGCTTCGTTTGGCAAATGGCGCGACAAGGCACGCAATGCCTTTTCATCGGACAGATCGACCGGCATGTCGCTACGGCCATAGACAAGCCGTTCCGGATTGATCACCGGCGCATGGCGGACAAGCCACCAACGGGTTGTCACTGCTTTGTCCATTCTTCCCCCAAGGAAAAATGCGGCCTGAAAATGCGCCCCCGATCAGGTGTCAGTTTCGACCGGTCACCTCCAGATCTTATCATTAAGCAACCTGAATGACTGCGATAAATGCGATCCCGACCAACAATTCTGCAATGATCTGCGTCATGCCAAGCACATCGCCTGTATGACCGCCAATCTGGTGTCTCGCAATCCAACCGATCACCGATGCCCCGACCATCATGGCAATCAAAGACACGAACGCGGTAACTGCCCCTGCCACAATCACCACCAGCACCAGAGCAATGGCAATACCCGCTGCAACCATCCTGATGTCCGGTCGCCCGGCACTTTTGCCAAGCCCGTCGTCGCGCGCTGGATCAAAGACATACATCACAATCGGCATCGCCGCACGCGACATCACCGCCATCACGATCAGGATGGCTGCCATGCTGCCGCTATCACCCGCTGCGCCAAGAATTGCAATGCGCATGACAAGTGCCAGAACAAGCGCGACAACGCCATAAGTCCCGATCCGGCTGTCGCGCATGATGTCAAGCTTGCGCTGCCGATCGGCCCCGCCGCCAAATCCATCCGCACAATCAGCAAGACCATCCTCGTGCATCGCGCCGGTCAAAAGGACCAGGCTGAACGTCGCGACAATCGCCGCAATCACAACATTCCCGGTCACAATCGCAGCCAGATAGGCGGGAATGATTGCAATACCCGCAACAAACAAACCGATCAGCGGCCAGCACCAGACCGATCGCGCAATCGCATCCGGCCTGAAATCACCGGGAATGAAAACCGGAACACGACTTAGCAAGGCAAGTGCCCGCCAAAAATCACCAAACATCCCTTTGGCAGGCATATCAGCTTGGGTTTCTGCTTCCGGATGTTTGGCCTCAACTTGATCATCGTCAAGGTTTTGCGAATTCATTCCGGATTGGTTATGATCATTGTTCACAAATGTTTTCCGATATTCGAACTGGCATTTTGCACATATTCAGACTAATCATGAGCGCGACAGAAGCCAAGCAGAAGCCGCTTTGCATCCTTGTCCGCCAGCCGCCGGAGATTTCCCATGTTCGATCCCAAGCACCCCCCGCAAAGCCTTGATGAAATCCGCAACCTGATGGCCCAATTGCCAACGGTCGATATCGAGGCACAGGCCGCCGTAAGCGCGCGTGAGCCACAATTGACCAAACCTGCAGGCGCGCTTGGACGCATGGAGGATATCAGCCTTTGGCTCGCCGGGTGGCAGGGAAATTCACGCCCGAACATGTCGCGTCCGCGCGTAACGGTTTTCGCCGGAAGCCACGGTATCTGTGCGCAGGGTGTGTCGGCCTTTCCCGCCGAAGTCAATCAGCAGATGGTGGAAAACTTCATTAATGGCGGCGCCGCAATCAACCAGATTTGCAAAACCGTGGATGCAGAACTGCGCGTGATGGAAGTCGCCCTTGAAATCCCGACCAACGATTTCTCCCAGGAACCGGCCATGGACGACGCAGGCTGTGCCGAAGCAATGGCCTTTGGTATGAGCGCGATTGAAAAGGGGCTGGACCTGTTTGTGCCCGGCGAAATGGGGATCGGCAATACCACCGCCGCCGCCGCCATTGCCTATGCCCTGTTCGGGGGTGATGCCAGCGACTGGACTGGACGCGGTACCGGCATTGACGATGAAACGCTGATGCGTAAAACGCGCGTCGTCAATGACGCCATCATCCTGCACAAAAACCAGATGCACGACGCGTTCGATATCCTGCGCTGTGTCGGCGGGCGCGAAATTGCTGCCATGGCCGGTGCCATTCTGGCTGCCCGTTATCAGCGTGTACCGGTTCTGCTCGACGGCTATGTGTCCTGCACGGCGGCGGCAATCCTTGCCGCCATTCGCATCGATGCGCTTGATCATTGCCTGATCGGGCATGTATCGGCCGAACCCGGCCATAGACGTTTGATCGAAAAACTCGGCAAACAGCCGCTTCTGGACTTTGGCATGCGCCTTGGCGAGGGATCGGGTGCTGCCCTCGCCATTCCGCTTCTGCGTGCGTCGGTCGAATGCCACAACGGCATGGCAACTTTTGCCAAGGCCGGTGTCGCCACCCGCGACGAATAGGCATCAAATTTCAAGGCATGGAACTGACTTCGGTAACACTATGCCGGCGTTATTTTTTGGTGCGTTCGCTCAGAAGCTGCTCGACATAACGCCCCTGGAACATGGTGATATTGATCGAATGACCGAATTTGATCGCACGTTCATCATCGCAACGGCACATGATCACGCGGGTATCGCCCGACTGCGCGACCGCCTCGCGCATCGCGTTGCCGTGTTCCTCGTCCAGATTTTCCATTTCCGGGTCCCAGATCATCTTGATCATATCAACGCCAAGCTTGTTGCGGTTGATATAGGGCAGGGACAGATGGCTGATGCCGTCGATACAGATCCGGTAACCGCGATCGCGACAGAAATCGCGCGCAAAGAAAAACGCCCCCAGATCGGCAAAAATATCGATCTTTTGCAATTCCAGAACAATCGTACCGCGCTGGCCTGCCTTCACGTTACTATCGAACGTCAAGAAATCCGGCGACAGCAGGGTTGAGACATTCAGATTGATACTGACCGAACCGGTCACCGATGCATCGTTGCTGCGTGTCAGTAACGACAACATCCGCCGATCCAGAATTTCGGTCAGATGCTGAAACAGCCAGCGGTTTGACAGGACATTGACATCAGGCAGCAAAGTCTGCTGCAAATCCTTGATCGAAATAAATAATTCGTGGAATACCGGGGTTGGATTCGCATCCCCGACAACCGCACAAATCGCCTGGCGGCGCATCAGGTTCGAAAGATCGGCGCGGCGTAATGCCTCGTCAATACGGCCGAGGATTTTTGGCGTCAACGGCGCACGACCGTCTTCAAGATCCGGACTATCGTTATGGCGCTCGGCCGCCTTGCTGACCTGACGCGGGCGGTTGGCGTTCGACCGCACAAGCGTCTGGGTCAGATGCAGGAAATCCTTGTATTGCTGGGCGACGTCGAAATAGTCGGTAAAGCTCGCCGGTGCACCGCTTTCATCCTTGCCGTCACTGATCAGCGGGTCATCATTGAACAGGAATTTAAGCCGGAAGATGACGGCATTAACCTCGTCAATCTCGGCCGCATCAAAGATAAAAATCAGATCCTGATTGGACAGGGTGAAAATACGACCGGTAACCTCCGGCACGATTTCCTCGAACGATGCAATTGCCGTGCGGATATGATGATCGCGCCGGTTGAACGGCAGCAACTTTGAAAAATGCACATGAACCGCCCCCACACCATCCTTGCGACGTTCAAGACGCCGCACATAATCGACCAGAAAGGCTTCGGGTGAGGGTAATGTGCTTTCAGACATACAGGATGACCAGATTTTCCAATGTGCAGCGTTCGGCAAAAGTCCCGATTGAAATACAATAGTTCGCGGGCTGTTAACAGCTTATGTATTTATCATTGTGATAAATTGAAACCAAACGCCAAAATCAGTCATTTCCTGACGTCGCGACATTTACCGCAAACACCGCTTTCTGCGACGATAAGTCATGGCAATAGATCATCCAAGCTGCTAGTTTCAGCCCGATTTGAGTTCAAACTGTCAGGATTTAAAGAATATGTGGCGGCGCAAACGCATTCTGGTCACCGGTGGGGCCGGTTTTCTTGGTTCCCATCTTTGCGAAAGATTGCTTCAGGAAGGCCATGACGTTCTGTGCGTCGATAACTTCTTCACCGGTACAAAGGACAACGTTATCCATCTGCTCGACAACCCGCATTTCGAGCTGATGCGCCACGATGTAACCTTCCCGCTATATCTTGAAGTTGACGAAATTTATAACCTCGCCTGTCCTGCATCACCAATCCATTATCAGCACGACCCGGTCCAAACCACCAAGACAAGTGTCCATGGTGCAATCAACATGCTGGGACTTGCCAAACGTGTCGGTGCCAAAATATTCCAAGCCTCGACGAGCGAGGTATATGGTGATCCGGAAGTTCACCCCCAGACAGAAGATTACCGCGGCAGCGTCAATCCGATCGGTCCGCGAGCTTGCTATGATGAAGGCAAGCGCTGCGCTGAAACGCTGTTCTTCGATTACCACCGCCAGCACGGGCTGGAAATCAAAGTCGCGCGAATTTTTAACACTTATGGCCCGCGCATGCATCCTCAAGACGGCCGCGTTGTATCAAATTTCATCATTCAGGCTTTGCACAATGAGGACATTACGATCTATGGCGATGGTCAGCAGACACGCTCCTTCTGCTTCTATTCGGATCTCATTGAGGGATTTGTGCGTTTCATGGCCACCCAGAAATCGGTAAGTGGTCCGATCAATCTCGGCAATCCGCATGAAATAACAATTCGCGAACTGGCCGAGCGCGTCATTGATATGACCGGCGCGAAATCGAAACTGATATTCAAAGATTTGCCAATGGATGATCCATTGCAGCGCAAACCCGACATCACCAAGGCGCAAACAATTCTGAACTGGAATCCGACTGTCGCACTGGAAACCGGTTTGGCGTCAACTATCGGTTATTTCCGTGATCTTGTGAAAAACCGCAGCTAGATAATCACCGAATTGTATGAGTGAAGAAATGGATATCAATGCCTTCTTTGATGCCGAATTTGACGAGCATCTTGATCTGGTTGACAAAACCCGCGAAGCAACGCGTGCGCCCTTTGCAAAACTGGTCTCGATCTGCACCAATGCACTAAATGAAGGCAACAAACTCCTGTTTTTTGGCAATGGTGGATCGGCCGCCGACGCGCAGCATATCGCAACCGAGTTTACGGTTCGATACATCAATGATCGACGTGCCCTGCCAGCCATCGCGCTGACAACCGACTGCTCGGCATTGACAGCCATCGGTAACGATTTCGGGTTCGATTATCTGTTCTCCCGCCAGATCGAGGCACTGGGTCGTCCCGGCGATATCGCGATTGGCATTTCGACATCCGGCAACAGCAAAAACGTCAATCTCGGCCTTGAAAAGGCCCGCGAAATGGGACTAGTCGCGACCGGATGGACCGGGAAAACCGGCGGTGCGATGGTCGATCTGTGCGATCCGCTGATGATCGTACCCAGCAACACCACCGCCCGCATTCAGGAAATGCATATACAGATCGGGCAGATGCTGGTTGGCGCACTCGAACATACCCTTGGCCTGAGCAAAGCCTGAGCCGTCCGAACACCTCCGATATAACGAACAGAAGACGATACGAACATGACCGATCTTAGCCATCTGGCCCAACTGGTTGAACAGCTGCCCAATGCCAAGGTGCTTTGCATCGGCGATGTCATGCTTGACCGGTTTGTATATGGCTCGGTCACGCGTATTTCGCCCGAGGCACCAATCCCGATCATCCGGGTCGAACGCGAAAGCGCCATGCTGGGCGGGGCGGGCAACGTCACCCGCAATGCAACGGCCCTTGGCGCATCGGTCCGTTTCCTGTCGCTTGTCGGTGATGATCTTCCGGGCCGGGAGGTCATGGAATATGTCGCCAATGACAAGGGTGTCGAACCCTATATCCAGATTGAACGCAACCGCCCGACCACGATCAAAACCCGCTATATCGCAGGCGGGCAACAATTGTTGCGATCTGATAACGAAACCACCGTAACCCTTGCCGCGGCAACCGTCAGCAACCTGTCCGCCTTGGCCGCCCAACTGGCCCCTGATGTCAGCGCCATCGTCCTTTCCGATTACGGCAAGGGCGTTTTGCATGGTGACGTCGTCGCTGCAACCATTGCCGCCGCCCGCAAGGCCGGAAAACCGGTGATTGTCGACCCCAAGGGTACGGATTACAGCATCTATCGCGGTGCCACGGTTGTCACCCCGAACCGCGCCGAAGCCCAGGCAGCAACCGGTATCGACATTCAAAGTGACGAGGATGCAATTGCCGCGGCCACCAAAATCATCACCGAATGCGGCATTGAAAACGTCCTTCTGACCCGAAGCCAGGATGGCATGACCCTTGTCACCAGCAAGGGTGATGCCATTCACCTTCCGACCGAAGCCCGCGAAGTGTTTGATGTATCGGGTGCCGGTGACACGGTCGTTGCCTGTCTTGCATCGGCGATTGCTGGCGGGGCATCGCTTTCCGATGCTGCGCGCATTGCCAATGTTGCCGCGGGCATCGTGGTTGGCAAGATCGGCACGGCCGTTGTTTACCCGGACGAACTGATTTCTGTCCTGCATCATCATGATCTGATGATCGGCGAAGCCAAACTGATGCCGCTTGACCGCATGGTGGACCGTGTCGAGCGCTGGCGCCGGAAGGGTTACAAGGTCGGCTTCACCAATGGCTGTTTCGATCTGCTGCATCCGGGCCATCTCAGCCTTCTGCAACAGGCACGATCCAACTGTGACCGGTTGATTGTCGGACTCAATTCCGATGCGTCGGTCAAACGCCTCAAGGGCGAAGCCCGTCCCGTGCAATCCGAAGCCGCCCGTGCAGCTGTCCTGGGGTCTCTTGAAACCGTCAGCGGTGTGGTGATTTTCGGCGAAGACACCCCGATCACTGTGATCGAGGCCCTCAAACCCGATATTCTGGTCAAGGGTGCCGATTACACCATCGACAAGGTTGTCGGCGCAGATATCGTTCAAGGGTATGGCGGCAAAGTCGTTCTGGCCAATCTCGCCGACGGTTTTTCGACGACCTCCACCATTGCGCGGATCAATCAGGGTAAAGACTAGATCAGCCCGACCCACATCATTTTCAACACCACCGGCCATGTGGCATTAAGAATACATGCTGTCGTGAAAAGTTTAAGCGCACGGTCAATATCGCTGGCATCGGCATCCCGTCTGCCATTCCCGATATAGGGGTCTTCGACCAGCTCCGCCCCATATTGACGCGGCCCGGCAAGCGACAGGTCAAGTGCCCCGGCAAAGGCCGCTTCCTGCCACCCGGCATTGGGCGATTTGTGTTTTGACGCATCGCGCAGCATGATTTTCCAGGCATGCACGCCGAAGGTTTTTCGGCCGATCACCGCGGCAAGGCAGATCACCCCGCCGGCAATCCGTGCAGGGATAAAGTTCACAACATCATCAAGCCATGCGGCAAATTTTCCGAAATAAAGATATCGGTCACTGCGATGGCCGATCATCGAATCAAGCGTATTGATCGCCTTATAGACACAAAGCCCGATCGGCCCGCCCAGCACGTACCAGAATAGGGGGGCGACCACCCCGTCCGAAAAGTTTTCCGCACAGCTTTCAATCGCCGCCCGGCTGACCCCGGCCTCGTCAAGCGATTGCGGATCACGCCCGACAATCATCGAAACCGCCGCCCGTCCGCCCGCAAGGCCATCGCGCTTTAACGCAACCGAAACAGCTTTGACATGCTGATAAAGTCCTTTTTGCGCAATCAGGATGGCAAGCAGCAGAATATCGGCAAACCGGAAAATACCACCAAACGAGGATATCAGCTGAATCACGCCGCCAAACACCGCCGCACAGGCAATCACCGCCAGACTGGTAAGGCTTCCACGTAAAAAAAGATCACTGTTGTCATATCGCGGTTTGTTCAGGCGTTTTTCAAACCACGCAATCAGATTGCCAATCCAGACCACCGGATGCGGCACCCGCCTGAACAGCCACGGAAAATCACCAAAAACGGCATCCAACACCAGTGCCAGTACCAGCACGGAGAAAAGCGGGCCCGTAAAACCGGGCTGCGGGATCAGAAATTCAAGGATCGCGGTTTCCATTGCGGCAATGTGCGTTGCGCACGTATTCCCGTCAATGCTCATACGATGTTAAACTGGCAACCGTCTGAACGAACGGCACGATTTGCCAATCTGACCGTGCTTTGATAGAAGCGATTTCATACGTTTTATTTTTTCTTCATAACTAATATTGAATATCATGTTTAACATCCGACGTCAGGAGGCCGTCCCCATCCATATCCCCATTTCGGACGGCAAGGTGCATCACCACAACATCTGCAAATGTCTGTAAAACGGACCACAACAATTTGTATTTCCATTCCTGTATGCCCTCACGACCATTGTTCAATCAGCTGCGGCTTGCATTCCGCAGGCCAATCGGTGAAAACGGGGGTGGCATCGGGTACCGTGGCGGCTTGTGACCGTCGCGCACCAAAACACGAGAGAGACAAAGGAGCAGCCTTTTATGTCCCCCAAAGGCGCCGTAATGATTTGCGGACACGGTTCGCGTGATGAGCGCGCTGTTTCACAGTTCAACGCCATGGTTGAAACAATGAAACAGACCCATCTGGCCGATTATGATGTCGAAAGCGGCTTTCTCGAATTTGCGCACCCGATCCTGCGCGATGGCTTTGAAAAGCTCAAAGCCATGGGCCACAAAAAGATTTATGCCCTTCCAGGCATGTTGTTTGCTGCCGGGCACGTCAAAAATGACCTGCCAAGCGAAGTCAACAACTTCGCCCATGAGAACCCCGATATCGATGTGAAATTCGGTCGCGATCTGGCGATTGACCCGAAACTGCTCCGCGCCAGTGCTGACCGTATCCAAGAGGCCCTTGCAACGGCTGATGACAGCATCACGCGCAAGGATACGCTTCTGATGGTTGTCGGGCGTGGCACCAATGATCCGGATGCCAATTCAAACGTCTATAAAGTCGCCCGCATGTTGCAGGAAGGGTTTGGTTTCGGGCGTACCGAAATCAGCTATTCCGGCGTTGCGCATCCACGCGTCAATGCCGGTCTGCGCGAAGCCATGAAGCTTGGTTACAAGCGTGTGGTGGTCTTCCCGTATTTCCTGTTTGCCGGCATCCTTATTGATCGGATTTACAGCCACACCGACGAGGTCGCCGCCGAATTCCCCGATGTCGAATTCATCAAGGCCGAATATCTGCGCGATCATCCGCTGGTGCTGGAAAGCTTTGCCGAACGCCTGGCTGAAATTGACACTGGCGACAACAATATGAACTGCCAGCTGTGCAAATACCGCGAACAGATCATTGGATATGAAGGCGACGTTGCAACCCCGCAGGTCGGCCATCATCATCATGTAATGGGGATTGGCACCGACGGTCATGGCCACAGTCATAGTCATGGACACCATCACGGGCATGGACATTCCCACGGTCATTCACATGATCACAGCCATACGCATGATCACGCCCACGATCATGTCAACAAAGCGACCGGTTCCTGACCGGTCGCCCTTCGTTCCTTTGCGAAAGGCGCGGCGATGTTCGACTATCTGCGGGACCCGCAGGAAATCTATCAGCAAAGCTTTGCAACCATCGAAGCCGAAGCCGATCTCGCCTGCTTTCCCGAAGAATTGCGGCCGGTTGCCGTGCGGATCATTCACGCCTGTGGCATGGTCGAAATGGCAGATAAAATTACATTTGGCGGTAACGTGGCAACCGCGGCAATCGGCTCGCTGCAAAAGGGAAAGCCGATCCTGTGCGATGCGGAAATGGTCCGTCACGGGATCATTTCCCGCCTTCTGCCTGCCGATAACCCGGTCCTTTGCACCCTGAATGCGGATGGCAATATCGAACGCGCCGGCAAACTTGGCACCACACGGTCAGTCGCCGCCATTGAGGACTGGGCCGATCATATCGATAACGCAATAATTGCTATCGGCAATGCGCCAACCGCGCTTTTTCATCTGCTAGAAGCCCTGATTTCGAACCGTCTGGCAAAACCGGCGCTGATCATCGGCATGCCGGTGGGCTTCGTCGGGGCCGCGGAAAGCAAGGAAGCCCTGATTGCCCATGCCGGTGACATTCCGTTTGTTACATTACGCGGCCGGTTTGGCGGCAGTGCGGTCACCGCGGCAACGCTCAACGCATTGGCACGCCTTGCATCGCCGGGTCTGACACCGGATGGCACGACCCAAAACCCCACCAACCCTGACAAAGGGGATGGCAAATGAACGAACAATCGCCCCTGAACGGCAAAATCACCGTGATTGGCATTGGCGAAGACGGTTATGACGGACTAAGTCCGATTGCCCGTCAGATTCTGGAAACCGCCAGCGTGATCTTTGGCGGCAAACGCCATATCACCATGCTGCCCGGATCAAATATTGCCACCCAGAACAGCTGGATCACACCGTTCGAGGCAAATATGCCCCTGATTGAGGATTGCCTTGATCAGAACCCGGTCATTCTCGCCAGTGGCGACCCGATGTTTTTTGGTGTCGGCAATACACTGGTTAATTATTTCGGCTCCAGATCAATTACCGTAATCCCGCACCCGTCCAGCATCAGTTTGGCTGCCGCCCGCATGGGCTGGGCGCTTGCCGAATGCGATGTGATCACGTTGCACGGGCGCGACCCGGAAATCCTGCGATCGCACCTGCGCCCGCGAGGCAAACTGATCGCGCTTAGTGCGGATGGCAGCACCCCGGCACTGGTTGCCGTCATGCTGTGCGAAGCTGGCTACGATCAAAGCCATATGACGATTTGCGAACGGCTGGGCGGCACAGAAGAACGCATCACCACCCAGACCGCCCAAATCTGGCAGGCAACGGCAACCTCGATGCCCGATGTCAAACCGGTTGATCCATTAAACCTGATCATGATTGATCTGGTGGCCGGACCCAAAAGCCGCGTTCTGGGCAATGGTGCCGGCCTGCCCGATGATGCCTTTATCCATGACGGGATGATCACCAAATCCGAAATCCGCGCCCAGACCCTAGCATCCCTTGCTCCGTGGCGCGATGCCATGCTTTGGGATCTGGGGGCGGGATGCGGTTCGGTTTCCATCGAATGGATGCGCGCTGGGGGGCAGGCCATCGCCATAGAACGCGATGCAAAACGCTGCGACCTGATCGCCAAAAATGCCATCCGCCTTGGCACACCCGATCTGATGATCCGCCAAAAGGGGGTCGAGGACGTGATTGCCTTCGCTGACCAACTCCCGAAACCCGATGCGATTTTTGTCGGCGGCGGCATTACGACATCAGGTTTGATGGATCGCTGCTGGGATATCCTGCCGATGCATGGGCGGCTGGTGGCGAATACGGTCACGCTGGAAGGCGAAGAAGAATTATTACGGTTTTACAATAAAAACGGTGGCACCCTGTCGCGCCTGTCGGTTTCCCGGCTGGTTCCACGCGGTAGTTTCAGGGGCTGGAGCAACCTTGCCCCCGTCACCCACTATGTCGGAGTAAAAGCATGAGCGACGCGGCCACCACACCCGCCAGCGCATTACCTGTGGCGGGTACGGCCTATGGCCTTGGCATCGGTCCGGGCGAGCCCGACCTGATCACGCTCAAAGCCTATAACATCCTGCAAAAGGCGGATGTGATTGCCTATCCCGCACTTGAAGACGGCGCCAGTCTGGCCCGGCAGATCATGGCCCCCCATGTCCCCGAAGGCCGGATCGAAATTGCCATTCGCATTACCATGGGCCAGCCCGCCGACCCGATCTATGACGCTGCCGCCCTTGAAATTGGCGAATATCTGAAGGCCGGAAAAAGCGTTGCCGTCCTGTGTGAAGGCGATCCGTTCTTCTATGGCAGCTTCATGTATCTGTTTGGCCGCCTGGCCGAGGCCGGGCATCCGGTTCAAACCGTGCCCGGTGTGAGTTCGATGATGGCCTGTGCCGCCCAGCTTGGCGCACCGCTTGCTGCCAGAAACGATGTGTTGCAGGTCATTCCCGGCCCTTTGTCCGAAGACCGCCTGCGCGCACAACTTGGCAATACCGATGCGGCTGCCATCATCAAACTTGGCCGCCACTTCGCCAAGGTTCGCAAGGTGATCGAAGAACTTGGCCTGACCGACCGGGCACGCTATATCGAGCGCGCAACACTTGAAACCCAGAAAATGATCCCGCTGGGTGATCTTCCGGCGGATGCAACCGCACCCTATTTCTCGATGATCCTGATCCACCGTCGCGGAGACGCATGGCGATGACGCCCCCGAATATCCCCACCGCCAGCAACATCAACCCGATCCTGCCGACGGACCCGATTGCGCCGATTGCGGTCATCTGTCTGACGCAGCGTGCCGTTGCCACCGCCAAACGCATTGCCGCCAACCTGCAGGGTGCATCGGTGCATGGCCTGCGCACACGCGTTTCAACAAGTGACGTTGATGTGGCGTTCGATGATACCATTGCACATCTGCAACGAACCTTTTCGGCCGACCATGTGATCATCGGCGTTTGCGCAACGGGTATCCTGATCCGTGCTCTCGCACCGCTTCTGGTCGATAAATGGCAGGACGCCGCCGTCATCGCGGTCGACGAAGCTGGCAGCACCTTTATCCCGCTTCTGGGTGGACATCACGGCGGCAACCGGCTGGCGCGCGATCTGGCCGAACGGCTGGGCGGGCAGGCGGCCATCACCACGCCCGGCGATGCAATGCTGGGACTGGCCCTTGATGAGCCCCCCGTCGGCTGGCATCTTGCCAATCCGCAAGCCGTCAAACCGGCCACCGCCGCCCTTCTGGCCGGTGAAACCGCCCGGTTCGAGATCGAGGCAGGATCGGCCGCGTGGCTGACCAACAGCAATATCGAACGCAGCGACACCGGCACGGTGGTCATTCGCGCTACCGCAAAAGCCACAAATACGATTGGCGACGACAAGAACAATCACGAAATCGTCTATCACCCGCCGGTCCTGGCGCTTGGCGTCGGTTGCGAACGTCATTGCGCGCCCGACGAACTGATCAAACTCGCCACCGAAACCCTTGTCGCAAATGGCCTGAGTGCGCAAAGCGTTGCGTGCGTTGCGTCCATCGACCTCAAGGCAGACGAAGCCGCCGTTCACGCACTGGCCGACCATCTCGGCGTCCCGGCACGTTTCTATGACGCCTTAACACTCGAAGCCGAAGCTCCCCGCCTTGCCAATCCCTCCGACATCGTCTTTGCCGAAACCGGCTGTCACGGCGTTGCCGAGGGTGCAGCCCTTGCCACCATCGGCAGCAATGGCACCCTGATCGTTTCGAAACAGAAATCAAAACGGGCCACCTGCGCCATCGGACTTTCAATCGATGATATTGCCCCGCTGCAATCGGGTCGTCCACAAGGACGTTTGTCGATTGTCGGTATCGGCCCCGGACAGACCGGCTGGCGCAGCCCCGAAGCCAGCAGCCTGATTTCGCGCGCCACCGATATTGTCGGCTATCAGATGTATCTTGATCTTCTGGGGTCGCTGATTGACGGCAAATCATGTCATCATTCCGATTTGGGCGCCGAAGAAGCCCGCGCCAGACACGCACTTGAACTGGCCGCAACCGGCAGGGACGTCGCACTGATCGGGTCCGGCGATGCCGGGATTTATGCGCTGGCGACACTTGTGTTCGAATTGCTTGATCGCGAAGATCGTTCTGACTGGAACCGGGTTGCCATACAGGTATCGCCAGGCATTTCCGCCCTTCAGGCCGCCGCATCGCGGATCGGCGCGCCCTTGGGGCATGATTTCTGCGCGATATCGCTTTCTGACCTTTTAACCCCGCGCGAGGATATCCTGCGCCGACTCAAGGCCGCGGGCGAGGGCGATTTTGTCATCGCCTTCTATAATCCCGTATCCAAACGCCGCCGCGATCTTCTGGCACAAGCGCGCGATATCCTGCTTGAACATCGCGGGCCGGAAACGCCGGTTGTTCTGGGTCGGCAGCTTGGTCGTCCTGACGAGGAAATAACAATCGTTCCGCTTGCGAAACTTGAAGTCGATATGGTCGATATGCTGACCACCGTTCTGGTCGGCTCCAGCAACAGCCGCCATATCACGCGCGGCGAAAACAGCTGGGTCTATACCCCGCGCGGCTATGCCAAAAAAGGCCCGGACGCGGCCAACGCCCCCGTCCACAGCCTCGATAACTCCAAAAACGACCTCAAAAACGATAAGGCAAACTGATGACCGTTCATTTTATCGGCGCCGGTCCCGGTGCCCCCGATCTGATCACCGTTCGCGGGCTTAAGCTGATCGAAAAATGCCCGGTATGCCTGTATGCGGGGTCGCTCGTGCCAGAGGAAATCGTCAAATCTGCCCCCATCGGCGCACGCGTGATTGATACCGCGCCCATGAACCTTGATGAAATCCTGGCCGAAATTGAAACCGCCCATGCCGCGGGGCAGGATGTCTCGCGCGTTCATTCCGGCGATCCGGCGATCTATGGCGCAATTGCCGAACAGATCCGCCGTCTGGATGACCTTGGCATTCCCTATGACATCACACCGGGCGTTTCGGCCTATGCCGCCACCGCCGCCGAACTGGGTGCCGAACTGACCCTGCCCGATATTTCGCAGACCGTGATCCTGACACGCACCGCCATGCGGTCATCCGCCATGCCCGACGGCGAAAGTCTTGCCGAATTGGGCCGTTCACGCGCCACGCTTGCGGTGCATCTGTCCATCAATAATCTGGTCAATGTCGTTCGCGATCTGGTGCCACATTACGGCGAGGATTGCCCGGTAGTGGTCGCCTATCGCGTCACATGGCCCGATCAGCAATTCATCCACGGGACACTCGGCGATATCCGCGCCAAGGTAAAGGGCAGCGGTATCACCCGGACCGCCCTGATCATGGTGGGTGAGGTCTTTGGCCGTAAGGATTTCACCGATTCCCGGCTTTATGCCGCCGATCACACCCATGTTTTGCGCCCGGCAAAAACCGCCAAGCTGTAACCGAACTGTAAAACGCCCGTTTTTTGCGCAATCGGCCAAACAGCCCGGCTCAAATTTTCAGCAAAGCCCTGTTTTGCTGAAAAAAGAAACATTTCAACCGTGAACATGCTTGACCGCCCGCGATAGCCCCGCCTTTAATCAAGGTATATGCAAGGGGAGTGTGCATGTTCAACGAAATGATGATGAACGATGAAGTACGCGAACCTTATCGCGCACTGGTTGACTGGATGGAAGCCAGCGGGCCCGAAACCCTCCAGCAGAAGCGACTTGAGGCTGAAACTCTCTTTCGCAAAATCGGCATTACCTTCGCGGTTTATGGCGAGGGTGGCGATCCGGAACGGCTGATCCCGTTCGATCTTATTCCACGCATTTTCACCGCCATGGAATGGCGCAAGCTCGAACGCGGCGTCAAGCAACGTGCACGCGCGCTCAACACCTTCCTGTACGATGTCTATCACAACGCCGAAATCATCAAGGCCGGGATCATTCCCGCCGATCTGGTGTTCAAGAACGCCGCATTTGAACCGGCCGTAATCGGCATCGATCCACCGCGGAAAGTCTACAGCCACATTGTCGGTGTAGATGTCGTGCGCGTCGGGCCGGATGATTTCTATGTGCTGGAGGATAACTGCCGCACCCCGTCTGGCGTTTCCTACATGCTGGAAAACCGCGAAATCATGATGCGGATGTTCCCGGAACTGTTTTCGAAATTACGGATCGAACCGGTCGAAAGCTATCCGGACATGCTCCATAAAACGCTCAAAAGCATCGCCCCCAAACGGTGTGACCGCGAACCCAATATCGTCGTCCTCACACCCGGAGCCATGAACAGCGCCTATTACGAACATTCCTTCCTTGCCGACCAGATGGGTGTTGAACTTGTCGAGGGGCAGGATCTGTTCGTTTCCGAAGGTCGCGTCTATATGCGCACGACGCAAGGCCCGGCACGGGTCGATGTGATTTATCGCCGGATCGACGATGCCTTTATCGATCCGCTCTGTTTCCGGCCCGATTCCGTGCTGGGCGTACCCGGCCTGATGAATGTCTATCGATCGGGCGGGGTTGCCATCTGCTCGGCCCCCGGTGCCGGTGTCGCCGATGACAAGGCAATCTATACCTATGTCCCTGACATGATCCGGTTTTACCTTGGTCAGGAACCGATCCTGAACAATGTCCCGACCTGGAAATGCGCCAACCCGGACGACCTGAAATATGTTCTGGAAAACCTTGGCGAACTGGTCGTCAAGGAAGTCCATGGTTCGGGCGGTTACGGCATGCTGGTCGGCCCGGCATCGACAAAGGAAGAACAGGCCACTTATGCCGAGCGCATCAAGGCCGATCCGGGCGATTTCATTGCCCAGCCAACCCTTGCCCTTTCCGCCTGTCCGACCTTCGTTGAAAACGGCATCGCCCCGCGCCACGTCGATTTCCGCCCCTTCTGCCTTGTCGGCGATGACATCCGCCTGACACCGGGCGGCCTGACCCGTGTCGCCATGCGCGAAGGATCGCTTGTCGTCAACTCGTCGCAGGGCGGCGGGGTAAAAGACACCTGGATCATGGCCGAGTAGAGAAGAAAGGGAAGTCATATGCTTAGTCGTACAGCCGACAACCTTTTCTGGTTATCGCGTTATGTCGAACGGGCCGAAAACATGGCCCGACTGATGGAAATGGGTTATCGCATGGCCCTGATGCCGGCCGCAGGCGATGGCAACCGGTCGGAATGGGCGTCCGTCCTATCGGCATCGGGCTGCGCCCAGGGTTACGATCCCGAAATGCCACTCCGTCAGGCGGAGGTTGCCGATTACCTGATATTCAATCGCGACAATTCGTCCTCGATCCTGAACTGTTTTGAAAATGCACGTGCCAATGCGCGCGCCATGCGCACCGCCATCACCGCCGAAATGTGGGAAGCCCTGAACAACGCGCTGATGGAATTGCGCCGGACTTCGATGCATAACCTGGCCAAAACCGACCTTCCGGAATTCATCGACTGGGTCAAACGGCAGGGGGCCTTGTTTCGCGGGGCAACTGATTCAACAATCCTTCGCAATGACGGGTACGATTTCATCCGTCTTGGCATTTTTATCGAACGCGCCGATAACACCGCACGATTGCTTGACGTGAAATATTACGTCCTGCTGCCCGAAACCAGCATGGTCGGCGACGGGGTCGATAACTATCAATGGACCACGGTTCTGCGTGCCGCATCGTCCCTGCGTGCCTTCCACTGGGTTTATCGCGACGATTATTCGCCCTATCACATCGCGCATTTCCTGATCCTCAATCCCTTCAGCCCCCGGTCGCTCGCCCATTGTTCGGAACAGATCACCAGCCATCTGGAACATCTCGCCCGCCATTACGGTCAACGAAATCCGGTTCACAGCCAGGCGGTGGAAACCTATTCCCTGCTGACCCAAACCCGGATGGACGAAATATTCAGTCAGGGCCTGCATGAATTCCTGTCCGATTTCCTCAAACGAAATCAGGCCCTGTCCTCGGCAATTGCCGAAACCTATTATTTCGGGGGCCAGTAAAATGCGCCTGACTGTTGAACATCGCACCCATTATCGCTTTTCCCCGTCGGCACGCTATGTCGTGCAAAGCCTGAAACTGACCCCGTCGCTGTTTGATGGGCAAAAAGTCATCCGCTGGTCGATCAAGGCCGAGGGATGTGTGATCAATTCCGAATTTGTCGATGGCAATGGCGATACCATCAGCACCCTGACCGCGACCGGTCCGGTCGATTCCGTCGATGTCGTCGTGTCGGGCGAAGTCGAAACCATCGATACCACCGGCATCCTGCGCGGGCATAAGGAACGCGCCTTTCCCGCCATCTTCCTGCGGTCAACCCCGGTGACCAGATCCAGTGCGGCGATCCGCAAACTCGCCGCCAAGGTCGAAAAGAAAACCAGTGCGGATAACCTGCTCGAACGGGCACATGCGATTTCGGCCGCCGTTTCCGATGCCGTCGCCTATGTCCCGGGCAGCACCCATGTCCACACCACCGCCGCCGACGCATTGGCTGATGGCAAGGGTGTCTGTCAGGACCACGCCCATGTCATGATTTCGGCCGCCCGTCATCTTGGCATTCCGGCGCGCTATGTTTCGGGCTATCTGTTCGCCGATCAGAACGGCAAATCGCACGAAGCATCCCACGCCTGGGTCGAACTGCATCTGCCCGAACTGGGCTGGGTCGGGTTCGATCCGGCAAACCGCTGCTGCCCGACCGATTATTATATCCGTCTGGGGTCTGGACTTGATGCGCAGGGTGCCACACCTATACGGGGTGTACATACTGGTGGTGCAAACGAGGATTTGGATGTAACAGTCATCGTTGCGCAATCACAGCAATAGCCGGACCCGAGAATAGAAGATGACCTACTGCGTGGGCTTGATGCTCGATGAGGGGATGGTATTCCTCTCCGATACCCGAACCAATGCCGGGCTCGATAACATTTCGCGTTATCGCAAAATGTTCACTTGGGAAGTCCCCGGCGAACGCGCCATCGTGGCCTTGACCGCAGGCAACCTTGCCATCACTCAGGCCGTGATGAGCACCCTGCAGGAAGCCATCGACAACCCGGAAACCGAACCCGGCAATTGTATCCTGAGCGCAGCCAGCATGTTCCGCGTTGCCGAACTGATGGGCGAGGCAATGCAGAAAGTGCAGCACAAATATCAGGACACGCTTGAGCAGCGCAAGGAAAGCAGCTCGGCTTCGATCATGGTCGGCGGGCAGCGCAAGGGCGGTGCACAACGCCTGTTTCTGGTTTATGCGGCGGGCAATTTTATCGAGGCCACCGAAGACACGCCCTACCTTCAGATCGGCGAACATAAATACGGCAAACCGATCCTTGATCGCGTAATCACCCCGGAAACGCCGATTGCCGATGGCGTCAAGGCCGCCCTGCTGTCAATGGATTCGACCCTGCGATCCAACCTCACCGTCGGCATGCCGCTTGATCTTGCCGTCCTGCCCGAAGGATCGTGTCATTTCTCCGAACATCGCCGGATCAACGCCGAAGATGCCGGGTTCAAGGCCCTTTCGGACGCCTGGTCGCAGGCGCTCCGCAAAGCATTCGCCGATATGCCGGACGAACATTGTGCGCCGAACTGCTGAACAAACCTTCTGATATCAAACAATTAATTTGCCGGTTGCGGATATGCGCGCTCGACAAGTCCGGGCGCGTAAATTATCTATAAAATCATGAAAAGCGACATTGATAATACCGTTACCGGCAAGATCACTCGCGAACTGGCCGACCGCATCATTGCCGGGCATATCGCACCGGGTACGAAGTTGCGGCAAGATCATTTTGCCGAGGAATTCGGCGCAAGCCACGTGCCGGTCCGCGAAGCCTTTCGCCGCCTCGAAGCACAGGGACTGGTCGTCAGCGAACCGCGCCGCGGTGTGCGGGTTGCCAGCTTTGATATCGCAGAAGTCCGCGAGGTCGCTGAAATGCGCGCATCCCTCGAAGTCCTCGCCCTTCGCCATGCCGCCCCGCACCTGACCAGCGCCATTCTGGATGAGGCAGAGGCGATCAACCGCGCGGGGGAAAATGCCCCCGATGTCCGGGCATGGGAAGAAGCCAATCGCGCCTTCCATCGCCTGATCCTGACCCCGTGCGGCATGCCCCGCCTGCTGGCAACCATTGATGATCTGCATGCCGCAAGTGCCCGGTTCCTGTTTTCCGGTTTCCGCATGGAATGGGAAGCCCCGACCGATCAGGATCACCGCGCCGTCCTGAAGGCGCTCCGCGAACGGCAGTTTGACGTTGCCGCCGCCACCCTTGCCCGCCACGTTAAATGGATTGGCACCAAGCCGGGCGCCAAAACCCGCCCGTAAACCATTTCCTGAACCCTTCCAGAACTGCCTCCCGAACCTGAAATCCACGGTTCGAACCTGATCCTGCCTGCGCTTTGGCAATGCAGGACGCCTGTTTATGTGCAAATTTCCAATTTTATAGATAAAAATATAACATATAAATCAATATATTAACGATGCGCTTCCATAAATATCGGCCAATTTCATCCGATTATCTATTTTGGGGATTGATTTCACCCTCCGGTCGCGGCGTAATTAATAGATGAGATTCGTTTTTTATCTATAATTTTGAATCCGATCCTGAGGAGGATGAAATCACCATGAGCAATGCAGTCTCCAAACCGGCCGAAACCCGCATATCGTCGGGAATGAAATACAGCCTGATGGTTCTGGCCGGGGTCGCCATCCTGACCGCAAGTGCGAAGATCACCGTTCCCTTCTGGCCGGTGCCGATGACCCTGCAAACCATGGCGATCATGGCAATTGCACTGGCGACCGGGCCGCGCGTCGCCTGCGCGACGGTACTGGGGTATCTGGCGGCAGGTGCGGTTGGTCTTCCGGTCTTTGCCGGGACGCCGGAACGCGGCATCGGGCTTACCTATATGGTCGGACCGACCGGTGGCTATCTTCTGGGTTATCTGATTGCCTCATGGCTAGTCGGCGCACTGGCGCAGGGGCGCGGCACGCTGGCGCGCTTTGGCATCATGATGGCCGGTATGATCCCGGTCTATGTTCTGGGCCTGGCATGGCTTGCCGCCTTTGTGCCGCTTGAAAAAGTCGCCGAATACGGCTTCACCCCGTTCATTCTGGGCGATACCATCAAGATCGCCCTTGTTGCCCTTGGCAGTGCGGCCTGCACCCGCCTTGTCAAACGCGATAAAGGCGGCAACGCCTGATGAACAGTCTTCCCGCACAAAATCCGGCAATCGATCAAACCATCCGTCACGACTGGACGGTGGACGAGATCGAGGCGATCTATCGCCTGCCGCTGCTAGAACTGATGGGCCGCGCCAGCGCGGTCCATCGCACCCATCACGATCCCAATGCCGTGCAAAAGGCCAGCCTGTTATCGATCAAAACCGGCGGCTGCCCCGAAGATTGCGCCTATTGCCCGCAATCGGCCCACCACCGCGAGGTCAAACTGGGCAAGGAACAGTTGATGGATCCCGGTGCTGTCCTGAAAATGGCGGCGCGTGCCAAGGCCGCCGGGGCGGATCGTTTCTGCATGGGGGCCGCATGGCGGCGCGTGCGTGATGGTGCGGCCTTTGATGCGGTGATCGAAATGGTACGCGGTGTGCGCAACCTTGGCATGGAGGCCTGTGTGACCCTTGGCATGCTCGAAACCCGCCATGCCGAACGCCTCGCCGGGGCAGGCCTCACCGCTTATAACCACAATCTCGATACCAGCCCGGAATATTACAGCCAGATCATCTCCACCCGGACCTATCAGGATCGGCTTGATACGCTGGCTGCGGTGCGGGGTGCCGGGATTGATCTTTGCTGCGGCGGGATCATCGGCATGGGCGAAAGCATCCGCGACCGGGCATCAATGCTCCAGGTCTTGGCCGGTTTCGCGCCACATCCCGAAAGTGTACCGATCAACGCGCTGGTGCCGGTGGCCGGAACACCGCTTGCCGACCGCGACCCGATTGATGCGCTTGAACTGGTCCGCATGGTCGCAACCGCACGCATCACCATGCCGAAATCCACCGTTCGCCTTTCAGCCGGACGCACCGACCTTACCCGCGAAGCCCAGATCATGTGCCTGATGGCCGGGGCCAATTCGGTGTTTTACGGGGAAAAACTTCTGACCACACCAAACCCGGAAGAAGATTGCGACACCGCCCTGTTCGCTGCCCTTGGCCCGATTCCGGCGTCGGTGGCCTGACAATATCCACATCAACCCCCGAACTTGTGCGCCCCACCCGCGCAAGGTTCCCCTTGGCGAAGCGCCCCTCAGTCCGGCCTTCGCCATTTTTTATAAACAGGCAGAGAAGCAGGAAGGAAGAAGTAAACGGCCTATTGAACTTCGGCGGTTTCGCGCGGCTGATAGATAAAGCCATGCGCCGGATAAACCCGGCCGAATGTGCCAATCGTATTCATCATCCGCACTTCAGACCAGTCATTATTGGGCGATACGTCAACAACCGGCTGGCGGTAATGCACCTTGCCGCGCGTGCGCGAATCGCTGCCCCAATTGGCATGATTGACCATGATCTTGCGACTGTCGAGGATAGCGGCAACCACCGCAACATGCCCGTATTTCAAACGCGATGTTTTCTTGAGCGCCAAAACCGATCCGACTTCGGGCTTGCTCCCACGGTGATAGGCGCTTTTCGCCTGATCCCACCAGGTCCAGGCATCACCATAAATCTCGATCCCGGAAACCGCACGTGCATAGGGCACGCATTGCAAAAATTCATCAGTAGGCGCAAAGGGCAACAGGCGCGACGACGGCAAGCTGACATTGGTGACGGTCGAAACGCCGTCACTTTCAAGGCCGGTATTGGGTTTTGGCGTGCTTGCAGATGCAAAACATCCCGACACAAGCATACAAAATCCGATAACAACGGCCAGCCGCATGCGATATCCCCCACAAAAGGCACGATGATCAGGCACCCTAACCTGACGAGTTTTAAACAAGCGTTTACGAAGGACGCCGAAAAACACGATCATTTTGCCGTTTCTGTGGCAGATTTCATACCGATTTTGCCAATCCGGTACAAACGCCAAAGCCCGACAACCGCCGCACACAGGATCAGCACCCCCGATCCGCGGGCGGTATATTGAATGTGGCCCGCCTCCGATATCGCGCCCAGCATCGTCCCGCCCAGCGCAATGCCGCCAAAGCTCGTTGCACTCCAGAAGCTCATCACCCGACCGCGCAGTTTGTTATCCACCGTCAATTGCAACGCGGTTTGCGATCCGACCCCGACCGCTGTCAGGCCAAAACCGGTAATCGCCACCAGTACAACCGCAAGCTCGTACCATGGTGCAAAACCAAGACCCAGCATGCCGCATCCGGCGGCAAAAGCCCCGATAATCGTCACCCGCTGAAAGGCGGCCGGATCGGATTTGACCCGCGACAACATGAATGTCGATGCCACCGCACCGACCCCGCTTGCCGATGCCAGCATGCCAAGCCCGGTGACCCCGCGGTCATAGACCGCCTCGGCAAAGACCGGCATCAGTTCGACCATGCCGGTCCCGACCAGCGCGACAGAACACGACAGCGCCAGAACCGAGCGGATCATTGGATGATGAATGGCATAACGCGCTCCGTCGACAAGGGCGGCCAGAACCCGCCTACTTTTGGCATCGGGTGCCCGTTCAACATGGATTTTGACAATCGCCAAAACGAAAACCATCGGGATATAGGATGCCGCATTGATCATGAATGCCGCGCCTGTGCCCCATGTCGCGATCACCACACCGCCAACCGCCGGGCCGACCAGACGCGAAATATTGAAATTCATCGCCGCATAGGCCACGGCCCGGCTCATGAATTCCCGCTGAACAATCACCGGCACCAGCGAAAGCCGGACAGGCGTCATCGCACTGGCCAACACCCCGTTCGTCCCGGCCAGAACCACCATCCAGAACAGGTTGATCTGGCCCGCCATCGACAGCCCCATCAACAGAAATGCCGTCCCCGCCATCATCAGGTTAAGGGTCACCGCCGTTTTACGCAGATTAACCCGATCCGCCATCACGCCAAAAATCGGGCCCAGAATGAAAGCCGGGGCAAAGTTAAGTGCTGCGATCAACCCGGTCCAGAATGCCGACCCGGTCAATGACCATGCCAGCCACGACATGGCGATTTTCTGCACCCAAAGCCCCTGGGTGGTAATGCATTGCCCGACCAGAAACAGCACAAAATTGCGATCACGGAAAATCGACGCCGGAACCTGGCCCGGAACGGCAGGCGTATTTTCCGGTTTGTTATCGGGTCTGCTGGCAGGGTCGTGGGGTGTTTCAGGGGCAGGTGGATGCACGAATTTTCCAATTCTCATGACGGGGCGGGATCATGTTGTACAGGACAGCGATATCAACAACTATGTTGGACGGCCATATTTGGGGCGAAATGGCCTGCTATCCGGACAGAACGGTATCTGAGATGTCGCAGTGATTATAGGGACAGGCAAAGGCACGTGCCACAGATTGTTCGACTGATGCGTGTATACGGTCTTCTCAAACCCGTTGCGACAGCACATATTTACCCGAGAGGAAACGACAGCAGTCAATCATAACGCCGATCAATTTGGCATTCAGGCCTTCGAGGCAAAATCACCCATGCATCAGAATTTTCGGGAAATCGAACGCGAGCAATTCGCGATCCGCAACCAGACTTGCGAGTGGACCATTCGGGCCATGACCGCGCTACGCGCCAAGGTCGACATCAATATCAAGATGCATGGCGACCGCGATCATCTGGCCCAGGGCGATATTTTCATGTTCAACCATTTCGCCCGGTTTGAAACCTTTATCCCGCAATATCTGATCGCGCTTGAAACCGGGGTGTTCTGTCGCTCCATCGCGTCGGGCGAGTTCTTTGTCGAAGACAACCGGTTTTCGCGCTATCTGCGCGCGCTTGGCGGTGTCCCCAACGATTATGAGCGCCTGCTGCCGTTCCTGACCGAAGAAATCCTGCGCGGCGGCAAGGTCGTGATCTTTCCTGAGGGCGGCATGGTCAAGGACCGGCGCGTTCTGGCCGCCGAACGCCCGCACCCCAAACACCCGGATTACAGCATCTATTCCCGCTCTGCCGATCAGCGCCGCGCCCATCATACCGGGGCCGCCCTGCTTGGGCTTTGCCTAGATGGTTTTAAGGTCGGTTTGTCGATGCTCCTTGATAAGGGCAAACATGGCGAATTGGATCGCTGGGCCGACGCGATTGATACCACGCCCGACATTCTCAAGGCCGCCCTTGCCAAGCCGACCCTGATGTTCCCGGCCAACATCACCTTTCATCCGCTCCGCGTTGATCAGAACCTTCTGGCGCGCGGGGCCGATCTTTTTGCCGGCGGGCTTAGCCCCAAGATGGCCGAAGAACTGATTATCGAAGGCAATCTGCTGTTCAAGCGCACCGATATGGATATCCGTCTGGGTGATCCGGTTGACCCCCGCCATCAATTCAACTGGATCGATCGGCGTTTGCTGGCCCATCGGGTTGAAACCGCGACCTGCATTGATGATCTGTTCCGCCCGGCCAAGACACTTGAAAAAATCTCCGACCGCATCCCGCAATATGCCATTACCCGTCATATCAGCCCGCTTCGCGATCACTGCATGGCTGTGATGTATTCGAACCTCACGCTTAATGTCAGCCATCTGGCGTCACGCCTGATCATGATGTGGCTGGCCAATGGCGTGACCGAGGTCGATATCGCCCATTTCGACCGCACCCTTTATCTGGCGATCAAAAATGCCCAGCAGGCCGAAGACATTCATCTGCATCGCGGCATGCGCAACCCGGCGGATTATATCGGCATCTTTGATCTGAAATGCCCGCAAATCCGCGAATATATCGATGCCGCCGTCCAGCTTGGCCTGATCGAACGGTCCGAAGGCAAATATTGCTTCCTGCCGAAATTGCAGGAAGAAGCCACCTTTGACCAGATTCGCATGGATAACCCGGTCATGGTCTATGCCAATGAAATGGCCCCGATCAATGCCGCATGGACCGCCCTTGAAAAGGCCCGGGACGAAGTTGATCACCTGACACCGCGCGATTTTGCCAAACGCCGGTTCGATGATGAAATCCGCGCATGGCAATGGAACCGGGCGAAATATCAAAAACCGAAATATGCCGCGATCAACGATCAGGAAACCGCCACCGCCGACAGCCGCCCGTATCTTTTGCTGCCCAATGGCAATGAACATTTCACCACTGGCGTTCTGGTCGTGCATGGTTTTCTTGCCTCTCCGGCCGAGCTTCGCGATCTAGGTGATCGCTTTGCCGCAAAGGATTATGCGGTGATGGGCGTGCGCCTTGCCGGGCATGGTACCTCGCCCCATGAATTGCAAAAGCGCACATGGGGCGACTGGCTGGCATCGGTTCGACGCGGCTATGAAATCCTCTCGGCCTTTTGTGACAATATCGTCATTGTCGGCTTTTCCACCGGCGGGGCGCTCTCGGCCATTCTGGCGGCTGACCGGCCCGAAAAACTGGCCGGGCTCGTCATGGCGTCGACACCGCTTAAATTCCGCAATCGCAATCTGATGTTTGTGCCGTTGCTTTATGGGGCGAACAAACTGATGGGCTGGGTGCCTTCGGCACAGGAAATGCTCAGTTTCCGGCTCAATGAATCCGAACATCCCGATATCAATTACCGCAACATTCCGATTGGCGGCCTGCACAACCTGCGCCTGGCGGTTGCCGAAATGCAAAAACGCCTACCCGATATCGCCTGTCCGATCCTGATTTTGCAGGGCGACGGCGATCAGGTTGTCGATCCCGCCAGTGCAACCCTGATCAAACGCCACGCCATCGGATGCAGCGACCTTGATATCCAGATGCTCGTCTCCGAGCGGCACGGCATCCTGAACGAGGATATCGACAATGCGGTCAATCGCGTGATCGACTTCGTCGCCAAAACCGCCCCGGCCAACAGCACCCTGACCGCGGCTATACCCGCTCAATAGTTGCCCGATAACTGGCCTGTCCTGCTGACAGAGAACCGAACGGGTAATCCCTTCGGCCATTTTGACTGTGAATACCTCTCCACAATGCCGCGGGCTAAATCCTCATACAAATAAAATACGCCCGGAATTTAGGATGCTGTCGCATCAAATTTTGGATGAATTCACGCCAACGGAACCCACTTGACTCTTTGGCAAACTTGCACGACTTTGGATCCATGGATCCAAATAGAATCGCTGAAACGCTTCAAAACGACATCGAAAACGGTACCCTTTCGCCCGGCACAGTCCTGAAACAGGAACGGCTGGCCGAACGGTTCGGCGTCAGTCGCCAACCCGTGCGTCAGGCGCTGGAAAGGTTGCTGGTAAACGGTTTGCTAACCAAACGATCCGACCGCAGTCTTGCCGTGAATGGCTTAAGCGCCGACGAAGCCCGCGACCTGTCGCAAATCCGCATTTCACTGGAATCAACCGCCCTTATCCTGTCGATCCCGCATCTGTCACAAAACGACCTGCGCAAGGCGATCCGCCTGAACGACGATCTTTTTGAGGAAGAAAACCCAGCCATTATCGAGGAACTCGATATCGCCTTTCACCAGACCCTGTATGCCCCCTGCGGCAACGATCGCCTGCTAAAGATGATTGCCGAATTGCGCGGCGAGGCGCGCCGTTCCTATCACCGCCAACCTCCGGGATCGCAGGCGCGTAAAGTGTTTTATGAAGAACATAATGATTTGCTGGCCGTATGTAACCGTGGCGATGTCAACAAAGCCATTGAAATCATTGAAAATCACATAGGTATCACCTCGCGGCAACTTGTCCAGTCCCCCGAAAACGGAGCCCCGCAATGAGCAGTTTCGGCGCAGAAGTCAGATGGCAACGCGACGGCGCAAACTTTGCCGACCGCCGCTATAGCCGCGGTCATCTTTGGCGGTTTGACGGCGGGGTCGAAATTCCCGCATCCTCATCCCCGCATGTCGTGCCGCTGCCCTATTCTGTCGCCGAAAATGTCGATCCCGAAGAAGCCTATGTCGCCGCCCTTTCAAGCTGCCACATGCTGTTCTTCCTTGATTTCGCATCACGGCGGAAAATCGTCGTCGACAGTTATATCGATGCCGCAACCGGCGTCATGGAAATGCAGGACGGAAAGACAGTCATCACCCGGGTCGAACTTTGTCCCAAGATCACCTATGCCAGTACGGCCCCAACAGCCGAGGTCGAGGCGGAGTTACATCATGCCGCCCACGAGGCCTGCTTCCTTGCCAATTCGGTCAAAACCGAAATCAGCATCAAACTTGATTAAGGTCATTACCTTTCAGGTAATCGTTTTGCTTCCCGGCCTGTCATAACCTGCCTCGGTCAATATCAAAATCAGACCGGAGGCCGAGATCATGAATGCAACCGACAACACTAAAACAGGCCCGATTGCCGGCACCGTTATCCTGACCGTCAAGCCGGGCAGGGAAGACGCCTTTCTTGCCCTGCTTCACCCGGTTCTGGATGCAATGCGCTATGAGGCAACATTCATCAATGCCTTCCTGCATCGCCATCCGGACGAGCCCAGTCGTTTCATGCTGTATGAAACATGGGCCGATCTTGACGATTTGATGGAAGTGCAGATGCACCGTCCCTATCGACAGGACTTCTGGGACAGTTTGCCGGAACTTCTTGCGACCCCGCGCAAGGTTACCGTCTGGACCCCTATGCGCAGCGACATATCCCTGTTTTCCGGCCGCTCGTAACCAGCTTACGGCTTGATTGCGCAGATGGCATAGCGATGCTGGGCCCCGCGCTCCAACCCTTTGGCAAGGGTAAGGTGCTTTGACTGGGCGCGGTGAATCTGGCGCATATTGAAATCCGCCATTACCGGGCCGAACCCGGCGGTTTTCAGCATTGATGTCACTTCGTCGGCGCGTGCGCCTTGCGAAAAATGAACGCGTGCAAGAATATCGCGATGGGTTTTGAGCTGCGGGATTTCGGCAACATCGCGTTTCAATCCGATGGATTGCAGGAACCCCGTCATCGCCTTGTTCAGGGTACTGATCCAGGTGGGCGAGACGAAATCACCATCCACCACCAGAAGCTTGCCCCCTGGTTTCAAAATCCGGAACCATTCGGCAAAGGCCGCCGCCGGATCAACCAGCGTCCAGACCAGATGCCGGGTGACGATGACGTCATAACTATTATCGTCTTCAAACGTGTTTTCCGCATCACCAAGGATGAACCGGATATTGGACTGACGCAGTTTCGATTTGGCACGCGCCTTTTCCAGCATCGCTTCGGACCAATCAAGTCCGGTAACCTCAAACCCCAGATCATGCATCAGATGGCTGATAACCCCGGTGCCGCTGGCAAGGTCAAGCGCACGCTTGCCTGTATCGTCGCCAAGATGGCGGCGAAACAGATCGTGCCAAGCCATACGTTCCCGGTCAGAGAAAATTTCGTGTCCCGGCTGTTCGTCGAACGTGGCAGCGCGCATTGACCAATATTCCTTGATCTCGTCGCGCAGATTGAAATTGCTTGAATGCGTCGTCATCGTCCGAAAAGTCCCCTAAAGCCCGTATATGCAAAAGGACGCGCGATCTTGCGGGGATCGCACAGCGGCAGATACCGCGCCAAAATATCAACCAATCCATAAAAAAATCAATTATTGCGAAAAGTATTGATTTGCATTCTCAATAAATGATAATGCCGCGATCAGGCAATCCTAAATAAGGGTACGGGGATGAAAATTTTTGGCGCTATTGCTGTCGTTGCGTTGATGGTCGCGGGGACCGTTCACGCAGCAGAAACCGTCACGATCACCGATGTGGCAGGCCGCGAAGTTTCGGTCAGGGTTCCGGCAGAAAAGCTTATTCTTGGCGAAGGTCGCCTGATTTACGGCCTTGCGACGCTTGATAGCGCAGAACCGTTCAAGCGAGTCGTTGGCTGGCGCGATGACCTCAAAAAGGCCGATCCGCAGACCTATGACATCTATGCCGCCAAATACCCGTCCATTAACGATCTGCCGACTTTCGGCGGGATCAAGGATGGCACATTCGATATCGAACAGGCCATCGCCCTTAAACCCGACGTCATCGTGATGAACCTTGAAGCCAAGGGTGCCACCGAAGACGCGGCCCTTGACGAAAAGCTGGCCGCTGTTGGCATTCCGCTGGTTTATATCGATTTCCGCGAACGCCCGATTGAAAACACCGATACCAGCATGCGCATTCTGGGCACCATTACCGGTGAACAGGACCGTGCCGAGCAATTCATCAAATTCCGCAACGATAAAATCGCCGTTGTGACCAATCGCCTTGCCAAGGCCAACCCGGCCAAACCTAACGTTTTCATCGAACGCGCAGCCGGTTTTTCCGATGAATGCTGCATGTCGTTTGGCAATGAAAACTTTGGGAAAATGGTCGAGATTGCCGGTGGCACCAACATCGCCGCAGCAATCATTCCGGGCACATTCGGCACGATCAACCCCGAACAGGTTGTCGCATCGAACCCCGATCAGGTCATTGCAACCGGCGCAAGCTGGGAAGCCTATTCACCGGGCGGAGCATGGGTCGGACTCGGCCCGAATGCAGACATGGAAGAGGCCCATCGCAAGCTTGAAAACCTTATGAACCGCCCGGCATTCACCGGCATCAAGGCCGTTGAAAACAGCAAAATTCATGCGGTCTGGCACCAGTTCTATAACAGCCCCTATCAGTTCGTGGTCATCGAACAGATGGCAAAATGGCTGCATCCGGATCTGTTTGCCGATATCGACCCGGAGGCATCGTTCCGCGAACTGCATGAACGGTTCCTGTCAACGCCGTATCAACCGGGTTACTTCGTTTCCGTTAGCGATCAGAACTGATTTCCATGATCTCCGACCAAACCACCATTCCGGTAGGGAGCACGCATTACAAGGCACGCTCCCTGCGTCGTGTCCTGATCCTGACCGGCATGACGATTGCGCTGTTCCTGTCCTTTGCTGTTGATCTGGCAACCGGACCGGCCAATTATCCGCTGTCTGACGTGATCTTTGCCTTATTAAACCCGTCGGATGCCAGCGATCAGTTGCGCGTCGTGATCTGGGAAATCCGCATGCCGGTCGCCCTGATGGCGCTGACCGTGGGTGCCGCCCTTTCGACCGCAGGTGCGCAGATGCAAACCATCCTTGCCAACCCGCTTGCCAGCCCGTTTACATTGGGCATTTCGGCCGCAGCCGGTTTTGGCGCGGCTTTGGCACTGGTTCTTGGCGTCGCGATCCTGCCTGCTTTTGTCGAATTCATTATTCCGATCAATGCCTTTGTCATGGCGATGGCAACCGCGCTGATCATTCATTTTTTCAGCCGGATGCGGGGTGTTACGGTTGAAACCATCGTCCTTTTGGGGATTGCGTTGGTCTTTACCTTCAACGCGCTTCTGGCGTTGCTGCAATATCTTGCCAGCGAACAGGCATTGGCCGCGGTTGTATTCTGGACCATGGGCAGTCTGGTCAAGGCGACCTGGTCCAAGGTTGCCATCACGGCCATTGCCGTTGCCATTGCCCTTCCGCTGTTTACCCGTCAGGCTTGGGCACTGACCGCCCTTCGGTTAGGCGATGCCAAGGCGGAAAGTTTCGGGGTGAATGTCCAATCACTGCGCCTGAAAACCATGTTGCTGGTCAGTATGCTGGCGGCAATCCCGGTTTCATTTGTCGGGACCATCGGTTTCATCGGTCTGGTCGGGCCGCATATCGCCCGTATGCTGGTTGGTGAGGATCAGCGTTTCTTTCTGCCGGCATCAGTGCTGTGCGGCGCCTTGATCCTGTCGGCGACCTCGGTTCTGTCCAAACTTCTGATCCCCGGCGCAATCCTGCCCATTGGGGTGATTACCGCACTTGTCGGCGTGCCGTTCTTCTTCTCGCTGATTTTCGCAAGCCGGAGGAAATCATGGTAACAACACTTCGTCTTGAAGACCTTGGCACCCGTTATGGCCGTGTCCATGTGGTTTCAGGTGTTAGCACACCGGTTCTGACGGGTGGCGACGTGATTGCCGTCATCGGACCGAACGCGGCCGGCAAATCAAGCCTGTTCAAACGCGTTGCAGGTCTTGCCAAGGGTGGCGGAAAAGTGCATGTCGAAACGGCGAATTATAGCCGCAATACGATTTGCTACATGCCGCAGGATACCGGATCGAACGCGGTTCTTTCGGTTTACGAGTCGGTTATTCTGGCCGCCAAGCAGGGATCGTCACTGCGCGTTCAGGCCGATGAACTGACCCGGATTGACGATATTCTGGCCGCCCTTCGGATTTCCGATCTGGCTGCCCGCAATCTGGGCGAACTTAGTGGTGGGCAGCGTCAGCTTGTTGCCATTGCCCAAACGCTGGTGCGTGAACCCGAAATCCTGCTGATGGACGAGCCGACCTCGGCCCTTGATCTGCATCGTCAGATGGAGGTCCTGTCCTTCATGCGCGATATTGCCAAGCGCCAGAAAATGATTGTCCTGATTGCGATCCACGATCTGAACCATGCGCTGCAATATTGCGATCACGCCATGGCAATCCGCGAGGGCCGTATGGTGGCATTTGGCGAATGCGCCAAGGTTATCGACCGTGATCTCCTGCGCGACGTTTATCAGGTTGACGGCCATGTCGAACAAAATTCGCTTGGTCATCCCCATATTGTTCTGCGCGGACCAATTACGTCCGGTACTGTTGCCGAATATCCCGCAGAACGTATTGCCGCCCAATAATCAGTGCGGCAAGCTGAATTCTTTCAGCTTGCCTCTACGCGGTTAATGATGTCGGCCATCAATCCGTGCAGCCGGTCGCGGTAACCAGTGCGGGCCGACGGTTCGGTTTCATCCGATGTCATCGCTACGGTCAGTTCAAGTGCGGGCACGATGTAAAGCATCTGCCCGCCATATCCCCAAGCATAAATCACATCCTGCCCGGCGATATCACGCATGAACCAGCCATAGCCGTATTCATCGCCGGTAAAGCGTGAATTGGTCCGGTACTGCCAGCTTTGGTCGATCCAGTCCTGCGTGACGATTTGCGTCCCGTCTTTTGCCTTCCCGTCATTCCGATAAAGTTCGCCAAAGGCCAGAAGGGAGGCGGTGCTCATCGCCATCTGGTTACCGCCAAAATAAATTCCCTGCGGATCACGATCCCACGCCGTAATGGCAAAACCGTCCAGCGGCCCCAGCCATTCGCGCGCCAGTTCCAGCGTCGATTTTCCGGTTTCACGGGTCAGGATGGCCGACAGCAGGTGGCTTGAACCGGTCGAATACAGCATATCGCCGCCCGGATCGTCGACAAAGGGACGGGCAAGGGCTGCACGCACCCAGTTTGATTGCGCGACCCACTGACCGTAATATCGCCCCGATGTCCGCCCCAGACCGGCCTGCATCGACAAAAGATGCCCGATGGTAATGTCAAACAGGCGCGGATCAGGATCGGCTGGCAACTGATTGCGCAGCAAGGGGGCGATTTTCTGATCCGTCCCACTTAAAACACCGCGGTCAATCGCGATGCCAACCAGTGCTGAAATGATCGATTTCGATGCGGATTTGATATTGGCCGATTGATCAGGGGAACTGCCGTGATGGCCCCTCCGTGCAACCACCTCGCCACGGTGAGCGACCATCACCGCCTGCAAGGGTTCGAGACGCCCGGCATCGGTCAGAATATCGTCAAGCTCCACGGATTGTGCCATGGCGGCAACGGGTGCCATTACCGTCACAAGCAGCAGAACCGCGCTATATCTGTAAATGGATCGTCGAATTGTCTGCACCCTTATTCTACCGGTTCGGAAACGGTGCCAAAGGATGCAAGTGCGCGTTCCATCCGGGCGGCATGAGCATCTTCGACCCGCGACAGGCTTTCAAACCAGTCGGCAATATCATTGAAACCTTCTTCGCGCGCAATACGGGCCATTTCGGGATAACGCGATTTGGCATCGTTCTGTTCGTCGGCAAATGCAGCTTCAAGGTTAAGCCGGGTGGTGCCGATCGGCTGCCCGGTCGCAGGGTCCCCGACCTGTTCAAGAAATTCGAGATGACCGAACGCGTGGCCGGTTTCGGCCTCGGCCGTTGCACGGAACATCTCAGCGATTTCAGGATAGCCTTCGATATCGGCCTGTTGCGCAAAATACAGATAACGGCGATTGACCTGGGCCTCGGCAGCAAATGCCGCACGAAGAAGTTCCTCGGTCCGTGTTCCCTTGAGCACCATTACGGGCTTCCTTTTTTGTCGTTCGGGTCTGGTATTTGCAGTGATGCTGTCATGCATATCGGCAAAAAAAGGGCGATGTTTCCACGGGGAACCATCGCCTCTGTATTTGTCTTGAAAACCCCGCCCGTCAAGCACTGAAGGGACGTTTTGCACCATCGCGGGTGGTTTTCATCGGGCCGTCATGTCGTTGTCACCGCACCGCTATATTTACGCCACACCAGGGTCGCGAATGTCACGGGCGACAAAACAGGTCAGGCGGCGTTACGTGCCGACTGCCGACGCAGTCGAAACACCAGGTCGACCGATTCCAGTTCTGTGCCGCGCGGCATATTGGGAATACGCGCAAGCTGAACCGCCTCGGCGGGAATGTCGCTGAGCATGCCGTCTTCCTCGCAATAGAAATGATAATGCGGGGCTGTATTGGTATCGAAATAGGATCGACCGGAATCGATCACGATTTCATTGAGCAGACCAGCGTCGGTAAACTGGTGCAGCGTGTTGTAAACCGTTGCCAGCGATACCTTGACATGTTGGCTCATGGCTTCGGAATGAAGTTGTTCGGCAGTAATGTGCCGATGACCGTTATCAAACAGCAGGCGCGCCAGTGCCAGACGCTGGCGGGTCGGGCGCAGCCCTGCCGCCTTCAGGCGGTTCAGGGCATGGGTATAAGGACGCGGAGTGGTCGTCATGAAATTGTCCCTTCATACGCTTTTCGGGGTCGCACAATGCCGGGTCAATACCGTTGTAATGTCATATGGCAGTGCCGTATCCCGATCAAATCCAAGCATATATTAGGGAACCACGACGCACCTTTCTTTGATTTTGATCAACTCCAATCGCCTGAATTTTCAACGACTGTTTCGACAGCAAGACAATAAAAAGGGGCCGGAAAACCGACCCCTTTTGTGATCCATGCAGGACCTGTTATCCGGTTTGCGCTTGGCTTAATCACCAGTCGCAATGCGATCCACCAGCTCTTTGACGGTCGGAACAAAGCCATTGGTGTAGAACGGGTCTTCACCAAATTTATAGGCATTGTGACCGGCGAACATCAGTTCGTTTTCGACCGTCGCACCATGCGCGATGTTCTGTAGCGTTTTCTGGATGCAGAAAGAACGCGGATCGGCACGTTTGCCAGTGGTACCCTGATGCTGTTCCCAGTTCGAGAACTGGCACTGCGACAGGCACCCCATGCAATCGATCTGATCTTTCTTGATCGTAAGCGCACTGTCGGGCGTGACAAAAACCATGGTTTCATCGGGTGTCGGCATGCCTTCGGTGTAACCGGCATCAAGCCAGGCACGAACCTTGTCGGCATCGTCTTCGCGGACATAGATCGGACGACCGCGACGGCCCAGCGGAATACCGACATGAAGATCGGCTTCTGCGGTACGCGAATAGCGCACCTGACGATCAGAACGCTGATGCAGGTCTTCCAGGAAGTCGTTGCGAACCGCCGAGCTGTAAAAACCGGTCGGGCTGAATTTATGCAGCGAGACGTCGCCGTCCTGAAGTGTCAGCAGACGGTTTTTCCATTCTTCGGAAATCTCGCTTTCCTTGGTCAGCAGCGGACGGGTCCCGAACTGGAAGGCCACCGGGGCAACTTCCGGATTGTCGAGCCAGTCTTCGTAATCGCGCAGGAACCAGACGCCACCGGCCATAATAATCGGAACATCGTTCAGACCGACCGAATTCATGTATTCGCGAAGGGCTGCAACACGCGGGAACGGATCTTCGGGGACCAGCGGATCTTCGGAATTCGACAGCCCGTTATGGCCACCGGCGCGCCACGGATCTTCATAGACCACGCCGCCCAGCCATTCCGGTGTATTCTTGTACGACCGCAGCCACAATGCGCGGAAAGCACGGGCCGACGATACGATGGGGTAATAATAAACACCATACTGTGCGGCAATCTGGGACACCTTGTAGGGCATACCGGCACCACAGGTCACGCCATGGACAAGACCCTTGGTACCCTCAAGCACACCGCGCAGGATTTCCTCGGCACCGCCCATTTCCCACAGAACGTTCATATGCAGGCGGCCTTCGCCATTCCGCATTTCATGGGCGATCTGTGCCTGGGCAATACCGCCGCGGATGCCGTACGCGATCAGTTCCTGATGGCGTTCACCACGGGTTTTTCCGGCGTAATCGACGGGAACCAGATTGCCATTTTCGTCATAGGAATCGGCATTGACGGCGGAAAACGTCCCGATACCACCGGCCGCAGCCCATGCGCCGGAACTTTTACCCGTCGAAACAGCAATGCCTTTGCCGCCTTCAACCAGCGGCAAGACCTCTTTTCCCGACATGACGAGCGGTTTAAGGGCTTTCAAATTCGTCTCTCCCATTCGGCTTATCATCGCCAGCGATGCGCCGCATCGCATTTGGAAAACCGGACGGCGTGTTGTTGTTATCGCCGTCCGGTTTATCAGATCGGATTATTCAGCGTCACCGGCTTCGAGATCGGCACCGGTTTCCTGGTCAACGCGTTTCATCGACAATTTGATTTTGCCGCGATCATCAAAACCAATGACCTTGACCTTGACCGCGTCGCCATCCTTGACCACATCGGAAACCTGTTTGACGCGTTCCTGCGCCAGTTCCGAGATATGGACCAGGCCGTCACGTGCGCCAAAGAAATTGACGAACGCACCGAAATCGACAGCCTTAACAACCTTACCATCATAGATATGGTTCAATTCAGGTTCCGCAACGATCGATTTGATCCAATCCACGGCCTGCTTGCCTTTTGCACCGTCGGTATGTGCAACCGAGATCGAGCCATCGTCTTCGATATCGATCTTGGCACCGGTTTCTTCGCAGATTTCACGAATGACCTTGCCGCCCGAACCGATAACGTCACGGATTTTGTCCCGCGGGATCGAGAACTGGGTGATGGTCGGGGCATTGCCCGAAACTTCACCGCGGGCTTCCGGAAGGGCCTTCGCCATTTCGCCAAGGATATGCAGACGACCGTCACGGGCCTGCCCAAGGGCGATCTGCATGATGTCCGCAGTCACCGAGGTAATCTTGATGTCCATCTGAAGCGAGGTGATACCGTTTTCGGTACCGGCAACCTTGAAATCCATATCACCAAGGTGATCTTCATCACCCATGATGTCCGAAAGGATGGCGAAATCTTCGTCTTCCTTGATCAGACCCATGGCAATACCGGCAACCGGACGTGCCAGCGGAACACCGGCATCCATCATCGCAAGCGAAGTCGCACAAACAGTCGCCATCGAGGATGAACCGTTAGACTCGGTCACTTCCGAAACAATACGGATGGTATAGGGGAACTGGTCTTTGGCCGGCATCAGCGGGTGCAACGCACGCCATGCCAGTTTACCGTGACCGATTTCACGACGGCCCGGCGAACCCATACGGCCTGCTTCACCGACCGAATAGGGCGGGAAATTGTAATGCAGCATGAAGTTTTCACGGTATTCGCCGTCCAGCGCGTCGACGATCTGTTCGTCCTGACCGGTACCAAGGGTGGCAACGGCAAGCGCCTGGGTTTCACCGCGGGTAAAGATCGACGAACCATGCGCACGCGGCAGAACCGAAACTTCACCCAGGATCGGGCGAACGTCGGCACCGCTGCGGCCATCGATACGCTTGCCGGTTTTCAGGATCGCACCGCGAACGATGTCTTTTTCCAGATCCTTGATGATCGAGGAAATCTTGCCTTTAAGGGCATCGGCGATTTCTTCTTCGGCCAGCTTCTCGGCAATGGCGGCTTTGGCGTTCGCAACAGCAGCCGAACGTTCCTGCTTGACAACATGGCTGTATGCTTTGGTCAGGCTGTCGGTGCCAAGGGCAGCAACTTTTTCGACCAGCGCATCATAGCCTTCGGGCAGTTCAGCGATATCGCGCGGCTCTTTCGCGGCGTCTTCGGCCAGCGAAATGATCAGATCAAGAACCGGCTGGAAATGGTCATGACCGAACTTGACCGCACCAAGCATGATTTCTTCGCTCAGTTCGGAGGCTTCGGACTCGACCATCATCACGCCTTCGCGCGTACCGGCAACCACGAGGTCCAGATCGCTTTCGCGAATCGCTTCAGTGGTCGGGTTGAGGATATATTCCCCGTCCTTGTAACCGACGCGTGCGGCACCGATCGGGCCGAGGAACGGCAGACCGGAAATGGTCAGGGCCGCAGATGCGCCGATCATGGCAACCACATCCGGATCGTTTTCCATGTCATGGGACAAAACGGTACAAACGATCTGGGTTTCATTGCGGTATTGCGGGTGGAACAGCGGGCGGATCGGACGGTCGATCAGACGCGAAACCAGGGTTTCCTTTTCCGACGGACGGCCTTCACGCTTGAAGAAACCACCCGGGATTTTACCGGCAGCAAATGCCTTTTCCTGGTAGTTGACGGTCATCGGGAAAAAGTCGATATCCGGGCGCGGCGATTTCGCGCCAACAGCGGTACAAAGCACAACAGTCTCGCCATAAGTGACCATAACGGCACCGTCAGCCTGACGTGCGACCTTGCCGGTTTCGAGAACCAGCTTGGCGTTCCCCCACTGCATTTCCTTGCGGACGACATTAAACATTATTTTCTCTTCCTCTTACAAACCTTCAGCGGACCCGGATAGTCATACACGAGTTCCGAACACATTAATTATGAGGCTTTCATAAAAGCTGCATAATTAATGGGTCCGGACCAAGCAAAGAGACCGGCCCATCCGATCCTGCTTTCCCATGTTTCCCGATCCGCTCGGGACATTAAAAAAACGACGGCGGAGGGGATCAACCGCCTCCGCCGCAGTTCGATATCAGCGGCGAATACCGAGGCGTCCGATAACGGTCTCGTAACGCGACTGGTCTTTGCGCTGCAGGTACTTCAGCAGACGACGGCGCTGGCCGACCATCATGAGAAGACCACGACGGCTGTGGAAGTCGTGGTTATGTTCTTTCATGTGTTCGGTCAGGTTCTTGATCCGCTCGGTCAGGATTGCAACCTGGACTTCGGGGGAACCGGTGTCACCGTCTTTCTGAGCGTATTCTTTGATCAGCTCAGCTTTGCGTTCAGCAGTAATCGACATCAGGCATCCTTTCGCCTTTAGAGATTAAAAACACGTACAGGCCGGATTTCGCCGCCACTGATCTCCGCCAACGCAACCGCGCGGTCATGGAGCATGGCGCAGACGATATCGTCCTGCACGACGGGGATTTCGAGAGCGTTGCGTTTTGCCACCGGCAACAACCCGACAGGTTGTCCACTCGACAGCCGCTGCGCCTCGACTTCGGTCAGGGCCAGCGCCGGGATGTCGTCCAGCGCGGTCTCGACCGGAAGCAATTTCTCCAACACCGCATCCGGTTCCATCGCGAGCAATTCCGCAAGCGGGATTGATCTCGTTTCGGGAAACGGCCCCGCCGAAGTCCGGCGAAGCGCGGATATATGGCCGACAGAACCAAGGCGCAGCGCAATATCGCGCGCCAAAGACCGCATATATGCCCCTTTACCCGAAACAACTTCGAGAACAGCATGATCGCGATCCGGCATATCGACCAGTCGAAGATCCTTGATCAGAATCGGACGCGGTTTAAGCACCACGTCTTCATCGCGACGCGCAAGATCATAGGCGCGCTTGCCATTGACCTTGATCGCCGAAAACTTTGGCGGCACCTGCTGGATTTCGCCAATAAACTCACCCAGCACAGCCTTGATTTCTTCTGCATCCGGACGATGATCCGAAGTGGCGGTCACTTCGCCCTCGGCATCGTCGGTGCTGCGTGCTTCGCCGAATTTCAGCGTTACACGATAACTTTTGCTGCCATCCATGACATAGGCAACTGTTTTTGTCGCCTCACCAAACGCGATCGGCAAAACACCGGTTGCCAACGGGTCAAGGGTCCCGCCGTGCCCGGCCTTTGCCGCATCAAGCAGACGACGCACCTGATTGACCACGGTCGAAGACGTGATTTCCAAGGGCTTGTCGACCGCCAGCCAGCCATTAATGTTTCTACCGCGACGCCGACGCGCCATCAGTCGTCCTCATTTTCATGGTCGCCCGACCCGTCCGCCGCAAGATCCTGTGCAACATGCGGGTCACGCAGGAGGGCACCGATATGGTCGGCAACGTCGAAACTTTTGTCTTCAACAAAACGCAATGCCGGCACGTATTTCATATGAACCGTCCGCGCCACATGGGTACGCAAATGGCCCTTTTGCCGTGTCAGCGCCTTGAACGAGGTTTCCGCCTCGCCCCCGCCAAGCGGCGTAAAGGATACCATGGCATTGCGCATATCCGGGCTCAGACTGACGCCGGTAATGGTTACCGGGCGCCGGGTCAGGTCCGGGTCGTAAATATCTCCGCGCTCAAGCGCTTGCGACAGGGCCTGACGGATTTCCTCCGCCACGCGCAACTGTCGCTGGCTTGGTGCTTTGGCCGGTTGCTTCGCCATATCGTCAATCCACCGTCTTACAGTTCGACGGCGATTTCCTCCTGCTCGAAGCATTCGATCATATCGCCGACCTGCAGGTCATTATACTTGGCGAATGACATGCCACATTCATAGCCCTCGCGGACTTCTTTTACTTCATCCTTGAAGCGGCGCAGTGTCGACAGCTCGCCCGAATGGATCACGACGTTGTCGCGAAGCAGGCGGACACCCGCACCACGCTTGACCGTACCTTCGGTAACCATACAACCGGCAATCTTGTTGCCCGAGATGGTAAAGATGTCACGGATTTCCGCATAGCCCAGGAACTTCTCGCGCACTTCCGGCGACAGCATGCCCGACAGCATCTTTTTGATATCGTCTGCAACATCATAGATGATCGAGTAATAACGAATGTCGACATTATCGCGACGCGACTGTTCACGGGCCTGCTGGTTGGCACGGACGTTAAAACCGATGATCAGCGCATTCGACGCACGCGCCAGCGTGACATCGGACTCGTTGATCCCGCCAACGCCGCTATGCAGAACGCGAACACTGACTTCCTCGTTACCCAGCTTCTGCAGGGTACCGATAAGCGCTTCGACAGAACCCTGCACGTCACCCTTGATAAGGATCGGCAGTTCCTTGACCTCTCCGGAGGTCGAGAACATGTTCTCGAGTGCCGATTTCTTCATCGCGGCAGCCTGCGTTTCGCGGATGCGACGCTGACGATAATCGGAAATCTCGCGAGCTTTTGCTTCGTTTTCGACAACGACAAAGTCATCACCGGCAGACGGCACGCCGTTCAGACCGGTAACCTCGACCGGCATACCCGGAATGGCATCGTCGATGCGAACACCATGGTCGTTGACCAGCGCACGAACGCGGCCCCATTCGGCACCCGTGACAAAGATATCACCGTTTTTAAGCGTACCGCGCTGAACCAGAACCGTCGCAACCGGGCCACGGCCCTTTTCCATACGTGCCTCAACGACAACGCCATCGGCAACACGTTTCGGGTTGGCTTTAAGGTCAAGAACCTCGGCCTGGAGCAGAATGGCTTCTTCAAGTTCGGTCAGGCCGGTGCGCTGTTTGGCCGAAACTTCAACGGCCTGAACATCGCCACCCATTTCCTCGACAACGACTTCGTGCTGAAGCAGTTCGGTTTTCACCTTGGACGGGTTGGCACCCGGCTTGTCGACCTTGTTGATTGCAACAATCATCGGCACCCCGGCAGCCTTGGCATGGCTGATTGCTTCGATCGTCTGGGGCATGACCGAGTCATCGGCCGCAACCACCAAAACCACGATATCGGTCACTTTTGCACCGCGCGAGCGCATTTCGGTAAAGGCCGCGTGACCCGGGGTATCGATGAAGGTGATCTTCGAGCCGGTTGCCATGGTGACCTGATAGGCCCCGATATGCTGGGTAATCCCGCCAGCTTCGCCACCGGCAACGTCGGTTGCACGCAACGCGTCAAGCAACGAGGTTTTACCATGGTCAACGTGACCCATGACTGTCACGACCGGCGGACGAGCGATCAGCTGATCGTCATTATCGTCTGCAGATACCAGCGCTTCTTCAACGTCGGCATCCGATACGCGTTTCATCTTGTGGCCGAATTCCTCGACAACCAGCTGCGCGGTATCGGGATCCAGGCTCTGGTTGATGGTCGCCATCACACCAAGGCCCATCAGGCTCTTGATCACGTCGGCGGCACGTTCAGCCATACGGTTGGCCAATTCCTGGACGGTAATAACATCCGGAACAATGACTTCGCGCACGATTTTCTCTTTCGGCTTCTGCTGGCCCTGCATGCGAGCCTTTGCTTTGGCCTGCTGACGCTTGATCGATGCCATCGAACGACGGCGTCCGCCTTCGTCACCGGTCATCGCATTATTGATCGACAGCTTGCCACGGCGACGGCCTTCGTCACCCTTGGTACGCGCGGCCCGGCCAAGGGCTTCTTCCTCGGCGCGTTTGCGTGCGGCGGCTGTGCGGGCTTCTTCCTCGTCCAGTTCCTTACGGCTTTTCGGCTTGACCGTGGACGGATCCGAACGACGACGTTCTTCCGGGACCAGCGGCTCTGCCGGTTCGCCGGGAATGACGTCTTCCTGTTTCTTGGCAACAGCAGCAGGCTTCGGCTTGGATTTGCCTTTAGTCGTCGATGCCTCAAGTGCTTTCTCGACGTCTTCGACAGAAACCGGAGCTTCTTTCGCCGGGGCATCAGCCGAAACTTTGGCAGCTTCGGCTTCTTCCTGCTTGCGACGTTCAGCTTCTTCGGCCTTGCGCTTGCTTTCCTGTGCCGCGCGCTCGGCAGCGTCGGCTTCTTCCTGCTTACGGCGTTCCTCGGCGGCCTTAAGGGCGGCCATACGGGCTGCGCGCTCGCTATCGGTCAGGTTGCTGTGATCTTCAACCGGTTCCGGTTTTGGTTTGGCAACCGGTTCGGGTTTGGCTGCCGGTGCAGGAGCCTCGGACTGCTGCTGATCGGCAAGAGCGTCCTTCTTCACCTCGCGGAAGCGGCCGGATTCATTCTTTTCGAAAGTCCGCTTCTTGCGCACTTCGACAGTCACAGATTTGGACCGTCCATGCGAGAAGCTTTGACGCACCTGCCCAGCCTCGACCGTCTTGCTCAGTTCAAGTTTCGATCTGTTGAGGCTCAGCGGTTTCTTCTCCTGATCGCGATCACTCATAATCCGTCCAACTTCCTCATTTCCTGCGGGACCGGCATCCTTTGCCTGTCCTGTCCTGTCCGTTCTGCGCAAGCCTGCTTTCAGACCGCGCGAAATCCTTTTAGCCGCCCGAGCGAGCGACCCAGCTGCTTTGCCAGTCCTCCCGGCGCAACAGCCACATGTACTGCTTTCTCGCGACCAAAGGCCGCGCCAATCTCGGCAGCATCCAGAACGGTATAAATCGGCAGATCCCGGGCCTTCGCCTCGATCTTGGATTTTCCGTCCGCAGCACCATCTCGGGCTGCCAATATCAGTGCCGCGCCCTCGTCGATTTGGGCCCGGACTTTTTCGTAACCGGCAACCGCCTGACCGGCACGTCGCGCAAGCGACAGCAGATCGAGGCTTTTCTGAAGCAAAAGCTTCTCGATCCGGTCTGCCAGCGCAGGGTCAATCACGACCTTTTGCCGCGCCGCCTTGGCAAAGGCATTTTTTGCACAGGCGGTATTTATCACATCCCGCGACGGGCACAACCATAATCCCCGTCCGGGCAACCGTTCCTCAAGGTCGGGAACGACCGTATTATCCGGTCCGATCACAACCCTGAGAAGGTCTTCCTTGGACCGGACTTCGCCGGTGACGATACACCGGCGTTCCGGAACCTCGGCTACCTTGCCGCCTTTACGGTGCGACATGGCGTCCTCCGATCAGCCCTCAGGCTTCTTCGCCTTCACCGGCGCTGTCTTCGGAAGCTTCTTCTTCAAGCCCTTCGAACCAGCCAAGCTGACGACGTGCATCCATGATCAGGTCGTTGGCCTGATCCATGGTCATGTTATCCGCATCACCGATATATTCGATCAGTTCGTCGCTTGCCAGATCGGCAAAGTCTTCAAGGGTTTTGACGTTGTTTTCGCCAAGGCGAACAACAACTGCCAGCGACAGCCCGCCAAATTCGACGAGGTCATCGGCAACCTTGAGTTCTTCACGACGCTTCTGAAGACGGTCGGCTTCTTCGGCAAGGAAGGTACGTGCGCGTGTACGCAGTTCTTCGGCGATTTCTTCTTCAAAACCTTCGATCTCTGCCAGTTCGGCCAGCGGCACGTAACCGACTTCCTCGATCGAGGTGAAGCCTTCAGCGACCAGAAGATGGGCAATAACTTCATCAACATCAAGTGCCTTGATGAACATTTCCGCCCGTTTACGGGCTTCTTCCTGGCGACGTTCGCTTTCGTCTTCCTCGGTCAGGATGTCGATATCCCACCCGGTTAGCTGGGAAGCCAGACGCACATTCTGACCACGACGGCCAATGGCAAGGCTCAGCTGATCGTCGGGAACGACGACTTCGATACGGTTGGTTTCTTCATCAAGAACAACCTTGGTCACCTCGGCCGGGGCCAGGGCGTTCACCACAAAGGTTGCCGGGTCCGGCGACCACTGGATGATGTCGATTTTCTCGCCTTGAAGTTCAGCAACAACGGCCTGGACGCGTGAACCGCGCATACCCACACACGCCCCGACCGGATCGATCGAGTTGTCGGACGACTGAACCGAAATCTTGGCGCGCGAACCCGGATCACGGGCAACCGATTTGATTTCAATGATACCGTCGTAGATTTCCGGAACTTCCTGGGCGAACAGTTTCGCCATAAAGGTCGGATGGGTACGCGACAGGAAAATCTGCGGGCCGCGCTGCTCACGACGCACATCAAGGATGAAGGCACGAATGCGATCCCCCTGGCGTACGGTTTCGCGCGGGATCAGTTCTTCGCGGCGCAGGATGGCTTCGGCACGCCCCATATCAACCAGAACATTACCAAATTCGACACGCTTGACGACGCCGTTGATGACTTCGCCTGCACGGTCTTTGTATTCTTCGAACTGTCGTTCGCGTTCGGCATCGCGGACTTTCTGCACGATGACCTGTTTTGCGGTCTGTGCAGCAATACGCCCGAAATCGATCGGCGGCAGCGGATCGATCAGGAATTCGCCAAGCTGAATGTTTTCGTCGCGAATACGTGCCTGTTCGAGCGACATCTGGGTGAAGTCGTTTTCGATATCATCCGTGACCTCGACGAAACGGGCCAGTTTGATTTCACCGGTTTTACGGTCGATATGGGCACGGATGTCATGCTCGTGGCCATATCTGGAACGACCGGCCTTCTGAATGGCCTGCTCCATTGCGCCAAGAACTTCATCACGATCAATGCCCTTTTCACGGGCAACGGCATCTGCGACCTGCAAAAGTTCCGGCCGCGGCATTCCCGAAGTTGCTTCCATATCCAACCTCTATTCTGCGTTTTCGTCAGACCGGCCCTTGCCGGTGACATGCGCGATCAATTCATCCGTCAGCACCAATTTTGACTTGGCAATATCAGCCAACGGCAACAATTCACGTTCGCCATCCACAATCAGGGCGACCGCATTATCTTCAACTCCATCCAGCTTTCCGCTGAAACGGCGACGACCATTCTGGGCCATCACCAGTTCGACCTTTGCCTCGAACCCGCGCCAGACATCAAAGTCCTTGGCACGCGTCAGCGGGCGGTCGATGCCCGGTGAACTGACTTCAAGGTGATAAGCGCCCGAAATCGGGTCATCTACATCCATCAGGGCAGATACGGTACGGCTGATTTCGGCGCAATCCTCGACATTGATACTGCCGTTGCCATCGGCACGATCCGCCATGATCTGCAACACATTGCTGTCCTTGCCCATCATGGAGACACGCACCAGCTCGAAACCCAGCGCGTTGATCGACGGTTCGATAATCTCCGTGATCCGCATCATCAGCGGGTCTTTCAACTGTTGTCCGATCAGCTCAGCCATATAGCGATGCCATACCCCAAAATGCACAAAAGAGCGGGCGGAGGGCCCACTCTTTGTCAGTATTTACAAAAAGCTTGGCGGCTTTATACAGCCGACTTTGCCAGAAATCAAGTCACGATCCTGACCCTGCAAGCCTTTCAACCAAGGGCTTTGCGCGGGTTTCCTCATACATCCATGAACATTATGGCAGCAATGTCAGGAAGATCGACAATGTAACCCAAATTTATCAGTTAGATGCTCTGTAATTCAGGATGGCCCAAACCTAGCACTGGCACGTCGCCGGAACCGCAAATAGTTGCATTTCTTGCCCTGACGGAGAGCCTTTTGCTCATACCGGGTTTTGACCCAGTCGGCAGGTGGGGTACGCCAGTCTTCCGGGCTTTCCGCAAGCCATTCGAAATCTGGGTGATTATGCATATGCTGCAAGGTCCAAGAGATATATTGCATGTCATCGCTGGCAACCCGGAATTCTGCCCCGTCTTTTAAAAGACGCGCCAGAAGAGCAAGGTTTTTGGGGCCGATAAAACGGCGTTCCGCATGACGCTTTTTGGGCCACGGGTCCGGGAACAACAGGAAAGCGCGATCAAAACAGGCATCAACCAGCTTGTAAAGCAGCGGGCGGGAATCGTCGGCAATGACCCGGACATTGGTCAGGCCGCGTTCGTCAATATGACGCAGCAGGCTGCCAACCCCGTCCATGAACGGCTCCGCACCGATAATACCGGCCTGAGGATTGGCCTCGGCCTGACCGGCCAGATGTTCGCCGCCGCCAAAGCCGATTTCCAGCCAAAGCTGTTCGGGCTTTTTGACGAAATAACCGTTCGGATCGACGCCTCCCTGCTCGGGATAGGTGATACCGATTTTCGGCAGCATCTCATCAACCAGCGTGCGGCGCGAATCCTTGAGCGGACGGCTACCGCGGCGACCATAAAAATTCGGGCGATCCGGGGTCGGTAACGGGCGATTGCTGTTGCGCATTGTCTTATCTGTCAGGACGGGTTCAAAAAAAGGGCTCAAGAATCAAACGGGCGACCCCGAATTCATATCGGGGCCGCCCGCCTCATATCATGTCACACGATTTTGGCAAATCGCGCTTTGGCATTTCTGCCAGTCAGGCGCCGAATGCCGATTTCAGTTCGCCCACCAGATCGGTACGCTCCCACGAGAAACGACCGTCTTCTTCTGCCTGGCGGCCAAAATGACCATAGGCAGATGTCGGGGTATAAATCGGACGGCAAAGCGAAAGATGTTCGCGTATGCCCCGAGGGCTGAGATCCATCAACTGGCGCAGAACGCTGCCCAGTTTGATTTCATCCACATTGCCGGTGCCATGATTGTTGACATAAAGCGCCAGCGGCTTGGAAATACCGATCGCATAAGCAACCTGAATGGTGCAGCGTTCGGCAAGGCCAGCAGCAACCACGTTTTTCGCAAGGTAACGCGCGGCATAGGCTGCTGAACGGTCAACCTTGGTCGGGTCCTTACCCGAAAACGCACCGCCCCCGTGAGGTGCCGCGCCACCATAGGTATCAACGATGATCTTACGACCAGTCAGGCCAGCATCCCCATCGGGACCACCAATAACAAAACGGCCCGTCGGGTTGATGTAAATCTCGTCTTCCGACGGCATCCAGCCTTCCGGCAGGATCGTCTCGATATAGGGCATGACCAGCGAACGGACATCAGCCTGGCTCAGACCGTCAGCATGCTGGGTCGAAACCACAACCGAGGTCGCACCAACCGGCTTGCCATCAACATAACGCAGGGTAACCTGACTTTTGGCATCCGGGCCAAACTCCGCAGATTTCCCGGAATGGCGATCTTCGGCCATTTTGCGCAAGATACGATGCGAGAACTGGATCGGAGCCGGCATCAGCTCGTCTGTCTCGTTGCAGGCATAACCGAACATGATGCCCTGGTCGCCCGCGCCGAGGTCTTTCTCACCAGCGGAGTCAACACCTTGGGCAATGTCAGCAGACTGCTCGTGGACATGACACTCGATTTCGGCCGTTTTCCAATGGAAACCTTCCTGCTCGTAACCGATGGCACGAATGGCTTGGCGAGCGGCTTCGACCATCACTTCCTTGGAAACGCTTTCGGGGCCGCGAACTTCGCCTGCCAGAACCACGCGATTCGTCGTGGCAAGGGTTTCGACGGCAACCCGCGAATCTTCATCTGCGGCAAGAAACGCATCGACGATGGAATCGGAAATGCGATCACAAACCTTGTCCGGATGACCTTCGGAAACGGACTCGCTGGTAAAAAGATATTCGGAAAGAGACATTCAAACCTTCTCCGGTGAAAAAGGAGTTCCATAAACTGGACCGGAGGGCATTGATGCGGGCCTGCATCAATAGCGCCCACTTAGCCTTTTTTTGCGTGGTGGCAAGCGGTCCAAATCCGTCCACGTATCCAATCGGGCATATCGCCTGAACTGCGGTTTTGCCCCAATGACATTTTCAGGTCAAGAAAGATCGACGCATAAGCGTAACGCGCCAATTGCATTTCAAGGATCAAAATGGCCTTACAAAAGCAAAAAGCGCATCTGGTCGGAAGCCATAAATGCGCTTTTAAATTGTTACTCGAGGGTTTTCTATTTTGCGTTTTCGTTGTCTGCAACCAGAATACCCATCGATTTGACCAGTTCGAAAACGCGTTTGCGCTGGGTCGGATCGGTAATCCGGTAATAGGCACGCACCAGCTCAAGCGTTTCGCGACGGTTCATCGGATCGTTATCGAACGGGTCCGGGCTTTCCGACATTTCACGACGTTCATGCACGGATTTTGACGAAATCTCGTCAGGCATGTCGTCAAAGAAGAACGAAACCGGCACTTCCAGAACGCGTGACAGATCATAAAGGCGAGATGCGCCGACACGGTTCGCACCACGTTCATATTTCTGTACCTGCTGGAATGTCAGGCCGATGGCCTCGCCAAGTTTCTCCTGGCTCATGCCAAGCAGGGTCCGACGCAGGCGTACACGTGCCCCGACATGAATATCAACAGGGTTCGGCTTGCCGCTTGCGGTCCGACCCCGACCTCTACCACGGGTGTTTTTGACCATCGTGTTTTCATCCTTAGGCGACATTTTGTGTTGTCCTTCTCACACTCCGACCTACCCGCTCTTATTTCATTGGTGGGACAATCATGGAGCGGTTTGGTGCTTTACACAGCCGCTTTAAGGGATTTGAAAAACCTACTATATCCCAAAACGAGAACGGCCAAGAAGGTTACAATACCGTAAAATAGAATATCGCGCCACAAGTAATATACTGTGGTATGGTTATACACCCCCGAAAGGGGGTGAACCATGACTCCCTCTGCCCTTAAGGGGAGTGTAGCCAGTTCCCGACCGTAAGCATCGTACATCGCCGACACGCCGGTATAGGCAGCCCGGACCATCGGACGCCCTTCCTCGATACTGCGAAAACGGGCTGCTGCCAGATGCTGATAAGGACCGGCACTTTTACCAAACCAGCCATCATTGGTCACATTCAGCAACCAGTCGGGCTGATCTGCATTGTCAATAACAGCTCCCGGGAAAATCACTTCATAGCAAATCAGCGGCGAGAAACTTGGCGTTCCGGCCACATCAAGTGTCTGTGGTCCCGGACCAAAGGAGAAATCGGTGCGTCCTGCCGTCAGCTTCGGGATCGGTATCCATTCCCGAAACGGCACATATTCGCCAAATGGCACAAGGTGAAACTTGTCGAAACTGGCAACGATTTCGCCGTTACTATCGAGAACCTGCACCGAGTTCCAAACCTTGAAGTCATCGGTATCGCGCGGATAAGTCCTTGGCGCGCCAGTAATCAGGATATCGCCCTGATCCAGAACCGATGCCATCTGCAATCGGCGAACCGGCTGGGTTTCGACAAAAAATGTCGCCGCAGTTTCAGGCCAGATCACGATGCGTTTACGATCCGGATCCATAGCGGCAGGGCGGTGTGACAGTCGCAACAATTTGGCAAAATGCTGGTCTTGAAGTTCCGGTATCCATTTTTCGCGTTGGGGAATGTTCGGCTGAACGACCTGTACCATCGGCAGGTCGTCAGAAATGGCTGCATCGGCTGTTTCAGGACCGATCATCGCCAAACGAATGGCACCCCCTCCCCACAGCAGAACCGCAATCATAATCCCCGCAATCGCGGTAATTCGCCCGGCACGTCCGGCAATGACGGTGGCAGGCAAGGTCGCAAACAGGGCTGTAATGACGGATAGCCCGTAAACACCAACAACCGAGGCAAACTGCATCGGTGCCGGATCAATCGCCCAGATATGGGCCAGCAAGTTCCACGGGAACCCGGTCATCAGATGGCCACGCAGAAATTCCGCCACCGCCCAAAGAGCGGCCAGCATCACCGCCCGGCCGATAATCTCACGCGTCAGTCGCCAGCTTGCCCAGACGGCGACCATCGGAAAGAGCGCAAGGCCGCCACCGAGCCCCAGAAGCGCAAAAGGAATCATCCAGCCATAGATTTCCGGCTCGACCAGAAAGGCATGGCTGACCCAATAAAAACCGGCGGCAAAATGCCCGGTCCCGAACCACCAGCCGGCCGACAATGCGCCCTTGTTGCATTTAACGCCATCAAGCGACCAAAGCAGCACTGCAAAGGCCACAGGCAAGGCGGGTAAAAAGAAGAAAGGCGGTAACGCCAATACCGCAACCGCCCCGGACACCAGCCATAAAAAACGCCTGCGCCAGCCCGAAAGGCCGGACAGGCGCGACGCCAGTCTGTCAATCATCGGATGATCCCTGTTTGGAATTTTCGTCACTGATCGCGGCCGGTTCGGTACGGATCAGGTGAATGCGCAAACGCCGGATCCGGCGCGGATCGGCATCCAGAACCTCGAACTGGATACCGGTCGGATGATCGATCAGTTCCCCACGCGCCGGAACACGACCGGCCAGGGAAAAGACCAATCCGCCCAGCGTATCGATATCCTCGTCCTCGTCCTCGTCCAAAAGGCCAAAGCCAAGCTTTTCTTCAAGGTCTTCAACCTCGTAACGCGCATCGGCAATATAGCAGCCATCCGAAAGGCGGATCAGTTTCGGTGTTTGATCAATGTCATGTTCGTCATCAATCTCGCCGACGATTTCCTCAACCAGATCCTCGATCGTAATCAGGCCATCGATACCGCCAAACTCGTCGACCACCAGTGCCATATGGGTCCGTGACAGGCGCATTTCGGACAAAAGATCGAGAACACGGATTGCCGGGGATACAAACAACACCCGACGCAGCAAGGCCTGCAACTGGAATTCCTTGCCTGCCGCAACACAGCCCAGAACATCCTTGATATGGACCATACCGGCGATTTCATCGATAGACTCGCCGTAAACCGGCAGGCGGGAATGCGCCTTTTTCACCATCACCTCGACCAGTTCGTTGAGCGTGATGTTTTTTTCCACCGCAACAATATCGGCGCGCGGGATCATGACATCTTCGGCGGTCATATCGCGAAGGGCGATGATATTTTCAAAAAGCGACCGCTCATGAAGCGAGACGGGCTCGTCATCTTCCTCACTGCGCTCGGCAAGTTCTTCAAGCGTGTCGGAAAGCGATGCTTCGCCGTTTCGCGCTTTGCCACGCTTCAGGCCCAATGCCGATGCGACATTGCCCCATAAGGACCCGTTATCCGAATCCTGACCATTATCCCCGCCTTGGCGAGGGCTGATACTGTCGTGGTCGTCGTCGCGCTGACTATTCTCGTTCATTGTCCTGTTTCGATATCCTGATCTTCGATCGGTTCATAGGGATCATCAATCCCCAGTTCGGCAAGAATTTGCCGTTCAAGTTCTTCCATCTCTTCGGCTTCATCATCAACCATATGATCATAGCCGACAAGATGCAGCGTGCCATGCACTGTCAGATGAACAAGGTGATTTATCAGCACCTTGTTCTGTTCGATGGCTTCACGTTCGCATGTTTCACGTGCAATAACGATATCACCCAGCATCAGGGGCATCTCAGGTGACATCATGAAATCTGCTGCATCACCCGCACTTTCAAGCGCTGCAAAAGATAAAACATTGGTCGGGTTGTCCTTGCCGCGATAATCACGGTTCAATATCCGGACCGATGCATCATCGGATAACCGCACCCCGACCTCGATCACCGGGGCAATGCAAAGAAGCGACGCACCATCCCCTTCATCAGGTGTTCCATCGGTCGGCACGGCGTCTTCTTCCCAAAGCACGCCATCACGTGCGGCCCCTTCAAGGGCTGCGCGCACTGCATTTTCAATCGCATCGATCTCGACCTTTGACCAACTACCGGCTTCAACGTCAAGGTCCAGATCAAGTGGTGCGGTCATCGACCTGATCCTCGCCCTTGTTACCGCGATAACCCTTTTTCAGGCGGTCGCGCAGGGCATCTGCCGCGTCATAGGCCTGCACAATCTTGGTGACAAGCGCGTGGCGCACGACATCACGCTGATCGAATTTGATCGTTACAACCCCTTTGACATCGCCAATGGTTTCAAGTGCATCACGCAAACCCGATTTCGTGCCGTCCGGCAAATCAACCTGGGTCAGGTCCCCGGTCACTACCATTCGCGATCCTTCGCCAAGACGGGTCAGGAACATCTTCATCTGCATCGCGGTCGTGTTCTGTGCCTCGTCGAGAATAACAAAAGCATGGGCCAGCGTCCGACCGCGCATGAAGGCAAGCGGGGCAACTTCGATCTCACCGCTTTCCATGCGCTTGATCACAACATCGCCGGGTAATGTATCGTGCAAGGCATCGTAAAGCGGGCGCAGATACGGATCGACCTTGTCCTTCAGATCGCCTGGCAGAAAGCCAAGCCGTTCGCCGGCTTCGACCGCCGGACGCGACAGGACGATACGGTCAACCTGCCCCTGGATCAGAAACTGGACCGCCATCGCAACAGCCAGATAGGTCTTGCCCGTACCTGCAGGACCAATACCAAAGACCAGCTCGTTATCAAGCATCGCTTCAACATAGTCTTTCTGACGCTTGGAGCGCGGAGAAATCCGGCGCTTTTTGGTCTGAATGGTCAGGCGTGAACCGCCAAACATATCCTTGGTCTGCCCGGTCCACGGATCGGCTTCGTCGGGTTCGGATAAACGGATGGCACCGTCGACCGTTTCGACATCGACATGATCTATTTCCTTGTCACGCAAACGCGCATAAAGCTGCCCCAGAACCTTTTTGGCCTGGGCGACTTTGGGACCGTGTCCGGAAAGGGTTACGACCGATCCGCGACTGGAAACCTGAACGCCGGTGCCTTCGGAAAGGCGGGTCAGGTTTTCGGCCTGCGGCCCATACAAAAGCTGGGCAAATGCATTATCTGCAAATTCGATCTGATCGGTATCTTTGGTCGAGGGTTTGGCTTTTGCCGTGTTTTTTGCCTTGGCTGAGGTGGCAGTCACGCAATTTTCCTTTCAGAATCCCGGTTTTGAACCGGGGCATCGACCAGTTCACCGCCAAGGGAATTAGGCAGCGCTTCGGTGATTTTCAACCTTACGATCTGTCCCAATGCCGATTCCGGCAAACCGCTGACATGAACCGGCTGCATATAGGGGCTTTTTCCGACAAGCTGGCCGTCAAGTTTGCCGAAACGTTCGAGCAGAACATCCATTTCCCTGCCAAGGCAGCTCTTGTTGAATGCCAGCTGCTGTTCGGCCAGAAGAGCCTGCAAACGCATTATCCGCTCGGTCTTTACCGGTTCGGGAACCTGCAATTCCATCGCCGATGCCGGGGTGCCGGGACGCGGGCTGTATTTGAAGCTGAACGCCTGAATGAAGGTGATATCGCGCACGATTTGCATCGTGTCTTCGAAATCCTTGTCGGATTCGCCCGGGAAACCGACAATAAAGTCCGATGACAGTGCAAGATCAGGGCAGGCGTCCTTTAGTTTCGCAACGATCTCGCGATAGGTTGCACCGTCATGTTTGCGGTTCATCGCCTGCAGCACGCGATCCGATCCCGCCTGGACCGGCAGATGCAGGAACGGCATCAATTTAGGAAGATCGCGGTGGGCGGCAATCAGATCGTCATCGACATCGCGCGGATGCGAGGTCGTATAGCGGATACGTTCCAGCCCGTCGATGTCGGACAATTCGCGCAATAACCGCCCAAGGCTCCATTCCCCGCCCTTCGGTCCTTCGCCGTGATAGGCATTGACGTTCTGGCCCAAAAGGGTGATTTCACGCGTGCCCTTGGCAACAAGTTGCCGGGCTTCGTTGATAACATCTGCACCGGGGCGGGAATATTCCGCCCCGCGGGTATAGGGCACAACACAGAAGGTGCAGAATTTATCGCACCCTTCCTGAATGGCCAGAAAGGCTGAATAGCCCTGCCTTGAAACCTGCTGGGGCAGGTGGTCAAACTTTTCCTCGGCCGGGAAATCGGTATCAATGATACGGTCACGCCCGACAGCACGATTGGCGCGCGCCACCATTTCCGGCAATCGGTGATAGGTTTGCGGCCCGAAGACCATATCGACCATCGGCTCTCGGCGCATCAATTCGGCCCCTTCGGCCTGCGCAACACAACCGGCAACGGCAACAATCATCTTGTCTGTTCCGTTGGCTTCCTTGGCTTTTTTGTGTTTGCGAATACGACCGAGATCGGAAAAGACCTTTTCGGCAGCCTTTTCACGAATATGACAGGTATTGAGGATAACCATATCGGCACCTGCGGCGTCGTCGACCGGCTGGTATCCCAGCGGCGCCAATACATCCTGCATGCGCTGGCTGTCATAGACATTCATCTGACAGCCATAGGTTTTTACAAAAAGCTTCTTCGTCACGCTCACGTCTGGATCCGTTTTTGCTCACTCGAATACGTCGAAAAGCGGTGTGAAAACTCACACCGCAACCCGGACATCTTCGATATCTGAAATTCCGGTTACATGAAACCCAATTCACACAACCCGATTATACGGCAAAACGGTCAGGAGCCGAACTGACGATCCGGTCCGAACAGACGAAAATCCTCTGAAACGACGGCCAGCGGCGAAAAGCCGATCAGGTCACCCGAGCGCCCATTGTCAATCAGCGGAACCGGAACGCCCTGATGCATGCCGGTCAGTGCTGCGTGATGTCCACGCGCAACAGCTGTTTCACACATCCGGGCAAGTTCCTTGCGCGACCCGGCATCAGCCAGAGTCACGGCCGGATGAACAACCAGCTCAACCGTTACTTTACCGAGCGCCAGAAACTGCCATAAATGCGGTGCCAAGTCCATATCGCCGTACCAGGAATATAATGCCCGCAAATCACGCCCGATCGGGGCACCGTCAAGGCGAGTTGCAGCAATCGATACCGGCTGAACCTTAACCGGGGAACCATCAGGCATGGTGCGTTCGGCAACACCAAACAGGGTCGATTTGAAAGGCAGGACACGATTGCCATCGTTGCTGGTGCCTTCGGGGAACAGGATCAGCTTGTGCCCGTCGGCAAGACGTTGGGAAATCTGGTCATTCTGTTCGCGTGAACGCACCGGACGACGTTCGACAAAAGTTGACCGCTGCAATTTGGCGAGTGTTCCGAAAATCGGCCAGCTGGCCACCTCGGTCTTGGCGATAAAACTGCCGCGAACAAAGGCACCAAGTACCGGAATATCGAGATAAGATGCGTGATTGGCCACGATGATGCCCGGCCCGTCCAGCAGTTCCGCGCCGGAAACGCGGACTTCTATATGCAGAATCTTCAGGCACAGTGCATGATAGAACCGCGGCAGATCATCCGCCAGACGCAACCGAAAAGCGATGGCTACCACCTGTATCGGCAGCAACACCAAAGTCAGCAGTGCATAGGCCAACAGCCGTATGGCTGCACACGCATAACAGTTCACGATACCCTCGCGGTCCGCTCATAATGCTTGTAGTAACGATCCGTCACCTTCTCTGTCGGTAACACGATACAGATGTCAGTGGTATTGAACTGATGATCAATCACCGCACCGTCACCGACGAAACCACCCAGTCGCAAATAGCCCTTGATCAATGGCGGCAGATCACGAAGCGCCTGTCGGGCATCAATCGCATCAATCGTCGTGCGCGCCATTGGCTCGTATCGACCTTCGACCGCACGCGGACGCATTTCTTCGGGTGCCAGATGGTTGTGATGCAGATAGGTCAGAACATCGCCAAAGGCATCCGGATCGGTGCCATGGAACGATGCGCAGCCAAACATCAGCTTGATGTCGTATTTGAAGACATAGGCAGCAATACCCTGCCAGAGAAGCTGCAGGGTCGGCATCGTGCGATAGGCTTCCTCGACACAGGAACGGCCAAGTTCCATGATCTCGCCATTGCCCTGAACCGCGTCCAGCATCGACTGGATGTGATATTCATCGGCACTGTAAAAACCGCCATGCTGATTGGCGACTGACTGACGCAACAAACGATAGGTCCCGACAACCCCGTCAGGCCCCTGACCACGATTATGATCGATTACCAGCAGATGGTCACACAGGGGATCGTAATGGTCAAAGTCGCGCTCGGCCGCAGCCATCTCGGCACTCGGCTTTGCGCCGCGTTCTTCGTAGAACACCTTGTAGCGAAGTTTCTGACTTGCGAGGATTTCATCCTCTGTCTCGGCGAGGCGCACCTCTAGCCGCTGCTGTCGATCGTCGCTCATCGCAACTCCCTTTCGTTCATCTGCACAGATTTTGCGCAAGATTTGCGTTAAGGGCGAGTGAAGGCTTTGTTAAGAACGCGTAACAGGAATATGAAAAGCCACCCGCTCAGTAAGAACAGGTGGCCTAAATCTGCGTTTTTTGCAACCTTTTCGTCAGAAAACGGTTACTTTTCGTCCTTCATCGGAACGCCATAAAGTTCCAGTCGATGACCAACAAGCTTGAAACCAAGCTCTCTGGCGATCTCTTCCTGCAACTTTTCGATTTTTTCGTTCGAAAACTCGATCACGCTACCGGACCGCATATCGATCAGGTGATCGTGATGTTCTTCGGTCAGTTCCTCGTAACGCGCACGGCCATCGCCGAAATCGTGTTTTTCAAGGATATCCGCCTCTTCAAATAGGCGAACGGTCCGATAAACGGTGGCGATCGAAATCTTCGGGTCAATTTCCGTCGCCCGGCGATAAACGAGTTCCACATCGGGATGGTCTTCAGATTCCGACAGGACTCGGGCAATCACCCGGCGTTGGCCGGTCATTTTCAGACCCGCGTCGATGCACTTTTGCTCGATGGTTGATTCTGCAAGCATAGTCTTGTTTCTCGTTTCCGGTTCCGCCTGTCCCCAAGCCAGGATGCTCCCAGGCTCTTGCTCTCATGTGGGCTAAATATCGAGAAAACTGTCACATATCGCAAGGTACAAATCACGATATTTTGTTCTCTCCGGCTTGCCTCCTGCCCGATGAAACGCTACTTCACGTTTCCGGGGCCCATCAGGAGACAATATATGGACGATATCACGCCCGATCATAAGATCGACATCACCAACGATGTCTGCCCGATGACGTTTGTCCGCACCCGGCTGAAACTCGAAACCATGACACAGGGTCAGATTCTGGAAGTCACACTAGGCGCTGGCGAACCGTTAAAAAACGTTCCGCGTTCTGTCACTGAAATGGGCGACACCGTCATTGATCTTGTCGAACTTGCCAACGCACCGGACACGTATCGTTTAACGATACGAAAAGGCTGAACTATATCCGGCGCATCGTCATCGGGGCTTAGACTATAACAGCTTGGCGATCAAAACCACACATTTGATGTGGATATATTCAAATAGAATGCATCCAGCTTGCATCAGTCGCCCCAACCCAAAACGCAAGAACCAAGATCGCGTTCCATGACAAGTGCATCAACCTGCCTGCCCGATTGCCGACGATAGTATTTTTTGCGCCGCCCGATCTCGGTAAAACCGCAATAACGATATAGCGCTATTGCCGGAGCGTTATCGTCGGCCACTTCAAGTAAAACCCGGCCGACACCGGTTTCGCGCAAGCGATCAAAGGTTGCAGACAGCAGTTTTCTGGCAACACCGCGTTTACGCGCTTCTTTTGCGACAACAATGGTGTTGATTTCCGCCTCGTCCAGCACGGCCTGCATCTGGATGAAGCCAAGCGGCGTATCAAGCCGGTTTTCCGCCGGGTTCCCGGGCGCAAAGGCCAGAAACCCGAAGGCACCGGGCACATCAAGCAGTGCGATCATCTCGTCCGCCGACCAGTGATCCTGATCTTCGAACCCTTCGGCATGAATCGCACTGGCAAGCGGACAGAACGCCGCTGTCAGGGGAACGATTTCAATTCCGTCCGCAGGCTTCTGTTGGCGGGAAGCGGGGGTCATATTTCTTCTGCCGATTTGTTTTTTCCCGGCCCCTGATCTTCGATCCGGCGGGCATCGGGTGCGCGCAGATACATTGGCACCGGCGGCAGGTTTTCATCCGTTTCCCAACGCGCCGCTGCGATCCGTGCCACATTACCCGCCCGTGGTAATCCTGGCGCGGTGCAATCATAAAACGCATCGGGCGCGTGGGCGGCGGCGGTCAAAAGACGCGGGGTCGCATCACCGGCCAGAAGCGTATCGCCCGGTGGGGCCATCATCAGAGCCTGTCGAGGTGCAACACATTCCGGCGCACTGAGCGGGCGCTTCTTGCCATCAAAAGCCTGGGCAAAAATTTCGTTCCGCTTGCTGTCGAGTGCCACCAGAATATTTCGTCCCTGCTGATCACGTTCGGAAACGCCATAGGCCACCGCCTCAAGCGAACTGACACCGACCACCGGAATTTTACGCGCAAGGCCGAGCGCACGTGCCGTGGCGAGCCCGATCCGCATACCAGTGAAGGCACCAGGTCCAACGGTCACCGCAATACCATCTACTTCATCAAAGGCGATACCCGCCTGATCCAGACTTTTGACAATGAAACCCATCAGGTTTTCGGCCTGACCGCGTTCCATGTCTTCGTAAAGCTCGCCCTTGACTAAGCCATTTATGAGAACGGCGGTTGAAAGCGATGTTGACGCAGTATCGATAGCCAAAAGCGTCGGGCCTGTTTTTTCAATGGCCCCGGATGACGTTTGCGATGCGGTCTGATCTGCGCTATGGGGATTGTTACGCAACTGACCGGTCAGCATTTTTTTGATGTAATCGGTAAACGACAAGAACAGGGGGCCTCCGGCAATGGCGCTGGTCGAAATTACGCCACAAGAATATGATGTCGAAATTGATATTGTTTATGCCACGGATCGCAATTTCACCGGGGCACCGATCTATTCACGGCCTGCCTGCTATCTTCATCGTGATGCGGCGGACTGCCTGAAAAAGGCTGTCGCCATGGCACGACGTCACGGTAAACGCATTCGCATTCTGGATGCCTTCCGCCCACAAGAAGCCCAGCGGGCTCTTTGGAACCATACACCCAATCCCGATTTTATCGCCAATCCCGATCTTGGATCGCCACATGGCCGTGGTGTTGCCATTGATCTAACGCTGTTGGACGAAAACGGCAAGGAACTGGATATGGGGGCAGGGTTTGATGAAATGCATATCCGGTCCTATCACGGAGCGGACGGGCTTTCAAAAGACGCTGAAACCAACCGTTTGCTGTTGCTTGGCATCATGGTCAGCGCCGGGTTCGAGTATTACAATCATGAATGGTGGCACTATCAGTTACCCAATGCGCGCAACAAATACCCGCTGCTTTCCGACAGTTCCCTGCCGGAAAGCATGATGAAATAGCACCCGCCGGATTCCTGAATACGGAATTTCGTGCCTAAAGGACCGCCCGGCCACTTTCGGGATCAAACAGCGATATACGTGCCCCGTCAACCATGATCCGGGCATCGGTGCCCGAACTGAAATGCTGTTCGGGGCCGGTGCGCGCGGTGACTTCCGATCCCGCAACCGCAAGGCGGACATACTGATCGGGCCCGGTCGGCTCAGCCAGAAGGACGCGCGCATTGGCCCCTAGATCATCAAACATCAGATGTTCGGGACGTGCGCCCAATGTCACGGATTGTCCGATCAGGTCACGCGCACGACCTGGCATGCTGGCCAAAGGCAATTGACCCGATCCGCCATCAAAGGCAATACCATCGCCATCCTGTACCAGCTTGCCATCGATGAAATTCATGGTTGGAGCCCCGACGAAGCTGGCGACAAATTTGTTGGCTGGCCGTCTATAAACATTTTCCGGTGTGTCGGCTTGTTGAATGGAACCCTTGTCCAGCACCACCACCTTGGTCGCAAGCGTCATGGCTTCGATCTGGTCATGGGTGACATAGACAATCGTGCGACCAAGCCGTTCATGCAGACGTTTCAGTTCTACACGCATATCAGCGCGCAGCTTGGCATCAAGATTCGATAACGGTTCATCAAACAGGAAAACCGAGGGCTCTCGCACCAGCGCACGACCAATTGCCACACGTTGTTGCTGCCCGCCGGACAATTGTGACGGTTTGCGATCCAGAAGCGGGGTGATTTGTAAAAGTTCACCAATGTCATCGACACGCTTTTCGATATCGGCCTTGGGCATGCCGCGCATTTTAAGGCCAAAACCGATATTCTTGCGCACCGACATGGTCGGATACAATGCATAGGATTGGAACACCATCGCGATATCGCGTTCATCGGGTTCAAGTTCCGTCACGTCCCGCCCCGCAATATGGATCGACCCGCCTGTCACAGATTCCAGCCCGGCAATCATGTTAAGGATCGTCGACTTGCCACATCCCGACGGCCCCAACAGAACCAGAAACGCACCATCCTCGATTTCGAGATTGATGTCGTTCATCACGGTCAGACCGGCATAGGCCTTGGTCACCCCACGTAATTCAACACCGTTCATGTCCGTTATCCTTTCACTGCACCAGCCGCAATCCCACGAACAAACAAACGCCCCGACAGTAGGTAAACCGCCAATGTCGGAAGCGCGGTCAGCATGGTGGCAGCCATATCGACATTATATTGCTTCTCGCCGAACTGCGATCCGACAAGGTTGTTAAGCGCAACCGTCATCGGCTGCCCGGACCGTCCGCCAAATGTCAGGCCCAGAAGGAAATCGTTCCAGATGTATGTGAACTGCAAAATCATCGCCACACCAAGGATCGGCAACGACAAAGGCAGCATCACATACCAGAACAACGGCCAGAACCCGGCCCCGTCAATCCGGGCGGCTTTGAGCAAATCCTGCGGAACGGTTTTGAAAAAATTGCGGAACATCATGGTGGTAAAGGCAATGCCCCAGATGACATGCACCAGAACAAGCCCCGGAATAGAACCGAATATCCCCAATTCACGCACCATGATAATCAGAGGGTAAAGGGTGACCTGCGGCGGGATGAACATGCCAACCAGAAGGGCTGCAAACATCAGATTGGCCCCACGCATTTTCCATGCTGCCAGGGCATAGCCGGTAACCGCACCAAGTCCGACCGACAGAAACAGAGCCGGAATGACGATTTTCACCGATGTCAGGAAGGAGGATGACAGGCCACCGCAATTTCCGCCTGCAGTTTGATTACAATCGCCAGACCATGCTTCGCGCCACGCGTCAAAACTTGGTTCCGTTGGCAGGGCAAAGATACTGCCATCGCGGATTTCATCCATCGGTTTAAGGGATGTCGACACCATGATGAAAACCGGTGCCAAAATCATCAGGGCAGCAACCCCCAGCATCCCATAAAGCGCAAGACGGTTATATCGCATGATCAATGCCCCCCTCCGTCGCGTGCTTTACGCAATTCAAAATGGATATAAGGTGAAATGACTGCGATCACGGTACAAAGCAATACAAATGCACCTGCCGCACCAAGGCCCAGTTCCTGCCGGTTCAGTATATGATCGACCACAAATTTCGCCGGCAAATCCGATGAAAAACCCGGCCCGCCACCGGTCAGCGCGACGACGAGGTCAAAGGCCTTCATGACAATCGCGCTCATCAGGATAAAGACCGTAAAAAACACGGTCCGCATCATCGGCGTAATCACATGCAGATAGACCCGCCAGACCGGGATGCCATCAACCCGGGATGCTTTCCAGATATTGGGGTCGACATTACGCAACCCCGCCAAGAACAACGCCATACATAGCCCCACCTGCTGCCAGATACCGGCAATAGCAAGGGTATAGATCGACCGGTCCTGACGCACGATCCAGTTGAATTCAAACGTGGTCCAGCCCAGTTCGCGCACGGCATCCTGAAGCCCCAAACCCGGATTCATCACCCATTGCCAGATTACGCCGGTAACGATGAAAGACATCGAAAGTGGCAGCATGAAAACCGTGCGAAACATGCCCTCGGCCTTGATCCCGCGATCAATCAGGATCGCCAGCAAATAGCCGAACACAATGCATCCGCCGATAAACAGGAAACCGTGGATGGCGATATTCTGCATCGCTGTCCACCAGCGTTCATTGGCAAACAGGCGCACATATTGATCGAACCCGGTAAATTTATATACCGGCAACAGACGCGAGCGCGTCAGCGAGATCACAAAGGTCCAGATAATAAAGCCATAAAAACAGACGATGGTGATCGTCATGGCAGGGATCAGCGCCACTTTGGCGGTCCATTGCGGACGCCAGCGCCGCCTGCCGTCATGCGAAGTTTTCAACGCACCTTGTACCGGTTCGGCCATGAATAATCTCGCTTCTTTGTAAAAGCGCCGCTGCATGACGCAGCGGCGCACCTGCAAAGTCGTGTCATTCCGGTCGCCTTACTTGGCGTAGGAAATCGCCTGACGGAATTCTTCCTGCCCCTGTTCCGGGCTCATGTCAGCACTGTTCCAGAAATTGGAGATACTGTCATCAATTGCCCCGGAAACGGCACTTGGAACACCAAACAGGCCGGTGCTTACCAGATGGGTTTCCTTGTCCTGAAGGGTGGTCATGGCTTTTTGCGCACAGGCGTCAAAACTATCGCCCGGCACATCAAGAAGGGCAGGGATCGAGCCCTTTTTCTTGTTAAAGGCAATCTGAACGTCAGGTTCAAGCATGACCTGCGCCATCTTTTGCTGGGCAGCTTGGGCTTCGTCACCATCCATGGCGGAAAAGGCAAAGGCATCAACCGTCATGATATAGGCGGTGTCGACAGCCGGGGCGAAGGCGCAGCCAACCGTTGTACCCGGTTCGACCCCGGCAGCAATGATTTCACCCTTGGCCCAGTCACCCATAAACTGAAACGCCGCGTCGCCACGAATGACCATATTGGTCGCCTCGTTCCAGTTCCGGCCCGGGCTCGCTTCATCGACAAAGGGTTTAAGCGCTGCAAAGGTTTCAAACACCTTGCGCATGGTGTCGGATGCCAGAAGTTCATCATCCAGCGTGCTGTATAGCTGGGCGTAAAATTCACGCCCGCCAACGCCCAGAAGGACACTGTTAAACAGGATACGTTCCTGCCACGGCTGTCCGCCAAGACCGATCGGGACAATACCGGCATCTTCAAGCTTTTTGGCCGCATCAATAAATTCCGGCCAGCTTTTCGGAACCTCTATTCCGGCTTTTTCAAGCGCTTCCTTGTTGTAGAACATCCAGTTTTCACCATGGATGTTGATCGGGGCGGCGATATAATCACCATCATATTTTGCCGCCTGAACGATAAGTGGCGGCAGCTTTTCATCCCAGTTTTCTTCCTCGGCCACCGCATTCACATCGGCCAGAAGCCCCTGATCGGCCAGTTCACGCAATTGCTGCCCGATGGAAAACTGGAAAACAGTCGCCGGGTCGCCGCCCAGCATGCGGTTGACCGCAGCCGCGCGGGCATTGCCGCCACCGGCAATCGGCGTGTCGACCCATTTGCCGCCCTGCGCCTCGAAAGCCACACGAATTTCAGCCAAAGCAGCCTGTTCGCTACCCGAGGTCCACCAGTGCAGAACTTCGGCAGTCTGGGCGTGAAGTGCACCGGCAGAAACACCGGCGCTCAGAAATGTCGCGAGTGCAGCGACCTTTGAAAATTTCTTCATAACGGATGTCCTCCCTAATGGATACGTTCGCGCCCGACTTCTTGATGGTCGAAAATTCGTAACGTTTCGATTTTTTTGATAAGCGCTTTATTCGCTCTTGTCAATCAACAAAACCCGGCCATAATAAGGCGAAATCGATCCGGCATTATTTTTTTGCCGAAATTTCCGAAACGTTACGAATTTGGATCTGCCAACGAATGCGATCCGTAACAGGGCAAGGAAACAATCATGATCAAACCTTTTCCCAACGGTTTCCGCTGGGGTGTCTCGACCTCAAGCTATCAGATCGAAGGCGGTGCGAGCGACGACGGGCGCGGCGACAGCATCTGGGACACCTATTGTGCGACCCCGGGCCGGGTTGCCAATGGCGATAACGGCAGTGTTGCCTGCGACCACTATCATCGCTGGGCCGAGGATCTGGACCTGATCAGGGAGCTTGGCGCGAAGCATTATCGATTTTCGGTGATGTGGCCGCGTGTCATTCCTAATGGCACCGGCGAAGTTAATGAAACCGGCATAGCGTTTTACGACCGGCTGATTGACGGGATGTGTGAACGCGGTCTTGATCCCTGGCTTTGTCTTTATCATTGGGATTTGCCGCAGGCATTGCAGGACCGCGGCGGCTGGACCAATCGCGATATCGTCGACTGGTTTGGCGATTATACCGAACTGCTGGTGACGCAATTTGGTGACCGGGTCAAATCATGGGTAACTTTCAACGAACCCAATGTAGTTGCATGGGTCGGCCATGAAGAAGGCCGCCACGCACCGGGCATTAACGATCCGCGCGCAGCGATGCGCGTCGCCCATCATCTGAATATGTGCCATGCGCGGGCGACCCGCGTAATCAAGCATCATTATCCGGATGCACCGGTAGGATTCGTTTTGCCGATGCACAAGGCCTATACATTGCCGCATCGGCGCGAACAGGATGCCCATCTGGTTGATCTGTTCGAAGCCAAATGGAATGGTATCTTCCTTGATCCGGTTTATTACGGTCGATACCCCGATCTGATTATCGATCGGATGGAACCGCACATTCAGGATGGCGACCTTGAAGTAATCAAGACCAATGTCGATTTTCAGGGCCTGAACCAGTATTTCCCAAGCTATATCGAAGCCACCGAAGGCCGCGCCTGGCCGTTCAAACATGCCGAACCGCCAAAATATTTCCGCCGCACAGAAATGGGCTGGGCGATTGACGGCGATTGCTTCTATCGCACCATGAAAATCCTGCAGGAAAACTATGGCAACCCGCCGGTCTTCGTGACCGAAAATGGTGGCGCCTTCACGGACGTTCCCGGCCATAACGGCTATATCGACGATCAGGACCGCATTGCCTATTACAGTGAATATCTCTCAGCCCTTTTGCGCGCCGTTGACGAAGGCGCAAATGTGCAGGGATATATGCCTTGGTCCCTGCTTGATAATTTCGAATGGGCCTATGGCTATGAAAAACGGTTCGGATTGGTGCATGTCGATTACAACACGCTGAAACGGACGCCAAAGGCGTCTTATGACTTCATGCGGCGCGTGATCGAAAGCAACGCATTGCCTTAACCGCAAACGGGCGATTAGATTGTCCGCGAAAGAATAGATGAACGGACCTGTATATGTCAGCCTCCCGCCCGAACCTTCGCACTATTGCTGACCGTCTTGGCCTGTCGGTCACAACGGTATCTCGTGCATTGAAAGACGGGCCGGAGGTCAAACCCGATACAGTCGCGCGCGTCAAGGCCGCGGCAGCCGAAATCGGTTATCACCCCGATGCCCGTGGCGTTATGCTGCGCACCGGCAAGACGATGCAGGTCTGTTCGATCCTCTATTCCCCTGAAGTCGGCGATTATGGCGACCCGGGCTTTCTGGCCCAGGTTGAAAGTCTGGCAAAAGGCCTGGAAGCAGATCATTATTCACTGGTCGTTCTGGCCCAGACCAGCAGCGAAGACCCGCTTGAACCCGTGCGGCGCGTTCATACGCAGCATATGGCCGACGCGGTTGTATTTTCGCGCACGACCCTGCAGGACAGCCGCGCCAAATACTGCCTGCAACATGACTTTCCCTTTGTCAGTTTTGGCCGAACGGAACTTTTAACCCCGCATGCCTTTGTCGATCACGATGATGAACAGGCGGCATATGATGCGGTTAAACGCCTGATTGATGATGGCCACCGCAAAATCGGCATGATTGATCCGCCAGAAGACCTGACCTTTTTCGGATATCGCAAACGCGGTGCGCGCCGTGCCATGATCGAGGCAGGACTTGATCCCGAAAGCCTGATCTGGATGACATCGGATGTTTCCGTCCGCACGGCCCGCGAAGCCACCATCCGCCTGCTGACCGATCAGCGCGATGCTACTGCCGTGGTCTGCGCAAGTCAGATGACCATGATCGGTGCCCTCGAAGCATTGCTGGAACTGGGCATGGATACGATCCGTGACGGGATCGGTGTTGTCGGCTTTGGCGGCATGCCGTTTCGCATGCTCTCCAGACAGAAGCTCGCCTATTACTATCAGCCACAACGCAAGGTCGGCAAAGTGCTGTCGGAACATCTGCACAGCCTGATGACCGGCACCCCGGCAGAAGAGCTGCAAACGCTTTTACCCTATCGACGAATCGACGATCTTGCCGCCTTCCGCGAGGGTGAGGATTTCTGATCAGCCCCGACTATCCCTGTTTGTCTTCCTTGATATCCTCGACGATTTGCTCGCTGCCCAGAAGGCGAACCAGCATCAGCTCGACCGGTTTTAAAACAATCAGGACAATCAGCGTCAGAACCGTCGCAATCACCACCACATGCCAAGCCGCAAGGGCACATGCGATGCCAAGGGCTGCAGTAATCCAGACGGTGGCCGCCGTAGTCAGGCCACTGACCGACATATCCTTTGGCTGACGCAGGATCACACCCGCCCCGATAAAGCCGATCCCGGTCAAAACGCCCTGCAAAATCCCCTGCACTACGCGCGACAATGCATCTGGATGATCGATCAGATCCTGAAAATGGACCGCCACAACCGACACTACCGCCGCACCAAGCGCAACCAGCGCCAATGTGCGCATGCCCGTCGGTTTGCCATTCACATCACGGTTCAACCCGATCACTATTCCGATCACGGTTGCCGCACACAACCGCAAAACCATATCGATCACACCGATATCGAAATAGCGTTCAGCCGTTGCAAAATAAGGAAGGTCGGTCATGCCCATATCCAGTTCGCGTTTCAATCTGTTTGATATACAGACCGAAACGCCTCCTGTTCGCGCATTGTTCCGCCAACAGCAAATCGGGCACCGCGATATCAATCAGGCCTGTGGAACGACCCCGCTTTCAATCCCCTTGGCTTCGGCCATCAGCCAGTCAAAGAATCGCAAAATCCGCGGGTCGCGTCCCGGTCTATCCAATGTAATCAGGACATAGTCATAGCCGGTAGGCGCCATACCGTGCGGCGCAACCAAACGGCCAGCCATCAGATCATCATAAACCAGCGGCAAAGGCCCGATTGCAGTCCCCAAACGATTGACGGCGGCCTGAAGCGTAAAAAAGAAATGGTCGAAATATTGCTCGCTTGCCGGGCTGCTATTGTTCCCGCTTGCCCGTTTCCAAATATCCCAGGCATCCGGCCGCGTGCGACTGTGCAACCATCGGGCATTGGACAAATCACGAACCAGCATGTCTTCCCAGCAAACCGGATCGCAAACCGGCCCGGCAAATTCCGGCCAAAGGCGGGTCACCTCGTAATCCTCGGCAATACCGAAATCGGCCCGCCGGATCGCCAGGTCGCATCCCTCGACCAGCAGATCAACCGGCCCACCAGCCAACCTGAGATCGATATTCAAGTCAGGATTGGCTTCGCGAAACACGCCCAGCCTTGGCATCAGCCAGCGCATCGCAAGGCTGGGCTCGCACGATACCGACAAGATGGGTGATGCGCTGTCATGGCGGTGAATTTCTTCGACCGCGCCATCAAGCCCGTCCAGCGCTGTTACGACCGACTTGAAAAGCCTTTCGCCTGCCGGGGTCAACCAGACACGCCGGTTGCGCCGAACAAACAGATCAATACCCAGCCGTTCCTCTATCTGCGCCACCGCACGGCTGATCGCACCGTGGGTCAGATGCAGTTCTTCGGCCGCACGGGAAAAGCTTTGAAGCCGCGCTGCGGCCTCAAATGCGGGCAGGGATGTAAGCGGGGGCAGATTGCGTTTTATGTGAATATTACTCACAAAATATCCCATGAATTTTCGATTCTCTGACGATCTTTCCAATTTGATACTGAATGCGCTCACAGATCAAGGAACACAAACATGCCTGCCATTGCCCAGATCGAAGTCATTGCCGTCGCCATCATCACCATTCTTGCAGTCATCAGCCCCGGACCCGATTTCGCCATGGTGACGCGTATTGCGCTTACACGTGGTCGTCGTGCTGGTGTGCTGTGCGCGATTGGCATCGGCAGCGGTGTTTCAATACATTTGGTCTATACACTGATCGGGCTTGGCGTTGTATTTGCAAGTAATGTCTGGGTTCTGACCAGCTTGCGCTATCTGGGTGCTGCCTATCTGATATGGTTGGGGATATCCGCACTTTGGCCCGATATTCGGGCTTTGTTTTCGAAAAGACCCGCAGCACTTCAGACTCGAATGACAAACAAAAGCACCAACAGACCGGAAGCAGATCAAAAACGGAACGGATCCGCTTTCTGGATCGGTTTTGCCTGCAACGCCCTTAACCCCAAGACGATGCTGTTCATCGTCTCGTTGTTCAGTCAGATGATTTCACCTGATACACCGGTTTTGATGGAAATCGGTTACGGTTTCTATATCGCGGCATGCCACATGATCTGGTTTGCGCTGGTCGCGGTCGCGTTGACACTGCCTTCGGTGCAAGCGCGCATCGCAGCTATTAAAATCTGGATTGAACGTGGTGTGGGATTGTGCCTTGCCGGACTTGGCATCAAGCTACTAACAGGCACCAACTGAATTCATCAGCGTCTCTTAGATAAAAAGCATTTCGCCCTGTTGACGGGCGTCATTAAGGAACGTTACCACGCCGCCCGTCTCGATTTTGAGCTCTTCACGTTTGGCTTCGTTTTCCAGCCCAAGCGCGCGAAGACCCATATCGCAAACCATGAACTTACCATTCAGTGCGACACAGGCCGACAGCAGTTCCTCGAACGTGCCGATGCCACGTATGGAATAACTGAGATCAATCGAGGTAGCCGTTGCCCCTTCGGCCTCTGTCCGCAAATGACGCCAGCCCGACGGAGCCAGAACCGCACGGCAGGCTTCCATGGTGAAAAACAGGGTGGCCTCGCGCCCCGAAGCCAGTGCCGCAGATGCCATTACGAGTGCGTAATGAACTTTTTCAAAGCTGCCGGAAAACACCACCAGCGACAGTTTCTTTGGACTCTCGGACTGGTTGGCGGTTTCAATGCTCATGAATGGACAGGTCCTTGATACTGGCGTTTTCGGAACAAAGCGGGCAGCCCGGATCGCGCGGGACTTTGATCTTTCGGAAGGATGCACCAAGTGCATCGACAATCACAAGCCTGCCGGACAAACCATCGCCAATCCCCATCAATTCCTTGAGGATTTCGGTTGCCTGAATCCCGCCGATCATGCCCACGACGGAACCAAGAACACCGCCCTGTGCACAGGATGGAATGGCGTCCTCGGGCGGTGGACCGTGATAGATGCAGCGATAACAAGGGTGCGGATCACCCAGATGGGCTTTAAAGGTCGCAACCTGCCCGTCAAAGCGAAGGGCAGCACCCGACACCAGTGTTTTTCCCGCAAAATAGCACGCATCGTTTAGAAGGAATCGCGTTTCAAAATTGTCCGACCCATCAGCGATCACGTCATAATCCGCAATCAGATCCATAACATTGGCCGCATCAAGCCGAACATTATGCGTCCGTACGGTGATTTCCGGGTTCATATCAAGCATGGTTGATTTGGCACTTTCGACCTTGGGTGTGCCAAGGTCTTTCATGCCATGCGCAATCTGGCGCTGCAGGTTCGATAACTCGACCGTGTCGGCATCGACAAGTCCGATGGTGCCAATCCCGGCGGCTGCCAGATACATCGCCAAAGGTGAGCCAAGGCCACCCGCACCGACAATCAACACCCGCCCGCGCTTCAGCTTCATTTGCCCTGTACCGCCAACATCCTTCAGGACGATATGCCGGGCATAGCGCTGCACTTCATTTTCGCTGAAATCAAAATCACTCACGCGCGGCTTCTTTCATTCGGTCGAAACAGGTCTGCCATTGCATATAGCGTGCATGGCACAGACAAGAAAGGCCCGGAAAATCCGGGCCTTCAAAATGTATCTGGCAACAGAACCGGATTACTGCAGACCTTCGAACAGCGGAGTCGACAGGTAACGTTCGGCAAAGCTCGGAATGATGATCACGATACGTTTACCTTCGTTTTCCGGCAACTGGCCAAGCTCGATCGCAGCTGCAACCGCCGCACCCGACGAAATACCTGTTGGAAGGCCCTCGATGCTGGCGAGCTTGCGGGCGGTGGTAAAGGCGGTCTCGTTGCCGATCGTCATGGTTTTGTCGATAACGCTGGTATTCAGGTTGCCCGGAATGAAACCGGCACCGATGCCCTGGATTTTATGCGGGCCCGGTGCACCACCGGAAATAACCGGGCTGTCTTCAGGTTCGACCGCAACGATCTGAACATTCGGATTATGCTTTTTTAGAACTTCCCCAACCCCGGTCAGAGTCCCGCCGGTACCGACACCGGAAACAAAGATATCAACCTTACCGTCTGTATCCTTCAGGATTTCCTCGGCGGTGGTGTTGCGGTGAATTTCCGGGTTGGCCGGGTTGTCAAACTGCTGAAGCATGATCGCGCCGTCAATTTCGCCAACCAGTTCCTCGGCCCGTGCTACGGCACCCTTCATGCCCTTGGCCGCCGGGGTCAGATCAATTTGCGCCCCCAGAAGCATCAGCATTTTGCGACGTTCCAGCGACATGCTTTCGGGCATGGTCAGGATCAATTTGTAACCCTTGGCTGCTGCCACAAAAGCCAGCGCAATACCGGTATTGCCCGAAGTCGGTTCGACCAGCGTCGCACCCGGTTTGATACGCCCGGATTTCTCGGCATCCTCGATCATTGCAAGACCGATACGATCTTTTACCGATGCCAGAGGATTGAAGAATTCAAGTTTGCCAATCAGATCGGCCTTTACACCTTCGGCCGCTGCCAGACGTGAAAGACGAACCAGCGGCGTCGCACCGATGGTGTCGATGATGCTGTCGTAAATCTTGCCACGAAACTCGGTCATGTTTTCCTCGCAATTTCTTGTAATTTAAAACCAACCACATACTGAATTTGTATTTGTCGTGCTTAATTCCCAAGTCAATCGGGTTTAAACAGTTTTCACGCAAATCCCGGTTCGGTCGGTTCCTGACGCCTGTGAATCATATATGAACCGCAGCGGATTCTTGTGGTTTCACGATACAACAATCCGCCGCCCGTTCCGAAGACTAAATGATGAAATCCGGCGATTCCTCGATCCCGCTGCGCAGGCCCGCATCACGCGCCCGGTTGCACAGATCCTCGACCGTGATCCGGGTCAGCGCCACCATCATTTCATCCTGAAGTTCACGCCAAAGCGGACGCACCACTTCCTTGCCCAATGGTGATCCTGCCGGATCTTCGATCGGGTCGTCCGACGTTTCCATTGACCTGATCACCGATACGATATCGGCAAGTGTGATACGCCGACGTTCGCGCGCCAGACGGTAACCACCCCGTGGGCCACGCACCCCCACCAGAATATCGGCACGCACCAGCTGTTGCAGGGTCTGTTCAAGATAGCGTTTCGGAATGCCCTGACGCGCGGTGATATCACGGCTTTGCACTGGCTCGCCCGCCGCGTTATAGGCGATGTCCACCACCGCCTCGATGGCGAACAGCATCTTCTTTGACAGTTTTAACATCGTCTCTTTCTTACTCCCCTTGCGGTCCCGGATATCCCCCCGGAAATTTCGAAACCATGTTTGACAGAGCGTCGAAAATCACCGGTTTATCGGTGATCAGGCTGTTTTGCCCGCCGGTATTGCAACCGTAGCACCAACACCGGTCGATCCGAATCCACCCGCACCGCGCGCTGTTTCATCCAGATCGGCAACCGCATTCCATGTCACCTGGGTCACCGGTGCGACCACAAGTTGGGCAATGCGCATGCCACGTTCGATGGTGAATGCCTCGTCACCGTGATTGATCAGGATCACTTTGATTTCGCCACGGTAATCGGCGTCAATCGTTCCCGGACTGTTCAGAACCGTGACACCGTTTTTCGCAGCCAGTCCCGAACGCGGACGCACCTGTGCTTCGAACCCGGCGGGCAGGGCAATCGCAATGCCGGTTTCAATCATGGCCCGTTTGCCCGGCGCAATCACCAGCCTATCGTCAATCGCCGCCTGCAGATCAACGGCCGCCGACTGTGCGGTGGCATAATCAGGCAGCGGGAAATCCGAACCATGGGGCAGCTGTTTCAGATCGACAGTCAAACGCGTCATGAAAGTTCCTTGTCTTCACATTTCTGGCTGCACGCCTTGGACGTGCAGCGGGTTACCAGGTTATTCAAATCAGGCAAAATGCCGGGAAATCCGTTGCACAAGTGCGCGTGCCACACCGGCCTTGCCCTGTCGGGGCCAAACCTCATCACTGGCACTCTCCGAGCCGGAAATCAGGAAAACTTCATTTTCATCGCCACCAAAGGTGCCTGTACCCGGCGCCACATCATTGGCAAGAATCCAGTCGCATCCCTTGCGCGCCCGTTTGGCACGGGCATGCTCGATAACATTTTCTGTTTCGGCTGCGAAACCAATAACCAGTCCCGGGCGTTTTGACCCTTTCTGGCTAATAGCTGCGAGAATATCCGGATTTTCCAAAAGCTTCAGGTCCGGGATCGCACCCGACCCATCCTTTTTAAGTTTCTGACCAGCTTCTGCGGCCACGCGCCAGTCGGCAACCGCCGCTGCACATACTGCAATATCGGCAGGCAGGGCAACCTGCACAGCATCAAGCATTTGTTGGGCGGTTTCGATCCGCACAACCTTCACCCCCGTCGGATCCGGCAAACTCACCGGCCCGCTGATCAGCGTCACATCGGCGCCTGCAACAGCAAGGGCCGCGGCAATCGCATGGCCCTGCTTGCCCGACGACCGGTTGGCGATGTATCGCACCGGGTCAATTGGCTCGTGCGTCGGGCCACTGGTCACAATGGCCTTTTTACCCGCAAGCGGCTTTCCTACTGGCTGACCTTCCAGAAAATCAAGAACCGCTGCAATGATTTCTGCCGGTTCGGCTAAACGCCCCGAACCGGTTTCACCACATGCCAGATCGCCGGCCGCCGGTCCAACGCGCATCACACCGCGGCCTTCCAGAGTGGCGATATTTGCCTGTGTCGCGGCATGGTTCCACATTTCGACATTCATCGCCGGCACAACCATCACCGGCTTGTTGGTCGCCAGCAGCGCCGTCGTTGCCAGATCACCGGCCTGACCGGTTGCCATTTTGGCGAGGATATCGGCACTTGCCGGGGCAACCAGTACAAGATCGGCCTCTCGCGACAGGCGGATATGGCCCATTTCGGCTTCGTCGGTCAGGGAAAACAGATCCTGATAAACCTTGTTCTCGGTAAGGGCGGCCACCGATAACGGGGTTACGAATTCCGCGCCGCCTTTGGTCAGGATCGCGCGGATATTGATCTCCCGGTCGCGCAAGCGTCGGATCACCTCAAGAACCTTGTAGGCTGCAATGCCGCCCGAGATGATCAGAAGGATATTTTTTCCTGCTAGCACTGTGGTTACCAATTATTTACGTTGGAGAAGTGTGGTTAACCTACCTTCTCTGTCGATCCCGTGCAAGCGTCCAAAGTAATCAGAAAAAACGCCACAGGATCGTAGAACCCGCAGCGTGATTTCATCGTCCATTTTCAGATATTTTTTATGGAACGGTATAAAGCATCCCGAACCAACGCCACCGTCCGTCCGGCCCCATCGAAGTACAGTTGATCCGCCAACGCCCCGATGAAACCGGTGCATTCAGGCGAATTTCAACCCGCTCGTCTCCCAAGCGATTCATGGTTGGTTCGCCCTCGGACGGATAGCAGGCAATATCGCCTGCCTTTTCCCTCAACGTGAAGCCGAACGCGGGCGGATTGCGTTCCAGCGTATAGTTTGGCGGGGTTACATCGCTGACCGGCAATGGCAGAGAATTTGCCGCAAGGGTAAAACGGTCCATCTCGCCGTAATTCTCGTTCATGGCAAAACGCGGCAGATACATCATATCCGATTCCGTGCTGATCGCACCGCTTTGCTGACCGAATGCCACCTTGTAACCGGCTTCCCTGACCGCCGTGATGACCTCATCGCTGGCCTCGCCATAGGGATATGCAAAGATATCCGGAACGAAGCCCAGTTCTTCCTGAAACCGTTCGGCCGAATGGGCCAGTTCGGCCTTTACGTCTTCAATCGGAAGGCTCGGCAAATGCGAATGATGCCGGCTGTGTCCGCCAATCGTCACGCCTTCCTTGACCAGTTCGCGCAACATGTCCCAAGTCATGTAGTTCTCGTACCCGGCATCAACCTGTTCGCTCGCGACAAAGACCGTCATCGGCATGTTGTGCTTTTTGAAGGCAGGCCACGCAACATCGTAAACCGAACGATAGGCATCATCGACCGTGATCCCGATGGCATAATCGGGAAGGCCTTTGCCATTTTGCAGGGCATCGACAATCTCTGGCACGCCCATCACGGTGTATTTACCGTTGCTCAACTCCCGAAGATGGGCTTCGAACTGGGGACCGCGGATATTGGTCGAGGGGAAATCTGTTTCGGCAAACCGATGATACATAAACACAACGGCCGACGATGCATCCCCGGTCGGTATCGCCGCAGTCGCCGAAGACGTGGCGGTGCTTTCCTGTATTGCAGGGGATTGCCCGCTGGTCGTCGTATCTGAGGCACCTTCATCCTGCGCCGTACCCTGTGCCATACCGGGTGATATGCCAAATGTCAGCCCAACGGCAAAAGCCGCGCCAAAAATCATGCAACGAAACATGCCTCTCCCGCCACTTGCGCGAGACATCTTTTCAAAATGCCGCTGCTTATTGGTCTGTGATTGCATTGCCACATCCATCTCTTTTGCGACCTCATTCATTTGGTCACTGCAGCCCCCAAAACCACAGCCGATAATTTATGGTTTCCGGTAATCATGTTTTTGTGAACCTACCAGCGAACCAATTGTTTTTCCACAATTTCGTCACTGCGCTTGTGTATAGTCCGTAGCAACCTAACTTTAGGACATCCTGTTCAACCGTAACTTCAACGGAGATTGGCATGCTTGGTTCCGACGCACTCGACATCCTTTTCAACAAGGCCCGCACCCACAATGGCTGGCAGGATCGCGATGTCGATACTGCCCTGTTGCAAAAGGCATGGGACCTTACCGTGATGGGCCCGACCAGCGCCAATTGCGAACCGATGCGCATTACTTTTGTCAAATCGGCAGCGGCAAAAGAACGCCTGAAACCTGCCCTATCTCCTGGCAATCTGGAAAAAACCATGGCGGCACCGGTCACGGCAATTATCGCCCATGACATGGAATTCTATGAAAAACTGCCCCAACTTTTCCCTCATGCTGATGCGCGATCATGGTTTGCCGGTAACGATGCGGCAATTTCGGCAACCGCCTTTCGTAACGGCACGCTTCAGGGCGGCTATTTCATTCTGGCGCTGCGTGCGCTCGGGCTTGATTGCGGGCCAATGTCGGGCTTTGACAATGCCAAGGTCGACGCCGAATTCTTTGGTGGTACACAGGTCAAAAGCAACTTCCTGATCAATATCGGCTATGGCGATCCGTCAAAACTGTTTGATCGCAGCCCGCGGCTGAGCTTTGATGAGGGTGCTGAAATCCTCTGATCGCTATCAGAAGGCGAAACCGACGCGACACGAGAGCGTTAACGCAATTGCAAAATTTTCGACCAAATTATCTTATACGGCTGTATGGTCAGCAAGTGGACGACGTATTTTTTCAAGTATTTCTGAAGCTTGAAAACTGTCATCTAACTTTTATTTGATCTTTACCGGCGCATAATCATTTTAGTCCAAATTTTTTGCGTGCGTTAACGCGTACCAAATCGGCACCCGACTTCAGGAGCGTCAATTGGGCTTTCGCCAATTGTTGATGACAGCATTTGCGGTTGCATTTCCAACGGCCACGATTTTCATCGTGCTCGCCACGATGGAACTGCTTGGCTGGGGAACGGCGATCCTGTGTGCCATTCTGGCATGGGTCGGGGTTGCCGCGATTCTTCGCATCTATTTTGGCGAATTGCGCCAGGTTGCCCAATATGCCACTGGCCTGCGCGACAAATTCCGCGGGACACCACCACAACATCTGTCTTTCGGGGCTGCGGCCGAACTCTCGTCTCTTTACACCCAGATCGCCAGTGTCTTTCGCGAACGCATTACCGATCTTGAAACCCGGACCAGTACCGATGCCGAAATCCTCGATCACCTGCCAAATCCGGTGGTGATGGTCAACCGGCAGAGGGTTGTCACCGGTTTTAACCAGGCGGCACTCGGTCTGTTTCACAATCTTGAAACCGGCCATGACCTGACACGTTACATCCGGGATCCCATCCTGCTTGACGCCTTTGACGACGTTGCAGCAGAACGCGAACGGATGAAACATGCCGAATTTGTGCTGGCAAGCGACGCGCACCGCCATTTTGACGTCTTGACCGCGCGCCTTCCGGCTGCAACCGGTGACCGGAATTTTGTCCTGTCGTTTTCCGACCTGACCGAACTTCGCAAACTTGAACAGATGCGTGCCGATTTCGCCACCGATGCCGGACATGAATTGCGCACCCCGCTTTCGGTGTTGCTCGGCTTTATCGAAACGCTTGAAGGCCCGGCAAAGGATGACCCGGATGCGCTGAACCAGTTTCTGCCAGTGATGCGCGATCAAGGACTGCGAATGCAACATCTGATCGAAGATTTGCTGTCACTCGCCCGGATCGAGCTGAACGAACATACCCCGCCATCTGATGATTGCGATGTCGGCAAGATTATCGACAAAGTCGCCAAGACACTTGCGATGAAGGCCGATGCCAAAAGCATGCAGATCAGGGTCACATGCGACATCGACAATACCGAGATTGTCGGCGAAGAAAAGGAACTGACCCAGGTTTTCGTCAATCTGGTGGAAAACGCCATCAAATACGGCCACGCCAATACCGATATCGAAGTTTCCATCACCCTTGCCAAAAACACACCCGGCGCATTGGCGCGGTTCCGGCATGACCGTATTCTGGCGGTTGCCATCCGCGATCATTCCGACGGGATAGCACGCGAACACCTGCCGCGCCTGACCGAACGGTTTTACCGGGTTGATACAGCACGATCACGTGCCGTTGGTGGCACCGGTCTTGGTCTTGCAATCGTCAAACATCTGGTACAACGCCACCGCGGCACCATGATCATCGACAGCGAACAGGGTGTCGGATCGGTTTTCACGGTTTATCTTCCCGCCAAGGCCAGCGACAATATCCGAACCCTGCATCGGGCCTGATTTCCTGCCTGGTTTCGGGCAGGCCTGCATGTTTCACATGAAAAAAAGACCGGCACCAAACTGCCGGTCTTTGTCTTTTCAAGATTGTTGAACAGTCAGAGAATGAATTTCGACAGGTCGGCATCCTTGGCAAGGTCATCGACCTGCTCGCGAACATAATTCGCATCGATCTTGATCGTCTCGCCCGACCGATCAGTTGCGGTAAAGCTGATATCGTCCAGAAGCTTTTCCAAAACCGTATGCAGCCGACGCGCACCGATATTTTCGACCGTTTCGTTCACACTGGCAGAAATGCGGGCAAGTTCATCAACCGCATCATCGCTGAATTCCAACGTCACTTCCTCGGTTTTCAGCAACGCCACATACTGCTTGATCAGCGACGCTTCCGGTTCCAGCAGGATACGGCGGAAATCTTCTTCGGTCAGAGCTTTCAGCTCGACCCGGATCGGCAGACGGCCCTGCAATTCCGGCAGCAGGTCCGATGGCTTTGCCAGATGGAACGCCCCCGAACAGATAAACAGGATATGGTCGGTTTTGACCGTGCCATGCTTGGTCGAAACATTGGTACCTTCGATCAGCGGCAGCAAATCGCGCTGTACACCCTCGCGCGACACATCGCCCCCGCGTTCGGAACGCGCGGTAATCTTGTCAATCTCGTCAAGAAATACGATGCCGTTCTGTTCGACATTGTCGATCGCCTCCGCGGTAACCTTATCCATATCCAGAAGCTTGTCGCCTTCCTCGTCGATCAGACGTTCAAACGCTTCCTCGACGGTCATGCGTTTTGGTTTGGTCTGGCCACCGAATGCCTTGCCGAAAACGTCCGAAAGGTTCAGCATTCCCATCTGCGCACCGGGCATGCCCGGAATATCGATGGTCGGCATCGAAGATGAACTGCTTTCCTGGACATGGATTTCGATTTCCTTGTCCTGCAATTCGCCTTCTCGCAGCATCTTGCGGAATTTCTGGCGGGTATCGGCCGATGCATTTTCACCAACCAGACCGTCCAGAATGCGTTCCTCGGCCTGCATTTCGGCCTTGGCACGGACCTTCTTGCGCATGCTTTCACGCGTCAGGTCCAGCGACACTTCCAGAAGGTCGCGAACGATCTGTTCGACATCCCGACCAACATAACCGACTTCGGTGAATTTGGTGGCCTCGATCTTGATGAACGGAGCCTCTGCCAGTTTGGCAAGACGCCGGGCAATTTCGGTTTTACCAACACCGGTCGGGCCGATCATAAGAATGTTTTTGGGCAGCACTTCATTGCGCATGTTGTCGTCAAGTTGCTGTCGACGCCAGCGATTGCGCAAGGCAATGGCGACCGCGCGCTTGGCATCTTTCTGACCGATAATATGGCGATCTAGTTCGGAAACAATCTCGCGCGGGCTGAAATGTTGGGTCATTAAATTTATCCGTTAGTTCTTGCGACGGAAATGCGATAATAGGCCCGAAACGGCACCCTTATTTCGCATCCTCGATTTTTTCCAGAAGCACATTGCCGTTGGTATAGACACAAATATCACCGGCAATCGCCATCGCCTTGCGGGCGATCTCCTCGGCATTCATGTCCTGATCAATCAGGGCACGTGCTGCCGCCAGCGCGTAATTGCCCCCCGATCCGATGGCGATGATGCCGTCCTCGGGTTCAAGCACATCGCCCTGACCGGTTAGCACCAGTGATACATCCTTGTCGGCCACTGCCATCATCGCTTCGAGCTTGCGAAGATAGCGATCCGTGCGCCAGTCCTTGGCCAGTTCGACACAGGCGCGCATGGTCTGGCCGGGATGGCGTTCCAGTTTGGCTTCAAGACGTTCGAGCAGGGTAAAAGCATCCGCCGTTGCCCCGGCAAATCCGACGATAATCTCGCCTTTCTGGCCGATACGGCGCACTTTGCGGGCGTTACCCTTGATCACGGTCTGGCCCAGCGAGACCTGGCCATCACCGGCAACCACGACTTCATTGCCCTTGCGCACCGACAGGATCGTTGTGCCATGCCAGCTCGGCTGCGATTGTTCGCTCATAAATAATCCCTAGATTTTCATCCAATGTATTCGATCAAGAGTTAGCACGCACAACAGTCCGGTCAAGGGCCAAGCCCTGCGAACCACCATCGCCGGATCACAAACACTGTTTCAATGCGATGGAATACAAAAAATTCAGGACGTATCGCCGCTACATGCTTTACCCTTGGATCATAAAAGAATTTCAAAGAATGAAGGACAATAGTCATGAGCAATCCCGACCTTGCCCAAACCCATCTTGGCAAATGCATCCTCGCCGGCCAGGGCAGGATCAGGGCCGATCTGGTCCTGCGCAATATCGGATTGCTTGATGTTATCACCGGCAAGGTAACTGAAACCGATATTGCCATTGTTGGCGATCGGATTGTCGGCACGTATGCCAGATACGAAGGCGAGAGCGAAATTGACTGTACCGGCAAATTTGCCGTACCGGGCTTTATCGACACGCATCTGCATATCGAAAGCTCGCTTGTCACGCCGCTTGAATTTGATCGCTGCGTCTTGCCGCACGGTGTCACCACGGTCCTGTGTGATCCGCATGAAATCGCCAATGTTCTGGGCGCAGACGGGATCAGGTATTTTCTGAATTGCGCCGAACGGTCCGTGATGGATATCCGCGTCAATCTGTCATCCTGTGTTCCAGCCACCGGCTTTGAAACATCGGGTGCGCAGCTTGAAATCGATGATCTTCTGCAATTCCGAAGCCATCCAAAGGTCGTCGGGTTGGCCGAAATGATGAATTATCCCGGCGTACTGAACCTTGATCCGGGCATTCTGGCAAAGCTTGAAGCGTTTCAAGACGGTCATATTGACGGTCATGCGCCGCTGGTACTGGGCACGGCACTAAACGGCTATATGGCCGCAGGCATTCGCACCGACCACGAAGCAACATCCGCCGCCGAGGCCCGCGAAAAACTGGCCAAAGGTATGGCGATCCTGATCCGCGAAGGATCAGTTTCCAAAGACCTTGAAGCACTGGCTGAGATCCTTGATGAGAATAGTTCAAGTTTCGTAGCCTTGTGTACCGATGATCGTAATCCGCTTGATATCGGCGAAGAGGGTCATCTTGACAGCCTTATTGAACGATTAATCGGTCATTTAAAAGCACGTAATTGTCCGATTCACCATGCCTATCGCGCCGCATCACATTCGGCGGCCCGTATTTTCGGACTGCGTGATCGTGGCCTGATCGGGCCGGGCGGGCGGGCCGATATCGCCATCCTTGATGATCTGGAATCTTGTGCGGTCAGTGATGTGATTGCCGGCGGACGACTGGTGACCAAGGACCTGTTTGACGCCCGCGAAACCGTGGCACCGATTGGCCTGACATCAATGAAGGCCAAACCGGTCAAAGCCAATGACTTCATAAGTGAGCCCAAACCAGGTCAGAACCAGACCCTAGTGATCAAGGTCAAACCCGGTCTGATCCTGACCTTCCGGGATGAGGCCACGCTTGCAATTGGCGAAAATGGCCTGAAACCCGATCTTGAAAACGATGTGATCAAGGTGGCCGTCGTCGAACGCCACGGCAAGAACGGCAATATCGGGCGCAGTTTCGTCCGTGGTTTTGGTTTGAAACGCGGGGCAATTGCATCTTCGGTCGGGCATGACAGCCACAATATCACTGTGGTCGGTGCCAATGACGCCGACATGGCCGCCGCGGTCAATCGTCTGATTGAAATGGGTGGCGGCTTTGCCGTTGCAGATGGTGGCAGGATCACGGCCGAACTGGCGTTACCCGTTGCCGGACTGATGAGTACTGAACCGTTTGAGGTCGTCGAAAAGGACCTGATCACGCTACGCGCGGCTGCCAAGGATCTTGGCTGTGTCCTGCCCGAGCCGTTCCTGCAGGTCGCCTTCCTAGCCTTGCCGGTAATCCCGCATCTGAAAATGACCGACAAAGGCCTGTTTGACGTCGACAAGTTCGACTTTGTCTGACCTTTCGACACCTTTAGCCTGTTCTAATGGATGGGTTTTTATCCTAGCGCGCAATCCCACATACCAATCTTCAACCCGGAAAAGAAATATCTGATCCAGGGAACTGACAATGGGGTGGACAGGTGAAGATCAAGCTGCAAATAGGGGTGACCACCGCGTTCACAGCAATCGCCGTGTTCATGATCGGGATCACTGTTGCCATTCTTTACCAAAACAATCACCGGCTTGCATTGGAAACAGCGCGATCCGAGATGACCGCCGCGCGCGAGAATACCGTTGAAAACCTGATCAATGTGATCGTTCCGGTCGGACAGGTGGTTGAAACAACCGTCGATTTTATCAAATCCTTCCCCGAAGCCGTGACCGAACCTCGTAGCGGGGCCGTCATGGCAAGCCAGATCAAACCCTATCCCTATATCTATGGCTTGTTCTTTGGTCTTGAGAATCAAGGACAATTTTATCAGGTCGTGCAAGTCCCCGGGGGCGTTTCGGAATTTGGCCCGAATGACAGCCCGCTGCCCGCAAACACCAAAATCGTCTATCGCACAATCAACGGCCCGGCCGACGATATGATCGAAACGTTCCTGTATCAGTCATCATGGGGAGCCGTTACCGGACGCGAACAGATCAACGTGGAATATGACCCCAGAACCCGTCCCTGGTACGAAGGTGCCCGTAACCGGGACGATATTTTCGTCAGTAATTTCTATATCTTTAACAGTACTGGAAAACCGGGAGTTACCTTTGCCAGACGGGTAACCGATGCCGACGGAAAACTGGTAGGTGTTGTCGGGGCGGACCTGACAATGGACAAGATCACCAACATCCTGAACAACATCCGGATCGGCAATGAGGGCCGTGTCTTTCTGCTTGATCGAGAAGATGGTGTCATCGCCTATAGCGGGACACGCGACGATGCCAAGGATATGAAATTCACGGGGGTGGACAATCGTAAAATTGACGATCCCATTGTCGAAACGGCGATTACGCAATGGACAAAAAGTCGCGAGACTTTCTTTGATTTCAAAGGGGCGAAAGACGGGCGCAAATATCTGGCATCCGCGGCCCCCATTCCCGAATTATTCGGTGTTTCCCCGACACTTGGCTTCATCGTACCCGAGGATGAATTTGTCGGTGCCATCAAGGAAACCACCCGAAACGTTTTGCAGATTGCAGCAATCATCATTGTCATTACCGTCATTCTGATCGTCATCATGTCGCGCATGCTGAGTCGTCAGCTTAATGTCGTGGCGTTGGAGGCCGAGAAAGTCGGCCATTTCGATCTTGAAGGCGATTTTCAGATGTCGTCCCACATTTACGAGGTCAGCGCACTGGCCAATGCCGTATCAAACATGAAAGTCAGTCTGAAAAGCTTTGGCTCTTATGTGCCTGTTGATCTGGTGAAATCGATTGTTGCCTCGGGCCATCCGGTCGAAATCGGAGGTACATCGCGAGAATTGTCGATCATGTTCACCGATATCGAAGGCTTTACCGGCAAAACCGAAAACTATGCGCCAACGGTATTGATGCTTGAACTGTCAAACTACTTCGCGGCCATGGAAAAGGAAATCACCGACAATGGCAACGGCACGATCGACAAATATATCGGTGATGCGATCATGGCGTTCTGGAATGCCCCTACAACGGACCCGGATCACACCATTCATGCCTGCCGGGCAGCCTTGGCATGCAGGCATGCCGGACGGAAGTTGAACTCAGTTTCCAGCCAATCGGAACTATTTCCCCTGCGCACGCGGTTCGGTCTGCATTGCGATCAGGTGGTGGTTGGAAATGTCGGATCGAAAAGTCGCATTCAATATACCGCATTGGGTGCAGCGGTTAATCTTGCCTCCCGGATTGAGGGACTGAACAAGATTTATGGCACCCGCATTCTCGCCAGCGGCACCATCGCCCGAAAAGCAGGGGAAGCCTTCCTGTTTCGTTTTGTGGATCGCGTTTCCCCCGCAGGCACGACCCTTCCGGTCGATATTTTTGAGCTGTTGGGCGAGAAGCAGGAAGCAAATAGTGACCTTGCTGCCACCAAAGAGCAATATGACGAGGTTTCCACGTGGAACGCTTGCATGACGCTTTATCGGAACCGTAACTGGAAAGAGGCGCTTGACGCCTTAAAAGCCCTGAAACCGCAGGCAAGCACGGACAAACTTGTTTCGATCTATATGAAACGTTGCCGACAGTTCATAAAGTCACCGCCGCCAATCGACTGGGATGGCATTTCCCATATCGAAACCAAATAAGTCGTTCGTTGAATGAACCGGATCGGCCAAATGCAAACTCCACACATATTTGCGGCCAATGCGTAGCCGGTTAAACTGGCTTTTCGCAGCTGTTATTGCTAAATACGACGCAACAGATGCATCGATACCTGCAGGAAAGGAGCTTTGCATGCGCAAGGCCCGCGTAGAGCGCAATACCAACGAAACACAGATCACGGTCGAGCTTAATCTTGACGGGACCGGCATCTATGATGTCGAGACCGGGGTTGGCTTCCTTGATCACATGCTCGAACAGCTTTCACGCCACAGCCTGATGGACCTTAAAGTCCGGGCCAAGGGCGACCTGCATATCGATTTCCATCACACCACCGAAGATACCGGCATCGCCATCGGTCAGGCGTTTTCGCAGGCACTGGGCGATAAAACGGGCATCAATCGTTACGGCAGTTGCCTGCTTCCGATGGACGAGGCACTGACACGTGTCGCGCTGGATTGTTCGAACCGTCCCTATCTGATCTGGAATGTTGAATTTACTCGCGACAAGATCGGGAATATGGACACCGAACTGTTCCGCGAATGGTTCCAGGGCTTTGCACAGGCCGCTGGCCTGACGCTGCATGTTGAAAACCTGTATGGTGATAATAATCACCATATCGTCGAAAGTGCCTTTAAGGCGCTGGCACGGTCCCTGCGCAGTGCGATCGAAATCGATCCCCGCAAATCCGATGCCATTCCCTCGACCAAGGGTGTTCTCGGTGGGTCGCTTTAACCCGCCAGATGCCCCTGATCTGATCCGATTGACCGGGTGATGCATCACCCGGAACAGGAAGCTGGTTTTCGATGAAGGTTTACACAGTTCATACCCATCCCGGCGATGCCGATCCGATGGAAAATGCGATTCTGATCCGCGAAGGCTTTAATTTCTGGGCCTTTATTTTTAGCGGTATCTGGGCGCTGTATCATCGCTTGTGGGCCGCTTTTTTCGGCCTGATCGGCGTATCGCTGACTTGCAATCTGCTGACCTATGTGTTCGATGGGGGCCCAGAGATGGATTTTGTTCTGGCACTTGCCACCGGAATCGGTTTTGGCCTGATTGCCAATGATCTACGGCGCAGAAAGCTTGCGGCCCATGGTTGGAAGCTTATCGAAATTGTCGCCGGTCCCGATGAAAATGCCGCCGAGCATCGCTTCTTTGATCGCCTGCGTGGCAGACGTAGGGTTCATGATACCCTGCATAATGTTGCGCCCACCCCCTTATCCGGGAGCATCCCATACTCATGAGTGTTGCGATTATCGATTACGGTTCAGGCAACCTGCGTTCTGCTGCCAAGGCGTTTGAACGTGCAGCCCGCGAAACCGGCTTTTCCGACGATATCATTGTCACTGATGATCCGGAAAAGGTCCGCAATGCCAGCCATATCGTCCTGCCTGGCGTTGGTGCCTATGCCGATTGTCGGGCCGGACTTGATGCCGTTACCGGCATGGTCGAAGTTCTGAACGAACAGGTCATCAAGGGCGGCAAGCCGTTCTTTGGCATTTGTGTCGGCATGCAGCTGATGTCGACGGTTGGTCGCGAATTTGCCGATACCCCCGGTCTTGACTGGACCAAGGGGGAGGTTGTCGCGATTGAACCCGCCGACCCGTCGCTTAAAATCCCGCATATGGGCTGGAACGAGCTGGTCCTTGATCCGTCTGGCAAATCACATTCCGTGTTGTCGGGTGTATCGGATGGCGATCATGCCTATTTCGTGCACAGTTATCACATGCATGTTCAAAATCCGAATGAACGGCTGGTATCAGTTGACTATGGTGGCCCGCTTACGGCGATGATTGGACGCGACAACATGATCGGTACCCAGTTCCATCCGGAAAAAAGCCAGAAAACGGGACTGACCATCATTGGTAACTTCCTGGGATGGAAACCATGACCGCCCCCAGCAATACCATTGAACCCGGTGTTACAGCCGAACGCGTCACGGAACTGAGCGCGGGCGATCTTTCTGACATCGTTGATGCCTGTACCCAGGCAATTGTCGAAGGCGGTGGTTTTGGTTGGCTGACCCCGCCGGATCGTCCGGATATGGAAAAATACTGGCGCGGCGTTTTGCTGATGCCGGGGCGTCATCTGTTTGTATCGCGCGTTGACGGCGTGATTTCCGGTGCCGCCCAATTGCTTGAAACGCCTTCCAACCTTGAAGCACAGCGCCATTCGGCCCAGATTACCGGCCATTTCGTGGCACCGTGGGCGCGAGGGCGCGGTAATGGCAAGGCCATCGTGCGTAGCATCGAATTTTATGCACGCGAACGCGGTTATTCGGTTTTGAAACTTGATCTTCGTGAAACCCAGACTGCTGCCATCGCACTTTATAACGGGCTGGGTTATGTCCGTTGGGGCATCAATCCCTATTACGCGATGGTCGATGGCAAAATGGTCGAAGGTTACTACTACACCAAAAAAATACAGGACACTGACCAGTGAATCTCTATCCGGCAATCGACCTTAAAGATGGTGCATGCGTTCGCCTGTTGCGCGGTGATATGGACAAGGCGACCGTATTCAACAATGATCCGGGCGCACAGGCCGGTGAATTTGTCGCGGCTGGTTGCCATTGGGTCCATATCGTCGATCTGAACGGTGCCTTTGCCGGTGAACCGGTCAATGGGACGGCTGTTGACAGCATCCTTGCCGCTGTTGCCGGCAAGGCCAAAACCCAGCTTGGCGGCGGTATCCGTACGATGGAAACGGTTGACTACTGGCTTAACAAGGGCATCACACGTGTGATCCTTGGAACTGTTGCCCTCCGTAATCCCGATTTCGTCAAGGAAGCCTGTGCGAAATGGCCAGACCGGATCGCGGTTGGCATTGATGCGCGCGATGGCTATGTCGCGGTCGAAGGCTGGGCCGAAACATCCGAAGTCACCGCACTTGAACTGGCGCAGAAATTCGAGGATTGCGGGGTTACCGCGATCATCTTTACCGATATTGACCGCGATGGTGCGATGGGCGGGCCGAATATCGAAAGTACCGTGGCCCTTGCCAGTGCCATTTCGACCCCGGTAATCGTATCGGGCGGGGTTTCATCGCTTGATGATCTGATTGCAGTTGCCAAACATACCGACGCCGGGATTGACGGTGCGATTTCCGGACGCGCGCTTTATGACGGCCGGATTGATCTGGCAGAAGCCATCAGGGCATTGTCCTGAGCGGACCCAAACAGGATAACCGACCATGCTGAAAACCCGTGTCATTCCCTGTCTCGACGTTAAGGATGGCCGCGTCGTCAAAGGGGTCAATTTCGTCGACCTGATCGATGCCGGCGATCCGGTGGAACAAGCCCGCATTTATGACGCCGAAGGCGCTGACGAGCTTTGTTTCCTTGATATCACCGCCTCAAGCGACAATCGCGATACCATTTTCGACGTTGTTGCCCGCACGGCAGAAGCCTGCTTTATGCCCGTTACAGTCGGCGGTGGTGTACGCACGCTTGAAGACATTCGCAAACTGCTTTTGGCCGGTGCCGACAAGGTTTCGATCAATACCGCCGCGGTCAATAACCCCGATTTCGTGCGCGAAGCAGCACGAAAGTTCGGATCACAATGCATTGTGGTCTCGATTGATGCCAAATCAACCGGCCCGGAAAAGTTTGAAATCTTCACTCATGGCGGTCGTAAGCCAACCGGGATTGACGCTGTTTCGTTTGCAAAACAAATGACCGAATATGGTGCAGGCGAACTTCTGGTAACCTCGATGGACCGCGATGGCACCAAGTCAGGTTTTAACCTGCCACTGACCCGATCCATCGCTGATGCGGTCCATGTGCCGGTGATTGCATCGGGCGGGGTCGGAACGCTGGACCACATGGTCGAAGGTGTGACTGAGGGTCACGCTTCCGCAGTTCTGGCCGCGTCAATCTTCCATTTCGGGACCTATCGCATTCGCGAGGTCAAGGACCACATGAAAGCCGCCGGTATACCGGTCCGCGAGGGGTGATTATGACCGACCAGCATATCCTTGATCAGCTTTACGCCGTGGTTTCCGAACGCAAGGGCGCAGATCCCGAAACCAGCTATACCGCAAGACTTTTTGCCAAAGGCACGGCAAAAATCGCCCAGAAAGTCGGCGAAGAAGGCGTTGAAACCGTGATCGCGGCCCTTGCCGAAACCCCGGAAAAAGTGGCATCCGAAAGTGCTGATCTGCTTTATCACCTGACCGTGCTTTGGGCCGATCAGGGGGTAAAGCCAGAAGACGTATGGAACATACTGGCCGAACGCCAGGGCATTTCCGGTATTGCCGAAAAGGCATCCCGTACCGATAAATAGGGTCATATCCCGTCAAGATCAGGAGCATCCCGATGGCCGTCTCTGCCTATGATCCGCAAAATATCTTTGCCAAAATTCTTCGTGGCGAAATCCCCTGCAACAAGGTTTTTGAGGATGATCACGTCCTTGCCTTTCACGATATCGCCCCGCAGGCCCCAACCCATATCCTTGTGATCCCGAAGGGTGCCTATGCCAGCTATGACGATTTTGCGACCAACGCATCGGACGCGGAAATCATCGCTTACACCCGCGCCATAGGTAAAATCGCCACCGCGGCAGGCGTTGTCGAGGATGGCTATCGCCTGATCGCCAATACCCGTGATCATGGTCGTCAGGACGTCCCGCATCTGCATGTTCATATCATTGGCGGCAAGAAGCTGGGCCTGATGCTGCCAAAAGACTCAGGTTAACGCCCGCAAAACCAGAATTCAGGGCAGGGCGGCCAAGGCATTCCTGCCTTTGTGATTTACCGGAATGTCATGACCCGAAATCTCCCGCACACCACTGCGATTTTTCAAAGCCTTGCAGGCAACTGGACGCTTGTGCGCGATCTTGGCCCGGCGGGACAGTTCAAAGGCGATGTGACTTTTCGCCTGACAGAACCGGACAATCCCCGAATGCTGCGCTACCGGGAGGATGGGATTCTTGAACGCGGTGATGGCAAACGCTTTGATGGTTACCGCGAATATGACTTCGTCCTGCATGTAGATCAGCCCGCGATTGAGATGCTGTTTCGCGATCCGCTAAGCTTCGGCAATCGTTATGTGCTGCTGCAATTTGACGAGGATATGAGCGAAAGGCTTTGCGCGCGCGACATTCACCCCTGTGGTGACGATTTCTATAATCATTACATGATCTGGTGTGACGAAAATCATTTCGAAACTAAAATAAAAATCACAGGTCCGAAGAAAGATCACTTGTTGCACAGCATCTATCGCCGAAAACAAAATGCTTAGGTTGCACCAGTTTCCTTAACGTTACGAGGTTTCCATGTCACTGCCCCCGTTCCATCTGGCTTTTCCGATTAAATCGATTGCCGATACCCGCGCGTTTTATATTGATATCCTTGGCTGTGACGAAGGTCGTTCGACCGAGGCATGGATTGATTTCGATTTCTTTGGCCATCAGCTCTCCGCCCATGTCCGCCCGGGAGCAGATCAGAATGCGGGGGCAGGAAATGTCGATGGTGATGCCGTGCCGATCCCGCATTTTGGTGCGGTTCTGGAATGGGAAAAATGGCATGAACTGTCGGATCGCCTGAAAGCAGCCGGGGTCAAATTCCTGTTGGAACCGAAAATCCGATTTAAAGATGAACCGGGCGAGCAGGGGACTTTCTTTGTCGAAGACCCGGCTGGCAATGGTCTTGAATTCAAGACATTCCGCGATCCGGCGATGATTTTCGCGCATTGATCGGCATTTCGAGCAAAGACAATCCGACTTTGGATTTGAGGTCGGAACGCTTTGCCCTGCAATGCGTTATGTGATCAGGTAATATTGACGATGCCGGTTCTGATCGGTATCAGCGATACCCCGAAATAACGGCCTGTTTCACCCACCCGTCAGGAGAATTGCCCATGTCCGCCGCCAATGCCTCCAGCAAAAAACCGAAAATCCTGATTGCGGCGGCGGGCGGAGATGATCGATGGAAAGAGGCAATGGTCAACCGTCTGCCGGATGCGCAGATCGTCACCCAATATGAAAATTACGATTCTGAAACGATTGATTTTGCCCTGTTGTGGAAGCAGCCGCAGGGGCTGCTTAAAAGTCTGACTGGACTTCAGGCGATTTTCTCGCTTGGTGCAGGGGTTGATCACGTGCTTTCGGCCCCCAGTCTTCCGGCGGACGTGCCGGTCATTCGCCTTGAAGATGCCGGCATGGCCGATCAAATGGTGCAATATCATCTGTATGCTGCCCTGCATTTCATGCGTGATTTCGATATTTACGCCCGCCAGCAGGCCAATGCCAATTGGACGCAGCACGATGTTGCGCGTATTTCGAAATGCCGGGTCGGGGTGATGGGGCTGGGTGCACTTGGTGCTGCGGTTGCCACTGCATTAACACAGCTTGGTTTTGCCGTATCGGGCTGGAGTCGCACAATGAAAGCTATTGACGGCATCACCACCTATGCCGGATCCGAAACCCTGAACGAGTTTCTGGGGCAATCCGATATCCTGATTTGCATGTTGCCGCGCACCCCGGAAACCGAAGGCGTTTTGAACGGCAACAGCCTGTCGCAATTGCCAAAAAATGCCGCAGTGATCAATGCCGCGCGCGGTGCGATGATTGTCGAGGCCGATCTGCTGCGCCTGATCGATACCGGACATCTACGCGGGGCGTTTCTCGATGTGGCGGTGACCGAGCCGCTGCCCGAAAGTCATCCGTTCTGGGATCATCCGAAAATCCGCTTCACACCGCATATCGCGGCCGCCACCCGGATTGAGGAATCAGTCGATCAAATCGCCGACAATATTGATCGCATCACACGCGGGGAAAGGCCGCGCGGTCTGGTCGATCGCAAGACCGGCTACTAAGCATCCCTCATTTATCAGTCCACCATTAATCCTTCGACACCATTGGCAAAAAGCTGTCCCAACCAGTCTGTAAATACCCGAACGCGCGGCGAAAGTTGCCGGTTATGCGGATACAGCACCGAAACCGGCATCGGTTCGGGCGGATATTGTGGCAAAATTTCTACCAGCCGACCGGCTTTGAGATCAGCCATCGCGCGATAATGCGGCACCTGAATAATGCCAAGCCCGGCAACTGCGGCAGCAATATATAAATCCGCCCCGGTAACCGAAACAGGACCGGAAAGTTCAACCTGCCGCACCACACCGTCAATGGTGAAATCAAGTGGCATCGGTTTGTCGTCCGCCCCCGAAAGGAAACTGACAACCCGGTGCCCCTGGCGTTCCAAATCCGCGATCTGTTCCGGGATACCGTATTTTTCAAGATAGGCTGGGCTTGCCACCGTGACCTCGTTCATGGTCATCAGGCGTCGCCCGATCATCGACGAATCGGTCAGATCCCCGCTGCGCAGCACGCAGTCATATCCTTCATGCACCAGATCGACATACCGGTCGCCATCCGCGACCAGAAGAGTAATATCGGGATATTCCGCCATAAAATCGGGTAGGGCCGGGATGACAAACATCCGCGCCAGCATTCCCTGAAGATTGACCCTTAAAAGGCCCTTGGGCGCACAGGGCCGAAAAAGGCCATCGGCTTCTTCGAGTTCACCCAGTATGCGAATACATCGCTTGTAATAGGCTTCACCGTCCAGCGTCGGTTTGACCTGCCGTGTTGTGCGATTGAGCAACCGCGTACCCAACCGTTCTTCAAGCCGCTGGATCGCGTTGGTCATGGTTGCACGCGGGATCATCAGATCGGCCGCTGCCTTGGTAAAGCTTCTGCGCTCGACGATGCGAACGAAGTTGCGCATTTCCTCGAACCGATCCATCACCCATCCATTGTTTAGAAATATCGAATAGTATTGTCGATTATAGGGTAATTATCCCAAATATCATCCGGTTCATACTCCGCCCATGGAAATTGATTCATCATCAAGCAGGAGAATCCGACATGACAAACGCAAATGAAACCAGAACTGCCATCATCACCGGTGCCGCGCGCGGCATTGGTGTCGCCCTTGTCAAACGCCTGACGCAGGATGGCTATGCCGTTGTTATCAACTATGCCAACAGTGCCACCAGCGCGGACGCCCTTGTTGACGAACTGACGGCAAGTGGACATCAGGCAATGGCAATCAAGGCTGACATCACCAAAGCAGATGCCGTAAAACACATGTTCGATCACGCAGAAACCCGTTTTGGTGGTGTTGACGTCATCGTCAATAATGCTGGTGTCATGACGACACAGCCGATCTCGGAAATGAGTGACGCGGTCTATGACACGATGATGGATACCAATGTACGCGGCACTTTCAATATGCTGCGCGAAGCGGCCAAACGCCTACGCAATGATGGCCGCGTGATCAATTTTTCAACCTCAGCACTTCATCTGAAATTGCCGGGTTACGCGGTTTATAATGCAACCAAGGCCGCGGTAGAGGCGATGACGGGTGTTTATGCCAAGGAACTGCGTGGCCGGAACATCACTGTTAATGCCGTTGCCCCCGGTCCGGTTGCAACCGAACTGTTCCTGAACGGCAAAACCGACGAACAGATCGCACAGTTCTCCAAAATGCCGCCGATCGAACGCCTTGGTCAGCCCGAAGACATCGCTGGTGTTGTGTCCTTCCTTGCCGGACCGGATTCAGGTTGGATCAACGGGCAAACGCTGCGTGCCAATGGCGGACTTGCCTGATCCAAATTCTTAAATTGATCACCTTGCCGACTTTCCCCCGATCCTGCGCGACAGTATGATGATTTGACAAAGGTGTCGCCCAGATATCAAGAGGGCGGCACCTTTGTCGTTTCAAGAAGGCTATATTGCCAATAAGATCTAGGCAAAACCTCCGTCGGCAAATTGGGAATATCCCGATTTTACCGCATGACGGCACCCCGCCCCGGACAAGGATGGCTATATGACCGATATTACCTTCCGCTATGCCAGTCGCGACGACCTGCCCGCCATCGTTGCCCTGCTGGCCGATGATGAAAAGGGTAAAACCCGCGAGGAACTCCGCGATCCGCTGCCCGATGTCTATTACGCCGCGTTCGATGCCATGGAAAGCCAAAGCACCGACGCCCTTCCCAACAAATACCTGCTGGCGTGTCGCGGTGATGACATTGTTGGCTGTCTGCAACTGACCCTGATTGCCGGGCTTTCACGCAAAGGCCGCCTGCGCGCCCAGATCGAAGGGGTTCGGGTATCTTCAAAATGCCGTGGTCAGAAGGTCGGGGAAAAACTGATTACCGAATCTGTTTCGATTTCGAAATCACTTGACGCATCGCTCGTGCAATTCACCACAGACAAAAGCCGCAAGGATGCCCATCGCTTCTATGAACGGCTCGGCTTTGTTGCCAGCCACGAAGGCATGAAAAAGGAAATCTGAGGTTTTCTGCCATAGTCATGGCAATATTTCCCGGCCTTATCGTGCTATGATTTAAATTCGCGAAACACCGGCAAACGGAGCTTACGCCATGAACCTCTCCGAACTGCAGGAAATTGCCATACTCAAGGGCTTCACCCATCATTTCAGTGCGACCGGCAACCATGTCACCTGTGATGGCAAGGAAGTCAGTTATTCCGCAAATGATCTGACCATCATCGACAGCCGGTCTGTCGATAGCGGCACCGATCCGGGTGATGATGCCACCCTTTACATGATCGAGGCCCGTGACGGCACACGTGGCACCCTGATCGTACCCAGCAGCTTTTACACAGAACATGACAAGGCGGAACTGATCGACCATTTGCGCAGTCAGCAACGCTAGGACCTGGATTTGATTAATTCCGGTGGAACAGTCATCCTCTTTGCACGTTTAAGAAGCAAGGACGCTGAAACAAGCAAGGAGCCAAGTCATGAATCTCGCAGAATTGCAGGAAAACGCCATCCGTCACGGCTTTTCGCATCAATTCGTCTATGAAAGCGGCGGGCTGCGGTGTGATGGGAATGGCCCGGTTTACGATCCGGCCGACCTAAAAATCGTGCATAGTAACAGTGTCGATGCCGGGACCGATCCGGGTGATGACGCCACCCTTTACATGATCGAAGCCATCGACGGGACCAAAGGCATGATAATCATCCCGTCAAGCTTCCACACCGATCCGGTTAAGGCACAGCTGATCGACGATCTGCGTCGGAATTCCCATTAAAGGGGTCGGGCACCGGCAGATCGTCAGCTTTACCGATCAGCCTACAAAAGAACACAAATCCGCACCTGTAAACGACATGATGGGGATCGATATCTTGTGCCGTTCAGTTGCGTTGCACGCCTGCACATCCCCATATAGCTTTATCAATCGGGGAAATATTGTCATTCATGGTCAATACAGGGAACCATCATGTCAGATCTTTTGCCGTTCTTCCGGGCCTGGGTTGCCGATCCCAGGCGCGTTTCGGCCATATCGCCTTCCGGCCCGGCCCTGGCAGAAATGATTACCTCCGAAATTTCCCCGGCAACCGGTTCGGTGCTGGAACTTGGGCCGGGAACTGGCGTTTTTACCCGAGCCCTGATTGGCCGCGGTCTTGATGAAGGCGATCTGACCCTGATCGAAGCCGGGGAAGAATTCGCACGCCTTCTGGCCGACCGCTATCCGCGCGCCCGTGTTTTTCACACAGATGCCACCCGACTTGCCCGCAGCGATTTGTATCCCGCACACGGCCTTGGTGCTGCCATCAGCGGACTGCCTTTGCTGTCGATGCGCCCGCGTCAGGTAATGGGGGTGTTGAACGGCGCGTTCCGCTATCTCGGACTGAACGGGGCATTTTATCAGTTCACCTATGGCCCGCGCTGCCCGGTGCCCGCCGCCATTCTGGACCGGATGGGCCTTAAATCCGCACGAATTGGCACCATTGTCCGCAATGTGCCGCCATCATCGGTTTATCGTATTTCACGCATTTCCTGATTACCTTACCGCCGATAGGCCATCTGCCGATAGCCAAGAGCTTCGGCAATATGGCCGCGCTTAACAGCTTGCACCCCGGCAAGATCGGCAATGGTGCGTGCAACGCGCAAAACCCGATGATATCCACGTGCCGAAAGCCTCATCTGACGTGCGGCATCCTGCAAAAGACCACGGCCATCGGCATCAAGTGCCGCGGCAGTTTGCAGAACTTCACCATCGGCCTCGGCATTGGTTGAAATGCCATCATTTTTATATCGAAATGATTGAATTTCACGCGCCGCGAGAACCCGATCACGCACGGCTTGTGTTGTCTCGCCGCCAGACGGAAGGTCAAGTTCCTCGGGTCGAACGGCCGGAACGTCAATCTGGATGTCAAAGCGATCCAGTAGCGGCCCTGAGAGCCGCGCCTGATACTCTTCGCCACAGCGCGGTGCCCGCGTGCAGGCCAAATCGTTATCGCCCAGATATCCACACCGGCAAGGGTTCATCGCCGCCACCAGTTGAACACGCGCAGGATAAGTCACATGTGCATTGGCACGTGCCACCGATACCTGCCCGGTTTCAAGTGGCTGACGCAGCGCATCAAGCACATTGCGCTGAAATTCCGGCAATTCATCAAGAAAAAGCACCCCGTGATGCGCCAATGAAATTTCACCTGGACGTACCCGATGACCGCCACCAACCAGTGCCGGCATGGATGCTGAATGGTGCGGGGAACGAAATGGACGGGTGCGAATAAGCCCGCCTTCGGGCAGCATTCCGGAAACAGAATGGATTACGGTGGTTTCAAGCGCCTGCCTGGCATTCAGCTCCGGTAAAAGTCCCGGCAACCGTGCGGCAAGCATCGATTTTCCCGAACCGGGAGGACCGCTCATCAGTAAATTATGCCCGCCAGCCGCAGCAATTTCGAGCGCGCGTTTGGCACTTTCCTGCCCCTTGATATCGCGCAAATCAGGCAGTGATACGGGCGATGGGCTGGTCTTGGGCTGGCCTGGTCGTGGCAGGATTTGCGTGCCCTTGAAATGATTGATCAACACGGTCAGACGCGACGGGGCCAAAATTTCAAGCTCCCCGGCCCAAAGGGCCTCCGCCCCGTTATCGGAAGGGCATATAATACCGCGTTCCATGCCGCTGGCCTGCATGGCGGCGGGCAAAACACCGCCGACGCCGGTAATACTGCCATCAAGCCCCAATTCCCCCAGCACGACGAAATTGGCTATATCTTCGTGCCCGATCACGTCCATCTCGGCCAGAAGGCCAAGTGCAATCGGCAGATCGAAATGCGATCCTTCTTTCAGCAAATCAGCCGGGGCCAGATTAATTGTTATGCGTTTGGGCGGCAGTGCCAGCCCCATTGCCGAAAGTGCCGACCGTACGCGTTCGCGTGCCTCGGAAACTGCCTTGTCAGGCAGACCAACCACGGTAAAGGCCGGTAAACCGCTTGCCATCTGGACCTGCACATCGACCGGAATTGTCTCAATCCCGGCAAAGGCGACGGTCGTAACCCGTGCTGTCATATAGTGCTGATCCCCGTAACCTTAAGTTATATATACCACTTTGGCGGGAAACGGGGATCAAGGCAACAAGTCGTTTATCCGCGACAGATCAGGCGCAACCAGCGCCGTCTTTCGGCGACATATCAGTATTGATCATCCAGGGTGTACCGAACTTATCGGTAAACATGCCATAGCCCGGCGACCAGAAGGTTTCTTCGAACGGCATGGTCACCTGGCCGTCTTTGGAAAGGGTATCGAACATTTTTCTGGCATCGGTCACATTTTCAAAATGCAGGGATGCTGTCATGCCCTGCATTTTGGTGAAATATTCAGGTGGGCAGTCGGATGCCATCAAATGCCAGCCATCGCCCATCAGGCACGCATGGGCAATTTTATCATTATGCTCAGGCGATTCAGCAGCCATCGGTGTATCACCGAACGGCATCATAATCAGTTCACCACCCAGGATGGATTGATAGAATTCAAATGCCTGGCGGCAGTTCCCATCGAAATTCAGATAGGTGATCAGTTTCATCGGGGCGTTCCTTATATATGTAAAATCTGGTGGGTTTGGAGATTTACGGCTGCAACCCGAACTGGGCGACACCGTTTTCAAAATCAAAGGGCACGGAAAAATGTTCATGCGCGATGCGCCATTCACCACCCTGCTTTTCAAGGTGATAGCTTGACCGCATCCAGCTTGCCTGCTCGGTCCCGTCTTCCTTGCGCATGCCGCACCGGATCAGGAACCGTGCAACTGCCAGATGACCGGAAACACGAATAGTCGGCTCCTGCAGTTCCATGATGAATTCATCATCAAACGCCATGCAGCGTTCCCAATGGGCCCGATAATCATCCCGGCCACTGAATTGCAGCGGACCGACCGCATCGTAGGAGCAGATATCATCTCTATATAGCGCCATGATATCGTCGAGATCCTTGTTACGCGCCGCCGTTGCCCAGCGGGTAAAAATCTCCCGGATGGCAGCTTTGTCTTTGCTTTGTTTATCAGTCATGGAGCATTTCCTTACGCTGGTGGTGCGAGGGGTGGGCGAAAATTTTGCGCGGAGTTTTCAGGTGCTTTTGGCGGCGCGTTCAATCCCGGCGATATCGAATTTTTCCATCGACATCATGGTCGTTGCCACCCGGGCCGCGACATCCGGATCCGGATCGTTCATCAGTTCGATCAGGCGGACCGGGGTGATCTGCCAGAAAAGGCCAAATTTGTCTTTTACCCATCCGCACTGTCTGAGTTCCCCGCCTTCGGAAAGGCAGTCCCAATAATAATCAACTTCTGCTTGGTCATTGCAGGACACGGTGAAGGAAACAGCTTCGGTAAACTTGAACTGCGGCCCGCCATTAAGAGCCGTGAACTGCAAACCTTCGAGCTCGAAACTTACGGTTAAAACATTGCCTTCGGATCCAGGTCCTGCCTTGCTGCTGCGCAGGATTTTACCGATCTTGGCATTTGGAAAAACGGACGCATAAAAATTGACGGCTTCTTCGGCGTTGCCGTCAAACCACAAAAAGGGGCTGATCTTCTGCATTGGGCTTCCTCCTTGCCTCTCAGAAGTTTGTCGCAAAAATCAAAGGCGTGGTGGCGCTTTTGAACCAAAGGGTTGATCAACATTTTCTTATTTTCCCGTTTGACAAAAAAGTTGATATCAACATAATGATCACATGTCAAAAAAAGATTTCAACCAGAACGATAAAGTCCCGTTTTCATCGACATTAATGGTGCGTGACAGTTGTCTATGCCTGCACGTCCGGCGGGCCGCGCGCACGATTGCGCGACGGTTTGACGATGCATTTCGTTCTCTTGATCTGACCAGCGGGCAATTTTCCCTGCTGATGTCGCTTAACCGACCCGATCCGCCGCATATGCAGGATGTCGCCAATTTGTTGGCAATGGATCGAACGACACTGACGGCCAATCTCAAACCGTTGGAACGACGCGGGCTGGTTAATATTCAGCCCGACCCGAAGGACAAACGCGGTCGCCTTCTGACCCTGACCGATCTAGGCATGGCGCTTCTGGTGCGCGCCTTTCCGATCTGGCAAAAAACCCAGGCTGAACTTGAAAGCATGGTTTCCGGGCCGAATTCGTCACAGCTTCTGGCCGATCTGGTCAGCCTGTCACGGGAACAGACTGGTTAATCCGGTAAAGTACCCAAACCACAGCTTAATCTTCGGACGCTGCCTTATCTTCAGGATTTTCGCCAACATCCGCGTTTTCATCGCGCGGCGGCAGAAATTCCTTGCGGCATGGAACGGCAACGCCATCGACCACGGTCCAACCGAAATTACGAAACTTGCCAAAGCTTTCCTTTTTCATCGTGATACCACTCGCACGGTGCTTGCGCACTTCGGCGGAATCCTCACCCTGTATTTTCCCGGCTCTGGCCCAGGCCCGTTCACGCATGGATTTGGTAATTTCGGTCATGGAACCCGCTTTATGTGAAAAATTGCCGCCCGACATCATAGCACAATTGGCAGCCCCGCCACGCTATAGCCAGTATAGCCTGCACGGACAATATTGCATTCATGCAGGTCAGATCTGTCAAACCGGCAAAAGATGATACCTCGTGGCGACCATGGATGGGCGATCCGAAAGTGCCGCCATCCAGTGACGCAGATCATCCGAAATGACAAAACGCCCGTCTGTCCAACGAAAATCGACATATTCAAGGGCGGCTGCAACCGACAAGGTGCCGATATCGGGCCGGTCTGCCGCAAGACTGCTGATACCGCCCTCGATGGCATCGATACTGCTTTGAACCGCAGCGTGCTGCCGTTCCATTACGAAATCGGAACGTTCACTTTCCGGCCGCTTGCTATCGGCAAAAAGTCGTCCGGTCGCGGCCATCATGCCATCGGCCAAACCCTGCCATTGCAGGGCATTAAGCCGTTCCGGGCCTTCCTGTGGAATGATGCCGGTCTCATGGCCATTCGCACGGGCAACTTCATCAAGGTAATCGCAAATCACCGCAGACTCGAACACCGCCATCCCGTTTTCAAGCACCAGTGTCGGCACCTTGGCCAGTGGGTTGCGTTCACGTAACACCGCATCGGTCCAGGGATCAATCATGATTTCGACGATCTTGCCCTCAAGGCTCAATTCACGTGCAATGATCCGTACCTTGCGTGAAAAGGGCGAAGTCGGTGCGTAATAAAGTTGCATGGTGGGCGCCATGCGATCCTCCCTAAATTTTTAAATCCGGCGTCCAGCCGATATTTTCCAGATGCCAGTTGGCGCACCAGTTTTGGCCTTCACGGTCTAGTGTCAGGTAATTTCGCGCCGCGCAATAGGTACCAAACCGCCCCGGAAGGGGTTTAAGCTTGGTTGGGCGACCGGGCAGGGGATTGTCGCCAATCCACGCCAATAGGCCAAGAGCCCTTGCGAATGCCACCGGCGGGGCCGTATGTGAAATGCCCGATGCCACCAGCTGATGGATCGTCTTACCGAACGTTTCAAATGTTCCGCGCGTCGCCACATGAATTTCCCCCGACAGCAGGGTGATATCGTGATTGCGATCATTGGCAACTTCTTCAAGAACTTCCAGAAAACGGCACCATTCCTTGCGGTGCCAGCGGCTTTGCCACTGATCGCGCAAATCATCCTCGTATTTCTGAGCACTGGGCATCAGGTGCAAAATCGCCTCGACCAGCGACAGGCGCGGGCCGATAACCGGCACACTCGACATCAACAAAATACGATGATGTTCCGGAACAGTATCGAGTGTCGCAATCATGTCCCGCCAGCCATGTTCGCCCATGATCGCATGCGGGGTCCGTTGCGACCGCAGGTCGGGCGCAATCACCGAAAATCCGGGAAAATCCGTCCGCCAGCCAAGGCTTTCCCCACTGCGATCAATAATCTTGCCAACCAGATCGTCAGGTGCCGTGCAAAGCTGCATCAAACAGAATGCCTCGCGCGCGCAGTAAAAAATGCCCTTGGCAACCAAACTGTCATGGAACCATTTCTTGTGACTGCCCCAACCATCGAAAATATCGTGATCATCCCACATCATTAAAGACGGCACGCGCGCCAGCATATGGCTGATCTGCGGCTGTCCATAAATTTCAAGATAATGTTCAAGATAGAATTTCAGAACGCCGTCATGCATATCTGGCGTAAAATCTGTCGCCAGTTTCTGGCGTTTTTGCGCCTTTTGCCACGCGACAATATCGGGATGGCATTGCCAGACCCCATCGGCATAAATCTGATCCCCGCCATGCAAAAGCAGCGAAAAGGGCCGTTTCTCATGCTCTTGACCAAGATCAATCCAAAGCGCGTTGCGATCCGCCAAAGGCCGGTCCAGATCGCCGTCTTCCTGTCCGTTGCACGAAACAAACCCGATCCGAAGGTCATGGGTCAAATCGGTACTCACATGATATGTTTCGGCATCGAAACTGTAACGCGCATCCGATGCGACCGGCAGCTCGAAATCATAACGCCAGTAGTCGCGCCCAAACCGGGTCGCGAGTTTTGCCGGGGTTACAATATCCTGATCCATGATGCGAAACTCAGCCGGATCGTCCCCTTCCTGCGTCACCACAAGGGCGGCCAGCCGGGCCGTTTTATCGCCGCTGCCACGCGCAAACAGGAACGGGCCAAAGGTGCCGTTTATTGAAATCGCGCTGTTTTGCTTATCCGTCATAAAATCGGATCCCGCCCTGTTGATGACTGATCCCCAAAATCATACGCAGAAACAGCCATTTGGTTCCAGCCTGCCAGCATGAATTCGGTCACATCACCCTTATGCGCAGCAAATTGGTGCGGAATTGCCGACAAAATCCGGCCATTTCACGGCCATCTTTTCCGGAAATCCGTTCTGGCCAAGACAGGAAGAAGCATAAAAACGGGGCAAGTGGTTAAACCGCTTGCCCCGAAAATCGCGCCGGCGTGAAATCCGGTCAGGAGAGGCGGGTTTCAATCGCATCCCAGATCAGGGATTCCAGTTTCGATCCGTCAAACCGGTTCACTTCCTGAAGTCCGGTCGGCGAGGTGACATTGATTTCTGTCATATAATCACCGATCACATCGATCCCGACAAAGATCAGATCGCGCCTTTTAAGTTCCGGCCCGATGCGTTCGCAAATCTCAAGCTCGCGCGGGGTCAGCATGGATTTTTCCGCCACACCGCCAACATGCATGTTCGACCGTGCCTCGCCCTCGGCCGGGACACGGTTGATCGCACCGACCGGCTTTCCATCCACCAGAATGATACGTTTGTCGCCTTTGCGCACATCCGGCAAATAGGCCTGCACCATCAGGGGTTCTCGCGACTGCACGGCAAACAGTTCTAACAACGAATTAAGGTTCTCATCTCCCGGTTTCAGATGAAATACACCGGCCCCACCATTGCCAAACAGCGGCTTGACGATGATATCCTTGAATTCCTCGCGGAAATCGCGAATGCGCGCAGCTGAACGGGTAATCAGGGTTGGTGGCATCAGATCGGGAAACTCGGTAACGAAAATTTTTTCCGGCGCATTGCGCACATGACCCGGATGGTTGACCACGAAAGTTTCCGGGTGAACCGCTTCTAACAGATGGGTCGCCGTGATGTAATTCATGTCAAACGGCGGATCCTGACGCATCAGGATCACATCGGTTTCCTTCGCAAGGTCGATGATCTTTGCATCACCCAGATCGTAATGATTGCCCTTTTCGTAGCGAAGGGTCATGGGGCGGACTTCAGCCTTGATCAGACCACGGTCATAAAACATATCATCGGGATGATAATGCAAAAGATCATAACCGCGTGACTGGGCTTCAAGCCCCATGACAAAGGTTGAATCCCCCTTGATATCGATCGATGCAATCGGATCCATCTGAATGGCGACGATAGGACTCATGAAACGCTTTCTCCTGTTGCCGGAAAGCCGGTCACTGCTGCAAATGCGGCCAAACCCGGCCAATTGTGATCATTTGCGGGCGTGACTTGACCCGGCTGGCCTTCCCGGCCAAATGATGCGATATGTTGTACATATTGTGGTTGGTTACAATTTGGCTGAATTTTTATCATTCGCCATTCCGGTTTCGCAATCGCGATCACAGAATTTCTTAAACGGATAAACAGGCTGTCACATGGCTTTCTTCAGCAAATTCGGCAAATTCCGCATCAAACAGATGGGCGCACGCTTCCGCACCATGACGGCGGCATCCGTCTTTGCGACTGCCTTTGCGATTGCCGCACCGGTTTCAATCAGCCTGACCCCGGTAAACGTACTTGCACAATCGGGCGCGATTGATCAGGCAACCATCGACAAGATCGAAAATTATCTCGAAGACATCACCACACTGAAAGCCGATTTCGTCCAGATTTCGTCGGATGGCGGGGCTGCCGAGGGCGAGCTTTTCATGCAACGACCGGGTAAGATGCGGTTTGAATATAATCCGCCTGCCCAGATTCTGCTGGTCTCGACCGGGTCCGATTTCATCTATTATGACAAGGAAATCAACGCCCCGACCTATTTCGATATCGACGAAACCCCGGCCGGAATCATTCTGGCAAAGGATGTATCGCTGACACGCGAGGTCAATGTTGTCGATTTCAAACGCACCGCCGAAACCATGCGGGTCGAAATGGTGCGCAAATCCGATCCGGGTGCAGGCAGTGTCACGCTTGTGTTCCAGGAAAACCCGATGCAGCTGCGTCAATGGATTGTCACCGATCCCGCCGGGATCGAGACGACAGTGACCCTGTTCAACACCGAAGAAGGCATCTCGCTGAACCCGGAATTGTTTAAATTCGAGCGCATCTGGCCCAATCAGCGCGGCTGATTGCACTTTTTCCAATCGACCTCACGATAATGTTAAAATCGCCTGACAGGGCGGTTAAGCATTCTGATTCAACCCGTTGCAAATATTGTGGTTTCGCAACGACCATTCAGGGTGAAAAATTTCACCGCCATGCGTGAAATTTATAGCCGATATGCGACCCGGATCTATGGCAGAGGGACCGCGAGCTTCCTATATAAAAGGCTGTCACAAGGTTCCCGAGATTCGAGTGGGAGCCAAGTGTGAGGAACAGGTCTCCCCTACCTTTCCTCACGCTCCAGATCATCGGAGCGCTGGCGTCCGGTTCTCCCCCCCTGGCCGGACGCCTTTTTTCTGCCCAAAGCATAAGATATCCGACGCTTCGGGGTGAAAATCTTCCAAAATTTCTGATCGATTTCACTGCCTGTTAATTTTGATTGCCTAGTAATGTCTGGCATGATTCCCTTTGTGCCTGATCATGAGAATGCCAGCAGGATGAAAGCCGCCAATGATCAATGATTTTCTGAAATCGGTTTCCCAGTTTTCCGACCCGCGTTTTCGCAAGGTCGTCCTGATCGGCGTTGCCGGGGCACTGGCCATCATTGTCGGGCTTTGGATGCTGATCGGATTCGGGTTGAGTTCGATCACCTTCTTTGCCGATGGCGGCTGGATGGAAACGGCGGCCGACTGGCTGCTTGGCGTGGGTCTCGCGCTTCTGGTGCTGCTGCTGTTCCCGGCAACCACGGTTCTGATTTCGAGCCTGCTGCTTGATCAGATCGCCGATGCGGTCGAAGACAAATATTATCCGACCCTGCCCGAAACCCGCCCGCAGCCGATAACCGAGGCCCTGATCAGCGGTCTTAAATTCGCACTGACCGCTTTGGCGCTTAACATCCTGATCCTGCCGCTTCTTTTGGCCGGGCCGGTTTATGTCATCGCATTTTATGCGATGAACGGTTATCTGCTCTCGCGCGAATATTTTGAACTGGTGGCTGCACGTCGTTATGATGTGCGCACGGTAAATGCCATTCGCAAAAGCCGCCAGACGAAACTGTGGTTTGCTGGGGTCGGCCTGACATTCCTGATGACCGTGCCGCTGGTCAACCTTGTGGCACCGATCATCGCGACTGCCTTTATGGTGCATTACTCCGTCCGTCTGGGCGCGTTCGACAACCGGACTGCCGCCTGACGCCATCCCGACGAGGTCAGACCTTGGCCAACCGGAAAAATGGCGGAAACCCGAAACGAAACTGCAAGACAAGGATTTGGTCATCACCATGTTCGGAAAGAAAAAAGCCAACAAAACAGTCGACAGCAGCCCGGCTTCGTCAGATACATCTTCTTCCAGATTGAATTCCGGCGGTCTTTCCGACAGCGCAGCTTCCTCCCCGGCCAAACCGGCTCCGGGTGACAATGCGAAGACTGAAAACAATACCGCCACAAAAACAGAAAAACGTAGCGAGCCGCAGCTGTTCAGCCAGCCGCGCATAAAGGAAGAACCGAAAATGTCCAGCAAACCGCATTCCACCAACTTCCGACCGGAAATCCCGAAGCGCCCGCTTGAAATTCCGACCCGCGGCAGTGCTGGCCGCCCGAGTGCGACTGCAAACCACGGCGAAGGCAAGAAGCTGACAGTTGGCCGTGATATCCGTCTGGCTGGTGAAATCGGTTCGTGCGACGTTCTGGTCGTCGAAGGTCATGTCGAAGCCCAGATCAAGGAATGCTCGCGTCTCGAAGTATCCCAGGGTGGCACCTTTGTCGGCACCGCACAGGTTGACGAAGCCGAAATCAGCGGCACCTTCGAAGGCGATTTGACGGCACGCCGCGTCATCGTCATCGGGTCGGCCGATATCAACGGCAAAATCACTTATGGTGCACTTCAAATCGAAAATGGCGCCCGTATCAAGGGCTCGCTGGAATATGTTGAAGGCAGTGACGACGGCACCAGCCGTTCCGGTCATTCGGCTGCCATAACCATTCCGCGCAAAAGCGACGATCTCTGATCCGTGACCGGCATAAACCGCTCACCCCTCCAGACGAGTTCGAACCAACCCCGGCGAAGTGCAATGCACCCCGCCGGGGCTCTCTGCGCGATGATAGTGATAGCAACCTTGTTTGTTGCATGCGGCGGCAATGCCGTTCCGCCCGGCAGCACCAACCAGAATTACGGCAAAGCGACCTCATCTGCCAAATCGCCGCGCGTGACACAGGATATCCCGAAAAAAGCCGGGTCTGCTGCCACCAGTACCGTCACGGCAAAGTCTGCCAAGCCCGCGACCGCGACAGGACCGCGCATGACGGTGGCAATTCCGCCCGTACCTTTCAAACCGATCAAGGCCGAGACCCTGATGGGCCTTTCCGAAGCTGCCGTCGAAGAAAAAATCGGCGCGCCGGAAATGACCCGTGGCGAAGGCCCGGCACGAGTCTGGCAATATCGTTCCGATGAATGTTCGTTTGATGCCTTTTTCTTCCCGGAGACAGAAGGTGATACGCCAAAAATGACCCATATGCTGGCCCGAATGCGCAAAAGTGCCGACAAAATTTCGATCCAGGACTGCCTTGATCAGGTGGTCATGGCGCGATCTGCCAGGGGTTAGACGACCGAAAGCCATTTGCATCAGAACTGATCGCTGATGTTTTTTCAAATTTCGGTATCTAACGGATTTCCTTGGTCGAATATTTACCTTTTCCCGGCACCATCAGGGAAAAGTTCCTCATAAATCCGCCACATCGGGCGGGTTTAAGTCTTCGTTCCGAAACTTCTAGACACGATACGCGAGCCCATGAAAAAACACGCCCATCGTCTTGTCAGAAATTCGCTGGCAGCAGCTGCCGCCGCCCTTGTCGCTTTGGTCTCTCAGGCTGCGATTGCGCAAAATGCGCCGCAACTGATTGATGTATATGGAAAATGGGAAGCCTATAGCTATTCCGAAAAAGGCAAAAAAGTCTGCTATATCGGAAGTCAGCCGACTTCGGCTAAGGGAGACTATACCCAGCGCGGCAAGATCTATGTCATGGTCACGCACCGCCCGGCACTTAAACTGTTCAACGAAGTCAGCTTCATCACCGGCTATACCTATGAAAAGGATAGTGATGTTGATCTTCGAATCGATTCCAAAAGCTTTAAGCTGTTCACCTACGAGGATTCTGCCTGGGCGGTAAATGGCGAAGAAGATCGCAAACTGGTCAGCGCCATGAAGGCTGGCAGCAATATGGTTGTCGTCGGCAATTCATCGCGGGGCACGAAAACCACCGATACTTACTCGCTTTCCGGGTTCACCGCAGCCTATACCGCGATTTCAAAGGCTTGCGATGCGAAACCGGTCAGTTGATCGAATGCGGATCAGATAAAAATTCCTGCGGTTTTTCGCCGTTGCGATCCTGTATCGCGTCCGGCAAATAGCAGCAATGTGAATTTTATCGTTTGTAAATCGGCGCGGCCCCGCTATACGCGGGGCCATGGTTTATGCGCTGTAAGCATTGTCGGGAAAATCTGTTATAGTCCGCCCCGGCACAAAACAGCCAAAGCGCCAAAAACGCACAAGAGCACCAGACAAAACCACCAGAACCAAAGAGAGAGCCCGGGATGACCGACGTCCTGACCGAAAACGCGATCAAAAACGCCGCAGCCGACGCCAACCCGTCCGGCCCGACGCTAACCGACTTCGTAACGCGCGCCACCAACGGGCAGGCTGCCGACGGACGTCGTGATCTCGTGGGTCTTTCGCGCAACCAGCTGACCGAACTGCTTGGCGAAATGGGCGAAAGCAAGTTTCGCGTCAAACAGATGTGGAACTGGATCTATAACCGCGGTGTCAAAGACATCGAGGATATGACCAACATTTCCAAAAAGCTGCGTGATCGCCTGTCGCAGGATTTCTATATCGGCCGCCCGGTTCTGACAGCCGATCAGAAAAGCTCGGACGATACCCATAAATGGCTGATGAAATTCCATGACGGCAACGAAGCAGAGACGGTTTATATCCCGGATCGCAACGAAGATCGCGGGGCTGTCTGTATTTCTTCGCAGGTCGGCTGTACGCTAACCTGTAAGTTCTGCCATACCGGTACCCAGCTTCTGGTTCGTAACCTAACGCCAGGTGAAATCGTCAGCCAGTTCATGGTTGCCCGTGACAGCTACGGCGAATGGCCAACCCCGGCAAATGGCATCCGTCGACTGTCAAACATCGTGATGATGGGCATGGGCGAGCCGCTGTTTAACTATGAAAACGTTCGAGAAGCCCTGAAAATCGCCATGGATGGCGAAGGTATTTCAATCTCTCGTCGCCGTATCACGCTGTCGACCTCGGGTGTGGTTCCGGAAATCGTTCGCTGTGGCGAGGAACTAGGTGTTGGTCTGGCAATTTCATTGCATGCGCCCGATGATGATTTGCGCAACGAAATCATGCCAATCAACAAGAAATACCCGCTTAAGGAACTGATGGATGCCTGCCGTCATTATCCCGGCATGTCGAATGCCCGCCCGATCACAATGGAATATGTGATGCTCAAAGGCGTGAATGACAAACCGGAACATGCGCGTGCGCTGGCAAAGCTGGTCAAAGGCGTTCATTGCAAATTCAACCTGATCCCGTTCAACAAATGGCCGGGGTCGGATTATGAATGCACGCCGACCAACGATATCAAGAAATTCGCTCATACCCTGCTGGAGTTCGGTTACGAAGCACCGATCCGCTGGCCGCGTGGCCGCGATATTCTGGCCGCCTGTGGCCAGTTGAAATCCGAAAGCCAGCGCCAGCGCAAATCGCGTGTCGGCAGCTGTAGCAATGCTTCGGGCGATGAAAACACCAATGTGGTTGCCGCACAGTAACCACATGCGCAAGACACGGTAGACTTCTGGAACTATAAACGGGCAGATGTACCTGCCCGTTTCTGCTTGATGAAAAAGTCGAGCCGCACCGCGACATCTGCAATTGTTCTTGGCGAACAATTCGTCCCGACGAAGATACTCGCTGCTGTTCTGGTGATGGCTGGATTGCTGATTAACGTTTTTGGTGGAAAACTATCCACTTTTATTAACGCTCGGCAAAACAGGTTTTATAAAAATAAAGTTAGTCATTTATTTCTGATTTATAATTATATCCACTTCGCCCGAAGCTTTTTCGGCGGCAAGTCGTCGGGTGTTTTCATGTCCGAAATATCAAAATTGATTGCCAGGACTCCGCCCAGTCCACCGACCGTCATTTCCGAAATACGGCGACCTACCCCGTCCTTGTCCAGACCGGAAAGATACGCATCACGGGCCGCTCCATCGACGAAATCAATGGTCAATGCATGGGTAAATCCCTGACTAAGTCCGCTTCCTGGTGTTTTTGGACCTGCGGCAAAGGCCAGAATTCCCGACGTTTCAAGGGCAACTTGCGATAATTCATCAAGCAGGGCGGTGATCTGCGATGCCGAAACACCGTCTCCGATCTGCAACAGGACGATGTGACGCAACATCAGGGTTTAGCCTCCGCCAATTTGGCCGGATCAACAGATGCTGGCAGCAAAACAAATTTACGTCCCTTGCGGTTCATGTGACCGGCATGCAGGGCGGCATCCGCGCCCGGACCAAAGAAGATATCCCCACGTACCGGGCCACGAATGGCACCGCCCGTATCCTGCGCAACCATCAGATGATGAAATCTCGCATCGGAATTCATCGCATCATCGGTTTCAAGCCAGATCGGAACCCCCATCGCATGGAACCTGCGATCAACTGCCAATGAGCGGCCTGGCTCCAACGGCACACCCTGCGAGCCAAGCGGTCCGGCATCCGGGTCTTCCGGATCGGTCTGAAGCGGTGTGAAAAACACAAACGAGGCGTTGGTATTCATTACATCATCGGCCTGATCGGGATGGTCGGACAACCATTGCCGAATGGTTTGCAGCGATACCGTTTCGCGCGTCAATTCACCCCGTTCGATCAATTCCCGCCCGATGGCAAAATACGGGTGCCCGTTAGTCGCGGCATAGCCGATGCGCAACACACTGCCATCGGGCAACACAACCCGGCCAGATCCCTGAATTTGCAGGAAAAATGCATCAACTGCGTCATCAACCCAAACCAGTTCAAGGTCACGCCCGGCAAGCGCACCATTTTCAATCGCCTCCCGGTCGTAATAGGGTTTGACGCTTTTGCCCTCAATCCGTCCGACCAATGTCGTGCCCTTCAAATCCTCGCGAAACGCACCAAGATCGATGGAAACCATATCCTCGGGTTTCAGGTAAATCGCCGTCTGAAACGGTCCTTCGCGCGTCAGATTGCCACGCAGTTCCGGTTCGAAATAACCGGTAAACAAACCTTCGGGATCATTATTGTTGCCAACCAGATAGGGTTTGAATCCGCTTTGGAAAAAGGCGCGTACGTCTTCCTTGCGGATAATATCGGGTTCAAGTGCCAGTGCGGTTTCGCATAATCCGCGCCAGTCACCGACCGCTCCCATGCGCGGATCGGGTCCGATATCGCGTTTATCATCGCGCCGGATCATCGCCGCACAGGACCGCTGAAACGCTTTCAAGCTGCCACGCATGTCGTCCGACTGCCATCCATCAAGCCGACTGAATTCTGTCGGCTCAAGGGTTAGCATATCGGTCGGTGTTTCCGGTACCTCACCCAATCCTAAAAGACTGGTAATATCGGTCGAGAACAGCCAGACAAGGGCGCCGGCCGCCCCGATAAGAACCGCAACAATTGAAAGAAGGCGCGACAAAGCCAGACGTCTTTTCAAGGTAAAACCCGCTATCTGCAAAATCCGGATCAGAACCGGCAAGTCGGTTTGACCAATACTTGCCCGTTTCGGTTATCTGGCGCGATTGTCCAAAAACAAGCTTAACAAGCCGATAATTGCAAACCGTCCGAAGTCATCTACGCAGAAAAATACGTCAATAAAAAAGGCGATCCCACAGCAGGACCGCCTTTGTCTTGTCTGTTCCGAAAAAGAGCCGCAGATTACTCTGCGGTTTCTTCTTCTGGGGTTTCGGTCGCAACCAGCTGCCAGTTCGGATCGCGACTTTCGATATTGCGTGCGAAGGTCCAAAGGTCTTCGGCCTCGATAACCTGATTGGGATCACCCGAAACCACATCACCATCATTATTGCGGATGACGGATACTTCCTCGGACACGAATTTGATCGTGATATAGGCCGTCCGGCCCTCAAGGCTGGCATCGTGGATGGCTGCACTCTTGATACCGACCAGAGTGGTTTCCTCGCGCTCGCCCTTTTCAGCCCGGGCGTCAATCGCAGCGGCAAAGTTTTTGTAAACATCGTTTGACAGAAGCGGCTTCAGACCATCCTTGTCGCCTTTGGCAAAATATTCGACGATCATTTCGAATGCCATCCGCGCCCCATTCAGGAAATCCTGCTGGGTAAAGTCGGGATCGGCTTTCTGAATCTTCTGTAAAACTCCGAATGTGCTGCTGTCTGCCGCCACAGTTCCCTTATCGTTATCAGGTAAACGATAAACATTGTCTGTCGGCTGCGGGGCACTGTTAACGGCATCTTTGCCATTGCCGTCTTGATGGGTGCGGCGACCAAAGACATCCGTAGGACCCTGTTTTTCCTCGCCATTGCGACGGCCCAAAACACCGCGCAGGCGCAGCACCAGAAAAACAGCGATCAATGCGAAAAGAATGATGTCGAAATACTGCAAGCCCGGACTCTTGATCTGTAAGGTTTCGAAAAACGCCAAAAACAGCAAAACTGCCGTGTTCGTGAAATGGTATGGACTGAAGCGAATGCAAGGGCAACTCCCGATCGCGTAAAAAATGTGATCGGTTTCACCCTTTGCGTTTGAACAATCATAATATCGTCGCGAACACGGTGGCAAGCTGCCGTATTTTCGTCCAGTTATACCGATAGTTTGCCGCCAAATTCCAAGCGTATTTCAGGTTAGATTAAAGCGAAATACCTGAAATCCAACATATTTATGCAATACTGCGCTTTGCGGACCGATCCTGTCAAAGTATGTTTGCATCATACCGGTTTCGCAAAACCGGATCATGCCGGATTTACGGACCGGTTCAATGCAAAGCCAAGCGGAGCAAAAATGGGCTTTTATTTTCTGGTCATCTTCGTGGCCATGCCGATCATCGAAATCGCTGTCTTCATTCAGGCAGGCGAACTGATTGGCCTGTGGCCGACCATCGGGATTGTCATCCTTACCGCAATCATCGGCACGTCCCTGATGCGTGCCCAAGGTTTGCAAACTCTGGCCCGCGCTCAGGCACAGATGGATCATGGCGAAATGCCGATCGGTGAAATGTTTGACGGCATCTGCATTCTGATTGCCGGTGTGCTTCTGCTGACACCTGGTTTTGTCACCGATACCATGGGTTTTTTGTTGCTCGTTCCGCCGCTACGCAGGGCCATCGGGGCCGGAGTGATTATGAAACTGGTCCGCTCTGGCAACATTCGCACCAGTTTTTCACGTCGGACCTATAGCAATACCAAACCATCGGGGGATCGCAGCAGGCAGCGGCCGGGTGGCCATGCGGGCAGCGGACCGATCATTGACGGCGATTTCGAAAATGTCAGCCCGACCGACGATAAAAACGATGCAGCCAAAAATACATCCGATAACCCCGACAACGATGACAATATCCGTAATTTTCCGCCCAAGAATCCCTGATTTCTGACCGCTACACCTTTGGAAAATATACAAAACAGGACCTTGGCATTGCCGGCTACTGTTTTTGTTTGAAAACCGCACAAAGCTGCACATTTCCGGCCAAATCGCACGGCGATTTTCTTGCCCGTGCCCGGCAGACATGCTAGGCCATGAGAAGACCTGCCGCAGGGTTGCGGCGTCAGAAACAAGCATATCAGCCAGTTTCAGAAGAAATTCCGAACGGCTTGCTTCTGATCAGGACCGAGTTTTAGGGAGTAAGACTTTAATGGCCGAGAACACCACCGGTGCAGCACAGGGCGGCAAAGAACAGAAGCCTGCCGGCAATCCGATCACGATCCATACCCAGTACATCAAGGATCTCTCCTTTGAAAATCCGAATGCACCGGAAAGCGTAGCCCTGCAGCAGCAACCGAAAATCAACATCGATGTCGATGTCGAAGCGCGCACGACCCAAGACCAGAAACTTCACGAAGTCACCGTCAAGATCAACGTCAAGGCCGACGTTGCCGATAAGGTCGCCTTCATTGCCGAACTTCAGTATGGTGCCGTTGTAACACTCAATGTGGCTGACGAACATCGCCTGCCGGTTCTTCTGATCGAAGTCCCGCGCATGTTGTTTCCGTATGTTCGCAAAATCATCTCCGATCTGACAGCTGATGGTGGCTTCCCGCCGTTGATGATGCAGCAGATTGATTTTGCTGATCTTTTCCGAAAGAAATTCGCCAAACAGATGGATGGCCAGCCTGCGGGTAACGCCTGATTTCCTGCTTTGAGTCATTTTAGTACGATAACAAAACAAAGGCCGCCGGTTTGGCGGCCTTTTTATTTTAATACCGAAATGATATTAACGATCAAGCTTGGATCATTCTGGATCAGAACGGTCGTGCGATCACCATAAAGACGATGATCACCATTAAAACCGCCGGTACTTCGTTGATAATACGGTAAAATTTTTGAGGTTTTGTATTATTGTCCGCTTCAAACTGGCGACGGCAGCGTGCCAGCATCATGTGGATGCCGGTCATGATCACAACACACAAAAGCTTTACGTGGAACCAGCCTTCGGTCATCGCGCCGCTGGCATGGATCAGGTACCCCCCGAAAATCCAGGCTGCAATCATTGCCGGATTCATGATCGCACGCAGCAAACGGCGTTCCATGATCTTAAACTTCTCGCTGGCTTCCGAACCCGGTGCCACTTCGCAGTGATAAACAAAAAGCCGCGGCAGATACAAAAGTCCTGCCATCCAGGCAATGATACTGATGACATGCAGGGATTTGACGACGCTATAGGTGTCCATGTCTCTCTCTTCTGGTCGATCCGGAATCATCGATATCTGACAATTTCAAACAGGATAACCGTTTGAATGGCATGCGGAAATCCCAAACGCAAATCAGGATCATCACAATCGATTATTGTGATCAGGTCCGACCTGCACCCATCGGCTGTTTGGCCACCGCACAACTATGTTCATCCGGGCACCACCAGCCACGCGTTTCCACCGCGTAATCATCAGGTCCGTTCTGATCAAGTTCCTGCTGGGTTTCATTAACAACCTCAACCAAGCCACTGATAAACCGCGGATGCGAACAAACCGTACGAACCCGTTCGTAAACCGGTATTTTCAATTCGTCGGCAATCTCGCGATATTCAATGTCAAGCTCGACCAGCGTTTCGGAATGCTCGGTAACAAAGGCAATCGGTACAATCACCAATGGCACGCCATCTTTTCCGGCACGCTCAATTTCATCTTCGGTCGACGGGCCGATCCATTCCATCGGACCCACCCGGCTTTGATAGCAAACCAGCCAGTCCAGATCAGCAATCGCCATCTTGTCGACGACGGCTCGCGCCGATTTTTCAATCTGCGACTGATAGGGATCACCACGTTTGGTAATCACTGCCTTGGGCACGCCATGTGCAGAAAACAGCAGCCGCGGCTTGCCAACGCCAAGATCAGCGGCCTTTTTCAAGGCATTTTCATATCCGGCCTTAACCATTTCGGCCGATGCATCAATAAAGCCCGGATTGGTCGGATAGCAGCACGCGGTTTTTATCGGTGCCGTAAGGCCAACCTTGTGGCAGGCCCGTTTCCAATCCTTGACCGATGATCCGCTGGTGGTGGTTGAAAATTGCGGATAAAGCGGCAGCAAAATCTGTTGATCGGCACCCCATGCCTTGACCGCAGCTGCGCTGTCATCGGCAAACGGCTTCCAGTAACGCATGGCAATGAAACAGCGGTTTTCATATCCATCATCAAGCCCGTTAAGAGCTGTTTTAAGCGCATTCGCCTGATCCTGCGTCAGTTCCAGCAACGGCGATTTTCCACCGATATGATCGTAAATCTCACGCGCAATCGGGGCACGGCGAGATGAAATAAGCTTTGCCAGAAAATACCGGAACGGGTTGGGCAGGCTGATAATCGCCGGATCATTAAACAGATTGAAAAGAAACGGCTTAACCGCATCAGGCCCATCAGGCCCACCCAGATTGAAAAGAATGATCGCGCGCTTTTTACGCTTTGGTTCGGACATCGGCATATCCTTCATGGCGTTTTTAAACTGTCCGGTTCATCCCGGAAGTCTTGTCTGGATAAACCCGTCCCACTTCTTTTGATCCTGCCGACTATAATGGCTAACCAAGATCGAAGCGCAACGGCTTTAAACCATTTTACGCATTGAATTTTTCAATCGATTTGATCGATTTCAATTATCATCGATAATTTCGAATGAAATCGACCAGCTTGCCGACATTTTCCGGTGATGTTTCCGGCGTAATGCCATGTCCAAGGTTGAAGATGAACGGACCGTCACGCAACATATCGAGGATACGGCGGGTTTCATTGATCATTTCATTCCCGCCGGTAATCAGATACATCGGATCAAGATTGCCCTGTACCGGACCCAACGATTGACGATTTTCCGCAACCCACTTTAAAGGGACTCCACTGTCAAGCCCAATCGCATCTACACCGGTTTGTTGCTTGAAGTCGATCAGATGCAGGCCAGCTCCCCTTGGAAAGCCAATCACCGGCAAATCCGGATGTATCGCCTTGAGATTTGCGACAATCTTTTTAGTCGGTTCGATCACCCAGCGTTTAAACCCGTTTTCCGACAATACTCCGCCCCAAGTTTCAAAAAGCTGGATGCATTCTGCTCCTGCTTCCGCTTGTTTGAGCAGATATTGCGTAGTGGCCTCGACCAGAATGTCGATCAGACGTGAAAATCCGTTCGGATCACCATAGGCAAACCGCCTGATATTGGCGAAATCCTTGCTACCCTTGCCTTCCACCATATAGGTGGCAACCGTCCATGGTGCGCCAGCAAAACCAATCAGCGAAGTATGAGACGGAATAGCTGTCGAAAGTTTTGCTACCGTCTCGTAAATTGGACCCAGCGTGTCATGAATGCGATCAACATTCAGAATGCCAAGTCCCAAAGCATCGCGAATGGGCTCAAGCTGTGGACCTTCGCCCTGTTTGAAGGCCAAATGCTGTCCAAGTGCCTGTGGTATAACGAGGATGTCGGAGAACAGAATGGCCGCATCAAAGTCATAGCGTCTGAGCGGTTGCAATGTAACTTCGCAGGCAAGATCAGGATTATAGCAAAGATCGAGAAACGAACCGGCTTCGGACCGTGTTGCACGATATTCCGGAAGATAGCGACCGGCTTGGCGCATCAGCCAGATCGGGGGTACCGGCAATGTTTCACCGGCAAGGGCGCGCAAAAAGGTCTTGGTTGGTTTGGGCATGACGTTTCCTGTTTGACTGCCCGGAACCGCCATTCAGGTGGCTCCGGATATGATAGTCCCGATCCTTTTTGTCAGACACGACTGCCTGACGCTTATGTCCGGTTTCCGGTTCCTGACTCGTGAATTGTGTCCTGAAGCCTTTCCAAGCCGTTTTTCCACCGTGTCTCTAACAAAACCTTCTTTAATTAAAAAGGATGTTGTTTGTTAGTGGTTCCCTGTGGATAACGGGGATCAAATTTGATGCACAGTTTATCCACATTGCGACTCGGGAAAAATGACTCATCTCAAATGGTCTTGGGGAAAACTGGGGACGACTCCGAACGACTCCCAAATGTAAGCTTGGGAAAAACCGTTTTTGAATATTGGGGATAACGGGGATTAAACTGGTTTTTTCCCTTTTATCCCTGTTATTAGGGAAAAATTTTCCGCTTATCCCCTGCGGGATGGATGCTTTGAGAAATTTTGTATGACGTGCAGGATAAAATCTGTGGAAAAAATTTGGCCGGAGTCGCCCCCGGTATCCACAATTATCCACAGGCGCGACTCCGCTGGTTTAATTTATGGTTGGGATTGCAGTGCCCTGACAGATGGCAGATGATCGAAATATTGAACACCTGGTTTCGTTGATTGATGTGAAACGCTGGAAGATTGCGGAACTGCGATGACTGAAGACGAAAATATTTTTCACCTCCATCTGGTATCTGATTCTACCGGTGAAACCGTTGACGGGGTCGCACGTGCCTGCATCGCACAGTTTCCCGATGTTCGGGCCCATGAACATGTATGGTCTCTGATCCGAACCGACGCGCAGCTTGCCCGTGTACTGGCAGATATTGAACGCAATCCCGGGATCGTGCTTTATACGGTTTTCGATATGGATATTCGTCGCAAGCTCGAAGAAGGCTGTCGGCGTCTGCAAGTTCCGCACAGCCATGTGCTTGATAACACGATCACCATGATGGCTGGCTATCTGGGGCAGCAATCGCGCGGCCGTACCGGCGCACTTCATAAAATGGACGAGGACTATTTCAACCGGATTGAAGCCATTGATTACACACTTTCACATGATGATGGGCAATCAACCTGGGATCTTGAAGAAGCCGATGTGGTGATTGTCGGAGTATCGCGCACATCCAAGACACCAACCTCCGTCTATCTGGCCAATCGCGGTATCAAAACGGCCAATGTACCGTTTGTACCCGGTTGTCCATTGCCTCCGGAACTCGACAAGCTGAAAAATCCGTTGGTGGTTGGCCTGATCAAGGATGTCGATCAACTGGTATCGATCCGCAAAAACCGCCTGCGCCAGATCGAACGTGGAGAGGGTGGAGACTATGTTGATCCGGTTGCTGTGCGAAACGAAGTCCATCAGGCACGCCGTTATTTTACGGATCGCCGCTGGAAGATTATCAATGTCACCCGGCGCTCAATCGAAGAAACTGCGGCCATCATTCTGGCAACCATGTATGATCGGCGCGGTCATTAATTCCATTAATTCAAATACATCAGATAATTACAGGATACCGATACATGACCAGACTGATTCTGGCGTCTAGCAGCAAAGCTCGCTATTCCATGCTGAAAAATGCTGGTGTCGCGTGCGAAGCAATCGCGTCGATGATTGACGAAGATGGTTACAAGCAATCAATGAAGGCTGAAGGTGCCAGTGCCGCCGAAGCTGCCGAAACGCTGGCGGAAATGAAGGCTTTGCGCATGTATCGCCAACAACCAGATGGCATCGTGATTGCTGCTGATCAGATGCTGGAATGCAACGGGATTTGGTTTGACAAGCCACGCGACCGCGATAATACACGCGCCCAGCTGCGCGCGTTACGTGGTAAAACCCATCAACTGGTTTCGGCAGCCGTTATTTACAAGGAAGGCTCCCGCATTTGGGGAACCATTGATACCGCCCATCTGACCGTTCGCAACTTCACCGATGAATGGCTCGAAAACTATCTCGATACTGTCGGAGACGAGATTTACAACTGTGTTGGCGGTTATCAGCTTGAGGGCATCGGGGCGCAGCTCTTTACTGAAGTCCGCGGCGATTATTTCACCGTTCTTGGCCTGCCGCTTTTGCCGTTGATTGGCTTCTTGCGCGATCACGGTATTCTCAACGCATAATAAACGACATTCAGGCAGGAAATTCTTCATTATGACTCCGCGAACTCCTTATCGAACTCTGTCGGGTACGTCGCGCCTTGCCGGTGTAATGGGCTGGCCGGTATCTCATTCCAAATCACCACGACTGCATGGTTACTGGCTGGCAAAATACGGGATCGACGGATCCTATATGCCGCTTCCGGTCGAGCCGAAGAATTTTCAGGATGCCCTGAAATCCTTGCGGAATCTTGGTTTTTCCGGAGTCAATGTCACCATTCCGCAAAAGGAAATGGCGATGCCCGAATGTGACGAACTGTCTGATCGTGCGCGTCGCATCGGGGCGGTGAATACCGTGACTTTTGCCAAGGATGGCAGAATGTTGGGCGATAATACCGATGGGTTCGGTTTTATCGAAAACCTGCGCCAGGAAGCCCCGGATATCCATTTTGCATCTGGTCCTGCGGTGGTGCTAGGCGCAGGCGGCGCATCGCGGGCTGTTCTGGTGGCTTTGCTGGATGAAGGCAGCCCTGAAATCCGCATTGCCAACCGCACCCGCAAACGCGCCGATGATCTGATGGCAGAAATTAACGATCCGCGTATCAAGGTTATAGACTGGCCGATTGATCCGGCGGATTTGTCCGATGCGTCGCTTGTAGTCAATACCACAAGCCTTGGTATGGTCGGGCAGCCGAAGCTTGAAATCGATCTTGAAGGTTTGCCAAAAACCGCCCTTATCACCGATATCGTTTATGCGCCACTGATGACCAATCTGCTGGTACAGGCCAAAAACCGCGGCAATCCGGTAGTCGATGGCTTAGGTATGTTGTTGCATCAGGCACGGCCAGGCTTTCATCGCTGGTTTGGCATTGATCCGGAAGTCACGCCGGAACTTCGCGAATTCGTCCTCTCGCCGGATTAATCATAATCAAGATCAATGGACACTATTTAATATGGTAATTTTGGGACTGACCGGGTCCATCGGCATGGGTAAATCGACCGCGGCGGGAATGTTTCGATATCTCGGTGTGCCGGTTCATGATGCCGATGCCACGGTCCATCAATTGATGGAGCCGGGCGGTGCGGGATTTGATCCGGTCACTGCGGCTTTCCCCGATGTACTCAAAGACGGCAAAATCGACCGGCAGGTTCTGGGGCCAAAGGTCTTTACCGATCCGGTCGCCATGAAGCGCCTTGAAGCGATTCTGCATCCTCTGGTCCAGGCTCAAGAAAACCGCTTTCTCAAACGTCATCGATTGGCAGGAAGATCAGTGGTTGTACTCGACATCCCACTTCTGTTTGAGACAGCGGGTGAAAAACGCTGCAATTATGTTGCGGTAGTATCCGCCCCTGGATTCATTCAACGCCAACGTGTTATGGCTCGATCAGGGATGACGAAAGCCAAATTTTCCGCCATTCTTGCCAAACAGATGCCAGATCGAGAAAAACGCCGCAAAGCCGATTTTGTCATTCCGACCGGCTTGGGTCGGGCGGTAACTTTCGATACGATACGAACTATCATTGACCAACTGGAAAATCGGATCTGACATGCGTGAAATTGTTCTCGATACGGAAACCACCGGCCTTGATCCCTATGCAGACCACCGCCTTGTAGAAATTGGTTGTATCGAGCTTTTTAATCACATGCCGACCGGGCGACAGTATCACCAATATATCAATCCGCAACGCCCGATGCCCAAAGAGGCATTTGACGTTCATGGTCTTGGTGATGATTTCCTCAAAGACCAGCCGGTTTTTGCCGAAATTGTCGATGATTTTCTCGAATTTATTGGTGATGATTCGCATCTTGTGATTCATAACGCTGCGTTCGATATGAAATTCCTGAACGCAGAACTTGAATGGCTGAGCAAACCTAAAATTGACATGAACCGCGCGATTGACACCGTGCAGATGGCGCGCAAAAAGTTTCCAGGCTCCCCGGTTAGCCTTGATGCGCTGTGCCGTCGTTTCAAGATTGATAACTCGAACCGTACCCTGCACGGAGCGTTGCTCGATTCCGATCTCTTAGCCTTGGTCTACCTTGAACTGCTAGGTGGCCGGCAGCACGGACTTTTGCTTGATTCCAATGCAAAGGATAGACAAAAAAAGGTTGATAGGGATGCCCCGCGCAAGCTAGGTCCAAAGGAAAACCGCCTCGAACCGCGGCCATGTATTATCAGCGACGAGGAACTCGCTGCCCACCGCGCCTATATCGAAAAAAATATTCCAAACGCTTTTTGGTTCAAATACGAAGAGGCATGATGTGACCGGCATGTTTTTCCGATATGCCGTTACATCCAGACTTTTTACCTTCCGCATTTTCCGCCAAAAGATCGTGGTTTCCTTATCCCAATGCGTTATTGTCCTGATCGTGCTGTCGGGCATGGTCCTGTTCGATACCGGGGGAGGAAGGGCGCAGGAATCCGGTGGTGCTTCGCGTATTCACCTGAACAAAACGCTGCCCTATACCATTCACCAATCCGGGGACGGATCGGAATCGGTTCGTCCGGAACTTGGTTATTTCGACGAGCTTGTTATCGCACTGTTCGAAGATGCCGGGCTGCCTTATATCGTGGCGCAGCAAGCTCCTTGGAAACGGGTCATCGAACAGGCCGCTCAAGGGGACCGGCATGTGATTTATCCGACAACCCGGACGGCTGACCGCGAAGATAGCTTCAAATGGGTCGGTCCGGTCAGCCGGACGATCTGGAACCTGTATGGTTACGCCGATGCCAAATGGCAAAATATGGCATTTAGCGACATTCTGACGTCGGCGCGGATTGGGGTTTTGCTGGGGTCAGCGCGCGAAGCCTATTTGCGTCAGCGCGGCGCGCAGCAACTGGTCCTGATCCCGCGCGAAAATTTGCTGTTGCCGATGCTTCAAGCCGAACGTGTCGATCTAATCGCGATTGGCGGCTCGGTCCTACGCCATTATCGCGACATCGTCGATCCAAGCGCGCAGCAACGCGATATTGACGGGGTTTTGCCCTATCGCAGTTGTTTCCTTTACATCGCCATCAGCAAGGCCGCCCTGACAGAAGATATCGTGAATCTGCAAAATTCACTCGATAAGAATAAAGAAAGTGGCCAATTCATTGCCTTGCGTGAAAAACATAGCCTGTCGACCAATACCGATAGCGCCTTTCTGCGTGCGATGCTGAATCTCGATAATAACGGTATTGCCTGCATTGATCTTTTCGGCCGCGAAGACTGATCCGGGTTAGTGAACATCCGCATTTGGTGCAATCATCAAGTTCTGGACCCGACCCTTTAAAATTGGTATTACCAATTGCAAGGCTTCGCTGCGACATGGGATCCGCATAGTCGCATAGACAGGGACCAGAGAGGGGATCCGTCATGACGTCGTCAAACTCCCGCGATGGCAAACCACGCGTTGGCCTGGTTATCACTTGTCTGGTCGATATGCTCCGCTTTTCGACCACAAAGCTTCTTGAAGAAGCCTGATGTTGCGAAGCGGGGCCGATACGCCTTATACGCTCAATATGCTTCCCGAGACCCATATTGCCGTTTTAAAAGCCAGCGACATCGTCGGAACTTATGAAGAAGTATGGGCGAGGTTGCGCGAACGGGAAGGAAGCGGCAATATGCCGCGAACATTCCTTTGGGTGACAGGCCCGTCGCGAACAGGCGATATCGAACAGACGATACAGCTAGGCGCGCACGGACCGCGCCGTTTGCATATCGTTCTGGTGGATGACACAAAAGAAAACCCATAAAAGACGGCGCTCCGTCAGCGACGAAGAAAAGGCCCTTTGGGAAATTTTCACGCGTGATGTCAAGCCCCTGCGTTCCAAACAGCGCAAGGGCAACGACGTCGTGTTTGAACTTGACGACGACCATCCCAAAAGCGACACGGCCATGCCGCTTCCTGATGATCTGCAGGGCGAAATCAACAAGGCTGAAGAAGTCCGTGCTGCACGTAACCTGCCCTCCGCACGCAACGCTGACCGCGGGCCGCAGATCAAAAACCGCGCCTTGGCCGAGCTTGAACCCGGTGTCACCGACAATATTGATAAGTCGACGGCCAAAAAATTCCAGAAAGGCCAGATGTCAATTGATGGCCGTATCGATCTGCACGGCATGACCCAGGATGTCGCCCACCATGCACTGAATGCTTTTATCGAAGATAGCTGGCGGGCTGGAAAACGGTGTGTTCTGGTGATTACGGGCAAAGGATCGCGTGCTGATGAATATGGCCGCACCGGTCTTTTGCGCCAACGCACCCCGCAATGGCTAAGCGCGCCAAGGCTTCGCACCCGTATTCTCGCCATCAGCGAAGCCCGTATCCAGCACGGCGGATCGGGCGCTTTTTATGTTTTGCTGAAACGGAGACGCCCGTGACACCTTTTGGTAATCGTATTCGCGAATTACGGGCGCGGCACAATGTCACCCTGACGGACATGGCCAACGCCTTGCAGCTTTCACCGGCCTATCTATCTGCCCTTGAACACGGCCATCGCGGTCGGCCAAGCCCCGGTCTGGTGCAGCAGATTTGCGGTTATTTCAATCTGGTCTGGGACGAAGTCGATGAAATCAAACGCCTAGCCCAGTTATCGCATCCGAAAATCACGGTCGATACGGCGGGGCTCGAACCAGAAGCTACCGAACTTGCCAATCTTTTGTCCGAACGCATCGCCGGCTTAAGCAACGATCAGCTTGTCCGCATGCTTGAAATTATGCGGGAAAAAATGTCGTAACTGCTAAGTCATTTTCGTGACATAACTGCAAGTTGCTAACTAAAATCTGTGGAATTGTGCTGTTTAAGCAACTTTGTCGGTTAAATTCTTCTCTTTTGGCGAAACACGGTTTGACTATTATTGCGTTCGGCTGTATCACTTTCGCATGTTTCGATCCTGAAACATGAAACAGTCCTGCCTGCTTCACAACTATTAGGTTTTGACCGGTCCGCAAGCCCCGTTGTTCTGCCTGACCGTCAGCCGCATTCCTCTCTAAACCTCCTCTCCTTTCAATCATCGCCCTTCCCGGCAATCACAAGATCATTAAACGCACATATGCATCTTCAGGAACTCAAAAAGAAATCCCCGACGGAGCTTCTTGCCCTGTCCGAGGAACTCGAAATCGAAAATGCCAGCACGCTCCGCAAACAGGAGCTGATGTTTGCTATTCTCAAACAGTTGGCCGAGAACGACCACGCAATTTTTGGCGAGGGAGTGTTGGAGGTACTGCCGGACGGCTTTGGCTTTCTGCGCAGTCCCGAGGCAAACTATCTCGCCGGTCCGGACGATATCTATGTCTCGCCAAGTCAGGTGCGACGCTTCGGTCTGCGCACAGGCGACACGGTTGAAGGCCAGATACGTTCACCGAAAGAGGGCGAACGTTATTTCGCGTTGCTCAAGGTCGATAAGGTCAACTTTGATGCGCCGGAAAAAGTTCGTCATCGCATCAATTTTGATAACCTGACCCCGCTTTATCCCGATCAGCCGCTCAAGATGGAGCGCGAGTTTGACCGGGAAGGCAACAAGGACACCACCAACCGGGTGATCGAACTTGTTTCGCCCTTGGGTAAAGGTCAGCGTGCCCTGATCGTCGCGCCGCCGCGCACCGGTAAAACCGTGATGCTGCAGAACATTGCGCACGCGATTGAGGAAAACCATCCGGAAGCCTATCTGATCGTTCTTCTGATCGACGAACGCCCTGAAGAAGTGACCGACATGGACCGCTCGGTAAAGGGCGAGGTTATCAGCTCGACCTTCGACGAACCGGCACAGCGTCACGTCCAGGTCACTGAAATGGTTCTGGAAAAGGCCAAACGCTTGGTTGAACACAAGCATGATGTCGTCATCCTGCTGGACTCGATCACCCGTCTTGCCCGTGCTTATAATACCGTCGTTCCAAGCTCCGGCAAGGTCCTGACCGGTGGTGTCGATGCCAATGCGCTGCAACGCCCGAAACGTTTCTTCGGTGCGGCACGTAACATTGAAGAAGGCGGCTCACTGACCATCATCGCAACCGCCCTGATCGATACTGGCTCGCGTATGGACGAGGTCATCTTTGAAGAATTCAAAGGGACCGGTAACTCCGAGCTTATTCTGGATCGCAAACTGTCCGACAAACGTATTTTCCCGGCTATTGATATCCTTAAATCGGGTACGCGTAAGGAAGAACTGTTGGTAGACAAGGCTGTTCTGTCGAAAATGTGGGTTCTGCGCCGTATCCTCAACCCGATGGGGCCGCAGGACGCGATGGAGTTCCTGCTCGGCAAGCTCAAAACCACCAAGAACAACGACGATTTCTTCGATTCAATGAATGGCTGATCACGCCATTTGATGGCATCTTGGACTTTTCCGGGGTGTGATCGACTTCGCTTGAACTGTACCTACCCGCTGTGGTGGTAGTTACTTACTGTATCTCGCACTTAAATCGCTTCGATCCTGCTTTAAAAATTCGACTGGTACCGGTACGGCCCAAAATTTGGGGCAGCTGGCTTCGCCAGGGCTTTGGCCTTTCTGCCTATCGCACCGGATTTCTGGTTGTGCTGACGAATCCGAAGGCTGCTCTTATGTGGGTGACGGTATCGATGTTTCTGGCCTCGTACATCCGGCCCTGATGGAAATCGAATTCCTGGTGTCATGTTCGGCACTGGTAATCTACGGAACCTATGTCGCGCTGTTTTCCACCTGCATTGCCGTTCGAACCTATCGGCGCTTTTTTCGCGGGATCGATGCGGTTTTCGGCGCTGTGCCCGGTGCAATCGGCGGCAAGCTACTGCTTGATGGAATGTGCGAACTGTGCAGTTAGTTAAACTGGCAAACCGTCTTACACCATCGACAGCGTCACCTCGGCAGAATGCCCGTCAAGCTTCTGTCGGCTGACCGTCGCATCGCCAGGATCGACATGCAGCGCCCCGTGATCAAGATGCAGTCCGATATGATGGGTGCCGTATCGCAGCGTGATCGCAAGCTCGCCCGCTGCAGCGATGTCGCAAATGCTGGTACTTTCGGGTGCAAGATGGTGGGGCGGGGCGGATTGCCAGCCGCTTTGCGGTGCCAGACTGGTCAGATGCAGGGGGGTGGAACCGGTATTTTGCAATGTCAGTTTCAGGTGCATTTCCCCGGACATGTCAATCTGTCTCCTGCTTGTAAGTGCGTCTGTCTTCTATGTGGGGCGCAGATTTTTGATGTCGATAGCCATCAATGCTTGCAGTGGCCGCGTTCACATGTGACCCTTGACCTTCGTGTTCACTACATGCCAAAGGCTGATGCAGCTTTTACTGAAATCCGTTGATTTTGCCGCCCGCGCGCATCGCGACCAGCGCCGCAAGGGCCCGGCCCATGAACCCTATATCAATCACCCGATCGAGGTTTCACGCCTGATCGTCGAATGCGAACCGGACACGGATGAATATGTGCTCTGTGCTGCCGTTCTGCATGACGTGATTGAGGATTGTGGCGCGACTCGCGATGAAATTGCCTCCTGTTTCAATGAGATGATCGCGGATATCGTGCTTGAGGTCAGCGACGACAAGGCCCTGCCACGCGATGATCGCAAAGCCCGTCAGATCGAAACCGCCCTGCATCTCAGCGACGGTGCAAAACTGGTTCGCTTGGCGGACAAGGTCGCCAATGTCGGCGCGATGCTGACCGATACGCCGATTGGCTGGGACCGGGAACAGATCCTGCGCTATGTCGATTGGGCAGAGGCGGTGATTGCACCCTGCCGCATTGCTAGCCTCGGTCTGTCAGACCGTTTCGATGCCATCGCGCGTGACGTCCGCGCTTGGCACACCGAAGAAGAAGAGGCAGGGGTTTAACCCTGCCTCTGGCTGTTAACGGTCATTCTTGCGACGGCTGGAATCCATGTTTTTCAATGGTATTCTGGCTTACGGCTTCAAAATCACCGAGCCGGTGGTTTTGCGGCCTTCAAGATCGTCATGGGCCTGTTTGGCGTCCACAAGGGCATAGGCCGCACCGATATCGATTTTCACCACACCGGATTTCAGCACATCAAACAGCTCGTTCGCGGTTGCCAGAAGCTCTTCTCGGGTGGCGGTATACTGGAAGACGCTCGGCCGGGTCAGAAAATAGGCTCCGGGTGCGAGTGCTTTAAGCGGGACGGGGGGGATAGCGCCTGATGACTGGCCGAAACTGACCATCATACCAAGCCGTTTCAGGCAATCGAGCGAATCGTCAAAGGTATCCTTTCCGACGGAATCATAAACAACTTCAACGCCTTGGCCGTTAGTGATCTCTTTGACACGCTCGGATACCTTTTCCTCCCTATAGAGGATCGGATAATCACATCCCTTGGATTTGGCGATCTCTGCCTTTTCTTTCGATCCGACGGTGCCGATCACGGTGGCACCCAGATGTTTGGCCCACTGGCAGACAATCTGGCCAACCCCGCCTGCAGCCGCATGGATCAGGATCGTATCGCCTTTTTTGACGTGATAGGTTCTGCGCAGCAGATATTGTGCAGTCATGCCCTGCAACATTGCAGCAGCTGCCAGATCAAAGCTGATCCCGTCGGGGATTTTAACCAGACCTTTGGCCGGCATTACACGTGCCTCGGCATAGGCGCCAAGCGGCTGTGCGGCATAGGCAACCCGATCCCCAACTGCAAGGTCAGTCACACCGTCACCAACGGCCTCGATCACGCCCGAACCTTCAAGTCCAAGGCCCGATGGCAGGGACGGGGCGGGATAAACCCCGGAACGGAAATAGATATCGATATAGTTCAGGCCGATGGCTTCCTGCCGCAGTCGAACTTCACCGGCACCCGGTGCACCAACCTCGACATCTTCAAAACGCAGCACATCGCTGCCGCCGGTTTCATAAAATCGGAAAGCTTTGGTCATGGAGACCTCCCGTTAATGCGCCATTTTGACGCTTGTCTGATCAATGAACCAAGTCTATGTCAGAAAACGGCATTTTGCTATCCGGCAGGTTTGGTTTTGCCCGTTCCGACGGATGTTAAAAGACGGTATTTCACCTGATGGAATGCCAGCCAAAATTGGCTAACGGCTGTTTGTTCAGAACAGGTTACCCTGATCGCTTGGGATAACCAGATCGACACCTTCGATTTTCAAAAGCGCGCGTTTTGTTTCAAGCCCGCCATCGCCGGAATAACCGCCCGGTTTGCCGCCACTTGCCAGAACCCGGTGACATGGAATGATGATCGGAATCGGGTTCAACCCGCAGGCCGTGCCAACCGCCTGATAGGCTGTTGGAGCACCGACTGCCATCGCCAGATCCTTATAGGTCGCGGTTTTGCCCAGCGGGATTTTGCACATCGCCTCCCACACGGCCTTGTGGAAATCCGTGCCATCGGGGGCAAGCGGCAGATCAAAGGCATCAAGCTTGCCATCGAAATAGGCGTTAAGCTGCGCCTTGGCCTCGTCCAGAACCGGGCTTGCTTCCATATCCTCGACAAAGCCCCAATCGACCGCGACGATCTGATCGTCAAATTCGAAAACCGTAATCGCCCCGATCGGGCTGTTCATCGAAATCTGGGGCATGGCCGAAATCCTGTATGCTGCGGCGGGAATACTGGGCGACCATGACCAATGTTTCACGTGAAACATTTTGGATGGGGACGCACTGAATTGCTGTCTTTCTTATGCCGCCTTGTTCGGCAGATCGGCAAGCAGTTTGGCAAGGTCCTCGGCATTGGTCACCGGTGCGGAACAGACCGGCCCCTGACAGACATAGGCGGTTTCGCGGCCCTTGATCGCGGTTTTACCCTTGGCCGGATGCAGGTCGGGCAGGGCATCGGTATCGGCCAGAATCGTGATCGCCCGGTTGGGAAGGCAGGTGGCAAAGATCGCGCGGCGCATTTCCATGTAAACCTGGCTGCGACTCTTGGCGACCAGCACGATCTGTACCGGATTTTGCAACATTTCAGCCGCCAGAAGCAGGCCCGGCATATTGGGGAATTGGTCATCCATCCGCCCGGCAAAGGTGGCAATGGTGATTTCTGCCCGGTCGCGATATTTGGTATCGCCGGTCAGGGCATAAAGACGGGCCAGATTTTGCGCCATCACCGCATTTCCGGCCGGAACCGCATTATCCATATAGGGTTTTTGGCGCACCACCAGATCCGTGGCATCCGATGCTGACTGGAAATAGCCGCCCTTGGCATCGGCAAACAGGTTTTCGACCGTTTCGCACCATTCGGTGGCTTCGCGTAAATAGGTGTCTTCGCCAAAGCACTCATAAAGCCGAAGCGCTGCCCGGATCATATGGGCATAATCTTCGAGCATGCCGGCATGCTGTGCCTTGCCGTTGCGATAGCTGTGCAGGAAACGCCTGTGGCCATGGCCCTTTTCACCTGTCATCAGGCTGTTGATCACGAAATTATAGGCAAGCTTGGCGTAATCGAGCCATTCGGCGCGTTTGAACACCATCGCGGCCTCGGCCAAGGCTGCAATCGTCATTGCGTTCCAGTCGGTCAGTGCCTTGTCATCCCAACCTGGCCAAACGCGCTTGTTACGCACGGCCAGAAGCTTGGACCGCATATCGGCAAGCTTCTTTTCGGTTTCCGGATCGGACAGTTCCAGCCCGGATTTCGTACGGTTCAGGATGTTTTTATGTTCCCAGTTCCCGGTGGGGCTGACGTCATACATATGTTTGAACAGTGCAGCATCGTCACCGAGAATTTCGTCAATTTCGGCCTCGTCCCAGACATAGAACTTGCCTTCGACGCCCTCGCTGTCGGCATCGAGGCTGGCGGCAAAGGCGCCGCCAGGGATGCGCATGTCGCGTAGTATCCAGTCGACGGTCTCGGCAATCCGGGTTGCGTAAAGCGGGTTTTGGCCGTCTTTACCGTCAGGGCCGCTATCGCGCCAGACATCGCACAGAAGGTCGATCAGCTGGGCATTGTCATACAGCATCTTTTCGAAATGCGGCACCAGCCACTGGTCATCGACTGCATAGCGGGCGAAACCGCCTCCGACATGATCATAAATTCCGCCCTGACACATGCGATCAAGGCTGTGGCGGACAATACGTTTAAGCGCGTCAGCTCCGGTCCGCATTCCTGTGCGCCACAACAGCGCAAGCAGGCTCGGCTGCGGGAATTTCGGCGCGCCATTGGTGCCGCCATTTTGCTCGTCCATGATCTGCAAACAGCCATGCCCGCACTGATCAATCATCGCAAGCGACGGGACAGAACCGGTGGCACCGCTGTTCATCTGCTGCAAGGCCTGTCCAATCTGGGTGACGTTGTGGCGGATATTCTCGGGCTGACCGGCATAAATTTCGGCGACCGATTTCAACACATCGCCAAATCCCGGTCGGCCATAGCGCGCTTCTTTGGGGAAATAGGTCCCGCCCCAGAACGGATCGCCATCCGGGGTCAGGAACATGGTCAATGGCCATCCGCCCTGTTGGCCCAGAAGTGCCAACGCATTCTGATAAACACTGTCCAGATCGGGGCGTTCTTCGCGGTCGAGCTTGATATTCACAAACAGCTCGTTCATCAGGGCTGCGATGCTGTCATCCTCGAAACTTTCATGGGCCATGACATGGCACCAGTGACATGCCGCATAGCCGATCGACAGCAGGACCGGCTTGTTGGCAGCTTTGGCGGCAGCCAAGACCTCGGTGCTCCAAGGTTGCCAATGCACCGGGTTGTCGCGGTGTTGCAAAAGATAGGGGCTGGTTTCCGAACCGAGATTGTTATGCGCGAGTTTCATGGCATCGTGTCCTGTCACCCGTCTGAAACCGGTCTGATGGTCGCGGGCTTTGTCGGGTTGCGGGAAATAGGCGGCGTACCCATCTGTCGTCTTTTGTTGATGTAAGGGTAAAGCCCCTGAATGGAAAGGCAAGGGGGGCAAACGGATGGGATTGGAAAAATCTGCAAGATTTTATCGGCTTTTAACCGATTGGAAGCGCCCGGGAGGCGATAGTGATTGAGAACTTCGCAAGGGCGTCCATAATGGACGGCATAAAAATCAGAAGATAAAACCGAGGAGATCAGGGCGATGAAAGTTTCCGTGGATATCGATTGCACGCCGGAAGAACTGCGCACCTTTTTCGGACTGCCCGATGTGCAGCCCATGCAGCAGGCTTTGATGAAGGATATCGAGGACCGGATGAAAGCCAATCTTGCGGCAATGGACCCCGAAACCATGCTCAATACCTGGCTGCCGCAGGGTATGCAGAACTGGGACCAGCTTCAGAAAGCTTTCTGGAGCCAGTTTAATGCCTCAGGCGATACCACCAAGGACTGATCAGCTTGAGTACCGAAACACATTTTTATCAGGCGCATGTTTTCGTGTGCCAGAATGAACGTCCTTCTGGGCATGAACGCGGATGCTGCAATTCTAAAGGGGCGACGAAGCTTCGCAATTACATGAAAATCCGCGCCAAGGAACTTGGCCTGCCGACGACTCGCATCAATACCGCAGGATGCCTTGATCGTTGCGAACTGGGTCCGGTGATGGTGATCTATCCCGAAGGAACCTGGTATCGTTACGAGACAACGGAAGATGTTGATGCCATCCTCAATGACCATCTTGTCGGCGGGCAGGTGGTTGAGCGTCTGCAGCTCGGGATGGATCAGTAGGTCGGGCCAACTGGGAAGCCGGGTACTTTTGCGTGGTCAGCAAGCTTGAACCGTGATTCTCGCCTCGTGGGCATCACGGGTAAGGCGTAAAAGTCGTTAAGGCATTTGTTATCTTCTTCCCCCGCCTTAAAGCCCTGTTTGCAATTGCAGCTATATGTTGACCTGTGCTGGCCGGTGAACAATATGGACAGCCAGCAACATTTTCCTTTGGACGGCGGACGGATTAGGCAGGAGACGGATGACGAGTAACGCGACCCACAAGGTAACCCCGAGCGCCCATACAGAAACGATTTTCGCCCTGTCAAGCGGCGCAGGGCGGGCCGGGGTCGCGGTGATCCGTTTGTCCGGGCCGATGGCCGGGGCGACGCTCTGTGCGCTTCTGGGGCGTGACAGCTTGCCAAAGCCGCGCCATGCGATCTATGCACCGATCCGCGACCCGAGAACGGGCGAGCGACTTGACGATGCGGTGGCTATTTATTTTGCTGCTCCCGCCAGCTTCACTGGCGAGGACGTCGTCGAACTTCATACTCACGGCGGTCGGGCGGTAATTGATGGAGTTCTGGATTGTCTGGCCGTACAGCCGGGCTTGCGCATTGCGGAACCGGGCGAATATACCAGACGTGCCTTTGAAAATGGGAAAATGGACCTGACTGCGGCCGAGGGTATTGCTGATCTGATTGATGCCGAAACTGCTGCTCAACGCAAGCAGGCGGTGCGCCAGATGGCGGGCGAGCTAGGAGCGCTTTACGAAGACTGGCGTTCGCGTTTGATGAAGGCACTGGCCTATATCGAGGCCGATATCGATTTCCCCGACGAGGATTTGCCGGGCGGCATTGTGCCTGTCGTGCGCGGCGATCTGGTATCAGTTTACGGCGAAATGACCAAGCATCTGGCCGATAACCGACGCGGCGAACGGCTGCGCGAAGGGTTCCAGATCGTCATTCTGGGGGCGCCCAATGCCGGGAAATCGAGTCTGCTGAACCGGCTGGCCCGGCGGGAGGCCGCGATTGTGTCCGAGATCGCAGGAACCACGCGCGATATGATCGAGGTTCATCTCGACCTTGGCGGTTTTCCGGTCACCATGGTGGATACCGCGGGCCTTCGCGAAAGTGGCGATGTGATCGAAACAGAAGGGGTGCGGCGTGCAACCGACCGGGCCGAGGATGCCGATCTGCGCCTTGTCGTGGTGGATCGGGGCGACTGGCCGGGCATCGATGCCGAGGCCGCGCGCCTAATTGATGGTAATACGATCCTGCTGGTGAATAAGGTCGATGGGGCGTATGCGGGCGACATTCCGGCAACATGGTCCGGGCAATCGGCAGGCGGTGATCCGCTTGAGCTCCCCGTTTTGCCCATATCGGCCATGACCGGGCAGGGGGTGGAAAGCCTCTTGCAACTGCTGGAGACTCGCGTAAAAGAGGGGCTCGATTTTGCGGGACCGGTGCCCCTGACACGGCTGCGGCACCGCCAGGCACTTGAACGTGCCAGTGATCATCTGGATCGCGGATTGCAGACCGACATTGCCGAGCTGGCGGCCGAGGATGTTCGCCTCGCCGTGCGTGAAATCGGCAAGATCACCGGACGCGTCGATGTGGAAGACTTGCTTGATATTATCTTCGGCGATTTCTGTATCGGCAAATAAGATTATCAGAAATTGTTTCACGTGAAACATTGGTCCTGCCGATGAAGCGTGATTGTGAATTAAGACCTGAACAAGACGTGCAAGCTGTGTTGCTTTGACCCGATGCCATGGTCTTCGCGCGATCAATGAATTCAACGAGGCATTTGATGTCGAATAACCGTTTTGATGTGATTGTTGTTGGCGGCGGTCATGCCGGGTGCGAGGCCGCCGCTGCCGCAGCGCGCATGGGTGCGAAAACCGCGATGGTCACGCACCGGGCCGACCGCATTGGCGAAATGTCATGCAACCCGGCGATTGGCGGGCTAGGCAAGGGGCATATGGTCCGTGAAGTCGACGCGCTTGATGGTGTGATGGGGCGTGCGATTGACCGGGCCGGTATCCAGTTCCGAATGCTGAACCGCTCCAAGGGACCGGCTGTGCGTGGCCCACGCGCGCAGGCTGATCGCAAGCTGTATCGCGAAGCGGTGCAGGATATTCTGGCCAATCAGGAAAACCTGACAATCATCGAGGGCGCGGTTCACGACCTTAAAATTGCCGAGGGCGGTGACAGCCGCGTGACCGGTATAATTACCGAAGACGGGCGCGAATATGATGCCGGTGCGGTGGTTCTGACAACTGGAACATTCCTGCGCGGTCTTATTCACATTGGAGAAAAAACCACTCCGGCGGGCCGAATCGGCGATGCTCCGGCGATGGGACTTTCCGAAACGCTTGAAAAATTCGGTTTCCGTTTGGGCCGTTTGAAAACCGGAACGCCAGCACGACTTGATGGCCGGACAATTGACTGGGCCAGCTTACAGGAGCAGCCAGGCGATAATCCGCCGGAGCCTTTTTCCTTTCTAAGCCACGAAATTACCGTGCCGCAAGTTCCGTGTCATATGACCTGGACGACAGAGGCAACGCACGAAATCATCCGGGCGAATCTGCATCGCGCGCCGATGTATAGCGGTCAGATCACCAGCAGCGGCCCGCGTTATTGTCCGTCCATCGAAGACAAGGTCGTGCGTTTCGCGGAAAAGAATCAGCATCAGATTTTCCTGGAGCCGGAAGGACTCGACGATCCGACGGTTTATCCGAACGGCATTTCAACCTCACTTCCCGAAGAAGTACAGCTTGCCATGCTGGCGACTATTCCGGGGCTTGAAAAGGTCGAGATTTTCCGTCCCGGTTACGCGGTGGAATATGATTTCGTCGATCCGCGAGAATTGCGTCATACACTGGAAACCAAGAAAGTTGGTGCGCTGTTCTTTGCCGGGCAGATCAACGGCACGACCGGATACGAAGAAGCCGCGGGGCAGGGACTTGTTGCCGGTGTTAATGCGGCCCTTGTTGCGGGCAGCACAGCGGAGGCTGTCGAACGCGAATTTGTTCTTGATCGAGCTGACGCCTATATCGGTGTGATGATCGACGATTTGGTGACGTTGGGCACGAGAGAGCCTTATCGTATGTTTACCTCGCGCGCCGAGTATCGGTTGATGTTGAGGGCCGACAACGCCGATCAGCGTTTGACCGACCGCGGTCTTGAAATTGGCTGCGTTGGCTCGCATAGACAGCAGGTTTGGGACGATAAAAAACAAGCGCTTGATCTTGCCAAGCGTACGGTTTCCTATCTCACCGAAACCCCGAATGGCTTGTCCAAACTTGGTATCCGGATCAATCAGGATGGTGTGCGCCGTTCTGCCTATGACCTTCTTGCGTATCCAGATATTGATTTTGATATCCTGATCGACGTCTGGCCACAGCTTGCCGATATCACTCCGGAGATTCGCGAACAGGTCTCGATTGATGCGCAATATAAAGGCTATCTGGATCGCCAGTCCGCTGACGTCGCTGCCTTCCGCCGGGACGAAGAATTGCGCCTGCCGCGCGATCTTGACTTTGATAGTGTCGGGAGCCTTTCCGCAGAGATCCGGTTGAAGCTAAAAGAAATTCAGCCGGAAACCATTGGCGCCGCATCGCGCATTCCGGGCGTAACCCCGGCTGCTGTGACCGCCTTGCTTGGTCATATTAAAAGCCATAAGCACAAGATTGCACGCAGCGCCTGATCGGGCTTGATCCGCATCGGACTGCAACGAGAACACAGGCAGCGAACTCTATTATAAGAGTGCGCTGCTTTTCTTGCCTTCGGGTGTCATTCCCGCGAAGGCAAGAGGAGTTCAGATAGCCTTCTTGAAGACCTCATCACGGGATAATTGAACCTGCGCTTCCGCTTACATGGGAGTAACTATTTATGTTGAATAGGCTGGAGCTTAACTAACAGCTATGTTTCACGTGAAACATTGAAGCCACCTCTTATTCCAATCGCCTCCAACCTGCGTAAGGAATGTTTCACGTGAAACATTTTCATGTTTTTTGTGAAATTTATCGATTTCAACGCGGTGAAACATGTTTGTTTAAAAAATCAAGTCTGGTGCGATTTGTTAACGCGGATTATAACTCGAACATGCAATGCATTTCAGAACCCGTAAAAACATGGTTTGAGACCGATTTGAATGTTTCACGTGAAACATTGGACCGTCTTGGCCTGTATGCCGATCTCGTTGTCAAATGGCAGCCGAAGATTAATATCGTTGGTGCCAGTACAGCGGAAGACGTCTGGGCACGTCATTTGCAGGATTCCGCGCAGCTCTGGCCGTATCTGAAAGATGTGGCTAGTAGCGGGAAGATCGTCGATTTCGGCTCCGGCGCAGGTTTTCCGGGGATCGTTTTGTCGGTTCTGGGCGCAAATGACGTTGTCTTGATGGAATCAAACACCAAGAAAACCGTATTTTTGCTGGAAGCGGCAAGGGTTTGCGGTGTCTTGGGCCAGACGAAAATTGCTAGGGAGCGGATCGAAGTGGCCGCACCACGTGAGGCCGGTGTAATTACGGCCCGTGCGTTTGCGCCACTGCCCAAGCTTCTGGAGCTCGGCCAACGACATCTGAAACCGGGCGGACATTATGTATTGCTGAAGGGACGTGCCTTCGAGGATGAGCTGGCCGAAGCACGTGCGGCCGGTTGGACATTCACTGTAACCACCCATGCCAGCCTGGTTGACCCGGAAGGCGTGGTGATGATTTTGCAAGGAGTTGACCGGTGACCGACGTTATTGATATGCCGCTTTCAGTATCTTCCGAGGCCGGACATCGACCAAGGATCATTGCTGTTGCCAACCAGAAGGGCGGGGTCGGAAAGACCACGACCACGATCAATCTGGCGACTGCACTTGCAGCTGTGAACCAGCGGGTTCTAATCGTCGATCTTGACCCGCAGGGCAATGCCAGCACTGGTTTGGGGCTGCGTCCGTCCGAACGTCAGATCAGTTCCTACGATGTGCTGATCAATGGCAATACGCTGGAAGAAGCGCGTAAACCGACCGCCATTCCGCGGCTTAGCATCGTGCCGTCGGGCATGGATTTGTCGGGGGCCGAGATCGAACTGGTCGATTTCGACCGTCGCGAGATGCAGCTTAAAGAATCGCTGGGTCGCTTGCCGCATGATGTCGATTACGTTCTAATCGATTGCCCACCGTCGCTGGGGTTGCTGACGCTGAATGCGCTTGTGGCAAGCGATGCGGTTCTGGTGCCGTTGCAGTGCGAGTTTTTTGCACTTGAAGGGATCAGCCATCTGGTGCGTACCATCAAGCGGGTGAAAAAGGCGTTCAATCCGTCGCTTGAAATCCAAGGCATTGTTTTAACGATGTATGACAAACGCAATAATCTGTCCGCACAGGTCGCCAACGATGTGCGAGATTATTTCGGCGATGTCGTTTACCGCACGGTGATCCCGCGTAATGTGCGTGTGTCCGAGGCACCGAGCCACGGCACGCCGGTGTTGGTTTATGACATGAAATGTCCGGGATCGCGGGCATACCTTAATCTGGCAAGCGAAGTCCTGAAACGCGAAGGGGTGAAGGCATGAGTGAGGCAAAGAAACGCGGATTGGGAAGGGGGCTTTCGGCCTTGCTGGGCGAGGATGACGAGGATGTCGGTGCAGCGGTTGCCGTGGGTAACGATACCGCCGCGCATCCCGGCCCGGGCGGTACCACGCAGCTGATTTCGATCACCGATCTGAAACCATCGCCATTCCAGCCACGCAGCAATTTTGACGACGAGGCGATTGATGATCTGGCAGCGTCGATCCGTCAGAAGGGCATCATTCAGCCGATTCTGGTGCGTTTATCGTCAACTGGCGAAACCACATATGAAATCATTGCTGGTGAACGTCGCTGGCGTGCGGCTCAGCGTGCGCAGTTGCATGAAGTGCCGGTTCTGGTGCGTGATTTTGACGACCGGGAAACTGCCGAGATTGCCCTGATTGAAAACCTGCAGCGGCAGGATCTGTCACCGCTTGAGGAATCCGAGGGTTACAGCCGCCTGATGAGCGATTTTTCTCATACGCAGGAGGCATTGGCCCAGGCGCTTGGCAAAAGTCGCAGCCATATTGCTAACAGTCTGCGTTTGTTGACTCTGCCATCGCCGATCAAGCAGATGCTGTCGGACCGGGTTCTCAGCCCTGGCCATGCCCGTGCGCTTTTGGGAGCAGATAACGCGGTCGAGCTGGCGACCCAGATCGTCAAGAAGGGGCTGAATGTTCGCCAGACCGAAAAACTGGTGAAAAGCGACGGCGGCAAAACTGCGCGGCAGAAGAAGCCTTCGTCAGGTCGTTTGAGCGAAAAAGACCCAGATACAGTAGCTCTGGAGCATGACCTTAGCAATATGTTGGGGTTAGCGGTCAATATCGATTTCGACGGAGCGGGGGGTAAAATCTCTGTCCGATATGAAACACTGGAGCAGCTTGACGATATCCTGAAGCGGTTGAGCCAGGGGCGGTTGGGCGAAGTGGCGCAAAACTCCGATGATGACGATCCGCTTGTTTCGCAAGGTGGTGACGGGGGCGACAATGAATTCGATTCGATGTTTATCGATGATGATGAGAGCGGCAACGACAGCGATGAGGATCGCCTGACCGACGAGCTCGAATCGATTGCCGATGCCACCGATATCGCGTTTGCCTCCGACGAGGATGCTGATGGCATGTTTGCACCGGAAGGAGATATGCCGATCGAGCAGGAAGAGGTTGGTGAAGAGGTGCTCGAGACATTGTCGGATGCTGATATTCTGCAGAACGAGCGTCTTGCGGGACTGCAGGAAAGAAAGCCGCAAAGGCGAGGAAGCTGAAGAAAGCTAACGCTGCCGCGAAGAACAACTACGAATGAGTAGGCTTTCTCGCAAAAACCTTAAATGACAAACGGCCCTATGCGACTCGATGAGCCTGGGCCGTTTTCATGTGTGGAACAGCGTTGGTTAGCGCCGCCCCTGTTTCTGGCGGGCGACGGCTACCTTAATCATGGCGCGGTGTGCGATGGTTTCGGGGATGGCGAGGCCGCTTTTGCAGTCTTTTTCGGCCTCAAGCAGGATTTGCAGGGCGCGTTGCAGATTTTCGAGCGCCCAATTGTGCAGGTTGGCACGAAACAGATCGGCGGCCTTGAAAAACAGTGGCGGGCGCAGCGATTTCATCGCCTGTTCGGTATTGGTGCCCTGGGCCATCTGGCCTTTGACCAGATGCAGTTTCTGAAAGTAGCCGATCATCATGCGAAGAGCGCCGACCGGGTTGAGGCCTTCCTCCACGAGGCGGGTCAGGGCGGCATCGAGATTGCCCACATTGCCCTGCGACACGGCCTGCACGACATCGTCATAATGGCGGGCGGAACTATCGCCGACACAGGCCATGGCGTCGGCCAGAGTCACTTTGCCTTCTTTCAGCGCATAGAGGGCAAGCTTTTCAAGCTCGTTGCGTGAAACCATGCGATCGGAACCGAGATTGCCGACCAGATAGCGGATGGCATCACGATCTATGCGCAGTTTATGATCTTCCATCACGGAAGTGATCAGGGCTTCGATATCACGACCGCTATCGGCATAGCAGGGCAAGGCCATGCCATTGCCTGCCTTTTCAACCGTCTGGCGCAGCTTGGATTTGGACGAAAGGCTGCCTGCTTCGATCACGATCAGGGCATCACCGGCCGGATCGGCAAGGAAATCGGCAATAACGGGGGCCTGTGCCTCGCCAATGTCGCGGATACGGATGACTCGGCGCCCGCCGCCGAAACTGATTGCGGCGGCTTCATCCCGGAGCCGGCTGGCATCTTCCTTGAGCTGGATGGTACCAAGCTCGATTACGCGGAACGGATCCTTGAGATCCTCGACCACGGTTTTGGCGAGTTTGACAGCGCGTTCACGCACCAGTCCCTCATCCTCGCCATAGATCAGAACGAGTTGTGCCTTGGCATCGGGAGCGCGAAGGAAATTTTCGACCTGTGCTGCCTTGAGCTTCATGATAAGTCGGTCCTAAAGTCCGCTGCGGAGGCCAATGGCTACCTGATTGGCCAGTTGTCGGGCGAGGTTGCGGGCGGCATCGGATCTGGCGGCCGATTCGGCTTCGAGAGAAGCAAAGTCCGAATCTACAAGGTTGAAGGTTGTACGGGCGCGGAGAGAACCGGTTCGGAGGATTTTGGAATCAGAGATACGAGAAAGCCGGTAATTAGCTGTCAAGATGTAGTCTGCAATGGTGGCTTCATTGTCTTTAGTGTAACCGAGCCTTCTGGTTGTTTCGTCAAGGTTGATATCTAGGGTATATTCGGGGCTGGATGTTTGTCCCCTCGGCGTCAGTGTTTCGATCAGAACGTTGTGTGTCAGCTGGCCGATGCGGTTTTCCATCATCGATATCTTGACCTGCGCCATATCGGCGGCGGTACTGTCGCCACCGTTGTCTTCGGCATAAAGCGGCTGGAAGCCGCATGCAGTAAGGCTGGTCAGGGCCAGGAGGGCAAAAATCGAAATCAGGGCGCGCAATGTCATTCCTCGCAGTCTTTGGCGTGACGGTTTGCGCCAAGCGGCGCGTGACCAAGACGGTACAATAGTTCCGTTCCGATAAAAGGGCAAAACAGAGTTAGGTTTTGGATAAAAGAAAGCCTGGCACCGGGGGGTTGCAATGTGTCTTCAGAGCCTCGCAGGGTGTTGAACTGCTGGCGCAGGGCCGCAATGGCAGTGTTGAAGTGCCCTGTGGCAATTTTATCGGCTACGGCGCTGTTTGCAAAGGCGGAGAGTTCAGGTGTCAGTATGGCCGGGCTGCTTTTATCCGAAGCCAGCTGTGACCAGACCTGACGCAGCCAGCGCCAATGACCGATCAGGCTGTTTTGGTTGATATGTAGCGGACGATCTAGCGGGACATCGGACAGGAGGGTCAGGCAAAGGATATCGCTGCCGACCTGCTGACGAACCAATGCCAGATCATTGTCGATGAGATCGGTTGAAACCGAGCCGGCATGGGACGGGAGGATGATAGCTGGCTTCGGCCCGTTATTTATTGCGGGGAGAAGCGCCTGTATTTCCCGCGCTATTGCAAGACGACCGGGGCGTAGATCGCCCTTTTGCAAGGTGAGTGCGGGGCGCAGCTCTGCCAAGACAAACCCCCATTCACGGGCGAGCGAATGGGGGTTGTAATATTGTGACACATATAAAGGTGTGTCCTCGATACCGGGCATGTCGATTAACGGTACCTATTGTGCGACAGCGCTATCAATGCGCAACTGACGCGCACGGGTCAGGATCGAATCTTCCATGGCGGTGACAGTACCGGGTTCAACCACGGCATCGGCCCACTGATCCGATCCAACACGGACCTGGCGGAAAACGGAAACCTTGATGGCATCGGACCGAAGCGCAGTGCCTAGGATATAACCGGTGATCTTGAAGCGTTCGTTCGGAGTTTCCGGCGGGCTGTACCAGTCGGTAATAATCACACCGCCAAATGGATCGGCCGAATTGAGCGGCATGAATGAAAGCGTATCAAGCGACGCGCGCCACAGGAAGCTGTTGACGCCAATGCCGGTACCGCCGCCTTGCTGTTTGTTACTGTCATCACCCAGAAAATTGAAACCGTCCGGACCAAACAGGGTGCCTTCCTTCTTTTGGTCGGCAATCGTTTGGGAGCGGCCAAGTACTCTCTGGTCGCCGGGCGCAGATCCGGGATAACTGTCGTAATCCGACTGGGTTCCCGCGCAGGCTGCGACAAAGGCGCTTAATGCAGTAACGGTGCAAATTTTGACGAAAGGCAGTCCCACGGTCATATCCTTTAACATGTCGGCGTCTTTGATCTTGTTCGCACTATATAGTTCCCGCAACAACGGGCAAACAAAAACATGTGTGATAAAAATACAACTTCTCGGCACGAATGTCGCATTTTGATCACACATGTGTTGACGGAGGCAGAAAATGCTGGCTCCATCGCGTTGAACCGAACGGGAAAACCCGTTCAAAAATTTGTTACGCGGAAAACCGCGTTTTCAAAGACGTTGAGGGAAAAGATGAAAAAGATTCTTGTTGCTTCCAGCGCGCTCGTCGCTGTTGCTTTCGCTGGTCAGGCTTCGGCTTCCGAACCAATTAAACTGTCGGTTGGCGGTTATATGGAACAGTGGGCTGGTATTGCGTCTCAGGAAGACGAATATGCGGACCGCAATGCGTTTCAGTCTGACTCTGAAGTCCACTTCAAGGGGTCGACCACCCTTGATAATGGCATCGAAGTTGGTGCAGTTGTCGAACTCGAAGCTGAAGGTGGTAACTCTGGCTCGATGATTGATGAGCAGTGGCTCTATGTCAGCGGCGGTTTCGGTCAGGTTAAACTCGGCGCAGAAGATGGTGCCGCAGCTGACATGGCAACTCTTGCTCCGTCGACCGGTCCGGTCAACGTACAGGATGGTGACCTTGGTAACTGGGTCGACATTACCGGTCAGGGTGCTGCCAACTACATCTATGGCTCGAACGATGCCAAGAAACTGACCTATTACACCCCGGTTCTTGGCGGTTTCCGTGCAGGTCTTTCCTACACCGACGACATGACCTCGGAAAACAATGACACTGCGACCACCAGCAACTCGCGCGTTTCGGCCGGTGTTGAATACATCGGTGATTTCGATGCGATTTCGCTTAAGGTTTCTGCTGTTGGTGAAGACGACCAGTCTTCCGAAGGTCAGTGGTGGCATACCGGTGTTCAGGTTGGCTTCGGCAACTTTACCGTTGGCGGTTCCTATGGTCAGGCTGATGAAGAACTCGGCGGCACCTATGAAGCACTCGGTGGCGATTCGGATGACGATAGCGATGATATCGGTATCGGCGAACAGAGTGGTTACGACCTTGGCGTAGCTTATGCCATGGATGCCGCAACCGTTTCGCTTGGTTACTTCCACTCGGAAACCGATCTTGACACTGGCGGTTCGAACGAACTTGACCATGTTCATGTCGGTCTGACCTATGCTTTGGGTGCTGGCGTTAACTGGAAATCTTCGGTCTTCTGGTTCGAAAGCGAGATGGAAGATCAGGCTGATAACGAAGGCTACGGTGCTGTTACCGGTCTTCATTTGGCATTCTAATCTTCAACCAGTTCGGTTGTAGATTTGTCGAATTGAAGGGAGCGAGAAATCGCTCCCTTTTTTTTCTTTTTCTTGGACACTGTTTGCATTTGAGCAGGCGCGCACCAGCGTTTCCTACCAGCTTCGTCGCCGGAAGTCCTGAATTGATCGGGAACGGCTGGTTTTGATTGATGAGACCTGGATCAAAACCAGCATGGCTCCGATCCCCGGGGCTGGAGCCCCAAAAGGATAACAACTGGTCGGCTATGCGCCACATGAGCATTGGCGAATGATGACCTTCATTGCCGCCCTGCGCCATGATCAATTGACAGCCCCTTGTGTGTTTGACGGTCCGATCAATGGTGCAAGTTTCCTGGCCTATGTTCAGCAGCAACTGTTTCGGGTTCTCCATCCCGGCGATATCGTGGTCATGGACAATCTCGGCAGCCACAAATCCCGCGCCGTGCGTAACAGCATAAAGGTAGCAGGCGCCCGTTTATGGTTTCTGCCACCTTATAGCCCTGACCTGAACCCAATCGAGCAAGTCTCCTCGAAGGTTAAACACTAGATGAGATGCGTCCAGAAACGAAACCTCTAAGAGACTTGGCGGCAGGTTGGTCAAATTGCAGGAACCTTCTGCCAGATAAATGTGCCGCTTACTTCAGGAATGCCGGGTATGTTTCCGTGAAAACATGAAACGCTCTAGCCTTTCAGGCCTGACATTTCTAAAGAAATTATGTTTTCAAGTTCGGATGGGGCTTTCTTCTTCCGAATTCTTATCTGGAATATTTATGAACAATAGTCATTTTAATGTGAACTGGTTTCTGCAGGAAATTATTATAATAAGGAGTATCATATTAAAGGTACGCACGGTCAGTAAAAATGGCAAAAAAAAGGCCAAAAATGTGACTTAATTATCACATATACACACCTAAATGATAGGTGGTCATTTATTATAATTGACCTTAAGTCATTATATCCGTTTTACTCTTGCTCAGGGATCGGGAGGCCACAGTCTGGTTCGTGGTGTTGCTGATCCGATACAATCATCAAGAGGGTAAGATGAAAAAGATTCTTGTTGCTTCCAGCGCGCTCGTCGCTGTCGCCTTCGCCGGTTCGGCACAGGCGTCTGAACCGATCAAATTATCGGTTGGCGGTTATATGGAACAGTGGATGGGCGTTGCCGATCAGGACTCCGGCGAGAGCGTAAACGCGTTCCAGTCCGACACCGAAATCCATTTCAAAGGTTCGACCACCCTTGATAACGGCATTGAAGTTGGTGCCGTTGTCGAGCTCGAAGGTGAATCTTCTGCTAGCGATCAGGTTGATGAACAGTATCTGTACATTAATGGTGGTTTTGGTCAGGTCAAGCTTGGTAAAGAAGACGGCGCTGCCGACGATATGGGGATCACTGCACCGTCCGTTGGCCCGGTTGGTGTTAACGATGGCGATCTGACCAACTGGGTTCAGGCCTATCTTCCGGATACCGTTCCGTCGACCGGCGATCACAAACGTGTAACCTATTATACCCCGGTTCTTGGCGGTTTCCGTGCTGGCGTTTCCTATGCCGACGACGATACCTCCAACAATGACGACACCGCGACCGAAGGCGACAATGTCATTTCGGCAGGTCTTGAATATAACGCCGATTTTGATGGTTGGTCACTTGGTCTTTCGGGCGTTGGTGAAAACCAGGGTGAAGGCAACTGGTATGGTCTTGGTGCCAATGTCGGCTTTGGTAACTTCACCGTTGGCGGTTCTTGGGGCCACATTGAAGACGATTTCGGTCTGACTGAGCGTGACACTCCCGGCGCTGATACCGATACTTTTGATATTGGTGTTGCTTACGCGATGGATGCAGCTTCCATCTCGCTCAGCTATGCCTACTCCGAATATGGTAACCGTGACGATGACCAGACCGATGCCGGTGCTTCGTCAAGCGGCGAAATCAGCACGGTTGACCTCGGCCTTGCCTACACTCTCGGTGCAGGCGTAGCTTGGAAAACTTCCGTCTTCTGGTTCGATGATAGCAACGACAATAGCGACTTTGATAATGATGGCTATGGTGCTGTTACCGGTCTGGCTCTGACCTTCTAATCCGTTCCTGATTATTGGTACGATTTGAAGGGGGCGGTTTTCCGCCCCCTTCTTTTTGTCTTTTGCAACTCCCGTTGTGCTGTGAAGCGCTGAACGGGATTTTTTATGCAAGGTTGCCGGATGTCAAAGCTACACGGTGCCGTCTGCTGAGCGCGGCCGGGCATGTCTTTCCCTGTATATTTTGACGAGAAAGACCGTAGCGTTTTTGTCTTGAGAAGCGGGAAGGGAGTTCGCGCAGGCATGAGGGTGAGGGTATGCCTGCGCGAGGGGTATGTCATCTAGTCGCCTGAGGCGACCTTTCCTGTGCTTGTTGCTTCCAGCGTGGAAATTAAATGACTAATGGTCATATAATGTGCGACCAGGGGAATTTCAATCTGTATTTCAATTCTTTTCGTCATAGCTGGCATTCTCCATGGCGGACCGGAATGTCCGGGTCGTCACCTGTGACAGATATGCCACGGGTGGCAAAGAATTGAGATGCCTCTTTTCATTATAATTGACCAGCGGTCATTTAATTTGTTTTATCCCCAAGGAGAGTTCGGGCGTGGCGATGTTTCCATGTCCGGTTCAGCATTAATCCGAGAGGGTAAAGATGAAAAAGATTCTGATTGCTTCCAGCGCACTCGTCGCTGTTGCTTTCGCAGGCCAGGCACAGGCTTCTGAAAAAATCAAACTGTCGGTTGGCGGTTATATGGAACAGTGGGCTGGTTTCGCTGACCAGGAAGTCGGCGATCGCAACAATGCTTTCCAGTCCGATACCGAAATCCACTTCAAGGGTGCTACCACCCTTGATAACGGCATCGAAGTCGGTGCGGTTGTCGAGCTTGAGGGCGAAACCTCAGGCGACCAGATCGATGAGCAGTATCTGTACGTCAATGGCGGCTTCGGCCGCATTGAAATGGGCAAGAATGACAGTGTCGCCGATTCGATGCAGCTCGTTGCACCTGCCGTCGGCCCGGTTGGTGTCAACGATGGCGATCTGAGCAACTGGGTCGATGCCTATCTGGTCGACACCACTGTTCCGAATGGTGACCAGAACCGTGTGACCTATTATACGCCAAGTCTTGGTGGATTCCGCGCGGGTGTTTCTTTTGCCGATGACAGCCATCACAATGGCGATACCGATCGCGGTGATACGTCTGGTGCGGGTGACAACATCGCTTCCGGTGCTTTGGAATATAACACCGATCTGAACGGTATTGCCTTTGGCGTTTCGGCTATTGGTGAAAACTGGGGCGAAGGCAACCTGTTTGGTGGCGGCCTTAATGTGGGCTTTGGCAACTTCACCGTCGGCGGTTCCTATTCCCACACGGATGACGATTACGGTTACAGCCAGGGCGATAGCGATCCGGACGATACCGATCAGTTCGATGTCGGTGTTGCCTATGAAATGGATGCTGCTGCGGTATCCCTGACCTATGGCTATGCCGAATATGGTAATGGTGACCGTGGTGACGGCACCGGTGAAATCAGCACGGTTGATCTGGGCCTTGCCTACACCCTTGGTGCCGGCGTTGCCTGGAAATCCTCGATCTTCTGGTTCGATGACGAAGTTGACGGCGCGGAAGACAATGACGGTTACGGTGCTGTCACCGGTCTGGCACTGACCTTCTAATTCTTCGGAATTGTTCGGGGAGGGGATGAGTTTTCATCCCCTCTTTTTTATGGGTGCCGTATCGCAGGCTGGCTTTGATCAGATGCCGAGATCCTTGCGTAGAAAAGCGAAAAAATGCTCTTTCTGGTGTATAAGATCGGCCACACAGGGCACCGGGCTTTCGGTGACAAGCCGTTCTGCCAGCGCCTTGTCCGAGTTGACCGGCAAATTGACCAATTTGGACATCGGTAGGCCAAGACTGCCCATGCAGCCGATTCTGCCGGAGGCGGTTGCACGTAATTTGGCAAGCCCACACGGGGCTGCGCAGAAATTGCCCTTATAGCTGCTTTGCCACGGGTGAAGGTTGTGGTGGCGGCCCTGCAAGACGGTTGCGGAGGCCGAGCTGTAAACACCTATTCCCGGGGTTTGGAACAGCTTGGTTATATGAGCCGGGCCGCTGTCGGCCAGCACGACGTAATCTTGGTCGCGGATGAAAGACACAAGATTGCCGATGGTTTTGAAGCCGTCGACGATCCGGATATTCGGGTTGTTAAATGGCCCGATGGTATCCTTGTATTTTTTCATAACCCCCTGATAGGCGTTGAGGATCAGGGTGGTTTCAAAGTCTGCTTTTGCAAGGATTTCAGCCATTTCTCGCACCAGTTCGGGTGGCAGAGTGCGAAGCGGCGAAGATGCCATCGGTAGAATACCGATTTTCATGCCCGGCACCCGTTTCGGCGTACGCTCTACCGTGAGCGGAATGGGGGGAATGTCGAAAGCTTCGCAAAGCGCTTCTTCAGGGTTAACTGGCATGGTCGCGATATCTTTCCAGCCCTCCATCTCGCTAAAATCGATCATATAGTCGAATGTCTTGAGGCGTTTGGCGGAGATGAAAAGCTGAAAGACCACAATATCGGGAATGGTTGCAAAAATGTCGGATGCGCTACCGCTATTAAGCACGGCAATTTTTGCACCGGGATATTTCATCGCAAAGGCGCGCAAAAACAAAACCATACCGACACAATCGCCAATCGCATCGTCCGGGATCAGAAACAACACCCGTTTGCGATCAAAATCGGTCTCGGCCCAGGCATCGCGCGCTAGCACATCAGGATGAACGTCATCGGAGATAATTTTTACCGAGGGTTCGTTGGCCAGAACCTGTTGGCGCAAAAGCGATGTCGTGCGGGTCAGATAGGCCGGGCTGTTGTCCGATGCCTGCGTGAGTTCGGCACTGACATTGGGCAGGCCGAACCGGAACGGCTGTTTTGATGCAAACCGGGTAAATTTTTTGCGGGCGGGATGGTGATGTGCAGGCATTGTCGGCGATCTCCGGTCACCTTTTACTTGGTATTATGTGGCAGAGAACCCGATCCCGGCCAAAGATGCAACGCCCGATCCCCTTAACATCGTGACATTGTCGGGTTTTATGCCGCCAAGGGCAATCGGGACGATGCCAAGGCTTTGACAAAAGGCGGCTTGTTGCAGAAAGGCTGTAAAATCCATACCCGGCTGGCCGGGGTGACTTCGGGTCTGGAAGACTGGCGAAATCAGGGCTGCATCGGGTGAGTCGCCGGATGGCAGCAGCGCAAGCCTGCGCAGGGTTTGCAGTTTGTGACAGGCCGAGGTGATCAGCATGCCATCCCGTACCTGCCGATATATCTGTGGGGTTTTGTGGATGCGGTATTCCGGGAGGTGAATGCCATCGGCATCAAGATGCTGTGCCAGCGCCAAGTCATTGGCAATTAGGAAAAGATGGCCGTATTGGCGGCAGATGCGCCGGACCCGATAGGCGAGTTTGGCGCGGTCCGCGCGGGCAAGGCCGTAATGGCGGAAAATCACCATGCTTTTGGGGGGAAGACCGATGATGGCCGGGACCGGATCGGGCAGGCGTTTGTCGTCAGTCATCAGCACGATCGGCGGGATCTGGCAATTCGGGCCGCCATTACGCAAATTGAGTTGGCGTGCCTGCTTTGCCAGTGTGGCATCCATTGATACTATCCCGATTCTGTTCAACCGATTCCTTTCCGATTTGGGCCATCATCCATGAGCGATCACACTCTGTCATCCGGCAATTCCGATATCGCGGCCAATCTTGCCGAAATTCAGCAAAATATCGATACGGCCTGTGCTGCGGTCGGTCGGGAAAGCAGCGATGTAACCCTGATTTGCGTCAGCAAAAACCACGATGCCGGGCATGTGCGCAACGCCCTGATCGAAGGGCGACGCGTGTTTGGCGAGAACCGGGTGCAGGAAGCCGCCGGGAAATGGCCAAGGCTGCGGGATGAGTTTCCCGATATTGAGCTGCATCTGATCGGGCCGCTTCAGACCAACAAACTGAAAGATGCCGTTGACCTGTTTGACGTGATTGAAACTGTCGACCGGCCGAAGCTTGCCAATGCGCTTGCAAAACATCGCGGCAATACCGGCGAATGCCCCGATCTTTATATTCAGATCAATATCGGTGAAGAACCACAGAAGGCCGGAATCGCACCGGCGGATGCCGACGAGTTTATTATCGATTGTGTTGAACGTTTGAAATTGCCGATCAGGGGGCTGATGTGCATTCCGCCGGTTGATGAGGAACCCGCACCGCATTTTGCCCTGCTGGGAAAGATTGCTGATCGCCATAATTTGCCGGTGCGCAGTATGGGTATGAGCGGCGATTACGAAGCCGCAATCCGCCTTGGCGCAACGCATATTCGGGTCGGGACGGCAATTTTTGGCTCTCGCGGGTATTAAATTGTCAAATGGCATCCTTTAAAGGTGCCTGAAAAGCGATTTTTGCCTGTTTTATTGTAAATACGATGATGTTTACGCGATTTTTGGCCTGTTCAGAGGTGATTTTTGGTCAATGTCGTGAATTTGATAAAAATTGTGGATAACTTGGCCAGAAGTATAGGACGCAGTCGGAACCGTTTTGTGACGAAAAAAACCAAAAAAATCCCGCCAGGCAGTTTCGAGCCCCGGCGGGATTTTGCACATAACGCGGTCTTCTGCCAATTGGCAGATGCCGAAACTTACGGAACCAGTTTATAACCACCTGGTTCGGTTACCAGGATCGTTGCGTTTGACGGGTCCTTTTCGATTTTCTGGCGCAGACGATAGACGTGGGTTTCCAACGTATGGGTGGTTACCCCGGCATTATAGCCCCAGACCTCGTCGAGCAGGGTTTCGCGCGTAACCGGTTTGTCTCCCGCCCGGAACAGGAATTTCAGGATCGAGGTTTCCTTTTCCGTCAGGCGGACCTTTTTCTCGGTCGTGGTCTCGATCAGAATCTTGGCACTGGGCTGGAAACTATAAGGACCGATAACGAAAACCGCGTCCTCGCTTTGTTCGTGCTGGCGGATATGAGCGCGAATGCGTGCCAGCAGCACGTTCAGGCGGAACGGCTTGGTTACATAATCATTTGCCCCGGATTCGAGGCCGAGAATGGTGTCGGAATCGCTGTCGGCCCCGGTCAACATGATAATGGGGGATTTGACCCCGGCGCGGCGCATCAATTTGCAGACATCGCGACCATCCATGTCTGGCAGGCCGACATCAAGAAGGATAATGTCGTAATAATTTTCCTTGGCTATTTCGAGCGCGCTTTGGCCGCTATTGGCAACAACGCATTCGAATTCCTCGTGAAGGCGGAGCTGTTCGGTCAGAGACTGGCTAAGCGCTGCGTCATCCTCAACCACCAGAACCTGTTTACCTGTCGACATTCGCCATCCCTTGCTGCTTGCTGCCCAACAAATCCCACCTATATTTGAAGTCCATATCGTGCGGGAACCTGTTCTTTTTGTATCATAAGTCTTCCAGACCCTTAGGATCAGAGTCTCATACTGCGTTTTCAAGAACAAACTGTTTTCGCTTTAGCCCATTGACGTGCAACTTATCCAGCCCCATACCGACCGGATCGCGATGTTGTGATCGCCTGTGACAGACCCTGAACAAACAAAGACTGCAATGACCCAATCCGCTGCTGCACCATCACAAGCCTATATTTCCGCGACTGATCTTGTGACCGTATCGCGTGCTGTCGCAGATTTGCGGCGCGGCGAGATTGTTTTGGTGCGGGGGCAGGCAAACGGAATTGTGCATTCTGTCGCGGTGATTGCCGCCGAGCCGCTTTCCGATCACGGGCTGGCGCGACTTGACGAGATTGCGGGCAAAAGCGGCAACACGGCAATTGTTTTGCCGCGCGTGCGCGCCAGATCGTTAGGTCAGACCTGCAAGAACGATCACTTTATTGCCTTTGTCAGTGCGAAAAAGTCCGGCGTCAATGCGCAGACACTGGCAGAAATCGCCAATCCGTTGCTGGACCTTGAAACCATGCCTGCCGGTGCCTGGCGTCCGGTCAGTATGGCCGAAAATGCCGCCATACGGCTCGCAAAGCTGGCAAGGTTGTTACCAGCTGTTGTGACTGCACCAGTCGCGCCAGAGCAGCTTGAAACGCTCGCAAAGACCCAGAACCTTCTGGTGCTGCAATCGGATAGCATCAACGGATACGAAGATGCATCGGCCGCAACCCTGCGCCAGGTCAGCGAAGCGCGCGTGCCGCTGGAAAATGCCGAAAATGCTACGGTGATTGCGTTTCGCCCCGAAGATGGCGGGCAGGAACATCTGGCGATTGTGATTGATCAACCGGTAAAGGATCAACCGGTTTTGATCCGGCTGCATTCGGAATGCTTTACCGGCGATCTGATCGGGTCGTTGCGCTGCGATTGCGGGCCGCAACTGCGCGGGGCGATTGCCGAAATCGCCAAAAGCGGGCAAGGCGGGATTATCCTTTATCTGCGCCAGGAGGGACGCGGCATCGGGCTTGTCAACAAGTTGAGGGCCTATGCGCTTCAGGATCGCGGGTTTGATACGCTTGACGCCAATGAAGAACTTGGCTTTGATGCCGATGAACGGGTGTATCGCCCGGCAGCTGAAATGCTGCGCCAGATGGGGTTCGAAACCGTTCGGCTTCTGACCAACAACCCCGAAAAGCTTACAGGGCTTGAAAGCTGGGGCGTTACGGTGGCCGAGCGGGTGCCGCACAAATTTCCGTCCAACGGTCATAACGAATTTTATCTTCAGACAAAAAAGGACCGGGCCGGCCACCTGTTTTAATCCGTGCAGAACGGAAGAGCATTACTATGACTTCCTGATGCTACCCGGCAGAAGATTCCGACAGGCAGTTTTGCGTCAAGTATTACTTATGTAAAACCCTTTAAAATCAGTACATTATCGGATATCAAAACTGGCACTCCTTTTGCAAATTAACCGGCAAGAGGAGGACAGATATGTCGATTGGTGCAGATTGGCGGCAATTATCGCCCGGTAACGGGGCGAGCATCGCAAGCGGAGCGGCTGGCAGCAAGGCAGGCGGATCGAACACGGCCGCGCAGTTTGTCGATGGTGAACAGGAAGGCCGCAGCTTTTCCGAATATGTGTTCGGCGATGATGGCTTTGAATTCACCGACTTCCTCGATGTGATCAATCCTTTGCAGCATATTCCCGGCGTGGGCATGATTTACCGTAGCATCACCGGCGACGAGCTGGGCAATGGTGCGCGGGTTGTTGGCGGCGGGTTGTTTGGTGGTATTTTCGGTCTGGCCGGGGCGGCGATTGACGCGGTTGTGGATGTGACGACCGGGAATGATACCGGCTCGCACATCATGGCAATGTTTGAAAATGACGAGGCCCCGGCGGATCAGCCGGTCATGGCCGATGCGTCTGATGCGGGTGCCGGAAGCAACATCGACAGCGATCTTGTCCTCCCCTGGACGGTTGGCGATACGTCGATGGCAGGTGTTACCGGCATACCGGTCGATCCGGCAGAGCAGGCAATGATTACCGATGTTGCCCCGGTGACCGGCGTTGAAACGCTGGCGATGAACGGGCAGCCGGGGGCGACGGAGCCGTCTGCCGCGAGTGGCCTGAGCACGACGACCTATAATGCTGCCGGTCTGGTAATTCCCTGGGGAACCAACCCCGCAGCTGATCCGGTTGCCAACGCGACCAATAGCGGCGTAATCGCGGCCAATGCGCAATCCGTTACGCAACCAGCGTCCGTGCAACCGACCAGCTCGGGCGCAGATAACGATACCGCAATGCAGGCCGCAGAACGCCTTTTGGCGCAGGCGGGTGATGATGTTGCCGGAACAAATATCAATGCACAGGATACAGATCCGGCCGAACTGGCCGTGGCGATAGCGCGCGCGGGGCAGACCGATATCGCATCGAACATGACCATGCGTGCAGCAGAAACCGGCCGCAACGGGCATCAGCCAACGATCCAGCGGGCATCCTTTAACAGCGATAATGGTGATACGGTCTGGTCGCGTGCGCAGAATTCGGGCCGTCTGAGCCGCGGACCTTCGCAATTTGCTGTGTCCCCGGAGATTGCCGCGCGTGACGCTAAATATGCCAAACTCAATCAGGATAATACGGCAAAACCGGCAGCACAGAATCCGGGCATGGATCAATCGGCACAGCCGCAAGGTCGGCAGGGACAGCAAGCCCCGCTGAGTGCAGCGGAAATGGCTGCGCGTTTTAATGCGGCCCTTGGTCATGACCGGGCACAGATGATGGCACATGATGCTGTCGCATCAGCCAATGCGGTGGCACAGGATAAATCCGCTGCGGGTAATCAGGACAGCCGAAACGATGGTGCCATCAGGACCCGCGAGGTTGCGCGCAATGACAGTGCTGATGAAGCCGAAACCGTCCATCCCCTGATGAAACAGGCCGAAAGCCATAGCGATGCACCGGTCGGCGTCTGGTTCAGTCAGACTATGATGGACGGGTTGAAGAAATATCAGGCTATGCAGCAAAATCGTCAGCCGGAAGGCAATTCGATCTGACCACTGCTATCAAGCCCAAATCATGAAACCCGGCAATCGGATGATCGCCGGGTTTTGTTTTGATCTGGTCGCGAAGCCTTAGCGGTTTAGGAAACCGACGATTTCCTTGACCTCGCGCAGGATCGGTTGGGCAATGGCGTCCGCACGTTCTGCACCCTTTGCCAGCACTGCGTCGATATAGGCATTGTCGGCCTTGAGACGTGCCATTTCTTCGGTGATTGGTGCCAGTTTTTCGACAACGACATCGGTCAGGGCCTGTTTGAAGCCCGAGAACTGGGTCCCGCCATGTTCTGCCAAAACGTCCGCGACTGTTTTGTCGGTCAGGGCGGCATAGATGGTGATCAGGTTCTTGGCTTCGGGGCGTCCTTCAAGACCGATGGCCTCGCTTGGCAGCGGTTCCGGATCGGTTTTGGCCTTGCGGATTTTCTTGGCCAGCGTATCGGCATCGTCGGTCATGTTGATGCGCGACATATCCGATGCATCGGATTTCGACATCTTTTTCGAACCGTCACGTAGCGACATCACACGCGTTGCCGGACCCAGGATCAGCGGATCGGGCTGCGGGAAAAATTCGATGCCAAAATCATTATTGAACTTGATCGCGATGTCGCGGGTTAGTTCAAGATGCTGTTTCTGGTCTTCGCCGACCGGCACATGGGTCGCCTTGTAGGCCAGAATGTCGGCGGCCATCAGGCTCGGATAGGCATAAAGACCAAGCGATGCGTTTTCACGGTTCTTGCCAGCCTTTTCCTTGAACTGGGTCATGCGGTTGAGCCAGCCGATGCGCGCGACACAGTTGAAAATCCAGGCCAGTTCGGCATGGGCCGACACCTGGCTTTGGTTGAACAGGACATGTTTTTCCGGATCAATACCGGACGCGATCATGCTGGCAGCGAGTTCGCGAATGTTGGAACGCAGTTCATTGGGCTCTTGCCAGACGGTAATGGCATGCAGATCAACGACGCAGAAGATGCATTCGAAGTCTTTCTGCAGCGCGACCCAGTTGCGGATTGCGCCAAGATAGTTGCCAAGATGAAGGTTGCCGGTGGGCTGAGCACCCGAAAAAACACGTTCCATAACGATGTCGTCCATTTCCAAAAATGTGTTGAGTGACCTGCTGCTCCGCCAGGTTTTGGACACCCGCCGGCGGACGAGCCTGCAAATCTTCGGGCGGGAGTTAAGCCGCCGGACCGGATTTGGTCAAGCGGCTTGTCCGCAAATGATGGAAATAAGGTGAAATAGTCTTCTTCAGGCAGTGTTGCCGCGTTTCAGTGTTGCTTTCAGTTCCGAGAAACTGGTCGCGCCCGAAAGTTGTGCCGTGATGGCGTAAATCAGCAACCCGCCACCGACCAGCCCGGCCATGGTGATGACGCGCGTAATTGACAGGGCATCGTTTTGCCACAGCCAGTCGATGGCAAACCACAGGGCAAGCCCCATCAGAACCGATGAAAATAATATGCGGGGTACCCGGCGTTTAAGCCGGTCATCAAAGGCCAGATCACCACGTTTGTGAAGAATCCAGCCCAGCGCGCCTGCATTGATCCAGACCGAGGTCGAGGTGGCTGCCGCAATGCCAAGATGGCCGAAGGCGGGCATCAGGGCGATGATCAGAACGATGTTGATCACCATTGCTGAAATACCGATGCGGATCGGTGTTTTGGTATCCTCGCGCGCAAAGAATCCTGGTGCGAGAACCTTGACCAGAACCGATGCGGGCAGGCCAAAGGCAAAAATGGTCAGTGCCATGCCGGTCATGATTGTTTCACTGGTGCCAAAGGCACCACGTTCAAACAGGACATTGATGATTGGAATGCCCATCACGCCAAGTGCAACGGCAGAGGGCAGGGTCAGCAGCAGCGCGATTTCGATGCCGCGATTCTGGCTATACATTGCGGTTTTGGGATCTGCTCCCTGAAGCTGGCGCGACAGTGTCGGCAGCAGGGCCGTGCCAATTGCGATGCCTATGACGCCAAGCGGTAATTGATGGACGCGGTCGGCATAGTACAGCCAGGATACGGCGCCATCCGAAACAAGGGATGCCAGCATGGTATCGATCAACAGGTTCAACTGATAGACGCCTGCACCGATCATGCCCGGGATCATGCGTTTGCCCAGCAACTTTACCCGGCCATCGATTTTGGGCAGTTGCCATTTGATGGCAAAACCGGCGCGTTTGCACGCAATCACCAGGCAGATGAACTGTGCGACACCGGCAATCGCAACCCCCCATGCCAAGGCATGGGCCGGAGTTTCGGTCATCGATGTCAGGCCAAGAAGAGCACCGATCAGACAGATATTAAGGATAATCGGCGCACCGGCTGCCGCGGCATAGCGGTGCAGGGTGTTGAGCACACCCGACATCAGGGCAACAGCCGAAATAAAGGCGAGATAGGGAAATGTGATGCGCGACAATTCGACGGCAAGGGCGAATTTTTCAGGGTCTTCGGCAAAGCCCGGTGCAAAGATATGCATCGCCCAAGGCATGGCGATTTCAATAATCGCAACCAGAAAACCGGTAATCAGGACAAGCATCGACATGGCGCGTGCGGCAAATTCGCGTGCGACATCAAGACCGCGTTTCTCGATGTCACCTGCAAGCAACGGTACAAAGGCTGCACTGAATGCACCTTCGCCAAACAGGCGCCGGAACAGGTTGGGGAATTTGAACGCGACGAAAAAGGCATCGGCCATGCCGCCCGCACCGAGCATCCCGGCAATCATAATGTCACGGGCAAAGCCCAGAAGACGCGAAAGCAGGGTAAAACCACTGACCGTGGCGATGGAACGTACAAGCGACATTCGCGATCAAATCCGAATAAGGTTATGAACCAGAATATGTTTTCACGGATCGGGATACATAATACCCGGCCCAGTATGTATGAAATCTGCCAGCCGAAGGTGAATAACTCGTAATGACGGCGGAACGGCGGCGGCCAAAACCGAGATTTCCGAACAAAAACGGGGGACTGTGTTGAACTTTTGTGAAATGGGATGCGTTTTTGTAAAAAATTCAGATGGTTGTGACAGCCGTCACAGAAAATATGTCACAGTACTCATAGATTAGCACTCGCTGAGGATTCGTTGGGACGCGAGCCTCGCCATTATGACCGGACGAGGGGATAAAGGCGGTCCACCTCAACCTGCTGCAATCCGAGGAATATGATGTTAAGGGACAACAGGTCATAACATCAGGTTTCCGGACCGACCAGCCCTCGTCCGTTCACACTTCCGATGCCAGAATTCAGAATTTGATCGTGGCGCTTGCGCCACTGAACACTGATCCCCGCCGGGGCGATTTGGCTTTTGCCGATCGCAGGGGCGGGGATTTTGTGTTTCCAGGGTCCGGACCTCTTAATTCAATGTGTTCTGAATCAACTATTTTCCAGCGTCCGGGTCAGGGTTTCCTTGACCTGCAGGAACTTGGTGCGGCTGTCGATCTTGAGGCCAAACACATCCTTGACATAGAAAACGTCAACCGCACGTTCGCCAAAGGTCGAAATACGCGCCGAGGCGATTTGCAGCGATAGGTCGCGCAAGGTGCGGGTGACGTCGTAAAGCAGGCCTTGCCGGTCGCGCGCGGTGATTTCGATCACCGTGTGGGTGCGGCTGGCCTTGTTGTCGATGATGACGTTCGGTTCAACCTTGAAGACTGCAGTGCGGTGTTTGTTATCCTTGATCTGGCGGCGTTCGATTTCCTGACTCGGACGTATGCGGCCAGAAATCACCTTTTCGAGCGTATCACGCAGTTTTTCCAGTTTGGCCTTGTCGGTGAATGCTTCACCGTTGGTGTCCTGAATGAAAAAGGTATCAAGCGCCATGCCATCGGCAAGAGTCAGGATTTTCGCATCGACCACATTGGCACCACATAAGGCCATTGCACCTGCAATTTGTGAAAACAGGCCGGGATGGTCGGTGGTGTGAACGGTGATTTCAGTGGCGTCTATATCGGTTTCGATGCGCATATCGACCGTGATGTCCGCCCCGCTTGCCTTGGCATCGCGGGTCAGATGGGCATGACGTACATGAGTTTCGGTATCGAAGCTGAGCCAATAGGACGGATAACCGCGATCAATGAAGTCCTCGACATCCTGTTCTGGCCAGTTGGAGCCGGATGTGGCAAGGGCGTCGCGCAATTTCTGCTGGGCACGGGCGACACGCGAATCACGACTGTCGGCATTCAGGCCGCCCGAAAGCAGATCATCGGTGGCATAGAACAGTTCGCGCAGAAGGGTCGCTTTCCAGCCGTTCCAGACATTCGGGCCAACAGCGCGAATATCGGCGACCGTCAGACACAGCAGCAAACGCAGTCTTTCCTGTGACTGGACCAGATCGGCAAAGGCGCGAATCGTCGTCGGGTCATTCAGGTCACGTTTGAATGCGGTTAGGCTCATCCACAGATGGGCCTTAACCAGCCAAGCGACAGTTTCGGTATCGGCCGGTGACAGGCCAAGACGCGGGCAAAGCTTTTCGGCGACTTCGGCACCGAGTTCGGAATGATCACCGCCCCGGCCTTTGGCTATATCATGGAGTAATACCGCGACATAAAGCACGCGGCGCGAAATCACCTTTTCCATGATGCGGGTGGCAACCGGGGCTTCTTCGGCCAGCTCGCCACGTTCGATCTGGTTCAGGATACCGATCGCGCGGATGGTATGCTCATCCACGGTATAGGTGTGGTACATGTCATATTGCATCTGGGCAACGACACGGCCGAAATCGGGGATGAAACGGCCCAACAATCCGGCTTCGTTCATTTTGCGAAGGGGGATATCCGGGGTGTCGCGATGGGTGAGGATTTCAAGGAAAACCTCGTTTGCGGCGGGGTCCTTTTGCAGCTTGTGATCAACCAGTTTCAGACTTTGCGTTACCCAGCGCAGCGTTTCGGGGTGAATGCCGACCCCGTTCTGATGGGCGACAAGGAACAGACGCAAAATCTGGATCGGGTCATTTTGCAGAACGTCGAGGCTGTCGACTGTCAGGCGATCATTGCGCAACTGGAAACCGTCGATTTCCTTGCTGCCGAAAAAGCGTGCCGGGAAGCGGATCAGCGGTTTGCGTTGATGGCGTTCTTCGAGCGCAGCACAGAAGATGCGAGTCAGGTTGCCGACATGTTTCACCATCAGATAATAGTGTTTCATAAAACGTTCGACGCCCGATGCCCCGGCATGATCGGTATAGCCGAGTTTTTCGGCAATATCGCGCTGCATATCAAATGTCAGGCGGTCTTCTTCGCGTCCGGTCAGGTAATGCAGCCAGCAGCGCACCGACCACAGGAAATTTTGCGCCTTGAGAAACCCTTGTGCTTCCTTGCGGGTCAGGACCTTGAGGTCGACCAGTTCAAGCGGATTGTTGACGCGGTAAAGATATTTTCCGATCCAGAACAGGGTGTGAAGATCACGAAGGCCACCCTTGCCGTCCTTGACATTGGGTTCAACGACATAGCGTGAATCACCCATACGGATATGGCGTTCATCACGTTCGTTCAGTTTGCCTTCGATAAACTCAAGACCCGTGCCCTTGACCAGTTCTTCCATGAAACGGGTGCGGAAGGTTTTATAGACTTCCTCGTCCGCCCAGACGAAGCGGCTTTCAAGAAGGTTGGTACGAATGGTGATGTCCTGTTTGCCCATGCGCAGGCAATCGTCGATTGAACGGGTGGCATGTCCGACCTTAAGCCCCAGATCCCACAGCATATAAAGAATGTATTCGACAACCTGTTCACCATGCGCGGTCTGTTTGTAGGGAAACAGGAACAGGATATCGACATCCGATTGCGGGGCCATATCCCCACGACCGTAACCACCAACCGCGACAACGGCCATGCGTTGTTCATTGGTTGGATTATGCAGCGGATAGACGAATTTCAGAGCAAAATCATGGATCAGACGGACAATCTGATCAATCAGGAAACTGTTGGAAAAGACCGCGTCCTGCCCGGAATTGGTTTCTTCGAATCGGGCACGGATGACCTTGCGGCCATCTTCCAGAACGGCTTTGAGACGTTTGAGGATTTCCGCGCGCTGTTTAAAGGATGTCAGATCTGCATTGGCAGCGATGGCTTCAAGCTCGGCAAAGATTTTGCGGCGGTCGATGATTTCGCGCTGTTTCTTGATTCTATACGTCACTTGAAGCGGTTTCCTCGGTCGGGTCTGGCATGAACGGACTGTTTACCCTTTTGGGTTCGTCCCAATGCATATGGCATGCCGTGTTTCCGGTGCCAGTCTTTGGCAGATCGCCGGAGTTTAACATCAAAAAGCAAACAGGCATCTGCCTGATATAAGGGCAAAGTGCCTGTTTTTAATGCGTTGGCCGATATTTTTCGCGACAGATGCGAAATCAATCGCGCATGGCACGCAGACGATACAGTGCATCAAGGGCCTCGCGCGGGGTCATGTTATCGGGATCGATTTCACCGACCGCATCCAGAAGGGCCTTTTGTTCCGGCGACAATGCCGGGGTTTTGCTCTTTTCTTCCTGTTTGACCTGCTCGATGGCGGCGGCAAACAGCGGCAGGTCATCAGCCAGTTTGGAAACCGCACCGCCCTGTTCGCCCTTTTCAAGGGTCTTAAGCACCTGTTCGGCCCTTTTGATCACTGGTTTTGGCAGGCCCGCTAATTGAGCGACGTGAATGCCATAAGATCGGTCGGCACTGCCCGCGCCGACTTCGTGCAGGAAGATGACTTCGCCCTGCCATTCCTTGATTAGCATGGTGTGGCAGGACAGATGGGCGAGCTTGGCGGCAAGGGCTGTGAGTTCATGATAGTGGGTTGCGAAAAGGCCACGACATTTATTGACTTCATGCAGGTTTTCAACAACCGCCCAGGCAATTGAAAGGCCATCAAATGTTGCCGTGCCGCGCCCGATTTCATCAAGGATCACCAGTGAACGATCCGATGCCTGATTAAGGATTGCGGCGGTTTCGACCATTTCGACCATGAAGGTCGACCGGCCACGCGCCAGATCATCCGCCGCGCCGACACGCGAAAACAGCCGGTCAATCACACCGATATGCGCCGTTTCCGCGGGGACAAAGGCACCGATCTGCGCCAGAACCGCAATCAGGGCATTCTGGCGCAGGAAGGTCGATTTACCGGCCATGTTCGGACCAGTAATCAGCCAAAGGCTTTGTTCGCCTTCAAGGCGGCAGTCATTGGCGACAAATGGACTGTCGCCATTTTCGCGCAGGGCGGCTTCCACCACCGGATGGCGACCGCCACGGATATCAAAGGCAAGGCTGTCATCAATGGTCGGGCGGATACATCCCTGATCACGCGCCAGTTCGGCCAAGGCGGCCGACACATCAAGCCCGGCCAGCGCCTGTGCGCAGCGGGCAATGGCATCGGCATGTTCAAGGACACTTGCGACCAGTGTGTCAAACAGTTCGAGTTCAAGCGCAAGCGCCTGATCTCCGGCCTTGGAAACCTTGCTTTCGAGTTCGGACAGTTCGACCGTGGTAAAACGGACCGCATTAGCCATGGTCTGGCGATGAATAAATTCATCGATTTCCATCATCCGGTCGGCCTGCTTGGCTGGTACTTCGATGAAGTAGCCAAGGACGTTGTTGTGCTTGACCTTAAGGCTGGTGATGGCCGTTTGTTCGGTATAGCGGGCTTGAAGATTGGCGATCAGCTTTTTGCTTTCGCTTGAAAGCATACGCAGTTCATCAAGCGGTGGGTGATAGCCACCCGCGATAAAGCCGCCGTCACGTGCCAGCAGCGGCAGGTTTTCGCTAAGCGACCTGCGCAGCAAATCAACCAGATCGCCGTGATGGCCCATATCGGTCAGATGATCGACAAGGGCGGCGGGTTGCGCGGTCAGGCCGTCATTACCGCCATCGGGTTTGTGCAAAAGGTTGCCAATCGCAAAGGCGCAAGCCAGACCATCACGCATCGCTGCCAGATCACGCGGGCCGCCACGGCCAACCGAAAGGCGTGACAATGCACGTTCGATATCCGGGCATTCGCCAAGGGCTGCACGCAAATCGGACCGCAGGGCATCGCGATCATGGAAATAGGAGACCAGATCAAGGCGTTTATTGATCGTGCTGGCATCGGTCAGAGGTGCGGACAGGCGGGCAGCCAGCAAGCGTGCACCGGCGCCAGTGCGGGTACGGTCGATGACCGATAAAAGCGATCCCTTGCGTTCACCTGATTGGGTCTGGGTCAATTCCAGTGACCGGCGGGTGGCGGCATCGATTTCCATTGCGGCACCCGCAGCCATGCGTTGCGGCGGGGCAAGGCGCGGCATCTGGCCCTTCTGGGTCAGGTCGACATAATCAATCAGGGCACCGGCAGCGGAAAGTTCGGCAACTTCAAAGCCGCCGAATGCATCAAGTGCGGCGACTTCATAAAGTTTCTTCAGGCGCAACTGGGCATTTTCGGCATCAAAGCGTGATGCGGGCTGCGGGGTAATGATGTTTTTGTATTCCGCATAGATATCGAACATTTCCGAACGGTTCAGAAGTTTGTCCGATATCAGAAGCTCACCCGCGTCAAGACGTGCCAACGCAGCCGGTAGCCCCCCCATATCACAGGGTTGAACGTAAAAATCGCCGGTCGACATATCAAGCCACGCCAGACCGACTTTACCGCGGACCTCGGATACGGCGGCCAAATAGTTATGGCGCCGCGCATCCAGAAGACTGTCTTCGGTAAGGGTACCAGGCGTGATCAGACGAACGACACTGCGTTTGACAACGGATTTGGCACCGCGTTTTTTGGCTTCGGCAGGGTCTTCCATCTGTTCGCAAACGGCCACACGGAAACCTTTGCGGATCAGACGCTGCAAATAGGTTTCGTGACTGTGGACCGGAACACCGGCCATGGGAATTTCGTTACCTTGGTGCTTGCCGCGTTTTGTCAGTGCGATATCGAGCGCTTCGGCCGCCTTCACGGCATCGTCGAAGAACAACTCGTAAAAGTCGCCCATCCGGTAAAACAGAAGGCAGTCCTGATACTGTTCCTTGATTTCAAGGAACTGCATCATCATCGGGGTCGCACCTTCGGTATCGAACGAAAGTGTGGCGGTCTGGGTATCGGAAGGATCGGCAATATTGTTCATGACGAGTGTGATAGCAAACCCTGAAGGCATTGACGAGGGAATGAAACGGCTTGGCAATTGTTTTTGACCTATGCCATTGCAATGCCTGAATTTCTACAAAATATGTTAGGATAGATAGCGGCAATGAAGTGCGATCATCGCCGATTTGCAGTGCTTTGACCAGTGACCAAGGAGATACGAAGATGGCAGCAGACCAAGCGACCCGTCAGGCACCGGAACTGGTTGGATTATTCGATACAAAAGACGGCTTTGATGCTGCGGTCCGGGAGCTGCGCGACAGCGGGTTTTCGCGAACGGATCTGTCGGTTTTAAGTTCCCATGAATCGATTGATGTTGCCGGATCGGATGGTCGGTCCTGGTCCGATGTGCTGACCGCACTGGTCGGTGAAGCTAAATACGAGGTGCCATTGGTGGCATCGGGGGCGATTGCACTGTTTGGCGGGGCGGCAACCGCGCCGGTTGCGATTGCGGTTGGTGCCGGGGTTGGCGCCGTGGCGCTTCGCGAATTTATCGAGGAAGTGACATCCACCCCGCATACCGAAGATTTCGCCCGTGCGGTCAATGCCGGGTCGGTGATCCTCTGGGTGCGGATTGATCCCGACAAGGACGATGCAGAAGCCAAGGCGACCGCGATCCTGAAAAAGCACGGGGCGGAAAATATTCATCTACATCAGGGATAATCCATTGATTATGCGTGTGTATTCGCGTTTTTCGGTATGACTGATATGGTTTGGTAAAACGTTAAAGGCGATCAGAAATGATCGCCTTTCTTATATCCCGTTGGCATATGATGCACTGCAACATACGGAAAACGCTACGTAATTTTGCGGTTGCCGTTAACGTCGCCTTTGACCCGGGGCGCGAAGCCTGATTTATTGGGCGGTCCGGCATGACGGCTCCACACCTGATTGCCGGGTTAAAGTTTACAGGTTCTCACCGCTTTCCAACCCACCATGCAAGCGTCAGTGAAAATATATGTCAGATTCAGAAATCAAGGTTCGTGACCGTGAAGCGCTGCTGTTTCATTCAAGTGGCCGCCCCGGAAAAATCGAAATCACCCCGTCGAAGCCGCTGACCACACAGCGAGATCTTTCACTTGCCTATTCACCTGGTGTGGCGGTGCCGTGCCTCGAAATCGCCAAGAATCCGGCGACGGCCTATGACTATACGTCCAAGGGCAATATCGTCGCCGTGATCTCGAACGGTACGGCCGTTCTGGGGCTTGGCAATCTGGGTGCGCTGGCATCCAAGCCGGTGATGGAAGGCAAGGCGGTCCTGTTCAAGCGTTTTGCCGATGTTGACGGGCTGGACCTTGAAGTGTCAACCGAGGATGTTGACGAGTTCGTTAATTGCGTGCGCTTCCTTGGTGCATCCTTTGGCGGGATCAACCTTGAAGACATTAAGGCCCCGGAATGCTTCATCATCGAGCAACGCCTGCGCGAACTGATGGATATTCCGGTCTTCCATGACGACCAGCACGGTACGGCGATTATTGCCGCATCCGGCCTGATCAATGCCTGCGACCTGACGGGGCGTGAGCTTAAAGACATCAAGCTCGTGATCAACGGGGCTGGTGCGGCGGCCATTGCGTGTTGCGAGCTGGTCAAAAGCATGGGTGTGACGCCCGATAACGTCATTATGTGCGATTCGCGCGGGGTGATTTATAAAGGCCGTGAAGACGGCATGAACCAGTGGAAGTCGGCCCACGCCGCCGAAACAGATGCCCGTACGCTGGAAGAAGCGATGGACGGGGCGGATGCGTTCTTTGGCTTGTCTGTCAAGGGCGCGGTTACCGCGGCCATGGTCAAAAGCATGGCCAAACAGCCGATCATCTTTGCGATGGCAAACCCGGACCCGGAAATCAGCCCGGAAGACGTTGCCGCGATCCGCGATGATGCGATTTGTGCGACCGGTCGTTCGGACTATGCCAACCAGATAAATAACGTGCTTGGCTTCCCTTATATCTTCCGCGGGGCGCTTGACGTTCAGGCATCTACGATCAACGAGGAAATGAAGATTGCCGCAGCCCATGCGGTGGCGTCACTGGCGCGTGAAGATGTGCCTGACGAGGTTGCTGCAGCTTATTCCGGTCGTCGTCTGCAATATGGTCCCGAATATATCATTCCGGCACCGTTCGACCCGCGCCTGATCATTGCGGTGCCCAAAGCCGTGGCACAGGCCGCAATGGATAGCGGTGTGGCGCGTCGTCCGATCATTGATATGGCGGAATATGAAAATCAGCTGCGCGGTCGCCTTGATCCGACGGCAGCCCATCTACAACTGATTTCCGATTATGTGCGGGCCCATCCGAAACGCATCGCCTTTGCCGAGGGCGAAGAGGAAACCGTTATTCGTGCGGCTGTGGCCTATCGTAATTCCGGTTATGGTACCCCGATCCTGATCGGGCGCGAGGACCGGATCGCGGAATCGGCCAAGTCGCTCGGTATCGAAAGCCTTGAGGGTGTCGAAATCAGCAATGCCGCCCTTTCGCACAAGAACAAGGAATATGCCGAGTTCCTGTATGGCCGCCTGCAGCGCAAGGGCTTCCTGTGGCGTGATTGCCAGCGCATGGTCAACCAGAAGCGTAACGTCTTTGCCGCCGTCATGGTGGCAAAGGGTGACGCCGATGGCCTGATTACCGGCCTGACGCGAAACTTTCATCGCAGCTTTACCGATATCAGTTCGGTGATCGATGCCAAACCGGGCGAAATTCCGATGGGTCTTTCGATCGCAATTGCCAAAGGCCGGACGGTGTTTATTGCCGATACGCGCGTTCACAACATGCCCGATGCCGAGCAGCTTGCCGAGATCGCGATCCAGGCGGCGGAGAAAGCCCGCCAGCTTGGTCACGAGCCGCGTGTGGCAATGGTATCGCATTCGACGTTTGGCAACCCGTGGAGTACCGATACCGACCGTATCCGCGAAGCGGTTGGCATCCTTGAGCGCAGCAATGTCGATTTCGAATTCGATGGCGATATCGCTGTCGATGTTGCGCTCGATACCGAATTGCTAAAACTCTATCCGTTCTGCCGCCTTTCCGGCCCGGCCAATGTTCTGGTGATGCCGGCGCTTCATGCGGCGACCACGGCTTCCAAGCTTCTCGACAAGCTGGGCGGAGGTACGGTTGTAGGTCCGGTGATGATCGGTCTGGAAAAACCGGCACAGATTACCCAGATGGGCAGCACGGTTAACGACCTTGTTAATCTGGCGGCACTGGCCGCACATGAAGCCGAACACGGTTAAAACGGCCAGGACGATTTTGTGGAAATGGCGGAATTGCAGATGCAAATTCCGCCATCTTACGTTAAGACGCCGTTATATAATGAAAAACAACCGATAATGGCGGGAACGTGGTTTTGGAATTTTCACGCAAATGGTGCGTTGGGCTATGTGCAGTTCTTCTGATGCTGACAGCTTGCGACAGCGATCCGGGGCCGGACGACGCAACGGTTGCGGCTAGTTTGCACGAACTGCATGACGAAACCCTGATGGGGCTGGTATCGCATCTGGAAAATATCGTGATTTCGGGTGCGGATCGGACGGGTGACAATCGTGCGCGGGTGTCGGTACAATACGAACTGGTGTTTGATATGGGTTTTGCCGACGCTATCCGCATTCTGGCTGATCCGGGATCGGTTTCGGATGCTGAACGGACACGTTTTCGCGATCATCTTGGTATTTTGGGTACCGTCGAACTGACCGGTTTAACCGGCCTTTATGGTGAATTTGAAAAAGGCCAACGCTTTGACGTAGCTCACGATGTCGATTTCGTTAGAATAAAAGGCAAATGGGTGGGGCAGCCCTGAAGACAGGGTACCTGAACCGGCGGTTTGTCGGCCCGATTTCTGCCACATCGGACTGCCACTGGTTGGTGCCATAAACAGTATTCAGGCACTTATTCAGGTATAAGGAACTTATCGATGCATCGCATCAGTCGTTTTTTTGCATTTATTCTGTTTATCCCGGCGATAACGTCTTTGGCCGCGTGTGAAGACAGTACGGTCGAGGGTCCCAACGCGGACGAGATTACCACAGCCGTCATCGAACGTTTTCGTGATGATCCCTATGCCAAGGTCGGTCATGTTGAAAATGTGACCAAGACCAATGCCATCATGGATGGGGATGAAGAAACGACGGTGATGGTGCGTTACGATCTGGTATTTGATCGTTCGGTCGCCGATTTTGCTGACGATGTGACAGAAAAGGGCAAATCCGCCGGTGACCTGGATACGGTTGGCGATACGGTCAGCGAAGCAATTGACCTTGTGAAGACCAAGATGCTGGCCTTGAAGGAAGGCGAATTTAAAGCCGGTGACCGGCGGATTGTCGAAAGCGAAATCCGGCTGGTTAAATCGGAGAAGGGCTGGATTTACAGGCCTTAAATCCGCAATATCCTTCGGCAAACATAAAAAGGGACCGGCTCATGCGCGGTCCCTTCTTTCATATTATAGTCTGTGCAATCAGTCTGACAGCAAAGCCAGAACATTTGGCGGTGGCGGGATGTCACCGGATGCAAATCCGATTCCGTCAAATGCCTCCAGACCGTTTACGCGCATGATGGCATGCAGCGAGTCAACATATTCTGCACCGCGCTCAGAATATTTGGTTAGCGTATCCGCGAGATCCCAACCAAGCACTACTTCACCACCTTCGCGCAGCTTGGCGCGCTCGGCCCGCAATTCGGCATAGGCCGGGTGCGAGTTGATGTTGCGTGCATAGGCACGAACACTATCGATCAGGCTGTTGAACGATTTGATCACGTGGGTTTTGCCTTCGGCGCGGTCCTCGGGAACGATGCCTTCTTCATCCCAAGCCCACTGACCGAACAGGGCATTGCCCTTTCGCACGAACCGGGAGGTACCCCAGCCGCTTTCTTCCGCTGACTGTGCAAGCATCAGCGATGGCGGAATGATATCAATGCGTTCCAGCAGTGCGGTTACACCGCCGTCGGTTACGCGATAGCGCTTGAGCATCTGGTCGACCCATTCTTTTTCAGCCGAGCTGATCGGGTCACCGGAATATTTCTTGCTCTGGATGGCCATCAGGCGTTCGCGACGTGCCATGATTTCCTCGTTCACACGCAGAGAAAGAGGCAACATGATACGCAGGAAAATCTGTTTGCGTTCGTCAACCGATGCCAGATCCCGCAGGCCTTTCGGGACGCGTTTGATATAGACGCGTGGAATTTCCTGTACACCCGACAGGCTGTAACCGATGCTTTGATAATACTGGTTAAGCGCGATCACTTCCGGATCGCGGCGGTAGAGCGGCTTGACGTTCTTTTTTTCCGGCGCAATAGTTGTTGCTGCCACTTCGTCAAAGCTCATACCTTTGGGTTTCGGGGAAATATCCCATCCGCCAATAATACCAACATACAGTAAACCTACTGCTCCAAACACTGAAGCAAGCGCAATTTTACGGTAACTGCCTTCTTTTGCGCTATTCATATTGTTTCTCCGCGATCAGTAAAACTGTCGGTTCCAAAAGAGCCGTTATCTATGCCCGTCTGCGGGGTTGATCGCAACCTGCAATATCACAAAGGTTAAGTTTCCCTTAACCACGTTTGCGTTGGGCGCGCAATGACAACGCCCGGCATCGCGTTTTGTGCGCGCCGGGCGGTAAAAAATTTTGCGAATCGGGAAATCAGTCAGCCATGACCGGTTCGACAGCCTGAACTTCAGGCACGTAGTAACGCAGCATGTTTTCGATGCCCATTTTAAGGGTTGCGGTGCTGCTTGGGCAGCCGGAGCATGCGCCGTGCATTTCCAGAAAAACAACGCCGTCTTCGAATTTGTGGAAGACAATATCGCCGCCATCCTGAGCCACAGCCGGACGCACACGGGTATCAAGCAGTTCCTTGATCTGGCTGACCAGTTCGTCGTCGCCATCTGATGCGGTGCTGGCACCGGTGGCTGCACCGGAATTCTGGTCCAGAACCGGCTGGCCGGAGGTGTAATGCTCCATGATGCCACCAAGGATTTGCGGCTTCAGGGTTTGCCAGTCGCGGGCGTCATCCTTGGTAATGGTGATGAAATCACCGCCCAAGAACACCCCGGTGATGCCTTCAACCTCAAACAGCTTGCGTGCCAGCGGCGATTTTACATCCGCATCGGTTACGGTGAAGTTGGCCGTGCCCTGACGGCCCATGACATCTTCGCCCGGCAGAAATTTCAGCGTTGCCGGATTCGGGGTTGGTTCTGTCTGAATGAACATTTCGGCTTGTCCTCTCACTCTGGGTGCCGGGGCAGAAGGCTGCCCGCGCGGCGTTCCCTATTTCATCTGGTTAGGCCCTAAATGGGGCAAAAACAGGAAAAGATCAAGTCTGAGTGCGCAACTCAGGTATTCGTCGCACACTTGCCGGGTTCGGCAAAGATGCCCTAGCGCTGCAGGATCGAGCTGATTTCGCGCATCTGGGTGCGGGCACGCAGCAGGTAAAAACCAAGTCCTGCCAGATGATTGGGGAAAACAATCCCATCAGCAGAACCGTTCACAACCACCAGCGGATCAAGGGCGGCGGCGGCCTGAAGCGAGCCAACCATTTCTGCCCATGCCGGTGCGACTTGACGTTCATTGATCACTTGTTCGAAATCGGTGCCCAGGTCACGCAGGATCAGGCTGTAAGCATAAAGACGGCCTTTGGTGGCATAGAATATGTCATCTGCCGTGCGATCAAACAGCGACGGATCTTCGACCTTATCGTCAATCAAGGCCGAAGCGGACCCAAGGTCATTGGCAAAACGGTTCAGCGTTTCCTGAAGATTGTCGGCACGACGTTCAAATACGGCCTGACCATCGGCAAGACGCTGATTATACCGGTTAAGGGCGGCGATGGCTTGGCGATATTGCTGTTCGGAGCTTACGCCGGGCAACAGCGATATACTGGGATCGAAAACCCATTTATCGCCCCGGAATTTCAGAAGGCCGGCAGCATCGTCGAGATCCGGGTCAACCTGGCTTGTGCCGCGAGTACGGCCGATCTGATCGGACAATTCGATGGCAAAACGCGACAGGGCATAGACAATACCGGTCTGGAAGTTTGGCATATTGTCGAGCGCGGCACTTGGCAGAAAGAAGGGATCGTTCGCGGTCCAGCGGTTCTGATTGACTTCGCGATCAATCAGGGCGGCGGCGGTGCTGACCGAATGACTGCCACCCTGATAATTGCCGGTGAAATCGGGATTGTCGTCGATTTTGTGCACGACAACCATGCCGGCCGGATAATAAATGACAGCAACGAATACAATGACGGCAAGGCTGACAAGCCAGAATTTACTCGACCCTAAAGCACGCCTGGTGCGAGATCCGAATCCGGAAATGCCGTTTTTTTTATAGAGATAATCGTCTTCTATCATGATCCGTCCCGGTCAATGGCGTACCGCATGAAACTAGGGTGTCATTGCCGCAACGGCAAGTCCATGATTTTACGGATCGATCCGTATATAGCTTTCGGTCGTGCACATGGACAAAACGGTTTCAAGATCGTGTTCGGCAAGGGCAACGCATCCCTCGGTTCCGCTATAATCCGGTCGGGCAATATGCATGAAAATCGCCGATCCCTTGCCGGGCACAGGCGGGTCGTCATTATGATTGAGCACGATGATGATGTTGTAGAGCCCGTCTTCGCGGAACAGTTTCTCATGGCTGGCTTCAAACGGGAGCCTTACGGGGCGGTTATAATCGGGATGGGCGGGATCGTCACACCAACCATCGGAAAAGGAAATCGTGGTGACTGGCAGATCTGTATGAGGGCTTGTTCGGCGATCAGCACGATACATGACATAACGCAACCGCCAGATTCCCGTCGGTGTTTTTCCGTCGCCTTCGGTCTTGGCATTAGCAGAAACCACGCCGTTTTTGCCAAGTGCACAGCGAAATTCCCGATCTTCAAAACGGAGCATGCCGTTCGCCGAGACAACCATCTCGACAGGTTTGGACGGGGTGCTGATTTGCAGATTACTGTGCATTGATTTCGTTCTCTGGGGTTTCAGATTTCTAACATGCTGTTGCTAAAGCCTTTTTCAGGAAGCCACGCGAAGAGGTTGAAAAACAACAAAGGTAAATTTGTGGCAATGCGGAATCGGTCGCAATGAGTGCACGCAAAGTTGATACAGCAATTTCTGTGGCCCGATCTTCAGGATAGCCGAAAATGCCGGTGGAAATGGCCGGAAAGGCGATGGATTTCAGGCTATGTTTTGAGCAAGGGCGACCGAATTACGATAGCAGGATGCCAGCAATTCCGGCTCACCGTGATCGCCGCCATTCCAGACCCGATGGATCACATGGCGTATGCGGAACGGAGCGAGGCTGCCCTCGTCCGTCGGGCAGGGTGCCAGAGATTTGCAGGTACGCATCAGTCCGGGTCCGGCTGCGGCATGAATGGCACCACATACTCCGCCATTGGGTAAAAGTGCCTCTTTGGTGGCATTGGCGATGGCGTTAACATCCAGTGTGGTGATGTCGGCCTCAATAATCGTGATCGGATCGAGTAGCGCAGAATATGTGTGATTGTTGGCGGCTACAGACACGGATTGGCCTCATTGTCGATCTGGTTCCCCAACCAACTAGAATTATGTGCATTTTTTGCCGATTTGTCAAAAAACAAGGCCCTGCCGCCGGATCAAACCGGGCGACAGGGCGCGAATAAAGTCAGGTTATGTCGAATGGCTTATTTGCCGAGACGGGTCACACCATCTTCGATTAGTTTGGCAGCCTTTTCAGCGCCTTCCCAACCGGTGACTTTTACCCATTTGCCTTTTTCGAGGTCTTTGTAACGCTCGAAGAAATGCTGGATCTGGTCGCGCAGGATTTGCGGCAGATCTTCGTGGGATTTGATATCGGTATAGTACGGATCGATCTTGTCGTGGGGCACGCAGATGAGTTTTTCATCCTGACCGGCTTCGTCTTCCATCATCAGAACACCGATCGGGCGCGCTCGGATGACGGAACCGGCGACGACAGGCTCGCGGAACATGACCATGGCATCGACCGGATCACCGTCAAGGCCAAGTGTATTCGGGATGAAGCCGTAATTGACCGGGTAATACATCGAAGTATGCAGGAAACGGTCAACGAATACAGCACCGGAGTCCTTGTCGACTTCGTACTTGATCGGTCCGCCCTGCGGGATTTCGATGACGACATTAACGTCCCAAGGAACATCTTTGCCAACGGCAATCTTGCTGAGATCCATGTGGGAAAATCCCTTTCGTTCTTTGATAAGGTGCCCCGTTTCCAGGGTTGCGACAACGCATAAACACTCGACATGGCCGAAGGTGCGATAAATTATGCGGCTCTTTTATCGCGAAATCTGCGCCGTTCCAATAGCCGGTATCGGGTCGTTCGTTTTATGCAGAGGCCGCAAGCGGGATGAGCGCACTTTTTCTTGGCTGGAACCGGTGAATATCCGCTTCAAGTTCAGCAAAATATGTACTGTTATTGGACTTGTTCGCATGGCGTTGCCCGATCGACCGTCTGTGATAAAGGTGAAGTACGGGGGAGCTGTATTCGACAGATTTCCGTTTAATACCGGATCGGATCATGCGCAGTACAAAATCGGAATCTTCCAACCCATGTCCTTCATAGGCTTCATCAAAACCGCCGATTGCCAGAATATCATGGCGAAAGGCGGCTATGTTGCAGCCTTGTGCTTTCTTCCAGCAGCTCTGATGAGACCAAAGACTCTTGTCTTTTTGTGGGACAGGCACGAACTGGAACGGGCGATTGCATTGCGCTGCAAGGCCCAGCATGAACAAGAGGGTGCGAGGCCACTTATGAAATGCAAGGCGCTTTTTCATAACCAATTGGGTGAATCGACGCTTGAGAAAAACGCGTTTACCTGTGACAAAACACCCCGGTTCGGCTGCTTTGCGGTGGCTTGACACGAAATCAGGCATGAGGCAGCAATCGCCATCGGTGAAGACGATAATATCGCCCTCTGCGAGGTTGATGGCGCCGTTGCGGACTCGAGAAAGGCGATAGCCAATGTCTTCCTGCCAGAAATGTTTGATTGGTACCGGAGATTTTAGCTGCATACGGGCAATGGTTGTCGCTGTTTCAGGACCAGACCCATCATCCGCCACGATCACCTCAAAATTGCTGTCTTTCTGGTCGATCAGCGACTGCAAAACCATTTCAAGCGCTTCGGGCCAGTTATAGGTCGAAACGATCACAGAAACCTTAAGCACGTAATTCCCCCAATTACATTAATGCATAGAACCAGTGTCCCCGGTGGTTCTTGATGCAGGAGCCAATTTTTGCTCTGTCTGGTCAATTATAAAAAAGTTGTAATGCAGAAAATCGTATATCACATGAACACGTTACCAATTTGTGTTCATTCACACCTTTTCGGAGTTGTCACAATAATAAGTCCATGCATGAGAAATCATTTCGCGGGGGCCTATATACCTTGGCACCCAGTTCAACAATGATTTCGCCTTTGCCGGGTTGGCAACCAGTTTTGCCGGATCACCGGGACGGCGTGTCGTGTTAGATATTGGAAATTCGCTACCGGTAACTTCTTGGCAAAACAACAATATGTCACGTACGGAACAACCTTTGCCGGTACCTATATTCACGATATCAAAAAAGGAATTCGTCTGACTGATCAGATGATCAAGAGCCCTGATATGTGCTGCTGCCAGATCATCAACATGGATGTAGTCACGAATGCAGGTTCCGTCGGGTGTGTCATAATCACTGCCGAATATTTTCAGACCGTCTCGTTGTCCGGCAGCGGCCGAGAGAGCAAGCGGGATAAGATGTGTTTCAGGATCATGTCTTTCTCCGGCACGGCCTGCTGGGTCCGCGCCGGCCGCATTGAAATAACGAAGTGCAATGGCGCGGAAACCATATATTGCGCAAAAGTCTGCGAGCACGGTTTCGATCATCGCCTTTGAGCGACCATATGGATTTTCAGGCCGGACCGGCAGGGTCTCGTCAAGCATGTCCTGACTGGCATTGCCATATACGGCTGCGGTTGACGAAAAAACGATCTGCCGACATTCATGATGTCGCATTGCTTCAAGCAGATTAAGAGAGCCGACGGTATTTACGTCGTAAAAGCTGGCCGGTTCCTGCATCGACAGGCCGGCCTCGATCAGGGCGGCCATATGAATAACTGCAGTAGGCCGGAATCTTTTGAAAGTATCATCGAGAGCGGTCCGGTCGCGAATATCAGCCAGAACGAAGGGAATATCGTCGGCGAGCGCGTCACGATGACCGTTTGACAGGTTGTCAAAAACGATGGGTTGGTAACCGCTTTCTTGCAATTTCAGGCAAATATGGGAGCCGATATACCCGGCTCCGCCCGTTACCAGTATTTTTTCCATAGAATCCGATGTTCTGTTCAATATCCCGGCGCATTGTTGTTTAGGTAGCACCGGGACACAAATAAGGGAACGCTATAGATTATCTCTTAAGCATTTTGCGTTTTAGCGACGCAGTTTCCGGGTTGATCAATGTGCGAATCCAGTCGGCGGCGGCGGTTACGGCCGGGTCCTTTTCGCGGGCTGGACGGATCAGCAGGCGATACCACCAGTGCGATACGAAATCCGGGAAATTAAGCAGGACCAATTCACCACGATCCACAAAGTTGCGGGCGATCACATCGGTGCTGGCAACAATGCCCTGCCCGGCACGAGCGGCTTCGAGTGCCCAGATATGGTGGCTGAAGGTCCAGCAATCATCGAGCGAGAAAGTTGCCTGATCAAACCAGTTGGCAATCTGGGAAAATTGTTCGCTATCGCTGTCGATTAGCAGGATATCGCGTGGCCCCAATGATCCGACATCGATATTGCAGGGGTCGAGCCCGCGCTTTTCTAGCCATTCAGGCGCAGCAAAGGCATTGTAAATTTCGGGTGTCAGAAGTTCTGTGACCCAGCCATCGAGACCCGGTAAATCTTTTGGGGCGATCTGAAGCGCGATATCGATTTCAAGCGGATCGAGATCATCATCAAATTCGATTTTGCGAAACTGGACAGGGATGTCGGAGGGCATGCGGGCCTGCAGACCGCCAAGCTCGTTCAGCAAAACCGTCAGGGCAGGGGTTGCCAGCGCACCGATCCGGATTGCCTTGCCCTTGTCCGGGCCGACCTCACCGGTGATGTCGGCGATACCGTCGAGTGCTTCGGTCAGGCGGGGTAGCAGCTGTATTGCCGATTTTGTTAGGCTTAAACCGCGTCCCTTGCGGACAAACAGCACGACGCCGAGGCATTCTTCGAGCTGGCGGAGCTGATGACTTATCGCGCTTTGTGTGACATGCAGTTCTTCGGCTGCGGCCTTGACACTTTGATGGCGGGCGGTGGCTTCAAAGGCGACAAGCGCACGTAATGGGGGCAGTTTGCGGCGCATCGAACATTTCCGTGGGACAGGGTTTTGTAGTTCGTTCCTGTGTAGCAGGCCTGACAGTGGTTTGGAGCAAAAAATTCTCATCAATCGCTGAAAAGTCCTCATTCGTATTTTTCAATTTTTGCGGGCACACTGATGAATGAAAAGGGTTTCCGGCTATGCAATAGATAGTCTCCTTGCGCCACCCCGCAGCAGTCTCCCCGTTGTCGGAAACCCCCCTTTTACTTCAGTGATCAGGATCAAAGGTGATGACCGGGACGCTTTTGCGCCTCAGCGGTAACTTTCGCGGCGTTTTATGGATGACAGCTGCGATGGCATCGGGCGTTTTTGTCGATGTCTGTGCCAAGCTGGTATCCCATGATGTGCCAACCGCACAAATCCTTGCCATGCGTGCAGTAACCACAGTGGCTATATTCCTGATCATCCTGATGTTTATAGGCACCCGGTCGATCCGGACCAAACGGCCTTATGCCCATCTGGCGCGTGGGGTGTTGTGGTATGGATCGCTGTTTTTTGTGTTTTTTGCCCTGCGACAGATGAGCATTGCCGAGGTTAACGCCTATCTGTTCATCGAAGCATTACTGACCGTGATGCTGGCGGTTGTGATTCTGGGTGAAAAGCTGACAGCGCGCAAAGTGATTGCCACCCTGCTTGGCCTTGTCGGTGTCTGGGTGATGTGTGTGCCGAAGATGGACGGGTTTGGCGTGCCGCTGGGTGTTGCCGCCGCTCTGATCGGGGCATTCTGTTTTTCCGCCCAGACGCTTTTTGCCAAAGTGATGACTCGGACAGAGACGAATTTTTCGATGCTGTTCTGGCCACAGATCGTTGCCATTGTCATCTGGGTGCCGGTCGCGGTCATCATGTGGCAACCAGCCGCCCTTGCCGATTGGCTTTATTCCGCCGGGGCAGGTTTTTTTGCCATGCTGACCAATTATATGGTCCTGCGCGCTGTCCGTGTAGCCGATGCCAGTGTCATTTCACCGGCGGCTTATACGGCCTTGCCATTTTCGGTGGCGATGGATCTGATCTTCTTTGACATGCTTCCCGTGCCGGTCATTTTTATCGGGGCAGGGATTGTTGTGCTGGCGGTTGCGTTGCTTGACTATAAAGGTGGCGCAAAAGCGGTACCTGTTGCCCCCACGGGGTGTAACAATGACGATGATGACAGCAAGGTCGCCACGGCAAAGGTTTAGTGCACACTCGGTTATGTCCAATGCGGGTATGCGCAATTTCCTCAGTTGATTCCTGAAGATGTATCGTCATGCAATTTGCGAGAATCGTCTGGTGTTTGCGCACGTTCATGCATTCCGTAATCGCGCATGACATGAGCGACGCGCAGTCTATAATCATCGAAAATCCGGTTGCGACCTTTGTCTTGGGCAATGCGGTGCTCGCCGACATTGCGCCAGGCCATGACGGCCTCTTCGTCGCGCCAGAAGGATAGGGACAGAACCTTTCCCGGTTCGGTCAGGCTTTCAAACCGTTCAATCGAAATGAACCCGTCGATGGTTTCAAGGATCGGACGGAGGTCTCCGGCGATCAAGAAATATTCGTCGCGGTGCTGTTGGTGGGGCAGAACTTCGAAAATAACGGCAATCATGGCTTGATCAGCTCCGCATGCGGGGTGGAAGCGATTTTGAAGAACTGGCGCTCTTCGCGCAGGATGAACTTTTCGCGTTGGGCGAACTGATAGTTTTCGCGACCCAGTGGGTCTTGCGACAGGCGTGTACGATAAGCTTCATAAGATGCCAGATCGGGCAAATGATAGACAGCATAAGCGGTCGAGATCGATCCTTCATGCGGGGTGAAATAGCCGACCAGATCGGCTCCGCAACGCGGGATTGCCTCGCCCCAGTTGCGAGAATATTCGACAAAGGCATCCTTTTTGTAAGGATCGATTTCGTAGCGGATGAAACAGGTGATCATTTTCAATTTCCCTGGATGGTTGATTGTTTCACGATTTCGAAGAGGGTGATGTGGATCCTTGCCAGAAGGTGGGCGGCAGATTGATGATGGCGACGCCGACGAGCGTGCAGAGGATACCGCCAGTAACCGGCGGGCTTATGCTTTCACCAAGCAAAAGAACGCCCAGCAAGACGCCGATCCCGGCACGCAGATAGCTTTGGCTGGCAACCCCCATTGATCCGAGCGTGCGTAACAGCCGGAAATAGATCAGCAAGGCAATTGCTGTGCAAAAGACCGACAGGGCCAGTGTTGCCAGAATGGCGGGTGTTGACGGTGTCATGGTCCAAGGCTGATCCAGTACCAGACTTGCCGGGATCAGAAAGATGCTGGCCCAGATCATGGTTGCTGCGGCGGTCACCGTCGCTGGCAGGGTGTTAAAGCGTTTGCCATAGATCGCAGCCCCGGCATAAAGGATCGCCCCGGTAATAATAGCGAGTTGCCCGCCGAGATGTTGCCCAAGCCCGGTAAGTGCACCGGGGCCGACAATCAGCACCACGCCCGCAATGCCAAGACACGCACCGGCAAGACGAAACCGGTCAATCCGTTCATGCCGTGTCAGAAGGGCCGTGATCAGGAATACAAAGACCGGTGACGTCGAATTCAGCACACTGGCAAGGCCGCTTTCGACATGTTGCTGTCCCCAGGCAAGGACGGTCCATGCACCGAGGCTGTTGAAAACCGACTGTATCAGCAACATGCAGATAATCTTGCCATCACGTGGAAAACGTTCGCCACGCCAGAACATGACGGCAAAAAGAAACAGTGATGCGATGCCTACCCTGATTGCGATCAGGGTAATTGGTGGGATATCGGTCAGCGCGATTTTGATAAACAGATACGACGACCCCCAAAGCAGGGCGAGCACAGCCAGCAAACCGATTTCAAGGGGTAGCGATATTTTGGACGGTGTCATTCGGATCTCCGGGCAGGGACAATTCCGAACAGATAACCGATTGCTGGTGGTCGATGCTTCGATTAACATCGAACTATGAAAGAAGGACCCGATATTGCCCGTGTGGCTGCATTGCTTGGCGATCCGGCGCGCGCGAACATGTTGACCGCCCTGATGAGTGGCCGCGCCCTGACCGCGGCCGAACTTGCACAAGAAGCTGGTGTGACGCCGCAAACGGCAAGCTCGCATCTGTCAAAGCTTGAAGCCGGCCAGATCGTTACCCCGCGCAAGCAGGGGCGGCATCGTTACTTTACGCTTTCAGGCCCTGATATTGTCGAGGTACTGGAAGTCCTGATGGGGATTGCCAGCCGGGTTGGCCATAACCGGGTGCGAACCGGCCCTAAGGACCCGGAATTGCGCAAGGCGCGAGTCTGTTACGATCATCTGGCTGGCGAAATGGGAGTCGCCCTTTTTGCGGCACTTGAAAACCGTGCGCTGATTGCAAGCGATCATAACGGTGTGATACTGACCGATGCAGGGGTGGATTTTGCTACCGGATTTGGTATTGATCTTATGGCGTTGCGTAACACGCGCCGACCGCTATGCCGGGAATGTCTGGATTGGAGCGCACGGCAATCACATCTGGCCGGGGCGTTCGGGGCGGCATTATTGAACCGGTTTTATGAACTGGGTTGGGCGCAACGCAGCCGGGACTCGCGTGTGGTCCGTTTCAGCCCGGAAGGCGAAAAGCAGTTCCACACGCTTTGTGACGGTCGGGTCCCCGGGGCATGAGGAATCAGGTGAGATGATCCCGGAACCTTGCTTCAAAGGCTTTGGGCGAGTTTTTCAAGCTGGTCGGCACAAATGCCCCAGCCTTCATGAAAGCCCATTTCCTTGTGCGCCTTTCGGTCTTCTTCTGACCAATGACGGGCGATTGCGGTGTAACGGGTTTTATCGCCTTCATCGGTAAAGGTGATGATCGCGGTCATGAATGGCTTTGCCGACGGGACCCACGCACTTGTATAGGCGTCGGTCAGGACGATCTTTTCATTTTCAACGATTTCAAGATAGATACCCGGATTGGGGAATTCATCGCCTTCGGGGTTTTTCATGACAATCAGGGTTGATCCACCGGGGCGAACGTCCAATTCAGCCCGGGCAATGGTCCAAGGGTTGGGGACAAACCATTGTTTGAGCAATTCGGCATCCGTCCAGCAGCGGAAAAGTTTTTCGCGCGGAGCATCAAGCAGGCGGGTCAGGCTCAGTTCATGTGTTTTCGGTTTAAAATTCATGGCGGCGCTCCTCTTATGATTGAGGAAGGTAATTTATCAGCCGATCAGTGATGAGACAAATGATGGAACGATTTCACTCGCAGCACCATAGTGGCTGTATTCAAACGATGTCGCACCGTTGCTTGGCTCCAGATTGAGCTCTACGGTTTCGGCACCCGCTTCCTCGCGGGCCATCTGCACAAAACCGGCTGCAGGATAAACATTGCCTGATGTCCCGATCGAGATGAACAGGCCACAATTAGCCAAGGCCGTATAAATGCGTTCCATTTCCAGCGGCATTTCCCCGAACCAGACAACATGCGGGCGCAGCCCGCCCGGCTTAGTGCATGACGGACAGGGGATGCCCTGATCAAGCGGCTCGGACCAGTTGGTCAAAAGATCACAATGATTGCAGCGGATTTTCAGTAACTCGCCATGCATATGGATCAGGTTTTTTGAACCTGCCCGATCATGCAGATCGTCAATATTCTGGGTTACCAGAAGCACATCGCCCGGCCATTCTGCTTCGAGCCGGGCAAGAGCCAAATGAGCCGTATTGGGTTGAACGGCCGGATCAAGCAAGCTGGCGCGCCGGTCATTATAGAAATGATGCACCAGATCGGGATTATTGATGAACGCCTCGGGTGTTGCGACTTCGGAAATGTCATACCGTGCCCAGATGCCATCGGGATCGCGAAAGGTATGCAGGCCGCTTTCCTTTGATATCCCGGCCCCGGTCAGAATGACAATCGGGGCAGCATCAGCGCGCAGGATATCAATAATGTCGGAGCGAAGCGGCATAGTGTTTCCATTTGCAATGTTGCAATTGGTTCAGCCTAGCGCCAGACCGCACAAAATAAAACGGCCCCGTCACATCTGTGGCAGGGCCATTTGTAAAACCCGATCCGCTAAAACCGGTTTGTATTCTGATTTTTAATCCGTCAGCCGATCAGGCGGATGTATCGACGTTGCTGCCCGGTTCATCGCTTTTTGCAGCTTCCTGACCAGCCGGGTTTTTGGTAACCCCGACCATTGCCGGACGCAGAAGGCGCCCTTTGAGCACATAACCCGCCTGCATCACCTGGGCGACATGGCCATCGGGATAGGCAGGGTTTGGCATTTCAAACACGGCCTGATGCTGGTTGGGATCAAGCTTTTCACCGAGCGGCTCCAGCTTTTCGATGCCATTCTGCTCGAACGCCTTGAGCAGGGACTTTTCGGTCATTTCGACACCGTCAATCAGGGTCTTCATTGCCGGATCGGCATTGGCATCGTTGCCTGCGGCTTCAAGAGCACGGCGAAGGTTGTCGCCAACATCAAGAAGATCACGGGCGAATTTTGTGACGGCATAGTTGCTGGCGTCTTCGACGTCTTTTTTGGCGCGGCGACGGGTGTTTTCCACCTCGGCGGCAGCACGCAGCAGGCGGTCTTTCAATTCGGCAACTTCTGCTTCGAGTGCGGCAACGGGATCAGCATTCGCAGCTTCGCCGCCTTCTGCTTCGGCATCTGTCGCCTCTGCTGCGACATCTTTGACGACAGCTTCGTCTGCGGGAGCAGCATCGTGCAGATCTTCCGGGTTGTTCTTTGCGGTTTCCGACATGGCTAACCTGTACCTTCAATTTGTGTGGCCTGACACGCAGCGCCAACGTTTATCCAATCAGTCGCCCGACCAGCTTGGCGGTGTAATCGACCAGCGGAATGATCCGGGCATAATTGATCCGGGTCGGTCCGACAACCCCGATTGCGCCCACAATGCTGCCTTCGGCATTCTGATAGGGCGAAATCACCATCGAAAGCCCCGATCCGCCGAACAATTTATTCTCGGACCCGATGAAAATCTGCACACCTTGGGCAATCGTGGTGACATCAAGCAATTCAATCATCTGATCGCGTGCTTCGAGCACGTTAAACAACCGTCTCACAGTTTCGAGCTGTTCGATCGTGTCGATATTTTCAAGCAATTGCGACTGGCCCTTGACGATCAGGGACGAACCCTTGACCCCGCCGGCCCATGTCGCAAGCCCGGCATCAATCAGACCTGCCGACAATTCGTCAAGTTCCTGTTTGATGCGGTCGCGTTCGAGACTCATCAATTGCCGGGCGTCATCAAGTGTCTTTCCGGCCAACCGGGTATTTAGATAGTTCGACGCCTCTGTCAATGCCGAGGTCGGCAAATCGGGCGGAACATCAAGGATACGATTTTCAACATTGCCGGTCTGCGATACCAGAACCGCAAGAACCTTGCCAGGTGATAGAGCAACAAATTCAATCTGCTTTAAACGGATGCCGTCGGTTTTCGGTGCAACGACAAGGCCGGCACATCGTGACAGGCCTGATAGCATGCTTGTGGCTTCGCCCAGCATCTGATCAAGCGAATAGCCCGCCTGTTCACAATTTTTGGTCAATTGATCGCGTTCGGCATTTGGCAGATCGCCGACTTCCATCAGGGCATTGACGAAAAGACGCAGGCCTTTTTCGCTGGGTAAACGACCGGCCGAAATATGGGGGGCAACCAGAAGACCCATTTCCTCAAGATCGGACATCACATTGCGGATGGTGGCTGCCGAAAGATTTTCCGACATGCGGCGTGCAATCGACCGCGATCCGATCGGTTCACCGGTTTCGACATAGGCATCGACGATCTGGCGAAATACCTCGCGGGATCGTGCATTCATATCGCCCAGTAATGTGTCGTCGAACTGCGTCATGCCTAATCCGATAAATCCAAATGCGCTGCGTGGAATTTAGTGAGGCGGGGGGCAGGCGTCAATGAAGCTGGCGGATTGGGGTTGCTGCCGACAGATGCCGAAATTGGGCGCAGATCAGGAATCTGGTTTCGGTATCCCGTTGAATTCGTCGCGAATCGGATTTGATCACGTTTTTTTCGATCACAGGCGAGAGATGATCCTGCCGGGTTTTGCCGTTATTTTCCGGGAAACTGCTGGACCTTTGCGGCGATGCTCAGTAGCTTTGGCCGCAATTTCAGTTATCGTCGACCAGCCATCAAGGCAGATTCGATCCAGAACAAAGAGGTTCAGACCCCATGCGTCCTTCCGGCCGTAATTTCGATCAGCTTCGCGATGTTTCCATTGAAACTGGTGTTTCCAAATATGCCGAGGGCTCCTGCCTGATCAAATTTGGCGATACCCATGTGATTTGTACCGCGACGGTCGAGGATAAGGTACCTGGCTGGATGCGCAATTCCGGTAAGGGCTGGATCACAGCCGAATACGGCATGCTGCCGCGCGCAACCGACAGCCGCATGCAGCGCGAAGCCGCTCGGGGCGGTCAGTCGGGCCGGACCCAGGAAATCCAGCGCTTGATTGGCCGTTCGATCCGTGCGGTCGCCGACCTCAAGGGCATGGGCGAAATGCAGATGCGCCTTGATTGCGACGTCATTCAGGCCGACGGTGGGACGCGTACTGCATCGATCACAGGGGCCTATATTGCCGCCCATATCGCATTTCAGGGTGTGCGCCGTCTTGGCCTGATCAAGGAAATCCCGTTGACCCAGCCGGTTGCGGCCATTTCCTGTGGTATTTATCAGGGTGAAGCGGTTCTTGATCTTGATTATGCCGAAGACAGTAATGCCGGTGCCGATGCGAACTTTGTTCTGGCAGGCAATGGCGGTATTGTTGAGGTTCAGGCGACGGCAGAAGATGTGCCGTTTGATCGTTCTGCTTATGACAAGATGTTTGAACTGGCGGAAAAAGGCTGCAAGGAACTGTTTGCCAAACAGCGTGCAGCGATTGGCGTTTAAGAATTTCATCGGACGGGAAGGGATATGGCCGTCCGATATTTGTTTTTGCGTTACCCACTCGTCCCCGTCTTCTCGACCCGACTTATCTCAGGCAGCATCATGGCCCGTCGCTTTACGGAAAAAAAACTCGTTATCGCCAGCCACAACAAAGGCAAGATCAAGGAAATTGCCGAATTGCTCGATCCGTTCGGGATCGAAGTGATTTCAGCCGGTGATTTGAACCTTCCCGAACCCGAAGAGACCGAAAACAGCTTCATCGGCAACGCACAGTTAAAATCGCTTGCCGCAACCAGAGTCTCCAACTTGCCAGCCCTGTCGGATGATAGCGGCATGGCTGTTTCAGCCCTTGACGGGGCACCGGGTATTTATTCGGCGCGCTGGGCCGGTCCGGACAAGGATTTCGACATGGCAATGGAAAAGGTTCAGAACGGCATCGGCAGCCATCCAGATCGCCGGGCGGCCTTTATCTGTGCGTTGTCGCTTGCTTGGCCGGACGGGCATGTCGAGAATTTCGAAGGTCGGGTCGACGGCGAAATTGTCTGGCCGAAACGCGGGGAACATGGTTTTGGCTATGATCCGATTTTCCAGCCGAAGGGTTATGATCAGACATTTGGCGAAATGGACCCGACAAAGAAACATGAAATGAGCCACCGGGCTGATGCATTTCGCCAGTTGGTCAGGGCTTGTTTCGAGTAAGAATTTAGCGGTCAAGCTGCCTGCATCGAACCTATGCACGCATCGCTGATGTAACCATTGTCGGTGCGTGTTACTTTATGCGTCTTTTCCGCAGTCGAAGATCGAGAACCGCGTGTCCCAAGCAAACGCAGAAGCCGTCCCGTTTGGTATCTATATTCATTGGCCGTTTTGCCTGTCGAAATGTCCCTATTGCGATTTCAACAGTCACGTTGCGGACAAGGTTGATCATGTGCGTTGGCGGGCAGCTCTTCGAGCCGAACTGGCGGTGGGGGCGGCACGCCATCCGGGTCGCACTGTCGGATCGGTGTTTTTCGGTGGTGGCACACCGTCGTTGATGGAGCCGGAAACGGCAGGTGCATTGATTGCCGATATCAAAGCTTTCTGGCCGGTAACCGATGACATCGAAATCACGCTGGAAGCCAATCCGGGAACGGTTGAAATCAACCGGTTTTCGGCCTTTGCTGCCAATGGCATCAACCGGGTATCGATTGGTATTCAGGCGCTGAATGATCGAGACCTCAAATTTTTGGGTCGTGTCCATAATGCGGCGGAAGCCATGCGGGCCCTTGATGTTGCGGCCAATGTGTTTGACCGGTTTTCGTTCGATCTGATTTATGCCCGGCCTGAACATGATCCGAAAGCTTGGCGTCGGGAACTGCGCGAGGCACTTGATATCGCGCGCGGTCATATTTCGCTTTATCAGCTGACGATCGAGCCGGGCACGCAGTTCTATACCTTGCATCAGCGCGGTGATCTCGTTGTGCCCGACGAAGACCTTGCGACCGATCTTTATGAAATCACCCAGGAAGAAACCAGCGCTGCTGGTTATGGCTGTTACGAGGTTTCCAACCATGCTCGCCCGGGGCAGGAGAGTCGCCATAATCTGGTATACTGGCGCTATGGTGATTATCTTGGTATTGGGCCGGGGGCACATGGCCGCGAAGCGGTTATCCAGCCTGATGGTAGCACAAAGCCGATGGCGGTACGCCGTCATCGTGCGCCGGAAATCTGGCTGGACCGGGTGGAAAAGCAGGGCCATGGCACGCAGGAAGAAACCGCTTTGGTGGCCGATGAACGGTTGATCGAAATGGTGATGATGGGCTTGCGCCTCAATGAAACGATTCCAACCGCCCGGTTCGAACGGATCATTGGCAAGGGGCCACGCGATGCACTGGATTCGGAACGACTTGAAACCCTTTTGGCGTCGGGCGATCTGATTTGCGATCAGACCGGCCTGCGCACCACCGATCAGGGCCGGAACCGCTTGAACGGGGTCTTGGGATACTTGTTCGGCAATTCGGTGTGATGCCGGATCGCGCGGAATTTCAAGAATTTCCCTCTGTTTTGGTGCTGTAACCGGCTTTCGCCGATCCGTTTCGCAAAACCGTCAAAAAGGTTATTGACACTGGAGTTTGGCAGCGTATATTGCGCCCCGTTCCGGCCGACAAAACCGGGACGAATACCACAAGCCCCTATGCCCAGGTGGCGGAATTGGTAGACGCGCTGGCTTCAGGTGCCAGTGGCCGCAAGGTCGTGGAAGTTCGAGTCTTCTCCTGGGCACCATAGCCCTGCAAGTTAATGTTTTCAAAGACTTAGCTTGCAGGGCTATTGTCTTTGTACTACCGGGTTGTACTACCTCAGCAGCCCCTCAAAACTCCCCCCAAAAAAATTCAATGACTGTTTCGCAAATACCCAGTGCTCGGTCCCTAAGATCGCAGGCTGTTGGTGCTGCGCTCATTCGATTCTCGCAAATGTGAAAACGCGGCTATTTCGTCTTTCTTTGACTTCAACGCGCTGCTAACGTTGGGAAGTTGTGAAAAAAGACTGATGTGAAACGTCAGATAGTGCGGGGGATTGATCGCTGGAATCGGTGAACTTTGAAATGCTCCGAAACGAGCGGCCTATTCTGGCAGACCATGGCGGGTTTGCAGAGCAGTACGCCTATTCAGACCCTTCTAGTGCACTGGTGAAGCTCCGCAATCTTGGGGAACAGCTGACCAAAGCGGTCTATTGGGAGCTTCGCCTTGAGAAGCCGGAAGATACCGAATTCTTCAAGCTGTTGAACGCTCCTGCATTCGCCGCGGCCGTCCCCGAGGTCATCCGCACCAAATTTCATGCAATCCGCAAAGAGGGCAACCGTGCTGCTCATGGCGGAAGTGTCGAGATCAAGACTGCCCTTTGGATACTCGAAGAGGCATATGCGGTGTCGGCTTGGTTCGCTGTCCGCTGTTTGACCGCTACTCCGTCCGATATCGCAGAGTTTCAGAAGCCTTCACCAAATGAAGGCAGGGAAGCTGAGCTTGAAGCCGCCAAAGACAAACTTGAGAAGCAACTTGATACGGCGCTTGATCAGCTTGCCAAGGTCAAAGCCACCTATGCCGCTGAAACTGTAACACCGGAGAAGCAGGCAAAGGGGCAGCAGGTTGCCGACGCGCTATCGTTTAACGAAGCCACAACTCGAAAAAGACTGATTGACGTTGCGCTTGCCGAGGTTGGTTGGGATGTAAACAAGCCTGACGACGTAACACTTGAGGAAGAAGTTGGATATCAACCGACTGACTCGGGCATCGGATATGCCGATTATGTCTTGTGGGATGATAACGGTAAGCCATTGGCCGTGATCGAAGCCAAGCGCACAGCACAGTCCGAAGAGCGTGGGCGTAAGCAAGCGCAACTGTATGCAGATGGCCTTGAAAAGAAACATGGGCAGCGCCCGGTCATCTTCTACACGAACGGCTACAACACATGGATATGGGATGACGCCCAGAATTACCCGCCACGGAGGCTGTTCGGGTTCTATTCAAAGCGCAGCCTGCAAAACCTGGTAACGTTCCAGAGGGTCAATAAAAAGGCCCTTAACAGCGTTGCGCCGAAATCTGAAATCGCGGGGCGCATTTATCAGGTTGAGACGATCAAGCGTGTGTGTGAGGCGTTCTCGAACAACCGGCGAAAGGCCCTTATTGTTCAGGCCACAGGGACCGGGAAAACCCGCGTCGCCATTTCGCTGACAGAGCTTCTTGTTCGGGCGAATTGGGCGAAACGTGTGCTGTTCCTGTGTGATCGGCGCGAGTTGGTTAAGCAGGCCAAAAACGCCTTTAACGACCATATGAGCGAACCGCTTACGGTTGTTTCGCGGCACACGGTGAATGACAATAAAAGCCGTATTTTCGTTTCTACCTATCCGTCGATGATGTCTGTTTTCCAGGCTTTTGATACCGGGTTCTTTGACCTGATCATTGCCGATGAAAGCCACCGCAGTATCTATAACCGCTATCGCGATCTGTTCCGGTACTTTGACAGTCTGCAGGTCGGGCTCACAGCGACGCCGGTCGAGTTCATTTCTCGCAACACATATGGCTTGTTCGAATGCAGTAACCAGGACCCTACAGCGTTCTATTCAATCGAGGACGGGGTCAAGGATGGCTTCCTGGTACCTTATGAGGTCTATAGTCACACCACCAAGTTCCTGCGCGAGGGGATTAAATACGAGAACCTTAGCGAGGAACAGAAGCGGCAGCTTGAAGAGGATGGTAAAGACCCGGAGCAGCTCAATCACGAAGCTGAGCAGATTGATAAGCAGATTTTCAACAAGGATACCAATCGGCGGATTATCCGTAATTTGATGGAGAACGGCATCAAGGAGGCGAGTGGGCAGCTTCCAGGTAAATCCATCATCTTTGCGCGCAGCCACAAGCACGCGGTCGTATTGCAAAAGCTGTTTGATGAGATGTATCCGCAATATGGCGGCAAGTTTTGTCAGATCATCGATAACCACGACCCGCGTGCGGAACAGTTGATTGATGATTTTAAGGGGCAGGGAACCAACGATGATCTAACCATCGCGATATCAGTCGACATGCTTGATACTGGTATTGATGTGCCTGAGATCGTCAATCTTGTCTTTGCAAAGCCGGTGAAATCCAAGGTTAAGTTCTGGCAAATGATTGGACGTGGCACACGCCTCTGCCCTGGTTTGTTTGGCCCTGGTCGTGACAAAGCAGTCTTTCGGATTTTCGATCACTGGTCGAACTTTGAGTTCTTTGAACAAAATAAGCCCGAGGCCGAACCAAGCCCGCCGACTTCACTTATGCAACGTGTCTTTAATGCCCGTCTCGACCTTGCTGCAACGGCCTTGCAAGCACTTGATCTAGAGACCTTCAACACCGTTACTAACCTGATTTCCCTGGATGTGGCTTCCCTGCCGGATGACAGTATTTCGGTCAAAGAAAAGTGGCTTGAAATCCAAACTGTCCGGGCTGTTGGCGTGATTGAAGAATTCACACCCGCGACAGTCACGCTGCTCAAAAACGAAATTAGTCCGCTTACCCAATGGATTAATATTCGTTGGCACAGCGATGCCTATGCATTTGACTTGCTGATAACTCAGTTGCAGCTTGCGCTGTTTAAACAGTCTGGGCAATTCGAGGACCTCAAAGGTGATCTTCTTAATGCGGTCAATAGGCTTCGTCCCAACCTCAATCAGGTAAAGGCAAAGGCAGAGACGATCAAAGAAGTGAGATCAGCCGCCTTTTGGGCGAATGTTGACTTCGCGTCCCTTGAAAGGGTGCGTCACGAGCTCCGCAGCATTATGCAATATGTTGAAGGCGGCGGTCGCGGTCCGGAAATCACCATTCCAGTGGTTGATATCGAAGAAGATGCTGCAGAGATTGAATACGGGCATCGAAAGTCAGGTATCGTTTCGATTGACTTGGCAGCATACCGTAAACGTGTGGAAGCAGCCCTGCGTGACCTGTTTGATAAGAACCCGATACTGGCCAAAATCAGGCGCGGTGAACCGGTCAGTCAGGATGATTTGGATGCACTCACGTCCTTGGTGCTGACAGAGAACCCCGATGTTGACCTGAACCTGTTGCGGGAATTCTATCCAGACCTTGCCGAACACCTAGATGATATCTTGCGCAATATCGTGGGGATGGACGAAGAAGCGGTTCGGGGCCGTTTCCGGGAATTCGTCACACGCCACCCATCGCTGACAGCCAAACAAACGCATTTCTTGCGCCTGCTTCAAAGCCTTATCGCTCAAACTGGTGGTATTGAGCTTGAGCGTCTGGTTGATGCCCCCTTCACCAAGATCGATCAGGACGGGATTTACGGTGTTTTCCCTGATTCCGACCTGCAGGATGACCTGTTGACGATCATTCGAAGCTTCAATACTGATCGCTTCGAGAAAACCACCAATGAGGCCAAACCATAATGCTGACCGGCGCGTTGCGTAACCGGGTTGATACCCTCTGGACCGAGTTCTGGACGGGCGGTATCGCCAATCCGCTGACTGTGATCGAGCAGATCACTTTCCTGATGTTCTCGCGTCTTCTGGATATGACAGAGACGAAGAATGAGAGAAAGGCGGGATTGTCAGGCAAGGACTTTAAGCCGCTTTTTGGGCCGGATGAGCAAGAGCTGCGTTGGTCGCAATATCGCAACTTGGGTGCGGCTGAAATGCTGCCCTTGGTCCGCGACAAGGTCTTTCCGCACTTCAAGAAGGTATCCGGCGACGGGGCTGCTTTCGGCGAATACATGAAAGATGCCCAACTGATGATTCAGAAGCCGAGCCTTCTGGTCTCGGCGGTGGAGATGATCGATGATTTGCCTTTGGGCGACGCCGATACCAAGGGTGATCTGTATGAATACCTTCTCAGCAAGCTGACCACAGCAGGCATCAATGGTCAGTTCAGAACGCCCCGCCATATCATCCGGCTGATGGTCGAATTGCTTGATCCGAAGCCAGACATGACCGTGGGTGACCCGGCCTGCGGGACCGCTGGCTTTCTGGTGAGCGTTGCTGAATATTTGCAGCAGAAATATACGTCGCCCGAAGGCGTTTGGGTGGATGAAGAAACGGGTCAGAAAACCTATTCTGGTGATCTGCTGGAGCCGTATCGTGATCACATCAGTAAAGGCATGTTCCACGGCTTTGATTTTGATTCGACGATGTTGCGCATCGCGGCGATGAACCTGTTGTTGCACGGGGTTGATTCCCCGGATGTTCATTATCAGGATACGCTGGCAAACAGCTTCCCAGAAAACTATCCGGGGCATGCCAGCGACAGCCTTGATATCATACTTGCAAACCCGCCGTTTAAGGGCAGCTTGGATTTTGAAGACGTGCATCCAAGTCTGGTGTCTAACGTTAAAACGAAAAAGACAGAGCTTCTGTTCATCGTTCTGATTTTGAAGATGCTGAAGCTTGGTGGCCAGTCGGCAACGGTTGTGCCCGATGGGGTTCTCTTTGGTTCGTCAAAGGCGCACCAGGCGCTGCGAAAGCTATTGATCGAGGAAAACCAGCTTGAGGCAGTTATCTCGCTGCCGTCAGGTGTATTCAAGCCGTATGCAGGTGTATCGACCGCTATCCTGCTCTTCACCAAAGGCGGGGGCACGGAAAACGTTTTCTTTTACGATGTCGAGGCGGATGGCTTCTCGCTGGACGATAAACGCACGAAGATCGACACTAACGATCTGCCGGATGTGTTAAAGCGCTGGCAAGAACGCGACCCCAAAAAGGATACAGACAAGTCTGGAAAGGCTTTCTTTGTGTCAGCCAAAGAGATTAAGGCGAACAAGTACGACCTGTCTCTCAGCCGCTATAAAGAAACGACATATGAAGAAGAGGCCTATGAGTCTCCTAAAGTTATCCTGAAGCAGATGCAAAACCTGCACGATGACATTGCCAAGGATATCTCCGAACTCGAGGAGATGTTGGGGTGACTGTTACGCGCCGGGTCGGTGATATAGCGGATGTTTTCAATGGAAAAACACCTGCCAAAGCAGATCAGAGAGTATCAGGCTTTCCTGTCCTCAAGATCAAAGATGTTAACGCCCGAGGCCAATTCTCTGGTGAATTTGAATCTTTCGTCGATGATCAGTTTGCCCAAAGGCACAAAGCGAAGTGTTTGCGAACTGACGATATTCTCGTTCTAAACGCTGCTCACAATGCTGACTATGTTGGCAGTAAACAATACTTAGCTGAGCGCTCAGTTGAAGGCTCATTAGCGACTGGCGAGTGGCTGATAGCGCGCAGTAAATCTGAGGACCTTAATCAAAGATATTTATGGCATTGGTTTCAATCGTCTCAGACCCGTTTCAAACTCAAGAAGATCGTGAAGGGTATTCACCTTTATCCAAAGGATGTAGCTGATCAGTTAATTACTCTGCCGCCTATCGAAGAACAGCGTCGCATAGCCGCGATCTTGGACAAGGCGGATGCAATACACCGGAAGCAGTGCGATGCATTGGAGCTGCAAGAAAGGCAAATCAAAAGTCTCTTTGTTCATAGTGTTGGTCCCAATGCTAACGGCTATGCCCGTTGGGAAAAGAAGCCAATTCGTGACCTCGCTTTATCCAAAAAAGGAGCGATGCGTACAGGGCCGTTTGGTAGTGACCTCAAGCATTCTGAATTTGTTGATGACGGTATTGCTGTCCTGGGAATTGATAACGCTGTCAAAAATCGGTTTGCATGGGATGAACGGCGTTTCATCACAGAAGAAAAATATCTAAAGTTGAAGCGTTATCAGGTCTTTCCTGGTGATGTGATTATTACGATTATGGGTACAACAGGGCGTTCTTCAGTCGTCCCAAAAGATATTCCAACGGCGATTACGACAAAGCACTTAGCCACTATTTCTCTTGATCTGGATAAAGCTGAACCAGAATTCATATCAAACGCGATACATCGCCACCCGGCACTGCTCTCTCAGATTCGTTCCCAGAATAAAGGGGCAATCATGGCGGGCCTCAATCTTGGCATCATCAAAGAGTTGGAGGTGCCTATGCCACCAATTGAGGTTCAGCGAGAATTCACGAGAAGCCTTGGAATGCTTCGTCAAATGCACAGCAAAACTGAAAATGCCCTGCTTAAGGCAGAGGAAATGCTGGCTAGTTTATCCCAGCGTGCATTTCGGGGGGAACTTTGACGTTTGATAATTTCTTCAGTTTACACCGACTGTAATAGCTACAGATCAGCAAGGTAGGTTTGGTTCTGAACTGCAGGGTACCCTGATCGATACCCTGCTTATGATTTTTCCTTACGACAGTGCTTGTGCCTTTGCTTGGTGGGCTCTCCGTAATTGGTCTTGCTGTATCTTGATGTAACGCTGAACAATTGCCCTGCTAACGCATAGGGCTTTGGCAACCTCAGTCCGATTGAGGTCAGGAAAATGATAGAACAGCCAACGAACCCTCCCTTCCAAGTTCATCCGCTCACGGTATTGGGCATCATATAGCTGGAGTTTGCTGAGTGCGTGCCTTGTCTCAGGGCTGATGCTGGTGGTTTTAAGAAGGTCTTGGAGTTCTTCCCCAATCCATTCGATGGCGGTTGGGGATAGAACGTCAAACGGGCCTTTGGGGCCCATAAGACGGTATCCAAGGCCCTTCTTCGCAGCATCTGGATGAAGGCGGTGGCGGTATTCCCTGATAACGGCATCATACTCTTTCTGGCATATACCAAGTTCAAGCAGGACTTTGATCAGGGATGACCGGGCGACCTGGAAGTGAGCGGCGGTCTCGGTAAAGGTACGATGTTCGCCAATACTGATCTTGTAGACGTTCCCGGTTTCAAGATCGGTAACCTTGCGGAAATACTCCAATCGCTTAGCTCAGGTTTTCCCCGAACTCCAGACGCATTTCATGCCAGTTTCGGATGTGTTCCATGGCCATGACATGTGAGAACGTGATAAAGGACGGGTTGTCTTCGATGAAAGAACGAACAGACCTGATTATGCCCTGAAGCATTTCGAAGGAGAGTTTGTTGGCCTCGCAATATTCTTCTGCGTATTGCTTTAGCTTGTCCATTTCCTGTTGTTTCATTCCGGCAGGGTAAATGCCCTTCAAGACCTCTTCGAAGAACTCTTCATCCTCCTCCTCAAGCAGGTATGGTAGCAAAGCGCTGGGCATTACCGGACTATTGAAGGAGCGAAGGGCGTCCAATGCGCATGCAAGTTCAAAGCGCAGCTCGTCGGCAGTTGCTTCAGTGCTGTCCACGTCTTCGTAGAGGTCAAGCACTACGCCTGCGGTGATCTCGCTCCACACCATCATTGAGAACAACTTAGCCTTAGCGTGCAAGAGTTCCTTGTCATCTTCGACATTATAGAAGTCGGCAGACGTGACAAATTCGTAGGCTGTAAGTTCTCCGCACTGACAGTCTTTGGTCATGGCCATGAGGTCGTGTGCGGCTTTGCTAAGGGCTTCTTGGTAAGTGTGGTTCATGATGGTTGTTTCCTATGTGTATGGATGCCCAAACGACAAAAGGCTTCTAACCAAGTTCGGTTGAAGCCTATTTGAGTGCTGTTGCGGTTGTTTGGATGCTGGGGGTGCTTGGGGGGCTGAACGGTAAGGCGCGGTTAGCGAATGTTTTTCAGAAGAGCTTGACGTGCATGTTGGTCGGCGCGGTTGTTTTCTGTGTCACCGCTGCGGGCGGAAACCCATTCCCAGATGGTTTGATGGGTTTGGTTGAGTACCAGCAAGTTCTTCCAAAGGTCCGTATTGGCGACTGGATTACCCGATGAATTCTGCCAATCGTTCCTTTGCCAGGTTTCAATCCATTGGGTGATGCCATCGGCCAGGGATTTGCTGTCCGTGATAATCACAACGTGCGTTGGTCTCTTTAGGGCCTTTAGGCCAGAGATCGCGGCGGTGAGTTCCATGCGTTGGTTTGTGGTGATGCTTTCAAAGCCGGTGAAGATTTTCTCTCGTGCCCCTTTGCGAAGGATTGCGGACCAGCCACCAGGCCCGGGGTTTCCCCGACATGCTGCACCGGTATGAATCGTGACAGGATGATTTTCATTGGTCACTTAGTCGTTCTCCAAGGTGTTGATGAAATGGCAAGCAGCACAAAGGGCGGCTGCCCTTGCCAAGGGTGCGTTGTAATCGATTGCTAGAGGTTTTCTGCGGTTCTTGGGGTGATGTGATCGAGTAGTGTTAAGGGCTGTATGGGTTTGCATTGAGGTGACGCTGGTTGCAAGCCGACGCCCCAAAAAGACAGATACACCCCTACGCACAAACGGCTGAAAGATGTCGGTTATGGTGATGAGGGGGGCAGGGATGCAAGCGCCCGAGGGAGGATGATCAAGCGCGCATCACATCCTCGACCTCGGTCGCTATCTCAGACACTCAGTCAATTTAAGTGTTCGTATGTGCTTAAGGGTGAAACACATAAAATGAACTGATTAAGGGAATTGAATATCATCGACTTATCCAAGGGTGCGGTGTAATTCCCAAACCCGCAGAAACCATCAGGTTTTTAGTGGGTGTTGTAGGTGATGTTTGTAGCCAGGTTGACACCCCAACCCCACACTCACGCGAGCCAATCGGAAGATGCGCAGGGAAGTTGGTTCGGCTGATTTATCCAAGGGTGCGGTGTAATTATAGAGGGGGTTTTGGGCGGCTGGAGAGTCCTTGAGGGTGTTTGGCTACAACCCCAGCCATCAGAGACCCAATGACTTCCCAGAGTCCGCAAAACAGCTTCCTAGGATGCCAACCTATCGAGCACCCGCTTCACCTGGGGGGCTTGCCACTCTGCCCCGCGTGCGGTCTTGATACCGGCCTTATTCAGTGCTGCGGCGATATCTCTCAGACTGTCGCCGCGATCACGCAACGGGACAACGATGTTTTCCAGATTGCTGGCGCGTTTCTGAGCCTGTTCCTGGATTGCGATATTACGCTTCATTGTCTTGTCCCGTAGTCCGCCCAGCTTCTGCCCGCGCTCCTTTGCTTGTCGCAGGGCGGCTTTCGTGCGCTGGGATATGAATTCGCGTTCTTGTTCAGCGAGTGCTGCATAAATGTGGAGTTGGAACTTGTCCGCATGGGGCATGGAAGCGACACGCAAGGCCAGCTTAGGGTCATCTATCAGGTGGGAAATAAAGGAGACCTTGCGGCTTAAGCGGTCCAGCTTCGCCACCAACAAAGTGGCCTTATCTCGCTTTGCCTGGTCAATCGCCTTGATGAGTTCTGGGCGGTCGTCATTCTTGCCAGACAGCACATCAACATATTCACCCACTACCTCGAATGGCTCTGGGCTGTAGGTGACCAGGTAAATGGCGATGTCGCGTGACTGGGCTTCCAGACCCAGGCCGCTCTTGCCCTGATCAACCGTACTAACGCGCTTATAGATGACGTAACGCTGCATGATTTTTGAGTCTCAAATACAGATCACTGTGACCAAGGTCCGCACTTATAGGCATTTGAAAAGAGCGCGTCAGGCACACCTTCCACTTTCGTTCCTTGGACTGGAGATATGACGCATATCCGCAAAGAAGCGTCACTGTCTCGCTGCTGGATAACTGTGTTGGAGGAGATTATTGGCCCAATCTGATAGCCGCTAGGTGCCATGTATTTGCCTGTGACAAAGGCGAGAACGCCAGCGATAGCTAGTGCCAATAGGCAGAGTTTGCGATAGCTGAAGTGCATGTTTTGGTGCCCACGGTGAATATGACTCCGCTTGTTAAGATGCATCGTTACAAATGTCAACGTTCGTTGTGAGTGTTACAAAGGTTTTGGTATTAGGACGAATTGCTTAAATTCGGAGTTTTGGGGGCAGTAAAGTCAATCTGGAGAAGTGAAAGGGGGCCGGGATGGGGGGGGGGGGATTGGAAAGGTTGGATGCATCATTACGTAAAGAGTTTGTGCCAACAATTATTCCGAGATCTCTGATTGAATCAGGCAATTTTTGATTGTTGCTATAAGTGAAATATTCAATTTAAATGGTATTCGGCAATGATTTTTAAAGGCCGCAAAGTGAGGTATTTTCGTGTTCTTTTTCTTCTTTAATGACTCGGACTTCAATGAACTATACGAAAAAATGCCAAATGAAAGTGGTGTTTATATAGTAACTGGTCCCAACGGTTGTGGAAAATCGAGATTTCTATCTCATATTTCGAGCTCTATTCTCGAAAAAATAAAGAATGGGGATAAAGAGTATAATAGATTAATTTGCTTGTCCGGCTCAGTGTCCGATAAATTTCCGCAAGATATGTTTCGAAAATATAGTAAATCGTCATCTGATTATAGTAATTATATTTCTGAATATGAATATTTTGATTACAAAGAGAATGATAAAATTAGAGATTATGCATACTTCGGTAAACAGAGAAATAAAACAAACTTTACCGAGTTAGCTCCATTTCAGAGACTTATGTTTTATATTCATGACATGAATGAGTCTCAAGAATATGAAGTTCCGGAAGTTGCAGATTTCTTCAATTATATCGGATTGGACCCTGTTATTGAATTCAAGGTCGCATTCAAAGAATCCGTACATCAATTCGAGGAGAGATTTGGAAGTATAAGAATGCATCTTCTAGATATGCATTTAAGACAAGCTGATTCGTTAGACTGGCTGGATTTATTTCGTAAAGGTCTTGCAAGATTATCTGATTTCTACGTTTCCAAGCGCGGAAAAAAAATAGGATTCAGAAATCTAAGTTCAGGAGAAAGGTCGTCAATTATTAGTATGCTGTCGCTAGCGTTCTCGGTCCGCGGCGATTGTATTGTTCTCTATGATGAGCCAGAAAACTCTCTCCATCCTGAATGGCAATTGGAGATAGTTGCTCGGATGTGGAAATTGATATCCAAATATTCAGAAAATAGTAAGCTGATTGTGGCCACTCATTCTCCGTTGATAATATCGGGTTCCAGGAACTCATATACTCATGTCCTAGATATGAAATCGGATGGCGAGTGGCGTCCTTCAGAAATGTACGGCAACACGCCTGGAGCAATTCTCAAAGAACAGTTCGGTGTTGATTCGCCGCGATCAAGGGCTTTTTTGTTAGTATTTCAGGAGTGCCTAGATGCTTACGTAGTGAGGACGTCTAAACCGGAAGAGTTCATGGAGAAGGCCGACAGGCTGGCAAATCTGCATGTTACTTTTCACGAGGAGGATGCGCTTTACCTTCCATACCAGACGTTGATGAATGCACGCGAGGAGTTAAAACAATGAGTTTTGGCTCTGGAAAGCTTGATGTAAGTTTTGCACAGGAAATTCTGGAAGACGAAAAGCACAAGGATGTTGTTAGTGGTCTTTTGGACGGTAGCGTGAATTGGTACGCAGAGGCGGCAAAACCTCTAAAAGATGAACTGAGAGTCGCTTTACGACAAGCATCAGAAGAAAGATGTGTTTATTGCCGAAGAATTCCTGTCGTTGACCCGCGTACCAATGCATCTGAACATGTTGAACATTTTCTCGATAAATCAAAAGAAAAGTATAAAAGATTCATTGTTTCTCCATTTAATCTCTCAATTTCCTGTAACTCATGCAATATTCAAAAAAAAACTAAGGATATGCTGTTAGCGGACATTGATGAAAATTCAATACCGCCAACTCAATGCGGGCAGTATCACTGGTTGCACCCATGCTATGATGATTATTTTGAAAATATTCAGATAGATAAGGGTTGGGTGTATTCGATTAAGCACCAGGCTCCCGCGGCAGCCGCGGCAAAAAATTTAATAGATGAATGCCGTTTGATCGTGATTAGTGAAATCGAGGAACGAAAAAACGCTGAGGTCGATAGTGTTTTTGATGAAGTGTTAGAATGCATGCTGAATTGGAAAGATGACCCTAATTCTACTGCAGAAAAAGTGAGTTCAATTATGGGTCGTGCTAGGGAAGAAGTGTGGAAGAACATTTAGTTCGACTATTTATCATGTAAGTGACTGTTTCTGGATATTTGAGTTTTTCAATGGCGCCTCGCAAGTCAACGTATTGTCCTTTTGTGTAGCGTCCAATGGTAATGTCATGCCTTTTGTGGCCAACCAACAACTTAATTGTTCCGACAGCAACGTCTGCGCCTTCAAGGAGTTCAATATAGGTGCGACGCGCCGAATGTAACCCCTGTCGCTTTCCGTTTGGCATATTCAGGTTTCGACGTTTCCTATTGAATTCTTTGTTGATGTAGCTGTGGCGCTTTTTGTCAGTATCGAAGACAAGCTTTGGATAAAACGGGAATACCCAACGGCCAATTTGTTCGTTTGTTAAGCGCTCCATCAGGGGCGCGAATGCTTGTGGGATAGGAACACGACGCCGAGCGCTTTTGGTTTTTGTGCCAGGCAAACTGACCCAATAGCCATCCTCTTCTTTTGTAATGTGCTTCCATTCGAGAGCCGTGATTTCGGCACTCCGGCCCCCAGTTACAAGTGAGAGGCGAAGAACATCAGCGAATAGCGGTGGGTCGAGCTTGGTTAGGAGCGTTTCAATGTCTTCGAACGAGAACGGTGCTTCTTCGTCGGCCTCCGCCTTTACTTCACCCGTTCCGATACGGATGTGGTCTGGGTATTCGTGGTCATCCCAAACACTACTCTTTTCCTCGACAAAGCCACCCGTCATAGCGTGCTTCCAAACGCCACGGAGCCCGCTAAGAGCCAGATTGGCGGTCTTCCCCATCTTGCCATGATAGGTTTCTTCAACAAACTCACGGACTTTTCTGCGGGTGATTTGATCGTAGTACTCGATCTGCTGCCGAGCACACCAATCGGAGAAGCGCTTTATAGCCCGTTCGTATTCATCTCTGGTACTCACGGAAAGCTTCGGGCCATTTGCTTTGCGCCAGCTTTCGGTGATCGTGTCAATTTTGGTGCGTGGGTTTAACGCATCGTTGGCAAAGTTCTCTGCCTGAACCTGTATTTCGTTGGCGGCTTGCCGAATCGCGACTGGGATGGGTTCCCCAGCCTTGTGCTGAGGTGATGCTTTGAAGGCTTCAATACGCTTAAGGCGCTGTTTGGTGCCCCATTCGGAAACCAAGTCCAGCAAAATGTCTTTTTCGGAAAAGTTGTCGGGCTCCGCGTGGTCGTCCGCGTTTTTGTAAGCGGCAATAAGCTCTTGAAGCTCTTGCAGAACGTTCTGATCGTCTGGGAAGTGCTTTGCAAGTAGGCGGGTGACCTCTGCTTGAACTTCTGCCAGACGCACGGGATAGAGCTTTTTAGCGGTGGATAGGTCTGCTGTGCCCAAACTGCGATATATGGCAGATGTGCGCATGACTTGGCGGAGTTTCTGGGGAAGCGGATATTGAATTTCGTAGTTGTTTTTGCCGGGTCGCTTAACGGGTTTGCCCATTCGTCGATACTCAGGTATTGATGCTCTGTACTACCGAAATGTACTACCTGATTCGAGCTGTCAAGCCCTTGGAAACTCTAGAATCCTTGCAAATCAACACTTACATGGTGCAATGCGTAGACGGTCTTCTCCTGGGCACCATACCCCAGTACACCCGACAGTGTACTGGGGTATTGTCGTTTTGGATTGCATTTTACGGCACTTTGTCTTTCTGTAACCTGAGTTACTGGTTACAAGCGGAAATCACCTCAGAAAATAGAGCCTTGGATATCATGCAACCCGACGTCAGTTTCGTTCTACCGGTTTATAACAAGGCTGCAGCTCTTCCTTATTTCTTTGCTTCCCTTTTGGCTCAAACTGGCAACATTTCCTTCGAGGTTGTTTTTATCGACGATGTGTCAACCGACAATTCGTTGGAAATCCTAAACGAATTTGCCGCAGCGCATGACTTTGTTCGTGTGATTGGTAACAAGGTCAATGCGGGCCCATCCATTCGGCTCAATCAGGGTGTTCAGAAAGCACAGGGCACATATCTGGCGCTGTTTGACTGCGATGAGATTCTTGCGCCGAACGCGATTGAAACCATGCTGTCACTCGCGAAAAGGTATGGGGCGGATATGGTGCATGGACGTGGCAGAAAGACGGCCGCACCGATTGAAGAGGTCGTGGCCGAGCCAATTGGCGAAAATTTCAATTTCACCATCCATAACGATCCTCTTGCACGAATACTGGGACGCGGGATGGTGCGGATGACCTGGCTGGTAACGCGTGAGTTATTTCATAAGGCCGGAGGGTGTGACGAGGCGGTTTTTGTTCAGGATGAATCGTTAGCGTTGCGGTTGGCATTAAAAGCGCGGTCTGTTGTCGAGGCTGACATGATCGTAACGATGGTCCCTGATATGGGTAGTCACATTTCGCAAAACACATTGCAACTGAACCATGATCGGTTTCTGGTACACTTGAACTTCTTGTTGGAGCATCCGGAATTGCCTTCGGGCGTACGTTTAAAGCTTTATCAGAAATGCATATCTGCCATTAAAAAGGCACGGAGGGACGGAGCGCCTTTCGCGGCAATTCCGATTTTGACGCGTTACATAATTGGAAAACTTGGTCTTGTGGATCCCGATCCGGAATATCTGATGTCCTATAGGAATATTTTTCAGAAATTGTCGAAAATTCGTCGCATTGAAGAGAAGTGAGTTAGTAAGGCAATGAATTCGCTTGATAAAAGGCTGCATATTGTTACCAGTTTTTTGCTGTGTTGCGTGCCTGTATTTCTTTTATTTACGAGGGCGGTGGCTGATATCGCGGTCGTTTTAATCGCCCTGATTTTTTTAGCACGTTCGGCCATGGCAAAAGATTGGTCATGGGTCCGTGAAAAGGACATTTTTATCCTTTTGCTCCTCTTCGCCCTAATGAATGTAGTGGTTTCACCCTTTGCAGAACATGTGGGCAAAAGTTTCGAACGTTCGCTAAGCTGGCTGCGATTTGTTGTCTTTTATGCTGCGGTGACCCGGTGGGTTCTGACCGATGCGCGTACTATCAAGCAGTTCGTAATAGTTCTTTTCATTACGCTTGGCATCGCTGCTCTTGATGCTATTTATCAGTTTTTCACAGGAGCCTCGTTATTGACCGGTCAAGCGATGAGTGGTCGTCTGACCGGTCCGTTAGATCGCCCGAATATTGGCATGTATCTCTCCAAGCTTGGGCTTGCCGCACTGGCGATGGCCTTCATGCTCTATACCAACAAGATGTCCAGGAAACTCTTCGTTGTTGGATGTTGCTTGTCGCCACTGCTCTTGTTCGTTGTGTTTCTCAGTGGCGAGCGAGCGGCAAGCGTGCTGACTTTGCTTGCAATTGTGTTGGCGCTTTTCAGCTTGTTTCTTGCAGGCGGCACAGCGCGCAAAATTGCTGCGGGATTAGCAATTCTTGGTGGATCTGCATTAGCCCTGTTACTTGTTACGAGTGACCGTATTTGGGGGCGAGTGGAAGCATTGGCGAATGTTGTCTCGGATTATACCGACTCAATATATGGTCAGCTTGTTTTGCTGGGGTTGCGATTCTTTTCCGAAAATCCGCTAACAGGGAGCGGTATGGGAAACTATCCGTTGGTTTGTAAGGATTATACAGCAGCTGCTTTGACAAACGTACCGTGCCATCCTCATCCTCATAATTTCTATGTTGAATGGTTGTCTGATACCGGGCTGATCGGGACCGTGCCATTTACTATTTTCATGACGGTTCTTTATTGGATGGGGCTTCAAACTTTATTTGGGCCACGAGAAAGCCGCTTGCTGGGCGGCTTGTATCTTGGTGTTCTTGTTATGTCCTTGTTCCCGTTCTCTGTAACACAAAGTCTGTTTTCGAACTGGCCTGCTATATTGGCTTGGACGTCGATCGCAAGTGGGGTTGCCGCGATTCGGTTTTTTGGATCGAAATCTGCTTGATGAAAAAGCCCTGTTTTCTTCTGGATTTAGGGCTTTTTGCATCGCGACCCCGGGAATGCTGTGTTAAGACAGGGCCAAACCAGCATTCCGGAGAATTGCGATGACCAATTTCCTCCATCACGGAGATTTGCCCGGCGGGCTTGATCTTGGCAAAATCGTTGCCATTGACAGTGAAACCATGGGCCTTAATCCGCACCGAGATCGTCTGTGCGTTGTTCAGCTCTCGGCTGGCGATGGTGATGCCCATCTGGTGAAGTTCGACGGGGAAAATTACGAGGCGCCCAACCTTAAGAAGCTTCTGGCTGATCCGTCGGTTCTGAAGCTGTTTCACTTTGGGCGCTTCGATATTGCGGTGATGGACAAATATCTTGGTGTGCGGTGCGCGCCGGTCTATTGCACCAAGATCGCATCGAAACTGGTGCGTACCTATACTGACCGTCACGGACTGAAGGATCTGGTGCGTGAACTGGTTGGCGTTAATCTGGACAAGCAGCAGCAAAGTTCTGACTGGGGTTCGGCTGATCTTTCAGACGAACAGATCGCCTATGCCGCATCCGATGTGCTGTATCTGCACAAGGCCAAGGAAGAGCTTGATCGTCGTTTGGCGCGGGAAGGCCGCACCGAACTGGCGCAGGCCTGCTTTGAGTTCCTGCCGACACGGGCGACGCTGGATCTGTCGGGCTGGGAAGAGACGGATATTTTCGCGCACTAAACCCGTCCCTTTGCCGGTCGATTTTGTCCGTCAAATTTTTACGTTGCAGGCCTGTGATGTTAATCCTGTATCAACCGGCTTGGGGTATGGGAATTGACCATGTTGAAGCGTAGGTACATATTGGCTTTTGCGGCTTGCCAGAGCAGATGTTCCCGCCCATCTCTTTCCTGTGAACATTTTGGAATGTTTTTGCGGGGAAATGAAAAAGAAACCGATGACAGTAACCCCGAAACTGCAAAATACACCCGAACCGGCATCTGAAAAAGATATTGAGGTCGCCCGCCGGGTTCTAGCGATTGAGGCGGATGCGCTGCGTGATCTCTCTGAATCGCTGAATGGCGATTTTTGCAAGGCGATTGATCTGATCGAAAGCCTGACCGGTCGTCTGGTTGTGACTGGTATGGGCAAAAGTGGCCATATCGCCAAGAAAATTGCCGCGACCTTTGCCTCGACCGGGACACCGTCCTTTTTTGTTCATCCAGCTGAGGCCAGCCACGGTGATCTGGGCATGATTGGCAAGAACGATGCGGTGCTTGCCCTGTCGAATTCCGGCGAAACACCGGAACTGTCTGACATCATTGCCTATACCAGACGCTTCAATGTCCCGCTGATCGGGATGACCCGCCGCCCGGAAAGCTCATTGGCGGTGCAATCCGACTATCCGCTGATCCTGCCCAACAGTCCGGAAGCATGCCCCAACAAGCAGGCACCGACGACATCAACCACAGCGATGCTGGCCTTTGCCGATGCACTTGCCGTGACGCTGATGGAACGCCGCGGCTTTAGCGCTGATGATTTCCGGACCTTCCATCCCGGCGGGAAGCTGGGGCAGCGGTTGCTGCATGTAAGCGACGTCATGCATGGTGTTGCCGATATTCCGTTGGTCGGCGAAGAGGCCTTGATGTCAGAAGCATTGGTGATCATGACCGGCAAATCGTTTGGCTGTGTCGGTGTGCTTGATAATGATGGCAAGATGACCGGTATTGTGACCGATGGTGATTTGCGCCGACATATGGCGGATAATCTGGTGGCGATGCGTGTTGCCGACGTGATGACGCGCAATCCCAAGGCTACCAAGGCTGATCTTTTGGCGGTTGAGGCACTTGCCGTTATGAATGATCGCAGCATCACCGCCCTGTTTGTTGTCGACGATATCGGTAAGCCGGTAGGACTTGTTCATATCCATGACCTTCTGCGTTTGGGGGTTGCGTAATCCATGAGCGAGGATCGGAAGGCAGAGGTCGAACGGGCAGCGCGCACGGCGCGCATGAACGATCGCCTGCCGTCCGGACGGCGCGATGTGCGGATCAATCCGTTCCGCCGCACAATCGTCAATATGCTCAAGTTGGTTCTGCCGCTGATTGCGGCAACGCTGATCGCGCTTGTTGTGTTGTGGCCGCAGATCGAAAAGGTCCAGGAAAGCGGTTTTCGCCTCGGCTTTTCAACCACGCCCGATGATCTGATGGAAAATGTCACCATGAGCAATCCACGCTTTTTTGGCGTGGACAGTAACCGGCAGCCCTTCACGGTGACGGCCAATGAAGCCGTCGAGCAACCCGAAAACGAAGACCGTCTCGCACATGTGCGTCTTGATGCACCGCAAGCCGATATCACGCTTGAGGATGGCTCCTGGATTGCACTGACCGCGGATGAAGGATTCTACACCGAAAGCGATGAGCTCCTCGATCTGGTCGGAACCGTTAATATGTATCACGATCAGGGGTTCGAAATTCATACCGAGCAGGCCGAGATTGCATTAAATAACGGAAGCGCCAAAGGCAACGAGCCTGTTGACGGGCAGGGACCGTTTGGAACGATCAAATCGGATACCGGGTTCGAGCTTGAAGACAAGGGGGCGGTAATCCGCTTTTTGGGCAATGCCCGTCTGGTGGTCTTCGATAGTGCGTTGAAAGGGAAATCATGATCGCAATTGCGCGTTTTGCGATGCGCCGTTATATGGCCGCAACAATACTGGGTGGCATGGTGCTGGCCCCGTTTGTGCCGGTTCATGCCGATCCGCTTGGGCTTGCCCAGAGTGGTGGTGGCGGGCTTGAAGTCGAGTCTGATAACGGCATCGAATGGCGTCGCAACGAGCAGGTTCTGATTGCTCGGGGGAATGCGGTTGCCAAACGCGGCAATTCGCGTGTTGATGCCGACGAGTTGCGTGCGCTTTATCGTGATCGTGACGGTCAAAGCGAGATTTACCGTATTATCGCGACTGGTAATGTCAAACTGTCATCGGAGACCGACGTCGCAACAGGTGATCAGGCTGTCTATGATATTGACGATGCTGTGGTCGTCCTGACGGGGGATAATTTGCAGTACAAAACCCCGACCGAGACACTGACGGCCGAGGAAAGCCTGGAATACTGGGAAACCGAGCGTATGGCAGTGGCGCGCGGTGACGCGGTGGCTGTTGCCGAGGATCGTACCCTTCGCGCCGACATTTTGACTGCACGGTTTGAGGCTGGCGATAATGGTGAAAATGAACTCAGCCGCATTGACGGCGATGGGAATGTGACCATCCGCACGCCGACGGATTTTGTGGTTGGCAATCAAGGTGTTTACGATGCGAAAACGGGTATCGCAACCCTTGTCGGATCGGTTAAGATCACCCGCGGCGAAAACCAGTTGAATGGGGATCGTGCTGTTGTTGATCTGAATACAGGTGTCAGCCGATTGACCGCCAACGAAAATGGCGATGGCAAAAGCCGCGTTCGCGGCCTGCTTGTGCCGGAAAAAGACGAAGAAAACAGCCCGGGTCAATCCGGGAATGGCAACTGACGAAGGGTCGGGAATTTGTTCTGGTCGCGCAAAAGCGGAAAATCCGACGGTACACATGCACACAAGACAGGCAGTGGCAGTAATGAGTCTTCCGGTACTGGTCCGCGACTGGTAACAGCCAACAAGGGGTTAGTGGCGCACAATCTTGGCAAAAGTTTCAAGAAACGCCCGGTGCTTAAAGACGTATCGATGTCGGTACAGCGCGGTGAGGCTGTCGGCCTTCTGGGGCCGAACGGGGCGGGGAAGACCACAAGTTTCTATATCATTACCGGCCTGATTTCCCCGGATCGGGGTAATATTTCGCTTGATGGGCGCGATATCACAATGATGCCGATGTATCAGCGGGCACGTATGGGAATCGGCTATTTGCCCCAAGAAGCCTCTATTTTCCGCGGCATGACCGTCGAACAGAACATCATGGCCGTGCTTGAGGTTGTCGAAGACGACCGGATCAAACGTGAACAGAACCTTGAAGATCTTCTGGCTGAATTTGCCATTGAGCATTTGCGTCGGACACCGGCCCTTGCCCTGTCGGGCGGGGAACGCCGGCGTTGCGAGATTGCACGTGCCCTTGCAGCACACCCGAATTTCGTTCTGCTCGACGAACCGCTGGCCGGTATCGACCCGATTGCAGTCGGTGATATTCGCGATCTTGTACGTCATCTGAAAGATCGTGGCATTGGGGTCTTGATTACCGACCACAATGTGCGCGAGACTCTGGACATCATTGACCGGGCATATATCTTGCATGACGGTCGGGTTTTGATGGAAGGTGGTCCCGATGAAATCGTCAGGAATGACGATGTCAGAAGGGTTTATCTGGGTGATCGTTTCAGCCTTTGATCATGCACCTGGTTTTTAGGGGGTTCGGATTGACACGGGGTAGTTCATAATGGCCCTGAAGGCGCGGCTTGATCTTCGTCAGTCCCAGTCTCTTGTCATGACGCCTCAGTTGCAGCAGGCGATCAAACTGCTGCAATTTAACAACATCGAACTTTCCAATTTCATTGACAGCGAGCTTCTGGAAAATCCGCTGCTGGAGCGTGCCGATCCCGGCCAGACCTTTGCCGAACCCGGGGATGGTGCCATCGGCAATGGTGATCAGGGGATCGATTCCCGCACAAACGACGATTTTTTGGACCGCGAGGACCGTTTCGGTACCGACCGTCTGACATCCAGCGAAACTATGAGTACCGGCGATTCCGGTCCGCTCGATTGTACACCGGACGCCCTTTACAACGGTGAAGGTGAAATCAGTTCCGATGGTGGCCCTGTTGCCGGGAATCATGATTATTCGTCACCCTACAGCGGTGGAGCAGCCGGTCGTGGCAGCGGCGAGGATTTGCCGGGACTTGAACAGACCCTTGCCGATCAGCCGACCCTGCGACAGTCGCTTGATGACCAGCTCAACATTGCTTTTGCTGATACCGTTTCACGTATGATCGGCAGTTATCTGATCGATATGCTTGATGAAAGCGGCTATGTGGCAGGGCCGCTGGAGGAAGTCGCCGAAGCGCTTGAATGCGATATGGGTGATGTGCTGCGCGTGCTTGCAGCGATGCAGGGATTCGAGCCGGTTGGCATTTTTGCCCGCAATCTTGCTGAATGTCTTGAACTGCAACTGCGTGAACGCAACCGGTTCGATCCGGCAATGGCAGCTTTGCTTGCCAATCTGGATCTGCTTGCTCGGCGTGAATTTGATCGCCTGCGCCGGGTTTGCGGGGTCGATGCCGACGACCTTTCGGACATGATTGCCGAAATCCGCACCCTTGACCCGCGTCCGGGCCGTACGGCTGACGGAGAACCTGCAACGCCGGTAATCCCCGATGTTCTGATGCGTGCGGCTGGAAACGGCAATTGGCATTTGGAGCTGAACAGCGAGGCATTGCCGCGTGTTCTTGTGAACGAGGATTACGCCATTCAGATTGGGAAAGGCTTGCGCAATCGCGAGGAGCGCAGCTTTCTGAGCGAGAGATTGCAAACGGCCAATTGGCTGGTGAAGGCCCTGCATCAACGCGCGACAACGATCATGAAGGTCGCAAGCGAGATTGTGCGTCAGCAGGACGGATTCTTCAATCACGGCGTATCGCATTTGCGTCCGCTTATTCTGCGTGACATTGCCGAAGCCATCGGCATGCATGAAAGTACGGTGTCGCGCGTGACAAATGGCAAGTTCATGGCGACACCGCGTGGTGTTTTTGAACTGAAATACTTTTTCACGACGGCAATTTCTTCGGCTGTCGGAGGGGATTCGCATTCTTCGGAATCTGTACGACATCGCATCAAGTCATTGATAGACGGGGAAGATCCGAAAAAGATTTTGTCCGATGACAAACTTGTCGAGCTGCTTCAAAAGGAAGGGATCGACATTGCCCGCCGAACAGTGGCAAAATACAGGGAAGCGATGAGAATTCCCTCGTCGGTTCAGCGACGGCGCGAAAAAAAGTCGCGTGTTTCCTAGCCGGTCAAACACTGCAAAATATACCGTAAGGTATTGTAGTTAAAGTAATAATACCCAAATGTTGACTTGGCATTAACGAGGGAATATGGTGCGGCCTCCTGATTGAGGGGCACTGAAGGTCCATATGTACTGGGAAGTCACTCAACTGGGGATAGGCGATCCATGCAAATTACGGTTATTGGTAAGCAACTCGACGTTGGTAACGCACTCCGTCAACACGTCGTCGAGACGTTGGACCCTGCGGTAGAGAAATATTTCGATCATGCGATCGAGGCCACGGTGACCATCACCAAACAGGCGCATCTCTATATCACGCAGATATCGGTCCATGTCGGCAAGGGCATGTTGGTTCAGGCGAAGGCATCGGCGAATGAAGTGTATCCTGCCTTCGATTCCGCCTGTGATCGTGTTGCCAAGCAATTGCGACGTTACAAGCGGCGATTGCGCGATCACCACAATACCAACCGTGATCAGTATGAGCAGGCAAGAATTGATGCGACACATTATGTGATCGCACAGGAAGACGAAGACCATTCAGATGACGAACATGTCAACGGCTTTGAGCCGGTGATCGTCGCTGAAACACCGGATCGCATTGATACGCTCTCTGTCGGAGAGGCTGTCATGCGGCTCGACTTGGGGGACATTCCGGCGCTTATGTTCCGGAATGGCAAACATGGCGGATTGAATGTTGTGTATCGTCGTGCTGACGGCAATATCGGATGGCTGGACCCATCTGATAAGGAGGCTGGTGCAGCGTGACGGATACAGATTCTTCCGAGCCAAACAACGCAACGCGAAAAATGGACATATCATCGATTCTTTCCCCTTCGGGGGTAATTCCGGCCTTGCGGTCCGGTGCTAAAAAGGCTGTCCTTGAGGAACTTGCCGAAAAGGCTGCCATTGTCACCGGGCGTGAAGCAGGCGAGATTTTTTCCGTTCTGCTTGATCGCGAGAAACTTGGCAGCACCGGCGTAGGTGGTGGTGTCGCGATTCCGCATGGCAAGCTGGCTGATCTTGACCGGTTGCACATGATCTTTGCGCGTGCCCAGAACCCGATCGAGTTCGATGCCGTGGACGAACATCCTGTCGATTTGTTCTGCATGCTGATCGCGCCGGAAGAAGCCGGTGCCGATCATCTGAAAGCACTGGCGCGGATTTCCCGCCTGTTGCGTAATCAGGGCATGTGCGACAAGTTGCGCGGTGCCGGTTCAGCCGATGCGATCTATGCATTGCTGACCCAGGATGAGGCCGAACAGGCCGCCTGAACGCGCAATTGACCGGGTACAAGTCCGGCAAGCAGCAAATATAAAAAAACCGGATGCCGTTAACACGGCGTCCGGTTTTCTTTTGCCTGAAGAAAGGCGGAACTCAGCCTTCGTCGTTTTCGGTGGCCTTGGTACCGGCCTTTTCGGCAGCGTTCAATGTCGTCATTCGACCGGCCAGGGCCACCAGATACAGGACCGGGATACCGATCAGAGCGGTGCCGATAAAGAACCAGCTATAACCAACGGCATCGACCGCTGTACCCGAGAATCCGGCCAGGATTTTGGGAAACAGCGTCATGATCGAACTGAAAATCGCATATTGCATGGCGGTAAAGGAAATATTGGTCAGGCCCGACAGGTAGGCGATGAAGGCTGCTGTTGCCAGGCCGCCCGAAAGGTTGTCAGCCATAATCACGCCAGCAAACATTACCGTATTCGGCCCCAGATGAGCCATGACGGCAAAAAGAATATTGGTGATGGCCGACAGAAGCGCACCGAGAAACAGGATGCGCACCACGCCATAGCGAACTGACAAAAGTCCGCCCAAGAAACTGCCCGCAATGGTCATGAATAGACCAAATGTCTTGGAAACCGCCGCAATTTCTTCTTTGGAAAAGCCGAGATCGGTATAGAAAACATTGGCCATGACCCCCATGACGATATCGGCAATACGATAGACACCAATCAGGGCCAGTACGACGATGGCGGCCTTGCCATAACGATCAATGAAATCCTTCACCGGGGCGATATAGGTTTCCTGCACCATACCGGTTGGCGTAACCCCAACGCGGGTTGTCAGCCATGCAACAAGAATTGCCGCGGCAACCGAAATTGCCAGTTTGATGGTCCCGGCAATGAAGGCCGCAAGTTCACCAATCATGCCGCCTTCGGTCAGGCCGGTTCTCAATGGATCGGTCAGGGTGCTGGTATAGATATTGGCGATAATGAAGGCGATCACGGTTAGCGCAAACATCAAAAGGAAACGACCGTAATCCGACGTTTTATGAAAATATTTGCTGTCGATACGGTTTACAACCGGCTCCCGGATGATCAGGGTGGTAATCACGCCAATTCCCATCGCCAGTGCCATACAACCATAGGCAATCGTCCAGGCCAGCGGTTCATACGTGCCTTCGGCCTCGAACAGACCGGCAATCGTCAATGCACCTGCACCGGCAACAATCATTCCGATGCGATAGCCACTGATATAGGACGAACTCATCATCGCCTGCAGGTCGGGATCGGCGGCTTCAATACGATAGGCATCAATTACGATATCCTGGGTGGCTGAAGCAAAGCCAAGCGCAACGGCAGCAAAGGCCATCATGGTCAGGTTTTGGGCGGGATCGGTAAAGCCCATCCACAGGATTGCACCGATGATGCCGCATTGGGCGATGATCAGCCAGCTTCTGCGGCGGCCAAGCACGCCATGTAAAACCGGGAAGGGCAACCGGTCAATCAGCGGTGCCCAGACAAATTTGAAAGAATATCCGAGGGCTGCCCAACTGAAATAGGTCACGGTTGACCTCTCCACACCGGCCTCACGCAACCAGATCGACAGGGTGGAAAAGATCAGCAAGATCGGAATCCCGGCCGATAAACCCATAAACAGCATGGTGATTACGCGTGGATGGATAAAGGCACGAAATGATTCACCCCAACTGCGCACGGCGGTAGCGGTGTTGTGCATGGATTTTCCCCGATTGAATGCGACCGTGCCCGAAGGTAGGGGAAACAGGTTAAAGAATGCCGAAACGAAATAATGCACGATTAAGGCCCTGAAACCAAAAAAGGCCGACCCGTGTGGGGTCGGCCTTTCAGATCCGGCTCGAAACCGTTTAAACGGTTTCGGATTCCGATTTGCGGCTTTCGCGTTTGCGCACGTTTGGATCAAGGTGCAGCTTGCGAATGCGGATGCTTTTCGGCGTTACTTCTACCAGTTCGTCATTCTGGATATAGGCCAGTGCTTCTTCAAGCGACATACGGCGCGGCGGGGTCAGGGTGATGGCGTCATCCTTACCCGATGCACGAACGTTGGTCAGTTTTTTGCCCTTGAGGATGTTGACCTCAAGATCGTTGTTACGGTTATGTTCGCCGATGATCATGCCTTCATAGACACGATCACCCGGATTGATGAACATTGCGCCGCGATCTTCGAGGCCCCAAAGGGCGTAGGCAACCGCATCGCCCTGATCGTTGGAGATCAGAACGCCGTTACGACGACCGGCAATCGCACCCTTGACCGGGCCATAGGAATGGAAGACGCGGTTCATGACGCCGGTACCACGGGTATCGGTCAGGAACTCGCCATGATAACCGATCAGGCCACGCGACGGTGCGAGGAATAGAATACGGGTTTTGCCGCCACCAGAAGACCGCATGTCGGTCATTTCGGCTTTGCGCAGGCTCATCTTTTCCACAACGGAACCGGCGAATTCTTCGTCAACGTCAACCTGGACTTCTTCGAACGGTTCGGACATGACGCCGTCGATTTCCTTGATCAGAACGCGCGGACGCGAGATCGACAGTTCATAGCCTTCGCGGCGCATGGTTTCGATCAGAACACCCAACTGAAGTTCACCACGGCCAGCAACTTCGAAGGCATCCTTGTCAGCGGTTTCCGACAGCTGAATAGCAATGTTGCCTTCGACTTCGCGTTCCAGACGTGCACGGATCATGCGCGAAGTGACCTTGTCGCCTTCCTGACCGGCAAGCGGCGAGTTGTTGACCGAGAAGGTCATGGCAAGGGTCGGTGGGTCGATTGGCTGGCTGGAAATCGCGCTTGTGACTTCCGGTGCGCAGATGGTGTCGGCAACAGTTGCATCTGTCAGGCCGGCAATCGCGATGATGTCACCGGCAACGGCCTCTTCCTGCGGAACACGATCAAGACCGCGGAAGCCCATCAGTTTGGACAGGCGACCGGTTTCAACCGTACCGTCACCACGCAGAACCTTGACCGGCATGTTGAGTTTCGCACGACCCTGCGCGACACGACCGGTCAGAATACGACCAAGGAAGTTGTCAGCATGCAGCATGGTGGCAATCATTGCGAACGGTGCGTCAACTTCTGCCTTCGGCGCCGGAACATAGTTCAGAACCAGATTCATCAACGGCGTCAGGTTTTCTTTCGGGCCTTCCGGTGCCTCGGCAGCCCAGCCATCACGACCGGAGGCATACAGAACCGGGAAATCAAGCTGTTCGTCATTGGCTTCGAGCGACACGAACAGATCAAATATCTCGTCGAGAACTTCTTCTGCGCGCTGGTCCGGGCGGTCGATCTTGTTGATGATCACGATCGGCTTCAGGCCGAGTTTCAGGGCTTTACCCAGAACGAATTTGGTCTGTGGCATCGGGCCTTCGGCCGAGTCAACCAGCAGAACAACACCATCAACCATCGACAGGATACGTTCGACTTCACCGCCGAAATCGGCGTGGCCCGGGGTATCGACGATGTTAATGCGGGTGTCACCCCATTGAATGGCAGTCGGTTTGGCCATAATGGTAATGCCGCGTTCGCGTTCCAGATCGTTACTGTCCATGGCGCGTTCATCAACACGCTGGTTGTCACGATAAACACCGGACTGACGGAACATCGCGTCAACAAGGGTGGTTTTGCCATGGTCGACGTGGGCGATGATGGCTATATTGCGCAAGTTCATTGGCGCGGACTCCAGAATAAAAATGCCGCGCGCCGGGATATCTCCCTTGCGCATCGGTCAGTAAAAGTTTCAAGGCCAGTAGATATTCAGCCGCCGCAGCACCGGTGTCGCCCGGTCGGCAAGGTCAAACCCGCGCAATTTGCGCAGCACTGCACATGCTGAATGTTTACTGGCCCAAAGACAAATTGCAGCTTGGCTCGAAAGCCGCCCTGTCATAGCCAATGTCGAGGCGAATGACCAGCCTTGTGCATGCCATGCGGGGTTGATTTTTATGCAATGCCGGGTTCTTGCGCCATTAACTGGATAAAGTCAATCTTTGTGTGCGTTGCAAAACCGCAGAATGCGGGGATTTGGTGCAAAAGAAACGGGACGGCAAATAAATGTTGCCGTCCCGTGAATTTTATTGGTCCAGGCGGATCAACGATCAAAGAGTCTTCGCGACCAGTTCCTTAAGGTCCGCATCCGGGCGTGCGCCCATGTGTGAAATTACCTCGGCAGCGCAGATCGAGCCAAGGCGACCACAGGTCGCAAGATCATCTCCCCGGGTGTAGCCATAAAGAAAGCCAGATGCAAAAAGGTCACCTGCACCAGTTGTATCGACCACATGGGCAACCGGTTCGGCATCAACTTCGATGATTTCGTTATCCGAGACGATGACGGAGCCTTTTTCGCTGCGGGTCAGGGCTGCGACCTTGCAATGGGTGCGAACTTCGGCAAGAGCCTCTTCAAAGGTATCGACTTCGTAAAGCGATTTGATCTCGTCTTCGTTGGCAAACAGCACGTCGATATGATTGTGAACCAGCTCGCGGAATGAGTCGCGATGACGATCAACGCAGAAGGAATCAGACAGGCTGATCGAAACCTGTCGACCGGCTTCGTGCGCGACCTTGGCGGCCTTGATAAAGGCTTCTTTGGCTTCTGGACGATCCCACAGATAACCTTCCATGTAGGTAACCTTGGCCGATGCAATCAGTTCGGCATCAATATCATCCGGGCCAAGTTCTGTGCACGCACCGAGGAAGGTGTTCATGGTGCGATGCCCGTCCGGGGTAACAAAGATCAGACAACGTGCCGTCGGTGAACCGCTGGTGGCAGGTGTGGAGTTAAAGGAAACCCCGATGGCGCGGATATCGTGACGGAAAACCTCACCAAGCTGATCGTCGCGCACCTTGCCAATATAGGCACCCTTGCCGCCAAGGGCTGCAATGCCCGCCATGGTGTTCCCGGCAGATCCGCCCGACATTTCCATACCCGGGCCCATCTGGGTATAGAGGCTGTCGGCGGTATCGGCGTCAATCAGGGTCATGGCGTTCTTTACAAGGTTCAAACGGTCAAGGTCTTCTTCCTTGCAATGAGAAAGAACGTCGACGATGGCATTGCCGATCCCGACGACGTCGAATTTGGTGTTGCTCATTGACTTGAATTTCCTGCGCTCTTTTTGGAAATGGCCCTTCAGACAAGAGGCATACATTAAATGTGCTACGGTCTTTTCCGGGGTGGGGCCAGATGGTCTGGCGCGGGAGTATAGAGAATGAAAATTACGGCGCAAGCATCGCGACCGTTTCGTGTCCGGTCTTTTAACCGGACGTCAGGAATGCAGAAAACTGCGAATGTAGTTTTGAGGGTTGCGAGGGGAAACAATTTTGACCCTTATGAACTGAAATTACAAACTGCTTCTAAAAAATGATCGACCCGATTTGGGATCCTGATTCAGTAATGCCCGGAAAACCGGGCTTTTGGACTGTCATAGTGCAAAGTGGACGACCGTCGATAAGTGGTATGGATCACAAGCTTGCTTGCGCTCTTTTGACAGCAAAAATCGTCATTCAAGGTTAATAAAGAAGTCCTGAATTGAGGATTTCACTGATTCCAAGAGGGGTTAGGTTTCAATCAAACTGGTATGTATCCATTTAGGAATGCAAATAATATCCTATTTTTGGAAAATAGAATTTTTTATATGATCCTGATTTGGGAAAAGTGCTTTTGTCGTAACAATCGCCCCGACAGGCCTTAGGGGCGATAGCGAAGCTCAGGAATGGTTGGGGTCCGGGTTTTCGGGGGGCTGCTTGGGTCCCGGGTTCTGTGAACGGATCGGGTAAAGTTGCACCGGGGCATCCGTATTCGTCGTGTTGGCAGAGTGATGATGCCCATCCGTCGAATCATTTTTACGGTTCGGTACCGGATGACCCAGACGTTCCCGTAATTCTTCAATAACCGCACTGATCCGGACCCGATGCATCGGGTCCTTGCATAGTTCAACGAACCGCGTGAAGGCATGAAGTGCCTTTTCGTCTTCATGCAGTCGGGCGTAAAGAGCGCCGAGCTGATGCCAAAGTCCGTCATGGTCCGGCGCAATCAGCAAACTGTTATCGATAACACGCGCGGCCAAGGCCAGTTCGCCTTGCCGAAGGGCACGAACTTTTATATTGTTTTGAAGTCGTAACAATATCGCAATATCAGAGGCTTCGCGGTAATGGTCAGGTTGCAATTCGGCATCCAGACCCTGAAACGCTTTTAGTAATTCACGTAACTCGGCAGATCCTAGTGTGATGCCACCATGGAACGGATCGATCATTTTTCGCGCGCCACCCGATTGAAGGCGCAGCAGAAAGTGACCGGGAAAATCAATGCCGGTAATTGCGATCTGACATCGCTTTGCCGCATGCACATAAAGCAGGGCCAATGCGACCGGTAAACCGCGTTTTCGATCAATGACCGACATCAGATCGGCATTGGCGATATCGTCGTAATTTTCTGCATCACCCTGAAATTGATAGGCCCCGGGAATGATGTCCTGCAAAGCCTGGACAATGATATCGACCGTTGGATGGTTACGGTCTTGATGGCCGGATTTATCGGCAAGTGCATCAATTCGGTTTCTGACATCGTCAGAAATGGTATCGAGCAAATGCAGATAAGCCGAGATATCGCGGGCCGGATCGTTCAGGCGGGCAAAACGCAGGGCGGCCTCGGCCGCAGTTGCATCGGGATATTGACCGTTGCCGTAATCGGCAAGCCATTGACGATCATTTGCAGTGATGTCCTTTTCCCGATCAATAATAATGCTCAGGTCCTCTGACGTTTCGGGTCGTCTTTCAGGCGTACATGGCTGACGACGCGTCTGACATAGCTGGTACCACGTGCATGGGCGATGACAAGGTTGCGTTCATGTTCGCTTTGCGCAATGCCCATGATATGCACCGTACCATTGATGGTTTCGATACTGTAGTTAATCGCATAAACGTCCGTGTCAAACATCAGGGCGGTTTTGATACGGGTCGTGATCAGAAGATCGCTGGCATTATCCATCAGACTGCTGCCAGCCCCGACATTGATTTCGTTGATAACACGCTCGACACCATTGACCTGCCAGGCCAGTTCAACTGCTTTGAGTTCGCTATCGGTATTGTCTACCGTTCCAGCCAGCAGGACTTCGCCTTCAACCACCTCGATCTCAATCCGGCGAAACAGATTTTCGTCTTCGCTCAGAAACTTCTGCCAGATTTCTGCTGTGATGGCGGTATCGCTGACAGCACCGTTAAATCCGCGTTCCTGCATGGCCGCCACACCGGCGGTTGCGCCAGCACCAATCGCAAGTGAAGTGCATCCGGCAAGCGGCAAAATGGCAACGATCACCAGAGCCGGTCCGGCTTGCGCAATGTAATGTCTGACTTTAACAACACGGTCTTTTGACCGTCGCAATATGCGTGACAGTGAAGTCATTAATTGGTTTCTCGCCCCGCGTTCCCCCGTCTTCTCAACTGCCAATATGAGGGCTTCCAGTTAAGGAGTTTTAAATTCGAGGCGAGGTTTGGCCGATTAATGACTTTTTTCGCATGTGAGTTCGGCCCAGCGGCCCGGCGTTACGCCAAAGGCTCGTTTGAAATGCCGGTTCAGATGACTTTGATCGGCAAATCCGGTTTCACCTGCGATGTCGACCAGCGGGTGACGAAGGGTGATAAGGGTTCGGGCTTTTTGCAAGCGACGCATCATCAGATAGCGATAGGGTGTTGTGGCAAAGCAGGCCCGGAACTGCCGTATCAGGCGATACCGATCAAAGCCGGTGACGTCTTCAAGTTCGCCTGATTGTACTGGACGATCAAAATTGTCCTCCAGATACTGCCTTGCCCGTTCCATGCGATCAAATGCCAGCAATCCTATCGATTTGATCGGGGCTTTGGAATGACGTGCCAGGCTTTCGGCAATGTCACAGATGAATTGATCGATCTGAAGCGGGTCGACATCCTGATCAAGGTGGGCAAGCACCAAGGCCAGGGTGGCGGCCAGTTGTGGATCGGAAATAACGGGGGCGGCGACAAAAGGCAGGGATGCCGTATCCGAGCCAAGACCATGACGCAGCAAGGATGGTTCAAGATAAAGCATGCGATAGCGCAAACCCTCGTCGGTTCCGGCTCCGCCGTCATGAAGTTCGTCGGGGTGAAGAACAATTACATTGCCCGGATGGCTGGCGCGCAAGGACCCGCGATAACGAAAGGTCTGAACGCCTTGAAGGGTGAGGCCGAGCGCATAGGTATCGTGACGGTGCGGGGCAAACATATTGCCAAAGAAAAGGGCTTCCATCCGCTCGATCCCCGGAAGGGGGCTTGCGGAAATAAAGCGTTCTTGCGGTTTGCACAAACGTTCAAGACCGTCAGATGTGGCTTCGTTTATAGCATTTTGCATGACAGCTTTTTCCGAAACCCAAAATCAGCGGATACCGCGAATGTTTGATACCAAAGTCGCCATTGTTCTTCGTAACGATCTGGAAAACTGGCAATCACTGAATGTGACAGCCTTTTTAATGAGTGGCATCGTTGCCCAGTTCCCCGACATTATCGGTGAACCTTATATTGATCGCGACAAGAATATCTATAACCCGTTATCGCGCCAACCGGCTATTGTTCTGGCGGCCGATCCGGTGACCATGGGCAAAATCCATCGCCGTGCGTTGGAACGCGGGGTAACGGCATCCCTTTACGTCGAGGAAATGTTTGCCACCGGCCATGATGCCGCAAATCGCGAGGTTTTCAGTCAATTCGCCCCTGACGATGCAAAGGTGGTCGGTATTGCCCTTTGCGCTGAGAAACGCGCGACGGATAAAATTACCAAGGGTGCCAGAATGCATCCATAGGGGGTTACCGATGATCGGTCATTCCAGTGTCAAAGTCATACCGTCCAGACATTTTTCAGATGCCTGATTCGCCAGCCCTTGCTGATTGCCATGATATCGAACCGCAAATCACCCTGATGGCTGGTGCGCACCGCAAAGGTTGAAAGTGCACGAGCAATGCGTTGTTGCTGTCTGGGACGCAGCGCATGAAGCGCATCGTCAATATTGTTGCGATTCTTGACCTCGATTGCAGCGATCAGGTTGCCCTTTTTCACGATGATATCAATCTCGCCAACCGGGCAGCGAAACCGCATTGCAAGAACACGGTAGCCGCATAACCGCAGCCACATCGCGCAAATCCATTCTGCCCGTCGTCCGGCCCGTTCCGCCTGCTTTCGACCATGTTGTGTATCTGGACGGGCATTGCGGACAGGGGACATCGGCTATTCCCCGACCTGTTTGGTGATTTCCAGAGCACGGTTATAAAGATCGCGTTTCTTAAGGCCGGTTTCCCTAGCCAGAAGTTCCGCTGCTTCCTTGGTGCGCAGTGTTTTCAAAAGCTCGGTCAGCCGGGCATCAATGTCGTCGGCGTCAGGTTCGGCACTGCCTTCTTCCTGCGGTCCGACGATAACGACGATTTCACCCTTAGGTGCGCCTTCTTCGGCATAATGGGTGGCAAGGTTGGCAAGTGTTCCGGTTCGGACCTCCTCGAACATTTTGGTCAGTTCGCGGGTTACGGCGGCTTCGCGTGCCTCGCCCAGTATTTCGGCCATATCGGTAAGGCTGCCTGCAAGACGTTTGGGGCTTTCAAGGAATATCAGGCTGCCGGGGATATTGGCAAAGTGGGCCAGTTGCTTTTTACGCGCGGACGTTTTGGGCGGCAGGAAACCGGCATAAAAGAAATGGTCGCTGGGCAGGCCCGACAAAATCAAGGCGACAATCGGTGACGATGCACCGGGGGCGGCAGTCACATTAAAACCTTCGGTCTTGCAATCACGTACCAGCTTGTAGCCGGGATCGTTAATCAACGGGGTACCGGCATCGGAAATCAGAGCCAGTGCCTGACCTTTGCCAAGGCGATCCATGATTTCGGGACGCATTTTTGCAGCGTTATGTTCGTGATAAGCGATCCGCTTGGTTTTGACGCCATATCGAGACAGCAATTTCCCCGACGTTCTGGTGTCTTCGCACAGAATAATATCGGCGCGTTTGAGGATATCGAGCGCACGAAACGTAATATCGCCTAAATTACCGATTGGAGTGGCGACAAGATAAAGACCCGATGAAAGCGGCAAGTGTCGTTCATCCGGTTTACTTGATCCCTCGCGCGGATTACCCTGCGTGCGAAACGAGCTATCGGGAGGTGAGAGTGGGTTTTCCGAAACGTCATCCGTTGCAGAATCTGGACGGGAATTCGGCATGGTGCCGGATTGCGCGCCGGACGGCATCTGTGTTGGTCCTTTCGCTGGGGCTTGCTGCATGCAGTGGCACCACGAGTATCACGGACCTGTTGGGCATGCAACGGGATGGGGCGCCTGTCGAAACGGCGAATGACCCGACACGGCCGCCCAATCAGGGGCTTATTCCTGAAGCCGATCCATGGGCGGGCGACACTGCGTTGCCAGCGGGCGAAGATCAGGAATTGCTGACCATTTACAACGATGAAGCTGCGCTGAATGAAAAACGTGTGGCACTTTTGCTGCCGCTGTCGGGTCCCAATGAAGAACTTGGTCGGGCGATGCGTCATGCTGCTGAACTGGCGATGTTCGATATCGCAGGTGACGATTTCGTTCTGATGCCGGTCGATACGGCCGGAACATATCAGGGCGGACAGGCTGCTGCCCACCAAGCGATCAATGCCGGGGCTAAAATGATCCTTGGTCCGCTTTTTGCCGAATCGGTTAGTGGCGCAAGCGAGATTGCCAAGGCCGCCGGTGTGCCGGTGATCGCGTTTTCGAACAATCAGCGGGTTGCGGAAAGCGGTGTCTGGGTTAATGGTTTTGTTCCCGAAGACCAGATCGCGCGTGCGGCCGGTTACGCGACCACCCAGGGCAAATACCGTTTTGCTGCTTTATTGCCACAAAATGATTACGGGCGTCAGATCGCGGGGTCGCTACAGAGTGTTATGTCCCGCGTAGGAGGCAACCTTGGAAGGGTCGCATTTTATGATCCGGGATCAGACAACCTTGAGCAGACGATTCGCAGTTTTGCCAATTACGATGCAAGGCGTGCCAATCTGCGGGCCCGCAAGCGCGAATTGGAGGCAGATGGTTCGACTGCCTCCCAGCGTGCATTGAAGCGGCTTGAAGGTGTCGACACACTGGGCGAGCTTGATTTTGATGCGCTGATCCTTCCTGCGACTGGCGGCGAGTTACGACAGGTGTCAGCCCTTCTGGCTTATTTTGACATTGATAGTTCCGAAGTGCAGTTCATCGGGACATTCGGCTGGAACGATCCGGGCCTGTTTTCCGAGCCGGCACTTAAGGGCGGTATTTTTGCAGCACCCGATCCGGAAAACTGGAAGCTGTTCTCGGACCGGTTCGAGCGGACTTTTGGCGAACAACCGCCGCGCATTTCAAGCCTTGCCTATGACAGCGCAGCCTTGGCCGCAGTATTGTCGCGCGAATCCGGTGACATGACCCGCGAGGCCGTTACCAACCCCAACGGCTTTGTGGGTGTCGATGGGATTTTCCGTCTGACTGCAGAGGGGCGTTCGGAACGCGGTTATGCCGTGATGCAAATTCAGCCTGACGGCGCCAAAGTCGTTGCACCGGCACCTGCCGCATTCGATCAGGTTTTCTGATCCCATCGGTTTGGGAAACCTGCATACCGATATCAAACACCCGTCGGATTATGCTTCGGCGGGTGTTTTGTCTTTGTAATTGCACAGATCATTGACGATGCAGTCACCACAGCGCGGTTTGCGGGCCTTGCAGATATAACGACCATGCAGGATCAGCCAGTGATGCGCATGGGTCATGAAGCGCGCAGGAACCTTTTTCATAAGGCCCTTTTCAACGGCTAGCACGTTTTTGCCATTCGCCATCCCAGTCCGGTTACCCAGCCTAAAAATGTGGGTGTCGACAGCCATGGTGTGTTCGCCCCAGGCGATATTGCGAACAACATTTGCTGTTTTGCGCCCGACACCGGGAAGTTCTTCGAGCGCATCCTGATCATTGGGGACGACTCCGTCATGCTTTTCGACCAGAATTCTGGCAGCGGCCATAACATTCTTGGCCTTGCCGCGGTACAATCCGATGGTCTTGATGTGTTCGATCAGAGCTTCTTCACCAAGATCAAGCATGTCCTGTGGTGTTTCGACAATCTGGAACAGCTTTTTCGTGGCCTTGTTGACCCCGACATCGGTTGCCTGCGCCGACAGGGCAACGGCCACCAGAAGTGTATAGGGATTGGTGTAGTCCAGTTCGCCTTTCGGTTCCGGATCGGCGTCTGAAAGGCGTTGGAAAAACTCTTCTATGGCGGCTTTGCTCATCGGGCGGGACATGGATATTCATCTCTGTGTTGGGACTGCATTTTTGCGGTCAATTTCGGGATGTTGGCAGATGGCGTTCTGGCATCCCTGATGCGATCTCCTGTTAGCGGCATATATAAACTGACGATCTGCAAAGGTCGAATTTTGATTGCGGCAATATTGGAAGCGTTCCAGAATTGGCCGATTGGAAACGCTGCAACCCGGTCGATTGCCATGCCAGCCGTACCAAGAACCGAAAAACCGATATTTTGCATCAATTTGCATCCGCCGCGCTCTTTGAGCAGGCGGGCAGCACGCAATATTGTTATTGTGCTGGCTTGCGTTACATCGTTGATCGGGCTGGTTTTCTGGGCGGTGGGCGCATGGCCGGTCATCGGGTTTCTGGGCGTTGATGTGATCTTGCTGTCGCTTGCCTTTTATTTCAGTTTTCGGAGCGCACGGGCAGAGGAACGGATCGAGCTTCGCCGGGGTAATTTGCGAGTGACTCGTATATCTGCTCGCGGAGCGCGTCAGGAATTTGATTTTCAGCCTTATTGGCTTCAGGTCGTGTTGGAACGTGGCGAAGACGATCAATGTGAACTTTATTTACGGTCGCACGGCAAGCGTTTCGAGATTGGCGGCTTTCTGGGGGCCGAAGCAAAGACCGATCTTGCCGAAAAGCTTGAAAAATTCCTGCGTCAGGTACGTTGTCAGCCTGCCTCACAAACCGGATAGAGATCATCAAACCGCTGTTTGGTGCGGGTTTTTCCGGTATGTGACGGGTTTTGCAGCTTTGGCAACCCGGATATGCTTTGCGCGAATTCTACCTTTTTAGTTGTATAAACCGCTTGAAAAGATGCAATTTTGGCCGCGAAACCGGCGTCAGAAAGGGGGCGGAAAGCCGATTTAGGCCTTTAGCAGCAAAATTCACCCGAGATTCCCGGTTTTCACCGCTTGCGAGTTTTTGATGACTTTCATATATAGGTGCGCGGGGTAATCACCCCAAGAAATTTGAGACTATTACAACCATTGGTCCCAGGAGGTCCTGCGCAGCGCTTAGATCGTGAAGGCTGCGGGACGGACCGGCCGCTAAAAGAGGAACTTACTATGGGCAAGATTATCGGTATCGACCTTGGCACCACCAATTCCTGCGTCGCAGTCATGGACGGCAAAGAAGGCCGCGTGATCGAGAACAGCGAAGGTGCCCGTACCACTCCGTCGATGGTCGCTTTCACCAATGATGGTGAGCGCCTCGTCGGTCAGCCGGCAAAACGTCAGGCTGTTACCAACCCGGAAAATACCCTTTTCGCCATCAAACGTCTGATCGGCCGTCGTTATGGCGACCCGGAAGTCGAAAAAGACAAAGACCTTGTCCCGTACAAAATTGTTGCGGGCGAGAATGGCGATGCATGGGTTGAAGTCAATGGCGAGAAAATGGCACCGAGCCAGATCGCAGCCATGGTTCTCCAGAAAATGAAGGAAACCGCAGAAGCCCATCTGGGTGAACCGGTAACCGAAGCCGTTATTACCGTTCCGGCATATTTCAACGACAGCCAGCGTCAGGCAACCAAGGATGCCGGTAAAATTGCCGGTCTTGAAGTCAAACGCATCATCAACGAGCCGACTGCAGCAGCACTGGCATATGGTTTGGACAAGAAAGAAGGTGGCACCGTGGTCGTTTATGACCTTGGTGGCGGTACCTTCGACGTGTCGGTTCTGGAAATCGGCGATGGTGTTTTCGAAGTGAAATCGACCAACGGCGATACCTTCCTTGGTGGTGAAGACTTCGATAAAAACATCATTGATTACCTTGCTGACGAGTTCAAAAAGGAACAGCAGATTGATCTTCGTAAGGATCGTCTGGCCCTTCAGCGCCTGAAAGAGGCAGCCGAGAAGGCCAAGATCGAGCTTTCCTCGTCAATGCAGACCGAAGTAAACCTGCCGTTTATCACTGCAGATGCATCAGGCCCGAAACACCTGAACATCAAGCTGTCGCGTGCGAAGCTTGAAAGCCTTGTTGGTGACCTGATCGAACGCACGATGACCCCGTGCAAGGCTGCGCTGAAAGATGCCGGCATTACCGCAGGTGAGATCGACGACGTTATTCTGGTTGGCGGCATGACCCGTATGCCGAAGGTTCAGGAACGCGTGAAGGAATTCTTTGGTCGTGATCCGCACAAAGGTGTGAACCCGGATGAAGTCGTTGCCCTTGGTGCGGCCATTCAGGGTGGCGTTCTGCAGGGTGACGTCAAAGACGTCCTGCTGCTTGACGTGACGCCGCTGTCGCTGGGTATCGAAACCCTTGGTGGTGTATTCACCCGTCTGATCGACCGTAACACTACGATCCCGACCCGCAAGTCGCAGACCTTCTCGACTGCGGAAGACAACCAGACGGCTGTGACCATCCGTGTATTCCAGGGTGAACGCGAAATGGCTGCTGACAACAAGATGCTTGGCCAGTTCGATCTGGTTGGTATCCCGCCGGCACCGCGTGGCGTTCCGCAGATCGAAGTGACTTTTGACATCGATGCCAACGGTATCGTCAACGTGTCTGCCAAAGACAAGGCGACCAACAAGGAGCAGCAGATCCGCATTCAGGCATCTGGTGGTCTTGGCGATGACGAGATCGAAAAAATGGTCAAGGACGCCGAAGCCAATGCGGAATCCGATAAAAAGCGTAAAGCGCTTGTCGAAGCCCGCAACCAGGCGGAAGCCGTCATTCATTCGACCGAGAAAAACCTTGCCGAACACGGTGACAAGGTTGATGCCGGTGCAAAATCGATGATCGAGGATGCATTGTCGGCGCTTAAAGAAGCCAAGGATGGCGAAGATCCGGAAGCGATCACCACGAAGGTCAACGAACTTCAGCAGGCTGCAATGAAACTTGGCGAAGCCATGTATCAGGCACAGCAGGCTGAAGAAGGTAGCGAGGGTGATGCTGCCGGTGCATCTGCACAGGCTGACGACGGTGTTGTTGATGCCGACTTTGAAGAAGTCGATGACAGCAAAAAAGACAAGTAAGGCGACCGCAGAGGTCGTCTTGAACGACGCCCTGTAAATAAAAATCGGGCCGTTCCGGACGCAAAAATTGCGGGAACGGCCCGACCGTGTTTCGGAGTTACAGATGGCGAAAGAAGATTATTACGAGCTGTTGGGTGTTGGCAAAGATGCCGATGCTGCCGCGCTCAAAAGCGCCTATCGTAAACAGGCAATGAAGTATCACCCGGACAAAAACCCGGGGGATACGGAGGCTGAAGTAAAGTTCAAGCAAGTCAACGAAGCCTATGAAGTCCTGAAAGATCAGGAAAAACGTGCTGCCTATGACCGGTTTGGTCATGCTGCGTTTGAGCAAGGCGGGCCGGGCGGTGCCGGTGGTTTCGGTGGCGGCTTTGGCGGTGGTTTCGGTGGCGGCGGATTCGCCGACGTCTTTGACGAGATTTTTGGCGCCATGGGCGGGGGACGTCGTGGCGGCGGTTCGTCGCGCGGGGCTGATCTACGCTATAATATGGCGATCTCGCTTGAAGAGGCGTTCGAAGGCAAGAAAGCCGAAATCACCATTCCTGGTTCTGTTGCGTGCGACGAATGCAACGGCAGCGGTGCCGAGGCCGGTTCGCAGCCGGTAACTTGCCCGACCTGTAACGGCCATGGCAAGGTTCGTGCACAGCAGGGCTTCTTTACGATTGAACGTACCTGCCCGAGCTGCCATGGCAAAGGCAAGATCATTAAGAATCCGTGCAAATCCTGCCACGGTGTCGGCCGTGTTGAACAGGAAAAGACCCTGTCGGTAACGATTCCGGCCGGGGTTGAAGATGGCACGCGCATTCGTCTGGCTGGCGAAGGTGAAGCCGGGGCCAATGGTGCACCTGCAGGTGATTTGTATATCTTCCTTGATATACAGAACCATCGCTTCTTCCAGCGCGACGGGGCGAACCTGTATTGCCGTATTCCGATTCCGATGAGCAAGGCAGCCCTTGGCGGCACCATAGAGGTGCCAACAATCGAGGGGACGCGCACCCGGATCAATATTCCCGAAGGTACGCAATCGGGACAGCAGCTGCGTCTGCGCGGCAAGGGCATGACCATCCTGCGGTCGCAGGCACGTGGTGACATGTTCGTTGAAATCAGCGTCGAAACCCCGGTCAGACTGACCGAGCGGCAGAAAGAACTTTTGAGAGAGTTTGACGAGATTTCGCGCGAGGAAGGTAGCAACCCGGAAAGCGAAGGGTTCTTTTCCAAGATGAAGGAAATCTGGAAAGACCTGACGGATTAAATGCCTGCCAAATCGACTGGTTTCTAAAGATGTTTAACCCCGCTCTGCTACCCGGAGTGGGGTTTTTCTTTGGCCGTATCATGTGGCCAAGGGTGGCTTTTGACAAAGTCGATGAAAGTTCGGAGCGGTGTGGGGACAAGGCGACGTCCCGGATAATAAAGCTTGGGTCCCGGAAACTGTGGCCACCAGTCTGCGAGTACGGGAATGAGAGCACCGCTGTCAAAATAGGGCTGTAGCCAGTCCTCAAACAGATAAACGATGCCGGTGCCCATACAGGCGGCGTGAGTCGCAAGATCAGTCCCCCCGCCGGGACGCACAAGCAACGGCCCGCCGGGATTCAGTTCAATGGTTTCATCACCGCGTTCAAATTCCCATGAAAGCATGGCCCCACTGGCGAACCGTCCGCGCAGGCAGGCATGTCCCAGAAGGTCGCGGGGATGTACCGGCATACCGTGTTTTTCCAGATATCCGGATGAGGCCGCGGCGGCAAAACGCTGGGCACGCGGGCCAATTGGAATTGCGATCATGTCCAGTTCAAGACTTTCGTCATAGCGAATGCCGGCGTCACATCCTTCCGCCAGTACATCGACGAAGCTTTCCTCGGTGATGATTTCAACCCGGATATCGGGATAGGCAGCAAGAAAGGGCGGAATAAAATGCGGTAGAACAAGGCGTGCCGCACTTACAGGCACGTTCAGTTTCAGAGTCCCTGCCGGACGGCTGCGGAAGCTGTTCACCACATCAAGTGCCAGTTCCATTTCATCAAGAGCCGGCGAAAGCCGCTTTAAAAGCCCTTCACCAGCTTCGGTCAGTGCGACGCTGCGTGTACTGCGATTAAACAGCCGCACGCCAATCTGCGCTTCAAGTCGACGGACCTGATCGCTTAAACGTGATGCGCTGCCACCGCTTAAGCGAGCACCTTCGCGAAAACCGCCTGCGCGTGCGACAGTGATAAAGGCAGTAATGTTCGCCAGATCAAGTTTCATTGTTCATAAATCCGTACAAGTTGTTCCGATTGTAGTGGATTGTCGATCAAAGAAGGAAGGCCTAGCTTTGGGGCAGACATCGAATGCCCGACATGAAAGGAGATTTCCCATGTCCATTATCGAACAGGCCGGAACTTTTACCATTGGCGATCTGACTGTAAACCGTATGGGGTATGGTGCCATGCAGCTTGCCGGGCCCGGGGTTTTCGGCCCGCCCAAGGATCGCGAAAGTGCAATCGCGGTTTTGCGTGCGGCGATCGAAGCCGGGGTTAATCATATCGATACCAGCGATTTTTACGGCCCGCACATTACCAATCAGTTGATCCGCAAAGCGCTTCATCCCTATCAGGATGACCTTGTGATCGTAACAAAGATCAGTGCGAAACGCGGTGATGACGGTTCATGGTTACCGGCATTATCGCGCGAAGAATTGATATCAGCGGTGCACGACAATCTACGCAATCTGGGAATTGATGTGATTGATGTCGTCAATTTCCGTTCCATGCATGGTCTTCACGGCCCGGCCGAAGGTTCGATCGAAGAACCGTTGTCGGTTCTAGCCGATTTGCAGCAAAAGGGACTGATCCGTCATATCGGATTGTCGAATGTGACGCCGGCCCAGATTGCCGAAGGACGCAAGATTTGTGACGTTGTGTGTGTTCAGAACCAGTACAATCTGGCTCATCGCGATGATGATACGCTGATTGACAGCCTTGCTGCAGATGGCGTTCCCTATGTGCCGTTTTTCCCGCTGGGTGGTTTTTCACCGTTACAGTCAGAAACCCTTTCACAGGTTGCGAAGCGCCTTGACGCAACGCCAATGCAGGTTGCCCTTGCCTGGTTGTTGCAGCGTTCGGCCAATATCCTGTTGATTCCGGGAACTTCATCGCCCGAGCATCTTTCGCAAAACCTTGCTGCGGCCAGCCTGAAGCTTCCGGTTGACGCAGTTGCTGAACTTGACGGGATTGCCGCGCAATCCTCCACAACAGGCTGATTGTTAATTTGCCCCGCATTTGGACATTTCCGGTGATTTCATCACAGGGCAGCATATGTTAAAGCAATGACACGTTTGAAATAGCTTGCCGGAGGAGACCGGAAATGAAAATCGGGATTGTCGGATGTGCCGGCCGTATGGGGCGCATGCTGGTCAATGAAACGGTCAGGACCAGCGGTTGTGAGGTTGGCGGTGGTACTGACCTGCCAGACAGCCCGTTTGTCGGAAAGGATGTCACCCTGATTGCCGGTCTGGAAGAAAGTGGTGTTCTGGTCGGTGACGATCCCAGGGCATTGTTTGAAGCTGTTGATGCGGTAATTGACTTCACCGCACCGGCGGCAACCATGAACCATGCCAAGCTGGCAGCTGAAGCCGGCAAGATTCTTGTGATCGGAACGACCGGGCTTTCAAATGATCAGAAAGCGGAGCTTAAGGTTGCAGCCAAAACAGCAACCATCATTTTCGCACCGAATATGAGTGTCGGTGTGAACCTTGCCTTTGCGCTGGTCGAGAAGGTTGCGGCGATCCTCGATAAGAATACGGCTGATATCGAAATCGTTGAAATGCATCACAAATATAAGGTTGACGCCCCGTCAGGTACGGCACTTGGCCTTGGTGAGGCGGCGGCAAAGGGTCGTGGGGTCGATCTGGATGCGGTTTCGGTGCGCTCACGCGACGGGCATACCGGCGCGCGCGAAAACGGTACCATCGGCTTTGCAACGCTGCGTGGTGGTGATGTTGTAGGCGATCACACGGTTGTCTTTGCCTGCGAGGGCGAGCGGATCGAAATTACCCACAAGGCGTCATCGCGCGAAGTTTTCGCCAAGGGGGCGGTACGTGCGGCGAAATGGGCGGAAGGCAAGAAGCCCGGTCTTTATTCGATGCGTGACGTTCTGGGTCTTTAAACCGGCCCTGATCCGGTCATTTTATGCAAAAGCCCCGGCAGTGCTGCCGGGGCTTTTGTTTTACTGAGGTATCCGGACATTGATCTGATCAGTGGGCATCCGCCCAGCTATCCCCGATACCGGCATCTGCGATAAGTGGTACGGAAAGGTGCGCGGCATTTTCCATGACCTCGCGGATCACCTTGACGGCCTTTTCGGTTTCATCTTCGGGGGCTTCAAAGATCAATTCATCGTGGACCTGAAGCAGCATGCGGGTTTTAAGCCCCGCATCAACAAGTGCACTGGGCACTGCAATCATGGCGCGTTTGATAATATCGGCAGCACCGCCCTGAATCGGGGCGTTGATCGCAGCACGCTCGCCAAAACTTCTGCGCATCCCGTTTTTGTCATTGATGCCGTTGATATGGATCTGACGGCCAAACAGGGTCCGAACAAAGCCATGCTTTTTGGCGAAGTCTTTTGCCTGTTCCATATAATCGCGAATGCCGGGATAAATTTCGAAATAGGCTTCGATAAAGGCTTTGGCTTCCTTTTGTGGAATGCCAAGCTGATTGGCGAGGCCAAAGGCCGAAATCCCGTAAATGATGCCGAAATTGATGGCCTTGGCTTTGCGGCGGACCATTGGATCCATGCCTTCAATCGGCACGCCAAATACCTTGGATGCGGTGGCGGCGTGGATATCCTCGCCGTTTTTGAAAGCATCACGCAGGGCGTCGATCTCGGCCACATGTGCCAGAAGGCGCAATTCGATCTGTGAATAGTCGGCAGAAATCAGTTTACAACCGGGTTCCGAAATAAAAGCGGTCCGGATTTTACGGCCTTCTTCACTGCGGATCGGAATGTTTTGCAGGTTCGGGTCGTTTGATGAAAGGCGCCCGGTATTCACATTGGTCTGACCGTAGCTTGTGTGAACGCGACCAGTTTCGGGATTAATGTGATGGGCAAGAGCATCGGTATAGGTGCTTTTAAGTTTTGAAAGCTGTCGCCATTCAAGAATCTTCGTCGGAAGATTATGACCGTGGGCGGCAAGTGCTTCAAGAACGTCTGCACCGGTCTGCCATGCACCGGTTTTGGTTTTTTTACCGCCCGGCAGGCTCATTTTTTCAAACAGGATTTCGCCAAGCTGTTTTGGGCTGCCGAGATTGAAAGGTTCACCGGCCATTTCATGAATGGTTTCTTCAAGGGCGGCCATCCGCTTGGCAAAATCGTTTGAGAGGGTTTTGAGTTTTTCGGCATCAATACGGATGCCAAGGCTTTCCATTTTCGCCAGTACCGGGACAAGCGGCCGGTCCAGTGTTTCATAGACGCTGGCCATGTGTTCCTGAGCAATGCGAGGTTTCAGCAACCGATGCAGGCGAAGCGTGATATCGGCGTCTTCAGCGGCGTAATCAAGCGCCTTGTCGAGCGGCACCTGATCAAACGTAATCTGGGTTTTGCCCGATCCGCAAACATCGGAAAACTTGATCGGTTTGTAATCCAGATGCAGTTCGGCCAGTTCATCCATACCATGGCCGTGGCTCGTGCCGTCCAGAACATAGGACAGCACCATGGTGTCGTCTATCGGTGCGACATTGATACCGTGGCGCGACAAAACAATCATGTCGTATTTCAGGTTCTGCCCGACCTTGAGGACACCCGGGTCTTCCAGAAGCGGTTTTAGCAGCGCAATTGCGCGGTCCAGCGGGATTTGCTTGGGTATATCGCGCTCGACGGGTGTTTCTGTCGGGGCATCAAAATCAAAACCGCCCTGGGCTTCGTTACTGTGGGTGTCATCGTCAGAAATTCCGTGTCCAACAGGGATATAGCAGCCATTACCCGGTTCGGTCGAAAGCGAAATACCAACCAGTTTGGCCTGATGGGCATTAAGCGATGTGGTTTCGGTATCGACAGCAATGGTACCGGCATATTCAGCCATTGAAATCCAGTGCTTTAGGCGGTCTTCATCTTGCACCAGTTCATATTCTGCCTTTTCGACACTGATATCATTGACACCGGTGCCCGGCTCGACAATGCCGTCTGCATCAATTGAACCACCGAACTTTGCCTTTATCTTGGAGATCAGTGATTTAAAGCCGTGTGTTGAAACAAAGCTTAAAAGAACATCCGGGTCGGGTTCCCGCAATTCGAATCCATCAAGCGTTTCAACAACTGGAACATCTGTTTTGAGCGTAACCAGATCACGTGAAATGCGCGCCAGTTCGGCATTTTCGATAAGCTTTTCGCGGCGTTTGGGTTGTTTGATTTCACCAGCACGTTCCAGCAATCCATCCAGATCGCCATATTCTTCAATCAATTGGGCCGCAGTTTTAATCCCGATGCCCGGTACACCGGGGACGTTGTCAACCGAATCACCTGCAAGCGCCTGAATATCGATGACTTTGTCCGGAGTTACGCCGAATTTTTCCAGAACCTCTGTTGCACCGATTGTGCGATTCTTCATCGCATCAAACATTTGCACCCGGTCCGTGACAAGCTGCATCAGGTCCTTGTCCGAAGATACAATAATAACGTCAGAACCTTCGGCCTCGGCCTGTCGGGCATAAGTCGCGATCAGGTCGTCAGCCTCGTATCCTTCGAGTTCAATGGATGGCAAGTTAAAGGCACGTGTTGCATCACGGATAAGCCCGAACTGCGGAACGAGTTCTTCGGGCGGCGGCGGCCGGTGCGCCTTGTATTCGGGATAAAAATCGTTTCTGAACGACTTTCCCTTGGTGTCAAAGATCACCGCCATATGATCGGGCTTGGTATCTTCGCGCAGTTTCATCAGCATGGTGCAGAAACCGTACACCGCATTCACAGGCGTACCGTCGGGGCTTGTCATTGGTGGCAAGGCGTGAAAGGCCCGGAAGATAAAACCGGACCCGTCGACCAGAACGACACGGCGGGGCGGTTGGCCGGTGGATGGCGCAGAATCTGTCATGCGTCTGATGCTCATTCGTTCGTTTGATTTGATGATCCGCAGAATGCCCGATCCGATCGGTGAAGTCGAGTAGGGCATCGTCGAAAGCGCGAATATATAACCGATTTTAGCGCTTCCTCCTGACGGGTTCTGTCAGGGGATGTCAGGTATGCCCAGTTTCATATCGGATTCGCAATGAAGTGGCTAACGAACAAATTCTGACCATTTGTGGCAGGGCATCGCTTTGGGCTTATCAGAAAGTGTCAGGATTGATATGGTCACTTGCAGTGCAACTTCCCTTCGGGATATGGGAGAACCGGTCATTGCCGGCGATGGAAGATAAACCGGTTTTCAAACCGCAAGGCATCGGTATTGAAACCGCAGAACCGCTGCGCGAGCTGCATGACGACATGAAGCTGGCAAATCGGCGCAAAAAGGAAAAGAAAACGGAACGTGTCGCGCAGGCCAATGGATCCGGCTGGCGTAAACTGTTCAGTGCGTCTTCGTGGATGCGGTTCCTGATTACCTTTGGGATTTTCGGGCTGTTCCTGCATGGTTTATTTGTGGTTTTTGGCGTTTATGATCGCAACCAGCGTCTTCCCGCTGTTGACCATTTCGTGCTTCTGATCAAGCTCGTGGTGTTTGTTGCGCTGATGTACCTGTTCTATGCGATGCTGATGCATTACGGGCCGATCCGCCACAAGGTACGCGGAATATTTTTTCTTGCCTTGGCACCGGTTGCGGCGGTTTGCATTTTCATGATTTATGGCGGCGGGCAGCTTTTCGGCAGTTTCTTGCCGGTGCTGCAATTCCTGACCCTGACCATCGGTGTGGGTGGGTTCCTGCTTTATGTACTGGGATATACTTGGGTGGCCGGTCGGCAGGTACGGCGCGATGCCAACCGATTTGACCGGATGGAACAGATAAAAAATCAAGCTTCCAGAACATCTGCATCAAATGGATTACCACCGGGCGTAAGCCAGGATCGGCGCAAGGTGCATCAGGCGGGTAGCCTGCGTCTGCGCAGCGATGATGACGGGTCATCCAATGGCGGGGGAACGGGAGGTGGTGGGTCGCCAGCGGCAAACGGCAAAGTCCGTTTGCCTGAGATCTGAGATGCTGATCCCTGTCGGATAAAAAGGGCCTGATATGTGGCCTTCTGTTGTCCGATTTCAGAGAAGGTTCCTGATCAGTTGTGGTTCTCCAGAACTACACCAGCCAGATAAAGTGAACCCAGAATCAAAACGCGCTTGGGATGGGGGGTATTGGCTTTCAACTTTGCCAAAGCATCGGCAAGATCGGTACAGGCGTGGGCATTTGAAATACCGGATGTAATCGCGGCATTACGCAGTGTATCGGCGCTATGCACTTCATGGCCACCCGAAATCGGAATGCCGGCAAAAGACGCCACATGCGGCACAAGTGGTTGCAGGAAGGCAATCGGATCGCGGTTATCAAGCATTCCCATAATCACAACCGTGTCGCCAGCCGTTTGGCGTGACAGCCAATCGGCAATCACTTCGGCGGCTGCGATATTGTGCCCACCATCAAGGATCAGGTCACATCCGGCGGGCAGGGCATCGCAAAGTGGCCCTGTTGTCAGTTTCTGAAGACGCGCGGGCCAGCTGGCTTCTGTTATGCCGCGTGCAACGGTTGCCATATCCGGGCCTGCTATATCGGGGATACCGGCATGGCGTGCGGCAGTAATGGCAGTTGCGGCATTGATAAACTGGTGACGGCCGGGTAGAGCAGGCAATGGCAGATCGAATTCTTCGTCGACAATGCGTAATGTGAAGCCGTCTTCGCGTTCTGCGGTGATGCCAAAATTCGTGACCAGCGGGCTACCGATGTCTGTGGCATGGCGGACCAGTGTATCAAATGCCTCCAGGCTTTGCGGTGCCAGAACGCAAGGTATGTCCGGTTTCATGATTCCGGCCTTTTCAAAGGCGATCTTGGCAATGGTATCGCCAAGAAAACCCTGATGATCAAGCGAGATCGGGGTGATAACGGTCAAAGCCGGTTTATCAATCACGTTGGATGCATCAACCCGACCGCCAAGGCCGGTTTCAAGTAGAACAACGTCTGCCGGAACCCGTGAATAGGCCAGAAATGCCGCAGCCTGGGTGATCTCAAAGAAGGTTATCTGTTCTCCGCCATTGACCGCTTCGACTTCTTCGAGAAGGGCGCAAAGCATATCTTCTGGGATCAGTTCACCGGCCAGACGTATGCGTTCATGAAAGCGAACAAGGTGAGGGGAGGTCGAAGTATGAACACGAAGGCCTGCTGCCTCATAGATGGCACGCAGGTAAGCCAGCGTTGATCCCTTGCCATTGGTTCCGGCCAGATGAATGACTGGCGGTAGATTGAGGTGCGGATTACCCAGCTTGTCGAGCAAGCGGGTAATCCGACCCAATGAAAGGTCGATCACTTTTGGATGAAGCTGGCCCAGACGCGCAAGAATGGCGTCACTTCTTGGCGTTGTCACCTTCGGTCTCGGCCTTTTTTGCGGGTTTCTTTTTTGCATCCTTGATTGGAACGATCGCAGCACCCGGCTTGGTGCGGCGGATCATATCGATCAGGCGACCGATGGTTTCATTCAACTCACCGCGCGGCACGACCATATCGACCATCCCGTGATCCAGAAGGTATTCGGCTGTCTGGAAATCATCGGGAAGCTTTTCACGGATGGTGTTTTCGATCACGCGACGACCGGCAAAACCGATCTGTGCGCCCGGCTCGGCAATCTGGATGTCGCCGAGCATTGCGAAGGATGCCGAAACACCACCAGTGGTTGGATCGGTCAGAAGGACGAAATAGGGCAGGCCCTTTTCCTTGACCTTTTCGATCGCGGCCGTGGTGCGCGCCATCTGCATCAGGCTCAGGATGCCTTCCTGCATGCGGGCACCGCCCGATGCCGGAACGATGATCAGGGCGGCGTCCTGAACCGTCGCCAATTCAGCGGCGGCAACAATGCCTTCACCAACGGCGGTGCCCATTGATCCGCCCATAAAGGAGAAATCGAAGACCGCAACCACGGTTGCATGCCCGCCGACATCACCATGGGCAACAGCCAGGGCATCCTTATAGGTTGCCTTGGCCTGCGCTGCTTTCAGGCGGTCGGTGTATTTTTTCTGGTCGCGGAATTTCAGCGGATCGACTGGAACATTCGGCAGTTCGATGGTTTGGTATTTCCCTTCATCGAACAGCAGTTCCAGGCGTTCCTTGGCGGAAATACGCATGTGATGGCCGCAATGCTGGCAAACATGTTTGTTCTTTGCCAGGTCACGGTGGAAGATCATCTGTTCGCAAGACGGGCACTTATGCCAGAGATTTTCGGGCACTTCAGTGCGGCGAACAAGTTTCTGAATCTTGGGACGGACGAATTCTGTCAGCCACGACATATCGGATACTGATCCTTGGTTTTGCCTATATCGGTCGTTTCACGGCAACGCGCAGCGTTATTTACGCGCGTTGCGTACCCCGTTTGCAAGTTCGCGAACAAGGCCTGTGACCATAGAGGCGGTCTTATCGGTGGCCTTGCCGTTTTCGTCAAGACTTTCGGCAATTTTTGATACGATTGCCGACCCGACCACAGCGGCATCCGCCTGTCGGGCAACTTCTGCGGCCTGAGTCGCATTCTTGATGCCAAAGCCAACCGCAATCGGCAAATCCGTATGGCGACGCAGGCGCGCCATGGCTTCGACAATCTGGTCATTGGTTGCCGAACCGGCACCAGTAACGCCAGCAACCGAGACATAATAAACAAAGCCCGACGTATTCCGAACGAGTTTCGGCAGACGCTTGTCATCGGATGTCGGTGTTGTCAGGCGAATGAACGACAACCCCTTTTCCACGGTCGGGACGCAAAGCTCGGCATCTTCTTCGGGCGGCAGATCGACGACAATCAGGCCATCAACACCGGCGTTACGGGCATCTTCAAGAAACTCTGCGACGCCATAGATATAGATCGGGTTGTAATAGCCCATCAGAATGATCGGCGTCTCATGATCCTGATCGCGGAAACCGCGGACCAGCGATAGTGTTTTTCGCATATGCATGCCAGACGCCAATGCCCGAAGCGATGCTTCCTGAATTGCCGGTCCGTCCGCCATCGGATCGGTAAAGGGCATGCCCAGTTCGATTACATCTGCACCGGCCTCTGGCAGGGCTTTGAGGATTTCAAACGATGCTTCCGGGTCCGGGTCACCTGCGGTGATGAAAGTGACCAGACCGGCGCGGCCTTCTTCCTTGAGCTTGGCGAAACGTTTGGCGATGCGGTCCTGGCCGCCGATGATTGCGTCGCTCACAGTTCTACTCCCAGTGCTTCGGCCACGGTAAAGATGTCCTTGTCGCCCCTGCCGCTCAGGCACATGAGAATGATCTTGTCTTTGCCCATTTTCGGTGCTTCTTTCATCACCTGTGCGATGGCGTGGGCGCATTCCAGTGCCGGTATAATGCCTTCAAGTTCCGAACAGAGTTTGAAGGCTTCAAGGGCTTCCTTGTCGCCGATCGGTTCGTAGCGTGCGCGCCCGATATCCTTGAGCCAGCTATGTTCCGGACCGATACCCGGATAATCCAGACCGGCAGAAATGCTGTCGGCTTCTTTGATCTGACCGTCATCATCCATCAACAGATAGGTGCGGTTGCCGTGCAGGACACCGGGTTTACCCGCGCTTAGGCTGGCGGCATGTTTTCCGGTGTGAATGCCGTGACCGGCGGCTTCAACGCCAACAACCTCTACATCCTTGTCATCAAGGAACGGATGGAAAAGGCCAATCGCGTTTGATCCGCCACCGACGGCTGCGATTACCTGATCGGGCAGGCGGCCTTCCTGTTCAAGGATTTGTTCTTTGGCTTCGTTGCCGATCACGCACTGGAAATCGCGGACCAGTTCCGGATACGGGTGCGGGCCCGCAGCAGTCCCAATGATGTAAAAAGTATCTTCGACATTGGTGACCCAATCACGAAGGGCTTCATTCATCGCGTCCTTGAGCGAGCAGGAGCCGGATTTGACCGGTTTGACTTCGGCACCAAGCAGGCGCATGCGGAACACGTTTGGTGACTGGCGTTCGATGTCCTTCGAACCCATGTAAACCGTGCAGGGCAGACCGAAACGCGCGCAAACTGTTGCAGTCGCAACACCGTGCTGACCCGCGCCGGTTTCGGCAATGATGCGGGTTTTGCCCATTCGCTTGGCCAGAAGGATCTGACCGATGCAGTTATTGATCTTGTGCGCGCCGGTATGGTTCAGATCCTCGCGCTTGAAATAGATTTTTGCCCCGCCAAGATGTTCGGACAGGCGTTCGGCGTAATAAAGCGGATTTGCACGACCGACATAGTGCTTCAGGTAATAGTCGAGTTCTTTCTGAAACGCAGGGTCTGCCTTGGCATCCTTATAGGCCTGCTCCAGCTCGAGAATTAGCGGCATAAGGGTTTCGGCGACAAAGCGGCCCCCGAAATTGCCGAAATGCCCGTCCGGATCCGGAAGGGCACGATAGCTGTTAAGTGCGGTTGGTGCAGACGTCATAGGATTTCCCCGTGGATGGGCCGCGAAAAATGCCGCGACGGCAAGACATGCGACAGTCATTAAGTCAGCTAAAAGCTGCCAGATCAACGGTATCGGCAGCTTTGATGCCGGTTCCTTTTATCCGTGGTCAGGCAAAACGGATTAATGTGCTGCGTGCTCGGCCTGGGATTTGTCGAAAATATATTTCTTCGAGCAATACGGGCAGACCACCTCGCCCTTTTCCTCGAGATTGAGGTAAACGGTGGGGTGACCAAGGTGGCCTTTGCCGCCGTCACAGGCAACATTCAGGCTGCCGACTTTGATTTCTTCGGTGATCTTCATATATCCAGTTTCCCAGTTAGCACAGGCATAGGTATTGCCATCGGTGGATCATCGACCCGGGCAGGTCCGAGAGTCATTGACCCCGCTTTCATGGGGATGATACCGATTGCGCATATTCAATCAACACTTCCGCATGGTCTTAGCGTAAACAAGCCATGTGGAAAAGAGCGGAGATCACGCTTTCATGACTGCAATGCCCGACTATGCCATCGAAGTCGAAGGGCTGACCAAGCTCTATAAGGGCGCGAACGGCGAAAAACTGGCGCTCGATAACGTGTCGCTGAAAATTCCGCGCGGTTCGTTTTTCGCCCTTCTTGGCCCTAATGGTGCCGGAAAATCTACATTTATCAATATTCTGGCTGGTCTTGTCACCAAGACAAGCGGCACAGCAAAAATCTGGGGTTACGATATCGAGGCCGAGATGCGTGCCGCGCGTTGTTCGATCGGGATCGTGCCGCAGGAACTTAATCTGGATGCATTTTTTACGCCGCGTCAGGCGATGGAATTGCAGGCCGGCCTGTATGGTGTCCCCAAACCCGAACGCCGTACGGACGAAATTCTTGCTGCCCTTGGACTGTCGGATAAGGCCGATTCCTATTCCCGGTCGCTTTCGGGCGGGATGCGTCGGCGTCTTCTGGTTGGCAAGGCGATGGTGCATAACCCGCCGGTACTGGTTCTTGATGAACCTACAGCGGGTGTCGATATCGAACTGCGTCAGCAGCTTTGGGCCTATGTGAAGGAACTGAACAAGGCCGGTGTCACTATCGTTCTGACCACGCACTATCTTGAAGAAGCTGAAGAACTTTGCGACGAGATCGCGATCATCAACAAGGGCAATGTGATTGCCCATGAAGACAAACGCAGTCTGTTGCGCCGGATCGATCACAAGACACTGGTTCTGACGGTCAAAAACAACCTGAACGCGGTCCCCGATGCATTATCTCCCTGGGGGGCGGAGCTTAAGGGCGGAAACCAGATTGCGCTCCATTACCGGCCCAGCAACACCCAGATGGCTGAAATTCTTAATGCTATTCAGGGCTGCGGTCTTGCAATCACGGACCTGTCGACCGAGGAAGGCGATCTTGAAGATATCTTCCTGATGTTGACACGAGATAATGACAAGGCCCGTGCGGGCAAGGCCGCCTGATTTTTCAGACAGTCGCCAGATCATCCAAAACCCTGCAAGTTGCTTGCAGGGTTTTGTTTTTTGGCCTTAACTTGGCTTTCGAACGCAAGCCAAGATGACCCTGGGGGCGGCAATTAACCACATGTTGAAAACATTGTTGTGGTTTACCGGGTTCGGGTTCTCGCTTTTGTTGGTGGCTTGCGCACCGACTGTCATTCCTGCCGGTGATCCGATTGGCAGCGTTAAAATTACCCAAAATGCGTTCATTGCATCTGACGGGGAATCGTTACCCTTGCAGCATTGGGGCTCGGTTGACGATCCGGATGCGGTGATCCTTGGTCTGCACGGATTTGGCGATTACGCCAACGCATTTGACGAAGCCGGAACGATGCTGGCGTCTGATAATATTGCGCTTTTTGCTTATGACCAGCGCGGCTTTGGGCGCACTGCGACGCGACCTTTCTGGTCGGGAATACAAAGCCTCGTCAATGATGCGGCTGAAATGCTGGTCACCCTTCGTTTGCAATATCCGGATCGACCGGTCTATCTGATGGGGGACTCGATGGGCGGTGCGGTTGCAATTGTGACGGCGGCATCGCGGCCCCGGTGGATGGACGGGGTTATTCTGGTGGCTCCGGCAGTATGGAACCGCGACATGATGCCGTGGTATCAGACCGCACCGCTTTCTGTCATCTCACACAGTTTGCCTTGGTTGCCCCTGTCTGGGCAGGGACTTGATATCTGGCCTTCGGACAATATTGAAATGCTCCGTCGTCTGTCACGTGATCCGCATATGATGAAATCGGTACGGGTTGATATGGTTGCCGGTTTGGCTGATTTGATGGATTTGGCTCATCAACGGGCAGGAGAAATTGATATTCCAACGCTTTTATTGTCCGGCGAACAGGATCAGGTGATTCCACCGGCGGCGATTGGCACAATTGCGAAGGACATCAGGGCATCAAACCCGGACCGGAGTGCGGTTTGCCTGTTTCCTGATGGCTACCACATGTTGCTGCGTGACCTGAACGGACCAACGGTGATCGGCGATATCAGACGCTGGATCAAGGGCGGTGCGGCTGCCCGGGATTTTTCGTGTACGCTCAATTGATTGCGTTTTGACCGCTGATCCCTGATCAGGTAGCATTTTTAATCAGTTGCATATGATTGCCAAGGTTGTTACCCGGGGCGACCGTCACGATATGGCACCTATTGCCGTTGTGTATTCGGTGGCATTTTCAGCTACGTTTTTCGGAGGATCAGGACCGGCATGCTAAGGACCGTTCGGGCGAAGTTCCTGGGTGTCGCGGCCTTTTTTGTCGTGTGGCTTGTTGTGGCTACCGGGTTCTCCGTTATCCAGTCGCTTGGGATCAATGGCGATCTTGAAGCGGTGTCGCGCTATGTGACACCAGTCAAGGATGCGCTTTCCGATGTTCGTTCCCGTCAGCTTGAACAGATATCACTGATCGACCGTTACATGCGTGTTGTCGAAAATGAAGGCCCTGATGCCCCCCTGTTAAGTGGTATCGAAATCGAGATTGATGCCAAGCAGACCCAGATTGAGCAGGCCTTTCGCAAGGCCTTTACCTCGGCAGCCCTTGGCCGGGCACAGGCATCGGGCCATTTCGAACAAGGTGTGTTGCTTGATCTTGATGTTCGTATGCGCGAATTCGCCGATATTGCCGCCCAATTCAATCTGGGCGTTGAAAGATTACTGAGCCGGGTGCGTGAAGGCGACCTTGATGACGCGCAGCGTCAGGAAAATCTTGTCCGCGGTATTCATCGCAACATTGTGCTTGATCTGCGCAGCGAGATTTTGCTGCTGGAAAAATATTCCAGCGAAACAGTCGAAAATGTCTCGGAGCGCGAAGATTTTCTGATCCAGGCCGAATTTATCATGATGCTGGCTGCGGTGGTGATCGGCATTTCCTTTGCCTATTATCTGGCGCAAGCGGTGGTCAAAGCCGTTCGCGATACGACCAATGCGTTGAACAGCGTGCAGTCAGGCAAGCTTGATACAAGCCTTGATTTCAAGGGCAAGGGCGATTTTGCCCGGCTGGCGGATGCCTTTAACCGCATGACGCGCGAATTGCGCGTACGGTTCCGTATGCGTGAACGGTTTGGCAAATATATTGATCCAAAGATCATCAATAACCTGCTGTCACAGGAAACCGCGCTTGAAACCTCGCAAAAGCGGGTGATGACGGTCAGTGTTGTGAACCTGACCAATTTTGACTGGATGGCCGAACATATACCGCCCGAGAAACTCGTCGATTTTCTCAATGATTATCTGACCGCCATGACCGAACCGATTGCAAACCATAGTGGCATTATCGACAATTTTGTCGGGGATAGGGTGATCGGTTTCTGGGGCCCGCCCTTCTGCGGGGAAAAAAGCCACGCCGGGCATGCCTGTCTGGCAGCGTTGGAGCAGGTGGCACGCTTTAATGCGCTGAAGACCAAATATGCCGACCTGATCGGCGATCACGGGCTTGATATTCGTATTGGTATCGCGACCGGCGAGGTTGTTGTCGGCTCAATCGGGACGGATAAATCACGCGCCTATACGGTGGTTGGCGATTGCGTGAACTATGCCAACCGCCTTGAAAAGGCCAACCGTATATACGGTACCCAGATTCTGGCTTCACATGAAACGGCCAGCATGGCAGCCGGCGAGATTGAGATGCGCGATCTGGATCATGTTGTACTGCTCGGGACCGAGCATGTGGTTTATCTTTATGAAGTGCTGGCACAGTCCGGGCAGCTAAGCGATGAACGTCGCGACTGGCGCAAAACCTATGAAACCGCGATTGCGTTTTATCGCGAGGGCGATTTTGACAAGGCCCAACCTCTATTCGAGGAAGTTCAGGAAGGCATAGGCAGCGATTTTGCTGCCCAGTTAATGCTTAATCGTATGGAACGCCTGCAGCGTCGTGAACAGGACCGGGAATGGAACGGGACGTGGATCGTTAGGGATCCCTATGAGCGACGCGACGTCGAAAGCTGATCGCTGTGATATGCCGCAACAAGAATTTAACCGAACGGGCAGCAGAATGCGATTGGCGAGGGCCGTCAAAAGTCCTTGCCCGCGACGGACAAAACCTGTATCACCCAACCGCTCGGGCCGTGCTGCCCGATGCCTATTGCGCACCCGTAGCTCAGCTGGATAGAGCGTTGCCCTCCGAAGGCAAAGGCCACAGGTTCGAATCCTGTCGGGTGCGCCAATTCTTCAGAGCAAATAAACTAGCTGTTTTAAGGTACATTATAGATGCCAGTGCTCTGGCATTTTCAGTTGCTGTTTGCGTGAATGTCAGAAAAAAGCTTCTGATATCTCTCTCTTACGACATCTATTGAATAGCAACCGATAATGATGCGTCGTGCTTCAGCTCCTCGGTTCTGAAGATCAGGGTCGTCAATAAGAATTTGGATGGCATCGGCCAAGCTATCTGGATTACGAGGTGGCACAACGATGCCCGTGTCTTCTACTATAAGCGCAGAGTCTCCAACATCTGTCACAACGCAAGGTAAGCCGGTAGCCATTGCCTCTCCAACAACGTTGGGGAAACCTTCGCCATAGGCGGAGGAGAGCACGGCAATATCCATGCCGCGAAGCAGTCGCGCAACGTCAGTCCTTTCCCCTAATACAATCATTTTGTTTCGGAGAGCATTGGGCAAAGGGATATTTTGCGTGTTGCGGCCGATAAGAATGAATTTCACCTTCGAGTATCGTTTAGCCAGCTTGTCTGCAGCGGCCAAAAAGGTGGTATGATCCTTTTGCGGATCATGACGTGCAACAACGACAATCGCGACATCATGTGCCGAAAGTCCAAACTCAATTCTTACATTCTCACGATCTTCAGCATCAGGATACCATTCCGATGTGTCAAATCCGTTGGGGAGATATCCCCATTTCTGTGGTTTGTATCCCAAACTCAGGTGATGTCTGCGACCTGCTTGGGAGTTGGTGATTACTTGAGCCGGGAGGAAAGATAGATACGCCAGAAGTCGACATATAATCTTTGTCGAATAGGCATAACGGGAGAAATCGATGTCTGAACAACGTAAATTCCATACCAGTCGTTTACGGCCAAGTCCGGCTGTGATCGCCGCAAATGTTCCAAATAAATCCGCATGATAAAGCCAAGTCATGATGACATCAGGCTTATAGCGGTGCAGTAAGCGAACGAGGGACCAGAAAGCGAGCGGTACTTCACGCAATTTTTGGATGTTTAGGCAATATAATTGTACACCTGACGCCCGTATAGCTGGACCATGAATATCTTCCCCTGTAAGGGATACCACCATGTGACATGTATTAGGCGGTTGTTGCGCACTGATAACGATACGACCCAGCATGCGTTCTGCCCCTCCCGAACCGAGACCGGTAATGATGTGGCATACAAGCATTCTAGCTTTCGTCCTTTTTTGAAAGAAGGCATAGTTCGGTAATGAGGTTGTTAAACCGCCTGCCGACATTTTCTATGTCATATTCATCAGGTAAAAGAGACGGTGCAAGAAAATCGCTCTTATGTATTCGTTTAATTGGGACATTTTGCATTGCACGCAGAAAGTCCGGACCAGGCTCAGCAATAGTCACAGATGGTAGTTCCCCAATACCGCCTGCTGCTGGACTTGCGATTACCGGCGTTCCAAGAGCGAGAGCTTCAAGTGCGGCATTTGGCATGCCTTCGAAGAGTGATGGCATAAGAAAAGCATCTGCATTTGCAACCCATGGAGCGGGATTGTCGACAAATCCCATTAGGGTTACGCGATCTTGAAGATTTAATTGGCTAATTCTCTCTTCTAGAAGGTTTCGCTGATCTCCCTCACCAAGAATTATACAGTGATCTTCAGGTGAAATCTTTGACATCGCATCAAGAAGAAAAGGAAAATTTTTTTCCGGCCTAAGTCGACCTGCAGCAATAAAACATCGTCCAGCGCCTTTTGTACTGCTTGAAATCGGGACTGAATTTTTTTGTAACGCCGCGGTATCGATCGGATTAGGCAATATTTGAATATGATTTTTGGGAATTCCATAAATTGTTAATTCTTCGAACATGCGAACGGAAGACGCGAGAATTTTATCTGCGTTCGGATATATTTTACCGAAAAGAAATTTCATGGCCGAAGAAAAAGGCATTCTGGCAATATTAGCAGATGGCAGGGATGCCTCGCGTATAATAAATTTGGTTTTCTTTAACAGCGGCTTCACGAGAAGCAGCACCAAGCTGATATGCGTGAAAGTTGAAAAAATTATATCTGGTTTGCTTTTCCGCAAATAGAATATTAAATTTGGCAAAGCATCTCTTAGTCGATTGTGACCAATAACTTTGATCGGGATATCTTCTTTTACCAGTTTCGCAAGAGGCCCCTGCGATGAAAGTACAACAAGATGGGGCTCGAAGTTTTTACAATCAATGCTATTTAAAAGATTTATCGCAACCCGTTCAGCTCCCCCACCTGCGAATGATGGCAGGATAAATGTGATAATTTTTCGTTGTCTCATCTGAAAGGATTGATATCTCATTTTTGGGTAAGAATCACTCTTGACCATATCGCTCGATAAAGTGGGAAAACAAAGGGAAATATCTCTCCGATACGGGCCAGCTTTTGACCGCGTTTGTTTGGGCTGTTTTGGAGGAACTGTTTCTCCGCATAGTTGAATTTACTGAAAAATTGCCTGAAGTGTTTCTCTATCTCTTTCCCGGTCAGATAGTTTGTGCTTGTCAGAAGGTATTGCTGATTTTCCCATGCAACATCACGCCATGTCTGTTCCCGTTGGCTGCGTTTGCGAATGCCAATAAACGCCCAGAGTGATAACCACCAGTAGGAGCGCAGCACTGTAGCAAATGGTACAAACACATGGGGCTCAATCGGCATCCATCGGGAAGGAAAGATATGGAGGCAATAACCGCCAGGTTTGAGAATACGTTGGATTTCAGACAGGGTTGAAGGATAATCGATGACGTGTTCCATCACCTGATTTGTTAAAACAAGATCAAAACTCTCATCCGGGTAAGGAAGGCGATAGTGGGTGTTAGGAATTATACTAAGACGGTTTTGTTGTTGAAGGCTTGCTACATGCTTTCCGTCTTTGAAGCGGAAATCACAGCCATACGCATTTGCACCGATTCCAAGCCAACCATTGACAGTGCTTCCGTTACCGCAACCGATATCAAGAACACGCATACTAGATAAAGCATCAATGCCAAGCGTTATCAGTATCCGGGCTTGGAGCTCTGCGACATTTCGGCTCGCAAGCTTGTCTCTGGAGAGGTTAGTTGTTGGCATCTTTTCCCGTTTCGCTAGACAAGAGAAGCTCTTCCCATTGACGCGCAATCTTGTCGATCGAATATGAATCCATTCGTGTACGAGCTTCGTTACCAAGGCGTTCCCGTAGATCCGAGTCTTGAGCAAGGCTAATCATACATTCTTTTAATGCTGTGACGTCTTTTGCGGAATAGACAAGTCCGGATATGTTATGCTCAACGTGCTCCAGAGCACCGGGTAAGCAATCTGGAACAATACAAGGTAGGCCGTGTGCCATTGCTTCGAGTAAGGCATTAGGGGTTCCCTCATAGTCCGAGGCCATGACAAACATTGCTGCAGATTGATAAAATATATTTGGATTAGAAATGGCTCCCGGAAGGTTGATGCTGTTATGCTTTCTTTGAGAGTTGGTGAGGGTAACAAGTTCGTCTCGACTTGGCCCGTCCCCCAGAATTGTTAAATTCCAACCAGTTGCTTCAAACCAATCGGTTTGGAGATATGCTTGTATAATTCGGTTTTGTCCTTTTAGAGGTACTAACCTTCCTACGTTTAAGATCATTTTAGCATTGCGAGGACGCGCTAAAATAGACGGCAGGACAATGGGATTTGGGATAAGACACAGTTTTTCTTTTGGTACGTAAGAGGACATCGTCTTTACAGCATGGGGGCTGTTGGCGGTGACAACTGCCGCGAATCTATAAACCAAAAATCGAAGGACAATCCATATAGTTTCAATTTTTTGCAGTGATGGGTCTGATCGTTCTGAGATAATAATTCTTTTTTTAATTCCGATAGAAGCAATAATTGTAAGTATGTTTGTCGATGTTAAGAATGAAATCGCGGCATCGCAATCTGAATTTTTCAAGATTTCGCGAAATTTTATAATTGTTTTTATGTTATTTATTGCCGCTATAAATTTATTATTTGAGCGTTTACTTGTCCCTGTGCATATTCTTTGAACGTTTTTAGGGATTAAATAAAAGTCTGTTTCAGTTTTCTTCAAAGTAACAAGTATGATTTTTTTTGAAATGGAGTCCCAGTGCGTTATAATGTTGGAAACTACGCGCTGAGTGCCACCGCCTTTTAAAGATTCCACAAAAAAAACTATATTATGAGATTTAGCATTTTTCATTTTTTAAATCATATCAATGATAGACTTAGCGCGATTGTCCCACGAATATTTCTCCTGGTAATCTTTGAGGGCGGTTTTCGCCAATCGTTTCCGTAGGTCCTCGTTCGAGATTAGTTTCATAAGAGAATCCTCCCATTCGTCTACGTTTGACGGTGGCACCAAGAGACAGTTTAAGTTGTTTTCTAGTACATCTCTTAGGACCGGAATATCCGAACAAATAAAAGGCTTGGAGGAAGCCATATATTCAAATATTTTTAATGGGGACATCCACTTGGAAGTATTTCTGCCATTTTTTAACGAGGTATTGTTCTGATATGGTGCTAGCAGTATATCGAAAGATAACCTCATCCGTGCTGCAACAGCGGGAGATTGAAACCCCAATATATGTAAATTATCTAATTTCTTGGTTCTTTCTTTCCAAGAAACAATATCATCATTATTTCCACCGACAAGATAAAAGTCAATATCTGTCATTCGATTTGCTAAATCAGCTATTATTTCAATGCCTCTTCCTTCGTATAGATGTCCGCAGTAACCAACTTTGATTCTATTTTCCCTTCCGATCTTCATAGGCCGAAGATGTGTTACTGACGGCGCTCCATCATGGGCAACAATAATTTTCTCTGGTGGATAATTAGTTTCACGTAGTAATATCTCTTTTAATGGTTCTGATATTGTTACAACATACTTGTATAAATTTCTATTTAAAGCAGTATGTATTAATTTTTTGTCTATTTTAGAAAACCACGAAATTGGTTGATGGGTTTCAAAGATCGTAGGAATCCCTGAAAAAGCGGCAAACGCACAAGCTCTACCATGTCTCCCATACACTAAATCTGTTTTATTCCATTTACTATTAATTACAGCTTCCATTGACCCCAAGGTGTTCGATCCCTGGAAAGGAAAGTGCCGTATTGGCGTCAACTTGAATTGACAGTCTACTCCATAGTATTCTGGAATCTGTCTTTCTATTAATTCTTGACTATATCTTTGTTGATTTGCTAGGTGGCAATACAGATTTACGTTGTTGTTCATTTTCGCAAATGATGACGCCATGTTAATAACATGAATCGAATTTGCCTCCCGGGAAGGAATATGGGAATTTGAAAAATATGAAATATTCATGGCTTATGCTGGGTTAATGGTTGTTTTTTGAAAGGCATTCTATGTTTAATGCCAACCCTATAATTAGCAAAATAGACTGATAGTTGTCCTCTTTTCTTTTCATATGTAGGTCAATTATTTTCTCAAAGTTTACCCAAGGTGCTATGCAATTTTTGTCTAAGATGTCGACTGCTTGGTATAATATTTCTTGATAGTCATTGCGGATTCGAAAAAAAGTGGAGAAATCCACATAGTTTAACATTGAGTTTTCTCTAGTTAATTTACATGGGAAATATCTATGTGCTTTTTTCTTTCCTCTCGATATAGTTTGTTGAATTTTTATATTCATTTTTTTTTGATGTGGTATTCCAAATGTATCCTTTGAACCTATTTCTACCAATTTTGGAAAATTGGTATTTATCATCTCTTTGTATAATTTTTGATCTTTCTTGCAATTGTCAGATGCTTTAAGCCAATAATTTGCCCAAGCTTTATGTGTAAATGGCGTCAAAAAATTGGCTTTAGTCATGCAATGTTGACTATAATAATCTCCCCATCCGGCCCAAAATTTCTTAAATCCTAGTATCGGTGCAATACAATTAGCTTGCCGTATCCCATAGTCGAGGTAATCTATATATTTTATTTCTTTTGGAGGGACTAGATGTTCGAGTCCTTCTGACGGATTATATAAACTTGGAGAAATATTCTCTCTCTTTGAGAATTTTTGTTTTGCCTGGAACTCAGCAATAGCTTCGTGTTTTGTCGTCGAGGGTGAGGTATGCCCTCCTGTCAATGGATCTCCCATAAATCCAGAGAGGATCGTGTCTTTTTCGTTAGATACTGAGGAGATAGAAAAGCTATTAAAGAATGCATCTAAAGCATATGTCCAAGGTGAATTTCTTGTACTGGAAATTAATGATAACCAGTTTACTTGAATTTTTGATAAGTCTACCCTGTGATGTTCCACGCCAACAGAGTTGGCTAACTTATATCCAAGTTCATAGTCAAGTTGTTTTGGACATCCAAAACTAACAGTTTTAATTTGGCACGTTGGTAAGCGGTTCAAGGCGGAACCAAGCATAACCCTACTATCCCATCCTCCACTTAAGGGAATTATGCAGTACCCGTCCAATTTGATTTTTGAAAAAACATCATCAAAAATGTGGTCGAGTTTCTTTGATGCTCCATCTGGGGTATAATCGAGTTCAAAATTATCTTCTGAATTTAGGGTACCGTCCCACAACGTTATGGGGTTCTTCTTTGCGTACCCATAGTAAAGGTACTCGTTAATTGTATCTCCTAACAATTATATTTCTCCTTCATAACTTCTTTATGTCTTCTAAAATTTCTTCAATATGATCTTCTAAAGAAAGGCCGGAGTATTTGCTGAGGATTTGAATTATATCAGATTCTTTCTTTTGAAAAATCTTTGAATTGCAGATTGCTTCAATAGTTTCCTTTCGGAAGCGGTAGCGCAAAAATCTGGAGGGGATACCTGCAACAATACTATAAGGTTCTGTATCTTTTGTTACTACTGATCCTGCTGCAATGATAGTCCCAATGCTTACTTTTACGCCAGGTAAAATTATCGCGTTATGCCCTATCCAAACGTCATCCTCTATTATTACGTTTTTCTTGTTTAACTCCTCCTTATGTGCCTGGTACTTTTGAGCATTACTTTCTTTGGGTTTGTGAAAGAACTCTTCTTCTGTTGAGTATAATAGAGGAATATTAGACGTGGTAATGGCTGATATATAATGAGAGTTTGGTCCAATTATTGCTCTGGGAGCAATTGAGCAAAACCTACCGACTGATTTGGTAGCGGGACCAATAATAACGTCTCTACCGATGAAAGTGTATGCTCCGATCTGTATACCATCCGGAATTGTAACATTGGGTTCCATTCTAACTTTATGCTTATAGTAATATTCTTTTCTTATTTTACATCGGTAAATATATCTTTTTATACTGTGCAGTATGGACAATTTTAAGCTCTCATCATGTATATATTTTCACTAATTTTTGTTATTTTTGGTGGCGCAATTTCGAGTATGCTGGATAATATCTTTACTTTTAATCGCAGTTCGTCGTATGGAATATCTCTTTCGTTACCATTTTTTGCCCTGATTTTCCGGATCACATTATACATAATTTTTTTGATAAAAAGTTTTGCTTTAAGTGTATTTGGTATGGGCATATATTCATTTGGAAACGTTTCAAGTTCGTTTAAAATCGTTTGGTAGGAAAAGTTATTATCAGAGATATTATCTATATATGGATGAAGTAATAATTTAGCAATATCTGTATCGATGTTTTTTTTGATATTTTTATTTAATATATTCTTCAGAATATTTATGCATTCTTCTATGCTTTCTGCAATATGGCTCACTTTATTTGGCAGTTCATTGTCAAATCTCTCTTCTTGAATGGGTTTAAAAGCTATTGCCGGGACAGACGCAATATATGCTTCTATTCCAGTTGTGCAGCTTGTATGTATGATTGCTAGGGCTCTGCTTAACCAATAACCAATGCTTTGCTCTTTTGTCGCTGTAACATTTGGTAGATTGGAAGCTATGCTTTCCCATTTTGAGATATCTTCTGCCGGATGTGGACGAAGAATAATCTTGTGATTTGGAAATTTTTGACTGATTTTTATCAAAAGTTCCCTGTAGTAGTAAAATAAGTGTTCTTTATATAACTTCTGTTCCCTTCTTAAAGGAAGGCACTCTTCAGAATGAAGCATATTGTGACTTTTAAGTAAATTAATCCACCCATTTTCACCGAGGCGATGATTAAATTCCGCCAGTTTTGTGTTGACTAAAATAATCTTTTCCTCCCCCTCTGATTGAGAGAGGTAGTATTTATTTATTGGTGGGCGGAGTAAGTCAAATCGAGGGTGTCCAACAGAATGCAACTTGACATTGCTAGAAAATATATTCTTTGCAGATTCAACTAATTTAAGTTGGTGGTTTCCCCAACAAAAAAACTTATCAACGTGTTTGATTGTTTCGAACATAACGCGTCTTTTTAGGTAATCCATATCATTTTGAATGATAAGACCCTCTTCATCATGGACAACAATTTTATGTCCGATAATTTTGTATTTTTGAAAACGTTTCGATAGAGGATAAGATGAGTCTTTATAGAAATAAATTCCTCTTGGCATAACTTCCAAAATGCTATTTATTTTCTTCGTTCCTATTATAGTGCAAAAACCACGAGAGCAGGCTTCTAGTGCAAGAAGTATTTTTGCATCAAGTTCCCGTGATTTTGTTTCTATAGGTAAGTATATGTAATTTTTGTATGTCATCTTAAGAAAATTCTTTTTCAATAAAATTATTATAAACTAATATCGTTTCATTTTTCTTTAGTGATAATTGGTCAAAATTGTAAGCGATTAAGTTTTGGTTGTTATGGAAATTTAGTTCGTCATTCAATTCCTGGGAAAAATTTTCACTTGGTATGACACATTTACTGGAGAGGTTAAGGCTGTCATAAACGTATTTTACTCTATCAAGTACAGCTACCCCCAAAACAGGAATGTTCATTGCGAGGCTACAAATATTAGCATGAAGACGTGTGGCTATGACCATTTTGCTATGCTTATATATACCAAATATATGATCTACAGATCTTCTGCCTTGAATGCATGGAGCAACACTTATTTTCTCTCGAATGAGGTGGTCGCTTAATCTAGATAATATGGACGAAATTGCGTTCAGGTCTGTATAGATATGTGGGACAAAAACTACAGATAGGCCTAGATTCTCACAAATATATTTGCAGGTTTTAGATATTTCATCATAAAATACATGGCTGTCTATATTTCCTCGATGTAGGCTTTCCATCGCCAGTTGATCTTCGCTTATATTAATTGCAATATATTTATTTGGAGTATATGTTATGATGCGTTCTTTTATTTTAAAGAAAAATCCGTGATCGGCAACTTCTGGAATGTGTTCTAAATACTGGCTACCTATATCACGCCGAATAGAATCGACTGATCCGTCATTACGAACAGCAATTAAAATTTTGGAGTTCTCTAGTGCTGCATCAAGAAAGTGGCGAAATTTATCGATATTTCCATCCGGGATAGTTTTGTGTGGAGCACAGCCAACGCTAGTAATAAGTGTTGGACATTTCAGTTTATGGATTAATTTCGGTTGAATATCTATAGTAGTACCACTTGCGCTATTTGGCACCCAGTAGTCAAGGAAGCCTCCTCCTCCTATAATCACTAAGTCAAAGTCATTTGCATAGCTGACAAAATCTTCATCAAAATGTTTCTTGGAGGGGCCTTGGTAGTTTTGATAGAAGTTTCTCATTTCTAATTGTTTGACAGTATAATTCTTAAAAAATTTATTGAGCAAATGGTAAAGCCCTTTGTGGCTTGCATTATCTCCTATATTTCCAGAAAAGGAGGCTACGTGTAGTATTTTCATGCGCATTTACTCAAGTCCATTATCAAGGTGTCAGTTAAGTCAAGCTTTGCTAGCACGGATTCATAAGAACTATCTAATTCTCTGTCAGTTAACATATTCCAGGTGACATGTCCTGCAGGTTTTCCTTTCGCTAACCAATATAAATGGTTGGAAACCGGATAACGTTGGACTCCTTGTATTGAAGTTATTTTGAAGCCTGCTGCAATTGCTAATGCTCCTAAGGTATCTCGAGTATGTAAAAACAAATGTTCACTCCAAAATGTATGATTATGGAATGACTTGCAGCCGGCAAAAGAAATTAACATATCACGTGCGTGTGGGACTTCAATAATTAGTCTTCCGTTAATAGGCATTATATTTATTAAATTTTTCAACATTTCTAAAGGGGAATTTAGATGCTCAAATACGTGAAATAAAGTTATTACATCGTACGTTCCTGCTGGAACATCTTTTATGTCCTGATATACAGGATGGCCGATCTCTCTAAGAAAAGAAGCCGCTTGTTCCTGTGGTTCTACCGCCGCGTACTCAGCAACGAGTGGAGCAAAAACATCAAGCATCGCACCAGAACCTGCCCCAACTTCAAGCCAATTTTTGCCCCTTACTAGGTTTGAAAATTGGTTATATCTCCGTTGTGTGTCGTCATTGGTAGAAATAATTTGGCGTTTGGATGTGCCAAACTTGTGTGTCGGCTGTTTAGAATTGTAATAAGCCATGTCCATATGGTCGACACGGTTAAGAAATAGTGCACCAGATTTTTGGCAAAGCAGGACATCTATGTCATCGCGGTCACGTACGCCCTTATGAAAATGTTCAACTGCTGAGGCATCGCAAATGCCTAAGTCACATAGGACATCAAAAATTGGGTTCTTCATTGTTATTCTCCCTTAATCTAATGTTTAGCGAGAATACTATCGATGAATTCGCGCACGGCGCCTTCACCACCGCGACGTTTCAAATGTAGAACTGAAGCAAGAGCTTTCACAGGATCAGTTGCATTGGATGGGCAAGCTGCTAAACCTGCATGCTTTAGCAAATCGATGCAGTTAACATCGTCCCCCACATATGCAACTTCCTGTAAAGTTACACCTTCTCGTTCGCAGATATCTTGAACTGCAGTGAGTTTGTCGCCATAGCCTTTTCCCTGAACAATATAATCCACCGCTAACTTTCTTGCGCGACACTCCACAATCGCAGTTACTTCACTGGTAATAAGACCTGTTTTGATTCCTGCTTTTCGAAGTAGTTCGAAGCCCTTGCCATCATGTGTGTTGAACTTCTTCATCTCGTTGCCATGTTGGTCGTAATACATACCAGCATCGGTGAGAGTACCATCAACATCGGAGAGGAACAGTTTAATGGCTGTGGAATGGGTTATACGTGGCAGTATGTGAGTGCGCATCAAACCTTCTGCTACTGCCCAATCATCTTCTTCATCAATTTCGATCGCAGTATATTCTGGCATCTCATATAGGGCTATTTTGCCAGACAGACGATTACGATGTTGTAAAATGTTGCCAACTGTATTGATGTAGAACGCACCGTTTTCCATCAACCACCCACCAACATCTTGTCGTCTAGGTCGTTCTAAATAGTTATAATTCAAAGATGTTCCATCTCTGGTCCAGAAAAAACGTTTGCATTGTACTCCAGTTAATACACTATCTGCTCCACTGCTTTGCCGTAGCTTTAACGCTCCTATAAAATCCTGGGCGAGCGTAAGAGGTGAGGTCAATTGTGTAAGTATAAATAGTTCGTTATCAGAAAGTCCTGCTTGATCCAGATACTCCAGCATTACCGATTCGGTTGAGGCTGTATCCGTGGCATTCTCAGGCTTTCGTTTATAGACGATCACATTTTTAAAACAGAGACTCTCTACCGTATCAGTAATCTCCTTACTGTCTGTCGCCACCACAATTTGAGTTACATCCGGCACATCTTGTAATGCCCGCAGGCTCCAATAAATAAGTGGATACGAGCAAAATGGCCGAATATTTTTTAATGGAATCGACTTACTGCCTCCACGGGCAGGGATAAACGCAATTGCCATGCTATTTCCTGTTTTTGAGCTTATCCCTTTGTATCTGCTCGATGGGAAGAATTTCAGAAGATTTGTAGTTTAAGGCCGAGTGAACTTCACTTAGTTGATTAACAAGTGTACTTAGTTCATTTGGTTCCAACGAAGCTGCGTGATCTGTTCCTTTCCATGTTTTGTCCTTGGTAAAATGACGTTCGATCCATCTAGCTCCCAATGTATAGGCCGCAATGTCTAGCGACGTACCTAGATGATGGCCTGAGAAGCCAATTTCGCTAACTCGATTTCCAAATCGTTGGTATAGCCAATTTATTTCCAGAAGCGAAACATCCTTAGATGGAACTGGGTAACCTGAGGTGCAAGAGTAGATAACCAGACGCGTGCTTGCTTGGTCGGCTTCTTCAAAAAATCGTATGATTTCATCGGTTTCCGATTTAGTTGTCATTCCTATCGAAATCTGAACACCCCCTCTATAGTCATCTCGCAATGCCTTGAGCATGGCAATATTATTGTTGCATGCGGAAGGGACTTTTATGAATTCCGGGTTCAGCTCAATAATTTCTTGAGCGCTCGTTAGATCCCAAACCGAGGTTGAGTAAGTAACTCCAATTTCTTCGCAGTATCTCTTAAGATCTTGGTTTTGATTCTTGTTAAGTTCGAGGAACTCTCTATGCTCCCCATAAGTTTTCCCATAAGAGTTGGCGGGTACCGGGTGAGGAGAATCGTATTGCTCTTTGGTCAGTAGCTCGCGATTATTTCGCTTCTGAAACTTGACATATCGTGCCCCGGATTCTTTCGCTAGCCAGATAAGTTCTTTGGCAATTCTTATATCACCCATATGGTTGCAGCCGATTTCGGCTACGACTTTGGGTTCGTGGTAGTCATGTTTAAAGTTCATGTGGTTCAACTTTCTGATTCTCATACTCTACCGTATTTGTCTTGGTGGCGAATAATATCATCTTCACCAAAATAATCTCCAAGCTGTACTTCCGATAAAATCAGATTTTTTTTGCGATCATTATTAAGCAATTGATGTTTACAGCCTTTAGGGATAAAAACATACTTTCCTGGGTATAGTTCAAGATGAGTTTCTCCCAGTTGACACATTCCATTCCCTTTGATCACTACCCAATGCTCTTCCCTGTATTTATGCTCTTGTAAGCTTAACTGTGACATTGGAAATACGGTAAGTATTTTTGCTTGCGCGAATGGACTAAGAAGTATACTTTTGTAAAATCCCCAAGGCTTATTATATACCTCATGTTCAAGAACATGTTCGTCATAAACGGTAAAATCATCATTCGGATTGTAATTTACATCTTCAAGCAACATAATGTGGAATTGTTTCTTGGTTATAATGTTTTTTAATTTACCTTTTTTGTCTGTTATGGGAATAAAATCAATCTTTCTGCTCCTAAATATTTCGCAAATTTCGCTAAATCTTGATTTATCATCAATTTTTGTGAAATTTTTATTATAGACATTTGAGATGAGATCTTCTGCATTTTTTCCCTCTATGAATGCACGCCTGATGTCACCATCCACGATTACCCCTGTCACGTGGAAACTATCATCGACGCAAATGAGAAAACGATGTTTATTATCCTCGATCGCACGTAAGGCATCAATAATAGATGCTTCAATATGTATGGAGAATTTCTTCATGTAATTTTTGTTTCTATTAGAGAGCATATTTCTTCCTGGCATTGGATACTCCTAATTTTGAAAATAATATAATATCTTTGCTGGTGCTGTATTAGTACATTTATAGGTAAAAATTTTTTTGAATGATTTCAGATTTGATTATGCCTCATTTTGAGAAAAAAATACTTTCTTGTGATATTGTGTTGTAATCTCCAGATTTTGTAATTGTCCCGTTTTCAATGACATATATGTTGTCGCATTTTTGAACCGTAGATAAGCGATGGGCTATCATTATCACGGTAAGTGAGTGACTAATATTCTCTACCGCCTCCATTACATGTTTTTCTGTTAAATTATCTAGTGCACTAGTTGCTTCATCTAGTATTAGCAACTGTGGATTATTGTAAAGTGCTCTTGCGATCCCAATTCTCTGTCGTTGTCCGCCAGATAATCGAATACCACGCTCTCCGATATTTGTATAATAACCTTGTGCGAGCTCTGTGGTAATAAAATTGTGCAAATTGGCAACCTTTGCGGCACGTTTAACTGCAGCATAGTCGATGTATTTTTTGTCAACTCCAAAGGCAATATTTCCAGCTATCGTGTCATCCGATAGATAAATATATTGGGGAACATACCCGATTGCTCTTTGCCAAGAACGAACATTTTCTGCCGTAATTGCAACTCCATCCACACTTAATCGTCCTGAGTGGGGGTGGATTAGTCCCAAAATTATATCAACAGTTGTTGTTTTTCCACTTCCAGTTTTCCCAATGAATCCAACAGTTGATCTTGCTGGTATATTTATACTTAGACTATTTACAGCCTTTTTTGAGGTGTATGGGTAGCTGTAGCATATTTTATCAAGTTGAATATTATTCCTGATAGATATTGGTTGTAATTGTGTGTTGTCTTTATATGTAGGAGATATAGGTAGAGATACTAAATCTTGATGCAGGGATAATAGCGCAGCCCCTCCAAAGCGTAATGTTGCCAAGTTTTGATAAAATATCTGCACTGCGGGCAGTAATCGATAACCTGCAAAAGCATATAAAGTTAGAATTGGTAGGGCAGATTGAAGTTCTTTTCCATCCCGCATTAAAAAAAGAACGAGCAAAATCATACCACCAAAGGAAATAGCCTCCAGAGCAAAGCGGGGGAGTTGGCCAGACAGTTTGGATATTGCCTGATATTTTGAAAACATATGAGCGGGAACTGAAAAGCGGGTGAGAAAAGTCTGCTCCTGACCGGAAACCTTTACATCCTTAATGCCGCCGAAGGCTTCGGTGATAGCTTGAAAGCGTGCCTTGTTAGCTGCCACACGTTTGATGCTTATCCGTCCGAGCAGATTACGGAGAGCAAGATACAGTAGTCCGTATGCGCACCCTAAAATCGAGCTTATGACGAACGCAAGCATTGGATCGACAGCGACAAGTAAAGTTAAAATAGCAGTGATAACCGCAGTCTGAGCTATGCATTGCATTAAGGGTGTCATGGAGTTATTTATTGCTTGGGAAACTTCCGACAAAACGGATTTCCCTAAATCTGCGCTGTGGCGGTTTAGAAACCATTCATATGGTTGACCTAGATACCCTGATACCAAGCGACATCCAAGCGTATATTCAGCCATGGTTGTGAAGCGGACTTGGTGCCATGTTGTTAGTGCTTTGAATCCCATTGATATGATGAGAAGAGAGAAAACCAAAAGACCAAGAAAAAACAAAAATGTTTTTTGATCGGAAAAAGAAAGAAGTTGGTAAACTTGTGAAAGATATTGATTTTGATTGATAATGTCTGGATCAGTTAGTACTGCCATAAAAGGCATGATTGAAGCTATTCCGACCATGTCTAGGAAGGCCATAACTATAATCATCAGCATCAGAACAATAGCTTTCCTTCGTTCTGATTTATCAAGAAGATATAAGATTTTTCTCAAAGTATTCAATTTCTATATACCAGATAATTGTTTCAATTAATTACGCTATTTTCATCTGGATGAAAAAATGCTTCACCAGCGGGCGCGTTTTTCCTGATGTGGGGCAGTTTTTAACAGAAAACCATCCGGTCATGAGATGTTTTCCCCATCTGCAGGATATTTTGAAGCTGTGTTTTGTTGAGCGCTGCAATGATGGATACGCAGAAAAGCCGGGCTAAAGATTAGGGTTCGGCCAAATTTTACAGTCAACTCATCGAAAACCTGCTGAGGATGCCGGGATTCTGTTAATACGGCTCCGTCAAAATCCCCAATTTCTGACATGTCGCGGACAATTGGTATTCCGTGAAAGCTTTTGACATTGGTTTTGCTATCGTAAATTGCTTTAGGCTCGATTCCATACTCGCGCGCGGCAAGCAGGGCTATTTCCGCCAGTTCACCCGATCCGGCAAATGCGATCTGTGCTGCTTTTATCTGATGTAGGCGTTCGAAAATGACTTCGTATTGTCCACGCGCCAGTCGAAAAAAATCAAGCGAGGTCTCAAGATATTCAGTGACCAATCGGCTTTTTTCGGAAAAGCCTTTAGGAGTGAGATAGTATGCATAACGTTTGGCAGGGACTTCCTGCGCCTTTACAAATCCCTTTCGAACGGCACGTTTTAGTAGTGCGTTTACCAGCCCTACAGACACAGCAATACGCTGTGATAGGCGCATTTGACTGGTGATTTCTCCCTGCTCAAGAGCGGCTAGAAATTCTATCTCTGTCTTGATATCAGACTTATCGGGCATTTTCGTTCCGCATATCGTTCACAGTATGAATAATCTAATTGGTATTCCTCGTCAACTGCCCAGCCGAACCTGCCTTAGCGGAAAAGGGACTGCATTTGAAGCGGCAGATCAATCCCTTGACGAGTAGGGGGCTGGAAAGTTGAGATCAATGCTGGCATTGGCGCGGGCAGAATCTCGGTTAGTCGATGTTTTGCTCGGCTTGATGTTTACGCTGGAAATGGCTTGTTTGTGCGCGCTCGAGTAGGTAAAAGCCGCAGGCTTCAAATCCTGTCGGGTGTACCATTTTTCTCCGGAATATTTTCAAATCGGCCTAAATAAGGGCTGGCAAAGCATGCCCTGACCAGTAATCTGCATCCGGATCAACCGCAGACGAGATAGGTGGGATATGCGCGGATATCTTCATGATTTTGCCGGAACCAATGTGCTGTTCGCAATGGCGGCAAATCAGGAATATGGCCCCCATCTTGAAAAACTGTTCAAGCCGCTGATGATTGGCATTGGTCCGGTTGAGGCCGCAATTAATCTGAGCTCTGCCCTGACGGAACTTAGATTGTCGGGTGATTTACCCGATCTGGTGGTTACTCTTGGATCGGCAGGGTCGCGTACGCTTGAGCAAGCGGAGGTCTATCAGGCCTCGACTGTGTCTTACCGCGATATGGATTGCTCGGCGCTTGGTTTCGAGAGGGGGATTACGCCCTATCTGAATCTTCCGGCAGTTCTGGAATTGCCTTATCGCATTCCAGGGGTCGCGCAAGCCCGTTTGTCCACGGGGGCAAACGTTGTGTCGGGTGTCGCTTATGATGCCATTGATGCCGATATGGTCGATATGGAAACCTATGCCATTCTGCGCGTTTGCCAGAAGTTTGATGTGCCATTAATCGGTTTGCGCGGAATTTCCGATGGCAAGGAAGAGCTCAAAAAGCTTTCGGATTGGACAGCCTATTTGCATGTCATTGACGAGAAGCTAGCCGAAACCGTTGGCAAGTTGCGCAAGGCAATTGAAAATGGCGAGATCGACTTGCCTAGGCGGTAAGCGACCTCGCCGTATTTCACAGTTTGGTGGATCAACTACCTGCGCGAATTTGATCCAGTGTCTTGATCGGGGTCAGGGCCTGCGGATCAACCTGCACCTCGATAATTGCGGGTTTTCCCGATTGCACGGCGCGTTCAAAAGCCGGTCCGAAATCTTCGGTCTTGGTGACCGTTTCGCCATGTCCGCCAAAGGCAACAGCGTAGGCCGCGAAATCCGGGTTGTGCAATTGGGTGCCGGAAACGCGACCGGGGTAATTGCGTTCCTGATGCATGCGGATGGTGCCGAACATGCCGTTATTGACCACGATCACGACGATGTTCGCACCATACTGAACCGCCGTTGCGAACTCCTGACCGTGCATCATAAAGCATCCGTCACCGGCAAGACAGATCGACAGGCGATCCGGATGGGTCAGCTTGGCGGCCACAGATGCCGGAAGGCCATAACCCATCGAACCCGAAGTCGGTGCAAGCTCGGTGCGATATTTGCCATACCGGAAGAAACGATGCAGGAAGGCGGCATAGTTGCCGGCCCCGTTGGTCACGATGGCGTCTTCGGGCAGGATTTCGCGAAGCTTTGCGACAACATGCGCCATCTTTACATCGCCTGGCGTATCAAGCGGCGTCGAGAATTTCAGATATGAAGCGTGGGCCGTTTCAATCTGTTCTTCCCGTCCACTTCCATCCACCGGTTCCATCATGGCAATCGCACGGATGAATGATCGTTGGGATGCATTGATTGCGATATCAGGACGATAAACACGACCCAGTTCATCGGGGCCTGCGTAAACATGGATCAGTTTCTGTTTCGGGCAGGGGATTTCAAGCAGGCTGTAGCCGCTGCTGGTCATTTCCCCCATGCGCGACCCGACAAGGATCACAAGGTCGCTTTCGCGAATGAATTTCGCCAGTTCCGGATTGATCCCGATGCCGACATCGCCAATGAAATGGCTGTGCGTGTTCGGGATATAGTCCTGACAGCGGAAACTGGTGGCGATCGCAACATTGTTTCGTTTTGCAAACGATTTAAGGTTTTCAGTGGTTTCTGCGGTCCAACCACCACCACCAACGATCATGATCGGCCGCTTTGCATCTGCCAGTGCGCCACGGAAACGGGCGACGTCTTCGGGGGCGGTTTTGGCTTCGATCGGGACATAGGGTTTGGCATCGGCAACCTCGGCTGCCGAGGACAGCATGTCTTCCGGAAGGGCAAGTACCACCGGTCCGGGGCGACCGGAGGTCGCGATATGATAGGCGTGGCTGATATATTCAGGGATGCGGTTGATGTCATCGATCTGGGCGACCCACTTGCAAAGCGGTTCGAACATCTTGCGATAGTCGACTTCCTGGAATGCTTCACGGTCGACCATGTCCCGTCCGATCTGCCCGACCAGAAGGATCATCGGGGTGCTGTCCTGATGGGCGACATGCACGCCCGCTGATGCGTTGGTAGCACCGGGTCCTCGGGTGACCATGCAAATGCCGGGTTTTCCGGTCAGTTTGCCGTGTGCCTCGGCCATAATGGCGGCACCGCCTTCCTGACGGCAGATGATCGGGGCGATATCCGGATGGTCGACAAGCCCGTCAAGCACGGCAAGATAGCTTTCGCCCGGAACAAGATACACTCGCTCGCAGCCGTGAAGGGCAAGTTGGTCAACCAGTATACGTCCGCCGTGACGCATTTCCGCAGTATTAGACATTTGGGGCTCCCTGAAGATAGCGCATTTTCATGGTGGGGCGCTTTTGCGCGTGGCCGGATTTCAGCATGGTTAAACCGGCAGGTAAAGATGGGGTTCTTCCTGAAACACGGTTTTTCGTCAGTTTTTTATAAACGTTCCAATGGGATCAATTGGTTATTCGTGTGTAATGTGTTTTAAAAATACCGCTCGGTGATGTGGATAATATCGCCGGGCAAAACAATGCTGTGCTCGTTGGCCGGTATTTCGATACGGTTATCGTCGCGACCGCGCATGATAACGATGTCGTCGTGATCGGCGCGATAAGTATATCCGCCGCCAAGGGCGACGGCATTTAACACATTCATTCCCGAAGCATATTCGTATTCACCTGGCTCGTTTACTTCGCCAAGAATATAGACCGGGCGGAAATGGAGAACGTCGATGGATACCACAGGATTGCGGATATAGCCGTCTGCGAGGGCGTTGGCGATGGTTTGCTGTGCAGCTTGTGGTGTGAGGTCGCGTAAAGCAACCGTTCCGATCAGGGGCAGAGTGACGGATCCATCAGCGCCGACCAAAAAATCACCTGAAAGGGCTTCCTCGTCAAAAACCGTGATGCGTAGCTTATCGCCGCTATCAATCGTGTAGACGGTTTGGGCACTTAACTTTGGGACTGCAATGCCACTTGAAACAGCGAACAAAAGGATTGCAGACAGAATTATGTTTTTCATGACATCACATTTTCAGCCGAAGCGTCAGCAAAGTACGATTGCGGCGGTAATCATGGCCTGTTTCGTCTGACCGGCGCTGGTCATATCGCCAGGAACCATCCAGATCGGCGAAGCGGTTCAGTTCATACCGTATCCCTGCACCAAAGCGGGTTATTTTGTCCGCGCGTCCTGCCCCCTCAAACCGATCATGCTGATAACCACCGTTAAGCCGGATACCTAGCCAGCGGCGGAGTTCATGTTCGATACCGGCATCGAAGCTTTCGCCGATGATCCCGCTGGCGCCGGTAACGGTGGTTTCACCAATTTCACGCTTGGCACGGAAATCCAGCGCGGTCATGCGTGTAATATTCCATGTTGCTGCGGCACGAACTGAAAATCCTTCATTGGTTTGCAGGCGGGAGTCCTCATAAATTTGCGACATCCATCCTGCCCCGATATCCGCCTTGATCAGATCGGTAAGATCAAATGTCATGCCTCCCAACAAACGGTAACCGTTCGAATTGCGAAAAATGCCCTGATCGTCGGGGGTATTTGAATATTCCCGCTGGTTAAATGTGGTTTCGCCATAAGCTTCGCGGCCAAGACCCAGTTGATAGGAAGCCCGCATGATCAGTCGCAGTTCGGTGCGATCCCGATCATCATTATTGGCAATGCCTCTATTGGTGAGCGTTGTATCGTCAAAATCAAGCTGCCGCACGGCTATGGCGGTGCGGTAATGAACATCACCGGCAAAATAGCGAACCGCAATTTCAGTATTTTGATCGACATAGCTGACGGGCTCGGCCGCACCGGTCGGAATATCATCGCCGCCACGATCTTCGTGGCGTTTGGCGATGCGTAAATCACCATCGACGGCCAATGCCGGACCGATATCAAATCCGCTGGAAACACCAAGTTCGCCATCCAGATAATCATCTTCGTCTGATTGGGTGTAAAATCCTGCATCCCCAAGAGCCTCAAGCCGCAACCGGGCCCGCTGCCAATTTGATTGCAAGGTTAAGGCAGGTGCGACGCGGCTGATGACATCGGACTTTTGGTAGTTATCAGACAGAAAAATATTGTCGTTGAATTCCTCAGTCACCGATAACGACGGTACCAGATCTAAAAGGCCAAGCTGAATTGCTGCATCACGCTTGTCCTTTTGAGTTATTCCGGATTTTGCGCAAACCATAGGGATGAAACAGTTGGCAAATATAAGGCTGCCACACAGCAAAGCAATCTTAAAGCCGACGTTTTTCATCTGACGCGATATGATGACAGGGTTTCAGGGGATGTTCGGCAAGGACCATTCACCCAGCACCCCGGGCGTAAGATGGTGCAGATCAGAATGAGTATGTCACACGAGATAGATTGCCGACTGATATAGAGAATGTCACAGTCAAGGCGACTTTTCAGATCAAAATCCGACCGGATTTGACCGCGCCAGCCGTTGATTTGCGCCAGGCCTGTGATGCCGGGGCGTACCTGATGGCGTGTGTTGTAAAATGCAAAGTGCCGGGTGAAATTTTGATTGTCATCTGGCGTGTGCGGGCGTGGCCCGACAAGTGACATATCACCGCGAACGACATTGAATAGCTGAGGTAATTCGTCTAGGCCCCAGCGCCGAAGGAAGTTTCGGAATTTTGTCGGCGCCAAAGGTGTACCATCCGCGACTAACGAGTCCCAAAGAGTACAGAATTTATAAATGGTGAATGGTTTGCCAAGATATCCGATACGAACCTGTTTGAACAAAATGGGGCCATGATGTTCACATTTCAGGGCAATCGCAATCAAAAGCAGTACCGGCAATGCCGCGATCAGTAATGTTGCTGCAACTGAAAGATCGAAAAGCCGCTTCCGCAAGAGTGTTTGGCCATGCAAGCCGAATGTTCGCGAGTCCCGCCCCGAAAGTCTCGTTCGCATTATCTGTTCCCTGCCCCGAATATGCAGAAAAAGATTAGCGAATTAATCACAAGACGCCAATGCTTTATAACTAAAGGTTGTTTATCTTTTTCTGACGATATCGTTCGAACCACTTTGCCATAATCGGTGCCAGCAAGACGATTTCAAAAATGCGGACGATATGGTGGAAGGCAACGAAGCTGGGTTCAACATTCAGTGCCAACGCGATTAGCGACATTTCTGCGACCCCACCGGGCGCAAAGGCGAGAAGGACAGCAATGTAATCAAGATCCAGCCAATCGGAAACAAACCATGCCACGACACCTGTAAAGGCAAGGATAAGAACCGTTGCAAAGATCGAATAACCGGCCAGACGGGCCAGAAAGGAGAGTTTGACACCCGCAAAACGGCTGCCGATGGCGGAGCCCAGAATCAAAAGGCTTCCGGCCAAAAGCCAGTCAGGTAAATTGCCTTCGACCAAACCTGTCACATGCAAAATCATGCTGGCGAGCATAGCGCCGGTCATTTCGGCGGCAGGAATGCCGATTCTGCGAAAAATAATGACGGTTATGATCGCGCATGCCGCCGTGATCAGGCCCTCGGACATGGTCATCTGTATGGCTTCGTTATCACCATGACCGCTTGCCACGACACCGGTGATCATAAGAACAATCAGTGGGGCTGACATCACCAGAAGCAAAACGCGCAAACCCTGTGTCAGGGCAATTTCCTGTTCGTTACCGCCTGCGGCCGCGCCCAGAACCACCATCGGTGTCAACCCGCCGGGTGTGGCTGAAAAAAGAGCGGTTGCGGGATCAAGCTTTGCGACCTTGCAGTAAAACCATGTGACAACAAGGGTGATAATCGGAACATAAAGCAGCACGGCAATCATACTGATCGGCCAGCGGGCAGCCTGATCAAGGGTATCGGGGGTAAAGGATGCGCCAAGGAAAACGCCAATCACACCCAGAATGACCGAGCGAAACCGCATCGGAATGCCCATGCGCACGCGCAGCAGGCTTGCAATGAAAGTCGCCAGCATCGGCCCCATCATCCAGGCCAGTGGCATATCAATGCTGTGTGCGATCAGTCCACCAACCAATCCGATGCCAAGTGCAATGAACAGATTTTTGAAAAACTTCGGGGTGAGGCTGCCGGAAAGGCGGTTGATCCAATTATCGTTTGCAGGCTTTTCCGGCGGAACGGTCATTATGCCTCAGCCTTGTTTTTGTTGATCTGATCAAGGAAGCTGGCAATTGCGTCGCGCAGGCGGGCAGCTTCGGTATTCAGGGTATTTGTTGCCCGTGAAACATTTTCCGAACCGTTATGGACACGTGCGGTTTCTGTATCGAGCGCGCCAACCGCATCGGCAACCGTACGCATGCCACCATTGGCGTCATGAATACTGGCCGAAATGCCGTTGGTCGATGCCTGCTGTTCCTCGACAGCTGCAGCAATGGCCGCGGCGGACTGGTCAACTTCGCCGATCACGTTGGCAACCGATTCAAGGGCGCTGACAACATTGTCCGTCAGGCCACGGATTTCTTCGACCTGGGCTGAAATATCCTCGGTCGCGCGCGCAGTTTGGGAGGCAAGGTTTTTAACCTCGCCCGCGACAACGGCAAAGCCCTTGCCTGCATCACCGGCACGTGCAGCCTCAATTGTGGCATTCAATGCCAGAAGGTTGGTCTGGTTGGCAATATCTTCGATCAGGGTAACGATATCGCCAATTCGCTGGGTGGCTTCGGTCAGCTGTTCGAACAGGGCACGGGAATGTTCGCTTTCATTGCGAGCACGTCCGGCAACCTCGGCCGATCTCTGGGCCTGTTGCCCAATTTCCCCGATAGCTTCTGACAGGCTGGCGGTGGTTTGTGAAACGGCTTCGATATGGTGCAGAACCGTTTCGGAATGATGGTTGGCATCGGCGGCGCGGGCGGTTGCCGATGTTGCTATCTGTTCCATGTCGCTGGCAGAGCCGTTAAGCGAACCGAACTCGCGATCAAATCCACCAAGGGCTTCTTGCACGGCGCGCTGGAAATTATCGGTTGCCGTGACCAGCTCAAGCTGGCGTTCGCGTTCGATCTTGCGTACCCGTTCACGTTCATGGCGCAGATTTTCAGCTTCTTTTGACTGATCGCGCAGAACCGTTACCGAGCGGGCAACCACACCAATTTCATCACGGCGCTGCACACCGCGAATTTCAACATCAAGGTCGCCTTTGGAAATCTGTTCGATCAGTTCTGCCAGATCGGTCATCGGGCGTGAAATGCGGCGGGAGACAAAGACCGATACGACTGCAGCAATGATAATCACCACAATTGCGACAATGACGAATGCCTTTTGCAGTGTTTCGGCCTGCGTTAAAGCATTACCAAACGAGGAGGTTGCAACGTCGTGGGACTTTACAAGGATCTTGTCGAGAGGCACCTGAAGGGCCCTGAAAGATTCATCGGCGCGCGCGATGACTTCAAGCGCGCCATAGATGTTCATCTCGCTTTCGATCAGGAACTGGTCGACCTCGGCCATATAAGTGTTATAGGCACTGGTAAATTCATCCCCGCCGACTTCGGCCAGCCGCTCGGCAAGCGGGGCCAGTTCAGTCGAAAGCTGGCTGGCTTTTTCGCGCAATTCCGGGACGGAAGCGGCGTTGATGCCGTTTGAATCCCAAGTGAGAATTCGGAAAAGCGTTCCGTGCGCCTCGTTTAGTGCATCGCTGAGTGTGAGTGCATCGGAACGGCGTTCATAAGCTTCGACGCGAAGGTTGTTTAGCGTTTCCTTTTCGCTTTCCAGTGTCAGAACCGTTGCGATACCCATCGCAATGATCACGATCATCAGAAAAACAGGAACCAAAAGAGTTTTGGGGCCGATCGCAAGGTTATCGAGAAAACGCATTATTCATGGATCCTTCGCGTCGAAGACTGTTGTGGTCTTACATTTCACCGTCGTTGGGAACAGCCTTGCGATTGCGCAGCCACTGGCGGGTGTTCCCGATAAGCGGTGCAAGCAGGAAGGCAATGCTGATCAGCAGGATTACCAGCGTGATCGGACGTTCCCAAAGGAAGGAAATCGAACCATCGCTAATCATCAGTGCACGACGCAGGTTTTCTTCCATCATCTCGCCAAGGATGAAGCCCAGCAGCATTGGCGCCATCGGATAGTTCAAAAGACGCAGGCCAATGGCGATCGCCGCAGCCAGAACCATCATGTGAATATCCATGGTGTTAAACGTCACCAGATAGACACCGATCAGCGAGAAGAACAGAACGAACGGGACGAGTAACTGCTGCGGCAGGGCCAGCAAGCGCGAGATATAAGGGATTAGCGGCAGGTTCAGCACCAGCAGAACAATGTTGCCGATATACATCGAAATGATGACCGACCAGAAAACGTCGGGCTGTTCGACAAACAGACGAGGTCCCGGCTGTACACCATAGGAAATCAGGGCACCCATCATCACGGCCGTCGTTCCCGAACCCGGAATACCAAGGGTCAGAAGCGGTACGAACGAACCCGAGCACGCAGCATTGTTCGCGGTTTCGGGGGCAGCCAACCCGCGGATGGAACCTTTGCCAAACTTAAGCTTTTCCTTGGCCGAGGCAAGATTGCGTTCCATCCCGTAGGCCAGGAAGGACGCAATGGTCGCACCGGCACCGGGCAGCACGCCGGTAAAGAAGCCCAGAATGGATGAACGGCCAATTACCGGAACAATGGTTTTGACCTCTTCCTTGCTGAGTTTCATCGAGCCAAGATTTTTAAGCGCCTTTTGTTCATCACTCCTCGTGTCCTTGGTCGGACGCAGGATGGTTAACAGGGCTTCCGACAGGGCAAAGGTCGACATGGCCAGCAACAGGAAGCTGATACCGTCAACAAGATCCATGCTGCCGAATGTAAATCGGGCGACACCGGCTGCCGGATCGGTCCCGATGGTTGAAATCATGATGCCAAACAGCGTCATGGTAATCGCCTTCAGCACCTGCCCTTTGCCGGCAAAGGCTGAAACCGCCGTCAAACCCAGCACCATCAGGGCAAAATAGTCGGCCGACTGGAACGAAAGGGACACCGAGGCCAGCATCGGCGCGGCAATCAGCAGGAAGATTGCGGCAATCGTACCGCCGGAGAAAGAAGAATAGGCTGCAATGGCAAGTGCTTTGCCAGCCTGGCCTTTCTGGGCCATCGGATAACCGTCAAAAGCCGTGGCCACGGTTCCGGCAACGCCGGGTGCGTTGATCAGGATCGACGAGGTCGAGCCGCCAAAGATGGCACCGTAATACACACCTGCCATCAGGATCAGGCCGGTTGACGGATCAAAGCCATAGGTGATCGGGATCATCAGCGCAATTGCGGTGATCGGCCCGAGGCCTGGCAACATGCCGATAAAGGTACCGGCAAAACAGCCGACGACAACCATGACAAGGTTGATCGGCATCACAGCGGTCGAGAGACCAGATAGAATTCCATCAAGCATTTTTGTTCGCCTTAGCCCAGCAACTCGAAAATATCACCCGGTGCCAGATAGATGCCCATCAGTTGGGACAGCAGGAACCAGAATGCGACGACGATTGGAATGGATGCCCCAAGCAGGACCTTGATCCGGCGTTCTCCCAGAATAGCAAAGCCGCATGACAGGAAAATGATCGTCGAGATCAGGAAGCCGAGATATCGAATGGTCAGGCCGTAAAAAATCATCATGCCAGCAAGCAGAATAACCCTGCGCCATTTCAGACCCTGAAAGGCTGCTGAAAGGCTGCCCGCTTCTTCGCGGGCAGGCATTACAAGCTGGATAAAGGAAACCACGCCCAATACCCAGGCAAGTGCATTGGGGAGTGTCTGGGCATTGAACGGGGCATCTTCGTCACCGAAGAGAAGAGGAATATCGCTGACGTAGTAGCCATAGATCAGCGCAAGGCACAAAAAGAGCAGCGCGCCGAATTTGTCACGATTGATGGACATGGCGTGGTTTCCTTCAGAGATCTTTTTTATTGCAGGTCGAGTGGCTTATTTCAGGAAGCCAAGTTCGCGCATCAGGTCGCCAACCATTTTTTCCTGATTCTCCATGAAGGTGGAGAATTCGGCGCGCGGCTTATAGAATTTTTCCCAGCCGTTACGCTTGCGAACGGTTTCCCATTCTTCGGTTGCCTGCAGGTCTTTCAACAGCTTGGCATAGGCATCTGCTTTTTCGGCAGGAAGTGCAGGGGAGCCGAAATAACCACGCCAGTTGACGAATTCTGCATCAATACCAAGTTCGCCCAGCGACGGAACGTCCGGAGCTGCTTCGATGCGTTCGGTCGAGGTCACGGCGAGGATGCGGATCTGACCTGCCTTATGCAGTTCAAGCAGTTCACCAAGACCGGTCGAAATGACTTCGGTTTCACCCGACAAAAGGCCGGCAATTGCTTTGCCACCGGCATCATACGGGATGTATTTCACCTGTTTGGCATCGCCGCCGCCCTTCTGAACGGCGTAGGCGGCTACGATATGATCCATACCGCCACGAACCGAACCACCCCCGAACTTCACAGCATTCGGATCGGCTTTGATTGCTTCGACGACATCGGTGAAGGATTTATAGGGGCTGTCGGCCGGAACACCGAAGGCAGCATATTCTGCGACAACACCGGCAATAGGGGTCAGGTCACGGAACGACTGCGGAAACACACCGGTCAGCGAGCGAACGATGATCGGTGTCGAATTGACCATCAGGGTGTTATCAAGGCGATCAGCGGCCTCGATCATATAGGCAATGGCTTTACCGCCGCCGCCACCCGACAGGTTCTCATAGGACGCAGTGCCAACCAGACCGGATTTGGTCAGGGCTTCACCGGTACCACGCGCGGTGCTGTCCCAACCGCCGCCGGCACCACCCGGAACGATCAAGTGAATATCGTTAAATTCCTGTGCTTTGGCATCAAAGGCACCAAATGCAGCAGTTGAAACCGCAACAGCTGCTGCTGTTGCGAGAAATCCGCGACGCGAAAACATCGTCAGCTTCTTCATTATGTCGTCTCCTCCAGACACAAAAACCTTTCCTGAGCCGCCGAATGGCGGCAGGCCGATTCGTTCAGGACAAGATATCTGCAACGAAGGTCTGGCTGTGCCTGCATTCCGGCAACATGCCGGTACCCCATGACAACAAACAGCGAAAGGCCTCCCTTGCCGATAATCCTTTTTGATTATCCTTAAGCTAGGTCATGCGACCTGGCGGATCGGCAGCCGGGAGACGGTAGCAGGCAAACCTGTCACCAACCTGTCATCGCGTGAAACAGGGTGAAAAAAATTCACAGCATTTATGATAAGGCGGCAAAGACTATCGTCGTTTGAAAGTCATGCCGATAGGATCGAGCCGCATTCAATGGCATGTTTTCTCAGGGAAATCAGGGCATTCTTGCGTCTTGCGCCATCGAACCGGCTGCGTGGTCCCGATAGGGCGATCACTCCCAAAAGGCGTCTTTGGTGGTCGAGAACAGGGACGGCGATTGCCGATATATCCGGGTCGCGTTCGCCTTCGCTTTCAGCAAATCCTGCATCAAGCACCTCGATTGCACGATCATCAACACCTTCTCCCCAGGCCCGGATGACATGCCCGGCTGCACCACGGTCAACCGGAAGAATTGCACCTTCTTCCAGATGGTGACGAAGGCTGCTTGGTGAATTTTCCCTGAAAAGGCACAGGCGATTTGTGCCTTCTGCAATATAAAAAGAGGCCGTTTCCCCGCTGTCCCTTACCAGTGCGGCCAAATGCGGACGTACGGCATCATCCATTCGAAATGACCGGCGATAGATTGATCCTAATCGCCACAATGCAGGGCCAAGTCGATAGCGACCGCGCCCCGAGATTGCCAGAAATCCACGAGACTCCAATGTTCCGGCCAGTCTTGAAAGGGTGCTTTTATACATTCCTGTCCGCTCCGACAGATCCTTAAGCGACAGATCGCGATCCTGATCGGTAAAGGCATCGAGAATGATCAGGGCACGTTCGACGGCACTAACATTTTGTTCTGACATGACATTTCCAAATCTTGCTGGTCGTGAAGAGCTCTGGCTCGATTTTGAGCGTTTTACGTTATCAGGAAATTCTATATAATGGAATTAAATTCTATCAGACAGAATTTAAGGAAATGTCATGGATACGACCAAACCACTCGCCGGAATTACCGTTCTGGACCTGACCAACGTACTGGCAGGGCCGTTTTGCTGCCATCAACTGGCGCATCTCGGTGCCGATGTCATAAAGGTCGAGGCGCCCGGGCGTGGTGACCTTGCCCGCCAACTGGGTGCGGATCAGGGGCTGAATGAAAAGCTGATGGGGGTTTCGTTTATGGCGCAAAATGCCGGAAAACGATCCGTGACGCTGAACCTCAAAGACCCGCGCGGTAAGGACATTCTGAAAAAACTGGTCGCGACGGCAGATGTGGTCGTGGAAAACTTTCGACCCGGCGTGATGGATCGTCTTGAACTTGGTTATGACGTGCTGTCCAAGGTTAATCCGGCACTGGTCTATTGCGCGATTTCCGGGTTCGGACAAACCGGTCCGATGAAAAAGCTGCCGGCCTATGACCAGATCGTGCAGGGGCTTTCGGGCATTATGACGATCACCGGCGAAGAAGATCGGGAAACCTACCGTGTGGGATACCCGATGGCCGATACCATCGGTGGTCTGACAGCGGCCTATGCGATCACTGCAGCGCTTGCCGGGCGTGCATTGGGCCGCAACGGGGGCAAAGGCAGCTTTATCGACATATCGATGCTGGAATCCGTAATTGCCACGATGGGGTGGGTGGTGTCGAACTTCCTGATCGCGGGCAAACAGCCGACTGCGAATGGTAATGACAATTTCACCTCGTCGCCATCGGGGACATTCCGCACGCAGGACGGTAAAATCAATATCGCTGCTAACAAACAGGAACAATTTGAGGCGGTCTGCGACGTTCTGGAACTATTGGAACTTAAAGCTGATCGCCGTTTTATCACTCGCACGGAACGCCTGTCGCATCGCCGGGAATTGAGCGATCTGCTTGAAGCAGTGCTTGTCACCCGATCAACTGATCATTGGGTTTCCAAATTCAACGCCGTTGGTGTGCCGGCAGGCGCGGTTTTGTCTGTGCCACAGGCCCTTTCGCTGCCGCAAATTGCGGATCGCGGGATGCTTGCTGATTTTGCTGATGTGCCGGGTGCCGAACGGGATATCCGAATTCTGCGTACCGGTATCAAGATGAACGGAGATGCGCCGTCGGTCGACGCACCGCCACCTGTTCTTGGGCAGGACAATGAAACCATTCTGGCCGGTCTTGGCATATCTGCCGACGAGGTCGCCACCCTGAAAGCCGAGGGCGTTTTATGAGCGATAAAACCGCAAAAGATATCGAAAACGAAGTCAGTGACTGGTGGAAAACATCCATCATCGATATGGAGCCGGGCAAAATCCATTATAGCGGTTATCCCATTCAGGATCTGATTGGCAATATCAGCTTTGCCGGGATGATCTGGTTGATGACGCGTGGCGAATTGCCATCAAAAGGACAGGCCGCATTGCTTGAGGCGGCCCTCGTCGCGGCTGTCGATCATGGGCCGCAAGCACCGAGCATTGCAATTGCCCGCATGGCTGCGACCTGTGGAATTGGTCTGAACAATGCGATGGCAAGTGCGGTTAATGTGTTGGGGGATGTTCACGGTGGTGCGGGTGAACAGGCGGTTGCCCTTTATCACGATATTGCCGCACGCATGGATGGGGGCGAAAATCTGGCTGATGCGACCGCTGCCGGGCTGGATCACCAGATTGCCGAACATGGCAAGCATATTCCGGGTTTCGGGCATCGCTTCCATCCGCTTGATCCAAGGGCACCAAGATTATTGTCGCTTGTTTCAGAGGCTGCGAGTGATGGCATCGTCTCTGGCCGGTTTGGCAAAATTGCCAGCCAGATCGAGGAAACCCTTCTGGAACGGAAGGGTAAACGCATCCCGATGAATATCGATGGTGCAACCGCCGTGATCTATGCCGAGCTTGGCTTTGCCGCACCGCTGGCGCGCGGTTTGTTCTGTTTGTCACGGTCGGTCGGGATCCTGGCCCACGCGTGGGAGCAAACCAATCAGGGGGGGCGTAACAAAGGTCCAATCCCGCGTCGCCTGATCTGGAATTATGACGGACCGGAACGTCGCCCGGTGCCATCGGAACTTAGCGACGATTAAGCAGTGCATCTTGCCAGCGGCTTAAAAACCGCTGGCGTTTCGCCTGATCCAGATAAACCAGAAGCCCCGGCCCCACGGGGAAAGACCGAACCCGTTCCCCGTAACGGTCAAAAATCAGCGACGAAAACGGACTGGGCGGGACATCTGGGCGCACCGGATTGAAATTGCCTTCATCCTGCAGAATGCTTTGGCCTTCGATCGACAGGATATAATCAAGGAACCGCCCGCCGAGTTCCGGGTTGCGCGCGCCGCGCGGAATGATGGCGATCCGCGAATAAACCACAATAAAATCATCCGGCAGGATGACGCCAAGATTGGGATTTCGGTGGCTGAAGGTTTCGGCATATGATCCCAGAAGATTATAGCCCAGCGCCACCTGTCCGCTCGCTATCTTTTCAAGCATTGGCGACGTATTTGAATAAAGCTTTACCTTTGCCTGACCCAAGGCACGCACAAAATCCCAGATACCTGAAAAATAGCGTTCGTCACGGGCCAGAAACAGGAAACCGACCCCGCTGCGTTCGATATCGTAGGTCGTGATCTTTTCGCTCATCAGATCGTCATGTTCAATTAGCAGCCGGATAACCTGATTGCGGGTTCGGGGTGGCTCAAGATTGTTTTCCCTGAAAAATTGCCGGTTATAGGCAATTACAGCCGGTTCCTGTGTTACTGCAAAGGCTTCGTTCCGCCAGCGTGCCCAGTTGGGTAATGCGCGGGTTTCATCGCTTTGATGCGAGAAGGCGTAACCGTCATTGGCGAGCTTCATCTGCAAATCCATTGACGAACTGATGACGATATCGGCATTGGGTTCGCCAGCTTCGCGTTCGGCGATTGTGCGATCATACATTTCCAGTGTTTGAAGCTGATGATACTCGACACGTATATTCGGGTTGCTCTGCTGAAAACCTTCGATGGCTGGTCTGAAAGCCTCGATATCGGCCGAACCATAAATAACCACAGCTTCGTTTTCCGAAAGCATGGTTTGTTCCGGGTTACCTGGTGTTGTGCTGCGCGGAGCCGGAAAGACAAACAATTCGGCAGACGCAGGCAGAACAGTGAAAATTGCTGCGCAGAAAACAGCAAAAATGATAGTACTGCGCAAGGTCATCGCTTACAGGCCCTCATCAACCGGTCATTCGCAGAACTTATTGCCGGATGATCGTGATCGGGGCTTTCACGATCCGGCAAAATCTGGAAAATTCATGTGCTTGGGTCAATATGCACCAGACCATGCTGGTTTAACAGGGGACCGAACCCGACACAATGAGAGTCCTTGTCGTAGAAGATCATGCCGCACTTGCCGATGGCATCGCCCGCTCTTTGCAGCAGGCGGGCTATGCGGTTGACGTGATTTCCGACGGGGAAGAAGCCGATGAAATCCTGCGTACGCAGGAATATGGTCTTGTCGTTCTTGATCTTAATCTTCCACGAATGGACGGGCTTGAAATTCTGCGCCGGTTGCGCCATCGCGGATCGGAAAGTGCGGTCCTGATCCTGACAGCACGCAACGATATAGATGACCGGGTGCGGGGGCTTGATCTTGGTGCCGATGATTATCTGGCAAAACCGTTTGAGCTGGTCGAGCTTGAGGCACGTGTACGCGCCTTGATGCGTCGCCATGCCGGAACCCACAATACCCGGATTACCTGTGGCCGTTTGACATATGACACGGTTGCGCGCCGTGCCATGATCGATGGTCAGGATATTGAAATTCCGCGCCGCGAACTGAACATTCTTGAAATTCTGCTATTGCGGCTTGGGCATGTATTGTCCAAGGAGCAGATCACCGATCAATTGGCCGGGTTCGAGGATGATATCAGTGCCAATGCAGTCGAACTTTACATCAGTCGGTTGCGCAAACGTGTTGAAACGGCGGATGTCAAAATCCAGACGGTTCGTGGTCTTGGCTATTTGTTGAAAAAAACATGAAATGGCGCAACGCATCCCTTCGTCGGCGTTTGCTGATCTGGCTTCTCATCCCGTTGCTTCTGATCAGTTCGTTGATGCTGTTTGAAGTGCGCAGCAATGCGGTGCATTCGGCCAATCAGGCATTTGATCGTGCATTATTAAGTTCGGCGCTGGCGATTGCTGATCGTGTCGTTCTGATCGGCGGACAGATTGAGGTCGATGTGCCCTATGTCGCGCTTGAAATGCTGACAAGTGCATCGCAGGACCGCGTTTTTTATCAGGTCAGTACTGCACAGGGCGAATTCATCACCGGCTACGAAGAATTGCCGCCGGTGCCCGAAAAACTGATGCCGCTTCTGGAAGAACCGGTGTTTTACGACGCGGAGTATAATGGTGAACCGGTGCGTATCGGAGCTTTGTCACGTTATGTTGCCAGTGCACGGATGGCGACGCGTTTTCATGTGCTGGTGGCTGAAACGACCGGAACGCGTGAAAGTCTGAGCGAGGATATTCTGGCCCGTGCTGCGGTTCGGCAGTTCGGTTTGATTCTGATTGCGGCCCTGATCGTATGGTTCGGGATCGGGCAGGGGCTTAAACCGCTTGCGCGTCTTGAAGAAGCGCTTAATCGGCGATCACCCTCGGATTTGCGACCGATCCAGCATGATGTCCCGACAGAAGTGCGTCATCTTGTCGGTGCGATCAACCATTTGCTGAAACGGCTCGAAAATACGCTTTCGACCATGCAGCGTTTTACGGCAGATGCAGCCCACCAGTTACGGACACCGTTGGCAGCATTGCGGACGCAGGCAGAGTTGGGTCTGCGCGAAAAGGATCCGGGAAAACTGCATGATGTGATGGAAAAGCTGGCAGCTTCGACGCGCCAGACATCGCATCTGGCCAACCAGTTGCTGGCATCCGCCCGTGCGGCACCCGAAGGATTGGCAGGGCGACCCTTTGTGCGGATTGATCTTGGTGAAATTACACGTTCGGTTACTGGTGCCAAGGTGCCGATAGCCATCGAACGTGGCATTGATCTGGGATATGAGGGCATCGACGGGAAGGTGCCGATCATGGGCGATGCCACTCTGATCGAGGAACTGCTGAAAAACCTCATTGATAATGCTCTGAGCTATTGTCCGAGAGACAGTTCGGTTACGGTGCGGTTAATGCCCGAGGCGAACGATGTACCGTTCGTCAAACTGACGGTCGAGGACGATGGGCCGGGGATTCCCCTTGAACATCGCAAACATGTCTTTGATCGGTTCTACCGTGTTGCGGGCGGTGGCGAGGACGGATGTGGTCTTGGCCTTTCGATTGTGCGCGAAATTGCCTTGCGTCACGATACACGGATTCGTCTGGATGAACCGGACGGTCACAGCGGGGCGATCTTTTCTGTGCGGTTTCGGTTGGTGAATGACTAGGGGGACAGGTTTTAGCCCCGGGGTGCTGATGCCGGGATTATGAAAACTGGTATGTGAAATCCATAGAGGTTGCAGACCAGGATTTCCTGAGGATAGGCTCTCCTCGTCAAAAAAACGGGCTGCCGGTTGGGCAGCCCGTAGTTGCAAGAAAAGATGAGAGGGAAGAAAAAATCCGCGATCAGAATTCGATACCGATCTTGCGATCAACCGAGAACTTTCCACCGCCGCGGATCAGCACTGAAAGCGCCATCAGCCCCCAGAAGACCGGCATTTCAAACCCGGCATTGTTCCACGCATATCCGTTCGGCAGATGGATGGTGGTAGCCACCGCCATGAAGGCAATGACAACTGCAGCAACCGGACGGGTCAGAAGGCCCACAGTCAGCATCAGACCGCCCGCGAATTCCAGAAGCCCGATCAGAAGGGCAAACAGGAAGCCCGGGGCAAAGCCGATGCTTTCAAGCCAGCCTGCCGTGCCTTCAAGGCCATATCCGCCAAATGCACCAAACAGTTTCTGGGCACCGTGCGGCACCAGAAGGAGACCGGTGGCGACGCGGACGATCACGGGTGAAAGAGGTTCAAAAGCAGCCCAAAAATTGCCAAGGGCCGGGATGATCGGGCGTGGTTTATCGGTTGCAAGGGACGACATATTCATTCTCCATCGGAGGATCGGACCGGCAAACCGGTTCAGGCGACCATGTCAAAAACAAGAGCTTCAGCTTCGGTTGCGTCACTGAAAATCAGTTCGTCTTCGTCCCGGATGGCGGCACCATCGCCAGCCTTCAGGGTTTCGCCATTAACGCTCAGCATGCCGCGCGCTACTTGAATCCACGCAATCCGGCCCGGTTCGATTTTATGGGATGCTGTTTCCCCTTCACCCAGATGAGCCACATACAGGTCAACATCCTGATGAATGGTGATCGAGCCATCCCGGCCGGTGCGGCTGCCAATCAGTGACAGGCCCGAACCTGTATCGGAACGTGCGATTTCCTTTTCCTCGTAACCCGGTTCGAGGTTCGCTGCTTCGGGAATTACCCAAATCTGCAGGAAATGAACCGGCTTCTCCTTGGAATGGTTGTATTCCGAATGGCGGATACCGGTACCGGCCGTCATGCGCTGCAGGCGGCCCGGACGGATAACAGAACCGGTACCAAGGCTGTCTTTATGTTCAAGCGCGCCATCAAGCACGTAGGAAATGATTTCCATATCCTTGTGGCCGTGAGTATCAAAACCTGCACCGGGGATAACCCGGTCTTCGTTAATCACACGCAGCGGGCCCCAACCCATCCGTTTCGGATCGTAATAGTGACCGAAGGAAAAAGTGTGATGGGAGTCAAGCCAGCCAAACTGGGCGCGGCCACGGTCGGCAGATTCGATCTTGATAATCATGTTGGTCTCCATCGGTTGAATGTCGTTCGTTGGAGCCAGAATACGCTTTTCGCAAAAAGTGACAATTATCGTAATAATGTGCATACTGTCGCATAATAAGCGACAATAAAGCAGATACAGGCATAGCGGAGCCCTCGGATGGACAAGCTTGGAAGCTTGCAAACCTTTGTAAAAGTTGTCGATGAAGGCAGTTTTGCCGCAGCGGCGCGTGCGATTGGCCAATCGCGGTCCCAGGTCAATCGGGCGGTCATTGCGCTTGAGGAAGATTTGGGGGTGCAGCTTTTGAACCGCACGACGCGCCAGGTTGCCGTCACGCCAAGCGGTCGGGCTTTCTATGACCGGGCCAAGGCGGTTCTTGCCGATTTGCATGAAGCAGAAGAAGCCATTCGCGAAAACCGCGAAACGCCGTCGGGCGATATGCGCATCAATGCGCCGATGTCATTTGGCACGCTGCATCTGGGGCCTGCACTGGTGGATTTTGCCCGGCAATATCCCGATATCCGGGTCGAACTTGCCCTATCGGACCGCTTTATCGACCCGGTTGCGGACGGTTATGACATGACGGTGCGGATCAGCCAGCCGAGTGAAACACTGGCGCTGATTGATCATGAAATCATTCCGATGAACCGGGTTTTGTGTGCTTCACCGGAGTTTATTCGCAAACATGGCGAGCCGAAGTCTCCGCGTGATCTTGCGACTTTGCCATGTCTGCATTACGGCAGCCTGCCTGCCGGCTCCAGCTGGAAGATGAATGGTCCGGACGGGCCGGTTTCCGTGCCGGTGAATGGCGTTTTTTGCTGCAACAATGCCGAAGTTCTGCGCGATGCGGCACTTGCTGATCTTGGCTTGGCTTTATTGCCCACCTTCATTGCCGGGCCGGATTTGCAAACCGGCAATCTGGTCAGTGTTTTGTGTGATTACAGTCCGCCGGAACTGTTTCTGTATCTGCTTTATCCGCCCAGCCGGCAATTGTCGGCGCGTATCCGGCTTTTGGTCGATTTTATTTATGACCGTTTTGGTGGTCAGCCGCACTGGGATCTGGTGCAATAAGAAGGGGTGGGAAATCCGAACCCTTGCAGTCCACGTACCAGTTATTAGGTTTTGATCAGGCCCTGGTGGTACATGGATATGACGAGTTTTGGCATGCCGACCCTGATGATGGTGTCACATGGTAACAGCGGCAATGGCGGTGACCCTGCGGCGGCACTGGCGGACGCCGTGCGGGATCATTGGGCCGGGCCGGTACGCCATGGCTATATGCGCAGCACACCATCGGTTCCCGATCAACTGGCAAAGCTGAAGCGCGATCACGAAGCAGACGAGCTGATCGTGTTTCCGTTGTTTTTCAGCGAAGGTTATCTGGTTTTTGAGGAACTGCCGCGCAATTTGCGGGATGCCGGACTTGATCGTGCCGTTATCCTGCCGCCTGCAATCAACCTGCCGGGTTTTACGGCCACGGTTGCCCGCCATGTGCAGGCCGCCATGGCGCGGCGTGGCTGGGATGCTTCGGAAACATCGGTATTTCTGGTGCCGCATGGTCTGAAAACCCTGACCGAGCCGCTGCCGGAAACCGTCAGATTTGCCAGGGAACTTGGCGGTTTCTGTGCCGGAAGCGAGATTTGCATCGGCAATATCGAAGGCGATCCGTCGCTGAAAGACTGGCGAACAATCGGGTCGCGCGAGCATGCGCTGATTGTGCCGATGCTCGCAGGTGGTGGCATGCATGCCTGCACGGATTTACCGGAAATGATTGCGGCACAACCGGGCGAGGCCATTGAAATACTCGACCCGATTGGCGAATGGCCCGAATTGCCTGACCTGATCCTGGCGGAGGCGGCAAGGTTTGTGCGCCAGAGGCCTGATCGATCAAAGGGGCTGCATCGCCCGATTGCCAAGAGCCGGGTCGAAAGTGGCGCAGGCCTGATTTAAGGTCACGCGACCCGTTCAGCCAAGACCCGGTTTGACCTTGGTCCCGGATGCCTTTTTAAGAAGATAGTCACGGAAGATTTTGGCGGAACTGGTCAGGGTATCCTCACCATCATGCACGATCAGCAACTGGCGTTTGGCCCAGCTATCGGCAATCGGTGCGCCGGAAATATTCATGTGGTCAATATACCCCGCGACCGAGCTTTGCCGCAGAAAGCCGATGCCAAGTCCGGCGGCGATCATCTGGCGCAAGGATCCAAAACGCATGACCTTGATATGCGGATGCATGTCGTGATGGAGTTTGCCCGCGGCCTCGCTGATCAGGTCATCGATAACACCGCCTTCATGCAGTGAAATGATGTCGTATTTTGCGGCTTCGGCAAAGGTAACCGGGGCCGGGTTGGATGGATCGGGGATCAGCGGATGGCCCTTGGGGGTCACGACCCAGATCGGATCGTCGCAAAAGACGTGGTTCGACAACCCCTGACACGGGCCGTTATCGGCCATGATCGCCAGATCGGCACGGCCTTCGCGCACCGCATCAGATGACTCGCGCGATGTCAGTTCACGGACATCGACGGTCACATCGGGGAAATCACGTTGAAAATCGGCCAGAAAAGCAGGCAGTCCGGTGAGGATTGCCGAGGTTACGGCAGCAAGATAGATCTTGCCCTTTTCGCCGGTATTGAAATCGCGCAACTCGTTTGACAGGTGATTAAGATCACCCAGAAGCTTTTCGCCGTAGCGCGCGAAAATAGCCCCTTCTTCCGTCGGTTCGACACCGCGGGGCAGGCGGCGCAGCAGCTTGACGCCAAGCATGGCTTCAAGTTCGCCGATGCGGCGACTTACAGCCGATGTCGCGATATGTTCGCGCCGGGCGGCCTCATTGATGCTTCCGGCGCGCACAATGGCGACAAACAACCGGATCGTGACGATATCAAACTTTTGCATTCAACCGTTTTCGGTTGTTTGGTTGAAACCGTCAAGGGCGATGAATTGTCAGCATCTTTTGATGCCAACCCTCAAACCCGCAGGGGCAGAGAGGGCGAATTAGCCCTCGACCTGACGCCATGCATTGTTCCATTCGGTCATCAGTTCATCATGGGTGCGTGCTTTCGACGCTTTCATGATCACGGCGACCTGAAGAGCATGAACAAGGTTGGTAAACCAGTTGACGCGAACTTCGCGTTCGATGGTGGTGGTGTCTTTAAGTGCAAGCGTTGCCATGGTTAGGTTCCTTTGCGTCTGGGGTGATTTCAGATGTACCAGACGCCGTTTGAACCCACTATTCTCGTTTCACCGCTATCCCCTTCTTGTTTGGAGAACGATAGATATAAGTAATTGATATTAATTGACTAATTTATATCGCAACGCACAATATATTGCCAATCTCGCATGGTCCAAAATGTTGGATTTATCTGCTATAGCTTGGCAGACAGGATGAATGCAAAGGTCGGTGACATGAGTGAAGTGAATGACAATCTTGCCTGGGAACAGGCGCATGGTAGCGGGCTTCAGGCTTATCTGGGCTATCAGGTTGTTGAATGGGAAGAAGACCGTGCGGTGGTGGAGCTTGAAATCAGGGATCATCACCGCAATCGTGCGGGTATCCTGCATGGGGGCGTGATTGCGACCCTGATGGATACGGCGTCGGGCTGTGCCGTCTGTTACTGCGCCGTTCCGGGGAATGTCCGCAAATCGCTGACCCTGTCACTGACGACCAATTTCATCGGGATGGCAACCGGCGGCACGGTGCGGGTTGAAGGACGCAAACAGGGCGGTGGGCGCAAGATCGTCTTTACCGAAGCCACGGCCTATAACGCGGCAGGCGAGGTGATCGCAACCGCGACCGGCACCTTCAAATACCATCGCGGCAGCGAGGACCCGAGTGGCGTGCCGCGCGACGCATAGGGTTTATGAAAATACAGGACGGTCCCTGATGGGTAGCGTGCTCCCGCTTTTCTGACGGGATAAAAAGTTTTTTCAAAAAGTTCTTGATTTGTTCTTTTAACTGTGGCATAAAAGTAAAGTCAACGGGAGAAATGCACCCGGACCAAAACCCGCAAGGCCTTGAGCCTCGCGGGTTTTTGCGTTTGGGACCGGATCAAAGAGGGGGTCAGGATGCAGGGACAAAGATTCAGGCAGGGTTGCGGGGCAGTCCGCAGGATATGGGTCGGCGGATGGCGGAGCCATTACGGCGGTATTCCGCGCTGGTTCTAATACGCTTTTAACACGCTTATTTGTCATGACGGGAGAGGTGCGTCTTATCGGGGAAAGGACCCCGGATTTGCCGAAAGAGGCAGCAATGGCAGCAGTGGCGGCATCGGATTGCGGCCCGTCGGTGGTGGACAGGTTGGGGGCAGTATGCCCGAAATCCGTCTGTCGGTGAAAATGGCGAACGCCCGAGGTTTGTCTGGACGCCGGGGTGGCAGGTTGCCACCGTGGTCGGAGCAGGCAACGAACCGCCGAGCGGTGCGTGGGGCGTCAGTTGGCGAGGTTGCTGGAGGCCCGAAGTTTGTCCGGGCTCTGTGGTCATGCCATTGCCGGAAGTGGCTGTAGCGGGCAGCGAGGTTGTGGGCAGCCATTGGACTGTCTGTCGGCGGGGCTGGTGGGTGCCCGAGGTTTGTCCGGACTCGGTGGTCGTGGCGTTGCTGGAAGGGGCCGGAGCGGGCAGCGAGGTTGTGGGTTGTCATTGGGTCGTCTGGTGGTGCGGCTGGCGGAAGCCCGAGGTTTGTCCGGGCTCCGTGGTCATGGCGTTGCCGGAAGAGCCGGAGCAGGCAGCGAGGCCGTGGGCGGTCAGTGGTCCGACTGTTGGCGGGGCTGGTGGAGGTCCGAGATTTGTCCAGTATTGCCGGAAGTTCTGCATCGCCGGAAGTCGCTGTCGAGGATTTGCTGGAAGAGGTAGCAGGGACGGCATCGGGCCGTCTATGAGCCGCTTGTTGGTGGGGCTGTTGGAGGCCCGTTTTTGTTCGGGCAGGGCATTAGGTCTGTTTGCGGGAAAGTCACCCCTGTTGCCGAGCTTTATGAGGCTGGCGTGCCTGTCCTGCCATTGCCTTCGGGGTCGCCGGGGCGTCCTTAGCCGTTTCCTGACCGATTATGAGGCAGGGGGACTTGCCTGATCCTTCTGCCTCTCAACGCAAAAGGGCGCGCCTTTATGGCGCGCCCTTGGCTGGTTGTAGGATAGGGTCGGGATTAGTTTGGCATCTGCCATTTGCCGTTTACAAGGCGCGGGATGTTGAGCGGGTTTGCGTCCTTGAGGGCTTCGGGCAGCAAGGCATCCGGGAAGGCCTGGTAGGAGACCGGGCGGATGAAACGCTTGATCGCGAGCGACCCAACCGAGGTTGCACGGGAATCCGTGCTTGCCGGATAGGGTCCGCCGTGAACCATGGAATGGCAGACCTCTACCCCGGTGGGCCAGCCATTGATCAGGATGCGGCCGGCACATTTTTCAAGGGCGGGGCGCAGTTTCCCGGCCAGTTCGGCATCGTCGTCAATCATGTGGATGGTCGCGGTCAACTGCCCGATGAGGGTTGCGGACAGGGCAACCATTTCTTCGGGCGTGTCGCATTCGACAATGATGCCAGCCGGGCCGAACATTTCTTCGGCCAGTTCCGGGTTGGCCTGCCAGTCGGCAGCGGTGGTGCGGAAGATTGCCGGGCTGCCTTCGAACGGGCCGTCGCTGTCGCGGCGTTTAAGCGCGCAGGTTACCTTGGCGTGACCGGCCATGGCATCGGTTACATGATGATAGGCGCTTGATACACGATCCGTCAGCATGGCGGCACCGCCAACCTGACCGAGTTCGGCGGCAGCGGTTTCGACAAAGGCATCAAGGTCGGAACCCTTAAGGGCGATCAGAAGACCCGGATTGGTGCAGAACTGACCAACACCCATGGTCAGCGACCCGACCCAGCCCTTGGCGATTTCAACGGCCTTGGCACCCATGGCTTTTGGCATCAGGAAGACCGGGTTGTTGCTGCCGAGTTCGCCATAGAACGGGATCGGTTCCGGGCGGGAGACGGCAATATCAAACAGCGCACGACCGCCACCGGTTGACCCGGTAAAGCCAACCGCCTTGATCAGCGGATGGGCGACCAGCGCCTGACCGACCTTGCGGGTGCCGCCGTGGATCAGGCTGAACACGCCCTTTGGCATGCCGGTTTTTTTAATTGCGGCTTCGATGGCCTTGGCAACGACTTCGGACGTGCCGGGGTGGGCCGCGTGGCCCTTGAACACAACCGGGCAACCGGCAGCCAGTGCCGATGCGGTGTCACCGCCCGCAGTCGAGAATGCCAGCGGGAAGTTTGACGCGCCGAAAACACCCACCGGGCCAAGTGCCTTGTGCATCACGCGGATGTCGGGCTTGGGCAGGGGCTGACGATCTGGCTGGGCGGTTTCGATGCGGGCTTCGAACCATGATCCTTCTTCGATCCAGTCGGCAAAGAAGCGCAACTGGCCAACGGTGCGGCCGCGCTCGCCGGTCAGGCGTGCAGCGGGCAGGGCAGATTCAAGATTGCCGATTTCGGTGATTTCATCGCCGCGCGCATCGATTTCATCGGCAATCGCGCGCAGGAAGGCCGCGCGTTTGGCCGGCAGCATCGCCGCAAATTCTTCGGCACAGGCATTTGCCGCCTGAACCGCCTGATCCACCAGTTCCTCGGTGCCGTGCTGGAACTTTGTTGGCAGTTTTCCGCCGGTCGACGGGTTATCGGCCTGAAACACATCCGGACCGTTCAGCCATTCGCCTGCAATATAGTGCTGTCCATTCAGCATGGAGCCTCCTGTGGGGTTGGCGTGTTTGTATGGTGATACCGCGCAAAGGGTTGGGCCGTGGATTGCAGTAATCCGCAAACGCCCGATTTGCGCGGTTTTCTTCGGCGCAGCTTAGGAAATCGGGGCGGCGATGTAAATATCATATTATATGACAAAATCGACATCGGCAGCCGCCAGCGGAAATCCAAGCCAATTAATCATTTTTGGATAATTTATACAATCATGATTGATCAGAGAAAGCCGCAGGCGTGTATGCCCAAATCTCGCGTGGCAGCTGTGAACTGGCGCATAAAACTAGATTCGAAATCAGTCGTTTTATGACTCATAAAATTCCGCGCAGATGACGCGTTAAAGCACAATTTTTTGCCACACCGAAAATGCCTTTTAATGTCAAATATTTGACGGATGCTTCTCTTTTGAGGATCCCGTCGATCAGGTTCAGAAATTGAACCTTGCAAAAATTTGGTTGATCCAATCGAACAGATTACGTTAAAAGAACGCGTTCATTAAACGCGTTCTTTTTATTTTTTCCGGAGATCATCATGCCAAGGCCTGCTCAAACCGAAGAACAGCGCAACGAAACAAGGCGCCGCATTCTGTCGGCGGCACAGGAATTATTCGATTCGTCTGGGATCGATGCGGTGTCGATGCGCGCACTGGGAAGTCGTGTTGGACTGACTGCGTCCGCACTCTATGCCTATTTCCCGGCCAAGATCGATCTGTTGCGCGCTCTTTGGTGGGAAACTCTGGACGAACTGCAACTTCGAATGGCTTCACTTTCAAACGACGAGCCCGATCCGATTGTAGCAATCCGGAAAATTTCTCGGACTTATATCGATTTCGGACTCGAGAACCCGTCTCGTTTCCGTGTGCTGTTCATGACCGATCAGGGGGACTTTGCAGAAGAACTCAAATCCGCCGGAATATTTCACGATGCCTATCGCGTGTTTCGGGACCGGGTGTCAGAGGCCATCACGCAGGGTCATTTCCGTGACAACGATCCCGATCTCTGTGCACAGGTCATCTGGGCAGGCACGCATGGAGCCGTCAACCTGATAAACTCGTCGGCAAGTTTCCCTTTCGTGTCACCCATCCTCCTTGCCGAAACCACCATTAACGCACTGATTGATGGTCTGGCAGCAAGCGACCGTAAGCGGAAACATCATCATGTCTGAAATCCACCGGCAGGACGACCTGCCTGCATTTGCGCAGTACCTGCTCGGTCAGATCACACAGGACAACCCGACAAACCGTAATACCGCGCCAAATGCACATACCACCCGGACCGCAGGTATCGGCATTTACGCCTATGCCTCCGACAAAGCCGCGCTAAATCAGGTGTTGTGGCTAACGGCCATGGAAGAATTTGACCGGCAGGCACGCGAACTTTCGCGCCGCCGGACAAACCCGATTGAGGCGATCCGGGCACTGGGCGAAGCCTATGCCCGCTTCGCCATCGAAAAACCGGCCAGATTCCGTGATCTCTTTCTGCTCGATAGCGGACGCCTGGCCACAGAACTGAACGCTGACCTGTCGCGCGAGAACACATACCGGATGCTTCTTGAATGGGTGACAGAAGGAGTGGAACTGGGGCTGCTGCGTCGTGACGATCCCGAACTGATTGCACAAACATTATGGGCCGCAATCCACGGTGTTTTTAGCCTCGCCGGTTCATGGAACGACTTTCCATTCAAGCCACAGGCGCAGCTGTTTTCAAGCATGCTGGAAACATTGATGGGCGGCATTCTCCCCATACCTCACAGGAATGAGTCATGAAAAAATCTAGTCACTTTTTATTCGCCCCCATCTTGGTTATAGCTGGCGGTATTCTATTGACCGGCTGCAAGGATGATACTGTCGCCGAGGTTGAAATACGCCCGGTTCGCACCGTCGTCACACAGACCGAGGCTTGGAACGATTTTCCCTCCCAGGTCGGTGAAATACGTTCGCATGCCGAAACCGATCTTGGCTTCAAGATCGCGGGCAAGCTGATCGAACGTTCGGTCGATCTTGGCACCGTCGTCCACAAGGGCGATATTCTGGCACGTCTTGATGAACAGGACGAACGCAACCAGAAAGCCGCCGTTGCCGCCGACCTTGCATCGGCCAAGGCCACCCTCGTTCAGGCCGAGGCCGATGAACACCGGCAGTTCCAACTTCTGTCAAGCGGCTGGTCCACCCAGTCGAAATACGATTCTGCCCTGAAGGCACGCGATGCCGCACGGGCGGCCGTACATGCGGCCGAGGCAAAGCTGCGTCAGGCAGAGGATCAACTGGACTATACTGTACTGCGCGCGCCGGAAGACGGCGCGATTTCTGCCGTTTCCGCAGAAGTTGGGCAGGTCGTCTCTGCCGGACAGATGGTTGTTCGCCTCTCGGATCAGAACCGCAAGGATGCGGTATTCGCACTGGCAGAAAGTGCCGTCCTGCGCCTGCCGCCCGATGCAGATATCGAAGTACATCTGCTTGATGCCCCCGAAATTACGGCCACTGGCAAGATCGAACATATCGCCCCTGATGCCGATCCTCTGACCCGTACCTATACGATCAAGGTCGGCTTGGTGAACCCGCCTGAAGCCATGCGTCTGGGCATGAGTATTGTTGGTCGCGTGCGCCTTAGCGGACAAGAAGTCATCCCGCTTCCGGCATCGGCATTGTTCGAAAAAGAAGGCAAACCCGCTGTATGGGTGGTGGACCCGAACAATTCGACAGTCGATCTCGTCAATGTCGAACTGGCCCTGAACGACCCTGACCGGATTCTGGTGGCAAGCGGCCTGAACGAAGGCACGCAAGTCGTAACAGCAGGCATTCAGCGTCTTTGGCCGGGGCTTGAAGTACGTTTACCCGCGAGTGCACAGGCAGGAGCACGATAATGGGGTTCAATCTTTCAGAATGGGCGCTACGCCACCGATCCCTTGTTCTTTACATGATGCTTGTGACGGCGATTGCTGGTGTCCTGTCTTTCGGCGCGCTCGGGCGTGACGAAGACCCGCCTTTTACCATCAAAACCATGGTGGTAAAGGTTCTGTGGCCGGGCGCAAGTCTTGAGGAAACCACCAACCAGATCACCGATCGCATCGAAAAGAAGCTGGAGGAAACGCCCTCACTGGATTACCTCAAAAGCTATACCCGTGCGGGCGAGACCGTTATTTTCGTCAATCTCAAGGACACGACATCGCCATCACAGGTATCCGATATCTGGTATCAGGTGCGCAAGAAAACCACCGACATCCGCCATACCCTGCCGTCTGACATTCAGGGCCCGTTTTTCAATGACGAATTCGGCGATACATTTGGCATTATCTATGCCTTTACCGCAGAAGGTTTTAGCCAGCGCGAATTGCGCGATTACGTTGAATCGGTAAGAAGCAACCTGGTCAACCTGCCCGATATGGGCAAGATCACGCTTATCGGTGCACAGGATGAAACGGTTACCGTCGAATTTTCCACCCGCAAGCTGGCAAGCCTTGGCCTCACTCAGGCACAACTCGTCGAAAGCCTGCACGAACAGAATTCTGTCATGCCTGCAGGCGTGATTGATGCTGGTGGACAACGTATTCTGATGCGGGTCAGCGGCGGCTTTGAATCCGAGGCCGATCTTGCAAACATCAACCTGCGCATCGCCGGGCGCTTTTTCAGACTGGCCGATATCGCTGAAATCACCCGCGGTTATGCCGATCCCCCATCCCCCTTGTACCGGGTCAACGGAAAACCGGCCATCGGTCTGGCAATTTCAATGGCCAAGGGTGGCGATATCCTGACGCTGGGTGAACGCATTCACGTTGAAATGACCAAACTGGAACGCGACCGCCCACTGGGGATCGAGGTCATACAGGTTACCGACCAGCCCACTGTCGTCGAAACGTCGGTTCATCACTTCATCAAGGCTTTGGTGGAGGCCGTGGTCATCGTTCTGGTGGTCAGCTTCGTCAGTCTTGGAATGAGGGCCGGAACTGTCGTTGCCCTGTCGATCCCGCTCGTACTCGGTGCCACCTTTGTCGGCATGGAAATCTGGGGGATCGGCCTGCATCGTATTTCACTGGGCGCATTGATCATTGCGCTTGGCCTGCTGGTCGACGACGCCATGATCACCGTCGAAATGATGATCAAAAAACTCGAAGAGGGTTTTTCGCTCGTTAAGGCGGCAACCTTCGCCTATACCTCGACCGCGTTTCCGATGCTAACCGGCACTCTGGTAACCGCCTTTGGCTTTGTGCCGGTCGGCTTTGCCAAAAGCGGCGCTGGCGAATATTCCTTTGCAATCTTTGCCGTTGTCACTTTGGCCTTACTGATTTCGTGGGTTGTTGCGGTTCTGTTTTCCCCGCTGATCGGCGTCGCGATCCTGTCGCCAACCCCCAAACCACACAAGGAAGGCGGACTTTCAGGGCGTATGTCAGACGGTTTTCACCACCTGCTGGTCATTTGTCTGCGCCATCGCTTCAAGGTAATTGCAGGAACCGTCGGGCTGTTTCTTTTGTCGCTGGCTGGCGCAACACAGCTTGAACAGCAATTCTTTCCCACGTCGGAACGCCCCGAACTTCTTGTGCAACTGACCCTTCCGAACGATAACTCCATCCGCAATGCCGAACGCGCGGTTCATCACCTTGAAGCGCATCTGGCGGCCGACCCGGATGTCGCAAGCTATGCGATCAATGTCGGCAGCGGGGCAGTTCGCTTTTATCTGCCGATGGATGTTCAGCTTGAACATCCCTACTTTGCCGAGGCCGTGGTCGTGGCAAAGGATATGGAAACCCGTGCAGCCGTAGCCGACCGTCTGCGCGCTTTCGTCGCCGATGAAATGCCCGAAGCCGTTTTGCGGGCGTCGCCGCTCGAAATGGGACCACCGGTCGGATGGCCGGTCAAATACCGCATCAGTGGCACTGATCCAGAAAAAGTACGCCAGATCGCCTATGATGTGGCGGGTGCGGTCCATGCCAATCCGAATATTCGTTCGGTGAATTTCGACTGGAACGAACCGATCCGCACTGTTCGTCTGCGCGTCGATCAGGACAAGGTACGGTTGCTCGGCCTGTCGTCCGAAGAACTCGCACAGGTACTCAACACCACCTTTAGCGGCACGACCGTAACCCGACTGCGCGATGCCATTTATCTGGTGGATGTGCGCCTGCGTGCGGCCGGGATTGAACGCAACGATCTCGATACCCTGCGAATGTTGCAAATCCCGCTCGGAGACGGTCGTAGCGTACCGCTGATGGAAGTCGCAACCGTCGAATACGGTTTCGAGGCGCCGATCCTTTGGCGGCGTGACCGCCTGAACACCCTGACCGTTCAGGCCGATGTCATTCCCGGCATCCAGCCCGCAACCGCCGTCGGACAGCTTGACCTAGCGATCCAGAATATCATGGAAAAGCTGCCGACCGACTACAAGATCGAAATCGGTGGCTCGGTCGAAGAAAGTGCCAAGGGCATGCAATCGGTCATGGCGGTTGTCCCGGTTATGATCCTGCTTATGCTCACCGTGCTGATGGTCCAATTGCAAAGCTTCCAGCGTCTGATTCTGGTGGTTAGTGTCGCACCACTCGGTCTGATCGGTGTGGTGGGGATCATGCTGCCGACCGGCACCCCGATGGGCTTTATTGCGATCCTCGGCTGTGTCGCTCTGATCGGGATGATCATTCGCAACTCGGTCATCCTGATAGACCAGATCGAAACCGATATTGCCGCCGGTCATGACCGTTGGAGCGCCATTGTCGAGGCAACCTGCCATCGGTTCCGGCCGATCCTGCTGACGGCAGCCGCAGCGATTCTTGCGATGATTCCGATTGCCTCGGACTCGTTCTGGCGGCCGATGGCCATGGCGATTATGGGTGGCCTTCTGGTGGCGACATTGCTTACCCTGTTGTTTTTGCCCGCAGCTTATGCGGCGTGGTTCCGTGTCCCGGAACCGGTCAATGACGATGGCGGTTTACCAGTCGGTTCAGGTGACGAACCCTACGCGATGCCCGCAGGATAATGCGTTAGGGTATCTCTGTTGCCGAGGCATCTTTCGGAACAGGGTTTTGTGACTGAATGTTCCAAAGATGCCTGTAGCAATACAAAAGCCGTATCTCTTCCCGAGATGCGGCTTTTATTTCAAGACAAGGCACACCAGAATTTTGACCGGAGGGACAGGTTATCCTGACTGATGTGTCGCGTTTCCGGTTTTATGAGTCAATTTACAGTAGCCAAGGATTGCCAGCCTGTCCGGGCGGAAGCTGCGCGGTTCGGTTTATGGAAGCTGATGGCGGGTGCTGATATTTGAAAAACCCCGGCGGATGACGCCGGATTAGCTGGCAACCGATTTGGGATTTCGGCCAAAGATGCTGGCGAAATCGGTTTTGGCCGGTTTGGGGCGTTGAAGCTGTAACCGGTCGCGAATGGCATCAAGGTGTTTGGCCATTTCGGCGGCGGCCACGTCCGGATCGCCGCCCAGAAGGGCGTTCAAAAGGCTTTCATGTTCCGAGTGAGAGCAATCAACCGGTTGCGGGCTTTCATACATCGCAATGATCAGCGAGCTTCGCAGGATCAGCCGTTCCAGAAATTCCTCGATCACCAGATTGCCGGCGAGACGCGCCAGCAACAGGTGGAATTCCCCCGAAAGAATGATGGCGGCGCGGTGGTCGCCCGCGTGATGGGCCTGATGTTCGCGTTCCAGATGTTCGCGGATCTGGTTTGCGCGGTCGGGCGTCATGTTGGCAGCAATTTTGCGAACCACGCCGTCCTCGATCATGCGGCGGGCTGAAAAGACCTCGATCGCCTCGTCTATGGTCGGTTCGGCGATAAAGGCACCGCGATTTGGGACCAGGTTGATCAGCTTGTCATGTGCGAGCTGTAAAAAGGTTGCCCGGATGCGCGCACGGCTAACCGAAAATGTTTTGGCGAGATCTTCTTCGATCAGTTTCATGCCCGGTTCCAGCCGCCGGTCAAGAATGGCGTCGAGCATTTCCTGATAGATCAATTCTTCCGGGCGAAGTTTACCGCTGCCTTTATAGGAGGTGGGCTGTGCGGGGTTGGCCATCGCGGCACATCTTTCCGGTTGTTCATTCGAGGGGTTAATTCTTTTCTACAAAATTGTTGACGATCTGCAAAACAAAAAAATGCGGCAGTTCTTTCTGATGAGTCGAAGCGGTGTTGCATCAGGTTTAATCAAAAGAATGCTGCTGCGCAAAAATTGCGCACAAGTTGCGTATGAATCGGGCATTGGCTGGTTTCATCGCCTTGTGGTTTCGGGTGAACCCCTCGAAAAACTGCCGATCCTGAAAGTGGCATGTAATTTGCCTACAATTGAAAATATGGATTGTTAACAATTTTGCATGCAGTAACGGGTGGGCGCATGAAGGGTAACGGGGCCATTGAGTTGATCGCTGTCAGTAAGCATTACGGCAGTACCATCGCAGTCAAATCGATCGACCTCAAGATACCGGCAGGGGCCTATTGTTGCCTGATTGGTCCATCCGGCTGCGGCAAGACCACGACATTGCGGATGATCGCCGGGCATGAGGTGATCAGCGAAGGTGATCTTCTGATCGGGGATCGCAATGTGACCGAGCTTCCGCCGGTCAGGCGCGGCACGGCCATGATGTTCCAGAATTATGCGTTGTTCCCGCATATGACCTGCATGGAAAATGTCGCATTTGGTCTGCGGATGCAGGGCGTTTCCCCGGCAGAGCGCAACGAACGGGCCAAGGAAATGCTGGCCCGCGTTCACATGGAAAAGTTTGCGGATCGCAAGCCCGATCAGCTTTCAGGCGGCCAGCAGCAGCGCATCGCGCTTGCACGTGCCTTGATCACGCAGCCCTCGGTCCTGTTGCTTGACGAGCCGCTTTCGGCCCTTGATCCATTCCTGCGGGCGCGGATGCGTGATGAATTGCGTCGCCTTCAGCAGGAGCTTGGCATCACGTTTGTCCATGTCACCCATGCCCAGGACGAGGCGCTTGCGCTTTCGGATATGGTTGTTGTCATGGAAGACGGTGTCATTCGCCAGAAAGGCACGCCTGAGGAAATCTTTAACAAGCCGCGTTCGCGCTTCATCGCCAATTTCATGGGCGGTCAGAATATCTTCAAGGGAACGGTTTCGGAAAGCAGCCCGGCGGGTACGCTTCTGACCCGTGGTCCCGACAGTTTCTTCCTGCCCGGTTATGGCGGTGGTGCCGCGGGCGAGGATCTTGAATTCACAATTCGTACCGACCTGATCGGGCTGGGTGAAACGGCACCCGGTGATGCCGAAAACGGTCAGATTCCCGTCGAAATCACAACGGTCGAATATCTCGGCCTTTGGGTGCGGATTGTGGCGACGACCAATGACGGCAAGGAAATCACCCTGATGAAGACCGAAAGTGAATTTCGGCAGGCGCCTGTGCGCCGGAAGGAAAAGTTCATCGCCTACTGGAAACCCGAACACGCGCATGTTCTGGCCTAAAAAACATCATTTATCAGGAGCTTCACATGACGACCGACAATTCCAAACCGACGAAAAATCTGCTTTCGACCAAGGAAGTCACCCGCCGCGGTTTTGTTAAAGGTGCCGCAGTGACAACCGGTGTCGCGATTGGTTCAGGTGCGATCACCGGTTTTCCGACCATCTGGGCGCAGAACATCAAGGATGTGACATTGCGCCAGTTCGGCACGGGTGTTTCAAACATCAACGCGGTTGCCGACAAGGTCAAAGAGGACCTTGGTTTCACGCTTCAGATGACCGCGCTTGATTCCGATGCGGTTGCGCAGCGTGCAGTCACCCAGCCGAACTCGTTCGATATTGCCGATATCGAATACTGGATCTGTAAAAAGGTCTTCCCGGCGGGCACCATGCAGCCGATGGATACCACCAAGCTTAAAAACTATCAGTATATCTCGAAGCTGTTCATCGACGGCAAACTGACCCCGGATTCAGAAATTGCCCAAGGCACCGCGCCGCACACGGTTGGCTTCGTTGAAGGTGCCGACAGCGTTGAATTTGCATCCGCCCCGACCCAGTGGATGACCCTGATCCCGACCATTTACAATGCGGATACGCTGGGTATTCGCCCCGACCTGATCGAGCGTCCGATCAATAGCTGGGCCGATCTGCTTGACCCGGCCTTCAAGGGCAAGGCGTCGATCCTGAACATTCCGTCCATCGGGATCATGGATGCGGCCATGGTTTGCGAAGCCATGGGCGAAGTCACCTATGGTGACAAGGGCAACATGACCCAGGAAGAAATCGACAAGACGATTGCGATCATGATCGATGCCAAGAATGCCGGTCAGTTCCGTGCCTTCTGGAAGAGCTTTGATGAGTCGGTCAACCTGATGGCATCGGGCGAGGTTGTCATTCAGTCCATGTGGTCGCCGGCGGTTGCGGCTGTTCGGTCCAAAGGCATCGCGTGTAAATACCAGCCGCTTAAGGAAGGGTATCGTGCGTGGGGTGGCGGCATTGGTTTGGCCAAGCACCTGACCGGTCTCGAACTTGAGGCGGCGTATGAATATATCGACTGGTATCTGTCGGGCTGGGTCGGGGCATATCTTAACCGTCAGGGTTATTACAGCGCCGCCCCGGAAACGGCCAAGAAGTTCATGTCCGAAGACGAATGGGGCTTCTGGATGGAAGGCAAGGAAGCCAAGGGCGATATCCTTAGCCCGGATGGCAAGGTCATGGAAAAGGCCGGCGCGGTTCGCGATGGCGGTTCCTACGAGGAACGCATGGGATCGGTTGCGTGCTGGAACTCTGTCATGGACGAGAACAGGCACATGGTCCGCAAGTGGAACGAATTCATCGCCGCCTAAAGGCATCTGAATTTGATCGGGCGCAGCTTTGGTTGCGCCCGATACCTAGCCTGATGTGTTTGATAATTTTTCCGGTTCAAAGGGCAGACAATGGCGTTTGATATGTCCAAACGATCGTCCTATTTCCTGATCTCGCCGATGGCGCTGATCTTTGCGATCTTTCTGGTCGTGCCGTTGCTGACGATTATTGTCGTCAGTTTCTGGGATTATGACGAATACCGCATTCTGCCCGACTTCATTTTTGAGAATTACAAATATCTGCTGGGGTCATCGGTGACCTGGCAGATTTACCTTAATACATTCAAATATGCCGCACTTACCTGGGGCTTTACGCTTCTGATCGGGTTTACGGTCGCCTATTTCCTGGCGTTTCATGTGCGCAGCCTGACATGGCAGATTGTCCTGTTCATGTTGTGCACGATCCCGTTCTGGACGTCGAACATCATTCGCATGATTTCGTGGATTCCGTTTCTGGGGCGCAACGGGCTTTTGAATTCGGCCCTGATGGGGCTGGGTATTGTGGATGAACCGCTTGAATTCCTGCTGTTTTCGGATTTTGCGGTCGTTCTGGCGGATGTGCATCTTTACACCCTGTTCATGGTCGTGCCGATTTTCAATTCGATGATGCGCATTGACCGGTCCCTGATCGAGGCGGCCCGTGATGCCGGGGCATCGGGGTTTGAAACCCTGCGCCACGTCATTGTGCCGCTATCGAAGCCCGGCATTGCAATCGGGTCGATCTTTGTCATCACGGTCGTGATGGGCGATTTCATCACGGTGCGCTTGATGAGCGGCGGGCAGAGTGCGTCGGTCGGGCTTCAGATTTCCAATGAAATCGGGTTGCTGCAATATCCGGCGGCGGCGGCCAGTGCGGTGGTTCTTCTGGTGACCGTGCTTTTGATTGTGACGGCCTTGCTTCGCATGGTCGATATCAGGAAGGAGCTTTGAGATGGCGAAGACCCGCGAAAAACGCCCGACAAGCTTCTATTTTCTGGCGGCCTTCTTTACGCTGTTTGTGCTGTTCCTGTATGGGCCGATGCTGACGATCTTTATCCTGTCGTTTCAGGGTGAGAATGGCGGTTTGACCTTCCCGATGAATGGGTTTTCGGTTCATTGGTTCGGCAATCTGTTTGAACAGCAGGCGGTCGGGGATTTTGGCGGTTCGTTCCTGCGGTCGCTCAAGCTTGGCCTGATTGTCATGGTGGTGACGGTTCTGGTGTCCTTCATGGCGGGGCTTGCGTTTCGCAAGCGGTTCAAGGGTGACAGCGTGATTTTCTATCTGGCGATTGCCAGTCTGATCGTGCCGTCGATCCTGATTTCGCTTGGCATCGGATTGCTGTTCAATATCGTGAGCTGGCAACCGCAATGGTTTACATCGGCCCTTGGGGCGCATCTGACATGGACCTTCCCGTTCGGGCTTCTGATCATGTTTGCGGTGTTCAACCGGTTTGATCCGTCCTTTGAGGAAGCGGCGCGTGATCTGGGCGCAAGCAGTTGGCAGACCATCTGGCATATTGTCCTGCCGATGGTGGCACCCAGCCTGATCGGTGTGGCGATGTTTTCCTTTACCCTGTCCTATGACGAGTTTGCCCGGACCCTGATGACGGCGGGGGCACATAATACGCTGCCGCTTGAGATTTACGGGATGACAACCAACGTGACGACGCCAGTACTTTATGCGCTGGGGACGGTGACGACCGGTTTCTCGTTTGTGGTGATCGCCATTGCGCTTGGTTCGGTCCTGATCCTGCGTCGTCGCAGGGGGCAGCAGGTATGACCCGGATCGCGGTTATCAATCCCAATATGTCGGTCGGATTTACCGAAAAGGTTGGTGCCCAGGCGCGCCGTATTGTCGCACCCGGTACCGAGGTTGTGGCCCTTAATCCGCAATTCGGCCCGGCCAGTATCGAGGGCTATTATGACGAGGCATTCGCCAGCGTCGGGTTGCTTGCCGCGATGCGCGGGCTTGAGGCAGACGGGGCTTCGGGCGGGAAGGTCAGCGGATATGTCGTGGCGTGTTTTGATGATACCGGTGTTGATGCGGCGCGCTGCCTGACCAGGGCACCAGTGATGGGCTTGTGCGAGGCGGCCCTTCGGTTTGCGGCCATTGTCGCATCGCGCTTTGCCATCGTCACCCCGATGGCGGTATCGGTGCGCCCGCTTGAACATCTGGTGTCGAAATATGGGGCATCATCGCAATGTGTGGTGCGGGCGGCGGGTGTCCGGACACTGGATTTCGAGGGGGAAAATGCGGGTATGGCGTATCTGGCGCTGAAAACAGCGGCGGAAAACTGCCTTGCCGAAGATGGTGCCGAGGCGATTGTGCTGGGCTGTGCCGGGATGACGGATATTGCTGATCGTTTGCAGGCCGAACTTGGTGTGCCGGTGATTGACGGGGTCAGTGCGGCGGTCAAGCTGATTGAGGCGATGGGGGGGCTTGGGCTTCAGACCAGCAAGGCGGGGGCGTATGCCAGCCCGCCAGCCAAATCCTATGACGGGATATTTGCCGCATTTGCCCCGGTGGCGTGATCGGTCGCCGGATTTCCGGTCAGATTTGTTTCAAGGCCTGTTCGACCTGAACCAGATGACGGCGCATGGCGTCTTCTGCGCGTTTGGGATCGCGCTGTTCTATGGCGTCGACGATCTCGCGATGCTGGGCGCTCAGATCATTGATCAGGCGATCCGAATGGCTGCTTTCGCGCATGCGGGCCCATGCGGCTTCGCGCCTGACGGCACTTACGGCCTCGAACACTGCCAGAAACAGGGTGTTGCGGACACTTTCGGCCAGTTTCTGATGAAATGCTGCATCCCATTTTTCATATTCGCCCTGATTCTGGGCCTTGGCGGCGTTTTCGATCATGATGCGCATGGTGTCGATATCGGCCTGTGAGGCGCGCAGGGCGGCAAACCGGGCCATCGAGGGCTCGATCTCCTGCCGGACTTCCATGATTTCAAAGGGGCTTGTTCGGGTGGCCAGTCCTTCAAGCTTGCGCAGGCGGGGTGTGGGCGGGGTTCCGACAAAGGTGCCCTGACCCTGACGACGCCAGATCAGGCCGTCGGCTTCGAGCTGATCCAATGCCTTGCGCAGCGCGCGGCGCCCGACATCAAGCTGTTCGGCCAGTTCGCGTTCGGCGATGACGCGCCCGTCCTTGACGAATTCTCCCGCGGCAAAGCTTGTTCTCAGCTTTTCTGCCAGCCCCTGGGTTGCTATGTCATTCATGGCGTTTTTTATCGTTATCTGGACGTTTAAAGCTAATCGTCTGTTCCAAACCGTTGCCCGCGTGTTGCACCCTTGCGGTTTCATCAGCCCGGAACAGCATCAATCCCAATCAGATATCAGGAAATCAGATCATAGAACATGCGCAATGAGGTTATGGCCAGAAACAGGCCAAAACAGATGCGCAGCGTCCGCCGCGGGATGGAATGCGCGATGCGCGCGCCAACCGGTGCGAAAAGAACCGTCATCGGGATCAGCAGGGCCGCGGCCAAGACGTTGACATATCCGAGTGAAAAGGGCGGACGCCCGTCAACACCAATGCCGGACATCGCATAGCCGATGGTGCCGGGCAGGGCGATGATCAGGCCGATTGCGGCCGACGTGCCCACCGCGCGGCGGATGTCATATCCAAGGAAGCTGAGCACCGGCACGCAGATCGTGCCGCCACCGATGCCCATCATGGCCGACAGGCTGCCTGCGATGACGCCAAGAACGGCCCAGACGGATTTGGGCGGGTTTTTCTGGGTATCGGTTTCGCGATCGCGCGCCAGCATCATATTGGCGGCCACCAGCAGGGCAACGACGGCAAAAACAATGGTCAGAACGCGACCATCGGCAAAACCGCCAATCGCGGTGCCAATCAGGACACCGACGACAATTGCCGGTCCCCAATGCTTCAGCAGGGCGATATCGACCGATCCCTTTTTATAGTGGCTGCGGGTGGATGAAATCGCGGTGGCGATAATGGTTGTGAGCGAGGTGGCGACGGCGACCTGCATGCGCAGGCTTTCATCAACACCCATGGTGGTCAGGAAATGATACAGCACCGGGACAATAACGATGCCGCCGCCGACGCCCAGAAGCCCGGCCATGATGCCGCCAAGGATGCCGGCAAACAGCATTGCTGCACCCCACAGCAGGTACAGGCTCATGGTGCCTTCGATTTCAATCATAATGAACCAATCCAAACCAATAATGACTATCTAGGTGTATTGGTACTAACCCTGATCGGTCGTATTTGGCAAATGTTTTGCGCTGTTAATCAGCTTAATCTGGCAATTAATCAGGATTAACCAGATTTAATGGTTGCGAACCAAATGCAAGAATGCCAACAATATGACGACAAAATGAACAAACCAAATATTAATTGGTTCAGACTCAGGTATCAAATCTCATCAGGAGGCAGAACAGATGTTCCGCAAGATTGCCGTAGCCGCCGGTTTGATGGCCGCTGCCTTTGCCGCACCCGCGCAGGCGCAGAGCTATCCCGAGAAACCGATTGAATTCATCGTGCCGTGGGGACCGGGTGGCGGCAGTGATACGCTGATGCGTATCGTTGCCCAGGGCCTTACCGAAGAAACCGGACAGGCCGTACCGGTTATCAACATGCCCGGCGTGGGCGGCAATGTCGGCCTTGCCGAATTCGCCAAGCGCCCGGCAGATGGCTATACCATTTCGCAGATTCACGAAGGTCTTCTGGTATCGAACCAGACCGGGATTACCGAGCTTAACTGGGACAGCTTCATTCCGGTCGCCCTGGTGGCGTCATCGCCGCAATATCTGACGCTGTCGAAGAACGACAATTTTTCGAACTTTGAAGAACTGGTTGCCTATGCCAAGGCGCATCCGGGTGCCGTTCGCGCCGGTGTGACACTGGGCGGGATTCCGCATGTTCATATCGCAATGATCGAAGAAGCCATGGGCCTTCAGTTTTCCTATGTCGGTTACACCGATACCGGTGAGCGTATCCGTGCCCTGATGGGTGGCAACATCGATATCGCGATTGGCGACATTTCGTCGGCCAAGCAGTTCGTCGATAATGGTGATCTGATTTATGCCGCTGTTGGCACCGCGGAACGTACCGATGATGCACCTGATGTTCCGACGCTCAAGGAACTGGGTATGGATGCCGAACTGGTGATCACGCGCGGTGTGGTCCTGCCGAAAGGGACGCCGCAGGAAACCGTTGATGCGCTTGAAGCCCATATCGAAAAAGTCATGCAGCGCGAAGACGTGATCAAGCTGATGAAAAATGCCGGTGCCGATCCGGTGTTTTATGGTCAGGAAAAATACAGCGCCTATCTTGATAAGCTTAACGCGACCATCGCGAAGCTTGTAGGCAAGCTCGAAGGATGACCGTCAAGGTGACGGAGGCAGCAGCAGCGGATACAGGTGTATCCGCTGCTTCGCGCGCCCGCACCGAATTGGCGCGGCTGATCTCCTATATCGTTTTTGGTGGCGTTTCTGTTGTTCTGTCCTTGATGGCGGCAAGTTTGCCAACGTCACGCTGGGAACCGCTCGGGGCAGGCACGTTTCCCAAGCTTGTTTTTGCCCTGCTGGCCGGGCTTTGCCTGATCGCGGCGATTCGTTCGATTATCGAAATCGTGCGGGCGGGTGGGCTTGCGGGTGTGGGTGCCGCCTTTAGCCAGTGGCTTTATGTGCGTCGGGTATCCATCGGTCTGTTTGTGCTGTTTGCGGTTTATCTTGGTGTCATGCCGTGGACCGGGTTCTCGCTTGCGAGTTTTGTCTTTCTGCTGATTGCGCAGTTGATGATCGCGGGTGTTTCCCGACGAACCGTCATTCAGTCCATCATCGCCGCCCTGATTTTTTCGGTCGGGTTGAACCTGCTGTTTGCAGAAGTTTTCAATGTGTTCTTACCGCGCGGCGTTTTGTTCGCGGGTTAGGCGGGAAAGTTTAAATTATGCTGGATGCGTTTCTTGCCGGGGCCCATCAGGTATTTGCCTTTGATACCCTGACATACATGCTGATCGGGTCGGTTGCCGGGATTATTGCCGCGGCCATCCCCGGTTTTACCGTGACAATGGCAATCATTCTGACCCTGCCGCTGACCTTTGCGATGGAGCCGTTGCAGGGGGTGTCGGTGATGCTGTCGGTTTATGTCGGTGGGTACACCGGCGGCCTGATCAGTGCGGCCCTTTTGGGGATTCCCGGAACACCAAGTTCGGTTGCCACGACCTTTGATGCCTTTCCGATGGCACGCAAGGGGGAGCCGGGCCGGGCGCTGTCACTTGGGATATGGGCGTCGTTCTTCGGGACCGTGATTTCGACCATCGTTCTGATCGTTGCCGCCCCGCCGCTAGCCCTGATTGCGGTCAAGCTGGGTCCGTGGGAATATTTTGCGCTGATCGTCTTTGCGCTGACGATTGTTGCCAGCCTTGTCGGGAATTCGTTAATCCGTGGTTTGATCGCGGGCGTCATTGGCCTTGGCATTGCGACCATCGGCCCGGACCCGATGATGGGCAAATCGCGCCTGACCTTTGACACCGATCTTTTGATGCCGGGCTTGCCCTTCCTTGTGGTGCTGATTGGTATTTTCGCGATCAGCCAGCTTCTGAGCGAAGTGGAAATTCATGGCAAGAAGGCCAATCAGGCGCTGATCCCCGATGTCATTGACTTCAAGACATGGAAAGTCATGCGCGAAGTGCTGATGGCACCGGTCAATCTGGTGCGGTCTTCGATGATCGGGGTTTTGATTGGTGCCCTGCCGGGTGCGGGTGGATCCATCGCCAATCTGCTGGCCTATGATCAGGCCAAACGCAGTTCGAAAAACCCGGAAAAATTTGGCGAAGGCTGTGCCGATGGTGTCGTCGCGTCAGAGGCAGGGAATTCTGCCACGGCGGGTGGTGGTCTGATCCCGATGATTGCGTTGGGCATTCCGGGGTCTGCGGTGGATGCCATTCTGATGGCGTCGCTTATGGTGCATGGCATTTCGGTCGGTCCGCGTCTGATCATGGATCATGCCGATCTGGCCTATGGCATGTTCATTGCCATGATTGTTTCAAGCCTGATGATGCTGGTGGTGTGTGTGGCTTCCATGCGCCTGTTCCTGCGGGTGACCGACATTCCCAAACAGTTCATCGTGCCGACCGTCATCATTTGCTGCGTTATTGGGGCGTTCGCGCTTAATAACCGTGTGACGGACCTGTATCTTCTGGGGATGATCGGTCTGGCTGGCTATGGCCTCAAAAGCCTTGATTATCCGCTGGCACCGCTGGTGCTGGGCGTGATCCTGGGGCCGATTGCCGAAACCAATTTGCGCCGCGCATTGATGAGTGATCCGGATTGGACAACCTTCTTTACCCGACCGATTTCAGCCGTTCTTTTGGCGGCGGCGTTGCTGTCGGTTATCTTCAGTGTCCGTTCCATCCTTAAAATGCGCAAAAAGAACCGTCCCGCCACCGATGAACAGGACGGCGATCAAGCGAGTTAGGAGACTCCAATGAAACTTCGTCATGACGCGCTTTATGCCTCACGCCGCTCGCCGGTGCTTGCGCGCAATGTTGTATCGACATCCCAGCCGTTGGCCGCACAGGCCGGTTTGCGCATGTTGCTGGCGGGGGGGAATGCGGCCGATGCCGCATTGGCGTCTGCCATTGCATTGACGGTGGTCGAACCGACGGGCAACGGGCTTGGTTCGGATGCCTATGCGATCATCTGGGATGGCAAGGAACTGCATGGGCTTAATTCATCGGGTCGTGCGCCTGCGGCATGGTCGCCGGAACGCTTTGCCGGGGCGGATGCCATGCCGCAGCGCGGCTGGGAATCGGTTACCGTACCGGGGGCGGTTTCGGCCTGGCGCGAGATTTCCGACAAGTTCGGCAAATTGCCGTTTGAAAAACTGTTCGAGCCAGCCATCGAATATGCCAGCCGTGGTTTTGCCGTGTCGCCGATCATCGCAACCCTTTGGGAAAAGGGCGGTGATCTTTTGGGCAAGCAGCCCGGCTTTGCCGAGGCATTCCTGCCCGGTGGCAAGGCACCTAAAGCAGGTGAATTGTTTGTCAATCGCGCGATTGCAGAAAGCCTGACGGATATCGCAGAGACCGGTGGCGAGAGTTTCTATCGCGGTCGGCTGGCGGCAAAAATTGCGGCTTTTGCCAAGGAAAATGGCGCGGTGCTTACCGAAGAGGACCTTGGAAATCATAAAACCGATTGGGTCGGAACGATTTCGCAAAGCTTTGGCAAGGTGAAGCTGCATGAAATCCCGCCAAACGGGCAGGGGATTTCAGCCCTGATTGCGCTGGGTATTTTGCGCCATACCAACATTGCCGATTATGCCCCGGACTCGGTCGAGGCCCTGCATCTTGAGATCGAGGCGATGAAGCTCGCCTTTGCGGATATGCATGAATATGTTGCCGATCTGGATCATATGCGTGATGTGACGGTCGAACATCTGCTGTCCGATGATTATCTGAAATCCCGTGCGGCATTGATTGATGCCAACAAGGCGCAGGATTTCAAGGCCGGTGCGCCGAAGCATGGCGGCACGGTCTATGTCACGGCGGCGGATGAAAGCGGCATGATGGTGTCGTTCATCCAGTCGAACTATATGGGTTTCGGGTCCGGTGTTGTTGTGCCGGGCACATCAATCAGCATGCAGAACCGTGGTTTCGGTTTCACCTTGAAAGACGGTCATCCCAATCAGGTGGCAGGCGGAAAACGCCCGTTCCAGACAATCATTCCGGGCTTTTTGATGGGCGAAGACGGCAACCCGGTGATGAGCTTTGGCGTCATGGGCGGGCCCATGCAGTCACAGGGCCATTTGCAGATGACGCTTCGGACCCAGCTTTGGGGGCAGGACCCGCAAACGGCGGTGGATGCACCGCGCTGGCAGGCGCTTTCCGGGCTTGAGGTTGCTGTTGAGGCCTCGGTCGGGGCTGATGTGATCGATGCCCTGAAAGCCAAGGGGCATGCGATCAAGGTTGAGGCCCCGGACAGCACCAATTTCGGTTTTGGTGGTGCGCAGCTTATTGCGAAAACCGATGCCGGTTATGTCGCAGGCTCTGATCCGCGCAAGGATGGCTGTGCGGTCGGATATTAATCTTCCTATCCTGATTCAGATGAGCTCCTCTTAATTCATCTGACGAAAAGGCCGGTCATTTATTTGACCGGCCTTTTCTTATGCAAATCCGGTATTTTGATCTGCTAATGTTTTTCTGTTCGTCAAGATGGAAATCACCGCATTTCAGGGGGATACCCCATGCAAAAATGCTGCTTTGAGTCTGGGCCGGACAGGCGTAAAGACGCAAGATGCGGAATTTGAAATGTTGGCAGCATCGGATTCTTATCAAGATGCTGTCACATTGCTGCCCCGTTCTTTACGCAAAACATCTTTGGCGGGAAATTCGCCGATCGGTCGGGAAACTCAGACGGGAAATATGTACAGATTTCAAAAGCGTGTCACCAATGCCCCGGTTCATGCTCTGCTTGCGGTTGTGCTTGCAGGGTTTTTAACGTTAGGGGCGGGTGGATTTGCTCATGCGCAGGACTCTTCTGCAAACGAAACCCCGTCAAGTAAACAGTCCGATGTCGATGCGCCTGCGGATCGTGCGGAGACGGGGGATGAAAACGCGGAAGAAGCCTCGTCAGACGCATCATCACCAGATTCCGGACAATCGGGCACCGATATGCCCGAAGAGACCGTTATACCCGAAGAAAATGGTGAACCGATCACCAATAAGCCGCTTGAACCGATCATCGATGTTCCCGTTCTGGTGCCAAACACACAGGAAAAGACCGCGATTTCAATACCGGTAGCGTTTGAGTCGGAACAGGTGATCGAGCGTGCGCGCAATCTTGCAAAACAGCCGTTTGAGAACCCGCATCGCGATCTGCCCGAAGCCTTGGCCGGTCTGAGCCCGGAGAATTACGCGAAAATCCGTTTCAAGGCCGAGAAGGCATTTTTCAGTCAGGCAAATTCGGGTTTTGCGCTGGACCTTTATCATCCGGGCAACATGTATGATGTGCCCGTGGCGATCAACCTTGTTCGTGAAGGTCAGGTACAAGCTGTTCCTTATTCTGCGGGGTTGTTCGATTTCGGCGAAACCGGGTTGTCGGGCAATGATTTTTCGACCCAGGGCTATGCCGGTTTCCGGCTGCGTTATTCGCTTGGCGGTGCTGCGGGCAGTGACGAACTGGCGACCTTTCTTGGGGCCTCGTATTTTCGGATTATGGGGCGAAACCAGGTTAACGGGCAAATTGCGCGCGGTTTGACTTTGGACCTTGCCGGTCCGTCAGGCGAGGAAATCCCGGTATTTCGCGAATTCTGGATCGTTGCCCCCAAAGAGGGCGAGCGCAAAATCACGGTCTTTGCGTTGCTTGACAGTGTCAGGGTCACCGGTGCCTATCGGTTTGATATCCGCCCCGGCAGAAACAGTAAGGTCGATGTCAGCAGTACATTGTTCTTCCGGGATCGTGTTGAAAAAATAGGTTTGGCACCTTTAAACAGCATGTTCCTGTATGGGGAACAGAAGCGTCGCAATTTTGATGATTATCGCGGTGAAGTGCATTCCAGTGACGGGCTTCTGATCAATAATGGCAAGGGCGAATGGTTGTGGCGGCCGCTTGATAACCCCGACAATTTGCAAATCAGTTCATTCATTGACGAAAATCCGCGCGGTTTCGGGCTTTTGCAGCGGGACCGGAATTTTGATCATTATCAGGATCTGGATACCCGTTTCGATCAGCAGCCTGGCTATTGGGTGGCGCCAAAGGGCGACTGGGGCAAGGGGCATGTCGAATTGGTCGAAATTCCAAGTCCAAGCGAAAGCAACGACAATATCGTTGCTTTCTGGGTGCCTCAGGACAAGCCGGAAGCCGGGGCTGAGCTGAGCTTCGAATACCAGATTGCCGCAACACAGGATGGTGGCGATCTGCACAAGCTGTCGCAGGCGACAGATACACGTATCATGCAGGTTTCCTCAGACGGGGATGATGCCCAGACAGCGACCCGTTTCATCCTGAATTTCGCGGGTGAAGAACTTGAATATTATCTTGCCGATCTTGATAATCTGAAGGCGGATATCAGTGCTTCGAATGCCGAAATACGCAATATCAGGGTTATGAAGGACCCGGAAAATGGCGGGGTTCGGGTGGTGTTCGATCTGGTCGGTACCGGTGAGGCTGCCAGTTCGAATTTGCGTGCTTTCCTGCAATATGATGACCGGGTCCTTAGTGAGACCTGGACCATGCCCTGGGTTTTTTAATGCCGCGTTTTGGCCCAAAATCGCAAACTGAATTCAGGTAAAAGTAAAACCATATGAACCGGATTTCTGATCCCATGGCCGATAGTGCAGCCCAGAATGGTGTTAATGAGGATCATCTTGATCCAACCGTAAAGCTGTATGGTCCCGGTGTCGGATCGCGACGATTTTTCCTGTTTGGTGCGTCTATTTTTGCGACGGCCTATGCGGCGTGGCTGATGGCGGACGTTCTTGGTGCGGATCAGTTGACCATCATGGAAATGGTGGTGATTGCATTCTTTACGATCAACTTTGCCTGGATTTCAGTGTCCTTCTTTACCGGGATTGTCGGCATTTTCCTGCGTGGGTTCGGGCTGGATGCGATTACGCTGAAACGGTTGAAGCCGATTGTGCGCAAAGGGTCGCTCAGATCCAGGAATGTTGTTGTCATCCCGGTTTATAACGAAGATCCGGACCGTGTTTTTGCGGGCCTTCGGGCCAGTTATGAAAGTCTGGCCGCGACCGGCGAAATCGATGCGTTTGATTTCTTTGTTCTGTCCGATACCCGTGATCCCGATATCTGGATCGCCGAGGAAGTCGCATGGGCCAAGGCCTGTGCGGATTTGAAGGCGCGCGGCAAGATCTTCTTCCGCCGTCGTGCGGAAAATACCGAACGCAAATCGGGGAACCTTAAGGAATTCTGCGAAACCTATGCGACGCATTACGATCATATGATCGTTTTTGACGCCGACAGTGTGATGTCGGGCGAGGCCATGGTGAATATGGCCTATCTGATGGAAAACAATCCCGATGCCGGGATCATTCAGAGCCCGCCGCAGCCGACCGGCCGTCAGACCCTGTTTGCCCGTATCCTGCAATTCATTTCGCGCGTTCATGGCCCGACCATGTCGGCCGGTTTGTCATTCTGGTGCATGGGCAGTTCGAACTATTGGGGGCATAACGCGATCATTCGCGTGCAGGCCTTTATTGATTGCTGCGGGTTGCCTGTTCTGTCGGGCAAGCCGCCGATGGGCGGGCATATCCTGAGCCACGATTTTGTCGAGGCTGCCTTTATGCGCAAGGCAGGATGGCGTTGCTGGCTGATCCCGCAGCTTGAAGGCAGTTGGGAAGAATTGCCGCCGAACCTGATTGATTATGCGATCCGTGATCGCCGCTGGTGCCAGGGCAATATGCAGCATTTGCGGCTTCTGTTTGCGCCGGGGTTCAAGCCGCTTAGCCGTTTGCATTTCTTTATGGGGGTCATGAGCTTTGGCTCATCGCCGCTGTGGCTTTTGCTGTTGCTGTCTTCGACGATTGCAACCCTGCAGAACACGCAACTGACCTATAGCTTCTTTCCCAGCCAGTTCACGATGTTCCCGCAATGGCCGGTTGACCGGTCGTTCGAGATGCTGGTGTTGCTGGTCTTTACCATCGGTATGCTGGTGGTGCCCAAAATCATCTCGATCCTGATGGTTTGTTTCGGCCGTGATCGGAAGAAATACGGTGGGGTCATGGTGCTGGCGAGTGGTGTTCTTGAAACGCTGTATTCTGCATTGCAGGCACCGATCATGATGATGTTGCACGCACAGTTCGTGTTTTCGGTGCTGACCGGCAATCAGGTTGGCTGGGACGCACAGGAACGCGATGATACGGGGGTGCCGTTTAAGGCGGCACTTAAAACCCATCGGACGATCATCGTGATTGGCCTTATCTGGGGGGCGGTGGCGCTGTTTGTTGATACGGCGTTCTTCTGGTGGCTGTCGCCAATTCTGGCCGGTCTTGTTCTGGCACCGTGGCTGACGCACTGGTCAAGCAGCCTTGCCATCGGACGTGCCGCGCGTCGGATGAAGCTTTTTGTCACACCCGAAGAAACCGAATCACCGGAAGAACTTGCGACATTGGCGCGCCTGACGGCGGAAGCGCCGGATGAAGATGTCAAGGACGGGTTGCTGCGCCTGATCGAGGATCCGTTTGCCAACGCATTGCATTCGGCCCTTTTGCCCGCGCGTAAACCTGATCGTCGTACCCAGATCGAGATCGGGATCATCTATGAAAAGCTGGCCCGTTTGGGGGTCGAAAGCCTGACACGCGACGAGAAGCTCAAGATCCTGTCGTGGCCGGTCAAACCGCTTGACCAGATCATGGCGGGGAAAAAGGACGAAAATGCAAAGGTGCCTGCTAATTCGTCATAGTGCATTGATTTTCTTGCATGGGTCGCGCCACAAAAACGCCCCGATTTGATCAAAATATGCTGCGGTTTTTCGGTGATCATAATCCTTACCAAAGAGTTAATCATCGATTGTCGCCATTTAGCCCGAAGGGGCCATAAACATGACTGACCTGACCATCGCCTCCAAGGGGTTCTCTTACGCTGCTTTTGAATCTGCCGCTGTGACTCGTCTGATCGACGAGACCGCGCGTGCATGGTTGCGCTCGTTTAGCGTTGATAATCCGCAGGCCCATCAGCGTCTGGTGAACGAGCTGCGTACTGCGTTGCAGCAGGACTCCGTTGCGACAACGGAAAAAGAAAGCATGCAGGACATTCTTGATCAGGCGGCCCACGATGCCATCGCAAGCTGGTTTGCCGATCTGAGTGGCCAGAACAATTGTTTCGGGTCGTCGGGTTTTGCCATGATGCGTTGTGCTTTCCTGTCTGCAAACTATGACAAATCGTGGTCTGAAAGGTTTCTGGATCGCGAGCACAGCAACAATGATTTGGCGCTTGCCCTGTCGGTACAGATGATGTGCCCGACCCCTGCGCTTAAAAGTTGCGTGATGCCGCGCCAGTCGCTGGATCGCCGCGCCGCATCCTGAGAATTTAAAGATTTGCGCTGACTTGTCTTACACTCAACGTCATGCGCGCATTCCCGATAAAGCACCACCATAAAGGCGGTGCTTTGTTGTTTGTGCATCTGGCCAAAAAAGAACCCGCCCAAAGGGCGGGTCGAGTTCAGCGGGCGAGTGGGACCTGATCCCGATTGAAATCAGATCCCGATGACGTCAGGGCACACACTCCCCAACGCCGACGAAAAAGGGTTCAGGCGGCTTTGTGGGCCGCAGACAGTTTTTCAAGAAGCCGGGCGACCTTTGGGTCGTTTTTGCCGTTCCGGTCCAGTTCAAGGAAGAAATCCGGATAGGGGGCCTTGCCCGGTGTCAGGTTATATTGTTCGAAACCCGTGATCCCGATGGCTTCGAGCACGCTTTCATCGGTGAAGAATCCCCCCGTAACCTCGCGCGCAGGCGATGTCAGGATGGCGTGCGCGGCATCGGCAAGGATTTCGGGGGAACGCGCACGCCCCTGTTCAAGGCCGGGGATCATGTTAAGGGCGGCGGTTTCGATCACGGTGACGGGCCAAAGCGCGTTGACAGCGACACCTTCGTCTTCGAACTCCGCAGCAAGGCCCAGCGTCACAAGGCTCATGCCGTATTTTGAAATCGTATAGGCCGTGTGATTGGCAAACCATTGTGCCGACAGGTTGGGCGGGGGTGACATGGTCAGGATATGCGGGTTATCGGATTTCATCAGGTGCGGAAGGCAGGCTTGCGCACAGGCGAAACTGGCCCGCGTGTTGACCTGATACATCAGGTCAAACCGTTTCATCGGTGTTTGCAGGGTCGGGGTCAGATTGATCGCACTGGCATTGTTGATCAGGATGTCGATCCCGCCAAAGGCATCAACGGTTCTGGCGACGGCATCGGCGATCTGGTCTTCTTCGCGAATATCGGTTTTAAGGGCCAATGCCCTGCCACCCGCTTCCTCGATTTCGGCGGCGGCAGTATGAATGGTGCCGGGCAGTTTGGGATGGGGTTCATCGGTTTTGGCGATGATCGCGACATTTGCCCCGTCGCGTGCCGCACGCAATGCGATTGCCTTGCCGATGCCGCGCGATGCGCCGGTAATGAACAGTGTTTTGCCTGCAAGACTTGCCATGATTTTCTTCCCTGAATTTTCTTATTTATGATTTGCCAAATTGCGGGCTGCGCTTTTCGACAAAGGCGCTGACACCTTCGCGGAAGTCGTGGCTTCCGGCGCAATTTGTGAAAGCCCTGGCTTCCAGTTCCAATTGTTCGGTCAGATCATGTTCAAGCGCGGTATTGAGCAATGCCTTGGTTCGGGCAAGTGCATCGCGCGGGCCCGCGGCAAGGCGGGCGGCATATTTGGCCGTCTCTGATGCCAGCTGATCGGTGGGCACGACCTTGTTGACCAGGCCGCATTCGTGGGCATCGGTCGCGGTGAACCGGTCACCGAGCAGGGCAATTTCCTTGGCTTTCTTCATGCCGACAAGACGGGGCAGCGAATGGGTCGATCCGCCGTCCGGCGACGTGCCGATATGGATATAGGCCAGTGTGAAAACGGTTTCTTCGGCGGCAACCGCAAGGTCGCATGCATTCATCAGGCTGATGCCAAACCCGGCAACCGCCCCGTCAAGCTTTGCAATAACCGGACGGGGCAGGGCGGTGATGCGGATGATGATGTCATGGACACGGTTGATCATGGTTTCGATCTGGGGCCGGGATTCTTCCACCGGGTTTTGTGACAGACCGTAAAAGAACTTCACATCGCCGCCGGCCATGAAAGTGCCGCCTGATCCTTCGATAATGATCGCACCGATATGGGCAATGTCGGCCTCTATCCGGTCAAGCGCGTCGCCAAGGCCTTCGATCATGGATTGATCAAGCGCGTTCATCCGGTCCGGCCGGTTCAGGGTGATCGTCGCGATCTGATCGGTGATCGACAGCAGGACGGCATCATTTGAAGTCATGTGAATTCTCCCGCGGGTTTGCACCCGGTTGTTTTGTCAGGCGGCAAGCCTTGCCTCGATGGCTGTTTCCATGTCCGGCCAACCCGAAAGCCATTCCGGCATTATCGGTGACGTTTCATCTGCACCAATCAGACGGCAAATCTGTTTGGGCGGGACAATGCCATTGGGGCCGACAAACACGGCCTTTACGATGCCAAGCGCCAATGTCTTGTTTTCCGCGATAAAACGCTGCTCCAGATAGAAACCCTTTTCATCCCAATAAAGGGCCCGGGTTTCGAGTTTGAAGCGCTGAAACGGTTTGATTGCGCGCTTGAACCGCATGGTTGAGCCGGACACGACCGGCTGCCATTTGCGTTTGAACATCTGTCTGGCAATGCCGTTGCGCAGGATCAGTTCGGTTCGTCCCAGATCCATCAATGCGAAGTACCGCGAATTGGTCATATGGACATTGATATCCAGATCCAGTGGCCATGCGCGGAATGACAAGACAGACGAATCAAGCGGATGCAGGCCGGGCCGCAACCAGGACAAGACCAGCACACGGATCAGTCGGAAAATCAGATTCACGACAGGCTCCTTGTGCCAATGTTTGCCAGGTGATGGATGCGGCCCGATTGCATGATCAGAACAGATCCTCGTCCAGTTCCATCATGGTGCCGGACCCTGCCATCATCGCGCTGAAAAGTGCGCCGGACTGCGGCAGGATGCGTTCCATATAGAATTTGGCGGTGATCAGTTTCGCCTTATAGAAACCGTCCGGATCGTCGTCCTTTTTGGCAAGGGCGACTTCGGCCATGCGGGCCCACATATAGCCAACCGCGACAAGGCCAAACAGGCGCAGGAATTCGGTGGCCGCGGCCCCGGCTTCGTTCGGGTTTTTCATGCCGCGTTGGGCCAGTTCACCGGTTGCCTGCTGAAGACGCATAAAGGCCTTTGCCAGTGGCTGAACAAAATCGCCAAGCCCGTCCTTGGCGACGTTGGCTTCGATATATTCCTGCACCGGGTGGAAAAAGCGCCGAAGGTAACGTCCTGCCTTTGCCGGCATTTTACGCCCGACAAGGTCAAGCGCCTGAATGCCGTTGGTGCCTTCGTAAATCTGGGCGATGCGGGCGTCACGAACATATTGTTCCATGCCCCATTCCCGGATGTAACCGTGGCCGCCAAAGACCTGAACGCCAAGATTGGTGTTATCAAAGCCCCAGTCGGTGAACAGGGCCTTGACGATTGGCGTCATGAGCTGCACGAATTCGTCGGCTTCTTCGCGTTTGACCGGATCGGCGTGGTGTTTGGCGGTATCAAGCGCGCGCGCCACCCATATGCCCATCGCCCGGCATCCTTCGTTGGTCGCGCGTGCGGTCAGCAGCATCCGGCGCACATCGGGATGCACCAGCAGGGAGTCGGCGGGTTTGTCCGGGCTTTTGGGGCCGGTCAATGCCCGGCCTTGCAGGCGGTCACGGGCATAGGCCGCCGCCCCCTGATAGGCGGCTTCGCCCAGTCCAAGACCCTGAATGCCGACCGAAAGGCGTTCCTGGTTCATCATGGTGAACATGGCGGGCATGCCCTGATGCGGTTCACCGACCAGATAGCCGATTGCGCCGTCAAAATTCATGACACAGGTGGCGGATGCCTTGATGCCCATCTTGTGTTCGATCGACCCGCATTTAACCGCGTTGCGATCCCCAAGGGTTCCGTCGTCGCCAACCATGAATTTCGGCACAAGGAACAGGGAAATACCCTTGGTCCCCTTTGGCGCATCGGGCAGTTTTGCCAGAACCAGATGGATGATGTTTTCCGTCAGATCATGTTCCCCGGCGGAAATGAAAATCTTGGTGCCGGAAATGGCATAGGACCCGTCTTCACGCGGTTCGGCCCTGGTTTTGATGATGCCAAGATCGGTACCGCAATGCGGTTCGGTCAGGCACATGGTGCCAGCCCACGTGCCGTCGACCATTTTCGGAAGATATTTATCCTTCAGTTCGTCCGAGGCGTGGCTGTGGAGGGCGGCATAGGCACCAAAGGACAGGCCCGGATACATCCCGAAGGACAGGTTGGTCGAACAGATCATTTCCTCGACCAGGGCATTGATCGTTTTCGGTGCGCCCTGACCCCCATAGACGGGGTCGCAGGCAATACCGGTCCATCCGCCTTCGGCAAAGGTCTGATAGGCTTCTCTGAAGCCCTTGGGTGTGGTGACGACACCATCATCCCAATGACAGCCTTCCTCGTCACCCGAACGGTTGATCGGGAACAGGACTTCCTCGCAGACTTTTGCAGCTTCTTCGAGAACGGCATCGACGACGTCCGGGGTGAAATCCTCGCATCCGGGCATCTGGTTGATGTCGTTATAGTCAAACAGTTCGGTCAGGACGAAGCGCATGTCGCGCAGGGGTGCTTTATATTGGGCCATTTTTCTGTCCTCCTCGTCCTAGTTTCGCAACGGCTTGCCGGTCAGAAGCATATGTTCGACCCGGGCCATGGTGCCTTGGTTGCGGACCAGACGCATGAAGCCTTCGCGCTCCAGTTCCAGAATATCGTCTTCGGAAAGTTCTTCGGTTATATCGGTGTCACCACCGGCGAGAACCCTGGCAAGTTCACCTGCGACGACACGGTCGTAATCGGTGGCTTTGCCCAGGCGATAGAAACCATCAACCGCCATCTCGAAGGCAACCCGCGCACTTTCGCCGGGCAGGCGATAGGTGAATTCTTCGGGGGCTTCGTAATCCTCGACCATTGAAAGCGCGCGCGCCTTGGCATCGGCCAGCAGGCGGTTGCGGTTCATGGTGATGCCGTCAGCCTCGCGGAAGAACAGGTTTTCCTTGGCTTCCATCGCCGATTTGGCAACGGTTGCGACCGAGATGATCTCAAACGCCTTGGCACTGGGTGCCATCGGGCCCTTGGGGAATTTCGGGTTTTCGGACCAGCGACGGATCATTTCCTTGCACCCGCCCCAGGCCGGGATCAGACCAACACCGGGTTCGACCAGACCGATATAGGTTTCCCCGTGGGCCTGCACGGCATCACAATGCAGAAGGACCTCGCAGCCCCCGCCCAATGCCATGCCGCTGGGTGCGCCGACAACCGGGAAGGGCGAATATTTGAGGGCCTTGTAGGTTTCCTGTCCGGTTTCAACGAGGTTTTCAATTTCCGGCCACGCGGCGATATTGGCGGCAAACAGCGCCAGACCAAGGTTGGCCCCGGCGGAGAAATTGCTGCCTTCGTTATAGATCACCATTGCCTTGAACTGCTTTTTCACAGTCCGGATGGATGTCTTGATCATGCCAAGAACGTCGGCATCAAGGGCATTCATTTTGGTATGGAATTCAAGGCAGGCAACGCCGTCACCGATATCCCAAAGCGATGCGGCGCGGTTGCCGACGACCGGTTCAGCTTTGCGTTTGATGTCTTCGAGCAGAAGAACACCGTCCGGGCGGACGACCTTGGTGTATGTGCCATCAAAACCAAGGAAGAACAGCGTGCCGTCTTCGACCTTGTAGAATGATTTCCCGGCGGCCTTTTTGAGTAATGCCGGGACCTCGATACCATCCGTTTCAAGCATTGAAATCAGGGTATCAACCCCGATGGCATCCATCAGTTCGAACGGACCGGTTTTCCACGCATAGCCAAGTTTCATCGCGTCATCGACATCGACAATCGAATTGGCGGCTTCTTCGGCGATGAAGGCGGCATAGGCAAGGGTTTTGGCCATCACGGCACGGCCATAAAGGCCACCCTTGTCATTTGCTTCCATCATTTTGCGCGGGTCTTTGCCGGCAGAACGAACGCTTTCAAGGCGGGCTTTTTCCGATCTGGCGAATTCGCCGGTCTGAAGATTGACGGATTCCTTGACCTTTTCGCCCCCTTCGCGGTTCAGACGGTAAAAGCCGCCCTTGCCCTTGCGACCGGTATAGCCATCCGCGATCAGTTTTCCGACCAGATCGCTTTCGCGGTAAATTGCGTGGAACGGATCGGATTTATCAAGGCTACCGGCCATGCTGGATTGCACATGGGGCATCAAATCCAGACCCACCAGATCCATCAGGCCAAAGACACCGGTTTTGGGAATACCGAACGGGCGACCGATGACGCTGTCGGCTTCTTCAACGGTAAGTCCCCGATCCATGGCTTCGACCATGGCGGCCTGAATCCAGTAGACACCAAGGCGGTTGGCGATAAAGCCCGGCTTGTCATGGCAGATGACACAGGTCTTGCCCAGTTTATGATCGGCGAATTTCGCGACCATATCGATGACACCGTTTCGGGTGACGTCCGAGCCAACCAGTTCCAGCAAACGCATATAGCGCGGCGGGTTGAAGAAATGCGTGATGATGAAATCCTGCGCAAATCCGTCACCCATGCCATTGATCAGTGTGGCAAGCGGAATGGTCGAGGTGTTTGACGAGACAACGGAGCCCTTGGCGCGAATCGCATCAATTTTGCGGTACAGATCCTGCTTGATATCAAGGCGTTCGATGACGGCCTCGATGATCCAGTCACATTTGGCCAGCTTATCAAGGTCGTCCTCGATATTGCCACACGTGATCAGCTTTGCCACACGTTTGGACATGAACGGGGCCGGATCGGTTTTCAGCATCTTGGCAACCGCGCCTTCGGCAATCGCGTTGCGGTTTTTTGATCCTTCGGGAACGATATCAAGCAACAGAACGGGCGTGCCCGAGTTGGCGATATGGGCGGCAATCCCAGCGCCCATAACACCGGCGCCGATAACGGCGACCTGTTTGATGTCTTGGGTCATTACATCGCCTCCAGAATGGTCGCGATCCCCTGACCCCCGCCAATACATTGCGAGGCAAGCGCGTATTTGCCGCCTTCGCGTTTCAGAAGGGCGGCGGCTTTACCAACGATACGCGCCCCCGTTGCCCCCAGCGGATGCCCGATAGCCAGTGCGCCGCCATCGATATTGACGGTTTTGATATCCAGACCAAGGTCGGAAATGCTGGCGATTGCCTGTGATGAAAAGGCTTCGTTCAGTTCAACGACATTCAGGTCGGAAGCCTTGATACCAGCACGTGCCAGCGCCTTTTTCGATGCGCCAACCGGCCCGATTCCCATAATTTCCGGCAGGCACCCGTCAACCGCGACGGATTTGATCCGTGCCAGCGGGGTCAGGCCGTGTTTCCTGGCATATTCCTCGGAGCAGACCAGAACGGCCGATGCGCCATCGGTCAGCGGCGAAGATGTTCCGGCGGTCACAACGCCATCTGCCTTGAAGGCCGGTTTCAGATCGGCCAGACCTTCGGCTGTGGTGTCGCCGCGAATGCAGCCATCTTCGGCAATCGTGCCATCGGGGCCTTCTATCGGAATGATTTCGTCAACGAATTTACCGGCGGATTGTGCCGCAGCGGCCTTTTTGTGGCTTTCCACGGCAAAGGCTTCCTGATCGGCGCGCGAAAGATTGTATTTGGTTGCGACATTTTCCGCCGTGTCGCCCATGCCCATATATGCCTCGGGCATTTCCTTATACAGGGCCGGATTTGGCATCGGGTTGAAGCCCATCATCGGCACGCGCGACATACTTTCGATACCGGCACAGATGAAGGCATCACCGGCACCAATCGCGATTGCACCTGCTGCCTGATGGATTGATTGCATGGATGATCCGCAGAAACGGTTGACCGTGACACCGCCGACCGAACGGGGCAGACCGGCAAGGAAAGTGACCAGACGGGCGACGTTAAGCCCCTGTTCGCCTTCGGGGAAGGCACAGCCCAGAACGAGATCCTCGATCGTGTTGGGATCGATCCCGGTTTTATCCACCAGACCTTTGACAACCTGTGCAGCAAGATCGTCAGGACGGACCTTGGCAAGGGCACCTTTGCGTGCCGGGGTGAAAGGCGACCGGACATATCCGGCAATAACGGCATTGGTCATGGCGAAGTATTCCTTCCTGAGCTGTCAGCGATTCCGGAAAGCAATTGTTACGCTACCGGATCGAGTCCTTTTTCTTTCAGCGCATCAATCGATTGTTGTTCGATTTCGCGCAATTCGTCCAAAGTGACGTCCAGTGCCTGGCGTTGATCTTCCAGGGCTTCTATCCGTTCCCGAACCCGGGTCAGCAGCATCTTGATCTGCTCTGCCTGGGTGGGGTCTGCGCCATATAGATCCAGATAATCTGCAATCTCTTTCAGCGTGAAACCCAGCCTCTTGCCCCGCAGGATGATCAGCATTCTTGCCCTGTCCTGCCGGGTATAGACCCTTGTCGTGCCAGCGCGTTGCGGTGCTACGAGACCTTTTTGTTCGTAAAACCGGATGGTGCGTGGTGTGATCCCCAGATTTTCAGCCAGTTCGGGAACGGTATAAAACCGGTCGTCAATTTTCGTCATTTGATCGCCCTTATGGTATATATTTTTATCTTTACGTCAATTAGTTTACGTTAACGTCACTTGGATTTTTTCCATTCTGTGTGGTGTGACGTTAACGTATTGAATTATTGCGGCTTTCCTTCACGTTTCAGGCGTTCTTCCTCGACCAACTCTTTTTTCGACAGCTTGCCGACCATGGTCTTGGGAAGTTCGTCGCGTATTTCGATTTCGCGCGGCATCTCGATTCTCGAGATTTTATCATCAAGGAATGCCCGCAAATCTTCGGCGGTCACGTTGGTTGCGTCATCCTTCAGCCTTACAAAGGCCTTTGGTGCCTGGCCGCGATACTGATCGGGCACACCGATCACGGTGACCTCGGCGATCTGTTCGTGCAGGTAAAGTGCTTCCTCGATGGCACGCGGATAAACATTGTAACCGCTGCACAGGATGACGTCTTTAAGCCGATCAACCAGAAAAATATATCCATCCTCATCGGAATAGCCGACATCACCGGTTTTCAGCCAACCATCGACAAAGGTCGCCTCGGTTGCGGCATCGTTTTGCCAATATCCCGGCATCACTTGCGGACCGCGCACGCAAACCTCGCCCTTTTCGCCGGTTGGCATGACCTGATCCGCCCGGTCAAGTGACCTGATCTGGATTTCGGTACCGGGCATCGGGATACCGATTGATCCTTCCTTGTTGGCACCTTTTACCGGATTGCATGTGCAGACGGGGCTTGCTTCTGTCAGGCCGTATCCCTCCACCACTTTTGCGCCCGTAATTTCCTCGAACCGGTGTTTGACTTCGACCGGCAGGGGCGCGCCGCCGGAAATGCAGCACCGAATTGTTGACAGGTCATGCTTCAATGTCTCGGGCGAGTTGTTGATTGCGGTATAGATTGTGGGCACGCCCGGGAAGATCGTGACGTTCTTTTTATCCAGTGCCTTAAGCAAGGCATCAAGTTCGAAGCGTGGCTGCAGGACCAGTTCTGCGCCAAGATTGATCGACGTGTTAAGCGCCACGGTCATGGCAAAGACATGGAAGAACGGCAGTACGCAAAGCGTAACTTCGTGCCCCGGATTTGCATCGGGCATCCAGCGGGTCAATTGATCGACATTGGCGCTGAGATTGCCATGCGTCAGCATCGCGCCTTTCGGCCGACCGGTGGTGCCACCGGTATATTGCAGCACGGCCAAATCGTCGGTTGTTACGTCTGCGACGAAATTGATGGGTTTGCAGTCGATCAGTCGGGAGAAAGGGATATGACGCAGATCTTTGGGGATTTCGGCAAGTTCGCTGCGCTTGAACAGGCTGAAAAGGACGCTTTTGACTGGCGGCAGGATATCGCTCATCTCGCAGACGACGATCCGTTTCAGACAGGTTGCGTCAAGGCAATCGGCAACCTTGGAATAAATCTGCTTCAGATTAAGCGTTACCATCAGGCGGCAACCGGAATCCTCGATCTGGTAGGCGATCTCGCGCTTGGCATAAAGCGGGTTGAAATTGACAACGACACCGCCGCATTTCAGCACAGCATAGTAGCAGATCACATAATAAGGCGTGTTGGGCAGGCAAAGGCCGACCTTGTCACCTTTGCGCACGCCAAGCTGATGGAAGCCTTCGGCGACGCGATCAATTTGTCTGGAAATATCCTCGTAGTCGTAAATACGACCCAGGAAATCAAGGCACGGGCGCTTGGCAAAACGTTTTGCGGCATCATCAAAAATCTCGTGAACCGGGCGCATGCGCACCGGCGAGCTGATATCGACACCATTTTGCAGGACAGGCGCATCTTGGACGTTTATCTGGTTCATACGCGTTAACTCCATTACGTTAACGTCACTTTGCGGGCAAAAAAAACCGCCCGACGCGGAATGGTCAACCGCCATCCCGCATCGAACAGTATAACCGATCAGAACTTGAAATTCGCCTGTAGAGCGATGATGTCTACGTGCGCATCGTAGTCGGCTGCATAGCTGCCAAGGAATGTATCCGTTTCGTCAACCCGTGCCGAGTTTGCGAAGACGTGTGTATATCCAAGGCTTACGGCCGCCCAGTCTGCAACCTTGTATGCAGCCCCAAGCGAAACCCAATACCGGTCTGAGTCAGGCAGTCTGACATTGCGATACTCGGTTTTTATTGGCGATTCATCGAACGCCACACCGCCGGAAAATGACCAATTCTCGTCATATTGGTATCTTGCCCCCAGGGAAGCAAACCAGGCGCTTCCCCATTTATATTCGTCAGATGTCGAATTTTGGGTTCCGGCCTGCGGACTAATGTCGCCGTCATAATTGAAGGTGAGTGTGTCGATGGAGTTCCAGTTGGTCCATTGCGCGTCAGCCATGACGGTCCACTGACTGTTCAGCTCCTGGGAGACGCCGAAGGTGACTGATTCTGGTGTGATAACTTCTGCCTCTGCATTCCTGTCTGTATAGCCAAGAGCGTTGGCAGCCGTATCAAAGTCGATCTTGCCGTCAAGTTTATGCTTGATTTCAGAGTTGTAGGAGAGACCGAGTTTTGTGCCATCAATCACTTCCCAGTTAATACCGGCAGCCCAGCCAGCATCGACCGAGTCACCGCTTACTTCACTGTTTCCTTCACCGGCACCGGCAAGATTTGGAACTGATCGGGCGAGCGACGCGTCCATCTGCTGAATTTGGGGGCCAAGCCCAAGGGAGAGCCCGTTTTCAAACCTGTATGCGAGTACCGGCTTGATATTTATGGTCTGGATTTTGGAGGTTGTGCCATAGAAGCGCCCGGCAAAATCAGGCTCATAGTCAGTTACCAGCCCCCAAGGTGACGTAATTGAAACACCCATGTTTAACTGGTCGGTCAGTTTCCAGACTGCGTGAGCGTTAGGCACAAACGCGTCCTGTGCCATATCCTTATAGCTGCCGTTATTGAAGGTTTGGGTGTTCGTGACCGCCCCACCTGATGCTTCAATGTTCTTGGCCTTTGCCACAGGCATAATCAGTGTGCCGCCAACACTATAGCTGGTCTCATCATACTGGCCGACAGTGCCGGGGTTATAGAACATGGTCGATGCATCGGTGGAGAGAGTCGACATGCCCGCAAAGCTGGAACCCTGTAACGTGCCGCTGGTTTCGCGGACCTGAAAGCCTGATGCATGGGCGCTGCCGCTTGCGGCAAGGGCGCAGATAAGTGCTGTTCCGGAAGCTGCCCCCCACAGGCAGCCTTTCTTGAATTTGGACGTCATGGGTATCTCCCTGGATCATAACGGTTTTGAAGAATGCGCTTTATGCGCCCGCTTTTATTTTTGCAGGTCTTTGGCATCGACCCGGATAAAGTCGATGTCGTAACCCTTTCTTTTGAAACTTGTTTTCAGAAGCCTGCCGTCATCGCCATACCAAAGATCGCGTTGAACATCCCCGGACATGACATAGTGTGTGGCCGGTGTTTCCCGGTTATTGATGGCAAGTGTTTCTGTCCCGGTTTTCCGGGTTGTTACAGCGTAAGGTTCGGCATTGATGACGCTGTAAAGGCTTGTTTTCGTGGTGACGTCCTCGCGCCAAAGCGTAAGGGGCCAGGCACCGTCACAGGCATCGCGTTTCGCGATCCTCTTGCCAGCGACTTCATAGCAGTCGCCGTCATATTCAGCCTTGTAGACATAGGGGGTTCCATCATCATTTGTGTCGGTATCAACAGACACAAGCTGATCGTTCCGCCATTTCTCAAGGCGTGAATGGCCATACTGGAATTGAAGAAAAAGGACTTTTACATCGGTACGTGTGGTGATGGCGGCTGTGTAACCATCCGGCGTGTCGGTGATTTCGACGGTTTCAAAGCCGATCGGTTCACCATCCTTCAAGACCTGATAATTCAGTGTTTCGTCGGCATGCGCCGATGAAGTTGCACCAAGGCTTCCGGCCAATCCGGCGGCCAAAGTGCAAAGAACGGTGCTTTTGATAAAGCCGTGCCGCATCCCTGTTCCCCTGACGATAGAAATCAATCCAGCATGGATGAAAGTTTTGCCGCGACTCCCATGGAGCCCTTGATCTTGAGCTTGCCCATTGTGAAGGCGAGCATCGGATCAAGTTTGCCGGCAATCAGCTTTTCCAGATTGGCTTTCTTGATTTTCAGGATGCAGTCCGCGTCACTCATATCGTCATCACTGATTTCCGGCTCGGGGCCGGTCGCATCGATGACAATATGTCCGTCATCACCGCAATCAAAGGCAACCACGGCATTGAGGCCGCGCAATTGCGGAAGTTTCTGTTTTACGGATTCGAGGATATCCTCCACGAACGCCTCCCTCTGAAGCTGATGTTGTTTTTCTGATTATGGCGGCACTGTAGCGCAAAGTGACGTTAACGTAAAACAAATTACGATATAGATAGTTGATATCCGTTTAAGTCACTGATTTGGATAAATAATCAACTGCCGGGTTGTTTCCGCAAACGGCAAAAGACCCGGAATTTCCGGGTCTTTTGGGAGATGTCAGAATGCGGATACGCGTATAAGTCGTAATCCGGAACAGGGATATCAGGATACAATCTGCCAGCTTCCGTCAGGCTGCATGCAGGCCGTGCCATAGCTTTGCTGCTGCTTTCCGCCAATGACAGTTGTTGCCGTATATTCGCGGCAGTAGCGACCGGCCGTGTTTTGCCATGTTCGGGTTGGCGTCATGTCGAACTGGCGTTGCGACTCCGGGTTGATCCAGCGCGCTGTCTGCCCGTCGGGAATTTGTTGCAATGCATATCCCGTGCAGGCAGCATCGGCCTGATCAAGGCTTTGCCCGACAGAGTATCCACCCAGAAGACCGAGAATCGCACCGCCAATCATTGCAACGTCACGTCCGCTGCCTTTGCCGATTGTTGATCCGATTGCCGTTCCCGCACCGCCACCGATCAGTGCGCCAATCACATCGCGGTTGCATCGCAGGAAATTCCCGTCCGACACGAACATGTCGGATCGATGCCTTCGGTCGTAATCCCTGTGATGGTGGTGTTTATCATTATGCTTTGCACGATAACCGTGCGCCGGTGCCCAGGGCGGCGGGTCGGCAAAGGCGGTTGTCGGAATTGCAACCGGTGCAATAATTCCGGCTGAAATGGCGACAGCCATAATCCGTCGTGTCCATTTTGCGGCTGTCATTTCCGGCGTTCCTCATTCTCGTGAAGGATATAACCGGCACCGGTGCCCACGACCCCGCCAATGACCGCCCCGCAGGAAATACATCCGCCGGTGACGGCTGTTCCGACAACGCCCACACCGGCACCAATGGCGGCACCGCTTAGCATTTTCTGATCTCTGTCACCCAAACCGCTGCAGGCCGATAATCCCAATGTGCTCGCAACGGCCAATGTAATGGCTGTGTGTCGCATCTCTCTCATGTCCTTCCCTTTTTGTTTTGTCGCGGCGGCATTCCGGGAAATGGATAAACCGCCGATAAAAACAGTTTGATCGGCTATTAAGGAAGGGGTTTGGCGGCTTTAAGGGGAGAATGCGGCAGATAAGGTAACAAAAAGGCATCGGGGAATGCCTTGATTCCGAACGCGTTTTCACCGGTGATTGACGCGATTTTGAAACATCATTTGCGTTGAAACGGTTCAGACATCCCGCTAGCTTGATGGCGCGGCTTTAGGCGCGATAACAAAATCCCAGAAAGACCAAGGGAAACATCATGACATTTGCGGCCTGGTTGTCCGTTGCGACAATCTGCATCCTTGGCGCGATGACGCCCGGCCCCAGTCTGGCCGTTGTTTTGCGATATTCCGTCGGGCAATCACGTCAGGCGGGTTTTGCCTGTGCGGTGGCCCATGGCTTGGGCGTCGGATTTTATGCCGTCATAACCATGACCGGGCTTGGCATACTTTTCCAAACGGTTCCGGCATTTCGCAATATCGTCAGCGTCCTTGGCGCGCTTTATCTGATCTATCTGGCGATCAAGGCCTGGCGTGCGGCAGGGGCAGGCGCACGGTTCGATGCCCAGCAGAGTGGGCAGGTCGCCGATACAATGACCCAGGCGGCGCGCGACGGTTTCATGATCGCGTTTCTAAACCCGAAGATTGCGCTGTTTTTCCTTGCCCTGTTCAGCCAGTTCGTGTCCCCGGAATTTGAATGGGGTGGTAAATTCCTGCTGGCTTTCACCGCCGCGGGAATTGATGCCGCCTGGTACTGCCTTGTTGCTGTCGGCTTGTCGCATGGTGCGGTTTTGCCGTGGTTGCGCGCACATTCCGGGTGGATCGAGCGCATCATCGCGATATTGTTTGTCGTGATTGCGATGCGCGTTCTGATTGGCATTCTGCCAGTTTGATCGATCTTTCTGCTGCATAAATAACAAAGTTACTCAGGCTTTCCCCGCCACCACATTCGCCGGAGTATTCCGATGACCCAATATCAGGATGGTGTTGCACCGTCTGAAGCTTCGTCCGCTGTGTCCCCAACGCAGCAGAACGGAAACACGCGATCCGCCGATCCTGCGTCGCGCGGATTTCGTCACCTTGGTCCGCATATCGGCTTTTTGCTGGCCTTGTTGCTGCTGGCTGCGAACATGCGTGGCAGTATCGTTGCCATGGGGCCGCTTGCCGAGATTGTCGGCGTTGATCTGCAGCTTTCGGGCGTGCAGCTTGGGCTGCTGACGACCATCCCGGTTCTCAGTTTCGGGGTGTTATCGATCTTTGCCCCGCGTCTTGGGCAGCGGTTCGGGTTGGAGGCAACCCTTCTGGCCATGTTGCTGTTTATTGCGGTGGGGCAGGGGCTTCGCGCGACGGGCAGTTATGGCATCATGATTGTTGGCACGATCATTCTTGGGTCGGCGATTGCCGTTTTAAATGTGCTGACCCCGTCGCTGGTGCGGCGCAGTTTCCCGACCCGTGTTGCACTGATCACAGCGCTTTACACCTTTACCATGTCGACAGGTGCGACTGTTGCGGCATTCGTTGCAATACCGATACGAAATGCGGCGGATGGTGATTGGCGGTATTCATTGGGGATCTGGGCGGTATTTGCCGCCCTTGCCTTCATATTGTGGCTGCCAATGTTGCGCTATCGCCACAAGGGGCCGGCACCCGTTTCTGTTACACAGGTTTCCTTGTGGAAAAATGTTGAAGCATGGTGGCTTGCCCTGTTTTTCGGGTGCCAGTCGCTGATGTTTTATACCGGCACAGCCTGGGTCGCGAAGGTCTTCATCGATAGCGGCATTTCCGAGGGTGAGGCGGCAACCCTTCTGACCATCTTTAACGTGTTTGGCATTCCGGCCGCGTTTGCAGCCCCCCTGATCTATTCGAAGATCGCCAACAAGAAACTGGCGATGGTCATTTTGCATGTTCCGCTGATGATCGGTATTCCGGGGTTTGTTTTTGCCACGACCGAACTTCCCTATCTTTGGGCGTTCTGCATGGGGCTTGGGCAGGGGGCGATGATCAGTATTGCATTGACGCTGGTGGGGATGCGCGGGGTCGACCCGCAAACCTCGGCCCGGTTGTCGGGGATGTGTCAGTCGGTCGGTTACTTGCTGGCGGCGGTCGGCCCGGTTTTGTTCGGGGCCCTGCATGATCTGCTTGGCAACTGGGAGGCGGCCTTGTCCTTCCTGTTTGCGATTGTGTGCATTCAGATGATTGCAGCCCTTCGTGCGGGATCGGCTGAAAAAATCGGTGGATAGCATTTGAGGGTATCACTTCATCAGATCAGATTGCCCGGACGTTAAATCGTCCGGGCCTATATATAATTAATGCCATTACGCGGCGTTTGATTGTGCTGATTCCGCCCTGCATGTCGCGATGATCCAGTCGCGGAAGGCCCGAACCGCAAAGTTGTTTTCCTTTTCTTCGGGATAAACAACGTAATAGGCATGCCGGTTGGGGATCGAGACGTCAAAGGGGGCGACAAGTCGCCCGTTATCAAGTTCTTCGCGCACCAGGAATTCCGGCAGAAGGGCCAGCCCCAACCCGGCAACGGCGGCCTGGATCACCATGTGGAAATGTTCGAACCTGGGACCGGCCAGTTCATCCACAACCGCAACACCGGTTGCGGCCAGCCAGTCCTGCCACGCGCGCGGACGGGTGGAATGTTGCAGCAGGGTGCAATTGCGGACCCGTTCGCGCGCAATCGGCAGATCGTCATTTTCCTTAAGGATTTTGGGCGCGCAAACCGCAATCAGGGTTTCACCCATCAGGCGGTGAAACACGCAGCCGGGCATGTTGTCCTCGCCAAAATGGATGGCGATATCGATGCCTTCGCGGGTGAAATTGAATTCGCGGGTCTGGGTGATCAGGTTAAGCTGGATATCGGGCCATGTGGTTTTGAAATCACCTAGTCGCGGCACCAGCCAGCGCGCGCCAAAGGTCGGCAATGTGCCGACATTCAGCATCCCGCCGGCATCGGAATAAGCCATGACCTGCAAGGTTGCGGCCTCTGCCCGGTCGAGAAGGTCGCGCACCTGTGCGGCATAGGCTTCGCCCGCCGCCGTCAGTTTCAGGCGCTTTTTCACCCGACGAAATAGATCCCGGCCCAGATATTCCTCGAGTGCTCTGATCTGGCGGCTGATCGCGCTTTGCGTCACATTCAGTTCCTCGGCCGCACGGGTAAAGCTCAGATGCCGGGCAGAGCTTTCGAAAAATTGCAGGGCAGTGAGGGACGGCAGGACGCGACGCATGTGTTTTGATCCCCAAGTTCATTACCAAATGGAATGATATGGTGCGAATATATCGTTTGTGAGAATTCCTGCCAAGTCTTAGCATTTCAATGGTTCGGAACCCCTCGTGCCACCACATGATCCTTCCGGACAGTAAAATTGATCGGGTAATTGATAATATTACGGAAGGAGAGGCAGAAATGCCCCAGCCAGTTAAATCCCCGCTAGACAGCCAGCTTGGCGCGGTGCTTAAGGCCGTTATTGGCGAGACAAAGGCCGATTATCTGTTTCGCATGATTGATGTGAATGACCGGCTTCTGGCCGATCCTGCGGACGAGGCCGGAAAAGTCAGCCGCCTGACGATGGCGCAGGCGCTTAACATGATCCTGTTTGATGGCCTTTTGGCAGCGGTCCCCGAAGGCAAAGTCTATTCCGAGGATAAACTGGCCGCGGGCGAGCCGATCATTTTCGATCATGGTGCCATTCGTACCGTCGATGGCCCGGCGACCGGGGATTTGCCGCGCGGTCATGTTGCCATCGCGCGTATTTTGGCCCCGCTTGGATTTGATGTTGCCGGTGTTTATCCGCTATCGCGTCTGAAAATGACGGGCCGGGCGTTTTGTCATGCAGATGAACCGGAACTGATCGCGCAGTTCTTTGTGTCCGAGCTTCACGTCGAAGAATTCAGCCCCGCCTTCCAGCAGGCGGTTGCCAATACGGTTGGCAAATCGGTTGATCCGCTGTCGCCCGGTGCCAAGGTCCTGCTTGATCAACTGGCCGCTAACGGCAATATCAGCTTTGCCGATGCCACAAAGCTTCTGCCGGTTCTGGTCAAATGTTTCGGCGCGCAGCACGGCCCGGTAGCCGAGGCCGATTATGAAATACTGTTGGCTGAATCCGCCGAAATGGCGTGGATTTCAACCGAAGGCAATGCGTTCAACCATGCAACGGATCGGGTTGACGATATCGAGGCGGTCGCCGACGAACAGCGCGCCAAAGGCCGCCCGATGAAGGAGAAGGTCGAAATTTCCAGCACCGGATCGGTGCGTCAGACCGCATTCAAGGCAACACGTGTCCTGCGTCAGATGCGCGATGCCAATGGTGATCTGGTGACCCGTGATGTGCCCGGTTCCTTCTATGAATTCATCAGCCGTGATCACGTCCGTGACGAGACGACCGGTGAACAAAAACTTGATCTTCGGTTTGACAGCAGCAATGCGCAGGGCATCTTTAAAATGACCGCCGGAAACAGGGCGGCATAAGGAAGCAAAAAGACCGGAATGCCGGAACGGGTTATACCGTTCCGGTTTCAAAACATTCTATCGGGTGGCAGGCGATCATGGGTTCAGTCGACGAAAATTATGATGTCATCATTGTTGGCGGGGCGGTTATCGGAAGCTCCGCCGCGTGGTTTTTGACCGGCCGGGAAGATTTCAAGGGCCGGGTTCTGGTTATTGAAAAAGACCCGAATTATGAATTCTGTTCGACAACCCTGTCGGCGGCATCGATCCGCCAGCAGTTTTCGACCCCGATCAATATTGAAATGTCGGGTTTTGGCATTGAATTCCTGCGCAACCTGAAACGGGACCTTGATCCGGAAGTCGATATTTCCTTCCATGAAAAGGGCTATCTGGTTCTGGCGACCGAGTCCGGCCGCGATATCCTGCGACAGAATCACGCAACCCAGACCAAGCTGGGGGCCGACATCGTCTGGATGGAGCCTGATGAACTGGCGGCCAAATATCCGTGGATGAACACATCCGATCTGGCGGCGGCCTGCTGGGGCCGTACCGGAGAGGGATGGTTTGATGCCTATTCCCTGATGCAATCCTTCCGCAAACAGGCCCGCCGTCAGGGGGCTGATTATATCGACGGCGAAGTCGTCGAAGTGCTGCGCGATGGCAATCAGGTTGTCGGTGTTGTCCTGAAAGACGGACGGCGGTTTGGCTGCGGGGCGCTGATTAACGCGGCGGGAACCGGTGGATCAAAAGTTGCCCGCATGGCGGGGCTTGAAATCCCGGTGGAGCCGCGCAAACGTTGCATCTTTGTGTTTGATTGCCGGGATGCGGCCGACATTAACGCGGCCTGCCCGATGCTGATTGATCCAAGTGGCCTTTATGTCCGTCCCGAAGGTGATCTTTTCATTACCGGAATTGCGCCGCCTGCGGATCGTGATCCGGAATGCTGGGACTTCGAAGTCGATTACAGCCTGTTTGACGATATCATCTGGCCGGGTCTGTACGAGCGTTGCGAACGGTTCGAGGCGATCAAGATGGTCAATGCCTGGGCCGGTCATTATTCCTATAACCTGCTTGATCAGAACGCGATCATCGGTCCGCATCCAGAGGTAAAGAACTTCTTCTTTGCCAACGGTTTCTCGGGCCATGGCTTGCAGCAAAGCCCGGCAGTTGGCCGTGGTCTTTCGGAACTGATTGTCGCAGGCCACTACCAGACACTTGATATGTCCGTGTTCGGGTATGAGCGCATCCGCGACAACGCCCCCGTTCTGGAACTGAACGTAATTTAAATCGATTTCGAAACGAATATTCGAAATCAATATCTTAACGATGAAAGCCGGAGCAACCCCACATGCCCCGTGACGATATGACAAACCAGACGCCTGATGCCGTGATTGATGCCGCCACCATCACGGCACGCCAGAAACACAGTGTTTCAAATGGTATTCGTACTCTGCATCCGATTTATCTCGACCGGGCGCTTAATGCCGAAGCTTGGGATATCGACGGCAATCGTTATATCGATTTCATCGGCGGGATCGGGGTATTGAATACCGGCCATCGCAATCCGGTCGTCATGGCCCGTGTGGCCGAGCAATGCGAACGCTTTACCCATTCGTGCTTTAACGCGTTGCCTCATGAACCTTATGTCGCGGTAACCGATTGGCTGGCGCAAAACTGCCCGATTGAAGGTCCGGCAAAATCGATGCTGACCAATTCCGGGGCCGAGGCGATGGAAAATGCCCTGAAACTTGCCCGTGCCTTTACCGGCCGGACCGGTGTTATTGCTTTCGAAGGCGCGTTTCATGGCCGAACGCTTGCGACCCTTGCGCTGACGGGTAAAACCAAACCCTACAAGACCGGATTGGGGTCGCTTCCGGGGCCGGTTTACCATTTGCCATATCCCTGCCGTGAAACCGGTGTATCGGTGGCCGATGCAATGGATGCCATCGCCAGATTGTTTGCCGTATCAGTTGACCCCGGAAGCATCGGTGCCGTGGTGATCGAACCCGTGCAGGGCGAAGGTGGTTTTCGGGCGTGCCACGCGGCCTTTCTTGTCGAACTGCGCCGTCTTTGTGATGCCAATGGCATGGTTCTGATCGCCGATGAAATCCAGTCGGGCTTTGGCCGGACGGGTAAGATGTTCGCCATCGAGCATGCCAATGTCTGCCCCGACATCATCGTGATGGGCAAGGGCATTGGCGGTGGCTTCCCGCTGGCTGCGATCACGGGGGCCGAGGATGTGATGAATGCCCTGATGCCCGGTGGTCTGGGCGGGACCTATTCCGGTAATCCGGTGGCGTGCGCGGCCGCGACCGGTGTGTTCGACGTGCTGGAGCAGGACGGTATTTTGAACCGTGCCAAGCAGCTTGGCGAAAAATATGCCACCCATATTGCCTGGCTGCGTGATTTGCCCGGTGGGCATGTGATCGGTGCTATGCGTGGTATTGGCGCGATGCGCGCCTTTGAACTGATTGCAGATGACGGCACCCCGTCGCCGAAACGACTGCAAACATTATTGCAACTGGCCCGTGCGAGCGGGCTATTGTTGATGCCAAGTGGCGAACACGCCAATGTGGTGCGCCTTCTGGCCCCGCTGACCATTCCGTTCGAACAGGTCGATGAAGCCTTTGCGATCATCGGCAAGTTGCTGCCAAAGCTGGCAGCGGTGTCGAATGCGGATGACCGGTCGTGATCGCCGTAAAATTCAAAAAGAAGGGAGCTTAACCGTGAGTTTCAAAAACATTCTGACCGAACTGGGCCTGTCCGAGGCCGAGATTTCCAATGGTACGCTTAAGGTTCAGACCCCGGTTGATGGTTCTGAAATTGCGGCTGTCGCCGAAACCGATCCGTCGGAAATGAACGACATCATTGCGCGTTCGAAAAAGGCATTTGCCCAGTGGCGTCAGGTGCCCGGCCCGCGTCGCGGTGAACTGGCCCGTCTTCTGGGTGAAGAACTGCGCGCGGCCAAGGAACCGCTCGGACGTCTGGTGTCGCTCGAATGCGGCAAGATCTATCAGGAAGGTCTTGGTGAAGTTCAGGAGATGATCGATATCTGCGATTTCGCCGTCGGCCTGTCGCGTCAGCTTTACGGTCTGACCATCGCGTCCGAACGTCCGGGCCATAAAATGATGGAAAACTGGCATCCGTTGGGTGTTGTCGGCGTCATTTCGGCGTTTAACTTCCCGGTTGCCGTCTGGTCATGGAACACAGCCCTTGCACTGGTTTGCGGCAACTCGGTGATCTGGAAACCGTCGGAAAAAACGCCGGTGGTGGCGCTTGCCTGCCAGAAAATCTTTGAAAAGGCATTGGCGAAATTCGGTGATGCGCCGGAAGGCCTGCATCAGGTGGTGATCGGTGATCGCCGCATTGGCGAAGCCCTTACCGACAGCCACGATGTGGCACTTGTTTCGGCAACCGGTTCGACCCGCATGGGCCGCGAAGTTGCCCCGCGTGTGGCGGAACGTTTTGGCCGGACCATCCTGGAACTGGGTGGCAACAACGCCATGATCGTGACCCCGTCTGCCGACCTTGATATGACCGTGCGCGCGGTGGTCTTTTCGGCGGTTGGCACCTGTGGTCAGCGTTGCACATCCCTGCGTCGCGTGATTGTCCATAAGGACGTCAAAGACGAATTGCTGCCGAAAATCGTTGCCGCCTATAAATCGGTCAAGATTGGTGATCCGCTTGCCGATGGCACGCTTGTCGGTCCGCTGATTGACGAGGACAGCTTCAACAACATGCAAACGGCCTTGGCCAGTGCCAGAAAAGATGGCGGTAAGGTGCATGGCGGTGAACGCGTGTTGGCCGATCAATATCCGAATGCCTACTATGTCACCCCGGCGGTTGTCGAAATGCCGTCGCAGACCGAAACCGTGCGCCACGAGACCTTTGCGCCGATCCTGTATGTCATGACCTATGAAACGCTTGAAGAAGCCATTGCGCTTCAGAATGGTGTGCCACAGGGCCTGTCATCCTGCATCTTCTCGACCGATCTGCGTGAAACCGAACTGTTCCTGTCAGCCGTTGGTTCGGATTGCGGTATCGCCAACGTCAATATCGGCCCGTCGGGTGCGGAAATCGGTGGTGCATTTGGCGGTGAAAAAGAAACCGGTGGCGGTCGTGAATCGGGTTCGGACGCATGGAAAGGCTATATGCGCCGTGCGACCAACACGATCAACTATTCCCGCGAGCTGCCCCTCGCACAGGGGATTAAGTTCGATATCTGATCACGCATTTGATCGGTTTTGATCATGAAACACCGTCGGGAAACCGGCGGTGTTTTTGTTTGGATGAAAATGCGATAGAATACGTTGTATGACAATGCAAACAGGAAGCCGGTTATGAGCAAGGATACAGTGGCCATTCGTGTCGATTCCGATTTGCGCCAACGGCTCGACAAGCTCGCAGATGCCTTTGGTCAGACGCGCTCAAGCATCATTAATGATGCCTTGCGGCAATATGCCGATCATCAGGAGTGGCAGGTGAACCTGATTGCCGAGCGTGCACGCAGTATTGCCGAAGGCCGTGCGAAACTGATCGGGCATGACGATGTGCTTGCCGGGTTTGAACAACGCTTCGCTGACAAATAATCCGGATGCGTATTCAATGGGATAGTCGGGCTGTCGATGATCTGCGTGACATTCTTGATTACATTGACGGACGTAATCCGGTGGCGGCCCGCAAAACCTATCAATTGATATCAGGGTCAGTGTCGCAACTCGTTACCCATCCGTTCATAGGTCGTGTCGGACGTGTGGAGCAAGCACGCGAAATGATCGTCAATGGTACGCCTTACCTTGTTGCTTATGGCCTGGATGAAAATACGGTCACGATAATCGCTGTCTTGCATACTGCGCGGCGATGGCCCGATGAGTTCTGAACAAAAAAAGCGGCCCCCGAAGGAGCCGCTTTTTAAATTCATGGTCAAAGCCAGGCTTGATTAGCCAGCTTTGGAGAAACGTTCTGCAACATATTCCCAGTTCACCAGGTCGTTGATGAACGCTTTGACATAGTCCGGGCGCGCATTGCGGTAATCGATGTAATAGGAGTGTTCCCAGACATCGCAACCGAGCAGCGGGGTCTGACCGTGGACCAGCGGGTTTTCCGCGTTCGGGGTTTTGGTCACGACCAGCTTGCCGGATTTGTCGAGGGCCAGCCAGCACCAGCCCGAACCGAACTGGGTTACGCCAGCCTGAATGAAGGCTTCCTTGAAGGCATCGACCGAGCCGAAATCTTCAACGATTTTCTTTTCCAGTTCGCCCGGAATGTTGCCGCCGCCATTTTTCTTCATCATCTGCCAGAACTCGATATGGTTCCAGTGCTGGGCAGCGTTGTTGAACAGGCCGGCTTTGGATGCATCGCCATAGGATGCAACAACGATTTCTTCGAGCGACTTGCCTTCAAGGCCGGAACCTTCGAGCAGCTTGTTGCCGTTCACAACATAGGCGTTGTGGTGTTTGTCATGGTGAAACTCAAGGGTTTCAGCCGACATGACCGGTGCAAGCGCGTCATAGGCATAAGGGAGTGCAGGGAGTTCAAGAGCCATGATACAGATCCTCGACTTTCGTTATTGGTTTGTGCGGTCAGCACAGGGCTTCCGCAACATATCCCCATTACCACCTGCCGTAAAAGTGAAAATCCCATGCAACCTGTTGGAAAACTTGTTGCTATGGATGATCACTGTCTTTTGGCGGGTTCGGAAACGGGCATGATGGAAAACCTCGTGGTCTTAATCCTCGGCCTTTATCTAGGATAAAGGAAGCAGTGCGCAATGTCTTGGACGGCTTTGCGATATTCCATACCCTTTAAACAAGCGGAGGCGCGCATCGTTCCCTGGATGCGAAAATTTTTTAAATTCTGCGAATATTGACCCGACAGGCTTCTGCCAGCGGGCGTCATGTACCCCGAGCCGGATAACCGGTCAGCCTGCTATTCCTTATAAAGACTGACCATGTTCTGAATGTCGGTACCATTGCGGATCATCACGTCATATTCCCCTTTTTGCAGGCGGGAAATATCGATACGGCACGGGAAAGAGCCGCAATCCTTGTTCAGCGCAATCGATCCGTCCTGAAAGGACAGGATGACTTCGCCTTTTGCCTGATCAGCATGGATGGTGACACTGTCGGTGGTCGCTTTGGGTGCGACGCGGATTGCAGCCAGTGCGGCTGTCGTCACTGTCAAAACTCCGACGAGGGCGATTACAACCGGCTTGCTGCGCAAAGATCTAAACATGTTGTTTCCTCGCGCTTCTTCTTGGTGTTGCAAAGATGCGCGGTGAAGACGGGAAAATGGGGGCGCAAATGCGGCATTTCCGTGCCGAATGTTTCGATTTTCCAACCGTCACAGGTAAAAAGCCCCCTGAACAAAAGGTTAGGGGGCTTTCTACAATCAGCGGGCATGCGAAATTTTTATGAAATCGCTATTTGCGTCGTTCCATAGCGGCCCTAAGGGCGGCGGCCATCGCACCGCTGTCATTTCCGGTATTGCCCTGATTATCTTGATGATTTCCGCCGCGCGGCGGGCTGTTTCGCCCGGTGTTTCCGCGGGCCTGATGGCTGTGATTGCTTTGATTGCTGCGGGACTCGGTACGCTTTTCGCGAGTGCCTTCGTAGTCCGGTGCGGATTTCATCGACAGGCCGATACGTTTGCGCGGGGCGTCCACTTCCATGACGGTAACCGACACGATCTGGCCTGCCTTGACGACTTCACGCGGGTCGGAAACGAATTTGTCGGCCAATTGTGAAATATGAACCAGACCATCCTGATGGACACCGATATCCACGAACGCCCCGAAATTGGTCACGTTGGTGACCGTACCCTCAAGTTTCATACCGGTTTTAAGGTCCTTGATCTCGTTCACGCCGTCGGTGAATTTTGCGGTCTTGAATTCCGGGCGCGGATCGCGGCCGGGCTTATCAAGCTCGGCCAGAATGTCGCGGATCGTCGGGACGCCGAACACGTCATCGGCATAGTCATCCGGGCGCAGGGTTTTGATGAAGGGCGAGTCGCCAATCAGCTCTGCCAGCGGTTTGTTGGAACGCGTGCTGATACGTTCCACCAGTTTATAGGCTTCCGGGTGCACCGCCGATGCATCCAGCGGGTTTTCACCGCCGCGAATGCGCAGGAAACCGGCACATTGCTCGAACGCTTTGGGCCCAAGGCGTTCGACCTTGCGCAAATCGGCACGCGAGCGGAACGCACCGTTGATATCGCGATAGCCGACAATATTGCGCGCCAGTGTTTCTGACAGTCCGGCAACACGGGTCAGAAGCGGAATAGACGCGGTATTGAGGTCAACTCCCACACCGTTCACGCAATCCTCGACGACGGCATCCAGCGATTTGGCCAGTTTGGTTTCCGATACATCGTGCTGATACTGACCGACACCGATGGATTTCGGTTCGATCTTCACCAGTTCTGCCAACGGGTCCTGCAGGCGGCGCGCGATGGATACCGCCCCACGCAGGGACACATCCAGATCGGGGAATTCCTCGGCGGCAAATTGTGATGCCGAATAGATCGATGCACCTGATTCGTTGACAATGACCTTGGTCGCCTTAAGGGCCGGGAAGCGTTTGAGCAACTGACCGGCAAGCTCATCGGTTTCACGCGAATAGGTGCCGTTGCCAATTGCGATCAGTTCGATCTTGTGGCGAGCGGCAAGGGCCGCCAGCGTATTCAGCGCGCCTTCGACGTCGTTGCGCGGCTGGAACGGGTAAACGGTTGCGGTATCAACCATTTTGCCGGTGGCATCAATCACGGCAACCTTGACACCCGTACGCACCCCCGGATCAAGACCCATGGTGGCCTTCTGCCCGGCCGGTGCGGCAAGCAGCAGGTCCTTTAGGTTGTCGGCAAACACCTTGATCGCGTCTTCCTCGGCGCGGTCACGAAGTGTCCCGAACAGGTCAAGTTCGATGGATAGCGACAGCTTGACCCGCCAGGTCCAGCGAACCGTATCCACCAGCCATTTGTCCGCAGCGCGTCCCCGGTCGGCAATACCGACATGGGCGGAAATCATGATCTCCGCCCGGCCCTGTTCGGTGCGGGGGCGGTCTTCGTCGGCGGCACCAAGTGTCAGTTTAAGTTGCAGGATGTTTTCGTTACGCCCCCTGAACAGGGCCAGCGCGCGATGCGACGGGCAGGTTTTGATTTTTTCGGAATGTTCGAAATAGTCGGAAAACTTGGCACCTTCTGCCTGTTTGCCGTCGATCACGCTGGCGCTGATTTCGCCGTCATTCCACAAAAGGTCACGCAGCTTGGCGACCAGATCGGCATCCTCGGCAAAGCGTTCCATCAGGATCTGACGGGCGCCATCAAGGGCGGCTTTGGTGTCTTCGACGCCTTTTTCGGCATCGACGTATTTGGCGGCCTCGGTTTCCGGATCAAGGTTCGGATTGCCGTACAGATCATCCGCCAGCGGCTCCAGCCCGGCTTCGCGGGCGATCTGGGCCTTGGTGCGGCGCTTTTTCTTATAGGGCAGATACAAATCTTCAAGACGGGTTTTGGTGTCGGCCTCGTTGATGGCCTTTTCCAGTTCCGGCGTCAGCTTTTCCTGTTCGCGGATGCTTTCAAGCACGCTTGAACGGCGTTCTTCCAGTTCGGTCAGATAGCGCAGGCGTTCTTCCAGCGTACGAAGTTGGGTATCATCAAGACCGCCGGTTTTTTCTTTGCGGTAACGGGCGATGAATGGAACGGTGGAGCCCTCATTCAGCATCTCGATGGTGGCAATGACCTGTTCCGGTCGGCATGAAAGTTCTTCGGCGATACGCTGGGGAATTGGACGCATGGTTTCTCCTTGGTTTGCTCGTCTGCCTGAAATAGCGGCTTTCGGGCAGGGGGGAAAGAGCCAGTTTCGGATAAATGGCTGTCTGCATATTTGGTGGATTTTCTCGTTGAAATCCAAGCTGCTGAAATCGAAAGGATTTTGGAAGTCCTGCCAGATATTGCTGCCCTATAACTTGCCCCGACGGTGCAGGCGGGCTATTTCTGGGATAACAGATCCATCGGGCAGTCCCGACAACCGGAGAATAAGGATGGCCGGAAAGTTCCGCGAAACCGTCATTCACGAGGTGCCAAAAGAAAAGGCCGAACCGAAAACCTCGGAAGAAAAGAATGAAGCCATTGCCGGTGCAGACATGGCACCTGTTCTGTCACAGGATGCAATCAATGCGCTGGCCGAAGCCAAGGCTGCCAAGGAAGCTGCTGCAAAACAGCGCGAAATCGGGGGACCCAAGGGCCCCGAGCCGACCCGCTTCGGTGATTGGGAAAACAAGGGCCGTTGCATCGATTTTTGAGTTTAATTTTCGAACTTTTTCAGTTTGAATTGAAACTTCATTTCGCAACCGTAAATGAAATATAAAAAAGCCGAAATGTTTGTTAAGGATACTGAGGCGATTATTATGTATGTTATGATGCTTCCAAAAGTATTTGCATAATATACTGATGATATATTTATGGATATTGATAGTAAATGGAATAGAAATATTGAATAGAACGGCGTTAGATTTATTATCTTGATTGTTGAGGATATTGCTGACTTTATTTTTGATTTTGACTCTAATATGCTGGGTGTGTTTAGTATGTGTTGTGAGAAATCTCTCTCACAGAATACGTGACCTAAAAAATTTGAACTCAAGTTATTGTTTGATTTTACAGTTTCTGTGATTTTTGTGATCATTGATGAATATGAAAAGAAATTAATAAATGATAATGTTGATGCCCAATATATTAGTGAAGAAATTATTGTCGCGGATTCAATAAATCCGCGAATTTTAATTGTATCATTTCCATAAATATTAATATTTATATTTGGATTGCAATATATTATTATCATAACTGCATCAATCGCAATCATAACTGCAACCATTTTGCCAAATTTATATTTTAGGTTTTCTTCGTGATGACCTAACCTGTCCAATGTATCAGGGCTCGAATAAAAGTCGATAACTTTTGGGTCAAAAGTATCTACTCCAAATTCAAAAAATTGAGCATTTATTGGGCTATCCGACCAAGTGTCGGATTCTTTTTCATTATCAGACATATCTACAGTCCAACATTTGATGTTAAAACTAAGCCATAATAGCATCACAATATTGGATATTTTACAAAATAAAAGGTCGATTCTTTCTTCGCTGGTCTTTTATCTTAGAAATATATGCTGATTTAACTTCCGCGAATGGCTTTGATGTTGTTGGCGTATTCGGATGGGCCGCCTTTGAAGGTCGCGGAACCGGCGACCAGAACGTTCGCCCCGGCTTCGATCACCTTGGGCGCGATTTCCGGGTTTACGCCACCATCGACTTCAAGGTCGATATCGCGCCCAGTGGCATTGATCATCTTGCGGATGCGCTTGATTTTCTCAAGCTGGCTTGGAATGAATTTCTGACCGCCAAAGCCCGGGTTGACGGTCATGACCAGAACAAGGTCAACCATGTCCATGACATATTCGATCACGCTTTCCGGCGTTGACGGGTTCAGCGACACCCCGGCTTTTTTGCCCAGCGATTTGATCAGCTGCAGCGAACGATGCAGGTGCGGACCTGCTTCGGCATGGATGGTGATGATATCGGAACCGGCATTGGCGAAGGCCTCGATATAGGGATCGACCGGTGCGATCATCAGATGGACGTCAAACACCTTGTCGCTATGGGGCCGCAGTGCCTTGACCACATCCGGGCCGATGGTGATGTTGGGCACGTAATGGCCGTCCATGACATCAATATGGATATAATCCGCCCCGGCGGCATCAACGGCACGGACGTCAACACCCAGCTGGGCGAAATCGGCGGAAAGGATCGAGGGTGCGATTTTAATGGCGTTTGTTGCGGTCATGGTGCGGCAAAGGTCCTGAAGCGGGTTGGGATATGGGAATTTCGCGGTTCTCATACCCCAAAAACATGATCCTGTCACCCAAGCGGGGTGAATGGCTGTCTTGATCTGTATCGCTCAAGATACCAATCAGGCTTTCTTGACCAGCCGCGCGCAGAAGAAACCATCGATCCCGCCATATTCCTGCATATGTAGCGGCAGGATGCGAAGCTCTCCGGCATCGTTGATTGCCTCGTCCCAGCCGCCCAGCTCGTCGGTGGTAATCGGTTTGCGTTCGTAATTGGGATGATCGGCGAGGAAGGATTTGACCTGATGCTCGCCCTCTTCCGGCTGAAGCGAACAGGTGCAATAGATGAGCTCTCCGCCAACATTCAGAAGCTTGTCGGCCTGATGAAGCAGCTTGGTCTGGATCGGCAAAAGCGATCGCATCAGTTTGTCGTTCTGACGCAGCAAAATATCAGGATGGCGGCGAATGGTGCCGGTTGCCGAACAGGGGGCATCAAGCAAAACCGCATCGGCACGCGGCGTATCGGGGGCCAGATCGGTGGCATCACCGGTAACAACTGCAGCGCCAAGTTCTACGCGCTCAAGATTCTCAAATACGCGTTTCAGCCGTCCCTCGGACTTGTCGACCGCAATCGCATTGGCACCCTTGGATGCCAGTTGCATGGTCTTGCCACCCGGTGCGGCGCAAAGATCATAAATGGTTTTGCCTTCATAGGCCGAAAACAGCTTGGCCGGGATGGAGGCCGCAGCATCCTGAACCCACCATTTTCCGTCTTTATAGCCCGGAAGGTCGCGAATACGACGACCGCTTTCGAGGCGGACGGTACCGGTTGGAAGAACCATGCCATCCATCTGTTCCGCCCAGTCGGCGGCTTCCGCCTGATCCTTTATGGAGAGATCAAGCATGGCGTAATCCAGACTGGCTTCGGCGATGCCTTGTGCAATTTCGGCCCCATAGGCCTTTTTCCAGGAGCCGCGCAGCCATGCCGGGACGTTAAGTTGCCAAGCTTCGACATTTTCCGGCCATTCGAAGCCATCACGTTGCAGGCCACGCAGTACTGCATTGACCAGCTTTACATATTTATGCAAACCCGCGTCGCGGGTCAGATTAACCGTGCTATCGACCGCGCCGTAATCCGATGTTTCCATGAAAAACAGCTGGGCCACGCCCAGACGCAGGATGTTGGTCAGGCGACCTGCCACACGATCCTGCGGTGCCTGATAACGCGGGGCCAGAACCGCATCGATTTCGCCCAGATGACGCAGGGTGGTGCCAAGTAGCTGACGCAAAAAATTGCGATCCAGCGACGGCAAACCAAACCCGTGTTTTGACAGAAGTTCATCCAGCGTGACTTCGCCTCCGCGCAGTTCCTGCAGGGTTTTGAGCGCCAGCATCCGCGGATCGGGAAGATCGGCCGGTTGAGTATGGCGGTTATCCGTGCGAGCGCGGCGTTCTGTCAAAAGGGTATCTCCAGTTTCGGGTTATGGCTTGTAAGTAAGCGCCCTTGATAGGGCTGTAAAGCACTTAACCGCAGGATTTCCGGCATGGCTGGCCTGTCTGGTGTTTTTCAACGACATTGAAAAACCTTGCGATGGAGACGGGTGCCCGGTAATTCAGACGGATCATTCGAAAGAAACGGGCGACACCGATGTCATTTGCCGCACTTGCGATTTTTTCCGGTTGCTTCCTGATCGGCTCGATGTTGCTGACCTGGGCGGTGTTGCTTTATCTGCGGCGCAAGGCGATTCTTGATATGCCCAACCACCGTTCCAGTCATGCGGTACCGACCCCGCGCGGTGGTGGATTGGCGGTGACGCCCCTTTTGATCGTCATGGTCGGGGCCGTCTTTTTGTGGTCCGGGAATGCAGGCTTGCAGCAATGGTTGATGCTGATCGCAGGCGTAGGGCTTGGTGCGCTAAGCTGGTTTGATGATCGGCATGATCTGTCGGCAGCCATTCGTTTTGCCTGCCAGTTCCTTGCTGTAATCGTTGGTGTATTTGCGATTGAAGGTCCGGTGCTACAAGGGCTGGTGCCAATGTGGCTGGATCGTATTCTGGTCGTTCTGGCGTGGGTCTGGTTCCTTAATCTGTTCAATTTCATGGATGGGATTGACGGCATTACCGGGGTCGAAGCAGGTTCGATCGGACTGGGTATCTTTGTGCTCGCACTTTTGGCTCCCTTACCCGAATTTGTTGATCTTGGTTACATCGGGCTAGGCGTTCTGTCGATTATGGCCGGTTTCCTGACCTGGAACTGGCACCCTGCGAAGCTGTTCCTGGGAGATGTCGGGTCCGTACCGCTGGGGTTTGTTCTGGGCTGGCTGTTGCTGGAACTTGCCGCACGCGGGGCGTGGATGCCGGCATTGATCCTGCCGTCATACTATCTGCTGGACGCGACTTTCACCCTTATCAAGCGGGGGCTTCGTGGTGAGAAGGTCTGGCAGGCACATCGTGAACATTTCTATCAGCAGGCAACCCGTCGCGGTATGAGCCATGCACGGGTTTCGGCCTTGATTGCACTGGCAAATCTGGCACTTATCATCGTTATTTTTGTCCCGATGGATATTGCGGGATGGGTACGTTTGATTCCGGCTGCGATGATACTGGCGTTACTGATCGCGGAATTTAAGCTTTTGCCTGTAAAGGCTGTGCAACCGAAATAGTGTGAAGACGGTCCTCGTTAGGATAGCTTGACTTGTCACAGGCCGGACGCGAAAAGAATATCCGTGCCCGCACCACAGGCTTGCGGGTATTATGAGCCATACAAGAATTCCGGTAAGGGACCGCATGTCGCGTTTATTTCAACGTAGCCATATTGCCTTTGTCCATGATGTGACGATGGCGGCCATTTCGTTACCGGCAGCATTATATCTGCGGGTCGGCGATGGTGTGGTTTTTTACAATCCGCAAAACATCCTGTTTTCGGTATCGGTTTTTACCGTCATCGCCGCAATTACATTCTGGGTTTTCGGGCTTTACCGCGGCATCTGGCGCTATGCATCACTTAATGATCTCATGCGGATTGCCAAGGCGGTAACAGTTGCTGTTGGCGTATTATTTCTCGTGTTGTTCCTTACCGCACGGCTCGATTGGTTGCCGCGATCAACGCCGATTATTCAATGGTTCCTGTTGATGGCGATGCTTGGCGGGTCACGGCTGATTTACCGTGTCGCCAAGGACAAGACGACTGCACGTGCGATGATGCGACAGGGAACACATCGCGTGCCGGTTCTCTTGATCGGAGCCGGAGACGAGGCCGAGGCATTCATTCGTGAAACGTTTCGTTCGGCGAACACCCCGTTTGACGTTATCGGCATAGTTTCCCTGACCAATAGTCGTGTCGGGCGGAATATGCACGGTGTTGATGTGCTGGCGACAGCCGACAAACTTGAAGAAGCTTTGGGAAAGCTTGCAAACAGCAAGCGTGGTTTGCCCCGTCGTTTGGTTTTGACTGGTGATGCGCTGCGTCATGACGACATCACCAAATGGGTCGAAATTGCTGATCAGCGCGGCATGACTCTGGCGCGCTTGCCGAAGCTGAGTGACTTGCGCGAAGGGCTTGCCGATCCGTTGCAAATCCGCCCGGTTGCGATTGAGGATTTGCTGGGACGGCCGCAGGCACGACTTGATCGTGACAAGGTTCGCCAGATGATTGTCGGACGGCGGGTCCTGGTGACAGGCGCTGGTGGCTCAATCGGATCGGAACTTGTGCGACAGATTGCAGCCTATGGTCCGGCTAGCCTTACTTTGCTGGATGCTGGCGAATACAATCTTTATGCCATCGATATGGAGATGGCGGAAAAATATCCTGATCTTCCCCGTGAGAGCATCCTGGGTGATGTTCGTGATCGCATGAGGATCGATCAGGTTTTTGCGGCCCAACAGCCGGAAATTGTTTTCCACGCAGCAGCCTATAAACACGTGCCGTTGGTTGAGCATAACCCGAATGAAGGCATTCTGACCAACACGCTTGGGACCCGCAACGTTGCGGAGGCCTGTCGTGCTGCCGGTGTTGGTACGATGGTTCTGATTTCAACAGACAAGGCAGTGAACCCGGCCAATGTCATGGGGGCGTCCAAACGTCTGGCAGAATGCTATTGTCAGGCGCTCGAAACCCTTCCGGCGGATCAGCGTGGGCCGACGCGATTTGTCACCGTGCGGTTTGGCAATGTTCTGGGGTCGACAGGGTCGGTGGTGCCCTTGTTCCGTCGTCAGCTTGAAGCGGGTGGGCCGCTGACCGTGACGCATGAAGGCATCACGCGATACTTCATGACGATTGCCGAGGCAGTCGAACTTGTTTTGCAGGCTGCCGAGCTTGGCAAACATGGCGTTACAGAGGGTGGCAAGATTTTCGTTCTTGATATGGGACGGCCGGTAAAGATCATTGATCTGGCGCGCCAGATGATCCTGCTATCGGGTTTGCGGCCGGGCAAGGACATCGACATCAAGGTGACAGGCTTGCGCCCGGGCGAGAAGCTTTATGAAGAACTGTTTCATGACGGTGAGCCGCCAGAACCAACCGAAACGGATGGCGTTATGTTGGCAGCCCCGCGTGTTGTCGATTATGCATTGATCAAGCAGGTGTTTGACGAGCTTGGTGAAAGTGCAGCAAGGCGTGATACGCACAAGACGCTGGAACTTATCAGCCGCTTGGTCCCGGAGTTCCAGCCGCCCGAGATCGGGGTGAAATCCTTCTTTGCGGAAAGTGAACCGGTAAAACTGGATAAGGCCGTTAGCGGTCAGTGATTGACTGGTGCTTTGGATTTGCATCTGCGTCATTTGGCCTGCGGCCATGCAACATTTCGGGGTCCACATTTTGGCGCGTGCGTGATAAAGCTCCGCGCGAAACATGGTTCGGACTCATTGATCATGTGTCGGCCCGAATGAAAATCAGCGGTTTTCACTCATCAACAAGCCGATTGCCCGCAAACATCATTACCCCGTATGCATCAGTAACGATACGGAGTGGGCCGATATATCATCAATGGGTCCGGGGCCTTCATCATTGACGATGTATTGAAAGCAAACCCGATGACTGCTCGTATTGCGCGCGCGCTGATCTCCGTTTCCGACAAGACCGGTCTGGTCGAATTTGCCAAATCTCTTCATGAACAGGGTGTTGAAATCCTGTCCACCGGTGGGTCTGCCAAGGCCATCGAAGCGGCTGGTATTCCTGTAAAGGAAGTTGCCGATCACACCGGTTTTCCCGAAATCATGGACGGTCGCGTCAAGACTCTTCATCCGAAGATTCACGGCGGCCTTCTGGGCCGCCGTTCTCTTTCCAGCCACATGAAGGCGATGGAAGATAACGATATTTCGCCGATCGATCTGGTGTGTGTGAACCTTTATCCGTTCGAAGAAACCGTTGCCAAGGGTGCCGATTTCGATACCTGCATCGAAAATATCGATATCGGCGGACCGAGCATGATCCGTTCGGCGGCAAAGAACCATGAATCGGTTACGGTTGTTGTCGATCCATCTGATTACGACCGCGTTGTTGCCGAAATGAAAGACAATGCAGGTGCCACGACGGCTGAGACCCGACGCGTTCTGGCCGCCAAGGCATTTGCCCGTACGGGTGCTTATGACTCGGCAATTTCAAGCTGGTTTGCCGGTGAGCTTGGTGAAACCTTCCCGCAGCGCCTGAATGTTTCTGCCGAATTGAAACAGACCCTGCGTTACGGTGAAAATCCCCATCAGCAGGCAGCGTTCTATACCAATGGCAAGAACCGTCCGGGCGTTGCCACCGCGACCCAGCTTCAGGGCAAGGAACTGTCGTTCAATAACCTGAATGATACGGATGCGGCATTTGAACTGGTGTCCGAGTTTGACGAAAAACCGGCTGTTGCCATCATCAAGCACGCCAATCCGTGTGGCGTTGCCGAGGGGGCAACCCTGATTGAAGCCTATAACAAGGCGCTGTCTTGCGATCCGGTTTCGGCCTTTGGCGGTATCATTGCGGTTAACCGTACCCTTGATAAGGCCACTGCCGAAGAAATCGCCAGGCTGTTTGCCGAAGTCGTGATTTGCCCGGATGCAGATGATGCCGCTCGCGAAGTTCTTTCAACCAAGAAAAACCTTCGACTTCTGGTGACTGGTGGCATGGCCGATCCGGAAGCCGAAGACATGACCCTGCGTTCGCTGGCGGGCGGCTATTTGCTGCAGAACCGCGATGCAGGTCGTGTAAAGCGTGACGAGCTTAAAGTTGTGACCAAGCGCAAGCCGACCGAGGCAGAGCTTGATGACCTGCTGTTTGCCTTCCGTGTTGGAAAGCACGTCAAATCAAACGCCATTGTATATGTCAAAGACGGCAAGACGGTTGGTGTTGGTGCCGGTCAGATGAGCCGCGTTGACAGCTCGCGCATTGCGGCATGGAAAGCAGAAGAAGCTGGCAAGAATGCCAGTGAAGGCGAATTGCGCACCAAAGGTTCGGTGGTTTCGTCTGATGCGTTCTTCCCGTTTGCAGACGGACTGTTGGCCGCAGTCAATGCCGGTGCTACAGCGGTTATTCAGCCAGGTGGCTCGATGCGTGACGAAGAAGTCATTGCAGCCGCCGATGAGCATGGCATTGCAATGGTCTTTACCGGAATGCGTCACTTCCGCCATTAAATTCTGGATACAGTCGTAAGAAAAGGGCCGCAGACATTTTTGTCTGCGGCCCTTTTTCCGTTTGTATGGCCGGGGTCAGATAGCCGGTTGGCTATCTTTTTTCCGGACAATTTCCGTATCTGCCATATCTGGATTCTCGATAATCGCACCATCCTGTTTGATTACGGCGGGCTGTTTCGGAGCAGAAGGAGCAGATGCCGGTACGTCATTGTGAATGCGCATCGGTGCGCGCCAGTCAATACTGCCAAATGAATGGCAAGACGGGCAGGTAACAGCCCATTTGTCGGTTTCTGTACCGCATGCACCGCAACGCCAGCCGGGGTCAGGATTGGCATGGCTTGCCTTGACCAGCAATTCACGGGCTTTGGCGGTGTCTTTCTTCTCGCGGAATTCAAGATCGGCCAGAAGACGGTAGTGACGTGCCTGTGATTTCTGCGCGATGGCCTTTTCAAGATTGCTGCGCGCCATGCCCCACAAATCTGCCTCAAGGGCGGCTTCGGCTATCAGAAGCTGGCTTTCGATATGGTCCGGATTTGATGCGACCAGTTTTTCAACGCTCTTGATGTTGGACAGAGCATCGCCTGACAGACTGGTCATATAAATCTCGCCCAAAGCCGCAGACGGAGAGGTCCGCCAGCTTTGCAGAACAATATCGCGTGCCTTGGCTGCTTGATCGATATCGGCATATAGCCGTGCCAGAAGAACCGCAGCACCGGTAAAATCGGGACGCGCATTCAATGCCTTGCGCAGAAGTTTTATGGCCTCGGCATTTTCGCCGTCGGCAATGGCGTCTTCGGCCTTGGCCGTGATCAGAAGCGCGCGGCGACGGTTTAATTCGTCTTCGTTAAACACACCGGCCTTTTGTGCATCGACCAGAAGGGTCAGAGCACGATCCCAGCGTTTTGCACTTAGCAACAGATCAAACAGCGTTACCAGAACAGCCGGATTGCGCGGACGCAATCGATGAGCACGTTCGGCATAATCGAGTGCGGCTGTCCGGTCGTCGGATTTCAGAGACAATTGCAGTAAACCGCGCAGTCCGAAAAAGGCCGAATCCGGTTTCTCCAGCATGGCTTCGAATTGGCGCTTGGCGGCATCGTTATTGCCATCCAGTTCGGCGGCCTGTGCTGTCAGAAGTCGGGTTAGGGTGTCATCTTCAAGATAACGGTCGACCGCGCGGGTATGTTTCAATGCTTGACGGACATCGCCCGATGCCAGTTCGAGTAACCCCATGGTAAGGGCCTGCTGACCTTTTTTGCGACGACGACTGCCCAGAATACGGCCGAGCCAATTGGGTGAATTGGCTATGGCCGACCAACAGCGCCACAGGATGACCAGAATCCCGGACAGGACAAGAAGGCCAAGGGCGACCATGCCAATAGAGCCATCAAACCGGTAGCCGAGCCAGACGATGGTCATTGTTCCGGGATTATTGGCAAACCAGACCGTGCAGGTGACCAGAATTGCAGTTATCAGAATGAACAGGCCAAGACGGATCATTGGCTGTCCTCCGCATTTTCGGTTCCGTCACCGGTTAACAGAGTGATTGCATGGGAACTAAGTGTCGCGATTGCGCCATTGAGAACCTGACGATTCTTTGCGTCAATAAGCCAGGGTTCGATAACCGACTTGGCATTTTCGCCCTCGATACCCTCAAGGGCAGCAATTGCAGCATCAAGATCGTTATTTTCGAGCGCGGTTTCGGCAGTAACCAGGCGACCATCAAGTGAATCTTCGCCTGCCACGTCAACGCGACGGATCGGAACGAGCTTTTTGATGTTCGCCCAAGTGGCGGCAAAGATGCTACCGGAATGATCATCACTGGCGGCTTGAATCGCTTCTTGTGCCGTTTTGGGGAAAGATTGACGCAAACTTTCGATGGTCGGCGCACCACGGTCGGCAATCGGTTCGAGTGCTGCAATCTGTTTGGTAATGACGGGGTCATCCGATCCGATCCGTTCAAGCTGATGAAGGGCAATCATGAACGGTCCGCCACGCTGCAAGGCATCCCTCAGGATAGTGACTGCCATGGCAACAGCCTGACCTCGACTCTCGACACGAAGACCGACCGTCGCGCGAACTTCTTCTTCCATGGTCGAAAGGCGGGCGGAAAGGTCGCGCATTTCAGTAGCAATACCGGACAGTTCGGACTCAACCCTTGCCAGTTCCTCTATCGGGGCGGTGCGGGTTTCGATTTCGGCCATACGGCGCGCAACTGTATTGTTCAATGTATCGCCGCGTTCACTGTTAAGGCGTTCACGCAGGGCGTTGATTGTGCCTTCGAGACGCGACAGGCGCTCGGTCAAATCCGGATCAAGAACCATTGAGCCATCATCAGCAGACATTGGTATCGCATTGTCATTACTGGCTCCGGCGGCATCTTCCGGTCTGGACGGGCTGCCTTCCTGGCCGATCATTGCATCGTCTCGTTCGGGAGCGCCCGGTGTCGCACTTGGCGCAGGGGGCGTATCATTGTTTGACGTAGACGAAGAAGGTTGGTCGGTGGCCGGTGTCGTTGTATCTGCTGGCGGTTCGGAAAGGGTCATGCCCTCCGGCGTGATTTCGGCAAGGATTTCAGTGGGTACATACTGGCTCAGGACCGGTTCGGCATCACGCCACCATAGGGCACGAGTCAGCCATCCAACGGTCAGCGCACCGATAATGATGATTACAAACAGAAGGATGGCACTGCCGCCACGTTTTTTTGGCGCGGATTTGACTTTGTCTGTGCCTTGCCTGTCTGACGTAGTCTTTTGGTTCATGCCCGGTTTGATTTCAGGCTTCGCGTTGACCGGTTTGGTGTCTGACTTTGTGCTGCTGTTCGCACTATTGCTGGAAGCAGATGCTTCGTGCTTCGTGCTTTCTGCTGCATTCGATGCCGCGCCCGGTTTTTGATCGGCAGCGTCTTTGGCAACGCTTGCGTTGCCTTTGCTATCGATCGAAATGGTTTCGGACGGCCCGGCATTTGTCTCGGTCGGTTTTGCGGAAGCGTCGGTTTTTGGCGTTTCTGGTTTTTTCACGGTCGGACCATTGCAGTTTGCGGTTGTTCCGAGACACCACTTGGCGCGGAAAAGTCAGGCGAATGCGTTGTCTAGTGCCGAAAGAAGGTATTCCTGTGTCGGGTATTTCGCGACCTCTGTCTTATGCCATGTAAGAACGTCAAGGCGATCTTGCACAGCCTTACTCAGACAAATTGCACGCGTATCGACCAAATCTTTTTCCAGCTTGTGTCTTTCAATCAGCTTAACAAAGCTTTCTGCTGTACGGGGAGAGAAAAATAACACCGCATCAATATGATGTGCAGCGATTGCGGTAATGACGTCATCGGGCAGGCGATCAGATGGAACGGCGTCATAGACGGTCTGGCGCCGGATGTCGAAATTGCGACCGCGTAAAAGTTCCCCGAGATCACCGGCAACCTTGCGTGCCGCCGGATGAAAAAGGACCCCCCTTTTCGGGTCGATATGACGGGCAATCAATCCTGCAAGGTCCTCAATATCGCCGTTTGCACTTTGGATGTCAGTAAAACCGGCCCGTCGTGCCATATGGGCCGTAGCGTCACCCACACACAGGGCCGGATAATGACGATCACTGTTTTGCCGGGCGAAGGCACGCACGCCATTGGCCGACGTAAAGATCAGTGCTTGTACGCCTGCAAGATCAAGCCCGTTGGGGCATGCGGGGAATTCGATCCGCAACATCGGTGCGGACAACAGGCGGTAGTCACGCGCCAATAACGCAGCCTCAAGGTCCTGCGAGTCGGTTTCCGGTCGGGTATTGAGGATCAGTGGTCCCATGTCATCCCCGTCAAGGGCCCAGAAAGACAGCAAATTGTCTTCAGGCAGAAATAAAGTCCGGGCCGCCACGTGCCTTAAGTTCGTTACCCGCATCTGTCCCGGCAGCTGCAGCATTGGTCAGGTCCGGGTTGTCAATCAACCGTTCGGTGTCGAGCCGTTCGCTGCCGTCGGGTCGAACGATTGTAACGCGCAGACGCATCTTGCCATCGGGCAGATATTCTGCCAAAGCGGCAATTGGTGTGCGACACGAACCGTCCAGTGCGCGCAGGGCTGCACGTTCAGCTGCGACACGGATTGTAGATGCCGGGCAGTTCAGGATCGAAATCCATTTGCGCGTCCGGACGTCATCTTCGCGGATCGTGATACCGATGGCGCCTTGGGCAACGGCAGGCAGCATGTCGTCTTCGGGGATTGCTGCGGTTGCGACATCCGGGCGACCAAGCCGGTTCAGTCCGGCCATCGCCAGAAGAGTGGCATCGACCTGACCTTCTTCAAGCTTTCGAAGGCGGGTTTGCACATTGCCGCGGAATGTTATGACCTTAAGTTCCGGATATTTGTTCAAGATCATTGCCTGACGGCGAAGGGAAGCCGATCCGATCACCGATCCCGCGGGCATTTCGGCAAAGCTTTTATATTTCAGTGATATAAACGCGTCGCGGACGTCTTCACGTGGCAGTATCGTTGGCAGCACCATGCCGTCGGGCAAGATTGTCGGCACATCTTTCATGCTGTGAACAGCAAGGTCGATATCCCCGCCGAGCAGGGCATCATCGATTTCCTTGGTAAACAATCCTTTGCCACCGACCTCCGACAGGGCGCGATCAAGAATTCTGTCGCCCGTTGTGGTTATAACGGTAATGGCAATCGCGCCTTCGGCTGCGAATTCGGGATGTGCTTTGGCAAGTTCGTCGCGGACTTCATGCGCCTGAGCCAAAGCCAAGGGGGAGCCACGTGTGCCGATGCGAAGTTTTACTGTGTCAGATGTGTTTGTCATGAGGCCGACTTGTAGTCATAAAACCGGTTAAAAACAAGGGTGGTAGCGTGTGCAACGCTATTCGAACCGGGCTGGATTATAATGGTGAATGTCCCTGTTTCATTGACTTATGTGGTAGTCTTTCGGTTCGGGTACTTTTCCTGCATAGAGCCAATGTGTGGCCTTGGGGTGGAAAGAGTGCGCTGTTTGGGCTACATCACTGCCAGAATTGTTGACGGATGGTGCGCCAGATGGGGCGCGACACACATTACCGGATTCACATGACATGATCGTATTGGGTATCGAAACAAGCTGTGATGAAACGGCCGCCGCTGTGGTGAATGACAAGCGAGACATTCTGTCGAACAGGGTGCTGTCACAGCTTGACGATCATCGTCCGTATGGCGGGGTTGTGCCGGAAATTGCTGCTCGTGCGCATCTGGAACACCTTGATCGTCTTGTGGCCGAAGCCATGGATGATGCCGGGGTTGATTTCGCCGATCTTGATGCGATTGCCTGCACAGGTGGACCGGGTTTGATTGGGGGTGTCATGGTCGGGACCATGACGGCAAAGGCGATTGCCTTTGCGGCACAAAAACCCTTTCTGGCGGTCAATCATCTCGAAGGTCATGCGCTTACCGTGCGTTTGACGGACGATGTTGCCTTTCCCTATTTGCTGTTGCTGGTATCGGGTGGCCACTGTCAGGTCCTGATCGTTGAGGGTGTTGGTCAATACAAGCGGATCGGGACGACAATTGATGACGCGGTGGGTGAGGCATTCGACAAAACCGCGAAAATGATGGGACTTGGTTATCCGGGCGGACCTGCGCTTGAGAAAACAGCGGCATCCGGAAATCCGGACCGGTTTGGTCTGCCACGTCCGTTGCGCGGTCGTCCGGGCTGTGATTTTTCGTTTTCGGGTTTGAAGACTGCGGTCCGCACCTATCTGGACGGGTTTCCTGTCGAACAGCAGACTGCAGAAGTCAAAGCTGATCTGGCTGCATCGTTCCAGCGGGCAGTAGGGGATACCCTTATTGACCGGACAAGGAATGCGATTTTCGAATTCATGCGTGATTATCCGACAGGCAAAACGCTGGTACTTGCCGGTGGGGTTGCCGCGAACAAATATTTGCGGACCCGTTTGACGGAATTGACCGATCAGGCAGGCATGGCATTGGTGGCACCCCCATTGGAATTATGTACGGACAATGCAGCGATGATTGCATGGGCCGGACTGGAACGTTTTCGTTTGGGCCAGCATGATGATCTTGATTTCAAACCGCGCCCGCGTTGGCCACTTGATCCGGAGGCACCAAAACGTCCGGGTGCGGGTGTGAAAGCCTGATCTTTTCCAAACGCCAAACTGTTCGAATATTTATTATCGGGGTCGAAAGAACTATGTCGGATAAGCGCATAACGGTAGTCGGTGGGGGCGCATGGGGTACTGCGCTGGCCATTCAGGCTGTACGGGCTGGTGCTGATGTTGAGCTTGTTTTGCGTGATCGTGCGTTGGCCGAACGGATCGATACATCGGGTGAAAATGACGTCTACCTGCCCGGCATAAAGCTTCCGGAAGCTTTAAGGGCAACAGTTGCTATTGATGGACTGCGAGAGTCAAACGCGGTTCTTCTGGTTACACCGGCACAGCACCTTCGAAGCACTTTGTCAAAGCTGGCACCCCATTGGCCCGAAACGCTTCCTGCCATTATTTGCGCCAAAGGGATCGAAAAAAAGACCGGTGCGCTTATGGCGCAGGTCGTGAATGAAACACTTGGTGATGTTCCGGTCGCGGTTCTGTCTGGCCCGACATTTGCCCAGGAAGTCGCGAAAGGTCTGCCCGCGGCGATTACACTTGCCTGTTCAGACAGGAATTTGGGCAAGGATCTGGTGGAACTGATCGGTACGTCGGCGTTTCGACCCTATTTCAGTACCGATGTTGTGGGTGTTGAAGTTGCGGGTGCTATCAAAAATGTTCTGGCAATCGCAAGCGGCGTTGTTGCAGGGCTTGAGCTTGGCGACAATGCGCGCGCAGCCCTGATTACCCGTGGGCTTGCCGAAATGTCGCGATTGGCGGTGGCGATGGGGGGCCGGATTGAAACCATGATGGGGCTGGCGGGACTTGGCGATCTGACGCTGACCTGCACCGGCACGTTGTCGCGCAACTACACCTTCGGGTTTGCCCTTGGTCAGGGCGGCAAGGCCGAGGATATTCTGGCCGAACGCCGTTCCGTGACCGAAGGTGTGCATACTGCCGCGTCAATTACGGCTGTTGCGTCGAAATACGGTATTGAAATGCCGATCTGCAGTGCCGTGGATCATGTGGCCAACCATGATGCGGACCTGCGAAGCACGATCAATGCATTGTTGCAGCGCCCATTTCGCGATGAACTTGAAACCGGAAAATAATCCGGTCACATCCACGCTATCAGCTTTTGTTCGGCTTGAGCCTTCGAGCCGGTTCTGTCAATTTACCGGTATCAAAACCAATTTTGACAGGGAACGCTGCCATGCATTTTTACATTCGTTGTGTCGACAAACCGGGTCATCTTGCCGTTCGCAAAGCGAACCGGGATGCGCATCTTGCCTATATCAAGGACGGTTTTGCGGACAGGATCGTTGCGGCAGGCCCCACACTTGATCCCGATCTTGAGGGCATGAATGGCTCGGTCTTCATTATCGAGTTTGATAACCAGGCCGAGGCCGAAGAATTTGCTGCCAATGATCCTTACGGCAAGGCAGGTCTGTTCGAATCCGTCATTATCCGTCCGTTTAAAAAGGTATTCTGATCCATGGCATACTGGCTGATCAAAACCGAGCCGGGAAGCTGGTCGTGGGACGATCAGGTCAAGAAAGGTGTCGAAGGATGGGACGGGGTTCGCAACCATCAGGCAGCAAAAAACCTCAAGACCATGCAGATCGGTGATCTGGCTTTCTTTTATCATTCGGTGAATGAAAAACGGATTGTCGGCATTGTCGAAGTGGTCCGCGAAGCTTATCCCGATCCTACTGACGCCACCGGCAAATTTGTTCAGGTTGATTTCAAAACCGTCAAACCTGTGCCAAATCCGGTGACACTTGCCGATATCAAAGCTGATCCGCGATTTGCCGAATTGCCGTTGCTCAGACAATCCCGTTTATCGGTCATGCCGATAGATGATGCATCCTGGAAAGCGATTTGCGAGATGGGTGGTGTTTCGGCATGACGGTCGATTTGCCGCCACCCGGAACAGTGTTATGTGCGCTTTCTGATCTGGATGCGACCGGGGCCAAAGGCATATCGCTTGACGGAAATTCTGGTCGGGCCGGGATTTTCATCGTGCGAGACGGCGCAGGGGTTTTCGGTTACGTCAACAGTTGCCCCCATATTGGTGTGCCGCTTGAACTTGAGCCCGATGAATTCATCAGTGATATTCACAACGAAATCATCTGCTCGACGCATGGTGCACGTTTCAGTCTTGAAGACGGCCTTTGCGTCGCTGGCCCCTGCGAGGGGGATATGCTGGAACCCGTTGCCGTAAAGATTGAGAACGAGCAAGTCGTTCTGGCCTGAAATTCTGCGTTGTGGTGACGGTTTTAGCCGACCGTCACCTTTTCGATAATATCGTCGAGATGTTTGGTGATGACATCAAGCTGATCGGGTTCGGAGAGGCGATGATCACCGGTTTTGATCAAATCTATGCGGACATCTTCGGAAACCAGTGCTTCTGTCAGACGAATTGAGGTCTGCCAAGGGACATCCGGGTCCTGCATGCCCTGGATAAGGCGTACCGGGCATTCAAGTTTGATCGGATTTCGCAGAAGCAACTGATTTCGGCCATCCTCTATCAGAGCATGCGTAATCGTATAGGGATCGTCGTCATATTCGGTCGGTTCGACCAGGGCACCATTTTCCACGATTTCGGATTTCTGGGCATCACTGAATTGTGCCCACATCAGGTCTTCGGTGAAGTCGGGTGCCGCTGCAATCCCGACAAGTCCTGCTATGCGTTCCTTTCGGGCAAGAGCTGCCAACAGCATGATCCAGCCCCCCATTGATGATCCGACCAGAATAAGCGGCCCGGAGGTGATTTCGTCAATAATGGCAATGGCATCGCTGGCCCACCGACCAATCGTCCCGTCTTTGAACGCGCCTGCCGATTGTCCGTGACCCGAGTAATCAAAGCGGGTATAAGCCAGCCCCTGCTGTACGCAATGGGCCTCGAGATGGGTAGCCTTGGTGCCGGTCATATCGGACATGAAGCCCCCCAGAAACAGAACGCCAGGCTTTTGTCGGCCTTGTACTTCTGTCGGCTTGCCGGGAGTCGCATGGTATGCGATTTTTAATCCGTCAGGCCGTTCGAGATACTGAGGCGTCGGCATGTCATTTGTCATCCGGGAAAAGTATCCTTGGGTGTTAGTGGTTGGAATTGCATGAGCGCGTCAGAAATCAAGACCCAGTCAGTTTATCGCCCGGAACAGCAGGCGCAAGGTGCGGATTATCGCCCGGCGGTGATTCTGCAAGTTCTGCCTGAACTTGATACCGGTGGTGTGGAGCGCGGAACGGTTGATATTGCACGTGCCATTGTTGATGGCGGCGGCGTTGCGCTCGTTGCCTCGCAAGGCGGACGGCTTGAGCGTGAGCTTGACCGGTTTGGTGCTCGCCATATCACCCTGCCACTGAAGTCAAAAAATCTGTTTACCATGCGCCGCAATGTTGACGCGCTGGTGGATATTATTCGTGCCGAGGGCGTTGATATTATTCACGCACGTTCACGTGCGCCGGCCTGGAGTGCTTATTTCGCAGCGCGTAAGGCAGGGATTCCATTCGTCACGACATTCCACGGCACTTATTCCGGTTACAACAACCTGTTCAAGAAGCGATATAATGCGATCATGACGATGGGCGATCAGGTGATCGCCATTTCCAACCATATTGCCGACCACATCCGCAAATTTTATAAAATGGACCCGGCACGCCTCAATATTGTGCCGCGCGGGACCAATACCGATTTGTTCAATCCGGAAAATGTCAGTCAGGAACGCTTGATCACCTTGTCAAACCAGTGGCGTCTGAGTGGTGAGGAATACGTTATCATGTTGCCCGGGCGGATTACGCGCTGGAAGGGTCATTGTTTCCTGATCAAGGCACTGCCAGCAGTATTCGAGGCTCTTGGTCATCGAAATGTGCGCTGCCTTATGGTCGGATCCGATCAGGGGCGAACGGGCTATCGCGATGAAGTGCTGGCGTTGACCAAAAAGCTTGGCCTTGAGGATATCGTGCATATCGTTGATCACTGTGCCGATATGCCCGCTGCCTACATGTTGGCGGATGTGGTGGCGTGTCCCTCAATCGAGCCCGAGGCCTTTGGACGGATTCCATCCGAAGCGCAAGCGATGGGACGTCCGGTTGTATCAACTGCTCACGGTGGTGCCATGGAGACGGTTCTGCCGGGGGAAACCGGCTGGCTGGTTACGCCAAATGAAGTTGAACAACTGTCTGTTGCACTGACTCAGGTATTACGGTTAACACCCGAAAAGCGTGCTGCCCTGGCCCAGAAAGGGCGCAAGCATGTGATCGAGAATTACTCCCTGATCCAAATGGCAGAAAAGACTTTGGCCGTTTATGAGAAAGCGCTGAAAGGCGCGATCAGGAACGCGGCATGACAGATTCGACGGCCCCTGATATCTTGCAGGATGCAGAAATTGTTGCGGGTGCAATGCCCGATGCCAGGCAGGAGCGCATCCTTGTGATCAAGCTTTCTGCTCTTGGGGATATTATCCTTGCGACAGGGGCATTCGCTGCCATTCGTGCCGCCCATCCGAAAGCACATATCACGGTTCTGACGACCCGGCTTTATGTCGACCTGATCAAATCGACCGGTTATTTTGATGCCATCGCAATTGATCGGCGACCCAAACTTTATCAGGTTCGCGAAGTGCTGGCCTTGCGCCGATTCTTGCGCAATGGCAATTTTGATCGGGTTTATGATCTGCAGACGTCGGATCGTAGTGGATTTTATTATCGGCTGTTCTGGCCGGGAAAGGCGCCCGAATGGTCGGGGATCGCGAAGGGATGTTCGCATCCACACGATAATCCGGATCGTGACAGTTTGCATGTCATTGATCGTCTCGCCGATCAGTTGCATCGTGCCGGAATCGATCATGTGCCGCTTCCCTTTATCAAGGGGGCCAATATTGATCTTGAACGATTTGGGGTCAGAAGCCCTTTTGTCCTTATCTGTCCCGGCGGAGCTCCGCATCGTCCGGATAAACGCTGGCCTGCCGAACGTTTTGGTCTTTTGGCGAAGAAGATTGCAGATTATCGTCTGACACCGGTGCTGATCGGAACCGACAAGGAAGCCGAGGTGCTGAGCAAGATCGACAGTATGTGTCCCAAGGCACGCAATCTGATGGGGCGGACAGGGTTTCTTGATATTGCAGGTCTTGCCGCGCGGTCCGTTCTGGCTATCGGTAATGATACGGGGCCGATGCATATTGCCGCAGCGGCGGGTGCACCGTCTATCGTTCTGTTTTCACGAGACTCTGATCCGAAAATGAGTGCACCACGCGGTACAACCGACCATGCGGTCAGCATTGTACGTGAAAATGATTTGCGCGAATTGACGGTTAATCGGGTGATGGACGAGGTTCGTCATCGCCTTGATCTGGTCGATTAGCATAGCACTTTACTGTCGTATCATCTGGTCATCGCCGCATGCATTGGGTTGCAAGGCTTTGAATACGGTTGCAGAAGGCTAAAATCATTGCTTTCTGACTGCGGCCCGATATGCTAGGCAAAGGTCCGTTTCACAATATGCATGACGGGACGTGCAACCCGGTCACTTGCTGTGTTACCCGTGACTTGTTTCTGTGCTTTTTGTTTGATTACCAAAGGAGATTATCCATAGCACGACCACGTAAACCGATGCAGCCGACCAAGGAAGGTCCGCGCGTCAATGAGGATATCAAAGCCCGTGCCATCTGTGTCGTTGATGCTGAAGGCAATATGTCTGATCCAATGACGGTTCGTGAAGGCATTGAAATGGCGATGGAAGCTGGACTCGACCTTGTCGAAGTCGCTCCGAATGCCGAGCCTCCCGTCTGTAAGCTGATCGACTACGGCAAGTTCAAATACGAACAAAGCAAGAAACAGAACGAAGCCAAGAAGAAACAGAAGGTTATCGAGGTCAAGGAAATCAAGCTCCGCCCGAACATCGATACCCATGACTACAATGTGAAGCTCCGTGCAGCGCAGAAGTTTCTTGGCGGTGGAGACAAGGTGAAAGTCACGTTGCGTTTCCGCGGACGTGAAATGGCTCACCAGGACCTTGGTCTAGGCATGCTGCAACGTTTTTCGGGAGATCTTGAAGATCTTTCCAAAACGGAACAGATGCCGAAGATGGAAGGTCGCATAATGATTATGGTGCTGGCGCCGCGTTAATCCGCGGCGTTTTGCCTTTCCAAGCAAGAGGGAATGCCATGACAGCCGGGAATGATCTTTTGATCGTCGGGGTTGATGACGACCCCAAAAGTCTCGTGCTTCTGAAGCGGATCGTTGAAAGCGGCGGTTACAGTTTCGTTGGCGTTTCCTCTGGCAAGGAACTTCTTGAAACCCTCAAGACCAGAAAACCGCGCATCATCCTGATGGATATTATGATGCCGGGCATGAACGGCTTTGAAGCTTCCATTCGGGTTCGGACCCGTTTTCCCGATCTTGCGTGTGCCATCATCTATGTGACGGCCCGTCAGGGCGAGGAAGACCTGCGTGGTGGCGTTGCTGCGGGGGGAAATGACTTTGTTCTCAAGCCGATCAATCGCGAAAAGCTGCTGAGCCGAATCGAAAAATGGGTCGGACGTGTCCATACCATTAAAACAGCGATTTAATCCCTGATCCCGTGCTTCCCCAAGATATTCACACGTGAGAAAAACCTGATGATACTGATCGTCAGCTATTCTGTGTGACAGATATACCTTGGCACAAGGCCTGAGGTGATTATGGGCAATGTTTTGCCGTGGTGTGCGAGACCCTTCAAAACTCCAAGAGAATTGCTGTGAAAAGGCCCTTGAAAAAGGGAAGGGTCGAGTCTATAACCACCCGTCCTCAAAACAGGTGGTGAGGCTGGAAAGATCATTGATCTTTCAGGGCATGCCCAGCCGCCGTGGGGAATTTCGTGTTTCATTGCTTATGCAAGGATAGAAAAATGCCCAAGATGAAGACCAAAGCGAGCGCTAAAAAACGCTTTAGCCTGACCGCAACGGGTAAAGTTCGTCGCAATGTCGCTAACAAGCGTCACCTGTTGACTGCGAAACCCACCAAGATGAAGCGCCAGGCACGTGGCACGGAGATTCTCTGTGACGCAGATGCCCGCATCGTCAAAAAATTCCTGCCGTACGGTTAAGGCTAAGGAGAGTTAAATGGCTCGTGTAAAAGGGGGCGTGTCTTCTCACGCCCGTCACCGCAAGGTTATCAAGGCTGCCAAAGGTTACCGCGGTCGCCGCAAGAATGCTTACCGCACTGCAGTGCAGGCCGTTGAAAAAGGTCTGCAGTATGCATATCGCGACCGCCGCGTTAAGAAACGCCAGTTCCGCAGCCTGTGGATTCAGCGTATCAACGCCGGTGCTCGTGAAAACGGTCTGAGCTACTCGCAGTTCATGAACGGCCTCAAGAAGGCCGGCGTTGAACTGGACCGCAAAGTGCTTGCCGACATCGCCGTGCGCGAACCCGATGCTTTCAAAGCTCTGGTTACCCAGGCGCAGGCTGCACTCGGCTAATAAACCTTTTGCAAAAAGGTTTAATCGGCACTTGCCTGATTTGATCGGGGGCGGCCATATTGGCCGTCCCCTTTCTTTTGTTTATCCCAATTCACTTTAAGCAAAGCGTTCGGAAGTTATGGAAAACATCGAAGCATTGCGCGAAGAGGTTCTGGCCGAAGTCGAAAAAGCAGCCGATTTACAGGCTCTTGAAGATGTTCGTATCAGTGCTCTTGGCAAGAAGGGTCGCATTACCGGCCTGATGAAAAACCTTGGTCAGATGGATCCGGAGCAGCGCCGCGCATTCGGTCAGACGTTGAACGCTGTTAAAGATCAGGTTGCCGAGGCGATTGACACCCGCAAAAACGATCTTGAAGACGTGGCATTGAATGCGCGTCTGATTGGCGAGCGGATCGATGTCACCCTGCCCGCGCGCATGGACGAGACTGCTGGCCGCATTCATCCGATCAGCCAGACGATGGACGAAATCGTTTCCATCTTTGGCGAGATGGGTTTTGCCCTGGCCGAAGGCCCGGATGTCGAAGACGATTTCCATAACTTTACCGCCCTGAACATCCCGCCGGAACATCCGGCGCGCGAGATGCAGGACACCTTTTATCTGCCAGAGCAGGAAGACGGGTCGCGCCTTGTGCTACGCACCCATACCTCGCCGGTGCAGATCCGTACCATGCAGTCGAAAACCCCGCCGATCCGGATCATCGCGCCCGGTCGCACCTATCGTTCCGATAGCGATATGACCCATACGCCGATGTTCCATCAGGTCGAGGGACTGGTGATCGACAAGAAAACCCATATGGGTCACCTGAAAGGGTGCCTGCTGGAGTTTGTTAAAACCTATTTCGAACTGGATGAAGTTCCGGTTCGCTACCGTCCGAGCTTCTTTCCCTTTACCGAGCCGAGTGCAGAAATGGACATCGGTTGTTCGCGCAAGGGTGGGGAGCTCAAGATTGGTGAAGGCGACGACTGGCTTGAGATTCTGGGCTGCGGTATGGTTCATCCGCGCGTTCTGGCGGCTTGTGGACTTGATCCGAATGAATATCAGGGCTTTGCCTTTGGCATGGGGATCGAACGCATCGCGATGCTGAAATACGGTATTCCCGATCTTCGCACCTTCTTCGATACCGATCTGCGCTGGCTGAAACATTATGGTTTTGTGCCGCTGGATGTACCGAATATGGTGAGGGGCTAAGATCATGAAATTCACACTCGATTGGCTGAAACAGCACCTCGATACCGATGCGTCGATTGATGTTATCGCCGAAAAGCTGACCGATGTCGGGCTTGAAATTGAAGGCGTCACCGACCGGGCCGCAGCGCTTAGGGATATTCGTGTCGCCTATATCGAAGAAGCCGGCCAACACCCGGATGCCGACCGCCTGAAACTGTGTCGGGTGAATACTGGTGACAAGATCATTCAGGTGGTTTGCGGTGCACCGAACGCCCGAACCGGGATCAAGGTTGCACTGGCACAGCCGGGCGCGATCATTCCGATTGACGGTTCGAAACTCAAACCGGGCAAAATCCGGGGTGTCGAAAGCCAGGGTATGATGTGTTCGACCCGTGAACTTTGCCTCGGCGAAGATCACGACGGCATTATCGAACTGCCGGAAGATGCCGAAATCGGGGCGCAGGTTGCAACGGTTCTTGGTGCGGACGATCCGATCATTGAAATCGGCCTGACCCCGAACCGTCCGGATTGTACCGGTGTGCGCGGGATTGCACGCGATCTGGCGGCTGCCGGCATTGGTACGCTAAAGGACGATCCGCGCCAGCAGGCGGTTTCGGGCACGTTTGACAGCCCTGTCGGTGTTTCGATTTCAGCCGATATTGCACAGAATGCGGCAGCCCCGGCATTCTATGGTCGCTATATCCGTGGTGTTAAAAACGGCGAAAGCCCGGCATGGCTGAAAGCCCGTCTTGAAGCCATCGGTTTGCGGCCGATCTCGGCTCTTGTCGATATCACAAACCTTGTGACCCATGATCTTGCCCGTCCATTGCATGTGTTTGATGCCGATAAACTGTCGGGTGACATCAATGTGCGCTATGCGACCAATGGTGAAAAGCTTGCTGCGCTTGATAACAGGGAATACGAGCTGTCCGACAGCATGGTCGTGATTGCCGATCAGGCAAAGGCCCTTGGCATTGGCGGGATTATCGGTGGCGAAGAAACCGGTTGTGTCGAAGACACGGTCAATGTGTTTGTCGAATGCGCCCTGTTTGATCCGATCAGTGTTGCAAAAACCGGTCGCAAACTGCAGATCAATTCCGATGCCCGGTATCGGTTCGAACGCGGTGTTGATCCGCAATCAATTGTCTGGGGCATGGAAGTTGCCACCCGTCTGATCACGGAACTTTGTGGTGGCGAAGTTTCGCATGTGGTCAAGGCCGGAGACGTTCCCGCCCCCCGGAACAGCTTTGATCTTCGCATTGATCGCATCCGGGAACTGGGGGGTGTCGAAATTGACGCCGATCAGGCGATTGCAATCCTGAAGTCGCTGGGCTTTGACGTTAGCGGGTCTGCGCCCGTCATTACCGCCGTTGCACCAACATGGCGTCCGGATATTGTTGGCGAAGCCGATCTGGTCGAGGAAGTGCTGCGCATTGTCGGGTACGACAAAATCCCGACAGTTCCGCTGGAACGTGAAACCAGCCTGCCGGTTCCGGCCCTGACCCCGTTCCAGAAGCGGGTCGGTCTGACCCGTCGGACATTGGCATCGCGCGGTATGTATGAAACCGTCACATGGTCATTCACCGATTCGCGTTGGGCAAAGCTGTTTGCCGATCTGAAACCGGGCTTGTTCCTTGCCAATCCGATCAGTTCGGATCTGGATGTGATGCGGCCCAATGTGCTGATCAACCTGATTGCCGCAGTCGGTCGCAATCAGTCGCGCGGTTTTGCCGATCTGGCGCTGTTTGAAGTTGGTCCGGAATTCTTTGGCGATCAGCCGGGGGATCAGCGTCTGGTTGCCGCCGGTTTGCGGTCGGGATCGACCACTCCGCGCAGCTGGACAGGATCCCGTCGCGATATTGACCTGTTTGATGTCAAGGCGGATGCCGAGGCATTGCTGGAAGCCCTTGGGACTGCCGCAGCAAACGTTCAGGTCAACGCCGATGGTGCCCCGTCCTGGTATCATCCGGGCCGTTCTGCCGCCTTGCAGTTAGGGCCGAAAAACATCCTTGGCTATTTCGGTGAACTGCATCCGAAAGTATTGAAAGCACTGGGTGTCAAAGGGCGCGTCGTTGCGTTCGAACTGTTCGTTGAAAACGTTCCGATGCCAAAGAAAAAAGGGACCGGTCGCCCGTTGCTGAATGCGTCGAGCTTCCAGTCGGTCGAACGTGATTTTGCCTTCCTTCTTGACGGGGATGTGCAGTCCGAAGCTATCGTCAAAGCTGCGCGCAGCGTGGACCGTAACCTGATTTCGGATGTCACGATCTTTGATCTCTATGCAGGCAAAGGTATCGAGGATGGCAAGAAATCGGTTGCATTCTCGATCACCTTGCAGCCGACCAAGGCAACCCTGACCGAAGAAGAAATCGACGGGGTCTGCAAAAAGGTCGTTGCCGCGGTTGAAAAGGCAACAGGCGGCTCCTTGCGCAGCTAGGATGCTTGTGCAAACCACGATTAAAAAACGGGCTATCCATCGGGTGGCCCGTTTTTGTTTGTTCAGGTCTTTGGAAGTTTTTAGCCACCGGGACGTTTGCGCATGACGGCAAATTCATCTTCATCAAGGTCGGCGGCAATCATATCGGGACCGTTGGTGTAGATGCGCCACTCCATATCGGTATCATCGCATTCGATATTCAGTTGATCGACCATGCTGTTCCAGACACAGCTTTCGAGATCATCATCGGCTTCAAGCCGACCAGTTCCATTATCTGACAGATGCATGACCAGCAATTCTTCGTCCTCGTCGACCGAGTAAACTGCATACGTTTCGTTAGCAAAACGGTAATTGATTTCCTTGCCGTTTAACTGTCGCCAGCCGGGTGGCATAGGTTCATCAATGTCCCGCTCGGCAAACATATATGCCAGGGTCTGCATATGACTGTCTGGCATGGTTCGCAGATCGGAACCACAAGCTGCCAGAAGCGACAATCCTGTCAGGGACAGGGCAGTACGAAAATTGATGCGTGTCATGCGATGCTTCCTGGTGGTCAATGGTCATCAAACCGGCAGGTCTTGCCGACCTGCACTGACTTTAAACCTTTACGGTAGCAAGATGCTTGCCACAGGTTAAATCACAAGGCCCCTTAACCCATCGCCCGCAGTGTGAAGATAAACGTCGCACCCGGGTTGGTGAGTGGGCGGGAGGTATCAAGCCATATACGGCCGCCATGCTGTTCAACTATCTTCCGGCACAAAGAAAGCCCAAGGCCGGTGCCGCTAAACTCGTCCTTATGCAAACGCTGGAACAGTCGGAAGATGCGATGTGCGTGCTCCGGATGAATGCCGATCCCGTTGTCACGGACTGAAAATCGCCAGAAGCCGGGCGTATCGGGGTCAGGGGCAACATGGATGTCAATATGAGGCGGTACACCCGGGCGGCGGTACTTAATTGCATTCGATAGCAGGTTCTGGAACAGACGCGACAGGCTGATACGGTCACCTTTGATCACCGGCAGATCGTTATGGGTAATGGTGGCCTGTTCCTGAACGATAATGGCTTTAAGATCGGCCTGGGCTTCATTCAGGACCAGATTGCAGTCGATTTCCGTCATGGTGTCGTCGCTGCTACCGGTTTTGGCGTATTCCAGAAGGTGGCTGATCAGCTTGTGCATGCGTTTGGCACCATCGACCGCGTAATCGATATATTCATCCGCTTCTTGATCCAGCGAACCGCCATAGCGACGTTTCAGAAGCTGGGTATAGCTGGCGACCATCCGCAATGGTTGCTGCAGATCGTGGGACGCGACATAGGCAAACTGTTCAAGGTCTTCATTACTGCGTTTGAGTTGATCAAGCGTATCTCGCAGTTTGTTGGCATTTTCGACAAACTGGGTCACATCGCGTGCGCTGTTAAATGTCATGCCCTCGAATGGACCGATGCCGTGCCATGCGAGCCAGCGGATATCACCGCGCTGGTCGCGAATACGGAAAACCAGTTCCTTTTCCTGTGTGTCACCAAGCTGGCGATTGGTGAAATTCACCCGAACCTGTTCGCGGTCTTCGGGCAGGAAAAGGGTTTCGAATGGTTGCCCGATCAGATTATAGACCTGTTTGCCGACAAGCTCGGCCAAGGCCGGGCTCAGGCCGCGCAGAACACCTTCCATATCGACAGCGATTGATGGTTCCGGTGTGTGATGCAGATAGGTTTCGAACGGGTGGCAAAGTTCCTGCTGCGGGGCCGTTTCCAGCAACAGGACGGTGATGGTTTCCCCTTCTTCTTCCACGCGGCGGTGCGCCATCAGATAGAAGCGCTGCGTCTGATCAGCGGAAATATGCATATCGACCATCGTGCCAATACGATTGTCCTGCCACCGGTTTTCAATCAACGGGCCACGCAATTGGCTACGCGATGCATCGCTAAGCCGCGATATGAATGCTTCGGCTGTGGGTTGGACATCGGTAAACGCAAGTCCGAGTATTTCCGGCCAGTTCAACCGAACGGCAAGTGTTCCATCAGGATTACTGACGGGCCAACTTAAAACCGCGCAACCGCAATCCGACAGGGTATTTTCTGAATCGCTGAAATGTTCGGCAAGATCGGCAGCGCGCAAATGCTGCCGTTTCAATCGTTGCCATAGCCAGACTGCAAGTCCAGCCATGATCAAAAGTACAATCAGAAACAATGATGCATGAAGCACGATGGCCTGGCGCCAGTTGGCCAGCAACACCCGACGTGGAATATAGGTGACAACGATACGGTCAAGTTGCGGAAGGATGCTGTAGGCCATAAGCATCACTGTGCTGCCGTGGACGCAGATCAGACTGCCGCGATTTGCCTGCTGTTCGGCAATCGTATCAAACAGGTCATCAATCAAATGGGATGGAACGGTGCCGCTGATCTGATTGCGGTTGCCATCAAGAACTCCGGCCGAAAGATCGGGATTCTCTTCAACGACGCGTTGTAGATCAATCGCACTGTTCTGGGCCAGAACCGCGCTGAGATGATAGGTGACAGCCATCATTTGGGCGCGCGCCTGATCAATCGCACTGTCATAAAGCGTTTTCTGGATGAAAAAGAATGAAAACAGCAGGATCACCATGCCTGTCAGGGTCAGGGCAGCCAAACGTTTACGCAATTTTCTCAATCCGCGTTTGGACAATGACGGTTCGATGGATGTCAGAAACATTTTCGAAGTTGTCCCCTTGCCCTGTTCCGCCCCACTGTCCCCTTTCGAAAGCCTATGTCCTTTTCTCCCTGTTGAAAAGCATTCTACCGGGAATAATAATTTTGCCGGGGGATGAAAAATGGCGGGATGCCAGTAGCTTGATGTGATTTTGGGGCCAAAGAATGAGGTGTCGACTGCACAGCCTGCAAATGACAGGGCGGGTGCAGGTGCCTTCGCCGAACGGAAATCAAACACAGCGCTTCTAATTGGTGGCAAAAACCCCTATAAACCCGCTGTTGGCGATTGTTTTGTGATCGCCGAAAGCCAAAACGATCCCAAATCGCCGGTATCGCCCGCTTGCACCGCGGCAGAACAGATTTTACTGCCGTGTCTTTCCAGATGTCGCTGCCGCCTTTATACGGCACGCTGACCGGGATGATGCAAACGGTGTGACACCGGCTTTGTGATAAATGATCGATGTGAAATGCGATCACGTTTTGCAGGAATCGAGCCGAATTTTGACATAACATTCGCCCAGTGCCAGAAGCAGCCATATGACCGATCTTAAGAACATTCGAAACTTTTCGATTATCGCGCATATCGACCACGGTAAATCGACCCTGGCCGACCGTTTGATTCAGCTTACCGGTGGTCTTACCGATCGCGAGATGTCCGAGCAGGTCCTCGACTCGATGGATATCGAACGCGAACGCGGGATCACGATCAAATCCCAGGCCGTACGTCTGAAATACACGGCCAAGGATGGTCAGGAATATACCCTGAACCTGATGGATACGCCGGGTCACGTCGATTTTGCCTATGAAGTGTCGCGTTCGCTTGCCGCGTGCGAGGGATCGCTTCTGGTGGTTGATGCCGCTCAGGGTGTCGAAGCGCAGACGCTGGCCAACGTTTATCAGGCGATTGATAACAACCACGAAATCGTGCCTGTCCTGAACAAGGTTGATCTGCCCGCCGCAGAACCGGACCGCGTCAAGGAACAGATCGAAGAAGTGATTGGCATTGACGCCAGTGACGCACTGATGATTTCGGCCAAGACCGGGCTTGGTGTTCCCGATGTGCTTGAAGCATTGGTGCATCGTTTACCTGCTCCGACAGGCGATCCGGCGGCACCGCTTGAGGTTCTTCTGGTCGATAGCTGGTACGATTCCTATCTTGGCGTGATGATTCTGGTGCGTGTCAAGGAAGGCACGCTGAAAAAGGGCCAGAAAATCCGCTTCATGAACGCCAAGGTCACCCATACGGTTGATCGCGTCGGCGTGTTTACGCCCAAGCCGCTTGCGCTTGATGAAATGGGGCCGGGTGAAGTCGGCTTTATCAACTGCGGTATGAAAACCGTTGCCGAATGCGAAGTCGGCGACACGATTACCGAAGAAAAACGCCCCTGCGCAAAGCCGCTGGCCGGTTTCAAGCCCTCCATTCCGGTGGTGTTCTGTGGCATTTTCCCGGTTGATACCAGCGAATATGATGTCCTGCGCGATGCGCTTGAAAAGCTGCATCTCAACGACGCATCCTTCCAGTTCGAACCGGAAAACTCGACCGCACTGGGGCTTGGTTTCCGCTGTGGCTTCCTTGGGCTTTTGCATCTGGAGATCATTCAGGAACGTCTCGAACGCGAATTCGAACTGGACCTGATCACCACGGCGCCATCGGTTTCCTATAAAATCTCGATGACCAAGGGCGAAGATATCCTGCTGCATAACCCGGCGGATTTCCCTGATGTCACCAAGATCAAGGCGATTGAAGAACCCTGGATCAAGGCATCCATCATGGTGCCGGATGAATATCTGGGCGGTATTTTGACCCTTTGCACCGAACGTCGCGGCATTCAGCAGGACCTGACCTATGTCGGGAACCGGGCGATGGCGGTTTACAAACTGCCGCTGAACGAGGTGGTGTTTGATTTCTATGACCGCCTGAAATCGATTTCGCGTGGCTATGCCAGCTTCGATTATGAACTGGCGGGCTATGATGAAAGCGATCTGGTCAAGGTATCCATTCTGGTCAATGAAGAACCGGTTGATGCGCTGGCATTGATGGTTCACCGTTCGGCTGCCGAACATCGTGGCCGCGAGATTTGCAAACGTCTCAAGGACCTTATCCCGCGCCAGATGTTCAAGGTCGCCATTCAGGCAGCTATCGGCGGCAAGGTGATCGCACGTGAAACGGTTTCTGCGATGCGCAAGGACGTGACGGCCAAATGTTATGGCGGTGACGTGTCGCGTAAACGCAAACTTCTCGATAAGCAGAAGGCCGGTAAGAAAAAGATGCGTCAGTTCGGCAAGGTGGAAATTCCACAGTCGGCCTTTATCAACGCCCTTAAGATGAGCGACGATAAATAAATCGACGTTCCGGTATCGAAATAAAGTCTGCATCCCATTGTGGATGCAGCCTTTTTCTTTGAGGGCTTTCGGCAATTCGTGCCATGCGCTATGGATTAGGTCCTCATTCCGTTTTGCTGCAGGAGCCCGCCATGGATCTTGAAATTCTTCAACGCCAGGAAGCCATCCTTGTCTTTGATCGCTTTGACGAGGAAACGGCGTGGGAAATCGGATCGGCCCTTGTGGCGGTTGCACGGGCACAGAATGCCCCGGTTGTCGTCGACATCCGGACTTCGGATCGCACCTTGTTCCACGCAGCCCTTCTGGGGGCCAAGCCCGCCAATGATTCCTGGGCATCTCGCAAAAGCAATTTGACCCTTCGCGAACATCAATCATCAATGCAGTTCGGATTGGCGTTGAAGGCCAAGGGCAAGACACTTGCCGAACACGGGATTGATTTTGCCGATTATGCCGACCACGGCGGCAGTTTTCCGGTTCGCGTCAATGGTGTTGGCGTGATCGCCGCAATCACTGTATCCGGCCTTGCCTCGCACGAGGATCACGGCATGATCGTTGGCGTTCTGGAAGATTTTCTTGGGGTTTCGGCTTGATTAGATTTGTCTGAGGCACATTGTAGTTATTGATTGTTCGTATCTGGTATCGCTGAATCTTTGGGGCGTGCCTCGGCCCATTTGAGCAATGCATCAAGTGCAGGGCAAAGTGACTGCCCCCATTCGCTCATGCGATACTCGACCTTGGGCGGAACCACCGGGTAAACTTTGCGTTCGATAATGCCATCGGATTCAAGCTGTCGAAGTTGCTGTGCGAGCATCTTTTGAGAAATGCCGGGGATCAGCTTTTCCAGATCTGAATAGCGTTGGACCTTGCCGCCAAACAGATGGAAAAGAATGATCAGCTTCCATCGACCCTCAAGCATTTTAAAGATCGTTTCGACGTCTGATGCCGCAGTGACGGGCGTATAGGTTTTCGCCATGTTTCAAGCCTGTTAGTTACTTACTTTAAAGTACGTACTTCCCAAAATGTGAGTTTGTTTGAAAAATGCCTGTCTGACAAGCAAGCAGACAGGAATGACTGACATGATCAAACTCCCTGAACCGATCACCGCATATTTTGAACCATCCAATAGCGTTGCGCAGAAGGTTGCGGCTTTCAATGAAACTGCAATTGTCGAAGATGAAAAGCAACGCCATCACGGCCGCCCCGAAATCGGCAAATGGATGGAAGACGTCAATGCAAAATACAACTTTGTCGCCAAGCCGATTGAAGTTGCCCATAAAGCTGAACAATTTGCGGTGAAAGCCAGGGTCAGCGGCGACTTCCCCAACAGCCCGATTGAACTTGATTATCGGTTTGAACTTGCGAACGGCAAGATCGAAACACTTTCGATCAGTTAATCGACTGCGACTTCTAACGCACTGTTCCCAACAAAATGAGCGACCAAAAAATGTTGAAACTTCCTGATCCTGCGCAGGAATTTGCGCAAAAACGCATAGTTGTGACGGGGGGTACCAAAGGTACAGGAAAGGCCGTTTTTGAGCGCATGCTAGCCGGTGGGGGAACCTTGATTACGGCGGCGCGGGGCGAGAAACCCGATGATATCGCCTACGATTGCTATGTGCAGGCCGACCTTGCGACCACGGCGGGTGTCGAAAAACTCGCCGCAGCTGCACGTGAACGCATGGGAGGGGTTGATATCCTGATCCACGTTCTGGGCGGGTCGTCAAACCCGTCGGGGGGCTTTGCCGTGATCGACGATGCCGGATGGGAAAAGGAATTGAACCTTAACCTGATGTCGGCTGTGCGGCTGGATCGCTGTCTGGTGCCGGAAATGATCAGGCATGGCGGCGGTGTTGTTGTGCATACCTCTTCAATTCAGCGACGTTTGCCGCTATTTGACGCAACAACGGCCTATGCCTCGGCAAAGGCAGCGCTTACGACTTACAGCAAGGTTCTTTCGAAGGAAGTTGGCTCCAAGGGCGTGCGGGTTAACGCCGTTGCGCCGGGGTGGATTTATACCGATGCATCAAAGGCTATGGTCGAACGGATTGCAGAAGGCGGCGGCATCACCCAGGAAGCCGCGCGCCAAAGCATCCTTGATGCCTTGGGCGGCATCCCCTTGGGGCGTCCGGCGCAGCCGGAAGAAGTGGCAGAACTGATTGCCTTTCTGGCATCAAACCGGGCGTCGTCGATTCATGGTGTGGAATATACCATCGATGGCGGCACGGTCCCGACCGTCTAGGAAAAGGACAATCGTGGGCGATCAGCTCGATTGATCGATATGTTCGATATCGGGGTCAATGCCGGCAAAGCTGGGCAGGGCCGTACTCATCCACAGATGCTTTTTTGCCTTGAAGGGCGTCGGGTCGTCGAAGCTGCCAAGCCTGAAATCAAGGAATTCGGGATGGTCGCCGTTCCGCCAGGTCAGGCTTGATCCGCATGTCGGGCAAAATCCGCGAAACCGGTTGGGCGAACTTTCAAACTCGGCCGGTTTGCCTTCCCATTTCAGGGTCACCGTCGCAAAAGTGACAAAGGTCGAAACGCCTGATCCGCTGTCCTTGCGGCACATGCCGCAATGGCAGTGATTGCCGCCCGTTGGATCGCCCGAAACAGAAAAGCGCACCGCGCCGCACAGACAGCCGCCGGTATGAAGATCGGGGGTTCTGGTAGCAGGCATGGTGCGCTTTTCCTTTTTGATCGGGGCTTATTCCGCCGGAACGCCCGTCGTGGTGGAATATTCGAAATGGAATTCCTTATCGGGGAACAGATAGCTGCGCGCGGCATGGATGGCGCTTGCCCCCTCGGCAAAGCCCGACAGGATCAGTTTCAGTTTGTGCTCATAGGTCGCGATATCGCCAATTGCAAAGATGCCCGGAACCGACGTTGCCATCGTGGCCTGCGTGACACCGATATGGTTGCGATCAAGGTTAAGGCCCCAATCGGCAATCGGGCCCAGTTCCATGGCAAGGCCAAAGAACGGCAACAGATGGTCCGCTTCCAGTGCAAGCTCTTCGCCTTTGAGCGTGGCAACGACGACATGGGAAAGTTTGCCATTGTCACCCTTGAGGCTCTTGAGCTGATAGGGAATGACCATCTCGATCTTTCCGGCTTCTGCCAGGGCCTGCAATTTTGCACTGCTGTCCGGGGCGGCACGGAATTTCGGGCGACGATGAACGACCATGACCTTTTCGGCAATGTCATGAAGGGAAAGCGCCCAATCAACAGCCGAATCGCCGCCACCGGCAATGACGACCTTTTTCCCGGCAAAATCGGCACGGCGTTTGACGTAATACTGAACGCCGCCGCTGCCTTCGTAATCTTCAAGGCCTTCCATCGGGGGCTTGTTCGGGCCAAAGGCACCGCAACCGGCCGCAATGACAACCGCGCCTGCATCAATGGTCGTCCCGACCGAGGTTTCAAGCGTGAAACGGCCATCGTCACGTTTCTCGAGCTTTATAACCTGCTGGCCCAGATGATAGGTCGGCTCGAACGGGGCGGCCTGTTTGGCAAGCTGATCAATCAGGTCCTGACCGGCAATCTGCGGATGGGCCGGAATATCGAAAATCGGCTTTTCCGGATAAAGCGCGCTGCATTGTCCGCCAACCATATCAAGCGCGTCGATGACATGAGTTTTAAGCCCGAGCATACCGGCTTCGAAAACGGCGAAAAGACCGACAGGGCCGGCGCCAATGATGGCGATATCGGTGCTGTGCGACGCGTCTGACATGTTCATTCCATCCAAATAACATCAGGTCGATAAAGGAGGCGGTAATTTTTTATCCAATCTATACATGTGCGAGATAGCATTTGGGACCCTTTATCGCAACGTAAACCGGCCTTTCTTGGAGGTTACCCGGCAAACTGCTGCCTGCGTTATCCGATGCATGTAAAATCATTGCGAAGGGTGGGCCCATCACCCTACAACTAGGATCAGAACACAATTATTCGACGGATATCATGAGCAAGACAGTCACTGTCAGTGATCAGAAAGGTACCGAAACCCTTGCCGGACAGCTTGCCGCCCTGGCAAAAGCCGGCGATGTGATCCTGATGCACGGGACGTTGGGGATGGGGAAAAGCGCGTTTTGCCGCGCCTATATCCGTGCGCTTGCCGGTAATCCGCATGAAGAAGTTCCAAGCCCGACCTTCACGCTGGTTCAGATTTACGAACTTGATCCGGTCCCGGTCTGGCATTTCGATCTTTACCGACTTTCCGATCCCGAAGAAATCCACGAACTTGATATCGAGGATGCCTTTGCCGACGGCGTCAGTCTGATTGAATGGCCTGATCGGCTGGAATATCTGACACCGCAAGACCGGCTTGATATTCATATCGAACCCGGATTAAATCCTGACGCGCGCGTTTTTCAATTGGTCCCGCATGGCGAGGATTGGGAAAAACGGATAACAAATCTGCCCGGGGTCGCATCATGACCGTGATTGGACGTCAGGATGCCATCGACAGATTTCTGCGCGACAATGGCTGGGCTGATATTGAACCCGTTGCATTGGTTGATGATGCGTCGGCGCGAAAATATTATCGTCTGGATAATGGGCGGCAGACCGCCCTTCTGATGGATTTTCCGCCGGACGCGATCAGTGTCGACCCGCACGGTATTTACGAAAACCCGGAACGTCCGGCTTCAGTCACGCCGGTTATTGCGACAACATCACTGCTTTCGAAAGCCGGTTGGCGTATCCCCGCGATATACGCAAGCGATGTTTCGCTTGGGCTTGTCTTGATTGAGGATTTTGGGGATCTGACCTTTACCCGCGCACTGGATCTGAGCGCGGCCTCCAAACCGGCACTTTATCTGCGTGCGGTGGATCAGCTCATCACCCTGCACCAGTATTGTGATACCCGGTTTGAAAGCACGGATTGTGGCTTGGTTCAATACGAGCCAGACAATTTCAAACGCATGCTGCAAAGCTTCAAGGCCGATTATCTGCCACTGATCGTGACGGACACAGCAAAGCGCCACCGGGCCATCAGCGAATTTGATGCGATGCTTGATGGTGTGTTGCCAAACTGTTGGAAATCCGGCGAGGTCATCATTCACCGTGACTATCACGTCGATAACCTGATGCTGGTCGAAAATGACGAGGGCGGCGAAGATTGCGGGATCATTGATTTTCAGGACGCGGCAATTGCACCACGGCCCTATGATCTGGTGTCGCTATTACGTGATGTTCGGCATGATATCGGTCCGGCGCTCGAAGCCGGCCTGAAGGATCGTTATTGTGCCGCGTTTGAAAATCTTGATCGTTCTGATTTCGAAATATCCTATATGGCCTGTAATATGGTTCGGAATTTCAGGATACTGGGTCGGTTTGGCTGGCTTGCCATCAAGGCAGGCAAGCAGCGCTATTTTGACTTTATCCCGCGTTGCTGGGAATTGATCCTGCGCGATGCAGACCGCAATTTACCGGAATTGGCCGCGTGGATTGCAAATCATATCCCGGTTGAGGCAAGAATGGCCCCGTCACTTTCCGGCGTACGCCAATCGTCCGAACAAGGGGCATCCTGATGAGGGATAAGAACGCAAAGGCGCAAGCAATGGTCCTGGCTGCCGGGCTTGGCAAACGCATGCGTCCGATCACCGATCATATGCCAAAGCCGCTGGTGCCGGTTGCGGGCAAGCCGATGCTTGATCACGTACTCGATAAGCTGGCTTTGGCGGGCTTTGATCAGGCGGTGGTCAACAGCCATTATCTGGGTCAGATGATTGTCGATCACGTCGCCACCCGGACCCTGCCGCGGGTGCTTTGCTCGCCCGAGGAAGACCTGCTTGAAACAGGCGGCGGGGTGAAAAAGGCCTTGCCGATGCTTGATGATCAGGCCGTGCTGGTTGCCAACGCGGATGTTTTCTGGACCGAGGGGGCGGAGCCGCTTTTTGATCGCCTGACAGAGGCATTCGATCCCGATCATATGGATGCGTTGCTTGCGATCTATCCGGTCGAAGGGGCGTTTGGTTATGACGGGGCTGGTGATTTCTTCTGGCAGGTCGATGGTCGTTTGAAGCGTCGCGGCGATGCGGCGTCTGCCCCGTATTTCTTTACCGGTGTTCAGATTCTGTCGCCGAGGCTGTTTGAAAATACCCCTGATGGCGCGTTTTCATCAAATCTGGTTTACGACAAGGCATTGGCATCGGGGCGCTGCTTTGGTCTTGTTCACGACGGGGATTATTTCCATATCGGCACGCCAGAAGCATTGGCCGATGCCGAAATCGTCATCGCGGACGCTTTGGCGCATGAAAGTGCTGCCAGAATTGCAAAAGCCGCCAAAGCCGGGGGCGGCTGATGGCGGATCTGTTCGATTATATGGACGCTGCCGATCACTTTGCCGCACCGGCGGCACAGCCGGAAAACCTGTTTTATATCCCGCCGGGCGCGGCATTTGCCGATCTGATCGCAAAACAGTTGATGGCAGAAACCGCCGCAGAGCCGGTTGCCCTCCCCGATTATATCCTGATGGTGCCCAATCGCCGGTCGGCCAAGGTAATGCGCGATGCGTTCCTTCGTCAGTCGAACGGGGCGGTGACCATGCTGCCAGCCATCCGCGCCTTGGGGGAGGCCGACGAGGACGAACTGACGATTTATGGTGCAGGCGGCGAACAGGCCGCCCTTGATCTGCCTCCATCCATTCCGGATCTGCAACGGAAACTGCTGCTAACCAGGTTGATCATGAACCGGCCCGATCACAAGGGCGACAAACCAACGGCCGATCAGGCCGCCCGTCTGGCCGGGGAACTGGCGCGGTTTCTTGATCAGGTGCAGACGGAAAATTGCAAATTTGATGATCTCAAGGGGCAGGTTCCTGCCGAATTTGCCGAACATTGGCAATTGACGCTGGAATTCCTGCAAATCCTGACCTTGCACTGGCCCGACATTCTGGAAACCCATCAGGTCAGTGACCGTGCCATGCGCCGCAATGCCCTGATTGCCGCCCAGATTGATCTTTGGCGCGATAACCCGCCGACCGCACCGGTAATCATTGCCGGGTCAACCGGGCCGTTTCCGGCATTGCGTGATTTGATGAAGGCCGTTCTGGCAATGCCCCGGGGGCGCGTGGTCCTGCCCGGCCTGATGACAGGGTTGGGACGCGAAGACTGGCAGGCGATTAACGAGGATGCCACCCACCCGCAACATCTTTTGGGGACAACGTTGCGCCATATCGGGCGTGATCCGGGGACGGTCCTGATCTGGCCATCGGTACCGCAATCGGACCCGCTGGACGAAGAACGCCGACGATTGACGCGCGAAGCCCTGCGCCCGGCGCAAACAACCGACCAATGGCGCCATATCGCCAATTTCGCGCCAGATATTCTGGATGGCGTTCTGCGGGTTGACTGTTCCGGCGCGCGCGAAGAGGCTGCGACGATTGCACTTATGATGCGCGACGCCTTGGAGCATCCCGGTAAAACCTGTGCTCTGGTAACCCCGGATCGTGGCCTGGCACGCCGTGTTGCCACGGAACTGCGTCGCTGGGAAATCGAAATTGATGATTCGGCGGGCATTCCGTTGCATGACACAGCGCCCGCAATCTATTTGCGGCTGGTCGTGCGTGCCGTTCAGGAACAGTTCGCACCGGTGCCGTTGCTGGAACTTTTGAAACACCCGCTGAGTGCGGCGGGGCTTCCGCCGGAACAGTTCCGTGTCCTGACCCGGCAAATGGAACAGTATGTTTTGCGCGGCGCGCGTCCCGGTCCGGGTCTGGACGGCTTGCAGGTGGCGCTGGATGGCTGGCGTGATGAGACGATTGGTCGGATTACGGCAAACAGGGGGGATCATGCAGCCCGCCGGATCGAACGTATTCGCGATGATCATGCACGACTTTCCGATCTGATTTCCCGGTTTGAAGACAGTCTTGCGCCTTTGCTCGATCTGATGGATGAAAAATCGATCTCGCCTGTGGGGGCCCTGCGCAGTCACATCATGGCCGCCGAAGCCCTTGCCGCAAGCGACGTGCAGGACGGTGCCGAACGTCTTTGGCGTGGCGAGGCGGGCGAGGCCCTGGCTGATTTTGTCCATGAACTGCTTCAGGCATTAACCGATTTCGTTCCGATGCCGGGTATCCGGTATGCGGCCTTTCTGGATGCCTTGATGGCTGATCGTGCGGTGCGTCCGCGTTATGGCAAACATCCGCGCCTGTTTATCTGGGGCACGGTCGAAGCCCAGATGCAGCAGGCCGATCTGACCATTCTGGGCGGTTTGAACGAGGGTGTCTGGCCGCCCGAAGCCGGGGCCGATCCATGGATGAGCCGCCCGATGCGGCGTAATTTCGGCCTTCCGGCACCTGAACATCGTGTCGGGCAGTCCGCCCATGATTTTCAACAGCTTTTCTGTGCGCCCGATGTGGTCATGACCCGTGCGCTCCGCGTCGAAGGCACGCCGACCGTGCCGTCGCGGTGGTTGTTACGGATTGAAAACATTCTTCGGAAATCAGGCGTGTCGATGGAAAAAACCGATGCCCATGCCTGGCGCGCCTTGGCCGAAATGCTGGATGAACCGCGTGATGACATGCGCCACAAAATTGGCCGTCCGGCCCCGACACCACCGGTTTCCGCCCGTCCGCAGCGCTTGTCGGTTACCCAGATTGAAACCTGGATGCGCGACCCGTATGCGATCTATGCCCGGCATATTCTGGGTTTGCGTAAACTTGACGGGGTGGACGAAGATCCCGGCGCGGCGGATTACGGCAACCTGATCCATGATGCGCTTGATCAGTTTATTTCCCGATACCCGGATCATCTGCCACCGGATGGCGAACAGGAATTGATCATGATCGGGCGGGCGGTGTTCAAACCGCTTGCGGCCCGGCCCGGCCTTTGGGCGTTCTGGTGGCCGCGGTTCGAGAGGATTGCCCGCTGGTTCATCCAGACGGAGGCAGCACGCCGGGATCATGTGCGCAGATCCTATACCGAACAATCGGGTACGCTTGAAACCGCGACAGGGTTCGAAGTCTATGCCCGTGCGGACCGGATTGATGTGCTGCGTGATGGCGGGATCGCGATCATTGATTATAAAACCGGGATGCCGCCAAGCCAGACGGACGTTGCCAATGGTTTTGCCCCGCAATTGCCGCTTGAGGCCGCGATTGCGCAAGACGGCGGATTTGGCGATGTGCCGCCCGGTCCCCCCGCATCGATGGCGTTCTGGAAGCTTTCCGGTGGCGACCCCGCAGGTGAAATCCGCGAGATTGATACCAAACGGATGAAAACCACCCCGGCAGAGCTGGCGCGTGATGCGGTGGCCGGTGTCAATGCACTTGCCACCGCTTTTGATGACGAAAACACACCTTATCTGAGTGTGCCGCACCCGGATCATGCGCCAAAATATTCCGATTATGTCCATCTGGCACGCCTGCGCGAATGGATGGGCAGCGAGGATACGGAGCAAGAGGACAGCAAAGATAATGGGGGGCGCGACGCATGACCGAAATTCGCGGAACCGATCCCAATATTCTGCAACGCAATGCATCCGATCCGATGGCCTCGGTCTGGGTGTCGGCATCGGCCGGGGCCGGCAAGACCAAGGTTCTGTCGGACCGGGTGTTGCGCCTGATGTTGTCGGGAACCGAACCCCATCGTATTCTGTGTCTGACCTTTACCAAGGCCGCCGCGGCGGAAATGGCCAACCGTGTCAATGAACGGCTGGGTCATTGGGCCACCATGGAAGACCGCGATCTTCAGGATGATCTTTTCAATCTGGCCGGAACCGCACCAAGTGGCGATGAAACACGTCGTGCGCGCCGTTTGTTTGCATCGGTTCTTGATGCGCCGGGCGGGATGAAAATCCAGACGATCCATGCCTTCTGTCAGTCATTGCTGCGCCGTTTTCCGCTCGAAGCCGGGCTGGCACCGCATTTTGAAATCATGGATGACCGCACCGCGGCCGAAACCATGGCCGACGTTCAGGAAGAAGTATTGGCCTTTGCCCGAAATGGCCGGGACGACGATCTGGCGGATGCTCTGTCGGTCGTGACCGGACAGGTCCGCGAAGGTGCCTTTGGCGAGGTCATGGGCGAATTGGCGCGTGAACGCGGCCGTTTGAAACGCATGTTGATGCGTCATGGCGGTGCGGCACGCATGCGCGATGCGGTGTATGCCGCACTTGGCGTTCCCAATGGGCAAAGCGAGGATGATATCCTGCGCAAGGCCCTATCCGATGATGCCTTTGATCGGGATGGGCTGATGCGTGGATTGGCCGCACTTGAGGCGGGCACCAAAACCGATCAGGATCGTGTGCCCGCATTGGCGCAATTCCTTGAAAAAACCGGTATCGAGGACCGGCTGGCGGTGTTTTCAGATTATCGCGGTGTCTTCTTTACCGCCGCAGGTGAACCGCGTGCCAAACTGATCACGAAAAAAGCCGCCGAAAATCATCCGATGGGGGCCGATGCGCTCGAAGCCGAATTTGCGCGTCTGATCGAAATTGACCGTTTGCGCAAGGCCGCCGCATTGGCCGGTGCCACATCGGCCCTGATCCGTATCGGCAATGCGATGCTGGATCGTTATGCCGCGAAAAAGGCCCTGCATGCCCGCCTTGACTATGATGACCTGATCCTGACCAGTCTGCAATTACTGCAACAGCAGGCCGGGATTGCCGGGTGGGTTTTGTTCAAACTGGACGAGGGGCTTGATCACATCCTGATTGACGAGGCACAGGATACCAACCCCGAACAATGGGACGTGGTGCGTATTCTGGCGGAGGAATTCTTTGCCGGTGCCGGGCAGCATGATGAAAAGCCACGGACAATCTTTGCCGTTGGGGATGCGAAACAATCGATTTACAGCTTCCAGCGCGCCGATCCCGAAAAATTCACCCAGATGCGGGCCTATTTCCGCGAACGGGCGCGTGAAATCGAAGCCGAATGGCGTGAAGTCCCGATGAACATTTCGTTTCGTTCAACCGATGCCGTGCTGGGCACGGTGGACCGGGTTTTTGCCGGTATGATCGCGAAACAGGGGGTGGGCGATGATGGTGCCGATGTCAGTCACAGTCCGTTCCGTGTCGGGCAGGCCGGTCGGATCGAATTGTGGCCGGCGGTGGAGCCGCAGGAAAGAGCCGCCGAGGACCCATGGACGCCTCCAACCCGCATCGTGCGCCTTGAGGACCCGGAAATTCGATTGGCGCGGGTAATTGCCGGGCGTATCCGCCATGCCATCGATACGGGCGAGAAACTGATATCGCGTGATCGTCCGGTGCGGGCGGGTGATTTCATGATCTTGGTGCGGCGTCGGACGGCCTTTGTCGATGAGGTCGTCAAGGCGTTAAAGGAACGCAACGTTCCGGTTGCCGGTGTGGACCGCATGCAGATCACCGATCAGCTTGCCGTGATGGACCTGATCGCCTTCGGCCGGTTTCTTCTGATGCCCGAAGATGACCTGACATTGGCCGAGGTGCTCAAAAGCCCGCTGATCGGCTTTGACGATGATCAGCTGTTTGCAATCGCCCATAACCGGCCCCGTACCCTTTGGCTTGCGTTGCGCGAAAAGGCAGGCAGTGATGATGCCGATCCGGCCTTCCTTTCGGCCTATGAATTCCTGTTCAAATGGCTGGGGCGGGTTGATTATGAACGACCGTTCGAACTGTTTGCCGAACTTCTGGGCGGGCGTGGTGATGATGCGCGCGGGGTGCGTGCCAGACTGGTCGGGCGGCTCGGGATCGAGGCAAATGACCCGATTGACGAATTCCTCAATCTCGCGATGGGATACGAGGCCGATCACGCGCCGACCTTGCAGGGCTTCCTGCACTGGTTGATGGCAGGCGACGCCGAAATCAAGCGTGACCTTGAACAAAGCGGCCGTGACGAGGTCCGGATCATGACGGTGCACGGGGCCAAGGGCTTGCAGGCACCTATCGTGTTCCTGCCCGATACCATGCAGGTCCCGACACAGGCCCCCAACCTGTTCTGGCAGGAAGATCGCGACCTGATGTATTGGCTGCCGCGTGTGGCACTCGAAACCGATGTGGTTGCGCGGTTGCGTGAGGGCATCGCGATCAAGCGTGATCAGGAATATAACCGTCTGCTGTATGTGGCCCTGACGCGCGCCGAAGACCGGCTTTACATCTGTGGATGGCAGGGAAAACGAAAGGCCCCCGATCATTGCTGGTACAATTTGTGTCAGCAGGCGATGGAAGGCTATGCAAATTCCGAAAAATTCGATTTTACGGAATTTTCGGGGTCCGGCTGGTCGGGCGACGGTTGGGTTTGGCAAACAGCACAGCGCGAAACACCCAAGGCCGACAAGGTCACTGCCGCGACCGGCACCGCCGATTTGTCCAAACGCGTTCTGATTCGCGATGTCGCGCCGACCGAGGCCTTCCCGCCAAAACCGCTGGCACCAAGCCGTCCGCTTGAAGAAGAGCCCTCTGTGCAATCGCCGCTGGGCGGGGATCAGGGGCAAAGTTTCAAACGCGGCCTTCTGATCCACAAGCTGCTTGAACTGTTGCCCGAGCTGCCCGAAGCCAAAAGGCGGGATGCTGCCGAACGGTTCCTTGCCCAGCCGGTGCATGCGCTTGATGCAGACCAGCAGCGCGAAATTGCCAATGAAACAATCGCGATTTTTGAAAATCCCGAATTTGCACCTGTTTTTGATGCCGGATCAAAGGCCGAGGTGCCGCTGGTCGGGATCGTCGGCGGCGATGTCGTTTCCGCCCAGATTGACCGACTGGTCGTGCGTGAAAACGAGGTCATGATCGTTGATTTTAAAACAAATCGCCCACCCCCACGTGATGTCGAGGGCACACCACGTGCCTATCGTCGACAGATGTCGATTTACCGGGCCGCATTAAGCCAGATGTATCCGGACAAACGCATTCGTTGTTTCATCCTTTGGACCAACGGACCATGGATGGTCGAACTGCCCGAACACATCATGAGACTGTAACGCGCTTGACGTTTGCGTCAGTGCTGCCTACCTTTGCCTCCATACAGCGGATCGAGGTGAGCGGGTTTATCCCACTTGGCCTCGTAACAACCAGGAACTGATAGTATGACCACGATTAAAGTATCTGATACTTCGTTCGATTCCGACGTTCTGGGTTCCAACGACCCGGTTCTCGTCGATTTCTGGGCGGAATGGTGTGGCCCGTGTAAACAGATCGCGCCGTATCTGGACGAAATTGCTGGCGAACTGGGCGGCAAGCTCAAGATTGCCAAGGTAAACATCGACGAAAACCCGAACACCCCGGCGAAATACGGTGTGCGCGGTATCCCGACCCTGATGATCTTCAAGGGTGGCGAAGTTGCAGCGATGAAAGTTGGCGCGCTGCCCAAAAGCGCTCTTGTCGACTGGATCAATCAGTCGATCTGATCATCTGATCGGTGACGATCTTAAAACATCAAAAGGCGGGCTGTATGATGCAGCCCGCCTTTTTTGTCAGATTGGCGTTAACAATCACGCTGCCCTGATATCGTTCAGGAACTGTTTGATTTGCTCCATCAGGTTTTGCGATTTGCTGTTCAGGCTGCCGGATGCCGCCAGAACCTGACCGGATGCTTCGCGTTCTTCTTCGGCGGCCTTGCGCAAGCCGACGACGTTTCGCGCGACATCCTTGGTGCCGGTTGCGGCTTCGGCAACGTTGCGGGCAATTTCGCCGGTTGCTGCATCCTGTTCACGTACGGCGGCGGCAATGCTTGCCGAAACCTCGTTCAGTTCCTTCATCCGACCCGAAAGGTGCTGGATCGCGCCCAGTGCATTCTGGGTCGATTCCTGAATGCCACCGATTTGGCCTGCAATATCTTCGGTCGCGCGCGTGGTCTGGTTGGCAAGGTTTTTGACCTCGGCCGCAACCACGGCAAAGCCTTTTCCGGCATCACCAGCACGGGCGGCCTCGATTGTGGCGTTGAGTGCCAGAAGATTGGTTTGCTCGGCAATCGACTGGATCAGTTCAACCACTTGCCCGATTTTGTCGGAAGCCGTTCCAAGTTCCGCAAAGATCGTGCTTGCGTCATCGGCTTCGTTTGCACCCGATTGTGCGATATCAGAACTTCGCGAAACCTGCGACGTGATTTCATCAATGGATGCTGCAAGCTGTTCTGCGGCTGCGGCAACGGTATCAACATTGGCCGCGGCCTGTTCGGTTGCTGCCGCAACATTTGCCGCACGCCCGGTGGTTTCGTCGGATTGGCTGGCCATGCCTGTTGCTGTGACGCGTAATTGCTCCAACGCGCTGTGAACCGTCGACAGATTACCCTCGACTTCGGTCTCGAAACTTTTAATCAGCTTTTCGACCTTTTCTGCACGGATAATCTGGATCTTGTGTGTATCTTTCTGTTCCCGTTCAAGCTTTTCAGCCTGTTCGCGGTTTGATCTGAAAACCTCAAGCGAGCGGGCCAGCGCACCGATCTCATCTCGCCGATCTGTTTCGTTTGTGGTGACGCTGGTATCGCCCTGTGCCAGTTTGTCAAGTGCCTCGGTGATCATCCGCAAGGGTCGGGTTGTCGATCTGTCAATCGCAAGCCCGGCCATTCCGATGACGATCAGCATGGCAATTGCCACAGCGATATCGTTGATGGCGGTTTGCCAGAAAATCCCGTCAACATCATCGATATAAACGCCAGTTGTTATCACCCAGCCCCACGGCTTGAATGTTTCGGCATAGGCCAGTTTGGGGAATACCCCGTCATGCCCCGGTTTGTTCCACTCATAGGTCAGAAAACCGCCTTCGGGATGACGTGCTGCCTTGACCATTTCATCAAGAATCGGGACACCGTTGACATCAATCACCTGTTTGCCGTTCTGGCCGTTCAGTTTTGGCTGGATCGGGTGCAGGATGACCTTGGTATCAAGACCCAGTACAAACACATAATTATTGTCAGCGTAACGCGCATTCTGAATAAACTCTGTTGCACGGGTCTGCGCTTCTTCAAGGGTGATCTCGCCGGATTTGGCGAGCTGATCATAATGGCTAAAGATCGAACGGGTCATATCGACGACTTGCCGGACATTGGCTTTCTTTTCTTCGACCAGTGCAGATCGCAGGGTCACAAGATCAAAGACCGCCAGACCTCCCAGCGCAAAAGCCGTCATTACCAGTACCATCCGCAATTTGGCGGAAAGCGAGAAATTGGAGAGTTTCATCGGGTTCTCCGTGTTTGGATGTAAACGGCGGAAACTGCATGCAGCAAAAGCTGTCAGATCAGCATAACTGCAACATAGGGTTGTGCAGATGTGCGGTTTTATAAAAAGAGCTTTGCCAATTGTTCCTGATCGAAATCAGAAAACCCGTGATAAAATGAAGAATCCTCAGTGAAATCAGTAAGTGAAATCAATACTGCGGCGATATCTGCAAACGAAAGAGGGATGCGCATGGCATCCCTCTTTCATTTGTCGATGATATTTTTGGTTGCGGGGGGATCAGTATTCGTAAGGCGATCCATCCATGTTTTCCATCAGGACTTCGCGTTTGCCGACATGGTTTGCAGCCGAAACAATGCCGTTTTCTTCCATCTGTTCAATGATGCGCGCAGCACGGTTATAGCCGATCGACAGTTTGCGCTGGATAAAGCTGGTGGATGCCTTTTTCTCGCGCAGGACAATGCCGACAGCCTGATTATACAAATCATCATCGGACCCGTTGCCACCACCGTCTGAACCGCCACCACCGGCCATATAGGCAGCAACCGGATCTTCTTCGGGTTCTTCCGTCACGGTTTCAAGATAGGCCGGGTCACCCTGATCGCGCAGATGCGCGACGATGCTTTCGACTTCCTCGTCCGATACAAACGGACCATGGACACGCTGCAATCGGCCGCCTTGGCCCATATAAAGCATATCCCCCTGACCCAGAAGCTGCTCGGCGCCCATTTCACCAAGGATGGTCCGGGAATCGATTTTCGAGGTAACGGAATAGGAAATACGCGTCGGGAAGTTGGCCTTGATCGTACCGGTAATCACGTCAACCGACGGGCGCTGGGTCGCCATGATCAGATGCAGGCCGGCGGCACGGGCCATCTGCGCCAGACGCTGGATCGATGCCTCGACATCCTTGCCCGCCACCAGCATCAGATCGGCCATTTCGTCGACGATCACCACGATAAATGGCAGCGGCTCCATCGGTAGTTCCTGATCTTCAAAGATCGGTTTGCCGGTTTCGGGATCAAAGCCGGTCTGAACACGGCGGGTAAGCTGTTCGCCTTTTGCAGCCGCTTCCTTGATGCGTTTGTTGTAGCCTGCGATGTTTCGTACACCCACCTGGCTCATGGCGCGATAACGGTCTTCCATTTCGCGCACCGCCCATTTAAGTGCAACAACCGCCTTGTGCGGATCGGTCACAACCGGGGTCAGAAGATGCGGAATACCGTCATAAATCGACAGTTCCAGCATTTTCGGATCGATCATGATGAAACGGCATTCTTCCGGTTTCAGGCGATAAAGCAACGACAGGATCATCGCATTCACGCCGACCGATTTACCCGAACCGGTCGTACCGGCAATCAGCAGGTGCGGCATTTTCGCCAGATCGGCAATAACCGGCGTACCACCGATATCCTTGCCAAGGCTCATATTAAGCTTGCCGGTATTCTTTTCAAAATCGCTTGATGCCAGAATTTCATGCAGATGCACCGTTTCGCGGCGCGTGTTCGGTAATTCAATACCGATCACATTGCGCCCCGGCACAACCGCTACACGGGCGGCAATCGCACTCATGGAACGCGCGATATCATCCGCCAGACCGATCACGCGTGATGACTTGACCCCGGCAGCCGGTTCAAGCTCATACAGGGTAACAACCGGACCGGGGCGAACCTGAACGATTTCACCCTTGACCCCGAAGTCCTGAAGAACGGTTTCCAGAAGGCGGGCATTTTGCGCCAATGCTTCCTGATCAATCTGGGTTGCGTCTGCCGGATCGGGTTCGTGCAAAAGGCTAAGTGGCGGGAACCGGTAATCGTCTGATCCAAGATCAAACGACGCCTGACGCTGGGCCGATGCTTTTTCACCGGGCTGCAGTTTTGCCGCCGGTGCAGCCACGATATGGACGGGCGGCGCATGGTCCGCGTCATTGTAATCGTCTTCATCGGTATCATTATCGTCGGTGTTGTTTGACGATGTTGCGGCTTGCAAACGGGTGCTTATCGCCGCACCCAGTCCGGTCTTGCCTCTATCAAGTGAGGGTTCCTGACGCATGCGCGGATTACGTGCTGCTGTACGCTCGCCCGGGCGGTCATCGGTGGAATTGCCAGGAATTGCCCGACCGATCCCGGAAATAATGCCCCCCATGATGCGCGACAGGACCGAACCGATCTTTTGCCATTCCGACATCTGATAGGCCATGCAGAACATGGTCAGAAACAGGCCAAGGATCATTGCGAGCAAGGCAATTAGCGGCCGGGCACCCGGCACGCCAATCATTTCGAAACCGGATTGAATTTTTGACAGCAGCAAATCCCCTGCAAAACCACCAAACCCGACGGTAAGCGGCCAATGCATTCCGGGCCGGATGGCCGCCGCAGCAGTTGCGACCAGCAGCAGGGCAAGCGGCAAAATCAGAAACCGTGCCCACATCCAGCTAAACGGTCGAACCGCGATCAGTCGCAGGCCCCATCCAAGGATCAGAACCGTCAGAAGGGCGGATGCCAGACCAAGGGTGCGTAAAAGAAGATCGGCCGTATACGCCCCGAAGGTTCCCAACGGATTGAAAATCACATCGCGATCTGCAGCATGGTTAAAGGATGGATCGCCCGGATGAAAACCGATCAGCATCATGAAAAGGGCGATTGCTGTGCCAACCAGTGCAAGCCCGCAGATTTGCAATCCGCTGCGTTTGAGCAGATTGACAAGACTGCCCGGCATGAAGGCGGTGCTGCGTGCGAGAATGTTGGACTGACTGCTCATCGGGGTATCCGTTGTCGTTTCGTCGCTGTTCGTCGATTATTTACGGCGTTAGCTGGCAAGGACGTCGGCGATGCGCCGAAGCCCTTCGCGGGTGGTTTCAAGGTCATGGACAAGGGCAATGCGGATAAAGCGTTTTCCGGGATTGTCACCATTTGCATCCGTGATCGACAGGTAACTGCCCGGAATGACTTTCACACCTGCTTCCTCCCATATTTTTTTGGTGGCGGCTTCACCGTCATCGACATCCAGCCACAGGAAAAAGCCTCCCGGCGGACGATAGAAACCAAACCGGTTGCCAAAGATTTCCTGCGCGACATCAATCTTGGCACGATAAAGATCACGGTTTTCCGATGCATGGGTATCATCGGACCAAAGCTCGGCGGATGCGGCCATGATCGGCATCGGAATGGTGGCCGAACAATAGCTGCGCAATGCATTGAAACGTTTGATGATCACCGGGTCACCAGCCACAAAGCCGGACCGAAGCCCCGGCGCGCTGGACCGTTTCGACAGGCTGTGGAAAACAACCACATTATCCATCCTGCCGCCCTGCGCTGCACAGATTTCAAGGGCGCCGATCGGGGCTTCGCGGTCATAGATATCGGCGTAGCATTCATCCATTGCCAGCACAAAATCATGTTCCTGCGCCATCGCGATGATACGTTCAAGATAGTCCCGCGATGCAACGGCCCCTTGCGGATTCGCCGGGGAACACAGGAAAAACAGACGGCACGCCTTAAGTGTTTCGATATCGATCTGATCAAGATCGGGCAAGAAGCCTGTTTCCGGGGATGCTGCCAATGGCACCATTTCCGCATCGTTGAGGACTGCCGCGCCGCAATAGACCTGATAGAACGGATTGGGCAACAGAACCTTGGGCTTAGGGCCTGGCTGATCCTGCGGGATGACACAGGTCGCGATCAGATAGAGTGCCTCACGCGTCCCCGCGACGGGCAGGATATGGGCGTCACGATCAATCATGCTGCCGGGCAGGCTGTACCGGCGGTCAAGCCATCCCTTGATCGCACTTCGCAGTTCCGGTGTGCCGTTTCCTGGCGGGTATTTGTGCCAGAGACTGGCGTATTTCACCATTGCCTCGGTAATCATTGCAGGCGGTTCGTGCTGCGGCTCGCCAATCGACATCACAAGCGGCGTCTTGCCGGGTTCAAGACCGTCGAGCAAGGCGGCAAGCCGTGGAAACGGGTAGGCAGGCAACTGATCAAGGCGCTGGTTAAACATCGCGTTCGATATTCCGGTCATGAATGGATCTCGCAGATCGACAGGCGTCAGAATGCAGGTATCCGCAAAATGTGGGCAATCTCCCCTGACTTTACCCCTATGCCAAAAATACAAAGAAAGATTTAAGGGCGATGGTGTCAGTTGCGAAAAAGCCCGGAAAAATGCGCTTTCCGGGCTTTTGGCAGAAAATTCGGGCAAAGAATTGGCAGATCAGCCGGCACGTAGATCATCCATCCTCGGGACAAGGACCGGATGGAACCGTTTGCATGTCTTGTGCTCATCACTGTGCTTAAAAAGGTGGCATGGGCAAAATACAAAAGACCCGCCACTGGGAAATCCCGAGGCGGGTCAGTCGGTCTGACAGGCTGGGTGCCATGCGAACATGGCACCCGTCAGGAAATCTGATCGCTTAGAAGCGCTGCGAACCTTTACCGAATTCCGGATAAGCTTCGAGGCCAAGCTCGACAGCATCGCTGCCGAGTGCTTCGTCTTCTTCGCTAAGGCGAATGCCAACCGTGAATTTCAGGATCAGCCATACGATTGCCGATGCGATGATGGTGAAAGCACCCATCGCAACAACACCGGTCAGCTGAACACCGAACGATGCACCGTCATTGGTGAACGGAACAGCCATGGTGCCCCAGATGCCGGCAACAAGGTGAACCGAAACCGCACCAACGACATCGTCGATTTTCAGTTTGTCGAGCAGCGGAATCGCGATGACAACCAGAATCCCGCCGATGGCGCCGATGATGATGGCGGAACCGATGGTCGGGGTGTCCGGACCGGCAGTGATCGAGACCAGACCAGCCAGTGCACCGTTAAGTGCCATGGTAAGGTCGACCTTTTTGTAAAGGATCTGGGTCAGGATTGCTGCGGCAACAACGCCACCGGCAGCAGCCATCGAGGTGTTGCCATAAATGTTGGCAATCGCGATAACGTCGGCACCGGAGCCCATAGCAAGCTGGGAGCCGCCGTTAAAGCCGAACCAGCCGAGCCACAGAACGAAGGTACCCAGCGTCGCCAGCGGCAGGTTCGAACCCGGCATCGGATGAACCGAACCGTCCGCACCATATTTGCCTTTACGTGCGCCAAGGATGATCGCGCCGGTCAGAGCAGCCCAGCCGCCGACCGAGTGAACGATGGTCGAGCCTGCGAAATCGGCAAAGCCCATTTCAGACAGCCAGCCGCCGCCCCAGGTCCAGGAACCGGTAATCGGATACAGGATGCCGGTCAGAACGACGACAAAGATCATGAACGGCCACAGTTTGATGCGCTCGGCAACAGTACCCGAAACGATCGAAGCTGCTGTTGCAACGAACACCATCTGGAAGAACCAGTCGGATGTTGCCGAATAACCGCCGGAGAAATCGCCACCAAGTGCAGCAGCGTCATCAGCGCTCCACAGGCTGAGCGAACCGATCCAGCCGGTAACATCCATATACATGAGATTGTAGCCGATCAGGTAATACATGATACCCGCAACGGCAAAAAGGCTGATGTTTTTGAAAAGAATGGTCGATACGTTTTTGGTACGCACCAGACCGGATTCCAGCATGGCAAAGCCGGCAGCCATCCACATCACCAGCGCACCGCTAAACAGGAAGCTGAAGGTGTTGAGGATGTATTGTGTCTCGGCCGAAACGCCCGCGTCCTGAGCAAAGGCCGGTGATGTAAGCGCCAGCGTAGCGGCGCCGACAAGTGCGGCAAGGCCGGTTTTCTTCATCGGAATGTTCATAATGTCTCCCCTTGTCTCTGGACTTACAGGGCGTCGTCGCCGGTTTCGCCCGTGCGGATACGTACCGCCTGGCTCACATCAAGAACGAAAATCTTGCCGTCCCCGATTTTCCCGGTCTGAGCAGTTTTGGTAATGGCTTCGACAACCTGATCGACCAGATTATCCGTGATCGCGACTTCCAGCTTCACTTTGGGCAGGAAGCTGACCATATATTCAGCGCCACGATAAATTTCGGTCTGGCCTTTCTGGCGGCCAAAACCTTTGACTTCGGTCACCGTCAGGCCCTGAACGCCAAGCGCGCTAAGCGCTTCACGAACTTCATCGAGCTTGAATGGCTTAATGACAGCAGTAACGAGTTTCATAATATTGCGACCTCCCGGCATATCCGTTGAGTACCGACGTGGTAATCACGATTTCGCAGTCGCAAACTTCAAACCAAGAATCGTGCCAGATTCGAAAATCATCTTTTAGTGCATTGATATAAATTGATTTTTACGGGTAATCAGGAGGTGAGCTGTTCATGGTCAAGTTACCGTGGGACTACAAAATGTGCATAGATTTTGTCGCTGTTTAAAATTTGTGCATAAATTTTAATCAACTCTGGAGCTCTGAAAAACTTGTTTTACGTCAAGGTGATGTCGTTGCCCGACGAGTATAGCTTTGGCCGAGGGTACGTAAAAAGTTGCGGTTTTCGGCCCTGTGATTGCCGTTATCTGCGGACTGGATGATCAAATTGCTGCTCCGGCTTGTGGTTGTAATGGCAGCGGGTTAAACCAGATGCATCTTTTGGCGGGCTTTTGCGTAAAACCTGTCGAAGTGTGAATTTGCCGGGCAGCCTTCGGCCCGTTCGGAACAGAAAGAAAAGGTGCGGCGCGATGTGTGCTCGGGAAACGATCCAGACAGACGTTATTATTCTTGGGGGCGGGCTTAACGGTGCAGCCATGGGGCTGGCATTGGCGCATGGCGGGCTTCGTTCGGTCGTAATCGATTATGCCGATCCCAAAACCATCCTGAGTGCCAATTACGACGGACGCACCTGTGCGATTGCTGCGGCCTCGCGGTCGGTTCTTGACGTCATCGGGGCCTGGAAATACATGGCGGACGAAGCCGAGCCGATCCTTGATATCCGGATTGCCGATGGCACAAGCCCGCTTTTCCTGCATTACGACCATCAGGATGTCGGAAATGAACCGCTGGGCTATATCGTCGAAAACCTGATTACCCGTGGTGCCCTTTATCAGGCGATTAGCAAAACCGATCTGGTCGAAATGATTGCCCCCGCACAGGTTGAAACGATTGCGCGTGATCAGGGCGGGATGACAATTACGCTTGCAGATGGTCGATCCATTCGCGGTTCCCTGGCCATCGGGGCCGAAGGGCGCAACTCGATGCTGCGCAAATGGGCAGGTATCAAGACCTACCAATGGAGCTACAAGCAAAGTGCGGTGGTGTGCACGGTCAAGCACAAGGTGCCCCATAACGGGCTTGCGGTGGAGCATTTCCTGCCCGCCGGCCCGTTTGCCATCCTGCCGATGACCGATGATCGTTGTTCGATTGTCTGGACGGAAACAACCGATCTTGCCAATTATCTGGTCAATCTGGACGAAGAAACCTTCATCGATGAACTGCATCGTCGTTTTGATGGATATCTTGGCGATCTTGAAGTCATCGGGCCGCGGTTCTGCTACCCGCTCGGTCTGCAGCATGCCTATCGCTATACCGATGCCCGGATCGCCCTGATCGGTGATGCGGCACATGGCATGCATCCGATTGCCGGGCAGGGGCTTAATATGGGTATCCGCGATGTTGCGGCCCTTGCCGAGATTCTGGTCGAGGCCCGTCGTCTGGGTCGCGATATTGGCGGGGCCGATGTACTGGGTGAATATGAACAGTGGCGGCGGTTTGACAACACCGTGATGCTTGCGGTTACCGATCTGACAAACCGTTTGTTTTCCAACGATATCGCGCCGGTCCGTTGGGCGCGCGACATCGGTCTTGCCGTTGTTCAGAAAATCCCGCCTCTTAAAAAGACCTTCATGTCCCATGCCATGGGTTATGCCGGGACTCTGCCGCGTCTGATGCAGGGCAAGCCGCTTTAAGTCCTCGCGGAGCAACGAAACCGGATCTCGAAGGCGATCTTGAAAATCTCAAGATCGCCTTTTGATTGTGGTTTCCTGGCTCAGATAAAAACCATTCAAAATCATGTCGTTTTTCGCAATCCCCTGTTGATTTGGGTCAAGCTTTTCGCATTTGCGAAGGCGCAGTGTCCCCCGGACGTATTTTTGAATGCAGGGGATAATCATGACACTTACCCGGAAATTGACGGCCACCGTAGCCAGCTTTGCTATTGTTGGCGCAATGATGATGGCAGCAACCGGTGCGCAGGCACAGGAAGCGGCATTTAAAACCAAACAGGCGGGCGATATTCTTATTCGCGGTCGTGTTATCGGTGTCGTACCGGATGAAGATACTTCGACCAGTGACATTACAACCGGTGAAGGCAAAGTCAGCAATGATTACGTGCCGGAAGTGGATTTTTCGTATTTTGTCACTGACAACATTGCATTTGAGTTGATTGCTGCGACCACGAAGCATGATGTTAAGTGGCAGAATCCTGATGTTGATCTTGGTTCGGTTAATCTGCTTCCGCCAACTCTGACGGTACAATACCACTTCCTTTCGGATCAGCGTTTCAGCCCGTATGTCGGTGCAGGTTTGAACTACACCATGTTCTATAACGAGAAATCTGGTGGCGCGAACTCAATCAAATACGATGATGGTTTTGGTTACGCGTTTCAGGCTGGCTTCGATTATGCAATCTCTGGCCCGTGGTCGTTGAACGTTGACGTGAAAAAACTCTTCCTGAACACAACGGTCACTGCCGACCTTGGCGGTGCATCACCTGCCAAGGTTGATGTCGATCTTGATCCCTGGATTTTCGGTATTGGTGTCGGTTACCGCTTCTGATCACTGCCGACGGCAAACTTTCCGGTTTGTTGTCTGATCCCAAAAACGGTCCTGCGGCTTTGGCGGGGCCGTTTTTGTTTATGGGGGCGGATCAGAGGGGGTCTGTTGCCTTAACGGCGCACAGGATCGCGCGACAGACCGCGCGCTTCAAGTGCGCGAAGATAATCGGCCCAAAGCTGATCCTGATTGGCATGCAGGTCACGCAGATACTGCCAGCTATACAGGCCGCTATCATGGAGATCATCGAAGGTGATGCGCACGGCATAATTCCCGACAGGGACGATGTCGATAATGCCGACATGGCGACGGCCGGGAATGATTTTCTTTTCGGATGGATGGTGTCCCTGCACCTCGGCAGACGGACTTTCAACCCGCAGGAGTTCGGCGCTGAATTTTGACGTCAGCCCGTCATCCCAGATGATTTCCAGAATATGGTCGTCACGCAGATAGTTGATTTCAACCGGGCTGAAACGTGGTGTGAAGCTGTCCTCGGACATAAAAACCGTCAGTCTTCGATGACGCGCGCTTCGTCGGGCAACATGATCGGAATGCCGTCGCGGATCGGATAGGCAAGGCCCGCCTTGACGCTGATCAGTTCATTCTGTTCGCGATTGTATTCCAGGGTTTCCTTGGTGACCGGGCAAACAAGGATTTCAAGCAGTTTCGGGTCTACCGGGCTGTGAGTCACGGTCATTGTCCTGGGCCTTCACATCAATAATTCATCAGTTGCTGGCCGTTTGCGATGCCCCGGGATGGGCCGCCATTTCCAGCAAGGTTGTCAGCATATCACCGCGATCATACAGGCTTGCACATTCAAGCAAAGCCTGTTTTTCAAGCGGGCTGAGCCGACAGCCCATCGCAATGGCCGTCACCAGCATTTCATCATCGGTATCGCTAAGCGTATCCCAGCAGGATCGCAGCGAATGCTGGGCAAAATAGCTTTCCAGTGCCAGCCGAAGGCGGTCGCGATTGATGGGCTGCAAATCCGGTGACGGCAACAGCAAATCATCCTTCCACGGGCTGAAATCACCGCGAACCGCACGATAACCGCCATCGCGCATGGGAAGTTCTTCGACGATATTGAACCGGCAGACGCCCGTCAGCGTGATCAGGAAACGGCCATCATCGGTTTCGCTGAATGCCGTGATGCGACCGGCACAGCCGGTTTGGAACACAGGTGGATTGTCCGGGTCCATGTAATAGGTGTTGCGCCCGTCCGGACGTGGCTGAACCATACCAATCATGCGATCCTGACCCAGCGCATCGGTAATCATGCTCAGATAGCGCGGCTCGAAAATATTGAGCGGCAGATGCCCACGGGGCAGCAAAAGTGCACCGCTTAACGGGAAAACCGGCAATGTATCTGGAAGATCCGAGAAGCTGGGATCAAAGGGACCGCATATGCTCATGAAAATAAAACCGTTGAAAGTGCGCGGCGCCCCGCAACGCTGGCCGGGTCCATTGGGCCCCATGCCTCGAAAAATTTAATCAGCTGGGCACGACCGGCATCGTCGTTCCATTCACGATCCTTGCGAATGATCGTAATCATGGCGTTAACGGCCTCTTCGCGCTTGTTGGTGGCAAAACATGCCATGCCAAGATCGAATTGCGCTTGCAGGTCGTTCGGGTCGGCTGCGACTTTTGCGCGTGCGTCATCCAGATCTTCCTTGCTGTAACCGGTTTCCGCCAGTTCAAGGGCGCTGATCGCAGATGCAATCGGTGCCTTCAGGCGATCTGCCTCGGCCATGTTATCGACAAAATGGCGGGTTTCTTCAACTTCGCCCATTGCAACCATGCACCGGATCATGCCGCCAATGGCCGTTTCGTTTTGCGGTTCGCGTTCAAGCACGCCAACATAAAGGCCGTGTGCGGTTTCATGATCGTTTTCAGCCAGTGCCGTGGCGGCCTGTTCCAGAATGGTATCGACCGGGCTTTCAATCGGCCCGCCTGCAAGGCGTTCATAAAACGCCCGGACTTCGCTTTCTGGCTGCGCACCCTGAAAACCGTCAACCGGGCGACCGCCTTTGAAGGCATAGACCGTCGGAACCGACTGGATACGCAACTGCATTGCCAGTTCCTGATTCTCGTCAATATTGACCTTGACCAGCTTTACGCGCCCGCCGGCCTCTCGTGTGACCTTTTCGATAATCGGGGTCAGGCTTTTGCACGGACCGCACCAGGGGGCCCAGAAATCGACAACAACAGGGACCTCCATCGACGGTTCGATGACGTCCTGTACAAATGTTTCTACACTGCTGTCCTTTATCAGGTCTTTGTCCTGACCTTTGGGCGTGCTGGTGTTCGGGGCGGAGGCGTCAAGAATGATAGACATTATCGTTTACTCGCTATTTCTGAATTTTAGATGATGCCGCGACCTCGGTTCGACAAGGGGCACATCCTGAACATTAGAAAAAACTTTTGTAGTGCTGTTCGCCAAGGATTGGGTGTGGCGGTCATTGAATCAAAATTAGAACAAGACTGTTTCCATCTCGAAATCGATAATTCGAGTTGCGTAACCGAGACTTGTAATGAACTTCATCAGGTCTCCGGATTGAATTGTTGTGGTTCGGTCATTTCGCAAGGGGTGGAAATTAAGAATGTCGCCATTTGCCAGTTTGGCATCGATGGCAAAATTTACTTTGCGGTCACGATCATTGATCAGAGCAAAGGGCGTAACCGACCCGGGAGTGATGCCGAGCGTTTCCAATAACAGCTCCGGTTTGCCAAAAGACAAACGCGCACAGCCCAGCGCCTTGTGCAGCTGGTTCATGCGAACCTGGGTATTTTCCTCGACGACGAGCAGCCAAAGCACATCTTTCTTGTCTTTCATGAAGAGGTTCTTGGCATGAAGGCCCGGAAGGTCGCCGCGCAGGCTTTGCGAATCCTCGACCGTAAACAGAGGCACGTGCTCGTGCGTGCGGGTTTCAATCCCGAGGTTTTCGAGATAATCGAAAAGTCTGGTTGATGGATCACTCATCCTGTTTTCCTTCTGGCTGGGTCGTGGGAAGATAGCCAAATTGCAATTAGGACGCAAATTGCAGCATGTTGGCGTGATTTCTGTGTTTTCAGGGGGAAAAGTCAAGGAAAACCGCCATTCTGATCCCTGCCGTGTTTTGATGGAAAAAAGGGTTGCAATCACGTTTTGTTGGGCTATTATCCGCGCCGCTCCACAGGGGCAGGAAATTCTGATGAATGCGGGCGTAGCTCAGGGGTAGAGCATAACCTTGCCAAGGTTAGGGTCGAGAGTTCGAATCTCTTCGCCCGCTCCATCAGATGATTTCCTCATCATGCTTTCATGATGATGCGGGCGTAGCTCAGGGGTAGAGCATAACCTTGCCAAGGTTAGGGTCGAGAGTTCGAATCTCTTCGCCCGCTCCATGATGAAAGTTCAAAAAGGCTGTCCTTCGGGGCAGCCTTTTTCGTTTCGGGCTTGCGGTTCCCTGTGAGATGTCGTTTTTTGAGCAAATGGACGATAATCAGGACAATAATGACCCCGGCAACATTATCTGGACCGTCGGTTATGCCGGGCATGACCGGGACAGTTTGCTTGCCCTTTTGAAGGGGCAGGGCATTACGGCGGTGGCCGATATTCGGACCTTTCGGGGATCGAATTACTGGAAGGCATTTGATGCCGATACCTTTGGCCCGTTCCTGCGCGAGAACGGCATTGCTTACGTTTTCATGGGGGATGTTCTGGGCGGAAAGCCGCAAGACCCGACATTGTATCCCGACGGGCGGCTGAGCTACGAGCTGATGGCGGCACGTCCGGAATTCAGGGCCGGAATTGATCGTTTGCTTTCGGGGGCCGGCAAATACCGAATCTGCCTTATGTGTGCGGAAAAGGACCCGCTGGATTGCCATCGTACATTGCTGATCGCGCCGGCACTCAAGGCCGCCGGGTTTGATTTGCGGCATCTGGTTTCAGACGGGCGTGTTGAAACCCAGGCTGAAACAGAAAAGCGCATGATTGCGATCAATGGCGGCGATACAGCAGATTTGTTTGCTGCCGCCGCACCGGATCCCGATGCAGAGCTGGTTCTGGCACTTAAGAAGCAAATTGTAAAAGCAGCCCCGCTTGCGGCAGATGCAATAAAATCCGGAAAACGGCAAAATAATTTCTAATATTTCATGTATTAAAACGCGTTATCGCCATTTTTTGAAAATGGTCATTTTGTATAATTGAAGTTTATATTTCATTCTATTTTGCGAATGTTGATGCAAACACGAATATGTATTTAAATCTGCAGTTGATATTATCAGTTGCAGGAGGATTCCATGGCGGTCATTACAGGAACGGAAGGCAATGATAGCCTTGTCGGATCAAGTGATAATGACACGATTTATGGGCTGGCGGGCGATGACCAGCTTTACGGAGCTGGCAGGGATGACGAGCTGACGGGCGGACCGGGGGCGGATTTGCTCGACGGTGGTCCCGGAGGACGTGATAGCGCCAACTACGATACCGATACCGCAACAGAAGGCGTCATTGTTGATCTGCAGGATGGAACAGGCCACGGGGGCGAGGCGCAGGGTGACCGGCTTGTCGGGATCGAGGTGCTTGAAGGAAGTCCCTTCGACGATACCTTGATCGGCGATGATGCAAGCAATGTGCTTTGGGGGCGTGGCGGAAGCGATTTGCTGCTGGGCGGTGACGGGGATGATTTTCTGTACGGTGATTATCTTGGCAATGATCCCGGCAATGACACCCTTCTGGGCGGTGCGGGGAGCGATACCATCACGGGGCGCGAAGGCGAGGATACCCTTTTGGGGGGTGACGGGGATGATATGCTAAGCCCCGGTGCCGATGCTGATTACGTCGATGGCGGTGCGGGAAACGACACATTGCGCTACAATGGTGACATCGGTGTTTCCATTAACCTTGAAACCGGTGTTTTTCAGGGCGGCGAAGCCGAAGGCGACGTTGTCTATGATATCGAAAACCTTTACGGCACAATCCATGATGACCTGCTGATCGGCGATGCTGGTCGGAATGTTCTGCAGGGGCATTTCGGTGATGATGTTCTGCGTGGCGGGGGCGGGCATGACGTACTGCATGGTGGCAATGGTCATGACATCATCGAGGGGGGTGATGGCAACGATTTCCTGCGTGGCAACAGTGACAGATATCCGCAGAACGATGGCCCCGACACGTTTTTGTGGCGGGTGTTTGAAGGGGGTGCTGAACGCGACCGGATTGCCGATTTTGAAACCGGCCCCGATGGTGACAGGCTTCAGCTTGGAAGCGAGTTTCAGGAAAAAAGCGGCATCCACGATTTTGCCGACTTTATCGCCCACGCCGAAGAAACGGATGACGGCCTGTATGTCGATTTCAGCGATGGCCGCCCCTATGACTATGGCGTGTTGATCGAAAATACCGATCTTGCCGATTTTACCGAGGACAATATCGTCTTCGAAGACAGTGTTATCGGTTAGCAGCAGGGTCTTCCGGCCCTAGCCCATGATGTTGTAGCCACCATCGATATGGATCACGTCGCCCGTGATCGCGCGCGACCGGTCGCTGGCAAGAAACGCCGCCAGTTCCCCGATCTCGTCAATGGTGACAAGCCTGCGCCCCGGTGATCGGCTTTGGGCGGTGGTCATCAGGCTGTCGAATTCGGCAATGCCTGACGCTGCACGTGTCAGAAGGGGGCCGGGTGAAATCGCATGGACCTGAATGTTTTTCGGGCCAAGTTCGGCCGCCATGTATCGGGTGGCACTCTCAAGCGCGGCCTTGACCGGCCCCATCACCCCATAATGGTCAACAACCCGTTCCGACCCCATATAGGTGACGGTCAAAAGCGCCCCGCCGTCTTTCATTAATGGTTCGGCACGCTTTGCCAGTCGCTGGAACGAATGGCACGAAATATCCATTGCCGTCAGAAACCCGTCGCGTGAACAGTCGATCACCCGCCCATGCAGGTCATCGCCGGGTGCAAACGCGATGGAATGCAGGACAAAATCCAGTTTTCCCCAGTGATCGGAAATCGCCGCGAACAATCGATCCATCTGGTCTTCGTTCTGAACATCAAGCGGGGTGATGATCGCGGCACCGAGTCCTTCTGCCAATGGGCGGACATGCTTTTCCGCCTTGTCGTTCAGATAGGTAATCGCAAGCTCTGCACCCTCCCGGTTGAAAATTCGCGCACAGCCATAGGCAATCGATTTGTCGTTGGCAATTCCGACGATAAGGCCCTTCTTTCCTGCCAGCACCGGGCATCTCCTGATTTGAAGTGTTTTGCGGATGCGAAGCGAACTTCTGATTCACAAGGTTGGCAAAGCTTAGATGATTTTGCGATGCAACAAAGTGTAAAATTCTGTGACAATCCCCAATTGGAATACAGGGCTCCGTTGATCGGAACCTATTGAGTGAACGATTTTTTTTTGTGCAGAAGCATAGTTTTTAGGCAGACGATCGGCTATGTGTAGCCTTGGAAGGAAGCTGCAGTTTTCCGTCATTTCCGGGTGTGGGGAACTTCAGGTTGTCTTCCCAAATACATGTGACATCCGAGGTGTGTGGTGCCGCCCGCAAAGGTCGGCACTTCGGTTCTGGCAAACAGAACCGATAAAAAGGGAAATTGGACATGAAAGCCCGAAGCGACGACCCGAAACGGGAAGTCATCGACAAGGTTGTCGAACAGATCCAGCAACGCTTGACCGGTAAAATGGCGAAGGATGCAGAAGCATTCGTTCGCCTTTTTTACAAGGATGTACCGCCCGACGACATGGCAGGTCGATCCGTCGACTCGCTTTATGGCGCGGCACTGACGCTTTACAAATTTGCGCAAAAGCGCCCGTCGGCCAATGCCGCCAAGATCCGGGTTTATAACCCCGATCTTGAGGAGCATGGCTGGAAATCCGATCACACCGTGATCGAGATGATCAATACGGATATGCCGTTCCTGGTGGATTCCGTAACGTCTGCCCTTCATGAATTCGATCTGACCGTCCATTTGGTGATCCATCCGATCATGTGTATTGCACGTGATGATCGTGGTGAATTGCAGTCGGTCGAAGGTGTCGAAGGTTCCGATGCACCACGTGAATCCGTGATGCATCTTGAAATTGACGAACAGACCGATGAAACGGTTCTGCAGAAAGTCCGTGACCGTCTCGAAGATGTCCTGACCGATGTCAGCCTGTCGGTCGAGGATTGGCAGGCGATGCTGTCAAAGGTCGCCGAGGTTCTTGAGGATATCAAAACTGCACCAACCGGCATTTCTGAAGAAATCCAGAAAGAAGCCCAGGATTTTCTTGGTTGGGTCCATAACGATCACTTCACCTTCCTGGGATACCGCGAATACAAATTCAGTGGTTCGGGCAAGAAGGCCAAGGTCGATGTAAACGCCGATAGCCAATTGGGCATCTTGCGCCGTGAAGGTACGCATATCTTTGATGAGTTGCGTCAGATCGGAAACCTGTCGTCCGAAGTGCAGGCATTCGTGGCACAGCCAAGCCTTTTGATGGTGACCAAGGCGAATAAACAATCGACGGTTCACCGTCCGGTGCATCTTGATACCATCGTCGTCAAGCAGTTCGATGATGATGGCAAGGTTATCGGCCAGCATTTGTTTGTCGGCTTGTTTACCTCGGTTGCCTATAACCTCAGTCCGCGCGTAATCCCGCTTTTGCGCATGAAACTTGCCGAGACCATCAAGCGCGCCGGCTTCCCGCCCGCCAGCCATGATGCCAAGGCGCTGGTCAATATTCTTGAAACCTTTCCGCGCGATGAACTGTTCCAGATCGAACTTGATGATCTGTATCATATCTGTATGGGCATCCTGCATCTTCAGGAACGCCAGCGGATTGCCCTGTTCGTGCGTCGTGATGCCTTTGAACGCTTTGTTTCCTGTCAGGTGTTCTGCCCTCGTGACCGGTTCTCGACCAAACTTCGCATGAAGTTCCAGTCGGTGATCGAAGCCGCCTTTGATGGCAAGGTGACGGCACATTACACATTGATCGGCGATAGTCCCCTTGCGCGGTTGCACATTCTGGTCAAAACCACGCCGGGCGAGTTGCCGGAATACAATGTCGCCGATATCGAACGCCAGCTTGTCGAAATCGCACGTGACTGGGCCGATACGCTCCGTCAGGTGCTGGTGCGTGAAATGGGCGAAGAACGCGGTCTGGCGCTGTATCGTCGCTATGGCGAAAGCTTCACGGGCGATTATCGTGATCGGTTCGGTGTCGATACAGCGGCCCTTGATATCGACCGGATCGAGGATGTGATCAAATCATCGGACTTGCGGGTCAATCTGTATCGTCCGATCGAGGCCGCCGAAAACGAGCTGCGCTTCAAGATTTATAATCCCGGTGCGCCGGTGCCGCTTTCCGACGTTCTGCCGATGCTTGAAAATATGGGTCTTAAGGTCATTACCGAAAACCCGTTCAAGGTGGAGCCGCGCGATACCGATGTGAATGTCCGCATTCACGATTTCGGCGTACAGGTTGACGGCGAATTCCATCTGCATGATGTGCGTGACAAGTTCCAGGAACTGTTCATTCGCATGTGGCATGGCGAAGTCGAAAACGACGCCTTTAACCGTCTTGTTCTGCTGGGCGGGTTGCATTGGCGCGAAGTCGTTATTCTGCGGACCTATGCACGCTATATGCGTCAGATGGGATCGGCCTTCTCGCAGGATTACATGGCCAAAACCCTGGCCAATAATGCCGGTCTGGCAGCAACGATTGTTGATCTGTTTGTCGCGCGTTTTGACCCGGATCGTGATCCGGGGCTGGCCGCCGAAGTCGAAGCCATCGAAGGTGACATTATCACCCGCCTCGAAGATGTGATGAACCCGGACGAGGACCGCATTCTGCGCGCCTTCCTCAACCTTGTTCAATCAACGCTTCGCACCAACTATTTCCAGTATGGCAAGGACGGCAATCCGAAACCCTATCTGTCGGTTAAATTCAATTCCGGCATGGTCGAAGATTTGCCGCTTCCCCGTCCGTGGCGCGAAATATTTGTCTATTCGCCGCGGGTCGAGGCCGTTCATCTGCGCGGTGGTCCGGTTGCGCGTGGCGGTATCCGCTGGTCGGATCGTCAGGAAGATTTCCGCACCGAAATTCTCGGGCTGGTAAAGGCCCAGATGGTCAAGAACGCGGTGATCGTGCCGGTCGGCTCCAAGGGTGGCTTTGTCGTTAAACGGCCCCCGGTCGATGGCGGTCGCGAAGCCTTCCTTGAAGAAGGCATTGCCTGTTACAAAACGCTGATGTCGGGCATGCTTGATATCACCGACAACATCGTCGGTGGCGATATCATCCCGCCGGAACGTGTACGCCGTCTTGATGACGATGATCCCTATCTGGTCGTTGCGGCGGACAAGGGGACCGCGACCTTCTCCGATATCGCCAATGGTGTCGCCCGTGATTATGGCTTCTGGCTGGACGATGCCTTCGCATCGGGTGGCTCGCAGGGCTATGACCACAAAAAAATGGGCATCACCGCACGCGGTGCCTGGGAATCGGTCAAACGTCATTTCCGCGAAATCGGCAAGGACATCCAGAAAGAACCCTTCACTGTGGCCGGTGTTGGCGACATGTCGGGCGACGTGTTTGGCAACGGCATGCTGTTGTCCGAACAGATCAAGCTGGTTGCCGCCTTCAACCACATGCATATTTTTGTCGATCCCGACCCGGATCTGGCAAAAAGCTTTGCCGAACGCAAGCGTCTGTTTGATATGCCGCGCTCAAGCTGGGCCGATTACGATACCAAGGTTCTGTCAAAAGGCGGTGCAATCTTTGACCGCAAGGCCAAGACGCTTGATCCCTCCGCCGAGGTCCGCAAGCTGCTTGATCTTGGCACCGGCAAGGTAACGCCGGCCGACATGATGAAGGCCATCCTGAAATCCGATGTCGAACTTCTGTGGTTCGGCGGGATCGGGACCTATATCAAATCATCCGCGGAATCGAATGCCGATGCCGGGGATCGTGCCAATGATGCCATTCGCATCAATGGCAAGGATATCCGGGCAAAGGTCATCGGCGAGGGTGCCAACCTTGGCTGCACACAGCGTGGTCGTATCGAGTATGCCCATGCTGGTGGTCGTTTGAATACGGACGCCATCGACAATGCGGCGGGCGTGAACTGCTCGGACCACGAGGTCAATATCAAGATCCTCGTGGGCGAGGTGGTGGCCGCCGGCGACATGACCGAAAAGCAGCGCAACAAACTGCTGGTCGAAATGACTGACGAGGTCGGCGATCTGGTGCTGCGTGACAACTATCTGCAAAGCCAGGCGATCTCGAACGTCTTTGCCGGGGGCGGGGATGCACTTGATGCGCAGATACGTCTGATCCGCATGCTGGAACGCGAAGGTCGTCTGAACCGGGAAATCGAATATCTTCCGGATGACGAGGAACTGGCACGGCGTTCTGCGGCGCATCAGGGTCTGACCCGTCCGGAAATCTCGGTTCTGATGCCCTATGCCAAGCTGTGGCTGTATGACGAGGTGCTTAAATCCGATCTGCCCGATGATCCGATCCTGGTCGAGGAACTGGTGCGGTATTTCCCGACGGCAGTTCGTAAAAAATACAGTGCGGCCATTTCCAACCACCGTCTGAGACGCGAAATCATCGCCACCGTCGGCACCAACAGTCTGGTCAACCGCGTTGGCGGGACGTTTGTCCATGACATGATGGAGGCAACCGGGCTTTCGGCGGTGGATGTCTCGCGCGGTTATCTGATTACCCGTGCGGTCTTTGGCCTGCGCAAGCTTTGGTCGGGGATCGAGGCCCTTGATAACAAGGTCGATGCCAGGGTCCAGATCGCGATGTTCTCCCACATCAACCGCATGGTCGAAGATGTGACCCTGTGGTTCCTGCGCAATTGCGAGGAATTGAATGTCGGGGCGAAGATCGAACTGTTCCGTCCGGCGGTCGCCAAGGTGATCGAGGCCTTTGACGATATCGTTCCCGCCGATGCGGCCTTCCGAACGACCCTGGATCAGAAATCGCAATCCCTGATCGATCAGAGCGTGCCCGAAGATCTGGCGCGCCGTATTGCCGCGATGCAGCAGATGGTTGCGGTGTGTGACATCGTCCGTATTGCCGAGGCAACCGGGCGTGACGTCATCGATGTCGGGGCGACCTATTTTGCCATCGGGGCGCGCTTCCAGCTTGGCCTGCTGCGTGCGGCGGCCGAGTCTATCGAAGCCGAAACCCATTGGCAGAAACTGGCCCGTGCCGCGGCCATCGACGATCTGTTCGGGCATCAGCGCGAACTGACCCGTGTTGTGTTGGCATCGGGTAAAAACGGCACGGTCGGCGGTGATCTGGTCAAGAAATGGGTCGATGATCATCAACGCGGCTGTGCGCGGTGCGATCAACTGATCGACGAACTTCGTGCTGCCGGTCAGATCGATCTGTCGATGATCACGGTTGCCAACCGCCAGATCCGGGCAATGGTCGGCGGCTGATCGATCAACCGCCTGATCAACGGCCTGATACTATTCCAAAGAGGGCGCTTCGGTGCCCTCTTTTTTTATCCGCAATGCGGGCTTCGGGCCGTTAACATTGTCAGGAGCAATCAGACGCGTTCCGGTTGGTATTTTTTTCAGGTTGGGAGAATAGAAAGAAGTAATTGAATCGATTAAATTTACTGCCATTCTCCTGCCGTTTTTATATGATGAAAACAAGATGAAAGCCGGTGAAACCTTGAAAAATACCAACCGGTACGTATATTAAATTCGGAAAAACCAATAAATGGTGTGAGAAATGAGGAACGCTGCCGAGACCCGGACAAAACTGCTGGAGACCGCAATTCAATTGCTGTGGACCAGCAGCTATCACGATATTGGTGTCAGTGATGTTTGCAAACATGCAGGCGTCACCAAGGGCGCATTCTATCATCATTTTGACAGCAAGGCCGCCCTGTTTGCCGCCTCGGCCCGCCATCACTGGGACAAGGGAAAGGACGAACTCAGAGCGATCTTTTCCCCGGAAATCGCCCCGCTGGATCAGCTCAACCGCTATATCGACCTGATCATGAACAAGCAGAAAAAGTTTGGTGTGCCGGGCGATACAGAGGTCTGCGTCTGCCCGATCTTTACCGCAGGTGGCCAGGTTGGGCCCGAGGATATCGAAATTCAGGATTGCTCCCGCGAACTGGCCGAAGAGCAAATGAAATATCTTGCCTCGATGATTCGCGGCCTGAAGGGCGAAGGCATGTTGTCGGGCGATGCCGATGTGACGACGCTTGCGCGTCTGGTTTTCCAGTATGTTCACGGTCTGCTGACATTTGGCAAGGTTTTTGGCTGTGTTGATACTGTTCGGTCTGATATGCGCATCGGCATCTGCCGAATCCTTGATTTACGCTGTGAATTCAGGAATGTAAGCCAAAAAGAGACCGAGCTCGCTGCTGTCTAGTCGTTCTGAAAATTTAGAATAACTGCAAAATTTTTTCAGTTCGCACTTGCAAACAAACCGATCGGTACGCATCTTCCCGTTATTCTGTCCGCAAATGCGCGGGTAACGCTATTGGGAAATGGAAAGATGCAATCACGATCCAAACTAAAAATGTTGCTGTCGGCCACAGCTGCAATCGTTGCGATTGCTGCCGGTGGTTACGGACTAAGCACCATCGGTTCTGCCGATGCAGACGAAGCCGTTGTACAGGCCGAGCCACAAGTCACCCCCGTCACGGTCCAGGGCATTCACAGTCAGTCTGTCCGTCTCTGGAACAACTTTTCCGGTCGTCTGAGTGCGGTCGAGGAAGTTCAGCTTCGACCGCAGGTCAGTGGTGCGATTGTCGATATCCGTTTCGAAGATGGCCAGATCGTCAAGGAAGGCGATATTCTCGCGGTGATCGATCCCCGCACCTACAAGGCGGCGGTTGATGAAGCCAAGGCGGAACTGGCTGCTGCGCGCCAAACCCTGTCGCTTGCTGCCAAGGAAAAGGTACGTGCGGAAAAACTGGTTGCCAACGGCACGGTTTCCAAACGTGTCTTTGACGAACGCGTCAGTGCCGAGCAGGTTGCGCAAAGTCAGGTTAACCGTGCGCTTGCACAGCTTGAACTTGCCGAAATCGAATTTGACCATGCCTTCGTCAAGGCTCCGATTGATGGCCGCGTCAGCCGGGTCGAACTGACCGTCGGCAATCAGGTCAATGCCGGGCCGAATGCACCGGTCCTGACCACCATTGTCTCGACCGGAAAAATCTACGCCGATTTCGATTTGGACGAACAAACCTATTTCGCCAGCATCTATGACGCCACCAAGATTGGTGGTGCCGCACAGCAAATCCCGGTCCGTATGACCGTTGCGGGTGGCGAGACAATTTCAGGCTTTATCCACAGTTTCGACAACCGGATCGATACCCGGACCGGCACCATTCGGACGCGTGCCCTGTTTGACAACAGCGATGGCGCGCTTCTGCCGGGCAGTTTTGCCAGTCTGCAACTCGGCACCTCCGCCGAGCAGGATGTCATCCTGATTTCACCCGACGCCATCAGCACCGATCAGGACCGCAAATTCGTTTACGTGGTCCAATCCGACAATACGGTTGCCTATCGTCAGGTGACGCTGGGTGCCGAAGTCGACGGACGTCGCATCGTGACCTCCGGGCTTGAACCCGGTGACATGGTGATTGTGAACGGCATCATGAAGGTTCGCCCCGGTATGCCCGTTGCCCCCGAAATTCTGCAGGCCTCGGCATCCTGACGGGATGCTTGACTGCGCGCAAAGACTAGGCTGACCGTTATGCAGAATATATCCAGATTCTTTGTGGATCGCCCGATTTTCGCCGGCGTTCTATCCGTCCTGATATTGTTATCAGGTTTGATTGCCATGTTGAATTTGCCGATTTCCGAATATCCGGAAGTCGTGCCGCCCACCGTCGTGGTCGAGGCGCAATTCCCCGGTGCAAACCCGGCCGAAATTGCGCAAACCGTCGCCTCCCCGCTTGAAGAGCAGATCAACGGGGTCGAGGGGATGCTTTATGTCAACTCGCTGGCAACGACCGATGGTCGTCTCAGTCTGACCGTGACCTTTGAAATCGGTACCGACCCTGATCTGGCCCAGCAAAAGGTCCAGAACCGGGTGTCACAGGCCGAACCGCGCCTGCCCGATATCGTCCGTCAGCTTGGCGTGACGGTATCAAAACAATCCCCGGATTTGACGATGGTGGTGCATCTGCTCTCGCCAAATGACCGCTATGACATGCTGTATCTGCGTAACTACGCGACCCTGAATGTCAAGGACCAGCTTGCGCGCATCAAGGGCGTCGGGCAGGTCGGTCTGTTCGGGTCGGGTGATTATGCAATGCGCATCTGGCTTAACCCGGACAAGGTCGCCGAACGCGGTTTGACAGCGGGCGATGTTGTGTCCTCGATCCAAAGCCAGAACGTGCAGGTCGCAGCCGGCACCATTGGCGGCGCGCCCTATGATACCGGTGTGCAGTTCCAGTTGCCGATCAATGTTCACGGACGCCTTGAAACGCCCGAGGAATTTGCCGAAATCATCGTCAATCGTGATGAGGACGGCACCGTAACCCGTCTTGGTGATGTCGCCCGGGTCGAGCTGGAGGCACAGCAATATGCCCTGCGTTCCCTGCTCGATAACAAATCCGCCGTTGCCCTGCCGATCTTTGCATCGCCCGGTTCCAACGCGCTTGAAATTTCAAGCAACGTTCGCGCAACCATGGAAGAGCTCAAGCAGAACTTCCCCGAAGGTCTTGAATACAGCATCGTTTACGATCCGACCGTCTTTGTTCGAAGCTCGATCAAATCGGTGATCATGACCCTGCTCGAAGCCGTCGCCCTTGTTGTTGTGGTGGTGACAATCTTCCTGCAAACCTGGCGTGCCTCGATCATTCCGCTGCTGGCTGTGCCGGTGTCGATTATCGGGACATTTGCCCTGATGCTGTTGCTGGGATTCTCGATCAACGTGCTGTCGTTGTTCGGTCTGATCCTCGCCATCGGGATCGTGGTCGATGATGCCATCGTGGTGGTCGAAAACGTCGAACGTAATATCGAACGCGGTCTTTCGCCGCGCGATGCGACTGTGGCCGCCATGCGCGAAGTCACCGGGCCGATCATCGCAACCTCGCTGGTCATTACCGGCGTGTTCGTTCCGATTGCCTTCATCAGTGGCCTGACGGGGCAGTTCTATCAACAGTTCGCCCTGACAATCGCCATTGCAACGATCATTTCAACCATCAACTCCCTGACACTCAGCCCGGCCCTGTCGGCACTGCTGCTAAAACCCCATGACGCGCCGAAGGACTGGCTGACCCGTGCCATGGACTTTGTCTTTGGCTGGTTCTTCCGCTGGTTCAACCGGTTCTTCAACCGCAGTACGGAAATGTATGGTGGTGGCGTAAAGCGGCTGCTGGGGATGAAAACCATCATGATGGCGGTCTATGCCGGATTGCTGGTTCTGACCTGGCAGGGCTTCCAGATTTTGCCGTCCGGCTTCATTCCGTTGCAGGACAAGCAATATCTGGTCAGCTTTGCACAATTGCCGCAGGGCGCGACACTGGACCGTACCGAAGAAGTCATTCGCGAAATGTCTGATATCGCACTGGCCGAACCCGGTGTCGAAAGTGCCGTGTCCTTCCCGGGCCTGTCGATCAACGGTTTTGTGAACAGTTCAAGTGCCGGCATTGTCTTTGTGACCTTGACCGACTTTGCCGAACGCAAATCCGATGATCTGTCGGGGCTGGCGATTGCTGGTAAACTGCAACAGAAATATGCCGCACTTGACGAGGCCTTTGTCGCCATCTTCCCGCCACCCCCGGTTCAGGGGCTTGGTACGGTCGGTGGTTTCAAGCTGCAGGTGCAGGATCGTACCGATCAGGGATATCGTGCGCTTGATGACGCCATGAAACAGGTGCTGGCCAAGGCATGGGCAGCACCCGAACTGACCGGTGTGTTCTCAAGCTACAATATCAATGTCCCGCAGTTGGAGGCCAATCTGGACCGTACAAAGGTTCAGCAGCTCGGCATTCCGGTCGATGAAATCTTCCGGACCATGCAGATCTATCTGGGCTCGATGTATGTCAACGATTTCAACCAGTTCGGTCGCACCTATCAGGTGATCGCACAGGCCGATAAACCTTATCGCTCAAGCCCGGAAGACATCCTGCGTCTGCAAACGCGCAACGCGGATGGCGATATGGTTCCGCTTGGCAGTGTTATTTCCGTGTCCGAAACATTCGGTCCGGATACCGCCATGCGTTACAACGCCTTCCGTTCTGCTGATCTGAACGGCAACGCCGCCCCGGGTTATTCCAGTGGCGAGGCCGAGGCCGCGATTATCAAGATCCTTGATGAAACCCTGCCACCCGGCATGTCCTATGAATGGACGGATCTGACCTATCAGCAGATCCTCGCGGGCAATACGGCAATCTTCATCTTCCCGATCTGTATCTTGCTGGTCTTCCTTGTTCTGGCGGCCCAGTACGAAAGCCTGACCTTGCCGCTGGCGGTCATCATGATCGTCCCGATGAGTACGTTGTCGGCGGCCTTTGGTGTCTATCTGTTTGGGGGGGATAACAATATCTTCACCCAGATCAGTCTGTTCGTTCTGGCCGGACTGGCATCAAAGAACGCCATCCTGATTGTCGAGTTCGCCCGCGAACTTGAACATCAGGGCCGGACAACCGTTCAGGCGGCAATTGAAGCCAGCCGTCTGCGCCTGCGGCCGATCCTGATGACATCGCTTGCATTCATCATGGGCGTTGTGCCGCTGGTGCTTTCAAGCGGGGCCGGTTCGGAAATGCGTCAGGCTATCGGCATTGCCGTCTTCTCGGGGATGCTGGGCGTGACCGTCTTCGGTCTGATTTTGACACCGGTGTTCTACGTGCTGGTGCGCAAGATGGGCCGTGGCAACGAGGTTCGTTCACTTGAAGGGGCTGACGCGCAGCAGCCCGCGGAGTAACGAAAACCGTTGCACAACAGCCGGACCATAAAGTTCCCCCGACCCCGTGGTCCGGCTGTTTCTTTCTTCTGTGAAATTGATCTCATCTGGTTTCGGTCACGCTTGCCTTGGCGCAACTTCTCCCTATCTTCTGCGCGGAGCATTCGTCAAAGGAAGTGTCGACCATGAATTATGTGCGTACAGGTTTGTTGCTGGCTGGCTTGACAGCGCTGTTTGGCGCAGTCGGCATGATGATTGGCGGGCAACAGGGCATGATCATCGCATTGCTGTTTGCTGCCGCGATGAATGTGTTTGCCTATTGGAACGCGGATTCCATGCTTTTGCGTATGCGCGGTGCAAGGCAGGTGGACGACCGGACCGCACCCGAACTGGTATCGATGGTGCGTGAACTGGCCGGGAATGCCGGGCTTCCGATGCCCAAGGTCTATGTGATCGATAATCCCCAGCCCAATGCTTTTGCCACCGGGCGTAATCCGGAAAATGCAGCCGTCGCCGCAACCAGCGGCCTGATGCAGTTGCTGGATCGCAATGAAATTGCCGGTGTGATGGCCCATGAACTGGCCCATATCAAAAACCGCGATACCTTGACCATGACGATCACTGCAACCATCGCCGGGGCGATTTCCGCTTTGGCGAACTTTGCGATGTTTGCCGGGATGTTTGGTGGTGGTCGAAACGATAACAACAATCCGCTCGGCGGGCTGGGTATGATCCTTGTTGCCATTCTGGCACCGCTTGGCGCGATGCTGGTGCAAATGGCAATCTCGCGCACCCGCGAATACGAAGCCGACAAGATCGGCGCTGAAATCTGCCGCCATCCGATGTGGCTGGCATCCGCTCTGAACAAACTCGACAAGGGCGTTCGTTCCATTCCCAATATGGATGCCGAACGTAACCCGGCGACCGCGCATATGTATATTGCCAACCCGCTTTCGGGCAAAGGTGTTGATAACCTGTTCTCAACCCATCCGAGCATGTCCAACCGGATTGCCAAATTGCGCGAAATGGCGGGCGCGCCACAATCGGGAACGACGGCACCGACAAAATCCGGCCCGTGGTCCGGCTCGGCAAAGGAACGCAGGGTGCGTCGTCGCCCCTGGAATTAATCCAGGTTATTAAAATCCGGGGGAATTTCCCGACCTGTCCCTATACGTGACGGGTCTCTTTTATCCTTCGGTATGGTGTGAAACAGGGCGGCGTATTATTGACGCCGCCGCCGCCACAAGTGATTATATCATGATCATCTAAGTCAACCTCCGGCCACGGATGACGAAGGACGTGTGATAAGGGGATAAATGGCGGGCTTCTGGTCCATGGTCGGGCTTGTTTTCAAGTCCATCTTTGCCACGGGTGAAACGGTTGGCGATGGTTCTGTTCCGGAAACGGAAACTGCAGAACCGGTCGAACCATGCCTGTATGCCATTGCCCATTTTGTCCCCGAAGATCCCTCTGGCACTCCTTTGCCCGATCAGGCCGGTGACTGGATGAAACGGATATTGTCCGATATTCCCGATACCACGGCACTTTCCCTTGGGCGCCACATTGCGATTAATACCGATATTGCCGACCTGTTTCAGGGCGTGCGCGAAGCCCATGCTAGCGCACTAAACCTTGCGCACCGTCAGGACGCGACAGCCGTATTCTGGGGGCAGACCGATCCGGATACCGGAACGCTGAATGTGCATTTCAGTAACGATACTCTGGTCTCGCCGCTCTACGAATTGCTGATGCCGCTGATCCACAGTTTCCATCAGCCGCAACACAAGGACACGGCCGCCGCCCTGCAAATTCTTTTGACCTGTGAACTGCTGGCCCAGGCGCGGGGACATGACCGGCGGGCCCTTCAGGTTGCACGTCTTTCATCGCACCTTGATGACTTTCAGGAACGTATCAACAACGGTGAAAACATCGCCGATGCCGGGCCGGGGGTCGTAACGGCCTATGCTTTTGGGGCTGTAATGCTGGCCGAAACCGGTGAGCGCAGCTATTGCGCCAGCGCAATCAGGGTGATCGAGCCGATTATCCGCGATATCCTGATGATTGTCGGTGATCCGCAAAAGGACGTCAAAAAAGCCAAACAACCGGCCGGTCTTTTGCATGAACGCATCACACGGCAGCAAACCGTGGAAACGGTCCTGAAAACCGAAGACATGTTGCGTGGTGTTGGCGATCTGTCCCTTGTCAATCCGCAACGTTCGGCACTGATGGCGCTTTACGGCACGCTTCTGAACTGGTCGATGATCAGCAATATGAACGCGCGCTCGGGGGGAACCGCGATTGGTTTGTGGAAACTTCTGGAACGACGCTTTGAACTGATGGCGGGTACGCCTGTTTCGCGCGCGATTGCCATTGGCAAACTTGGCGAGGCCATGATGATCCACGCCAAGGAAGTCGAAGATATCGAAATGGCCCAAACTGCCAGCGGCCATTATCGCCGGGCGCTCGGGCTGGTGAATGCAAAGGCCCATGCGACCCTGTATGCACAGACCGCTTATGGATTGGCCGAGTCTGTTGTTGCGCAGTCCTCGATAGGCAGCGTCGGCGTTCCGGCCGAACAGGTGATCCCGGTGTTTCAGGCGGCACTCAAGGTCTGCTCGCGGCGTGATCATCCCTATCTGTGGGGGCGGGCGATGTTTGCGCTCGGCAGTGTCCAGTTTTCGACCGGTGCGGCGGAAAAGGACCTTAAATTGATATCGCAGGCGCGGATGAATTTCTCGCAGGCTTACGAGGCCTTTGACGAAGCCGCGGCGCGTGGTGCGGCGCGCGCTGCTTCGGGCAGCTTTACCCGTGCCGAAAACATGCTTCACCAACTCGCTCAACGTCAGTCGGTTATTGATGCGACCGGTGGCGCTGGCGAAGCCAAGGCGTCGTAATCCGGTTCCTGTCATGTTCCAAACAGGCAAAAGAAAACCCCGCAACCTTTCGATTGCGGGGTTTTCCGACTGCGAATGCCGGGGATCAGTTCTATTCGCGATTGCCCAAGAACTGAAGCAGCATTACGAACAGGTTCACGAAGTCCAGATAAAGCTGCAGGGCGCCAAAGATGGCTTTCTTGCCTGCGGTCGCCTGATCATCGTGGACGTGGTAGCTTTCCTTGATCCGCTGGGTGTCATATGCGGTCAGACCGGTAAAGATCAGAACGCCCGCACCAGAGATCACGAACTGAAGCATCGAGCTGCCCAGGAAGATGTTCACGACACTGGCCAGGATGATCCCGATCAGGCCCATGAACAGGAAGCTTCCCCAGCCCGACAGGTCTTTCTTCGTCGTATAGCCATAAAGGCTCATCGCGGCGAAGGTGCCTGCGGTGATGAAGAAGGTCCGTGCGATGCTTTCACCCGTGTAAACGAGGAAGATCGACGACAGCGACAGACCCATCAGTGCTGCATAAATCCAGAATGTGGTCTGTGCGGCACCAAAGCTCATCTTGTGGATGCGGAAGCTCAGGAACAGGACGAGCCCGATCGGGGCCAGCATCACGATCCAGTGCAAGCCGGTTCCGAAAATCGCCTGCATCAGGGTAGGGCTGGTCGACACAGCCATCGCGACGATCCCGGTCAGGGCAAGTGCAGATGCCATATAGTTGTAGACACGCAGCATATAGGCGCGGAGACCTTCATCAATCTCGGCTGCCGACCGGCCAACCGAGACGTCATAGCCGCGTTGACGCGTTTCAAAAGCCATTGAAATCCCTCTTTGATCCATAACGGGCAGAATGTTCATAGAACTCTGCGATGATGAAAATATGGCAGGATTTCCGTGAAAAGCAACGGTTTGGCCGATGACCTTGTATATCATACCGATGATATTGTGATCTTGTTCACTTCCCCGATGACAGCTAGGCGACGCGACTTTTTGGCCGTTTCGGCCTATAATCGCGTATCAGGTTTCATGAACCGCGCTGCTGGGGCTGGTTTGACGGCGGATTGACCGGACATGGCGAAAAAGTTTTTCGATAACAAATACATGCCAAATATCGGGCGGCTCGTTCTTGCGCTGCTGATCGTATGTATCGTTTTGCTGGCTGCCTTGTCTGCGGCGTCGGCACAGAATCCGAATTTTGTCGCCTCAAAAAAGGTGGACGAGATACCTGTTTTCGATGCCGTTTACCCGGAAGATGAATTTTGTACGACAGCGGGCGTTGGCGGGCTTTGCGCGGCCCCACCGGTCGATGTGCCCGAATTCGATGCCAATTTCATCTATCGTTTCGTTGCCTACGAGGCACAGCGTCCCTTTGACCGTTTTTCGTGGCAATCCTTTATCTCGCTGTTCTGGCCAAATGATGCTGCCGGGCTTCCCGTTCCGGCAGGCTACAGCAATCCTGATAACGGTCGTGCTCCTTGGGAAAGCTACGCCACGAAGAGCGACCTTTTTGACGATCTGTCCTTTGCCAATGATCGTTGCCGCACGGGTTTGCCTGCCGGGCATTTGCTGCTTTCGGCCTTCGTTCAGTCGTCGGGCGATATCCTGATCGATCAGGCGGGTAATTTCATTCTCTATGATACGCGGATCAACGATGTTGCCGCCGATTATATCCGCTGGAACGATCTTGATACGATGCAGGGGCGTCTTGCCTTCGCCCAAAGCGGCCAATCGGTCGAATTTCCGATGCTGACCCTGTCGGCGGGCGGAAAGGTTGCCGATAATTCCGAATTGCTCGCCAGTGACAAGACCTGGCTCACGCCCGGTGCGCAACTGACCAAATTCGCATGGCGGATTATGACGGATGCGGCAGATCGGAAACGGTATTACACGCGCCCGGCCCGGATTGCGCTTGCTGCCAGTGATACCTTGGGTGGTACGCCCAAATGCCTTGACGTGACCGTTGGTCTGGTCGGGTTGCATCTTGTTCAGCGGGTCAAAAGCGGCAACGGGGATCGCTGGATCTGGTCAAGTTTCGAGCATGCCGACAATGCGCCGCTGGCCGAAAATGCCCGACGTCCCAACAGCATCATCGCCAACGACCTTTTCCCCGATGGCTGCCTGGCACCGGAAAAGACGGATCGCGATTACATCTTCTATGACGGGGGTGCGGGCGTGGATAAAGCGGATCGTGCGGCAAACGGGATCATCAAGTCCGATCTGCGCTGGGCCGATCAGCCGCCCTATGCCCGCGATCCGGATGGCAATCCCGTGGCTGCACCCGATATTGTGCGGTGCTGGCGGCTGTTTTCCGGCACGGCCGAAGCCAATTTCGTCTGGCAACGCAAACTCGAAGGCAGTGTCTGGCAAAACTATTTCCTGCTCGGGACGCAATGGATCGGCAATGGCGGGGGTGTGCCGTTTGGTATCGGCGAAGTTCCGCGTTTTCTGACCAATACCGCGCTCGAAAGTTTTATCCAGCATCAGACCGATGGCACCTGTCTGGGCTGTCACGCCACGGCCTTTAGCGATGCGGGACAACCGTCCAATTTCACCTTCCTGCTTGATCCTGCCCGCTAGGGACATTGCTGTTCTCGCAGGTCGGGAATATCCCCGATTCCGTTACGACAAAATGGTTCATATTTTCGGGTGCATGTTCTAGCATGTCCCCGACCAAAACGTCGTGAAATCAAAAAATCAAAAAGACGTGGCGGATACAGGGAGGAAACATGCTGCCGATTCGTGCGGATTACGCGTCGGTGCGTTCGGATTTTGTCTGGAACGTACCCACCTATTTCAACATTGGCGTCGATGTTTGCGACAAGTGGGCGGATGATCCGGATCGCCTTGCGCTGATGTATCGCAGGCGCGATGGTTCACGACGCGATTACAGTTTTGCACAGCTCAAACGTCTGTCGAACCGCTTTGCCAATGTCATGCGCCGTCACGGCATTCGTCGCGGGGACCGGGTTGGCATTCTGTTGCCGCAAAGCCCCGAAACAGCGATTGCGCATATTTCGACCTATAAAATGGGCGGTATTGCCGTGCCGCTCTTTACCCTGTTCGGGGTTGATGCTCTTGAATACCGGCTTGGAAACTGTGCCGCAAAGGCTCTGGTCACGGATCGGGAAGGGGCGCGGAAAATTGCCGAAATCCGCGATCTGCTCCCGGCACTTGAATATGTCTATGTGATTGATGGCGCGCCAAATGGCTGTTTTGATTTCAAGGCACTGTCGGCCGAGGCCAGCGACGATTTCGAGCCGGTCAAGACGCGGGCCGATGAACCGGCCCTGATCATTTATACATCCGGCACCACCGGCCAGCCGAAAGGCGCGCTGCATGCCCATCGTGTATTGCTGGGGCATTTGCCCGGTGTGGAAATGTCGCATGACTTCTTCCCGCAGGAGGGCGACGTCATGTGGACCCCGGCGGACTGGGCATGGATCGGCGGGTTGCTTGATGTCCTGCTGCCGGCCTGGCATCACGGCAAGCCGGTCGTCGCACACCGCTTTGAAAAATTCAGTGCCGAGGCCGCCTTTGGCCTGATTGCCGAATATGGCGTGCGCAATATCTTCCTGCCGCCCACCGCGCTTAAAATGATGCGTTCTGCCGGCGACGATATGGCGGCAAAGTTCAAATGCAATATCCGCTCAATCGCAAGCGGCGGGGAAACTTTGGGTGCAGAACTTCTTGATTGGGGCCGTCGCGTGTTTGGCGTCACCATCAACGAATTTTATGGTCAGACCGAATGCAACATGGTGGTCAGTTCCTGCCAGTCGATCATGTTCCCCAAGCCCGGCGTCATGGGCCGTGCGGTGCCGGGGCACGACGTTGCGGTGATCGATATGGCGGCGAATGTTCTGCCCGCTGGGGAAATGGGCCGGATTGCCGTTCGCGCGCCCGATCCGGTGATGTTTCTGGAATATTGGCGCAACCCCGAAGCCACCCGCGATAAATTCATCGGGGAATGGCTTCTGACCGGCGATATGGGCCAGCTTGACGAGGATGGCTATATCCGTTTTGTCGGCCGCGATGACGATCTGATCAGTTCGGCAGGCTACCGTATCGGCCCGGGCGAGATCGAGGATTGCCTGATCGGCCATCCTGCCGTGCGTATGGCCGGTGTGATCGGCAAGCCCGACGACCAACGCGGACAGATCGTCAAGGCCTTCGTCGTGCTGGCCGATGGCTTTGCCCAAAGTCCGGAGCTTGAGGCCGATATCCGCGATTTCGTCAAAACCCGTCTGGCAGCACACGAATATCCGCGCGAAATCGCCTTCATGGACCAATTGCCGATGACGACAACCGGCAAGGTCGTCCGTCGCGCCCTTCGCGATCTGGCATAATTCCAGCCGATACCAGATCAAAATGAAAAGGGCCGGTCTGTGATGGACCGGCCCTTTTCGGTGTTATGTACGGCGCGCTATTCGTTACGCAAAAGCGGTGCCGCCGGGCTGCGCAATGCCTGCCACGTCCCGATGAAGCCCGCCGACAGGGTCGCCAGCAGACCAATCGCAATCGGACCAAAGATCGTCATCGGAAGAAGCGTCCAGCTCGCTTCCATGATCAGCACCAGAACCGACCACGCCGCAAGACTGCCAAACAGGGCGGCAATCACCCCGGTCGCAAGCCCCAAAATCCCGTATTCCAGCGCATAGGCATAAAGGATATTGCCGCGTGTCGCGCCCAGCGTCTTGAGAACGACCGCATCATAAATCCGTTTGCGCCGTCCCGCCGCAACCGCCCCGGCAAGAACCAGAACACCGGCGACAATCGCAATCGAACTGGTCGCGTTAAGCGCCGTTCCGATCCCGGCCAGAATGGCATTGGCAGCCTCAAGCGCCTCGCGCACCCGGATCGCCGAGACATTGGGGAAATCCATGCCGATCATGCGATCAACCGGTTCTTCCATTTCGCGCGGCATATGCGCGGTCGCAATCAGGCTATAGGGCGCCTTGTCGATCAGGCCCGGCGAAAACACCATCGCGAAATTCATCCGAAGGCTTTGCCATTCGATTTCGCGCCAGTTGGCAATCTCGGCGGTGATATCCCGGCCCAGCACATTGACGGTCAATGTATCGCCCGGCTCCAATGCGAATGCCTCGCCAATATCGCGCGAGATGGAAACAAGCGGCTTGGCGGCATCGTCATAATCAGCCGGCCACCATTCCCCGCGCACGATCTGGGTTTCGGGCGGCGGACTGGCCGCAAAGGTCAGGCCACGGTCACCGCGCAGGAACCATCGATCATCCCCCGGACCGACATCATTGGCATCAACCCCGTCAATCGCAACCACACGGCCACGCAGCATCGGTGTTTGTTCGATATCCGAAACGTTATCTTTTTCAAGAAGTTGCGTTTTGAACTGATCCATCTGATCAGGCTGGATATCCAGGAAGAAAAAGGCCGGGGCAGAGTCCGGCAAATTCTCGTTGATCTCGTGATCAAGGTTGCCCTCGATCCCCGAAATCGTCACCAGCAGCGTCAGACCAAGACCAAGCGACAGCGCGACCGGCACCGTGCTGGCACCCGGCCGGTGCAGGTTCGCCAGTGCCAGTCGGCTAAAGGCATTCCGGCCACCCGTCATCCGTTTTGAAAGCGATACAATTGCCTTGCCCGCCGCGGCAAAAACCGCAATCGCCAGAAGCGACCCGGCGATAAAGCCAAGCGCGATCTCCCGATCCGTTGCGGTAAACACGGTCAACAACAGCAACAGGATAAGCGGAATACCGACATAAGGCAGGTCGCGTTTGCGAAGCGCACTGCCATTCATCAGTCCCGCACTGGCCCGGAAAAGCCGGGCTGCCGGAATTTCACGCGCACGCAAAAGCGACGGCATGGCAAAGACCAGCGTGGTCAGAACACCAAATGCCGTCGCAATCAGAAGCGACGGCAATGCCGGGCCCAATGTCACATCAATCGGCAAACGCCCCGCCAGCGCCGGTGCAATGATCGCCGGTGTCACCGCCCCGATCAGAAGCCCGATGCCGATCCCGACAAGCGACAGCATCAGGATTTGCAGGAAGTAAATCCGCAATACCAGCCCGTGCGATGCCCCGATGGATTTAAGCGTCGCGATAACGGATGTTTTGCTTTCGATATGGCTGCGCACCGCATTGGCAACGCCAATCCCGCCGACCAGCAATGCCGAAAGCCCCACCAGCGTCAGAAACAGGGTCAGCCGTTCAATAAACCGCCGCAGGCCCGGATTGGCATCCGATACATCGCGCACGCGCCACCCGGCATCTTCAAACTGCGCGTCAAGCCGTTCGCGAAACACCTTTGGCGTTTCCGCATCATTCAAATCCAAAGCGTAATAATAATTGATCAGGCTGCCGGGCTGCACCAGCCCGGTATCGGCAAGGGCATCCATCGACACCATCAAACGCGGGCCGAAATTGAAAAAGCCGACGGCCTTGTCGGGTTCGGTCGCGATCACGCCGCGCACCTGAATATTGATATCGCCAAGGCGCACCGTATCACCGACAGTAATCTTCAGCCGTTCCAGAAGCCCGGCCTCGGCCACCCCGCCCCAGACACCATCCGTTTTGGCAAGTGCGCCGTCAAACGCGATACCATCGGCAAGTTCCATCTCGCCAAACAGCGGATAGACATCATCAACCGCCTTAAGCTCGACCAGCCTGCGCTGTTCCGGGCCATAGGCGGTGGCACGCATGGTCGCAAGCTCGCCCATGCGTTCGGTATTTTCCGAAAGCCAGGTCTGCTGCTCCTCGGTTGCGGGCATATGCACAAGCCGAAGCTCGACATCCCCGCCCAGAAGGGCCCGGCCATCGCGCTCAAGCGCATTTAAAATGGATTCCGAAACGTTTCCGACCGCGGCGATCGATCCGACACCAAGCGCAAGACAGGCCAGAAAAATGCGAAAGCCCGAAAATCCGCCGCGCAATTCGCGACGGCAAACCCGCCAGGCAATCGACCACAGCTTTTCCGCCCCGTTGGTGGATTGGGAAATACTGCTCATATGCTGGCATCCTGTTGCGTGACGATTTCCCCGTCGCGCAGCATGATCGACCGGTCGCACCGCGATGCCAGCCCCGGATCATGCGTAATCAGAAGCAATGTCGACCCCTTGCGCTTCGCCAGATCAAACAGCAATTCGATAATCGTTTCGCCGGTGGCCCCGTCAAGGTTGCCGGTCGGCTCGTCCGCCAGAAGCAGTTCCGGATCAGTCGCAAGCGCACGCGCCAGTGCCACGCGCTGCTGTTCGCCGCCGCTAAGCTGGCCCGGATAATGTCCGATGCGATGGCCAAGTCCGACGGCAATCAATTCCGCCTCGGCGCGTTCAAACGCGTCCTTGCGCCCGGCAAACTCCATCGGCAATGCCACGTTTTCAAGCGCGGTCATGGTCGGGACAAGGTGGAAATCCTGAAACACGATACCGACATGATGGCGGCGATAAAGGGCCAGACCATCTTCATCAAGCTTGCGTAAATCCTCGCCACAGATATTGATGGTGCCTTCCTGCGCCTGCTCCAGCCCGGCAATGACCATCAAAAGCGACGTTTTGCCCGATCCGGACGGCCCGACAAGACTGACACGTTCGCCGGCATCAATCTGAATATCGACCCCTTTCAGGATATCGACGATCCCCGCCGGTCCCTTAAGGCTCAGCTTAAGCCCGGAAACATCGACGGTACGCTGGCGTGTGGCCCCGGTTGTGACCGTGGTTTCATCCGCGATAGTGGCAGTTTCGGTAACACTCATTACAGGTCCAATCGGGCTAAAGCATTGCAAGGTTAAGGAAACGGGTTAAATAACTGTACGGAATTTAGGGTCAGACTGGTTTATCTCACGGTAACCAATAGGTAACCAACAGGTAAACAGGGGGTAACCGATTGTGCAAGATGACAAAACATAGGGTGAGATTTGTGGCATATACGCTGTTCGGGCAAGACCCGGCTGTTAACCAGTTCACTTGCCGGGAAAAGCCCGGTCTGTTTCGGCGTCTGTTCCGCCCGGCGGGTTTGGCCTTTGGCATTCTGATCGGCGCGATGAGCCTGTTTGGCATCCACGATGCCCAGGCGGCCGACAGCGCTGCCGACAATGCCCCGCAAACCCTGATGCTCTATGGCGACAGCCTGATGGCGGGGTATGGCCTGTCGCACGAGGAGGGCTTTGCCCCTAGGCTTGAAGCCGCCCTTCGCGATGCCGGGCATAATGTCAAGGTTATCAACAGTTCGGTTTCCGGCGATACCACTGCGGCGGGGCTCGCCCGCCTTGACTGGGCGCTGGTCGATCAACCCGATATGGTGTTGCTGGAACTGGGTGCCAATGATGCGCTGCGCGGGGTCGAACCGGCCCGGACCCGCGAAAATCTTGATGCCATCATCGGCAAACTGCGTGATCGCGATGTTGCCGTTCTGCTGGCCGGGATGATGGCGCCGCCCAATATGGGCAAGGAATACGGGGCTGAATTCAATGAAATCTACCCCGAACTGGCGGCAGAATACCAGTTGGCTTTCTATCCCTTCTTCCTTGATGGGGTCGCCGCCGATTCCAGCCTTAACCAGGATGACGGCATCCATCCCAATGCCGACGGGGTCAAGCTGATCGTTGAACGCATCCTGCCCAAGGTGATTGACGTGCTGGAAGCCGATTCCTGATTTCCCGGATCATCTGACGACCCAAAGTCTGTGACACCCGTCACAGCCTTTGTCTTTTTTGGGCGGATTCCCAAAAAAACTGTTCAATAACAATATGGTAAATGACGCCAAAACGCGCCCGGACGGTTGTGAAACCGCCTCGCAGGCACGGTAATTTCGCCGAAATCCGGCTAAAAAACTACATTCGTAGATAGAATTAGGAAACAAACCGAAACGATACTGTCGCCACAGGAGCAATCCATCGGGCGGGAAATGAAAAGTCCAATATAATCCAATTAAATCAATTGATTGATCTGTTCCGGATAAGAATTTCAAACCATCTAAACTGGCCCGAAAACCGGCAAAAATCGCTCAAAACACCTGATCAGGTGTGAAATTAACATACCATTTACTTTCGGTTATGTTTCGAATATTGCCATCTGCAACTGCATTTGTAGGTAATCGTATTTCAGGTGATCCTGACTCAGAAGACAAATACACCTGCCGGATAAAAATGCCGGAATTTAACCCGAATGCAGTTCGTCCCCGGAACCTCAGAATAATCTTTTTATAACAATGAATTAGATGGGAATTTCTGCGCGCGCCCATATTCGGAAACGCGCCGCGGACTTTTGCTGTTACAACCGCAAGGATACGACAGGCGAATTGCCGTCAAAACGTGAAAATATCTTTTATTATCAAATATTTGGGTCGATATTTTTCCTCAGAATACCGAACGGAATTCGTCAGTTTTGCCTGTGAATGAATCGGAAGCGATTCGATTTTGCCTACAAACGCAGTTGCAGCCCGAGTCCCTGATCGCTACACTTTGCCTCAACAGGCCGTTTCACGAATGGCGATATCTGAAATCATGATCTAACAGACTGATTTTACAGCTAAAGATATGGCAGGGGACGACAAGGGGCGATGGCAACACAATCGGTCAAACAATCCTATACCATTCCGTGTTCATCGGTTTTTCGTGATGCCGTCCTGGCGCTGGCGACCAAACGCGGCGTGAATGCCGCCGATCTGGCGCGGTCCGTCATGCTGATCGTGCCCGAAGGCGCGATTGAGGATTATGACGATCCGGGCGATCCGCCCCCCGGTGACCGTGAAACCATCGTCCTGAAATCCGGCCCCGCCGAAGGCCGCCCCTGGCGGCGCAAACCAAGGCTGCAATTGCGTTTGCCACCGGGGCATTCGATCATTGCCGTGCGCAAGGCGCTCAATATGGCGCTGCATTTTGACAAGGGCGAGGTCAAGATGCGCGTCGAAAAGGCCGATATTCTTGCTGCCGAACGCAAGGCGCTTGAAGAAGCCCATGCCATGAAAAAGCGGCAGCACGAGCCGCCGGTCGAACTTCTGCAATCGCGCGAGGAACTGGAACGTCTGCGCGCCATTGTCGACAATCTGGCGTTCGAACCGCTTGATCGCGGGGTCACGACCTATAACGAAGCCCTGCATGTCATGGGTTTCGCCCCCAATGCCCGCCCCGATATAAAATCGATCCGCGCCAAATACCGGGTGCTGGCGGCCATTCACCACCCCGACAGCAATTATGGATCGCATCAGCGCATGACGCAGCTCAATGCGGCGATGGATCTGTTGCGTCGACATATTGCCTGACGTTGGGACACAGGGGAGCACGGGCTTTGCCAGGGCGGGAATGAAATCTTTGTTCGCCCATTGTGAATGGCCCCCCCGAATGCTTAGATAGTGCTTGGATAATGTTCGGATAACGACAAGACCAAGAAAACGGACCGCCAGATCATCAGGCAGGTTTTCAAAAAGCGGGAGAATGCATGACGGCTGAATTTCATGCGGCACATGCCAGCGGGGAAAATTGGGCAGCAGTCGCCACCGAACTGGCCGATCAATTGCAAACACAGCCACTGCCGCAACAGGCACTGGCTTTTTTATATGTGTCCGAGGCACTGGCCGCCGATCTTGGCAGCATTCTGACTTTCCTGCGCTCCCGCCTGTCACTTGAACACTGGGTCGGCACTGTCGGGATTGGTGTGTGCGGATCGGGCCGGGCCTATTTCGGGGTTCCGGCGGCATCCGTGATGGTGGCACCGATTGACCCGGATGATTTTCATATTTTCGCCCCGCTCAAAACCGATACCGATCTTGATGCACCGGAATTGCAGCGTGCGATTGATCGTCTCCAGCCGCTCTTTGGTCTCGTTCATGGCGATCCCTCTGCCCCCGAAAGCCTTGGTACGCTCTCGGAACTCGCGCGCATGGGATCGACCTATCTGGTTGGCGGTATTGCATCGGGCGAACGTGGCGCGCCGCAAATTGCCGACAGGGTCGTCAATGGCGGTTTGTCGGGTGTTCTGTTCACGGGCAAGACAATGGTCCAGGTCGGCATCAGTCAGGCCTGCACGCCGGTCGGGCCGGTCCATCGCGTGACCGAGGGACGCGAAGGCATTATCTCGACCCTCGATGACCGTCCGGCACTTGAAGTCTTCAAATCGGAAATGGAAGCCGACGGCAGCGAACATTCCATCGCCTCGGGCCGCTATCACGTCGCCCTGATGGTGCCGGGATCCGATACCGGCGATTTTGTTGTCCGTAACCTGATGGGCGTCGATCCGCACAACAACCTGATGGCCATCAGCGGCGATGTCCAGGTCGGTGACACCATCCGTTTTGTCCGGCGTGACGGTGTTGCCGCCGAACAGGATTTGCGCCGCATGCTGGCTGATTTGCAAAAACGCCTGCCGGGCAAACCGCGCGGCGCGCTGTATTGCAGTTGTGTCGCCCGCGGGCCGCATCTGTTTGGCACCGAAAACCGCGAAATGATGATCATCCGCGATGAAATCGGTGATCTGCCGCTCACCGGATTTTACGGCAGTGGCGAGGTCTGCAATGATCGCTTTTACAGCTATACCGGGGTTCTGACCCTGTTTATCTAGGGTTCAATCGGTCGAAAATTCATTGCAATTCCATGATGTTGCAAGAAAATTTGCCACAAAAGCTTTCATCACTCCGCGACCGGGATATATTCATACCATTGAAAATAAAATGCGCCCAATCAGGGCGTAAAAGGGGATTGATCTATGGAATATCGTCGATTGGGACGAACTGACATCAATGTCAGTGTGATATGTCTTGGCACCATGACCTGGGGCCAGCAGAACAGCCAGGACGAAGCTTTCGAACAGCTTGACTACGCCACCGCCAATGAAATCAATTTCATTGATACCGCCGAAATGTATCCGGTTCCGGCGATGGAAGAAACCTTCACCAGAACCGAAACCATCATCGGCAACTGGCTGGAAAAACGGGGCCGTCGCGATGATCTGGTGATCGCCACCAAGATTGTCGGTCCGGCCGAACGTTTTCCCTATGTCCGGGGTGGCCCGCGCCTGACCCGCGCACAGATCAACGAGGCGATTGACGGTTCCCTCACGCGCCTTAAAACCGACTATGTCGATATCTATCAGCTCCATTGGCCGGACCGGAATTCCAACTTCTTTGGCAAGCTCGGTTACGTCCATGACGCGAACGAGGAATTCACCCCGATCGAGGAAACCCTCGAAGCCCTGCACGATCTGGTGCAGGCGGGCAAAATCCGTCATATTGGCCTGTCGAACGAAACCCCGTGGGGCTTGATGAAGTTCCTTGAACTGGCCGAGAAAAAAGGCTGGCCGCGCGTGGTTTCGGTGCAGAACCCCTACGGGCTTTTGAACCGCACCTACGAAGTCGGTCTGGCGGAATGCTCGATCCGCGAAGATGCCGGTCTTCTGGCGTATTCGCCGTTGGGCGGTGGCGCATTGTCGGGCAAATATATCGGTGGTGCCCGTCCGGAAGGCGCACGGACAACCATCTGGCCGCAATATTTCGGTCGCTACCTGACGGAAAATGGCATCAAGGCGACCGAGGCCTATGTCAAACTCGCCAAGGATAACGGCCTTGATCCGGCACAGATGGCGCTGGCTTATGTCAATACCCGCCCGTTCCTGACCGCCAACATCATCGGCGCGACCAGCATGGAACAGCTCAAATCCAATATCGGCTCTGCCTATATTGAACTGTCCGACGACGTTCTGGCCGAGATCGAGAAAATCCAGACCACCTGGCCGAACCCTTGCCCGTAAGGCAGAAAGAAACCAGATTAGTCTGACAAACATTTAGAAGGAGGCGGCGCATGTCTATACTGATTTCCGGCAAGGAAGCCAATCTTGGTCCCCTGTCCGTGCGCCGCGTCCTGCCGCATCGGGATGTCCGGTCTGTCGGCCCGTTTGTGTTCTTTGATCGCATGGGACCGGCATCGTTCGAGCCGGGGCAGGGGGTTGACGTTGCCCCGCATCCCCATATCGGGCTTGCCACCGTCACCTATCTTTTCGAAGGGGCGGTCCGCCATCACGACAGCCTTGGCAGTTTGCTCGAAATCCAGCCGGGCGATCTCAACTGGATGAGTGCCGGGCGCGGCATCACCCATTCCGAACGCGAAACCGATGCGGTGCGCAACAGCCATCATAAACTCGATGGCCTGCAATTATGGGCGGCCCTGCCCGAGGACGAAGAAGAATCCGATCCGGAATTTTTCCATATCGCCAAGGACGACCTGCCGATTATCGAAGATGCCGGTTTGCATATGCGTCTGATCGCGGGCGAGGCATTTGGCAAAACCGCCCCGGTTCCGGTCAAGTCCAAGCTGTTTTATCTTGATGTCCACATGGATGCCGGCGCGCAGCTTCTGCTGCCCGGTGAAAATCAGGAAGCCGCCCTTTATGTCGTTTCCGGTAGCCTGCGCATTGACGGCGATTTGTATGAGCCGGAAAACTTCATCTATATCGCGCCGGAAGAAATTCCCGATATCGTCGCCCAATCCGATTGCCGCGTGATGCTGCTCGGCGGATTGCCGGTCGGCTATCGCCATATCTGGTGGAACTTCGTTTCCAGTTCCAAGGAACGGATCGATAAGGCCAAGGCCGACTGGGCTTCGGGCCGCTTCCCGCAAATCCCGGGCGAGGACGACATCATCCCGCTTCCGGGCCGTTCGACCGGATAAATACCGGGCGGTCGTCCACTCAACTCCCCATCTGCCAGATTGTCGTGCGTGAGTTCCGAATATGCGTTTGTTTGTTGGCGTCGAAATACCGGCTGATATTGCCGACGACCTTTACCCGTTGGCGCGCGGGATCAAGGGGCTCGATGCCCAGACCCCGGAAAACATGCACATCACGCTGAAATTCATCGGCAATGTCGACCCCGGTCTGGCCCGTGAAATCGACGCGGCCCTGTCCGAACTCCCGTTCGAACCGTTCGATCTTCGCGTGCAGGGCCTTGGCATCTTCGCCTCCGCCCGCAAACTGCGCATTTTCTGGGCCGGTGTCGCCGATCAACCCGCCCTGCACACCCTTGCAAACCGCGTGGAAAAGGCATTGCTGCGGCTCGAAGAATGCCCGGACATGGACATGCGCAAATTCACCCCGCATATCACTTTGGGCCGCAACCGCGACGCGGCCCGTGCCACCGTCGAACAGGCCGTTGCCGACAATATCGACCTGACATCGCGCAGCTTCACCGTTGATCGTTTCTGCCTTTACGAAAGCCACTCAACCGCCGACGGCCCGGAATTCCGGGTGGTGGCGGCCTATGACGGATCAAACGGGTAATGCGTCTGTTGGGATAGGTTTTCTTGGTGACAATCCGTTGCTCTTCATCATGGCTCCAGATCGCATCGCATTCATCGTAAAGCTTGAGAATTTTTCCTGTCTTCTTCACGCGAACCAGAAACACGTGCCCTAGCCATTACACATAGGACATTCGAGCATATTCACCCTTACTTTACCGGATATGCAGTTGTTATGTTGAGTGTCAGTTCGCCAGTCTTTTTATTCACCCCGACAACTACTCTGACAGTCGATTCACCATCCGTACCAATGATACGCCCCATCGGAACATCGAATGCTCTGGGATCGTTAGGAATTAAATAAAGAGTGGACTGTCCCTTTTGTTTTCTCAGATGAAGTTGTCATGGTCCTGTAATGAAATCTACTTCATCCCACGCTTTGGTAATTCCTTGTGATTCCATATACGTCTCGAAATCAAAGAATGTTTTTTTATCTATGGGGTCATCTTTCTTCCAAGTAGCATCACACTCATCACATAACTTCAACATCTCACCGGTTTTTTTTACTTTCACAAGAAATACATCACCTTGTCCATCACATCTTGGGCATTGCATAGTACACCTCACTATTTTACGTATGGATACGCAGATATCAAAAAAGGGGACTCTCCCCTTTTTCAAAAACGCCATCCTCGGCACTGACACCCCTGCCGGGTTGCACTGCTTCTTCCAGACCAATGACCACAGAATCCTAACAGCCACAACGGCAGAGTACCCACCCCCAAGCCGGACGTCGTGCAGCCGAGGAAGCCCAAACAAACTCCGGGTTCCACCAATCTCGCCAACCGACAGCCATCGGGCCCTCGCCAGACTCGCCCTCAGTTGGCCCACGACCTCGCTCCCGTCCGGCAATGGCATGACCTCCAGCGCCCGGACACACCTCGGGCCTCCGTCATTTTCACCAACAGACGGTCTTCGGGCGCACTGCCCCCCCAACCTGTCCACCACCGACGGGCCACAATCCATTGCTGCTACTGCCGCCACTGCTGCCATTTCTGCCCCATCCGGCAAATCCGGGGTCCGTTCCCCGATAAGACGCACCTCTCCCGTCATGACAAATAAGGGTGTTCAAAGCGTATTAGAACCGGCGCGGAACGCCGCCGTAATGGCTCCGCCATCCGCCGACGCATATCCTGCGGACTGCCCCGCCGCCCTGCCTCAATCTTTGCCGCTGCATCCTGATCACCTCTTTGATCCGACCCCAAACGCAAAAACCCGCGAGGCACAAGGCCTTGCGGGTTTCAGTCCGGGTGCATTTCTCCCGTTGACTTGACTCTTATGACACAATTAAAAGAACAAATCAAGAACTTTTTGGGAAATCTGAAAAAAGAGCAGATATGCGCATAAGCCAAAGGCTCTTCGGAAGGTCTAAAGTGCCGTATGCATCCGATATCCAGGCGCGAATAACAGCCGGGCCGAGGTAATGCCCTGTTCCCCTTCCCAGGTCGTGCGCTCGATCAGGAATAATGGTTCATTCTTTTGCGTGCGCAGGATTTCGGCTTCGTTTTCGGAAGCCAGCACGGCGGAAAATGAAATGTCGCCCTTGGTGTAGGGGGCATGAAGGACCAGCCATTCATTGGCACTGATTTTCGAGAGGTCAGCATCAACAATCTCCGGGGTGGCGGCGACCGAAACCCAGCGTTCTTCGAACATATAGGGCTTGCCATCGGCCAGATGGAGCGAGGTGATATGCAGCATGTCGCTATCAGATGTGACGCCCAGATTGGCGCAGATTTCCGGCGGCGGGCTGCGGCGTTCGCTTAGCAGCAGGCCATAGGTATATTTCTGGCCGCGGCCCTCGATCTCCAGCCGTATGACAGGGATGTCAAGCCGCGCGCGTCGCACCGGATGGGTTGCGACCCGGGTTCCGGCCTTGCGGCGGCGATCAAGGAAGCCCTCGGCGGCAAGTTCGCGAAGCGCCCGGTTGACGGTCGCCCGTGCGCAGCCCAGTTCCTCGGCCAGCTCGACTTCCTTGGGGATCTGGTCGCCCGGCTTCCATTCACGGGTGTGAATGCGGCGCAGGACCTCGTCATGGACCGATTGCCAGTTTGTCAGTTCCGTGGTGGTGCTCACACCGCTTCCTTGAGTTGTTCCATCACCTTGCGATACCGGCCCGTGATCGTATCATGTGCGATATGGCGGCCTTCGGTCACGACATGGCGACCGGCCGACCAGACATCACGCACCATGCGATCATCTCCGGCAAAGACATATGTATCGAGGATCGTATCGCCTGTCCGACCGATAAGGTCAACTGCCGCGCCATCAAGCGCCATCAGATCGGCCAGTGCGCCGACCTCGATCCGGCCGGCATCGCGGCCTGCGGCCTGTGCGCCGCCTTTGGCAACCGCATCGAACAACCGGCGGGCGGTGGATTTTTCCGGGGTGGCAAGGGCGGCACGCGATTTGTCGCGCAGACGCTGGCTGTATTCCAGCGTGCGGATCTCTTCGGAAAGTGAAATGCGAATGTTGGAATCCGATCCGACACCGATATTTCCACCCGCATTCAGATAGCGAACACCATCAAAGATACCATCGCCAAGGCTGCTTTCGGTGATCGGGCAAAGCCCGGCAACAGCCCCGGTTCTAGCAAGGCCAAGCGTTTCGTGTTCCTGCATTTGCGTGCAATGGATCAGGCACCAGTTTTCATCGACATCGGCATTTTCAAGCAGCCATTCGACCGGGCGCTTGCCCCAGGATGCCTCGACTTCCTCCACCTCGGCGACCTGTTCGGCCAGATGCATGTGAACCGGGCCATCCTTTGACAGGCGGGTTGTGGCAATCAGATCCTCCCGCCCCACGGCGCGCAGCGAATGGGGGGCAACCCCCATGCGAGTATCGGACGGCAGGGATTTTAACGCCTTTTCGCTTTCCTCATACAGTTTGGCAAAGCGTTCCGGATCATTGCCAAACCGGATTTGCCCCGCGCCAAGCGGGCGTTTGTCGCAACCGCCGAACTGGTAATGCACCGGCAGAAGCGTCAGGCCGATGCCGGTGATATTTGCTGCGGCGGCGATGCGTTCGGCCATCTCGGCGATATTGTCATAGGGAACGCCGCCCGGTTGATGGTGCAGGTAATGGAACTCGGTATTGTTGGCGTAACCGGCTTCGAGCATTTCCATTTGCACAAAGGCCGCAATGTCCTGCACGTGATCCGGGGTGAGCTGATCCAGGAAGCGGAACATCAATTGCCGCCATGTCCAGAAGGTATCACGGGGATCGGGGCCGCGTTTTTCGGTCAATCCGGCCATCGAACGCTGGAACGCGTGGCTGTGCAGGTTTGATATCGCGGGCAAAAGCGTGCCAACACGGTTTCCAGTAGCAGGGGAATCGGCCTGAACCCTAGTGATTCTGCCGCTTTCATCGATCTCGATCTGAACGTTTTGTTTCCAGCCCGAAGCCGTAAGTGCCTGATTTGCCCAAAGAACCGTCATTGCCTATACCCGTCTTGACAGTGATATTATGTACGTACATATTATATTTAATAACAGACTTATCAAGGGGTGATGCTTCTCATGCTTCTGGGAAATGCGAAAATCGTCACGATCGATAAAGCACCGGGCGAGAGCCGGTATTCCTATTGTATGAGGAATAGCGGTGCCGTCGCGATCAAGGGCGAAAAGATCGTCTGGGTCGGCGATGCCGATGCCATCCCCGAAGACTATAAAGACAGCAAAAAATTCCCCTATCGCGATCTTGAAGGCCGTCTGATCACCCCGGCCCTGATCGATTGCCATACCCATGTTGTGCATGGCGGCAACCGGGCGGTTGAGTTCGAGATGCGTCTGCAAGGGGCAAGTTACGAGGAAATCGCCCGCGCGGGTGGTGGTATTGTATCAACCGTAAGCGCAACGCGCGCCGCCAGTGTTGACGAATTGCTCGCCAGCGCCTTGCCCCGTGTCGATGCCTTGCTGGCCGAGGGTGTCGCAGTGATCGAGGTCAAATCCGGTTACGGGCTGGACCGCGACACGGAACTGAACATGCTGCGCGCCGCACGTGCGATTGAAAAACATCGTGCGGTTCGCATCAAAACCACCTTCCTTGGTGCCCATGCCACCCCGGCGGAATTCAAGGGTGAACCGGACCGTTATATAGATGAGGTCTGCATCCCGACATTGCGCGCCGCCCATGCCGAAGGGCTGGTCGATGCGGTTGACGGTTTCTGCGAAGGCATCGCGTTCGATACCGCACAGATTGCCCGCGTGTTCGATGTCGCCCGCGCGCTTGGAATCCCCGTCAAACTGCATGCCGAGCAGCTTTCAAATATCGGGGGTACCAAACTGGCGGCAGGTTATGGCGCATTGTCGGTCGATCATGTCGAATATGCTAACGAAGAAGACGCGATGGCGATGGCCAAATCCGGGTCGGTCGCGGTCCTGTTGCCCGGCGCATTTTATACCCTGCATGAAAAACAGTTGCCGCCCGTCGCCGCCTTTCGAAAGCATGGCGTGCCAATGGCGGTTGCAACCGATTGCAATCCGGGCACATCGCCACTGATGTCGATCCTGCTGACGATGAATATGTCCTGCACATTATTCCGCCTGACCCCCGAAGAAGCCTTGGTCGGCGCAACCGCCCATGCCGCCCGTGCACTGGGCCTGTCCGATACCGGGCAGGTTAAGTCGGGCATGCGGGCTGATCTGGCGATCTGGAATGTGTCACACCCGGCAGAACTTTCATACCGCATCGGGTTCAACCCGCTGTTCGAACGTATTTTCGGCGGGGTTCCGGTCGCGCGCTAAGCGTATCGCAACCCTGCCCATGCGCCCCTGTAACCTGTATTCGACAAGGATGCAAAATGACCGTCACCCTGATCCCCGCTTCGGTGAAACTGGCCGATCTTGAACATATCTGGCGCAGTCAGGCAGCCGTGAAGCTGGACCCGTCGGCCAAGGCCGGGGTCGAGGCCGCCCATGCGATGGTCCGTGCGGCTGCCGAAGGCAATGATGCGGTTTATGGGGTCAATACCGGTTTTGGCAAACTGGCGTCGGTCAAGATTGCCGCCAAGGATACCGAAACCCTGCAACGCAACCTGATCCTCAGCCATTGCTGCGGTGTCGGGGATGCGCTTGATATCGCGACCACGCGTTTGATGATGGCGTTGAAATTGCTGTCGCTCGGGCGCGGTGCATCGGGGGTGCGCTGGAACATTATCGACCTGATTGAGGGCATGCTGGAACATGGTGTAACCCCGGTTGTCCCGTCACAAGGCTCGGTTGGGGCGTCGGGCGATTTGGCGCCGCTCGCCCATATGACGGCTGTCATGATCGGGGCTGGCGAGGCGGTCTATCGCGGTGAAACCATGGCCGGTGCGGATGCCCTCGCCAAAGCTGGTCTGACGCCCGTGGTCCTTGGCCCGAAAGAGGGGCTTGCCCTGATTAACGGCACACAGTTTTCAACCGCATGTGCATTGGTCGGCCTGTTTTCAGCCTGGCGCAACGCGGCCAGTTCGATTGTGACCGCCTCGCTGTCGACCGATGCGATCATGGGATCAACCGCCCCGCTGGTTGATGAAATCCATACGCTGCGCGGTCATCCGGGGCAGATCAATGTGGCGCGCGCGATGCGCGCATTGATGGACGGATCGGAAATCCGCGAAAGCCATCGCGAGGGCGATACCCGTGTTCAGGACCCCTATTGCATTCGCTGCCAGCCGCAGGTGACCGGGGCAGCAATGGATTTGCTGCGCTTCGCCGGACAGACACTGGAGATCGAGGCCAATGCGGTCACCGATAATCCGCTGGTCCTCAAAGAAGACGGTCGCATTGTGTCGGGCGGGAATTTCCATGCCGAACCGGTGGCCTTTGCCGCCGATCAGATTGCCCTTGCCGTTGCCGAGATCGGGGCGATTGCCCAGCGCCGCGTGGCATTGATGGTTGATCCGACACTTTCACATGATCTGCCGCCGTTCCTGACCCCCGATCCGGGTTTGAATTCCGGCCTGATGATTGCCGAGGTCACGACAGCAGCGCTTATGAGCGAGAACAAGCATCTTGCCAATCCGTGTTCGACCGACAGCACGCCGACCAGCGCCAATCAGGAAGACCATGTGTCGATGGCAGCCCACGGTGCGCGCCGACTGGCACGGATGAATGCCAACCTTTCCTATATTCTGGGGGTTGAACTGATCTGTGCGGCACAGGGCGTTGAATTCCGCCGTCCGCTAAAAACCAGTGCCGGTTTGCAGGATGTTCTGGCGATGGTCCGCAAAGACATTCCAAGCGTCGAGCAGGACCGTTATATGGCCCCGGATCTGGCGAAGGCTGCGGAACTTGTAACCGATGGCAGCCTTGTTTCGGCCGCGAAACTTTCGGGTTTCGTCGTCGGGGGACAGGCGTAAGGGCAGCAAAAAGTTTTCGGATCACCGGTGTACAACCCGATGATCCGGGGAAATCTCCGCAATCGTCAAAAGCGAGGCGGCAAAAGCAAAAAGGGTCGGTGGCAAAAGATCACCACGCAAGGGAAGAAACCGGCTGACCTTCGGGTCTGTCCAAAAAGCAAAAGTGCCGAACGCATTTTGAACAGAGGGGCTACCATGTCATTGAAACACATTAAAACCACGGGCCTTGCTGCAATTGTTGCACTTGGTCTTTCGACGACGGGTGCAAGCGCATCCTATTGCAGTGATGGCAATACCGTGAAATTTGCCGGTATCAGCTGGGAAAGCGGGGCATTCATCACCGAAGTGATAATGAACATCCTTGAGACCGGCTACGATTGCCAGGTGGATTCCATTCCGGGCAATTCGATCACGCTCGAACAGGCGGTTGCCAATAACGACATTCAGATTTTTGCCGAAGAATGGCTTGGCCGCAGCGACATCTGGAACAAGGCCGTTGATCAGGGCAAGGTCGTTGCCATTGGCAAAACCTTTGTCGGTGCCAGCGAAGGCTGGTTCGTACCTGATTATGTGATCAAAGGGGATGAAAAGCGCGGCATCGAGCCGATGGCACCTGACCTTAAAAGTGTGACCCAGCTTTCCGATCCGAAATATGTCGAACTGTTCACCGATCCGGAAGAACCGTCCAAGGGCCGTTTTCTGAATTGCCCGTCCGGCTGGACCTGTGAGGGGATCAGTACCGCAAAGCTCGAAGCCTATCAGCTTGACGATCATTACGTGAACTTCCGCCCGGGTACGGGTACCGCACTCGATGCGGCGATCAAGTCGGCATATCTGCAGGGTGAACCGCTTCTGTTCTATTACTGGTCGCCGACCGCGATGATGGGCAAGTTCAATCTGATCCAGCTTGATGAACCGGCTTATAGCGATGCGTGCTGGGCGGAACTTTCGAAATCCGATGGCAAGCGTGAGGAAGCCTGTGCGTTTCCGAGTGTCGATGTTGCCTATGGCGTGAACAGTACCTTTGCCAAGGAAGCACCGGAAATCGCAGCCGTTCTTGAAAAGGCAACCTTCCCGCTTGAAGACGTCAATGGCAGCCTTGCCTACATGGCTGACAATGAAGTCGATGCCGATGTTGCCGCAAAGGAATTCCTGAAAACCAAGGCGGATGTCTGGGGTGAATGGGTTTCGCCCGAGGCAAAGGCGAAGATCGAAGACAGCCTCAAGTAAGTCTGTCGGACTGCGTTCTCCTGCCGGAATGTCGGCAGGAGAACCGTTTCGCGCCCCAGGGCGCATCCGGTCAAGCAGGCAAGAATAAAGGAAAATCTTCGATGTTTCCCGAGAACCTTCATTATTCCATTCGCGGCCCGGTGAATGATTTCATCGAAACGCTGGTCATCAATTACGGCTGGATATTCAAGGCGATTTCGCATGCGCTTTTGCAATCCGTCCTGTTTATCGAATGGGTCCTGCGCGGCTTGCCGTGGTGGGTTGTTATCGTCCTTTTCATGGCGGGTGCGTGGTATAGCTCGCGGCGCTGGGTTCTGACGGTTGCGGTTGGCGTATTGCTGTTTGTGGTCGGGATACTGGGTCTCTGGGACCTGACGATGCAGACACTGGCATTGATGCTGATGGCGACCATCGTGTCCGTCGTGATCGGGGTGCCATTTGGCATTCTGGCGGCCAAAAGCAGTCTGGTGCGCAGCATCATCCTGCCGATCCTTGATGTCATGCAGACGATGCCAAGCTTTGTGTATCTGATCCCGGCCCTGATGCTGTTTGGTTTGGGCAAGGTTCCGGCCATTCTTGCCACCATTATCTATGCCGTGCCACCGCTGATCCGATTGACCGATCTTGGTATTCGCCAGGTCGACAAGGAAGTTGTCGAAGCCGCAACCGCGTTTGGCGGCAGCCCAAGGCAAATCCTGTTCGGGGTCGAACTTCCGCTGGCGACACCAACCATCATGGCGGGTCTGAACCAGACAATCATGATGGCGCTGTCGATGGTGGTTGTCGCATCGATGATTGGCGCACGCGGGTTGGGCGAACAGGTTTTGAACGGCATTCAGACACTTGATGTCGGCAAGGGACTGGAAGCCGGGATCGGGATTGTCATCCTTGCCGTGTTGCTGGACCGGATTACACAGGGCCTTGGCAAGCCAAAGGCAGGAGGCTCGAGCCATGGGTAAAATCGAAATCCGCAACGTTTTCAAAATCTTTGGCCATCAGGAACAGAACGCGTTGCAGATGGCGCGTGACGGCAAGGACAAGGATGAAATCCTCAATGTGTCGGGATGTTCGGTTGGCCTTAACGACGTCAGCCTGACCATCGAACCGGGCCAGATTTTTGTGATCATGGGCTTGTCAGGTTCGGGGAAGTCGACCCTTGTCCGGCACCTGAACCGGCTGATCGAGCCGACCAGTGGCGAGGTTCTGTTTGATGGTGAAAACATCCTGAATCTGTCGCCGAAGGCATTGCGTTCGTTCCGGACCCATCGTGTCAGCATGGTGTTTCAAAGCTTTGCCCTGATGCCGCACCGAACCGTGATGCAGAACGTGATTTACGGTCAGAAGGTGCGTGGTACATCCAAACAGGAAGCACGTGAAATCGGCCAGAAATGGATCGATGCGGTCAATTTGACGGGATATGAAAACAAGTATCCTCATGAATTGTCCGGCGGGATGCGCCAGCGTGTCGGTTTGGCCCGTGCATTGGCCGCCGATACGGATGTCATCCTGATGGACGAGGCATTCAGTGCCCTTGATCCGTTGATCCGGGCGGAAATGCAGGATCAGCTTTTGCAGCTTCAGACCGAGTTGCACAAAACCATCGTCTTTATCACCCACGATTTGGAAGAGGCGCTTCGGATCGGGTCGGAAATCGCGATCCTGAAGGACGGGCAGCTTGTGCAGGTCGGCAAACCGGCTGAGATCCTGAACAATCCGGCAAACGACTATGTTGCCCGGTTCGTTCAGCGCCGTCAGGTCGGAGTGGAGGCGCAATGACACAGGATGTTGTGCTTTCGTCATCCCTGAATTGGCAGCAGATTGCCGAGGTTGCCAATGGTGCGCGCCTTGCATTGGCACCGGAAGCACGTGACCGGATCGTAAAAGCACGAGAAATTGTTGATGCGCTGGTGGAACGTGGCATCAAGGGATATGGCATCAATACCGGTGTTGGTGCCCTGTGTGACGTGATCATTGATCGGGATCGTCAGCAGGCTTTGTCGCATAACATCCTGATGAGCCATGCCTGCGGGGTTGGTGATCCGCTGGGACAGGTTGAAACCCGTGCGATCATGGCCGCCCAGATCAATAATTTTGCACATGGTGCATCCGGTGTCCGGATCGAGGTGGTCGACGCCCTAGTAGCACTTCTGAATGCCAACTGCATCCCGGTGGTGCCATCGCGTGGATCTGTCGGGTATCTGACCCACGCGGCATCGATCGGGCTGGTTTTGATCGGGCATGGTCATGCCGTGCAGGGTGATGTGCGAATTACCGGTGCAGAAGCCTGCAAACAGATCGGGATCTCTCCGCTGCAACTTGAAGCCAAGGAAGGGCTTAGTCTGGTCAACGGGACACCCTGTGCGACCGGGCTTGCCTGTGTGGCACTTTCGCGGTTGCAGTTGTTAATGGGGTGGGCTGATACGGCGGCAGCACTAAGTGCTGAAAACCTTGGATGCCAGATCACGGCATTTTCCGAAACCGCACTGGGATTGCGGAAGTCGGACGGTTTGCAGAAAGTCGGCAGGATTCTGCGCGATTATCTGGCCAACAGCCCGATGCTGGCGGCAGCGGCAGGCAAACGCACGCAGGACCCACTAAGTGTGCGGGCGGTGCCTCATGTGCATGGGGCGGTGCGTGATCTGTTTGACAATACGGCCGAAACGGTTGAACGCGAGCTGGCAAGTGTGACCGATAACCCGGCCGTTTCGGGTGATGCAAACGCACCCGAAGTCCATTCCGAAGCCCATGCGGTAGGCGCCGCGTTGGGGTTGGTTCTGGACGGGCTGGCGGTGGCGGCAGCCGAACTGGCGGCAATTTCGGAACGCCGGATCGATCGATTGGTCAACCCGATGGTTAGCGGGTTGCCTGCCTTCCTGGTGCCCGAAAGCGGTGTGTGTTCCGGTTACATGATTGCGCAATATACTGCCGTGGCACTGGTTGCGGAAAACCGTCGCCTTGCTGCCCCGGCAAGTCTGGATGGCGGGATCACATCCGCGCTTCAGGAAGATATCCTGACCCATGCCACACCGTCCGCCTGGAAGTTGCTGGGTATCCTCGACAATCTGGAAATGGTTCTGGGGATCGAGCTTCTGGCAGCAGCACAGGCTTATGACCTTCGGGCAGAAGATGTCGCACCCGCAAAACGCACGGGTAAAGTTTACGCTGATATTCGTGCGGTTGTTCCGTCCTATCGCGATGATCGCCCGATGTATGACGATTTCAACGCCATCCGGACTTTTATGAAGACCACTTTCATCAATCAGGAGATCGGTTGATATGAATCCTGTGGAAATACAACGCGGTGATGGCCCCATCGTTCTGGGACTGCCCCATACGGGGACCTATGTTCCAGACGACATTGCCGCAAAACTGAATGATCGCGGGCGCGAACTTGCCGATACGGATTGGCATATCCATACGCTTTATGACGGGCTTCTGGATAATGTCACGACGGTTCGGGCAACGTTTCACCGTTACGTGATTGATGCCAATCGTGACCCGGCAGGGGGTAGTTTGTATCCCGGCCAGAACACCACGACCTTGGTGCCGCTGACCGATTTTGATGGTGAAAACATCTGGGATCAGGCACCTGACGAGGATGATATCGCATTTCGGGCGCATCATTTTCATAGTGCCTATCATCAGGCATTGGCAAGCGAGCTTGACCGGGTGCGCGAAAAGCACGGGGTTGCGATCCTCTATGATTGCCATTCGATCCGGTCACACATCCCGTTCCTGTTTGACGGAAAGCTTCCCGATTTCAATATCGGCACCAATCTGGGCACGACCTGCGATCCGGTGATCGAGGCGGCAACGCGCGATATCTGTGCCGCGGCGAAGGATTTCACCAGCATCGTCAATGGCCGTTTCAAAGGCGGCTGGACCACGCGCCATTACGGTCGCCCCGATATCAATCAGCACGCCATCCAGATGGAACTGGCGCAATCAACCTACCTTCAGGCCGAGGCAGCACCCTGGGCCTATGACGAAAGCCGTGCCGCAAAACTGCGCACGCATCTGACTTCCATTCTTGAAAAATTGGCCGAACTGGCCCCGACGTTAAGAGGCAAATCATGAGCAACAATCCGCGGCATAACCAGCGCGACGTCTATCCGGCAACCGGCACGGAAATCACCGCGAAAAGCTGGCTGACCGAAGCACCGATGCGCATGTTGATGAATAACCTGCATCCCGATGTGGCCGAAAATCCGCATGAGCTGGTGGTCTATGGCGGCATTGGCCGTGCGGCACGTACCTGGAAGGATTTCGACCAGATCGTTGCCAGCCTGAAGGAACTGGAAGATGACCAGACACTGCTGGTCCAGTCGGGCAAGCCGGTGGGCGTGTTCCGCACCCACAAGGATGCACCGCGCGTTTTGATTGCGAACTCCAACCTTGTGCCGCATTGGGCCAACTGGGACCATTTCAACGAACTCGATAAAAAAGGTCTGGCGATGTATGGCCAGATGACGGCGGGGTCGTGGATTTATATCGGGTCGCAGGGCATCGTTCAGGGCACCTATGAAACCTTTGTCGAGGCGGGGCGCCAGCATTATGGCGGCAGCCTTACGGGCAAATGGATACTGACCGGTGGTCTTGGTGGGATGGGTGGCGCACAGCCATTGGCTGCCGTGATGGCCGGTGCGTGCTGTCTGGCCGTGGAATGCGATGAAACGCGGGCCGATTTCCGTCTTCGTACCCGTTATGTTGATGAAAAAACCCATTCGCTGGACGAGGCATTGGCGATGATTGATCGCTGGACCAAGGCGGGCGAGGCAAAATCGGTTGCCCTGATCGGCAATGCCGCCGATGTGTTCCCGGAACTGGTCAAACGCGGCGTTCGCCCGGATATCGTGACCGACCAGACATCGGCCCATGACCCGGTTCATGGTTACCTGCCGCAGGGCTGGTCCGTGGCGGAATGGCGCGAAAAGCAGGAATCTGATCCGAAAGCCGTGGCAAAGGCCGCGCGCGCATCGATGCGCGTTCAGGTCGAGGCGATGGTTGCCTTCCATGATGCGGGTATCCCGACCGTCGATTACGGCAACAACATTCGTCAGATGGCACTCGAAGAAGGGTTGGAAAATGCCTTTGCGTTTCCGGGATTTGTCCCGGCCTATATCCGGCCGCTGTTCTGCAAGGGGACCGGACCGTTCCGCTGGGCGGCACTTTCGGGCGATCCCGAGGATATCTACAAGACCGATCAGAAGGTCAAGGAACTTATCCCGGATGACAAGCATCTGCATAACTGGCTGGATATGGCGCGCGAACGCATTTCTTTCCAGGGCTTGCCCGCGCGTATTTGCTGGGTCGGTCTGGGGCAGCGTCACCGTTTGGGGCTGGCATTTAACGAGATGGTCAAAAATGGTGAACTGAAAGCCCCGGTGGTGATCGGTCGCGACCATCTGGACAGTGGTTCGGTCGCAAGCCCGAACCGCGAAACCGAGGCCATGAAAGATGGTTCGGACGCGGTCAGTGACTGGCCGTTGCTGAATGCGCTGCTGAATACGGCATCGGGGGCCACCTGGGTCTCGTTGCATCATGGTGGCGGTGTCGGAATGGGCTTTTCGCAGCATTCCGGCATGGTGATTTGTTGTGACGGCACGGAAGATGCCGCACGCAGGGTCGAACGCGTCCTTTGGAATGATCCGGCAACCGGTGTGATGCGTCATGCCGATGCGGGATATGAAATCGCACTGGATTGCGCACGAGAACACGGGCTTAATCTTCCCGGGATTCTCGGCAAGTAATCTGACGAAATACGGGCCGGGGGCAAACACTCCCGGCCAATCAGGGTTCTTCATCAAGGAGGCTATATAAAATGAAAAGACGTGAATTTCTGACCGCCGGTGTTGCGGGTGCCGGGGCTGCCGCCATGGCGGCGACCTTTGCAACGCCAGCCATTGCACAGGATAAACGCCAGTGGAACATGGTGACCGCATGGCCCAAAAACCTGCCCGGGCCGGGCGTTGCCGCACAAAAACTGGCCGATCGTATCACGACCCTTTCGGGTGGCCGGATCGAGGTCAAGTTGCATGCCGCCGGTGAACTGGTACCGGGCAACGGCGTGTTTGACGCGGTTGCCGAAGGGACTGCGGATATTTATCACGCGGTGCCGGCTTATTGGGGATCGAAATCCAAAGGCATTCTTCTGTTCGGGTCGCAGCCGTTCGGTTTGCGTGCAGACGAGCAGGTTGGCTGGCTGACCCATGGTGGCGGTCAGGAACTTTATGACGAGATTTATGGCCAGTTTGGCCTGAAACCCTTCCTTTGCGGGAACTCCGGCCCGCAGTGGGCCGGCTGGTTCCGCAATGAAATCAAATCGGCCGAAGACCTTAAGGGGCTTAAATTCCGTACCACCGGCCTTGCATCGGAAATGTGCGCGAAGCTTGGTATGGCGGTTCAGGCCATGGGCGGGCGCGATATGTTCCAGGCATTGCAGTCCGGCGCGCTTGACGCGGGCGAGTTCATCGGTCCGTGGTCCGATAGTGCGCTTGGCTTCTATCAGGTTGCCAAGAACTATTACTGGCCCGGTGTGGGCGAGCCGTCCTCGGCCGAGGAATGTGCGGTAAATGCCAAGGCATATGCCGACCTTCCCGACGACCTTAAGGCCGTGGTCAAGTTTGCCTGTGACAGCCTTTATAACGAGGTCTGGACCGAGTACGAAACCAAGCATGCGATGGCATTGAAACAGCTTGTTGCCGAGCAGGAAGTACAGGTGCGCATGTTGCCCGATGATGTGATCGAAGCAATGGGCAAGGCAGCCGCCGAAGTCATTGGCGAGCTTCGCGAAAGCGATGATGCGCTGACACGCAAAACGGCCGAGAGCTTTGTTGCCTATCGTGATCTTATCGGCGGCTACATGACCTATGCCGATAACGGTCAGATGAATGCGCGCGCCAAGGTTCTTGGCTTCTGATAGAACTGAAGACCGGCGCGGGTTTGCTCGCGCCGGTCTTGTTGTTTCGCGGGGGATTTCATGCAACGCCTTGCTGATGCGCTCGATCAGGTGAACCAGTGGACCGGGATGACCGTGCGATGGTTCGCACTTCTGATGGTTCTTTTGCAGTTTGCCGTGGTTTTGCTGCGCTATGTTTTCGGGTTCAGTTCGATCGCGTTAAATGAAAGCGTACTTTACCTGCATTCCGGGCTTTTCATGCTGGGCGCGGGGTATACGCTTCTGGTCGACCGACATGTACGGGTCGATATTTTCTATGCTGCGGCGCATGAAACGACCAAGGCCAGGATTGATGCCTTTGGCTATATTGTGCTGGCGATCCCGTCGATGGCAACGTTGCTGTATTGGTCATGGCCATCGGTGGTTAATGCAGTCTTGATGATGGAAGGCGCTATTTCGGTGGGCGGGATTCCCGCCGTGTGGTTGCTTAAATCCCTGATCCCGGCCTTTTGTATTCTTTTGATTATTCAGTCGGTCGCCTGTCTTCTGCGGCAGATCATCATTCTGCGGGGGCGTGCCGCCTGATGGAATATATCGATTTATTGATGTTTGCAGCCCTGATGGGCTGCATCCTGCTGGGTTTTCCGGTGTCATTTTCCATTGCCGGTGTGGCGGTGATTTTTGCCTTTATCGGTTGGGCAACGGACGCGATGAATATCGCGCTGATGGGCGCCCTTGGTCAGCGGGTGTTTGGTGTTCTGACCAATGATGTGCTGATTGCCATTCCGCTTTTTGTCCTCATGGGCGTGGTGCTGGAACGATCGCGCATTGCCGAAGATTTGCTGCATACCATGGGCCGGTTGTTTGGCCAGTTGCGCGGTGGGCTTGGCATTTCGGTGGTGCTGGTGGGGGCGTTGCTGGCGGCATCGACGGGGATTGTCGGTGCGACCGTGATTGCCATGGGCATGATCGCGCTGCCGACCATGTTGCGCACTGGCTATAACCCGAAAATGGCATCGGGGCTTGTATGCACGGCGGGGACACTGGGGCAGATCATTCCGCCGTCTACGCTTCTGATCATTCTGTCTGACGTGATGTCGTCGGCCTATCAGCAGGCGCAGTATGAACAGGGCAAGTTCACCATCGAAACCATTTCCGTCGGGCAGATTTTTGCAGGGGCCCTGATCCCCGGACTGACGCTGGTGGTGATTTATATTGCCTATATCCTGCTGCGCGGGTTCTTCCGGCCAAACGATATGCCTCCGGTGCAAAGTGACGAGGGCCGCCCGGCTATGGGCGAGGTGATCCGGGCTATCCTGCCGCCGGTTTTGCTGATCATTGCGGTCTTGGGCGCGATCCTTGGCGGGATTGCCACCCCGACCGAGGCCGCATCGGTTGGTGCGATTGGCGCGATCCTGATGGCGGGGATCCGGCAGGGGGCCAATCGCAATCTGGTGCTGGCGGGGACTGCGGCCCTTCTTGTCCTTGCTGTCATGGCCGGGATTGCGCCGGTCCGGTTCCAGCGCAATGATCTGGAGGGGCTCGATTACGTTTTTGGTGCGGGTTATGTGGTGCTGGCGATCATCGGTGTTACCGCCATTGCCGCCTGCTTGAAACAGGCATGGAAGGCGGATGTTCTGAAGTCTGCCCTGACATCGACGATGACGGTGACGGCAATGATCTTTGCCACCATCTTGACCGCCAGCATGTTTTCGCTGGTGTTTATCGGATTGGGTGGCGAAGACCATGTGGCTGAAATCCTTGAAGCCATGCCAGGCGGCCCGATGGGGGCATTGTTCTTCTGCATGGCGGTGATTTTTGTACTGGGCTTCTTCCTTGATTTCGTGGAAATCACCGTGATCCTGTTGCCACTGATCGCGCCGGGATTGATCATGATGGGCCATGATCCGGTGTGGCTGGCGATCCTGATTGCGATCAATCTGCAGACATCGTTCCTGACACCGCCTTTCGGCTTTTCGCTGTTTTACCTGCGCAGCGCGGCACCACCTGAAATCACCACCGGGCAGATTTATACCGGTGTGGTGCCGTTTATCGCACTTCAGGTGTTCGGCATATTCGTGATCTGGCTATGGCCGTCTTTAGCCAAATGGTTGCCAAGCGTGGTTTTCTGATGCCTTTGAATAAAAAACGCCCCGGCGAAACCGGGGCATTTTTGTTGATTGGTCGGGGCGCGGTTATGCCGCACGACGATGCTTGCCTTCGCTGACTTCCTCGACAATCTTGGAAACAAAGGCATCAAGATCGTTGGGATTGCGCGACGTGATGATGGCCTGATCGCAGACGACGGCTTCGTCACGCCAGACTGCACCGGCATTCAGCAAGTCGGTTTTGATCGAACTGTATGACGTCGCGGCGCGCCCGCGCAGGGCACCGGCTTCGACCAGAAGCCATGGACCGTGGCAAATTGCTGCAACGGGTTTACCGGATGCAACAAATTCGCGAACCAGACTGACGGACGCCTCGTCATTGCGCAGCAGGTCGGGGTTGATCTGTCCGCCGGGAATGACCAGCGCGTCATAATTTTCGATGTCGACGTCCTTGACCTCGATATCCACATCGACGCTGTCGCCCCAATCTTTTTTATCCCAACTTTTGATCGGGGATGATTTGGGGGATGCGATCTGGACATCGGCACCGTGGGTTGAAAGTTTTTCCAGTGGAACACGCAGTTCCGAACGTTCATAGCCATCGGTGGCAAGAATAAGAATCTTTGCGGTATCAATCGCAGGCATAACGTCTCTCCTTTCATTGATGTCGAGCGTTACACCCCATCAACGGCTGCAGCTTCAAAACGTTCCAAATTTTCGTGTGGCAATTTTGTGCCGATCCCCGAGCCGCACGGGAGCAGCAGGTCTTGTTGACATCGAAGGGCTGCAAACTAGCTTTGAAGGCAGGTTTTGCATCGAAATGAAAAGTCGGAGACGCGATATGGCACGGATTTTTATCATTGGCGTCACGGGTGGTATCGGCCATCGTCTGGCACCGCTTTTACTGGCGAACGGACATCAGGTCACAGGTCTGCATCGCAAGCCGGAACAGGCAGATAACCTGAAAAATGCAGGGATTACGCCGGTCACCGGTGATCTGATGGAATTAACGGCCGAAACACTCGCCCCGCTGATCCGCGGCCATGACATCGTTGTCTTTTCATCCGGGGCAGCAGGAAGCGGCCTTGACCGAACCACGCGAATTGATGGCGATGGGCCGGGGCATGTGCTGGCGGCGATGAAGCAGGAAGGCATTTCGCGGCTTTACCTCGTTTCCGCCTTCCCTGAAGCCGGGCGTGGCAAGGAGCCCAATCCGCGGTTTGAACATTACATGACCGAGAAAAAGCGTGCCGATGCCGATGTAGCGGTATCCGATACCGATTGGGTCATCCTGCGACCGGGAACCTTGTTGCATGAGGATCAGGACGGGCAGGTAAATGCCGGACTTGCAATCCCATACGGCACGGTCAAGCGCGGCAATGTTGCGCAGTTTCTTGCCGAATTGATCGATACGCCGGAAATTCGTCGGGAGATTATCGAGATAACCGACGGAAGAATGCCGGTTGCCGAAGCTGTATCAAGGTTTGTTCGGAAATAGGGTCGGGTTCCGGATCTTGTGGATTTGCGATTGTTCTGATGTGATTGCTTCGGCTAGGCTCGGCAGAACACCACGTAAATACCGGAACCATCATGCAGATCGACCTTACCAGCTTTGTCGCCCGGTCCGACCGGGATCGGAAAAATTATACGCGGATCAGTGACTTTATTGCGCGTGAGCCGAAAGCTTTTGAAAATGATCCTGTGACATCGCATGTCACAGGTTCGGCCTTTGTGGTGAATGCGGATCGCAGTCATGTGGTGTTGACGCATCATCGGAAACTTAAACGCTGGCTTCAGCTTGGCGGGCATTGTGACGGGGTGCGCGATGTTTTGTTTGTCGCCCAGCGCGAGGCTTATGAAGAAAGCGGGCTTTCGTGGATACGGCCCTTGTCATCCGGGATTTTTGACATCGACATTCATGAAATTCCCGAAAATGCCAAGGGCCCGGCGCATCTGCATTATGACATGCGGTTTTTGTTTGAGGCCGATATGCGCGATCCTTTGAAGATCACCGAGGAATCCGATGATCTGGCGTGGGTGGCGCTTGACCGGTTGGAGGATTACACTGACGAGCATTCGGTTCTGGTGATGCGCGACAAGCTTCGGGCTTTTGCCCAAGGTTAACGGAGCGAATGATTATAGACGCGACATTGCCGGGTCATCCTTGTTGGTGCGCGCATCATTGCGGTCAAGCTGATAGCTTTCATGAACCTTTGCCATGCCGGCAATGCGGCCTTCGGCCACTTGGGCGTGCAGCATATCGATATCCCGACGCCGAAATTCATCAGCAATCTGATCAATGACATCGTGTTCGGTTTCAAGCATTGAAAGCCCATGGCGTGCCATGGAAACACCCGCATCAAAGGTTTCGCGATAAAGCTGTTCGACGCCAAGCCCGATTTCCATCAGATCGAGTGCATGGTTCCGGTCGTAAACGCGTACCAGCAATTTCGGTTTGGGAAACAGTTCGCTGATATATTTGGCGGCCTGTCTGGTCGCCTCACGATCATTGATGCACAGGCAAATCAGATCGGCATTCGCGGCCCCGGCAGTGGCAAGAACGTCGCTTCGCCGGACATCACCAAAATAGACCTTGTTGCCATATAGGCTGGCCATCTGGATGCGTTTCGGATCGTTGTCGATCGCGGTGGCGTTGATGCCACGGGCTGCCATGACACGTGAAATGATTTGTCCGAAACGGCCAAAGCCGACAATGATCACCGATTGCAGTTCGGCCATTTCGATGCCGTCCACATCCGGCTGATCATCCTTGCGCAGTTTGGCAGACAGTTTTTCGGCAATCGCACCGACAAGCGGGGTGGCAGCCATAGAAAGGGTGACGATGGCGGTCAGAAGGTTGGCGCGTGTGGCGCTAATGACGGTAAGCGATGCCGCCATGCTGAACAGGACAAAGGCAAATTCGCCCCCCTGCGGGATGGTGATCGCGGCCCGCCAGGCAGTCGCGTGGCATTTGCTAAAAATCCGGCACAGGCCATAAACCACGATCCCCTTGATTGCCATCAGCCCGGCAACCGATGCCAGAACAATTCCGATATTATCGGCGACCAGCGGCCAGTTGACTGACATGCCGACCGCGATGAAAAACAGACCTAGCAGGATGCCACGGAAGGGCTCGATATCGGTTTCAAGCTGATGTCGATATTCGGAATCTGCCAGCATCACACCAACCAGAAACGCGCCAAGTGCCATCGACAGACCGACTGCCTGCATCAGAAGGGCCGCGCCGATCACCAGCAGCAGTGCGGCAGACGTGAAGATTTCCTGTGCGCGGGTCAGGGCGATGATACGGAAAAACGGATTAAGCAGATATTTTCCTGCCCCGATAACCAGTGCGATCGCACCGATGGTTTTAGCGATATAAATCCAGTCGGTACCGGCTTCGCCGCCGTCACTTATCGGGCTTAGCCAAGCGACAAGCGCAATCAGCGGTACGATGGCAAGATCCTGAAACAGCAGGATTGAAAAGGCTGTATTGCCATGGTCGCTATTGAGCGTGCCCTTTTCTTCAAGGATTTGAAGGGCGAAGGCGGTTGAAGATAGCGACAGGGCAAGGGCAGCAATCATGGCCTGTTGCCATGGCCAGTCAAAAGCAATCAGTGCGGCATGAAGAAGGGCGGCAGTAATGGCGACCTGCGACAGACCCAGCCCGAAAATCTCGCTTTTCATTGCCCACAGACGTTGGGGACGTAATTCAAGACCGATAATAAACAGCAGAAGAACAACGCCAAATTCGGCGAAATGCAGGATTTCTTCCGGCTCTGCGATCAGGGCAAGGCCGAACGGCCCGATCAATGCCCCGGCGGACAGGTAACCCAGAACGGAACCCAGGCGAAGTTTCTTGAAAATTGGTACGGCAATCACGGCAGCACCCAGAAAAACAACCGCCGTATGCAGAAATCCGCCTTCAATTGTCGCCATTTTCCTTCATGTCCCTGTATCTGCTGTGATTTTTCGGGCACCGATCACCCGGATTTGCAGTTTAGCTGGCGGATGGTGATGCTGCATCTAAAACATCGCAGGTCAAGCAGCTTAAATTTCATTCAATAAAATGGTTGATTGATATTCTTGCCGGTTTTACATTCAACTTTATGGTTGAATCAGAAATCCAGCAGATGAATTCGGTTTTTCACGCGCTTGGCGATCCGACGCGTCGGCAGATGCTTTTCAATCTGTCCGGGGGTGAGCGGACCGTCAGCCAGCTTGCCGCACCGTTCGACATTTCGCTGGCTGCGGCATCGAAGCATATCAAGGTGCTGGAAAATGCCGGGTTGATCCGCCGCGAGGTTCGGTGGCGCACCCATTATTGCCATCTTGATCCCGGCCCGCTGGCGAGTGCCTATGAGTGGCTTGGCTTCTATGCACGGTTCTGGAATGACCGACTGGATGTTTTGGAAAACCTTCTTCGCAAGGATGATGCCAAGCACGACCCGAAGCCGGATAATGGAGACGCCCAATGAGTGAAACTGGAAAGATTGACGATTTCGGCACGCTGATCGAGCCCGCGACGCTTAAAATCCAGCGGCTATTGCCCGGCCCGATCGAAAGGGTCTGGTCCTATCTGACCGAAGATGAGTTTCTAAGCAAATGGCTGGCATCGGCCGGGATGGAATTGAAGGTTGGCGCACCGTTCGAATTTGTCTGGCGCAACGATACCCTGACCAACCCGCCGGGAGACAAACCGGCCGGGTTTGGCGACGAACACCGGATGCAAAGCAAGATTACCGCGCTTGAGCCGCTACGCAGGCTTGCCTTTACCTGGGATGGCAGCGGGAATGTGTCGTTCGAGCTGGAACCAAGCGGCGATCAGGTGTTGCTGACAATCATCCATCGCCGCCTTGCAGATCGGTCGAACCTGCTCAGTGTCAGTGCCGGATGGCATGCCCATCTCGACATTCTGGTCGGGCGTATTTCGGGTGAGGAGCCCAAACCATTTTGGGACAATTGGGCACAATTGAAAGACACATATGCTCGCAAGATACCTGCGTAATTGTGACCCGGCAGCAATCAAGATGCTTAAATATTGAGAGGGAGCGGGCATTGCCTTCCCCTGTTGTCGTTGTAAACGTAAAGATTATCGGGGAATGCAATCGGTCATGTCTTCATGACTGATAGAGTGGCAGAGAGGAGGGGATTCGAACCCCTGAGGGGCTTACACCCCAACACGCTTTCCAGGCGTGCGCCTTAAACCACTCGGCCACCTCTCCACATGCGATCTTGTATATATCGCGAAAGCGGGCGGACATTAGCCGACCCGATCCCGGTTGACAAGGCAAAATCCCGTCGTTCTTGATGTTTGTTTCCATAGCGCAGAAACATGAGAACAAGTGCCCTTGTTACAATAACTTGACGGATAAAGTTGCAGCGATTTGTCCAATATTTACTTCTTGTTGATCAATGGGCTCTAAGGTTTCAGGTAATGGTTCCAGATATACCGGGACGATAGGGTGATTCGCAGAAACCTTTACGCTGGCGGGGCAAACCCGTTACCGTGGCTGCGATCATAACGAAAACGAAAAGTTCTGACCGGGATTTCGGAGAAGGCTATGTGGCTTTTCAGAGCGCTGGGGTGGATATTACTGTTTGCCAGTCTTGCTGTGCTGGTCGGTGATGGCATTACCGCGCTTCAAACAGGAACGTTCCGCTTTGTGGCGGCAGGCGAGCTTTGGTATCGATTGGATGCCGGAAGCCTGAACCTGTTGCAGTCCGTGATTCAGCGCTATATCTCGGTCTGGATTTGGGACAATGCGTTTGTTCCGGCCCTTCTGGCACCGGCCTTTGTCATTTTGCTGGTGCCAGGCATCCTGCTGTTGCTGGTAACGCGCAAGCGCAGACGTCAGAAGTTTTTCTGAGATTTTTCACCTTTGTCTTTATATCCGGCTTTTTCTTGTCTGATCGTTTGACGCGCGGCACACTGTGCGTGATCGGGCAGGATCACGATATGGAAAACAGCCATGAAGGCATGGATATGCAAGGCATTTGGCGAAGCGCCGATGCTGACCGATTGCGACGAACCGGTCGCACAATCCCGAGACGTCATCATTGATATTGCGGCGTGCGGCGTTAATTTTGCCGATACGCTGATTCTTGAAGGTAAATACCAGAAGCGGCCCCAAGGCCCGTTTGCGCCGGGGTTTGAAATTGCCGGGACGGTTTCAGGCATTGGCGCGGATGTGCATGGCCTCAAAATCGGCGATCGTGTCATGGCCTTGCCCGACTGGGGCGGATACGGGGAAAAGATTGCGGTAGATGCGGGACTCGTGACCCGTTTGCCCGATAATGTCGGTTTTGATACGGCGGCTGCATTTCAGATTGCCTATGGGACATCATGGTTTGGGTTAAAATATCGTGCCAATGTGCGGCTGGGCGATGTCGTTTTGGTGCATGGAGCAGCGGGGGGTGTTGGCCTGACGGCGGTCGAATGCGCCAAACTGCTGGGTGCAACCGTGATCGCAACTGCGGGCGGGGCGGATAAATGCGCCATCGCCGAAGCGCATGGTGCGGATCACGTTATTGACTACAAATCCGAAAGCATTCGGGACAGGGTCAAGGAAATCTGTGCCGGGATCGGGCGAACAGGGGCTGATGTGGTTTATGATCCGGTCGGTGGTGACGTGTTTGATCAAAGCCTGCGCTGTGTGGCACCCGGCGCACGGATCCTTCTGATCGGATTTGCCAGCGGATCGATACCGCAAATTCCGGCCAATATCTTGCTGGTCAAGAATGTTGCCGCACTCGGCTTTTATTTCGGAGCCTATCTGGAACAGAACCCGGATATCGCAAAGGCAGGCATGGCGGAACTTTTGGAGCTGCTGTCATCGGGGAAGATATCGCCGATGGTGTCAGCGGTTTATTCGCTTTCCGACGCCATGGAGGCACTTGCAGCGATCCGGAACCGGACTGCGACGGGGAAGCTTGTGATCCGGTGCGGCGAGTGAGTTCGTTGTCTGGCGATTATTCTATTAATCAAATCCTTGAAATTTTATAGGATGTTGCCGTCCCTGATATCATTGCGGCTTGCGGGTTCGTTTTCGAGCTTGCCACAGTACCTGTTGATCCATTGGAATTTATAGATGTCCGAAACCCGGAAAAAGCCAGACGCGCCGCAATCGTCCGACAAAACACGGGCGCAATATGAGACATTTCCTTATCCGGCGCGTGACCCGAAAGATGAGGACAAGCGTCTTGTCGTAGGCTCCCCCGGTAATTGGGACGAAGTGGTTCATTTTGTGTTTGGTGGCCGCGATCCATCGGCTGATGGCAAAAAGATAAAAGTTCTTGTTGCCGGAGGTGGAACCGGGGATGCGTTGGTGATGCTGGCGCAGCAGGCACGCGATCGCAAGGCCAAGGTCGAGATTGTTTATATCGATCTTTCGGAAAGCTCGCGCGAGATCGCCGAAGCCCGGATCAAGCGCCGCAATCTTGAAAAAAATGTCAAATTCGTTACCGGGTCGTTCGTTGATCTGGCCGGTAAATACGGGCCGTTTGATTACATTGATTGCTGCGGTGTGCTCCATCATCTGCCTGATCCGGATGCCGGGTTGAAGGCCTTGGCAGATGCGCTTAAACCCCGGGGTGGTATGGGGTTGATGGTATACGGTGAACTTGGCCGGATCGGCGTTTACCATATGCAGGAAATGATGGAGCGCCTTTCAGCCGAGGCGGGTGGGCGCAAACGGCTTAACCTTGGCAAGGCATTGTTCGATTCACTGCCGGGTACAAACTGGTTGAAGCGTAACCCGTTTGTAAATGATCACATCCAGGGCGGTGACGCCGGGTTTTATGATCTGCTTTTGCATCAGCAGGATCGGGCCTATCGCGTCGACGAGGTTTTTGATTTTGTCGAGAAGGCCGGTTTGCGGCTTCAGCAGTTCATCGAACCGATGCGCTATGATCCGACGACCTATTGTTCGCGTCACGACGTTCTGGACAAGGCCGTGCATGTGCCGTTTCGCAAGCGCGCGGCATTGGCTGAATTGATGGCGGGCAATATTACGAAGCATCTGTTTTATGTGGTCAAATCGGATAACAAGATCAAACCGCCGGTGCCTGAGCGCAACGCAGTGCCGTTCTTTGTACGTATTGACGGGGCCGCTTTGGCGCGGTCTGTTGCCAAGACCGGCCATATCAAGATCAATTTTACCGGGCTATCGGTAACGCGCAGTCTTCCGCCAGCAAGCCCCGGGATTCTGTCACGCATCAATGGTAAACGCACGGTTGGCCAGATTTACGAGATGTTTGACCCAAGCCCAGACAAATATGAATTCGATGCCCAGTTTGCCGTGATGTATTCGGTGCTGAATGCGGCAAACCTGATGTATCTGCATCCGGCAAAATAACGCCAGACAAGATCCAATAGGCAAGATGAAGCCCGATCTGAGCGTATAAAAAATGCCGACCATCGGGGGGATAGTCGGCAATCAGGGACACAAAACCGTCAATAGCGGTTGCGGGTCTCGGTTTTGCGTGTCGGGAGGCTGAAGGCGCTTGTCAGCGCTTCAATAACCTGCAGGGGGAAAGAAAGTGGTCCCTGCAAGCGGAAAAATCGGGGAGACATAATAAATACTCTCGGTTTGGTGCCTTTAAGCGGAATGCTCAGGCTTTCCAGAACGGCTTGGCTGCTTCGATACGGGCTTCATATACGTCCCAGCCAATGTCGCGCAGCAGATGGCTGTCCATCGTCGCAAGCTTCTGGCGGAGAACATAACGTTTTGCCCACTGACGCGGCAGTTCCATAACATTTGCGGTGTTGTGGTGACGGCGGGTGGTGACAAAAGCACCGGCATCTTTGGTGATCGCGACCATGATCTTGTTCCTTCAATCTATCGGCCAGCTCTCGATTTGTATGCGGCCCGAATGTGTTTCGTTTTGCTAAACCCAGAGTTACGCCTAAAAACACTTGCGCTCAAACCATCTTTTGTCATCATTGCATGAGTTTTAATCATACAAAGTGATCGTCATGAAACGCCGTCCATTGCCGTTAAATGCGCTTCGTGCCTTTGAAGTGGCCGGTCGACTTGAAAGTTTCACCAAAGCTTCACATGAGCTTAATGTGACACAAGGGGCGGTCAGCCGACAGGTTCAGCACCTGGAAGATGTGCTGGGACGGCAATTGTTTGAACGCCATCACCGCCGATTGAAACTGACCCGGCCGGGGCGGAACTTGCTGGCATCTCTGACGGCGGCATTCGATTCGATCGAACTGGCGGTTTCGCGTATCGAAAACCGGCCGGATGATACGCAGCTTAAGGTCCTGTCGCCCTTGACATTTGCCATGCGCTGGATCGTGCCGCGTCTTGGACGGTTTCAGATGGAGCATCCTGACTTGCAGGTTCAGCTTGGTACCTATAGCGACGATGCCGCCCCGGTTGATTTCAATGAAACCGATATTGCCATCCGCTTTGCCGATACACCCGGCGATCAGCTTGTGCATGAATTTCTGACCGGCGAGCGGCTTTTGCCGGTGTGTCATCCCAATCTGGCAAAGCAACTGAAAACGCCCGAAGATCTTGGTAATGTGACCCTATTGCATTGTTCGGCACAGCGCGAGGATTGGCGTATCTGGCTGAAAGGTACAGGGATCGAGGGGGTTGATCCGGACCGGGGGCCGGTTTTTGCGACTCTTGATATGGCAATGGAAGCCGCAGCCAGCGGATTTGGCGCGGTGATTTCCGATCCGGCGATGATCGGGGAATATGTGGTGACCAATCGCTTGACCGTGCCGTTCGATTTGCCGGTAGACAGCCCGTATGCCTATTCGCTGTGCTATCCCGAGGGGCGGTTGGAGCGGCGCAAGGTGCGGGCGTTTCGCGACTGGCTGATGAGCGAGATCAAGATCGAGACGGGCAAGCGCAAGCTTTTGCAAAAAGAATCAGGGGCGGAATGACAGTTTCAAGATGATGCCTTGAAATTGAACCATTTTATTCCTCATTATGAATATGTCGTTTGGATCAAGACGCGTTGCGGACGTAACGTCGGCGTAACCGGTTCTCGTAATTCTTGGCGGAAATGTCCGGTACCGTTGAAGGGATACGTCCGTATTTATGATAATTGGTCCAATGATACGTATCGGCCCTGCCGGGGTTCGGGCTTCGAGCCGGGCACATTTCAGGAATAAATATGACGCGGCAAGCAGGCGAGACGTGCATCGCACGAAAAAAGGGGAGCCGGGGGAAAATTTCCCGCTATTTCGGGGACGTATTCGGGGGGCTGATATTTGTCGTATCGTTGACGGTTTCGATCACGGCGATGGCACAGAGTTCCGATAAACCTGATATTACGGCCGCGCCGACGGTACCGGTCGCCGAGGAACAACTTGACCCCCTGACGACGGTTTCACATGGCATATCGTTATATGGCGACCTGAAATATGGCCCGGATTTCAGGCATTTTGATTACGTCAATCCGGATGCGCCCAAGGGTGGGACGCTGGTACAAAGTTCCATTGTTTCGTTTGATACTTTGAACCCTTTTACCCTCAAAGGGACGGCGGCCAGCGGCCTTGGACTGATGTATGACAGTTTGATGGTGGCAAGTGCGGATGAGCCCTATGCGCTTTACGGCCTGATCGCGCGTAGCGTTGAATATCCCGCTGACCGGTCATACGTTATTTTCCACCTTGATCCGCGAGCCCGTTTTCAGGACGGCACCGACATCACGGCCGAAGATGTTGTATTTTCGTTCAACATCCTGATCGAAAAAGGCAGCCCGTATTTTCGACAGTATTATGCCAGCGTCGACAAGGTCGAGGCGATTGATGATTTGACGGTCCGGTTCGATTTCAAGCCGGGAAACAATCGTGAACTGCCGATGATCATCGCCGAACTGGCAATCATGCCAAAACATTACTGGGAAGGGCGGGATTTTTCCAAAACCACCTTTGATATTCCGGTCGGTAGCGGGGCCTATAAAATCCGTGACTTCGAATCCGGTCGCCGGATTACCTATGAAAGGGTCAAGGATTACTGGGCAGAGGATCTGCCGGTCAATCGTGGCAGCAATAATTATGACACGTTGCGGTTCGATACCTATCTTGATCCCGATGTGCAGCGCCAGGCGTTCTTTGCCGGGGAATATATGATCCGAAGCGAACATTCTTCGCGCGAATGGAGTACGGCATACAACACGCCCGCTGTCCGGAATGGCCAGATCAAGAAGGAATTCCTGCCCGACAATCTGCCAAATGGCATGCAGGCTTATGTGTTTAACACGCGCAAACCGCAATTTGCCGATATTCGTGTAAGGGAAGCCCTGCAATATGCGTTTGATTTCGAATGGCTTAACCGCGCGATGTTTTATGGCGCATATAAACGCAATGTGAGCTATTTCGCCAATTCCGAGCTGGCCGCGACAGGTGTGCCCGAGGGGGAGGAACTTGATATTCTGAAAGGCTTCAGAAGTCAGCTTCCGCCGGAATTGTTTACCCAGCCGCCACAATTGCCAAACTTTGATGCACCCAATGGCCGACGCGAAGCATTGCGCCACTCGATGAATCTTTTGCAGGATGCGGGTTGGGAATTGCGCGATATGCAACTGGTCAACAGCAAGACCGGCGAGCCGTTCCGGTTCGAACTGATTATCCGTCAACCGGGGCTCGAGAAAATCGCACTGGTCCTGAAAGCGCGTCTGCGACAGCTTGGCATAACCATGGATATCCGCCTGATCGATACCGGGCAGTGGGTCAATCGTATTCAGGCCTATGATTTCGATATGACGACCTTCTGGTGGACACAAAGCCTTTCACCGGGGAACGAGCAGCGGATTTTCTGGTCATCCGAAGCCGCCGACCAGGCTGGCAGTCGCAACTTTGCCGGTATCAAGAGCCCGGTTATTGATGAACTGATTGATCTTGTTGTGGATGCCGACAGCCGTGAAAGCCTTGTGCAGCGAGTGCGCGCGCTTGATCGCGTGTTGCAGTGGGGATTTTATGTGATCCCGCAATATTATCTCGGCGGGGACAGGATGGCCTATTGGGATGTGTTTGGAAGACCTGACGAGGTGCCGCTCAAGGGGGCATCGGTCATGACATGGTGGATTGATCCGGAAAAGTCGCGGCAGCTCCGCAAAGGGGGGTATTAGGCCATGCTGAACTATATCCTGCGTCGCCTTTTGCTGATCCCGATTACGCTGTTTGGCATCATGGTGTTGAACTTTGCCATTGTGCAATTCGCACCGGGCGGACCGGTCGAACAAATGATTGCCCAGCTACAGGGCACCGATGTTGCCGCAACTGCCCGCATCAGCAATCAGGGTGCCGATAGCGGTGGTGGTGGCGGTGCGGGTGGTGGGAACAGTTTCTCCTCGACCTATCGCGGGGCTCAGGGGCTTGACCCCGAAATCATCACTCAGCTTGAAAAGCAGTTCGGTTTCGATAAACCGGCTTATGAACGATTCTGGATGATGATGAAAAATTATCTGACGTTCGATTTCGGCCAAAGCTATTTCCAGGACCGTGATGTGGTCGACATCGTGATCGACAAGATGCCGGTTTCGATATCGCTTGGCCTTTGGTCGACACTGATCATTTATATCATTTCCGTGCCGCTTGGCGTGGCCAAGGCCGTGCGTGACGGATCAAGTTTTGATGTCTGGTCATCGGCGGCGATTATTGTCGGTTATGCCATTCCGGGGTTCCTGTTTGCCGTGATGCTGATTGTTGTGTTTGCCGGCGGAACCTATTTCGATCTGTTCCCGTTAAGGGGACTGACATCATCGAACTTCGAAGAACTGTCATTTTTCGGCAAGGTTGCGGACTATTTCTGGCATCTGGCCTTGCCGATCACGGCCCTGACAATCGGCGGGTTTACGACGCTTACGATGCTTACCAAGAATTCGTTTCTGGATGAAATCAACAAGCAGTATGTCGTGACCGCCCGTGCCAAGGGCCTGACCGAGAAGCGGGTTTTGTACGGGCATGTGTTTCGTAACGCGATGCTGCTGGTTATTGCCGGTTTTCCAAGTGCATTGATCGGGCTGCTGTTTACCGGTTCGGTCCTGATCGAGGTGATTTTCTCGCTCGACGGGCTTGGGCTACTTGGTTTTGAAGCCGTGATGAAGCGTGATTACCCGGTGATGTTTGCGACACTTTATCTGTTTACGTTGTTTGGTCTTGTGCTGAACCTGATCAGTGACCTCAGCTATCACCTGGTTGATCCGCGGATCGATTTCGAAGCGCGGGAGAATTGATCATGCAAAACATCATTCTTTCGCCGTTGAACAAACGCCGGATTGCCAACTTCCGGTCCAACAAGCGCGGATACTGGTCGCTTGTGATTTTTGCCATTCTGTTTGTCATCTGTCTGGCAGCGGAATTTGTCGCCAATGACAAGCCGATTTTTGTCAAATATGACGATAACTGGTATATCCCGATCCTGTCAGACCATCCGGAAACGGTTTATGGCGGGGATTTTGACGTCGAAACCGATTTCTATGATCCCTATATCCTTGGCAAGATCGAGGAACACGGTTTTGCCATCTGGCCGCCGATCCCGTTTTCTTACAACACCATCGATTTTGAAATGCGCGAGGCACAGCCCGCCCCGCCATCGTTCCGGCATTGGCTGGGAACAGATGATCTTGGCCGGGATGTTCTGGCGCGTCTGATATACGGGTTCCGGATTTCGATCCTGTTTGGCCTTGCCTTAACCGCAATCAGTTCGGTAATCGGGATTGCGGCCGGTGCGGTACAGGGCTATTTCGGCGGATGGGTTGACCTTGGTTTCCAGCGTGTGATCGAAATATGGTCCGGATTGCCGCAATTGTTCATCCTGATCATTTTGGCCAGCCTGTTTGCTCCGGGTTTCTGGACACTTTTGTTCATTCTTGTGCTGTTTAGCTGGATGAGTTTGACCGGGCTTGTCAGGGCCGAATTCCTGCGGGCGCGCAATTTCGAATATGTTCGGGCTGCGCGTGCATTGGGCATGACCGATTATCGCATCATGTATCGCCATGTTCTGCCGAACGCGATGGTGGCAACAATTACATTTCTGCCGTTTGTGTTGAACGGTTCGATTGTGGCGCTGACATCGCTTGATTTCCTTGGGCTTGGCATGCCGCCCGGATCGCCGTCTCTTGGCGAATTGCTTGCGCAGGGGAAAAACAATCTTCAGGCACCGTGGCTTGGCATGACGGCGTTCTTTGCAATCGCGATTATGCTGAGTTTGCTGATCTTTATCGGCGAGGCGGTGCGCGATGCCTTTGATCCACGAAAAACCTTCTAGGGGAACGGTTATGACGACCAATCAATCGACACAGCCGCTTCTGGAAGTAAGGGATCTTTCGGCAAGTTTTGCCGGAGTTCCGGCGGTCAAAGGCGTTTCGTTCACCATGAAGGGTGGTGAGACCATGGCGCTTGTCGGCGAAAGCGGATCGGGTAAATCGGTCACTGCCCTTTCGATCCTGCAATTGCTGCCCTATCCGCGGGCCAGCCATCCAAGCGGTTCGATCATCTTTGACGGGCAGGAAATGGTCGGAACGGATACGAAAATTCTGCGCCAAATTCGCGGCAACCGGATCGCAATGATTTTCCAGGAGCCGATGACATCGTTAAACCCGCTGCACAATATCGAGAAGCAGATCGGCGAGGTGTTGCTGCTTCATAAAGGATTGCGGGGACGCAAGGCACGCGAACGCATTCTTGAATTGCTTGATCTGGTGGGGATTCCCGACCCGGCATCGCGGCTCAAAGCATTGCCGCACGAATTATCGGGTGGACAGCGCCAGCGTGTGATGATTGCCATGGCATTGGCAAACGAGCCGGAATTGCTGATTGCGGACGAACCGACTACGGCTCTTGATGTGACCATTCAGGCACAGATACTTGAACTGCTGAAGGATTTGCAGGCCAAGCTTGGCATGGGGCTGCTGCTGATTACCCATGATCTTCAGATCGTGCAGAAAATGGCTGATAATGTCTGCGTCATGAAGGATGGCGAGGTGGTTGAGCGCGGCACGGGGCGCGGGCTTTTTGACAACCCGCAACATCCTTATACCAAAAAGCTTCTGGCGGCCGTGCCAAGCGGCAATGCACCACCATTACCCGAAAATGCACAGGAACTGATCCGGACAAATGATATTCTGGTTCGGTTCCCGATTGGCAAGAAGGGGATTTTGGGGCGCCCGGAATATTACCTTGATGCGGTCGATCATATTTCGCTTAGCCTGAAACAGGGCGAGACATTGGGTATTGTTGGCGAAAGTGGATCGGGCAAGACGACACTTGCGATGGCGATCCTGCGTCTGCTGTCATCGACCGGCGATATCCGGTTTGACGGTAAGGATGTCCGACAGTTCGCGGGGGCCGGTTTGCGTGCATTGCGACGCGATATGCAAGTTGTGTTTCAGGACCCTTTCGGGTCCTTGAGCCCGCGCATGTCGATCAGCCAGATCGTTGGTGAAGGGCTTGAAATTCATAATCCGGATATGTCGAAACAGGAACGTACCGAACGCATTGCCGACGCGTTGCGCGAAGTTGACTTGCCGGTGAATGCAATGGACCGGTATCCGCATGAGTTTTCCGGCGGGCAACGCCAGCGCATCTCGATCGCGCGTGCGCTTGTTCTGAAACCGCGTTTCATGGTTCTTGATGAACCGACATCGGCTCTCGATATGTCGGTACAGGCACAGATTGTCGAGCTTTTGCGCGATTTGCAGGCGCGCCATAAAATGGCTTATCTGTTTATCAGTCACGACCTTCGGGTGGTACGGGCCCTTTCGCATCGGGTGATGGTGATGCGGGGCGGGCGGCTTATCGAAAGCGGAAATGCTGACGAAGTCTTTGAAAACCCGAAAGAATCCTATACAAAGGCGTTGTTGGCTGCGGCACTGGATCTGCGTGCGGCCGGAGCGCAGTTCGTGCAAGCGTGATCTCCGCCGGAACCTGGCAGGGATGGTCCGCGTTCGTCAGGTGTTGCTCTGAAACGTTAACAGGCTGGAAGCGAAGCGTTCATGACCGAACCGGGACGTCCCCCGAAAGGATTCAGGAACTGCATTGTCAAACCGCTATCGGCGGTGTCGATGGGGGTAATGTTGCTGGGTGTGCCCGATGCCCGGGCCGCCGGTGGCGGACATGGGGCGGCAACTGCATCTGAGGCATCCGGACCGCAGGAGCCGCAAATTCCCGAAACGGTTATTCAACCTGATTCAATTGCGCTTACAGTGGTTTTGCCCAAATCCGGCGCGATCCGGCAGATGGTGTTTCATGTCTGGCTTGAAGCCGCCACGGTAGCTGATCGCGCGGTTATCGAACAGGCGGAGCCAAAATTGCTGAACGCGTTTCTGCGCGATCTGCAACGCATCATGTATCGTGATACCCAGAACCGTTACGAGAAGCTCGAAGCGGGAAAGCGCGGTTTTGTTTATGACGGGCCTGAACTGATCGGACCGCCCCCACCCAAAACCCCGGAAGAGCTGGAAGCGGAAAAAGAAGCCGCCGAAGCAGCAAAAGAAAACGGCGATGAAGTTAAATCCGAGCCACCATTTTCTCCGTTCCAGCCGACGACCAACCGGTATTTTGCAGCCCTTCAGAACCGGCTTCTGGTAACTGCGCGCGGTATTGTGCCGCCCGAAGCAATCCGGTCGGTGCAGATACGCAAATTCTATGACAACTGGCCGGGCGACAAGAAGACGGGACGTTAACCCGTAACCCAGATCGAATGCAGTTCCCGTTCTGGTCATGTGCCAAGCTTGCGGATGCCAGCCGTGCACAGAGTGCGCTTGTCTCCAGATATGATCATGCTATCGAGTTCCCCTGAACCGATCTGGGGGATTAAAATGTCGATTGAAACGTGGTTTGGTTTTTGTGCACTGGTATCGCTTATGGTGGCGACACCGGGGCCAAGCGTTCTGATCGGGATGTCGCATTCGCTTCGCTATGGTCCGCGTCCGACGATGATCACCGCCCTTGGCGATGTAACTGCCAACATGATCCAGATGGTTATTGCCGCGGTTGGACTGGGGGCGTTACTGGCGACATCTGCAACGGCGTTTGGTGTTGTCAAATGGTGCGGTGTGGCTTTCCTGTTTACTATCGGCTTAGTCGCAATTCTCAAGAAAACCAAACGCTTCGATAATAATAACGATATCGAAATAGATTTGAATTCGGGGTTTGAACCTGTGCGCAAACGACGTCTGTTCGGTGAGGGTTTTCTGGTTGCTGCCGGGAACCCGAAAGCGATCGCATTTTTCGGTGCCCTGTTCCCCCAATTCATCGATCCATCGGTTGACCTCCTGCCGCAATTAATGATCCTTGGGGCGACCTTTGTGGCTTTTGATTACACATTCGTAATGATTTACGCAATGGGGGCCGCCAGGCTGATGCCCTGGTTGGTGAAGCGGGGTGGCAAGAATATGATCGGGCGGGTAAGTGGCGGGGTTTTGATCGCTGCAGCCCTGCTTTTATCCCTGATTGACATGCCGGAAAGCATTGCCAAAACCCGATAAGGCATTATGCCCATAAGCCGGGATTGCGCCAAAGAACTCACGTTATGGCTGCGCGATTTTATGGTCAAAGCACGTATATCGATTTTCTAACTATCTGAATATGAAGGATAATACCTGTCATTGTATAGAACATAAAATAATCCACAAACAAACCAACTGGTCTGTTTGTTGCCTATTCTTGCGTATGGGAGGCTTTATTGCAGGAGATAAGGCAGATATCCTGTCCCTTTTAGAGGAATTCAGGCGTTAATTCCTGGCATGCCGGATGATTGGTGTCCGGAAAAGCGATGCTGCTGTCGAAACCGTGACGGATTTCCGATCAAACAGGATCAGGTTATTCGGTTTTCTTGCCTGCCGAGACAATAATATCGCCAAATTCGCGCAGGAAGACGGAACCCTTTACCGTGCGCTGGATCAGGACCGAGCGACGGTCGTCCTCGTCGACCTTGCGCTTGACCATGCCCAGCGAACTGAGACGATCAAGGGCACGTGTAATGGCCGGTTTGGAGATGTTAAGGGCGTCCGAAAGACCGCGCACAGTATGCGGGGCAGGGGTCAGGTAAACAGTCAACATAAGGGCCATCTGGCGAGCTGACAGGTCGGGAGAATCCCGACGCACGCTTTCCACAATCGCGATACGCCAAAGGTCAAGCGCCTGAGACGGTTTGATCTCGATCGACATGCCTGTGCCCAACAATTAATTTGTTACGAATACGTAATCTGTCTACCTGACCCCTGAACGGATGTCAAAGGTCTAATTGGGGAAATCTGAATGTTTACTTTCCGTAACGATCCACGATCAGCTTGAAAGCCGCCCGAATGCCTTGGGCTTCGCCACCTTCGGGGCGTCCTGGACGGGCAGAAGGGTTCCACGCCATCAGGTCGATATGCGCCCAGGCTTTTGCACCTTCGACGAAACGATCAAGGAACAGGGCGGCGATGATTGCCCCGCCATAGGGAGAGCCGGAAATGTTGTTCATATCGGCTGCCTTGCTATCAAGCATCGGACGATATTCATCCCACAGCGGCAAGCGCCACATTGGATCATTCAGGGTCAGACCGTTTTCCAGAAGTCCATTGGCAAGTTCATCGTTATTGGAGAACAGGGCAGGCAGACCGAGGCCAAGTGCAACACGTGCCGCCCCGGTCAGGGTCGCGAAGTCCAGCAGCATTTCCGGATCCTCGGCGGCGGCTTCGGTCAGGGCGTCGGACAGGACAAGCCGGCCTTCGGCGTCGGTATTGCCGACTTCAACCGTGATGCCCTTGCGGGTCTGAAGGATGTCGCTTGGTCGATATGCCTTACCCGATACCATGTTTTCAACAGCGGGGATCAGAACACGCAGACGAACCGGAAGATTGGCCGCCATGATCATGCGCGCCAGACCAAGAACCTGGGCCGAGCCGCCCATGTCCTTTTTCATAAGCAACATGTTGCTGGAGGGTTTCAGATCATAGCCACCGGTATCAAAGCAGACACCCTTGCCGACCAGCGTGATTTTGGGCGCACTTTCATCGCCCCAGCGCAAATCAATCAGACGGGGCGCGCGGTCGCTGCCCTTGCCTACGGTATAGATCGCCGGGAAGTTCCGCTTGTTCAAATCTTCGCCAACGATGCTGGTGACCTTTGCTCCGAATTCCTCACCGAGGCGGCGGGCGGCGGCTTCGAGTTCCTCGGGCCCCATGTCATTGGCCGGGATATTGATCAGGTCGCGCGCAAGGCCGATGCCGCGCGCGATATTTTCGGCACGCTTGGACGCTTCGTTTGCCGGAATGGCAAACAGGGCACGTTTGGCAGTGCTGGCATCCGTCTTGCGGTAACGGTCAAACCGGTAACCGCCAAGATAAAGACCAAGTACGGCCTTTTCGCAGACCGCATCGTTTTCTGTGACATCATCGGTCAGGATATATTCGCCCGCAGGCAGCGCACCCGGCAATGCCGCAAAATCCCACTGGGTTTTTGCATCATCGACATAGCTGATCACAATGGTCTGATAGGCGCCCGCTTCGCCGGGCAGGGCAAGATGGGTGCCGCGCTTCCCTTCATAACCGGAAGATTTAACCCATGCCTGATGACCGTTGGTTTGCTTGCTCAGCCAGTTTTTGAAATCGGCTTCGGCGACGGCAGTAATGCGGATCGGGTTGGACGATTTTTCAGACGCAATGATGTGATCGAACAATTTGGCACTTCCCTTGTGGTGGCATGTTGGCGTTGTCGGGAGAAGACCCATGGGTAGGGCGACCGACGACGTTTCTTATGGCGAGATATGAATCTGATCTTACGGATGCCACCGTCAATCGGCAATCGCCCAAAAGAAAACCCCGCATGCGGAAATATCATGCGGGTGATGATCTATTCTGGCCGTCGAAGGGACACGGCATTGCCAAATGCCAAAGAAAACGTTCGGGTACGACAAAACGGCAAACGAAAATCAGCGATGCAACGGTCTTGAACCGGATTTTGAAAGCCCCGATAGTGGTCGGCCACCGTCATCCGTTTGATAAAGGATTCCGCAATGGAAACGCGCCCCGTTCTTTATATCGGCAACAAAAATTATTCTTCCTGGTCGCTTCGTGCATGGCTTGGCCTGCGCGTGGCCGGGATTGATTTCGAGGAAAAGCTGATCCCGCTCTATACCGAGGAATGGCATGCGAAGGCCGAGGTTTTTTCGCCCAGCAAAAAGGTTCCGTCCCTGTTTGATGGCCGCAAAACCATCTGGGAGGCATTGAGCATTCTGGAATATTTCGCCGATAGCAGGCCTGATGCCATGCTATGGCCGCTTGATCTTGATGTGCGCGCGATTGCGCGGTCGGTTTCCCTGGAAATGCATGGCGGGTTTACCGCATTACGCAGCAATATGCCGATGAATTTACGCAAAAGCCTGCCGGGCCGCGGCCGGGGAGAGGGCGTTGAAAAGGACATCGCGCGGATTGGCGAAATTTTCAAAACCTGCCGGGCCCAATACGGGCAGGGTGGCGATTTTCTGTTCGGGCATTTTTCGATTGCCGATGCGATGTTTGCACCGGTCGTGACCCGCTTCAAGACTTATGGCGTGTCGCTTGATCCTGTTGGCAATGCCTATATGGAAGCGATCCTTGCCCTTCCCGAGATGGTCGAATGGTATCGTGATGCTCTGGCCGAGGAATGGGTGGTTGCCGGTGGCGAGATTTCCGACGCATAGGCAGAAGCAACAAAGCAGGAGTATGCAATGGCCGGAGTGACCGGCAAGCTTCCCGAAATCGATCCGCCGGGCGGTGACCCGGCGCTCGACGATCTTTTGGTCAATGTCCGGGCCTGTCGGATATGTGAAGGTGCGTTGCCGCTGGGGCCGCGTCCGGTTGTTCGGATTGCGGCAGGTGCCAAAATCCTTGTGATCGGGCAGGCACCGGGGACGAAGGTACATGAAACCGGCTTGCCATGGAATGATGCATCGGGGGACCGGTTGCGCGACTGGCTGCAAATGACGGTCGAGGATTTCTATGATCCGGGCAAGCTCGCAATCATGCCGATGGGATTCTGTTATCCTGGCCGGTTTGAACGTGGCGGTGATTTGCCGCCGCGCCCCGAATGTGCCCCGACATGGCATGATGAATTGTTACGACATTTGCCTGATATCGGTCTGACACTTCTGATCGGGCAATATGCGCAGGAACGTTATCTTGGCCCGCGCCGGGCAAAAAGCATGACGGAAACCGTACATCGATTTGCCGAATATGTGCCGGACGGGTTGCTGCCGATGCCCCATCCAAGCTGGCGCAACACCGGCTGGATCAAAAAGAACCCGTGGTTCGAAGCGGACCTTTTGCCGGTCTTGCGCGACCGGGTGCATCGGCTGTTGGGCACAAACTGATTTTATGGTCCAATACAGGACAACGAAAAATTCAGGAGGTCACAATGAGCAAACTGGACAAAACCACCATCGAAGCCGCACTTGCCAAGCTGGATGGATGGGATCTGGCAGAAGACGGATTATCAATCGGCAAGATTTATATGTTCGGCGATTTCAATTCGGCATTCGGTTTCATGACACGTATTGCGATGCAGGCCGAAAAGATGGATCACCATCCGGAATGGTTCAATGTTTACAACAAGGTCGGGGTTACGCTGACAACGCATGATGCGGATGGCGTGACGCAAAAGGATATCGATCTGGCGGCTTTCGCCGAAACGGTTGTGTCGCATTAAGCTGTGTGATGCGTCAGAAAGAAAACGCCCTGCCATTGCGGGACTGGCAGGGCGTTTGTCGCGGCAGCGGTGGCTTATTTGGGTTCCAGCCTGACCGCGCCATCGATCCGGATCGTTTCACCGTTGATCATTTCGTTTTCGCAGATATGCAGGGCCAGCCGACCATATTCGGCCGGATCGCCAAGGCGTTTGGGGAAGGGAATGTTTGACGCAAGCGCCTGCTGCATTTCATCGGGAAGGGCTGTGACCATCGGGGTGCCGAACATGCCCGGGGCAATCGAGACGACACGGATGCCGTGTCGGGCCAGTTCGCGTGCGGCCGGAAGGGTCATGGCGGCAACCCCACCCTTGGACGCCGAATATGCGGCCTGCCCGATCTGGCCTTCGTAGGCGGCGATGGATGCGGTATTTACGATGACGCCGCGTTCGCCGCCTTCGGTTGGGGCATTGCGGCTCATGGCGGTGGCGACAACACGCATCATGTTGAATGTGCCGATCAGGTTGACATTGATCACGCGCGCAAAAGCATCGAGGTCGGCCGGGCCTTCGCGTCCGACGATGCGTTCGCCTTGCAGGATACCTGCGCAATTTACCAGAATGGATGGAATACCTTGTGTTTCGATAACATCCGAAATCGCGTCCTCGACACTTTTGGCATTTGACACATCGACACCATAACCGACACCACCCAGTTCGGCCGCTGTGGCCTTGGCCCCGGCTTCGTTCAAATCAAAGGCCGCGATCTTTGCCCCGGCATTGGCAAGAATACGTGCGGTGGCAGCCCCAAGGCCCGACGCCGCCCCGGTGATAATGGCAATCGATCCCTTGACCTGCATGGCTTCAAATTCCCTGTATTCAGTCCGACGAAAAAATAATAGGTAATTCTATACCAAATTATTTGTTTATCGGGCAAGGTCATTTGACAATGTAATGTCAGAGGCGGGAATGGCGGCTTTCTGGTGTGGCGGCAACCGGGTCCTGCGCGGCGATATCAGGGACAGTTGGTGTTACGGATTTACCAATTTTCCGTTCCCGCAGGGCGACATATATTGCTGCTGCAATGATCAGGGCCCCGCCCGGCAATACCCAGATATCGGGAACTTCACCAAACAGGATCAGGGCCAGAATGGCAATGATCGGCAGGCGCAGATAGGAAAAGCCGACAAAGAAACTGTAATCAGCCAGTTGCAGGGCTTTGACATTGCAAACCTGCATGATGTTCATCATGAGTGCGGCGAGCGCCATCAGGCCCAGTACCGGCCAGCTTGGCGCTTGCCAGACAAACAGGGCCGGGATCAGGGATACCGGGGTTGTGATCAGCATCAGATAAAACAGAAGGGCGGTTGTGCTTTCGGTCGTAACCAGCCGTTTGGTGATCAGGCCTGCACTTGCCATGCAGATGGCTGCGGCAATCGGCAGAAGGCTTGCCGGTTGCATGGCAGCGGTCCCCGGCTGAATGATCAGTCCGACACCAACAAACCCGACAAGAACAGCCAGCCAGCGATGAACGCGCACAGTCTCGCGCAGAATCAGGGCCGCCAGAATGGTGCCAAACAGCGGCACGGTGAAGTTCAGCGTGGTGGCCTCGGCCAGTGGCAGATAAAGAACAGCCATAAACCACAGGCACATTTCGGCCGCCGACAATACGCCGCGCAATCCCAAAAGAGGCAGGCGTTTTGTGCGCAGTTCGCCAAGGCCACGGTGCATCACGATGGGCGCGATCATGATCAGGCCAAACAGGAAACGCAGGAATACCGCTTGATAGGGATGAATTTCGGCGGTGGCAAACCGGATGGTCAGGGTGAAACAGGCAGCAAGAATGGCCACAGAAAGGGCATAAAAACTGGCTTGAACCGGTGCCGATTGACTTTTGAACCAGTTTTTCATGCAGTCGTTGTTCCTTTGAGTGGTCGGTCAGTGATTGTCGCGTGCAGGTGGCGGGTCAAGATCACTTGCCGCGGGTGATGGGCTGCGATTGATTCGTTTGGCTTCTTTGGCAAGTTTGGCTTCGCGCCGCGCAATGAATAGCGCCGATCCGATAATCAGGCCAGCACCGGGTAGAAGCCAGATTTCCGGGACTTCGCCAAACATCACCAATGCGATGACGACGACAAACGGCAGGCGCAGATAGTTAAATCCGACGACAAAGCTGTAATCGTAGATGCGAAATGCATTGGTGTTACAAATCTGGGTAATGTTGGCGATGAAAGCACCGAGCGCCATCAGCCCCAAAACTTCCAGGCTTGGCGTTCGCCAGACGAAAAGGGCGGGCACCAGTGTTAGCGGCGTGGTTAGCAGCATCATGTAAAGTACGATGGTGGTGCTGTTTTCGGTTCTGGCCAGGGACTTGATCGTCAATCCGGCACTTGCCATGCAAAGGGCCGCAGCAATCGGCAGCAAGCTTGCCAACTGCATGGTTTCGCTGCCGGGGCGGATGATGATGATGACACCGATAAAACCAGCCAAAAGGGCGGCAACGCGGTATTTCCGAACGGCCTCACCCAAAAAGATCGCAGCCAGAACAGTACCGAATAACGGGACGGTAAAGTTCAGTGTGGTTGCCTCGGCCAGTGGCATATAGGCAAGGGCGGAGAACCAGAAGCTCATCGCGCCCACCGACAGCAGGGCGCGCAACAAAAACATTGGCATGCGCCGGGTTTTCAGTTGTGTGATCCCGGCCCCGAGTGCGATTGGGGCAATGAAAATCAGGCCAAAGAAATTGCGGAAGAAAACGGCCTGCAACGGATCGATTTCGCGGGTCGCCATGCGCACAATTACCGAAAACAGGGCGGCCATAAGCGATGCGATTACACCGAAAACCGATGCCTGAAGATAGGGAGGCAGAGCGTCGAACCATTTACGCATGGCGGGAGCCTGTTTTGCTCTCCGGCGGATCTTCTGGCGGATTGATGGTTTTGGCCTTGGTGGCCGGGATGGCCTGCGAGTCTGCAGCGGCGGTTGTCGGCATCCGGCGGCGGCGTTTTTCCCGCTTGGCCAGAGCGGCCTCGCGCCGGGCGATATAAAGGGTTGATCCGATAATGAGCGATGCCCCCGCCCATGTCCATAAATCGACCGTTTCGCCAAACATGATGAAAGCAAGGGCGGCGACAAACGGCAGGCGCAGGAAATCGAATGCCATGACATAGGATTGATCGGCCGCCCGGTTGGCCCGGACAAAAAGTTGCTGCCCGGCGGTTGCCAAAATGGCGATAAGCAGCAGGACGGCCAATTGCATCAGCGTCGGGTTTTGCCAATAGAATAATGCCGGGATCAGCGATAACGGTGTCATGATCATGCCCATCCACGTGACGATGGCATTGGCACTTTCACTGCGCGAAAGCATTTTTACCGTGGTAACGGCAAACGCGGTGAACAAGGTCGCCAGGAGGGCGAGAATGGCGCCGGTTTCAAGGGTTTGACCAATCGGGCGGACAATGATCATTGCGCCTGCAAACCCAAGAGCCACAGCGGTCCAGCGGCGTGCCCGGACGGTTTCATGCAGGATCAGGGCGGCGAGGATGGTGGTGAGGATCGGCACGGTGAAATTGATCGCGATGACCTGGGCGGCGGGGGCGATTGCCAAGGCCGAAAACAGGCACAGCATGCCGCAAAGCCCGATCACCGCCCGGATGAAATGCAGTTTAAGTTTCAGCGTGCGCAGGCCGACAAGCCGTTCGCGCAGCATCCAGGGGATCATCGGGATCAGACCGAACAGATTTCGGAAAAAAGCCGCTTCGAACGGATGAACGTCGCGCGTGATATAGCGAATAAGCACCGCCATCGCCGCAAAACAAATTGCGGCACCGGTCATCAACAGCGCGCCGCGAAGCGCATCATCATCCGGAGAGACACGAAAAAAGTGCATGATCATCAACGAATAAGACCGATTTTGTAAAAAATCCAGCCTTGATACGTGAATTAGTCCTGCCATGTCTGCGATGCAGCGGGTCGAAAGTTTCGCGTGGACACAGTTTTCGTGTAATATCGTCTGATATTGATAAAAATTCTTCAGGGGGATGTTTTATGGATGCCATTGATCGCAAATTGATCGACATCTTGCAGAATGACGCGTCTTTGTCTTATTCAGCGCTGGGAACGAAGGTCGGCCTTTCGGTTTCGGCCGTGAATGACCGTGTCCGCAAATTGCGCGAACAGGGCGTGATCAAGGCGTACCGCGTTGAAGTGGACGGAAATGCCATCGGTCGCGCGCTTACCGCGATGGTTTGGTTACGGACCGATCCGGCCAAAGGAAACAAGAAGCTGGTCAAATCGCTGATCAAGTCGGACGAGGTTCTTGAATGTCATCACATGACCGGGCGGTTTGATTTCCTGTTGAAATTGCGGTTGCGCGATACAGCACACCTTGAAAGCTTTGTGACCGATACGATCAAGGAAGTCCCCGGTGTGGTCGAGGTTATACCGGAAATTGCCCTGTCGACTGCCAAGGAAACCGGTTTTGTTCCGGCAGCAAGTGATGGCGAAAGTTGATCGGTCGCGCTGGAATATGGGCTGCAGGCAGATATGATTTCATTTGCCTGATATTTGACCGAATTTCCGGCAATTTTGCCGCAAGAATGCCGCCTTTGGGCGCTTTAACGCATCCTTGCGTTTATGCGTGAAGGTAACGCATTCCAAACTTTCCTGTCGTAGAAACATTCTCGACGGGAAGAGATGGCTGTATTGCCCGTTTGAACCCGAAACAACAAGCTGTATGGAGGTGCAAAGATGATTGAATCGATGAATCTGGTGATCCTGATTGCATCGGTTCTGGTTGTCGTTGCCGTTTTTACCAGCCTGATCAGTTTCCGGGTTGGTGCTCCCTTGCTGCTTGTGTTCCTGTTTGTCGGCCTTGGTGCCGGCGAGGACGGGATTGGCGGCATCAATTTCGATAATGCGCCGCTGGCCTATTTCATCGGCTCGATCGCACTTGCGATGATCCTGTTTGACAGCGGATTTGAAACCCAGCTTCGAACATTGAAGATTGCTGCAGCACCGTCGCTTGTGCTGGCGACGGTGGGCGTGATGCTAACCACGGGGGTGGTTGGTGGGATTGCGTGGCTCGTGCTTGATGTGCCGTGGCTGGTGGCTTTGCTTTTCGGGGCGATTGTCAGTTCGACGGACGCGGCCGCAGTGTTTTTCCTGTTGCGGGTTGGCGGAATAAATTTGCGTGATCGCACACGCAGTACGCTGGAAGTGGAGTCCGGCTCGAACGACCCCATGGCGGTGTTCCTGACCATTTCGCTGGTCGAACTGATCATGCAGGGTGGCGGGGATAATCTGGCGCTTGAACTGCTTGAAAGGTTTGTTCTGCAAATCGGGGTTGGTGGTGTTCTGGGTCTTCTGGGTGGTATGGCCATCGTTCAGATGATCAACCGGGTCAAACTTGAGCCCGCCTTGGTTCCCATTGTTACCCTTGCCTGTGCGCTGAGCCTTTTTGGCGCAACCAGTATCGTTGGCGGCAGCGGATTTTTGGCGGTTTATGTTGCCGGCCTTTATGCCGGGAACAGCCAGATGCGCATGAGTGTCGGTGTGCGCAGGTTCCAGCACGTCACGACATGGCTGGCGCAAATCGCAATGTTTGTCACGATGGGCTTGCTGGCGACACCGTCGCAATTTGGTGAAGTCATTATTCCCGGGGTGATACTTGCCCTTGTGCTGGTGTTTATTGCACGCCCGGTGGCGGTGTGGCTTTGCCTGATGTTTTTCAATTTTTCGCGCAACGATACAGCGTTTATTTCGTGGGTCGGCTTACGCGGGGCGGTGTCGATCCTTCTTGCCATTGTGCCGATGGTCGAGGGAGTCGAATACGGGCAGCTTTTGTTTAACACGGCCTTTATTGTCGTGATCACGTCGCTTTTGCTGCAGGGCTGGACGATCCGGCTGATGGCGCGCTGGCTGGGCATTATGATTCCGCCTCGGCACGGGCCTGTAGACCGTATCGACCTTGAATTGCCGGGCAATGCCAATCAGGAAATTGTCGTTTACCGGGTTCATACCGAAAGTCCGGTGGCAACCGGGCAGCGTATCCCGCGCTGGGCAAGGCCGAGCCTGATTTTACGCGATGGCAAATCGCTTCGCCCGCATAGTGCGGGGAGGATCGAGGGGGGAGATCAGGTCTATATCATCACTCCGCCGCGTCACGTCGAACTGCTTGACCAGTTGTTTGCCGGACCGGCCGAGGGTGCGAATGACGTAGATTTGTTTGGTGATTTCAGTTTCCCGCCTGATACACGCATTGCCGATCTTGGCCGTTTGTATGGATTTGTGGTCAAGGACGAGGATGAGGAAGCGACTGTTGCCGAAATCCTGGAGCGCAACCTTTCGGGCGATATCGAACCGGGCGACCGGGTTGCCTATGGCATGGTTGAACTGATTGTTCGTCGAATCGATGATACGCACGAAATTGTCGAGGTCGGCATGGCGGTTGAACAGAAACCGGTCAAACCGAAACGTCATCTACCGATGTTCCATTCGCGGACAGAATTGCTGGCGATCTGGAAGGAATGGCAGCGTCGTCGCCTGCGCGAAAAAATGCGCAAGAAACGCGGTGATGATGTTTTTGATACCGATGACGTCAAAGAGCCCGTCGAGGAAATGTCGGGCATTGACGAGGCTGCCAATGACGGTGGCGGTGATGACGTCGAGCCGGAGAGGGCAGAAGCGGAAAAGCATGACAAATCCTGAGTACGGGTTTGTATATTAATTAGTTTATCTAATGGATAGATGAGTTTTGCTGGTTTGTGCGAATGGCGCAAACTGCCCTAAATTCCAACGATTGATTTCGTTGGAGTGCCACCATGGGCCCGCTTGGATTATATAGCGTTGTTGTTCTGATCTGGGGAAGCACCTGGATCGCGATCCAGTATCAGCTTTCGGTCGGGCCGGAACTGGCTGTTGCCTATCGTTTTGTTCTGGCGGCAGTAATTCTGATGGCATGGTGTGTTCTCCGCCGTTTGCCGATGCGTTATTCCCTGCGTGATCATGTGTTCATGGCCGCCCTTGGCGTGTGCCTGTTTTCATTGAATTATGTGCTGATTTATATCGCCAGCGCCCATTTGACGTCGGGTCTTTTGGCAGTGGTGTTTTCGACCATTGTCATCATGAACATGATTAATGGTGCGATCTTTTTCAAACGACGGCCGGAAACCCGGACATTGATCGGGGCGGCAATCGGGCTTGGCGGAATTTCGCTGGTGTTTGTACGGGATCTGGCAACGTTTGATCTGGCGGCAGGTGGCAGCGTTGGTTTGCTGGTTTCGCTTGCGGGCAGCTACATAGCATCCCTTGGCAATATGGCATCGGCACGCAATCAGGCGCGCGGTATTCCGGTCTTGCAGGCGAATGCCTACGGGATGATGTATGGCTCGTTGCTGTTGATCGGATACATCCTTGCTACCGGTATCCCCTTCACCTTTGACACCAGCCCGTCCTTCGTTGCGGCGCTGCTTTACCTTTCCCTGTTCGGCTCGGTTTTGGCGTTTGGTTCCTATCTGACACTTCTGGGCAAGATCGGCCCGGATCGTGCGGCATACAGTTCCGTCATGTTTCCGGTGGTGGCACTTTTGCTGTCGACCTGGTTTGAAGGATTTGTCTGGGACAGCAATATCGTTCTGGGTGTCGGCCTGACGTTGCTAGGTAATATCGTTATCCTGACCAAGCGGATGCCCAAACCGGCGGTCGTTGCGATACAGAAAACAGGCGTAAAACCGGCAACAACACCCTGCGAGGCAAAGGTCAGATAAGGCTTTCGAGATGACAGGTGTTGTGCCGAAATGATGACGGATGAAATGCGATGAACGGTGTTGCCTATTTTCAACGGATGGCCCGCTACAACAGTTGGGCAAACCAGCATGTTCTGGATGCATGTGCCTGTCTTGCTGCCGGGGAGCTTGAAGCACCGCGTGTGGCCTTCTTTCCGTCAATGATCAAGACGCTGAACCATCTTCTGGTCGCGGATCGTTTGTGGCTGGGACGTTTGGCTGGGACGCCCGAACGTTTGGCGCTTGATAGTATTCTTCACGCCGATTTTGCCGAATTCCGTATCGCCCGCGAGGCGCAGGATGCCAGGATCATCGCCTTTACCGAGCAGCTTGATCCGGAAACGCTGGCAAGCGATCTGACATATCAATCCATGCTGGCCGGGGCCTATACATTGCCGCGCGAAATAGTTCTGGCGCATATGTTCAATCATCAGACACACCATCGCGGACAGATCCATTCCATGCTGATCGAGGCCGGGACAAAGCCGCTTGCGATTGATCTGGTTTATTATTGTCTGGAGGTCGATGCGTGATGGCTGATCTTCTGATTCAGTACACGCCGTTTCTGATTTCTGCCCTGTTGCTCAATATCTCGCCTGGGCCGGATCTGGCTTATATCAGTGCCCAGACCGCGATCCATGGCCGCAAGATCGGGGTGTTTTCCAGTCTTGGCGTTTGTTCCGGTGCGTTTGTCCATGTGGTTGCTGCAGCCCTTGGGCTTTCGGCCATTCTGGCGACATCGGCACTGGCATTCTCGGTGTTGAAATGGGTCGGGGTGGCGTATCTGGTGTGGCTGGGGATTGGTGTCTTGCGCAGCAGTTTTGCCAAGCGAGTTCCGGATGATGTAGTGTCTGGAATATCTGCGGTAAAGCGGTCTCCGATACGCACCATGACAGCCTTTCACGCATGGCGTCAGGGCGCGATGATCGATGTCCTTAATCCCAAAGTCGCGATTTTCTTTATGGCGTTTCTGCCCCAGTTTGTTGACCCGGCGGCGGGGGATGGGGCTGTCCAGTTTCTGGTGCTTGGTACCCTGGTGAATGTCATCGGTTTTTGTGTCGAGACAGTCGTGGTATTTGCCATCGGATTTGCCGCGACCCGCCTTCGGGGTAACGGATTGTTTGGTATCTGGCTCCAACGTTCGCTTGGCGGGATGTTTATAGCGCTTGGTGTCCGGTTGGCGCTGACCGAACGTTGATAATCGAATTCGTCACCCTTCGTTTCCAACCGGTTGGGAAGGATGACGATGCCGGGCCTTCGCATTCAGGAGCAAAGGTCCTTGGTCCGGATTGGTAGCCGGGCCCTCTGGATTTTACACTTCATCCAGAGCTCTCTTACTGCAAACCAAAACTTGCGCCCGGCTGGGATATCCTCAGGACCGGGCGCCTTTTTTTGCAAGGTGATGCACCAGCATATTTGAAAGCGGGACAGCCGACAGGCCATGTGCGGTTACGCTGATGGCGACAATCATGACGGCGGTGGCAATCAAGGATTCGTAGCCCTTCGGATCGATCATGGTGATCATGATCAGCAGGTAAATAACCGACGCGATGCCGCGTGGACCAAACCAGCCGATATAGAGTTTTTCCGCCAGACTGTAGGGGCTGCCGATCATACAAATCCAGACGCAAATCGGGCGCAGGATCGCGAGGCTGACAATTGAGAAGATCAGCATCTCCCATGTCCAAAGCTGATACACAGCCGGGATAACCACCAGACCGAAAATGAAGAAGGTCAGCATGGTAAGTAGTTCTGATTCCGCTTCGCCAAAGCTTTCGATGGTTTCGCGGACCTTTTTCGAGGATATGTTCAAGGCAAGACCGCCTGCAAAGGCCGCGACAAAGCCGTTCCCTCCGAGCTTTTCAGACAGGAAGAAGATGAAAAGTGCTGAAAGCACGCCAAGCAGGCGTTCGAACCGGTCAAGGATGGTGTTGGTGGTAACCGCGTGATTGACGATCTGGCCGATGACATAGCCGGTCAGAAGCCCGACCCCGGCCCCGACGGAAATTTCGATCATCGCCTCGGACAGCCAATTGTTGCTGCCTTCACCGACAAGATCGGCTTCGAGCAATACGACGGCTGTGAATGTTGGCAAAACTAACCCGTCATTTAGACCGCTTTCGATATTGATGCCCTGCCTGACCGGATCGGGAACCGATTTGTTTTCCATCACAGGGCGGCCCAAGGCCGCATCTGTCGGGCTGACAATCAAGGCGAGTATCAGAGCTGGAAGAACCCCGATGGAAGGGTGCAGCCCAATGATAAAGGCCCATGTCACGCCAATGGTCAGTGGCAATCCCACCAGCAGCAACCGGTTGGCAAGCCGGATGGCTGGTTTTTCCTTGCGGTAGTCAAGGACAGCTGCATCCAGAAACAGGATGATCGCCAGTGTCATTTCGGAAAAGCTGGTGGCGAAAGGGATACGATCGGCAAATAGGGCCAGCGGTGCCTCGTGCCATATACCAAGCGGTACAGCAATCAACGCCCCGGTCAAAACCATCATCATGGGCGACGATATATTGCGCCGTTGCAGTCTGCGTGATTGCAGTCCGTAAAGCAGCCCCGATCCCAGAAAAAGGATGATGACCCATTCGAACATGATATGGCCTAACTGATTAGTTTAACAGGTATATTGCCGCAAACTGCGGTAAACACCAAACGTCAAGGGCAGCAGGATAGCAGGCCGTTATCCTTAATCAGGCGATTGCGGCTCGGACAGAGGTCAGAACATCGTGGTGGCAACGGGCATCCCCACTGGCGATGACTTCCCCATTGCTGAAAATTGTAAGTGGTTTGCCTTGCCAGTCGGTCATAACGCCGCCCGCACCTTCGACGACCGGGACGAGCGCACAAAAATCATAGGCCTGCAGCCCGCATTCAACCACGGTATCTGCAAAACCGAGAGCAACCAGTCCATAGGCATAGGCATCAACGCCATACATCGGCTGACGGCACTTGTCCGAAACGGTCTTGTAGGCGCGTTCCGATGCATCGGTGTCGAATAGTTCCGGTGCCGTGGTAAAGAAGGTGGCAGCATCAAGCGTTTCGCATTCGCGGGCAGTGATTTCGTCACCATTCATCGTGCTGGGGCGTCCGATAACTCCGACCCAGCGTTCATTGGTGATGGCCTGATCAATAATGCCAAGAACGGGAACACCTTTGTGACACAGGGCAATGAGTGTCGCAAAACTTGGCTTGCCCGCGATGAACGACTTGGTGCCGTCAATCGGATCAAGGACCCAGACAAAATCGGCATCAATATTGTGGCGACCATGCTCTTCGCCAAGAATTCCGTGCTCGGGCAGTTCGGCGGTCAGGATCGCACGCATCGCGGTTTCGACTTCGCGGTCGGCAATGGTGACCGGGCTGGCATCGGCCTTGACGTCCACGGCAACAGGGGTGCGGTAATACTGGCGGACGACCGGACGGGCGGCATCGGCCAGCTTTTGGGCGATCTCCAGAAAGTGGTCGAGATTTTCCATGAAATTGCATCCCTGCTTGAAACGATAGGCTGCCGCGACGCTAAAAGAAGTGGCAAAAGAAAACAGGGGACAGTTACCTGTCCCCTGCAAAAAATCAATCGATTATCTGGTGAAATTTCCGGCTCCTTTATTGAGCCGGTGCTTCACCTTCGGCTGCGGGTTCGCCTGCATCGCCGTTTTCCGCAGAACCTTCATCGGCAGATCCTTCTGCGGGGACTTCATCAGCCGGAGTATCGGTGGATTCAGCTGACTCGGCCGGTGCGTCTGCTGCAGCATCGGTGTTTTCACCTTCCGGGGCGGCTTCGGCCGGATCCGGATATGGCAGCGGATTATCCGACTTGCTGTTCAGCCATGCGATCACGTCTGCACGATCTTGGGCCTTTTTCAGGCCGCCGAATGCCATTTTCGTGCCATCGACATAGCCACGCGGTGCATACAGGAACTCGTTCAACTCTTCCCAGCCCCAGGTGCCGCCATGGTCGGCCATACTCGCAGAATAGGCGAAGTCATCCTTGTGGGCGAAGTTATTGCCAACAATGCCATAAAGGTTCGGGCCGGTTTTGTTCGGACCACCTTTTTCTGCGTCATGGCAGGATGCGCATTTTTTGAAGACTTTCTCGCCTTCGGACAGGTCAGCCGATGCCAGCATTGCCAGAATCGGTTCCGGTCCGGCCGGCTCTGCCGGTGCGGCGGCCGGAACATTTGCGCCAGCCATCAGGTCTTCGGAGAATGGATAAACGGGTGTTTCCAGTTCTTCGGGGTGCACGAGGGCACTGCCGACCTTGCCAACAACTATGACCAAAAGCACAGCACAGATAACACCGGCGACGATCTTGTTGATTTCCATCGTGTTCATGACGGGATCCCTACAGCCTAATCACTCTCAGGTTTCTTTTTTAACAGCTGACCCATGCGCCCCCAAAACGCTCTTAAAGATCACAAGAACGCGCATGCGACAGCAGGTCAGACCGGTCGGAGGGAAAACTATACGTTTCAGAGATTTGCATCAACCTTTCTTAAACACAAAGGCGAAAACAGACGAGATAGACCTTCGTCATATTCAATTCCGGCTTTCGCAATATCTCCAAAACCGGCTATTGTCCCGCCGATTCAAGCCATTGTTTCTTGCATGGGTCGTAATGCGCGTGCTTTGCGCAAGATCAAAGCAGGATTTGAGCCAGACCGGAGGCCCCTATGTCTACGCCGCGCAATCCCGTTGTCGTTATTCCAGCCCGCATGGCTTCCACGCGCCTGCCGAACAAACCGTTGGCCGATATTCATGGTGAGCCGATGATTGTACACGTCTGGCGCCGCGCGACCGAGGCGGGAATCGGGCCGGTGATCGTAGCCTGTGCAGAACAGGAAATCGCCAATGCTATTACGGTGGCAGGTGGAATCGCGGTTTTGACCGATCCGGACCTGCCAAGCGGATCGGATCGGGTGCATCGGGCACTGCAAAGCTTTGATCCCGATGGTAAATACGATGCTGTGGTCAATGTTCAGGGCGATTTGCCGACGATTGATGCAGCCGACATTCGTGCGGTTTTTGATCCGCTTGCTGATCCGGATGTCGATATTGCGACTCTGGCGTCCGAAATCACGCGTGAGGAAGAACGTACCAATCCGAATGTCGTTAAGGCGGTTGCAGCATTCGGTGGGTCGCGCGTTGCGCGCGCGCTTTATTTTACACGCGCGACAGCACCCCACGGCGACGGCCCACTTTATCATCACATAGGTCTTTATACCTATCGTCGGGCGGCACTTGACCGGTTTGTCGGCTTGCCCCCGGCAGAGCTTGAAAAGCGCGAAAAGCTTGAGCAGTTGCGCGCACTTGAAAACGGTATGGTGATTGCGGTTGCACTGGTTGACGGTGTGCCGCTGGGGGTCGATACACCCGAAGACCTTGAACGCGCCCGACTTGTTTTGGGCGCGTAATTAGGCTTTCCTAAGTCTTGCCTGCGGTCAAACTGTCGGCAAAACATGGAAATCTTCTTTAACTATCAGGAAACAACCAGATGACTGCCCAACAACGGATCGCTTTTCAGGGAATGCACGGTGCCTACTCCGACCAGGCTGCCCGTCGCGCCTTTCCGGGTGCAACGACGGTGCCGTACCGGACGTTTGAAGGTGCCTTTAGTGCATTGCATGACGGTGATGTCGAGTTGGCGGTTATTCCGATTGATAACACGCTGGCCGGGCGTGTCGCCGATGTGCATCACCTTTTGCCGGACTCGGGCGTGCATATCATTGGCGAGACATTCCTGCGCATCAACCATGCATTGGTCGCGGTTCCAGGTGCCAAAATTTCCGACATCAAGGAAATCCGCAGCCACGTTCATGCACTGGGACAATGTCGCAAAATCCGCAAGGAACTTGGCGTAAATACGGTTGTGGGGCCAGATACGGCAGGTTGCGCAAAGGAAGTAGCCGATCTGGGCGATAAAAGCATCGCGGCGATTGCCCCGGTTCTGGCAGCAGAGATTTATGGTCTTGATGTGCTCCGTACCGAGGTCGAGGATGCGGCGCATAATACGACCCGATTCATCATTCTGGCGCGCGAGCCGCTTGATATCGCCAATGACGGCACGCCGGTAGTGACAAGCTTTGTCTTCCGCGTCCGTAACGTTGCGGCGGCCCTTTACAAGGCGCTTGGCGGTTTTGCGACCAATGGGATCAACATGACCAAGCTTGAAAGCTATATGGTCGAGGGGCATTTCACCGCGACCCAGTTCTTTGCCGAGGTCGAAGCCCATCCAGAACAGCTTGGCCTGCGCCATGCGCTTGAAGAACTTCAGTTCTTCTCGCACGAGGTCCGGATTTTGGGTGTCTATCCGTCTCATTCCTTCCGTCGGGAAAATGACCTTCCCGCCGAATAGATCGGCTTAGATCCATTTCGATAAAGAAAACGAGCCATTTCGCAGGAAATGACCCGTTTTGCTTAAGTCTCATCGTTTTGTTTGAGGCTATTTTCTTCGCAGGAATCAGTTCTCAGCTTGCTTGATCAGATCGTTCGAGAAGCGGTGAATGATCTGGGTCAGTTCCGACGAACGCGATGACAGTTCTTCGGACGCATTGCGCAGATCGCCCGCATGGGTCGTCGTGCTTTGGGCGTTTTTCATGGTTTGATCGACACTATAGGAAATCTGTTTTACACCATCCGCACTGCGATTGGCGTTGCCAGCGATTTCCTGGGTTGCGGCGCCCTGTTCCTCGATTGCTGCTGCGATCGCAGTTGACGCCGAACGAACCTGATCAATGGTTTCGGACACTCGCGAAATGCCGGTAACAGCCCGCTCGGTGCCTTCAACAATGCCATTGATCTGGGCTGCAATTTCCTCGGTCGCGCGTCCGGTTTGGGTGGCAAGGTTTTTGACCTCGCTTGCGACAACGGCAAAGCCCTTGCCGGCATCGCCCGCGCGGGCGGCCTCGATGGTGGCGTTCAGAGCCAGAAGGTTGGTCTGACCTGCGATGTCGTTGATCAGGCTGACGATTTCCTTGATCTTGTCGACGGCTTCGGACAGGCCGCCAACATCGTCGGACGCGCTTTGGCTTTCATGGGTTGCGCGTTCGACAGTATTCGACATCTGGGTAATCTGAACGTTGATTTCCGTGATTGAGGAAGAAAGTTCCTCGGTTGCGGCGGCAACCGCGTCAACATTCTGCGAAACCGATCCGGCAGCAGATGCAACCTGCTGGCTTTGATCAAGGATGCCCTCGGCGTTGTGCGACATATTGATTGCAAGTTCGCTACTGCGTTTGACCGACTGGTCGAGCGCACCGGCAATCCCGCCGACTTCGCTTTCGAGTTTCTGCGCGATATTGCGAATATTGGTGCGACGTTCTTCTTCGGCTTTTTGTTTCTGGAACGCGGCATCTTTTTCAAGTTGCTGGGCCTGTGCCGATTTATCGCGCAGCGCAAGTACGCCCGATGCCATGTCCCCGATTTCGGTAAAGTTGGACTCTGTATCGACCGGTGCCTGATAATTGCCTTCGGCAATCGTTGCAATCGAACGGTTCAGCCCGACGATGCTTTTGGTAATGCGGGTTCCGACAAACCAGGACAGGATGCCTGCGATGACGATTGCAATTACGGAAATGATTGCAATCCTTTGCATCACAGACTGAAATTCTGCGCTAACGTCATCCATGTAGACGCCAGCACCAAGTGCCCAGTTCCAGCCTGGAATCGGGCGGACATAGGCGGCTTTTTCGACCAGTGTTTCACCCATGCCCGGCTTTTTGGTTTCATAGGTAATGACGCCACCACCTGCCTTGGCGGTGCTGACGATCATTTGGCGGACCTTGCTGTCGGGATTGCATTTTCCAACATCATCGGGGCTGAGCGGATCGAGAACCATGCAATGGCCGTAATCGGAGGCGTAGATATAGTTCTCGCCATCGAAACGATAGGCATTCAGAAGAGCCAGAACCTCGGTCTTGGCGGCATTTTCATCCATTTCGCCAGATTCGACCTTGGCAATATATGAGTTAACGATAGTAACTGCGCCTTCGGTCAGGTGTTCGATCTGTTCGAACTTCCCGTTTCGCAGGCTGCTTTGATAATTCAGTGCCACCGTTGCGATAATCGCGATCAGCGTCAGCAGGCAGATCGCCGGAATTGAGAAAATCCCCGTAACAACCCGAAACCGCATTGTCCGTCCCCTTGAGTGTGAGTTTAACCGACCGATAATGCACACAAATTTGATATCGATAGATTAATTCGACGTTACATATGGGAACGGAAAATGCGTTTTTGCATGGCTGCCCGGCGCAGGGATTGATTGACTTTCTTTCGGCACACCTGTATTACCCGCTCCATTCCTTCGCTTGTAGGGCAGATTGAGCTGTCAGGAACTGTGTGAAAAGGCGAGGGCGGCTATGACGTGATGACGTCATGGCCTCATCATATGCCTCTCATGCAGGGTCCGTGGCTGCGGCAATTTTTGCTGTACACCGGTCGCTATTGCTGTCGAGCTGGCAAATCATGGCGCGAACATGGCGCCGACCGGATATTGAAGGACTTTCCTTTATGACTAATTTTGACGGGCTCAACCTTATCGAGCCCCTGCTGCGCAACGTTGAAGCTTCGGGTTTCACCGCACCGACCGAGATTCAGGCAAAAACCATTCCGGCTTTGCTTGAAGGTCGTGACCTGATGGGTATTTCCCAGACGGGCGGTGGTAAAACCGCTGCATTCTGCCTGCCGCTGCTGCAGCGTCTTGCTGAAAACCCGAAACGCCCGGCACCGGGCCAGCCGCGCGCGCTTATTCTGGCACCGACGCGTGAATTGGTGAACCAGATCGGTCAGTGTCTGCGTGATTTCAAAAAAGGCATTCGCCTGTTTTCATCTGTTGTTTATGGTGGCTCGCCGATGGGTCCGCAGATTCAGGAACTCCGCCGTGGCGTTGACATCCTGGTGGCGACCCCGGGTCGTCTGCTTGACCATATGTCGCGTAACACCATCCGCTTCGACGATATCGAAGTTTTCGTCCTTGATGAAGCCGACCGTATGCTCGATATGGGCTTCTCGGAGGACGTTCTGACCGTTGCCGAAGTGCTGCCGCGTGATCACCAGACGGTGATGTTCTCGGCAACCATGCCGCCAGCTGTCAAACATCTCACCGACCGTCTGCTGAATAATCCGGTCAAGGTTGAAACTGCACCGCAGTCGAGCGTTACCGAGCGTGTAACCCAGCGTGGCATGTTTGTGAAACGTCACGACAAGACCTCGCTTCTGGTTCAGTTGCTGAAACGTCAGGAAAGCGAACGCGTTCTGGTTTTCACCAAAACCAAAGCCGATGCGGATGAGCTGTCGTTCCAGCTGCGCGATGAAGGTGTCGATACCGATGCCATTCATGGCGACAAACAGCAGCGCATCCGTCAGAAAATCCTGCGGAATTTCCGTAATGGCCAGTTCCCGGTTCTGATTGCAACCGACGTTGCTGCGCGCGGCATCGACGTTCCGGGTATTACGCATGTCATCAACTATGATTTGCCGACCGATCCGGAAAACTATGTTCACCGCATTGGCCGTACCGGTCGTGGCAGTGCCGAAGGTATTGCGATTTCGTTCTGCGAACCGCGCGACGTTCGTCATCTTCGCAATATCGAACGCGTGATCGGCCAGCAGGTCGAGATCGACGAAGATCATGAATTCCATTCGGCTCCTCCGGCCCGTTCGTCGGGCGGCGGCGGTCGTGATGGTGCCCGTGGTGGTCGCGGCGGATTTGGCGGCGCCCGTGATGGCGGTCGTGGTCGTGGCGGTTTCGGTGGCGGTCGTGACGGTGGTCGCGATGCCGGCCGTGGCGGTCGCGGTGGTTTTGCCGGTGGTCGTGATGGCGCGCGTGATGGTGCGCGCCGTTTCGAAGGTGATCGCGAAGGCGGTCGTCGTTTTGGCCAGTCCGATCAGCCGCGTGGTGATCGTCCGGCACGTGGTGACCGTAATGATCGTGGTGGTGACCGTTTTGATCGTAAGCCGCGTTTTGATCGCGCAGCAGCCGATCAGCGACCGGATCGTGCAGAACGTACCGAACGCAATGATCGTACGGAACGTTCTGATCGTGGTACCAACTTCCGCCCGCGGGGCGAAGGTGCTGTACCGGCTCGTGATGGCGAGCGTCGTTTTGCTGACAAGCCGCGAGGCGAACGTGGTTTCAAAAATCGTGATCGCGATACGCGTGGTCGTGACTTCAGTGATCGTCCGCGTCGCGCCGAAGGCGTTCGTAGCGAAGGCCGTGGTGGCAATCAGGGCATGAAACGTCGCTCGGCCTGAAAACCTGAAAATATCGAAAGGAAGCCCTCATTCATTGGGGGCTTCTTTTTTTATGCTATCCTGCGGTTGGGGAAACGTTGCGGCAATGTGCCGAAAAACGCGTACCCGACGATGAATATGTCAAAGTGCCTTCCTACATTACATCGTAAAACAATCGACGTTGTGCGTTCGATGATGCTGTTGGAGAGTGGTAGACATGCAATTGGTTACCCGGGCACGGTGTGCTGCAACTGTTTGTGTTGCGGCCATTCTGGCGACAGGAATTGCGCACGCTGATGAAGCCGCCGGGTATCAAATACCCGGAACCGGAGGCGACCGTGATTGCACCCGGCTTCTCGCGTCGGGCAATCCGGATTATCCCCCCTATCTTTGGCCAGCCAATGATGGCAGCAATCACCTGATCGGAGCGGCAGCGGATTTTCTGATGCGTGTCGGTGAGGTTGCCGGTGTTGAAATCGAGGTGGTCAATACCGGCAGTTGGGGGCGCGTGCAGCAAAACATGCGCGAAGGCAGTATCGATTTGATTGCCGGCGCATTTTTCACGCTGCCACGTCTTGAATACATGGACTATTTCTATCCTGCCTTTCTGGGCACCCGGACGGTAATCTGGACCAAGGATAATATCGATATCGACTATGGCCGCTGGGAAGACTTGCGTGGGCTTGAAGGCTTGACTGTAATCAATAACAGCTTTGGCCAGGAGTTTGATAGCTATGCCGCAGAAAACCTGACAATACGTGAAGTACCAAGCCTTGAGCAGGGGCTTCGCATGCTTGAACGTGATCGGGCCGAATATCTGATCTATGAGGAATTTCCCGGCAAGGCTTTTGCTGCACGCGAGAATATCAAGGATATTCAAAGCTACGATACGCCAGTCAGCGAGGAGGACCTGTATCTGACAATGTCGCACAGATCGCCTTGCAATACCGGTGAGATGCGCGGACGTATCGCGCAGGCGCTTTTCACTTTGGTGACCGGCAAAGTGGTTGACGAAATGATGAATGCCAATATCGCCCGATGGGGGGCAGGAACCAACTAGGTTTGGCATATCTCATCCAAAGTGGCAGTGTGGTTTTCTGGTTATGTCGGGATAGTTGGTTCGGAATATAAGCTGGGGATTTATTTTGTGGTGAATTCCGCAAAATCCGGGCCTTCAAGGTTGTTATCGAGACATAAGTCATATTAAATTCGGTCCTCAGGGAAACTTAATTTCCTAAAAGAAACAAATCATTCCGGGAGGACGGAAATCATGAAATTTGTAAAAGTGCTCTCCGCGCTTGCTTTTGGCGCGGCTCTGTCGATGTCTGCGACTGCCTATGCAAACGATTACAAATCGGAATACAAGGTTTCGACCGTTCTGGGGTCGCCCTTCCCGTGGGGGGAGGCTGCGGAAAAATGGGCTGAACTGGTGGCCGAGCGCACCGATGGCCGTATTAATCTGAAAGTTTACCCGAATGCGCAGCTGGTGGCCGGTGACCAGACGAAGGAATTCACCGCAATGCGTCAGGGCATTATTGATATGGCGGTGGGGTCGACGATCAACTGGTCTCCGCAGGTGAAGGAACTGAATCTCTTTTCCCTGCCGTTCCTGATGCCCGATTATGCTGCGATGGATGCCCTGACCCGGGGGCCGGTGGGTGAACAGATTTTTGAGGCGGTCCGGCGTCAGGGTATTGTGCCGCTTGGCTGGTCGGAGAACGGCTTCCGTGAAGTGACCAACTCCAAGCATGCGATTTCTGAACCCGCAGACCTTGACGGTCTTAAAATGCGTGTGGTCGGGTCGCCGCTTTATAACGATACTTTTACCGCCCTTGGGGCCAACCCGACGCAGATGAGCTGGGCGGATGCCAAGCCGGCCCTGACAACGGGGGCTGTTGACGGACAGGAGAACCCGTTGAACGTTTATGATGCCGCCAAAATGGATACGGCCGGTCAGACCTATGTGACATTGTGGCACTATGTTGCTGATCCGCTGATCTTTGCATCCAATGAACGGGTATGGGAGTCATTCACCCCGGAGGATCAGGAAATTGTCAAACAGGCGGCAATTGATGCAGGTGCCTATGGCATTGAACTGGCACGAAAGGGGACAACGGCAGACGACCAGTCCCTGATCGAGGATCTGAAGGCGCGCGGTGCAGAGATCACCGAACTGACCGATGAACAGCGCCAGAAATTTGTCGATGCCACCCGCGAGGTTTATCGCAAGTGGAAAGATCGTATCGGTGCTGATCTGGTTGATATGGCCGAAAAATCGATTGCCGACCGCGCCAACTAAAAGACAAACAGGTAAATGAAATACTGCCGTTCATTGCCGGTTCTTAAGGCAGTGAACGGTGTCTTTTGCTTGTTTTGTGTATCTGTTTGTTTGAAAGGCCCCTGCCGTGGCGGATCGTGACGGAATCCCGATTGAATTTTCAGCCGAACCACCGGGCGAAAACGACCCCGGCGCAATGTCCGATAGCGGTGCGCCAGGCAAAAGCATCAAGGTCGAAGAAGCTTTTGCGGCTCTTGCGATGGGGCTGATTTGCCTGATCAGCCTTGCCAATGTGGTGGTGCGTTACCTGACCGATGCATCCTTTGCCTTTACCGAGGAATTTTCAGTATTCCTGCTGGTGGTCATGACCCTTTTGGGGGCATCCGTCGCCTTTGCCCGGAATGAACATATCCGCATTACGTTTTTCCTTGAAAGATTTCCAAGGTCCGTGCGTCTGCTTGCCGAGTTGATCACACTGATGATTACGACCTTGCTGTTTTCAATGATCGTTTATTACGGCGCACTTTTTGCCCTTGATGAATATAATTACGGCGAAATATCCGCAGGACTAGGTTATCCCAGCTGGCTTTATTCGGTTTGGCTGCCGATGCTTGCGGCGCTGATCCTTGTCCGGGTTTTGATCAGGGCATGGCGTGTGATGCGCGCGGCAAGGCAATCAACCCGACCGGGGAGGCCGTCATGATGACCGCCAGTCTTGCATTGATCGCAGCATTTGTCATTTTGCTGTTTATCGGTACGCCAATCGCGGTCGCCCTTGGTTTTGCGGGGGTGGTGGGCATTTATTTCGGACTGGATGTCTATGCGTTGGCAACGGTAGGGACCAACACTTATAACGGGATTGCCAAATATCCGCTGATCGCCATTCCGTTGTTTATCCTGACCGGAATGATTTTCGAACGATCCGGGGTAGCCAAAAGTCTTGTGGATTTTGCCAGCGCCATTGTCGGGCCGCGTCGTGGCGGGCTGGCTGTGGTGGCGGTGCTTGTCTGCATGATGATGGGGGGAATGTCCGGATCGGGACCGGCTGATGCGGCGGCGGTTGCGATGGTTATGATTCCGTCGATGATGCGATCAGGATATCCCAAAGAATTTTCCGCCAGTATCATCGCAGCGGGGGCATCAACCGCAATCCTGATCCCGCCGTCTGTTGCTTTGATCGTTTATTCCCTGATCGTGCCAGGGACGGATTTGCGCGCATTGTTTGCCGGCGGAATGATCCCCGGGCTCCTGGCCGGGGTGGCGATCATCATTCCGGCGTTGCTTCTGTCTCGTAAACATAACTTCGGTGCGGCAGAGGAAGGTTCCAAGATTCCGCTTGGGCCAGCCTTTGTGCGGGCCATTCCGGCATTGCTTGCCCCGGTGATCATTCTTGGCGGGTTGCGTACGGGGCTGTTTACGCCGACCGAGGCGGCGGTGGTAACGGTGGCCTATGGGCTTCTGATCGGTATTTTCATATACCGTAGCATGCGGTGGCGCGATCTTTATCGCCTGTTGGTCGATTCCGCAGTGACATCAGGTGTGATCATGCTGATCATGACGCTGGCGGGGATTTTTGCGTGGGCAGGTGCGACGCTTGGTACGTTCGATATGGCGGCCAAAGCGTTGCTTGGCTTGTCAGATAACGAGCATGTCCTGCTTGCCTTGATCATGATTTTCCTGCTGTTGGCCGGTATGGTTCTTGATGGTGTTTCGATCTATCTGATTACCCTGCCTCTTTTGATGCCGATCATGGCCGCGTTCGATTGGAGCCCGGTATGGTTCGGGGTCGTTATGGCGATGAATATTGCGATTGGCCAGTTTACACCGCCGGTTGCTGTGAACCTGATGGTGACATCCCGTATCGCAGGTATTCCGCTGGAGCGGACTGTTCCATGGACCTTATGGCTAGTGTTGTCGATGGCGATTGCTATGGCACTGGTTATCATTTTTCCGCAACTGGTTACCTGGTTGCCTGAAACACTTGGCTATCAGACCTGAATAGCCAAGTGTTTAAATTCCTTTAGGCAACGGTGGATTCTGGATGCGCCATTGTTGTTTCAGGACCGGAATATAAATCGGTATAATGATGCGGATTTAATTTGACGTTAACGTAAACGTCAACTACAACAGAGTCGCGTCATACTTTGCCATTTCCGGCATCGGGTCGGGATGGCGGCAGGCAGGACAGGATCGCGACATGGCACAGTTTGAGCCACAAAATCCGAACTATGATACCGAAGTTCGGCACAGGTTTCGCCAACAGCCCTATAATCTTTCAATCGGGGCCGAAGTTACCGATGTGAAGCCGGGTCGGGTCGAAATTGTGGTTCCGTCGCGTGCTGACTTGATTCAGCATAACGGATATTTCCACGGTGGCCTGATTGCGGGACTTGCCGATATTGCGGGCGGATTTGCTGGTTGGAGCCTTGTTGCCGACGATCAGGGCATGCTGACCATCGAATACAAGATTAATATCGTCGCACCCGGAATTGGTCATGAACTGCGTGCGGTTGGCGAGGTTGTTTCGCGTGGCCGGTCGATCATTGTCACGCACATTAATGTTTTCGGCGTTAAGGATGGTGCATCGGTTTTATGCGCGACCTCGCTTCAGACGCTGAAAGTCATGAAGCTGCCGCCTGAACTTCTGGGCGATGCAGCCTGAGCCTTAAGTCGGACCCCGTTCCCGTAAACAAAACAGAACTCCATTCCAGGGCAGGATAGTCACCATGGCATTTTTCGAATTTCCCGGATTGAAATTTGATCTTGGCGAGACCGCAGAAGCGATCCGCGAAACCGTTTCATCCTTTGCCGAGGCCGAAATCGCGCCGCGTGCTGCCGAAATTGATGAAAAAAACGAGTTTCCCAACGATCTTTGGCGCAAGTTTGGCGATCTCGGTCTGCTCGGCATGACTGTTTCCGAAGAGGATGGCGGAACCGGGCTTGGTTATCTTGAACACGTGATCGCCATGGAAGAAATCAGCCGTGCATCGGCGTCGGTTGCGCTTTCATACGGTGCACATTCGAACCTGTGCGTCAATCAGATCAAGCGCAATGCCAATGCCGAGCAAAAGGCAAGGTATCTTCCGAAACTGATGACTGGTGAACATGTCGGTGCGCTTGCCATGAGCGAACCGGGGTCCGGTTCCGATGTGGTTTCGATGAAACTGCGCGCCGAGAAAAGGGGTGACCGTTTCATTCTGAACGGGAACAAGATGTGGATCACCAATGGTCCGGATGCGGATACGCTGGTGGTTTATGCCAAAACGGATATGGATGCCGGGCCCAAAGGTATTACGGCCTTCATTATCGAAAAGGGTTTCAAGGGTTTCTCGACGGCGCAGAAGCTCGATAAACTGGGGATGCGGGGCTCCAACACCTGCGAGTTGGTGTTTCAGGATTGCGAAGTCCCGGAAGAAAATATTCTGGGCAACCTGAATGGTGGCGTTCGTGTTTTGATGAGTGGTCTTGATTATGAGCGTGTCGTTCTGGCCGCCGGACCAACCGGTATCATGCGGGCCTGTATGGATGTGGTGGTGCCTTATATCCACGAACGCAAACAGTTTGGCAAGGCGATTGGCGAATTCCAGCTGATGCAGGGCAAGATTGCCGACATGTATACCACAATGAATGCCTGTCGCGCCTATGTTTACGAAGTCGCCAAGGCGTGCGATCGTGGCGAAACATCGCGCAAGGATGCCGCCGGTGTGATCCTTTATGCTGCGGAAAAAGCGACCTGGATGGCGCTAGAAGCCATTCAGACACTGGGTGGCAATGGCTATATCAATGAATATCCGACCGGTCGCCTGTTGCGAGATGCCAAGCTTTATGAAATCGGTGCGGGAACAAGCGAAATCCGCCGGATGCTGATTGGCCGCGAGCTTTTTGGTGAAACCGCTTAACCCGTCCCACTTCGGAATACAGGACCAAAGTCATGAACAGTTCAGATCCCATCGTTATTGTTTCCTGCGCCCGTACCCCGATGGGGGGCATGCAGGGTGATTTCGCGACCGTTACCGCATCCGAACTGGGCGGGGTTGCCATCAAGGCCGCATTGGAACGTGGTGGGGTTGCTGCTAACGATGTTGACGAAGTCATTATGGGTAACGTTCTGCCCGCGGGTCAGGGACAAGCCCCGGCACGTCAGGCCGCATGGAAGGCCGGCATCCCGCGTTCTGCTGGTGCAACCACAATCAACAAGATGTGCGGATCGGGCATGAAGGCCGTGATGTTCGCCCATGATATTCTGTGCGCAGGCAGTGCCGGTGTCATGGTTGTCGGTGGCATGGAAAGCATGACCAATGCGCCGTTCCTGTTGCCCAATATGCGCAGTGGTCAGCGTTACGGACATACCGGGGTTTACGACCATATGGCGCTGGACGGGCTTGAAGATGCCTATGAAAAAGGTCGTTCGATGGGCACTTTTGCCGAGGCGACGGTGGATAAATACGGCTTTACTCGCGAACAGCAGGATGATTACGCGATCACGTCCCTGACGCGCGCGCAGAATGCGGCGAGTGCGGGGCATTTTGATGCAGAAATCGCTCCGGTATCTTTCACCTCCCGCAAGGGCGATGTGACGGTTTCCGCCGATGAGCAGCCCCCCAAGGCCAAGCCTGAGAAAATCCCGACTTTGCGTCCGGCCTTTCGCAAGGATGGCACGGTAACAGCCGCTCATTCGGCCTCCATTTCGGACGGAGCGGCGGCAATGGTAATGATGCGCCAGTCCGAAGCAGAAAAACGTGGTTTGAAACCTTTGGCGAAAATCATGGGACATGCAACCCATGCACAAGAGCCCTGCTGGTTCACGACCGCCCCGATTGACTCGATCAAAAAAGTGTTGGCGAAAACCGGTTGGTCCAAGGACGACGTTGACCTTTGGGAAATCAACGAAGCCTTTGCGGTGGTGGCAATGGCCGCCATGCGCGATCTCGACCTTGATCATGGCAAAGTCAATATCCATGGCGGTGCCTGTGCGCTTGGTCATCCGATTGGTGCGACCGGTGCACGTCTGCTGGTGACTTTGATTCATGCACTTAAAACTCATGGTGGAGCCAAGGGGGTGGCATCACTTTGCATTGGTGGTGGCGAAGCAACTGCGGTCGCGATAGAGCTTTTGTGAGCTAGATTAAAGTTGTTCTAAAAATCAGTGATTGGGGCTACCAACTTGCGCGAATTCACCCTATTTTGTCGCCAGAGTGATTGACGAGGATGAGGGAATTCGCGTGATGTCAAAACCGACAGTCGACCGGATGCTTGCCGGATTTAAAAGCTTCAAGGCGATGTATTACGAGCAACGCCCTGAACGAGTAGAAGATTTGGTCAATATGGGCCAAAAACCGGAAGTTCTGCTGATTGCCTGTTCGGACTCCCGTGTTGATCCGGCGATTCTGACCAATGCCGAACCGGGTGAGATGTTCGTCGTTCGTAACGTGGCAAACTTGGTGCCGCCTTATGAGCCTGACGAGAATTATCATGGGACGTCGGCGGCGATCGAATTTGCCGTTCGCGATCTTAAGGTCAAGGATATCGTTATTCTTGGCCATTCGGGATGTGGCGGTATGGCGGCCCTGGTCGAGCATGGTGACGCGGGCAAGGTGCCTGATCGTGACTTTATCGGTGAATGGGTCAGTATTGCGAAATGCTGCCTCCATCACGGGCCGGATGTGGACAAGGTGTCCCGGCATTCGATCCGCAACTCGCTTGGAAATTTGATGACTTTCCCGTTCATCAAGGAACGGGTCGAAGCCGGTGACCTTAACCTGCATGGTTGGTGGTACGGCATGAAAGAGGGCATCCTGTGGCGCTTTGATGCCCAACAGGACAAGTTTGTGCAGGGCGAAGAATAAGCGCTAGCCTGATCCATAGGTTCCAACCTGTTCCGATCACATGGCCGGTGCATCGCCCAATGGGGAGGATGGCCGCCATGCGGTTGGAAGAACATCAGATCATGGTGCGCGATACCGCGCGTGAGTTCGCCGAAAATGAACTCAAACCTCATGCCGCAAAATGGGATATCCACCATACCTTCCCGGCCGAAGCGATTGCCGGGCTGGGTGAGCTTGGCTTTTTGGGCATGCTTGTACCCGAGGAGTATGGCGGGGCGGGTATGGATCATGTCGCCTATGCGTTGGCCCTTGAAGAAATTGCTGCGGGCGACGGTGCAACATCGACCATCATTTCGGTCCACAATTCGGTCGGTTGCATGCCAATCCTGAAGTTCGGCACCGAAAATCAGAAAGAAAAATATCTGGTGCCGATGGCGCGCGGCGAAAAGATCGGTGCATTTTGCCTGACCGAACCGCAGGCTGGATCGGATGCCAGTGCACTGCGCATGCGTGCCGTGCGCGACGGTGATCACTGGGTTCTGAACGGTTCAAAACAATTCATCACATCGGGCAGTGAAGGCGATGTTGCGATTGTCTTTGCCGTGACGGACCCGGATGCAGGTAAACGCGGCATTTCCGCCTTTATCGTACCCACCGACACGCCGGGCTATGTGGTGTCACGGGTCGAGGAAAAGCTTGGCCAGAATGCATCGGATACCTGCCAGATCACCTTTGTTGAATGCCGCGTTCCGGCGGAAAATATGCTGGGTGAAGAAGGTCAGGGGTACAAGATCGCGCTTGCGAACCTTGAGGGCGGGCGCATCGGCATTGCCGCCCAGTCGGTCGGCATGGCGCGCGCCGCGTTCGAAGCTGCGCGCGATTACGCCAATGAGCGCGAGACGTTCGGCAAAAAGATCATCGAACATCAGGCGGTGGCATTCCGCCTTGCCGATATGGCAACCAAGATTGATGCGGCACGTTTGCTGGTCAATCGTGCCGCGGCACTGCGCGATGATAGAAAGCCCTGTTTGACCGAGGCCTGCATGGCCAAAATGTTTGCATCCGAAATTGCCGAAGAAGTCTGTTCGGCGGCAATTCAGATTCATGGCGGATACGGCTATCTGAAGGACTTCCCGGTCGAACGCATCTATCGCGATGTCCGGGTTTGCCAGATTTATGAGGGCACATCCGATATCCAGCGCATGGTGATCGCGCGATCCCTGGCCGATTAAGTGCCGGGTGGTGGGCCAAATCGATCCAGATAACGTTCGGCACGGGGCAGCGCGTTGTGAAAAAACTGATCGGGTTCGCGCAACCAGAGGCCTTTGATTTCCTTTGATTTTTTCTCCGATATCAGAACGTTGCGAGGTAGCAGGGTAAGTTCGGCGTTCCATCCCGGCCAGCGTTGCCTTGCTCGCTTGAAGTAATGGGAGATCAGGTCGGTACGTTTGCTGTAACCATGATAATCAAACGCCCACTCGTTCCAGATGACGATGATATGGTTGCCGGTATAATCTTCAGACGGCCGGAGCCAGAGTGGTTGCATCGTGCTTGTTGCGTGCTGTTCGAGAAAGGCGTGTGCGAGAATGTGACAGGCACCGCAGGCAAAAAAGACCCTGTCGGGCAGGTTCCAGCGTTTGACAGGATCGGATTTGCAGTAATCTGCGGTACGGGGCTGATACATTCCTGTGTTCCGGGTCTATTTTCCGGGAAGCAGATTGTGTTTGTCGAGCAATCGGCGGAACTGATGATAATTCAGGCCAAGTTGTTTGGCAGCTTCGGTCTGATTGTTTGCATTGTTTGCCAGTGCCTTCTCCAGAAGGAGAATTTCAAAGGCTGCGACTTCTGATTTAAAGTCTGTGTTGGCACCGTCTCCTGACATCGGGGTTTCGGTCTTGGCTGGTTCGGTTTTGCTCCCGGTTTCGCTCCAGATGCCCGCAAACGGATCAAGGACGATACGTGCAATCGGATTTTCATCATCTTCAGCCAGATAAAGGCTGCGTTCAACTACGTTGCGCAATTCGCGGACATTACCCGGCCATGAATGGCTAAGGAGTTGTCGGGCGGCGGCAGGGGTAAACCCGGCAAAGACCGAACGGGACAGGCGTTTGGTCATTTCAAGAGCAAATTGTTCGGCCAACGGCAGGATGTCATCGGACCGTTCGCGTAGCGGCGGTACGGCAATGACATCAAAAGCCAGTCGGTCGAGCAGGTCGGCGCGAAATTTCCCCTGATGAGCCAGTTCGCGCAGATTTTCATTGGTGACGCCAATCACGCGGGCATCAACTTCGATGACCTCCGCTCCACCAACGCGCTCGATCTCGCCATACTCGACAACGCGCAGAAGCTTCTCCTGCACCATCGGGCTGGCAGTAGCGATTTCATCAAGGATGATGGTGCCGCCATGTGCGCGTTCAAATCGGCCAATATGACGTTTGGTCGCCCCGGTAAACGCGCCGGCTTCGTGACCAAACAACTCGGTATCAAGCAGGCTTTCGGTCAGGGCTGCGCAATTGACCTTGACCAGCGGGCCGCCCCAGCGACGGGACAGATAGTGCAGGCGTGAAGCAATCAGTTCCTTGCCCGACCCCCGTTCGCCGATCACCAGACATGGGCGTTCAATTGGCGCCAGACGTGAAACATGTTCAAGAGCCGCCAGAAAAACCGGGTCTTCGCCCAATATTGGTTGCAAATTATCCATTTCGCGAAAAACGTTATCGAAAATCGACAATAAAGTCGCGGAAAATATAATTTCGCAAAGACGGGAAATCACTAAGCTATTGATTATACTGAAAACTAAAACTGGCACGCTGCCTGCAATAATGAGATCAGAATTTGTGCGTCCCCCGTATTCTTAAGGAGATCAGACAATGGGCGTGTTTTCGCGTTTGTCCGATATCGTAAATGCCAATATCAACTCGCTTCTGGATCGTGCCGAAGACCCGGAGAAAATGGTTCGACTGATGATCCAGGAAATGGAAGATACCCTGGTTGAAGTTCGTTCCGCCGCGGTCAAGGCGATTGCCGACAAGAAAGAAGTCGAGCGCAAGCTCAAGAAGCTTCATGACGGTCAGCTTGAGTGGGAAGGCAAGGCAGAATTTGCCATTTCCAAAGGTCGCGATGATCTGGCGAAAGGTGCGCTGATGGCGCGTCGCCGTCTGGCCGACCAGAGTGTCGTGCTGGAGCGTGAGCTTGAAGTGATCGAGGAAACGCTTGGCAAGTTTGACGATGACTTGAACAAGCTTCAGAACAAGCTTAACGAAGCCAAGGGCAAGCAACGTGCAGTCGAAATCCGCATGCAGACCGCCGAAAAGCGTGTCAAGATGCGTGAAAAGCTGCATTCGGGCCAAATCGACGAAGCACTTCTGCGCTATGAGCAGATGGAGCGCCGTATCGATGAACTTGAAGCCGGTGCAGACTCCTGGGATCTTGGCCGTGGCCAGAGCCTTGAGGAGCAGTTCGAGGATCTCGAAGCCGAGCTTGGGATCGAGGATGACCTCAAGGAGCTCAAGGCGCGGGTCAAACAAGACAAATAATCGGTGTTTGCGTGTTTCGTCTCAAGAAGATCTGAAGCCGCAGCCAGAATAAAAGGTTGATCAGACAGTCATGTGGGCGATTGCGATACCCCTTATTGTGTTCATCAGCGTTGTGGGACCGGTATGGGTCGTGTTTCACTACATTACCGTCTGGAAACGGATGAAAGCCGATCAGCGCAAAACCGATCCGGCGGAGCTTGCCCGGGAAAAGGAAGCGGTATCCGCCCTTAAAGGCCGGGCCGAGCGACTGGAAAACCGGATCGAAACACTTGAACGCCTGTTGGATGCCGAGGTTGTCGAATGGAGGAACAGGATATGACTGCACAGCAAGCTGCTGCCGGTGCCGGCTATCAGCGCGGTCACAAGAAACATCGTCATGGCGGTTGTCGTGTCCGGCGTCATGATCAGGACGGCAAGGAATGCCATGGCGTAATTGGCCGTACGACCCGCGGGATCGCGGAAAAGTTCGGTATCCCGCGCAAAGGGGTTCTGATCGCCTTCATCCTGATCCTGATTTTCAGTTTCCCAGTCGGGGTTCTGCTGTTTGCTCTTGCCTGGGCCTATGTGCATCATCCTGAATGGTTTGATGGTCTGCGCGGGAGGTTTCGCGGGGCTGGTCGCCCGGGTTCATATAACGCGTCAGCCACACAGGCTGATGCGACAGAAGAGCGTCCGACCATGGGGGTCGATTTTGAAGAGCCATGGATGGATGAACTTCGCGAGAAATTTGATGATCTCGAACGTCGGACCGGTTCGATGGAGGGTTATGTAGCCTCCGGTGATTACCGGCTCACCTCAGAGCTTGAAAAGATGAAAAAGGACGATACCGTCGGCAAGAATGATGCCAATGGTAAAGCTGACGACGTTTCATCCTCCCCCAACGATAAAGCTTAACGCATGCTGGGATGATGCCGGTATCAATCCCCCCCCCTGCCTTGCAGTGATATTGCATAGTATCCAGCATTGCCTCCTGACCGGGCCTGTTTCGCAGGTCCGGTTTCTTTTTGGGATTTGGGTGTGATCGCAAGTATTTGCTGAAAACTATCGAAATAGCGTTTATCGCTATACCTAATTTAAAGGTTTTACCGGTTATTCTGAAGCCGAACGTGCGATGGGCATGCCGGAGAATCAGCCGGAAAACGGGGTGGGGTGATAATGGCGACCATGATTGAACATCCGGGCGAGCAGGATTTCCTGCATCGGCTGATGCTTGATAATCCTTGGTGGGATGGCATCACCGATGATCTGGTTCATGGCCTGCCACAACGTACCTTTTTCAAGCGGTTATGGGCTGCTGTTGAAAAGAACGACGGGCAAAAGGCCGTCATCCTGACCGGGCCACGCGGTGTTGGTAAAACCGTCATGCTGCGTCAGGCGGTGGCGGAATTACTAAATGCTGATACGCCGCGACGTCATGTTTGCTATATCTCGCTTGAGCATCCGCTGTTTCTTGAAATCGATTTGCCGCGATTGCCAAAGCTTCTGCGTTCCATGCGGGGCATATCGGCGGATCATCCACTATGGCTGTTTATCGATGAAGTTTCCTACCAGCGTGACTGGGAAGATCGGCTGGCGAAATTGTTGGTCGCTGATCCGATGTTACGCGTGGTGGCCGTAAGTGCGTTGGCACCAAATCCGGACTCGCTTGGCCATATTCAAAGTCTGTTTTTGCCCCCCTTCAGCTTTGCCGAATATCTTGAACAGCGTGGTATCGCACCTTCGGAGGTCCTGCCGCAAACGCCCAATGTCGGGCGTTATACCGCCGATATTCCCGATGGTTTGATCGAACTGAACGATTTGTTTGAGGCCTATATCCATGAGGGAGGTTTTCATGACCGCGAGGGGGAGGCGGGTGCGATCCATCGGTCGCTTCATTCCGACCTTCCGGGATTACACGGCATTTCAAGTCCGTCGGATTTGCATCGTTTGTTTGTGCTGCTGGCTTATAACACCGGTGCGGAATTCTCGATCGAGATGCTGGCACGCGAACTTGATATCGCCAAAAATACGCTGCGTCGTTATCTCGAATATCTTGAAAGTGCCTGGCTGGTGCGCAGGCTTGAGCGTGTCGACCAGGATGCCAAGCCGTTCCAGCGTGCTGTTGCGTTCAAGGTGCATCTGATCCATCCGGGCCTTCGGACCGGCCTGATCGGTGCCAAGGCGATGGATAGCGGAACGATCACCCGATTGGCTGAAACCGCGATCCAGACCCAGTTCCTGACGTCGAGTGCCGGGCTTGAAAGCCTTTATTACGCGCGCTGGGGGCATTATGAGGTGCCGTTTGTCTTTCTTGACCGGCGTAGCGGTACGCCACTTTTTGCCTATAATTGCCTGTGGCGTGACGAGGGTATTCGAAAACCAAAGGAAATCCGCGCACTGGTCAATTTCCGCACCAGTCATGCCTTGCCGCTTGGGGCATTCGTCCTGACCAAGGCGCAATGGCACGGCGGTAAAATCGGTGGCGTGCCGATGCGCTTTGAACCTGCGAGTGTCCTGGCACTTCGGATCGGGCTGGAATTCTCGCAGATCTGAACAGCGTTACAATGCCGGGTTGGTGGCGTTTGTTTCGGGCAGTATGCTGCGGCCCCGACGGTGGCGGCAGGAACTGCACAGGACAAGACAAAGGAGGTCGTTTATGACGACACTTTCAAAGCTTTCCCAAACTTTTGCAGCTGCGATTCTGATGGTTTGCGGGATATTTATGATCAATATCGTGCCTGCAACGGCTCAGGTTGTGTGCCCGGTCGGCACGATCACAAATGCCGGCTTGCCCGATATTAATGGCGATCACGTTTTCTGTGGCGAAATTAACAGCAAGGGCAAGGCTGTCGGTTTCCATTCCCGTCCCGGCGGAAACAATCCTGCGGGTGGGAGCATAACGAATATTGTAATTACCCAGCCAGCGAACCCTATGGGAATTTACAATATATCCTTTCAAAAGAACGGGGTTCAGAAATCGATATCGACAATGTTCCCCGACAGCTGTTCCCAGGATGAGGTCGTGAACTCCATTCTTTATGCGGAAGCCAATCAGGAAGCCTGTCCGACCGGAGCGCCCGGCTGGGTGGTGTGCGGGAAAAACCGACCCGATCCGGTGATGGCCACACAAGGGCCGTATTGTGAAGGCGATGACGATCCAAACCGTTTCTATGTTGCGCTAGGGATTAATGGCGGAAACATCAACACCGCGTTCCCGCTACGTTAACCTTGAAATGTGAGGCTTGAAGATGGCAGGCGGTGAAATGATGGTACCCGATTGGCCTGGCAGGATTGTTGGCGATGAAGGGCATGATCGCATCGCCGCCTGTCTTGTTATGGATATTCAGAATGCGCCGGAATGGGCGCAAATCGTGCTTGATCGGGTGGATGCCGTAATCAATGGCAGTGAAGGCCATTGGGAGATGGTAATGAATGCCTATATTTTAAAAATGGATCCGGCAATTTGCGAAATTGCCCCGGCATATGAAGAACAGGGCGAAGAGATTGTCTGGGTTCCGTCTGCGGAGTTTCGTGCGGCATTGGTTGCATGGATAAAACAGATGGATCAGTCAGCAGGTTAACCAGCAGATAATCAATTTGATCAATGCTGGCGCCGAATTTGACGTTTTGTGGGGACAAAATCGTGATTGCAGGCATTTGGCGGCTTTGGGTGCCGGTATTCTTTGTGCTGGTCATCGCATTATCGGTATCGCAAGCGGCACATGCCGAGGAGAAAGCAGAACCGGGCGATCCGCTTGTCAAATTTCTGCGCCAATATGTCGAACAGGCCGGTCTGCCGGGCGGTGTGATTGGCATTGGCTATGGTGGCGGTCAAATGCGCTTTGCCGCGACCGGTTATGCATCGGTAAATCCCGACAAAGGCATGACGCGCGATAAGCAATTCTATATCGGGTCGCTTACAAAGATGATGACGGCGGTGGTTGTTTTGCAGCTGGCATCTGAAAAGCGGATCAATCTTGCGGACCCGATTGCCAAATGGCTTCCTGCGGAATTCCGCGACAAGATTGCCAATGCCAATGTTGCGACCATCCGTGATCTGTTGCGCAACAGTTCGGGCATTCCCGATTATCTGGATGGAGAGTTCTTTTTTGAACTGGTTGGGCGCGATCCGCAGCACGGATGGCGCAATCGCGAGTTACTACCGCTAATCGCAGAGCGGGAAGCGCATTTCAAACCCGGAACGCAATATAACCCGTCCAACAGCAACTATATCCTGCTGGGTGTCTTGATCGAACAGGTCGAAGGCGATCACATCGAAGCGGTGTTCAATCGGCGGATTTTTGAGCCCGCCGAAATGCGCAATACATCCTTTGGCCGGTATCCGCGACCTGATGATCTGGCGCGTGGTTTCGATGATGCCAATGGGGATGGCAACCTTGAAGACGTTACCGATTTTGATGTTGGTGATCAGTTGGCCGATGGCGGGGTGATTTCAACCGCAGAAGATCTTTTGAAATTCGGGCGGGCACTGTTTGCCGATGGTATTTTACTGGGCGCGAACGGCCTGGAGCGGGCGACGACCGATACATTGTTTGCCGGCGAAGGTTCTTATGGCTATGGCATGATGATCGGCAATACTGATTGGGGGCCGGTCTGGGGGCATGACGGAATCTATTTTGGTTATTCCGCAGAATTTTCATGGTTTCCCAAACAGAATGTCGCGATTGTTTTCCTGTCCAACGGGCGGGCATTGAACGAGGTCCCGCCTGTGACGGGTTTGCTGTTGTCGGGGCTGTTTGGTAAGGCGCAATAGCTCAAAACAATTTAATATATTGAAATTAATTGGTTAATTGTTCGCTGCTAGGATACGGGTGGATATTTATGCTCACAGCGCATAACTGATAGAATTATAATAGTTAGAATCCTATCTAATTTTTCTGTTATGCTCTGCGTCATGGAAAACAATAATCTCGATACTCCTTATCTGAGTCTTGGAAGCACGTTGATGCGTGTCGCACGTTGCTGGCGGCGCGAGATTGACCGCACATTGCAATCGCATGGCTTGTCTCAAACCATGGTGATGCCCCTGATCGTTCTGAATCGTGCAAACGGGCCGGTGCGTCAGGGACTGATTGCCGATGAAATAGGGGTCGAGGGGCCGTCGCTTGTGCGAGTTATTGATGCGCTTGAGCGTGACGGGCTTATTTCGCGGATTTCCGATCCCGTTGATCGTCGCGCCAAAATGGTTGCGCTGACAGCATCAGGTAAAGACAAGGCCGCCGAGATCGAAATTATTCTTGCCGATATTCGGAACGAACTTACGGTCGATATCGACCCCGAAAATCTTGCGACCACGCTTGATGTCCTGCAGCAATTGCTTGGCAAGCTGGCGGATCGTGAGACAAACGTCTAGGGTAGGGAGGATAACGTGTTTGCAAATATCCTTGCCCTTCGGCCAGCAGGTTCAGACTGGTTATTTTCGGCAAAAACCTTTGTTGCCTCCGTACTTGCGCTGTTTATCGCATTGGCATTTGATCTTGATCGACCAGTCTGGGCAATGGCGACGGTTTATATCGTTGCCCATCCTCTGTCCGGTGTTCTGGCGTCCAAAGCACTTTATCGTGTTGTCGGAACGTTTATTGGGGCGGTTGCGGCCATTGTATTGGTGCCCAGCCTTGTGAATGCACCGGTTTTGCTCTCGCTTGCGCTTGCCCTTTGGGTTGGTGGCTGTCTTTATTTGTCGCGTCTGGACCGTACGCCCAAAAGCTATCTTTTCATGCTGGCGGGTTATACTGCGTCGATTGTCGGTTTTCCGTGCGTAACGGACCCCGGAATTATTTTTGATACGGCCGTAGCGCGCGTCCAGGAAATTTCGCTTGGCATCATTTGTGCCACACTGGTCAGTCATATCATTTTTCCACGCCATGTCGGCCCGGTAGTTGCGGCACGGATTGATAGCTGGATGGAGGATATTGCCGAACTGGCAAAGCTGAGTTTTGATGCCGGTTCCGATCCGGACAAGCTCCATCATGATCGGACACGCATTGCGGCAGATATTGGTGAGTTGCACGGGCTTGCCGTCCATTTGGGGTATGAAAAATCCCGGTTTGCGGGGCGAACCCGTCAATTGCAGGCCCTGCAAAGTGCGATAGCGGCTCTTTTGCCCGTGCTTTATGCCGTTCATGACAGAATATCGGCACTTGTCGATCACTGTGGAGTCATACCCAGAGATTTGCAGGCCATTCTGGACGATGTTGCCATTCATATGGCAACCGGTCACTACGATGGTTCTGCAGTGCAGGAACTTCATGCACGAATTGCCAAATACGGGACTGTGTTTTCGAATGCGACGGAATGGGACGGTCTTTTACAGCTTAATCTCTGTAACAGGTTGCATCGGCTTTTGAATTTTCATTCCGATTGCTGCCAGTTGTGGGATGGTTTGCGTGTTGACGATGTCCCGTCCGAAGTTGTCGAACGCTGGCGTGATAGCGCACAGGACCGGGCTTTGCATCGCGATTATGGTGTTGCGTTCCGGTCCGGTATGACGGCGGTGATTGCAACCTTGCTGGTATGCGGCTTCTGGATTATGACGGCTTGGCCTTCGGGCGGGACGGCGGCGATGATGGCAGCCGTTGGTGCCAGTATCATGTCATTCCTTGATAATCCGGTTCCGGCATTAAAGGGATTCATCCGATATACCGCGATGGCAATTGTTGTCGTGATTATATACAGCCTTGCAATTTTGCCTGGTATTGATGGCTTCCCGCTTCTGGTGATGGCATTTGCGCCCTATTTCCTTTTGCTTGGTGTGCTTATGACATCGCCGCAGACCTATGGGTTTGGTCTGGCGATGCTGGTCAATGTTGTGATGATTCTGAATATCGACACAAGTTACAGCAGCGATTTTGCGACTTTGCTTGATGGGGGAATTGCATCGCTTGCCGGTTTTGCGGTTGCTGCGGTCGTAACGGCCTTTGTGCGCAGCGTGACAGTCGATGCCAGCATTCGGCGTCTGGTGATGTCAAACTGGCGCGATATCAGTGCAATCGCGCGCGGAACGGTCAGTTTGCCGAGAATGGTCATGATCCGCCGGTTGCTGGATCGGCAGGGCTTGATTTTGCCTCGGCTGGCACTCGCACCAGACCATCGCGACACCCTGATGCGCGCAATGCCCGAAGTTTCGATCGCGGCCAGCATTTATGATTTGCGTCGTTTCAGGGCTCTGGCGGATCGGCGCATTGCAAGCAAGCTGGATGTCGTTTTACGAAACATGGCACGTCATTTCGATAGCCGTCGCCGTGACTTCTCCGTGTTGCCTGATCCGGTGATCGTTGAAGAAGTCGACAATATCTTGCGCGACATGGTGGCGGTTTCGCCTTCGCCGCTGCGTGACAAATTGCTGATCCCGTTGATTGCGTTGCGTCGTGCCTTGTCACGGACCGGTGCGCCAAGGCTGGATCGCCCGGCAGAAAAGGCATTTATGCCCGGTCTGCCGCCCCTGATGGGAGAAACCGCATGATCAATCCGATGATCGATATTTATGGCGTGTTTGTACCCGCCTTTCTGATGATGGCGCTTGGCGCCTGGTTCTGCCTGAAAGTGCTGCATGTCGGCCTTGCGCGGATCGGTTTTTACAAGATAACCGCGCATCCCGCTTTAACGGATCTGGCCCTGTTTGTGCTGATCCTGACAGCACTTTCGGTCCTGTTTGTTCAATAGGTGACGATATGAAACTGACCTTTGCCAATTTTCTTCGCGTTCTGGTGACACTCGTTCTTGTTCTGGCGGCATCCGCTGGCGGTTATCAGCTTTATGATTACTACATGAATTCCCCATGGACTAGGGATGGTCGGGTTAGTGCCGACGTTGTGGCAATTGCGCCTGACATCTCAGGGTTGGTCAGCGAGGTAAACGTCACTGACAACCAGATTGTTCATGCCGGGGATCTGCTGTTTTCCATTGATCCCGCTCGTTATCAGGTGGCCGTCGATCAGGCACAGGCAAAACTTGAAAGTGCCATTGCCGCACGTGATCAGGCCAAGCGTGAAGTGAAACGCTATCAGGGGCTTGATAGCGACGTTGTGTCGCGCCAGAAAAAAGAACAGGTTGCGACCAGTCTTGCGACCGCACAGGCGGATATGGATCTGGCCAAGGCCGATCTTGACCTTGCGATTTTGAATCTGGCGCGTACCAAGGTTGTTGCCCCGGTTGATGGCATCCTGACGAATTTCTCGTTGCGTCCGGGGAACTATGTTGGTGCAGGGCAGGCGATTGCTGCCCTGGTCGATAGCCAGTCATTCTATGTCGCTGGCTATTTCGAAGAAACCAAACTGCCGCGTATCGCAATCGGTGACCAGGTCGAAGTCCGTTTGATGGGGGAGGATAACGCTATTTACGGCCATGTCGTCAGCATTGCGGGCGGTATTCAGGATAGTGAACGGTCAGGGACTGGCGGTAGTCTTGCAAATGTTAAACCTACCTTCAGCTGGGTCCGCCTGGCGCAGCGCGTGCCGGTGCGTGTATCTTTGGATGATATCCCTGAAAATATCCGGTTGGTTGCAGGACGGAGTGCGACGGTAACGGTATTGGAAGCGCATGGTACGGCCTTTCCAAGGCTTTGATACAGGTGGCCGTTCGGCCATTTTGTGATCGCCAATGTTATGCCGCAGCGCAAAAGATGGCTTGCAGTGCAAAACAAGTTTCGGTAATTTTCGAAAACAATAACGATAATTATTGAACAAAAATTATCAAACGGGAGATTCCAGATGGCTGCAATCGCACGTCCACGTCGCAGTGTTCTTTATATGCCGGGCTCCAACGCCCGGGCGCTCGAAAAGGGACGCAGCCTGCCTGCTGATGGCCTGATCCTTGATCTTGAGGATGCCGTGGCCCCTGATGCAAAGGACGTGGCGCGCGATCAGATCGTTTCCGCCTTGGCGGAAGGCGGCTATGGCAAACGTGAAATCCAGATCAGGACCAACGGATTAAATACCCCTTGGGGATATGCCGATATCGTGGCTGCGGCCAAAACATCGGCCGATGCCATTTTGCTGCCGAAGGTGGAAAGTGCCGATACTGTTCGACAGGTCGCAACCATCATGGAAGCCGAAGGCGCGCACGCAGATATGCGTATCTGGTGCATGATGGAAACGCCGCTTGCGATGCTTGATGCCAGGGAAATCGCAGGGGCTCATCCGCGTCTTGGCGGTTTTGTGATGGGGACATCCGATCTGGCAAAGGACCTTAATTGTGCCCATACGCCCGATCGGTTGCCGATGATCACAAGTCTTGGTCTTTGTCTGCTGGCGGCACGTGCCTATGGCCTTGCGATTCTTGATGGTGTTTATCTTGATCTTTCGGACGATGAAGGCTTCGTTGCGTCCTGTAAGCAGGGGCGCGAAATGGGATTTGATGGCAAGACATTGATCCATCCTAAAACCATTGCGACCGCCAACACCGCATTTGCCCCGACCGAAAGCGAAATTGCCTGGGCACGCAAAATCATTGCCGCGCATCAGGAAGCGGCACAAGAGGGCAAGGGGGTTGTCGTGGTGGATGGCAAGCTGATCGAGAATTTGCACGTGGTTTCAGCCAAGCGTTTGGTCGCGATGGCCGACCAGATTGCGGAAATGGATGCGGCCTGAAACGGCGTCATAGCCGGATAAAACGCAGAAAAAACACCGGCATTCCGTTTCATCAGATCAAGCGCCAGACCAAACGCCAGACATGCAGGGAGGCACCATGGCATCGAAGACAAATCCCGGAAATTACTTTGAAGATTTCCGCATCGGCCAGGAAATGCGCCACGCAACACCGCGCACGATTACGACTGGTGATGTTGCACTTTATACCGGGCTTTATGGTTCCCGTTTTGCGGTGCAGTCATCGGATGAATTTGCCCGACGGGTCGGGTTCGATGGCGCGCCGGTGGATGATCTTTTGGCGTTTCACATGGTTTTTGGCAAAACCGTGCCGGATGTGTCGTTAAATGCGGTTGCTAATCTTGGTTATGCCGGTGGGGTGTTCGGCGCGCCAATCTATCCTGGCGATACGGTCAGTACGGTATCGACGGTGATCGGGTTAAAGGAAAACTCGAACGGCAAGACCGGTGTGGTTTATGTCAATTCCATCGGTCGCAATCAGCGCGGCGAGATGGTGCTGGATTATAATCGCTGGGTCATGGTGCGCAAACGTGACGAAAACGCCCGGGCACCTGAAACAGTTCTTCCTGAATTGGCAGGCGTTGTTGCGCCAGAGGCATTGCAAATACCCAAAAGCCTTGATCTGTCGGCGTATGATTTCGAACTTGCCGGGTCATCCCATCGTTGGGATGATTATGCGATTGGTGAAAAAATCGATCATATCGACGGCATGACCATTGAGGAAGCCGAGCACCAGATCGCAACCCGGTTGTATCAGAATACGGCAAAAGTTCATTTCGATCAGCTTGCGGCAAGTGCCGGGCGATTTGGCAAGCGTCTGATTTATGGCGGCCATATTATTTCGCAGGCACGTGCCCTGTCGTTTAACGGGCTTGGTAATGGATTCAGGATTGCAGCAATCAATGCCGGGGCCCACGCCAACGCGGCTTTTGCGGGCAACACCGTTTTTGCCTGGTCCGAAGTACTTGATAAGTTCGAAATCCCAGGTCGACGTGATGTTGGTGCACTTCGATTGCGTCTTGTTGCGGTGCGGGATCGCGAAGCCAGTGACTTTCCGCTAAAAGATGCGGACGGAAAATATGACTCCTCCGTTCTGCTGGACTTTGATTATACAGTTTTAATTCCCAGATAATCTGGCAGGTGCAGTCTTGCGTAATAAGGTCTAATTGTGCGATTGCTAAAAGGACGTTACGCCGCTTTCTGCATTAAGGGGAAACCCTTGGCCCTTCCCGCGGGTCGCAAACGGCATATGAGAGGTCAACCTACGTAGTTTAACTGAGGCGAAAACGGAATTTGATCGCGGATTTCTTTGGATTTCAAAGGTGTCTAGATTGACTCAAACCCGTTGCATGGGTAAATAAACCCTGCTTTCCCGCCAGCTACTTTGAGAAGAGGCAAATCCGCTATGAGCAAAGCCAATCGGCCGCTGTCTCCGCACTTGCAGGTGTACCGGCTTCCGATGGCAGCAAAGATGTCCATTTCGTTCCGTGCGATGGGTGTCGGTCTTGCCATTGGTTTCGTATTCCTGGCGTCCTGGCTGATTGGTGCCGGCGCTGGTCGTGACGCCTTTAACGGCTATCACGCATTTTTCACCTCGTGGTTTGGTCTGTTGCTGCTGTTCGGCTGGACGGCGGCTTTTTATTACCACGCTTGCAACGGTGTCCGGCACCTTGTCTGGGATACCGGTCGCGGCCTGACGAATGAGGGAGCTGCAAAAGGCAACCCGATCGTCCTTGGCGCGGCAGTCGTTCTGACCATTCTCACCTGGATTATCGGTCTGGCCTAGGCCGGGCAAGAGGGGACAAACCTGTCATGAAAATGCAATCCGATCTGGGCCGTGTTCGCGGCCTCGGTTCTGCTAAAAGTGGCTCGTCGCACTGGTGGACCCAGCGCGTTACCGCTGTCGCAAACCTTCCGCTCGGCATCTGGTTCATCATATCGATCCTGTCCGGTCATACGGCCGATTATGATGCAGTCCGTGACTGGCTGAGCTCGTATTTCCATTCGACCATGATGATCCTGATGATCATCAGTGTTTCTGTGCACTTCACACATGGCCTTCAGGTCGTGGTCGAGGATTATGTGCACAACCGTAAAGCAGAAATCATATCGCTGTTCCTGATCAAGGCTGTGGCCGCCTTCCTGTCGGTTGCTGCCATCGTATCGGTCTTGCGCATCGTTTTTGCCGGAGCCTGAAGCAATGAGCGAATCATATAAAATCATCGACCATAACTACGATGTCGTTGTTATGGGCGCAGGTGGCGCCGGTCTTCGCGCGACGCTTGGTACGGTCGAAGCCGGCCTGAAAACCGCGTGTATCACCAAGGTCTTCCCGACCCGTTCGCACACCGTTGCGGCACAGGGCGGCATTGGTGCGTCGCTTGGCAACATGTCCGAGGATCACTGGCAGTGGCATATGTATGACACCGTCAAGGGATCGGATTGGCTGGGTGACCAGGATGCCATCGAATATATGTGCCGTAATGCCGTGCCTGCCGTTCATGAACTTGAACATTACGGCATGCCGTTCTCGCGTACCGAAGATGGCAAAATCTATCAGCGTCCGTTCGGTGGCCACACCCGTGACCACGGCAAGGCCCCGGTCGAACGTGCCTGTGCGGCTGCTGACCGTACAGGCCATGCGATGCTGCATACGCTTTATCAGCAGTGCCTGAAACACAAGGCTGAATTCTTTGTCGAATATATTGCTCTTGATCTGATCATGGGCGAAGACGGTTCCTGCCGCGGTCTGGTGGCATGGGATCTCGATACCGGCGAAATTCATCGTTTTAATGCCAAGATGACCATTCTGGCATCGGGTGGTTACGGTCGTGCATTCTTCAGCTGCACCTCGGCCCATACCTGTACCGGTGACGGTCATGGCATGGTCGCACGTGCAGGCCTTGGTTTGCAGGACATGGAATTCGTTCAGTTCCACCCGACCGGTATTTACGGTTCGGGTTGCCTGATTACCGAAGGTGCACGTGGCGAAGGCGGTTATCTGACCAACTCCGAAGGCGAACGCTTCATGGAACGTTATGCCCCGACCGTGAAGGACCTTGCATCGCGCGACGTCGTTTCGCGCGGTATGGCACAGGAAATCCGTGATGGTCGCGGTGTTGGCGAACACGGCGAATATATCCACTTGCACCTTGAACATCTTGGTTCGGAAGTGCTGTGGGAACGTCTGCCGGGTATCACCGAAACCGCCAAAATCTTTGCCGGTGTTGATGCAACCAAGGAACCGATCCCGGTTCTGCCGACGGTCCATTACAACATGGGCGGCATTCCGACCAACTATAAGGGCGAAGTTCTGCGTCCGACCGCGGATGACCCGAACGCAATCGTTCCGGGCCTGATGGCAGCGGGCGAAGCGGCCTGTGTGTCGGTCCACGGTGCAAACCGTTTGGGTACCAACTCGCTTCTTGATCTGGTTGTGTTTGGTCGCGCCTGCGGTCTTCATGCTGCCGAGGTCGTCGATCCGAAGGCGTCCTTCAAGGAGCTTAAAGCAACTGATGGCGAGATTGCGCTTGAGCGCTTTGATCGCCTGCGCTGGGCCAAGGGTTCCCGCCCGACCGCCGAAATCCGTTTGGAAATGCAGCGTGTGATGCAGGGCAATTGCGGTGTGTTCCGTACGGCAGAAATCCTTGGCGAAGGTGTCGAGAAACTGTCAAAAACGGCTGCAACACTTCACGATGTTGCCGTTGCGGATCGCTCGCTGATCTGGAACTCGGATCTGGTCGAGACGATGGAACTCGAAAACCTTATGGTTTGTGCCGCAGCAACCATGAATTCCGCCGAGGCCCGTCACGAATCACGCGGGGCACATGCCCACGAGGATTATCCGAAACGTGATGATGCCGCCTGGATGAAGCATACGATTGCGACTGTCGGTTGGGACAAGGGTTACGGGGTTGATCTGACATATCGTCCGGTCAACAACTTCACCCTTACCGATGAAGTTGAGTATATCGAGCCTAAAGAACGCGTCTATTAAGGCGCGGCAAGAGAGGATTTGAGAGATGGTAGAATTCAATCTTCCCGCCAATTCGGTCGTCAAAGAGGGCAAGTCGTTCTCTGCACCGGCTGACGCGAAAAACACCCGCAGCTTCAAGATCTATCGTTACGATCCTGACAGCGGCGATAACCCGCGTACCGACACTTACGATATTGATCTCGACAAGTGCGGTCCGATGGTTCTCGACGCGCTGATCAAGATCAAGAACGAGATTGATGCGACCCTGACGTTCCGCCGTTCCTGCCGTGAAGGCATTTGCGGTTCGTGCGCGATGAATATTGATGGTCGTAACACGCTTGCGTGCCTTAAACCGATTGATGATATCAAGGGCGAAGTCAAAATCTATCCGCTGCCGCATATGCCGGTGGTCAAGGATCTGGTGCCGGACCTGTCGCAGCCTTATGCACAGCTTGCCTCGATTGAGCCTTGGCTCAAGGCCGATAGCCCGCCGCCGGTTGGCGAGCGTCTGCAGTCGCGTGAAGAGCGTGCAAAGCTTGACGGTTTGTGGGAATGCATCCTGTGCTTCTCCTGCTCGACCGCGTGCCCGTCTTACTGGTGGAACTCTGACCGTTACCTTGGCCCGGCTGTTCTGTTGCAGGCTTATCGTTGGCTGGCTGACTCGCGTGATGAATATACCGGTGAACGCCTCGACGCGCTCGAAGATCCGTTCCGCCTGTATCGTTGTCACACGATCATGAACTGCACCAATACCTGCCCGAAAGGCCTGAACCCGGCATTGGCGATCACCGAAATTAAAAAGATGATCGCAGAACGCCGCGCCTGATCGGCTTGAACCATAAAAAAGTCTTTTTGGGACAAAAAGTTAAAGCCGCCGGAGATCGGATGATCCCGGCGGCTTTTTCTGTTTTAATACCGTTTATAAAGACAACCTGACCCGGATAATCGGGCACGAGCAAAGGCAAACTCATGAAAAAGGCGCATTGGCTGTTCCCCCTGAGCGGTGCGGCATACGGCTTCGCATTCTGGTATCTGATCGATTATCGCTGGGAGAATGATTATCTTCTGGCGAGCCTGATGACATTTGTCGCAGCCTTGGCTTATTGCGGCTGGTTTGCCATAGGAGTGCGGCGCCTGCGCGAAGATATTGCCGTGACGCTTGTTTTGCCAATGCTTGCTGCCCTGCAGGTGCTGGCGTTTCAGCATTTGGTCGGGTTCGAGCATGCTGACGAAACTGCCATTTTCGGTCTTTTGGCCTGTCAGGCGCTTTGGGTCGGGGTTGCGGTTGGTATTTGGCGAATTTGGGGCCCGTTGCAAACGACCGTTTTGCCAAATTATCCGGATCGGGCGGCCCTTGTGCCGGAAATCTGGTCAATCAAGCTGGCATTGGTTTTCGGTTTGGTCGGGGTTGGCGTTTTCTGGCCGATTTTCTATGCGCTGTGCTCGCTGTTCATGCTGGTTGGCATCGACCAGATTTGGGACTTGGTCAGTGAGGCATATGTGGCCTTGCCCCTTTCGGGGGCAGCCTTTGCGACTGGTATCCTGATTGCGCGCGAAAAATCGGGACTTATGATCCCGATTCGTCAGGTGATTGGTGGAATGTTCCGCATTCTATATCCTATTCAGGCATCCGGGCTTTTCCTGTTTCTGGTTGCTGCCGCACTTGGCGGCTGGGAAGTTCTGCTGGATCAGGATTTTGGTGTCTGGTGGACCGTGATGGCCGCCGCAGCAGGGCTTAGCTATTTGCTGTTTGGTGCTGTTCAGGCAGGCGAAGGTGCCACTCTGTTTGGCCGGATTGGTGATCGCGTCTTTCGCTTTACATTATGGATGGCACCGATATTTGCCCTGATTGCGATGGCGACGATTTATATCCGGGTGCGTGAATATGGCCTGACCCCATCGCGGGTTTATGCGATCTGGGCGGCGGTATTTGTCCTGATGGCGACGATCTGGCTTTCGGTGGTGGCATTTGACCGTCGTCGGCCAATCCCGTTGTCGTTACGCAGGGCCTTTGGCCATATTGCGATTTGCGGGGCCCTGACGGCCTTTATCATGCATCTGCCATTCCTTGATCCGGTCAGCATTTCGGCGCGCAATCAACAAAGCCGCCTTTTGTCTATGGCAGACTGGGACAAAGCCGATCTTGCTTTCATTGCCCGAAATCTTGGAATGCCGGGTGAAAAAGCACTTGCCGAACTTGGGGGCGCAAAGCCCGACATGGTGCCGTCACTTGCCGAATTGCGAAGCTATATCGATCCTGATGGTGATCGGGTGGTGGTCGAAATTGACAATATTCCAGTCTATCCTTCGGAATATCGTGTGCCTGGGGAGGCCATAACCAGGCTGCTTGAAGGGCAACTTGAAGATGATCGCCAATTCTGTCGCAAGGATGGGGCGAGTGCGGAGGACACAAACCAATGTGCATTGTTAATGATCGATCTGGACCGTGACGGAACGGAAGAGGCGATCTTTTTCACGACGCGCAGCTATGTCGATATTTATCGTTACGAGGCGGCAGATAGCGACTGGCGGGTTGTGACCAATTTCTATCACGATCAGGATGAAATTGATCACGCGGCAATTTTGCGTGATCTTGCCAACGGCAATTTTGAGATCACCCCGCCGCGCTATTTCGATCTTTTGGTCGGTGGCGTGCGTTGGAGCCAGTATCGTTAACTCCTGACTTACCCGGAGCGGGTATGATTTGTCATCATGTGAAACAGCATCAGGGAATGAGTGTTTTGTCGATTCGTACACACTATCTGATTGCGGGCCTTGCTTTGCTGGCCCTGACGGCTTGCGGTGATACGTCTCCGAAATGGGAAGCAGAGGATATGTTCGCGAGCCCGGCAGCACAGCCGGTCGATGAACAATATCGTGTCATGGCTGACTTCAAGGCACTGTCACGTGACGAGGCCGGGGTTGAGTATGCTGCCGGACCCAGCGCCACCGTGCTAGGGGCAGTCGAAGAAGCTGTTGCGTTGTGTCAGGATAACGGTGGACAGAATTGCAAGGCGGTGCGTGTCGGTTTGGCCTGGGTTGATGGTTTGGATCAGACGGAAATCGAAGATGTGATCAACACCTACCGCGATACCCTGACAGCGGAAGCCTATCAGGCGGCGCAGGCAGGGAATATAGAAGCTGCAAACTGGATAGCATTTCATTATGCGACGCGCGGTGAGAATCTTGGCGAAGCTGAACGCCAGATCAAGCGGGCGATGCAGGCGCAGCCTGATAATCCCGCAATCCTCGATACTTATGGCTTGATACTATACAAGCAGGGAAAATATCAGGAGGCTGAAGAGGTCTTCATTGCTGTTAACAAGGTTGTGCCGACGGCTGAACATCTTGCGCATTTCGCTGATAATGCTTTGGCGATGGGTAAAACCGATATGGCACGTGCGGCCTATCAGCGTGCCCTTGCCGCCCAGCCAAGTGCGGCCCTGTCCCAAGAGATTCAGAAACGATTGCTTGCCCTTGATCTTGGCGGCGACGCAGCACCGCAGTGATCAATCTTGTCATACTCGATTGTGATGGTGTGCTGATCGATAGTGAAGTGCTGTCTTTTGCTGTCGATGTTCAGATACTTGCAGGCTATGGCATTGAAGTCTCATCGGCTGACCTGGCGCGCCGTTTTGGCGGTGTGTGCTATGCCGGGATGGTCGCCAGCCTGAATGATGAACATGCAACCGCGATCAAAGCCACCCAGTATCAGAAAGAATGCGAAGATCTGCTCGAAAGCCTATTCGAAACAGATTTGCGGGCGATTGGTGGCATTGACGCGGTTCTGAAATCACTTGATGTGCCCGTTTGTGTCGCATCGGGCAGTGATTTGGCACGCCTTGATAAGTGTCTTGGGAATACCGGGCTGCTTGATTTCTTTGGGGCGCGGATTTTCTCGGTCGAGGAAGTGGCACATGGCAAACCGGCCCCGGATATCTTCCTGCATGCTGCGCGGGAATGCGGTACCAAACCGGAAAACTGTCTTGTGATCGAAGACAGCCCCGCGGGGATTGTTGCCGCCGGGGCGGCCGGGATGCGATCCGTCGGATTTCTGGGTGGTGGCCATCGAAATCCGGAAGATGCTGAAATGTTAATGCAGGCAGGTGCCGAGGATGTTGTCGACGATGCCAACGAACTGCACCGGTATCTTGTCAATCAGGGACTGGCAAAACGGCCCTGATCGTAATTGATCAGGGTGCAATGTCTTGTGATCGTTATCTCAGGTCCGGGGCCAGCCAAGCGTCACAGGCGCACCATTAACCATCGGCAGATCAACTTCGTTCAGATTGTTGCCCGGGCCACTGCGATCCACGATCAGGAAGTCACTTTTGGGTTCAAGGACCAGAAGCGGATGGTGCCAGACATTCTTGGCATAAGTCACACCTTGCGATCCGTCCGAGATAAAGGCGCGCAGCTTTTCGGGGGCAGGGGCTTCCGTGCCCTCTGCCACAACAATCAGGAATTGCTGGCCGCTTAATGGCATGAAGGCCTGCGATCCCAGCGGATGGCGTTCCATCATCCTGATTTCAATCGGCATCGGACGCGGTGTGCCGCGAAAAATGCTGATGATTGGTGTGCCACCGTCATCGCCGACATCAACACGCGATATGTCGTGAAAGCGGGTTGTCGTGCCCAGATTGATTTTATATTCATCCCGCGCGGTGGCGGTGGATATCACCTCGCCAAACGGGGCAAAGGCCGCAGGGGTTAGCGGTTCGACTTTCAGTTTCATCGTCTTATCGCTTTGCCGGTTTGCCAAGAATGCGAAGGCGGCTGATCCCGCCATCTGGAATGGAATTTACCCGCAAATGCGATACCGGGCCGAGCTTGGCAAGCACCGACGCATCAAATTCGTGGATATGGTCGGCCTGCATTTTCTGTTCGGGCAAGATGGTTTGCCAGAACATCGAACGTGCGCGCAGTGATTTGTCCTTTTCACCAACCACATAGGCGGCCTGAATCGAAACCCGGTCGGGATAGTTGCCCTTGAAATGACAGGTATCGACGATGATCTTTTCAATCTCGCCGGGATGGCCGAGTTCAACAATTAGCCACTCGTTACCCGGTTCACGGCGTCGTCTGGTTTCCCAGCCATCGCCCATATTGGCACCTCGCCCCGGTGCCAGAATGGCATTCGGGTTGCCATAATGGGCATCCGACCATGTCAGAACCACGCCACCATTGATCATGGCCGCCAGATCAACCTGATCCGCACTGTTTGCCATTTTTGACCAGTCCCTGTCCGGACGGCCATAAACGCGCAGACGGGCAATGCCGCCATCGGGATAGATATGCAGGCGCACATGGGTGAAAACGCCCTCTGCCGTGACATCGGCATAATGGTGGGCTTCTGAACCGACACCGGCACGTAGTCCTATGGGGGCGACGATTTCGGTCCATGCGGCGTCATCGGCGGGATCACCATCCGGGCAATAGCATGCCTCAAGCGATGCGGCGGGCGGGAAGTTGCCGGTGAAGTGGCTGGTATCGATATCAACCCCGTAAATCCGGCCCGATGTCGCCAGCCGCACCACGCAGTAATCATGTCCTTCGACACGTTTCCGACGGCTTTCCCATCCATCCATCCACTTGCCATTGTCATCATATTTGTCCGGATAGAAAATGGCATCCGCGGTTTGCAACATGCGTTGCTTGTCGGCAAAGAAATCATCGGTCGCAAAGATTGCCTCTGCGCCCAGACGTTCATCGGCCAAGTTTACAAAACGCCGGGTAAATTCCGGGGCATCATGGTTTACAGGTTGGCTCATGGCTACTAAATCCTGATTTTCGGTTATTCGGTTCGGGCCGGTCATTGGGATCAAAGGGCTTCGAGGCGCAGCTTGGCGATACGGTGTACCTGATTGATGGCCTCGTTAAATTCGGTTTCGACATCGTTTTTTACGCGGCGTTCGAATGCGTTCAGGATGTCGTTACGGTGAAACCCTTTGACGGCAAAGATGAACGGGAAGCCGAACTTCTTTTTATAGGCGTCATTCAATTGCGTGAAACGGGCAAGTTCATCGGGTGTACATTGATCAAGTCCGGCACCGGTTTGTTCGTTCTGTGAGGCGTGCGTCAGTTCGGCCAAGGCAAGTTTGCCCGCAAGATCGGGATGTGCGCGCAGCAATGAAAGTTTGTCCGGATCAACCGCACCATTAACGACGGCAGCCATGGCATCGGCCAGCGCATCGGGGTGATCAAGGTCGGGCGTGATGCCGCGATCATATAACTGTTCGGCGATCCAGGGCGAATGTTCGTAAACCCCGCCATAAAGTGACACAAAGGCGCTTTTTGCCAATGTGCTGGGCGGTCGTGTTTCGAACAATGGTTTTGCAGCTTCGGTCATATCGGCCTTTTCAGTCCTTGTTTTTCTTGATGGTTATTTGTTTGCTGTAAACGGATGATGTTCGCGCCAGTGCCGGGCGATATCGATGCGGCGTGCAAACCAGACATCATCATGGCCGCGAACATAATCGATAAAGCGTTTCAGGGCTGCAAACCGGCCCGGACGGCCGACAAGACGGCAATGCAAACCAACAGACAGCATCCGCGGTGTTTCGGCACCTTCTTCGTAAAGCGTATCAAAACTGTCTTTCAGATATTGGAAATATTGTTCGCCGGAATTGAAACCCTGCATGGCGGCAAAGCGCATGTCGTTGACATCAAGCGTATAGGGCACGATCAGATGCGGTGTGTCTGTCTGTGTCGACCAGAAAGGCAGCTCATCGCTGTAATCATCCGCGTCATACAGGAACCCGCCTTCTTCGGCGACAATCCGCCGGGTGTTCGGGCTCGTGCGGCCTGTGTACCAGCCAAGCGGGCGTTCACCCGTCACATCCCTGATGATGTCGATGGCCTTGTGAAGGTGTTCGCGTTCAAGGTCTTCGGGGAAGTACTGATAATCGATCCAGCGATAGCCGTGGGAGCAGATTTCATGGCCATCCTGCATCGCGACTTCGCCAACCTTCGGGTGACGGGCCAGTGCCATGGCCACGGCAAAGATGGTGATCGGAATTTGCCGTTCGCGAAACAGATTCAGGATGCGCCAGACACCCACGCGCGAACCATATTCGTAAATCGACTCCATGCTCATATGGCGCACACCCTCGCGCATGTCGGCACCGATGATCTCCGACAGGAAGGCCTCGGACGCGCGATCGCCATGCAGAACGCAGTTTTCTCCACCTTCTTCGTAATTCAGCACGAACTGTACCGCAACACGGGCCTTGCCCGGCCAGTTGGCCTTTGGCGGATTGGGGCCATAGCCAATCAGGTCGCGTGCATAATTCTGTTCGGTCATCTTTGGCCTCTCCTGATATCGCAACGCCCGGCTTTGTCATGCGGGCTGTTTGGTGTAGCATTAACCATAGGTCGCAGCGCAGCAAGGAAGAACTCCTGCGCGCTGATCAGTGGATGATCATGCCGCACTATCAAACTGACTTTGATAATGTTCCTGGACGGGAAATCGCTTTGGCCGGTTTTTTGTTGGCTTTTAAAAGCTTTTTATCCGACTTTGATAGTATTCTGCACGAAGCTGTGGCAATCGTTTTTCAAAGAATTATTGATATAGTTTCACTTTATCGCCTCTTTCCACGATCAGCGTCCTAATGCGACCTTTTTGAAACGCTATAAATTCGTTCGGCATAAAACGATCAATCAGAAAAGCCGACCAGGGAAGAAGCGACCGACCACCGCATGAGAGAGAAAAGAGGAGGCCCGGCATGGGACGACTGACCACCCATGTTCTAGATACGGCAAAAGGTTGCCCGGCGGGCGGCATCCGGATCGAGCTGCACCGTTTTGGTGACGGCCATGATGATCTGGTCGCCGAAGCCGTAACCAATGCCGACGGGCGCACAGATGCGCCAATGCTTGACGGTGCCTCGTTCAAGCCGGGCGATTATCAGCTTGTCTTTCATGCGGGGGCGTATTTCGACGCCATCGGTCTTGATCTGCCGGAACCGAAATTCCTTGATCAGGTCGTAATCCGGTTCGGTATTTCAGATGCGCAGGCACATTATCATGTGCCGTTGCTGCTTTCGCCGTTTGGCTATTCCACCTATCGCGGCAGCTGAGGCCATCATGACCAAACCGGCCCTTGATACACGCGATAATATCCGGTTCCTGTTCGGGAACGAGGAACGCCGCCTGCGCGATATTGATCCGCAAATGACGGTTCTGAACTGGCTGCGCTTAAACGAGCGCAAGACCGGGACCAAAGAAGGCTGTGCCGAGGGCGACTGTGGTGCCTGCACGGTTATTCTGGGCGAACCGGATGGAATGGGCAGCATGCGTTACCGGACGGTCAATGCCTGTATCCAGTTTATGCCGACCCTTGATGGCAAGCAGCTTCTGACTGTTGAGCATCTTAAATCCGATGACGGAAGCCTGCATCCGGTGCAGCAGGCCATGGTGGAAACCCACGGGTCGCAATGTGGTTTCTGTACACCGGGCTTTGTCATGAGCCTGTATCAGCTTTGGCTGGATGGGGGCGAGGGTGACCGGGGTGCCATCAATGATGCATTGGCCGGTAACTTGTGCCGTTGCACCGGCTATGGCCCGATCATTGATGCTGCCCGAAGGTCCGGCGGCATAAGCGTAACTGACCCGGTTGAACAAACGCGCCGTTCCGATATCGCCACCCGATTGACCGCAATGGTCGAGGGGGCAGGCATGCTCGTCCTCGAAATGCCGGTTGGCCGATATTTTGCCCCACGCAGCAGCGATGAACTGGCCGCACTTTTGGTAACCCACCCCGATGCAACGGTGTTGGCGGGGGGCACGGATGTCGGGCTTTGGGTGACCAAGATGCTCAAACGGCTGGATCCGATTATCTATATCGGGGATGTCGCCGATCTTAAGTCGGTCCGCGAAAAGGACGGTGTTCTGACCATCGGTGCCGGTGTGACTTATAGCGATGCCCATAATGCACTTGGCATGATTGCCGGTGATGTCGGGGAACTGGTTCGCCGGATCGGGTCGCGGCAAATCCGCAATGCGGGGACGGTTGGCGGCAATATTGCCAATGGATCGCCGATTGGCGATACACCGCCAGCCCTGATTGCATTGGGCGCGCGCATTGTTCTGCGTATGGGCGATATCCGCCGCGAAGTTGCGCTTGAAGATTTCTTTATCACCTATGGCAAGCAGGACCGAGCCAAGGGCGAGTTTGTTGAAAGCATTATCGTTCCCAAACCTGACGCCACAGTGCAGTTCAAGGCTTACAAGATTTCCAAGCGGTTTGATCAGGATATTACGGCGGTTCTTGCGGCCTTTGCCATTCGGGTTGAAAATGGCAAGGTCGCTGAATTCCGTGCGGCATTTGGTGGTATGGCCGGGACACCGATGCGGGCCAAAAAATGCGAGGCGGCCTTGATCGGCAAGGATTGGAATGAAGCCAGCCTGAACGCGGCGCAACTGGCTTTGACCAGGGATTTCGATCCGATGTCGGATATGCGGGCATCAAAGGAATACCGCATGCTGGTCGCGCAAAACCTTTTGACCAAACTGTTTATCGAAACAACCGCCCCCGAAATTGCCACCCGTCTGGTTGGCAGGGAGGCCGCCCATGTCTGACAACGCATCCAAAATCATCGATACCAAAGACCCGGATGAACTTCTTGCCCCGACACCGGGGCTTTCGGGTGGGGTCCGGTCCGCCAGCAAGCATGACAGCGGTCCGAAACATGTCGCGGGCGAGGCGGTTTATGTCGACGATATTCTTGAACCGTTCGGCACCCTTCATCTGGCCCCCGGTGCGGCAACCATCGCACATGGCAGGATCACGAAGATGGATCTGTCAAAGGTGCGATCCGCCCCCGGTGTGGTTTGTGTTCTGACGGCTGAGGATGTGCCCGGTGTCAATGACGTGTCGCCTGCCCATACCCATGATGATCCGGTTCTGCTCGACGGGATTGTTCAGTTTTACGGTCAGCCGGTTTTCTGCGTTGCCGCCGAAACCCGCGAACAGGCCCGTAATGCCGTCAAGCTGGCCGAGATCGAATATGAAGAACTGCCGGCTATCCTGAACGTCAGGGAGGCACTGGAAAAACAGCAATTCGTCGCCCCGCCCCATGTGATGGCGCAGGGCGATGCCAAATCGGCACTGGCGCGCGCCAAGCATCGCCGGTCCGGTATGATGGAAATCGGCGGGCAGGATCATTTCTATCTTGAAGGACAGATCACCCTTGCCATTCCGCAGGAAGACGGCGATGTGCTTTTGCATTGTTCGACCCAGCATCCCTCCGAAGTGCAGCACAACATCGCCAATGTTCTGGGCCGCCCGGCACATGCCGTGACGGTCGAGGTACGCCGTATGGGGGGTGGTTTTGGCGGCAAGGAAACGCAGGCATCGCAATGGGCGGCATTGGCCGCAATCGTTGCGGTCAAAACCGGGCGTCCGGCGAAAATACGTCTGGACCGCGATGATGACATGGTCATGACGGGTAAACGCCATGACTTTATTGTCGAATATGATGTCGGTTTTGATGATGACGGCCGCATTTGCGGGCTGGATATTCAATATGCCGCCAATTGCGGTTTCTCGGCCGATCTGTCCGCCGCCATTTGTGATCGGGCGATGTTCCATACCGACAATGCCTATTTCCTTGGCGATGTCGAAATACGGTCCTATCGCTGTAAAACCAATCTGGTGTCCAATACCGCGTTTCGCGGATTTGGCGGCCCGCAGGGCATGGTGGCGATTGAACGGATTATTGATGAAATCGCCATGACGATTGGCCGTGATCCTCTTGATGTACGGATTGCCAATTATTACGGGACAACCGACCGCAACACGACGCCCTATCACATGACGGTCGAGGATAATGTCCTTTCGGAACTGACCGACGACATTCTGGCATCTTGTGATTATCGCAAACGCCGCAAAGATATAGATGCGTTTAACGCCGAAAGCCCGGTGATCAAGCGCGGCCTTTCGATCACGCCGGTCAAATTCGGCATTTCCTTTACCACGACCTTCCTTAATCAGGCGGGCGCATTGATCCATATTTATCAGGACGGATCGGTACATTTGAATCACGGTGGGACGGAAATGGGGCAGGGCCTGTTTATCAAGGTCGCCCAGGTTGTTGCCGAGGAATTCCAGATTGATCTGGACCGGATCAAGATCACGGCAACCAATACCGGCAAGGTCCCCAACACATCGGCAACCGCGGCATCAAGCGGGGCGGATATGAACGGCATGGCCGCGCGCGATGCCGCCATCACAATCAAATCCCGCCTGATTGCATTTGCGGCTGAAAAATACCGTGTGGCCGAGGCCGCCATTCGCTTTGTTCCGGGCCGGGTGATTGTTGGTGATGTTGCCGAACTGGAATTTGCCGATCTGGTAAAACAGGCCTATCTGGCGCGTGTTTCGCTTTCGGCAACCGGCTATTACGCGACGCCGAAAATTCATTACGACCGTGAAACCGCATCGGGACGGCCATTTTATTACTTTGCCTATGGTATGGCCTGCTCCGAGGTAATGATCGATACCCTGACCGGCGAATACAAGGTGACCCGCGTTGATATCAGCCACGATGTAGGCCGGTCGCTGAACCCGGCGATTGACCGTGGTCAGATCGAAGGCGGTTTTATTCAAGGCATGGGATGGCTGACATCCGAGGAGTTGTGGTGGGATGATGCAGGTCGTTTGCGCACACATGCGCCGTCGACCTATAAAATTCCCGCATGTTCGGATCGACCGGATGATTTCCGGCTTGACTTGTGGTCATCCGGAAGAAACGTTGAAAAAACCATTCACAGATCCAAGGCGGTTGGCGAGCCGCCCCTGATGCTGGCGATTTCGGTGCATCGTGCGATTGCCGATGCGATTGCGTCCGTCGGGGATTACAAGGTGATCCCGATGCTTGATGCACCGGCAACCCCCGAAGCCGTCCTGACCGCAGTTGCCAACGTGGCAAAGGGTATGATCGCCGAAAATCATGACGCTGTTCCGGCGGCGGGAGAATAGCATCATGCGCCTGTCCCATGACGCCCTTATTACTGTGTTGCAGTCCCCTGATCCGGTGATGCTGATCAGTGTGGCGGCCATTCGCGGGTCCACCCCGCGTGAGGCAGGGGCGTTTATGCTGGTCAGCGAAAGTGCCATTGCCGGAACGATTGGTGGCGGCAATCTGGAATATCAGGTCACATTGCGCGCCCGTCAAATTCTAGCCTCTCAGGGTGATGTCATTACGGAACTGGTTCCCTTCCCCTTGGGGCCGGGGCTTGGGCAATGTTGCGGGGGCGCTGTCGATATTGCATTTCACCCGCTGAACCCAATGCAAAAGAATCAGTTGGCAACCGCAATAAGCAGCACACAAAACCGCGACGGTCTTGGTCATGGTGACTGGGTATTGTTGTCGATGGGCAAAAGCCAACATCTTGAAACTGCAAGTGCTGCGGATTCCGAAGCACTGGATCGTCTTTTCACAGGCGTGCGCGGTGGTTTGTCGCGGTTGGGCGAAGAACGCAAACTTTGCCTGCGGCTTGATGACGGGGCAACACCGCTTTGGCTTTTTGGGGCCGGGCATGTCGGGCAGGCGGTTGTTCAGGCATTGGCACCCTTGCCCTTCGATCTTCATCTGATCGATTCGCGTGATGAATACCTGTCCCTGTCAGAAGCACCAAAATTGCATCTGCATCAAAGTGATAGGCCACAGGGCGAAGTGGGCGACATACCCTCTGGCGCCTTTGTGCTCATCCTGACGCACAGCCACGCGCAGGATTTTGATATCTGCCGGGCGGCTTTGATGCGGGATGATCTTGGTTTTGTTGGCATGATCGGAAGCCAAACCAAACGCGCGCGTTTTGTCCGGCGATTAAAAGATCGGGGGTTGGGTGACGTGGAAATCGGTCGTTTGACATGCCCGATTGGAATTCAAGGCATTACCGGCAAACAGCCGACAATCATCGCGGCATCGGTCGCGGTGCAATTGCTGTCCGTGCGTGAGGCACGAATGGCGCAATATCCGGTGAACAGGCGCGCGCAAGATGGTCTTGCCGGATGATAAGGCCTTCATTGCGAGGCACTTAAATGATAAAGGGCCGCGCCAATAGCGGCCTGATCAGGAGGATCCGTTTACCGGATCAGGAGTTCATATAGGGAGATTTGGCTGTGTGTGATGCCAAGCATAAACACATGCTCCATGCCGTGAATTTATCGCGGACGAAAATGGAAGAAGGCTGTGGCGGTCCGTTCGGCGCAATCATTGTCAAGGACGGTGAAGTCGTATCCGAAGGCTGGAACAAGGTAACATCCAGCAACGACCCGACCGCCCATGCCGAGGTCAGCGCCATCCGCTCGGCCTGTGAAAAGCTTGGTACCTTCAATCTTGCCGGATGCGAGATTTACACCAGTTGCGAGCCATGCCCGATGTGCCTTTCGGCGATCTATTGGGCACGTCTTGACCGGATCTATTATGCCAATTCCCGTGATGATGCCGCGGCAATCGGCTTTGACGATCAATTCCTGTATGATGAAGTGGCAAAACCGATCCCGGATCGGAGTCTGCCTTGCGAACATCTGGATTTAGGGGAAGCGCGTGATGTCTTTGCGGCCTGGGATACCAAAGAAGACAAAATCGCGTATTGAGACCGTTTGATTAGCAAACCGTGAACGGGTAATACCTTCGGTGCGTGTGATCAGATCGCAATTTAGGGGTGGCAGCAGTGACGTCTACGACCGGGAATACCGGATCAGATACAGGCTTGGTGATGACAGGTGGGGTGAAACCGGCACAGCTTGAAGTGCGCGGTGTGACCAAGGCCTTTCCGGGCTGTCTGGCAAATGACGATATCAGTTTCCGTATCGAACCTGGCGAAATCCATGCCCTTCTGGGGGAAAATGGGGCGGGTAAAAGTACGCTTGTGAAAATCATCTATGGCGTATTGCAGGCCGATCAGGGCGAATTGCTGTGGGAAGGTAAGCCGGTCACGATCCATAGCCCGCATGACGCGCGCGAAATGGGCGTTGGTCTGGTGTTCCAGCATTTTTCGCTGTTTGAAACCATGACGGTGCTGGAAAACATTGCGCTGGCGATGAACGATGTGCGCGATATGGCCGCCCTGCGTCAGCAGGTGATTGAGGTCGAAAAGACCTATGGTCTGCCGCTTGATCCGGATCGTCATGTTTACACGCTCTCGGTTGGCGAACGTCAGCGGATCGAAATCGTCCGCTGCCTTCTGCAAAATCCCAAACTGCTTATTCTGGACGAGCCGACATCTGTTTTAACCCCTCAGGAAGTCGAAAAGCTGTTTGAAACATTGCGCCGACTTGCCGATGAAGGGTGCGCGATCCTTTATATCAGCCACAAGCTGCACGAGGTCAAAGCACTGTGTCAGAAGGCTACCGTATTGCGCGGTGGCAAGGTTGTTGGCGGCTGTGACCCGCGCGCGGAAACGGCAAAATCCATGGCCGAAATGATGATCGGCCAGAAGTTGACTGCGCCTGATCGCAGCGGCGCGCGCAAGTTTGGTGATGTGCGTCTTGATATTTCCGATCTATCATTGATCAGCGATGAACAATTCGGCACCGATCTTAAGAGGATTGGCCTTAAGGTACGCGGCGGTGAAATCATGGGTGTTGCCGGTGTCGCCGGAAATGGCCAGAACGAGCTGTTTAAGGCACTGGCGGGCGAGACAGAAATCATCGGCACGCCCGACTGCATCAAAATTGATGGCAATGCGGTTGCGCATTTTGGTCCGCGCCGTCGCCGTCGGCTTGGAGCTGCGTTTGTACCCGAAGAACGCAACGGGCATGGTGCCGTTCCCGATATGAACCTGTCGGAAAACGGCTTTTTGACAGCATTCCGGCGCATGGCATTGTCCGCGCGTGGTCTGATCCGCGAAGTGCCGACCCGTAGCTTTGCCGACAAGATTATCAAGACATTCGATGTGCGGACCACCGGTGCCTCGGCCGAGGCCGGAAGTCTTTCGGGTGGGAACCTTCAGAAATTCATCGTCGGGCGTGAAATCCTTCAGGATCCGGGCGTGCTGGTGATTTCACAACCGACCTGGGGTGTCGATGCCGGTGCGGCAAGCGCCATCCATCAGGCATTGCTTGATCTGGCGGCAAAGGGTACGGCGGTTCTGGTGATTTCCCAGGATCTGGACGAGATTTTCGCCATTTGTGACCAGGTGGTGGTGATGTCCGAAGGCAAGATGTCCGCCCCGCGGCCAATGGCCGATGTCAGTGTCGAGGAAATCGGTTTGTTGATGGGGGGGCTTCACGATCTGGAAGGCGACGCAACCCTGAAGACGAAAGAGCTTATCGAAGGAGATCGCGTTGGTCAGGCTTGAACCCCGTCGCCAGCATAGTCAGGCGATGGTTTATCTGTCGCCGGTTCTGGCAATTCTAATGACGTTGTTTGTCGGCGGGATCATCTTTTCCTTTATGGGGAAGAACCCGTTTGATGCGCTTTATACTTTCTTCATCCTGCCGATCAATAACAGCTATGGCATTTCCGAACTGTTTGTGAAGGCAACTCCGCTTGTGATCATTGCAATCGGTCTTGCCATGGGCTTCCGGGCAAATGTCTGGAACATCGGGGCAGAGGGTCAATTGACCATGGGTGCCATATTCGGCGGTGGTCTTGCGCTTTATTTCTATGACAGTGAAAGCATGTTCCTTTTGCCTGCAATGTTTGTGCTTGGGGCAATTGGCGGGGCGTTCTGGGGGGCCATACCGGCGCTTTTGCGCACCAGATTTAATGCCAACGAAATCCTGACCAGCCTGATGCTGACCTATGTCGCAACGCTGTTCCTTAGCTTCCTTGTGCATGGTCCGTGGCGTAATCCCGAAGGCTTCAATTTCCCGGAATCACGTCCGTTCCCCGATGCAGGTCTGCTGCCGGTAATCTATGATGGAACGCGGGTTCATCTTGGAACGGCGGTTGCGGTTCTTGTGGTAATTGCCGGTTGGATACTGTTGTCGAAGTCCGTGATCGGTTTCCAGTTGCGTGTAGTTGGCAAGGCTCCGCAGGCGGCCCGTCATGTCGGCTTCCGCCAGAAACGCATGGTCTGGTTTACGTTGCTTCTTTCCGGTGCCCTTGCCGGTATTGCAGGGTTGTTCGAAGTTGCCGGGCCTATCGGTCAATTGCAGCCCGCCATATCCCCAGGTTACGGCTTTACCGCGATTATTGTGGCTTTCCTTGGCCGATTACATCCGGTTGGTATCCTCTTTGGGGGGCTGATTATGGCGCTGACTTATCTGGGCGGGGAATTGGCCCAGATTACGTTGGGGCTGCCAAATGCGGTGACCGGGCTGTTTCAGGGAATTTTGCTGTTCTTCCTGCTGGCCTGTGATGTTTTGACCAAATACCGGGTTCGTTTCGGAACTCCTGCAGCCAAAGGGGAGGCCGCATAATGGATTGGCTCATTCCACTGATCCTGACTGTTATCACGGCATCGACCCCGCTTTTGCTGGCGTCGACTGGCGAACTGATTACCGAAAAATCCGGGGTGCTTAACCTCGGCGTCGAAGGCATGATGCTGGTCGGGGCGATTTCCGGATTTGCCGTGACGGCCTCAAGCGGATCGGCCATTCTGGGTATTCTGGCGGCGATCATTGCCGGGATATTGATGGCCCTGATTTTTGCCTTCCTGACCCTGACCCTGATGGCCAATCAGGTGGCAACGGGATTGGCGCTGACCATTTTCGGGGTCGGTTTTTCAGCACTTGTCGGTTCCGGCTTTGTCGGTTTTGCGATTGAACCGTTACCCTCATTGTCGATCCCGTTCATAAGCGAAATTCCGGTTGTTGGCCCGATCCTTTTTGGTCAGGATTTTCTGGTTTATTTCTCGATCGCAGCAGTGATCTCCATCGGTTTCTTCCTCACGCGGTCACGTGCCGGACTGATCCTGAAGGCAGTGGGTGATTCGCATCATTCGGCACATGCCATCGGTTATTCGGTCATTAAAATACGCTATATGGCAACGTTGTTTGGCGGGGCGATGGCGGGTCTTGGCGGGGCGTATCTGTCGCTGTCCTATACCCCGATGTGGGCAGAAAACATGACCGCCGGACGAGGCTGGATCGCGCTGGCACTGGTGGTATTTGCCACTTGGCGCCCGGGGCGCTTGCTGATGGGGGCCTATATGTTCGGGCTGATTTCGGTGCTGCAGCTTCATGCGCAGGGCATGGGGGTTCACGTCCCGTCCCAGTTCATGTCTATGCTGCCTTATCTTGCGACCGTGATTGTTCTTGTGATTATCTCAAGCGACCGCGCCAAGATCAGACTGAATGCACCTGCCTGTATCGGGCAGTCATTCCGACCAGCACAATAGGGGCGGTTCGGGGACGAATTTTCGGGATCGGGGTACGCCAAAAGATGCTCCGGCCCGGCGGGAGGAAGTGCAGACCGGGCAAGAGCCGTGCAGGGTATTTCACCATCAAGTGAGCACCCGTACATAGTTCGACACTGGATTGAACATGTGATTGATTGCCCAAGAAATTGGGGTTAAATGCTCATCAACTGATAAACAGGGAGACTTGATAATGACTGCAACTTTTCTAAAACGCACCATTGCCGCCGTCGCGGCCATCGGAGCCCTTGCAACGGGCATGGGGGCGGCTCAGGCACAGGACGCCAAGGTGGGCTTTATCTATGTCGGTCCGATTGGTGATCATGGCTGGTCATACCGTCATGACATCGGCCGTCAGGCCATCGAAGCCGAATTTGGCGACCGCGTCAGCACAAGCTATGTCGAAAGCGTGCCGGAAGGCGCGGACGCCGAACGTGTGATCCGTCAGTTGGCCCAGACCGGACATAACCTGATTTTCACCACCTCATTCGGCTTCATGAACCCGACGGAAAAGGTTGCCAAACAGTTCGGCGATGTCAAATTCGAACATGCGACCGGATACAAACGTTTAGACAATCTTTCGACCTATGCCGCACGTTTCTATGAAGGCCGTTATGTTGCCGGTGTGATTGCCGGTAAAATGACCAAGTCGAATATTGTTGGTTATGTCGGCTCCTTCCCGATCCCGGAAGTGGTGCGCGGCATTAACTCTTTCATGATGGGGGCATGGTCGGTCAATCCGGACGTCAAAGTCAAAATCGTCTGGGCCAACACCTGGTATGATCCGGGCAAGGAGGGCGATGCTGCCAAGGCCCTGATCGATCAGGGGGCCGATATCATGGTTCAGCACACCGACAGCCCGGCACCGCTTCAGGTTGCCGAAAATCGCGGCATCGTCGGTTTTGGCCAGGCATCGGACATGATCAAGTTCGCGCCGAAAGCACAGCTGACCGCGATTGTTGATAACTGGGACAAATACTATGTCGAACGAACCCGTGCTGTTCTCGACGGAACCTGGGAATCGACGGACACTTGGGGGGGCATTGACAGCGGCATGGTTGAAATGGCGCCTTATACCAACATGCCTGATGATGTGAAGGCACTGGCCGAGGAAACGTCTGCCAAGATTTCCTCGGGTGAATTCCATCCGTTTACAGGCCCGATCTACGATCAGGCTGGTGAACTGCGTGTTGCAGAAGGCAAAGTTGCGCCTGACGAGATGCTTCTGGGCATGGACTGGTATGTCAAAGGCATCGATGCCGAACTGCCGAAATAATCAAGACATGCAACCTGAAAAAGGATGCGTGATGAACAACCCCGCATGTCACCATGCGGGGTTGTTTCGTTTCAGGGTTTGCTGATTGATGTTTCGGGATCGCCCGGACGGATACGTTTGGGGATGTCATCCATTTTTTCGTAGGCGACCATTTCCATCTTTGGGTGCATCAGGGCATAAAGGGCGGCGCGCCAGAACTTCAGTTTGACCTTATGTTCGCGCGTCTTGCCAGCCCACCGTTCGCGAAACAGTTCCATATCCTCGCGCCGGGAAAAATAGATCACCATATCTACAATCGGTGCGGAGTGGTCGGAGCGTGGCAATTCGATATTTCGAATACCCATGGTCCACCTGTCGCTGCGGATGTTCTTGTCCAGCCAATCCAATACATTTTGTGCGGACTGTTTTTCATGAATAACCACGCGATAGGGAAAATCCCGAAGATCTTTTGCCATGCCGTTCCTCTGCTCGTGCGCCGGTGATCGGGAAATCAAAATGACGAGTTTCTGATGCAATGATAGCGGGTTTTATCCAGTCCGACCTGCTATGAATCAATTGATTGGATTTATCTAATTTCTATCATCGGGCTTAGCCTATGTATTCCATGGACATTTTACATTTATCCTTCGCGAGGATATCGTTACATAGTATGCGGATATGCAAAACTGCCACCCTTCGAAAGAACGGGTTATCAGACAAAAATCGGGGAAAGAAACGTGAGCGAAACATCAGTCAGGGCCAAGCCGACCGGCAAGGAACGCCATTTCAAACCGGAAGAACTGATCGTCAGCAAGACGGATCTTAAAGGCCGGATTACCTATGCCAACGAAGTCTTTCTCCGTATTTCCGATTATCGCGAAAGGGATGTGCTGGGTCAGCCCCATTCGATCATTCGTCACCCCGATATGCCGCGCTGTATTTTCAAGCTCCTTTGGGATGAAATCGCCGCCGGTCACGAGATTTTCGCCTATGTCGTGAATATGTCCAAGAATGGCGATCACTACTGGGTCTTTGCACATGTTACGCCCAGCTTTGATAAAAACGGCAAGATTGTCGGTTATCATTCCAATCGCCGGGTTGCCGATCCCAAAGTTCTTAAAGACAAGGTCATCCCTCTTTATGCCGAACTTCGCCAGATCGAGGAAAGCACTGCCAACCGCAAGGATGGCATGATTGCCGCGGGCAAAGCGCTGGCGCAAAAACTTTCAGATGCCGGTCTGGCATATGACAAATTCATTCAAAGCCTTTAAGGTCGATTTCAAGTTCGAGGTTTCAATATGTCGCTATTTGGTGGTTCAAAATCGGGGATCAAAAAGGCACTGGATGTGGTGCTGGCCGCAGCCGAGGGTGATTACGAAGCACGTATCACCAATGTCGACAGTCATCCGGACATGCGTGAACTTTTTATTGCGATCAACCGTCTGATTGACCGTAATGATGCCTTCCTGCGTGAAAGCGCGGCCTCAATGGGCGCTGTTTCGGAAAACCGGTATTATCGCCGGATTGTCGAAACAGGTCTGGTCGGTGCCTATCTGACGTCGGCACAGAAAATCAACGCAGCAACCGCGTCGATTGAAAAGAAACTGTCCGGTTTCAATACGATCATCGATGAATTCAAAAGCGGTTCATTCGAAGCCGTCGATCAAATCGCCGAGGCCGCGGGTGCGCTTTCAACCGCATCGGGCGATGCCAATCGTATTGCGCATGAAACCAGTTCACGTTCGACAAACGTTGCGGCGGCGGCCCGTCAAACGGCTGCAAATGTATCTGGCGTGTCCGAGGCATCCGAAGAGCTTAATCAGTCAATCCGCACCGTTGCCGATCAGGCCCGTGAATCGGTTGAAATCGCCCATCGTGCGAATGGTCTGGCACAGGAAACCGATGGCCGTATTGGTCAGCTCGAAGCTGCAGCCGGTGAAATTGTCGAAGTTGTCAGCTTTATCCGCGATATTGCCGCTCAGACTAATCTTCTGGCACTGAACGCGACCATCGAAGCCGCCCGTGCGGGCGAGGCAGGCAAGGGCTTCGCCGTTGTCGCCAACGAGGTCAAGGGCCTTGCGAACCAGACCAGCAAGGCAACGGAATCGATCGAGGAAAAAGTTCAGGACATCCAGAACGCGATCGAGGCATCGGTCAACTCAATCCGCGAAATCGCATCGGTGATTGATGATCTGGCCGCACGTTCGGATCTGATTTCAAACAATGTCGAAACCCAGACTGCACTCTCGTCAAACATCACGCGTAACGTCGAGCAGGCATCCAGCGGTGCACAGGAAGTCACCGACAATATCACCGTAGTTTCCGAAATGGCCGGTCAAACCGGGGAGGCCGCCGATACCACGCGCGACATGGCAGACCGTTTGGCAAGGGAATCGGAAAGCCTGCGCAAACAGCTTGGTGGTTTCCTTGATACGATTGCCGAACTGCTTTTTAGCACTGCGCGCAAATAGGCACCTGTTAAGAACTTTCTGATAACATTAGGGGATAAACGCCCCTTATTGCCTTTGCCGGAAAGGAAGACGGTCATGCGTGTGTTCTTTAATTCCCGCCACGATGCCCATGACGGGAATGGTGAAATGCACCATGGACGTTTGATTCCATGCTTTGAAAATTCCCGCCGTATGGCAATTATTCGTGATGCGGTGGCCCATTCCGTGCAGGCGCAGCTGGTTGATCCGGCCGATCATGGCATGGCACCGATTGCGGCAATCCATGATGCGGATTATCTGGCCTTTCTTGAAAACGCATGGGCGGACTGGAATGCGGCGGGTAACGACCACGACGCTTTCCCGTATGTCTGGCCGACAGCCGGTTTTTCCGGCGGCAAACCCGCCCATATCAGTGCGCGTCTTGGGCAATATGCCATTTCATCTGATACCCCGATCACCAAGGGGACGTGGAAGGCGGCCTATTGGGGCGCACAAACCGTGGTGTCGGCGGCAGATGCCGTCTGGAACGATGGCGAGGCATCCTTTGCTCTGACCCGTCCGCCGGGACATCATGCCCATGCCAATCGTTATGGCGGATATTGTTTCCTCAATAACTCGGCCATTGCTGCCCAGCAGATGATCTCCAAGGGTGCGAAAAAGGTCGCGGTCCTGGATATCGATTACCACCACGGCAACGGGACGCAGGATATTTTCTATGATCGCGGTGATGTTCTGACCGTTTCGATCCATGCCGATCCGAAACACCAGTTTCCGTTCTTTACAGGCTATGAAAATGAAACCGGTCGTCTGGACGGGCAGGGGGCGAACCTGAACATCCCGCTTCCCGGTGGGTCGGATTTCGGTCCGTGGGGGCAGGGCTTTGCAAAGGCTATTCAGAAAATCATCACCTGGCAGCCCGACGCACTGGTGATCGCGCTTGGCGTTGATGCTCACGAAGCCGAAACTTTGTGCGATTTCAAACTGAAAACCGATGATTTCAACCGGATTGGACAAATGATCGGACGACTGGGATTGAAAACCGTGTTCGTCATGGAAGGCGGTTATGCCCATGACGTCATCGGGTTCAATGTCGCGGCCGTTCTGGGCGGGTATTTGGCGGAAATCAAAAAGTAATACGAACAAATGCCGCGAAACGTCCTGAATCTGGCAGGATGCTTAGGGGGTATACGGATCTGTATCAGCTCTTTTCCCATGGCGGTGTCCCGCCAAACTCGCCCACCAGAAAATCAACAAAGGCACGTACACGTGTCGGCAGGTAACGGTTTTCCGGATAAAGCGCGTAAACCGCATGTGATGGCGGCGTATAATCGGGCAAAACCACCTGAAGATGACCGTTGCGGATATGGTCGCCGACTTCCCAGTGTGATTTCAACGCGATGCCATACCCATCAAGGCACCAGCGGGTCAGGACTTCGCCATTATCTGAGTCCATCGAGCCGGAAACCGACAAAGTCACCGGGCCTTCTTCCTTCGCACCATGCAGTGTCCACTGATATTGCCGTGATCCCGGAAACCGCAGTAAAAGGCAGTTGTGATGCAGCAGGTCGCCCGGTGCCTTTGGAATGCCATGTCGTTTCAGATAGGCCGGACTTGCCACCAGCATGCGTTTATTTGCCGCAAGCTTGCGCACGATCAACGAGCTTTCCTTTAACTCGGCAATACGAATGGCAAGGTCGACCTTGTCCTGAAGCAGGTCCAGCAAACGGTCGGAAAGGTGCAGTCTGATCTGCACATCAGGGTTTTTCTCGACAAATTTCGGAATGATCGGTGCGACATATTTGTTGCCAAACGCAATCGGGCAGGTCAGCGTGACCGGACCGCGTGTGGTATTTTTCTGATTGGCGATGGCATTTTCGGCTTCCTGCATTTCGGCCAGAATTCGCAGGCAGTGCCGGTAATAAACATCACCCTCGGTCGTCAAATTGACCCGTCTTGTCGTGCGGTTCAAAAGCCGGACACCCAGCCGCTCTTCAAGGCGCGCGATCCGGTTTGAAACAACCGCCGCCGAATGGCGCAATTCGCGCCCGGCGGCAGACAGGTTTCCAAGTTCGGCTACGCGGACAAAAATCTGGATGTCCTCAAAGTCGGACATGGGTTGCGGGCTCCTGATACGGCGTTTTTATTTTCTGGATTTGTATTTTTCCAAATCCTGATGGTCACTGTGCCATTTTAAAAAATAACTTGAAAGTCATTTCGATTATGCGCCTGCCCTTAATAATAGAGCACCCGGATACGCTATGTTAGGACTCTGATTGGAATAATTCCGGATCAGTGCGGTCGTATGATGCGCATAACCGGCAAGGGGACAGCAGGGCGGCATGAGAGGCGCCCGGCAAGACGGAGGTTTCAGCGGGTGGATATTCTGTTTCAGGACTGGATCAACCTGATCCTGCGCTGGGCGCATTTGATTACCGGTATCGCGTGGATCGGTTCATCTTTTTACTTCGTCTGGCTTGATCTGAGTTTGCGCAAACGTCCGGGCATGGATGAAGGCGTTTATGGCGAAGCCTGGATGGTTCATGGCGGCGGGTTTTATCACGTCAATAAATGGATGGTTGCCCCAAAATCCATGCCGCCGGAATTGCACTGGTTCAAATACGAGGCCTATTTCACCTGGCTGACCGGTTTTGCACTTCTGGTCACCATGTATTACTGGAGTGCCGAAAGCTATCTGATTGACCCGAGCATTCTGGCGCTGAGCAAAACGGATGCAATCCTGATCGGGCTGGGTAGTCTTTTTGCCGGCTGGGTGATCTATGACATCATCTGCAAAAGTGCAATAGGCAAAAGTACCGGCAAGCTTGCGGTTGCATTGTTCATCCTGATCATGGCGGCGAGTTATCTGTTTACTCATGTGTTTAGCGGGCGTGGCGCGTTTATTCATGTCGGTGCGATGATTGGGACGATCATGGCGGCCAATGTGTTTCGCATCATCATCCCCAACCAGAAAAAGGTCGTCGCCAGCCTGATGGCCGGGAAAAAAACCGATCCCGCCCTGGGGTTGCAGGCCAAGCAACGATCCACTCATAATAACTATCTGACGCTTCCGGTATTGCTGATGATGATCAGCAACCATTATTCGATGTTGTTTTCCCATGATCAGTCATGGCTGATTGTCGGTCTGATCCTGATCATTGGCGGGTTGGTGCGCCATTTCTTCAACACCCGCAATGCCGGCGGAAGTGGCAGGGCGATTGCGTGGCAATTGCCATCGGCAGCGGTGGGCATGGCTATTCTGGCGATGTTCGCATCCTATGATCCCGATGCTGCCAAACTGGCCGATCAGGAAGTCATCACCACCGATCATGCGCTGGCGATTGTTCAGCATCGTTGTTCATCTTGCCATTCGGCCAACCCGACCGATGAAGGTTTTGACGAAGCCCCGATGGGGGTGATGTTTGACGACATCGCACAGGTCAAAGCTAATGCGCAGCGTGTTCTGGCGCAGGCCGTCATCGGGCGTGCCATGCCGCTTGGCAACATGACCGAAATGACGGACGAGGAACGGGTGCAATTGGGGCAGTGGATCCGTGCCGGAATGCCGGAATAGACGGCTTTATCGATAACGGTAATCAAAGGGCGGCCTGCGTCTGATGCAGGTCGCCCTTTTTCGTCTGGTGTCGGAAACGTGGGTCGGGAAATCTGATCAGACGTCGGCGCGATAGTTCATCGGGACCCAGTCATACATCGTGCTGTCTTCGACCACGTGACCGATTCCGGGAAAGGCGATATGGCACCCGGCAACCAGATATTTTTCCGATACGGCTTCGGCAAAGGCCGCTTCGCGGGTGGTGATGGCCTGATCGGGATCGACATCAAAGGCAATCGAGACGCCCGGTTCATCAAACTGGATGACATCGCCGTGGGTGATGTCGCCCCAATAAACAAACTTCTCGCCTTTGCTTTCAAACCAAAGGGCGCTGTGTCCTGGTGTGTGCCCCGGACGATGCGTTGAATTGATCAGGCCCGGAACCGGCGATTCATTGGACGCGTAGGTCGAAAGCGTGCCGCTTTCGCTATAAGGCTTCGTCGATAAGGCGGCCTGATCAAAATATTGTTTGGCACTTTCCGGTGCCTTGTCGCGATTTTCCGTACTCAGCCAGTATTCCGCATCGAGTTTCGGTACATGCACCGTGGCGTTCGGGAAGACTTTCCTGTCGTTCAAAGTCAGTCCGCCGGTATGATCGGTATGAATGTGAGTAATCACCACATCGTCGATCTGATCGGGGTGATAGCCCGATGCGAGGATATTGGATGGCAGTTTGCCAAGGGCCGATCCCAACAAGTCGCTTGTCCCGGCATCCAGCAGCACAAGACGATCGCCGAAGTTCAGAAGATAGGCGTTCACGGATGTCGTTGTCGGCGTGCCCTGGAAAGCATTTGCAAGGGCCGTGCGCGCATGTTCGGGGCTGGTATTCAGATACAGATCGGCAAGCGGGAACTGCGCGGTACCATCGGAAAGAGCGGTAACTTCTACGTCGCCCACCATCAGGCGGTAATAGCCCGGCGCCTGTGTGCCAACCAATGTTGCCTTGGCGCTAGCGCGCAACGGAATAAAAACGGTGCTGGCTGTCGCCCCGATGGCGGCAGCAGCAAGCGAACCTTTAAGCATGTCTCTGCGTGACAGCATCAGAACATTCTCCCTTAATCAAATGGCCGGTATTTAACCGGCGGCTTGTAACGCGATAAGGAAAGGTTATATTTCAATCAGTCAGTAATCAAATCGATGCGGATCATGGATGCTATTGATCATTTCAATTTACGGTCATTTGACCTCAACCTCATGATTGCGTTTGACGCAATGATGCAAGAGTTGAGTGTCACGAAATCTGCGGAAAAATTGCGGATTGGTCAGTCCGCCATGAGCCACAACCTGTCAACGCTCCGGATGCTGCTGCAGGATGATCTTTTTGTTCGTGTCGGACAGAAAATGCAGCCAACCGCAAAGGCTCGCGCATTGGCCGGGCCGGTTCGGGCGGCTTTGACGCAGGCGCAAAGTGCGCTTCAGGCGACGGACAGTTTTGATCCGGGTACAGCGGATCGCATTTTCCGGATCGGTATTACCGGCGAAATGGAAATGGTCCTGTTGCCAGCATTGATGCACCATTTGCAATCAACCGCACCGGGTGTACGTGTTGTAAGTCGTTCTATTTCTGTCGAAACAGTCGATCTTATGCTGAATGCCGGGGAAATCGATCTGGCAATCGGATGCAAGGAATCTCGCCAGATCGGCGAAGTGCTGTTTGAATCCAGTGTGGCCTGTTGCTTTAACCCCGATATCTGCAAGCTGACATTGCCGCTATCGCGCGAAACATACCTTGGCGCGCGCCACGCGGTTCTGTCCCAGACGGGCAATGTTGAAGGCTGCGTTGGTGATGCATTGCGTGCGATCGGTATCGATCTTGATGTGGTTCTGGCGGCACCCGATTTTATGCCGTTGCTTGCAGCTGCCCGGAATGCCCCGATTGTGGCAAATGTGCCGCGCAGGATTGCGGTGCAATATGCTCCGCTGTTTGGATTGGTGTTCTGTGAAATGCCCATTCCACTGAATTTCCCGCCGGTAACCATGAACTGGCCGATCTGGGCGGACAAGGATGTCGGGCTGGTCTGGTTGCGTAATCAGATCAGATCAGTGATCGGCGACATTTCAATTGATTTGCCTGCCATTGCGGCACAATGATTGACCCGTATTAATGCATATAAGGAACCCCGCCGGCGAACCGGCGGGGCGGGATGCTTCGGCCTATGGGCATTGTGGTGCAATAACCGCAGAAAGGCGAAACTTCCACCCCTCCATTAAGGGCTGTGAGGACGCAGGTCAACATGATTAAAAAATAATCAAATTTTAATTAATGATCGAAAAGTGATCATTGAAATCGCTCTCGACGCAAATATTTTCCGTTTTCTGCCTGTTAAATAGTTGGATATTGCGTTGAGTCGCCGCGATTTCTGGCGCTGCAGCATATTATTCGGAATCTGGCACGATTTTAGCAAGCACCACTGCGGTGCAATAAACTCGCAGTGGAGGCAATAGAATGAATAAGAAGCTTCAGGCGCTTATGGGCGCTGGGGCCTTGGCTTGGTCTGCAATGACCATGTCCAATGCTCAGGCCGCTGATACGATTAAAGTCGGCGTTCTGCACTCTCTCTCTGGGACGATGGCGATTTCGGAAACCACGCTGAAGGACACGGTCCTGATGCTGGTGGACGATCTGAATAAAAATGGTGGCCTGTTGGGGAAACAGGTCGAGGCAGTTGTTGTCGATCCGGCATCGGATTGGCCGCTTTTCGCCGAAAAAGCACGCGAATTGATTGAAAAAGACCAGGTCGACGTGGTGTTCGGCTGCTGGACCTCGGTCTCGCGCAAGTCGGTACTGCCGGTCTTCGAAGAACTGAACAGCATGCTGTTCTATCCGGTTCAGTACGAGGGTGAGGAAAGCTCGCGCAATGTGTTCTATACCGGTGCCGCGCCGAACCAGCAGGCAATCCCGGCTGTTGACTACCTGATGAGCGAAGATGGCGGCGGTGCCGAGCGTATCGTTCTTCTGGGGACGGACTATGTCTATCCGCGCACGACCAACAAAATCCTGCGTTCCTACCTGAATGGCAAGGGTATCTCCGATGAAGATATCATGGAGAACTATACCCCGTTCGGTCATTCCGACTGGCAGTCGATTGTTGCCGATGTGAAGGCATTCGCCTCCACCGGCAAGAAAACCGCAGTGGTTTCGACCATTAACGGTGATGCCAACGTGCCGTTCTACAAGGAACTCGCCAACCAGGGTATTAAGGCCGAAGACATTCCGGTTGTTGCCTTCTCGGTCGGTGAAGAAGAGCTGGCTGGTATTGATACCGCACCGCTGGTTGGTCATCTGGCGGCGTGGAACTATTTCCAGTCGGTTGAGTCCGATGCCAACACGGCCTTCATCGAAAAATGGCATGCCTTTATCGGTGATGAAAACCGCGTAACCAACGATCCGATGGAAGCAACCTATATCGGCTTTAACATGTGGAAACAGGCTGTTGAGCAGGCTGGCACCACCGATGTTGATGCCGTCCGTCAGGCCATGTATGGCCAGGAAGTTGCCAACCTGACCGGTGGTACCGCTGTCATGAACACCAACCATCACCTGTCCAAGCCGGTTCTGATCGGCGAAGTGCAGGATGATGGCCAGTTTGACATCGTTTGGGAAACCGAAGGCACCGTTGTTGGCGATGCATGGTCGGACTTCCTGCCCGAAAGCGCAAAACTGACTGCCGACTGGACCTATCCGTGGGTCTGCGGCAACTGTGAAAAACCGATGTACTGATCGGGATTGGACAGGCTGGCTGTTGATGCAGCCAGCCTGTTTTTCGTTGCCCTGTTTATCGGGCAACCGTTCTTTTTGTGATTTTCTGACATCCGATTTTCAAAGGCTTGGTGACCATGCGCACTGTCTTGACCGCTGTCCTGTGCCGTTTCCGTGTCCGCGCAAACAATTCCCTGCCTGTCCTGTTTGCCGTTGCCGCAATTTTTGCGGTTCTGGCGCTGGCATTGTTGAAACCGGCACACGCATTTAGTGACGAAGAACTGCGCAATGTGACGGAACAGCTGAACCATAAAAGTTCGACCAAAAAGCTTGATGCGATCAAAGCCATGGCCGCTGACGCGGACCCCCGTGTGGCCCCGATCCTGAACGCGATGCTTGAAGGGAACCTGTTTGTTCGCGCCAGCGACGAACATGTCGTGATCGGCGAGAAAAAAGGCAAGGTCTGGAGCCATATCGACGTCGTCAGCGGCGAGGTGGTTGGTGAAAGCGGTTCGAAGGAACTCGACAAGATCAAGATCAACAACCGGTTGCGCGGCGTGCTTCGCGATGCGTTGGCGGCGCTTAACCTGTTCAGTCCGGATATCCGCATCCGCACCGCTGCCGTCGAACAGGTCATGGATGCCCGCGATCCGTCGATGTTGCCATTGCTCATCCGCGCGATTGAACGTGAAGACAATGCAACTCTTCTGGCGCGTATGGAGCTGGCCAGAGCAACAATGGCATTGGCGGCAGGGGAAAATACCGAAGAACGTCTTGCCGCAATTGCGGTTTTGGCCAGCGAGACCACACCGCAAATCCGTGCCGTATTGTCGCAATTTGTTGCCAGTGCCGAGGCTGAAGGTTATCAGCCCGAAGTCGTTGCCGCCGCCAAAGACGCGCTCGCCGATGTCGAGGGGCGGCTTTCGATGTGGCAGACGCTGGGCGATGTCTATCGCGGCATCAGCCTTGGTTCGGTCCTGTTGCTTGCCGCGGTTGGTCTTGCCATTACCTTTGGCGTGATGGGCGTGATCAACATGGCGCACGGCGAAATGATCATGATCGGTGCCTATACCACCTTTGTCGTGCAGCAGATTTTTTCATCAGTCTTCCCGTCGGGTTCGCCCTGGTCGTTGGCGATTGCGGTGCCTGCGGCATTTGTTGTCGCGGGGCTGGTCGGTATTGTGATCGAACGCTGCGTGATCCGCTTCCTGTATGGGCGTCCACTTGAAACGCTTCTGGCGACATGGGGGGTGAGCCTTGTTTTGCAGCAGGCAATCAGAAGCATCTTTGGCGCAACCAACCAGCAGGTTACCGCACCCGATTTCATGAGTGGCGCGCTTGAACTGTCCAGCGGTCTGGTCCTGACCTACAACCGGCTTTGGATCATTCTGTTCAGTCTGATTGTGGTGGGCGGGATCGCGATTGTGCTGCGCTATACCGCCTTTGGCCTGCAAATGCGTGCGGTTACCCAGAACCGGCGCATGGCCGGATCGGTCGGCATTCGCACCGGCTATGTCGATGCCCTGACATTCGGGCTTGGCTCCGGCATTGCCGGGATTGCCGGTGTTGCGCTTAGCCAGATTTCAAATGTCAGTCCGAACCTTGGCCAAGCTTATATCATCGACAGTTTCATGGTCGTGGTGTTTGGCGGGGTTGGTAACCTTTGGGGCACGGTTCTTGGCGCATTCAGCCTTGGCATCGTCAACAAGTTTCTTGAACCTATGGCAGGAGCAGTTCTGGCGAAAATATTCGTTCTGATCGCATTGATCCTGTTCATCCAGAAACGACCAAAGGGCCTGTTTGCCCTTAAGGGTCGCGCGGTGGAGGCCTGATACATGACCGACTATCGCACGAAATACCAAATGACGCCGGTGATCGGGTGGCTGTTGCGGGATCGCGGCGGCATGATCCTGCTTGCGATCCTGATTGCGGCATCCATCCTGATCCCGGTTGGCAATCTGATTGTGCCCGAGGGATCGGCTTTTCATGTCCCGACATGGATGATGAGCCTGCTTGGCAAATATCTTTGCTATGCGTTGCTGGCCCTTTCGGTTGATCTGATCTGGGGGTTCTGCGGGATTCTAAGCCTTGGTCACGGGGCGTTCTTTGCGCTTGGCGGTTATGCCATGGGCATGTATCTGATGCGCCAGATCGGGGATCGCGGGGTTTATGGCAACCCGGAGTTACCCGATTTCATGGTGTTCCTGAACTGGACCGAATTGCCGTGGTACTGGTACGGCTTTGACATGTTCTGGTTCGCCATCGTGATGGCAATGTTCGTGCCGGGGCTTCTGGCCTTTGTGTTTGGTTTCCTTGCCTTCCGGTCGCGTGTGACGGGGGTGTATCTTTCGATCATCACCCAGGCGATGACCTATGCCCTGTTGCTGGCATTCTTCCGTAACGACATGGGCTTTGGCGGCAATAACGGCCTGACCGATTTCAAGGACCTGCTTGGTTTCTCGTTACAGGCTGATGGAACGCGGGCGGCCTTGTTTATCGCATCCTGTGTGATGCTGGGCATCTGTTATGTCGTTGCGCGCGGCATCACCAATTCGCGTTTGGGCAAGGTATTGATTGCCATCCGCGATGCCGAGGCGCGCGTGCGTTTTACCGGTTACCGGGTCGAATATTATAAACTGTTCGTCTTTACCGTATCGGCCGTAATGGCCGGTATTGCCGGATCGCTTTATGTGCCGCAGGTCGGCATCATCAATCCGGGTGAATTTGCCCCGGCCCTGTCGATTGAAATCGTCATCTGGGTTGCGGTTGGCGGGCGCGGTACGTTGTATGGTGCGGTGCTGGGGGCGTTCATCGTGAATTATGCCAAGACCTTCTTTACCGGTGTGATGCCTGATTTCTGGCTGTTCTTCCTGGGCGGGCTGTTCATTGCCGTGACCCTGTTCCTGCCAAAGGGCGTGATCGGGGCGGTCCCGGCATTTGGGTCACCCGACCGGCAATCGGCGTTTAGCACCCTGCGCAAGCGTTTCCTGAACGGGCGCGCAAAGGAAGGAGGCAAGGCATGAGCGAGGCAGCCGAAATCAGGATCGAGCAGGCCGAACGCAAGGCGGCCCAAGCCAACACCATCCTTTATGTCGATGGGGTTTCCGTCACCTTTGACGGGTTCCGGGCGCTTAACAGCCTTTCGTTTTATGTCGAGCCGGGTGAACTTCGCGCGATTATCGGCCCGAACGGGGCGGGCAAGACGACGATGATGGATATCATCACCGGTAAAACCCGGCCCGATACCGGGGATGTGATGTTCCGAAGCGAAGTCGACCTGACCAAACTGGATGAGGCCGAGATCGCAAACCTTGGCATTGGACGCAAGTTCCAGAAGCCGACCGTGTTTGAAAGCCATACGGTGTTTGACAATCTGCTGCTGGCCTGTTCGGGCGGGCGGGGTGTGTTTCAGGCGCTTTTTCATCGCTTGGGCAACGCCGAGAAGCTCCGCATTGAACAGACGCTTGAGACCATCATGCTGACCGACAAGCGGGGCGAGACGGCAGCAAACCTGTCACACGGGCAAAAACAGTGGCTTGAAATCGGCATGTTGCTGATGCAGGAGCCGGAATTGCTTCTGGTGGATGAACCGGTTGCCGGAATGACGGATTCCGAAACCGAACAGACCGCGAAATTGCTGCGATCCATTGCAACGGACCGCTCGGTTGTGGTTGTCGAACATGACATGGAATTTGTCCGCGACCTTGATTGCAAGGTGACCGTCCTGCACGAAGGATCGGTTCTGGCCGAAGGCCGCCTTGACCATGTTCAGAAAGACCCGCGGGTCATCGAAGTATATTTGGGGCGCTGATCATGCTGGAAGTCGCCAATATCGATCTGTTTTATGGCGCGTCGCACGCGCTGCGCAAGGTGTCGCTTAGTGCCGAAACCGGCAAGGTCACGGCGGTTCTGGGCCGCAACGGTGTGGGTAAAACATCGTTGATGCGCGCCGTTGTCGGACAACATCCGATTGCCGATGGCAACATCACATGGGAAGGCAAAAACATATCGCGTGATCCGGCCTGGAAACGATCAGCATCGGGGATTGCGATCGTGCCCCAGGGGCGCGAGATTTTCCCGCTTCTGACCGTGAAGGAAAACCTTGAAACCGGGTTTGCCGCCCTGCCGCGCGCCCTTCGTCATATCCCCGACGAGATTTTTGAACTGTTTCCGGTGCTGCGCGACATGCTGGGCCGTCGTGGTGGCGATCTTTCGGGCGGGCAGCAGCAGCAGCTTGCCATCGGGCGCGCACTGGTGACGCGTCCGCGGCTTCTTGTGCTTGATGAGCCGACGGAAGGCATTCAGCCATCGATCATCAAGGATATCCAGCGCGTGATCAAACAGCTGGCGGATCGCGGCGATATGGCGATCCTTCTGGTCGAGCAGTATTTTGATTTTGCCCATGAACTGGCCGACGAGATCGTTGTGCTGGAACGTGGCGAGGTGGTGCTGTCGGGATCCAAGGATGCGCTGGACCGCGAAAAGGTTCGGTCCCATCTGACTGTTTGATCAGCATTTGCCAAAATTTTGCGCATGGGAAAATTGAACCCGGCCCTGCAAATGGCGCGATTGCGGGCTGTATGGTTTGGCCCGCATCTTGCTGTGCGTATCAGTGGGCCAGCCGGTCTGACCACGGGTTAACCGGTTGTGCGGCTGAAACAGTCAGGTGGCTTTGTGCAGCTTCGCAAATTCGAAAACCCGGTCCGCAGCGTTTTGAAGGCGGAACCGCAAATGTCAGACGCTTCCAACCCGATCGTCACCGATGGCCGGGCCGAGGTTGCGTTCAAGCCGGGTGTGTCGGGTTCGGGGTTTGCGGCCCTTGATCACCTTTATTACCGCGACCCGATGAAAATCCTGTTCCCGCGGCCGGTTGCCGGGGATCTGGCGACTGCCGTTCTGGTGACGACGTCGGGTGGCATGGTGGGTGGCGATCATCTGGCATTTGAAGGCCGGGTCAAGGCAGGCGCATCTGCGCTATTTACCGCCCAGGCCGCCGAAAAGATTTACCGTTCTGCCGGGCCTGATTGCGTGATGTCGGTTGATCTGGCGGTCGAAGATAGCGGCTGGCTGGAATGGCTGCCGCATGAAACCATCCTGTTTGATCAGGCGCGTCTGCGCCGCAAGACGAGTGTTTCCGTTACCGGTTCCGGGCAGGTGATGGCCGGTGAAATCATGGTGTTTGGCCGCCTTGCCCGTGGCGAGGTTTTCACAACCGGGCTGGCACGTGATGCATGGGATGTGTCGGTTGACGGGCGGCCTGTCTGGCGTGATGCGCTGCATCTGGAAGGCGATGTTTTGCGCATGCTGGATCACCCGGCATCGTTTGATGGGGCACGTGCGGCGGCGACCGCCATTCTGGTCGGGCAGGGCGCTGAAGAAAAACTTGATATCGCACGCGACTGTCTGGCGCGCGCATCCGGTGGTTTGACGGAAACGGATGTGCTGTGCGCGGCAACCGCGATGAAGGGGATTGTGATCACGCGTTTCATGGCGCGCGATCCGATGAAATTGCGCCGGGTTTACGGCGCGTGGTGGAAACGGTTCCGCCATGAAACACGGGGACTTCCGGCGCGCCTGCCGCGTCTTTGGGAAATTTAGGAGAACGGCATGAATCTGACGCCACGCGAAAAGGACAAATTGCTGGTTTCAATGGCCGCCATGGTGGCACGACGCCGCCTTGAACGCGGTGTGAAACTGAACCATCCCGAAGCCATCGCCCTGATCACGGATTTTGTGGTCGAAGGGGCGCGCGATGGCAAGTCGGTTGCCGATCTGATGCGTGACGGGGCCACTGTGATCACGCGCGATCAGGTGATGGATGGCATCGCCGAAATGATCCATGAAATTCAGGTCGAAGCGACATTTCCCGACGGGACGAAGCTTGTGACCGTTCACGAACCGATCCGCTAGGAAAAGGAAACAGGCCATGATTCCAGGTGAAATCATTACCAAAGAAGGCAGCCTGATCCTTAATCAGGATCGCGAAACCAAAACACTGACCGTCGCCAATACCGGGGATCGCCCGGTACAGGTTGGATCGCATTATCATTTTTATGAAACCAATCCGGGCCTTGATTTTGATCGCGAGGCGGCGCGCGGTTTCCGTCTTGATATCCCGGCGGGCACCGCCGTTCGGTTCGAACCGGGCCAGACACGCGAAGTCAATCTGGTGAAATATGCCGGGTCGGGTGTGGTCTATGGCTTTAACGCCAAAATCAACGGTAAGCTGGGAGCGTAAAAATGGCTTATGAAATTGATCGCGCATCCTATGCCGCCATGTTTGGCCCGACCGTCGGCGACAAGGTCCGGCTTGCCGATACCGATCTTTTGATCGAGGTCGAACAGGATTTCACGGTCCTTGGCGAAGAAGTCAAATTCGGCGGCGGCAAGGTCATCCGCGACGGCATGGGCCAGTCGCAAGCATCGCGTGCCGAGGGATCGGTCGATACCGTGATCACCAACGCGTTGATCCTTGATTATACCGGCATCATCAAGGCCGATATCGGCATTCGCGATGGCCGCATTGCCGGGATCGGCAAGGCCGGGAACCCCGATGTGCAGCCCGGTGTCGATATCATCATCGGTCCGGGGACCGAGGTGATTGCCGGTGAGGGCAATATCATCACCGCAGGCGGCATTGATGCCCACATCCACTGGATTTGTCCGCAACAGGTCGAAGATGCGCTGTATTCCGGCGTGACGACGATGCTGGGCGGTGGGACCGGCCCGGCGGCGGGCACGAACGCCACCACCTGTACGCCCGGCCCGTGGCATATTGCCCGCATGTTGCAGGCAGCCGACGGGCTGCCGATGAATATCGGTTTCTTTGGCAAGGGCAACGCAACCCTGCCGGGATCATTGATAGAGCAGGTCAAAGCCGGTGTGTGCGGGCTTAAACTGCATGAAGACTGGGGCACGACCCCGGCGGCGATTGATACCTGCCTGTCGGTGGCCGATGACCTTGACGTGCAGGTGATGATCCATACCGATACACTGAATGAAAGCGGCTTTGTCGAACATACCCGCGCATCCTTCAAGGGCCGCACCATCCATACCTTCCACACCGAAGGGGCCGGTGGCGGCCATGCGCCCGATATCATCAAACTGTGCGGCGAGGCGAATGTTCTGCCAAGTTCGACCAACCCGACACGTCCCTTTACGGTGAATACCATCGACGAGCATCTTGATATGCTGATGGTGTGCCATCACCTTGATCCGAAAATCCCCGAAGACGTCGCGTTCGCCGAAAGCCGCATTCGCCGCGAAACCATTGCGGCGGAGGATATCCTGCATGACCTTGGCGCGTTTTCGATCATTTCGTCGGACAGTCAGGCCATGGGCCGCGTGGGCGAGGTGATTTCGCGCACCTGGCAGACGGCGGACAAGATGAAAAAGCAGCGCGGCAGCCTGTCGGAAGACGGGCCGGGGAATGATAATTTCCGCGCCAAGCGTTATGTCGCGAAATACACGATCAATCCGGCAATTGCGCAGGGGATCGCATCCCATGTCGGATCAATCGAGGTTGGCAAGATCGCCGATATCGTGGTCTGGAAGCCGATGTTCTTTGGCGTCAAACCCGACATGATCATCAAGGCTGGCATGATCATCGGTGCGGCGATGGGGGATCCGAATGCCTCGATCCCGACACCGCAGCCGGTCCATTATCGTCCGATGTTTGGGGCCTATGGTTCAGCATTGTCGAAATCGAGCTTCTCGTTCGTATCCCAGGCCGGGATTGATGCCGGGATTGCCGCCGAATTCGGTCTGGCAAAGCAGCTTCTGGCGGTTTCGAACACGCGCAATATCGGCAAAAAGGACATGAAACTGAACGATGCCCTGCCGAAAATGGAAGTCGATCCGGAAACCTATCAGGTCCGTGCCGATGGCGAACTTCTGACCTGTCAGCCGGTTGACCGCGTGCCGATGGCACAGCGTTATTTCCTGTTCTAGGAGCCCGGATCATGCGTCGCGCGATTGAACATATCCCGGTCAGCCAGTCCGACACATCCGAAGTGCGCGGTACGGTGACACTTGCCTTTGCGGACCGTCACCGGCGGCGCATCCGGCTGATGGATGATGGGGGGGAGGCGTTCCTGCTTGATCTGCCCCATGCGGTGCGGTTGGGTGATGGCGACCGGTTGCGTCTGGTTGATGGCGGGGTGATTGTGGTGCGCGCGGCTGCCGAGGACGTTCTGACCATCACCTGTTCCGGTCCGATTGCGGCGGCCAAACTGGCCTGGCATATCGGCAACCGTCATACCCCGCTTCAGGTCCTGAAAGACGGGCGGCTTCGCATCATTGCTGATCATGTCATGCGCGACATGGTTCAGGGGCTGGGCGGTGTTGTTTTCGCCGAAGTCGCCCCGTTCGATCCGCTGAATGGAGCCTATCACGGGCTGGGCGGCGATGGCCACGGACACAGCCACGGCCATGATCATTTCGAAGAAGCGCATGATCATGGTCATGATCATAGCCATGCGCATTCTCACGGGCATTCACATTCTCATGCGCACGCCCATGCCATCGGGGAGCCGCATGACCACTGATCTTGATCCCCGTTCCCCCGCCAACCTGACGCCGGGCGGCCTGATGCGGTTGATGACATGGCTTAGCCCGTCATTTCCGGTCGGTGCCTATACCTATTCCCACGGCGTGGAATACGCGGTCGAGGATCGCCGGGTCATCAGTGCCGAAAGCCTGACAACCTGGATTGAGGGGGTTCTGGAATTCGGTGCCGGGCGGATTGATGCGGTGCTGTTCTGTGCCGCATGGCGCGCGGCGCGTGCGGGGGATCAGGACGCGCTGTTTGATATCGGGGTGGATGCCGATTGCTGGCGCGGGACGGCTGAAATGGCGTTGGAGGCAACGGCACAGGGGCGTGCCTTTGTCTCGACCGCCCAAAAGGTCTGGGGTGATGGTATCCTGACAGACTGGGCCAAACGAATGCGCGATGATGACCGTTTGCCATCCTATCCGGTTGCGGTTGGTATTGCCGCGGCCGAGGCGGATGTGCCGTTGCGTGATGCGCTGAGCGCGTTTTTGCACGCGATGGCGGCCAATCTGGTGTCGAGTGCCGTGCGTCTGGTGCCGTTGGGGCAGACCGATGGTGTGCGGACGCTTGCGTCCCTTGATCAGGCGGTGGCGGTGGCGACCGAAACCGCGATGAATAGCGATCCGGTCAATCTGGGGGCGGCTGCCCCGATGGTTGACTGGACGTCGATGAAACACGAAACCCAATATACGAGGCTTTTCAGATCATGAGCTCCCCCCTTCGCATCGGTATCGGTGGCCCGGTTGGTTCGGGCAAAACCGCCCTTCTGGAACGGCTGTGCAAGGCCATGCGCGACGAGTTCAATATCGCCGCGATCACCAATGATATTTACACCCGCGAAGATGCCGAATTCATGACCCGGTCGGGTGCATTGGCAGCAGACCGCATTGCCGGTGTTGAAACGGGTGGCTGCCCGCACACCGCCATTCGCGAAGACGCATCGATCAACCTTGCCGCGGTCGAGGATATGAGCGCCAAACATCCGGGGCTTGAGGCGATCTTTATCGAATCGGGTGGTGATAACCTTTCGGCGACCTTTTCGCCGGAACTGGCCGATATCACGATCTATGTCATCGATGTTTCGGCGGGCGACAAAATCCCGCGTAAAGGGGGGCCGGGCATCACACGGTCCGATCTGCTGGTGATCAACAAAACCGATCTGGCACCGCTTGTCGGGGCTGATCTGGGGGTGATGGACCGCGACGCCAAAAAAATGCGCGGCACCCGTCCGTTCCTGTTTACCAATCTCAAGGCGATGGATGGCCTTGAAGACGTCAAGAATTTCATCATCGAGACAGGGGGGCTCCGTCAATCCGCCGCGTCCTGATGGGGATCCGGACGCAATAATGCCGGATGACGGGAGCACACGGGCCCGGCCTGAAAATGGCCGGGCCTGAACATTTGGTCGGAAGGTTGAGCACGGGCGATAGCCTGCGGGCGGACTGCATATAAAACTTTTTTCAGAAAGTTCTTGATTTGTTCTTTTGTTTATGGCATAAGAGAAAAATCAACGGGACAAAAGCGCCCGGACCAGAACCCGCAAGGCCTTGTGCCTTGCGGGTTTTTGCGTTTGGGGCCGGATGAAAGAGGGTTTCAGGATGCAGCGGCAAAGATACGGACAGAGACAGGGCGGCGGGGTACTCCGCAGGATACGGGGCGGCGGATGGCGGAGCCATTATGGCGGCATTTTGTAAGGGGACTAACCCGGTCATTTGTCATGACGGGAGAGGTGCGTCTTGTTGGAAAAGGAGCTTTGAATTTGCCGGGAGCGGCAGTAATGGCAGCAGCGGGCAGCGGTGATCTGTGGCCCGCCGACGGTGGACCGGTGGGGGCCGTGCGCCCGAAGTGTGTCCGGGCTCCATCGGTTGCGGGAAATGTCACCGTGGCCGAAAGTGACCGGAGCGGGTGGTGGGCCCGGAGATCGTCAGTTGGCGAGGATAGCAGACGCCCGAAGTGTGTCCGGGCTTCATTGTTTGCCGGAAATGTCACCATTGCCGAAAGTGACCGGAGCGGGTCGTGGGCCCGGAGACCGTCAGTTGGCGAGGATAGCAGACGCCCGAAGTGTGCCCGGGGCTCATCGGTTGCCGGAAATGCCGCCATGGCCGGGAGAGATCGGAGCGGGCCGTGAGCCCGAAGGCCGTCTGCTGGGCAAGGCTGGTGGCGGCATGAGGTCCGTCCGGGGTGGAGTGCCAGAATTGCCGGAAAGGGAGCGGAGCGGGTTGTTCGTCCGAAGGTGGCCTGTCTGCGGCCCGTCTGTGTCCCTGATGCGCCCGGTTGGGTGAGGATGCCGAAGCGCAAGGTTTGTCCGGACTTCGGCGGGTTGCGGGAAGTTCGGTTTTTGGTGGGATGCTTTGCCGGTGCATCCGGCATGTGATGGGGTTTGATCCGCGGCAAGTTTTTGAAACCAAAATATTATTAGGCGATCCTTATCCCGTTCTAATGGGAATGATGCGTCATTTTGCTTTGCGATCTGCGGTTTTGCGGCTATCCCTTCGGCCGTTGAACTGGTCGGGCGGACCGGAAAACGAACGGTGATGGCTATTGTCAGGGCCTGGGGGTTTTGCCATCACCGCCGGGGAGAACGGGAAGGAAGGATCGTGAAATCATGAACACCAAAGATATCGTCTATATCGCGCTGTTCGCGGCTGTGACCGCTGTGCTTGGGTTGTTTCCACCCATCACCCTGCCGATTACCGGGGTGCCGGTGACCGCGCAATCGCTGGGGCCGATGCTGGCCGGGGCGATTTTGGGGGCGCGTCGTGGCGGGCTTTCGATCCTGCTGTTTGTTGTGCTGGTTGCGCTTGGCCTGCCGCTTTTGTCAGGTGGTCGCGGTGGTTTTGGCGTTCTTCTGGGGGCGACGGGCGGCTTTATCGTTGGCTGGGTGATTTCGGCTTTTGTGATCGGCCTGCTGATTGAAAAATTCTGGGACAGGCTGAATATCTTCAACGCGGCATTGTCGATTGCGGTTGGCGGGATTGTTGTCCTGTATGCGATTGGCAATCTTTGGGTCAGCATCGTTGTTGATGTCAGTTACTGGAAGGCGACCGTCGGGGCCGCGCCGTTCCTGATTGGCGATGGGATCAAGGTTGCGATTGCGACGGCTGCCTGTTTGGCCGTGCGCCGTGCCTATCCCTTGATTTCCAGGGCACGCTAGGTTTTGATGAGGCGCGATCCGAAGATCGCGCCTTTTGCTGTTATTCCCTGTCTGAAATTTTGCGCCGGGTGCCGATGATCACGCTTGAAAATGTCACCGTGGAATTTGATCAGCGCCGCGTGCTTGACGATATTTCACTGTCACTTTCCGAAAAGCGGATCGGGATTGTCGGGGCCAATGGATCGGGCAAAAGCACGTTTGTCCGGCTTCTGAACGGGCTTCAGGTGGCATCGTCGGGGACTGTGCGCGTCGATGATTTCGATGCTGCCAAGGACGGGCGCAAATTGCGCCGCCATGTCGGCTTTGTTTTTCAGAACCCGGATAATCAGATCGTCTATCCGGTGGTCGAGGAAGACATCGCCTTTGGCCTGAAGGCGCTTAAACTGCCAAAGGACGAGATTGACCGTCGGATTGACGAGGTCCTTGCGCGATATGGGCTGTCGGAATTTCGCAATCATCCCAGCCATTTGTTAAGCGGGGGCCAGAAGCAGCTTCTGGCGATTTCCGGTGTGCTGGTGATGGCGCCGCGTTACATCATCTTTGACGAGCCGACCACGCTGCTTGACCTGCGTAATCGCAACCGGGTCGAACGCGCGATTGCCGAACTGGATCAGACCGTGATCACCGTTTCCCATGACCTTGATCTGATCGCCGGTTATGACCGGGTGCTGGTGTTTGAAAATGGCCGCATCGCCTGTGACGATGTACCGGCCATCGCCATTCCCCGCTATCGGGAGATGATGGCGTGATTGCCGGACTTTACATCGATGGCAATTCCGCCCTGCATCGGGCGGCAGCGGGGTTAAAGGTGCTTGCCCTTGTCCTGCTGGGGACCGGTGTTTTTCTGATCCCTGACTGGCCGGTTCTGGCGGTGGTGCTGGTGACGGTTTTTGTCCTGTATCCGGTTTCGGGTTTTGGCCACGGCATCCTTTGGGCGCAGATCAGGCCGATATTGTGGTTGCTGGCTTTGTTCTTTGCCGTGCAGCTTTGGCTCCATGACTGGCAGGCGGGGCTTGTGGTGATTTTCCGGCTCGCCGCGATTGTTACCTTCGCCGGGCTTGTCACCCTGACGACCAGAACATCCGACATGCTGGCCGCGCTGGAGCGGGCGATGAGGCCGCTGGCGCGGTTTGGGGTGAACCCGGAAAAGGTCAGTCTGGCCTTTTCGATGGTGTTGCGATTTATCCCGGTGATTGCGCAAATCGGTCATGAAATCCGCGATGCGCAACGGGCACGCGGGCTTGATAAATCGGTGCTGGCACTTGTCGTGCCGCTGATCATCCGCACGCTTAAAACGGCCGACGATGTCGCCGATGCCATCGACGCGCGCAGCTTCGACCCGGATTGATCTTCAAAAAAAGACCCGGCACGCCTACAGGGACGAGGCGCGTGCCGGGTGAAAACCGCTTGGGTGCGGGTTCCTCTATTACATGATCTCAGGCGATACCAAGATGCCATGCGTGGAAACGCAGATGGTCTTCGATAAAGCTCGCGATGAAGTAATAGCTATGGTCGTAGCCTTCCTGCATGCGCAGGTTCAGCGGATAACCGGCATGGCTTGCAGCGGCAAAAAGCGTATCGGGTTTAAGCTGCCCGGTCAGGAAGCCATCGGCATCGCCCTGATCGACAAGGGCTGGCGTTTGCATATCCTTGGCGGTTGCGGCCTTCATCAGTTCGGAGCTGTCCCACTGTTTCCAGGCGGATTTGTCATCACCGAGATAATTGCCAAGCGCCTTCTGGCCCCACGGGCAATTGATCGGGTTTGAAATCGGCGAAAAGGCCGTTACTGATTTGAACATGCCCGGATTTTTAAGCGCGATCATCAGCGCGCCGTGCCCGCCCATCGAATGACCGGAAATCACCGCATCATCGGAAATCGGGAAATGATCGCGGACAAGGGCCGGAAGTTCCTTCGTCACGTAATCATACATGCGGTAATTGCGCGCCCAGGGTTCCTGCGTCGCGTTGACGTAAAAACCGGCACCCTTGCCGAAGTCATAGGCTTCTTCTTCGTCATCGGGCACATGGTCGCCGCGCGGGCTGGTGTCGGGGGCGACGATGGCAATGCCAAGCTCGCTTGCGATGCGAAACGCGCCGGCCTTCTGCATGAAGTTTTCATCCGTGCAGGTCAGTCCCGATAGCCAGTACATCACCGGCACACGGTTGCCCTTGCCCGCCTGACGCGGCAGGAAGATGGCAAACCGCATATCGCAGCCCAGCACATCGGACCGATGGGTATATTGTTTGTGCCAGCCGCCGAATACCTTGTTGCTGGATGAATTTTCGATGCCCATTTTATTCTCCCGTTCGCCCGCCTCGCCGGAATTTTACCGGCAAGGCGGTTTTATTTCATGAAGCTGATTGGTCTTAATAGTGAATGACCGAACGGATGCTTTCGCCTTCGTGCATCAGGTCGAAAGCTTCGTTGATGTCTTCAAGCTTCATGGTGTGGGTGATGAAATCGGACAGTTTGAATTCACCCTTGAGGTAGCGTTCGACATAATCGGGCAGTTCCGACCGGCCCTTGACCCCGCCAAAGGCGGTGCCGCGCCAGACGCGACCGGTGACAAGCTGGAACGGGCGGGTGGAGATTTCCTGACCGGCACCGGCGACGCCGATGATCACCGACTCCCCCCAACCTTTGTGGCAGCATTCAAGGGCGGAGCGCATCACATTGACATTGCCGATACATTCAAAGCTGTATTCAACGCCGCCATCGGTCATATCAACGATGACTTCCTGGATCGGTTTGTCGAATTTTTGCGGGTTGATGCAATCGGTCGCGCCAAGCTGTTTGGCGAGTTCGAATTTCTTTTCGTTGATATCAATGGCGATGATGCGGCTGGCGCCGGCCATTTTGCAGCCGATGATCGCCGAAAGACCAATGCCGCCCAGCCCGAAAATCGCAACGCTGTCGCCCGGTTTGACCTTGGCGGCGTTGGTGGCGGCCCCCATGCCGGTCGTGACACCACAACCCAGCAGGCAGACTTCGTCAAGCGGGGCGGATTTGTTGACCTTGGCAATCGAGATTTCCGGCAGAACGGTATATTCCGAGAAGGTCGAGCAGCCCATATAATGGTAAATCGGCTTGCCGTCTTGCGAGAAGCGCGTGGTGCCATCGGGCATAAGGCCCTTGCCCTGGGTGGCGCGGATTTTCTGGCACAGGTTGGTTTTGCCCGATTTGCAGAATTTGCATTCGCCGCATTCCGGGGTGTAAAGCGGGATCACGTGATCGCCGACCGCAACGCTGGTGACACCTTCGCCGATTGATTCAACAATCCCGCCGCCTTCATGGCCAAGGATGGCGGGGAAAATGCCTTCGGGGTCTTCGCCCGACAGGGTAAAGGCATCGGTGTGGCAAACGCCGGTGGCAACGATGCGCACCCGGACCTCGCCGGCCTTGGGCGGGGCGACCTGAACTTCTTCAATCGATAGCGGCTTGCCCGCTTCCCAGGCAATGGCGGCTTTGCAGGTGATGGTTTGGGCGCTCATGTCGCTCCTCCGGCTTGAATGATTTACTGCCAACAGTGTATTTATTTCCCCTGATCTGATAATCCGGTATTTCGGTAAATGACTTTTACGGTGGTGTAACAATGAATGCGTGGGACGGGATCAGCGAATTTGTCGCCGTGACGGAACGCAAAAGCTTTACGGCAGCCGCCAAGCAGCTTGGCATTTCCGTCGCCCAGGTCAGCCGCCAGATCACCGCGTTAGAAGAAAAGCTTGGCGTGCAGCTTTTTTACCGCACCACGCGCAAGGTTAGTGCTACCGAAGCCGGGCAGGTTTATTACCAGCATTGCCGACAATTGCTGGATGGCTTGCAGGATGCAGAACGGGCAATCGGCACCCTGACACAGGTGCCGCGTGGCAAGCTTAAACTGACCGCGCCAACGACCTACGGTGAAACCGTGATTGCGCCGCTGGTCAATGATTTCGTCGCCCGCTATCCGGAACTTGAAGTCCAGTGCCGTTTTACCAACCAGAAGCTTGATCTGGTGCTGGAAGGCTATGACATGGCGATCCGGCTTGGGCGGCTTGATGGCACGACCGGCAGCTTGATGAGCCAGCAGCTTTCAACCCGCCGCCTTCATGTCTGCGCGTCGCCAGCCTATCTTTCCAAACGTGGGGAGCCGCATTCGCTTTCGGAGCTTGCGCGCCATAACTGCCTTGTCGGGACGCTGGATTACTGGCGGTTTGAAGAAGATGGCCGCGAACGGACCATCCGCATTCATGGCTCGATCCACGCCAATAGCGGGCAGGCGTTACTTGATGCGGCGCTAAAGGGCATCGGCATTGTCCAGTTGCCGGATTATTACGTCGATCCGTGGATCGCCAGTGGTGATCTGGTCCCGGTCCTGTCCAAATTCCAGCCGACCGATGAAGGCATCTGGGCGCTTTATCCGACCAACCGGCACCTTAGTCCGAAAATCCGGATGCTGGTGGAGCATTTGGGGCGGTATTTGGGCTGATTTTGTTACCGAACGGTATCATTCGTCTTGAAATCGAGGAAATGATACCGTTCGGTATCGCTTAATGGTTCTGGCAGCGCGATTTAATGTCTTCCAAGGCGAGATCAAGCAGGCTTGTATCCGCAATTGTTCCGCGCGTGGCTTGGCGCAGTTTGGTTGCTGCTTTTTCGGTTAGCTTGGAGAGTGTTGCAAGTTCGTCGATCACCAGTTTCGGACTGATATTGATATCGGATGCAAAAGATTCCCAATGTTCGCGGCCAAGCAGTTTCGGGTTGCGTTCGCCACCGATGGACATGGCAAGGAGAATGCGTTGCTCTTTGTAAAAATTACGGAATGCTGCGGCGTTATTGAGGTCATAAAGCGGGGCGAGGCGCACACCGCCAGCCTGCCAGATCAGGCTGTAATTTTTGGCATGCGCATCAGGATTGCCGACAAGATATTGGAAAATCGCATATCGTAGCAGCAGCAGTTTATCGCGGGCAGGATCGAGGCTGAAATCCAGCGCGGCAAACATTTTTTTCCAGTCTGGGCCGCCGTCACGCTCGTATTTCTGGTGCGGAAAATATCCGAGCGCCTGACAGAAATCTTCCTGATGCAGGCGGGTCAGATATCGTTGGCCGGATCTTTCGCGCAATGTCCGGTCGTATCGTGCGACAAGCATGAAAACCTGATCTTCTGCCTGCAAAATGTGTGACCGGGGGCAGGTAAGCCCGATTTCACGGGCGATTTCAAGGCAATAATGTTCGACGCGGATCGATTCCGGAAGGCCCTGAATATCGGTCTTGAGGATGTGGGAACTTGGTGTGTTGCCATGCGGCAGGGCAATCTTTTCGCCGGTTCGAATAACAACGGCCTTGTCATGCACGCCTGCCAGCGAAATGCGGACTTCGCCTTGCGCATCAACGAATAGGGGACGTGCGGGCAAGTCGCGGATGTGCCCGGCAAGTTCTGCTTCGTCGAGAATGCGATATTCCGGATGGGTTGTATCTTCGGGGGTTTCAGCAGTGCCGACCGGGGCGATGGATACGGCCCCCGCACAATCCTTGCCAAGGGCAAATAGCATTGCAAATTCGTCATCTGCGGCGATGTCGTGATCTTTGCTTAGAACAAGAGCGAGTTTTCGACGGGTCAATTTGTTGTCCGGCAGCAGCCCGGCAAAGAAAGGCCCGCATTCAGCATCATCAAACCAGCGATTTTCCCCCGCTTGTGTCGGTACCGGCAGGCGAAGGGACAGTTGGGGGTTGACGGTTTGAGCGGTGGCAGATCGGTGAATGTGATCGGGGCTATAGCGAAAGCGCAGGCCACCCTTATCGTCGGTGCCAAGTGTGCCGATTTCGATACCGTGCAATCGAACAGAGGCTTCCTGTGCCATTAAAGCCCCTCGTCAATGTCGATGATTTCGGAAGTATCGTTTGGTGTTGTGGTGGTCTGAAGATCGGTCAGCGATAGTGGACTGCCCAGCAAAACAAACAGGCGAATGATCATGTCAATGGGTGGGGTGCTGCTGCCCCGCTCGAATGACGATAGCCATTTTCGGCTGTAGCCGATAAGGGCTGCGGTCTGGCTTTGGGTAAGGCCGCGCTGCTTGCGTAAGCTACGCGCGGCCACCCGAATATCGTCAATGTTTCGAATGATCATGATGTCACCGAACAGTTTCTTTCTTGCCTGAGGCAAGGTTATGTAACTATTCGGTATCATTCAAGCAAAATGCGCTACTTTGACACCAAACGGTATCAAAGTAGCGCATGAAAACTTTACTGCGCGGTCCAGCCACCATCCACCGACATATGCGTGCCGGTCATCTGTGATGCGGCGTCCGAGCACAGGAACAGGGCGGTCTGGCCGATCTGTTCGGGGGTGACGAACTGTTTGGACGGGTGTTTGTCCGAGACCAGATTGGTTGCGGCCTGTTCGATGGAAATGCCGCCTTCCTTGGCCTTGGCTTCGATCTGGCGTTCGACCAGTTCGGTGCGTACCCAGCCCGGGCAGATTGAATTGGCGGTGATGCCGCTTTCGGCGGTTTCAAGGGCTGTTACCTTGGTCAGGCCCATGATGCCGTGTTTGGCCGCGACATAGGCGGCCTTTTGGACCGATGCGACCAGACCGTGGGCTGATGCGGTATTGATGATCCGGCCCCAGTTTTTCTTTTTCATGTTCGGCAGGGCAAAGCGCGTCGTGTGAAAGGCCGAGGTCAGGTTGATCGCAATGATCGCATCCCATTTTTCCGGCGGGAAATCCTCGATGAGCGCGGTGTACTGGATACCCGCATTGTTGATCAGGATATCGGCGCCACCGCCGAATTTTGCGGCGGCGTCCATCATCATTGCTTCGATCTGATCGGGTTTGGAGAGGTCCGCGCCATTGTAATGCGCGGTCACGCCAAATTCGGTTTCAAGCGATTTGCGGGTGGCCTCGATTTCGTCCTTATCGCCAAAGCCGTTCAGCATGATATCCGCCCCGGCCCCTGCGAGGGCCTTGGCCATCGCAAGTCCGATGCCGCTGGTGGAGCCGGTAACAAGTGCGCATTTGCCTGTCAGCATGATGTTTCTCCCTGTGGGTGAGGAGTTGTTGCTCCTCCTAAGTTAGGTGGATCATGCCGCAATGCAACATGGGTGGCAAGATCAACCGGAAATGCCATATTTGCGAAGCTTGCGGGCAATCGCCGTGTGCGAGATGCCAAGCCGTTCGGCAAGCTTCCGCGAGCTTGGATAATCCGGGTAAAGGCGCGCCAGCATTTCACGTTCGAGCATGTCCAACCCGTCGGCAAGTGTACCTTGGGCGATGGCCGCATTGATCGGGTCGGTTGCGGGGGCGGTGGGTGCCTGATCGCGGGATGTTGCGGTTTCATCCGTGGCCGTGGCGGGCGGGTTGCTTGCGGTTGTGGTCAGGTCGCGTGCGGTCAGGATATCGCCATCCAGAAGGGCGACGGCGCGAAACAGGGTGTTTTCCAGTTCGCGGACATTGCCCGGCCAATCGTGGCTGGCAAGCCAGGACAGGGCATCCCTTGCGATATGGGGTGTTGCGCGTTCGGTTTGCTGGGCGGTGCGGGTGACGAAATAAAGCGCCAGTTCGGCAATGTCTTCGCGCCGGTCGCGCAGGGGCGGCAGGGTGATGCCAAGGACGTTGAGACGGAAATAAAGGTCTTCGCGGAATGTGCCGTCATGCGACATGGTTTCAAGGTCGCGGTTGGTCGCACTGATGATGCGGACATCAACCGCAATTTCATCCGTGCCGCCGACGCGCCGGAACCGGCCATCCTGCAACACGCGCAGAAGCTTGGCCTGCAAATAGGGTGTCAGTTCGCCGATTTCATCGAGAAACAATGTGCCGCCATCGGCCAGTTCCAGAAGCCCCGGCTTGCCGCCACGTCGCGCACTGGTAAAGGCCCCGGCGGCATAGCCAAACAGTTCGCTTTCGGCCAGGCCTTCGGGCATGGCAGCACAGTTTAGCGCCAGAAAAGGCTGATCGGCGCGGTTGCTGGCCCGGTGGCAGGCGCGGGCAAAAAGCTCCTTCCCCGTGCCGGTTTCACCAAGGATCAGAAGCGGGGCATCGACCGATGCCAGTCGTTTTGCCTGTGCCTTGACCCGTGCCAGAACCTTGCTTTGGCCGATGATATCGTCAAATCCGGTGTGGCTTCGATCCTGAAGGGCGGTCATGACGCGGCCAAGGCGTGCGGCCCGGTGAAATACCATGACCCCGCCCCACGGTTCGTCATCGGCGGCATCGGTACCGTCATCGACATGGCCGATGGGTTCGACCTGCAGCAGATAGGTCTGTCCGCCCAGTGTGACCTCGCGTTCGGGCAGGCGGAAATGGCTTTGGCGCAGGTCATCAATATCCGGGTCGGTCAGGAAATCGGCCAAGGGCCGGTCGCGCAGCGGGGCATCGGGGGAGCCTGCGATGTTTTGCGCTGCCGGGTTGGCCTGCGCGATCAGGCCGTTGGCGTCAACCGCGATCACCGGATCGCCAAGGGCGGCAAGGGTTGCGTGAAGCTGCGCGCGCCGTCGTTCGGTCGGCAGGCGGTCAATCGGTTTGACGTCCTCGATGCCGGGTAGCTGCATCAGGCGATGGGCGAGCAGTGGAAAACGTTCCGGCCGGATTGCCGGGATATCGGCAAAGATATGGTGGGTCGTGACCTCAAAGGCGCGGATATCCAGTTTGAAATCCGCCAGCACATTGACGACGTCCCGCGTGATGCCGACCCTGTTTTCCCCGGTGATTTCAAAACGCATGGCTGTACCGAAATGTTTACACTGTATCGAAAACTATACAGTGATAGGCGGCTGTTTTCCAGTGGTTTTGGCGAAATGTCGCGGTTGGTGAAGGTGCTTGTAAACTTAAGTTTACACGTGGGCGAGGTGAGGTTTTGCTAAGTATCTGAAATGAGGGGGTTTTCAATTCTGGCACGGGCCTTGCGGAGATGGGGGCAGAAAACTTTAGATAACAGGAGCCTTTCATGTCTGATCCGCGTCACACCAAATCCGGTTTTGCCACCCGCGCCATCCATCATGGTTATGATCCGCAAAGCCATAATGGTGCGCTGAACCCGCCGGTTTACATGAGCTCCACCTTTGCGTTTGAAACCGCCGAGCAGGGCGGACGCATGTTTGCCGGTGAAGAGCAGGGCTTTATCTATTCGCGGATCGGCAACCCGACGCTGGCCCTTCTGGAAAGCCGTCTGGCGGTGCTTGAGGGCGGCGAAGCAGCCCTTGCCACCGCATCGGGCATGGGGGCGATTACGTCGGTCTTCTGGACCTTCATTGCGCCGGGGGACGAGATCATTGTGGATCGCACGCTTTATGGCTGCACGTTTGCCTATTTCCGCCACGGGCTTGAGAAATTCGGGGTCAAGCATACCCATGTTGATCTGACCGATCCGAAGGAACTTGAAAAGGCGATTTCGGACAAAACCAAAATCGTTTATTTCGAAACCCCGGCCAACCCCAATATGCGTCTGGTCGATATCGAAGCCATTTCCGAGATCGCCCATAAACATGGGGCGAAGGTCGTGGTCGATAACACCTATTGCACGCCGTATTTGCAGCGCCCGATTGAATTGGGGGCCGATATCGTGGTGCATTCGGCGACCAAATATCTGGGCGGTCATGGGGATCTGACGGCGGGGGCGGTGATTGGCCGTGCGGAAGATCTTGAACAGGTTCGTCTGGTTGGCCTGAAAGACATGACCGGTGCGGTTCTGTCGCCGCAGGATGCCAATCTGGTGATGCGGGGGCTCAAGACGCTTGAACTTCGCATGGAACGCCATTGCGACAATGCCGAAAAAATCGCGACCTTCCTTGAAAACCATCCGAAGGTCGAAAAGGTTTTCTATCCCGGTCTTGAAAGCTTTGCGCAATATGAACTGGCGAAAAGGCAGATGGCCCGCTTTGGCGGCATGATCGCGTTTGAACTTAAAGGCGGGATCGAGGAGGGCCGCAAGCTGATGAACGGTCTTAACATGATCACGCGCGCGGTCAGCCTTGGCGATGCCGAAACCCTGATCCAGCATCCGGCATCGATGACCCATTCGACCTATACGCCGGAAGAACGCGCGCGATATCAGATCACCGATGGCCTGATCCGCCTGTCGGCGGGACTTGAAAGCATCGACGATATTCTGGCCGATCTTGAGCAGGCGCTGGACGGGGATCAGATGGCGATTGCCGCCGAATAATCCCGGACTCCCCGAACAAGGGAGGCGGACCGCACCCCCCGAACGATTTGCGGTCCGTATAAGGTTGCGCATGGCGCGGGTGCCGTTCGTGCCATGCGTAATCGCTTTGACGGGGTTTGTTGACCCCGAATCGGGATCGGAAACCGGCAAAAATCCTATCCGGGCCTGTGTGCCACATTCGACGAATTTCAGAAAACTTGCGTGGGCTGAACGAGGGTTTTTTGAAAGTTTCGTCAATCCTGCGATTTTTGTTGCTTTCGCTTGATTGGCGTCGCGCAGCAGCAAAAATACGCAATCCCATACCGAAATAAGGCGTGCGGCCAGACCGGTGATACCGGGCCGAAACGCCAGCGAGAGGCGAGAAAAAGATGTCAGCACAAAACAGCACACCTGAAATTGGCGAAATGATCGAAGCAACCTCGACCGGGCGCGTGGCGGCCAGGGACCTCGAGATGCTGGGCCAGATTGAAAAAAAGGTGCGCTGGCTATCAAGCTGGACCATCCATAACGCCAACCATATCCGCCCGAAACGCGATGGCATCAAGGTCGGCGGCCATCAGGCAAGCTGCGCATCGATGACAACCTTGATGACGGCCCTTTATTTCAACGTCCTGCGCCCGCAGGACCGGGTCGCGGTCAAGCCGCATGCCTCGCCGGTTTTCCATGCGATCAATTATCTGTTTGGTCGCCAGTCGAAGGAAAAGCTTGAAAACTTCCGCGCCTTTGGCGGCGCGCAATCCTATCCGTCGCGGACCAAGGATGGCGATGTTGTCGATTTTTCGACCGGGTCGGTCGGGCTTGGCGCGGCGGTTACCAACTTTGCCGCGTTGACGCAGGATTACCTGCGTTACAAGGATATGCTGCCGCGTGGGGAACAGCCCGGTCGCATGGTTGCGCTTGTTGGTGATGCGGAACTGGATGAAGGCAATATCTATGAGGCGCTTCTTGATACCTGGAAGCACGATATTCGCAATGTCTGGTGGGTGATTGATTACAACCGTCAAAGCCTTGATGGCATGATCGATGCGCATCTGTTCCGCGTGATCGGCCGGTTTTTCCGCGCGGTCGGCTGGAACGTCATCACCATCAAATATGGCCGCAAACTGCATGATGCCTTTGCCAAGCCGGGTGGAAAGTCGCTTAAAAAATGGCTGAACGAGGCGCCGAACGATGTTTATTCCGCCCTGACCTTCCAGGGGGGTGCGGCATGGCGCAAACAGATCCTTGGCGATATGCCGGGCGACAATGCGCTGGCAAGTTTGCTTGGCGATTATGATGACGATGCCCTGCATGACCTGATGACCAATCTGGGCGGGCATTGCATGGAAGCGGTTCTTAATGCGTTTGATTCGGTTCCCAATGACAAGCCGACGATCTTTATCGCCTATACGGTCAAGGGCTATGCCACCCCGCTTCAGGGGCACAAGGACAACCATGCGGGCCTTATGAATGTGGCCCAGATGGACGCGTTCAAAAAACAGAACAATATCGGGGACGGGCAGGAATGGGATTATGCCGCCGGTCTTGACGTCGCCGAGGACAAGGTGCGTGCCTATATCGACGCAGCCCCCTTTAATGACGGCAAATCGCGCAAGAAGCTCGCGACTGTCATCGATATCCCCGAAATGCCTTATGCGCGGGTTGATACATCGAGCACGCAGGAAGTCTTTGGCAAAATCCTGAACGAGCTTGCGAAAATGAAGGATAGCGATCTGGCTGACCGGATCGTCACCACATCGCCCGATGTGACGGTATCGACCAACCTTGGCGGGTTTGTGAACCAGCGCGGGCTGTTTGCGCGCGAAAACCTTGCCGATGAATTCCGCGAACGCAAGGTGCCCTCGGCCCAGAAATGGATCAGATCGCCCGAAGGCCAGCATGTCGAACTGGGCATTGCCGAAAACAACCTGTTTTTGAACCTGGCCGCCCTTGGCCTGTCGCACAGCCTGTTCGGGCAGCGGCTGTTTCCGATTGGAACGCTTTATGATCCGTTCATTGCGCGCGGCCTCGATGCGCTGAATTATGCCTGCTATCAGGATGCGCGGTTCATGGTTGTTGCCACGCCAAGCGGCATTACCCTGGCCCCCGAGGGTGGTGCGCATCAGTCGATTTCAACCCCGATGATCGGCATGGGGCAGCCGGGCCTGACCAGTTTCGAGCCAAGCTTTGGCGACGAACTTGCCACCATCATGGGCTGGTCTTTTGATCATCTGCAAAATCCCGACGGCGGATCGGTATATCTGCGCCTGTCGACCAAACCGCTTGCGCAGCCGGAACGTGACCTTTCCGAGGCGACAAAATCCGAAATCGTATCGGGCGGTTACTGGCTGCGCGAACCGGGCGAAAATTGCAAAATGGCGATTGCCTATTGCGGGGCCATGGCCCCCGAAGCCATTGCCGCGTGGGAAAAACTTGAAGCCGATCATCCGGGAATTGGCCTTTTGGCCGTGACCTCGACCGACCGGCTTTATAATGAATGGCAGGATCTGGAACGGGCGCGGCTTGAAGGCAAATCGGATGGGCGCATGGCCCATATCGAAAACCTTCTGAAGCCGCTGGCATCCGATGCGCGTCTTGTTACGGTGATTGACGGTCATCCGGCAGCCCTTGCCTGGCTGGGGTCTGTGCGCGGGCATGCGGTTGCGCCGCTTGGCGTCAATGCGTTTGGCCAGTGCGGCGACAGTATCGATCTGTATAAATATTACCAGATCGACACCGATGCGATCATCCGGGCGACCAAGCGCTGGGATTGATATCCATCTGGAAATCTGCATCAATGGCCGGGAATTTCCCGGCCATTTTGCTTTGTCGCGGAAATGTAATCGGGGTCACTTGCACGGTTGCGGGAATGCACACACATCTGCGCATTGGTTGCTGTGACAATATCGTTCCGCAGCGCAATGGGGAGCTTCTGTCTTGGAATATTTGTTGTTGCTGGCCGGCCTTGCCGGTCTGTTTTTCGGTGGCGAGGCGCTGGTGCGTGGCAGTGTCGGGATTGCGCAACGTCTGGCGATGCCGCCGCTTCTGATCGGCCTGACGGTCGTTGGTTTTGGCACCTCGACCCCGGAATTGCTGGTTTCGGTTGATGCTGCCCTGCGCGGAGCTTCCGACATTGCGCTGGGCAATGTCGTTGGATCGAATATTGCCAATATTCTGCTGATTGTCGGCGTTTCGGCCCTTATCTGGCCGATCCGGGTTTCTGGCGATACCCTGAAACGCGACACGGGGGTGATGATGGCGGCCGCCATTATCCTTGTGCCGATCTTTGCCTTCGGGATGATGGGGCGGGTTGCCGGGGGGATCCTGTTTGCGTCGCTTGTCGCCTATCTTGTGTTTGCCTATCGCCAGTCGCGCAATGCGCCGGTTGCCGATGAGAGTGATCTGCCCGTTCCGGCGCGTGGCTTGTGGCTGTCGCTGGTCTGGGTGATTGGCGGGCTGGTTGCGTTGATGTTTGGCGCGCGCTTCATGGTCGATGGGGCGGTGACGATTGCCCGGACCTTTGGCGTGTCCGAGGCCTTTATCGGTTTGACGGTGGTTGCGGTGGGCACATCCCTGCCGGAGCTGGCAACCTCGTTAATCGCGGCGTTCCGCAAACAGTCGGAAATTGCCATCGGCAATATCGTCGGGTCGAACATTTTCAACGTTCTGGGTATTCTTGGTCTGACCGCCATCATTGCCCCGATCCCGGTTGCCAGCCGTTTCCTGACCTTCGATCTGCCGATCATGATCGCGGTATCGCTGGTTCTGACTTTGTTGTTGCGCCGTCAGATGCTCGGGCGGGGGATCGGGATTGTGATGCTTGTTGCCTATGGCGGATATGTTTTTGCCGCACAGTGAAATATTGCCAGCCAGTGCGGGTGCGATCCCGCCTGTCGCAAGATATCGCGACCGAAGGTCTTGCCGGTAAAAGTTTGAAAGGAGGGCCCGGTGCCCTCCTTTTTTATTGGGCGCTTATCGGTTGCCGTTATTGACGGGGATGTGGATTATAAGTACTAGAAAAAATCGCATTTATAAAAATTGAACAATAATGAAATGTTCAATAATGGGCCGGAAATGAACCAATCCTATGAAATTTTGCAACTATCGCGCGCTTTATCCGGCGATACCGGCCAGCACGCATAAGGAAGCCATCCGTGCCGGGCTCGGGGCGCTGATCGGGCTGGGGATTGCCGGTTTTGTTCTGTCGTTCTTTGATCTGCAGGGTGCCGGGCTTTATCTGATTGCGCCCTTCGGGGCGTCGTCGGTGCTGCTGTTTGCCGTGCCAAACAGCCCGCTGGCGCAGCCGTGGTCGGCAATTGTCGGCAACTCTGTTGCTGCCCTTGCCGGGGTTGCCGTTTGTTATGTGATACCCGATCCGGTTTTGCGGGTGGCGGTGGCGGTCGGGCTTGCCATTACGGTTATGATCCTGGCGCGTGCGGTCCATCCGCCGGGCGGGGCGGTTGCGATGGTTGTTGCGATGAACCCCGATATTGCAACCGAGCTTGGCTTTCGGTTTGCCCTGACACCGGTTGCCGCAATCACGGCCATTCTTGTTCTGACGGCGGTGGTGTATGCCCGGGCAACCGGGCGGAAATATCCGCTGCGCCATTTCGATGACAAGGGGCCGTATCAGACAGCGGACCGTTCCCCGATTGAGCGGCTTGGTCTGGACGAGGGGGAACTGAACACCATTTTGCAGCAATATCGCCAGTCGCTGAACCTTGGCGTCGAAGACCTTGCGCGCCTGATCGGGGCGGCCGAATTTCAGGTTGCTGCCCATCGCGCAGGGCCGATCACGGCCGGTCAGATCATGTCTCGCGATCTGGTGACGGTGAATGCCCAAACTCCGCTTAGCGAGGTCGCCGATCTGTTTCGTCGTCACGGGTTTACATCATTGCCGGTCATTCAGGATGACGGACGTTTTATCGGCGTGATTTTCCAGATCCATCTGATTCGGCGTGCAACCGAAGACGCACTGCGTCTGGATCGCGGATTGCTTGCCGCGATGGCGCGCCTGATTGATCGCCGTCGCAATGTCCCGATCCGGGCCATCGAAATCATGTCGGTGACAGAACCGCGGGCAACGGCAAATACCCCGATTGCTGCCTTGCTGCCGCTGATGGCGGATGGGGCCTGTGATGCGGTTCCGGTCCTTGAAGATAACCGGATCATCGGCATCGTCACCCGAACCGACCTTATTGCCGCATTGGCCCATGCGGGGTTGAAAGGCTAGGTAACGTCGAAGGTGTCGATCAGAAAAACGCCTGTTTGATGCCATCGATGATGAACTGGACGGCAAGGGCGGCCAGGATCATGCCGAGCAGGCGGGATATAACCGTGGCGACCGTCGGGCTCAGGCGTTTGGCAACCAGATTGGCCAGCAGGAACATGGTCAGTGCGCAGAGCATGACAAGGCCGACAACCGCGACGACGCTGACCTGCATCACCACGCTGTCTTCGTATTTGCCCATCAGGAGCATCACGGTCGCGATGGAGCCGGGACCGGCAAGGAACGGGATCGACATCGGGAAGATTGAAATGTCGTCCGGTTCTTCGTCGGGTTGCGCCGGTTTGGCATCGGTGATCTGCTGTTCAAGTTCGTGTTCGTCTTCAAGTTCCTGATGAACCTGTTCGGCGCGCTGGTTGCGTTTCTGGCTGCGGCGTTCAAACAGCATTTCAAGCGCGATCAGGAACAGAAGCGTTCCGCCGGCAATCCGGAAGGCCGGCATGTGAATGCCAAAGATGCCAAGCACGCTTTCGCCGATAACGGCAAAGGCGGCCAGGATCAGGAAGCTTGCGATACAGGCCCGGATCGCCATGCGGCGGCGATGTCTGGTGTCGGTGCCCTGTGTCAGGACGATGAAAACCGGCACCAGCCCCAGCGGATCAATGATCACAAATAACGTGACAAAGGCCGGGATCAGTTCGCTCAGCATGTCGAGGCTTGGCATCTGGTTTCCTTTGTCCGTTCTTGGGGGTGATTGGTCTTCATACTGCCAATTGCAACACGGTTTGTCGCCGCAAAACTGGGGCCGTATATCGGCCCGGTCGTGCAAGGTAAACCTTTATGTCGGCTGCAAAATGCAATCGGCCTGTTATCTGTTTTCGTGATTTTAACGGCTGCGGCGGCGATTGCGCCCGTATCGTCCGGCATTTTCGGGCCAGTCGACATAATCAACTGGTTTTTTGCGTATCCATCGGATGAATGTCTGCATGTCGGGATGGGCGATGATTTTTTCCGGTGTATCGAAATCACGCGCCAGCGTTGTTTCGTCAAACAATCGATGGATCATGCGATGACAGACGCGGTGCAGCCATTGGGTATCCGTGCCGCCCCTTGATTTCGGTGTCCAGTGATGGCGGTCGACACTGTTGCCTGCGACCATCATCCGCCCGCAAATCGGGCAGGGACCAAGTTCCTGATCTGGCGTGGGCGATAGGGGCATGAAAGAGGGCGTCGTTGTTTTCAGGTGGGGCTAGTTTGCGCCGGGCGGACGCCGGTTTTCAAAGAATTTCTGCCATGTGCCCGGTTTAAGGTCGCGCAATGCCCGGATGCGGGCACTGACCGATGGGTGGGTATCAAGCAGGGATGGCGGTTGCGTGCTGCGATAGGGGATCAGGCGCAGGCGGCGGCGATTGATCTGATCGATATGCAAAAGTGCGTCGATCATGTCTTCGGGGCCATTCAACAGGTCGCTGGCCCCGTGATCGGCAACAAATTCGCGGTCGCGTATTACGGCGCGCTGCAACAGGAAGCTGATCGTCGGGATGGCCCCAAAGATGATGATCATCCAGGCGGGTGGGTTAAGGTCACCAAAGATGAACACCATCAATCCGAAGAGTGCCACCGTCCAGGTTGCACGATACAGAATATCGGTCATCAGAAGAATGCGGGTGTCGCCATGCCAGGCATGGGCGATCTCGTGTGCCAGAAGGGCGCGCATCTGGCGCGGGGAGAGGTCATGCAGGGCGTCGCTGGATATCGCGATGGTGGTATCCTCGGCGGTGCCGGTGGTGATCGCATTGACACCCTTGCCGGGCAGAAGGAAAAGTTTGGGCAGGTAATCAAGCCCGGCGCGCCGCGCCAGCATGGCCGCCATTTCGTGAATGGCGGGGAATGATCCGCTGTCCAGTGGCCGGGCACGCAGCAGTTTCATCAGGATTTCGGGCGAAATCATCGGGGCGAGTACCAGCATCAGTGCAACCGCAATGGCGGCTGAAATCGCCATCGACAACCCGCCCAGCATCCATGCGCAGGCCGCCAGTACCCCGGCCATACAGGCCAGCAGAGGAAAAGTATGCGATGCACTTCCGGGGCTGATCGCCAGAAAGCGTTGCAGAAAGAGCGGCAGGTTTGAACGTTCGTTACTCATGCGGTTTTCCGGCTCCTTCTCCCTTTTCTGGCTCCCTTTTCTGAAAAGTTGTTCTTTTCGCCTGCAACGGCAAGGGATAAACATGAAGAGCGCACAGGTGATGCGAAATCCGGATTCGTTGTCCGATGTTGGCGGTATAGAGGAAAAAATAGCGACAATTGCGCCCGCAAATCGTTGAATTTCCTTAATTCGTTAACACATCCTTATATGTTGCCCTAGAATAGTGATTATGCAATCGGATAGGTACCCTGTGACAGTTCTGTCGCGGGGGCTTGGCGTGTGAGCCGGAATTCGATATCGGAAATCGGGGTTTGGGAAGGAACGCAATGACCCTGCTGGACAAAATCCAGTCGGTCCGCAAGGCGGGCGCGACACGGGAAGGGGATCGCACCCCGCTGGAACGGGTGTTCTGGCGGTCGATTGCCCTTGTCGGCGGATTCAGCATGGTCATCAATATGCTGAACATGGTCATCCCGATCTATTCGATGCAGGTGTTTGACCGTGTCCTTTCCAGCCGCAGTGTCGATACGCTGCTGTTGCTGACGCTTGGGATCGGTCTTGTCCTGGTTTTTATCGCGGCGATGGAGCAGTTGCGTTCCCGCCTGTTGATCCGGGTCGGAACCGCACTTGACCTGCGGCTTGGCGGGGATCTGTTTGCCCATGTCGTGCAGCAGGCGGCACGCGGCAACAATATGCGCCAGCGCCCTTTGCGCGATCTTTATGGTCTGCGCGGGTTCCTGACCGGATCGGGCCCCTTTACCCTGATCGATTTCATGTGGGCGCCAGTTTATATCGGTGTGGTTTTCATCTTTGACACGCGGCTTGGGCTTGTCGCCTGTGCCGGGGCAGCGATCCTGATCCTGATTGCGATTGCCAACGAGGCGGCGGCAAAGATTTCGGTCGACCGGTCCGAAGAAAGCCAGAACCGTGGCATCGCGCAGGAAGAAACCTATGTCCGCAATGCCGAGGCGATGGAAGCCATGGGCATGACTCCGGCTGCGCGCCAACGCTGGCAGGCGGATCAATCGGATTCGCTTTACTGGGAAGGGCAGGCCAGCCGCCGGGTGGGTACATCGACCACGCTGTCGCATTTTATCCGTCTGGCGATGCAGGTGTGCTTTATCGGGGTTGGTGCCTATCTGGTGCTGTCCGAAAGCATCACGATCGGGATCATGGTGGCATCCATGATCATGGGGATGCGCGGGCTGGCCCCGTTTGATGGCGCGGTTTCAGCATGGCGGAGCTGGAATTCGGCGCGCAATTCGTTCGAACGGCTGAACAAGATCCTTCTGGATAAACGCCAGACCAACCCGGCACCCCTGCCACGCGGACGGGGCATGACGGTTATGGTTGATCGGCTGGTCTTTGCCCCGCCCGGCAGCCGCAATGTCCTGTTCAAGGGGTTTTCGTTCAAGGCCGGACCGGGGCAGGTTATTTCCATCGCCGGGTTTAACGGGGTTGGCAAAACCGCGCTTTTGAAACTGATCATGGGCATCTGGGTGCCCGGATCGGGATCGGTCAAGCTTGATGAAATCGAGGCATCGCGCATTGATCGCGGCGAACTTGGCCCGCAGGTCGGCTATTTGTCGCAAAACCCGTTTCTGTTTCCAGGAACGATTGCCGAAAATATTGCCCGTCTTGGCAATGCCGAGATGCGTGACATCATTCAGGCGGCCGAACTGGCGGGGGCGCATAAATTCATCCTTGATCTTCCCGATGGTTACGAAACCCGTGTTGAACGGGGCGGGCGCAATCTTTCGGGCGGGCAGCGACAGCTTATCGCCCTTGCCGCCGCCCTGTTCGGGCGACCGCGCCTGTTGTTGCTTGATGAACCGACCACGGCCCTTGATGACAATGGTGTCGGGCATATCAGCGGGCTGATCGATATTGTGCGCCGTGCCGGGATCACGACCTTTATCGTCAGTCACGAACGCGAAATTCTGGTACGTGCCGATGCGATCATTGCCCTTGCCAATGGTCAGATTCAGGTCGTGCCGGTGCGGAGCAAGGCCGATCAGATGATCGCGCCGTCCGCACCGATGGCGCCACCCCCGACCGAACCGGCATCTGACGGGCAAATGCGGATTACGCCAAAGCGGATTGCCGTGCCCAACCCGGATGCACCGCGCCCGATCATTGAAAAGAATTCGGCGCAAAACCGGACACCGGGACAGCCGCCTTTGCCCGCTGGCATCATGCCGACACCAGCCCGCGCACAGGCCAGCCGTGTCGCGCAGGCCAAGGCAAAGGCCGGGATCGAGCGCACCGAAATGGTGCCGCAACCGACGCCGGGCGGAACCATGATGACCATGCGCCCGGCCACCCGCAAAAAGGCCGCGGAATCAGCGGACGACCGTGCCGAACGGATGCGCATCGCCCGTGAAAAACAGGAAAAGCAAAGACTGAGCGCGCGTAAAACCGCGCGTGAAGCCGCCCTTGAAGCCAGCCGCAAGGAAGCACGTGCGCAGGTGTTGGCGAAAAAGGCCGCTGCCCGTGAGGAGGCGCGCAAGGCGCGGCGTGCTGCCGAACGCACCGCAGGACAACAGCCAACAGCCGCACCGCGCCCGAAACGCAGTGACCCGCCACAGCTTCGGGTGGTTGAAGGATCGGCTGGCCGCAGACAGGGTGGTGCCTGATGGCAGGGGTGCAGCTTCCAACCGCGCGCGAACTTGAAACCGATGTCAGGCCGCTGGTGCGGATCGGCCTTCTGATCCTGATCCTTGGCGTCGGATCGGTGTTTTTGTGGGCGGCAACGGCGCGCATCAATTCGGCCGCAACAGCCAGTGGCGTGGTCGCACCTTTTTCGGGACGACAGAGTGTTCAGCATCTTGAAGGCGGAATCATTCGTGAAATTCTGGTGCGCAATGGTGCGCGCGTGCAGGGTGGCGATGTTCTGATCCGGCTGGACGATACGCGTGCGCGGGCCAGTTATGACCTGCTGAATAACCGATACCTCAATGCGCTGGCGACACAGGCACGCCTGATTGCCGAACGTGGCGACAAGGACAGAATTCAGTTTCCCGCGCCGCTTTATGATCCGAAATATGCCGGGATTGTTGAATCGCAGGAAACCCTGTTTCAAAGCCGCATGAACGCATTCCGCGGTGAACTTGACCTTTATGACGAACGGATCAAGGAACTGCGCCGGGAGATTATCGGCACGCAGGAACAAAAAACCGCCGCCGAACAGCAGGTTGGCATCGTCAAGGAAGAGCTGGCCATGGTTACACCGATGGTCGAGCTTGGCTATGCCCGCCGGACGCGGTTGTTGCAACTGGAAAGCCGGTTGGTTGAAGTGCTGGGCAATATCGGGCGATTTTCAGCCGATATTGCGCGCATCGAACAGCAAATCCAGCAGGTCAAATCCAGCCAGGCGCAGTTGACGCGCGATAATCTGCAAACCATCAATACCGAGCTTCGCGATATCCAGGGCGAGATTTCCGACCTGAACGAACGGTTACGTTCGGCCGAGGATATTCTGATACGGTCCGACATCAAGGCACCGCGTTCGGGGACGGTGACCAACCTTCAATTTTCGACGGTCGGCGGGGTGATACCGCCCGGTGCGCAAGTCCTTGAAATCGTGCCACAAGATGACAAGCTTGTGATCGAGGCACGGGTATCGCCAAACGACATTGATGTCGTGCATGAGGGGCTTGAAGTTAATATCCGGGTGACGGCTTTCAGCCAGCGCTGGTTTGCGCCGGTAAAGGGCGTTGTGGCGGATGTATCGCCGGACCGCTTGACCGACCCGGAAGGCCGCCCGTATTTTCAGGCAATGATCGAAATCGATTCGGAAAGTCTTGCCGAGCATGAAGGCATGATTTTGTCACCGGGCATGGCCGCGCAGCTTGAAATCGTGACCGGTGCGCGGACGATTCTCGCCTATCTGTTTGCCCCGATAACCGACAGTTTTGATCGCGCATTCCGCGAGCAATAAGCGGATCGACCCGGTTCGGGGTGCGTCTATCTACCCTATACAACCTGACAGATTCTGTCAGAGGCGAATTTCGCCTTCCAAATCCCCGGAAAACATGAAAAAAATGTGATTTACCGATTCTGGTGCGCATCTTCCGTTGATGGGCTCTTGATTGGGGTCTATACTAGTGTATATGTATGGCCCGTTGCCTGCCATGAAAATGGATTGAAAAATTAATCCCAAGTAGGGAGCAAAGCCTTGGCCTCGCCCGCCAATCAGGATGATGGCACCGGTCTTGCCGGTGCCGATATCGAACAGGTACTGGATGACCGCGCAGAGGATAGCTCTGCTGCGGGTAATTCTGATTCCGGTTCGTCGGGCGCGTCAGGTTCACAATCCCCTGCAACGCAGGTCTTTACCAATATCCAAAACGTCATCGGCACGTCTTATAACGACATCCTGATCGGGGATGCGGGCGACAACACCCTGATCGGTGGTGCAGGCGACGATATCCTGGTGCCGGGCGAGGGCCAGGATGAAATGACGGGTGGTGAAGGTCGCGATACATTCGTTTTGCAGGCCGGATTTGGTCAGGCGACCATTACCGATTTCACCCTTGGCGAAGATTATCTGGCACTTGATGATCTGGGCATTGAAAGTGCGACCGATCTGGTTTCGCGGGCCTCGGATGATGGTCAGGGCAATGTTGTTATTACCTTTGCGTCCGGTGATCAGCTGACGCTCAAGGGGATGACGATTGCGCAGCTTTCCGAGATCACGATTGTTGATGCCCCGCAGTTGACCGACATTGTGCTGGACAGTTCCGGCGATCTGTCGTCGGGCACGCAAACAGTGATCGACGGTACGTCGGGTGATGACGTTATCGAAGGTACTTCCGGCGACGATGTGATTTCGAGCAATGGTGGCAGCGATATTGTTGATGGCGGTTCTGGCAACGATACGCTGTCATTCGATGGTTCGGATGATGCCGTAACTGCCGATCTTTCGACCGGCACGGCAAGCAGTATCGGCGGCAGCAATACTGTTTCATTTACCAATATCGAAAATCTGACCGGGACATCGGGTGATGATGTCCTGCGCGGGGATGCCGGAAACAATACGCTTTCTGGTGGTGCAGGCGACGATACCTTTGGCGCCAGTGGCGGCAATGACACGATTGACGGTGGTGCGGGTCGCAACACCCTTGATTACAGCACGTCCGAACAGGGTGTGGTTGTCGATCTGAAAAATGGTGCGACCGAAAGCCGGACCGAGACCGAAACGGGCGATGATGCGGTTTCGGGAACCGGAAACAATACGGATTCCGGCACGGCAAGTGATGATGCATCCGGCGGTGAAACGGCAACTGATACCGGCACGGACGCCAAGACTTCTGGTGAGACGACCGGCGATACCGCCGGGTCAAATACTGGCGACGCGACCGACGAGGCATCAGACCCGTCGGAGGGGCCGGTAACTGGCGAAACTGATACGACCGGCAGTGATACGACCGGCAGTGATACGACCGATAGCGAAACGGGTGATCAGGCTTCTTCCGGTAACGGTGGGGACAGTGCCCAGTCGGAAACCGATGGCGGGGCTGGCGATGATTCCGTATCTGGTGGATCGGGTGATGACATCACCGCCGAGGAAACCGGCGAAGCGGAAACTGACTCCGGCGCTGACACTGATACCGGTACCGGTACCGCTTCGGGCGAAGGTGATGAAACCACCGGTGATGCCGGGGCCGATGAACAAACCGGTCCAGACACCGGTATCGAAGAGACAGCCCCGACTGATCAAAATGACACCGAAACGGGGTCTGATACCGAAACCGATGCCAGTACGGGATCGGAAACCGGCAGTGACGAGACGGATGGTGCCGGCGAAACCGATGGTGCTTCGCAGGAAACTGAAACCGGATCGACCACCGATGGTGATCAGACGCAGACGGGTGATACGCAAACCGGGGCACAGGGCGATGCATCCGATGACGCATCCCCGGATCAGACCGATGACACGGCATCGGGTGATGGTGCGGTTGAAAGCGGTACCTCCGGTGATGAAGCTGATGAAGCCGACCAAGGCGATGCAAGTGGCGGCGAAGAAACTTCAAATGGCGCGAATGACACCACCGCGGACACCACCGATGAAGGTTCGACCGATCCGGTGACGGAAGGCGAAGACGCCCCGACAGGAAGCGGTTCGGAAACATCCGGAACCGAAGAAGGCTCTTTGACCGAAACAAACGGCGAGACTTCCGATGGTTCATCGAATGAGGGAGCCGACGGGGAAACCCAACCCGATCAGGAAACGACCCCTGCTGAAACCGGTTCGGACGCGGCGGATGATGAAGCAAATTCGGGTGACGGTGCCGAAGACGACAGCCTCGGCGGTTCGGACGGTGCGGGCGAAGACGTTCTGAACGAAGATACGCCTGCGTCGGGTGATGGTGATGACAGCACGGACGGCGAAGAACAGCCATCCCAGTCAGAGAGCCAGACCGAACAGGAAAACACCAATAGCGGTCTTCAGGCCGGGGCGGAAACATCGCCGGAAACCGGCACGGATGAAACCGGTCTTTCCGGTGACGCGGCCGGTGACGCGACCGGTGACGCGACCGGTGATGAGACTGTTGGTGAAGATGCTGGCGCGGATGAAGGCGGAGCCGAGGATACGACCGGCGGTGAAACCACGGATGGCGAAGCAGATCCAATTGACGCGGGTGCTGAAGACGGCGACAGCATATCGGGCGAGCAGACCGATGGTGAAGCCACGGGCGGGACGGATGCCGAAGCCGGGGATGAGGCCGGTGACGATACTGGCGACGATACGGGTGGTGGCGCGACCGACAGCGGAAACGAGACCGGCGACGATACCAATATCTTTGACAACACCCCGACATCGGGGAACGACATTGTCCATGGTACTGATGGTGATGATTTCCTTGGCGGGGCTGCCGGGAACGACACCTTGCAGGGCAGTGATGGCAATGATGTCATTGATGGCGGGCTCGGGAATGACGTCTTGCAGGGCGGCCTTGGCGACGACACCCTGGATGGTGGTGCGGGTGCCGATGTCTTGCAGGGCGGTGAAGGCAATGACAGCCTTTATGGCGGTTCCGAAGACGACATTCTTCAGGGTGGCGAAGGCAGCGACCTTCTGGTTGGCGGCACTGGCAATGACGTTTTGCAAGGCGGTTCGGGCGACGATTTCCTGCGCGGCGGTCTTGGCGATGATCATATCCAGGGCGGTGATGGTACTGATACCGTCAGCTATACCGATGCGACCGATGCTGTAACCGTTGATCTTTCGCAGAACACGGCAACCGGTGGTGCGGGCAATGATGTCCTGCAGATGGTCGAAGACGTCATCGGTTCGGACTTCGACGATCATATTACCGGCAATGACGGCAATAACGTGCTGATTGGCGGGGATGGCATCGATACCCTGACGGGCGGTGCGGGCGACGATACGCTGACCACCGGATCGGGCAAGGATGACATCGAACTGACCGAGAATTTCGGCAACGATACGGTCACCGATTTCAATATTGCCGAAGATACGGTCGATCTTTCAAAGCTGGGCGTGACCGATTTCGCGACCCTGCAATCGATGATGAGCGATGATGGCAACGGCAACGCCGTTATCGATTTTGGCGATCAGGGTGTTCTGACCCTTGAAGGTGTCAGTTCGGACAGTCTCGTTGCGGATAATTTCCGCGGGTTCGGGCGCATCTTTGAAGGCGATGGGGACGACGTTGCCGAGGGTACCGACGGTGATGACGCGCTTTATGGCTTTGACGGGAATGATGTTCTTGGCGGCGGAACCGGTGACGATGTCATTTCCGGCGGTTATGGCAACGACACGCTTTCGGGCGGTGCGGGCAATGATACCCTGCGCGGTCAGGAAGGTATTGATACGGTTGATTATTCCGGTGCCAATGGTGCGGTGAATGTCGACCTTGCCGAGGGTACGGCAACCGGTGCCGATGGCAATGACATTCTTGACCGCGTCGAAAACGTTATCGGATCGAATTACGACGATACGATTTCGGGTGACAGCGGTGTTAACGTGCTGCAGGGCGGGGCAGGCAACGACACCATTACCGGCCGGGATGGCAATGATACGCTTGATGGTGGTGCCGGTGACGATACCTTTGTCGCCGAGGCTGGCAATGACACCTATATCGGCGGTGCGGGCAACGATACGCTGGATCTGAGTGCGCGCGATGGCGCGCAGACGGTTAATCTGGGTGCCGGTGTTGTCACAGATGATACCAGCGGCGAGATAGATGCTGTCACGGGGATCGAGAACATTCTCACCGGTGCAGGCAATGACGTTGTAACCGGCGATAGCAGCGATAACGTTATTTCGACAGGTGCCGGTGACGACTTCCTGAATGGCGGACGTGGCAACGATACGCTTGATGGGGGTGATGGTGTCGATACTGTCAGTTTTGCCGGTCAGACTGGTGTTACTGTCGATCTTGCTGCCGGGATAGGGCAATCGGATTTTGGCCAGACGATTTTGTCCAACATCGAAAATGCCGTCGGTTCGTCGGGTGACGATGTCATTCGCGGCAATGATGGTGCCAATATTCTTTCCGGTGGTGCGGGCGACGATACCCTTTCGGGCGGTGCGGGTGACGACACGCTGGTTGGTGGTACTGGTAGCGATACTGCCGACTTTACCGGGACGAACGCAGATATCACGATTGATCTGATCGAAGGCACTGCAACCGGCGAGGGGAATGATACCCTGGTCGAAATCGACAATGTGACGACCGGGGATGGTGATGATGTCATTCACGGTAACGATCAGGACAACATTATTGATACCGGTGCCGGAAACGATACCGTTTTCGGCAGCACTGGCGATGATACCCTGTCTGGCGGGGATGGTCGGGATACGTTGTCCTATGCGGGCGGGACGGACTCTGCTCAGGGGATCGTTCTGGATGCGCAGACCGGTCAGGCCGTTGCTGGTGGTTCGGCGGATATTTTCAGCGGGTTTGAGGAATACGAGGGCTCATCAGGGGCGGATATCCTTTCGGGCAGTGATGCCTCGGAACGTTTCATTGGTGGCGCGGGCGACGATACCATCGACGGGCGCGGTGGTGACGACACGCTTAGCGGTGGAAGCGGCCGGGACACATTTGTCGTGTCGGCGGAAAGCGACAATGACCTGATTACCGATTTCGACCCGGCCAGTGATGTCATCGATATTCAGGGCATTGACGGGCTTGAACTGTTTTCGGATGTCGCCGGATTTATCGGTGAAGATGCCGCAGGCAATGCCACGATTACGGTTGGCGGTTCGGTTGTCACCCTTGAAGGTGTGGACCCCGATGCCCTGACATACGCGAATTTTGCCGGTATCCGGTCGCTGGATGGGACGGAAAATCGTGATGTTCTGACCGGAACGAACCGAAGCGACGTCATTGATGGCCTGGCTGATGACGATACCATTTATGGCAATGCCGGAAACGACACGCTGTTTGGCGGTGACGGAGACGATCTTCTGAACGGTGGCACGGGCAACGATGTTCTTGACGGGGGTGCCGGAAACGATACGGCGCAATACGGGGATGCGGCTGCCGGTGTTTCGGTCGATCTTGATGCGGGAACCGCATCGGGTGGTGCGGGCAACGATACCCTGACCGGGATCGAGAATGTCACCGGCTCGATTCATGACGATAGTCTTGCGGGTAATGACGAAGCCAATACGCTTCTTGGTGGATTGGGCAACGATACCATCAGTGGCGGGGATGGTGACGATTACCTTATAGGCGGTGTTGGCTCTGACATGCTCAATGGCGGTGCTGGCAACGATACAATCGCAGGCGGTAGCGGTATTGACACTGTTACCTACGATGATGCGGCTGGTGGTGTCGAAATCAATCTGGGTGCCGGGTCCGCGATCGGGTCGGAAGGTTCCGATACGATCACCGATGTTGAAAATGCTATCGGCTCCGGCTTCGACGACATCATTACAGGTTCCGAGGGTGCAAATACCCTGAGTGCCGGTGCCGGGGACGATACGCTCAATGGCGGGCGCGGCGATGACCTTCTGATTGGTGGTGACGGGTCGGATACTTTTGTTTTCGGGACGTTTGCCGGAAACGATAAAATTGCCGATTTTGATGTCGCCAGTGACCAGATTGATCTGGCTGCGTTCGATATTCCAAACTGGGAAGCGCTGAAACCGTTGATCAGCACAGATGATAATGGCAATGCCGTTATCACGATCAACGGCAACAGCCTGACATTGACCGGTGTTCCTGTTTCGGCACTTGATGTTTCAAACTTCAGCGGTCTTGAAACGCTTGGCGCGACTGAAAATGATGATGTGATCAACGCCACGGATGTTGCTGAAATCATCGACGGTCTTGCCGGGAACGATACGATTTTCGCGGGTGCGGGTAACGATACTGTTTTTGGCGGCGAAGGCGACGATACGCTTTCAGGTGGCGCAGGCGCGGATGTTCTCGACGGTGGTACGGGTCGTGATACGGTCGATTATGGTCAAAGTGTCGGGGTCGATGTCGATCTTTCTGCCGGGACAGGTTCTGTCGGCGGCACTATCGATACCTTGATCAATATCGAAAACGTTATCGGGTCGCAAAATTCCGACCGTATGCTTGGTGACGATCAGGACAATATCCTGCGCGGGGAAGCCGGCAATGACACGCTATCGGGCGGGGCCGGAAACGATCAGGTTCTTGGTGGTGCCGGGACAGATGTTCTTTCAGGTGGCGCCGGTGACGATATCCTGAGCGGGGGCAGCGGTGTTGATCTTGCCGATTATTCTGCTGCGACGGGCGGTGTTGTCGTTGATCTGGCGGCGGGCACGGCGAGTGGCGCGGATGGCAATGATACATTGTCAGGTATCGAAAACCTGCAAGGCAGTGCATTTGACGATACGCTGACAGGTGATGGCGCTGACAACACCCTGATTGGCGGTGATGGCAACGATGTCCTGTCCGGTGGCGATGGCAACGACATGCTTCGCGGCGGAGCAGGTAATGATGTTATCGATGGTGGTGCAGGTCGCGATACTGCGAGTTTCGAGAATACCGGCGGTGTTACGGTCAATCTGGCTGACGGTACGGCGACAAGTGCATCGGGAACCGATACGCTTTCAGGTATTGAAAACCTGATCGGTTCGTCCGGGGATGATAACCTGACGGGCGATGCTGGCGATAACGTGATTTCTGCCGGTGCGGGGAACGATATCATCACCGGTGGTGCAGGGGATGATACCCTGACGGGTGGTGCTGGTGCGGATATTTACCAGATTGCACCGGGCGACGGGAACGACACAGTCACCGATTTCAATGTCAACAGCGATCAGATTGATCTGACCGGGCTATCCATCGACACCTATGGCGAACTGTTCGAGCAGATGAGCGAGAACGGTAATGGCGATCTGGTGATCGACTTTGGTGATGGCGTGACGATGACGCTGGAAGGTGTCAGCAAGGCCGGTATCACCGCGGATAACTTTATCGGCATTCGCGACATTGTTGGTACGCTTGGCGACGACGTTCTGAGCGGTACGGACGGGCGCGATACCCTTTCGGGGCTTGACGGGGATGACACGCTTTACGGTTTTGAAGGGGATGACAGTCTTGCCGGGGGGGCTGGTGACGACCTGCTGAAGGGTGGCGAGGGTGATGACCGGATTGACGGTGGTGCCGATACCGATACCGTCGATTACAGCGATGCCGGTGGTAGCGTTAATGCAAATCTTCAAACCGGTGAGGTTTCCGGGGCCGCGGGCAATGACCATCTGTCGAATATCGAAAACATCATTGGCGGTTCTTCGGCCGATATCCTGACCGGCAGTTCCGGGGATAACGTAATTTCGGGTAATGCCGGAGATGATGTGATCGATGGCCTTGGCGGGAATGATACCCTGTTTGGCGGCGCGGGCAGTGACACCGCATCCTACGCATCGGCGTCGGGCGGGGTTAGCGTCAATCTGGCCGATCTGACGGCAACCGGTGCTGCCGGTAATGATGTTCTGGTCGATTTCGAAAATGCCACTGGCTCGGCATTCAATGACGTGCTTGAAGGTGATAACGGCAATAACCGTCTTGATGGCGGTGCGGGCAACGACACCCTTATCGCAACGGGTGGCAATGATACCCTGATCGGCAGCGGCGGTGTCGATACGGTCGATTACCTCAATGCGACCAACGGTGTGAATGTTGACCTGACAACCGGAACGGCAACCGGACTTGGGACGGATACATTAAGTGGCGTTGAAAATGTTAGCGGATCGAATGCCGGTGACATTATCACGGGTGATCAGGAGGGTAATATCCTTGATGGCCGTGCGGGCAACGATATCCTTTCGGGTGGCGATGGCGACGATACCCTGTTGGGTGGGGCCGGTAACGATACCCTGATTGCAGGTGATGGTGCCGACCATGTTGATGGCGGTGATGGTATTGATACCATCGATTATTCGGCACAAACCGGTGGTGTTGAAATCAATCTTGCGACCGGTCAGACAGATTCGGAAACCGCCGATAGCGTTTCCAATGTTGAAAATGTCATCGGTTCGTCCTTTGGCGATACGATCACGGGGTCAAACGCAGATAACACCTTGATTGGCGGTGCCGGGAACGACCGGTTTATCGGCAGTGCCGGAAACGATGTGTTTGATGGCGGTACGGGCACAGACACGATTGATTACAGTGCTGCTGATGGTGGTGTATCGCTGAACCTGCAGGCAGGTTTGACGCAAAAAGCCGATGGCGCGGACAGCTTTACCGGTATCGAGAACGCAACCGGCACGGGCTTCAACGACAGCATGACCGGGTCGAGCGGTAATAACGTTCTATCGGGTGGTGCCGGGAATGATTTCATCAGTGCCGAAGGTGGAAACGATACCGTTATCGGTGGCGCGGGCGATGATACTCTTCGCGGTGGTGCGGGCATTGATACGCTTGATTATTCCGGCGCGACCGACGGGCAGGCCGTCAATCTGGCGACGGGCATATCCAGCGGTGCCGATGGCAACGACGATATTGCCGGTTTCGAAAATGTCACGGGTACGGCCTTCGATGACACGATTACCGGTGATGATGCTGACAATACATTGCTTGGCGGGCTCGGGAACGATGTCTTGTCGGGTGGTGCCGGTAACGACCTTCTGAACGGTGGGGCTGGCAATGACAGCTTTGTCGGAGAAGCCGGTGACGACACCTATGTCGGTGGTGAGGGTTCGGATACCCTTGATTTCCGGACGGCCCAATCGGGTTTGAATATCGACCTTGCCAACAATATTGCCACCGGGGCCGATACAGGCACCGATCTGTTCACCGGGATCGAACAGATACTGGCATCCGATTTCAACGATACCGTCACCGGAAGCGGCAATGCCGATACGGTTAGTGCCGGTGCCGGGGATGATACGCTGCTTGGCGGTGCCGGTGACGACATTCTGTCGGGTGGCGATGGTAATGACCTGATTGATGGTGGCACAGGTCGCGATATTCTCGACGGTGGTGCTGGCGAAGATACCATTTCCTATAACAGCGCCGGCGGATCGGTAAGTGTCGACTTGCAAAGCGGTGTTGTTGGCGGTGCCGAAAACGACCAGATTTCCAATTTTGAAAATATCAATGGCTCGATTTTCGCCGATACTTTGCGCGGTGATTCCGGCACCAACAGTATTGACGGCGGTGCAGGCGATGATTTCATCGATGGTCGTGCCGGTGATGACGTTCTGTCAGGCGGTGAGGGGAATGATACGCTCCGTGGCGGTGCCGGTTCGGATACCATAGATGGCGGTGCCGGGAACGATACGCTTGATCTGTCTGACCTGACGGGTGATGTCACCGTTGATATGTCAGTCGGCCAGGCAACCGATGGCACGGATACCGACAGTTTTGCCAATATCGAAAATATCACGACCGGATCGGGTAATGACATTGTCGTTGGGGATGATGGCAACAACATCATTACGTCTGGTGCTGGCGACGACGTTGTAAATGGTGGTGCTGGCAACGATGTTATTTCCGGCGGTGACGGTGCCGACACGCTGGAAGGGGGGGCAGGCAACGATACCCTGCTTTCAGGTGCCGGTGACGATGTCCTGATGGGGGGTGACGGGCTTGATACCGCCAGTTATGCCGATTCAACCGGTCCTGTTCTGGTTGATACCGCAAACGATACTGTCAGTGGATCTGCTACCGGCACAGACACGCTTGACGGTATTGAGGTTATAGAAGGTTCGGCATTCGACGATACCTTTATGGGGGGGGCGGAAAACGACACCTTCATCGGTGGTGCCGGTGATGACACCTTTGAAGCCGGTCTTGGCAATGACACACTGACACTCGGAACCGGAAGGGATCAGGTCGTCTTCCGTCCGGGCGATGGTAATGACACGATTACCGATTTTGATCCGGCGAATGACGTCATTGATCTGACGGACTTCAACATTGCCGGTTATGGTGCGCTTGAAAGCCTGTTTGGCACGGATGCCAGCGGCAACCTGACCATTACGCTTGATAGCGGTGATACGATCACCCTTCAAGGGGTTCAGGCATCCTCGCTTGGCATTGATAATTTCATCGGTGTCGATGTCCGTCTGGGAACCGAAAACGCCGATGAAATGATGGGTGGTTCGGGTGGTGACATCATCAACGCGCTGGGCGGGGATGACACCGTTTCGGGTGGTGACGGCAATGACCGCCTGGTTGGTGGCGCAGGCAATGACATCCTTTCTGGCGATGCAGGCGATGATACGCTGATTGGCAATTCGGGTTCCGATACGCTGATCGGTGGTGCGGGTAATGATACCGTTGATTACTCGACCGAGACGGCCGGTATTGCGGGTGACCTCGCGATCGGCACCGTCACCGGCGGGGATGGCAACGATGTGCTTGACGGTATCGAAAATCTTACCGGAACACTGTTTGAAGATACGCTGACGGGTGACGCTGGTGATAACATCCTGTTGGGCCTTGCCGGAAATGACACGCTGGCCGGGGGCGAGGGTAATGACATTATTGATGGCGGTGCCGGTTCGGATACCGTCGATTACAGCACCGCCAACGGTGCGGTTGACGTCAATCTTGAAGACGGTACGGCAACCGGTCAGGGCAGTGACACGCTTGGTGATATCGAAAATGTCATCGGGTCGGACTTCAATGATACAATCACCGGCGATGCGACCAATAACACCGTAACGGCAGGTGCCGGTAACGATGTGATCAATGTCGGTTCGGGGGATGACGTCGTCGATGCCGGAAGTGGCGATGACGAAATTACCGGCGGTACGGGATCGGATACCCTTTCGGGTGGTACCGGCAACGACGTTATCGACGGGGGTGCCGATGACGATACCCTGTCGGGCGGTGCGGGTGACGACATCATTCAGGCCGGGACCGGCGATGACTGGATTTATGGTGATACCGGTGACGATATCATCGATGGTGGCGACGGTATCGATACAGTCGATTATTCCAATGTCGAAGGCCCGGTTGTCGTTGATCTGGTCAACCAGTATGCATCGGGTTCGGGCGGCAATGACATTGTTCGCAATGTTGAACGGGTCATTGGTACCGACTTTGCCGATACCCTGATCGGTGCCGACGGGGTCAACACACTTGATGGTGGTTCGGGCAACGATACGCTGTTTGGCGGGGCTGGTGACGACGTCATTATCACCGGCGACGGCGAAGACTTGATCGTTGTTACCCCGGGTGGCGGCAGCGACACGGTTACCGATTTTGACGTCAACGAAGATGTGATTGATCTGTCATCCTACGGGATTGAAGATTACAGCGATCTTGCCGATCGCATGTTCGATGACGCCAATGGCAACGCGGTTATTTCGCTTGGTCCGGGTGAAAGCATCACGCTTGAAGGCGTTTCGGTCGATGATCTTGGGCCGGATAATTTCTTTGGCTATGTCACCATCGAAGGCACCGAATTTGACGACGTCCTGCATGGCAGCCAGCTTGGCGATGAAATCAATGCACTGGCGGGTGACGATATTGTTGATGGCGGTGCCGGTGATGATGTCATCAATGGCGATGCGGGCAACGATACCCTGACCGGTGGTGCCGGTGATGACGAACTGAATGGTGGGGACGGCAACGATACCGCCGATTATTCCGACACATCCGAAGGTGTCACCGTTGACCTTGGCGCGGGTACGGCAACCGGGGACGCCGGAAACGATACCCTTGATAGCATCGAAAATGTTACCGGCGGGGACGGCGACGATATCCTGATCGGCGATGAAAACGCCAATATTCTGGATGGCGGTGCTGGCAACGATACCGTTTATGGCAATGGCGGCGACGATACCCTGATTGGCGGCGAAGGTGACGATACGCTGTCCTACGAAGGGGCCGAAGAAGGCGTTTCCGTCGATCTTGCCAATGGGACGGCAAGTGGTGGTGCCGGAAATGATGTGATTGACGGTTTTGAAACCGTGATCGGGTCCGACCATGCCGATACCATTTCGGGCGATGATGCCAACAACGTTATCGAAGGCGGTGCGGGCGACGACGTGCTGGCCGGTGGTGCCGGGGATGACACCATTCTGGGTGGTGCCGGAAACGATACCCTGCAGGCGGGTACCGGTAACGATACCCTTGTCGGTGGCGATGGTACCGATATTGCCGATTATTCGGACCGGACCGATCCGGTTGTGGTTGATCTGGCCGCGGGGACCGGCACGACCGCCGATGGCAACGATACGCTGATCGAGATCGAAGGGGCGACCGGTGGATCGGGCAACGATACCCTTCTGGGATCGGATGGCGATAACATCCTTTCGGGTGGTGCGGGTCATGATACCCTGTCGGGCGGTGCGGGTAACGATACTCTTGCCGGTGGCGCCGGGGCCGATCTGCTTGACGGTGGGGCCGGTGATGATGTCCTGACCTTCGAAGGGGACCATGTCGCGGCGTCGGGTGAAACCACCGACCATGTCGGCAGCCCGACGGCGGATGGCACCGGTGATGTTGCCGATATCAGTGGCAAAAACCTTTCTGATGACAGTTTTGTCGGTGGCGAAGGCAACGATACCCTGCAGGCAGGCGACGGTGATGATGCCATCATCCTGGATCGCGATCACGCCGGTGGCGGTGCCGCCAACCCGTCGATTGTGGATATTGAAAACATCAATGCCGGTGCGGGTAACGACGTTGTCGACCTGACCAGTGAAATTCATTCCTATGGCGGCGTCACGATTGATGGTGGTGCCGGGGACGATACCCTGTGGGCCAATGACGGTGATGACGTCATCCTTGGCGGTGACGGTTCGGACAATATTCTGGGCGGTGCGGGTGCTGATAATATCGATGGTGGCGCGGATAACGACATCATCGACGGCGGAACCGGGAATGACATTATCGCGGGCGGTGCTGGCGACGATACCATCATGGCCGGTATCGGCGATGATACGCTTTCGGGTGGTGACGGAGCCGATACGCTTGATATGTCTGCGGCCAATGGCGCGACAATTGATCTGGCCAATGGCACGGCAGGCAGCGATGCCACCGGCTCGGACAGCATTTCCGGCTTTGAAAATGTGATCGCGACGGATGGTGATGACATCATCATCGGTAATGCCGCGGACAATGTGATTGATGCCGGTGCGGGTAACGATACGGTTTCGATTGATGCCGGTAACGACCATCTTGATGGTGGCGACGGCATTGATACGCTTGATCTGTCGGGCACCAGTGGCGGGGTGACGGTTGATCTTGCCGCTGGCACGGCGAACGGCGCACAAACCGGTTCCGATACGATTGCCAGTTTCGAAAATGTGACGGGTTCGGCAGACGCCGATACCATTACCGGCAATGCAGCGGCCAACACGATTGACGGTGGTGCCGGTGATGACGTGATTGATGGCGGGGCTGGTGACGACGTCCTTTCGGGCGGTGCAGGCAATGATACGCTGGCCGCAGGCGACGGCAACGATACCCTGACCGGTGGCGATGGCGCGGATGTCTTTGTCTTTGAAGATGGCAGCGACGCCGATCTGGTCAGCGACTTTGATATCGCCAGCGACGTGATTTCCCTGCCCGATATCGGTGTTTCAAGCTGGACCGAATTGCAGCCGCTGCTGTCCGATGGACCGGATGGTGCGGTGATCACGTTGCCGTCCGGCGGCACGGTAACGCTTTCGGGTGTTGCTGTTGGCGACCTGACACCGGACCACTTTGCCGGAATCGAAAATGTCGGAACGCCGGGTGATGATACACTTGGCGGTGGCAGTGGTGACGATACGGTTGGGGCCGGTGATGGCAACGACACGGTCGACGGTGGCGAGGGTAATGACACGGTCGATGGCGGCGATGGTGACGATTCCGTTGACGGTGGTGCGGGCGATGACAGCGTCGACGGCGGTGCCGGTAACGATACGGTCGACGGCGGCGATGGCGATGACACGCTCGACGGTGGTGACGGCAACGACACCCTGATCGGTGGTCCGGGCACGGATACGCTTGACGGTGGTGCGGGTGATGACGTTCTGGAATTCGGTGCGGATCAAACCGGTCAATCGGGTGATACCACCGATCATGCGGGCAGCCCCGGTGTCGATGGCACCGGCGAAATTGCCGATCTTGATGGTCTTGGCATCAGTGATGACCAGTATGATGGCGGTGACGGCATCGATACGCTGGTGGGTACGTCGGGTGGCGATGCGATCATTCTGGATCGCGATCATGAAAATGGTTCTGCCAATCCGTCAATCAGCGGCGTTGAAATCATTGAAACCGGCGACGGTGATGACGTTGTCGATCTGACCAGCCAGGTGCATTCCTATGGCGATGTTACGGTTGATGGCGGGGCTGGCAACGATACCATCTGGACCAGTGCCGGAGATGACAGCGTCCTTGCCGGTGATGGCAATGACCATATCAATACGGGTGCCGGCAGTGACGTGATTGACGCCGGGGCGGGTGATGATGATATCGCGGCGGGTTCCGGCGATGATGTGATTGCTGCGGGTGACGGCAACGATGTGATTTCGTCGGGTGAGGGCAACGATACGGTCGATGCCGGGGCGGGTGACGATATCGTTATCGGTGATGCCGGTAATGATACACTTGCCGGTGGCGATGGCACCGATACGCTTGATCTGACCAATGCCGATGGCGGTGCCGTCATTGATCTTGAAAATGGTACGGCAAGCAGCACGGAAACCGGTTCTGACACTATTTCAGGCTTCGAACAGATCGTTACGGGTGCTGGTGACGATACGATTTCCGGAAGTTCAGCCGATGACACAATATCGTCCGGCGCAGGAAACGATACGATTGACGGCGCCGATGGCAATGACCGGATCGTGGCCGGTGATGGCAATGATACCGTATCCGATGGCGCGGGCAGTGACCATGTCGATGCCGGTACAGGTGATGACACGGTTATCGCGGGTGCCGGTGATGACAGCCTTGATGGTGGCGAGGGCAATGACACCATCGACATGCGCAACGCAACCAGTGGTGCCACGGTCAATCTGGCGGCAGGTTCGGCGCAATCGGCAGAAACCGGTTCGGACATCATTTCGAACTTTGAAAATGTCACAACCGGTTCGGGCGATGATGAACTGACCGGATCGGATGCCAATAACGTCATGGCCGCAGGGGCGGGTAACGACACCCTTGATGGCGGGGCTGGCGACGATACGCTTTCGGGCGGGGCGGGTAATGACAGCTTTATCTTTGCCGACGGCACCGATGATGATGTTGTCACCGACTTCGAAATCGGGACGGACAAACTGACCCTTGATGGCACGGGCATTGAAACCTGGACCCAACTTCGTGATCTGATCACGGGCAATTCGCTTGGTGATGCGGTGATCAATCTGCCGTCCGGCGGAACGATAACGCTACAGGGCGTCAATCCGCTTGATCTCTCAGTCGATGATTTCACCGGTGTGACGGATGGCGGCACGCCTTATGACGACAGCCTGACCGGTGGCGATGGCGATGATGTCATTGATGCCCTTGCCGGGGACGATGTTGTCGATGGTGGTGCCGGTGACGATACGATTGATGGCGGTGCGGGCAACGATACCCTGGCCGGTGGTTCGGGCGATGACACGGTCGATGGTGGAAGCGGTTCGGATACGCTTGGCGGTGGTACCGGGAATGATCAACTCAGTGGCGGCGATGGCACTGATACGCTTTCGGGGGGTGCAGGTGACGATACCCTTGACGGTGGATCCGGCGACGATGCCCTGAACTTTGAAGCCGATGGCACGGCCGCAAGCGGTGAAACCACCGAAAATACCGGCAGCCCGGGCGTCGATGGCACCGGTGAGCTTGCCAATATCGGTGGCAAGAACATCTCGGACGATACCTTTGTCGGTGGTGACGGTACCGATACCCTGAACCTGACCGGTGGCAGTGATGCGCTGATCCTTGATGGCAGCAAACTGGGCGATGGCCAGACGACGGGTATCACGACTGAAACCCGGACATTGGGCCTGACGGATTCGGCATCATCGGGTGCCGTGCAGGCCGCATGGTCGGATGCAAATCTTTATGCCTTTGATTTCGGTACATCCTATGTCGGCGAAGACGGCAAACTGAACCTTGCCGCGGCCGATGACACCGTGACCTTTGATGGCAACGGTATCGGCAATAACGGTGGATCACCGGCCGGAAGCCAGATCAACCACAATGGCAATACCGGCGAAAGCGAAGCCGTCGTTGTCGATCTTGGTGCCAATGCACGGAATGCCACGGTCCAGGTTTCCAACCTGATCGCGGCCGAGCATGGCGGTGAAGTCGGTTCGTGGCAGGCCTTTGATGCCGATGGAAATCTGGTGGCATCGGGCGTGCTTGACGAAAGCACGATCAATTACACCAGTGGCGGGGTCGGCACCGCAACCATCAGTGTCACCGACAGTCTGGGCAATCCGGTTGAGTTCCGTTATCTCGCCTTCGAGAGCGAACCTTATGCCGATGGTTCATCGGGTGGTGACAGCAGCGACTATTTCGTGCGTTCCATCACCTTTGATGCGGTGGTCGAAGAAACGGTTGCCGATGGCGCGCGCCTTGACGGGGTCGAGGTTATCAATGCGGGCGACGGCAATGACGTTGTCGATCTGACCAGCGATACGATTGCCTATGGCGATGTCACCATCAATGGCGGTGGCGGCAACGATACGCTTTGGGCCAACGAAGGCAATGACCGCATCAATGGCGAACTTGGCGACGACAATCTTTATGGCGGCGCGGGTGACGACTATCTTGATGGTGGTTATGGCCGCGATGTTCTTGATGGTGCCGAAGGCAACGATACGCTGATCGGCGGACAGGGTAACGATACGCTTCGCGGTGGTGAAGGCAACGACATCATCCATGGCGGTGGCGACATCGATACCGTGACCTATGACGACGCGGCATCGGGCGTGAATGTTGATCTTGCCAATTACACCGCGACGGGTGGTGCCGGAAATGACGGCATCTACTGGGTCGAAAACGTTGTCGGCTCTGCCCATGATGACATCATCAGGGGTGATGCGCAGAACAACACGCTGGATGGTGGTTCTGGTGATGACACCCTTTCGGGTGGTGCCGGGAATGATGCGCTGCGCGGTGGTGATGGCAACGATACGGCGGATTACAGCAATTCGGCCGCAGCGGTTCGTGCGAACCTTGCAACCGGTACCGCACAGCTTGCCAATGGCGAAGCCGACACCCTGAGCAGTATTGAAAACCTGATTGGTTCGGGCGGTAGTGACACCCTGACCGGGTCGAATGGCGATAACCTGCTTTCGGGTGGGGCTGGCAATGACAGCCTGATCGGCAATGGCGGCAACGATACCCTTGATGGGGGTGTCGGCAACGACATGCTCGATGGTGGCGAGGGTAACGACACCCTTACCGGCGGCGACGGTGCCGATCGCCTCTATGGCGGTGCAGGCAATGATACGCTGGGCGGGGGTGACGGTAACGATACCCTTGATGCCGGTGCGGGCGACGACGTTATTCTGGCGGGCGATGGCAATGACGTCATCACCGCGGGTGCAGGCGCCGATACGGTTGATGCGGGTACGGGTGATGACACGGTTGTTGCCGGTGCGGGCAACGATATTCTTGCCGGTGGTGATGGCACCGACACCCTTGATTTCGCTGCTGCCAATGGTGTGACGGTTGACCTGTCGACCGGCACCGCAAGCAGCGATGCCACCGGTACAGATACCATTTCCGGCTTTGAGAATGTTCTGGGTACGGCGGGCGCGGATACGCTTATCGGATCGAGCGGGGCAAACGTCCTGTCCGGTGCGGATGGTGATGACGTTCTGGACGGTGGTGCGGGTGATGACTCCGTTTATGGCGGGGCCGGTAATGACACCGTCATGGCCGGTGCCGGGAATGACACGCTTTCGGGTGGTGCAGGCACCGATACCCTTGACCTGAGCCAGGCGGCAAGTGGTGCTGCGGTTGATTTGTCGGCCGGTACCGCAAGCAGTGCTGAAACCGGCAATGATGATATTTCCGGTTTTGAAAATGTCATCGGATCGGCGGGCAATGACGACATTACCGGATCGGATGGCGATAACGTCCTTTCGGGCGGTGCTGGGGATGACACCATCGAAGGCGGTGCGGGTGCCGATACGCTTGATGGCGGCGATGGCATCGATACCATCAGCTATGAGGGTTCAAGCGCCGGGGTCGAGATTTATCTTGGCGATACCGATGCCAATGCCAGAACACCGGGCGAAGGCGGCCGCGCATTTGGCGGCGATGCCGCAGGCGATATTCTTGCCAATTTCGAACGCGTCATTGCATCGGCCCATGATGATTATGTCTATGGCAACAGCCAGAACAATGTTGTCGATCTGGGCGATGGCAACGATACGTTTGACAATGTCGAAGCCGATGTCAGCGCCGATACAGTCGATGGCGGCGAGGGCAATGACACGATCTGGACCGGTGATGGCGCCGATACCCTGATGGGCGGCAATGGCAACGACTATCTGAACGGTGAAAAAGGCGACGACACGCTTGACGGCGGGGCTGGTAATGACAGCCTTGTGGGCGGCGATGGCAACGATACGCTGGATGGCGGATCGGGCAATGACCGTATCTCGACCGGTTCGGGTGCCGATCTGGTCAAGGTTACAAGCCTTGTCGGTGACAAGGTCGTTACCGATTTCAACACCAGTGTTGACCGGATTTCCCTTGATGCGCTTGGCATTTCCGAATGGTCCGAACTTGCCCCGCGTCTGAGCGAGGTCAATGGCAATACCGTCATCGATCTGGGCCCGGATGGCTCGGTCACGCTGCTGGGTGTGCGCCTGAACGAAGTCACGTCCGATATGTTTGTCGGGATTGAAGGCCCGGTTGGCGCGACGCCGTTTGATGATGTCCTGCTGGGCACCAGCGAAGATGATTATATCGATGCGCTGGCCGGGAATGACGTGGTTGATGGCGGGGATGGCAATGACACCATCCTTGGCAATGACGGTGACGATAACCTGTCGGGTGGTGCCGGGAATGATACGATTTCGGGCGGCAACGGCAATGATGTGATCGACGGGGGCGACGGCGACGACAATCTGGATGGCAATGACGGCCATGACGTGATCGCGGGCGGAGCGGGCAATGACACCCTGATCGGTGGATCGGGCGACGATGTGATTTCCGGCGGCGGCGGTTCGGACTTCATCGACGGGATGGATGGCAACGATGTTGTCACCGGTGGTGATGATACCGACACGATCTATGGCGCGGCCGGTGATGACCAGCTTTCGGGCGAAGCGGGCGATGATGTCATTTCGGGCGGCGACGGTGCCGATACCCTTAATGGCGGCCTAGGCAATGACTGGCTGTCGGGTGGTGCCGGAAATGACACCCTTTCGGGGGGCGATGGCAACGATACGCTTGATGGCGGGGCTGGCAACGATACCTATACCGGTGGTGCCGGTTCGGACCAGATCATCGTTTCGGACAATTCCGGCGACAAGGTTGTTACCGATTTCGATCCGGCAAGTGACCAGATCAACCTGTCTGCCCTTGATGTTGATGACTGGGCCGAACTGCGTGGCCTGATGAGTGATGTAAACGGCAATGCCGTGATCAACCTCAATGGTCAGGGGACATTGACGCTGATTGGTGTCGCGGTTGGTGACCTCAATGCAAATATGTTTGTCGGTGTCGAAGCCTCGACCGGGCCGACGCCCTATGACGATGTCCTGTATGGCACCAGCAACAATGACACGATTGCAGCCCTTTCGGGTGACGATACCGTCTTTGGCCTGAATGGACAGGACACGCTTTCGGGCATGGATGGCAATGACAGCCTTTATGGCGGTGATGGCGACGACAAGCTGTATGGTGACAACGGTAATGACCTGATTGACGGCGGCAGCGGGCAGGACAGCCTCACCGGTGGCGAAGGCGATGATACGCTGGATGGTGGATCGGGTGATGACCGCGTCTGGGGTGGAAACGGGGCCGATACGTTGTTGGGCGGTCAGGGTCAGGACAGGCTGTATGGCGAAGCCGGCAATGATGTGATCAATGGCGGCACCGGCGATGACTCGATCCTTGGCGGTGACGGTAACGACGTTCTGGATGGCGGCGAAAATAACGACCGTCTGTGGGGCGGCGATGGCAACGATACCCTGTTCGGCGGATCAGGCGATGACAAGCTTTATGGTGATGGCGGTAATGACACCCTGATGGGTGGTCAGGGCAACGATACCCTTTCGGGTGGATCGGGCCGGGATACCGCAAGTTATGCCAATGCGACATCCGCCGTTGGTGTCAGCCTTGAACTCGGTACAGCCACCGGTGGCGATGGTAATGATATCCTGTCCTCGATCGAGGATCTGATCGGGTCGAACTTCAACGATTATCTGTTTGGTGATGATGGTGCCAACCTGCTGTCGGGCCTGTCGGGCGATGATGTTCTGGGCGGTGATGGCGGCAATGACACCATCTGGGGTGGCGATGGCAATGACGTCATCAATGGCGGTTCGGGCAGCGATTTGATCGATGCCGGTGCCGGTGACGACATCATCGAATATCAGAAAGACGCGACCTGGTCGGGCAGCTATGCCGCGAAGAATGTCGGCGACCCGCACATGAATGGCACCCATGAACAGGTCAATCTGCAAGGTTACACCCGTTCGCAGGATATATTTGATGGTGGCGACGGCACCGATACCCTGTCCCTGACCAGCGGCAATGATGCCCTGTTCCTTGATGACAAGGTCACCGATCCGGGCGTTTCGCCGCGCATTTCGAATATCGAAGTCATCGATGCCGGTAACGGTGACGACATCGTCGACCTGACCAGTGAAACCCAGTCCTATGGCGATGTCACGGTGCTTGGCGGAACCGGCAACGACATCATCTGGAGCAACGCCGGTGACGACGTCCTTGATGGTGGCGAAGGCAACGACACGCTTTGGGGTGGTGCGGGCAACGATACCCTTGCAGGCGGTGCGGGGATCGACATCCTGAATGGTGGGGCCGGTGATGACGTTCTGCAATACAATGCCGACGACACCTGGAGCTCGAACTGGCATGCGCTTAATGATGGTGCGCCGGGCGAAGACGGCCATGACAACAATACCGGCTGGGGTCATACCGGCCATCACGGTAACGGTTGGGGCCATGATTACAGCGGCGATGCCGGGACTGGCGAATATGTCAATCTGAACGGCTATAACCAGTCGAACGACATCTTCGAAGGTGGCGATGGCACCGATACCCTGAAACTGACCAGCGGTAATGACGCGCTATTCCTTGCCGACACGGTCAGCGATCCGGGCATTTCGCCGCGCATCCGTAATATCGAGGTGATCGAGGCCGGTGATGGCGATGACATCATTGATCTGACCAGCACCTATGAAACCTATGGCAATGTCACGCTGGATGGTGGCAATGGTGATGACATCCTCTGGAGCAATGCGGGCGACGATGTGCTTCTGGGCGGTGCGGGCAATGATCGTCTTTATGGCAGTGCCGGTGACGACACCCTGACCGGTGGTTCGGGCTGGGACGAGTTCGAGATCGGCAAAACCAACGGTCACGACATCATCACGGATTTCACGCCGGGCGAGGACATCATCAACCTGTCGGAATGGAATTACAGCAACTTCAACCAGATCAAGAACGACATGCATCTTGATACCGATGGCAATGTCGTGATTGAACTTGGCAATGATGCATCAGTCACTCTGATGGGCGTCCATGATACCGATGATCTTGATGCCGATGATTTCGGGTTCGGCACCTGATCGCGGATCGTTTGGGGTGCCTGATCCGGAAATGACAAAGGCAGCCAACCATGATGCCTTTTCTTTTGATTGTCTTTCTTTACCGGCTATTCGGCGGCAATCGGAACATTTGGCCGCTGATTTTCCGGATTGTCGCGGTCTATGGTCAGTTTGGCGCGAAGCTCTTGAATGTCGCGAATACGCTTGATCTCGTCAAAGCAACTAGCGGCCTGTTCATGCCCCTTGCGGATCATCGCCACCCATTGCTTGATGCGCCCGGCCTGATGGTTTTCGGTGGTGTCATCGGCACTCATCAGATCGATATAGGTCAAAAGCATCGTCAGGACATCCGACCAGCTTTGCTTTTCAAGATTCTGACCGGTCTCAAACGCCTTGATGCGATTGGCGATATCGGGGGCGGCGATGGCCCCGCGACCGAGCATAAAGGACGTGCATCCTGAAATATCCCGGCATTTCGCGTAATCCTCGACCGTCCAGATTTCACCATTGGCGGTCATCGGGATTGAAATGGCGTCGCGGATGCGCGCCAGATATTCCCAATGTGCGGGCGGTTTGTATCCTTCCAGCTTGGTGCGCGCATGCACCGTCAGGTGCTGCGCACCGGCGGCCTCGACCGCGCGCGAATTGTCCAGAAACATTTCCTTGTCGGCATAACCCAGACGGATTTTCGCACTGACCGGGATATGATCGGGAACCGCCCGACGAACGGCGGAAACGATGTTGAAAAGATTGTCCGGGCATTTCAAAAGCGACGCCCCGGCTTCGCGCTTATTCACCGTTTTGGACGGGCAGCCGAAATTGATATCGATCCCCGGCGCGCCAAGGGATGCGGCAAAGGCGGCATTTTCCCCCATCAGTTCGGGATCATGCCCCATCAACTGCACCAGAACCGGCGTGCCCGATGCCGTTTTGCCGCCCTGAAGCAATTCGGGGCAGTAACGGTAAAACACATGGGCCGGAAACAGGTTTTGCGACACACGGATAAACTCGGTCACGCACAGGTCAAACCCGCCCGTCGCACTCAGCAATTGCCGAACGCGCCAGTCGACCAGTCCTTCCATTGGTGCAAGCACCAGATGCGTCATGTGCCGATTATCCCGTTAAATGAAATTGAGTGCGCGGCTTTTAACACAAACAGCAACATCATGCCGGTCAAAAATCACAGATCAGGTTTGATCCATAGGCAACAGGATCGGTGAATTAAGGCCAATCTGGCTTATTTCCGACAAGGTTTCAGCGAATTTCCCGCCCACCTTCGTAAGGTCAATCACAATAAAACGACCCGGACTTTGATGGTCCGGGCAGGAGAGTGTGGAAATGCTGTATATTATCGAAAGCGCATTGGACGAAGTCGAAGCCGTATCGCGCGACGCACGCGAGAAATTGTCACACCTTGAAACCGTGATGAAATCAACGGCACTGAATCTGAAAATCCTCAAGGACAAGCTCGAACAACCCGCCACCAACGGCTAGGTTTCCGGGCTTTTTTCAAAAGATAGCGTCCCGTATCCCTGTTTCCTTGTCCCTGTTATGGGTAAAATGATGCGGGTCTGGCATACGATCCGGGCGGCTCATTGGTGCGCATCAGAAAAGTGTGCGCGACCAATAAGCCGTTGATCGGGATCATGGGCCCCGACATCAAACCGGGCTATGACGGCGACAGATGTGTCGGGTCGACGATCTGCCTGATCACGGCAACGAGGTCACAGCCGCCATATAATCGGCGGCCAGTAACGGAGGACAGAATTGCTTTATATCATCGAAAAAGCTTTGAACGAGATCGAAGCCATGCCGCGTGAAAAGCGCGAAGATCTGGCGCATATCGAAACCGAGATCAACGAAGCGGTCGAGAAGCTGCGAGTCCTGAAAGAAAAGCTCGAAGCTGCGGGCGAGAAGAAATAAGCTCCGCTGTATAAAAACAGCCGATCAAAGGTCGCACTTTTGTGCGGCCTTTATTTTTTGGGGGATTTGATCAGGCCCAGCATTTCCTCGACCGCGGCGGTCGGGTTGGTGGTTCCGGCCAGTACGTCGGCTTCAAGTGTTTTCAGCCGTCCGGCAACATCTTCGCGGGCGGTAAAGGTTTCAAGCAACCGGTCGCGCAGCATGGTCCACATCCAGTCGCGTTGCTGACGGGCCCGTTTGGCGGCAAATTCGCCTTCGTTTTCCATGATGGTGCGGTGCTGGTTGATCAGGGCCCAGACCTGATCAAGGCCGTCATTGATCAGGGCCGAAACCATGATCGATTGCGGGCGCCAATGGTGGCTACTGGGTTGCAGGATGCGAAGGGCGGATGAATATTCGCGTTTGGCTTCGCGCGCCTTGGCCGGGTCGGCATCGGCCTTGTTGACCGCGATCAGATCGGCGATTTCAAGAACGCCTTTCTTGATGCCCTGCAATTCGTCCCCGGCACCGGGCAGCATCAGAACCAGGAAGAAATCGGTCATCTGGGCGACCATGGTTTCGCTTTGACCGGCCCCGACGGTTTCGACCAGAACCACGTCAAAACCGGCTGCCTCGCACAGCAAAATGGTTTCGCGGGTCATGCGATTGACGCCGCCCAAATAGCCGCTGCTAGGCGATGGGCGGATATAGGCGTTCGGATCGATTGAAAGTTCGTTCATCCGCGTCTTGTCGCCCAGGATCGACCCGCCAGATCGCGCACTTGTCGGATCAACCGCCAGCACCGCGACCTTTTTCCCCGCTTGGGTCAGGTTTTTGCCAAAGGCCTCGATAAAGGTGGATTTGCCGACACCGGGCACGCCGGTAATTCCGATGCGCTGCGATCCGCCGGTATGGGGCATCAGGCGCGAAAGAACGTCCTGCGCCTGATCAAAATGTCCGGGATTGCGGCTTTCGACCAGCGTGATCGCGCGTGAGAGAATGGTGCGATCACCGGCCAGAATGCCATCGACAATCTGATCGGTTGAAAGAACCCGCCTGCGCACCGTTTTGCGGGGCTGGCCCTTGGGGCTGCCCGATATGGTGCGCAGTGTTTCCGGTGCACTTTTTGGTGCGGTTTCTGTCACGATCTCGCCTTCACAATCAGGCTGCTTCCTCGGACGTTGATTCCTTCAGCTTTTCTAACAGGTCACAGGCCGCTTCGGCAATCACGGTTCCGGGCGGGAAGATCGCCTCGGCCCCGGCTTCGTAAAGTTTGTCAAAATCCTGTGGCGGGATAACACCGCCGGCAACGATCATGATGTCTTCGCGGCCAAGCTTGTCCAGTTCAGAACGAAGCTGCGGCACAAGTGTCAGGTGACCGGCTGCAAGCGAGCTGGCACCGACGATATGCACATCGTTTTCAACCGCCTGTCGCGCGGCTTCTTCGGGTGTCTGGAACAGCGGGCCGATATCGACGTCAAAGCCAAGATCGGCAAAGGCGGTTGCGATGACTTTCTGGCCGCGGTCATGCCCGTCCTGCCCCATTTTGGCAATCAGGATGCGCGGGCGGCGGCCTTCGGATTGTTCAAACTCGTTTACCAGCCGGTCAACCTTGGCCAGTGCTTCGTTATCGGCACCGACTTCGGTTTTATAGACCCCCGAAATCGACCGGATCACGGCCTGATGACGGCCATAGACCTTTTCAAGCGCGTCGGAAATCTCGCCGACCGTGCATTTCGACCGGGCAGCCTGCACGGCAAGTTCAAGCAGGTTGCCGCTGCCCTGATCGGCGGCATTGGTCAGGGCGGTAAGGGCGCTTTCAACATCCGCATTGTTGCGTTCGGCGCGCAGACGTTCCAGCTTGGCGATCTGCTGACGGCGGACCTCGGCATTGTCAACCTGCAAAACATCCACCGGGCGATCATCGGTAGCACGGTATTTGTTCACACCGACCAGTGTCTGACGGCCGCTATCGATACGGGCCTGCGTGCGCGCAGCCGCTTCTTCGATGCGCATTTTCGGGATGCCGGCCTCAATCGCCTTGGCCATGCCGCCCTGTTCTTCGACCTCAAGGATATGGGCCCATGCCTTTTCCGCCAGATCACGGGTCAGCCGTTCAACATAATAGGACCCGCCCCACGGATCGATGACCTTGGTCGTGCCGCTTTCCTGTTGCAGGAAAAGCTGCGTATTACGGGCAATGCGGGCCGAAAAATCGGTCGGCAGGGCCAATGCCTCGTCAAGGGCATTGGTATGAAGCGACTGCGTGTGGCCCTGTGTTGATGCCATCGCCTCAACACAGGTTCGGATGACGTTGTTAAACACGTCCTGGGCGGTCAGTGACCAGCCCGATGTCTGGCTGTGTGTGCGCAATGACAGCGATTTGGGGTTCTGCGGATCGAAATGTTTGATCAGCTTGGCCCAGATCATGCGGGCGGCGCGCATTTTGGCGATTTCCATAAAGAAATTCATGCCAATCGCCCAGAAGAACGACAGACGCGGCGCGAATTTATCAATCGGAAGACCGGCGGCCTGACCGGCACGGGCATATTCGATGCCATCGGCAAGGGTATAGGCCAGTTCAAGGTCCGCGGTCGCCCCGGCTTCCTGCATGTGATAGCCGGAAATCGAGATCGAATTGAATTTCGGCATGTTTTGCGAGGTAAAGGCAAAGATATCCGAAATGATCCGCATCGAGGGTTTCGGCGGATAGATATAGGTATTGCGGACCATGAATTCCTTCAGAATGTCGTTCTGAATGGTGCCCGAAAGCTGTTCATGCTTAACACCCTGTTCTTCGGCAGCCGCGATATAAAGCGCCATCACCGGCAGAACCGCACCATTCATGGTCATGGAGACCGACATCTGATCGAGCGGAATGCCATCAAAAAGGGTCCGCATGTCATAGATGCTGTCAATCGCCACACCGGCCATGCCGACATCGCCGGTGACACGCGGATGATCGCTGTCATAACCGCGATGGGTGGCAAGGTCGAAGGCAATCGACAGGCCCTTTTGCCCGGCGGCGAGGTTTCGGCGATAAAACGCGTTGGATTCTTCGGCGGTCGAAAAACCGGCATATTGCCGGATCGTCCAGGGTTGCTGGACATACATGGTCGGATAGGGGCCACGCAGGAAGGGCGGCATGCCCGGCATGGTGTTGATATGATCAAGCCCTGCCAGATCATCCGCGCCAAACACCGCTTTGACATCGATGCCTTCAGGCGTGGTCCAGGGCGCTGTGTTGACCGGGCTGGTCGGACCGGAAGTTGCACCATCAAACAGCGGCAGATCGGAAAAGTCCGGAATCCGGGTCATGGTTATTTTACCCCCAGATGTGAAAGGGCTGTTTCGCAGATCGCAAGAACATCCGCCCCGATAAATATGAAATCATCGATACCGGCCGCCTCGTAATCCGCCTTCGCATCGCCGGGATGCCCGGCAAGGTAAATGCGGGGCGCCCCGGCCTGTTTGAGGGCTTTGGCAACATCGGCGGCCATGTCGGCATATTGCGGGTCCGATCCGCAAATCACCGCGATCCTGGCACCACTTTCGCCAAATGCCCTTGCGGCTTCGCTGGCATCGGCAAAGCCGTTATTGGTGATGGCCTCGATCCCGCCCGCTTCGAAAAAGTTTCGGGCAAACATGGCGCGCGCGGTGTGTTTGGCAACCGGGCCCAGATTGGCCAGAAAGATTTGCGGAAATTTGCCGGTTGACGCCTTGTGGGCATCGGCACGATCACGCAGGGTTTCGAAGCTTTCCGAAAGACGATGCGTTGGCAGCGGATCGATATGTGTGCCCGCCGCCGTGCCATAAAGGGCCGTAAACATCTGTGCGATGGTGGCACCCGATTTGGCGGCCGTGATCAGATCATCAAGGTTGTTGCCGATTGCATCCTTAAACCCGGTCTGGCGGGCTTTGGCTTCCTTGCGGATCGTCGCCAGGTCCGGCGCATCGCAGGTGACTTTGGCCTCGGCGATGTTGGGGAATTCCGACACCCCGGTCAGCGGATCGCGACGGGTGGCAACGCGGTTTGCGCGGTTCTGCCAGACGTCCGAAATCTCTTTTTGCAGGGACCCGTCGGCAAGGGCCTTGATAATGCCGCCCTTGGCTTCAAGTGACTGGAACCGGCCCCAGGCATTGGATGCCAGTTCGCGGGTCAGGTTTTCGATGAACCATGAACCGCCTGCCGGATCGATTACACGGTGAACATTGCTTTCTTCCTGCAGGATCAGTTGGGTGTTGCGCGCAATGCGGCGCGCAAAGCCATCGGGCAGGCCGATCAGATGATCATAGGGCAGGCAGATAACGCTATCGGCACCGCCCAGACCGGCGGCAAAGCTGGTGACGGTGGTGCGCAGCATATTGACCCACGGATCAACCTTCGACAGCGCCATTTCGGCCGATACCGCGTTGATCGTGATGGTGGCGTCATCCACACCCGATGCCGAAAGAACGCGGCTCCACATCAGGCGAAGCGCGCGCAGTTTGGCAATCCCGGCAAAGAAATCGGTGCCGACCGCGACATTAAACGCAATCGCGCCCGCGGCCTGGTCAATCACCATGCCGGTATCGGTCAGCGCGCGAAGATAGGTCACACCACCGGCCAGCAGGCAGGCAAGTTCCTGCCCGTCGGTTGCACCGGCATTGTAAAACGGCGCGCCATTTAACGTGATGGCGGTGGCATGCGGGAAACGGTCGATCAGATCGGCGGCAATATCGGCGGCCTGTTTGATCGCATCATCGGCTGAAACCGGAAGGCATCCTGTTGCGGCCAATGTGCCAATTGGATCGATGTTAAAGGCCGGTGCGGCGTCGCTTGCAAAATCGTCATCTGCGTCGGCGCTGTTTTCCGCATCCTTTTCAAGGCGCGCGGCCAAAAGGGCCGCGGCCGGGATTGCGGCGGCACCGGCATCAAGTGCGACGGTCGCAAGGTTGGTATAGACATCGTCAAGTGTGGCATCGAGATCGGCAAGGCAATGAATGGCAATGCCGTCAATGCCAGCGTCGCCTGATGTGATATCCGCACCCGTGCGTGCGGCGGCATCCAGACGCAACAGGACCGACGTTGCACCGTTTTCAAGATCATCAAGAATCGCGGCATTGACCGATTTGGGATCGGGATGGGCATGAAGCTGGCGGATGTCCCAGCCGCTGGCGGCGTCCTTGGCATCGACGGCGGCACACAGCACCTGATGGATCAGGCGGGTTGCGTCGTCCTGATCGTCATTGGTGTAAAGTGGCTGCATGGCGAACCCGTCAAGCATCCTTGTGACCAGTTTCTTGTCAAAGGATGCGCCTTTCAGGCCGGATTCCGCCAGTTGACGCCAGCTTGCATAATCTGCGGCTGGAAACTCTGAGGCCAGCTTTAACGGGTCTGTCATGCTCTCTCCCGGTCGCGGTCCGATCTTTTCGGATCTGGTCGATTCTATTTTACAACGGATTCCCTCCGCCCGGTACACCCCGCCCGGTCCGGCAGAAACAGAGCCATCTTTCGGTATCTGGCTTATGCACCGCCAAAACGGCGCATTTACAGTTGCGAGGGCAGCTTCGGCCTTGATCGCGGGCTTGCGCCGGACCGTACCGAATTCCCGAAAGAATGTTTGCATATCGCATCTGCGACATGGCGGTGTTTATAGCACCCGCCCATAATTACGTAAATAGGCATGGAAATACCTATTTAGGTCAATCTTGCGGCCATCTATCAGCATTCCGTAACGTTATCCTTCTGAAAAATGGTGATTTTCTGCCAAGGATGGGGTCGATGAACGGATATTCCTGGCGTGCCGCTGCCATTATACTTTGGCCGGATTGTGATGGTTTCGGGGAAAAAATGCGGGGTTTAACCAATTTGACATTTTCATCTGCCAGATTGGGGCTGTCCCAAATCTCGGAGTATTGCCATCCATGAATGCGCTCAGCGCCGTGCCGCCCCGACCAATGAATGACGGTCTGGTGGTGTTTGCCGACGACAGCCCCAGCGCCAAAGCGGCCCTTGAAACCGTGTTGCGCCGTGCCGGCTATGACGTGGCAGGGTTTGACTGTGCCGACGATCTGATCGACCAGCTGGACGGTCTTTATCCGCGCGCGATTATTCTGGATCTTGAAATGCCCGGCATGAGCGGGTTTGAAGCCTTTTGCGAGATTCGCCGCCGCTTCCCGAACGCGGTCGAGGTGCCGGTTCTGTTTTTCTCGGCCCATTATGATGCCGATACGCGCGCGCAGGCCGATGCCCTTGGCGCGGCTGACTTTATCAGTAAGGACGCAAGCCCGATGGTGGTGGTCGAGCAGCTTAACCGGGCGCTTGATAAATCCATGAGCCATTGCTGAGTTATTTTTAATAATCGTCCATATTTTTCATTTTCAGTGAAAAATCAAAAAATCGGGTCTTTTGGCAAAAAATGCCGTTGGACCCGATTTTTCATATTCCTCATATCATAATAGTTAAATGCCTTTTCAGGCGTGGCGAAGTTGCGCCGGATCACCCGATGGCATGGCGATGGTGTGATCCTCGTCCCCGTGAATATGATAAAGCCGATCACTGGCAAGTGTGACCGACGGATCAATCGCCGGGCGATGGGCGAGGCGGTCATAGATGGCCGCAAAATCGGCATCCATCGCGTCGAAAAGCTGTTGGTAGTCGGTCAGCACGAAATAGGTTTTCTGGAAATCGTCAATCGCATAGTCGGTTGCCATCACCCGTTCGAGGTCAAACGCCACCCGGTTGGGGGCTGGATCAGATACGGAATAGATGGTCTCAGATTGCGATGACAGCATGCCCGCCCCATAGGCACGCAATCCATGGTCGGTCATGATCAGGCCGAACTCGACCATGTACCAGTACATGCGTGCGAGTTTCTTGAGCCCGCCTTTGGCAATGGCTTCGGGGCCCTTGGCACCATAAGCCGCCAGATAGTCGGCAAAGACCGGATCATAGAGCATCGGCACATGACCAAAGAAGTCATGGAAGATGTCGGGTTCGACGAGATAATCGATTTCCTCGGGCTTGCGCAGCCAGACGGTCACCGGAAAACGCCGGTTGGCGAGATGATCGAAAAACACATCGTCAGGCACAAGTCCCGGCACAGCGACAAGGTGCCAGCCAGTGGCAGCATGGAGCTTTTCACTGACCCGGCCGAAATGCGGAATGCCATCGGCAGCATCAAGTTTTTCAAGATTGCGGATGTAATCGGGGGCGGCATAGCCCGGCAGGATCGCCTTCTGACGGGCGTAAAGTTTGCGCCAAAGGTCATGTTCGGCCCCGGAATAGGATGCCCAGTCCTGGGCCACGGTGTAGTCATCATTGATGTGGCTGTAATCGCCGCGCAGATTTTTGTTCTGGTCCATGACGGTCCTCGTTTGCTCCCTGATGAGATTTTCTGCACGGACCATTTTACATCAATTCAAATGTCATTTTCGCGCGATATAGGGATCAAAATGCGTTATGGTTGATCAGATGTGACCGTATAAACCAGTTTGAGGGCGAAAAATGACCGAGATGCAGTTGAGCCCGACCGATATCAAGATCCTGCAAATCCTTCAGCGCGACGCATCGATCAGCAATGTGCAGCTCGCCGAAAAGGTCGGTATGTCGCCTTCGCCCTGTCTGCGCCGGGTCAAGCAGCTTGAGTCGTCGGGCATCATCCGTCAGACGGTGGCGTTGCTGGATCGCAAGAAGGCCGGGCTTGGCGTGCTGGCAACCATTCAGGTCCGCCTGCAACGCCACACCGAAGAAGGGGCAGAGGATTTTGCCAAGGCGATGAACGACCTGCCGCAGATCATGTCCTGCTGGGCAATGACCGGGCGGCAGGATTTCCTTCTGGTGGCCCTGGCGCGCGATATTGAAAGTTTCGGGGATTTCGTCACGCACAAGCTTTTATCGATGCCCAATGTGCGTGATGTGCAGTCAAGCCTTGTGCTCAAGGAATACAAGAACCAGACGGCGATCCCGATACTGGCGACGGTTTGAGGGTTGCAGGCACGATATGGCTGCCAACTTCGCCAGCACCTGTGATGCCGATTGGTGTCATGGGAGGTTTAACTTTGGATTTGCTTTCGAAAGCGATGCGGGCAGGCGTTGGATACCGGCTGCCGAAGGATTGGCATTTGACCGCCCGCCCGCATCAGATTGATCATCAGGTTCCGATGCCACCCGCGACATTGACGGTTTCGCCGGTAATGTAACCGGCATGCGGCCCGGCAAAGAAGGCGATGGTTTCGGCGACTTCGTCGAGTGTCGCGATCCGGCGGATCGGGTGCATGTCAAGAAGCGCGTCAGGGACGCTGTCGCCAAGGACTTCGGTCGCCATGTCTGTTGGCATCACGCCGGGCTGAATGACATTGACCGTGATGTTACGACCGCCAAGATCCCGGGCAACACCCTTGGCATAGCCGACAAGGGCGGCTTTGGTCCCGGCATAGTCGGCCGCACCGGCGAAGGGCACGTAGCTGCCAAGGAGTGAGCCGATAAAGATGATCCGGCCACCGTCCGAAAGTTTGGGAGCGGCCGCACGGGTATTGGCGATTGTCCCCATGACATTGACCTGCCATTGGCGATTGTATTTGTCGCCATCAAGTTCGGGATCATCCACCAACTGCCCCTGAATGGCGATGCCGGCATTATTCACAAGGATGTCGAGCCTGCCGAATTCGGCAATCACGGCATCGATCAATGGTTTGGCAGAAGCCAGATCCGACTGATCGCTTTTGATCGCAATCGCACGAACACCCCTGGATTCGAGCCTTTCGACGACGGCATGGGCCTTGTCAGCAGAAGACGCGTAGCTGATGGCGACGTTTGCGCCAAGATCGGCCAGCTTTTCGGCCGTGACGGCACCAAGGCCGCGCGACCCGCCCGTGACAAGGGCGACTTTGCCGCCAAGAGTTTCAGTCATGATTAATCCTTTCTGTATGTGATCCGGTGCGGGCTGGCCAAAACGGCAGCGACACTTTTCATAACGTTCATTACTGTAACGATCATTATGAAAACTGGACATGCACTGTCAAGTGGTTTAATAACGATCATTACGAAAAACAGGATTGGACTGATGGGACGTCATCGCGAATTTGATGTGGAAAAGGCACTCGACGCGGCACTTTGTGTTTTCTGGCGCAAGGGCTACGAAGGGGCATCCTATGCCGATCTGACAGAAGCCACCGGTGTCGAGCGACCCGCCCTTTATTCCGCGTTCGGGAACAAGGAAGCCCTGTTTCGCAAGGCGCTGGACCGTTATTACGCGCATTATCTTGATTATATTCCGGTCGCGCTTGGCCTGCCGACGGCCCGCCAAGTTGCAGCGCATATTCTGTATCAGGCGGCGGATCTGAACACACGTTACCCCGATCATACCGGCTGTCTTGGCATCCACGGGGTTCTTGCCGGATCAGATGATGCGGAACCGGTGCGACAGGCATTGATTGAGGCCCGTGCAGTCGGCGAAGAACAGCTTCGCCAACGGTTCGAGAGGGCAAAGGACGAGGGTGACCTGCCTGAAACAGCCGATCCTGGTGTGCTTGCGTCGTTCGTTCTGACGATCCTGCATGGCATGGCCGTACAGGCCAAGGCAGGTTTCAGCCGTGAAAGGCTGGAACGCGTTATCGACCAGGCACTTTCAACCTGGCCGACAGCGTGAAGCCGTTCTGCCGTTACCGAGAAGCTCCTCGGGACCGGGTGTGTAAAATCACGGCACAATCTTGAAGAACGGATCGCAGCAGGTGCCACCCGGCGTGCAGCCGTAATTGCCGGTCATGTCCTGTGCAAAATCGGCCTTTTTCCATTGGCGGTAATGGGCCGGGGTGAAATAGACGAGGTTGTTTACATAGTCGTAGACAATCCGGCCATCTGCCGCCGCATAGTTGTATCCGTTATATTCCTGCTGGGTGAATTCAACATAGCCAGTGAGGGGGATATGATCCTGCCCGACGGTCGAAAACCGGTTTGAATAGCAATGCCAGCGCTGACTGTTGGAGATGTTGTTGGTTTGGTTCAGCGCATCCATGACCTGTTGCCGGTTCATGTTTGCCAAACCCGCAGGGCAAGTGTTGTTGTCCAGCCCTGCCAGATTGATTTGAGGCAGATGGTCAAGAGCATTGCCATGCGGCGAGCGACCGGCCCCCTGCCAATAGGCTGCATCCATTAAAAACGGGCCATCGACTTCGGCGGGATAGAAAGTTCCCACATTGGTGAGAGCGGTGTTGTACGCGTGCAGAGATTGAGCCATCTGCCGCAGGCCATCGGTCAGGGCGTTATTTGCGGCGCTGACTGAGGGGACGACCAGTCCTGATCCGGTCTGGGTCGAGACGGCCTGCACGTTTTGCGGTAATGCAGCCCAGTTATCACATTGATTGGCGGGGAAATTCTGGGTGTGTCCAACCGGTGCCCGGGCATCCCACAATTGATGGATTGCGTCTTGCTGATCCTGCCAATCGGCAAGAGCGGGGCCGGTCGCGATAAAAAGCAGCATCAGACCGACAATCGAGAGATAAGTCCGTTTCATCTTTGGGGTCCTTGTTTCGTTGATCGTATTCGAAAGGAAGGAAGCCCAAAGTTGACGTCACGCTTTGTGGGTTGTGATCGCGCTGCACTGCATTACGGGTGATGCTTGCTTTTTTGGGGCGACTTCGGGCATAGGTTTGATCCTGTTCTGAATGCATCCGGTGATGGAGAGCCCCAAGATGTCTGCCAATGCTGCCAATCCGATCCTTGTCGAAGCCACGCGTGGCGGGATGGTCGAAAGTTTCCATCGCGGGCGGTATGTCGTGATGAAGGCCGATGGTACGGTGGTTGCCGAGGGCGGGGATATTGACGCGCTGATGTATCCGCGATCCGCGATCAAGCCGTTGCTGGCGATCCCGCTGGTCGAAAGCGGGGCGGCGGATGCGTTCGGGCTTGAGGACAAGCACATTGCACTGGCCTGTTCGTCGCATAATGGCGAGGAAGAACATGCGCAAACGGTTGCCGCATGGCTTGAGAAAATCGGATTGTCGGTCGATACGCTGGCCTGTGCGCCGCATTATTCGCTGAGCCTGAATGCGGCGATCAAGCAGGCGTCTGATCATGTGAAGCTTTCAAAGGCGCATAACAATTGTTCGGGCAAGCATTGCGGGTTCCTGACGACCGCGCAGCATCTGGGCGATGATCCGGCGGGTTATATCGAGGAAGCCCATCCGGTTCAGCAGCGCCTGATCCGGGTGCTGGAAGAAATGGGCGATTGCGATCTTTCGTCCACGCCACGCGGCATTGACGGATGCGGCATTCCGGTGATCGGGATGCGGTTGCGTGACCTTGGCCTTGCGATGGCGCGGATGGCCGATCCAGGCGGGTTGGAACCGAAACGTATTGAGGCGATCAAACGCATTCGCAAGGGATGTGCGGCCGCCCCGTTCATGGTGGCAGGCACCGGGCGTTTTTGCACCGGGATCATGGAAGTCTGCGGTGAGGATGCGCTGGTCAAGGTGGGTGCCGAAGGTGTTTATTGCGCAGCATTCCCCAAACAGGGTCTTGGTGTCGCGCTTAAGATCGATGATGGCACGCAGCGCGGGGCCGAGGTTGCGATGGGGGCGATATTGCGCCAGCATGGGGTGATTGATGATGCCCGTGCCGAAACACTTAAAAATTACCTGACGCCGGTTCTGACCAACTGGGCGGGCAAATATGCCGGGGATCTGCGCCCGGCATTCTGATTTGGGGGAAAGATGCACAGCATTGCGGCCTATGCCGGTGCAGCAATTGCCGAAATCGCCGGATGCTTTGCATTCTGGGCATGGCTTCGGCTTGGCAAATCCGCATTCTGGATCGTGCCGGGCATTTTATCGCTGATTGTGTTTGCCTGGGCGTTGACCAGAGTTGAAAGCGATTTTGCCGGGCGGGCCTATGCGGCCTATGGCGGGGTTTATATCGCGGCGTCGCTGGGCTGGTTATGGCTGATTGAGGGTAAAATGCCCGATAGATGGGACATGACCGGGGTTGCGGTCTGTCTGGTCGGGGCGGGGATCATCCTGTTTGCGCCGCGATAGGCTGGCGATTTTTTTTTGACAGTGTCCTCAAATGCAAAGACCACACCCGTTGATTTTCGGGTGTGGTCTTTGTCAATGCGCGGTGTCGGGTCTTAGCGTGCCGCCCAAATCAGGCCGCGACGGACAATTTCGTACATCTGGGGAACCTTGAATTCGTCGGCAACGTGACCAAGGGCCGAGTAGAAGACACGCGCCTTGCCATAGCGGTGTTTCCATACAACCGGCATTTTCACCCCGGCGATCCATGGGGCATGTTCGCCGGTGAATGTGGTTTCGGCCAGCACATCAATCGCCGGGTCGATATGCATGTAATATTGTTCGGAATGGTAATCGAAATCGCCGATGCCGGCGACAACGGGATCATCGGGTTTGGTAATGTTGACGCGGTAATCAATGATATTGCCCGGATGGGCGACCCATTGCCCGCCGACCATGAATTGATAGGCAGGTTCCATACGGAACGTATCACCCATACCACCATGAAAACCGCCAAGCCCGGTTCCGGCAGCAATGGCGGCAACCAGATTGTCGAGCGCATCCTTTTCAACCGTCGTCTGGGTGCAGAGAGGCACAATCAGATCAAACTGATTAAGGTTTTCGCGTGTAAGGCAGTCTGTGCCTTCGACCCGTTCGGTTTTGAAGTTTTCGTTGCGCAGCATGGTGTCGATAACTTTGGCGCAGGCTTCGGGTTCGTGTCCTTCCCATCCGCCGTAGAAGATGAGGGCTGATTTCTGGGGCATGGTTTTATCCTTTATGCGTGAATTTGGCCGACGGACAGGTTTGGTGCGAGCCCGTCGGGTCGGTCACAGTGGCTTTGGATGGCGATGGTACGTTGTTCGAGGGTGGCGGTCAGGAGGCTTTCCATCACGTCGAGGACATGCAGGGCGAGTTTGCCACTGGCACGGTGCGGACGATTATTGAGAATGGCATCGGCCATATCGGCGATGCCGATCCCGCGATAATTGTCGTCGCCATATCCATGCGTCATTGGCATGTCCTGCCAGTCCTCGCCGCGGCGATAGAGTGCGACGGTGCCATCAAAGCGGTTGGGATCGGGCACAAGCAGGGAGCCGTCGCTGCCATAGACTTCAAGCGGGGTGTGGCGGTGTGCCTCGACATCAAAACTGGTGGTGATCTGAACCAGCGCGCCGCTGGTAAATTCCATGACACCGGCAATATGGGTTGGCGTGGTGACAGGGATTTCCTGTCCCTTGCGGGGGCCGGATTCGATGACGCGGGTGGTGCGGCTGCTTCGCCCCATGCCTGAAACACGCGATACCGGTCCCAGCATGTTGATCATGGCTGTGATGTAATAAGGCCCCATATCAAGCAACGGACCGCCGCCATCGCGGACATAGTAGAAATCCGGGTTGGGATGCCAGCGTTCGTGACCGGGCAGCATCAAGGTAGCCGTCCCGGCAAGGGGAGTGCCGATTTTGCCCTGATCGATCAGGGCGCGTGCGGTCTGGTGACTGCCGCCAAGGAAGGTATCGGGCGCGCAGCCGACCCGCACAGCTTTTTGGGCCGCGAGCGAGAGCAGGGCACGGGCATCGGCGACATTCCCGGTTAGCGGTTTTTCGGAATAGACATGTTTGCCGGCATTTACCGCCGCCATGCTGACATCCATGTGGGCGGTCGGGATCGTCAGGTTCAGGACGATATCAATGTCATCGCGGGCCAGAAGGGCATCGACGGTCAGGGCTTTGACGTCGAATGCCTCGGCGCGGATGCGTGCGGCGTCCGGGTTCAGATCGGCGACGGCCTTGACGTCGATCTGCGGGAAGGTTTGGGCACGTTTAAGGTATATTTCGCTGATTACACCGCATCCGATGATACCAACGCCAAGTGATGATGTTGTCATAACGAGTTTTTCCGTTCAGGTGGCGGGCGCAGAAAGTGCGTCTTTGGCGTGGATTTTGCGGCCATCCTTGCCAAACAGATGCAGGTGTTTTTCATCCGGGGTCAGGAAAACACGATCCCCGGTGCGCAAGGGGTGATGACCGGGCAGGCGCACGGTAACGGGCCCGAAATCATCGGTTTCCATATACACGACCGTGTCGCTGCCAAGGTTTTCAATCACCCCGACCCTGGCAGCCCATTTGCCATTTTCCATATGGGTTTCGAGATGTTCGGGGCGGATGCCAACCGATTTGATGTCATCTCGGCCAATGGCCTGACCGGGTAGCAAATTCATTTTGGGGGACCCGATGAAGGCGGCGACAAATTCGGTTTGCGGATTGTCGTAAAGTTCCATCGGCGGGCCAACCTGTTCGATGCGGCCGCCATTCATGACCACGATCTGATCGGCGAGCGTCATGGCTTCGACCTGATCGTGGGTGACATAAATCATGGTGGCACCGATGGATTGGTGCAGTTCGGCCAGTTCAACGCGCATCTGGGTCCGCAAGGCGGCATCAAGGTTTGAAAGCGGTTCGTCAAACAGGAAAACCTTGGGATTGCGCACGATCGAACGCCCGATGGCAACACGTTGACGTTGCCCGCCGGAAAGTTCGGACGGTTTGCGATCCAGCAATTGTTCAAGATGCAGGCGTTTGGCGGCATCCCTGACGCGTTCTTCGCGCTCAGTCGCGGGCATTTTCATCAGACGCAGGCCAAAATCGATATTTTGTGCCACCGTCATATGCGGATAAAGCGCATAGGATTGGAACACCATCGAAATACCGCGTGCGGATGGTTCGAAACCGGTGACGTCGGTGCCGCCGATTTCAATCGTCCCGGATGTCGGTTTTTCCAGACCGGCGATCATGCGAAGCAGGGTCGATTTGCCGCAGCCCGATGGCCCGACCAGAACGGTAAAGGAGCCATGCGGGATTTCGAGTTCGATATCAGGAATGACTTCGATAGCGCCGAAGCATTTATTGATATGTCTGAGATGAACGTCAGCCATTGTTGCGTTCCCCGTTGGCTTTATAGATGAAATGAGCAAAATCGGCGTGAATGCCGCGACCGCTGTTGTCATGGGCGGCCATGCCGATGAAAGCACCGGTGAAGTTTGTGCCTTCGCCGCTTCCGGCTTCGTCAGACAGGGCCGTGTGATCCAGGACCGCATCAATCATGGTCCAGTCGCCGCCGGGATGGGCATAGCGGAACCGCAATTCCGGCCCGTTCACATCGACGCCAAGGCGGATGACACCGTCCTTGGGAAGGTCGATAGAAGCCGGCAGCGGGTAGGTCAGCCGGGCATAGGGGAAATCACCCGGGCAGCTATAGATGTTGAGCTTTCGGTTGCCGTCTTCGTCGGCAGTGACAGCAAGGTAATGGTACTGGAACCGGTTGTACCACGCCATCAGGCCCGCCATCTGCTGGAAGTCCAGCGGGGTAAATTCAACAACGGTTTCAGCACTGTAATTGATGTCGGTCTGGCGACGGGCAACAAGGGAATGTTCAAATGCCGAACCCGGTGCCTGACGCCCGAACAGGCGCAGATGCCCCGGTCGTTCGGCCAGCGAGAACAGACGTTCGGGTTCCGGGGTACGCAGCCATTGGAACATGGCAGGCAGGTCGCCCGGCGTGAAATCAATCCGTGACGGTTCGGCTTCGAACGGATGGGGTTCAAGATCGGGGGCCGGGACGATCAGGTCAGGCTGGTTGGTGCCATTGGCCAGACGGGGCCATTCACCTTTTTCCCAGATCAGTTTCTGTATCGCGGTTTCACGACCCAGTGGTGATCTTTTGGTGCCGGGCAGCGGACGGCTGCACAGATGCACCATATAAAATTCGCCGTTCTGCGTTTCGACAATATCGGCATGACCCGCACGTTGCAGCGGGTTTTCGGGATTGTCCTTGGCGGTCAGGATATGTTTGGCCGGATCGGTTTCATACGGGCCGGTCAGTTCGCGTGACCGGGCGATGGTGACGGCATGGTTATAGCCAGTGCCGCCTTCGGCCACGAGCAGATAGTAATAGCCATCACGACGATAAAGATGCGGGCCTTCGGTAAACAGGTGATCGGTACCGCGATAGATGTTGCGGATGGGGCCGACAAGTTTTTGTTCGGTGGTGGAATATTCCTGAAGGGCGATACCGACAAAGCGTTCACCGACCACCTGATTATGATCCCAGATCATATTGATTAGCCATTTGCGGCCGTCATCATCATGGAACAGCGACGGGTCAAAGCCCGATGCGTTGAGATAGACCGGGTCAGACCACGGGCCATCAATGGCGGGGGCGGTCACAAGATAGTTTGGCGTATCCTTGAAAGCGCCGTCCTTGCGTTTGACGTCGGTATAAATCAGCCAGAACAGACCATCGGCATAGGTCAGGCAGGGTGCCCAGATGCCACCGGAATCCGGGTTGCCGCGCATGTCGAGTTGCGATTTGCGGTTTAACGGACGTGAGATCAGTTTCCAGTTCACCAGATCGCGGGAATGGTGAATTTGCACACCCGGGAACCATTCGAAGGTCGAGGTTGCGATGTAATAATCATCGCCAACGCGGCAGATTGACGGGTCCGGGTTGAAACCGGGAAGGATGGGGTTCTGGATCATTTCAGCAGACATGACATCAACCTTTGACAGCACCACCGGTCAGGCCGGCGACGATATATTTCTGGGCAGCGAGGAAGAACACGATGGCGGGCATGATCGTCAGGGTGACGAAGGCCAGTGTGCGGTTCCATTCGGTGACGAATTCACCGCGGAACTGCATCATGCCAAGCGGCCATGTGAAGGCTTCGCGCGAATTGAGCATGACCAGAGGCAGCAGGAAGTTGTTCCAGCTCTGGACGAAGACGAAGACGCCAACCGTGGCGAGGATCGGTGTGGAAAGTGGCAGGGTGAACCGCCAGAAAAACCGGATATAGCCGCAGCCATCGACATAGGCGGCTTCGAACAATTCACGCGGGAGCTGTTCGAAGAAGGTGCGGAACAGCAAAATCGCCAGTGATAGACCGAAGGCGGTTTGCGGCAGAATGACCGACCAGTAGGAATCCAGAAGGCCGATATCACGCACCTGAATGAACAGTGGCAGGATGGCGGTTGCAAACGGGAACATCAGGCCCAGCAACAGATAGGAAAACAGCATCCGCGACCCGAAAAAGCGGATTTGCGCAAACACATAGGCCGCCGCCGCCCCGACCAGAAGGGTCAGGAAAACGGCGGAAACCGAAATCAGCAGCGAATTGCCCAGATAGCGCCAGAAAGCCGGGTCCGACGCGATGGCGTTATAGAATTCGAAGTTCCAGTTTTCGGGCAGGCCAAAGGCGCTAGTGCGGATTTCGGCATTGGTTTTAAAGCCACCAAGGGCGGTGGCAAGCAAGGGCGCGATGACGAAGCTTGCGATGATGCACAGTATGGTCACCCGCAGAAGATTGCGCAGGAAGGTTTTGCTTGTCATGGCTTTTTCCCCGGCGACATGGCGGCACGTTGATAGAAAATGGCAACGGCAACTGCCGTGATGAACAGGACAACCCCGATGGCACTGCCAAAACCGATACGCAGACGGGTCAGGCCGAACGTGTAAAGATAGGTCACAATGGTGTGGCTGGTGTTGGACGGGCCGCCATTGGTCAGCGGGATGATCACGTCAAAGACCTGAAGGGCGCCGATAATGGCGAAAAAGGCGCTGACGATAATCGCGGGCTTGATCAGCGGGATTTGCACATAGCGCACGATATCAAACGGTTTTGCGCCTTCGATGCGGGCGGCTTCGATCAGATCGCGGGGTACGCCTTGCAGGGCGGCGATATAGATCATCATGTGGAAGCCGAAATATTTCCAGACGATCACGGTCATCACCGCGACAAAGGCCCAGTCGCGATCCGCCAGAATGAAGAAGGGTTCAAGCCCGAAAGCGCCCCCGACCGATGCGGTGACGCCGTAATGGCCGTCGAAAACGAAGCTCCAGATCAGGCCGGCGGCGACTTCGGCCAGAATGTAGGGCACAAAGAAGATCAGCCGGAACAGGGCGTTGGTCGGTGTTTTCTTATAGATCAGAAGGGCGAGGAACAGGGCGAGTGGCATCTGGACCAGAAGCGATACCAGAACGATCTTGATCGTGTTCCAGATCGCCGAATGGAACACGGAATGTCCCATCATCTGTTCGAAATTCTTCAGCCCGACATAGTCGGTCGGTTCACCATATCCGTTCCAGTTAAAAAACGCGAAATAGCCCGACTGAAGCAGGGGAAGGATGACAAACAGGCTGAACAGGATCAGGGCAGGCGGCAGCAGCAACACAAGGGCAGCGAATTTGCCATTGGTCAGGACGTTTCTTGTGCGCTGGGCCAGCGAAAGGTGCGGCGGGGCGTGGGGGATGGTCGGCATGGGCCGCCTCCGAAGCATGTATCATTGGAGAAGGCAGGGGCGTTGCCCAACCCGAAACCGGGTTGGGCCAAACATCCCCGCAAGCAGGTCAGGGCTTATTGAAAGTCCCAGGCTTCCTGAATTTGCGCGGCGGCTTCTTCGGGGGTGATGACTTCCTGTGCCAGATCGGCCGAGATATCGTTGACCGTGGCGCCAACGGACGCACCGAGATACTGGTCAAGAAAGATCTGGTGATAGGAAGTTCCCGACAGATCGCGGGCGACCTGCTTGAAGAAGGGGTTGTCGAGCGCGTCGTCGCTGCCATCGACGATCGGGATGAAAATCCCGGCTTTTGCGGCTTCGCGCTGATATTTGGCGCTGATCATGTGTTGCAGGAAATCAGCAGCTTCGTCAGGTGCATTATGGGAAACGGCCCAGCCATTGATGCCGCCAAAGGTTGCATCGGCACCGGCTTCGTCGCCGTCGATCATCGGGAAGGGCATGATGGCGAGCTGTTCATCAGACAGGCCCTTGCCGCTTTGGGAACGCGCACGCGACGGCAGGTAATCCCAGTCGCCCATCAGATGGAAGGCCGCGGCACCGTCGCCGAACATGCCGCTGGCCTGTTCGTAGCTTGTGCCCATCATGCCTGACTGGAAGGGTTCGAGCTTGACCAGTTCCTGGAAAGTACGCCCGGCCTGGACGAAGGGCTCTGACTCGAAATTCTCGCCATCATCCTGCATGGCTTCGTTAATCGCATCCGCCCCGCCATGGCGCAGCGCAAGATAGGCCCAATAGAAATGCAGCGGCCATTTATCCTTGCCCCCGGCAACGATGGGCGTGATGCCGGCATCCTTGATTTTCTGAACCGCTTTGAGGAAATCATCCCAGGTTTTGATCTGGGTGTGATCAACACCAGCCTTGGCGGTCAGGTCGGTATTGACCCAGAAGATAACCTCGGTCGCGTAGATCGGCAGACCATAAATCTTGCCATCTACCGAATAGGCGTTGACCGCAGATTGCGGAACGGTATCAAGGAACTCGCTGTTTAGCAGGCCGGATATGTCTTTGAGGAAGCCGGCCTTTGCCTGATCGGCCAGCGTTTGACCGCCCCAGCTATAAAAAATGTCGGGTGCGGCATCGGATTGCAGCAGGGTTGGCAGTTTGCTTTTATAGGCCTCATTGGCGAGATATTCGAAATTGACTTTCACGCCGGGATGGCTGGCTTCGTAATCCTTGCCGATCGTCGACAGATATGCCTTCTGGGCCGGATCGCCGGTTTCAACGCGCAGGATATTGATGGTGGTGTCCGCCTGTGCGGCGACGGTGCAAAGACTGCACACGGCGATACCGACAGCGCCAAGTGTATGTTTCATTGGTTCCTCCCGGAAGGCTGCTTTTGCAACCTTTTGTTGATGTATTTTAGGAAGTTACGATAATCAGTTGTTTTTCTGATGTACGTACGTCTTTGATTAACGTACCTCAAAAGGGAGGGATTTGAAAGTGCCTGATTGAGATTTTGTTCTAGGGGAGGTTGTCGCGCATGAAAATATCGATGCGGATACGTTCCTGCGCATTCAGGAAGGGGCGACCGTCAACAAGGGCTTTGAGGATGCGGACCGCACTTCTGGCTTCGTGGCCAGCGTCCTGATTGATGACGGCGTCAAAGATGCCGTTTTGCAAAGCGTTTCGGGTATGTTCGGTCAGTTCGTGAACGACCACCGGGATTTTCCCGGCCTTGCCGGTTTTTTCCAAGGCGCGAAGAACGCCGCGATTGCCCGCCCCCAAACTGTAGAGCGCAACAATATCGGGATTTTGTTCAAGCATTTCGCGCAGCAAAAGTTCTACGCGGTCGGAATTATCAAGACCTTCGATGGCGGGCAGGATCGAGAAATGCGGATATTCGTTGCGGATGATCCGTTCAAAACCGTTGCGCCGTTCCATATGGTCGCGCAGCAGCATCGAGCCGGCGATGACGGCAATTTTGCCCGATGGCGCGTGGCAGAAACGCCCCAAAAGACCGGCGGCGGTGCGCCCGGCAACTTCGTTGTCGATCCCGATGAAATGTTCGCGCCGGGATGTGGGGTGGTCACTGACCAGGGTGACGACATGGATATTGCGTTCCCGCAATCCCTCGATGGCCTGATGCACGGCCTGCGATTCGGTGGCGACAACGGCGACACCGTCGAATGCCTGATGTTCGATGGCGTCAAGTACCTTGGCCAGGGCAACGCCATCAAAGGCGGGGACCATGATGGTTTCGATTTCTATGCGATCAAGCGGCCCGTGTTCGGCAATCCTGTCGACTTCCTGTTCCAGGCCGCGCATGAAGGTGTTGGGACCCTTGGGCAGGATAAAGCAGAACCGGTAGAAGCGTTTTTTTGACAGATTGGCGGCGGCGATATCGCGTTCATATCGCAGCTTTGCCATGGCTTCTTCGACCTTGCGCGCGGTGGCAGGGCGCACGCCGCTTCGTGCATTCAAGACCCTGTCGACGGTAGCAAGACTGACTCCGGCCTCGCGGGCAACGTCATGAACGGTCGGACGCGACGCCATATTGGTCTCCAGATTGGGTTTTCGCCGATGAGGTTTTCAGAAGCCTGACCCTAACTTATGAAACAGTTCGGATAAATCCAAGATATCCAAAGACGTTGCGGCGATGCCGACGGGGATCATCCTTGCCAGCGGTTTTGCATAGATTATGTTTTTTTACCAGTCCGATCCTCGGCCGGGAGCAGGACATGGAAGGTTGTGCCCTTGCCCGTTCCGGTTTCAAACCAGATGCGCCCGCCATGCTTGATCTGCACGATGTCATGGGTGATTGCCAACCCCTGACCGGTGCCCTTGCCGACTTCCTTGGTGGTGAAGAACGGGTTGAAAACCTTTGACCGGTTTTCCCTGGCGATGCCGGTGCCGTTATCTGAAATGCTGATCAGGGCACTGTCATCAAGGAAGGTGGTTTTAACGCGTATTTCGCCTTCTTCCGGGCTGCGTCCGGCAGCATCAATCGCCTGTGCGGCATTGACGATCAGGTTGAGGAAAACCTGATTGATTTCGTTGATATGGCACGGGATATGCGGCAGTTCCGGTTCGTATTCTTCGACCAGTTGCGCATAATGTTTCCATTCGTTGCGTGAAATCACGACCACATTGGACAGGACGCGATTGATATCGGTCGCGGTTTTTTCCGTCCCGCCCGGATGGGAAAATTCCTTCATCGACAGGACGATGCGCGCAACCTGATTGATGCCATCAAGCGATTGCTGTGTCGCGTGCGGTATTTCATCAAGCAGGAATTCCAGATCGGCATCGCGCATTTTGCGGGCAAAATTGTTGAAGGTGTTTTCAGGCAACTGCGCACGATTTTGCCAAAGCGTTTGCAGCGCCAGCCCCAGAATGCGGGATAATGCCCCGTAGCCGTCATTGAGGAATTTCAGGTTGTCGCGGATATACTGGCTGGGCGTGTTGATTTCATGCGCGATCCCGCCAGCAAGATGGCCGATGGCTTCGAGTTTCAATGCCTCGCGCAGTTCGCCTTCGAGCTTTTGATGGGATTCTTCGGCCTGTTTGCGGCGCGTGATATCGCGGAAGATATACAGATAGCTCATTTCGCCGGTAAAATTGGCGGGGCTTACGGTGATTTCCATCGGAAAGGTGTCGCCATCAAGGCGCTGGCCCATGGTTTCGGTATAGTCATAGCGCAGTGTGCCGCTGCTGATATTGATGCAGCGGTTCAGCAGTTTGTGACGGACTGTCGACTTGCGATCGACAAACAGCGCGTTAACCGACAGGCCCAGCATCGTGGACATCGAACCGCGCAGCAGCGTCAGGGCAGATTCATTGCAATCGCAAATCTTCCCTGCGCCATCGACGACCAGAATACCTTCGACCACGCTGTTGAGGATGGTCTTAAGCCGTTGATTGGATTCTGTTTCGCGCTTCTTCTGTTCATTCAACAGCGCGTGAATTTGCCGAAGGGCCTCGTCACCGACATCAAGCTGATTGATGGCATCAAGCAGGTCGTCGGTTCCCGCCGCGTTAATGGCAGGGTGAATGACCTTGAGATTTTCATCCATATACTGCTTGTCGGTCATACCGGCGTTTCCGTTACCCAGACATTCTATGACGGTCGCGAACCGCCACGACGAATGCGGATCGGTTCACGAAATTTGTGTATTTGCTGAAATACCCGAAGGCGCTGTAACTGCACTTCGGAAATATGGTTGCCATGGGTCAGCAGGACATGGCCATCAACGGTTTCTATATCGGTCATAAGAAAATCATGTACGCGCAGTGATTTGAGATAGACATCCTGTTCGCGGCCCTGGGGGTGGGTGGCGATATCGTAGGAGTCGTCGACAATGGCGAGAAGGTCGGATATCTGACCGAGCAGATTGGGATCATATCGATGCGGGTGATCCTGCAATTCATCGAAATTCCGGGCGAGTGGCATGTCGCTGGTGCTGAGTTCGGCAAGGTCATTGAGAATGCGCAATACGCGTGCGCCAAGCGGGATATCCGTACCTTTGGGACTATCACCGACGGGGAAGCCCGTTCCGTCGAAGTTGCGGAACTGGAGGTAAACAATTTCGCCGATATGGTTCAGGCGCGGGATATTGGCAATCAGCTGTTTTCCGACTTCGGGGGTGCGTTTGAGCAAGTCGCGTTCAAGCGGTTGCAGCACCTTGCCCATCGCCAGACGCGCCAGCGTATCGGGTGGCAGGGATACCATGCCAATCGGGGATAGAAGGGCGGCCAGACCAAGTTCCCACGGGTGGGGATAGCCGATATCGCGCGCAATCATGTCACACCATGATTTTACCCGCATGGAACGCCCGAATATCAGCGGATTAAGCTGGGCCAGGACATCGGTCAGAACCTTGACGCTGCCGGCCAGTGTCTGTTCAAGCAGATCGCGTTCCGCCGTGATCAGGTGATGTTGACGGATGGCATCATTGATCCCCTGTTCAAGTACGTCGTCATCGCAGGGTTTGCTGAAAAACCGGAAAATATGGCCGCGATTGATGGCCTCGACGGCGGTGTGCTGATCGGCATTGCCGGTCAGCATCATGCGAACCGTATCGGGACTGACGCGGGCGATTTCGCTTAGAAGTTTTACACCATCCATGCCGGGCATCCGCATATCGGCGATGCAGACGGCAAAGGGGCCGTTTTCCATCAGGATACGCAAGGCTTCCTGCCCGCCGATGGCGATTTCAAAGTCGTATTTGCGGCGCATCTTGCGTTGCAGGGCGTGCAGCAGGTTTCTGTCGTCATCAACGAAAAGGACTTTGCTTTTTTCCATGGCCACGGTCTTTACTGGGTCAGGGTTTTGTATTTGTCGGCGACAACACGCGCGATCATGCGCCATTCGTCAAGCTGATCGGCCTTGCCGATACTTGCCAGATAATCCATGTCGATATGACTTTCGACTTTCTTGCCGGTTTCCTCGGCGGCAACCTGTCGTGTCAGGTCCTGGGCAACATAAATTGCGGTCAGGACATTCATTTCGCGGTGGGGTGTATCCATCGGGCGGTGATGATAGGCAACAGCCTGAACCACGGGGGCGGGGAACCCCCATAATCCCAGAAGATAGGCGCCGATTTCCGGGTGACCGGCCCCGAACTGTTCAGCTTCGGCCTGTTCGATCGGGATATGTTCGCTTTCAACCCGTTCAATCACTTGGGTCATTTCCCGGTTGCGATTGGCATAAAGGATCAGGCTGCCGACGTGGCTGAGCATGCCGGTTGACGGGACGGCATGGCAGATGGCACGCGGCAGCTTTTCGTATTCGGCAATCAGGGCGGCGGTCACGCCGATCTGCTGGCTGCGGTGGCACAACCGCAACAGTTTTGCCGCCTCGCTTTTGGGGCCGTCAAACCCATGGAAGATGCCGACGAAAAGTGCCAGTGCCTTGAGCGTTTCGGTGCCGATCATACGCACGGCATGGGAAACGGAGCTTATTTTCTGGGCGATTGCGAAATAGGCCGAATTGGTCAGTTTCAGGATTTCGGCGGTCAGGGCGATATCTGACGAGACGATCCGGGTGATCTGTTCCTGCGAGATTTTCGGGTCTTCAAGCGCCTTGACCAGACGAAGATACGTATCGGGCGGAGAGCTTAGCGTATTGATGCTGGCAACCAGCGAACGCAATTCCGGACGGGTCAGCAGGCTGCGCAGGTCCAGGGCGTTTTCGATGGTTTCGATCAGAAGGGAATCTTCGCAGGGTTTGGCAAGATACTGATGCGCCGGTCCGACAGTTCGCAAAACAGCCTCTTCCTCGGCAAAGCCGGAGAGAATGATGCGTGTGGCATGCGGATGGGTCTTTTGCAATGTGCCTAGCAGCGTAGCCCCATCCATTCCGGGCATGCGCATATCCGATACGATGACATCGATCTGCGTGGTTTGGGCCAGTTCCAGCGCCTTGGTTGCGTTGGCGGCAAATACCATTTCCCAGTCGGGACGCAGGCCGCGCAGCCGTCGGCGCAGGCCGTTCAGGATGTTTTCGTCATCGTCAACGAACAGGATGCTTTTCATAGATTGTGATCCATCGAGTGAGCACTACCTATGGATTTGGTGATTTCACGCAGCAGATCAAAGGTATCGAGGTTATTTAAATCAGGTTGTGCCGGGAAATTCAGCGCAGGTTTCGGCTGTGCGGGGGAATGTAGCGGGGACAAGGAGGCGCCCGGATATCAATTTTGCGGGAAACGGGTGGCAATGCCGTTGATGTCGGGCAGGTGCCATGGAAGGCGACGAGGGTTTGATACCTGTATTTATATCTTTGTATAGATATGTGAAACTGTTTTGTAATTTATTGCGTCAACTTGTTGGAAAGTGGCGCGAAAATACCAAGATGTCATATTGTGTCAGAAAATTAACGGTGAATCCCGGCTACAATAAAACTGTAAAAAATCCAAACCTTAAACCGGGCCAGATCTTCGGGGGATCGATCCTATCAAATGGTTTCACGTACAGAGCTGATCGAAGCGATCAAAAAGCATCAGCGATATGTATTGAAACAGCCTGGTGGCAAGCGCATGCAGCTTCGCAACGGGAACCTTTCGCGCATCAAGATGAGCAAAATCAGCCTTGAAGACGCCATCATGCCCGGATCGAATTTTATCCAGGCTGTCATCAAGGATGTCAGCTTTAACTTCTGCGACCTTTTCGGGACCAACTTTGTCGAAGCCGATCTTGAGGGATCAAGCTTTGTGCGGGCGGATCTGCGCGGGGCGAATATGGCACGCGCCAAGCTGCGCAACGCCAATCTCAAAGGGGCGGATATGCGATCAGGCGTGATGATTGTCATGGATTCCGGGCGCGAACGCCGCGTCAAGCGCGCAACCGATCTTGCCAATGCCGATATGGAAGGATCGATGCTGTCGGGGGCCAATTTGTCTGAAAGCAACATGTCGGGTTCCAGCCTGATTGATGCCGATCTTAGCGATGCCAACATGTTTGCCGTCAATCTTGCCGGGGCGGATTTATCGGGTTGCAACCTTTCGGGGGCCAAGATGAAGAACGCCAACCTCAAGGGGGCGAAACTTCAGAATGCGGTTCTGGCGGGAACGGATTTGAGTGGCGCAAACATGCGCAATGTTGATCTGACCGATGTTGATCTGTCCCAGGCCAATATTGCCAACAGCCTTGGCAGCAAGGCATTGGCCCCCTTGCCCGACGATATTCGGGATCTGGTGAATGCGCATAGTGAGTGGCTGTCGACAAACGGGCAGGCCGGGACGCCATTGAATGCGACCGGGCGTGATCTTTCGGGGATGGATTTTTCCGGGCTGGATCTTTCGGCGGCCTGTTTTGACGACTGCATTTTGCGCGGCGTGCTGTTTATCGACACCATCCTTGCCATGGCATCGTTTCGCGGGGCCAATCTTAAACTTGCCAAGCTGAACAGTGCGACCCTGAACGGGGCGCGGTTGACCGGGGCAAACTGCCAGAAGGCGGTTTTTCAAGGGGCGCGTTTTGGTGCGGTCGAACAGCGCGACGGCAGGGGGCAGAAAACCGGTGTGACCTGGCATGCCGATCTTAGCGGTGCGGATTTTTCCAAGGCCGACATGCGCAATGCGATCTTCACCAATCCGAAAATGGCCGATGTCAAAATGATCCGCACCAATATTTCGGGCGTTGCGTTTGGCGATACGGATCTGAGCGGTGTTGATTTTGAAGGGGCCAATGTCGGGGCGGTCCTGAACGGGCATTTGCCGGGCCCTGCCTGATCGGAAAATCGTTTTGAGCCAGACAGAAAAAGCCGCCTTTGAATGAAAGGCGGCTTTGATGCATCCGGGTTTAAGCCCGGTCAATCAACTGCGGTAATCAGCATTGATCGAGATATAGCCATGCGTCAGGTCGCAGGTCCAGACGGTGGCCGTGCCATCGCCAAGGCCGAGATCGACATCGATATCGATATACTGACCCTTGATGTGGGCCGCGACCGGGGCTTCGTCGTAATCGGCAACGCGTTCGCCATTTTTCGCCAGAACAATGCCACCGATGGAAACGGTCAGCGTGTTCGGGTCGGCCTGAACGCCGCATTTGCCAACTGCCATAACGATACGGCCCCAGTTGGCGTCTTCACCGGCAATCGCGGTTTTGACCAGCGGGGAGTTTGCAATCGCCTTGGCGGTGATTTTGGCTTCTTTTTCGCTGATGGCGCCGGTGACATTGACGGTGATGAATTTCGATGCCCCTTCGCCGTCGCGAACCACCTGATGGGCAAGATCGCGCATGACATCTTCAAGGGCGGTTTTGAATTCGGCCAGTGCCGGATCATCGGCATCGGTGACGGCGGCATTGCCCGCCTTGCCGGTTGCGGCCAGAAGGACGGTATCGGATGTCGAGGTGTCGCTATCGACCGTGATCGCGTTGAACGACCGGTCCGTGCAATCGGCTAGCAGGGCTTGCAGCACGGCATGGGGCACGGCGGCATCGGTAAAGAGGAAGCCCAGCATGGTGGCCATGTTCGGTTCGATCATGCCCGAGCCCTTGGCAAAACCGGCAATGGTGACCTTGGCACCATGGATGGTGGCGGTGGCCGATGCCCCCTTGGGGAAGGTATCGGTGGTCATGATCGCCCTGGCGGCATCAGGCCAGCCGGATTGGTTTGCCAGAAGATCGGGCAGGGCATCGGTGATGCGGTTTGCGGTGGTCGGCTCCCCGATCACGCCGGTGGAGGCGGTAAAGATTTCGGTTTTATCGCACCCCAGTGCCTTTGCGGCGGCATCGACTTTATCGGCGACGAACTTTTCGCCTGCCTTGCCGGTAAAGGCGACCGAGTTACCGGCATTGACGAAGAATGCCCGACCGGTGCCGCCTTTAAGCGCCTCGCGTCCCCAGCGAACCGCAGCCGATGCCGTGGTCGAGGTGGTGAAGACACCTGCAACCTGTGTCCCCGCTTCGAGTTCGGCCAGAAGGACATCGGGGCGGCCCTTGTAGCGGATACCAAGGGTCGCGGTGTGCAGTTTGACACCGGGAATTGCCGGAAGATCGGGGAAGCCGGCCGGGGCCAGCGGAGAAAGCGACGTCGCAACCATCTGTTCAATTTCCTTCGTTGAACGTAACCCTGCCATTAATCCAAAGGTAGCGCATTTGGCACGGGTGGATGACAAAAAAACGGGGTGAGGCCGGATGGCTCACCCCGTTTAGGATCTCAGCTTTTGAAACCGGTTAAGCCGTCTGGCTTAGTTTTTCGGGGTTTCTGCGCTGTCGTCTGCGGCCGGGGCTTCGGTGTTATTGACAACCTCGGCATCGGATCGAAGTTCTTCAATCAGGTCCTGAACGGCCTGTTGGGTGACTTCGGCTTCCATCTGCTGACGGATTTCTTCCAGGGTCGGCTGGACGCCGTCTTTTTTCTCTTCAACCAGAATGACATGCCAGCCGAACTCGGTCTGAACCGGTTCCTTGCTGTAGCTGCCCGGTTCCATCGAGAAGGCAGCCTCGGCGAACGGTGCGACCATTTCGCCGCGGTTAAAGAAGCCAAGATCACCGCCATTCGGCGCGGACGGGCCGGTGGATTTTTCCTTGGCGAGTTCGACGAAGTCGGCACCGTCATCCAGTTCGGCAATCACGGCTTTGGCGTCTTCTTCGTTTTCCAGAAGGATGTGACGCGCGTGGACCTGCGGCTCCGGCTCGTTGGTTTTAACAAACTCGTCGTAACGTGCCTTGATCGCGTCGTCGGTGACTTTCTCGGCGATTGCGCGCTCAAGATAGGTTTCAGCAACGAGGCGACGCTCAAGGGCGGCGAGCTGCTGTTTGACCTCTTCATCGTCAGCAAGGCCTGCATCCTGACCGGCAAGCATCAGCAGGCGCTGATTGATTTCGCGGTCGACAAGCATCGGCTTGAGCATTTCAAACGGGAGCTGGCGATACTGTTGGGGCAGGCCCTGTTGCGTCGCGCGCACTTCGGATTCCAGGATTTCCTCGCCATTGACGGTTGCAAGAACCTGGTCTTCGGCCGGTGCAGCGTCCTGTGCCATAACCGGGCTTGCAAACATAACGGTTGCAAGTGACGCAGCGAGTAGGGTTTTGCGCAGCATATTTTCTCCAGACTTTTCATTTAAGGGGGATTTTTCCCCATGCCTCACCCCACGGATAAATCACATCCGTTCGCGACACACAAGGGTTCCCCTCGGATGTTACGGTTTTTTCAAAGCAATCTGGCTAAAATGTGAAATGCTGATGTAGCGCGGAAAACGGTCCGACAGGTGCATTTTGTGCTTAACTAGGCGCGCACGTCAAAAAAGACCTCGCCTACGGTGCCTGTGCTGCCGTCGTCACGCTCAAACCCGGCACTTGCCGCCAGAACGCCGCCGACCAGTTTCTGATCAAGCGGGGTGATGAAGGTCAGATCAATCGCTGTGATACCGGCATCGGCAAGGTTGGTGGTGCTGCCATCGGTCCGCAGCATAACAAGCGATGAAAAGATTTCATCATTGCTGTCGATCCGGCCATCACCGTTGCCGTCATATCTGGCAAGCTCGGCAAAGCCGTCTTTTGCCCCGTTCTGATCGCCGAACAGTTCGGTGCCGTCATTGATGATGCCATCACGATTGCGATCAAGCGCAAGCAGCGCGTCATTGCCGGTTATCCAGGCGGTGCGATCCTGTGTGCCGTCGCCATTGATGTCGAATATCCTGCCGTCTTCAAGGCTGGTGATATCGATCCCGTTGCCGTCCAGATCAAGGATCAACGGGTCCTGCCGGGTTACGCCGATGATTTCAATGCGAATCTGTTCGATGCGGGCGTGAAATTCGCTGATCGAGATGCTGCCGCTGCCAAGCGCATCGGAAAAGCGGGCTTCGATCTGTTTCATGTCGAGGCGGATGCTTTGCGACACCATCGAAAAGGTCGCCCGGCTGCCGCGCTCGGCAAAACCGTTGGCCAGAGCCAGACCAAAATCGCGCGCCATCGCGGCCGGGCTGCCGTCGATACCGGTGGCAGCAGCCATATCCTCGCCGAGCCCGGCGGTCAGGGCATTCGCCATTTCGCGCGCCTCGGCCGGTGGGATGCCCAGCATGGCAAGGACGATGAAGGCATCGCGGTTCATTTTTGTTGCCGCATCGCCAAGCGTTGTGCCGACAGCGCCGGTCAGTTTTTCAATTGCCGTCGGGGGAATAAGGTTGGAAAGGGTGGCATCGCCCAGCGTTTCATCAAGGCGCAGATTGATCCGCAGGCTTTCATCGATCTGATCGATGATGCGACGTCCCGCGCGGGCAATATCCTGTTCGGGTGCCGGGCGGTTTTGCCTTGTGTCGGGTTGAATGTTGGCGGCAATAACACGCCGCGACGTCGCCAGCAAATCGGCAGATCGTCCCCCGGTACTGCTGTTAAATGACGGATGTCCAAACATTCAGCGCCTCCTTCCTGAAGGGCCGCGGGACGGGGCAACAATTGTACCCCATCCCGTACTGCTATGGTCAGGCCAGAACGTCCTGTTCCTGGCTTGGGTCAATTACGGAAACGGTTTCACCGTTCGGCAACTGGAAGGCGGCACCGTTTTCATCCTGTCCGAAACGGCCCATCGGCATCAGCATGTCGACCGACAGTTTCAGCATCGGATCACCCGAACCGTCTTCGGCCATTGTTTCGGTAACACCACGTACAATCAGGGTTGCCTGTTCCATGATCTGGGCGTTGAGTTTCGCCATGCGGCTGGTGAGAATTTCCTGCATGCTGGCGTCATCTGCTGTGCCATCTGCATTTTCTTCGCCCTCGGCGCCGGGTTCGGCCCCGGTGGTATCAAGCATCAGGTCGCGGATGAAGTCGGCGACTCCGCTGCCTTCCATATCAAACAGAAGGCTGCCATTGCCCGCACTGGCCGGATTGCCAAGCATATCGACCAGATTGCCGCCGCCAAGCCCGTTCATCACGGCACCAAGTGCGCCCATCGCAGCCCCCGCGCTGTTGCCGATGGCAACGGCCTGGGTTTTGACGATTTCAACCTTGGTCGCTTCGTATTTGAACGAGAATTCGCCGGTGTCGCTGTTGATATTGATATCGAGCGACTGCATCGCCATCATGGCAGACTCGGAAACCCCGACGCCCGCACCATTCGCCCCGGCATAGGAGATTTCCTTGCGGGAATGGCTTGCGATTGCCTGCTGGAAAGAGAAATCGACCTGACCGTCATCGGCAGCCATTTCGCGGATTCCCTTGAACATCGCGTTGGTCGCGGCAAGGGCTTCCTTATCGTCCATTCCGGCAAGTTTGAACATTTCGACCATATCGTCCTTGATCAGTTCAAGGGCGGCATCAAGTGCCTTGGCAAAAAGTTCATCGGTTGTCATCGGCTCGGACGACAGGGATTTCGAACCTGCTGTTTGCGGCAGATTTTTATCGGCATTTTGTGTGGCGACCGCATTGTCGGAAAGGTCGACGGGATCAACGACGGGCTTCTGGTTTCCGTTGGTCTGCGCAGCATTATTGCCGGACGTAGCAATAGGCTGTCGCGTGTCGGTCAGTGATGATTGTCCCTGTCGAAAGGGATTAAGTGTGGAGAAATCCACCATTTCCTCCTCCTGAGGCTTCTTTCGCGCAAGGCAGCCAAGCCCCGAGATATCGCGAAAAAGATGAGCTACTTGCTCTGAAATTCAAAGTTGAACACAGATCATACGTGTTTTTTGCGATTTCCTCAAGCATGAAGGAAGTGACATTCATGTGTACAGGCAAAGGTTGTATAACTGCGTGCCCTTGGTCGGGACTTTTTGCGGCCATAACCGCCCTAACATTAGTGATATTGGTTCGTTCCGTTGACAGATGGCAGACAGGGTTCTATCTGTGATCGGGTCCCGGTATATAGCCGTCGCCCCATAACTGTTTTTTCATTTGTTCAGGAACGTTTTAATGCTCGGCGTAATTGCCCGGAAAATTTTCGGTTCAGCTAACGATCGTGAAGTCAAAGCCCTGCGGGCCACGGTCGAGCAAGTCAATGCCCTGGAACCCGAAGTCGAGAAGCTTAGTGACGACGAACTGCGCGCCCGTACCGATTGGCTGCGCGAGCGTCTGTCCAAGGGCGAGACTCTCATGGATATTCTTCCTGACGCATTTGCCACCGTCCGTGAAGCTGCCAAGCGTGTGCGCGGCGAGCGTCATTATGACGTGCAGCTTATGGGCGGCATGGTTCTGACACTTGGCAAGATCGCCGAGATGAAAACCGGTGAAGGTAAAACGCTTGTTTCGACCCTGCCGGTTTATCTGAACGCGATCGAAGGCAAGGGCGTTCATGTTGTCACGGTCAACGATTACCTTGCGCGTCGTGATGCGGAATGGATGGGGCAGGTCTACGGCTTCCTGGGTCTTTCTGTCGGTGTGATCATGCATGGCATGACCGATGACCAGCGTCGTGCGGCCTATGCGTGCGATATTACCTATGCGACCAATAACGAGCTAGGCTTTGATTATCTGCGCGATAACATGAAGTTCCGCCTTGAAGACATGGTGCAGCGCCCGTTCAACTTTGCCATCGTCGATGAGGTTGACAGCATCCTGATTGACGAAGCACGGACCCCGCTGATCATTTCCGGCCCGGCCGAAGACAGTTCGGAGTTGTATCGCGCGATTGATGCGCTGATCCCGAAACTGACCGAAGACGATTACGAGAAGGATGAAAAGGCGCGTGCCGTCACCCTGACCGAAGACGGGACCGAAAATGCCGAACAGCTTTTGCAGCAGATGGGCATCCTGACCGAAGGCACGCTTTATGACGTGGCCAACGTTCATCTGGTGCATCACGTCAATCAGGCGCTTAAGGCGCACAAGCTGTTCCAGAAGGACACCGATTACATCGTCAAGGACGACAAGGTCGTCATCATTGACGAATTCACCGGGCGCATGATGGAAGGCCGACGGTATTCCGATGGCCTGCATCAGGCGCTGGAAGCCAAGGAAAAGGTCAAGATCCAGAACGAAAACCAGACCTTGGCATCGATCACCTTCCAGAACTATTTCCGTCTTTATCCGACCCTTGCGGGCATGACCGGTACGGCAATGACCGAGGCAGAGGAATTCGAGGAAATCTACAAGCTTCAGGTTGTGGAAATCCCGACCCATCGCCCGATTGCCCGTAAAGATGCCGATGATGAAATTTATCGGACGGCCAAGGAAAAATGGAACGCGATTGCCGATCTTCTGGAAGATTGTCACAAGCGCGGCCAGCCGGCTCTTGTCGGGACGGTATCGATCGAGAAATCGGAAATTCTTGGCGCGTTGCTGAAAGAACGCAAAGTTCCGCACGAAGTCCTGAACGCCAAACAGCATGAACGCGAAGCGTTTATTGTGGCACAGGCCGGTGCGCCGGGTGCGATCACGATTGCCACGAACATGGCCGGCCGCGGGACCGACATCAAACTTGGCGGTAACGTTGAAATGCGTGCCGAGCTTGAACTTGCCAATATCGAAGACGATGCAAAGCGCGCCGAGGGAATTGAACGGATCAAGGCTGAGGTCAAGGCAGATCAGCAGAAGGTTCTGGATGCCGGTGGTCTGTTCGTGATCGGCACCGAACGCCATGAATCCCGCCGGGTTGATAACCAGTTGCGTGGTCGTTCCGGTCGTCAGGGCGATCCGGGCGGTTCGAAATTCTTCCTGTCGCTTGAAGATGACCTGATGCGTATTTTTGGGTCCGAGCGTATGGACGGGATGCTTCAGAAGCTTGGCCTTCAGGAAGGCGAGGCGATCTATCATCCGTGGATCAACAAGGCGCTTGAAAAGGCACAGCAGAAGGTCGAGGCACGCAACTTCGACATTCGTAAGAACGTGCTGAAATTCGATGATGTCATGAATGACCAGCGTAAGGTCATTTATGAACAGCGCCGCGATCTGATGCAGGCCAAGCATGTTGCCGAAGATGTGGCCGACATGCGCAGCGAAGTCGTCGAAGACCTTGTGACCAAATACTGCCCGGAAAAGGTTTACCCGGAACAGTGGGAAGCCGCCAGCCTGCATGAAGAATGCACGCGTCTGTTTGGCCTTGATCTTCCGGTGACCGAATGGGTCAAGGAAGAAGGTATTGATATCGAAGTCATGCGCGAGCGGATCGAGCAGGCGGTCGAGAGCAAGATGGCAGCCAAGGTTGCCAATTATGGCGCGGATATCATGCGCCAGGTTGAAAAGAGCCTTGTGCTTCAGCTTCTGGATCAGACGTGGAAAGAGCATCTTCTGGCACTTGATCACCTGCGTCAGGGCATCGGGCTTCGGGCCTATGGCCAGCGCGATCCGTTAAACGAGTTCAAGCGCGAGGCGTTCAACCTGTTTGAAGGCATGCTGGTGACATTGCGTGAACGTGTGACCCAGATGCTGTCGCATGTTGAATTGCAATCCACCCCGCGCCCCGAAGACCTTGAGCCGCGCCGCGCACCGCAGGAAATGCATGAAAATCACCCCGAACCCGAAGCGATGGCGGGTGAAGCTGGTGACAGTGCAACGGTCCATTCACGTGCGGCATCGGGCAATGTTGACCCGAACGATCCATCGACCTGGGGCCGGGTGGCACGTAATGCCGCATGTCCGTGTGGATCGGGTAAAAAGTACAAGCATTGCCACGGTCAGTTGGCGTAAGGCCGTTTTAAACCGAACCTGATAGACAAAACGCGTCGTTTTATACGGCGCGTTTTTCATTGAGGTCGCTGCAAGATTTACTGCGCAGCAATTGATGATATGGGGGCTGTTGTTTGTGCGGTTAAAAATTCCCGGACCGGTTCCAGGACAGCCCGGTTTTCCGTCAATACACTGCCCAAGGCAATCAGGGTTCCGGCATGGCCGGTATCCTTGATGATGACGAGCTTTGTGTTCGGGGCAAGTTCGGCAAGGCGGATGGAGTTGCGGGGATAGACCGTATGATCGCGGTTGCCTGTGATCAGAAGCAGGGGCGGCATATGCGACAAATCCTGTTCGACCGGCTGGCTTTGGGTGGCGTGGGTATTGCCAAAGGCGATCTGGGTGGCCCTGACGTCATAGGGATAGAAATCATAAGGGCCGGAAAGCCCGATGATCCCGGCAATGTCGTTGGCGGTCATCCCCACGGATGCGAGATAGGATTGATCGGCCACCAGTTGAACCGCGTTATAGGCACCGGCGGAATGGCCGGCCAGGATGATTGGACCTGTGGTGATGCGGTCGGGGTGATCATGGCTGTATTGCTTGATGAAGGCGAGGGCCTTTGCGCCGTCTTTGATGAACTCCGGGAAACGGATTTCGGGCACCAGCCGGTAATCGGGGATGGCGACGGCATAGCCCATTTCGGTAAAGCGTTTGGCGACGAAAGCGTATTTTGCCTTGTCACCCGAATCCCATGATCCGCCATAAAACCAGACGATCAGGGGGGCCGGTTTTGTGCGATCAGAAGGCAGGTAAAGATCAAGTTTCTGACGATCCGCATCACCATATTGCAGATCGGCAATGGTCGGCTGATAGTCGCCAGCCTGAAGGTGATTGAATGCGGCGAGCTTATCGCAACCGGCGAGAAACAGGGCCGCGATCAGGGCATTTGCCGTCAGTTTGAATACGCGCATTGTCACCGTAAAACAGATATTGTCGATTTGGGTTTAAAGACTATACGCAAAAGCCCGCCATCGGGATTTGTTTCATTTCAGGACGAATGACACGAAGGATATTCTGGCTCTGACCCCGGTGGGCAAAGGGCGGGCTAAGGGCGAGCAGCAATTGGAAAATGCACCTCTTGGCGAAAGCAGACGGGCAGGATAAAACAATCGCATGACCATTCAAAATCCAGATAGAGGCTGCATGTCGGTGGACCTGCGGCAGGGAAAAATCCCCGAAAAAACGGTGTTTGTCAGTGCGGTGGCGCTGGTGGATGCCGATCATCGTGTCTTGATCGCCCAGCGCCCGGAAGGCAAATCCATGGCGGGGCTTTGGGAGTTTCCCGGCGGCAAGGTCGAGGCGGGCGAGACGCCGGAAATGGCATTGGTGCGCGAGCTTAAGGAAGAGCTTGGTATCGACATCACTGAAAGCTGTCTGGCACCTTTTACCTTTGCGTCCTTCACCTATGATGATTTCCATCTGATGATGCCGCTTTATCTGTGCCGGGTCTGGAAGGGGGAAATCACCCCGATGGAAGGCCAGCAGGTGAAATGGGTGCGCCCGATCCGGTTGGGTGATTATCCGATGCCGCCGGCCGATGTGCCGCTGGTGGCGATGTTGCGCGATTTTCTGTGACGATCCGACCCCTTTTGGCGGTCGTATTTGAATACTGAGTTCAAGTTTGCGAGGTTGTGATGTCTGAAGCGGTTCGGGCCTGTCTGATCATTATCGGCAATGAAATCCTGTCGGGACGGACCCATGACAAGAATCTGCCTTATCTGGCGGAGGAACTGAACAAGATTGGCATCCGGCTGGCCGAAACCCGCGTCATTCCCGATATCGAAACCACAATCATCGAGACGGTCAATGAATGCCGGGCAAAGTTCGATTACGTCTTTACCACCGGCGGCATCGGCCCGACCCATGATGATATTACATCGCCCTGTGTGGCGCGTGCCTTCGGGGTCGAGATCGAACTGAACCCGCAAGCGCATGAATTGCTGAAAAGCCATTATGAGAACCCTGCCGACCTGAACGAGGCGCGGCTGCGCATGGCACATATTCCGGTAGGTGCGGAGCTGATTGATAATCCGATATCCAAGGCACCGGGGTTCCGGATGGAAAATGTCTATGTCATGGCCGGTGTGCCGATGATCATGCAGGCGATGTTCCAGGGGATCAAACATCAACTGACCGGCGGGCGGCCCATGGTTTCGCGGTCGGTCGGCGGGTATATTCCCGAAGGCACGATTGCCAAGGTGCTGGGTGAAATCCAGCATGATTTCCCCGATACCGATATCGGGTCCTATCCGTTCCTGCGGGAGGGAAAACTCGGCACGACGCTTGTGGTGCGGGGCGAAGAAGCCAAGGATGTTGACCTTGCGTCCGAGCGTATCCGGGCGGTGATTATCGAGCAGGGCCGCGAGATTATCGAGGATAGCGGCCCGGTTTCGTAACACCGGGATTGCGATTGATCATTTTGGCTGTGCTATCATTCCGACTATGACAATCCGGTGATGTCGCGTTGGAGGAGCCAGCATGACGCAAAAGCCAGATGAAACGGACGAAATTCGTAACAGTCAGGCGGCGCGCGAAGCCCGGTCGATTGTCAAATTCATGATCGAACATACCGCCTATGGTGGGTTCGGGGCGCTGGTGTTTGGCGTGCTAGTGCTGTTTTTTGATATTGGCGGGATTTACAGCCTTGCCATAGCATCACACGATGCGCCGGTCTTTATCATGTTGCTGTTTTTCGGGTTGTTCATCACGTTTGGTGGCATCAGCCTTGGCATCGGCATCATGAATCTGGGCGGTTTTTCCGATAATGACAGCTATGACGACGAACGAAAAAAGCATCGGGATGATCGGAACAGATTATAAAAAAGGCGCGGATGATTTCAGCGCCTTTGGCGATTTGACGGGGCCGTCAGGGCCGGTCCGCACCCCTGCGCGCACGCAGGATTTTGGCGATGATCATGCCGCCGATCCAGAAGGCCAGCGGAACGACAAAGATATAGTCGAACATCGGGTGCGTGGTGTCGCCCCCCGAAACCGCAAGGATATAGCCGACCCACGCCGCGGTCAGAAGATAGCCCATGATCTTGAAATAATGACCATTGGGCAGGCCCTTTTTGGCGGGTTGTTCTGGATTGGTCGGTTGGCCTTTGTCGGCGGACATCGGGGTTTCCTTTGATGATCGAATTTGGTTAGCGTTCAAGCGTCAGGGCAGCGGGATCAATGCGATCCTGCCAGCCTTCGCGGACGAGTTCGGGGATGACGTGGTCTTCTTCGGGATAGCCGATGCACAGATAGGCGATCAACCGCCAGTGCGGCGGCACGTCGAGGGTTTTGAGAACCGTTTCGGGTTCAAGGATTGAAACCCAACCCACCCCGATTCCCTTCACGCGGGCGGCCAGCCACAAAAGCTGTACGGCGGCGACGGCGGAATAATCAAGCATTTCGGGCATGGTTTTGCGCCCCAGCCCCATGCCGGCCTCGGTTTCCTCGTCAGCGAAAACGGCGAGCTGGATCGGGGCCTGATCCATGCCCTGCAATTTTAGCGACGCATAAAGTCTGGCGCGTTCGCCGTGATAATCGTTAAGCGCCTGCTGATTGGCGCGTTCGAAACTGTCGCGGATGGCTTGGCGGCGGTCGGGATCGTTGACCTTTACAAAACGCCACGGCTGAGAATTGCCGACAGATGGCGCAAGGCAGGCTTCCTTGATCAGGTCGTCAATATCGTCCTTCGGGATCGGGTCGGTGCGAAAACGCCGCACGTCACGCCGCCATAACAACAGATCGATGAACTGTTTTTGAAAGGTGCGATCAAACACCGGCGGGGTCAGTGCATCTGTTGCGTCGGGCGCATCGCGATCGGATCGGGTCATGGCGCGAACCTGCTGGTCTTGGCGGTTTCAATTCTTTTTGCACCCTAACCGGACAGGGGTGTAACGCCAAGCCACAAGATGACAGCAGGGCGTGGAAAACATCAGAAATCGAAATGGATCGTCATCAGGCCCGACAGGTTGTTGTGTTCCGTCTCGAAGGTCAGTTTGCGCTGAACCTCAAGGCTCATTTGGCCGGGAATGCCGCCCCAGTCATGTGTGATGCCGCCGCCCAGCTGTGAATAGGTGCTGGTATTTTCGCTGGTGACGTAGGGGCTGAGAACCCCGTAATCATAGGGTAGTTCCGAGCGGAGAATCAGTTCGGACCTTACCCCTTCGACGGCGTCGGAATTTGGAGAAAATTCGCGAAAGCCTTCTACCGATGCCCCGATTTGCCAGGGATCATAGGCATATTCGGTTCCCGCGAAATAACGACGATTGGTGGAGCGGCCGTATCCCTGGTTCATCAGGGTCACGGTCTGGTCCTGCCCGGCAAAAGGCATAAGATGATGGTCCCCCAGAACGAGGTTATAGCGGGCCTCGGCGGTGGTATCGAAAATCTGGTTCAGGGCAGTGCGTGCCCGGACAAGTGATCCGTCGACCGCGCGTGCGCTGTCAAATTCTTCGCGGGCGGTAATGACATCCCCGTCAAGACTTAGCGTGACGGGCAGAAAATCCAGATCGTATTCCGTGCCAAAACCGATCGAGCTCGACAATGTCGAGCTTTGGAGATTTTCGGCATAGCTGAGATCATCCGAACCGCCATTGAGGGCAGACTGGGTGATGGTGCTGCTGCCGACCCCGATGCTGCCGCGAATATTGAGCCATTCGGTCATGCGCGATACAAAATACGGGGAAAAGGTGACGTTGTTTTCGCGGTACAGTACCTGTCGGGCGGCGGCTTCGCTGAGTGTGCTGCCCCAGCCGACACCAAGACCGATAATCAGGCTGTCATCGACCTGATAATCGACACCGGTATCAATCGAGATGACATCGCCGCTGAGATTCGGATTGTAACCGGTATCGGTAATGCGGTTTTCAATGTCGGTCTGACTGCCATGCACCCACAGGCTGATCGGGGTGGCGCCGCGGCGCGTCTGGTTGGGAAAGGTACCGTTGGCCGTATCGAAATCGAGCTTTTTGGCGATGGATGCCAGGGCAGAGCGCCCGCCAAATGTTTCGATGGTTGTTGCATCGCCGGTGCCAAGCGCAAGTGCGTTTGGCGGCTGGGCCGGGGCGGGAATGGAATTATCGAGAAAGAGCGGGCCGATTGTGCTTCCGACAAGATCTTTTTCCATCTTGTCATACAGGCGATTGATGTGGCGTTGCTGATTGGCGGACCGGTTGATTGTCTCGCTTCTCAGGATCGGAGCATCAAGACGATTGGGGCCATCATCTTCGGCGTTGGCAGGGGGAACGATTTCGTGGCGCGACAGAAAGGCAAGCATGGCAAGTGCCAGACATGCTGAAATAACCAGTGAAATGTACCAGTGTTTCTTCACGGTCAACCGGGTCGCCTGTTTGATTCCGATGGGATCATTACAACCGTGCCGGGGAAAAATGGGGGTAATATGGTGAAAGACAGGCAATTATGTCGCAATGCCACATCCGGTTGCGCGCGGCTGTTGCTGTGCCGGGTTTATCGGGATTGGCAAAAACGGCTATTCCGGTATTGCGCCGTTTTTAAAGCCGCGCTAGAACCCTTTTTGCCGGTTGGAACGCCAACCTTGTGAGCGCTTTGCGGGCGTGGCGAAATTGGTATACGCAGCGGACTTAAAATCCGCCGGTCCTCAAAGACCTTGCCGGTTCAAGTCCGGCCGCCCGCACCATATCCCCGGAACCCTTATGGGGTGATCGCCGTTTTGGGCCCGGAATTGCGCCATTAAATAACCTGTTTTGCAGATTAGGTTTCAGGAACAAACGCAATACACATGCGTTTGACCGGGACCAATATCCCCGACAACAGGAGAAGACAATGATTCATCTTTTTGCATTTGGCGTGATTGCGATTACCGCAATGGTCGTTGCCTGAGCCCGCATAATTCCAACCGTCTGATATCTGTCATTATTTTTCCTGCAATATTTTGCGGGGGATAAAGTGCTGCGTGATCGTCATCATGGCGTTTCTGATTTACCGGATATAAATCAGAAACGCTTATGACCAATGGCATGGCCCGAAAATGGGCGGCTTTCGGAGTGGTTGGGTGAACGATATCGATAGTGAAGACGAGGGCCCGCGCAAGAAAGAGCGGTTCGGAAAATATGTCGCGCCCGAGGAACGTGCGGCCAATATCGTCAAGCAGCTTGACGAGTTCCTGCGCAAAGGCCCGCGCAAGGGCCTTAAATATTCGCGCTGGCAACAGATTGCCTGGTACGAGATTGTTGACGAGCTTAAACGCGCCGAAGCCGCCCAGAAGAAGCAGGACAGCCTGACGAAATCGGCGTTTCTGGCACTTGCGGTCGGATTTGGCACAATTGGTTTTTGGGGGCTGGTGGTGGTTCTGGGGCAGAACTTCGGCATGATTGGCGGTGTCCTGATCGTGATTGCCGGGCTGGTGATCTGGCGGGCCCTGGCCAAGGCAAAATGGTTCAGTTAAGCAACCGGTATCGTCACAGGACGGGGATGAAATGAACAAAGATGCGGCTGAAACGCTGGCCATTCGGGCCATTGCCCATATCGCAGGGGATGATGAACTGCTCGAAGGGCTTTTCGCGCAGACCGGCATTGGCATTGATGATCTGAAGGCCGGGATCACCAGCAATGACGTGCAATTGGGGGCCCTTGATTTTCTGCTTTCGCACGAACCGTTTCTGATGGGCTTTGTCGAGGATAGCGGCTATGCGCCGGAAGATCCGGCGCGCGCGCAAGTCATCCTTTCGGGTGGGCCGATCTGGCAGGATTAGCGGGGTTGACGGTGGGGTGGACCCACCGTCCTATCAAGTGATCTGTTGCCGGGTATTTTATCCGAACAGCGGGATCGGACCGCCGCCATAGCCATAAATCCATACCAGCAAGCCGCCCCCCATAAGAATGCGGTAGATCGCAAACGGCGTGAAGGTTGAACGTTTCAGCCAGCTCATGAGCATGGCGATGGCGATCAGGGCGGTGATAAAGGACAGGCCCGCCGCCAGAAGAACATCCATGGTCAGGGCCATGTCACCCGACTGTTGCAGGTCAATACCGGCCAGAATACCAGCCCCCAGAATGACCGGAATCGACAGCAGCATGGAAAACTGTGCGGCATCGGCGCGTTCATAGCCCATCAAACGTGCCGCCGTCATGGTGATGCCCGAACGGCTGGTGCCGGGAATAAGGGCAAGGACCTGTGCGAGGCCTATGAACACCGCGCCGCCCCAGCGCATATGTTCAAGCCGGTTGATCGTCATGCCGATCTTGTCGGCAATCCAAAGCACGATGCCAAATACAAGCGTTGTCCATGCGATGAGTTCAACCGAGCGAAGCTGTTCCTCGATGCCTGAGACCTTGAAATAGAAGCCGACAGCGACAACCGGGATGGTGGCAAGGATGATGTGCAGCGCGAGTCGGGCACCGGCATTGATCCGGCCCGACAAAAGGAAGAAGAATCCGCCGATCATCGCGAAAACATCGCGCCAGAAATAGATCAGAACAGCGGCCAGTGTGCCGACATGAACGGCAACATCTACCAACAAACCCTGATCTGCAGCACCTGTCAGGGCGGGGGTCAGGATCAGATGACCCGATGAACTGATGGGGAGGAATTCTGTGATCCCCTGGATGACTGCCAGAAGAATTATATGTTGTAACGTCACCCCGGCCTCGATCGCTGTTATCGGCAAAAACTCCCCGCTTATAGCAGCTTAGCGCGAACAGGCGAAATGCATTAATAGTACCAAAATGGTACTAATGAAACTTTCTTTCAGCGCTTTAAAACCCGAAATTCCCGATACCCTGATTTTATTTGAGGATATAATGGTCAGTAATATTGACCTATCATGCATTTTGTGCTGGATTCTTGCAAAACCGGCGCGTATACAAAAGCCAACCCGCAACATAAAACCCTTTCAGAGGGCTGCTATGACAGAAAAGATGCTGAAGTTTGTTCATCTTGAACAAAAATATCCGCACAAGAGAGAAGCATCCGAGCGTCGCACGGACTTCAATGAAATTTACGAAGGTTTCGAGACAGAAGCTGCGGCCGATCAGTCCGCGCGCTGCTCCCAATGTGGTGTGCCGTTCTGTCAGGCCCATTGTCCTTTGTACAATAACATCCCCGACTGGCTGCGCCTGACGACCGAAGGTCGCATGGAAGAAGCCTATGCCATTTCGGCGGCAACCAACAACATGCCGGAAGTGACCGGTCGCATCTGCCCGCAGGATCGTCTGTGTGAAGGCAATTGCGTGATCGAACAGTCAACCCATGGTGCCGTCACGATTGGCTCTGTCGAGAAATACATTACCGATACCGCCTTTGCGAATGGCTGGGTCAAGGCCCCCAAGCCGACGCAGGAAAACGGCATGTCGGTGGGGATCATCGGTGGTGGTCCGGCAGGCATGGCGGCGGCCGAACAGCTTCGCCTTAAAGGATACGAAGTCCATATCTATGACCGCTATGACCGCATGGGCGGATTGCTGGTTTACGGGATTCCGGGCTTCAAGCTGGAAAAGCATATCGTTGAACGCCGCGTAAAGCTGCTTGAAGAAGGCGGTGTCGTCATGCACACCGAATTCGAGGTTGGCCGTGACGCGACGCTTGATGAATTGCGCCGCAAACATGATAGCGTTCTGATCGCCACGGGTGTTTACAAATCCCGCGATCTGAAGTTGCCGGGTGTCGGCCTTGGCAATATCTATCCGGCACTGGAATATCTGACCACGTCGAACCGCATCGGTCTTGGTGATACGGTTGCGGCCTATGACGATGGCACGCTGAACGCCAAAGACAAAAACGTTGTCGTTATTGGTGGCGGCGATACCGCAATGGACTGTGTCCGTACGGCAATTCGCCAGGGTGCGAAGTCGGTCAAATGTCTTTATCGCCGTGACCGTGCCAACATGCCGGGTTCACAGCGCGAAGTGGCCAATGCCGAGGAAGAAGGCGTTGAATTTGTCTGGCTGACCAACCCGGAAGCCTTTGTTGGCGACGACAAGGTGACAGGTGTGCGCGCGGTCAAGATGCGCCTTGGCGCGCCGGATGCCGGTGGCCGCCAGAGCCCGGAACTGATCGAGGGTTCGAACTACACCATGGATGCCGACATGGTCATCCTTGCCCTTGGTTTCGAGCCGGAAGACCTGCCGACCATGTTCGATGCGCCGGAACTGGGTGTGTCGCGCTGGGGCACGGTTAAAATCGATTTCCGCTCGATGATGACCAATCTGGATGGCGTTTTTGCCGCCGGTGACATTGCGCGTGGTGCGTCGTTGGTGGTCTGGGCCATCCGTGACGGTCGCGACGCGGCTGACCGGATCGATGAATATCTGCTGGCGCGCAAAGAAGCTGCTGCTTAAGCCCGCTGCCGCATTAGGAGAGAGAGTTATGAACAAGATTATTCATGACCGTGGCGCGCAAGAGATCGCCCGTTTTGAAAAAAATGCCGAACATCTGTCGGCGAACGGCATGTATGACCCGGCCGAAGAACACGCCAACTGTGGCGTGGGCTTGGTCGGTGCGATTGACGGCAAGCCGCGTCGCGAGGTTGTTGAAGCCGGTATCGAGGCGCTGAAAGCCATCTGGCACCGCGGTGCCGTTGATGCCGACGGTAAAACCGGCGATGGCGCGGGCATTCACCTGCAGATCCCGCAGGATTTCTTCAAGGCGTACCTGAAGGTTATCAACCAGGAAGCTCCGGAAAGCCTGATTGCGGTTGGCCAGGTATTCCTGCCGCGTATCGACATGTCGGCACAGGAACGTTGCCGTGCCATCGTTGAAACCGAAATCCTGAAACAGGGTTACGGCATTCTTGGCTGGCGTCAGGTTCCGGTCGATGTTTCGGTTATCGGTGAAAAAGCCAACCAGACGCGGCCTGAAATCGAACAGGTTCTGATCGGTGCGCGTGATGACGTTGATGAGGACCAGTTCGAGGTCGATCTTTACACCATCCGTCGTCGCGTCGAGAAAGCAGTCCTGTCCGAAGCGATCAAGGATTTCTATATCTGTTCGATGTCGTGCCGCTCGATCATCTACAAGGGCATGTTCCTTGCTGAGCAGGTCGACATCTTCTATCCGGATTTGCGTGACGAGCGGTTCGTTTCGAACTTCTGCGTCTATCACCAGCGTTATTCGACCAATACCTTCCCGAGCTGGCCGTTGGCGCAGCCGTTCCGTGTTCTGGCCCATAACGGCGAGATCAACACGCTGCGCGGTAACGTCAACTGGATGAAAAGCCACGAAGCCCGCATGGCACACGAGGCATTTTCCGACACCATCGAAGATTTGAAACCGGTTATTCAGCCGGGGTCATCGGACTCGGCCGCCCTTGATGCCGTGTTTGAACTTATGGTGCGGGCCGGTCGTGACCTGCCGATGGTGAAAACCATGATGGTGCCCGAAGCCTGGTCGAAAAAGGCATCGACACCGGACAGCTATAAAAACCTTTATGCCTATTGCAACGCGGTGATGGAGCCGTGGGACGGCCCGGCGGCACTGGCAGCTTATGGCGGCAAGTGGCTTATGGGTGGTACGGACCGTAACGGTCTTCGTCCGCTGCGTTATGCCGTCACGGGTAACGGCCTTCTGATCGCTGGTTCCGAAGCAGGCATGGTGCATATCGACGAGGAAAGCTGCCTTGAAAAAGGGCGGCTTGGCCCGGGGCAGATGATTGCCATCAACCTTGAAGAAGGCAAGCTGTACCATGACAGCGAGCTTAAGGATAAGCTGGCGAACCGTCGTGACTGGTCAAAATGGGTGGGTCGCACCAAGGTGCTTGATGACCTGATTTCGCCAGAACACACTGAACCCGCGCGCCTTGGCAAGGAAGCGCTTCTGCGTCTGCAGAAGGCGATGGGCCTTACCCATGAAGACCTTGAACTGATCCTGCATCCGATGGGGGAAGACGGCAAGGAAGCCATCGGTTCGATGGGGGATGACACCCCGCTTGCGATCCTGTCGGATCGGTATCGCGGTCTGCATCATTTCTTCCGCCAGAACTTCTCGCAGGTGACCAACCCGCCGATTGACTCTTTGCGCGAAGCCCGCGTCATGAGCCTGAAAACGCGCCTTGGCAACCTTGGCAACATCCTTGACGAGGATGAAAGCCAGTGCGACCTGCTGCAGCTTGAAAGCCCGGTACTGACCAATGCCGAATATGACGCGATGCGCGGTTATATGGGCGAAACGGCGGTCGAAATCGATACCACGTTTGACATCAATGGTGGCGCGTCAGCACTCCGCGATGCGATTACCCGTATCCAGCGCGAAGCCGAAGAAGCGGTTCGTGGCGGGGCGCTTCACATTATCCTGACCGACGAGGGCATTTCGGCCGAACGTGCCGCAATCCCGATGGTTCTGGCAACGGGTGGTGTGCACAGCTATCTCGTGAAAACGTCGCTGCGTACCTATATCTCGCTTAACGTCCGTTCGGCGGAATGCATGGATGTGCATTACTTTGCGGTTCTGATCGGTGTGGGTGCGACGACGGTGAACGCCTATCTGGCGCAGGAAGGTCTTCTGGACCGTTATGCGCGCGGACTGTTCCCGAATGTCGGCAGCACGGCCGAAGTCATGCAGCGTTTCAAGACGGCGATTGATGCCGGCCTGCTCAAGATCATGTCCAAGATGGGCATTTCGATCATCAGTTCCTATCGTGGTGGCTATAACTTCGAAAGTATCGGCCTGTCGCGCTCGCTGGTGGCGGAATTCTTCCCGGGCATGCCGTCGCGCATTTCGGGTATCGGCCTTCAGGGTATCCAGCGTCGTTGCATTGCCCAGCACAAGGAAGCGTTTAACGGCAATGTCGTGACCCTTCCCGTCGGCGGTCTTTACAAATATCGCCGTTCGGGTGAACGCCATGTCTGGACCGGTCCGCTGATCCATACGTTGCAGTCGTCCGTCACGACGGGGTCGTACAATACCTTCCGCAAGTTTTCGGAAGGGCTTCGTTCGCGTGAACCGCTTCATCTTCGCGATTTGCTTGATTTCCGTTCCGACCGCAAACCGGTTCGTCAGGAACAGGTTGAAAGCATCACCGAAATCCGCAAACGGTTCGTTACCCCGGGCATGTCCCACGGTGCGCTTTCGACCGAGGCCCACGAGGCACTGGCGATTGCGATGAACCGCATCGGTGCGAAATCGAACTCTGGCGAGGGTGGTGAATCGCGTGAACGTTTCCGTCCGCGTTCGAACGGGGACAATGCACGTTCATCAATCAAGCAGGTGGCATCGGGTCGTTTCGGTGTAACCGCCGAATATCTGAACAACTGCGAAGAAATCCAGATCAAGGTCGCCCAGGGTGCAAAACCGGGCGAAGGCGGGCAGCTTCCGGGCTTCAAGGTCACGGTTGAAATCGCACAGCTGCGTCATGCGACGCCGGGTGTGACCCTGATTTCGCCGCCGCCGCATCACGATATTTATTCGATCGAAGATCTGGCACAGCTTATTTATGACCTGAAACAGATCAACCCGCGTTGCCGCGTTTGCGTCAAGCTGGTGTCGCGTTCGGGGGTCGGCACGATTGCGGCCGGTGTGGCAAAGGCAAAGGCCGACGTCATCCTGATTTCGGGTTATGATGGCGGCACCGGTGCCAGCCCGCAGACCTCGATCAAATATGCCGGTATTCCGTGGGAAATGGGCCTTTCGGAAGTCAATCAGGTTCTGACGCTGAACAATCTGCGCAGCAAGGTGAAACTGCGTGTCGATGGCGGGTTCAAAACCGGCCGCGACGTGGTGATCGGTGCGATGCTGGGCGCGGAAGAATTCGGTATCGGTACCGCATCCCTGATCGCGCTTGGCTGCATCATGGTGCGTCAGTGCCATTCGAACACCTGTCCGGTTGGCGTTTGTACCCAGGACCCGGCATTGCGTGCCAAGTTCGTCGGTACGGCGGACAAGCTGGTCAACCTGTTCACGTTTATGGCCGAAGAGGTCAAGGATATCCTGGCCGAGCTTGGCTATGACAATCTTCAGGAAATCATCGGCCGTTCGGACCTGTTGCAGCAGGTTCATCGTGGTGCGAAGGACCTTGTTGACCTTGACCTGAACCCGCTGCTTGCACAGGCTGATGCTGGTGATCACAAACGGTATTGCACGGTTGAGGGGCGCAACGAAGTGCCCGACACGCTTGACGCCCAGATGATCAAGGATGCGCGTGCATTGCTTGAAGACGGCGAAAAGATGCAACTGCAATACAATATCCAGAACACGCAGCGTGCTATCGGGACGCGTATTTCGTCGCTGATCACGCAGAAATATGGCATGACTGGCCTGAAACCAGGCCATCTGCATGTGCGTTTGCGCGGTTCTGCCGGTCAGTCACTGGGCGCGTTTGCGGTTCAGGGGCTGAAAATCGAAGTTCAGGGCGATGCCAACGATTATGTCGGCAAGGGCCTTTCGGGCGGCACCATCGTGTTGCGCCCGCGGCCATCAAGCCCGCTCAAGACCAACGAGAACACGATCATCGGCAACACCATCCTTTATGGTGCAACGGCCGGTAAGCTGTTTGCCGCCGGTCAGGCCGGGGAACGTTTCTGCGTTCGTAACTCGGGCGCGACGGTCGTGGTTGAAGGATGTGGTTCGAACGGTTGTGAATACATGACCGGCGGTACGGCCGTGATCCTTGGCGCGGTCGGTGAGAACTTCGGTGCCGGCATGACCGGTGGCATGGCGTTCATCTATGACGTTGAAGGCACCTTTGGGGATGTCGTCAATGATGGCTCCATCCTGTACCAGCGTATTGAAACCCAGCATTGGGACGAAGTCTGTCGTTCGCTGATTGAAGAGCATGTTGCCGAAACCGATAGCGGTTTTGCGCGCACCATCCTCGACAATTGGGATCGTGAACGCGGCAATTTCTGGCAGATCGTGCCGAAAGAAATCGTCGACAAGCTGGAACACCCCATTCGCTCGATGAGCGAAAACCAGGCAACTGCGTGAACCCTTTTCACGCTTTTGCGCAAGCTCCCTTGTCCATACACCCGGACAAACAAACTGGCCCCGTACTTTGTGCGGGGCTTCTTTTTTTGCCGGTTATGGTCTTTATGGGGTGGTGCTTTCGCCGGGCGGCATCGATACTTATGTCAAAGCGAACATCTTTGCCATTCCGACAGGTGGTTCATGACCGTTACCGACATTGCCACGCGGACCTACAATCACAACTTCAAGCTTGATCCGATTATCCGCAGTCTTCTGGATACGGATTTTTACAAGCTTCTGATGTTGCAGGCAATCTGGCAGGAGCATCCCGATGTCAGTGTTACCTTTTCGCTGATCAATCGCAGCCATCATATAAGGCTTGGCGATATCATCGATGAAGGTGAAGTGCGCGCGCAGCTTGACCATGCGCGAAGCCTTCGTTTTTCGCGTCAGGAACTGATCTGGCTGGCGGGGGCGACATTTTACGGGCGCAGCCATATGTTCAAGCCGGAATTCATCCGCTGGCTGGGCGATTTCCAATTGCCGGAATATGAATTGCGCAAGATCGACGGGCAGTTTGAACTGCATTTTTCCGGGCCATGGACGCATAGTTCGATGTGGGAAACACCGGCCCTTGCGATCATTACCGAATTGCGGTCGCGTGCGGTGTTGCGCAATCGCGGGCGGTTTGAACTTGATGTGCTGTATGCGCGTGCCAAGGCCAAGCTTTGGGAAAAAGTCGAACGGTTGCGCGATTTGCCGGACCTTGTTCTTGCCGATTTCGGCACCCGGCGGCGGCATGGCTTTTTGTGGCAGCGCTGGTGTGTCGAAGCCCTGAAAGAAGGGATCGGCAACCGGTTCATCGGCACGTCAAATGTGTTGCTGGCAATGACCGCGGATATCGAGGCGATTGGCACCAACGCCCATGAATTGCCGATGGTCGAAGCGGTGATTTCAAAAACCGATGAAGAACTTGCGGCGTCGCCTTATCGGGTCCTTGAGCAATGGCGCCAGTATTACAGCGGCAATCTTCTGATTGCGTTGCCCGATACATATGGCACGGCGGCGTTCCTTAAAGGTGCGCCGGACTGGCTGGCGGACTGGACCGGATTTCGCCCCGACAGTGCGCCACCGATTGAGGGTGGCGAACAGATCATCCGATGGTGGGAAGAACATGGCAGGGACCCGCGCGAGAAGCTTCTGGTGTTTTCAGACAATCTCGACATTGATGCGATTATCGAAACCTATCTGCATTTCCATGGCAGGGTCCGCATGAGCTTTGGCTGGGGCACGAACCTGACCAATGATTTTCGCGGTTGTGATCCGGCGGGGGAACAGGGGCTTGAGCCTATGTCGCTGGTGTGCAAGGTGACAAGTGCCAATGGGCAACCGGCGGTCAAGCTTTCGGATAATCCGGAAAAGATTTCGGGCGATCCAAAGCAGGTTGAACGTTACATCCGGGTTTTCGGGGACCCTGCGCAACAGGCCTGATCCGAACAAGGCGGATCAGAGAAGAATGTTCAGATAAGTCCCGCGCCGCGCATTGTGGTCAATCTGGTCGGCGGCGATCAGATTACGCAAGCGGGCAAGCTGGGCGGCGATGAAGCTGTCGGGGGATGGCTGATCGGTGTTGGCAGCCACACGACCGCGCGCACCCGAAGGCACGCCTTGCGGCATGGAGCGGGCATCGTGAAGGCCCGTTTGTGTGGCACTACTGCCGATCCGGTTGGTTGCCATGAGTTTATCCGTTCTGAAACTGCAAAAACATTAGCATGATCAACGGGTTTTGTCATGAAGTTGCCGTGTCGTCATTTCCCATCCGGGCAGAGGCCCCCGGCGGGTTGCCAAATGGCGGAAAGACATCCTGTCCGATGGCATCCCGATGATGATGCAGGGCCCAATGCACGGTTGGGAAGGCGATGTCGTCCCACGGGATATCCTCCCAGTGAAACAGACCGACATCAAGACTTTCCGGGCCACAGGAAACATCGGGACTGTTCAGGGTTGCACGATAGAGCAATTGCAACTGGCTGATATGGGGCAGGTCATAAAGGCACAGCAAACGATCAAGCGAAAGATCGGCGCGGGCTTCTTCGTAGGCTTCGCGTGCGGCCCCGGCGGCGGATGTCTCACCGATTTCCATGAAACCGGCAGGCAGCGTCCAAAAGCCCTTGCGCGGATTGATCGCGCGACGGCACATCAGATAGCGGTCTTCCCAGGTCGCGACGACACCGACGACGACTTTTGGATTGTCATAACGGATGTAACCGCAATCGGGGCAGCTTAGCCGTTCGCGGTCATCACCTTCGGGAATGATTTTTTCACGGGGGCCGGATGGTTTCTGCATGGGGACAGGATACATCCCGAAGCCACGCAGAAAAAGGGGTGGTTAAAACCACCCCGAGGAAGCTAACGAGAGGGAAAAATCACGTTAGAAGATTGACGCGGGTACCGCGTGAGCCGCTGGTCTCAAGCGGCTGATGTTCTGTAACGATAGAGCCGATAACCTGTGCAAGGCCCGTGGCCTTCTGGATCGAAGAGGTTGCTGCGGCAAGCGGTGCCGACACGCCATCTTTGCCGCCACCCGGCGTGATGGCGTCATTTACGGCCTGTGCTGCTGCGCTAAGTCCTGAGCCTGCTGAACCGATCATTGTGTCCTCGTCTCGAATTCCGTGAAGTTGTAATACCGCCACCGGCGATATCGCGTGCTTCTGACTTACAGATTAGGGTTCGGTTAACATATTTAAAGTGACCACCGTCACAGCGCACCTGCATGGCGTGATGACGTTTTTGTGAATTTCATAAAATCAATGGCTTATGGGTTGTTGCCCAAAAGGAAATTCTCGCGCGTGTTCGGTAGGGCCGTACGCAAGGGATGGATCACTCTAATAATTTGAGCGAATCGATTTATCGAAAGCAGCTAAAGACGATGACGTTCGGTTTTTTGCGCAAGGGCCTCGTGAATGGCCTTTTGCAACTGGGCGGGGCGGAACGGCTTTTTGACGAAGATATAATCGCCCAGCATCTTTTCCATTTCCTTGCGGGTTCGGGCCGGATAGCCCGACATGAAGACGACGGCTATTTCGGGATATTGACGCTGTGCTTCAATGGCAAGTTGCGGGCCACTCAACCCCGTCATCACGACATCGGTCAGGATAACGTCTATGCGGTCTGTCTTGTGTGACTCCGTAATGATCTGCAAGGCTTCTTCTGCGCTGCGGGCAACGATGGCATCAAAGCCTGCATCTTCGAGAATGATTTTGGCGGTGGTCCGCAGTGACTGTTCATCATCGACAACCAGCACGCGTTCGCCATTGCCAGGGAAATAATCAATCTCGCGCGTGGCCAGAACCTGCGCTTTCCCGGCTTCGCAACGTGGCAGATAAATTGAGAAGGTCGTGCCTTCACCCTCGACACTTTCAACATCGATAAAGCCGCTCGATTCCTCGACCCAGCTATGAACAATCGACAGGCCAAGCCCGGTTCCCTTGCCGGGTTCCTTGGTCGAGAAGAAGGGTTCGAAAATATTGCCAAGGATGTCAGCGGGGATACCCGTGCCGGTATCCTGTACCGTAACCACGACATAATCGCCTGCGGCCCCTTTGGGGAAGATGTCATCTTCGTCATCGGGGGATCGTTCATCGGCGGGCGGAATGCTCGCGCCATAGCATGAAATCTGCAATGTGCCACCATCGGGCATCGCATCACGGGCATTGATCGCAAGGTTCAGGATGCATGCCGAAAGCTGCGTTGGATCAACACGCGTATATAGTGGGGCATCATTGGCCCAGATTTGCAATTCGATCCGGTGTTCCAGAAGGGTGATCAGCAGCTTTTCCATTTCGGTAATGGCTGTATCGACCTGAACGACGGTCGGCTGATCGATCCGGCGGCGCGAGAACATCAGAAGCTGATCGGCAACACTGGTGGCACGTTCGCCAAGCGATATCACATGATCAAGATATTCCCGGACCCGGTCGGGATCGTCGATTTTGGCGCGCGCGACTTCGGCAAAGCTGAGAATACCGGCAAGACAGTTGTTGAATTCATGTGCTACGCCGCCTGCCATCTGACCGACGGCCTCAAGTTTCTGCGACGTGGCAAGCTGGCGCTGCAATGCCTGCTGTTCTTCGGTCGCGCGATGTTGTGACGTAACGTCGCTGCCGGTGCCGCGATATCCCTTGAACGATCCGTCAAGATCGAAGACCGGGACACCGTTGATCCGGCCAAAATGTTTTTGCCCTTCACGCGAAGTCCACGAAAATTCGAAATTCTGGAATGCAAGATGGCTTTCAAGCCTTTTGACCAGACTGCCCCAGTTATGATCCGTTTCGGCCTTGAGGCCCAGTTTGTCAAAGGATTGGCCCTGCGGGGAGCCGTTCAGTTCCTCGATCAGCTGATAGAATTTATAGGATGCAAATGTGATTTTCAGATCCGGTCCCATTTCCCAGTACCAGTCGGCAGACGACAGGGTAAAGTCACGAAACCGTTCTTCGCTGTCGCGGAGGGCTTCCTGGGCGATCTGGTGCTGGTTGGTGCGCCGCTCCAGACTTTCGGCCATGGTGTTCAGGCCACGCTCAAGCGAACCGATTTCGTCCCGACCGGCCGGTTTCAGGCGGGCGCTGAGCTTTCCAAACTGGATTTCAGAAACAAATTGCGCGGCTGTGATCAGGCGACGCAGAACGGTTTGCTGCATGAAAAGGAAAATCAGTCCCGACGTCATCAGAATACACAGAACCGAGCCGATCAGCAGAACTGACTGCATCTGGCGCTGGCTTTGTTCCAGACCGAGGGTAGAAACCTTGAAATAAGCAAACATGAAGGGCTGGTTGGCATTCAGGCTGAACAGCGGCGTGATGCTGACCATGTTGCGTCCATCCGGACCATCGGTGGTAAACAGCACCTGACTGCGCAAATCAGCAGAAAGCCGGTCTTTGGGGAAATCGGGGACAGAAGCAATATCCGATCCGATCAGCATCGGGTCCATCGCGTGATAGATCGTACCGTCAAAGCCGATGGCCATGGCTTCACGAAGGTGCGGGCCCAAAAGCAGTTCGAGCTGTTTGGGATCGCTGATTACGGAAATCTTGAGCTGTTCATCCTGAATCAGGCGACCGGGTGCGCTGATCTGTTCGGCAATCCGCCGGTCAATCTCCGCACCGAAATACTGAACATAATAACCGCCAAAGAGGCCAAGCAGGATGGTTTCGACAATAACAATTGCGACCCCGATCTTGAAAACCAGACTGCCAAACAGGCGGTCAAAAAGTTTCTTCACGCCAACCTCTAAACCCTGGCCCAGCCTGATTGCCGGTCATTCTGTTATTGGCTCTCAAGATAATACTGGGATGGATTGGTCGGTGCCGGTGTGGCATAGCTCCAAGCCGCAGGGATGACCTTGGGAACATTCTTGAAGTTTTTTGCCACGAGCCCTTTGCGATTGGGCGGCAAGGCAATTCCCATAACGTAAAACTGATTTGCGCTGATGTCGAGAATATCGCGCATAAGTTTATTTTGTTTTTCAGCATCTGCCGTCGCTTTCAACTGGCTATACAGTGCCAGCTGACGAATGACTTCGGCGGGTGGCTCAACCGCATCGGGGTTTTCGGGGTTCGCATACCATTGCGCCCAACCGGTCGCGTACCAGGAAGATTCGCTTGATACCGGAAGGTAATTGATCGGAATCACCATCGCATCAAGTCCGCCGTCACCACCCCATGCGCTGGCATGATGATCATTATTTTCACGGGTCGCGACAAACACGTCTCGCGACAGATCACGTGCCGTAACATCAAGACCGATATCGCGCCAGTAATCTACGGTGGCAGCAAGCATCTCGTAACGAGCTGCCCCGTCGGTATCAATCGTAAAGGACAGGCGTTTCCCGTCAGGACGCAGCAGGAAGCCCTCATCGTCTTTTTCAGTCAGGCCGGCATTGGCGAGATGGCTTGCGGCAAGCACAGGATCATAGGTGATGAATTGCCGGGCCAGAACAGTATGATAAAGTGGACTTTCAGGACGCGGAGCCGCCTGATGCGGAAGGGCCCCGGGGACGAAACGTGCGATGATACTGTCGCGGTCTATCGCGTGCGACAGGGCAATACGGAATTCCTTGTTCTGGAATATATCTCGAAGTACCGGGTCCTTGTCATTGAGATTAAGCGACAGGGTCAGGATATTCATGTCACTTTCGATCAGGGTAAAGGACTGAAGATTGTTGTTGGCGGCAAGAATCTCGTCAACCCGGCGACCAATATGACGTTCCTGCATATTGACCTTGCCCAATATTGCGACATCACCCGCTTCATCCTTGCTGCGGATCAGACTGAACGAGACTTTGTCGATATAGGGTAATTGCCGCCCACCCGGATCTATTTTCCAGTAATACGGATTGCGCACGGCAACCAGTGGGTTGTCGCTGCCATAAACGCCGGTCAGGACCCATGCATTCAGCGTTGGAACCCCGGGGTTGAGCCAGCGATCTGGATCGTCAATCGTGCCGGGCTTTCCGAAAACGGACAGGAAACGTTCCTTCCAGCCCTCAAAACCAAGTTTCCGAGCCTGGCTGTCAGCATCTTTGTTGTATCTGGGAAGCAGCGGTTTGAGGAAATGTGCCGGATAGCTGACCGGTTCGACACCTTCTGGTCTGGCAAGAAATGTCGGGAAAAGACCGTAAGGTGTGCTGAAGCGAAAACCGACCGTGTTTTCATCGATTTTTTCGACACGTACCGGATCGCCGTCGGTCGTCAGCCATTCCGGTATGGCATTGTCAAATGCCGGATTTATCAGGATATCTTCGTACCAGAACACAATATCTTCGGCGGTGAACGGGGCACCATCCGACCAGCGCATTCCCGGACGCAACCGGAAAATGAATTCGGTCGCGTCACTGCTGGGCTGCATCGACAGGGCGACATTGGGAATCGTATCGGTCCATTGCGGCGTCCAGCGCAAAAGCGGTTCATAGCCTATCGTCCGGATCAGAAGGGCATGGTCGCGTTCGGAATTCTGGGCCATATGCCAGGTGCCGCCATACTGGCCAAGCTTGTCGTTTGGTGTGACGATCATTGGTGTGCGCGGGAGCCTTTCGGCGGCAGGTGGCAGTTTGCCACTCTCAACGGCTTCTGCCAGCATGGGGGCTTCGCCGAATTCGACTGCATGGGCATCATGTTGTGACGCACCCATAATGGCGGCCAGTATCGATACCAGCGATATAAAGCTTCCCACTACCCTATGCACTTCGGGTATCCCCTGAATGTTTTTTTGCCTATCGAAAAGTATCGATATTCCTATTCTTAGGTGGTGAATATCTCATGGTTGAACCTAGGTAAAGTTCATATGTCTGTTTTATCATTCTTCTTAAGATGCGAGGACAGGCAATCCTTTACAACGCATTGCGTGTAATTTTCCTATGTGCATCTTTTTTGCCGGATAAACAACATACCGGGTCACGAAATCCATTTCAGTGCCGAAAAGACCCTATCGCCCTATCTGGAAGCGGGTGCCCTGTTGAAAAGGAGGTATCCCATAGTTTGTGCGCATTTCCTGACCGGCAAGACAGGAATTGCCGGACATAATATATGACAATGGTTATCGACTAAAGTTCAAGATGCTCCAATATGGCTGATTCCCATATCAGGCTGCGGGCCTCCTTCTGAAATTCCTTGCTTCGGTGCGTCAATCGGGGTGACAATTTCGAAATGGTCGACAAATCTGATTTATCAAACGGGGCAAAGGTGGGCGACGGGTATTTGCCCGGTCCCAAACCTTGTGCACCAATACCGCGTTACGAGCCCGGAACATCTCCGGATCGTCGACACACGCCAAGCCTGTCTGATGCAAACAGTGAGGGCGAAGGATTTTCTGTTGCGGGGATTGAAGGCCGGATCGATCGGCGCAAAGCCAATATCGCCAGTCATATGGTCGATACAGACCCCGATCAGGCGCTTCGTGTTATCAGGCATTGGCTTGCCAACACTGATTGAACGATCTCTTTCACTTTGCATTTTGAACATCTCCTGTTTAACTCGCAGATCAAACAGACAGCGGGGCAGGCGTGACAGATTTCAATTCACTGATCGAGCAGCAATTTTGTGCATTCGATTCAGATTATCTTGCGAAAAAGAGTTCCTACGCCGACAGGCTTGCACCGCTTGAGGAAAGGCTGATTGCAGCCCAGCAAACCGGGAACAGCATGGCAGCATCGGATCAGTATATGATCGAATGCAAGTGGCTGCTGCTTTACACCGCTGACTGGGATACTCTTGAAACGAAGATTGTGCAGTTTGAAAAGTCCCTGAAAAACAAGGATCAGGACTGGGCCGAGGAACAGGTGGCAAGCGATGGTTCGTGGGGGCCATGCTATGACCAGTGGTTTCTGAAGGTGGATGCGATGATTGATGCGATCAACGCATTGGCAGACGACGGGGTTGCACCGGATTATCCACTGACTTTTATGGCACCGATTGCTACGCCATCCGATCTTGTTGCCTGGCTGAACAGTCAGAAAACGTCACGGATATTTGCCGATGGTCTGGACCGTCGTGATGCATTGGGTGCGGTTAGTGCCGCACTGTCAGAAATGTGTTTCAAAAGCGAAATCCGTGACTATTTCCGCAAATATGTCAAAGGTTTCGATCTGAGCGATGATTATATCGCGGCTTATAAAAGCTGGCTGGATGACTGGCAGGACGGACAATCGGGATATTGGGGTGGCTGGTTTGAAACAGATGCTGGCGATATTCTTAAAAGCCCGGACCTTAGCCTGACCTTTCACAATATTTCCTACCAGCACGGCAAGGTCGAGCTATGGCCCGCCATCTTCAAAACGACGCTGGCGATCCGTGATGATGCCTATCCGTTCGGCTGGAAACACAATGGTGATTTCAACAATCACAACAATTATGACGTTGCCAAAATCTTTGATCTTGGCTGGGACGAAGTCGATAGCTCTAGCCAGAAATCGGCATCGGCCGACATTTCCACGATCCTTGACTGGTGTCTGACCAAATCCATGACACCCGATGGCGGGTTCATTGATGATCCGACTTTCTATAACTCGGTCGGGGCGGCGTATTATTACGGTGTCTCGTTCCTTGACCAGATTGGATATTTCGGCACCGATATTCCGTTCTGGACCGATCATGCATTTGCCGATGGCCCGGCACTGTGTGGCAAGATCCAGAAAAAGATGAAGGCCGAAAAACTCGATGATGACGAGGCAGAGGCCGCAATGGAAAAGCTGGTCGATGCCTGCGGCAACTGCGCCTGAACAGGACTAAGCATGCCTGAACACAGGGGGGCGAACAAATTCGCACGCCCCCTTGGCGAAACCCGTCGATTGCTACCCATATATAAGAAATGGCGGCAACTAACGGTGAGGGACCAGAATGTCCGATCGCAGAGACATCGACATTGCATTTTTGCGCCAACGACTTGAGGAACGGCGCGCGGATATCATGGCGCATTCAAATCATTCCGAAGATTACCGAAAGCCTGTCGAACTTGATCAGCAGGCAGTCGGTCGTCTGTCACGCATGGATGCGCTTCAGAACCAGCAAATGCATCTGGAGCAGGAACGTCGCCGCGCTGCCGAACTTGATCGTATCGAAAAGACACTGGCGCGGATTGAACATGCCGATTACGGCTATTGCCACAACTGTGGCGAGGAAATCGAAAAGAAGCGTCTGGAGTTTGATCCGACCACACCGCTATGTGTCGACTGCGCCGATCATGTTAAGCATAGCTAGGAATGGTTGGAGAAAACCGGTCAAACCGAATTAACGTATCCGATATATGGCAGATCAAAAGGCGAAGCATGCCGGGTCGAGAAAATTGATCGGTTGGGGCAGGATCGCAGCATGCAGTCTGGTTGCATTGCTGATTTTTTTGATGGATCGCGGCCCTGCAAAAGCGCAGCAAAACAATTGTGCGGTTGCACGTGCGCCGGATGCGCGCCTTTCCTTTATCAATAAGGCCCCGATGCTGGATCGTCACCGATCCGTCCGCTGGCTGAACAACCGTGCCAATCAGGGCAGTCGTTATATGGTGACCGGCCTGACCGAATATGAACTTCAGGCTCAGTTCGATATGCGGCTTGAACCCGTCGAAGTTGCGGTAGGGCGGTTCTGTCTGTATCCGATCCGGATCAATCCGAAAGTCGAGGTTGTCAAACATCTGGTTTATGTGGCATCCGAACTGGAACGCGGGACCTGTGAATATGACGTGGTTTATGCCCATGAAGGGCAACATGTGCAGATCAATCAGCATATGGAACGCGATATCCAGCGCGAACTTGATGCCATGGTTGCCGAAATTACGGCGGACTTTGCCGCCATGCGACCAGTTGGGGCAGGGGATGTACAACGTTTGCAACGTCGGCTGCTGGCCCAGTATGGCCGCGATTTCACACGTCGTTTACGTGTGATCGATCTTGCGCGGCGAGACGATCATCGTGCCATTGATACGCCATCCGAATATGAAAGATTGTCAAAGGCATGCGGGCCCAATTCCGCCTTTCAGACGACTTTGCCACAGGCTCTGCGGTAAGGGGCAATCAATCAGGCCTCTGCCCCGTGTGGTCTGTTATGGGGGCATCGGAGGCTATGGCGTACTGTCGAGCGTCACCAGCCCTTTTTCAATTGCATAGCGGACCAAACCGGCTGAACTGTCGATATCAAGTTTGCGCTTGATATTGCGGCGATGGGTTTCGACCGTGCGCACACTGATATCAAGTTCGCGTGCAACATGCTTGTTGCTTGCGCCCTTTGCCAGAAGACGCAAAACCGTTCGTTCCCGCGTGGTAAGCGGCATACCGTCGTCGGATGCCTTCTCGGCGCTGCTGATATGGTCAAAAGTCGGGCTGTAAGCTTCTCCGCCATTGGCGATTGCCTCGATTGCCCGGACCATATCGTTGGAGGACACGTCTTTCAGGATAAAGCCGCGTGCCCCGGCCTGACGGGCGGTGCGCAGATATTCCGGGTTTTCATGCATGGTCAGGATGATGACCTTGATATCGGGCATGGTTTCGCGGAACTTCTCGGCAGCTTCAAGCCCGTTCATCACCGGCATGGAGATATCCATCAAAACGATATCGGGTTTGACATTAGCGGCCAGCGACAGGGCTTCCATGCCGTTGCCGGCTTCGCCGACAATGTCGATATGGTCATAGCATTCAAGGCGTGAACGAATGCCATCCATGACCAGCGCATGGTCGTCGCACAGCAAAACACGAATGGGACGGTTGGACGAATAGGCGATAGTTGCGCTGCTCATGGTCAATTCAGTTCTCTGTCACATTGCTGAAACATCTGGGCCGAAACATCTGGTGCCACCTTAGCCGCTGATGGCGGTTACGGGTAGATCATTATCACGCGAAACCGGAATATAGGCCGTGATGGTTGTGCCATCGTCCGGTTCGGATTTGACGGTCATGCCGCCACCGTGGAATTCCATGCGTTCGCGCATATTGCGAAGACCGATGCCGGCACGAGGATCGCGGTTGCGAATATAACGGTTGGTTTCAAAACCGATACCGTTATCAATGATTTTCATCACGACACTCTGGCCTTCGCGGCGGATCGTGACCTTGATATGCGTTGCATCGGCGTGGCGTTCGATATTGGTCAGGGTTTCCTGCAAGACGCGATAGAGCGTCGTTTTCTTTGCGATATCGAGAACCACATCAATATTGTCGGATTTGACTTCTATCTGCATGCCGGACCGGTCCGCCAGTTCCTTGCACATGCTTTCAATGGCCGGGCGCAGGCCAAGATCATCGAGAACCGCCGGGCGCAGGTCGCGCGATATGCGCCGTACCTCATGGATGGCATCCTGCAATCGTTTGGCAGCCTTTTCCATCGGTTCGGTTGCGGCATTTTTTTCCGGTCCAAGGCGTGCAATCGCCGTTTCGACCGAATATTTGACGGAAACAAGGATCTGGCTGATGCCGTCATGCAATTCGCGCGACACCCGCAAGCGTTCCTGTTCCTGTACATCGACAACCCGATGGGTCAGTTCCTTTAACTTGGAATCGGCCAATTTGCGTTCGGAAAGCGTGACGACGGTGCCCGAAATACCGACCAGCAAAACCGCCAGAATGGTGATGCCGACGATGGAAATGGTGGTGTCGCGGATATGGGATGATACCTCGGTCTCGATTTCCTGTACCTGTTCGGAAATATCGTCGATATAAATCCCGGTGCCGATCATCCATCCCCATTTATCAAGCATCAGGGAATAGGAAATCTTTTCGGCCGGTTCCCCGGTTGAGGGTTTTTCCCAGACATGTTGCAGGAAATCGCCCCCTTTTTCGGCATTGAAGATCAGGGCCTGAATGACGGAATTTCCGTTCAGGTCCCGCAAATTCCAATAGGTCCGTCCAAGACGCCAGGGCTGCGGCGGGTCGACAAGGGCCGTGCCATCGTGGTCATAGATAAAGAAATAGCCGTCTTCGCCATAGGACAGGTCTTCGATAATGCTTTTGACCCGTTCCTTGGAAACGGCATCCAACGGGCTTGCGACCGAATAGATGTGGTCGATGGATGCCATGGCGAGTTCAAGATAGCTTTTAAGCTCTTCCTTGCGGGCTTCGAGGATGTTGCGTTCGAACGTTCTGATTTCGGCTTCGGCCAGTCGTTCTGCCTGTGCAAACACCAGATAGGAAATTGCCGCCGCCGCCAGAACCAGAGGCAGGATCGACAGGAGCAAAAACTTTAGTCGCAGGTTGATTTTGGGCATGGGCACAACGGTCTCGAATGCAGGAAGATTTTTCGCGCCGGACAATATCACAAAAGCATCAAAAGTCTGCGCCTGATCGCAGGTTGCGAACCTTTGGGTTGCATTGCGTGCGGGCGCGATTTTCCACATGGTGAAAAGGGACTGGCTGCCATAAAGCAAAATTGGTATTACCAATTTCGAAGATCATGCTTTGACAGAGGCAGCGCATTGCGCATATATCAGACACGTCGCCTGCCCACCGGGCGCCAGGAACCCTGGATGCACTGCACGCGTTTTAACGTGGCAGACATCCTTTATCGCCACAGATGGTATGGCGTTGCAGGCATCCCGCACCGCAACGCATTCCAGGATCATATCGTGGCGTTTCTCTTGGTTTTCGGCAGGGGCGCACAGGGACGCGCCTGCCGTGCAAATCTGGTAGGAGCCCGGTGTCAATGACGCGTTCTGCACCAAAGCGTATCCGTAAACTTCTGGTCGCGAACCGCGGTGAAATCGCGATTCGTGTTCTGCGTGCCGCCAACGAGCTTGGCATTCGCACAGTTGCCATCTTTTCCGACGAAGACCGTTTTGCCCTGCACAGGTTCAAAGCCGACGAAAGCTATACCGTCGGTAAGGGCAACAAACCCATTCGTGCCTATCTTGATATCGAGGATATCCTGCGCGTCGCCCGCGAAGCCGGGGCTGATGCGATACATCCCGGTTACGGCTTCCTGTCGGAAAATCCGGATTTCGCCGATGCCTGTGCTGAGGCAGGAATTACCTTCATCGGTCCCGACTCCGAAGTCATGCGGACATTGGGCAACAAGGTTGCCGCGCGTAATCTGGCGGAAAGTGCCGGTGTGCCGGTGATGCCGGCATCCGGCGCGCTGCCTGATGATATGGACGAAGTTGCCCGCATTGCCGATCAGGTCGGTTATCCGATCATGCTGAAAGCCAGCTGGGGTGGTGGTGGCCGCGGGATGCGTGTCATCGAGAATTCCAAGGATCTTTCCAAACAGGTCCTGGCTGCCAAACGTGAAGCAGAAGCCGCATTTGGCAATGACGAGGTTTATTTCGAAAAACTGATCCGTCGCGCCCGTCATGTCGAAGTGCAGCTTCTGGGCGATACGCATGGCACCCTGGTGCATCTGTTTGAACGTGACTGTTCGGTTCAGCGTCGTAACCAGAAGGTCGTTGAACGCGCACCGGCTCCCTACCTTGACGAAGAACAGCGGAAAGAACTTTGCGAAGCGGCGCTTCGTCTGGGGAAGGCCGCAAATTACGTCAATGCGGGGACTGTCGAATTCCTGATGGATGTGGATACATCCAAGTTTTACTTTATCGAGGTCAATCCCCGCATTCAGGTCGAACATACCGTGACCGAATGCGTGACCGGATTTGATCTTGTGAAGGCGCAAATCCTTGTTGCGCAGGGGGGGCGTATTGGCTTCCCGTCGGAAACCGGTATTCCGTGGCAGGACAAGATCAAACTGCGTGATCATGCGCTTCAGTGCCGCATCACGACGGAAAACCCCGAAAACAGCTTTGTGCCGGATTACGGGATCATCAAGGTGTATCGCGGGGCGAACGGTTTTGGCATTCGTCTGGATGGTGGCACAGCCTATTCCGGGGCGGTGATCACACCGTTTTATGACAGTATGCTGGAAAAGGTCACCGCATGGGGCAGCACCCCGCGCGAAGCGGTCGACCGAATGGACCGCGCCCTTCGCGAGTTTCGTATTCGCGGTGTTGCGACCAACCTGGCGTTCCTTGAAAACCTGATCAATCACCCGAAATTCCGGGCCGGTGAATATACCACGCGGTTCATTGACGAAACGCCCGAACTGTTCAAGTTCGTGCGCCGTCGCGACCGCGCGACCCGTTTGCTGCGCTTCATTGGCGAGGTTACGGTGAACGGCAATCCGGAAGTCGAAGGCCGGGTGGTGCCGACAAACCTGCATGCGCCGGTGATGCCCAAATCCATTGATCTGGGCGAAATCCGTCCGGGTACCAAGCAGAAGCTTGACCAGTTGGGGGCCGAGGGATTTTCTCGCTGGATGAAGGATCAGAAACGGGTATTGATCACCGATACCACGATGCGTGATGCGCATCAGTCGTTGCTGGCGACCCGGATGCGGACATTCGATATGCTCGAAATCGCGCCTTATTATGCGCATGGGCTGCCGGAACTGTTTTCCCTGGAATGCTGGGGCGGGGCGACATTTGACGTCGCAATGCGGTTCCTGAAAGAAGATCCTTGGGATCGTCTGGTCAAGTTGCGTGAACGGGTTCCCAACATCCTGACACAGATGCTTTTGCGGGCGTCGAACGCGGTCGGTTACACCAACTATCCCGACAATGCGGTCGAATATTTCGTCAAGCAGGCGGCAGAACACGGCATGGATGTTTTCCGTGTCTTCGATTCCCTGAACTGGGTCGAAAACATGAAAGTTGCCATGGATGCGGTTCTGAAAACCGACAAGCTGTGCGAGGCAACCATTTGCTATACGGGCGATATTTTTGACGAGAAACGCCCGAAATATAACCTTGATTACTATGTCAAAATGGCCCGCGAGCTTGAGGCATCCGGTGCGCATATCCTGGGACTTAAGGATATGGCGGGGGTTCTGCGCCCGGCGGCGGCAACGACCCTGATCAAGGCGTTGAAGGATACGGTCAATATTCCGATCCATTTCCATACCCACGATACCAGCGGCATTTCGGCGGCAACCGTGATTGCCGCGATTGATGCCGGGGTGGATGCGGTGGATGCTGCCATGGATTCGATGTCGGGTCTGACATCGCAGCCAAACCTTGGTTCGATTGCCAATAACTATATCGGGCAGCCACGCGATCCGGGGCTGAATACAGAGGCGCTTAAAGAAGTTTCGACCTATTGGGAACAGGTCCGGCGGTATTATGCCGGGTTTGAAAGCGATATTCGCAGCGGCACATCGGATGTTTATGTCCATGAAATGCCCGGCGGCCAATATACCAACCTGCGCCAGCAAGCACGTTCCCTTGGTATCGAGGAACGCTGGCCCGAAGTGTCGAAAGCCTATGCCGCAGTCAATAAGATGTTTGGCGATGTGGTCAAGGTGACGCCGAGCTCGAAGGTTGTCGGTGACATGGCGCTGACGATGGTAACGTCGGGCATTAGCGAAAAGGATGTGCTGGACCCGAAAAAGGACATCGCATTCCCCGATAGCGTCATTTCGTTCTTCCGTGGTGAAATCGGTCAGCCGGTGGGCGGCTTCCCGCCAGCCCTTCAGCGCAAGGTGCTTAAGGGTGCCGAAGCCCTTTCGGATCGGCCGGGCAAGTCGATGCCGCCGATTGATTTCGAAGCAACGCGCAAGGAAATCGAAAAGAAAACCCATCGCAGCATCAGCGATGCCGAGGTCGCATCTTATGTGATGTATCCCAAGGTGTTCCTTGATTATGCCGAACATCGCAGCCACAACGCCGATGTTTCGATCCTGCCGACCCCGGTTTTCTTCTATGGGATGAGCCAGAATGACGAAATTTCCGTCGATCTGGAAAAGGGCAAGACGCTTGTAATCCGGTATCTTGCGACATCCGAAGGCGGGGACGAGGAAGGCAATCGAACCGTGTTCTTTGAACTGAACGGTCAACCCCGGACTGTCAAGGTTGCCGACAAGACATTGGCCGCCACGGGCAAGGTCAAGCCAAAGGCCGAGGATGGCAACCAGCTTCATATCGCTGCCCCGATGCCAGGCCTTGTCGTCGAGGTCCATGTTGCCGAAGGCCAGAAGGTCAAGGCGGGTGATGTAATGTGTTCGCTTGAGGCAATGAAAATGGAAACCGCAGTTCATGCGGAAAGGGACGGGGTTGTGGCCACCATTCATGCCCCTGCCGGTACACAGGTCGACAGCAAGGATTTGCTGATCGAATTAAGGGAGTAAACTTCGCATGCTTAGGATGCCTGAGCCGGATCAATCGACCCTTGCGCGTCGCGAGGATATCATTGCCGCCATGCGGGACATCGTGCCCAATGACGGCGGGGTCATTGTCGATGAAGACCGGCTCAGGCCCTATGAATGCGATGGGTTGATGGCCTATCGCCAGCTTCCGATGATCGTGGTCCTGCCCGAAAATACCGGGCAGGTCGCGGCCATCCTGAAATATTGTCATACCCACAAAATCCGTGTCGTTCCGCGCGGGGCGGGCACCGGCCTTTCGGGCGGGGCGTTGCCGATGGCGGATGCGATCACGATCAGCATGATGAAATTCAACCGCGTGCTGGATATCGACTGGGACAATCGGGCGGTCGTCGTGCAGCCCGGTGTCACCAATCTTGGCATCACGCGGGCGGTTGAACATAAGGGGTTTTATTATGCCCCGGACCCGTCCAGCCAGATCGCCTGTTCAATCGGTGGCAATATTGCGGAAAATTCGGGCGGTGTACATTCCCTGAAGTACGGACTAACCACCAACAATGTCCTTGGTGTTGAAATGGTCACGATCGAGGGTGAAATCCTTCGGATCGGGGGCAAGGGACTTGAGCAGTCGGGATATGACCTTTTGGGGGTTGTTACCGGGTCCGAGGGATTGCTGGGCATCGTAACCGAAGTCACGGTCAGGATTTTACGCAAACCCGAAACCGCACGTGCACTCTTGCTTGGCTTTAACAGCAGCGAGGAAGGCGGCAATTGCGTTGCCCGGATCATTGCCCACGGGATCATTCCGGGCGGTCTTGAAATGATGGATGCCCCGGCGATCAAGGCGACCGAGGATTTCGTGCATGCGGGTTATCCGCTTGATGTCGAGGCGTTGCTGCTTGTCGAACTCGACGGGCCAAAGGTCGAGGTTGATTATCTGATTGAACGGGTGGGCGCGATTGCCAGCGAATGCGGTGCGGTCTATTCGCGCATTTCCGAAAGCGAGGATGAACGGCTGCTGTTCTGGTCGGGGCGCAAGAATGCCTTTCCGGCGATTGGGCGGATTTCGCCCGATTATATCTGTATGGATGGCACTATTCCGCGCCGACGTCTGGCCGAAGTCCTGACCGGAATGCAGGTTTTGTCGCAACGCCACGGGTTGCGGGTGGCCAACGTGTTTCATGCAGGCGACGGCAATCTGCATCCGCTGATCATGTTTGATGCCAATCAGCCCGGCGAACTGGAACGGGCCGAGGCATTCGGTGCCGATATCCTGAAACTGTGTGTCGAGGTTGGCGGGGTCTTGTCGGGCGAACATGGGATTGGTGTCGAAAAACGCGATCTGATGCCGGAAATGTTTACCGACGACGACATGAAGCATCAGGAACGTCTGAAACTGGCGTTTGACGAGGATGAATTGCTTAATCCCGGCAAGGTTTTCCCGACCTTGCATGGCTGTGGGGAGCTTAAAACCCTGCATGCACGCGAAGTTGCCAACAAATTCCCGGATATCCCGCGCTTTTAGGCCGGAACGAAAAACGAGAAGAAAAATAATCCAGCCACCGGTTCCCACCAACCGGTTGGCAAGGATCAGGAGAGGAAGAGAGAAACCATAATGGCGGAAGTCATATCCCCCACCACGCCAGAACAATTGCGCGAAGCCATTAGTTGGGCGCTTGGTTCCAAGGTCCCGCTGGAAATCATTGGATCGGGCAGCAAGAAAACATATGGACATGCGGTTGCAGCCGACCATGTTCTGGACCTGTCGAAACTGACCGGGGTTTTGTTTTACGAGCCCGAAGAATTGGTGATGTCTGTGCGGGCGGGCACTTCGCTTGCCGAAATCCACGCATTGCTGCGCGACAAAAACCAGCAATTTCATTTTGAGCCCGGAAATTTTCCGGGTCTTCTGGCCGATGGGATTTCTGATCATGCCGGGACGATTGGCGGGCTAATTGCAGCCAATTTGTCGGGGCCGCGCCGCATAAAGGTTGGTGCGGCGCGCGATCATCTTTTGGGGTTTGAGGCCATTAGCGGCCGGGCCGAGGATTTCAAATCCGGCGGGCGGGTGATGAAGAATGTGACCGGGTTTGACCTGTCAAAGCTGATGGCGGGATCGTTCGGCACGCTTGGCGTGATGCACACCATCACCATGAAAGTCATGCCGCGCGACGAGAAAACCCGAACCGTTCTGATCGCCTGTGACGATATCGAGAGTGCCGGGCGTGCGATGACGCGTGCCATGGGCAGCGAAAATGAAGTTTCTGCCGCAGCATGGATTGGACAGGAACAGGTTGGAAAACTTGGTGCGGACAGTGCGACCGGTATGGGGGCGGGGATTGTCGCATTGCGGGTTGAAGGACCGGCCCCCTCGGTTGCCTGGCGGTGTGAGGCATTGCGCAAGCTTATGACCGATATTGGCGTTAGTGAAGAACTTCATAGCACCAACAGTCATGCGTTCTGGCAGGCGGTGGCCGATGTTGCCCCGTTTGCTGGCGGGACAGGATTGTTGTGGCGTGTTTCCGGGCCACCGGCATCGGGCGGTACGATTGCCGCGACACTGGCGGCTGAAACCGGCGGGAAAATCATGATGGATTGGGCGGGGGCACAGACATGGCTGCATTTGGCCGGGGCCGATGCGATGGCCGATAAAGTGCGCGACATTGCCGTGTCCCACGATGCGCGGGCCGTTCTGGTACGCGCGCCCGAAGATATCCGAAATCAGGTGCCGGTGTTCCATGCCGGGGATGCGGCCTTGGCGCGGATCAATGCCAGAATCCGCGAAAATTTTGACCCCGAAGGTATCCTTAACCCGGGGAGGATTGGAAAGATGATTGCCAAAGGGGGAGACGCGTAATGCAAACGAACTTTACCCCCGCCCAGCTTGCCCATCCGGCAATCGCCGAAAGCGAACAGATCCTGCGCAAATGCGTGCATTGCGGATTTTGTACCGCGACATGCCCGACTTTTGTGACGCTGGGGGATGAACTTGATAGTCCGCGCGGGCGGATTTACCTGATCAAGGACATGCTGGAAAACGACAAACCGGCAACCGATAAGGTGGTCAAGCATCTGGACCGGTGCCTGTCGTGCCTGTCCTGCACGACGACATGCCCGTCAGGTGTCGATTACATGCATCTGATCGATAATGCGCGCGCCCATATCGAGGAAACCTATGACCGGCCGTTTGCGGATAAATGGCTGCGCCGGATTTTATCGATTGTCGTGCCAAACCCGACGTTTTTCAGGCTGTCGCTGATCGGGGCGAAACTGGCATCGCCATTCGCAAACCTTTTGCCCGGCCGTCTGAAGGGCATGGTGAAAATGGGCGCACGGCATATGCCGCCGCCAAGCTGGGTCGACAAACCGCAGGTGATCCCGGCTATTGGTGAACGCAAAGGCCGGGTCGCAATCCTGACTGGCTGTGCGCAGCAGGTTCTTGAGACCGAGATCAACGAGGCAACCGTGCGTTTGCTAACACGACTGGGGATCGAGATCGTGGTTGCCCAAGGGGCAGGTTGTTGCGGGTCGCTTGTTCATCATATGGGCAAGGAAGCGCAGTCCCATCATCAGGCCAAAGCCAACATTGATGCCTGGAGCAATGAACTTGCGGGCGAGGGACTTGATGCGATTGTCATTACGGCATCGGGATGTGGCACAACGGTCAAGGATTACGGGCATATGTTGCGCAATGACCCGGTATATGCGGCAAAAGCGGCCAGAATTTCGGATATTGCCTGTGATGTGACCGAATATCTTGCCGGGATTGATGTTCCGGTGGACTGTTTTGCCGGTGCGGCACATGGCGGAGCACGGGTTGCCTATCATTCCGCATGTTCGATGCAGCATGGCCAGAAAATCATCCGCGAACCGCGCGACCTTTTGAAAAAGGCCGGGTACGACGTGCTTGAAATTGCCGAGGGGCATTTATGTTGCGGGTCGGCGGGGGTTTATAACCTGTTGCAGCCCGAAATCGCAGGCAAGCTGCGTGAACGGAAACTCGGCAATATCAGAAATACGGCCCCCGACCTGGTTGCGACGGGCAATATCGGATGCATGGTGCAGCTTGAAACAGATGCGTTAAAGGTTGTGCATACGGTACAGTTGCTTGACTGGGCGATGGGGGGACCGGTCCCTGAAAAGCTTTTGCCCCACTATGCCGAAAAGATCGCCTAGCCAAAGATTTGACCTTTAAATGCCAAAGCCCGCCGACAAAACGTCGCGCGGGCTTTTGTACAACTTGGCAGGCGGTTTTGGGGAAATCGCTTATTTCGCAAGCAGACTGGTGGCAATACCTTCGGCGGCGGAGCCTTCGCTGCTGTCTTCGGCGAAGGCAGCGGTTTTTTCGCGAATCCAGTTTTGCACGTCGGCTTCGCTGACATCGACCTTTGTTGCCATCACCGCAATGACGGCTTCCATGGCAAGCACATGAGACGCAATGTTGTTGACCGCCACATGCAGGTCATCAATGTGGCGTGATGCGGCCTCGGACATGTCGCCCAGCTCACCGGAAAGCTTCTGAACCAGTTCCTGAATCTCATCGAGCGAAGTGCTCATTGCTGTCTCCCTTTTTGCGCTCTGCTGCGCCAGAGTGTCCCCAACGGTTTGATATCTTATGAACAAGCTTCGTGTTTTCCCCCGTCTTTGTAAAGGCGGGGGCGCGGAGAACAGCCAATGCCGTGATTGTGTAATGTTACAGTTTTTGTAAGCAAGCCTGTGAAAATCGAGCAATCCAATGCCGAGTTGCCGGTTTCGGGTCTGGTTTTGCACGGGTGCCAATTCGTAAAAATAATTGAGAAATAAAGGATTTCAGAGAGTCGTTTGCATCTCTGATACGTTGTCACATAACGTTAACAAAACTGACGCAATACCGTAAGCACCCGGCGTTAGAGTCCGCCTCGCAGATCGTTGCACCGTTCCACTCCGGAACAATCAATGGGGAATTTACCATGAAGAAGACTCTTGCTGTTGCGGCGCTGATGAGCGTTGCCTTTGCTGGCGCGGCCCATGCACGCGACCAGATTCGTATCGTTGGTTCGTCCACCGTTTTCCCGTTCGCAACTGCGGTTGCTGAAGAATTCGGTAAAACCACCTCCTTCAAGACTCCGGTTATTGAATCGACCGGTTCTGGCGGCGGCATCAAGCTGTTCTGCGCAGGTGTTGGCGAACAGCATCCGGACATCACCAACGCTTCGCGTCGTATCAAGAAGTCCGAAGTTGAAGCCTGTGCCGCGAACGGCGTTGCAGAAGTTACCGAAGTCAAGGTTGGCTATGACGGTATCGTTCTGTCGAACTCCAAAGATGCACCGCAGCTTGACCTGACCAAGGAACAGATCTTCCTGGCGCTGGCCAAAACCGTTCCTTCGAAAGACGGCAAGTCGCTGGTCGACAACCCGTATAGCACCTGGTCGGAAATCGATCCGAGCCTGCCGGACATCAAAATCGAAGTCCTTGGCCCGCCCCCGACCTCCGGTACCCGCGATGCCTTCACCGAGCTGGTACTTGAAGAAGCTTGTGACTCCTTCGATGCCATCAAGGCAATCAAGGACAACAAAGATCAGCATGGTGCGGTTTGCAAAGGCGTTCGTGAAGATGGCGCCTACATTGAAGCCGGTGAAAACGACAACCTGATCGTTCAGAAACTCGAAGCCAACCATGATGCATTTGGCATCTTCGGCTTCTCGTTCCTCGACCAGAACGGCGACAAGCTTCAGGGTTCCCTGATCGCTGGTGTTGCTCCGACCTTCGAAGCGATCTCTGCTGGTGATTACCCGGTTTCGCGTTCCCTTTACTTCTACGTGAAGAACGCACACGTTGGTACCATTCCGGGTATCAAAGAATATCTGACCGAATTCACCGCCGACAAAGCTTGGGGTGGCGAAGGTTACCTTGCTGATCGTGGCCTCATCCCGATGGATGCAAGCGAGCGTGAAGCCGTTCGCAATGCTGCGCTGAACCTTGCTCCGCTGAGCATGTAACGCGATCTTTCAACCGGTGGTGGCGTTTGCTGCCACCGGTTTCTTTGTTTTCAGGCTTTAATTGATTTATTCTTGGACCTGCCTTAAACGCGCACCAAGTTTTTGGTCATTCTCTGGCAAATGGATTAACCGCAATGTCCCTGACCTATTTGCTGCTTGCCGTGGCAATCCTGTGCGCCGTGTCATTCTATTTCGGTCGACAGCGCGCCGTTGCCTTGTCAAACGGACGATACAGCAATCTTCATTCGCTGCCAGCGCATTACGGGATGTATACGGCGTTGTGGTGCGGTTTGCCTGCCTTGGGTCTTTTGGTGGTTTGGATGCTGTTTGAAGGGACGATCATTCAGACAATGATCGTTGCCGATCTTCCTGAAGAAGTGAGGTCCAATTCGGGGCTGTTATCTTTGGCGCTTAACAGTATCTCGCAAATTGCAGCCGGAGGCGGGGAACATCTTACCGTTTCTCCCGAGATCGTGGAGGCAGGTCACCGGCTTGCAAACCTCAACACTATTGGGAATGCGGCTCTTATTGTCGTGATGCTGTCCGTTGCCCTGCTGGGGTTGACGCTATCTTATCGCCGGATTTCGTCGGAAATGCGCGCGCGGAACAATGTCGAACGGCTGTTTCGATACATTATGATTGTGTGTTCGGCGATTGCCATCCTGTCGACAGTCGGCATTGTTTTCTCGCTTTTGTTTGAAGCGCTGCATTTCTTTAACAAGATCAGCCCGTTGGAATTCCTGTTTGGTCTGGAATGGAGCCCGCAGACGGCCATCCGTGCCGATCAGGTGGCATCAGAAGGCGCATTTGGAGCAATTCCGCTTTTTGTCGGGACACTGCTGATTACGTTGATCGCAATGTTTGTGGCGGTGCCGGTCGGCTTGTTTTCTGCCATCTATATGGGGGAATATGCATCGCCGAAATTTCGCGCCGTTGCCAAGCCTGCGCTTGAAATTCTGGCGGGTGTTCCGACGGTTGTTTACGGCTTCTTTGCAGCCCTGACGGTTGCACCGTTCCTGCGTGATAATGGGGCTGTGCTGGGACTTGATGTCAGTTCCGAAAGTGCGCTGGCTGCGGGGCTGGTCATGGGGGTCATGATCATTCCGTTTGTGTCTTCGCTGTCTGACGATGTCATGTCCCAGGTGCCGAAATCGTTGCGCGACGGATCATATGGTCTTGGTGCAACACGGTCTGAAACCATTCGGCATGTGATCCTTCCCGCTGCCCTGCCGGGTGTTGTCGGGGCGGTTCTGCTGGCAGTATCGCGTGCAATTGGGGAAACCATGATCGTGGTGATGGCGGCCGGGCTTGCTGCCAATATGACGGTAAACCCGTTGGAAGCCGTAACGACTGTAACCGTGCAGATTGTGACGCTTCTGGTCGGTGACCAGGAGTTCGACAGTGCCAAAACCCTGTCGGCATTTGCGTTGGGTCTGCTTCTTTTCCTTATCACCTTGGGTCTGAACGTGTTTGCCCTTAAGGTTGTTCAGAAGTATCGCGAGAAATATGACTGATATGGCATCGCTGATGGAAGATAGAGCTGCCGCCAAGGTGATCTCTGGCAATCTGCATACGCCGGTTGACTGGGACAGCCCCAAATTGGCACGTAACATTAAAAAACGTTACGCAGCGGAACGCAGGTTCAAGATTTACGGCTTAAGCGCGATTGCCATCGCTCTTATGGCGCTGGTTGTGCTTGGTTATTCGATCATTTCGAAAGGCTATAGCGCCTTTTTCCAGACCTATGTTCAGATGGAAATCTTTTTTGACCCGGCCGAGATTGATCCGGATGGAACGGGTGATCCGGCGGTTATTGGCAGGGCCAATTTCGACGGTCTGATCAAGACCGCGTTGCGTGAAAAGTTCCCGGAAGTTAGCGGACGTAGCGAACGGCGTGATCTCTATGACATTGTTTCGGGCGGGGCATCTTATGATCTGCGCGAACGTGTGCTGGAAAATCCGTCCCTGATCGGACAGACCCGGAAAATCTGGATGATTTCCGGTGACGATTTCGACATGCTCAACAAGGGGTATATCAGTGCTGATACAGACGAAGGCGACCGTCGACTGAACGATCAGGAGATCGGTTGGTATAATACCCTTGTTTCCGAAGGATCGGTTGAAAAGCAGTTCCACACACGCTTCTTTACCAGTGGTGATTCTCGTGAACCGGAATTGGCGGGGATCTGGGGCGCTGCGGTCGGGTCGTTCTACACGCTGGTTGTGACGCTTGTACTGTCGTTCCCGATTGGTGTTCTGGCGGCGATCTATCTGGAAGAATTCGCACCGCGTAACCGGTTCACGACGATTGTCGAGGTCAATATCAACAACCTTGCGGCAGTGCCGTCGATAGTGTTCGGTCTTCTCGGGCTTGAGGTCTACCTTAATGTCATGCATCTGCCGCGGTCGGCCCCGGTTGTCGGCGGCCTGACACTGGCACTGATGACATTGCCGACCATCATTATTGCATCGCGTGCGGCCATCAAGGCTGTGCCGCCGTCGATCCGGCAGGCTGCCCTTGGTCTTGGCGCATCGCCGGTACAGACCGTAACCCATCATGTATTGCCGCTGGCAATGCCCGGTATCCTGACCGGTACCATCATCGGCATGGCGCAGGCACTTGGCGAAACGGCACCGCTTCTGATGATCGGTATGGTGGCGTTTATTGTTGATATCCCGGGCGGGGCACTTGATCCGGCGACGGTTCTGCCGGTGCAGATTTATCTGTGGGCTGATAGCCCGGAACGTGCCTTTGTCGAAAAAACCTCGGCAGCGATTATGGTGTTGCTGGGCTTCCTGATTCTGATGAACGGATTGGCCGTGTATCTGCGCAAGAAATTTGAACGGAAGTGGTAAAATGGCTGTTGTAACTGAAAGCGCAATGACGGCAGAGCCGTCAGTCACCAGTCCGAAAATGACGGCACGTGACCTCAATCTTTTCTATGGCGACAACCAGGCGCTTTTTGATGTCAATCTTGACATTGTCGAGCGCCAGGTGACGGCATTGATCGGCCCGTCGGGCTGCGGCAAGTCGACTTTCCTGCGCTGCATGAACCGCATGAATGACACGATTGACGGTGTTACGATCAATGGCAAGGTGACGCTTGATGATCGTGATATCTATGACAAGGCGATTGACGTTGTTCAGTTGCGTGCCCGTATCGGTATGGTGTTCCAGAAACCAAACCCGTTCCCGAAATCGATCTATGACAACGTGGCTTATGGACCGCGTATTCACGGCCTGGTCAATTCGCGTGACGAGCTTGACGAAATCGTCATGACCTCGCTTGAGCGAGCGGGCCTTCTGAAAGAAGTCAAGGATCGTCTGCCGGAACCGGCAACCGGTCTTTCGGGTGGTCAGCAGCAGCGCCTTTGCATTGCGCGTGCGGTTGCCGTCAGCCCCGAAGTCATCCTGATGGATGAACCGTGCTCGGCACTTGACCCGATTGCCACCGCAAAGGTCGAGGAACTGATCGACGAACTTCGTTCGAACTACACCATTGTGATCGTAACGCACTCCATGCAGCAGGCGGCCCGCGTGTCGCAGCGCACGGCGTTCTTCCATCTCGGCAAGCTGGTCGAAGTGGGCGAAACCGATCAGATTTTCACCAATCCCAAGGACGAACGCACCAAGGGATACATTACGGGTCGCTTCGGTTAAGTCCGGGCAGGAGTATTTTCGATGGCCGATGACAAACATCATATCGTTAGTTCGTTTGACGAAGAACTGACCCGTCTGAACAATATCATCTCGCAGATGGGCGGGCTTGCCGAAAGCCAGTTGATTTCTGCGATCCGCGCAATCGTCAAACGGGATTCGGAACTGGCCGAGAAGGTCATTCTTTCCGATCACCGTATTGATCTGCTCGAACAGGAAGTGCAGGATTTTGCCGTACGTCTTCTGGCCCTGCGTCAGCCGATGGCAGACGATTTGCGTCAGGTGGTAACCGCACTGAAACTTTCGAACGATCTGGAACGTATCGGTGATCTGGCGAAAAACATTGCCAAGCGTGCGCAGGTGCTAAACCAGGTTCCGCCGATCCGCCCGGTTCAGGTGATCCCGAACATGGCGAAGCTGTGCCAGGAAATCATCAAGGACGTTCTGGACGCCTATATCGAAGGCGATGCGGAAAAGGCACAGCGTGTATGGGCGCGTGATCAGGAAGTTGACGACATGTACAACTCCCTGTTCCGCGAACTTCTGACCTACATGATGGAAGATCCGCGCAACATCACGGCATCGACCCATCTGCTGTTTATCGCCAAGAACATCGAACGTATTGGCGATCATGCAACCAACATTGCCGAAACGATCTATTACCGGATCAAGGGCGAAGACCTGCCGGTGGATACGCGGCCAAAAAATGATGCGGCGAACTTTGCCGTTGTAGAACCGAATGAGTGACACTGGAGCATAGGAAGATGGACCCAACGGTTCTTATCGTCGAGGACGAAGCTGCAATCGTAACCATGTTGCGCTACAACCTCGAACGCGAGGGGATGCAGGTTGTCGAAGCCGGGGACGGTGACGAAGCGTTGAAAATTCTGGCCGAAACCCATGTCGATCTGGTGCTGCTGGACTGGATGCTGCCGGTGATGTCGGGGATCGAGGTTTGCCGCCAGATCCGCCGGAAACCGGAAAGCCGCGATTTGCCGGTGATCATGGTGACGGCGCGTGGCGAAGAAGGCGACCGCATCCGCGGCCTTGATACCGGGGCCGACGATTATGTGACCAAGCCGTTCGCGATTGGCGAATTGCTGGCGCGTATCCGGGCGTTGCTGCGCCGATCCGGCCCGGCGCAACCACAGGGGCAGTTGATCTATTCCGATATCGAAATGGATCTGGCCGCCCATCGTGTCAGCCGAAATGGCAAGGCGATCCATCTTGGCCCGACCGAATTCCGTCTGCTGCGTTACTTCCTGGAGCATCCGGGGCGGGTTTTCTCTCGCGAGCAGCTTCTGAATGCGGTTTGGGGGCCGAATATCTATGTCGAAACCCGTACTGTCGACGTTCACATTCGTCGCCTGCGCAAGGCATTGAATGATGTCAAGGGAACGCGCGATGTCATCCGCACCGTCCGTGCCGCGGGATATGCACTGGATGTTGAAGTCGCCTAAGTACACTTTTATTCCGGAAGACGAAACGAAAGGCCCCCATTCTTGTGATGGGGGTTTTTGTATTCAGGTGCTTTTCTTGTCTTTTGCCAGTTTGTCCGGTTTTGTTGCGGTGTCTTCTGTCTTGTGGCGAGATGTTCGTGGTGCAAGTTCGTTCATCAACAGCATATCGGCACGCCGGAACTTGGCGATTTCGATATCGATATCTTCCTGCGGGATATCGCAGGCTGCCAGAACATGATCGGACAGGCGCAAACCGGTTTCGAGCACTTCGGGGATGGCCGCATCCGCCCCACTTCGCGACAGGGGCCCGATATGGGTGATGTCCTGTGCGCGGGCAAAGATTTTCAGATGCGGATAATGCTGACGCAGCAGGGCAACGGTTTTTTCGGTCGCGTGCGGGTTGCCCATGGCAACGGCCGCAACATGGGCCTGTTCGGTATGGGCGGCACGAAATGTTTCCGGGCGTGAACCATCGGCAAAATAGACCGGAAGCCCTTCGGCACGGCCACGCGATACCTGTTGGGCATCGGATTCCAGAACGATGAACGGAATGTTTTTGGTACGCAGCAAGCGCGCCAGAACCCGACCGACACGCCCGCAGCCGATCACCAGAACATGTTTTTGAATGCCGTCGGTTTCATCGGATATCTCGGTCAGCTGGTCATTTTCCCTGGGATGTAGTTTCTGTTCGATCCGGTGACCCAGTGAAATCAGGGTCGGTGTCAGACCCATGGAAATGGCAACAACGGGTATCAGCAGAACGGCAATGTCGCGCGGAACCGCGCCGTTCTGGGACGCGAGTGCCAGCATGACAAAAGCAAATTCGCCACCCGCGGCAAGGCTCATGGCAACCCGGATTGACGATGCCCGGTTAAAGCCGATCAGCAGGGACAATCCGAACAGAACCGCTGCCTTAACCGCAAGAAGCCCGATCAGCCACAATATGATCGTTCCGGCCTCGCCAATAACCACATTGGCATTGACCGACATGCCAACCGACATGAAGAACAGCGACAGAAACACGCCGCGAAACGGTGAAATATCGGCTTCGATCTGATGGCGGAATTCGGTTTCGGCCAACATCACCCCGGCAATGAAGGCCCCAAGCGCCATCGAAAGCCCGGCCGCCTCGGTCAGCGTACTGGCGGCAAGCACGACAAACAGCGTGCCGATTGCAAAAAGTTCCGGGTTCTTAAGGGCGGCGATATAGCGAAACAGGCGCGGCAGCAGATAACGGCCGGCCAGCAGCAATATGGCAACGGCGCCGATACCGCTTAACACGCTGATCCACGGGCTGGTTTCCGTTCCGGCCTTGCCCGCGGCCTGAACCATGATCAGGAACGGCCCAACAGCAACGTCCTGCAGCAGCAGGATTGCAAGGGCCGCACGCCCGAAACGGGTATGCAACTGCCGTTCATCGGAAAGCTGCTTGAGGATAATTGCGGTCGACGACAATGCCAACGCCCCGGCAATCACGATCGAGGATGGCATATCGCTACTTATCAGGAACAACACACCAAACATCACCGCCATGGTGACAGAGATCTGCAGGAAACCAAGAGTGGCAAACCGGCCGCCAATGACACGTAATCGTTCGCGCGAAAGTTCAAGGCCGATCATGAAAAGCAAAAAGACAATGCCAAGTTCGGCAACGGTTGAAATGTCTTCGCGGTCACTGATCAGGCCAAAACCGAAAGGACCGATGCAAAAACCGCCGATCAGAAAACCGATGATCGAGTTTGCGCGTAATTTTTGCGCCAACGGGACGGCAATCACCGCCGCGGTCAGGACAAGGAATAGCTCGAACAGAACGCTGTGTGACATGGTGGGCTATGCGTCCGGGGCAGATGGGCATGTAAAGGAAGTCGCTGAAATCAGGATAGCGGAAATACCCCTATGATTTCTATGGAAATTTTGCGTTTGCGAAGACATCGGTGACGGATGTATGCCATGTGGATACAGATATTCCTGCAGATATGTGACCGATCCAGTCATACAGTGTGGGAACCGTATCACAGTGACGGATGGAATGGCATCGCAACGGGCTGAGGCGGCTTGCTATTCTGTTTGCGGAATGCCATGTTCCGCGGGCCCGCAAACGGGCAAAGAAAAATAATGGTTCCCAAAACGAGCAGGCCAGAATTGGAACAATTCATCCCCTATTTACAGATTATCGGTGGTCTTGTGCTTTTGACGGCCGGTGGCGAGTTTATTGTTCGCGGTGCTGTCGGTCTGGCGCTGTTGCTGGGGGTTTCCAAGATCATCGTCGGCCTGACAGTGGTTGCAGCCGGCACTTCTGCCCCGGAATTCGTTGTGTCGCTGAATGCGGCACTTGCCGGGTCCGGTGACATTGCGATGGGCAATGTTGTTGGTTCGAACATTGCCAATATCCTTCTTATCCTTGGGGCGACGGCTGTTCTGAAGCCGATTGCGGCGTCCCGGACAATGGTTGTACGCGACGGTGGCACGATGTTGCTGGGCACGGTGCTGTTTATCGGGCTTTGCATGTTCGGGGTTGTGGAACGCTGGGCCGGTGCGATCATGCTGCTGGTTCTGGCTGCGATCTGGTATTTCACCTATCAGCATGACAAGAAAAGCCCGGGCGAAGCCAGCCAGCTGCATGAAGAAGAAGTCGACGAAGTCGGCGAGGTGCCAAGCGGTTGGTTGAAACCGATCATCGCGACCGTTATCGGGATTGTTGCCCTGGCATATGGTGCGGATCTGCTGGTGGATGGGGGTGTTTCGGTTGCGCGTCAGTTCGGTGTGTCCGAAGCCGTTATAGGTTTGACGCTTGTCGCGTTCGGAACGTCACTGCCGGAACTGGCAGCGTCGATCGTCGCTGCGTTCCGCGGTCATTCCGATGTGGCGCTGGGCAATGTCGTTGGCTCCAACCTTTTGAACCTGTTGGTGATTATCGGCGGTGTGTCGCTTATTGCACCAATTGCGGTGCCCGATCAGATTCTGCAATCCGATCTTTGGATCATGCTGGCAGTAACCGTTCTTTTGCTGATTGTCGGTTATTTCCTGCGCGGGATATCGCGGATCACGGGTACGATCTTTGTCGTGGCCTATTTGGGATATGTTGCAAGTCTGGTTACGGCCTGACCTGTCAACAGGGCTGATATCGGTCATGCGACAATGGACCGGCACGACGGTTTGATTGTAAGTTCCGATGCTGCCTGTCCTTAAACACCGGCGCATCTTGACGGACGGGATGGAAACCAGATGACAGGGAAAATACCGAAAACGGCCCTTGTAACCGGGGCGGCCAAGCGCATCGGACGGGCTTTATCGTTTGATCTGGCCGCGCAGGGATATGATGTTGCCCTGCATTGCCATTCATCGCGCAGGGATGCGGAACAGCTTGCCGATGAAATCCGTGCTCTTGGCAGGAGAGCCTGCGTCATTTCTGCCGACCTTGGCAGGGAAGAAGACACCAGCCGTGTCGTGCGCGAAGCAACTGCCGCACTTGGCCCGATTGGTGTTCTGATCAACAATGCATCCACCTTTGAATATGATGATATCAGCACCGCCACGCGTGAGGGCTGGGACTATCATATGGAAGCCAATCTGCGCGCGCCGTTCGTGTTGTCGCAGGATTTCGCCAAACGGTTACCGCCGGGGCAAAAGGGTGTCATCATCAATCTGATTGATCAGCGCGTCTGGAATCTGACACCGCACTTCATAACCTATACCTTGTCCAAGGCCGGTCTTTGGACCCTGACCCAGACACTGGCGCTGGCATTGGCACCGCAAATCCGGGTTAATGCGATTGGGCCGGGGCCGGCACTGCCTAGTGTCCGGCAAACACAGGAAGTTTTCGATCAGCAATGTGGTCAGACTCCCCTGAAAATTGGGACAAACCCGCAAGAGATTTGCGACGCGGTACGATTTTTCCTTGCCGCGCCAGCCATCACCGGGCAAATGTTAGCGCTTGACGGCGGGCAGCACCTGAATTGGTCGCCCAGTGGCGAACAGGATATGCCAGAGGAATGATGAGTCGGGCCTGGGTTCCGGACATCTGGCCGCACAAGCGCAGCACAAGGAAGACCAGACCATGACCGCAGGCCTTAAGCAGGACGATAACATTACGACACTGCCCTATGCAGATCATGCAGGCAGTTTGCGTCGTGTCTTCGTACGCGACATGGTGGTCGAGACATCCATTGGCGTATATGACCACGAAAAACATGCCCCGCAGCGGGTGCGAATCAATCTGGATCTTGCCGTGCTCGAAGGCGAGGGTGTCCAGAATGACGATATTGCCACTGTTTTAAGCTACGAGGATCTGGTGACCGGCACGCGTGAAATCTGCCGTGACGGTCATGTGAACCTTGTGGAAACTCTTGGGGAAAAACTGGCCGATATGTGTCTGGCGGATCGCCGGGTGCGCAAGGTGAACGTCCGGGTTGAAAAGCTTGATGTCTTTGACGACGTTGCGGCGGTCGGGGTCGAAATAGAGCGCTTTAATATCGCGCGCTGATCGCATCGGTAAATCTGCGTAAAATTTACTTTTGTTAACGGTTTTGGACGGGGACTCTGTGATTCCTCTAGGCCGAATCGCTGCCGCCCTTATGCACAAGCATCTGGCGGGGTGGAATCAAAGGAAAATATTCTTTTTTGACTCCTCTATTACCGAATGTTTTCAGGTTGACAGTATTTTTTGTGAATTAAATCAATAACTTAACTTGTTTGCTCAATAAATGGGCACTTCATAGAACGTTAAGACTCTCAAGGGGTGCAGCAAAGAGCCCCCCTATTACCCACAAACTTATCCACAGCCTTGGTGGACATCTTTTTCGGGTCGCGATTCTGTGAAGTGATGTTGCGGCGTTAATCTTTTTGGGTATTGTCGGAAGCCTGTTTGTGAAGTGACGGCCGTCACAACTTTTGATTTTTAATAAATCTGCCGGAGACGCCTGATGAAGCCTGAAACCCCATCCGAAAACCCCGCCCGGGAAATCGGATTGTCGCTTGAAAGCGATGAATATGACGGGGGAGCTGCGCGCGGTGTCGAGGCCATCAAACATGCGCTGAAAACCATGCCGGGGTCGGCGGGTGTCTATCGCATGATTGATGACAAGGACCGGGTTCTTTATGTCGGCAAGGCCAAGAACCTTAAAAAGCGTGTGGTCGCCTATACCCGTCTGATGCAGTTGCCGATACGGATTGCCCGTATGGTTGCGCAGGCGGTGCGGATGGAAATCATCACCACCCATACCGAAGCCGAAGCGCTGCTGCTTGAATCCAACCTGATCAAGAAGCTTAAACCGCGATACAACATCCTTCTGCGCGATGACAAAAGTTTCCCCTATATCCTGATCACCGAGGATCATGATTATCCACGCATCGTCAAACATCGCGGGGCACGAGCCAAGGATGGCAGTTGCTTTGGGCCGTTTGCATCCGCTTGGGCGGTGAACAACACGATCAACCATCTGCAGCGGGCCTTTTTGCTGCGGTCCTGCACCGATGCGGTGTTTGCCAACCGGTCGCGCCCGTGTTTGCTGTATCAAATCAAGCGGTGCTCTGCCCCGTGCGTGGACCGGATTGCCAAGGCCGAATATGACGGGCTTGTGGATATCTGCCGTGACTTCCTGACCGGGCGCAGCCAGAAAATCCTCAAGCAGCTTGAAAGTGACATGCTGGCCGCATCCGAACGCATGGATTTTGAACAGGCCGCGATGTATCGCGACCGTATTCGCGCACTAAGCCAGATCAGATCGCATCAGGATATCAATCTGGAAGGCGTTGAAGAGGCCGATGTAATAGCCCTGCATCACGAAGGCGGGCAAAGCTGCGTTCAGGTGTTCTTCTTCCGGTCCGGGTCGAATTATGGCAACCGGTCCTATTTCCCGCGCCATGAGCAGGGGGCGGAAATCCCGGAAATCCTGTCGGCCTTTGTCGGACAGTTCTATGCCGATAAACCGGCCCCGAAACAGGTGCTGCTGTCGCACGAGATCGAAGGCCAGGAACTGGTCGAAACCGCATTGTCGATCAACAATAACCGCAAGATCACCCTGCAGGTGCCCAAGCGTGGCGGTCGACGCAAACTTGTCGAACATGCGATGAACAACGCAAAGGATGCGCTGGGGCGTCGTATGGCCGAAAGCGCGTCACAACGCAAATTGCTGGAAGATCTGGCCGATAAACTGGAACTGGATGGTACGCCGGAACGGATCGAGGTTTACGACAACAGTCACATTCAGGGTACGAACATGGTCGGCGGCATGATCGTCGCCGGGCCCGAGGGCTTTATGAAAAGTGCCTATCGCAAATTCAATATCAAGAGCGACATCGCACCGGGTGATGACTTTGCCATGATGCGTGAAGTCCTGACCCGGCGTTTCGCGCGTGCGCAAAAAGAAGACCCGGACCGGGAAAACGGAACATGGCCGGACCTTTGTCTGATTGATGGCGGTTTGGGGCAGCTTGGCGTGGCCCGCGAAGTGCTTGAAGACCTTGGAATAGAAGATGTGATGCTGGTTGGTGTTGCCAAGGGTGTTGACCGGAATGCTGGCAAGGAAGTGCTGCATATCCCCGGAAAGCCGCCTGTGCGCCTTGATATGCAGGACCCGGTTCTGTATTTCATCCAGCGTCTGCGCGATGAAGCCCACCGTTGGGCAATTGGCACGCATCGCGCCAAACGGTCCAAGCAGATCGGCAAAAGCGTTCTGGATAATGTGCCCGGCGTTGGCGGGGCACGCAAAAAGGCGTTGTTGCATCATTTCGGATCGGCGCGCGGCGTGGCGGATGCCGGTTTAACCGATCTTGAGGCGGTGGATGGCATCAGTGCCGCCCTTGCACGCAAGATTTACGATCATTTCCACGGCGAAAACTGATCACGGTTACCGGCTGTTTCATAACAGGTTTGTTGCAATTGAACGCGGCACTTGTGGTAACTGTCCGGAGACATTAATAATTGCCTCGCATCGGGGAGACAGAAAACGCTTCGCCGGACCGTTCGGTAGAATACCCGCAAACAGGCTTGTTTATGAAAAACCAGATTCCCAATCTGCTAACCTTGTCGCGCATCATTGTGATTCCGGCCTTGGTTGCGTCCTTTTATATCAGCGGACCGGTTGGTAACTGGATCGGGTTTGCACTGTTTGCCTTTGCCGGGGTGACAGACTTTTTTGATGGTTACCTTGCGCGCAGCATGAATGTTGTCTCGCCGCTTGGCCGGTTCCTTGATCCCATTGCGGACAAGCTTCTGGTTGCGGCTGCCCTGATGATGATGGTGGCGTTCGAACGTATTTCCGGTTTGGCCGTTTTGCCCGCCGTGATCATCATGTGCCGGGAAATCATGGTGTCGGGTCTGCGGGAACATCTCGCGGAACTGAAAGTTCCGCTGCCGGTGACGGTCCTTGCGAAATGGAAGACCACGGCACAAATCCTTGCCATCGGGTTTCTTCTGGTCGGGGATGCGTCGCCCGACATGATTCCGTCGATCCTGATCGGTGATATCCTTCTGTGGATTGCCGGGCTGGTGACGGTTCAGACCGGGTATATCTATCTTCGCACCGGGCTAAAGCATCTCGATTAAGGGTTGCACAGGATAAGGTTCCACATGGCACGCGTATCCGTTCAGGAACAGGATTTTGATCCGGGGGCCGAACTGGCAGCCCTGACCGATGGTCGTACCGATATCGGGGCGGCGGTCAGTTTCGTCGGACTGGTGCGTGATATTCATGGCGGTGATCAGGTTTCGGCCCTGATCCTTGATCACTATCCCGGGATGACCGAACGCGAACTTGAAAAGATCGCCGACGAGGCTGCCAATCGCTGGTCGCTTGACGATGTGCGGATCGTGCATCGGTTCGGGCGTATGTTGCCCGGTGAGCGGATTGTCCTGGTGATCACGCTATCGGCCCATCGTCGTGCCGCGTTCGAGGCCTGCGACTTTATCATGGATTTCCTTAAAACCCGTGCGCCGTTCTGGAAACGCGAACAAACCCCCGAAGGCGATCATTGGGTCACGGCGAAGGCATCGGACGATGCCGATGCTGATCGCTGGAACACGGATTAACCAACAAATTTTACCAGAAGCCCGACAAACTGCAGCAGGGCAGCCTGGATTTGGGCGGCATCGTCGATCCGGTCTTTAAGGGCCTTCATTTCGATTATATCCGCATCCGTGATGGCCGATGCATTCTGGATCAGCCGTTTTGCCTGAAGCGTCATAAGCTGATCGGCGGCTTTGTTGCGGCTTTCGGCCATCACGAGTTTTTCGTTGATGTCGGCTGCCTGATAGGCCGCGTCAATTTCAACAAAGCTGTTTTTGGCCGCACGGATCAATTCATCAAGATTGTTCATGGGAATCTCCTATTGTACCGGTGTGGCTGTTGTGCTGCCGGTTGCGGTCTCAAACAGATTGCTGCCCTCGGCGACAAGTTCCGTTGGGGACAGGCTGCGCACCTTTCCGGCCAGAGTTATACCTTGTTCGGCAGCTCCGATCAGGGCATTTACATCCAGCTTGGCGTAATTATCGATCTGCGTTTGCAAATGTCTGCCCAACGCAGATGCCGCCATGAAACTGCGCAGTGTGTGTGTCTGAAGCAGCTTTTCCTCGGCCATCAAGGCGTTCCAGTTCTGCCACCAGATTTGCAGACGCAATGATTTGGCGTCTTCATCATCGTTCGGTTCGGAACGGATTTTGTTCAGTTCGGCAATCAGTGTGCCACGGCGCACAAGATATTGCGGCGGGTCCTTGGCCAGATCGTCGGTGATGGCATCAAGCTGGCTTCGCAGTTTTTCAAGGATCGGACCGGAATCCGTTACCGCCGAAGCACCAAGCGCCGACCCGGCTTCGATCTGATCGAAAATCGCGACAAATTGTAGATACTGGTTGCGCAGGCTGGCCAGTGTCTTTTGCCATTGCTGCGCAACATCCGGATCGATTTTAACCGCATCCGGATCAAGCAGGGTGGGCAGATTGGATGGCGTCACCTGGCCGGTGAAGGCTTCCATATTGGTGATGAATTCGGATTGTCGGGCGCTTTGCGATTTTGGCGCCGGTGTAAATTGAGCGGTCTGTGCCGTGCCATAGGCGTCAAAGGCATCCTCGGTCGCGCTGCCAAACTGGGTAACCGTGATTTTCAGGGTTTCGGCCTTTTGCGAACAGGCCGCCAAAAGCCCGATGCCAATAATCAGGACTGCCTTGCGGGTGAATTGGTAGATCGATGAAACTGCCATAACGTCCCCATCACGTGATCATGCTCGTCACTTGACGGGGGTGGGGGAAAACTGTGATGGCAAAAATGACAAAGGCGTTGGCGGAACTAGGTCCTGACCCTACTTGCTCAGCATGAAAAGCGCCTGATTGCCAAAGAAATTGGCAAGCCGTGAATGGCTGTCCAGACTGACTTTCGATCCGCTTTCATTAAGTACCATTGATCGTTCGATCTTAAAGCCGCATTCATCACAAAGGGCGACGAAATCCCGGACGGTGCAGAAATGGATGTTCGGGGTTTCATACCACATGATCGGCAGATTCGGGTTTTGCGGCATGCGCCCACGGAACATCAAATCAAACCGCGCACGCCAGTGACCGAAATTCGGGAAGGAAACGATGGCTTTCTGGCCGATACGAAGCAGTTCGGTCAAAACCTGTTTCGGGCGGTTGGTCGCCTGCAAAGTCTGGCTAAGAATGGCGTAATCAAACGCCCCGTCGGGATAATCGCCAAGGTCACGGTCAGCATCGCCCTGCATCACCGGAAGACCCTGTGCCACGCAATTGCGCACCCCTTCGTTAGACAGTTCAAGTCCGCGACCGTCGACATTTTTGCTGCGCGTCAGATAGCCGAGCAATTCACCATCGCCACACCCGATATCAAGCACACGGGTGCCGGGTTCGACCATATCGGCAATAAGCTGCAGATCGACACGAATGCGATCATTCGGAATAACGCCGCTGCCATTGGGTAAAGAGTGATTCATAACCTATTTCAATCCCCGGATTTCAGCAGCGCCTTCGATAAAGCCGCTTAACACCATATGGAAATCCGGCTCGTCGAGCAGGAAGGCATCATGCCCCTTGTCGCTTTCGATTTCCACACAACTGACATTGCATGACGACGCATTCAATGCGTGGGCAAGCTGGCGGCTTTCGGCGGTGGTAAAGCACCAGTCGCTGGAGAAGGAAATGACGCAGAAACGGGTTTTGCAACCAACGAAGGCGTCGCCAAGGCGGCCTTCGGCATCGGCGGACAGATCGAAATAATCCATTGCCCGCGTGATATAGAGGTAGCTGTTGGCGTCAAACCGGTCGACAAAGCTTTTGCCCTGATGACGCAGATAGCTTTCGATCTGGAAATCATGATCGAAGCTATAGGTAATGGCCCCGCGATTCTGAAGCTTGCGGCCGAATTTGCGATGCAGGGCCGGTTGCGACAGATAAGTGATGTGCGCGGTCATCCGCGCCACGGCCAGCCCGCGGGATGGTTTCTTGCCTTCCAGCAGGTAATTGCCCCCGCACCAGTCCGGATCGGCCATGACGGCCTGACGCCCGACTTCGTGAAACGCGATATTTTGCGCCGAATGGCGGAAGCTGGTTGCAATCGGGGCGGCGGCGAAAACGCGATGGGAATAGCTTTTGCACCATTCAAGAACCTGCATGCCGCCCATCGAACCGCCAATAACCGCAAACAGGGTATCGATGCCCAGCGCATCGATCAGCATGGTCTGCGCACGCACCATATCGGCAATCGTAATCACCGGGAAATCAAGGCCCCAGGGTTTGCCGGTGGCCGGATTGATTTCCTTGGGCCCGGTACTGCCAAGGCAGCCGCCAATCACGTTTGAACAGATGACGAAATATTTGTCGGTATCGATGATTTTGCCCGGTCCGACAATTTCACGCCACCAGCCTTCCTTGCCGGTGATCGGGTGGACTTCATCGGCGACATACTGATCGCCGGTCAAGGCGTGGCAAACCAGAATGGCGTTGGTTTTGTCGGCGTTAAGTTCGCCATATGTCTGATAGGCAATGGTGAACGGCCCGAATTCGATGCCGCTATCAAGGCGCAGCTTTTCCGTTTCCCCAAGGACCATGTGATGGCCGGGAAGTTTGCTGCGCTGATCTGTGCTGGCGGCGGTCGACATGAATGTCCGTTTCCCTTTGATTAGGTTGTTTTTGTTGTAGGCAAGGCTGGATGGTCCTTGGCATGGATGCAAAGAAACCTGTTCTAGCTAGGAATAGACCGGGATTTAGTCAATCTTTTCTTTGCTTTTCGATTGCCCTGTCCTAATACTGGGCCCCGTTTGACAAAAGAGCGGATCATGGCGCAAAGCGACGAAAATTTGGCAAATCTTGACCTGGACGGGCTGAGGGCGGAAATCGATGATATCGATCAGGCACTGCAATCCCTGATCATTCGGCGCACCAAGGTTGTGCAGGCGGTCGGGGCCTATAAGGATCGTGTGATTGCGGCCGGTGGCAAGGTCAAGGTGCCGTATCGTCCGGCCCGTGAGGCCCGTATCATGCGGACACTGGTTGATCGTCACGATGGTGCCTTCCCGAAAACGGCCCTGATCCAGATCTGGCGCGAAATGATCGCGGCCGGAACGCGGCTGGAGGCCCCATATACCGTGGCACTTTGCCGCAATGCCGATGGTGTCGATTGCTGGGAACTTGCGCGCCTTAATTTTGGCTGCCTCAACGAAATTGTCGAATTTGATACGCCGCGCGAAGCATTTTACGCCCTTGAAGAAGGCCGTGCGGCGGTGGGTGTGTTCCCGAAACCGGAACTCGGCGAAGCACAGCCATGGTGGACTTTCCTGTCCGATGACAGCCCGGTGCGCATTGTATCAAAGCTGCCATTTGGCGGGCGTCCGGTTGGACGTGGTGAGCAGACCGAAGGATTTGTCCTTGCGGCGATCGAGCTTGAAGAAAGCGGGGATGATCGCACACTGTTTATCGTCAGCCTGCCAAACGAGATTTCGATGGATACGGCGCGCAAAAAAATTGCGAATGGCATTGATGGATCGGCAATCCTTGGCTTTTCTGCCGATGAAACCGGTGATCGCCGTTTTGTTCTTGTTGATGTGCCGGGATTCTTTTGTAATCGCGCCGAAGTGTTTCAGCGCGCACTGACCGATCAGGGACTTGATCCCGAAGGGCTCAGTGTTGTTGGTGCCTATGGCGTACCGATTCCCGAAGACGCGCTGAGTTGATTGATACCGGCCGGTTGATTGTCATCGGCCTTGCCCACTGGGAGAAACTAGGAAATGTCTGCGCCCACCCCACGTCCCGGCATTCTTGATATCGCGCCTTATGTTGGCGGCAAGTCGCGCACCGATGGTGCAACCCGCGTAATCAAGCTTTCATCGAACGAAGGCGCGCTTGGCCCGAGCCCCAAGGCCATCGAGGCGCTCCGCAAATCGGCTGAAAAGCTGCATCGCTATCCCGATGGCGGTTGCGAGGCGCTGCGCAACAAACTGGCCGAGAAATACAATCTTGAAGCCGATCAGATTGTCTGCGGTGCCGGTTCGGATGAACTGATCACCCTTCTGATCCGTGCCTATGCCGGTCCGGGGGATGAAGTGCTGTATTCGCAGCATGGCTTCCTGATGTATCCGATTGCGGCCAAGGGTGTCGGTGCGGTTCCGGTGACAGCAGCCGAAACCAACATGACCACCAGCGTTGATGCGCTGCTGGCGGCTGTGACCGAAAAAACCAAAATCGTTTTTGTCGCGAACCCGAACAATCCGACGGGGACCTACATCAATGATGCGGAAATGAAACGCCTGCGTGATGGTCTGCGTGAAGACATCGTTCTGGTCGTTGACGCGGCGTACGCCGAATTCATGACCGGGCAGGAAGATTATTCCGCCGGTGAAGAACTGGTGCGTGCCGGTAAAAATACCGTCATGACCCGCACATTTTCCAAGATTTATGGTCTTGGCGGCATTCGTCTTGGCTGGTGCTATGCGCCGGTTGATATTGCCGACGTTCTGCAACGCCTGCGCAATCCGTTTAACGTTGCCCTTCCGACGCAGGAAGCCGGTCTTGCCGCACTTGATGATGATGAATTCGTCAATGCCTGCGTGCGTCATAATGCTGAAACACTGGCGTGGTTTCGCGATCAGGTGAACGCGATTGACGGGCTGATCGCCCATCCGAGCTATGGCAACTTTGTTCTGGTCGAATTCCCCAGGGAAGAAGGCAGGGATGCCGATGCTGCCAATGATTTTATGATGGCTCAGGGCGTTATCCCGCGCAAAATCGGTGCCTACGGCCTGCCGCAGATGCTTCGTATTTCGATCGGTACGAAGGAAGAAATGGAAATCTGCCTCCAGGCGATCAAAGACTTTGTGAACAGGTAAAATGACCAACACCGCATCCGAACCGCTTTTTGATACCGTTGCTTTTATCGGCATGGGGCTGATTGGCTCGTCCCTGGCACGTCGCATTCTGCGCGACGGTCTGGCGAAAAAGATCACCTGTGCCGTGCGTTCCGAAGCCACCCGTGATCGGGTGCTTGAACTTGGTATTGCCGATGAAGCCTATTGCGACATCAAGGAAGCGGTCAAAGATGCCGATCTGGTGATGATCTGTGCGCCGGTGGGGGCCAATGAAGCCATTGGCGCACAGCTTGCCGGAAACCTTAAAAAGGGTGCGATTGTTTCCGATGTCGGATCGGTCAAACAGGCAGTTATTCGTGATATCGCCCCGCATCTTGACGAAGGCGTTTCGTTCGTGCCGGGCCACCCGTTGGCCGGGACCGAACATTCCGGACCGGATTCCGGTTTTCCCGAACTGTTCGAAGGGCGCTGGTGCATTCTGACCCCGGTTCCCGGAGAAAAGGAAAGTGCGACCGTACGCGTGCAGGCCCTTTGGGAAGCATGTGGCATGAAGGTTGAGTGCATGGATGCCGATCATCATGATCGCATTCTGGGCATCACGTCGCATCTGCCGCACCTGATCGCCTATACCATTGTCGGGACGGCAACCGATCTTGAAGATGCGCTGCGTCAGGAAGTGATCAAGTTTTCCGCATCCGGTTTCCGCGACTTTACCCGCATTGCCGCGTCCGATCCGACGATGTGGCGGGATGTGTTTTTGAATAACCGCGAAGCGGTCCTTGAGGTTCTTGGCCGTTTTCAGGAAGATTTGATGGCGTTGCAACGTGCGATCCGCTGGGGTGAGGGCGAAAAACTGTTCGACCTGTTCACCCGGACACGCGAAATTCGCCGTGGTATTGTCGATGCCGGGCAGTACTTCACCAATTTCTCGGCCGAGGGTGAAGATCGCCAAAGCGATGCCAAGGGTAAAAGCAAGTCCGATAAATAATCAATTTCCACGGTTTGCAAATGGCAGGCCGTTGTCGGGTGGAAAGATGGGCCCCAAACTGCATCTTCCGCCGGTTAAAGGGGATCGTCATGCCTGCCACCGATCATCCGGCTTTTGCACGGATCATGCCGTTTGTGTTTGTGTTCCTCTGGAGCACGGGCTTCGTTGGTGCAAAGTTCGGTCTTCCCTATGCCGAACCCTTTACCTTTCTGTTTGCCCGTTTTGCCATCGTCATCGTTCTGATGGTGCCGGTGATTTCGCTGCTGGGGGCCAAATGGCCCAAAAGCTGGCGACAGGTTGCCCATATCAGTACCACCGGGGTTCTAGTTCACGGGATTTATCTGGGCGGCGTTTTCTGGGCGATTGATACGGGGCTTCCGTCGGGTTTGGCGGCCCTGATCGTCGGGCTGCAGCCGGTGGTAACGGCATCTGTTGTCGGGGCACTTCTGGGTGAACGGGTTTCAGGACGTCAATGGGGCGGGCTTGTGCTTGGCCTGATCGGGGTTGCTCTGGTGCTGATTCCCAAGATTGGCGACGGGGTTGGCATTACCGCTTTTGGCATCGGGCTTGCCATCATGGCGCTGTTTGGCATGACGGCCGGGACGCTTTATCAGAAACGATTCTGCACGGGCATGGACCTGATGAGCGGTACGGTTATCCAGTATATCGCTGCGGCAGCCTTTGTCGGGCTGGTGGCCCTGATCAAGGAACCATTGGTGATTGAATGGAGCATGAACTTCATCCTTGCGATGGCCTGGCTGGTTCTGGTGCTGTCAATCGGGGCGATCATGCTTCTGATGGTTTTGATCAAGCAGGGCGAAGCAACCCGGGTTGCAAGCATGTTTTACCTTGTACCGCCGACGGCTGCCTTTTTTGCGTGGCTGCTTTTTGATGAACATCTCGGCCTGCTCGGCTTTGCCGGATTTGGAATTGCCGCACTCGGGGTGGCATTGGTGATGGTGAAACGCTAGGTTCAGAACCGGACATAAAATGCCAGCATGACCGGAGGAAATTTTGACTGAGCCCGACGAAAGATGGGTATTTGGATATGGATCGCTGCTGTGGCGTCCGGGCTTCGAGTTCGAGGAACGGGCCCAGGCACTTTTGCGCGGCTATCACCGGTCCTTTTGCATCTATTCCCATCACTATCGCGGCACACCGGAAAACCCGGGGCTGGTTCTGGGGTTGAATGTCGGCGGGGAATGTGTGGGCAATGCGTTCCGGATCGCGCCGGACAACTGGGGGCTGGTCAAGGCCTATCTTGATGAACGCGAACTGGTGACCAACACCTATATTCCCGCCGATGTCGAGGTCGAGCTTGCCGACGGACGCAAGGTGATTGCGCACACCTATGTCGCCGATCCGACGCATGAACAGTTCGCAGGGAACCTGCCGGTGCGAACGGCCGTGGAAATCATTGTGGCGGCACATGGCAATATTGGCCCGAACCTGGAATATCTTGAGAACACGGTCTGTCATCTGGATCAGATGGGAATTGTCGACCCGCCATTGCATGATCTGATGGATCTGGTAAGGCGCGAATACGGGGAAATCAATATGGGAGCCGGGATCTGATGTCGGACGCCACCACAACGTCCAAAGGTGCCAATGCCCCGATGATGGCCGCCTATCTGATGCTGGTTGCCTGTGCGATGATGTGGGGGTCAAACCATGTTGTCGCGCGCGGTGTGAATGCGTCCGTCCCGCTTGAGGCACTTGCTTTCTGGCGCTGGGTGGTGGCGGCGGTTTTGTTGTTTCCGGTCTGTATTCCACACCTGAGGCGCGATCTGAGACTGATGGCGGATCACAAAATGTCGATGTTCCTGATCGGGACAACGGGTGTTTTTCTGTTTTCGATCGTTATCTATCTTGCTGCCTATAACACAACAGCGGTGAATACCGGGCTTCTTAACGCGACGGCCCCGGTTTGGGTATTGTTGTTTGCCGCCGTGCTGACTGCGGATAAACCCAAACTCGGCCAGTGGATCGGTGTCCTGATTGCCGGTTTTGGCACCGCATTGATCATCGCCAAAGGTGATTTTTCCGTATTTGCGAATATGGATTTTGTTCCGGGTGATCTGTTCGCGCTGATTTCGGCAATGGTTTGGGCAGCCTATTCGATGCTGCTGAAACGGGCCCCCAAAGGGGTCCATCCGCTTAGCCTTGTATTTGTTTCAGCCTTGATCGGGTTGGTATTCCTGACCCCGCTTTATATCTGGTCGGTGACTGTTCGCGGCGAACCGTTCTTTACCCATCTTGATCCGGCATGGCCCGATATGCTGAAGATTTTCTATATCGGGGCCGGGCCAGCCTTTTTGGGATATCTGTTCTGGAACAAGGGTGTTGCGGTTGTAGGCCCGGCAAATGCAGGTGTGTTCCTGTATCTGATGCCGGTTTTTGCCAGTGTCCTTGCCATCATCTTTTTGGGCGAAGAATTGCACCTTTACCATCTGGGCGGGATCACATTGATTGCCTTTGGCATCTGGCAGGCAACACGTCGAAAGGCATAGCAGCCGAAAGATGGATGGAATTGAAAAGGCCGGATAAAAACCCGGCCTTTTTGCATTTGGAACAACCCGCCCGATCAGGACGGCGTTTTTTCCCTGTCGACGGATTTCATCGGAATTGCGGTTTTGGCTTCCTGCTGTTCGGCTTCGGCCTTTTCGCGGGCTTCCTCAATCTCGACATCAAGAGATGTCAGTGTCGGCAGATTGAATTCGACCTGTGCCTCGCGTTCAAGTTCGCGAGTGCGCGTATCGATCCTGGTTTTGATTTCCGTCATAAAGGTTTTGCGATCCAGCCCCGGTTCAATCGCGGGCAGGAATTCCATGGTGACCTCGCCACCATATTTCATGAAACTGTGCCGCCCCCAGAACATGCCGGAATTGACCGCGACCGGAATGACAGGAACATTCGGGAACGCCTTGTAAAGAGCATAAATGCCCGGATGATAAGGGCGGTCTGACCCGGGCGGGGTGCGTGTACCTTCGGGGAAAATCACGATCTGCCTGTTTTCCGCAATCGCGCGTTCCGCACCTTTGATCATGTCTTTCAGGGCAGACGAACCCGCCGATCTGTCAACGGCGATCTGCCCGGAAAACAACAGAAACTGCCCCATCAGCGGAATACGCGTCAGTTCCTTTTTCAGGATATAGGCCGGATCGGAAACCACCGTATGAAAGGTCAGGGTTTCCCATGCCGACTGATGTTTGGCGACCAGAATACACGGCCCTTTGGGCAGGTTTTCCTGACCGCGAATACGTCTATACATGCCAACAGAGAGGGCCAGCGCGCCTTGCGTCAAACGACACCACATATGCCCGACAAGCTGATTGGCCTTGCGACCAAACGGCATCAGGGGAACCATACAAATGCAAAGTGCGGTTGTACCGGCGAAAAACAACACGTTAAACAGAAACGCGCGCAGGGCTCTCATACAGGCAGATCCTTCAAACTATTCGTCAAAGGGTTTGTAACAGTTATGCGACACGAGTGAAACGGCCTATGTTCAACCCGATTTCTGCGACAGACGGTTTGATGCCGAGTAATCCTGCTTTGCCGGATCTGACGGCGGGGTTGGGCCATGCGGACCGGCGCGATCCTGATCAGGCAGAAAACCCAGAACATAGTTTCGCAGGCTGGCAAACAGGAACTTGTTGTATTCGCTGGCAATCAGGCTGGCACTGCCCGGCCAGCGCCACCAGCTGTCTACCTTGACATTATCGGGGAAAACCGGATGGGCGATAATATCGATATCGGGCATCAGGCTGCGAAATTCCAGAAGCGACCTTGGCATGTGATAATTTGCGGTCACGATGCGCAGGCTTTTATAGCCTTCTTCGTAAACCCAGACGGCCGTTTCCAGGGCATTGCCCCGCGTATTTTCCGCAACATGACCAAGTATGACACAGCATGAAATCAGGCGCGGGTCGGATTTCCCCGCTGAAAGAAGCTCGTCGACTTCTACCCCGCGATACACGCCGGAAATAAACAGTTTGTCGGCAAGTTGACGGGTCAGCAAACGGCGTCCTTCCGACAGGCGTTCGCTGCCGCCAGTCAGAACAACGATGGCGTCGGTCTTGCGATCCGGTGCTTCGACCCCGGTCGGGATGATGCCGACATACCAGACAAAACCACCTGCCCAGACCAGCCCCAGCAGGATCAGACTTGATAGCAAAAATCGAAACCGGCGAAATCGTCGGCGATGCTGAACGGAAAGGGGCGGCTTACTCATCTGATTGGGCCTGACGGGACGCTGGCATGCGACTTGGGTCTCCTTTGGGGACAAGGTCATGATCCAAAACAGGAAATGATCACAACGCTGCAGGCCGACTATACGGAGGAGTGAGGCAGGTTACAACAATCTGCGCAAAACACGCAGCACAGTTCTTTTGGCCGTCATCTGGGCAACCCCGGCCACCACAAACGGAATGGCGATTATAATGCCGATGAAAAGCGGGCTGAAGACCAGTGTTGGAATTGGCCACCCAGCGCGCAGGCCAAGCCAGGCAATCAGCCCGGAAACCGGTAATGCAATCAGAAGTCCGATCAATGCGCCGAAAAACGCCAGTCTGAGGTTATGGCGGGCAAACTGACCGGCAATATAGGAATCCTGCGCGCCGATCAGATGCAGCAGTTCGATGATGGTGCGATGGATCGATAGACCAGATCGCGTTGCAAACACCACGGACAGCATTGTCGCCCCGAAAAGCACGATAATCAGGGCAATCAGGGCCAGTTCGACCGAAAAGGCAACATCGGCAATCCGTTCGATCCAGATGCGATGATCGTCCAGAACGGCCTCGGGGGCGATTTCGCCCAGCCGGCGTTCAAGCATGTCGAAATTGAACCCGGTTTCCGGGGTAATTTCGATAATGCGCGGGATCGGTAATTCGCTGACGATTTCATCGGGGCCAAGCCACGGTTCAAGAAGGGCCGACATGGTTTCGGGGCTGAGCTCCTCGATCCGGGAGATGCCGGGCATGTCGGCCAGCTGTTCGATAATATCGTCAACGGTTGCCTGCAAAGCCTGTTCGCGTTCTTCGGGGGCGCGATCCGCCATCCCGGTCGGGGGAACCTGTATCGAAAGGCTGCCTTCGATCTGGCCGGACCATTTGCCGACACTGTCATGCAAGGCGGCAAGACCGACGATCGAAAATGTCAGCAATGCCACCATCAGCGCGACGATGCTTGGCAAAAAGCGCGTCGATGAATCGCTATCAAGCGGCAGATGTGACGGTTGCGAACGAAAAGCCATGATCGTTTTGGGGTCCTGTCTGAGCCAGTTGCCGTCGGTTGGTCCGGTTTACGCGCTATGCGTGATGTCGTGCAGTGTGCCAGCCTCAAGCAGCCATTGATTATGCCCGAAACGGCGCACCAGCTGGCGGTTATGGGTGGCGATCAGCACTGTTGTGCCAAGTTTGTTCAGTTCTTCAAAAAGGTATAACAGCCGCATGGCGATCCGGTCATCAACGTTACCGGTCGGTTCGTCGGCCAGAAGCAGGGCCGGACGGCCGATAACCGCACGCGCGATGGCCACGCGCTGCTGCTGCCCGCCCGAAAGGCGCGATGGAACCGCATTGATCTGATCGCCAAGGCCGACCCACTCGAGAAGTTCGGTCACGTTTTTACGGATTTGCAGATCCTCGACCCCGGCGACACGCAGCGGCAGGGCAACATTTTCAAAGGTCGTCAAATGATTGATCAGGCGGAAATCCTGAAACACCACACCGATCTTGCGTCGGATCGCGGGCAGTTCATCACGCGGGATGCGGATATTGTCACGACCGAAAATATTTATTTCACCGCGTGTCTGGCGCAGGGCAAGGTACAGCAAACGCATCAATGTCGATTTGCCCGCACCAGAAGCCCCGGTCAGGAAATGGAAGCTGCCCCGGTGCAGGGTAAAATTCAGATCGCGCAGAATCTCCGGCCCGGATTCATAGCGAACACCGACATTCCTGAAACTTACGACTTCAGTCAAAACTTGCGCTCCATATCGCAGCACGAGGCATATGACCCGACATAACATGATAATGACGGGGCCGGTTGAACAATTACAAAAGTCCGTTCCCGATGACCTTTAAGTGGGTATCATCGCGGGTTGGCCGAAAATATGACGACTTAAACAGTTCTTCGGATGTCATCGAAGCACCATATATGCAATGCTGTGCCGTCCAAATTGGGGCAGCTTCAGTTATCTGTGCTTAACAGTCTGTTAAATCGCCGCTATTTACATATAGTGTAGGTTCTGCCCTACACCGGCGAATTCGGGGGATCGTCGGAAATCACTCAGGTTATGGCCGCGCCCCGGGTTTCATGCCGCTGACATCGAGATGCCAGGTTTGCAATGATCATTACTTGCCCAGATTGTTCAAAAAAATACTCTGTGAAAACAGAGGCGATCGGCCCAAAAGGCAGAACCGTGCGCTGCAAAAATTGCGGCAATAGCTGGCATCAGGACCCGCCGGGGATGAAAACCCCGTCGCCAGCGCAGGAAAACAAGCTGCCGCCGCCCTTCGATCAGGACGGCGCGCTTGGTGCCGATTTCAATGCGGATCAGATGCCCGGTCAGATCGACCCCGGTTTTGAACAAGCCGACAAAATTCCAGACCCGCCCCCTATTCCGCAGCAACTGATCCATAACAACCCGAAGCCACCGGCGAAGTCGAAAAAGGGTGTTATCGGCTGGATTCTCTTCTTCCTGATCCTTGGCGGGATCGGGGCAGGTGGTTATTTCGCCAAGGATATCCTGATCAATCTGTGGCCGCCGATTGCCAAGGTTTATGACATGGTCGGGCTTGATGTCCCGCATGTCGGCGAAGGTCTTGATATTCGGGAATTGCCGCCGACTCGCGAAGAAGAAGACGGTGTTGATGTTCTCGTCGTGCGGGCCGAGATCGTCAATATCAGCGAAACCGACCGTGTTTTGCCCTATCTGCTGATTGAACTTCTTGATCCGCTTGATCGTGTGGTTCAGCGCAAAAAAGTGCCGCTGATCTATGACGAAAGTGCGGTTCAGGGTGGGGCGGAAATGCCGATGGAAACCCAGATGCTGCCGGTTGGCGAAACCATGACGGTCGAAACCAGAATCCGTCGTCCGAACCCGACAGCAACCCGTTTGCAGGTCACCTTCCTTGACCCGCGCGAGGCGGTCGAACCCTGATCGGTTTGATCTGAAAATGACAAAGGGCAGCGATCCGTCGCTGCCCTTTGGTCGTTTTTATGGGGTATCAGAACCGTTTGAGCAGCCGGTCGATATATTCCTGTTCGATTTGCGGGCGATCAGGATCACCTGAACGGCGGCGCAGTTCCTGCAGGATGCGCCACGCCCGTTCAAGGGTATCGACTTCGGGGATGATTGTCGTACCATCCCCGCCGACCGGACGACCGAGCGGATCGCGGTTGCCCGAGCCGCGCAGTTCTTCGAGCATCGGCATCATCTGGCTTAGTCCCTCAAGCGCGCGGCTAAGCTCGCCAATACCGCGCTGAAGGGCCTCCATGGCCTGTCCCTGTTGTTGCAGGGCTTCGTGGGCACGGTTACGGCCAAGGGCCTCTGCTGCGCGTTGCATGGCCTCAATCGCGGTTTCAATGCCACTGAGATTGCCAAATTGACCAAAGCCGGAATTCCCGGTCAGGTTTTCGGCATCACCGGCAAGGTTTTGCTGCTGTTCAGCACGGTTGCCATTTCCGCCCGGGCTTTCGGGATTGTCGCCCTGGTTCATCAGTTCCTGCTGACGGCGGGCAAGATCGCGAATGCCGTCCAGCATTTCACGCAGGGTCGATGTGATGTCCGTTCCGCCTTCGCCCGATGTGACCTGCATATTTTCGACCAGTTCGCGTAACCGGTCGATCAGGGCACGGGCCTGATCACGTGCCCCGGCCCGCATCAGGGCATCAATCTGATCGACAATGCGCGACAGGTCCTGCTGTTCAAGGATGGCGGCGGGGCCCTGTTGCTGGCTTTGCTGATTTTGCGGTGCCTCGCGGGCAAGGGCGGCCATATATTCGTTAAGGGCACGACGATAGTTTTCGATCAGTTCGGCGATTTCGGCTTCGGTGACATCCGGATTTGCCAAAGCCTCCAGCAGACGTTCCTCGGCCTCCATCAGGTTGCGTTCGGCCATGCCATAGCTGCCGCGCTCGATTTCCTCGGCGATGTGCCACAGCAATCCGGCGATTTCCTGATGAACGTCGCGATCACGCAGATTCGCCGACAGGCGTGCTTCGGTCACCGAAAGCGCAAGAAATATACCGATATGGCCGTTAAATGCCTGCGGGGCATAAAGCACGGGCAAAAGGGCATTGCGCATTTCAAGAGCCTTGTCGGGATAGCGCAGCAAGCCACGCCGGATCGTGATCAGCTTTTTCGCAACCGGATGGGTAAATTCGCGTTCCGGCAACACGATGGATCGCATATCGCTTTCGCCGCGCTGCCCGGCATTGTCCTGTGACACCAGTTGCAGATTGACCGGAAGCCCCGCCCAGGGATGGGAAACCAGATCCAGAAAACGGGGGCCCTCGATCCGTGTCGGCATGGCACTTGTGCCACCCTGAGCGTCGCCACCGGACAGATCGATACGGATATTGTCGATCATGCCGAACTGTTCCTGACCGACGCCCTCGGTCGCGGGGGTAATCATCAGATCAAGGCTGTCCATGCCGTAATCATCGGTTGCAACATAATCCAGCCGGATATGGTCGCGGCGCGTCACCGACGGCGGGCTGACAAATGAAAGTGCGGGCGGTTTATCGGCAACCAGATTGACATTCAATGTCAGCCGGTCATTGCCCCAGACCGAAATGCGCCAGGGTCCGGCCTGATCAAGGGCGGTAGAAATGACATAGCTGTTGTCGCTGCTTTCGGAGATGTCGCGTTCACCGGTGGGGGTATGCAATGTGGGTTGCCAGACACTTCCGATGTTGCCGGCCAGTGTTGATCCGACGGGGACATCTACATCGATCACATTGGGATTCCCGGCGTTTGTATCCGCCGGTTGCTGCTGCGGTTGGCCGGTGCCATCGGCAAAGCGCAGGACTCGCGGGATTTGCCCGGTATAGGCAGGCGGGGTGACCCATAATGTCGTGCTGAAATCGGCAGCGCCCAGCCGTTGCAGCGGGCTGAACGCCTTGTAAAAGCGTTCCCCCATGCGGTCATGGGCGACAAACAGCCCGACGGCCAGCAGCAATACCGGCAAAACGACCAGCCCATAGCGATCAATCCGCGCCAGCGAGGGCAGGGGGCGGGGCAAATGCAGGTTATCAAGCATTGCCTCGTGCCGTTGCAGCTGCTTTTGCCACAGGTAGCTGGTCAGCGGGTCGTCGCCATCGTTGATATGGTCTTCAAGGCTTTGCAGCGGATTGTTTTCAAGGCCGTTTTCCTGTTCGATCCTTTGCAGGACAGCCCGGCGATTGGGCCATGTGAAATGACGCCACGGCAGGATGATGGCGACAAGTCCGGTAACCGAGAGGATCGAAAGCAAAATGATATGCCCGGTCGCGGGCAGCATTTCAAACGTACCGGTCAGGGTCAGACCGGCAATCAGCATCACGATTGTCAAAGGCGGGATCAGTCGCGGCCACACCCGTTCCCACGACATGATCATCCGCGCCAGGCGCAGATGACGTTCCAGTCGGGGATTGGGTGGTATGATCGACATATCGAATTTCGGCCCCTGCAATCGCCCCGTGTCCGGGACGGATGACGCCAGCTTGGTCCAATAAGACCCTAATCTAAGTTTGGGGCTTTGACGCGGCGGGTCAAGTCAGGATCGCGACCAAGCCAAAATAAAAGGCGGTCCCGGATGGGGCGGTTTCTGGAGGTATTTAAAATTTCTTTAAAAAAGTTCTTGATTTGTTCTTTTGCTTATGGCATAAGAGAAAAATCAACGGGAGAAATGCACCCGGACCAAAACCCGCAAGGCCTTGAGCCTCGCGGGTTTTTGCGTTTGGGGCTGGATCAAAGAGGTGATCAGGATGCAGGGGCAGAGATACAGGCAGGGTGGCGGGGTGACCCGCAGGATACTGACCGGCGGATGGCGAAGCCATTACGGCGGCATTCCGCGCCGGGGTTAACAGGTTTCAAACACGCTTGTTTGTCATGACAGGAGAGGTGCGTCTTGTCGGGGAAGGGACCCCGAATTTGCCGGAAGGGGCAGCAATGGCAGCAGCAGTGGCGGCAGTGATCTGTGGCCCGTCGGTGGTGGACAGGTGGGGGCCGCAAGCCCGAGGACCGTCTGAGGGCGAGTCTGGCGAGGGCCCGAGGTTTGTCCGGCGTCGGTGGTTGTGGCCGTGCCGGACGGGAGCGGTGCGGCAGCGAGGCCGAGGACCGTCTGAGGGTGAGTCTGGCGAAGGCCCGGAGTTTGTCCGGCGTCGGTGGTCATGGCATTGCCGGACGGGAGCGGAGCGGGCAGCGAGGCCGTGGGCCGTTTGGTGGTGAGGCTGGCGAAGGCCCGGGGTCTGTCCGGGCAGGATGGGGATATGCAGAAGGCGGCCTTTCGTGTTGAAAGACCGCCTTGCAAGGTTCTTTTGGTTCGGGTCAGTCGAGCCAGTCGGGGATACGGTCCAGTCCGATCAGTTCGTCAATCGACTGACGCGGGCGGACGATGGCGAAGTCATCGCCCTTCACCAGGACTTCGGGTGTCAGGGCGCGGGTGTTGTAGGTCGATGACATCACCGCACCATAGGCACCCGCCGACATGACCGCGACCAGATCACCCGGCTTCAGGTCATCGGGCAGTTTGCGGTCCTTGCCGAAGGTGTCGCCGGTTTCGCAAACCGGGCCGACGATATCGACGGTTGCCTGTTTATCACCGTCACCCTGTTCATTGACCGGGATGACTTCGTGATAGGCGTTGTATAGGGTTGGCCGGATCAGATCGTTCATCGCGGCATCAAGAATGACAAAGCGTTTGGCCTCGCCATCCTTGATATACATGACGCGTGAAATCATCACACCGGCGTTGCCTGCGATCAGGCGGCCCGGTTCCAGCGTGATGTGACAGCCAAGGTGCCCGACGGTTTCACGTACCATCTGGCCATAGGCATCGGGCAGGGGGGGTGTTTCGCCCTGATAGGCAATGCCAAGCCCGCCGCCAAGGTCGAGATTGCGGATATTGATGCCTTCGGCGCGAAGGTTTTCGACCAGACCGGCAAGACGGGTGAAGGCTTCGCGGAAGGGGGCAAGATCGGTCAATTGCGACCCGATATGCATCGCAATGCCGGTGACGTCGATCCCGTCCATGGCGGCGGCCAGGCGGTAAACCTCGATCGCGCGGGTCCAGTCGATGCCAAATTTGTTTTCGGCCTTGCCGGTGGCGATTTTTTCGTGGGTTTTGGCATCGACATGCGGGTTGATGCGGATCGCGATCCGGGCCTTTTTGCCCATGTCGAGGGCAACCCGGTTGAGTTCTTCAAGCTCGGGGATGCTTTCGACATTGATCTGGGCGATATCGGCATCAAGGGCTTCGCGCATTTCGGCATCGGCCTTGCCAACGCCGGAAAAAATGACTTTGCCCGGTGCGACACCGGCCCGCAAGGCGCGGCGCATTTCACCCACCGAAACCACATCGGCACCCGCCCCCAGTTTGGCGAGCGTTTTCAGCACAGCCTGATTGGAGTTTGCCTTGATCGCATAGCAAACCGTGGCGTCAAGCCCGTCAAACGCACTGGCATAAACCTTGTAATGACGTTCAAGGGTGGCGGTGGAATAGCAATAGAACGGCGTGCCGACTTTTTCGGCAAGCTCGGGGATGGAAACGCCTTCGGCGTGAAGGACGCCATCAATATATTCAAAATGGTTCATTGTGCCGGATATGTCCGTGGATATTTGTGGCCTTCGTCGGTCGGTGGTTCAAGCGGGCCTTTCTTGCCGCAGGCGGCAACAGACAGGCCCAGCATCACCGCCAGTACGATCACTGTGCTGCGTTTGAAGATCGGGTTGCTCATTTCATGAACCTTTCCTTTGCGGCTGCGACCTGTTCCCTGACGCGGACCGGGGCGGTGCCGCCGAAGCTTTGACGCGCGCTGACCGATGCCTCGACAGTCAGGACATCGTAAACGGCCTTGGTGATTTTGGGTTCGATCCCCTGAAGGTCTTCCAGCGAAAGCTGATCAAGATCGCAACCCTTGCCCTCGGCAAGTTTCACGGTGGCCCCCACCACATGATGGGCGTCACGGAACGGCATGCCAAGTTCGGCCACCAGCCAGTCGGCAAGATCGGTCGCGGTGGTGTAACCCGCCCCGGCAGCCGCACGCATATTGTCCTTATGGACCTTCATGTCGGCAATCATGCCGGTCATGGCGGCGACACACAGACCGAGATGGTCGTGGGCCTCGAATACCGGTTCCTTGTCTTCCTGCATGTCCTTGGAATAGGCCAGCGGCAGACCCTTCATCGAGAGCATCAGCGAATTATAGCAGCCAACGATACGGCCGATCTTGGAGCGGATCAGTTCGGCGGCGTCGGGGTTGCGTTTTTGCGGCATGATCGAGGAGCCGGTGGAGAATTTGTCCGACATGCCGACAAAGCGGAACTGTGCCGAACACCAGATGACCATTTCCTCGGCCAGGCGCGACAGGTGCATGGCAGTGATCGAGGCCGCGTTCAGATATTCCAGCGCAAAGTCACGATCCGACACCGCATCAAGCGAGTTCGCGGTCGGGCGATCAAAGCCGAGCGACGATGCCGTCATGTGACGGTCAATCGGATAGGGCGTTCCGGCCAAAGCGGCCGAACCCAGCGGGTTTTCATTGGCGCGCGTGCGGCAATCGGCAACGCGCCCACGATCCCGGCCAAACATTTCGACATAGGCCAGAAGATGATGGCCAAAGGTGACCGGCTGGGCGGCCTGAAGGTGGGTAAAGCCCGGCATGATGGTTTCGGCATGGGTGCCGGCCTGTTCGATCAGGGCTTCCTGAAGGCCCTTGAGCCCGGCTTCAAGATCGGCCAGTGCCACGTCGCGCACCCAGAGTTTGAAATCGGTCGCGACCTGATCATTGCGGGAGCGTGCGGTATGCAGGCGACCGGCGGCAGGCCCGATCAGATCACGCAGGCGGCTTTCGACATTCATGTGGATGTCTTCAAGGGCGGCAGAGAAGGTGAACTGGCCGCTCTCGATTTCTTGAAGGATCTGGTCTAGACCCGCGACTATTTTCTCGCCATCTTCTGCGGGGATGATCTTCTGCTTGACCAGCATGGCGCAATGGGCTTTGGAACCCTGAATGTCCTGGGCGTACAGGCGTTTGTCAAAGCCGATGGAAGCATTGATTTCTTCCATGATGGCGGACGGGCCCGCTTCAAAGCGGCCGCCCCACAGGGCGTTGGCATTTTTCTGGTCGGTGGCGTTTTGATCGGTCATTGTGATCCGCAAGCGTTGGAAAGGTGAGTATTGTGAAGGCATTGCTTCGTTACGTAAAACTGGGCGTGATTGTCGCCATATCGGCCATTTATGCAAGCCCTGCCTTTGCAGATACGCAATTGCCGCAAGAACTTTCGAAAATGGACACCGCACCTGATCGCACGAGCCTGCCGGAAAAGGCGGTTTTCATCGAAAAAGATGGCAGCGAAAGTGACCTTAAAGACCTGAAAGGTCAGGTTATTCTGGTCAATCTTTGGGCGACATGGTGCGCGCCCTGCATCGAGGAAATGCCCGATCTTGATCGTCTGGCGTCTGAAATGGATGGCAAGCCGTTTCGCATTCTGGCCCTTAGCCAGGATCGCGGCGGGGCAGAAATCGTGCAGGAATTCTTTGATGAAAACGGAATCGGCAATCTTGATGTCGTTCTTGATCCGCGCGGGGCGACCGCACGGGCCTTTGGCGCGCGCGGCCTTCCGACCAGTTTCGTGATTGATGCCAACGGGCAGGTTATCGGCAAGCTGGAAGGCACGGCGAAATGGGATGCCGACGGGGTTATTGCCTATTTCAACAGCCTGATTGATGCCGCGTCCTGATTGGGATCAGGTGGCGGCATTTTCTTCGAGAAGCGATAGAACCTGTTCACGGGTCGGGGCGGCATCAGCCGCACCATAGCGCGTGGTCGCCAATGCCCCGGTTGCGCAGGCAAACCGGACGGCATCGCGCAGGGACCACCCTTCATGCAGGGCGACGGCCAAGCCGCCGTTAAAACAATCGCCCGCCGCAACCGTATCAATCGCCGACACATCAAATGGCGGGACCATCCCGGACTGTTCGCCATCCGAATAAAACGCGCCCTTTGATCCCATTTTGATGATCGCGATCCGTACCCCCATTTCGCGCAGTTTTTCGGCGGCCTGATGGGCGGTTTCAAGGCTTTCGGGAAGGATGCCGGTCATGGCGAAACATTCGCTGCTGTTGGGGGTGACGATATCGGTCAGCGCCATAAGATCACGCAGAACAACCCGGTCCGGTACAGGGGCCGGATCAAGGATGATGGTGGCCCCGGCGTCGCGGGCATATTTCATTGCGCAGGCCACGGCGACAACCGGGCATTCGAGCTGCACGAGCAGATAGCCGCAATTTTCCAGAAAAACCTGCTTTTCGCGGATGTCGGCGCGGCTCATGGTCATGTTGGCACCACCGGCCACGGTGATGATGTTTTCCCCGGCATCGTCGATTGAGATCAGGGCGGTGCCGGTTTGTGCATCCGTCGCCAGGATTAGCTGGTTGGTGTCAAATCCTTCGATTTTGAGCGTTTCAATCAGGCTGCGTCCCAGAACATCATTGCCGATTTTGGAAATGAAAACAGGTTTCTGCCCCAGACGGGCCACGGCAATCGCCTGATTGCAGCCTTTGCCGCCGGGGCCTGTCATGTAATCCCTGGCCGATACGGTTTGGCCGGGTTTGGGCAATTCGGCAACGCGGGCGGCAAAATCGATATTGGAACTTCCGACAATGGCAATGGTCATGGTCTATCCGATTGGAAAATTTCTAATACCTTTTACTGATATTGGCATCTTTTCAGGTGATTAAAGAACCCGGTGCAACATTTGAGGTGAAGTGCATCACACCGAAAAAGGCCGATCAGATGGGGCAAAAGATGTAGGGTCAGGCGGGTTGGAATTCCTCGCGGAGGGCTGCATAGATGCGTTTGAATTTGGCAAATCGCGGCTGATAGGCCGCGTGTCTGTTCATATCGGGTTCGATGACTTCCTGAATGGCCGGTTTCTGGCAGACATCCTCGACCGTTTCGTTATCGAGTGCCAGCCGTCCCAGACGGGCCGCGCCAAATGCCGGGCCCTTGGCCGCCCCTTCGTAGCGGGCAAGCGGACAACCCATGATGTCGGATATCAACTGAATCCAGTATCGGCTGCGCGCGCCGCCGCCAATGACACCGGGCAATTCGCAATGCGTTCCGGCGGCATGCAGGCGCGATTGCCCGTCCAGAAGGGCGAAACCCACACCTTCGAGCACCGATTGGACCAGCGTTTCACGCGCGGTGTCGCTGCCAAGGCCAAAGAACACGCCACGGGCATAAGGATCGTTATGCGGGGTGCGTTCCCCGTTAAGATAGGGCAGGAACACCACATCGGCGGGGGCCTTGTGCGCGGCTTCGGTCCGTTGCAGAAGCGCGCCGATATCCTTTTCGCCCAACAGGTTTGCCGCCCACAACAGGCAGCTTGCCCCGTTCAGCAATACCGCCATCTGGAACCAGTGCTGTGGCACGGCATGGGCGAAGCTGTGCAGAAGTTCCTGTGGTTTCGGGCGGTAACGATCGGATGCGACGAAAATCTGTGACGATGTGCCAAGCGAAATGAAGCCGTCGCCGTGGCTGACCGCGCCGACACCGATGCCACCGGTCGCGGCATCGCCGCCGCCACCCGCAACAATCACGGTCGGCTTCATGTCCCAGCGTGTGGCCAGTTCACCGCGCAGATGGCCGGTGGGGTCGCTGCCTTCGACAAGGCGGGGCAATTGGGCGATATCCATGCCGGTTGCGGCAATGGCGTCAAAATTCCAGCTTCGGCTTTCTTCATCAAGCCAGAGCGTGCCGGCGGCATCCGACATTTCGGTGACCTTTTCGCCGGTCATGCAAAATCGGATGTAATCCTTTGGCAACAGGACGGTTTTGATTTTGGCAAAGATTTCGGGTTCGTGTTTGCGAAGCCACATCAGTTTGGGCGCGGTCATGCCGGGCATGGCAACCACACCGGCCCGCGATGGCAGATCGGGCAGGGCGGCCTGCAATTCATCGCATTCGGCCTTCGCCCGGCCGTCATTCCACAGGATCGCGGGGCGGAGTGGCTTGTCGTTCGCATCAAGGATCACAGCCCCGTGCATCTGGCCTGACAGGCCAATCGCGCGAACCGCGGCAAGGGCGGCGGGGTTGGATGATTTCAACTGGTCCATCGCCGTGCAGGTCGCAGCCCACCAGTCATCCGGGTGCTGTTCGCTCCAGAATGGTTTGGGGTTACTCAGCGTCAGGGGCACATCTGTTTCGGCGACGGTGACCGAATGTTCATCCATCAGAAGCGCTTTAACGGCAGATGTACCGACATCTATTCCGAGAAACATGTGGGACGGCCTCCTGGATTCTTTTTAGTCTTGGTTTCTTATGGGTCATCATAGCAGGGCAATTTCTGATCGAAAGATCAAAAGCTTTGCATTGCGGTTAAATCGAAACCGGAATGCAAAAAGGCCACCGCAGCGATGCGGTGGCCCTTGAATGCGTAACCCGGCAATGACCGGCAATGATTAGCGGGTCGGAACCGGCTCGTCACCGCTATAGTCATAGAAGCCGCGACCGACCTTGCGGCCAAGCCAGCCGGCTTCGACATATTTGACCAGAAGCGGGCAGGGACGATATTTGGTATCGGCCAGACCATCATGCAGGACATGCATGATCGACAGGCAGGTATCCAGACCAATGAAATCGGCCAGTTGCAGCGGACCCATCGGATGGTTCGCGCCAAGGCGCATGGCATCATCGATGGACCGGACATTGCCGACACCTTCGTAAAGCGTATAGATCGCCTCGTTGATCATCGGCAGCAGGATACGGTTGACGATGAAAGCCGGGAAATCTTCGGCACTTGCCGTTTCCTTGCCCAGTTTCTTGGTCAATTCATGAATGGTGCGATAGGTCGGTTCGTCCGTGGCGATACCACGGATCAGTTCGACCAGCTTCATCAGCGGCACCGGATTCATGAAGTGCATGCCCATGAATTTCGACGGGCGGTCGGTATAGGAAGCCAGACGCGTTACCGAAATGGACGATGTGTTGGTCGCAATGATGGCTTCGGGGCCCAGAACCGGACACAGAGCCTTGAAAATCTGTTTCTTGGTCTCTTCGTTTTCGGTTGCGGCCTCGATCACGAGATCGCAGTCAGACAGGAAGCTGTAATCCGTGCCGGTGGTAATCCGGGCAAGGGCTGCTTCTTTCTGTGCCTCGGTAATCAGGTCTTTCTTGACCTGACGATCCATGTTCTTGCCAATCAGGCCAAGCGCCTTGTCGAGCGCCTCTGCCGATACGTCAAGCAGTCGGACGTCGTAGTCGGCAAGCGCAATCACATGAGCAATCCCGTTGCCCATCTGACCGGCGCCGATTACGCCAATGGTCTTGATATCTTCAAGCGAAGCCATTTGTTCCCCACTCATCCCCCAGGGTCAAAACAAGGTCAGAACAATGTTCTTTAGATTGTTCTGACCCTAGATGGGATCTGATTATTTGTCGAGTTCGCTCGCCAATGCGGGAAGGGCCTCGAACAGGTCCGCGACAAGACCGTAATCGGCAACCGAGAAGATCGGTGCTTCTTCGTCCTTGTTGATCGCAACAATGACCTTACTGTCCTTCATGCCGGCAAGGTGCTGTATCGCACCTGAAATGCCTACCGCAATGTATAGCTGCGGTGCAACAACTTTGCCGGTCTGGCCGACCTGCCAGTCGTTCGGGGCGTATCCCGCATCGACGGCGGCGCGCGAAGCACCAATGGCAGCGCCGAGTTTATCGGCAATCGGTTCGATCAGGTGGAAGTTCTCGCCCGAGCCCATGCCGCGACCGCCAGAGATCACAACACTGGCTGCGGTCAGTTCCGGACGTTCCGACTCGGTCAGTTCCTGACTGACGAAAGCGGATTTTCCGGCATCTTTCGCGATTGCGACATCTTCGATGGATGCAGAACCGCCTTCGGCCGCGACCGGATCAAAGCCCGTGGTGCGCACGGTGATCAGTTTCAGGCTGTCTGACGACTGAACGGTCGCCATCGCGTTCCCAGCATAGATCGGACGCACGAACGTATCGGCACTTTCGACATCGGTGATGTCGGAAATCTGTGCGACGTCTTTGAGTGCTGCAACGCGGGGCATGAAGTTTTTGCCCGTGGTCGAGGCGGCGACCAGAACGTGGCTGTAATCACCGGCCAGTTCATTGACGAGACCCGCCATGTTTTCAGCCAGGAAATGGCCATAGGCCGCGTTATCGGCAACCAGAACCTTTGAAACGCCCGCAACCTTTGCAGCCGCATCGGCAACCGCACGGCAGTTTTCGCCCGCGACCAGAATGGTGATGTCGCCACCGATTTTCTGGGCGGCGGCAACGGTATTGAGCGTTGCGCCCTTCAGTTCGGTATTGTCGTGTTCGGCAATAACAAGAATGCTCATTTGATCGGCCCCCGCTTAAATCACTTTGGCTTCGTTGCGAAGCTTGTCGACAAGCTCGGCGACGTTGGCAACTTTCACACCTGCCTGACGTGCCGGTGGTTCCGTCACTTTCAGGGTTTTCAGGCGCGGCGCGGTGTCGACACCAAGATCAGCCGGGCTTAGGGTATCAAGCGGCTTTTTCTTGGCCTTCATGATGTTGGGAAGCGACGCATAGCGCGGCTCGTTCAGGCGAAGGTCGGTGGTGACGATGGCCGGAAGATCGATCCTGATGGTTTCAAGGCCACCATCGACTTCGCGGGTCACGTCAAGCTTGCCATCGGCAACGGCGACCTTGGATGCGAACGTACCCTGCGGCCAGTCCAGAAGGGCGGCCAGCATCTGACCGGTCTGGTTGGCGTCGTCATCAATTGCCTGTTTGCCGAGGATCACGAGATCCGGGCTTTCCTTGGCAACGACTTCCTTGAGAAGTTTGGCAACGGCAAGCGGTTGCAGTTCGTCGTCGGTTTCGACCAGAATGCCGCGATCGGCACCCATGGCAAGGGCGGTACGCAGTGTTTCCTGACACTGTTTCACACCCAGCGATACGGCGACCACTTCGGTCGCGGTGCCGGCTTCCTTGAGGCGGACGGCCTCTTCAACGGCGATTTCGTCAAACGGGTTCATGGACATTTTGACGTTGTTCAATTCAACGCCAGACTGGTCCTGTTTGACACGGATCTTGACGTTGTAATCCACAACGCGCTTAACGGCGACAAGAACCTTCATGACAGACCTGTTCGTTTTTGTTGTCGAAGCTATGGGCTTGCTGCGTTCTGCCGGGGCAGTCCGCAGTGGGGCCCGATGTTACTGTTTTCCCCGCGATGCACAATAGGGGGTGCTACGGGGCTTGTCAATTTACGTAAAGAGGTTAACGTTAACGACAACTTCTTTACTGAAATTCTGAAGTCTCAGGCTGCCTTGATACGCAACCAACCCCTGAAAAGACAGGGGGTTATTTCCAATATTTGCCTAGCGGGTCAGGCCGGGTTGCCACAGGATATCGTCCTTGCCGCCATTATTGGCATGGCGGGCCAGAACGAACATATGGTCCGACAGGCGGTTGATGTAACGGACCGCTTCGGGGTTGATCGCCTCGATTCCCGCCAGTTCGACAATGAGGCGTTCGGCGCGGCGCGATACGGTGCGCGCGACATGAAGCTGTGCCGAAAGGGCGCTGCCGCCGGGCAGGACAAAGGATTTCAGCGGGTCCAGACCGGCATTGATGGCATCGATTTCGGCCTCAAGCCGTTCGGTTTGCGTGGGCGTAATGCGAAGGGCCGGGCGTTCCGGGTTATCGTCACTGCCGTCACCCGGCGTACACAGATCAGCCCCAAGATCAAAAAGATCGTTCTGGATGCGGGCCAGCATATCATCGACATCGCCACTCGCATGCAGGCGGGCGACCCCGATCACCGCATTGGTTTCGTCCACCGTGCCATAGGCCGCAACGCGAATATCGTTTTTGGCAACGCGGGTGCCATTGCCAAGGGCGGTTTTACCCTTGTCGCCGGATTTGGTGTAGATGCGGGTCAGTTGAACCATCGTGAATTCCGTTGTCCTGATGCGTGACTGTCGGAGTAGCGCAGATATGCGGGGGCGTCATTAAGACTATCGGCGGGCTACTTGCCCAGCGCCATGAAGGACAGGATGACCAGAAGCAGCAGGGCGATCCCCTGTACCAGCACGCGAAGCTGCATCAGCTTGTTGGATTTCCTGGCATCCTTGCCGCGCGCCATGGTGATGATGCCAAGAACGAGAATAACCGCCACCGCGGCCATCGCGATCAGAACGCCAATCTGTAAAAATCCAGCCATACCGGACTACTCCTTTGTGCCGCCCTTGCGGTGGTAATGTGCCGGGCGGGGCGACATGCTGCGTCAAACTGCGGGCGGGGGCAAGGTCGCAGATCGAAAAATCTTTGCGATTTCCGATGACTGGTTCCTATTGCTGGCCCGATGGCGTGAAATCGCGCCGGTCAATCCGAAGCTTTTTGATCCGCGATGCCAATGTTGTCGGCTTTACATTCAAAAGGGCCGCCGCGCCATCGGGGCCAAAAATCCGGCCGCGTGTGGTTTCAAGGGCGCGGATGATATTGTCATATTCGCGTTTGCGCCGGTCATCTTCGGTCAGGATTGCGGATGCGGTGCTGACCTGATCACGGGCGGGGTGCGAATTGCCATGGTCGGTTTCACGGCGGTTGGGTTCGGGCAGGTCAAAATTCAGTTTGCCGTCACGGGCCAGAATGGCAGCGCGTTCGATAATGTTTTCAAGTTCGCGCGCATTGCCCGGCCAGTCATATTTCATCAGGCTTCGGACCTGCCCGTTGGTCAGGGTCAGTTGCGGAATGTTCAGCCGCTGGCAGATATTGCGCAGGAAATGTGTCGCCAAGGGCGGGATATCGTCGGGCCGTTCACGCAGCGGCCGGCATTCGATGGGAAATACATTCAGGCGGAAATACAGGTCCTCGCGGAAGCGGCCCAGCCGGACTTCTTCCTTGAGATCGCGGTTGGTGGCGGCCAGTAACCTTACATTGACCTCGCGCGTGCGTTCCTCGCCGATGCGTTCGAACTTCTGATCCTGCAGGACGCGCAAAAGCTTGCCCTGCAGTTCCAGCGGAATTTCCCCGACCTCGTCCAGAAACAGGGTTCCGCCATCGGCCAGTTCAAACCGGCCGACGCGATCACGTATCGCCCCGGTAAAGGCACCGCGGACATGGCCGAAAAACTCGCTTTCGAACAGTTCATGGGGGATGGCGGCACAGTTTACGCGCACCAGAACGCGGTCGCGCCGGTGGCTTGCCTGATGGATGGCGCGCGCAATCAGTTCCTTGCCGGTCCCCGATTCCCCGGTGATCAGGACGTTGGCATCGGTAGGGGCGACCAGATCGATCTGTTTGAGCGCACTGTTGATCGCCTCGGACTGGCCGATGATTTCATGGTGGTTGTTGGTTGAAAGGATTTCTTCCTGAAGATAGGCGTTTTCAAGTTCCAGCCTTTCGCGCAGGCGGTCGACCTCGGCCAGGGCGGCATGCAGCTTTTCCTCGGCAATCTTGCGTTCGGTGATATCGCGAAACACGATCACAGCACCAATCACCAGCCCATGATCGCGGATCGGGGTGGATGTATATTCAACCCGGATCGGTTTGCCGTCGCTGCGCCAGAAAACTTCGTCATCAACGCGCCGGACGATGCCTTCGCGAAACGCATTGTAAATCGGGCAATGCTCGGCGTGGTAGGGATCGCCGTTCACATGGGAATGGTGGATGATCGAATGGATTTCCTTGCCCACCAGTTCCTCGGCCGTCCAGCCCAGCATCCGTTCGGCAGCCGGATTGACAAAGGTGGTGATGCCGTCGCTGTTGACCCCGTAAATGCCTTCGCCCGCCGCACCCAGTATCAACTGGTTTTCGCGTTCGATTTCGCGGAAAAACCGTTCGGCACGTCGCCATTCGGCAATGCCTTCGCGCAGGTAATTATCGGCTTCGGAATCGACATCGCGGCGATGGCGGGCATCGAGATCACAAAGGATGATGATCAGGTAATCCTCGCCCTCCCAATGCAGGGCGCGGGCTTCGTGTTCAAGCCGGATTTCGGTGCCATCCGCATGCATCAGGTTCAGGCCCCGCGTCCAGGCAAAGCCGTGATACAGGGCGGCCTGACTGAACACCACCAGGCTTGGCACCTGCCCCTTGTGCAGGCTGCTCATGGGGGTGGATTTCAGATCGGAAATGCTGCGGCCCAGCAAATCTGCCGCCGCCTGATTGGCAAACATGATGCGATCACTTTGCGGATGCACCAGCAAAGTCGGATGAATATGCGATGCAAGGGCCTGTTGATACAGGGCATCCGAAACCGTTGGGGGTGGCGGGTTTGCAATCTGATCCATCGTGATCGGCCTACGATATTTCGTAAATATGATTACGAAATATCGTAAATTACGAAATTTCGTATGGCCTGAGATTGCGCCTGTTTCGGGTCAAAGTCCAGTCTTTCCCTAGAGTTTTTCGCGCCGCACAAATCTGGCACGCCGGTTGCTGCTATGCCCCCGAATATCGGTGTCGCCTGACGGGCGGCGTAAACAAAACAGGGGGTGACCACATGTCTATCAAAAGTCTGGGCGATCCATTCAGTGGCGAAAGCGATCTGCGGCATAGCAAATCGTGCGGCTGCGAGGCTTGCGCAACCGGCAAACATCACCATGCCGGTCATGACCATCACGAAGACACATACGATCTGGCATCGATGCCCGCCCATAGCGATATGGCTGTGGATGGCGCGGCGTCATCGTCTGGCAAGCTTGCCAGCAGCGAGGAAATGCTGGATCGCGCGATTGAAAGTGCGGTGGTCCGCTCTGTCTTCGGGCATAACGAAATTTCGCGTCGTTCCTTTGCCAAAATGGTTGGCAGCGGCACGATGATGGCGGCACTGGCGTCGGTCCTGCCGCTGGATAAGGTCAAGGCGGCGATCCTTGATGATCTGGGCACGCCGGAAAAGACCAAGCTTAATATCGGTTTTGTTCCGATCACCTGCGCCACCCCGATCATCATGGCCCAGCCGATGGGCTTTTATGAGAAGTACGGTCTTGATGTCGATGTGATCAAAACCGCGGGCTGGGCGGTTGCGCGCGACAAGTCCCTGAACAATGAATATGACGCGTCGCATATGCTCACCCCGATGCCGCTTGCCATCACCATGGGGGCCGGTTCGACCGCGACCCCGTTCCTGATGCCGGCGGTTGAAAACATCAACGGGCAGGCGATTGTCCTGCATAACGACCATCTTGATAAACGCGATCCGAAACAGTGGAAGGGCTTCAAGTTCGGTGTGCCGTTCGAATATTCGATGCACAACTTCCTGCTGCGTTATTACGTCGCCGAACATGGCCTTGACCCGGATAAAGACATCCAGATCCGTGTCGTTCCGCCGCCCGAAATGGTCGCAAACCTGCGTGCCGGGAACCTTGATGGCTATCTGTCGCCTGATCCGTTCAACCAGCGTGCCGTCTGGGAAAAAATCGGCTTCATCCACACCCTGACCAAGGATATCTGGGAAGGCCATCCGTGCTGCGCATTTGCCTGTTCCAAGGCGTTCGCCGATGAAATGCCCAATACCTATGGCGCGCTTCTGAAATCGATTGTCGATGCGACGCAATACGCATCCAAGCCGGAAAACCGCAAGGAAATCTCGGCCGCGATTGCGCCGACCAACTATCTGAACCAGCCGGTGCCGGTCATCGAGCAGGTCCTGACCGGGCGGTATGCCGATGGTCTGGGCGAGGTCAAAAACGTGCCCGATCGCATCGATTTCGATCCGTTCCCGTGGCATTCGATGGGTGTCTGGATTCTGACGCAGATGAAGCGCTGGGGCTATATCGACGGCGATGTCGATTACAGGAAAATCGCCGAGGAAGTCTATGTCGCGGCCGACTGTGCCAAGATCATGAAAGACCTTGGCTATGAAGCGCCAAGCAGCACCTATCAGAAATACACGATCATGGGCAAAGAGTTCGATCCCGATCAGCCCGAGGCCTATGTCAACAGCTTCCCGATTGGCAAAGGGGTAAGCTGATATGATCGCATCCCTGAATGCCAGGGCGCTGCTGTTGTCTGCTGTGTTGCTGGTGGTTGTCCTTGGAATATGGGAAGCCGCCAGTTCCCGGCAGATAATGGGCAGTGAACTGACAGAATATGAAATCCTGATGGGCGGGGCGGAGCCAAAGGCCGCGGTCCCGCCGCCATCTGCGGTGTTCGTCAAGGCGTGGGAAGAACTTTCCAACCCTTTCTATGATGCCGGTCCCAACGACAAGGGGATTGGCATCCAGATCGGCTATTCGCTTTATCGCGTGCTGTCGGGCTATTTCCTGGCCGCCGCAATTGCCATTCCGGCCGGGTTCCTGATCGGTATGTCGCCATTGATGTATCGGGCACTTGATCCGTTCATCCAGATCCTTCGCCCGATTTCGCCGCTGGCGTGGATGCCGCTTGCGCTGTTTGTCATTCAGGACAGTCAGGCATCGGCGATTTTCGTGATCTTTATCTGTTCGATCTGGCCGATGCTGATCAATACGGCCTTTGGCGTTGCCGGTGTGCGCAAGGATTGGGTCAATGTCGCGCGCACCCACGAACTTGGTACGCTTAAAACCGCGTGGATCGTCATCCTTCCGGCGGCGGCGCCGACCATCCTGACGGGGATGCGGATTTCCATCGGGATTGCGTGGCTGGTGATTGTGGCCGCCGAGATGCTCGTGGGCGGTACCGGGATTGGCTATTACGTCTGGAACGAATGGAACAATCTGGATCTGACCAGTGTGATCTTTTCGATCCTGATGATCGGCCTTGTCGGCATGCTTCTTGATACGGCGTTCGCCTATTGCGCCCGCCTTGTGCAGTACCAGGAATAAGGAAAAGCACCATGCCAACACCCTTCCTGAGCGTACAGGGACTAAGCAAGCGGTTTCCCAGCCCCAAGGGATCTGATCCGTTAACCGTATTTGAAAACGTCAATCTGGGGATCGAAAAGGGCGAATTTGTCTGCATCATCGGTCATTCGGGCTGCGGCAAATCGACGATCCTGAATATCCTTGCCGGGCTGGACGAGCCGACCGACGGGGCGGTGATCATGAATGGCAAGGAAGTATCGGGGCCAAGTCTTGATCGCGGTATCGTGTTTCAGAACTATTCCCTGTTGCCGTGGTTATCCGCGCTTAAAAACGTGACCTTTGCCGTGCAGGCGCGTCATCGCAACTGGACCAAGAAACAGGTCCATGATCATTCGATCAAATATCTGGAAATGGTGGGGCTTACCGGCGGGGCGGAGCTTCGCAAGCCATCGCAGTTATCAGGTGGTATGCGTCAGCGCGTTTCGATTGCGCGGGCCTTTGCCATTCAGCCCGAACTGTTGTTGTTGGATGAACCGTTTGGGGCACTGGATGCCCTGACACGGGGCAGCATTCAGGATGAGCTGATCCGTATCTGGGCCGGGTCGGATCAGACCGTTTTCATGATTACCCATGATGTGGACGAGGCGATCCTTCTTGCCGACCGTATCCTTCTGATGACCAACGGCCCCTATGCGCGGGTTGCGGAATCGGTACAGGTCGATATCGAACGTCCGCGTGTCCGGGCCGATATCATCCATCATCCCGACTATTACGACATTCGCAACCATCTGGTCGAATTCCTTGCCAAACGGTCCCGCGAACTGGCCGGGAAACGCGACGAGGATGGCGTTTCCGAACCAAACGTCGTCCGTTTTGGCCTGAACGGGCCGGTTGCCAATACATCCAACAAAGGTACCGGGGAAACACCTGCGCGTGCGCGGGTGGTGAACGGTGCCGACTAATCCGTAACGACACAGACAGTGAAGTGGAGAAAAGCTGTGAAAAAAGCAGATGTGAAAGAACTGATCATTACGTCCAAAAAAGCCAAGGGCCTTGGCTGGGAAGAAATCGCCAGCAAGATCGGCATGTCCCCGGTCTGGACGACCTCGGTCTGCCTTGGCATGAATTCCGCGCCCAAGGAAAAGGCCGATATGCTGGTGGCCCTGCTGGAGCTTCCGGCGGAGGCATCTGCCGTGTTGCAGGAATGCCCGATGAAAATCTGGGAACAGGCGGTGCCGACCGATCCGGCGGTGTACCGCATTTATGAAATCATGGGCGTTTACGGCGAAACGATCAAAGAAATCATTCATGAAAAGTTCGGCGACGGCATCATGAGCGCGATTGATTACGAAATGTATATCGAACGCAAGGCCGATCCGAAGGGGGACCGCGTTGTCGTGACCCTTGATGGCAAATTCCTGCCGTATCGTGCGTGGTAATATCGGCAGCGGATGAATATTGATCCGCATGTCGCAGTCCAGTCGGGCCAATCTGCATCTGCGGGTTGGCCTGATCTGTTTTTGCCGCAGGACTGAAACGGGGCGGGAAACAGTCCATTGCCAATTTCGTGCTGGCGATAATGCCGTCTTATCCTACATCTTGGGGATATCACGTTGGATAAGGGTTGATGGTCTGGCGCAATGCCGACCCCATCAACCACCATGACCCAAATCAGGAAGGATAACAATCAGATGGCTGATCTGTCCGCATTTGACATCACCAAACGCTGGCCGGCGAAGAACCCCGATATATTGCAGCTTTATTCCCTGCCGACGCCAAACGGGGTCAAGGTTTCGATCATGCTGGAAGAAACCGGCATCGATTACGAGCCGCATTTCATTGATATTGGCAAGGACGAAACCTGGACGCCGGAATTCCTTTCGCTGAACCCGAATGGCAAAATCCCGGCAATCATTGACCCGAACGGGCCGGGGGACGCGCCGGTTGGCCTGTTTGAATCGGGCGCAATCCTTTTGTATCTGGCAGAAAAAACCGGAAAATTCCTGCCGTCTGATCCGATTGCCCGGATCGAAACCATCCAGTGGGTGTTTTTCCAGATGGCGGCAATTGGGCCGATGTTTGGCCAGCTTGGCTTCTTCCACAAATTTGCCGGGCGCGAGTATGAGGATAAACGCCCACGGGATCGGTATGTTGGGGAATCCAAACGTCTGCTGGGTGTTCTGGAAACGCGTCTTGCCGGGCGTGACTGGATCATGGGTGATGAATATACCATTGCCGATATCGCCACCCTTGGCTGGGTGCGCAACCTGGTCGGTTTCTATGATGCCGGGGCACTGGTGGATTATGACAGCCTGAAAAACGTTCCGGCATGGCTTGAGCGCGGGCTTGCGCGTCCGGCGGTCAAGCGTGGTCTGGAAATTCCGGCGCGTCCTTAATCCTGCCCGCCGGATGAAAAATCTGACCAGACGGTCAGAAATGCTTTTCATCCGGTCGGGCTGGGATTAACACATGGGGGTAATCCAGTATTCGTCCCACGTTTCAAGCGAGCCCACCCATGACCACCTCGACCACCAGCCGTATCAAGGACCCGGCACTTGCCGCCAATATCACCGACGAAACCCTTGCCTGGCGCGAGGTGATCTGCCCGGTGACCGCCAAATACGGCAATTACGTTGCCAAACGCGACCTGCGTGACAAAACCATCGTCAGTTTCCAGCACGTTCTTGAAGACACCATTCCGACCCTGCTGCCGTTTGTCAAAGCAGGTGCCAAGGTCAAGGTCGGTGCGTGTAACCCCGATAGCACCGACGATGTTGCGGCGGCCTATCTGGCGGCGAACGGGGTCGAGGTCCATGCCTTTTCCGGCATGACGCCCGATGAATATGCCAAAAGCATCGATATCCTGTCTGATAGCCCGGCCGATATCATCGCCGACATGGGCGGGGAGCTGATCGAGGCGTTTGTGAAAAAGGGCCATAAGGTCGATGGGGCGCTTGAAGCGACCACGACGGGCGTTCATCGCGTTGAAAAGCTTGATTTCACCTTCCCTGTCTTTAACTGGAACGATATTGCGATCAAGGATCGCCTGCATAACCGCCATCACGTGGCACAGGAAATGTGGCCGGTCTTTTCCAATGTGACTGGTCTGGCGTTATATGGCCGTTCGGTTCTTGTGATCGGTTTTGGTCCGGTCGGGCGCGGCGTTGCCGAACGGGCGCGCAATCTGGGGGCGGTGGTTTGCGTGGCCGAACGCAATCCGGTCCGTGCGCTTGAGGCCCAGCATCACGGTTGCCGGGTGGTTGGCCTTGAAGACGGGCTTCGGGAATGTGCGATTGTCGTCACCGCCACCGGATTTTCCGGCATTCTTGGTGCGGATCAGATCAAGCTGGCGCGTCGTGGTGCCATTCTGGTCAATGTCGGGCATTCCAATACCGAAATCGATGTCAAATGGCTTGATACGCAGGAACGCACCCGCATGCGCCGCTATATCGAACGTTTCACGCTTGATGATGGCAAGGAAGTTTACCTTCTGAACCGTGGCAGCCTTTTGAACCTCGCACCGGGCATGGGCGGTTCGGGCAAGGACCTGTTTGATCCGTTTTCCGCCATTCTGATCCGCGGGATCGACTGGCTGGCATCGGGTGGGGCATCGTCGTTCAAACCGGGATTTTATGATTATCCGGCGGATGTCGAACGCGAAATTGCCGAGGCGGTTTTACGGTCGCATAGCTGATTTCGGGTTCATCAAATGCAAAACACCCCGGCATGTGACCGGGGTGTTTTTGTACGTGGGCTGATGTGAATTTCTCTCAGGGTATGCAATCAGATTGGGTAATCTTGTAGGTCTCAATGATCCTACCGCCGGGAGCGCGGTATATCATCTCAATTGTGCCGCCACGAGCGATGTCAGGGCCGAACATCTCAGGTGCGCATTGCATTGTCGCCAAGGTAAGTTTGAAATCCGGTCTGAAGCTGAAAATGTCTTGCTCCACATCGTAGGTAATACGAAGCGTCTCGCCCTGAGCCTCTATCTTGCTCAATATGGTTAATTCATCAATCCGGACAGGTAATTCCGCGCCACTTAGTTTGGCCTCCGTAGCAAATCTCTCTTCAACCGTTTGTGCGTTGGCAATTAGACTGACCAGCACTTCGCTATCGTTCGGATCGTAATACCCCTTGTACTCGACGGCCTTGTCGATGCCTTGCGAAAGCGCGAGCACGACAATTGCTCCAATTACCAGTATCGGGTCGGGAAAGAGGCGTGACAGTTTGCTTCGTACTTTATCTGGATCATAGGCGGAGGTTGCGCCTCCTTTGAATATTAGCCAGAGGTTAGCTAGTGGGACGAAACCCAACCAAGCGTTTGAGGTCTGCCCGCAGATATGGCGCGAACGCGCAGCTGAGGCATAGTAAATAGCTGCGCCAAATAGCGCGAAAGACCCCATTCCTACTATTATCAAGATTGAGAGTAGGCCTGCATCAGCAGCTGCTGGCGTCAGTGCCCAGAGAAACTGTGAAATGGTCAATGCAAGGCCTGACAAAGCAATGAACCAAAGATACTCCACACGCCTATATGTGATCTTCACATCAAGAAAGAATGCTGCAGCAATGCCTCCGGCGATAATCAGTACAACGTTAATTCCGATCAGCGTGGCCTCGTCCTGAAGAAGTAGAGATATGAAAAGCTGATCCATGAAGGCTCCGGAAGTATTTCGCCGCAATGTTGCGGGCCTTGGAGTAAAGTTGTCCGACCCGCATCTTGAAGATCAAGCGCGATATCCTATGCGCAGATTGCCCCATTGTTCGCCATTCACGACAATCGGGATGTCGCATTCCTTCATGAACACGACTTCCGATCCCATGTCGCGGAAATAGGTTTGCAACAGTTTGGGTTTGGTATTGCGCGCAGCCATCAGGCCGGCCCGGTCATCAAAGATACGGCGGTTGCGGCAATTGCCCATATTCCATGCCGGTTCACCGGGGCGCTGTGGCTGGCTGTAGACCTTGTTATGGGTCGGCAGGAAGCCGTTGATATCCACCCCGGCGGCAAACACGATATGTTTGTCCTTTTGCAGGATTTCTTCCTGTAACGGGGTGAAATGCCGGTCGGTAAAGGGGATATAGGGCGTCATGAACTGTATCGGGTCGGTGCCGTCAATCGGTTCATAGCGGGGACGGAACAGATCTTCTTTCCTGATCTCGCCATTGCGGATGCCGTTTTCCAGTACCTTTGCCAGTTGGGCCGCCAAGGGTGCGCCCAGTTCGGCGATCTTGTTGTCGTGATCGCGGGTTTTTTGCAAAAGCCCCATGATCGTGCGGTTGGCTTCTTCGTCCAGTTCGGTGAACTGGACATGCGATCCCAGATTTGAAACTGCCTTCAGGATGCCGTGCAGACGGGTGTTGCCATCAAGCAGGATTGACACCGGTTTGCCATTGTCTTGATCGCTGGCCTTGATCCGCGCCAGAAGACCGGCCACCGACATATCGGCGGTAACGCCCTTGCGTTTGTCGCCATTGCCGAAATCCATTTCGATATCAACGGCAATCGGAACGCGTTCCTGATTGCGGCGGTTGCTGGTATCCGCCGAACGCAGAACAACGCGGAACCGGTTTTCCATCTCGTTGATATCCTTGCGGATATTCGATGCCAGAATGCGCAGGTTTTCCGATGTCTTGCTGGCGTTGTGTGATCTTTCGCTGGCCAGTGCGATGTCGCTGGAAATGCCCTGCATGTGGGTGGACACTTCCTGCGCGCTGGTTGAAATCTCGCTGATGGCGGCGGTCTGCTGCTGAACCGATGAGGCGATATCCGATGAAAGCTGGCTGACTTCGTCAATCGCGCCGCCAATGCCTTCGATCGCGCCGACGGCTTCGGATGTGGCGTCCTGAATGGCGGTGATCTGGGCGTTGATGTCGGAAATGGCTTTTTCGGTTTGCGATGCAAGGTTCTTGACCTCGTTGGCAACAACCGCAAAGCCCTTGCCGGCATCGCCGGCACGGGCGGCTTCGATGGTGGCGTTAAGCGCCAGCATCTTGGTCTGATCGGAAATGCGTTTGACGATGTCGACGACCTTGCCGATCTCGCTTGCGGTGTCTGACAGGCTGTTCATCGTGACCGATGTTTCCTGGGCGCGGGTCACGGCCTGACTGGCGATGTCGTTGGTCTTGTGGATGCGGTCGGCAATTTCCTCGCTCGATGCCTGCAATTCCTCGGTCGCGGAGGCGACGGTGGAAACATTGTTGCTGGCAATGGCGGTGGTCGATGTGATCCGTTCGACCAGTTCCGACAGATCATGCGCATCGGATGCCATTGTTTGCGCGACATCATTGGTGCGTCCGGCCTGAAATCCGACTTCGGCGATCATGTTATCGGTTTCGCGTTCGATGATTTCGGACATCGACTGGATTTCCGATGCCGAACGGTTCTGTGCCGATTTGCGTTCGGACCTTGCCATCAGGCAGGCCATATCGCCCATCAGCACCGAACGGCAGGCATCCAGCACGCCGGGATCGCGGCGGCCGCGTCCCTCGGATGCGGCCAGTCTGGCAAAGTTTTCGATTGTGTTGTGGTAGGCCTGGACAATGCGGCTGGCCGGGATGCCGGCAATGGCGTCGGCCAGAATGTGATCGTCAAAGCAGGCATCAAAATCCGATCCGCTTGTTGCGGCCATCAATGTGCGCAGGCGATTGGCCAGTGCGCTGACATGGGCTTTCGGATCGTTCGGATCACTGCTGTTCTGACCTGTGCCAAACAGCCCGGCCAGAAGGCTTTCGGCGAGCTTGTCGGCATGTTTGTCAAAAATCTCGCGCGCAGCATTTGCACGCGTGAAAATTGTATTTTCCGGCGATGCAGACGCGTGATTCATGTAAACGTCTCTCCCTTTTTCCCCTTCGGCGCATCAGGCCGTGCAGGCTTCGATTTTTCGATTTTTTTTACCTGTTGATTAAGGTCATGTTACCACCGCAAGGCAGGTATACAGATATCATACTTTAGGTTGATACAAGAAAGAGGCCCGTCAAGGTTGACGGGCCAAGTTTGCCCAAGTTTTTCACAGGGGCCACGGTTCGCTGGAAAGGGAACACAAAGGCAAGCGGTTGCTGATGTCTTTTAACGCCCCAAAAGGCCGCGGGTAACAACCTGCGCCTGAATTTCGGCCGCCCCTTCGAAAATGTTCAGGATGCGGGCATCGCACAGAACCCGGCTGATCTGGTATTCAAGCGCGTAACCATTGCCACCATGGATCTGAAGCGCGTTATCGGCGTTCGACCACGCAACGCGTGCGCCCAGAAGCTTTGCCATGCCGGCCTCGATATCGCAGCGGATATCCTGATCTTTCTCGATGGCGGAAAAATAGGTGAGCTGGCGCGCGATCATGGTTTCAACCACCATCCAGGCGATTTTGCCGTAAACCCGCGGGAAGCTGTAAAGCGGATTGGAAAACTGGATGCGGTCCTGTGCGTAGCGCATCCCGATTTCAAGCGCATTCTGGGCGACGCCCACCGCACGGGCGGCGGTCTGGATGCGGGCGGATTCAAAGGTCGCCATCAATTGTTTGAAGCCCTGGCCCTCATCCCCGCCCAGAAGGTTTTCGGCGGGGACTTCGAACCCGTCAAAGGACAGTTCGTATTCCTTCATGCCGCGATAGCCAAGTACCTCGATCTCGCCGCCGGTCATGCCCTTGGCCGGGAACGGATCATTTTCCGTGCCGCGCGGCTTTTCGGCAAGCAGCATCGATAGCCCGCGATATCCGGTTTCATCGGGGTTGGTGCGCGCCAGAAGGGTCATCAGGTCGGAACGCGCCGCATGGGTGATCCATGTCTTGTTTCCGGTCACCTTATAGGTATCGCCATCCTTGGTCGCGCGCGTGCGCAGATGCGCCAGATCCGATCCGTTATTGGGTTCGGTAAAGACCGCCGTTGGCAGGATTTCACCCGATGCCAGTTTCGGCAGGTAATGTTCCTTTTGCGCATCCGTCCCGCCAAGGCGGATCAGTTCGGCGGCAATTTCGGACCGGGTGCCAAGCGAGCCCACCCCGATATAGCCGCGCGAGAGTTCCTCGGTCACGACGCACATCGCGGTTTTACCCATGCCAAGCCCGCCGAATTCTTCGGGGATGGTCAGGCCGAAAACGCCCAGTTCGGACATCTCGTTGACAATTTCAATCGGGATCAGTTCGTCGCGTTCGTGCCAGCCATGCGCGTGCGGGCTGACCTTTTCATCGACAAAGCGCCGGAACTGGTCACGGACCAGATCAAGGGTTTCGTCTTCAAGTCCGGTTTCACCGAACCGACCGGTATCAAGACTGTCCTTGATCTGATCGGCAATGGCGCGCCGGGTGGCGTCGCTGTTGCCCATGCCCGTTAGGGTCGCAACCGCGCGGCTGTCGCCAAGGGCGGCAATCACATCGCCCGGAACGCCAAGGGTTGAAAGACGGATAAATTCGCCCTGCGACATCGCAATGCCGCCCTGAATCTGTGCGAGATATTCGCCAAAGGCCGCCTGAAGGATCAATTGTTCAAGTGTTCCGAACTTGCCCTGTGCCGTAAGCCGATCAGCCCATGCCTTCATCTGCCTGAGTGCAGTGACATAGGTTGAAAACCACGCAAAGCCGTGGGCGGCATACTGGTTTTCATCCAGTGCGCGAGCATCGATTTTGCCATCGACCGTCACAGCGTCGCGCATTGCGGTTTCGGCGGCCTGATGCACCGGGGCAAGGGCCACCAGCGCATCATCGCAAAGCCGGGTCAGTTCGGGCAGCAGGGCATTATCGGTCATCTGTCTGATCCTCGGGTTCGGTCCATCTGGTGCATGAAGCAGACTATCATTTTTGTCCTGCCGGTTCGGCGGGAATTGAAAAGTGGCAGCCCCGATGCGGATCGGGCGAGAACGCATCAGGGCCACCAACGGTCAGTCGACGCTTTATGTGGGCTTAGGCGTCGACTGCTTCTTCAAGGGTGCGCATGCCCGGGCGTTTGGCCTGAACCAGAACGGCCATGTTTCCGGGTTTGTGTTCGTTGCGCATCATTTTCATATGTGCGCGCGGAATATCGTCCCAGCCAAGCACTTCGGACATGCTGGGATCAATGCGCCGTTCAATTACCAGCTTGTTGGCCTGGGCCGCCTGTTTGAGGTTGGCGAAGTGGCTGCCCTGAATGCGTTTCTGGCGCATCCAGACAAAGCGGGCATCGAAGGTGAGGTTAAAGCCCGTCGTCCCGGCGCAGAACACGACCATCCCGCCGCGCTTGACCACGTTGCACGATACGGGGAATGTCTGTTCGCCCGGATGTTCAAAGACGATATCGACGTCATTGCCCTTGCCGGTGATGTCCCAGATCGCCTTGCCGAATTTGCGGACTTCTTTCATATAGTCGCCAAATTCCGGGCCGTTTACGGTTGGCAACTGGCCCCAGCAATTGAAATCCTTGCGGTTGATCACCGCCTTGGCGCCAAGGCCCAGCACGAAATCGCGTTTGCTTTCATCCGAAATCACGCCAATCGCATTGGCACCTGCGGTGGTGATCAACTGGATCGCCATCGATCCAAGGCCACCCGAGGCCCCCCATACCAGAACATTATGGCCGGGGCGCAGGATATGCGGGCGATGGCCAAACAGCATGCGGTAGGCGGTGGCAAGGGTCAGCGTGTAACACGCACTTTCTTCCCATGTCAGGTGTTTGGGCCGTGGCATGAGCTGCTGTGCCTGCACACAGGTGAACTGGGCAAACGATCCGTCCGGTGTTTCATAGCCCCAGATGCGCTGGGTGGGGGAGAGCATCGGGTCACCGCCGTTGCATTCCTCGTCATCGCCGTCATCCTGATTGCAGTGGATGACGACTTCATCCCCGACTTTCCAGCGCGTGACCTTTGACCCAACCGCCCAGACAATGCCCGACGCATCCGACCCCGCGATATGATAGGGCAGGTCATGCACGTCAAAGACCGAGATCGGTTTGCCAAGTGACGCCCACACACCGTTGTAATTCACACCCGCCGCCATCACGAGGACAAGAACCTCGTGGCTGTCGGGCTGGATTACGGGCAGGACTTCGCATTGCATGGCGGTATCAGGTTCCCCGTGACGTTCGCGGCGGATGGCCCAGCCATACATATTTTTCGGCACATGACCCAGCGGCGGGATTTCGCCGATTTCATACAGGTCTTTTTCTTCATGACCACCACGGAACGGCAGAACTTCAGCAGTCGTATTCATGGCCTTCACTCCTTGTTCGGGGTCGATCCGGGATGCGCTGTAAATGAGTGGTAATAAAATTACCTTGTGTTGCGCTGCGGTCGACGAATCCTCCAAGCCACGGATTTTGTGATATTTTCCCTGAAATACACCGGTTTCCCTTGGTTTTGGGCCAGGTTCCCCGAATGCTTTCTTAGTTTTCGCTTTTATCGCGTTGCACAAATTGTTATATAATTATCCAATCGATGTCTAGTGGGTAATTTAATAACGTTTCTTTGTAATAAACAAAAAGCTTTTGGGTAATAAAGATACGCGAGGTCGGCATGTCGATGGAAAATCAACGCAGTGCAGCAAAGTCGGAACGCGATCGCCCGTGGCTGATCCGGACTTATGCCGGGCACAGTTCGGCCAGTGCATCGAACGCGCTGTACCGTCAGAATCTGGCAAAGGGGCAGACGGGGCTTTCGGTCGCGTTCGATCTGCCGACCCAGACCGGTTACGATTCGGACCATGTTCTGGCACGCGGCGAGGTCGGCAAGGTCGGCGTGCCGGTATCGCATCTGGGCGACATGATGACCCTGTTTGACGGCATTCCGCTTGATCAGATGAACACATCGATGACGATCAACGCGCCGGCGGCATGGCTTTTGTCGTTATATATTGCCGTTGCCGAAAAACAGGGAACGCCGCGCGACAGCCTGCAGGGGACGACCCAGAACGACATCATCAAGGAATATCTTTCGCGCGGGACTTATATCTTTCCGCCGGCACCCAGCCTGAAACTGATTACCGATGTTGCGGCCTTTACCTATCGCGAGGTCCCGAAATGGAACCCGATGAATGTGTGCTCGTACCATTTGCAGGAAGCCGGGGCGACCGCCGAACAGGAACTGGCCTATGCGCTGGCAACCGCGATTGCCGTGCTTGATGCCGTCAAGGCATCCGGTCAGGTGCCCGAAGAAGATTTTGCCAGGGTCGTCGGGCGGATTTCATTTTTTGTGAATGCCGGCATCCGGTTTGTGACCGAGATTTGCAAGATGCGGGCATTTTGCGAATTGTGGAATGAAATCACGCGCGACCGTTATGGCATTGCAGATGAAAAATATCGTCGGTTCCGCTATGGCGTGCAGGTCAATTCGCTTGGGCTGACCGAACAGCAGCCTGAAAACAATGTGTATCGCATCCTGATCGAAATGCTGGCGGTGGTGCTGTCGAAAAATGCCCGCGCGCGTGCCGTGCAGCTTCCGGCCTGGAACGAGGCCCTTGGTCTGCCGCGCCCGTGGGATCAGCAATGGTCGCTGCGCCTGCAACAGATCATGGCCTATGAAACCGACCTTCTGGAATATGACGACCTGTTTGACGGCAATCCGGCGATTGAACGCAAGGTCGGATTGCTGAAGGAAGGGGCGCGTGCGGAACTGGCGAAAATCGAGGCGATGGGCGGGGCGATTGCGGCGGTGGACCGCGGCTATATGAAGCAGGAACTGGTGCGGTCCAATGCGCGCCGTCTGGCCGATATCGAAACCGGGCTGACCAAGGTGATCGGGGTGAATGCCTATACCGAAACCGAACCCTCGCCGCTGACATCGGGGGAAAAATCGATCCTGACAGTCGATGACATGGCCGAACAGGAACAGATCGAAAAGCTGAAGCAATGGCGATCCGGCCGGGATCAGGCCGCAGTTGCCAGAAGCCTTGCCGATCTTGAGGCCGCCGCCCGCGAAGACCGCAACATCATGGAAAGTTCGATTGCCTGCGCCCATGCCGGGGTCACGACCGGGGAATGGTCCGAAACGCTGCGGCAGGTGTTTGGCGAATATCGTGCGCCGACCGGCATCACATCGATGATCGTGACCGGCGGGGAAGACGACATCAAAAAACTGCGAAGCCGGGTGGATGAAGTTTCCGAAAAGCTTGGTGAACGGATGAAGATGCTGGTCGGCAAGCCGGGGCTGGATGGTCATTCCAACGGGGCCGAACAGATTGCGGTCAAGGCGGGCGATGCCGGGATCGAGGTGCTTTATGACGGCATTCGCTGGACGCCCGATGAACTGGTACGCAACGCCATCGAGCAAGGCGCGCATGTGATCGGTCTTTCGATCCTGTCGGGGTCGCATGTGCCGTTGGTGCGCGAAGTCGTCAATGGTCTGCGCGCCCACGGGGCGGGGCATATTCCCGTCGTCGTTGGTGGCATCATCCCGGATGCGGATATGCTTGTTCTGCGCCAGATGGGGGTCTCGGCGGTCTATACGCCAAAGGATTACCAACTGGTCCGGGTGATTTCCGAAATTGTCGATCTGGTGGATCGCAAATCAACAGAACATCCGGCCCAGCGTAATGTCGAGGGCAATTCGGAAGGGGCGGGAACCGCGATCTATTGATTGCGGTGGGTTCGGCTTCAGGTTGTGGCCGATGACGGGCTGATCAGGATGGGCCAGGTCGACATTGCCGCCTCGGCAACGGCGATCAGTTCGTCGCGGGTTGCGCCATCGCGTGCCTGGATCGACATGCCATGCTGCACGGTTGCGTAATAGTTCGCCATTTTATCGATATTCGTACCGCGCGGGATATCGCCGCGATCCAAGCCTGCTTCATACAGGTTTTTCAGGATTTCCGTCACCTTGCGGCGATGGGCGCGCAGGGTCTGATTGACCGTGGCATGGTTTGATTCCGCCTGTGGTGCGGCCAGAACAACCAGACAGCCATGCGGTGTATCATCGCGGGTAAAGGCATTGGCGGACGCGATCAGAACATGCTGCGTCGCCTCCCTTGCCAGTTTGAAACGGTCCAGATTTCCCCAGATCGATGCGCCATAGTGTTTGGCGTAATGTGTGATGACCTCGTCAAACAACGTTTCCTTGCTGCCAAAGGCGGCATAGATGCTGGGCGGGCTGAGTGTCATGGCCGTGCTCAGATCGGCCATGGATGTATTGTCATATCCCCGTTCCCAGAACAGGGCCAAGGCCTTGTTCAATGCGTCGTCCCGGTCGAATGCGCGTGGTCTTCCGCGTGGCGCCATCTTCTGCTCACCTATTTATGTAACGATCATTAAATAAATCACTTGACGGATAAATGCAAGCCTGTCACGAATTATGTAGTGATCGTTACATAAATGGAGTTCATCATGCAGAACCTTGCAGGAAAGGTCGCCTTCGTTACCGGCGGCAGCCGTGGAATCGGTGCAGCCATCGCAAAACGTCTGGCGCGTGAAGGTGCCAAGGTCGCCATCACCTATGTCAGTGCGCCGGACCGCGCCCGTGATGTGGTTGGTGAAATTGAGGCGGCGGGCGGTGTGGCATTGGCTCTTAAGGCCGATAACCGCAAGCCCGACGAGATCGAGACTGCGATCAACGAAGCTGCCGCGAAATTCGGCAAGATCGACATTCTGGTCAATAATGCAGGAATCGCTGAATTCGGCCCAATCTCCGAATTGACGCTTGACCAGTTTGATCGAACGATAAGTGTCAATGTCCGTTCGGTGTTTGTCGCAGTCAAAGCAGTTCTGGCACATATGCCGGATGGTGGGCGGATTATTACGACAGGTACGGCTTTTGCTCTGCGCGCGCCCATGCAGGGCATCAGCATTTACACCTTGTCGAAAACAGCTTTGGTTGGTTTTACACGCAGCTTGGCACATGATCTTGGTGGCCGCGGAATTACCGTCAACATGCTCCATCCCGGATCGACCGACACAGATATGAACCCGGCGGATGGTGAGATGGCCGATGGGCAGCGTGGAATGATGGCAATCCCACAATACAGTAAGGCTGAAGATACAGCAGGACTGGTTGCCTGGCTGGCCGGGCCAGAAGCACGGGTAACGACCGGCGCGGAATTCACAGTTGATAGCGGGTTCAGCGCCTGACCGCACGATATATGATTTCGCAACAGCGTCACGGTCAGGACTTTGTTTCTGGCCGTGACGTATTATGCATGTGGCCTAATTGATCGATAGCGCCAGTATCTGGCTGATCTGGGTCAGGGGGCGACCGGTTTCGCCGTGCCATTGGTCAATGGCGTGCTGAACGGCGGTAAAATCCCTGCCCGATGATGGCATTTTCGACACCACGCCTTCACGACCAAGTGCTGCAAGGACGTCGTTGGAAAAGACCAGCGTATCAACCCCCATCCGGCGCAGGAAAACCTGCCCGGTTTTACCGCCAAGGCGCGATCCGCCTTTGTGAAGCTTGCGCAAATTGTCGCAATAATCAGCAATCCGCCAATCGGCAAACCATGCACCGACCGATCCGTGGGTATCTTCGATCTGGCACAGGAAATGGGCGTTGGGGCCGACCGATCTGATTTTCGGGGCGTGTGCGACAAGGCCATCGGTTGCCATCAGGCGGTCGATATCCTCGTCATGCATCATCGACCAGCGGCCGATATCGAATCCGTCATAGGCGGCCTCAAAATTCGGCCATTTGTTTTCGATGACTTTCCAGCTAAACCCCGCTTGAAACACGCACATGGTCATGGCGGACAGCCATCTGTCCGAGGGGATTTTCCGGATTTCATCAGGGGTTTTGGGGGTGATCAGCCGGGCAGTGATGGCATCCATGCCACCCTTGAGGGCTGCGGTATCCGCAATGATGTCGGAAAACGGACGTAACGCCATGCCGGATGCCCCTGATCAGTTTTTGGCGGCAACCCGTGCCGGTTCACGACCGTGGCGTTCAATCACCCAGCTTTCGAATGTGGCCGCGGGCAACGGTTTGGAAAACAGGAAGCCCTGAATGAAGTCGCAACCCTTGTCGCGCAGATATTCGTGCTGTTCGACTTCTTCCACACCTTCGGCGACGACTTCAAGATTAAGACTGTGACCCAATCCGATCACCGCATCGACAATCGCCTTGTCATCCATATCGACATGGATGTCGTTGACAAACGACCGGTCGATCTTGATCGACGAAACCGGGAAACGTTTCAGATAGTTCAGCGATGAATAACCGGTACCGAAATCGTCAATCGCGATCCGCACGCCAAGGGCCTTGAGCTCGTTTAAGGTCGAAACGGCTTTTTCCGGGTTGTTCATCAGGATCGATTCGGTGATTTCAAGTTCCAGCGTGCCGTCGGGCAGGAGGGTCTGATCCATGATCTGGGTGACGGAACTGACCAGTTCGGCATCCTGGAACTGGGCCGGGGACAGATTTACCGCAATCCGAAGACCCGGCAATGTGGTTTCGCGCCAGATTTGCGTCTGTTTGCAGGCCTTGTTCAGAACCCATGCACCCAGACGGTTGATCAGGCCGCATTCCTCGGCCACCGAAATGAATTCGCCGGGCAGGATCATGCCGCGATCCGGGTGATGCCAGCGCACCAGTGCCTCCGCCCCGACAACCCGCTCGGTACGGCAATCGATTTTCGGCTGATAGTACAGTTCAAGCTGATCATATTCGAGCGCGTTGCGCAGATCTTCCTCGATGGTTTTGCGTTCCTTGACCCGTTCATGCATCGAGGGCAGGAAGAACCGGTAATTGTTGCGGCCTTCGGCCTTGGCGGCATACATTGCCATATCGGCGTTTTTGACCAGCTGTTCGGGGTTTTCGCCGTCTTCGGGGAACAGAGTGATGCCGACACTGGCCGTGGAATGCAGGCGAATGCCACGGCAATCGAACGGCTGGCAAAGTTCATCGATGATGCGCTGGGCAAGGGCGATGGTGTCTTCGATATTCTGCACATCGGTCTGGATGATGGCGAATTCATCGCCGCCAAGGCGCGCGGCGGTATCGGAATCACGGATGATGCGCGACAGGCGCTGCCCCATTTCCTGGATCATCAGATCGCCGACATCATGGCCAAAGTGATCGTTGATATCCTTGAACCGGTCCAGATCGACAAACAGCACCGTGACCCCGCGCTGGAACCGGCGGGCGGACAGCAATGCCTGGCGCAGGCGATCCAGGAACAGGGTGCGGTTCGGCAGGCTGGTCAGCACGTCATGGACGGCCAGATGGCGCATGCGGGCTTCGGTCTGTTTGCGTTCGGTAATGTCGGTATAGGTCGCGACATAACCGCCGCCGGGCATCGGGTTGTGGTCAACCTGAACCACGCGGCCATTCGGGCGGGTGCGTTCCATGCGATAGGGTTCGCGGCGGCGTGCAATCGCGACACGGTCGGAAATCAGTGCCTGAATGCTGACATCGCCATATTCGCCGCGTTCGGCATTATAACGCAGAATATCGGAAAGCGGGGTGCCTTCCTTGACCAGATCGCGCGGCAGGTTCAGCAATTCGATATAGCGTTCGTTCCAGACCATCAGGTTCAGGTCCTGATCGAACAGGCATATCCCCTGACCGATATTGTGAAGGGTTGCTTCCAGAAGCGCCTGTTTGCGCTGGGCCTCTTCCTGTGCCTGACCCTGAAGGGTCACCATTTCATTATATTCGCGGATCAGAAGACCCAGTTCGTCCGCACTGTTCCATTCCACCGGGCGGCGCAGACGGCCATGTTTGGTCATGCGGATGGAATGCAAAAGCCGGTTGAGCGGTTCCTTGATCGACCGTCTGTTGGCGATCAGAAGGCTGGCGGCGACAACTGAAATCAGCAAGCCGAACAGGATCATGTCGATCACCATCCGGCGGAACAGCAAATCCTGAACGCGTGCTTCCGTGAAGTAAATGACAAGTTCGCCGACGTCATGGCGCACATTGTTGCGTTCAAAGAACACGCGTCGCGATAGACGCAGGGTGTCGTTAAGCTCGGATTGCGAGATGCCGGTATGGGCAAATTCGGTACCGTCAGCGCCCAGGGCCTGCACGGCGACAATATCGCGATCCCGGCTCATGGCGTTCAGGGCTGATTCGATATTGTCGACATCAAGATACCAGAAAGGTGTCGCCAGAACGCGGGCGTTGATATCGGCAGTCTGTTCGATTTTTTCGTTCAGATCGTCACGCAGAACCGTGTAGCTGACGTATCCGAAGACAACGAACAGGGCGAGGGAGAACAGGGAAACCAGCGGCAGCGCGATAAAAAGCAATCGGCTGCTAAGCGACTTCCGTTGTAAAAAGCCGTACGATCCGCGCGACAAGCGTATTTCTCCTCGGCACCCACTATCGACTAGTCAAAGGCAACCATACTCGACCTTCGGGTGGGCTCCAATACCCCTAAGACTGTCTTACTCAATCCGGAAGTCCGCCCAAAAGCAAGTTTGATTTCATTTTTTTCATATAGCGTTCACAAAAACTGTCCCGGACCATCTATTTTGGATCGAAGTCCAGCAGCTTCAAGGACTTGTTGGCCAAGTTTATTTTGGCACGGCCTGACGGGCGAGTTCGTCGCATCGCTCGTTTTCGGGGTGTCCGGCATGTCCCTTGACCCAGTGCCATTCAACCGTGTGGGGTTTCAGGGCATCAAGAAGTCGTTGCCAAAGCTCGACATTTTTGACCGGTTTTTTATCTGCAGTCTTCCATTCGCGTTTTTGCCATCCCCAAATCCACTTGGTTATTCCATCCCGGACGTAGCTGCTGTCAGTATAAATGTCGACGATGCACGGGCGTTTCAATGCCTCAAGCGCACTGATGGCGGCCATCATTTCCATGCGGTTGTTGGTGGTTTCCGGATCGCCGCCCGACATTTCCTTTTCCACACCGTTAAACCGCAGGATCGCACCCCAGCCACCGGGGCCGGGATTGCCGCTGCACGCGCCGTCTGTGTAAATCTCGACGCGTTTGCCGTCAGTTGCCGTCATATAATTCTATTCCTCGCCCAGGCCATAGGCGCTGGCACTGTCGATGCGCTGATGAAAACGCAGTTTGTTGATATATTCACGCGGGTTTTTCGGCGTGACCAGCGCATCCTTGGGCGTGTTGAGCCAATCGTAAAGTCGGGTCAGCAAAAAGCGCAGGGACGCGCCGCGCGCAAGGATCGGAAGGGCGGTCAGTTCGTCATCGGACAAGGCGCGGACCTTGCCATAGCTTGACAGAAGGTTGCGCGCCTTGGTGACGTTGAAGCTGTTGTCGGGCTCGAAACACCAGGCATTCATGCAGATCGCAATGTCATAGGCCAGAAGGTCATTGCACGCGAAATAGAAATCAATCAGGCCGGAAACGTCATCCTTGCCCGGGAAGAAAAACACATTGTCCGGGAAAAGGTCGGCATGAATGACGCCTGCGGGCAATTGATGGGGCCAGTTGGCTTCAAGAAAGGCCAGTTCATCCTCGATCAGCTTTTCAAGGCCGGGCTGAACGCCGTCGGCATCGGCACGGCAGCTTTCGAACAGGGGGCGCCAGCCCTTCACACTTAGCGCGTTGCCAAGATACATTTCGAAATCCTGACCGGCGTTATGCAATTGCGCCAGTGCGGTGCCCAGACCGGAACAGTGATGGGGCATGATCCGGCGCGGCGACATGCCGTTCAGGAAGGATGTAATGGCGGCCGGACGTCCGCAAAGACGACGCAACGCAACCCCGTCCTTGCCGTGGATCGGCGTCGGGCAGTTCAGCCCCTTGGCCGACAGATGATCCATCAGGCCCAGATAAAAGGGCAGGTCATCGGGGTTTACGCGCTTTTCATACAGGGTCAGGATGAAGGATGCCTGATCGGTCTGAAGCAGGAAGTTGGTGTTTTCGACACCCTCGGCGATTCCCTTGAAGGAAATCACATTGCCGATATCGTATTCGGCGACAAAACGGGCGATATCTTCGTCAGAAACGTCGGTATAGACGGCCATGGGATATCCGGATTTCCTGCATCGGGGCGGGGTTAGCTGGCAAGCTGACGGGGCAGCTTGAAGGTGACGTTTTCGTTGGTCAGTGTCAGGGTTTCGACCGTCACGTTATAACGTTCCCGGCAGGCATCGATGACTTCCTCGACCAGAATTTCCGGGGCGGATGCACCGGCGGTAATGCCAAGGGTCGAAATACCGTCAAGCTTGGACCAGTCGATATCCTTGGCGCGTTCGACCAGAACCGAACGGTCACATCCCTCGCGTTTCGCGACTTCGACCAGCCGGTTCGAGTTCGACGAATTGGGCGCCCCCAGCACCAGAATGGCGTCGGCATCGGTCGCGATCAGCTTGACCGCGTGCTGGCGGTTGGTGGTCGCGTAGCAGATATCTTCTTTCTTCGGGACTTCGATTGTCGGGAAACGGCGTTGCAGGATCGAAATAATCCTGGCCGTATCGTCCAGCGACAGGGTGGTCTGGGTCACAAACGCAAGGTTTTCGGGGTTTTCGACCTGAAGGTTTTCGGCATCTTCTTCGGTTTCGATCAGGGTCATGCTGCCCGGTGGCAACTGGCCCATGGTGCCGATGACTTCGGGATGACCGGCATGGCCGATCAGAAGGATATGTTTGCCATCCGCATGGTGGCGTTCAGCCCCGCGATGGACCTTGGAGACCAGCGGGCAGGTCGCATCAAGATATTCAAGCTGGCGGCTTTCGGCGGCTTCGGGTACCGATTTGGGCACGCCGTGGGCGGAAAAGATTACTGGCACACCATCCGGGACGCCATCAAGTTCGTCGACAAAAACCGCGCCCATATCGCGCAGGCGGTCGACCACGAATTTGTTATGGACGATTTCGTGGCGGACATAGACCGGCGCGCCATACTTCACCAGCGCCTTTTCGACGATCTCGATCGCACGATCCACCCCCGCACAGAAACCGCGCGGGTTGGCAAGGATGATCCGAAGGTCGGCTTTGTCAGACATGATACGGGTCCGAATGTTCATGATGCGCGGCAATGAGGCGCGCGATTATTCAAAGGTCTTCGTTACATAACCCGCCAGCACCGGACGTGCAATGACAGACACCGTGGAAAGATGCGTGTTCAGGTATGTTCTGGGATGGAATTGTGTCGCGGGCAGCGATTTGAAACGGAAGCGGGTTGTGTCGCCATATCGGAGCGAATAGACTGCGCGCGGCTGTGCCCGGATGGGGGATGACAGCGAATTTGACCAGTTCCATAGAGGCTTGGATGACGATTTCGAACGGACTGCGGCGTGTTTGTGCATTGGGTTTGGTGTCGTTTGCCGGTTTCCTGGCAGCGTGTGGCACGTTCGAAGAACAGCCGATCCCGGCATGTCCGCGTGCCTTCTTACCCAATGATACCGCCAAATTGGTGCAGTTCAATGGCCAGGGCAAAGACCTGACCGATGTGATTCTTGAGGCCGAATTTGACGGATATCAGGGCGATTGCGGCTATGACCTTGATGACAAGGTTTTAAACGTTGTCATCAGCCCGGTCATCAGTGCCGAACTGGGCCCGGCAGCGCAGGGACGCAACGCAAAACTTCAGTATTTTGTGGCACTTAAGGACCCGTCAGGCGCGTTTATCCAGAAGAATCTGTTCGATGTTGATATGGCATTCCCGAGCAATTTGAACATGGGGCGATATCGTGACGAGCAGGTGAATTTGAATGTGCCGCTTGAGGATATCTGGGCCGGTCCGGACTATGAAATCTATCTTGGTTTCCAGCTGAGTGCCGATCAGCTCGATTACAATCGACGCTTCGGAAAAAATTAATAATCCGGCCTATTATTCACTTTTAGTGAGTAATCAAATCCCGCCCGCATCGCGTGGCGGGATTTTCGTTTTTGGTCAAAAGTTCGTTTTCGGTAATCCTCATACAAAATAATTATCGTTTGCCTGAGGGCGAAATCAGGGTTGCTAATCCTCATACCAATGGATGGGGTCGAAAGGTTCTGATTTTTGGGGCTGGTCTGGTCGGATTCAAATCCGTATAAGGGGGCATACCCAAATGATCCCCGTGGGAGAGTGCCACGGTCTTGATCGATGTGCGTGATTGCATCGATAGGGATTGCGCGGACGCCGAAGGAGCAACCACCCCGGAAACTCTCAGGCAAACGGACCGCGGGGAGATGGGACTCTGGAAAGCAGGCGGCATTGAAAATCGATGTGCGCCTCGCCGAAGATGTAAGCAGACCGGTATCCAAACCGGCTGTGATTCTTTCAGGCTCCAAGACAGAGGGGGACGTGGTTGGCCACTGGTCGGCTATGTTTCGCAACGACTGTCTGGAGACCTTGATGGCCGATCATCAAACCGAACTGCTGAAAACCGCCCTTCATGATTTGCATGTCGAACTGGGTGCCAAGATGGTGCCGTTTGCCGGATACGACATGCCGGTACAATATCCGCTGGGGGTGAAGGGCGAACATCTGCATACCCGTGCGAAGGCGGGCCTGTTTGACGTTTCGCATATGGGGCAGGTTCGCCTGACCGGCGAACATCGCGTCGCCGAGCTTGAAAAGCTCGTACCCGGTGATATCGCGATCCTGAAACCCGGCCGCACCCGTTATTCCGCGCTGACCAATGACGATGGCACGATCTTGGACGATCTGATGATCACCAATGCGGGCGACAGCCTGTTTCTGGTGATCAATGCGGCGTGCAAGGATGATGACATTGTCCATATGCGGGCCAATCTGGATAATGGTGTGAACCTGATCGAGATTGACGACCGCGCGCTTCTGGCGTTGCAGGGCCCGGATGCCGCCCGCGTGCTGGCGCGGTTTGCACCGTCGGTTGCCGATATGAAATTCATGAGCTTTGCCGAGATCGATATTGCCGGTATCGCGTGCTTTGTCACCCGGTCGGGTTACACCGGCGAGGACGGGTACGAGATTTCCGTGCCGAACGACCGCGCCGAAGAGCTGGCGCGCAAGTTGTTGGCCGAGGACGAGGTCGAGGCGATTGGCCTTGGCGCGCGCGATTCGCTGCGTCTTGAGGCCGGTCTTTGCCTGTATGGCAACGATATCGATACCACGACCACCCCGGTCGAAGGGGACCTTAACTGGATCATCAACAAGCGTCGTCGCGAAGAAGGCGGGTTCAAGGGGGCGGATGTCATCCTTGATCAGCTGGCCAACGGGGCGGATCGCAAGCGCGTCGGGATCAAACCCGAAGGCAAGGCCCCGGCGCGCGAACATACCCCGATCCTGAACAGTGACGGCGAAGAAATTGGCGAAATCACCAGCGGTGGTTTCGGCCCGACCGTGGATGGCCCGATTGCGATGGGATATGTCGCAATTGAATTTGCCGCCCCGGGTACCAAAGTCGATTTGATGGTGCGCGGCAAAGCGCGTCCGGCGGAAATCGTCGAACTGCCGTTTGCGCCGCACCGTTACTATCGCGGCTAATGACAAAAAACTGAAGAAACCGGTTTTGGGCTGGCAATAAGCCGCCCGTAAGAGACAATCGAGACAACTGATCTTACAGGGACGAATTACCATGACTAAAAAATTCTCGCAGGAACATGAATGGGTTGAATATGAAGACGGTGTCGCGACCGTCGGCATCACCGATTACGCCCAGCAGGCGCTTGGCGATATCGTGTATGTCGAACTGCCGGAAGTCGGCAAAAAGCTGACCAAGGATGGTGACGCGGCAGTTGTCGAATCGGTCAAGGCCGCCAGCGACGTTTATGCGCCGCTGGATGGTGTGGTTGTCGAAGCCAACGAAGAGCTTGATGACAATCCGGCACTGGTCAACGAAGCACCGGAAAGCGATGGCTGGTTCTTCCGCATGGAACTTTCCGATGAGTCCCAGCTTGACGAGCTGATGGACGAAGCTGCGTATAAAGACTTTGTCGAAGGCCTTTAAGATATGCGTTATCTTCCGCTAACCAGTGCGGATCGCGCCTCGATGCTTGAAACCATCGGGGCAAAGTCCGTTGATGAATTATATAGCGACGTGCCCGAAGGCGCGTTGCTGTCCGAGCCGGTCGATCTGCCCCATCATCTGGGTGAATTGCAGGTCGAACGCGACATGGCGAAACTGGCCGCCAAAAACATGGGAACGGCCAGCGTGCCGAGCTTCCTGGGTGCGGGGGCGTATCGCCACCATGTTCCGGCCACGGTCGATTACATCATCCAGCGCGGTGAGTTCCTGACGGCCTATACCCCGTATCAGCCGGAAATCGCACAGGGTACGTTGCAGTATCTGTTCGAATTCCAGACCCAGGTGGCATCGATCACCGGCATGGATGTGGCGAACGCATCAATGTGGGACGGGGCAACGTCGTGCGCGGAGGCCGTTTTGATGGCGTGCCGCGCAACACGGCGCAAGAAGGCGGTTCTGTCGGGTGGTTTGCATCCGCATTACCGTGAAGTCACGGAAACCTATTGCCAGTATAGCGATACCGAAGTTGCCGGTCGCGACGGGCACCCGGAAAAGCAGGCAACTGCCGACGAGCTTGACGATCTGATTGATGATCAGACCGCCTGTGTGGTGGTCCAGTACCCGGACGTTTTCGGACGCATTCAGGATCACACGAAGCTTGCGGACGCGTGCCATGCCAAGGGGGCGCTTCTGATCGTGGTCTTTACCGAGGCCATGGCGTTTGGCGCGATCAAGTCGCCGGGCAGCTTTGGCGCGGATATCGTCTGCGGCGAAGGCCAGTCGATTGGCAACAACCTGAACTATGGCGGGCCGTATGTCGGACTTTTTGCGACGACCAGCAAACTGGTACGCCAGATGCCCGGTCGCCTGTGCGGTGAAACGGTCGATCAGGACGGCAAGCGCGGTTTTGTTCTAACACTTTCGACGCGCGAGCAGCATATCCGCCGCGAAAAGGCGACGTCGAACATCTGTACCAATTCCGGTCTGTGTTCGTTGGCCTTTACGGTGCATATGAGCCTTCTGGGTGAAGACGGCTATCGTGGTGTGGCGACCCTTAATCATGAAACCGCGTGCAAGACCGCAGATGCGATTGATGCGGTGCCGGGGGCGGAAGTGGTCAATGACAGCTTCTTTAACGAGTTCACCGTCAAGCTTGCCAAACCGGCAGCCGAGGTGGTCGAGGCACTGGTTGGCAAGGGTGTCCTTGGCGGGGTTCCGTTGTCGCGCCTGTATCCGAACCGCGACGATCTGGACCATTACATGCTGGTGGCGGCGACCGAAACCAACACCGACGAAGACATCGCGGACCTTGCGTCTGCATTGAAGGAGGTGCTGGCATGAGCTTTACCACCCATACCGGTAACCGCGGCCTCGTTCTTGAGGAAAAGCTGATTTTCGAACAGGGCGAACCGGGTCGTACCGGTGTTGACCTTCCGAAACCGGCGGGCATCAAATCACGCCTTGGCGGCCTTGATCGCGATAGCGATGTCGGTTTGCCGGGCCTGTCCGAGCCGCAGGTGGTGCGTCATTTCACGCGCCTGTCGCAGAAAAACTTTGGCATCGATTCCGGCTTCTTCCCGCTGGGATCGTGCACGATGAAACACAACCCGCGCCTGAACGAAAAGGTCGCGCGTATGCCCGGTCTTGCCGATTTGCATCCGATGCAGCCCGAAAGCACGGTTCAGGGGGCGCTTGAACTGATTGACAGTTGCGCACACTGGTTGCTGGTTCTGACCGGGATGCCGGCGGTTTCCATGTCGCCCGCAGCGGGCGCGCAGGGCGAGCTTTGCGGCATGATGGCGATCCGTGCGGCCCTTGATGCGCGCGGTGAAAACCGTCGTCGTGTTCTGGTGCCGGAATCGGCCCACGGGACCAACCCGGCAACCGCAGCCGCATGCGGTTTCACGGTTGATTCGATCCCGGCCACCGAAGATGGCCGTGTTGATCTGGCGGCATTCGAAGCCAAGCTTGGCGACGATGTGGCGGGTATCATGCTGACCAACCCGAATACCTGCGGGTTGTTTGAACGCGACGTTCGCAAGATTGCCGATCTGGTCCATGCGGCCGGTGGGTATTTTTACTGCGACGGGGCGAACTTCAACGCGATTGTCGGACGGGTGCGCCCGGCGGACCTTGGCATTGATGCGATGCATATCAACCTGCATAAAACCTTTTCGACCCCGCATGGCGGCGGTGGACCGGGTTCGGGTCCGGTTGTGTTTTCCGACGCACTGGCCCCGTTCGCACCGATCCCCTATGTCGTGCGCAAGGGCGAGAAATTCCATCTGGTGGAAACCGCAGAAGAACAGGATGGCAAAAAGCCGTTCGGTCGTCTGAAAGGCTTCCACGGCCAGATGGGCATGTTCATTCGTGCGCTGGCTTATATGAAAAGTCACGGGGCGGATGGATTGCGTCAGGCATCGGGCGATGCGGTGCTGAATGCCAACTATCTGCTGGCGCGTCTGAAAGACAAGCTGAGCGTGGCATTCCCCGGCTATTGCATGCATGAAGCGCTGTTTGACGATGATTTCCTGAAAGATACCGGTGTTTCGACGCTGGATCTTGCCAAGGCGATCATTGACGAGGGCTTCCACCCGATGACCATGTATTTCCCGCTGGTGGTTCATGGTGCGCTTTTGATCGAGCCGACGGAAACGGAAACCAAGGAATCGATTGACCAGTTCTGCGATGCGGTTCTGGCATTGGTGGCCAAGGCAGAATCGGGCGATGCGGAATTCTTTAAAAATGCGCCGTATCTGACGCCGCGCCGTCGTCTTGACGAAACGGCGGCTGCAAGGAAGCCGGTTCTGCGCTGGATGCCTGAATCTGCTTGATTTGCAACGCAACATAGCCTTCGAAAACACCCCGGTCGGTTGGCCGGGGTGTTCTTTTTCAAGGGGTTGTTCTTGAAACCCATTGGACTTGTAGCAATCTGGCCCCTTATACTGATTGTAATGTGATCATCTGACCACGGGGGTGGGTGATCGGGGGAATAGGGATCGGGCGAAAACCCGTTGCCGGAGGATTGAAGTCAACCATGACACGTCGCGTGCAGAAGGTTTTTACCGCAGAACGCCGTTTGAAAGAACGTTCGGGTGGTGTGGTCGAAGATTGGTCGGATTCCTTTTTCGATCCGACGCTTGAAAGCGGTATCGGTGGGGGGGAAGCCTTGTCCGCGCCCAAGTCTGCGGCGGCGGATGCATCGGGGATCAATCAGGCCGTTCTTGACGAAATCCGTGCGCTGCGATCCGAAGTGGCGCAGCTTCGCGATGCGGTTGGTTCCGGCGGTGGTGGGGATGCAAGCCACCCGGACATGCCGGCATCGAATGGTGAGAAGGCGGCCGATACCCTGCCCGAACCGGTCAGGAGCAATTTCACCCATAGCAATCGTCCGGGGGCATCCGAGCCTGATCGTGACGACCTCGAACTGATCCGCAAGCAGATCGAGGAAATGAACGAACATATTCACAAGGCGAAGATGCAGATTGCGTCGCTGCGCCATCCCAAGGCCGAGGATGACCGCCTTGTCAATGCGACCACCGAACTTGATGCGATCATCAAGGATACGGAAATGGCAACGCATACGATCCTTGAATCCGCCGAACAGATCGACGATCTGGCGATGACGCTTAAGAATTCGGCACCGAATGATTTTGTTGCCGACCATGTCGAACAGATTGCGTTTCTGGTCACCAAGATTTTCGAGTCCTGTAACTTCCAGGATATTACCGGGCAGCGGATCAACAAGGTGGTCAGAACCCTTGAGTTCGTTGAGGAGCGGGTTCACAATATGATCCTGATCTGGGGCGAGGATGCCTTTAGCGATCTTCCGGTTCCCGATGATAATGACGGGATGCCAAAGAATGAAGATGATGACCTTTTGAACGGTCCGCAGCTTGAGGGTGAGGGGATCAGTCAGGATGACATTGACAAATTGTTTGACTGACTATTCCAAAACGGCAAAAACATCTTATATTCAAGATGGAAGCCCACAAAACAATCTTGCGAAAGAACAAGATTTTGCGAATTCGGTGAACTGTTTTTGATCAACCAAAAGTTTACAGTTATCGGGTATCGTGAAAATCATAAAAAAACAGAAGCTGCGTTGGGATGCGTGTAACAGGCAGTTGCGCGCATTTTGGCACGCTTGGAGGATGAAATGGGATTCTGGTCGCTTGGCGGTATGCGCCAGCCAAAGGCACAAGATATCAAATGGCGGAAAAGCCCGCGTGGCGAATATTACCGCCTGTTCATGATTGATGATTTCAGCGAACTGAAACTCGACAATGTTGGCGGTGTTTATCTGTTGTGGCATGGCGGCTTGAAGCCATCCTGGCTGGTTGCCGGTGCAACCGAAGATCTGGGCCATAGTTTCCGTGAACTTTTCCGCGATCGCGATATTCGCGAGTATGACAATCGCGGCGGTGTCTTTATGAGCTGGTCCCCGATCAAGGCGGATTTCCGCGAAGGCGTGGTGCATTTCATCGCCAAACACACCAATCCGACTTTTGAATGCGATTTTGACAGCAAATCGGACCCGATTGCGGTTCTTTTGCCGCGTTAAGCGTCTACGGATAAAGGAAAAGCTCCGCATTGCTGCGGAGCTTTTCTGTTTTCAGGCCGTGGGGTTCGGGAGAACCGATCAGAGTTTGCCCAGAACGGTTTCGGCACTTGAAACGTCGAATGCGCCCGGTGCCTCGACCGCGAGGTCGGTGACCTTGCCATCATCGACAATCATGGCAAAACGGTTGGCGCGTTTGCCAAGGCCGCGACCGGTCAGGTCCAGTTCAAGGCCGGTTTTGCTGACAAAGGCGAGATCGCCATCGGACAGCATGGTGATGTTGTCACCGGCGTTTTCCGCCTTGGCCCATGCGCGCAGCACAAATGCGTCGTTCGATGCCAGGCAGACGATTTCATCAACGCCCTTTGCCTTGATGGCATCGGCATTGGCAACGAAGCCCGGCAGATGCTTGGCCGAACAGGTCGGGGTGAAGGCACCGGGCACGGCAAAGACGACAACCTTGCGACCGGCGAAAAATTCCTTGGTGTTGACGGCTTCGGGGCCGTCGGCCGTTGCACGGAAAAGGGTGACTTCGGGAAGGGTGCTGCCGATTTCGATGGTCATGGGGTTTTCTCCGTCATGCGGGGGGCTTTATTGCCGCCCTTGTTCTGGTGATTGGATCGGGCCATCAAACAGCAAAACGGATTGATCTTCAATCATATCCGGTGATGTTGCGATGGTTTCAAATCTTTGTCATCCATCCCTGCATTCCGGCCGAGACATGCAAAGACATGGACCGGATCAGTTTTTGACAAGATCAGCCCCGCCGGTTGCCCCGGCCAATGCATCCAGAACTTCTTTCTTGCCGAGAAGTTCCGAAAGCAGGATGCCTTTTTCCGCCTTGGGGCCAAATACCGCGTTGAACGGAATGCCATAACGGCCATATCCGGCGAGATATTGCGAGATTAGCGGGTCCGGGCGGGTCCAGTCGCCCTGCATCAGGACGATGTTGTCCGCCGACAGGGCATCGGTGATTTCGGCGGTTTCAAGGACCAGCTTTTTGTTGACCTGACAGCTCACACACCAATCGGCGGTAATATCGACCAGTACGGTTTTGCCATCGGCAACGTGGCGCGCGATGTCATCCGGCGCGAATGGCTGCCACGGGAGTTTGCCGGTGGCGGTTTCGGTGGCCGCCGTGTCGCGCACCGGGGCCTTGGAAAAGCCCGGTGCAAACAGGGCGGCCAGCACGCCAAGGGTGGCGAGTGCGGTAAAGGCGAATTTGCGTTTCTGTAGCGTTGTGCGGTGACGGGCAAACAGAAGGATACCGGCAATCACAAGGGCCACACCAACCGCAATCGCCCCGCCCATGCCGATCTGCACGGCCAGAACCGACAGCAGCCAGATGGCGGTGCCAGCAAGGGCCACGCCCAGAACCCCTTTGACAAAGCCCATCCAGCGGCCCGGTTTGGGCAGAAGGCGGGCGATTTCGGGCCGGGCGGCAATCGCGAGATAAGGAATGGCAAGCCCGATGCCAAGCAGGGTGAATATCCAGACGATGTCAAAGTTGCTGCCGGCCAGGGCGAAACCGACCGCCGTGCCAAGGAACGGGGCCGAGCAGGGGGTGGCAAGCAGGGTGGCGAACATGCCGGTCAGGAAATGACCGCCAAGGTGGCTTCCGGATTGTTCGCGCGTGGTGATGGCATCATTGGCGGCATTGCCGAGTTCGGCCGGACCATTGATTTCAAACAGGCCCCACATATTGAAGGCAAACAGGGCCACGATGATGGTCATCACGGTCAGGAACAGGGGTTGCTGGAACTGGATACCCCAGCCAATCGTGCCACCCGCAAGCTTGATCGCGATCAGAACGAGCGCGATCAGCCAGAAGGAGGTGATGATGCCCGCCGCACTGGCAAGGAAGCCGCGGCGCGTTGCACTACGCTCGGAGCCTTGCGCCTTCATCGCCGACATGACCTTGATCGACAGGACCGGCAGGACGCAGGGCATGAAATTGAGGATAAACCCGCCCAGAAGGGCCAGCGCGCCGATCAGCCAGAGGCTGGTGATGGCGGTGTTGCCGGTGGGGGGCGTGGTGGTGCTGGCACCGGTGTTGCTGCTGCCGGACGGGGCAGCGGCGATCTGGCGGTCCTGTTCGATGGCAAGGGGGCCAGCAATGACGGTGACGATCATGTCATCGCCAATCGTGGTCTGACCGTCCTTGAGGCCATAGATCGGGAGCCGGAATTGCTGTGTGCCGGTTGCGTCATCGGTTTCGGTTGGAACCGGCACGCCAAAGCCGAGGCGAACATTGCCTTCGATCAGGATTTCAACCGGGTCGGTCGTGGTTTGATCAAGGCCGGTGACGGTGACATTGAGAACGGTTTCGTCATTTTCGACCGACTGCCAGATATCGGTGACCGACATCGGCAGGTTGTTCCCGCGAAGCGGCACACGGGATGCGAATTTTTCGATGTCGTGGGCAAAGCGGCTGATGCCTGCCGTATCGCCGTTTGTGTCCCCCGAAAGGCTGGCGGGGATATCGAGGGTGAAGTTTGCCTGTGCGGGGATGCAGACGTCGCTACAGACCAGATAATCGACATCAAGACTGATGTTTGCGCCTTGTGCCGGGTCGGTGATCGGCACATCAATCGGCAGGATGACGTGATCCTTGTAGCCGAAGGTTTCGAGGCCAAAGATCGAGAACCGATGCGGGGCGGGCCAGCGGATTTCACCGTTGCCGATATTGGCTGATCCGGTCCAGTCGAGTTGCGGCGGGAAACCGGCATCCCCGGCGCTGCGCCAATAGATTTTCCAGTCGGGCTGCAAGTCGAATTCAAGACCAAGGCGGATTTCATCGCGGCCAGCGATGGCGTCGCGCGCGCTGATCAGGCGAACCGATGCGAAATCCTCGTCGACCCAGTTGCTGGCGGCCGTCTGCGCGCTCGCACCGAGCGGGGCGAGGGCGGTGATAAACAGGCCAAGGGTGACAAGCAAAGACCGGATCACGGTTGTTTCCTTCTGGTTTTCGAAGCAGGCACGACGGTATCCCGTTTGGTGGATATGGCACAAAACCGGGCTTTGTGCCACCGGCTTGCCACGAATATGATGGCTAAATCCTGTTGATGTTCACTGCAAGGCACGACTGCGTTACCCGTTTGTGTGCCGGGGCGTCTCATCGCAGGATACCATCATTTTTATGGCGATATTCCTGTCGATTGCATGTTGGGCTACCTACATGTAAAGCAGTGGCGCGTTTCGTCGTTGATCAATGTCATTTTGTGCGAAGTTAAGGCAAAGGTGGCTTTCGGTGGTAATACGCGACGGATCGCGTTAGGCTTGCGTGAACAGCACAGGAAAAGTTCGGGAATGGGAATTAGAGATCACACTGGCGAATATCTTGAAGGGAAGCTGCTTGTGGCGATGCCGGGCATGCGTGACCCCCGCTTTTCGCAAAGCGTGGTCTATATCTGTGCCCATAACGAAGATGGGGCGATGGGGCTGGTGATCAACCGGCTGATCGACAGCATCACGTTTCCGGAATTGCTTGAACAGCTTGGCATTGCACGCCCGGCCCCGACGATTGCCGATATTCAGGTACATTTCGGCGGCCCGGTCGAGAGCGGTCGCGGGTTTGTTTTGCACAGTACCGATTTTGAGAACGAGGCGACCCTGCATGTCGATCCCGGTGTTTCGGTGACGGCAACGGTCGATATCCTTGAACAGATTGCACTGGGCGAAGGCCCGAAACGCAGCATTCTGGCCCTTGGTTATGCCGGATGGCGCAGCGGGCAGCTTGAAAGTGAAATTCTTGCCAATGGCTGGCTGCATGTCGATGCGGATGCGGACCTTCTGTTTGACACCGATTGCGAAGACAAATGGGAACGGGCCTTTGGCAAGCTGGGCTTTGCCCCCGAACTTCTTTCGGGCGAGGCCGGTCACGCCTGATTTTTCCGTCATGATCCGGTCATGAAAAAGCCTGCCGTTTCCGGCAGGCTTTGGTATTTTGGTGACAGTTTCAGACCGGCCAGGGCCTTAAATGCAAAGGGCGTCAATCGAACAGGGCGTCGATTTCTTCCTGCGAGAAGATCTGATCGATTTCGTCCTGGCTGACGCGCTCGACATTCTGCGGTGCGCGGGTGACGGTTTTGTCCAGATTGTCCTGGCCTTTGGGGTCGGCGGGCAGATCGAACTCGCCGAAGTCATCCTCGCCCCAGATTTCGATCACGCGGGTCACGCGTTCCTCGATATATTTCATGGTGTTGACGACTTTGGTGATGCGCTGCCCGGTCAGGTCCTGGAAGTTGCAGGATTCGAACACCTTGACCACCAGATCGACGATGTCGTCGGCCAACCCTTGCGTGTAGTCATCGGGCGCGGCAGAGCGGATATTGTGGGCGACGGCATCGATTTTCTCGACGGTTTCAAGGATGTTGGCGGTGGCATCCTCGGTCGCGGCGACGACGGAATCCAGCTCGCCCTTGACGATGTTAAGCCGTGTGCCGCTGCTGTCGTCCGGCGCGGTATAGAGGGCGGCGATTTCGCGCTTGGTTTCCTGAATGGAATTGGCCAGCGCGCGAATTTCGGTTTTGAGCAGTCGAAGCTCCTTGCGGGCATCTTCCTGATCATCATCCTTGGGTTGCGCGTTAAGCTTTTTCTGTTCTTCCATCATGATGCGGATGTCGGACAGAAGTTCTGCCTTCAGATCCTCGATCGCATTATGGAGTGAGGACATATCCGCACCACCGGTGGCACCGCCATCAGCGGCCGGTGCCGGTAACGGCATGGAGACGATATCACTCATACTTTCCAGCTTGTTGAGCAGCCGGAGCTCTGCGGTGAAAAGCTTTTTGCTTCCTTGGCGGGACATGAGCGAACCTCGATCTGAAACGTCACGGTAATCCTGCCCGGATGATAATCAACAATCATCCAAAGGACAGAAAAATAATACTTCCGAATGGAACAAACCTAGCCAATCGATCAATCGGCTGGATCCGTTCACCTGATATTGGGGGAAACTCCCGCAATTAAAGGCATCTGCGCATTTTTATGTAGGTTTCGTGTCCCGAAAACGGAAGGCCGGTGCGCGTTTGATCCGGCAGGTCCTTTGAGACAACAATCACAGAGATCGCATGGATTATCAACCTTTGTGCGGTGCATCCGAAAATCCCTGTGCTTTGGTGCGGGTAACGGATTGCGCCATCGGGATCAGGGATGCCCGATATTCCGAATCGGAAGCCGGTAAGCGGTTGATTGTGATGGCTTTACCTGTGGATAACTTTGCGGAATTGCCGGTGTATCGACAGTCAAAGTCGCGTCGTTCGGGGAATTGCAATAAATCCGTACCCGAATGACGATTTGACCTGCGGTTTTTACCGCCGGACGGATATTTTCCGATCCTGTGCTGCGTGGCAGCAAACGAAGGTATGATGGCGCCGCGCGATAAGGAATGGCAGGATTTCTATCGCAGGGATAGGGGGTTGGATTTAGAAAAAAATTGAACCAGTGCGCTAAATTCCTGAAAGGACAAGTAATATTTTTGTGCAACGCAGCGAGGTTTTTTCTGGAACAGGGTGTGAAGATAGGCTATTTGCCTGCCATACCGTTGTGCCGCAATGCAGGCGGGTTTAAAAATCAGGTTTGTCTGATGTTACGTCGCGATCCAGATGGCTGTGCCGATTTATGGTTGAGTCATCACGGCATGCCTTTTCGGCGAACGAACAACCCGCTATGTTCGTAAAATGTCGGAGGTCACGATGTGGCTTTCCTTTGGACAAATTGCCTTGAGATGTAATGCGAGGGGGCAGATTCGCATGTCGATCAAGATGCTGTTTCCCATTCTTTTGCTGGGATTGGCAGTTCTGACCGGACTGGATAGTGCCGCGCTTGCCGCGGTTGGTCAGCCTGAGCCATGGCAACTGGGTCTTCAGCACCCGGTGTCGCCGGTGGCTGTACAGGGCCATGATTTCTTTATTCTTCTGACATGGCTGATGACCGCCGTTACGGTGATCGTCCTGCTGTTGTTGCTTTATGTTCTTTTCCGCTTCAGCCGGAAACGGAATCCCGTCCCGTCCAAGACCACCCACCATACGCTTCTTGAAATCGTATGGACTGTGGCGCCGGTCCTGATCCTTCTGATTATCGCGATCCCGTCGTTCCGTCTGCTGTATTACGCAGATCGGGTCGAGGACGCCGATATGACGCTGAAGATCATCGGCAAGCAGTGGTACTGGACGTACGAATATCCCGACAGTGGCAATTTCACGTTCGATTCCCTTATGATCGACGAGGAAACCGCCGTTGCAGAAGGCAAGATGCGCCTTCTGGATGTGGACAACCCCGTTGTGCTGCCGGTTGACACCAATATCCGCCTGATCATGACATCGGACGATGTGATCCATAACTGGGCCATGCCGTCGCTGTTCATCAAGCTTGATGCCGTGCCGGGCCGCCTGAACGAAACCTGGACCCGCATTCCGGGCGAATATGCAGGCACCACTTTCTATGGCCAGTGTTCGGAACTTTGTGGCGTGAACCACGCCTACATGCCGATCGCGGTGAAAGCCGTGACCATGGAAGAATACGAGGCATGGGTCGAAGAGGCCCAGGAGAGATTCGCGTCGGTTGATCTGCCGTCAGCGGTTTCCGTGGCTTCGGCAGAGTGAGGGAGAGATTTATGGCTCACGCTGACACACATTCGCATGATGATCACATGCCCGGTTTCTTTACCCGTTGGTTCCTTTCGACCAACCACAAGGATATCGGCACGCTTTATCTTGCTTTCTCGCTGGTTGCCGGTCTGATCGGCGGGGCGTTTTCGGTCTGGTTCCGTATGGAACTGGCGCATCCGGGAACGCAGATCATCGAAGACCACCAGTTCTTTAACGTTCTGGTCACGGCACACGGCATGATCATGGTGTTCTTTGTTGTCATGCCCGCCATGATTGGCGGTTTTGGCAACTGGTTCGTGCCGATCATGATCGGCGCGCCCGACATGGCGTTCCCGCGACTGAACAATATTTCGTTCTGGCTGATCGTGCCGGCCTTCGTGCTTCTGATGCTGTCTGCCGTTGTCGGCAGCGGTGCCGGGACGGGCTGGACGGTTTATCCGCCGCTGTCGGCCTCGCTTGGCCATCCGGACGCTTCTGTTGATCTGGCGATCTTTGCGTTGCACCTTGCCGGTGCGAGCTCGATCCTGGGTGCGGTGAACTTCATCACCACCATTTTCAACATGCGCGCACCGGGCATGACGCTTCACAAGATGCCGCTGTTTGCGTGGGCGATGCTGGTAACCGCATTCCTTCTGCTTCTGGCGGTGCCGGTTCTTGGTGGCGCGATCACGATGCTTCTGACCGACCGCAACTTTGGCACGGATTTCTTCAATCCGGCCGGTGGCGGTGACCCGATCCTGTACCAGCACCTGTTCTGGTTCTTCGGTCATCCGGAAGTTTACATCATGATCCTGCCGGGCTTTGGCATCATCAGCCACATCATTTCGACCTTCTCGCGCAAGCCGATTTTCGGCTATCTCGGGATGGCCTATGCCATGGTCGCAATCGGTGTTGTCGGTTTCATCGTGTGGGCACACCACATGTATACCGTCGGCCTTGATGTCAATACGCGCGCCTATTTCACCGCGGCAACGATGGTGATTGCGGTGCCGACCGGGGTTAAGATCTTTTCGTGGATTGCAACGATGTGGGGTGGCTCTATCGAGCTTCGCGCACCGATGCTGTGGGCGATCGGCTTTATCTTCCTGTTCACCGTTGGCGGTGTGACGGGCGTTATCCTGGCGAACTCCGGCATGGATCTGCCGCTGCACGATACCTATTTCGTGGTGGCGCATTTCCACTATGTGCTGTCGCTGGGGGCTGTGTTCTCGATCTTTGCGGGCTTCTATTACTGGTTCAGCAAGATGTCGGGTTACGAGATTTCCGATCTTGGCGGTAAAATCCACTTCTGGCTGTTCTTTATCGGTGTGAACCTGACCTTCTTCCCGCAGCACTTCCTGGGGCTGGCCGGCATGCCGCGCCGTTATGCCGATTACCCGGATGCGTTTGCGGGCTGGAACCTGGTTTCGTCCTATGGCGCGTATCTTTCGTTCGCGGCGACGATCTTCTTTGTCGGGCTGGTGGCACATGCCTTCATCCGTGGCAAAAAGGCCGAAGCCAACCCATATGGCGAAGGTGCGGATACACTGGAATGGACCGTCAGCTCGCCGCCGCCGTTCCATACCTTTGACGAACTGCCGCGCATCAAGTAATTGATCCGATCTTGCGTTCCCCGCCGGTGCCCGTTGGTTCCCGGCGGGGAACATACGACCGCCCAAAGAAGTAAAGACCAGGATTACATGACCAAGCAGGCCACCCAGCAGATTCTTGCAATCGATAATGTCGCTGCATTGCCGGTATCGGAAGTGCGCGACTATATTGCGTTGCTGAAACCCGGTGTGATGACCCTTGTGGTGTTTACCGGTGCCGTGGGGCTTTTGATTGCACCGGGAACGATCCATCCGTTTCTGGCGCTGGTTGCGATTGCCTGTATTGCCGTTGCCAGCGGGGCGGCGGCATCGATCAACATGTGGTACGACCGCGATATCGACATCCACATGAAACGCACCCGGAACCGCCCGATTCCGGCCGGCCGTGTGCCCGCCGAAGAGGCGCTTTCGCTGGGGATTGCGTTATCCATCCTTTCCGTGACCGTGATGGCGGTTGCGATCAATTTTGCCGCCGCCGCCCTTCTGGCGGTGTCGATTGCGTTTTACGTGTTCGTTTACACCATGTGGCTGAAACGCAGCACGCCGCAGAATATCGTCATTGGCGGTGCCGCCGGAGCATTTCCCCCGATGATCGGCTGGGCGTCGGTGACCGGCGGGATTGATATCAATTCGATTGCGCTGTTTCTGATTATCTTTATGTGGACGCCGCCGCATTTCTGGGCACTGGCCCTGTTTCGCTGCGGCGATTATGCCAAGGTCGGTGTGCCGATGATGCCGGTTGTGGCCGGTGAGGCCGCGACCAAAAAGCAGATGCTGATTTATACCATCCTGTTGCTGCCCGTGACCCTTGTGCCGGTTGCGACCGGGTTGCTGGGTGTGTTTTACGGTGTGACGGCGGTTCTGACCGGGCTTTGGTTCCTGCGTCATGCGGTTCGCGTGCTGCGCAATGCGGAAGAAAAAGCACCGCACAAAATGTTCGGGTATTCGATCCTGTATCTGTTTGTCCTGTTCGGGGCGATGGTCGCCGATGTCTGGATCAAGGGATATCTGGCATGACCGAACCCAAAATGACCAAAGCCGAGCTTGAGGCGTTTTACGCCAAACGGCGCAAGAAGAACTGGGCGTTTCTTGTCATTCTTGGCGGGTTGGCGGTTCTGTTTTTCGCCATTACCATTCTTAAGATGAGCTAGGAAACATATGGCTGATCAGAAGCATGCGGACAAAACAAAGGCGCGAAACAAGCGCGTATTGATCAGTTGTGTTGCCGTTGTCGGTGGCATGATTGGCCTGTCTTATGCTTCGGTTCCGCTTTATGAGCTGTTTTGTCAGGTGACGGGATATGGTGGCACAACACAGGTTGGCACCGATGCGCCGCGCAATGTTTCGGAACAGACCATCAAAATCCGGTTCAATGCCGATGTGAATTCCCGCCTGCCGTGGCAGTTCAAACCCGAACAGCGCGAAATGACCGTGAAGCTTGGCGAGGACAACCTTGCCTATTACATGGCCGAAAATATGTCGGTCAAACCGGTCACCGGTCAGGCGGTTTACAATGTAACGCCGCTTAAGGCCGGGCAGTATTTCAGCAAGATCGCCTGTTTCTGTTTTGACGAGCAGACGCTTGAACCCGGCCAGCGTGTGGATATGCCGGTCAGTTTCTATGTCGATCCGGCGATTGCAGAAGACCCGAATACCCGTGACGTGAAGACCATTACCCTGTCCTATACCTTCTATAAGGCCGAGGCATCGGTCGAAGGCCCGGACGGGGATAAAGGAAAGGGAGGCTAGGGCTTTTGTCCGGGTTTCCAATGAAGAGAGCTTTAAAGGTTTCATTTGTGAGGATTGAGGGGGGCGAGGAATGAGTGATCACGCTCAGAAACATCCGTTCCATCTGGTAGACCCGAGCCCGTGGCCGTTGGTGGCTGCGTTGTCTGCGGGGCTGTTTACCGGTGGCATGGTCATGTTCATGCATTCGGATCGTGCGCCGACAGATTTCTGGCTGGCAGCGCTTGGCCTGGCGGGCATCCTGTTCGTGATGTTCCGCTGGTGGAGCAACGTGATCAGCGAGTCCAGCGTCTATCACAACAAGGTTGTGCAGATCGGACTGCGGTATGGCATGTCGCTGTTCATCGCGTCCGAGGTGATGTTCTTTGTCGCCTTCTTCTGGGCGTTCTTCCACAACGCGTTCATTATTTTCAGCCCCGGTGTGACCGAATGGCCGCCCGCAGGTGTCGAAGTTCTTGATCCGTGGGATTTGCCGTTCCTCAATACGCTGATCCTGCTTTTGTCGGGTTGCACGCTGACCTGGGCGCATCATGGCTGCCTTGAGGGCAAGAAAAAGGATATGGTTCAGGGGCTGGCGCTGACCGTTGGTCTTGGCGTTATCTTCCTCGGCCTGCAGGCCTATGAATACAGCCATGCGGCATTCGGTTTTGCCGATGGCATCTATTCATCGACCTTCTATATGGCGACCGGTTTCCACGGGTTCCATGTGTTTGTCGGTACGGTGTTCCTGGCGGTCTGCCTTGTGCGCGCGATCAAGGACGGCTTTAAACCCGATCATCATTTCGGTCTGGAAGCCGCCGCATGGTACTGGCATTTCGTTGACGTTGTCTGGCTGTTCCTGTTCTTTGCCGTTTACATCTGGGGCGGCGAATAAAAGGACGCGGTCAGCCAATGACCAAGGATTATTATCCTGCACTTTCCCCCATTCGCACCGGGCTGGCATGCAGATGCCCCCGTTGCGGCGGGGGAAAGTTGTTTTCGGGCTTCCTGACGGTTCGTGAACATTGTGATCAATGCGGTCTTGACCTGCGGGGGCATGATGCCGGCGATGGTCCGGCCGTCTTCATCATCTTTATCCTTGGTTTTGTCGTGGTGCCGATGGCCCTTTGGGTCGAGATGACCTATATGCCGCCTTTGTGGCTGCATGCGGTGTTGTGGTTCCCGACCATCATCGGGGTAACACTGGCCTTGCTGCGACCGTTAAAAGGCCTCATGGTGGCGCTGCAATATCGCCATCGGTCGACTTCCGAACAGGATTGAATTCAATAGATGCCGCTTCTGACGACACGCCCAAGCCCTGCGATCAAAATCTGTACCGGTCTTGCCCTTGTGATCCTTCTGGGACTTGGGTCATGGCAGGTGGATCGCCTGTTCTGGAAACAGAACCTGATTGCCGAACGTCAGGCGCAGGCGGCATTGCCGCCGATCCCGGTGCCGACCGATGTTGATCCCGATCCGGCGATGGCGTTTCATGCCGCCTATGCCGAGGGTCATTTCCTGAACGATCAGGAAATGTATCTGATGGCGCGCACACGCCGGGGCAATATCGGTTTTCATCTGATCACGCCGCTGGAACAGGAAGATGGCCGGATCATTCTGGTCAATCGCGGCTGGGTGCCGCAGGATTATCGCGATCCGTCAACCCGCCCTGACAGCCTGATTGACGGCAATGTCCGGGTGACGGGCGTGTTGCGCCTGCCGCAAACCCGCCACTGGGTTCAGCCGGAAAACGAACCGCTGGAAAACCAGTGGTTCTTTGTCGATGTCGATGCGATGGCCGAGGATAGCGGGGCGGACCTTGCCAGCCGGTATTATCTTGAACTGGATGAAACCGAAATCCCCGGCGGATTGCCGATTGGCGGGCAGGCGAAAATCGATCTGCCGAACAATCATCTTCAATATGCGATCACCTGGTACAGCCTTGCGCTTTCGCTGATTGTGATCTTTATTCTTTATCACCGCCGCCCGCAGAAAGATGACGCCGAAAGCTGATCCTTTCTGACGATATTTCCGACGGCCTGACGGAACGCTGCCCGATACCGGTTGCGGCGTTTCGTTTGCCCGGCTTTCCAGATTTTCCGGTTCCGCCGAACAGGAGTTCCCATGACTGACGCCTATAAATCGCTTGAAGCCCGTTTTCGCCGGATCAATGTTCTGTCCGATATCGGCGGCATGCTGCATTGGGATATGGCGGCAATGATGCCCAATGGCGGGGCCAATGCCCGGTCCGAGCAACTGGCGACCCTTGATGTCATGGCAAATGAACTGATCAATGCCCCGGATATGGGTGATCTGATCGAGGAAGCCGGGGGTGAAAACCTTGATGCGTGGCAGAGGGCCAATCTGGCGGAAATGAAACGCAACTGGGTGCATGGCACGGCGGTGCCGTCCGATCTGGTGGAAAAGATGTCACTGGCGGCGACGTCGTGCGAAGTCGCATGGCGCGGGGCGCGGGCCGATAACGATTTTGCCGGGTTGTTGCCGAAACTTCAGACCGTTCTTGACCTGTCGATCGAGGCGGGCAAAGCCAAGGCCGAGGCGCTGGGGACGTCGGTCTATGATGCGTTGCTGGATCAGTACGATCCGATGATGCGCTCGGACCGGATCGATAGCCTGTTTGCCGAACTGGAAGCGTTCCTGCCATCCTTTACCGCCGAGGTCATTGAACGCCAGAAATCCGAAGCAGCCCCGATCAGCCCGACCGGGCCATTCCCGATACCGGTTCAGAACAGGGTCGGTCTGGATCTGATGAAGGCGGTCGGTTTTGATTTCGATCACGGACGTCTGGATATTTCGCATCATCCGTTCTGTGGCGGCATTCCCGATGATGTGCGCATCACGACGCGCTATGACGAGAATGATTTCACATCGGCGATCATGGGCGTTCTGCACGAAACCGGTCATGCGATGTATGAACGCGGATTGCCGGGCGCGTGGCGCAATCAGCCGGTGGGCAAGGCGCGCGGCATGACCCTGCATGAAAGCCAGTCGCTTCTGGTGGAAATGCAGGCCAGCCGGTCGGAAGAATTCCTGACCTATGCCGGGCCGGTCTTCAAGGCGGCGTTTGGTGGTGATGACGGGGCGTGGAATGCGGGCAACCTGCATCGGCTTTATACACGGGTCGAGCCGGGCCTGATCCGCGTGGATGCGGACGAGGTGACGTATCCGGCGCATGTGATCCTGCGGTATCGTCTGGAGCGCGCGCTGATCGAAGGCGACATGAAACTTGGCGATCTGCCCGGTGCGTGGAACGAAATGATGGGCAAGTTGCTGGGTATTCGGCCAACCGATGACAGGGATGGCTGCATGCAGGATATCCATTGGCCGTCGGGGGCGTGGGGATATTTCCCGACCTATACGCTAGGCGCGATGGCGGCCGCCCAGATTTTTGCTGCGGCGAAAAAGGCCCGGCCGGAAATCCCCGCGGCACTGTCGCGCGGTGATTTCAGCCCGCTGATGGGGTGGCTTGGCGAAAATATCCACAGCAAGGCATCGAGCAAATCAACCGACGAGATACTGATCGAGGCAACGGGACAACCCCTTGGCGTCGCGGCGTTCAGGGCACATATGGAAAACAGGTATGGCGGGTAAAACTGATTGATTGGCGGTACTTATCTGCTAGCATCGACCATGCTTCCGGCACAGGTGACGGCAGGCATGAGCCCTAACCCTTAACCCTTTTCCCGGAAGTGTCATGGGAATAACCGACGGCAACAAGAAAGTCATGGATCGGCATGTTTATGCCGCCGATCAGATCATTTTTCGGGAAGGAAAACCGGGAAGTGCGGCCTTTGTCGTGCAGGAAGGCCGGGTTGAAATCTATAAAACCATGAATGGCGACGAGGAAGTCATTCTGGGCAGAATAGAAGCCGGTGGCCTGTTTGGCGAGTTGGCCCTTGTCGATAACGAGCCGCGCATGGCATCGGCGCGCGCCTGCGAACGGACGGTCCTGATTGCGATCAATCGCCAGATGTTCGAGAAAAAAATGGCGGCGTCCGACCGCTTCATCAAGGCGATCCTGCGGATTCTTTTGAATAACTATCGCACGGTGGTGCGCCGGGCCGCCGTGGCGGAAGCCAAGCTCAAGGAACACGGGATCGAGCTTGATAAATAGGCAGCGATCACGCGGCGTTACGCGATATTGCGCAAAGCACGCCTGATCTGCCGGATTGACCCTTGACTATGGCGGCTGTTCCCCTCACTAACTTTCGGTTTGGAGTGTCTTTGTCCGTTTGGGGCAAAGGTGCCTGAATGTTGTGAAAGCCCAATTCAGGAGCACAGGTCGTTGCGTTATGTCAGCACGCGGGGAACCGCCCCCGTTTTGCAGTTTGATGATGTCCTTTTGGCCGGTCTGGCCCGTGATGGCGGATTGTATGTGCCGGAAACCTGGCCGACCTTTACTGCCGATGACATTCGTGCGCTGCGAACCCTGACGTATGCCGAGGTTGCCTATAAGGTGATCCAGCCCTTCACGACCGGTTCGGTCGATGATGAGGCGTTGAAATCCATCCTTGAAGATACCTATGCCGGGTTTGATCACGAAGCGGTGGCACCGCTTAAGCAGCTTGGTGCCAATGACTGGGTGATGGAGCTTTTCCATGGGCCGACCCTGGCGTTCAAGGATTATGCGTTGCAGGTGGTCGGGCGGCTGTTTGACCATGTTCTGGCCAAGCGCGGCGAACGCATCACGATTGTCGGGGCGACGTCGGGCGATACCGGGTCGGCGGCAATTGAAGCCTGCCGGGACCGGGAAAATATCGATATTTTCATCCTGCATCCGAAGGGCCGCGTTTCCGAAGTCCAGCGCCGCCAGATGACGACGATCCTGTCGGACAATGTGCATAACATCGCGGTCGAGGGATCGTTTGACGATTGTCAGGATCTGGTGAAGGCATTGTTCAATGATCATGCGTTTCGCGACGAGGTCGGGCTTTCGGCGGTCAATTCGATCAACTGGGCGCGCATCATGTGCCAGATCGCCTATTATTTCTGGGCGGGGGCGCAGCTTGGATCGCCGGAACGCGAACTTTCCTTCTCGGTGCCGTCGGGCAATTTCGGCAATGTCTATGCCGGGTATGCCGCGATGCAGATGGGGCTTCCGATCAAACAGTTTGTGGTCGGGGCCAACCGCAACGACATTCTCGCGCGCTTTTTTGAAAGCGGTGTGATGAAGATGGAAGGTGTCGAGCCGTCCATCAGCCCGTCGATGGATATTCAGGTCAGTTCGAACTTTGAACGGTTGATGTTTGATCTTTATGATCGTGATGGTCTGGCGATTGCCGGGATGCTGACCAAATTCCGCGAAACCGGAATTATGGAAATGTCGCAAGGGCAGTTTGCCCGCGCACGCGAACATTTCGACGGTTATCGGTTAAGCGACGATGAAACCCGGGCGGCGATCCGGGATGTGCTTTCGACCAGTGGCGAGCTTGTCGATCCGCATTCGGTGATCGGCATTGTGGCCGGGCGCAAATGCAATCGTGACAAATCGGTGCCGATGGTGGCGCTGGCGACAGCACACCCGGCGAAGTTCCCGGATGCGGTCAAACAGGCATCGGGGATTTATCCGGACTTGCCCGCGCGGCTGTCTGACCTATATGACCGGCCAGAGAAGGCCGAAACCATGTCCAACGATGTCAGCGCCCTGATGGCGCATGTTCGCGCAAAGCGGCGTGCGGCCTGATGACGTGTGATTTCGGGCATGATGTAAAACACAGGAGTATACCTATATGACAGTCGAGCTTACCCGGCTTGACAACGGGATGATCGTTGCGACCGACCGCCTTGAGCATGTGCAATCCGTGGCACTTGGTGCGTGGGTTGATGTGGGTGCGCGCAACGAAACGCCTGAAATCAACGGCATTTCCCATATGCTTGAACATATGGCGTTCAAGGGCACGCGGCGTCGTTCCGCCCTTCAGATTTCCGAGGAAATCGAAAATGTCGGCGGGCAGATGAATGCCTATACCTCGCGCGAGAATACGGCCTATTACTGCAAGGTCCTGCATGAAGATCAGGAACTGGCGATTGATGTGATTGCCGATATTTTGCAGAACTCGACCCTTGATGCGAAGGAACTTGAACGCGAACGTCAGGTGATTTTGCAGGAAATCGGGCAGGCCAACGACACGCCCGATGACATTGTGTTCGACTATTTCCAGGAAACGGCCCTGCCCGATCAGGCGCTTGGCCGGTCGATCCTTGGCAGCCCGGAAAATGTATCGTCGCTGTCGCGCGATGATCTGTTTGAATTCATGTCGCGCCGCTATAGCCCGAAACGCATGGTGTTTTCGGCATCGGGCAAGGTTGATCATCAGCAGATTGTCGATCTGGTCTCGTCGAAATTCGATAACCTTCCGGCGCATGAAGATCATGAAATGGAAGCCCTTCGTTATGAAGGCGGCAACCGGATCGAGCAGCGCGACCTTGAACAGGTGCATGTGATTTTCGGCCTGCCGACGGTTTCGTACACCGATGACAGTTTCTATGACCTTCAGGTGTTCAATACGCTTCTGGGCGGGGGCATGTCTTCGCGGCTGTTCCAGGAAATCCGTGAAAAGCGCGGGCTTGTCTATTCGGTCTATAGCTTCTCGTCACATTATGTCGATGGCGGGCTGTTTTCGATTTATGCCGGAACCGGTCCGAATGACATTGGCGAACTGATGCCGGTGATGTGTGACGAACTGGTGCGCGCCACGGTCGATTTGACCGAGGAAGAAGTGAACCGGGCGCGGGCGCAGCTCAAGGCATCGGTCGTGATGGGCATGGAAAGCAATTCCGGCCGTTGCGAAACGCTTGCGCGCCAGATCCAGATTTTCGGCGGTCCGCAAACCATCGAGGAAATCGTCGCCAAGGTTGACGCGGTGGATCTTGAGCGGGTGCGTGCGGCGGGTAAATCCCTGCTTGGTGGTACGCCGACCGTGACGGCGCTTGGCCCGGTCAAAGAAGATATTGAGTTTGATGCTCAATCTTTTGGTGTTTAGTGTAATGTTGCGCAGAAATTCTATTCTCATTAAGGTGTTAACCTTAATTTTTTCTGTCATTATTATTTTTTATTTTTATGATCCGAGTAATTTTCCTGATATTTTTAATAAAATAAATTATTATTTTATTTTTTTCTCTGTGTCTTTTTTGGTTTTAAATCAGTTCTTGAGTTCTGTGAGGTTCAAGGTTTCTTTGTCTATTTTTGATGTGAATCTCAGCTTAAGAGAGGCGAACAAAATTAATGTATATTCAATAATTTCTGGATTGGTATTTTTCAACTTCTTTGGCCAAAGTTTGTCTAGGTCCTATCTGATTGGAAGCTCTTTGGGCAAAGAAGCCGCATTCTTTCTGACTGCGGTTGAGAGGGCGATTTCGATTTCGATTCTCTTAGTCGCCTCTATCTTTTTTGCCCTGCTGTGCTTTGGTGGGATAAGTTTTGATACCTCACCTGCTGTAATGGTGGTGTTGGCTGTTTCTTTTGTTTTTATTTCGTGTGGGATATATTTTTCTTTTTTTCTTTCTGAGCAGCAAACTGCAGGTATATCACACATATTCTCAAAATCCGTTGGCGGCGGATTGTGTTGGATGCTGCTGATCACTCTCGCAATGCACTTATTTATGCTCGGTGGCTACCTTTGTTTGGTTCTAGGGGTTGTTGGTATCGACAGCATATCGATCTTTGCTGTTCTCGCGGCAATTCTGACGATGTTGGGTGCTTCTTTTCCGATAAGTTTTGGAGGATGGGGATTAAGAGAAGTTAGCGCTGCTTTTGCATTTGATGCCGCAGCGCTATCTCCTGAGTTAGGTATCGCCGTAGGGGTTGGTGTGGGTGTTTTGACGATTTTGGCGCTCGGCATTAACGTATCTGTGATTTTCGGGCAGGATATTATTCTCCGTTCAAGAAGTAGTTTGAAGATAAACGGTTCTGACGGTCGACCAAAGGATTCCGGTTTTTTCCTGTCTACTTTGGCTTGGGTTCTTCCGGTAATTATTTTTGTTTTTGTTATGGTCCAAATTCCCGTTCCTGTCGGATCGGGAGAGTTGATGCTAAATTTTGCTGATCCCATAGCTATTGTTTGTGGGATGACATTTTTATTTGTATTCTTTCAAAGAAAAATGTGGTCAGAAATATGGATTTCAGCCTCATGTGGTTATGCATTGGGAGCTTTAATATTAATAATTCTTTTAGGGTTTTTTTTAGGGTATTTTAAATATGGTTATTTGAGCTGGGCCTTCTATAACCGGTTGATAGGTCTTGGCCTTTTGATGTCTTATTTTATTTCCGGAATGGCTTTATCCTCTTTTTGGGATCGCGATGGTCTTCATTATTTGGTTAAGATGCTCATTTTAGCATTATCTGTGATGCTGGTTATTGAATATTTTTCAAGAATTTTCCTAAATCCCGAAACTTTATATGCTTTTGGCTGGGATTCCCCCAGGTGGTTGGCGCTATTTGGTAATCCAAATGCTTATGCCTTTTTCTTGGTATGTTGTTTCCCTGTGGTTTTTATTTTCTTGAGGTTTGATGCCTCTAGACGATTTGATATCTGGTATTATTTTTCCTCAGCAATTTTCCTTTTAGCAATTTATTTAACGGGCTCACGTGCAGCTTACGGTGCAATTCTAGTTGTAATGGCCTTTTTATGCTTTTCTTACCTGAGGAGAGTTGTCACCACAGTATCGATTGCAATTATGTTGGGGGTAATAGTCTATCTTCTCGAGAGCGTACTTTTCTCGTTTGGTGGAAATGCAGGAAACTCATATTTAACTAAAAAATTAATGGCTGGAGGGCTAGCTTCGGTACAAGAAGACAGAATACTGAGCTTGGTTGAAGGGTGGAAAATGTTTTTAGATTTCCCTATTTTTGGTGCAGGTTTGGGAGCATTTTATCATCAGCAAATGAATGCTGGTATTCCGCTTGTGATACATAATTCGTTTCTCTGGGTTTTGGCTGAATTCGGAATATTTGGTTTCGTTGTTGTCTTCGGGCCAATTGGAATTTTTGCCCTGAAGAACTTGATTAATACCAGTTGGCTCAGAGATGATAAGATGTATGCCTTATTGGCAATAATATGTGGTGCTTCGATTATGGGGCTGGCACATGAAATGATGTACCAAAGGATATTGTGGCTGCTTTTGGGTGTGTTTCTAACAAACTCCTTGCGGATAGAAACCAGACAACAATGGTCTAAACCCAACATATAAGTGTGTATCTCCTTGCTATGGTTATCACGAGACGCCAAATTGGCTGTGGACTCCGATAAAAGATTTCTTAAGCGATCTTCTTCTAATGCCATATCGCTTTGTGGCATTGCTTAGGTATCCGGATTTTCCCGAATCTTGCAGAAGGCCGCGATGCAGTACGCATTTGATATTGGCGGATCGAAAATCGAGTTTGGAGCGTTTGACGGCGGGGGTGACATCCGGTCCCAGATCAAGGTGCCGACACCGGTACAGGATCGTGATGCCTTTGTCGCGGCGATTGCCGGTTTGATCGGCGATGCCGACCGCGAATTTGGCGAGGATGCCGATATCGGCATCAGCTTTGCCGGCGGGCTTGACCCGCAGACCGGGGCGGTGATTTCGGCCAATATCCCGGCGATCAAGGGATGGCCGTTTGGCCCGGAGCTTTCGAAAATCCTCAATCGTCCGGTGCGGGTCGCCAATGATGCCGATTGCTTTGCGCTGGCCGAGGCACGATCCGGGGCGGCCAAGGGGGCCAGAACGGTTTTTGCCATCATCCTTGGCACCGGGGTGGGCGGCGGCATTGTGGTGGACGGGCAGTTCATTGGCGGGCGCAGCGGCATACGCGGCGAATGGGGGCATGGCAATGATGTTTCGGGTGCGCTGATCCGTCATGGGCTTGCGCCGGTGGTGTGCGGCTGTGGCCGGACGGGGTGCCTTGATGCCTGGGGCGGGGCGCGCGGGCTTGAACGGATTTACGGGCAGATTGCCGGGCAGGAACGCCCGAGTTACGAGATCACCGATGGCTGGCAGGGCGGGGATGCGATGGCAGGCCGGGCGGTTGACATCTTTGTCGATCTGATCGCGGGGGAGCTTGCATTGATGGTCAATGTGCTTGACCCGGATTGCGTGCCGGTCGGCGGTGGGCTGGCATCCGAAAGCCGCCTGATTGCGATGATCGATGACGCGGTGCGCGCACGGGTTCTGGGCCGCTATGACGCGCCTTTGATGGTGCCGGGCCAGTATAGCCGCGATGGCGGGCTTCGCGGGGCGGCGATGCTGCATCTTCTGGATGACGGGGCGGGTGTATGACGGAAAGTTCACCGCTTCTGGAAATCTGTGTTGAAAGTTTTGACGATGCGATGGTGGCCGCGCGTGCCGGGGCGGACCGGATTGAATATTGTGCGGCCCTTGCGGTTGGCGGAGTGACGCCCAGTGCCGGGGCGATGGCCCATTTGCGCGATATCCCGGTGCCCTGCCGGGTGATGATCCGGCCAAGGCCGGGTGATTTCATCTATGGCCCGGCTGACATGGCGATGATGAAACGCGACATCGCCCTTGCCCGCGATCACGGGGCAGAGGGGATCGTGATTGGGGCGGCGACGCAAGACGGGCGGCTTGATCGCGACATGCTGGCCGATCTTCTGTCCGTGGCGGGCGGGCTTGGGGCGACATTGCATCGGGTGTTTGACGCGGTGCCCGATCCGTTTGACGCGCTTGAAGGTGCCATCGATCTTGGCTTTGACCGCATCCTGACATCAGGCCAGCAGCCGACCGCCGAACAGGGGGCGGACATGATTGCACGCCTGATCACACAGGCAGACGGGCGGATCACGATCCTGCCCGGATCGGGCATTACACCGGAAAATGCGGCAAAATTGCTGCGCAAAACCGGTGCGGTGGAACTGCATGCCTCGTGCAAGAAAGCCAACCCGACGGGGGGCGGTTACGCCGCTGGACGGGTTGCCACCGATGGGGATGTGGTGAGGGCGCTTAAGGCGGTGATGGCGGAGTTTATTGCACCGTAATGGATTTGTGTCGTCGGCTTTATTCGGGCTTTTCGCTAAGGATATCAGTCGCATAAGAAATGGCATCTGCCAAGGTGATGGTTTTGCCATCTTCTGTTTGGGAAAGAATGAGTTCTGATCCAAAGTTGTCTGCTAAGGTATTTAGTCGTTCCAGCATGGCTTCAACGCGATCCCAGTCGCTATTTTTTCCGGCAGCGCTAGTGACATTGACGGCGGCCATTGCCTCATGCAAAGCGATTTCAGGATGGTCGCTGAATTGGCTGTGAAGGGCATCCAGTCGCGCCAGCATGTCGTTAACCCGGACCCAGTCGCCGTTTTCTCCAGCATCGTTGGTGACATTGACGGCGGCCATTGCCTCACGCAAAGCGATTTCAGGATGATCGTTGAATTGGCTGCGAAGGGCATCCAGTCGCGCCAGCATGGCCTCAACCCGATCCCAGTCACCCTTTTTTCCAGCAGCGTTAATGACATTGACGGCGGCCATTGCCTCACGCAAAGCGATTTCAGGATGATCGTTGAATTGGCTATGGAGGGCATCCAATCGGGCCAGCATGTCGTCAACCCGGACCCAGTCGCCGTTTTCTCCAGCATCGTTGGTGACATTGACGGCGGCCATTGCCTGTTGCAAAGCGATTTCAGGATGATCGCTGAATTGGCTGTGAAGGGCATCCAGTCGCGCCAGCATGGCCTCAACCCTGACCCATTCGCCCTTTTTTCCAGCAGCGTTAATGACATTGAGGGCTGCCTTTGCCTGTTGCAAAGCGATTTCAGGATGATCGTTGAATTGGCGGCGGAGGATATTTAGTCGGGCCAGCATGTCGTCAACCCTGACCCAGTCGCCCTTTTCCGCAGCGTCGCTAGTGACGTTGAAGGCTGCCATTGCCTGCTGCAAAGCGATTTCAGGATGATCGTTGAATTGGGTGCGAAGGGCATCCAGTCGGACCAGCATGTCGTCAACCCTGACCCAATCGCCCTTTTCCGCAGCGTCGCTAGTGACGTTGAAGACGGCCATTGCCTGCTGCAAAGCGATTTCAGGATGATCGTTAAATTGCGTGCGAAGGGCATCCAGTCGGACCAGCATGTCGTCAACCCTGACCCAGTCGCCGTTTTCTCCAGCGGCGTTGATGACATTGACGGCGACCTCTGCCTGTTGCAAAGCAATTTCAGGATGATCGTTGAATTGGGTGCGAAGGGCATCCAGTCGGGTCAGCATGTCGTCAACCTTGACCCAATCGCCGTTTTTAAGAGCGGCGGTGGTGACGTTGAAGACAGCCATAGCTTCTTGCAAAGCTATACGGTTGCTTTCGGGGAATTTATTAGTCAGGCCTTGGACACCATTTAAGAAGTTGTTTGCGGCGGGAATGGCATTTGATCTCAGATAGTATGTTGTATAGTTCGGCGCCAGAAATGAATAAGTATAAGCAGCCTGTTCGGTGTTGCAGATTTGCATGGCGGACGGGAGATCAATTTCTGCGATTTTTTGTGGGAAGTCTTGTTGCATTCGCAAAAGAGTGATCACGGAGCCGACTTTACCTTTTTCCAAGGTTGCGTTGAGGAACGCATGGCGGTGTGTCGGAATATCTTTCAGTAGGGTTTGGGCCAGAAAATATTCGCCCATGATATCTGGTTCAAGCGGCGGCAGGACTGTTCCGCTGCCTCCCAATGCCAAGATAAGATCATCGTTTTCATCGGGAGGGGGATCAGGAAGATATCGTGCAAGTGTGGTCCCGTAATCAACTTCTTTGGAAGCGAGCTCTTCAAAGTCCAGTCCTTGCTGAAGGGTTGCAAGGGCCAACGCAAGTTTATAGCGTCGCAATACGCCGCTATCATTATTTGCTGCTGATCGCCAAATATGTTCTTCACGCTTGAGCATGCCTTCAAGGACGTCTTCTTGGGTTAGGCGGACAGCAACCTGTTTGTTGTGTGATTTCGGATCCTTATTGGTTTCGGCCATGAGAGCGTCGGCGGTAGCCAAGGCAAACAGCGGGCGAGGAAGGCCGGAATCATTTGGTCGTGTGTCGACCTTTTTAGCCACAGATAAAAGGGTGGCGTTATCTGGCGGGGTTTTTCCGTCGTTGATAAAGCGATCTCGCATCATGCTGATGATTGCGTTTTCGCTTACCGGTGGGATGGGGTATCCTTTTACTTCGCGATCTCCGAAAACATGATCCAAGATCATTGTTTCTTCGCTGGCATTAGGAAGCATTCGATCCAGCCAGTTCTGATCTGCTTTGCGTTCGAGTAATAGGATGCGGACCGGAAAATCATATTCGTCGGCATTTTCGGCGCAACGGCGCAAAAAGGTGCCTGTTTCTTCGGGCAGGCTTGCAGCGTAATCGATGACAATAAATGTCGGTTTTTGGGGTTTCCACTTTGCGAGATCACTAAAACCTTGCAGGTCTTTGATAGAGAGGCGGCCGGCACTCCATAAATTGGGGTCCAAGTGCTTCCGGGTAAAATCGTAGGCCAGTCGGGTTTTGCCAGTCCCACCATCACCCGTAAGCAGCATCCAGCGGAAATTGAATATCGGTCCGCACAGGGAAAGATCGCCTACGAATTGATGCAGAAGTGTGATTTCGTTCTCACGGCCATATAGTTCATCAAGGCCAGAGGTATATTTGACACGTTCGAACGCACCAAGGTTCTGTGGGTTTCTTGCCATCTTGGGCCAAGAAAGAACGGGTGAATAGGCATCCTGAAAAGCACTGGCAAGATCCTGACGGAAAGTTTCGACCAGAGTGTACGTCTGCTCGTCCATCTCTTTCAGGATTTTGTCCAATCCTTGGACATTATATAGCTTCAGCATTGTATCAAGCGAAGTTGCCGGATCGACATTGATATCAGAGATATCAACTGGGCGACCTTTAGTAATGGCGGTGAGAACGCTGTTTTTGAGGGCGTCTTTGGTTTTTTCGTCATGCTGGATATTGATCAGGCGTTGCAGCAAGCCTGCAAGTTTTGGTTGCCGGTCAATGAAGGCCGCAAGGCGAGAGGCGATTGATTTGCCAATAAAGGATTCAGACTTGGAAGCAGTCGCAGTGATCAGCCGAAAGGCAAGATGATGAAGCGGGGGCTTGAAGCCCAAATCGCGCAGTTCGGCAAGTAGGGTTTTCTTTATTTGTTCATCAGCCAGAAGACCGGACAGGAAACCGGATTTTGCCAGTTTTTCTTTGATATCGTTGGCATTGGGTGCGCCATCTGATTGATTTGCCGTGGCGCTTTCTGTCTGGGTATCTGACACGGATGGTCCTCATATTCCTGATGGTTTATTAGGACTATACAATGCAGGGTTGTTGATGCCAGATAAAAACGGCAATTACGTCGGGCGTCGTAATTTTTCGGGGCATGTCAGGTTCTTGGAAAGCGGTGGCGCGTTGGCAGATGGCGAGGTGTAAAATCGCCGTTATCAGGCGCTTTGGTACGGATAAAAGAAAACCGCTTTGAGGAAAACCTCAAAGCGGTTTGTCTTGGCTGGGGCGGTAGGATTCGAACCTACGGTACACGATACCAAAAACCGATGCCTTACCACTTGGCCACGCCCCATCAGCGTGTGTGGCGCGGAAAATAGCGTTCCCCGCGCCGGAGTGCAACCCTCTATTTGAACCTTTTTTTGCCGGGGATTTATGCCGGGAAGGATGCGCCGATCTGGGCGCGTGCGCGATCATCTGCGGTTTGAATTCCGGTGGCCTGTACCCACCAGTCGGGCTGGCTTTCGGCGATGGCGTCTGCGGCACGTTCCGCCTGATTTTCGGTGTCGTAAATCGCAAGGCAGGTCGCCCCGCTGCCCGACATGCGGGCCAGCAGACAGCCGTCTTCGCGGGCGAGCGCATTCAGTACGTCACAGATTTCGGGCAAGATGCCCGATGCCGGAAGGGTGAGGTCGTTGCGGCATTCCTGAAGGGCGGCGGCAAGCGATGCCCCGCTGTTAAACCGTGCCGTGCGATCCCACAGGTTTTCATCGGTGAAACCGGCATCGCGCGCGGCAAAGATTTCAGGGGTTGAAACCGCCTTGCCCGGATTGACCAGCACCAGTGACAGTTTGGGCAATTCCGGCAGATCAATCAGCTTTTCGCCGATCCCCTGCATCAAAACGGTCTTGCCATGCAGGCACACCGGCACATCGGCCCCGAGTTTAAGGGCGAGTTTTTCAAGTTCTGTGGTCGGGATATCAAGCTGCCACACCCGGCAGAGCACCCGAAGGGCGGCCGCCGCATCCGCCGATCCGCCGCCGATGCCCGATGCGACCGGCAGGTTTTTTTCAAGGGTGAGGTCAGCGCCCTGTGTGACATTTGCCTCCGCCCGAAGCAGGCGGGCGGCGCGCAGGATCAGGTTGTCTTCGATATTGCCGGTGGCAAGGTCACCCGCCATCGGGCCGGTGATCGAAAGGGTCAGTTCGGCATCATCACGCGCGGATGCGGTGATCACATCGCCGCAATCGGCAAAGCAGACGAGGCTATCAAGCAGGTGATAGCCGTCATCGCGTTTGCCGGTGACATGCAGGAACAGGTTCAGCTTGGCCGGGGCCGGTTCGGTATGGATCGAAGACATGATGCGGATGCCCTTTATCCCCGATCAATCAGTTTGCGGCAACGTCGCCGACAGAGGGTGTTTTGCCATCAAGTTTGGCCTGAACATCTGCACGCAGTTCGTCGGTCGGGTTGAATGAAAGGGCGCGGTGCCACTGGAAGCGGGCCTCGTGGAAGCGGCCGGTCTGCCAGTAGGCGTCACCCAGATGATCGTTGATGGTCGGATCATCGGGTTTGAGTTCGACGGCCTTTTCAAGCTGTTCGACGGCATCGTCATAACGGCCCAGCTTGTAATAGACCCAGCCGAGACTATCGACGATATAGCCGTCCTCGGGTTGCAATTCGACGGCACGGCGGAGCATATCCTCGGCCTCGTTGAAGTTTTTGCCCATATCGACCCAGCTATAACCCAGGTAATTCATGACATAGGGCTGATCGGGTTCAAGTTCGAGCGCCTTGAGGAAATCTGCCTCGGCCCGGTTCCAGTCACCGGCCCGTTCATAGGCAATGCCGCGACGATAAAGCAGGCGCCAGCCGACAGCATCAGTGCCGCCCAAACGTTCAATCGCACGATTATAGGCATTGGCCGCGCCGGTATAATCCTGATCGATGCGCAGGATATCGCCAAGCTGGATCAGGGCATCGGGGCGGTCGCTGCGTTCATTGATCATCTTTTGGAGAATGTCGATGGCCGCATCGATTTCGCCGACCTGTTCATAGCTTGATGCCGCGCGCAGGCGGGCATTCCAGCTATGGGACGATGTGATCGGGATCGATTGATAAACGGTAATCGCCGCGTCAAAGCGTTTCTGGATTTCCATGATTTCGCCGACCAGAAGCCGGGTAATATCGTCGCCCGGACGCAGCGACAGCGAATAGCGCGCCATCAGTAACGCCGGATCAACCGCATTTTCCTGGCTAAGCAGGGTTGCGATATCGAGATAGGCTTCTGCCAGGCCCGACGCCGGGGTCAATACCGTTGTATTTGGCGGTTCGCCCTTTGCCAGACGATCAAGCTGATAGGGCATCGCCAGCGACTGCGGATGACGGTCCATATAGCTTTCGTACAAAAGCGATGCTTTCTGGGTTTGTCCCTTGCGCTCGTAAACGGCACCCAGTGCCTCGGCGGCACGCAAGGGTGCATCGGCCGGGTCGCCATAGGCACTGGCAAGGGCGACTTCGGCGGCATCCAGATTATTGAAATATGAGAGTATCAGCCCGCGATGATATTCCGAAAGCGGGTTGAGCGAGCCGCTGGACTGCAATTCGTTCAGCGCTGTCATCGCATTTTGAGGCTGTTCAAGCCCGGTATACAGCCATGCCTTTGCCAGCGGAACGATCAGGGATGTAATCCCCTGCTTTGGCAGGGTCGAGACGGTATCAAGTGCGCCCTGATAATCCTGATCGCGGATTTCGGCATCCATGATCGCCATCACCGCAAACAGGTCCTGCGGATTTTCCTTTGCCAACTGGCGTGCAATCGGTTCGGCATCGGCAATGCGGCCTTCGGCGATCAGGGCCAGAAACGCCCGACGACGCAGGTCTTCATTGCCCGGGTCGATTTCATGGGCACGCAACAAATAGCGCGATGCATAATCGGGCCGGTTTTCAATCTGCGCAGCCTTCCCGGCCAGGAAATTGCCTGCAAAGCTGTCGCTTTGCGGATATTCAAACGCGGCACGTTCCGTCTGCTGCGACATGGTGCCACAGGCGGACAGGGCAAGGGCCGTCATCGGAAGGATGATGTGTAACAGTTGGCGTTTCAAAAACTTGTCCTGCGTCTGCAATTCGCAACCGGCCGCATTATTTGCCTTCAATGCGGTCCACTAACTTTCGTTGAGCTAACCCTAACCAGTCGGCAAATATAAGGCAAAGCATTTGCCATTTGGCCTGATATCTACTCTGGTATCTACCGGGCGCAGCATACGTGATTGTACGGCAACTTCCCACAGGTGGTTGTGTCGCGTTCATAAACGTTGTCGTGAAGACAAACCGGACCGGGGTGCTGATCCTAACAATAAAGCGGGCGTTTGGCGGGGACATCAAGCTGGGGTACGATGATGTCACGTGCCTGTTTGGCAAAATGTGATTTTTGCCCGACCGGGGCGACATATTCCAGAATGGACATTGCCCTGTCGGTGCCAAGTGCGCGCGCCAGAACCCATCCCGCCAGATAGTGCGATGACAGGCAGCCGCCACTGGTGACGATATTGCCCTGTGCGACCAGCGGACGGTCTTCAGGCACGGTATCGGTGTGCGCCAGAAGGGACCGGGTTTTGGTATCCGTCGTGATGGTCGCGGGCAGCAGGCCCAGTTTATGCAGGAACAGCACGCCCGAACATTGCGCACCGATCATCTGGCGCGACGGATCAAGGTGGATCTGTGCCATCAGGTCGGGATCGTTGATATGATCGCGGGTGTGAATGCCACTGCCAAACAGGACGACATCGGCCGTGGCAGTGAAGGACAAGGGTTCCTGTATCCTGACTTCGACCCCGTTCATCGAGGTCACGGATTGGCCCGGCCCGGTAATGACGGCACGAAGGCCATTGCCCCTGGCCCGGTTCAGGATCGATAGGGCGACAAAGCTGTCGATCTCGTTAAAACCATCAAGCGTTACAATCGCGATTTCCATCACACATCCATCGCCAGTCAAAAAAGGGCGGACATTGAACGCGCAGATTGTGGCTTAGACAAGGAAAATGCGAGATTCCGGTCAGAAAATCACGCTGATAGGCATTCCTCGACCAGTGATATCCAGTAACTCACCCCGTACGGGATGGCATCGTCATTGAAATCATAGGCGGCGTTATGCAGAAGGCGGTTGCCGTCGGTCGGGCCGTTGCCAAGCCAGACGTAGCTTCCGGGTCTGGCATTGAGCATGAACGCGAAATCCTCGCTGGCCATGGAGGGTTCCGGGTTCTGGTCGATCTGATCGGCCCCGACGACGCGCGATGCGGCGGCAAAGGCGATGGCGGTTTCGGCTTCGCTGTTGATGGTGGCGGGGTAACGGCGCTGATACATGACACGTGCAGTGCAATCAAACGCCCTGGCGGTGGCATCGGCCACGGTTTTAAGGCGTTCTTCGACCAGATCCTGAATGTCGGGGGCAAAGGTGCGCACCGTGCCGCGGATGGTGGCGGTATCGGGGATGACGTTCCATGTGTCGCCACCGAAAATCTGGGTGGGCGAGATCACGGCACTTTGCAGCGGATTGACGTTGCGGGCGGTAATGGTTTGCAGGGCAAGCAGCACCTGACCGGCAGCCGTAATCGGATCGCGACCCAGATGGGGCATGGCGGCATGGCAGCCGCGGCCGTCAATGGCGATTTCAAAAATATCGTAGCTTGCCATCATCGGGCCGGGCTTCATCGCCATCGTGCCGACATCGCGGCCGGGCCAGTTATGCATGCCGTAAACCGCATCGGCGGGGTGGCTGTCAAACAGGCCTTCTTCGACCATTTCGCGCCCGCCGCCTTCGTTTTCTTCGGCAGGCTGGAAAATGAAATCGACCGTGCCGGTGAAATCGGGATTTTCGGCGAGGATTTTGGCCGCGCCGAGCAGCATGGTCATATGACCATCATGGCCGCAGGCATGCATTTTGCCCGGATGTTTCGAGGCATAGGGCAGATTGGTGGTTTCGTGGATATCAAGCGCATCCATGTCGGCGCGAAGGCCGATGCGTTTACCTGAACCCTTTTTGCCGTGAAGCGTTGCGACAACGCCGGTTCTGGCGATGCCGGTTTTGACATCGAGCCCGAAGGATTGAAGCTTTTGCGCGACAAAGGCGCTGGTCAGCTTTTCCTCGAACGCGGTTTCGGGGTGAGCATGCAGATGATGTCGCCAGGCTGTAAATTCATCAACGAGTTGGGTGGCACGAGGATGAAGGGAGGATTTGGTGACAGTCATCTGCATACTCTATTGCATATCGGGAAGGGCGGGATCGTTTGGTGGGTATCGAGGGTCCCGCGATAAACGGGAACGCAATCGTCCCCGTTTATATGGTGTGTGATCAGGAACCTTGCAGGCGCAGGATCAGTTCGGCCACCAGAACCGACCCGGCATAGGTGCCAAGGAAGACAAGGCAGGCAACCAGTGCCAGTTTCCAGCCGGAATGTTTGGCGACCTCGATTTCCTTTTTGGCGATGGCAAAACCGGCATAGGCAAGGGCCGGGGTGGCCAGAGCCAGAAAATCAACCGATTTCGCCTGTGCGACGATCCATTCCGACCCCGGGGTCCAGGGCAGGGTTGCGACAATACCGACCAGTGAAATCCACGCGACACTTGGCAGGTAAAACGGTGCAAAGCGGGTCAGAAGCAGGCCGACCATGGTGATCAGATAAATCACCACCATGCCGACAAAGCCATCGGCAAGCGGGATGGCCGGACCGACCGTATTCATCACCAGCCCGACAAGGCAGACGATGACAAGGGTGACGGCGTGATCTGTCAGATCAATTTTCGGACGGGTGCGTTCCATTGCAATTGCGTTCTCGGACATGATCAGGCCTCCTTCTTGTTTGCGGTGGCGATATCGTTTTTGCCAGCCGTCGCGTTATAGAGTTTTTCAACAATGGGAAGGGCGATGAACAGTCCGGCATAAAGCCCGGTCGCATAGGTCAGAAGGTTGCTGGCCCCGGCAAGAGCGAGGATTTCATCCTTCATGGACGGAATGACTTCGGTCAGCGCGCCGGTGCAGGCCGCCATCATTGAACCACTGCCGATGCCACATGCCATCGCAAGGGCGCGGGGATCAAAGATGTCCGCACTGGCGAAAAGCGATGCCAGAATGGCAAAGATGAAGGTGCCAAACAGGGTGCCGATCACGTAAACGCCCATCACACCCGTGCCCTCGGGGCTTTTGAGGGTATAGCGGTCGGCGATGATCGCAAGGTTGGGTTCACGCGCAATCGAGAAGGTCGCGCCAATGGCCTCACGGCCCATTTTCAGGCCCCAGACCGCAAGCGGGAAGGCCAGAACGATGGTGCCGAGATTGCCCAGTTCCTGCAACAGAAGGGCCGGGCCGGCTGCGATAATGGTTTCGATTGCCGGGCCGATGGTGGTGCCGAATTTCGCAATAAACGGCATGATCGCAATCACGATCAGCGGCGATGCGGCGGCGACTTCCTTCTGGCGGATGAACTTTGCGAATTTCGGCATGACATTGGGGTTCATCAATGCGGCCATGACGAAGGCATAAAGCAGCGGCAGCAGCAGAATCGCACCGATGCCCAACGGAATTTTCTGAATGCCGATCAATTCGGCGATGGCGCCGAGTACGATAACGGCGAGGTGGAGCCGCCAAAGCTCCAATTGTCCCCGAAGCGCGTTCATTTCCCAATCTCCTTGACGTGGCGTGTTCGACGCAACCATGGCCACGGTCAAAAAGGCCAGACTGTTGCATCATCCCTGCGGTATCCCGGCATTGGCAGATTTCACAATTCTGCCATTTTTGGCGCCGGGGATTTTGTCTGACAATGAAAACTCGACCGGGGTGGAGCAAGTGCCATTTTGGGATGCTTCTGTTGCCGGAACGGCAACAGGTGCCTTGATGCTATGCGTGTTCTTCGGGATACCAGGCGGAGCCGAAGGCCTCCATCCGGTCGCGGATCATGCCGGTAACCGCCCGCACGGCGGCGGTTTTCGGCCGTCCCTTGCGCACCAGAAGATGCGATGGAACGCGGGCCAGAAAATGGTCGGTCAGGGGGATAGCCACAACCTCGCCCCTGCGTAATTGTCGCGATACGGCAAAGGCCGGAAGAAAGGTGATGCCGCCGCCTGACAGCACGAAATGGACGGCGACATTGATCGAATCGGCAGTCAGGAACGCATCACGCGCCACCCGGTTGCCGTGATCGACATTGGCCAGAAGTTTGGCAACGCCAAAATGCGGGTTCAGCAAGGCCGCCGGGTAATTCAGCGTATCGGAAAGTGTGCAGGTTTCCTTTTTTGCCAGATCAAATCCCGGCGGGACAAGGGCGCAAAGCGGTGCGTGATCCTCGGCCAGCAATTCCAGATCGGGATTGCGCGGCGGGTTGAAGACAAGCCCCATATCGTAATCATCACGCAGGATGCCGTGGGTGATTTTTTCAGTACCCGCGACATCGATTTCAAGGCGGATATCGGGGAATTCATCGCGAAGCGGGCGGACAACGTGATTGACCAGATCAACCACAAAGCCCTCGCCGGTCGCGATGCGCACCGTTCCGGCAATGGCACCGCGCGCAGCGGCCAGATCCACCGAAAAGGCCTCGTCCATTTCAAAGCGTCGTCGGGCATGGGCGGCAACCATATGGCCCGATTCCGTAAAGATGATGCCGCGTTTGGTGCGTTCCATCAGAAGCGTTTCAAGATGGGCTTCGAGGGATGCGATCTGGCGGCTGATGGCAGATGGGGCAATGCGCAGATTTTCGGCGGCGGTCCGGATGGATCCGGCCTCGAACACGGCAAGGAAATAACGCAGCGGCTTGTCGTCGATCTTCATGGTGGTGGTGCCTGATTGGGGTGGCGGATATTTGGTGCTTGTGAAGCTGATCACGTAATCAGAGCATATGTGTTGCTGTTTCGGCAACAACATGTTCCGGCAATTGATCTTGAGTTCACCCGATATCCACCGGAAAGTCGGGGGGCAAAATCAAAAAATCACATCGGACCGCATTGGTGCCGTGACGGGAAGGCGCGTGCCTTCACCGGCTGAGCCTGGCTGTCTGAAAGCAAAGAGGCATTTATCGTGAGTAATCCAGAAACCGGCACCATTGGTGTCGTTGGTCTTGGCAATATGGGGCTGGGCATGGTCCGTACCCTGTTGCGGGATGGCTTTTCGGTGGTCGGGTTTGACCTTTCGCCGGAACGTCAGGCCGAAGCTGCCGCCGCCGGGGCGACCATCGTTGCCCGCCTGCCCGAACTGTTTGAAGCGTGCCAGACGATTGTCCTGTCGCTGCCGACGGCGAACCATGTGCGCACGGTTCTGACCGGTGATGAGGGCCTTGGTGCGCGCGATATGGACCCCAGGCTTGTGATCGACACCACGACATCGGAACCCGATGTGACCCGCGAGCTTGACGCGGTGCTGTGGACACAGGGGCATATCCTGATTGATGCGCCGGTCAGCGGCGGCCCGGCCGGTGCCAATAGCGGCAATCTGACCATGATGGTCGGCGGCGGGGATGCCGATGTGGCGCGCGCGATGCCGGTCCTGAATTCGCTGGGTGGCAAGATTACCCATGTCGGGCCGGTGGGTGCGGGTCATGCGGTCAAGATCGTCAATAACATGCTGGTGGCAAGCCACCTTCTGACCATGAGCGAGGCGGTGCGTCTTGGCAATGCGGCAGGCGTGACGACGGAAAACCTGATTGCGGCCCTTAATGCCGGGTCGGGCCGCAGTGCGATCAGCGAGGTCAATTATCCGAAATGGGTGATGAACGGGGCCTTTGACAGCGGTTTTACCATGGGACTGATGCGCAAGGATGTGCGCCTTGCCATGGCGCTTGCCAGGGAAAAGGACGTTTCCCTGCCAGTTTCAGGGTTGGCCGGACAGATTTGGGCGGCAAGTGCCGAAGTGCTTGCCGATGACGCCGATTTCAACCGTATTACCGAATGTGATCCTGCCGACAAAGGAGCCAAATCATGAGCAGTGATTCCAAAATGATGGCGCGTGACTATCACAAGGCCATGGCGCCGTTTTTTGGCAGCGATGAGATCGGAAGCTGGGTCAATGGGGCGATGATGCCCGGACGTGGCGATATGTTCGAACTGATTGATCCGGCAACCGGCAAGGCGTTTTTGACGCTTAAGGATGCCGGGGCGGAGGTTGTTGATGCGGCGATGCAGGCGGCCAGTGCCGGACAGAAAGTCTGGTGGGGCATGACGGCGGCTGAACGTGGCCGCATCCTTTGGCGGATTGGGCAGCAGGTGCGTGATCACCTTGATGCGCTTGCGTTGCTGGAAACCGTCGGTGCAGGCAAGCCGATCCGCGATACCAAGGTTGAAGTCCTTAAAGTCGCGGAGATGTTTGAATATTACGCCGGTTGGGCCGACAAGCTGCACGGCGATGTCATTCCGGTTCCGACCAGTCATCTGAACTATACCCGTCCCGAACCGTATGGCGTCGTGACACAGATTACGCCGTGGAACGCGCCGATCTTTACCGCCGGATGGCAGTTGGCCCCGGCCCTTTGCACCGGCAATGCGGCGGTTCTGAAGCCGTCCGAAATGACGCCTTTGACCTCGCTGGCACTTGGGGTTCTGTCCAAAAAGGCCGGATTGCCCGACGGGGTGATTACGGTCCTGACCGGGCTTGGCACCACGACCGGGGTGGCGGCGACCACCCATGACGTGACGCGCAAGGTTGTGTTTGTCGGATCGCCGCGCACTGGCGCGATCATTGCGGCCCAAGCCGCACAGAATATCGTGCCCTGCGTGCTGGAGCTTGGCGGGAAATCGGCCAATATCGTGTTTGGCGATGCCGACCTTAAACGGGCGGTCTTGGGCGCGCAGGCTGCGATCTTTAGCGGGGCGGGGCAAAGCTGTGTGGCGGGATCGCGTCTTCTGGTGCAGCGAAATGTGGTTGACCGGTTCCTTGATATGCTGGTCGATGGGGCCAATCGCATTCCGGTCGGTGATCCGATGGATAGCGCAACCCAGATCGGCCCGATCAACAATGACGCGCAATATCAGACCGTGCGCCGGTTGGTGGCAGCAGGCCAGAAAGAAGGCGCGGAACTGCTGGCAGGCGGCGTTCGCCCGGAAGGGTGTGAGGAAGGTTATTTCCTGCGTCCGACGGTGTTGGGCAATGTGCGCAATGACATGGCAATTGCGCGTGAGGAAATCTTTGGCCCGGTTGTGTCCGTCATTCCGTTTGATGATGAGGCAGAGGCGGTTGCGATTGCCAATGACAGCAAATTCGGTCTGGCCGGGGCGGTGTGGACGCAATCGGTGGATCGGGCGCACCGGGTGGCGGCGAATGTGCGTGCCGGGACGTTCTGGATCAACAGTTACAAGACGATCAATGTCATGTCGCCGTTTGGCGGGTTTGGCGCCAGTGGTTATGGAAGGTCGAGCGGCAAGGAAGGGTTGATGGAATATATGCAGCCCAAAAGTGTCTGGACCGAAACGGCGGCCAATCCACCGGCTGCATTTGGCTATGCACCGGAATAAGCCGAATTGCGGCAACCATAAAGACCAAGAAAAAGGGCCGCATCATGCGGCCCTTTTTTAAGCATTACATATTGGGATAGTTGGGACCGCCGCCGCCCTGCGGCACCACCCAGACGATGTTCTGGGTCGGGTCCTTGATGTCGCACGTTTTGCAATGCACGCAGTTCTGCGCGTTGATTTGCAGACGTTTGCCGCCTTTATCCTCGTCCTCGACAAATTCATAGACGCCTGCGGGGCAGAAGCGGGCTTCGGGTCCGTCATAAACCGCAAGGTTGACGTCCACCGGGACGCTGGCATTTTTGAGCGTCAGGTGGATCGGCTGGTCTTCTTCGTGGTTGGTGTTTGACAGGAACACCGACGAGAGTTTGTCGAAGCTGATTTTGCCATCCGGTTTCGGATAGTCGATTTTCGGCATGTCGGCCGCCGGTTTCAGGCAGGAATGGTCGGCGTGGTTTTTGAAGGTCCACGGCGCCTTGCCCCCGAACAGGTAGGTATCAACCGCACTATAGGCCATGCCGCCCCAGAAGCCCCATTTGGCGAAGCTTGGCCGGATGTTGCGGACCTTGTGCAGTTCGGGATAGACCCAGCTGTTTTTCAGCTTTTCCGGATAGCTTTCCATCGAGGCGGGCGGTGTTTCGGCAGTCAGGGCTTCAAACGCGGCCTCGGCAGCGAGCATGCCGGTTTTCATTGCGGTGTGCGATCCCTTGATTTTCGGGACATTCATGAAGCCAGCCGAACAACCGATCAGGCACCCACCGGGGAAGACCAGATCGGGGATCGATTGAAAACCGCCTTCGTTCAGCGCGCGTGCGCCATAGGAAATGCGACGACCCTTTTCGAAAATCTTGCGGACCTTCGGATGGGTTTTAAAGCGCTGGAATTCGTCAAACGGGCTGAGATGCGGGTTTTCGTAATCAAGCCCGATCACGAAGCCGACCACCACCTGATTGTTATCAAGGTGATACAGGAACGACCCGCCATAGGTGTTTTTATCAAGCGGCCAGCCGATCGTGTGCTGGATCGTGCCTTCGGCATGGACTTCGGGATCCACTTCCCAGAGTTCCTTGATCCCGATGCCGTAAGTTTGCGGATCGGAATTTTTGCGAAGGTCGAATTTCTTGATCAGCTGTTCGGACAGCGATCCGCGGCAGCCTTCGGCAAAGAAGGTGTATTTGGCGTGCAGTTCCATGCCCGGTTCATAGTTCGGACCCTGTTCGCCTTCACGGGTGATGCCCATGTCGCCGGTGGCGATCCCCTTGACGGAGCCATCTTCGTTAAACAGGACTTCGGCGGCAGCAAAGCCAGGATAAACTTCGATCCCCATGGCTTCGGCCTGTTCGCCCAGCCAGCGGCAGACATTGCCGAGGCTTACGATATAGTTGCCCTTGTTGTGCATCTGCGGCGGGGTGGGGAGCTTTTGGGCCCCGGTTTCGCTGAGCATCAGAAATTCATCCTTGCCAGCCGGGACATTCAGCGGTGCGCCGCGTTCTTTCCAGTCGGGGAAAAGTTCGTTCATCGAACGCGGTTCCATCACCGCACCCGAAAGCGTATGCGCGCCGACCTCGGAACCTTTTTCCACCACGCAGACGGTGATTTCTTTTTCATGTTCCTGGGCGAGTTGCATCAGGCGAATGGCGGCCGACAGACCGGATACACCGGCACCGACGACAACCACGTCAAATTCCATGGATTCGCGTTCCATATGGCCTCTCTCCTTTGGCTGCCGACCATTTCGGACTGTTTTCGTCCGTATGGGTCACAAGCCGGTATTCACCGATCAGAGTCTCGCCCAAGCCCTGATTTCTCACATTCATTGTTTAATCGGTATAGGTGTACCGATTTGAGTCACGTTTGTATATGGTGCAAGTGATCCAAAATCGTTAAAGTCGATTGAAATCCATGCGCCATTCCAAAGAATGCGCCGCAACATACACCGTTCCTGTGTAGATGAGCAAACCAATTACAGATTTTGATGTAAATAACCTGGACCCGCTGCAGGCATTGATCTGGCAGTTTGAAATGGGCGCGGACGAGGCAATCGCCGACGAGCCGCTGGACCGTTTCAAGGCATCCGAAAGCCTGAGCCGACAGGCCGGTCAATCGGGGCGTGCTTCATTGCCCCCCAATGGCGGGGGCGCCCGCCCGGCGATGCCAGCGCGACCAAGCGGCGGGACTGTGGCCAAGACACCCCCGCCACCGGTTCAGCCGGGCGGTGGTTTCCTGTTATCCGATACCCCCCATGAAGCCCGTCAGTCCGCCCGCGATCTTGCCGCAGGGGCAACGACATTGGTCGAACTCAGGGAAGCGGTCGAAAAGTTCGAGGGCTGCGCGCTTAAAAAGTCGGCCAGCAATACCGTCTTTGGCGTGGGCAACCCCGAGGCACGTTTGGTGCTGGTCGGCGAGGCACCGGGTGCCGAAGAGGATCGGCAGGGCGAGCCCTTTGTCGGGCCGAGCGGCAAGTTGCTGGATGCGATGTTGCGATCCATAGGTTTTGCGCGCGAGGAAGTCTATATCACCAATATCCTGCCGTGGCGTCCGCCGGGAAACCGTCAGCCGACCACGGCTGAAATCGCGGTGTGCGAACCGTTTGTCCGCCGTCATCTTGAACTGATCGGGCCAAAGGTTGTTGTCTGCCTTGGCGGCAGTGCGGCCAAGACGTTGATGGAAGAAGATCGCGGCATCACCCGGTTGCGCGGCACGTGGAAGGAAATGCCGCTTGGTGCGGCGGCAATGACCGATATCACCGCGATGTTCCACCCGGCCTATTTGCTGCGCACCCCCGAACAGAAGCGGCTGGCGTGGCGTGATTTACGCGCCGTGGCACAGAAATTGTCGTAAATAACCTTACGAAATGCTCGATGCATGGCCGATATGCAGGGGGCAGGCAATGTGCGAACATCCCCGCCAAGTGGTTGATTTCGGAGAAATCATTTCGCGAGACAGGCTTTTGCTGGTATATATGGCGGCTTCAAGCGGGGGGACACCGCACTCTACAGGTTGCGACGAGAAACTGCTTCGGGATACAAACACGGCTTTGCCGGAGTCTCGCAGGGGAAAGACTGGTTTTGATCGAAGCAATAAGAACAGGCCTGCCGCGTGCCGTATTGGCATTTCGGCGCACCGTTTTCATCACGGCCCTTGGTGCCATCGCGCTGGCAGTGCCGGTAACGCACGCCCAGGCGACCAAGGAACAGGCGGCATTAAGTGCGCCTGCGACCAATGATGATGTTTCGGTATCGGTTCCCCTTGTCCTGTCCAAGCGTGATGCGGAACTTTACGAACAGATTTTTGCCGTGCAGGAACAGGGCCGCTGGAAAGATGCGGACAACCTGATTTCACGTCTGTCCGATGATTTGCTGATGGGCCATGTTCTGGCGCAACGTTATCTGCATCCGACGGCATATCGTTCCCGCTATCAGGAACTGAAAGACTGGCTCGCACTTTATGCCGATCATCCGCAGGCCCCGCGCATCTACAAACTGTCGTTGCAGCGCCGGGGCAGTGCCACTTATCCGAAAAAGCCGGTTGGCGGTTATGTCAATGGGGCCGGATATGATTACGAAGATATCCGTCCCTATTATCACAAATCGACCAAAAGCCTTTCATCGGCACAGCGTTCGCGCGTTTCGGTTCTGAAAAGCCGCATTCGCCAGCGGATTGGCGGCGGTTGGCCCACCGGCGCGCTTGAGGTTCTTGAGGCACCGGAAACCAAGCGTTTGTTTGATGCCTATGAGCAGGACGAAGCGCGGACGTCGATTGCATCGGGATATTATTATTTCGGCAAGCCGGATCTGGCATTGCGCCATGCCGCGGAGGCCGCAAAACGGTCGGGCAAATACCTGCCGCAGGCGCATTGGACGGCGGGCCTGACGGCGTGGCGTCTGGGCAAGATGGATCAGGCGCACGATCATTTCGTTGCCCTGACCAAAAACGATTATGCGTCAAGCTGGACCCGGTCGGCCGGGGCGTTCTGGGCTGGGCGTATCGATCTGGCGGCGGGGCGTTTTGTTGAAGCCGACAAGATGTTGCAGATGGCGGCGGAATATCCGCGGTCGTTTTACGGGCTTCTGGCACTGCGGTCGCTTGGCCGGGATGACGTGTTTGACTGGGATAGTCTGGCGCTGGATGAAAATCGCGCCAACAAGCTGAAGCTTGATCCGCATGGCCGCCGCGCCCTTGCCCTGATCCAGACCAATCAGCGCGACGAGGCGGAACGCGAATTGCGCAAGGCCGCGGCAAGTGACGATGACAAGCTGCGCCGTGCGGTGCTTGCGCTTGCCGACAATGCCAATTTTGCGTCGCTGACCATGCGGCTTGGTGGCTATATCGCACAAAGGACCGGCGAGGTGATCGTCAATGCGCTTTATCCGGTTCCCCCGTGGGCACCGGAAGGCGGTTATGAAGTTGACCGGGCGCTGATCTATGCGCTGATGCGTCAGGAATCCGGTTTTAATGCCGAGGCGCGGAGCCACGCCGGGGCACGTGGTTTGATGCAGTTGATGCCAGCAACGGCAAGCTATATCGGCAATACCCGTTATCGCGGTGAAAAGCGTGCGGAACTGTATGAGCCGGAAATCAACCTGTCGCTGGGTCAGAAATATGTCGACCATCTGCTGGGGCAGGACGGGGTCGATAACGGCTTCCTGCAATTGATGGCAGCCTATAATGGCGGGATCGGCAATCTGGGGCGCTGGCAGAAGGCGCTGAAAGACAACGAAGACCCGCTTTATTTCATCGAAAGCATTCCGTCACGTGAAACGCGCCTGTTTATCGAGCGTGTGATGGCGAACCTTTGGATGTACCGTTCGCGCCTGGGGCAGCAAAGCCCGTCGCTTGATCGTCTTGCCGCCGGGCAATGGCCGGTTTACCAGTCACAGGACCTTGGTGCTGGTGATGACGGCCTGACCGCCGAACGATGACCTGGATTGATGACCGCAAACAATAATCGCAACGGCGAAAAGCCCGGCGGTCATAAGGATCGGGGGACTGTGCTCGACAGGGTCCAAATGCCACCGATGAGCGGTGATGAGGCACTTCGCCGGTTTCACAAAAGCCATGCACAAGACGGGATCAATTCCGACACGAATGAAACTGCGGAATTATCCAAGCTTCATCCCGTGGTGCGATTTGCTGTGGTTGGCGGGACTTTGATCCTGATTGTCGCGGTATTGCTGGGGGTGCTGTATCTGATCGGCACCTGATGACGGGATCAGTTCGGCTCTGCCTCTGTCGCGTCGGCGATTTCTGCGTTCAGCAACTGGATTTCCGCCTCGGCGGCACCACTGAGCGGGTCGTCCTTTGGAATGTCGCGATACAGATCGGTAAAGACGTTCAGGGCCTGCTGATACTTTTCCTGCTGTTTTAGCATCATGCCATAATAATACCGGCTGAGCTGATGGTTTGGCATCTGGCCAAGCGCATGCAGGATCAGATCGCGTGAAACCTTGTCAATCTGGCCTTGCTGGGCGGTGATGCGGGTGTCGGCATATTCGATTGCCAGAAACGGGTTGTGCCCTGAGAGGGAATAGGCGCGGGCAAAGGCTGCAACCGCCCGTTCAACATCGCCCAGACGCAACGATCCGCGCGCCAGAACGATCCAGCCCTGCAAGTTGCGCGGATTGGCTTCGAGCGACAGAACAATCTGACTGAGCAGGCGACGGATTTGCTGATCGGTCTGGAAATCGGGATCGGTCACGTCGGTTGCCGCCGCCGCAGCCGCCGCGGCAAGATTGCGTTCGCCTGCGCGTTCGGCATAAGGGCGCGATGGAATTTCCGGCATGCCGATTGCGGCATACAAAACCGCAGCGGCGATGACGGGCAGGGTGGAAAAACCGATCCGTGCGGCCGGACCCAACAGGCGGTTGCGATCCGGGCCGCCCATGCGATCCGAACTGTCGGAATTGTCACGCTGGCGTGGCAGGCTGGCATAAATCGCAAGCCCGCCGAACGCGGCAAGTATGACAAGGCCAAGCCAGATCACAGAAAACCTCGCGGGGTGGCAGTGTTATGTACACAACTGGCAATCTGCATCGCTATGAACGATCCTGTGATGTGCCAAGGATTTCATCAAGCCGTTTCTGTTCCTGATCGGAAAGTGACTTCGGGCCGGTCCCGTCTTCGCGCTGTTTGCGACGGTAAAAAACAATGACCGCAATCAGGGCGAAGAACACCAGAACCGCCGGGCTGATCCACAGGATATAGGTTTCGGGTTTCAGAGGCGGGTTCAGCAGAACGTAATCGCCATACCGTTCGACAATATATTCAATGACTTCTTCATCCGTATCACCGACAACCAGACGTTCGCGCACCAGAATGCGCAGGTCGCGCGCAAGGTCGGCATCCGAATCATCAATCGACTGGTTTTGGCAAACCAGACAGCGCAGTTCCTGACTGATTTCGCGTGCCCGTTCTTCAAGTTTCGGATCGGCAAGCATTTCGTCGGGATTGACCGCAAAGGCCGGTCCGGCATGCAGGCCAAGCAGGATCACGAAAGTGGCAAACAGCCCCCAGTTTCGACGGATCATCCCTTTAACTCCGCAATTTTCGGCAGCAAGACGTCTTCGAGGATTTCATTGGTGACCGGACCGACATGCTTGTAGCGAATCTGACCGCTGCCATCGATGATAAAGGTTTCAGGGACACCATAGACACCGAAATCAATCCCCGTCCGACCGGACAAATCCATACCGACAGCGGTATAGGGATCGCCCAGTTCTTCAAGCCAGTTAACACCGTCCTGCGGGTCCTTTTCCTTGTAGTTCAGACCGTAAACCGGCACATCGGCCTCACGCGCAAGGCGCTTGATCAGCGGATGTTCTGCACGGCATGGAATGCACCAGCTGGCAAAGACGTTCAGGACCGAAACCTCGCCCTTCGAGATGTCGGCCCGCGACAATCCCTTGTCACGACCGGGCAGGGGCGGCAGTTGGAAATCCGGCGCCGGTTTGTCCAGCAATGCGGATGGCACCACCGATGAGTCCTTGCCGATATTCATCAGAAAGACACCGGCAAGGGCCGCAAAGAGCACCAGCGGGATGACTGCGATCCAGAATCTCATGAAGCGGGAACTCCGTTCTTCTTACAGCGCAGGACAATGCGCGTACAGATGCTGATGACACCGCCGATCAGCATCAGTAACATTCCGCCCCAAACCCAGGGCATCATCGGCAGGAACCGGACGGTCACGACCCGACCGCCGTCTTCGGCCCGTTCACCCACGGAAACATGCAAATCCCCGTCGCGTCCGTGCCAGATATCGGCTTCCTTGGTTTCAATGCCGCGGATCGGATAATAGCGTACTTCGGGAAACAGTTCGGCGACCGGTTGCGCATGACGATAGACGATGAATGTTGCCTTGCGGGTGGCATAGTTTTCACCGGGCAGTAACGCCACACCTTCATATTGCAGATTATAGGGACCGATCTGGATGCTTTGGCCGGTGCGGGCCGACATTGAAATCTGCTGTTCCCAGATGGCACTGGCCGAGCCCCCGGCGATCAGGATGGCGATGCCGATATGGGCAAAGGTCATGCTGAGATAGCGCGGGCCGAGAAGCTGGAAGTTCCGGTATTTTCCCTCGCCATGGTCGGGTTGACGCCACAGGCGTTCCCAAAGATCGCCAAGGGCGGCTGTAAAGACCCAGGCGGCAAGGCCAATGCCCAGTAATGGTATCGGCGATGCATCGATAAAGCGCATCCAGACGAACAGAATGACGATCAGCGACATCATGGCCGCCAGTTTCATCCGGCGCCCGATCTGCCATGTTTCATCATTGCGCCAGCGCAGCGTCGGGGCAAAACCCATCAGGAACAGAAGCGGCAAACCGACAGGGATCAGCGCCTGGACAAAAAATGGTGGGCCGACCGTTATGATATCGCCGTCAAACCAGCGCAAAAACAGAGGATAAATGGTGCCGATCAAAACCGTTGCAGCCGCGACCGACAGCATCACACTGTTCAGGAACATGCCGCTTTCGCGCGATATCAGCGAAAAATCCTTGTTATCGACCATGTCGGTTGCGCATCGCCAGAACATGAAATAGGCCCCGGCAAACAGGGCGCAGAACCCGACCAGAAGCGCAATACTATCGCCACTGCTGAGCAGGGCGGTCGGCAAGGGACCGAGCAGATCGGAGCGGACAAGGAAAGTCCCGAACCATCCTGCGCCAAAGGCCGACAGGGCCAGAAGGGCGGTCCAGGGTTTCAGGGTTTCGGTTTTTTCAAGAACCGCACGACAATGCACGAAGGCCGTGGTCAGAAGCCATGGCATCAATAATGCATTTTCCGAGGTGTCCCAATACCACCAATTACCCCAGGCCTGTTCGGTGTAGGCGCGGTAGGCGCCAATCGCGATGGCAGCGCCAAGAAACGTCCAGGAAACCATTGCCCAAGGGCGGAGCTGTTCGGACCATGCGCGGTCAAGCCTGGCCCCCGGCAGGGCGGCAAAGGTAACGGCGAAAATGACCGACAGGCCGGCAAGACCGGCATAAAGGAACGGTCCGCGAACGATCCCGGCAATGTCCTGCAGTTCCGGATCAAGGCCGGCACCGTCAAGCGGTGCCGTGTTCGAACGCAGGAATGGATCGGCATCAATAATGGTTGCCGCTGCGAGAAGGGCGATGATGATACCCAGTATGCCGAGCGCCACGCGGTCCTGATCGGTGATGCCGCGCAACAAGCTTTGCAGTGCAAAGACCAATGTTGCAAATGTACTTGCGGTGACCCAGAACAGCATTGCCCCGCTATCGGGAATGAAAGCGGCACCGATCCGGTAGATCAGCGGTGTGGATGAATGGCTGTAACTGGCGACAACGGGCAGGGTGAAGTCGCTGACAATGAAGGAATGGATCAGGGCCGTTTCGGCAATGATTGCCAGAACGCATATGGCAAAGGGCAAGGGCCATATGTCGAAACCCTGTGTTCCGGTGAACTGGCCGTTGCTGACGGGGCGGTCTGGCAAGCTACCGCCGACTGGTGCCGGAACCGGCCCAAGGGCGCGATAATCTGCGCGAAACAGGGCCGGACAGAACAGGGTCGCCTGACACGTCCCCAGCACAAGAATGAGGATAAGGGCAAAATGTCCAAACTCTGCGATCATGCGTTTCTTCAGATTTCCCCTATATATGGCATCCGGTAAACGAACACCACTCCGCCCCTGCTGTCAAACAGCAAGGCATTCACCCAGTTTTAATGCCGATTTGAAGGCCTCAATATGAGGTTTTTATGATGGCAGAATGTGGCTTAATTACGCATACTTTCGGCGTTTCTGGCTTCGATTTCTTCCCAATAGCCGCTTTTTTTCAAGGACTCAGCGACCTCGGGCGGCATGTAGTTCTCGTCATGTTTGGCCAGAACTTCGGATGCGATGAACTGGCCCTCGGAGCCCATATGGCCCTCGGCGACGACACCCTGACCTTCGCGAAACAGGTCGGGAAGGATGCCAGTATAGGAAATGGTGACCGAATTTGCCATGTCGGTGACGGTAAAGGTAATGGTTTCACCGCCGCCAAGTTTTTTAAGCGATCCTTCTTCGACGAGGCCGCCGACGCGCAGGCGCTGATCCGGGGCAATCGGGGATTTTTCGACGATTTCGGTCGGGCTGAAGAAGAACACAACCGAATCTTCGAACGCTGTCAGGGCAAGGGCAGCCGCCGCACCGACCGCCAGAAGGGCGGCCATGATGATATACATGCGTTGACGTTTGCGGGACTTGGCACGCGAAAGAGACACTTCGATATTCTCCGCTCAGGAAGTCTGAGACCGGTCTGTTGTGCGGGCACGTCTGGGACGGCGGGCTTTCAGAACGGTTTCAAGCTGATCAAGTTCGGTTTTGCTTTGACGCAGGCCCCGCAGGGTTGCGACTAGAAGGACGATCATGGCAAGGGCAGCGATGCCGTAGCTGGCCCAGATATAGCTGCCATAGCCGCCCATTGAGAAGAATTCGTTCATTTGCTGGCTCCGGCGTTGTGACCCTGATCATAGGCGAGTTCATCATGATCGCCGTTGGCAGCGGGGCGTTCGTCAAACAGGCCGCTGAGCTGAAGGGTACGGATGCGGCGCTGGTTCAGTTCAAGCCGAACGCGCAAAACCAGTATGATGAAATAGTATCCGGTAAAGGCAAAGGCCATGATCAGAAGCGGGGCCAGCATGCTGGGATCGATGCTGGGCCCATCCATGCGTGCGACCGATGCCGGTTGATGCAGGGTGTTCCACCAGTCGACGGAAAATTTGACAATCGGCACATTGACTACCCCGACCAGTGCCAGGGCTGATCCGGCCTTTGACCCGCGTTCGGGATCGTCAAAGGCATTTACCAGCGCGATATAACCAAGATAGAGGAACAGCAGGATCAGCATCGAGGTCAGACGTGCATCCCAGACCCACCATGTTCCCCACATCGGTTCGCCCCAAAGCGACCCGGTAATCAGGGTCAGGGCGGTAAAGGTCGCGCCAACCGGTGCGGTGGCACGCGCGCAAATATCGGCCAGCGGGTGTTTCCAGATCAGGCTCATCGCGCCGCAGGCGGCCATGCCGACATAGCAGAACAGCCCCATCCATGCGGCGGGCACATGGATATACATGATCCGGACAGTGCTGCCCTGCTGATAGTCAACCGGTGATCCGATCAGGGCGAGATAAAGCCCGACGGCGGTCAGGATGACAGTCAGGGCGACCACCCACGGCATCATGGCCCCGGTCAGTTTCAGAAACACGCTTGGTTTGGCGAAACGATGCATTTTCTCTCGTCCGTTTGCGGCAATGCCGCCGAAGGTCGTCAGTCTGTGTTCTTTGTCATTCCACTGCCTGCCGGATGGCGTGTGCGGTGGCAAACGGGGCGGCAGCCAAAGACAGTAACAGGATCGCCCCCATGATCTGTAACTGTGCCTGGGCGGAAATGCCAAGCAATGCGGCCTCGACCGCGCCAGCACCGAAAATCAGTACCGGTATATATAGTGGCAGGACCAGCAGCGACACCAGCACCCCGCCACGTCGTGCCCCCAATATCAGTGCCGCACCAATCGCCCCGATCAAACTTAATGCCGGTGTGCCGATCAGCATGGCGATCATCAAAGTGCCAAAGCCGTCCTGATCCATATTCAGCATCACGGCCATCACCGGTGCCGCAATGATCAGCGGCAGGCCCGTCGTCAGCCAGTGGGCGCAGACCTTGCCCAGCACCAGAAGCTCCAGCGGGGCAGGCGACAGGGTCAGCAGTTCCAGCGTGCCATCCTCGTAATCGGTCTGAAAAACACGTTCGAGGGACAGCATGGCGGCCAGCAGGGCCGCGACCCAGATCACCCCCGAGGCAATCCGCGCCAGTATGTTGGCTTCGGGCCCGACGCCAAACGGAAACAGGGTGGTGGTCACGATAAAGAAGGCAACCACCATCACGGAATCCGCCCCCTGACGCAGGGCCAGGCGCAAATCGCGCCGCAGAATGGCGACAAAGGCCTTCATATAGCAGCCTCCGTCGTCCTGCCTTGATTCATGTCGTGTGACAGGTTTTCGCGGGCATCTTCATCATCCTGTTCGGCCAGCCATTCCATCATCGGGATGGCGAACTGATCCAGATCGAGGATGATCGGTGCCGCAATATCAAGATCGACATGGGTCGAATAAATCACGATGCCGCCTTTGGCCCGGAATTCGGCAATCAGGCGGGCAAGTTCGGCGCAGCTTTCACGATCAAGGCCAACAGTCGGTTCATCGAGCAGCCAAAGGTCGCTTTGACCCAGCAGGATACGGGCAAGGGCGGTGCGGCGTTTCTGACCGCTTGAAAGATATCGCCCGGCGGTTTTGCCAAGATGATGAATATCAAGGGCGCGAAGCGCCCGATCAATTTCGGCGTCGATATCGGAAATATCGCGCAGTTCGGCCCACAGGCGCAGATTATCGCGAACGGTCAGGACCGGTTTGATGGCGTCCTGATGACCAAGGTAATGCAGGCGCGCGCGATGGGCAATTTTATCATCGGCGATATCATCACCCTGCCAGCGGATGGTGCCGCGGCGCGGGGCCATGAGGCCCGCCATCAGGCGCAGCAGACTTGATTTTCCTGCACCGTTGCGGCCACGCAGCATCACGGCATCGCCGGTATTGGCGTTAAAGGAAAGATCGCCAAAAACCAGTCGTTCGCCACGCAGACAGGTCAGATCAGAACCGGTAAAAACTGTCATCTAACTCGTTTGACTGTCGGAATTCATGCCGGATATGCGTTTTCTATAACGCGTCCGGGGTGATTAATCATGCTTTATCCGACATTGGATGTGATGACATTGTTTCAAATCAATCCAAAGAAACGCCAAACGCCGCAGCGATCAAAAACCGGCTGCGGCGTTTGGCGGAGGGACAGGTAATCAGAACCGGATGACCGAAGCACTTCGAACCGGGCCGCCGCGGCCTTCCTGAACAAGGATCGCAACACCGCCGTCGCAAGGCTGGTTCAGGGCGAAATCAAGTTCGCGCTGCTGTCCGTCCCACTGACCAAGATCGATCATTTCGCGCACGACATTGGCATGAACCAGACGCCGACCGGCATTTTCGCCAGAGCGGACATCGCGTTCCTGTTCGCGATCAAACCCGATCAGCCAAAGCTGATAGGACTGCCCGGCGGGCGGGGTGTGGACCATGCCGAGCTTTAATTTGCCACTGGCGGGGCTGGTTCGATTATCCGATAGCAGGGCCAGGTCCGCCCATTCCCGAAGCGGGGTCGCTTCATTGCTGGTGGTGACGATTCGACTTTTGTCCGTGGCCCGCACGACCTGATCGCCATTGATCACGACCTGCGGGGTGTAGACATAGCGTTCACGCAATCGACTAGCATAGTCGCGTTGTCGTTCGGTATTGGCAGCACTGGAAAACGGATCTTCCCAGCCCAGATAGTTCCAGTAATCGACATGGAACGACAGGGCAAGAAGGTCAGCATGTTCCTGATTTAATTCGTAAAGAACACGATCCGCCGGAGGGCAGGAATTGCATCCTTCGGATGTGTAAAGCTCGATCACGGCGCGGGGTGACGTGGCCTCGGCGGCATGTGCCAGCGATAAACCACCCAAAAACGCGGTTGCAAGCATGATGATAAGGGGGCGAAGCTGTTTCATGGCTTGATGATGCCCCAAAATGCGTATCAACCACCAATCACAAGGCGTTGAAAGGCCCGTATGTGCCAAAACGACCGATTTTTGCGCAAAATCCGGGAATTTAGACAGGAGATTTCGGAAGATTGGTGTTATTAGCTCCGGTCAATTCCGAAAGGGGGCAGCAGGCCTTCACGGAATGCGTGAGGTGAAATCACCTTTGCGTTTATACAGAAAAATGAGGAACAGGCACTGCGGCGGGAGCGACTTTCCGTGGATGCCGGTCCAAGAAAGGTTTGCAGGCTATGATTAAACGAGAGCATTGGGGTTCACGCCTCGGCTTTATCCTGGCGGCTGCCGGGTCGGCCGTGGGGCTGGGCAACATCTGGAAGTTTCCCTATATGGCGGGCGAGAATGGCGGTGGCGCCTTCTTGCTGATTTATCTGGCGCTGGTCTTTACCATCGGTCTTTCGGTCATGCTGGCTGAAATGGTCATCGGGCGGATGGCTGAAAAGAACGCGATCGGGGCGTTTGCAAAGCTGAAGGGCGGTGCGTGGCCGCTGGTGGGGCTTTGTGGTGTTGCGGCTGCCTTTATCATCCTGTCATTTTACAGTGTCGTTGCCGGTTGGACGATTTCCTATATGGTCAAATCGATCACCGGGGCGCTGGCGATTGAAGATCCGGCCGCATTGGGCAACATCTTTGGCGGGTTCATTTCCGATCCGGTTTCGCCGCTGATCTATCATGCGCTGTTCATGGCATTGACGATCTTTGTGGTGCTGGCGGGTGTCGGTTCGGGGATCGAACGCGCGTCAAAGATTTTGATGCCAGCCCTGTTTGCGCTGTTGCTGATCCTGATTGTGCGTTCCGTGACCTTGCCAGGTGCAGGCGAAGGCATTGCCTTCCTGCTGTCGCCGGACTTCTCCAAAGTCACCTGGGCGACGGTATCGGAAGCCCTGTCGCAGGCGTTCTTCTCGCTGTCGCTTGGGATGGGTGCGATGATTACCTATGGCTCGTATCTGAGCAAAAAGGAAAATATCGCCAGTTCGGCCGGTTGGGTGACGCTGCTTGATACGTCGGTTGCGGTGATGGCCGGTCTTCTGATCCTGCCGGCCGTGTTCGCATTCGGCTTTGATCCAAGTGCCGGTCCGGGCCTGACTTTCATCACGTTGCCAGCGGTGTTTGCGCATATGCCGATGGGATCGGTCTTTGCGTTCATGTTCTTCCTGCTGTTGGGGATTGCCGCCCTGACATCGGCGGTTTCGATCCTTGAGGTGGTTGTTGCCTATTTCGTTGATGACCGTGGCATTAGCCGCAAAGGGGCATCGATCACGGTGGGTGTGATCATCTTCCTGCTTGGTATTCCGTCCTCATTGTCGATGGGCATCATGGGTGATTTCACCATCTTTGGTCTTGGCTTCTTTGATCTGATGGATTCAGTCAGTTCGAAATTGCTGCTGCCGATTGGTGGGCTGTTCATCTCGTTGTTTGTCGGCTGGGTTGTCTGGGGCAAGGCCAAGGAAGATATTGCTGCCCATAATGGCGTCGTGCCGTTCTGGATCAATGGCTGGGGCATTATCGTGAAGTTCATCGCGCCGCTTGCGATTGCCTTCATTCTGCTCAAGGGACTTGGCGTGCTTTAGGCCGTTTTTTCAAAGCAGACGAAATGCGAAGGGCGGGGAATTTCCCCCGCCCTTTTTGCTGGTTATCAAACCGGATCAGGAGGCTTTGGCCGGTCTTTGTTGCGACAGGGCAAGGATTTCATCGGCAGACATCGGTTTGCCCAGAAGGTATCCCTGTATGTAGTCGCATCCGGCATCGCGCAGCAGCTTGAGCTGCGCGTTGGTTTCGACACCTTCGGCGACGCATTTTTTGTGCAGGTTCTGCGCCATATTCAGGATTGTGATCGCAAGGGCACTGCCTTCGCGGCCCTGATTGATGTCGCTTACAAAGCTGCGATCCATCTTGATCGTGTCAAACGGCAGCTTGCGCAGGTAGCTGAGGCTGGAAAAGCCGGTGCCAAAATCATCGAGCGCGATTTTCACGCCGAGATCGCGAATGCATTGCAGATTGGCACGCATTTCATCAATGTTCTGCATGAACAGGCTTTCGGTGATTTCGATTTCCAGCCGGTCTGCCGCCATGCCCTTTTCGACCAGAATGGTTCTGATCTGTTCGGCAAGATCGATGGTGCCATAGAATTGCTGAACCGACACATTCACCGCCATGGTGATGTTGTGCAGTCCCTTTTCACGCCATGAAACGGCCTGTCGGCAGGCATGGCGCAAGACCCAGCGGCCAAGCTCTCCGATGACACCGATTTCCTCGGCCACCGGAATGAACACGGTTGGCGGGATCGGGCCGCGTTCCGGATGGTTCCAGCGCAAAAGGGCTTCGACCCCGTGCAAGGTAGCGCTGCGGGCGTCGAATTGCGGTTGATAGACCAGATGGAATTCATCGCGGTCCAGTGCCTGACGTAGGGCGGTTTCAAGGGCAAGGTCGGCACCGCTTTGCGAATGGCTGGCGCGGTTATAGCGGCTGAACCGGTTTCGTCCCTGTTCCTTGGAATGCATCATCGCGATTTCGGCATTGCGCAGCAGATTGGCGGTATCATTGGCATCATGCGGGAAGGACGCGATGCCGATACTGGCCGAAATATAGATTTCCTGCCCTTTTCTGGTCCGGTGTGGCTGTTTTAACGCCTTTAAAAGATCATCGGCCAGTGCGGCATCGTCATCGGCGGATTTGCCTCCCGCAAGCAGGATGGCATATTCATCCGCCCCGACGCGCGCCAGAACACCGCCCTGATCCAGGCGACGGTGCAGGCGGCGGGCAACTTCGACCAGAACATCGTCACCGTCACCATGACCCAGTGTGTTGTTCACCCGCTGGAAATTATCGATATCGAGCAGCAGGATCGTCAGGCGGGTTCCCTTGCGGCGGGATTCGCCGATACCATGAGCCAGCAGTTCAAGGAAACGGCGGCGATTGGGATAGCCGGTCAGCTCGTCAATATGGGCAAGGCGCAGAATGTCTTCGCGGTTTTTCTTGCGTTCGCTGATATCGGTGAAGATCGATGCATACTGGCTGATCTGACCATCGGCATCACGAATTGCGATGATTGACAGCCATTCGGGATAAATCTCGCCGGATTTGCGTCGGTTCCAGATTTCGCCTTCCCATTTGCCGTGCTGTTGGATATCGCGCCACATCGAGGTGTAAAATTCGGGAGACTGACGGCCCGATTGCAGGATATTGGGGTTTTTGCCGATCACGTCCGATGCGTTGTAACCCGTGACCCGGGTAAAGGCCGGATTGACCAGTTCGATGGTACCATCGGCGGCACAGACCATGATCCCGTCAGGCGACGTTTCAATGATCTTGTCTGCCAGAAACAGCGACCGGCGGGCCGAAGCCAGTTCGACATCACGTCCTTCCATCACCGATCGGAGATGGGCGAAATAATCCTGTTCGATGAATTCCAGCAGATCGGCGAATGACAGAACCCCGATCACATTGCCGGTTTCATCAATCACGGCAAGATGGCGGATATGTTCGGCCAGCATCGTATCGCGGGCATTGTTCAGGCTGGCCTTGGCGGAAATGACGCGCAGCGGGCGGCTGGCAATTTCGATGGCCGGTGTTGCGTGATCACCATTGGCAAGATTGCGCAGGACATCGCGTTCGGTGATGATGCCGGTGTGGTCAAGATTTGCGGCCGGGCTGTCGGCGACTGACGGATCATAAACAATCGCGCAGTCGCATTTGGCATCATGCATGCGGGCGCGCAGTTCCGACATCGGGATATCGCCATCGACAAAGATTGTCGTGCGGCGAATGGCGGCCCCAACATCGCCGTCGCCCAGCTTGCGCCAGCTTCCATGCTGGCGGATCAGATCGGACTGGCTGATGATCCCGGCCAGACGGTTTTCCGCGTCCACAGTCACCAGATGGCGGACATGGCGTTCGCGCATGCGGATGATGGCGGCTTCGGGTGTCGCATGGACCGATATGCTGTGAACCGGGGCCGACATCCATTTCGAGATCGGCTCGTTCAAGGTGGCTTCGCAGTCGGCGGGCAGGGACAGGCAGTCCTTTTCCGTCCAGATACCGACCGGCAGGTGATCCTGTGTCACGATGATGGAACTGCAATTGGCTTCGCGCATCATGTCGATGGCCTGACCAATCGTGGTTTCCGGCCCGCAACGCAATACAATGCCGGGGGAAATCGTACCTACGGTCAGGTGGGTGGTATTGCCATCGGCAAAACTGGCGCGCGTCATGTATAACCTGTTGCTGTCCAAATCCTGTCTGGCACCCGGTTGGCGGGCATTTCTGGTCTAGCCTCATCCCTATCAAATCGTCGGGACGACTGACTTGTTATAAATCAATAAATCGAGGTGGTTTGGATCTGGCGCAATTTAAAAGTGCAGTTCTTGCAAAACACCCCCGTCCATGAAAGACGGGGGTGTTGCGCAGTCAGCAGGCTTCTGATTTCAGGAGAAATCAGGCAGCTTTCATCATGTTACGCAGAACAAACTGCAGAATGCCGCCGTTCTGGTAGTAAAGGACTTCGTTTTCGGTATCGATACGGCAGGTGGCAATGACCTCTTCGGTGGAGCCATCCTTGCGCGTGATACGAACCGTAACGTCCTGCATCGGGGTGATACCGTTGCCGATACCCAGAACGTCGAAGACTTCGGTGCCGTCAAGCTTGTAAGTCGCACGACCTTCACCATTCTTGAACTGCAGCGGCAGGACGCCCATGCAGACCAGGTTAGTGCGGTGGATACGTTCGAAGCTTTCGGCCAGAACAGCTTTGACGCCAAGCAGGTTGGTGCCTTTGGCTGCCCAGTCACGGGACGAACCGGTGCCGTATTCCTTACCAGCGATGACAACCAGCGGGGTGCCTTCTGCCTGGTAACGCATGGCAACATCATAGACCCAGCCCTGTTCGCCGGACGGGTAATGAACCGAAACACCACCTTCGGTGCCCGGTGCCATTTCGTTGCGGATACGGATGTTGGCAAAGGTACCGCGCATCATGACTTCGTGGTTCCCGCGGCGTGCGCCGTAGGAGTTGAAGTCACGAACTTCGACGCCATGCGCCTTGAGGTATTCACCTGCCGGGCTTTCTGCCTTGATCGAACCGGCCGGAGAAATGTGGTCGGTTGTGACAGAGTCAGCAAGGATCAGGAGCGGACGAGCACCATGAACTTCCGAGAACTCACCCGGTTCTTTCGCCATATTGACGAAGTAGGGCGGGTTCTGGACGTAGGTCGATTTGCCATCCCAATCGAAGGTTTCGCCTTCGGTGACTTCGATTTCCTGCCACGGTTTCGGGCCGGCAAAGATGTTGTCGTAACGATCCTTGTACATCGAAGCAGAGATCGAGGACGCGATGGTGTCCGCGATTTCCTTGTTGGTCGGCCAGATGTCTTTCATGAAGACGTCTTTGCCGTTCTTGTCGGTACCGATCGGGTCTTTGTTCAGATCGACCTTCAGGTTACCGGCAATGGCATAGGCAACAACCAGCGGCGGGGAGGCAAGGTAGTTTGCCTTGACCTGCGGGCTGATGCGGCCTTCGAAGTTACGGTTGCCCGAGAGAACGGCGGTAACGAGCATGTCGTTGCCGTCAATTGCCTCGATGATCGGGTCGGCCAGCGGACCGGAGTTACCGATACAGGTGGTGCAACCGAAACCGGCAACGTTAAAGCCAAGCTTGTCGAGATAGGACTGCAGACCGGCTTTTTCGAGATAGTCGGCAACAACCAGCGAGCCCGGTGCGAGCGAGGTTTTCACCCACGGTTTGCGCTGCAGGCCGAGTTCAACCGCTTTTTTCGCCAGCAGGCCGGCTGCGATCAGCACGCTCGGGTTCGAGGTGTTGGTGCAGGACGTGATGGCGGCAATAACGACGTTACCGTCTTTCATTGCGAAGTTTTCGTTCGAAACCGGAACAGAACGATCCGCATCAACACCCGGTGCCATATCGGCAAAGGTCTTGGTGAAGCTTGAAACGGCATCTTTCAGCAGAACGCGGTCCTGCGGACGTTTCGGACCGGACAGGGCCGGTTCGACGGTCGAGATGTCGAGTTCAAGGGTTGCGGTATATTCTGCTTCGAAGCTCGGGTCGCGCCACATGCCCTGTTCTTTGGCATATGCTTCGACCAGTGCGATCTGTTCTTCGGAGCGGCCGGTGTTACGCATGTAGTTAAGCGTTTCATCGTCGATCGGGAAGAAGCCACAGGTCGCACCGTATTCCGGTGCCATGTTACCGATGGTCGCACGATCCGGCAGGCTCATATGGTCAAGCGCGTCGCCATAGAATTCGACGAACTTGCCGACAACGCCTTTTTCGCGGAGCATCTGAACGACGCGCAGCACGAGGTCGGTTGCGGTGATGCCTTCTTTCATCGAGCCGGTCAGTTTGAAACCGACGACTTCGGGGATCAGCATCGAGATCGGCTGACCGAGCATTGCGGCTTCGGCTTCGAGACCGCCAACACCCCAACCCAGAACGGCAAGGCCGTTGACCATGGTGGTGTGAGAGTCGGTACCGACCAGCGTATCGGGATAGGCAACGGTTTTGCCGTTGTCATCTTCGCCGGTCCAGACGACCTTGGCGAGATGTTCGACGTTCACCTGGTGGCAGATACCTGCCCCCGGCGGGACGATGCGGAAATTGTTGAACGCATTCTGGCCCCAGCGCAGGAACTCGTAGCGTTCGCCGTTACGTTCGAACTCGACTTCCATGTTTTTGTCGAGTGCGTCGTCGGTGCCGAAGAAGTCGATCATGACCGAGTGGTCAATGACGAGGTCAACCGGTGAAAGCGGGTTCACCTTCTGGGCGTCGCCACCCATTTTGACGACGGCATCGCGCATCGCGGCAAGGTCGACAACGGCGGGAACGCCGGTGAAATCCTGCATCAGGACGCGGGCCGGACGATAGTTGATCTCGTGCGAGCTCGTACGGGATTTGAGCCACTCCACGACAGCTTTGACATCGTCGGTTTTGACAGTGAAATCGTCTTCGTAACGCAGAAGGTTTTCCAGAACGACCTTCAGCGTAAACGGAAGTTTGGAAACGTCGCCGATTTTTTCGGAAGCAACTTTAAGGCTGTAATAGTCGTAGGATTTATCCCCGACTTTCAGCGTGCGGCGCGTTTGCAGGTTGTCTTTGCCACAAATGGACATCAGACCCTCCTCAAGGTGGTTAAAGGGCTTGTCGTGACAAGACACCCCGACCGTCGGAGCGCCGAGCGGTGGGCTATCTGTTTCTCGTGACGCGGGTCACGGCTACATATGTATGTGCCACGGGGTTACACCACAATTCCCCCCGAAAGTCCAGACCCGCAAAAGGGTCATTCTTGAAATCCCTGCGATAACAACGAATTGGTGAATGGCTGGCGTGTAATGGCAATCGCATGGTATGTGATTCCGGTGAAAAACGCCGCAAATCCGCCCGGACATCGTTTGCGAGTCCACGGGGGCACCGTCCAGTTTGGAAAGACTCGAATGTAGAAGGCGACCTGTACAATAAGGGGAGAAGCCTGTCCAAACGGCAACGAATCGGGTGGCTGCCTGATTGTGCAAGGGGGCAATTTCGGGGTTTGCCGGAATGCACGTGGTGCAGCGCGAACAGGTACCCTAATGGTGCGTCGCAATAATTTCAGGGTTTTTGGTTTCCGGGTTGTGCCACGATGACCTTACGGAATTATAGGTGGAAATGCATTCATCAGACCAGAACGCAAAAATTGTGCGGCGCGAATTTGTGAAAAGTCTCAATCCGTTGCTGTGCAACACGTTGACGTGATTTGCTGAAATTGGTACTTAAATACGTATTAAATGTGTCAAGCCCGGTTTCCGTAAGGTCCGGGGCAAATAAAAACCGGCACATCATCAGGGAAACTGAACAAGAGGCACGGGGTATCCACCTTTGATCCGGGCAACCGGACACAAGGATGCCTGCGGCCCAAGTCAGGGAGGATAAGCGACGTTATGACGTCACAGGGTCCCATCTTGCAGATCAGCGACGGGTCGCTTGTGTTTGGCGGCGTGCGCGCGCTGAGCGATGTCAGCTTTTCCGTCCAGCCCGGCGAGCTGTTTTCAATCATTGGTCCGAATGGGGCTGGCAAGACATCGATGCTTAACTGCATTTCGGGTCGCTATCAGCCGACCACCGGGTCCGTTGCCTTCAAGGGGAAGGATGTCACGGGGCTTAAACCCAATGACCGTGCCGAGCTGGGCATTGGCCGTACCTTCCAGAACCTGGCGCTTTTTGGCCATATGAGTGTGCTTGATAACATCATGGTCGGGCGGCACCATCTTTTGAAAAACAATTGCCTGACCGGGCCGCTTTACTGGTTTTCCGGCGCGCAGAAGGAAGAGCTTGAACATCGGCGCTTCTGCGAAGAGGTGATCGACTTCCTTGAAATTTCCCATATCCGCAAGGCAACCGCCGGGACGCTGTCCTATGGTTTGCGCAAGCGTGTCGAACTGGCGCGTGCGGTGGCGTTGCGCCCCGATCTGATCCTGCTGGATGAACCGATGGCAGGCATGAACCTTGAAGAAAAAGAGGACATGGCGCGCTTTATCATCGATCTGAACGAAGAATGGGGCATGACGGTTGTCATGATCGAACATGACATGGGGGTGGTGATGGATATCTCCAACCGGGTCATGGTGCTTGATTTCGGTCGCAAGATCGCAGCCGGACTGCCCGAGGAAGTCATGGCGAATGCCCATGTCAAAAAGGCCTATCTCGGCGAAGATGATGACGCAACCGATGAAGACGAGCAGGTGGCCTGAACATGAGCAGCAATACACCCGATTATGCCGATGTGCAGGCGCTTGATACCTTCCCGAAAGTGCTGGCGTATAACGCGCGCCACTGGCCCGAAGAAATCGCCATGCGCGAGAAGGAATTCGGCATCTGGCAGGAATTCACCTGGAAAGATTATAACGACCGCGTCAAATGGATGGCGCTTGGCCTGCGCGATATGGGCATCAAGCCCGGCGATGTGATCGGCGTTATCGGCGAAAACCGCCCGGAATGGGTCTGGGGCGAAATCGCTGCCCATGCGCTGCGTGCGATGTCGGTCGGCCTGTATCAGGACAGCCTTCATGAAGAAGTCGCCTATCTGATCACCTATTCCGGTGCGCGGGTTCTGATCGCCGAGGACGAGGAACAGTGTGACAAGCTTCTGGAACTGGCCGAACAGATCCCGACGGTTGAACACATTGTTTATTGCGATCCGCGCGGGATGCGGAAATACGAAGACCCGCGCCTGATGGATATCGAAAAGCTTTATGAACTTGGCCGCGAGGTCGAGGCCAAAAACCCCGGTGCCTATGACGGGATGGTCGCCGATACGCGCGGTGATGAATGCGCGATCCTGTGCACCACATCGGGCACGACGTCCAAGCCGAAAATGGCGATGCTCAATGCCGGTGATTTCCTTGATCATTGCGCGGCCTATTTGCGGGCCGACCCGAAATATCCGGGGGATAATTATGTTTCGGTTCTGCCGCTGCCATGGATCATGGAACAGGTTTATGTCGTCGGTCAGTCGCTGATCAGCCGCCAGATCGTCAATTTCGTCGAAGAACAGGAAACCATGATGGCCGATCTTCGCGAGATCGGACCGAACTTCGTTCTGCTGGCACCGCGCGTCTGGGAAGCGATTGCCGCCGATGTCCGGGCACGCATGATGGATGCGACCCTGTTCAAACAGAAAATGTATGATTTCGGCATGTCGTTGGCCCGGACCGCCCTTGATGGTGGCGGGCATTCCAGGGTCGCCGATATCCTGTTGATGAATGCGCTAAAGGACCGGTTGGGCTTTTCCAATTTGCGGTCTGCTGCAACCGGCGGGGCGGCGATGGGGCCGGAAACCTTCAAGTTCTTCCATGCTATGGGTGTTCCGCTGCGCCAGCTTTATGGACAGACCGAACTTTGCGGTGCCTATACGATCCATCAGCCCGATGACATTGATTTCGACACGGTCGGGCGCGCGTTTGATAATTCGGAAATCAAAATCATCAACACCGATGAAAACGGGGTTGGCGAAATCGTCGCACGCACGTCGGGCATGTTTACCAGCTACTATAAAAACCAGGCCGCCTATGACGAGGATGTCCGGGATGGCTGGATGCATACGGGCGATGCCGGTTACTTCAAGGAAGGCAACAAGCATCTTGTGGTGATCGACCGTCTGAAAGATCTGGCGGAAACATCAAAAGGTGTACGGTATTCGCCGCAGTTTATTGAAAACAAACTGAAATTTTCGCCCTTCATTGCCGAGGCCGTGATCCTTGGCAAGGGGTTGCCGTTCCTGTCGACCATGATCTGCATCCGGTATTCGATCATGGCCAAATGGGCCGAGCAGCGCGGGATTGCCTTTACCAACTATACCAATCTGTCGGCCCAGCCGCAGGTCTATGACATGATCGTTGAGGAAATCCGTCAGGTGAATGAAACCCTGCCGGAAGCGCAGCGCATCAAACGGTTCCTGCTGCTTTACAAGGAACTGGATGCCGATGACGGCGAACTGACCCGTACCCGCAAGGTCCGTCGCAGTGTGGTTGCCGAAAAATATGCCGACATCATTGATGCGGTTTATGCGGGCAATGACAAGGTTGATATCGACACCATGATCACCTTCCAGGACGGGTCGAAAACCCGCATCCAGACAAGTGTGAAAGTCGTCGATCTGGACGGGGACAAGGCCGCACAGACGGCCCCCAAAGCCGCCGAATAAGGCAGCGATAAAACAGTGCGCCCCAAACGCCGGAAAGGTTGCGGGGCCGCCATTACAGGGATGGCAACATGAATTTCGAACTTCTGTTCCAGCTTCTGCTTAACGGGCTGATTGTCGGAACATTGTATGGCGTGGTCGCCATGTGTTTCGTGCTGATCTACAAATCGACCCAGATCGTGAACTTTGCCCAGGGCGAGTTTCTTTTGGTCGGGGCGTGGGTTTGTTATGCATTCCTTGTGGAAATGCAAATGCCCTTCTGGCTTGGGTTCCTGTTCACATTGCTGTTCATGATGGCGTTTGGCATCGTCTTGCAAATGGTCGTTCTGCGCCCGATGATTGGCGAGCCGATCATTTCCGTGATCATGGTCACCATCGGGCTTTCGATCTTTTTCCAGGCGGCGACGAAATGGATATTCGGTGCAACCACCGCGACCTATCCGCAGGTGTTTGAAGCCAAGTCGGTCAACCTGATGGGGATGCAGATCGAAACCGCCTATATCATGAGTTTCGTGATCTCGCTGGTGATCATGGCGGCGTTTTACTGGTTCTTCAAATATTCCAAGCTGGGCCTTGCGATGCGGGCCACGGCCTTTGACCAGCAGGTCGCGCAAAGCCTTGGTATTTCCGTCAAGACCGTGTTTGCGATGTCCTGGGCGATTTCGGCCCTGGTATCGGGTGTTGCCGGTATCGTGATCGGGATGGTCAACGGGGTTTCATCCGCGCTTTCGGTGATCGGGATCAAGGTGTTCCCGGCGGTTATTCTGGGCGGGCTTGACTCAATCATCGGCGCGATTGTCGGCGGCGTGATCATCGGTCTTCTGGAAAACACCGCCGAGTTTGTCGACGGTCAGTATCTGCACTGGGGCAACCTGTTTTCGATCGCACCGTTCTATGTGCTGATCATCATTCTTTGCATCAAGCCATACGGTCTGTTTGGCACCAAAGACATCGAACGCATCTAAGGGGCGGAGTAATAGGTTATGGCTGGATTTTCGATGCGTCCATGTGGTGATTTTCGCACCACCTACCGACAGGATACGCGGATTTTTGATACCACCTTTGTGCGCAATGCCGCAATTCTGGGTGTGACTGCAACCGCCCTGATCCCGTTTGTTCTGGATGGCTATTACGTCAACCTGTTCATCCAGATCTCGTATTTTGCCATTGCCGCCCTTGGTCTGAATATTCTGGTCGGTTTCACCGGGCAGATTTCGCTGGGTCATGCGGCGTTCTTTGGCTTTGGCGCATTCGCATCGGCCTGGATCAACAATACGACCGGCATTCCGGTTTTGCTGTCGATCCCGCTGGCCGGGTTGATGACGGCGGCCGTCGGGCTTTTGTTTGGTCTGCCGGCAGCCCGGATCAAGGGGCTTTATCTGGCGATTGCGACACTGGCCGCCCAGTTCATCCTTGAAGACTTCTTTGCCCGGGCCGAATGGTTTACCGGTGGCTCATACGGGGCGGCAGCGAACCCGGTCAATGTGTTCGGCTATGAAGTGCTTGATGATTTCAGCTTCTTCTATGTTTGCCTGTTCTTCCTGGTGGTCATGTACATGCTGGGCACGAACCTGATGCGGACCCGTGACGGGCGCGCCTTTGTTGCGGTTCGGGATCATTATCTGTCGGCGGAAATCATGGGGATCAATCTGACGAAATACCGTCTGATGAGCTTTGCGATTTCATCCTTCTATGCCGGGGTCGGCGGGGCGATGTACGGCCATTATCTGGGCTTCGTTTCCGCCGAGGGCTTTACCATCCTGCTGTCGATCCAGTTTCTGGGCATGATCATCATTGGCGGCCTTGGCTCGGTCAAGGGCACGTTGATGGGGACCGTCTTTATGGTGTTGCTGCCCGAAGTCATGGAAAACGGTGTCGGGCTTTTAAGTGTTTTCGACTGGGCCAATTCGACGGCTGTAACCGACGGGCTGGCCTATATCAAGGAGATGGCGATCGGTCTGGCCATTATCCTTTTCCTGATCTTCGAACCGGACGGGCTTGCTCATCGCTGGCAGCAGATCAGGGCGTACTGGAAGCTTTATCCCTTCTCGTACTGATAATTACCGCCGAAACCCGCCCCGCTAAAAAACACAAAAGGGGCGGGATCAAAACCGGGGGAGACCGGGAGGCTATATCGTTGAGGAAAACGTCCAAGGGAGACGTCGTGATGAAAAGACTGATTGCTGCAACCGCGATGGTTGCAACCGGCCTGTCGGTAACGGCAGCCAAGGCAGACGAAGTATTCGTCGGCCATCTGATGGATATCACCGGTGCCACCGGCTTCATCGGCAAGTTCTATGCCGATGGCGTTCGTGATGCGCTGTCTTATGTGAACACGCATGGCGGGATTGACGGCACGGTTCTGGATTCTGAATCGGTCGATTATGCCTATAAGGTTCCGCAGGCCATTGCGAACTATAAAAAATGGCGTTCGCGCAATGACATGATCGCGATGCAGGGCTGGGGCACGGGGGATACCGAAGCCCTGATCAGCTTCGTGGCCCAGGACAAGGTGCCGGTCTATTCGGCATCCTATTCCGGTCATCTGACCGACCCGACGGCAAAAAACCCGAAAACCGCGAAACCGGCCCCCTATAACTTCTTCTATGGCGCATCCTATTCCGATGCCTGCCGTGCGATGGTCCAGTGGGCGGCCGAAGACTGGAAAGCATCGGGTGGTTCGGGCAAGCCGGTCTTTTCGCATATCGGGGATAACCATCCCTATCCGAATGCGCCCAAAGAAGCCTGTGCGGAATACGCAACCGAGCTTGGCTTTGACGTGACCGAGCCGGTCGTCGTTTCGATGAAGCCGGGTGATTTCAAGGCGCAGTGCCTGACGATCAAGGAAGCCGGGACCAATTATGGTTATCTTGGCAATCTTGGCCCGTCGGTTGTTTCGCTGGTCAAATCCTGCGACACGGTCGGTGCGACCCCGAAATGGCTCGCCAATATCTGGGCGGGCGACTACGAGACGCTCAAGACCATCGGTGATGTGAAGAACTATGTCTTCCCGGCGATGACCAGCTTCTGGACCGACGAAGGCGTACCGGGCATGGACCTGGTGCGTGAAATTTCGAAAATGTCGGACAGCTCCGGCGAGCAGTTCCGGACCCATCACTATATCCGCGGCATTTGCTCGGTCTATTACATGAAAGAAGCCATGGAATGGGCCAAGGCCAATGGCGGCATCACCGGCGAAAACATCAAGGCCGGCATGTATGCCCGCACGGATTGGGTGCCGGTCGGTCTTGAAGGCGTTTGCATGCCGGCAACCTGGACTGCCGAAGACCATCGCGGCATCAACACCGTGAATATCTATAACGGCAGTGCAATCGGCGGTGAACCGACCGTAACCAAGGCGGCAACCGTGACCCTGCCGCGTCGTGACGACTGGCTCGGCTACTAGGCCGTAGTCAGAAGACGGATGTCTCCCGATGGTGTTCGGGGCGGGGTGGCGAAAAGCGCGCGTGCCCCGGCACCGGGGGACGCAAACAGAACGTGATCGAAGGGGACACCATGGCAGAGCCCGCCCGCAAAACCGAAACCGCAGAACCGTTGCTGTCGGTCAATAATATCGAAGTTGTGTATGACGAGGTGATCCTTGTTCTACGCGGGGTGTCGCTTGAAGTCCCGCAGGGCAAGATCGTGACCCTTCTGGGCCCGAACGGGGCCGGTAAATCGACCACGCTCAAGGCTATTTCCGGTTTGCTCAAGACCGAGGATGGCAAGGTGACCCGCGGTGATATCAATTTCATGGGGCAGCAGATTGCCAATGGCAATCCCGAGGATATCGTGCGTTCCGGCCTGTTTCAGGTCATGGAAGGCCGCCGCATCATCGAAGACATGACCTGTGTCGAAAACCTTCGGCTTGGCGCCTATACCCGCAAGGACAAGGGCGTTAAGGACGACATCGACATGGTGTTTGAATATTTTCCGCGCCTGCGCGAACGGACCGGGCTTGCCGGTTATTTGTCGGGCGGGGAACAGCAGATGCTGGCAATCGGTCGGTCGCTGATGGCGCGCCCGAAAATGATTTTGCTTGATGAACCGTCGATGGGTCTGTCACCCTTGCTGGTGAAAGAAGTGTTCGGGATCATCGAAAAGATCAACCGCGAGCAGGGTATTACCATGCTGATCGTTGAACAGAACGCCAACTTCGCGCTGAAGGTTGCCGATTACGGTTACATCATGGAAAGCGGCAAAGTGGTTCTGGATGGTACCCGTGACGAGCTTCTGAACAATGAAGACGTCAAGGAATTCTACCTTGGTGGCGGTTCGGAAGAACGCAAAAGCTTCAAGAACATCAAATCCTACAAACGTCGCAAACGCTGGATATAAACTGGCGTTTGATACTTTGTCTGATCAGAAAACGGACCCGGCCATCATGCTGAATACCTTTTACGATAGCAAGGAAACCCGGTCACCAAAGGACCGCGAAACCGGTTTGATGACAGCATTGCCGCGCGTGATCCATCACGCCAAAAGCAAGGCTGCCGGTTTTGGCCGTATCCTTGATGGTGTCGATCCGCAGGATATAACCAGCCGCGCGGCACTTGCGAAATTGCCGGTGACCCGCAAATCCGATCTGGTCACGATGCAGCCGGAAAATCCGCCCTTTGCCGGGTTGAATGCAACGCCGGTTCCGGCCTTGGGCCGCATTTTCCAGAGCCCTGGTCCGATTTATGATCCGGAAGGCAAGGGTGATGACTGGTGGCGGATGGGGCGCGCGTTTTTTGCCGCCGGGTTCCGGCCGGGCGACATTATTCATAACTGCCTGTCCTATCATCTGACGCCGGGGGGCTTTATTTTTGACAGCGGCGCACGTGCGTGTGGCTGTGCGGTCATCCCGGCCGGTGTCGGGCAGACCGAAGCCCAGATCAAGGCGATCACCGACCTGAAGCCGACCGGCTATGCCGGAACGCCGTCGTTCCTCAAAATCCTGATGGAAAAGGCCGATGAACTGGGCGGGGATGTATCATCGATCACCCGTGCGCTTGTTTCGGGCGAGGCATTGCCACCGTCATTGCGCGACTGGTTTTCGGAACGCGGTGTTGCCATGCTGCAATGTTATGCCAGTGCCGATCTTGGCCTGATTGCCTATGAAAGCGATGCCAAAAGCGGCATGATCGTTGCCGAGGACATCATTCTTGAAATCGTGCGTCCTGGCACCGGCAACCCGGTGGCCGAAGGCGAGGTGGGCGAGGTTGTCGTTACCAGCCTTAATATGGATTATCCGCTGATCCGGTTTGCCACCGGTGATCTTTCGGCGATTGCATCGGGGCCAAGCCCGTGCGGGCGGACCAATATGCGCATCAAGGGCTGGATGGGGCGGGCCGATCAGACCACGAAGGTCAAAGGCATGTTTGTTCATCCCCATCAGATTGCCGAAGTCATCCGACGCCATGCCGATATTGGCAAGGCGCGTCTGGTCGTCACCCGCGAGGATGACGTCGATGTCATGACGCTGGCCTGCGAAACCGATGCCGCAGGATTTGATCCCGATGCGGTTGGCGAAACCCTGCACGGGGTTTGCAAGCTGCGTGGCAGGGTCGAAATCGCCACACCGGGCAGTCTGCCCAATGATGGCAAGGTGATCGACGATCAGCGGGATTATTCCTGAACTTCATCTGTTATCGGCTTTTATCCCGTTTTATCCCGTCGGTGTTTCATGCCGATGTTCTTCCCGCTCGGGAAAACTTGATGCCGTCCGGCTTTGACCGGGCGGTATTTTTTTGTTTCGCCGATGCGGTGGGGATGACGTCAACCGTCTGATTATGTAGCTGCGCCAGTTGGTTGCCCTTGCGCGTGTGGGCTGTTCTAATGACGGCAATTGAAAATGATGGAGCCACCCGATGAAGGATCAAACAGTTTGCGTGTCACCCCCCGCAATTTCCGAAGACGGTTATGTCAGTCTGACAACCCCGGTGCATCGGGCATCGACCATCGTATTCCCGAACGCAGCGGCCTATGCTAACCGGGCGGAACGCGGGCCTGACGGATACAGTTATGGCCTTGGCGGTACACCGACGACGCGTCGGCTTCAGGCAACGTTAAATAGCCTTGCCGGGGCGGAGGGCACCTTGCTTTTGCCATCGGGGCAGGCGGCGATCATGCTGGTCTTTGTGACGGTTCTGAAACCCGGCAATACGATTTTGATCCCTGATTGTGCCTATCCGCCGGTGCGCTCATTCTGCCAGTCGTTTCTGGCCGAACGGGGCATCGGTTTTCGGGTCTATGACCCCGACTGGTCGCCCGATCAGGTTGGCGATCTGATTGATGACAGCGTCAAATTGCTTTGGATCGAAACACCGGGATCGGCCACCATGGAAATGGTTGATGTTGGCGGACTGGTCAAACGCGCCCATGCCAAGGGCGTTCTGGTCGGTTGCGACAATACCTGGGCGACGCCGCTTAACTTCAAGCCGGTCCTGCATGGTGTGGATTTCGTGATCGAGGCGCTTACGAAATATGCCGGGGGCCATTCCGACCTTCTGATGGGATCGGTCAGTGTGCGTCAGGCTGACTGGTATCCTGAACTGCGCACGACCATGAGCCTGATGGGGCTTGGCGTTTCGCCAGATGACTGTTCGCTGGTGCTGCGCGGTCTTGAAACCATGTCATTGCGGCTTCGCCACGCGGCAAAAACCGCATTTGATTTTGCCAGACAGATTGCCGAACGCATTCCCGGTGAACTTGTTCTGCATCCAGCCTTGCCGCATTCGCCGTCGCATGCGCTTTGGAAACGTGATTTCGCCGGGGCAAGCGGCGTGTTCAGCATCATCATCCCCGATCACGTCAGGGATGCAGTGATCAAACAGGTCGATGCGGCGCAAAGTTTTTCCATCGGCGCATCATGGGGCGGCACGCACAGCCTGCTCGCACCAATGTCGGTTGCAGACGAACGAAGCTTTGTTAAACCCGAACATCGCGGCACCATTCTTCGGATCAGTATCGGGCTTGAGGACCCGGCCGATCTTTGGGCCGATCTTGAACGCATCGTCGCTGTGATCGAAGGATAGTTTTCGTCACTGTTCATTGCCTTTGGGCGATGTATGATGGCGCACAATTTTGAATGATTACAGGGGGAATCATGGCGCAGGCGAGCAAGCCACTGGCCGTTGGCATGATCACGATTTGCCAGTTGATGGCGCTTGCACTGTGGTTTTCTGCAACGGCGGTCCTGCCGCAATTGCGCGCCGAGTTTGACCTTGGTGCCGTTCAATCCTCGTTCTTTACCAGTTCGGTTCTGCTGGGCTTTGTCATCGGCACACTGGCCAGCGCCTTTTTGGGGTTGGCGGACCGGATCGAGCCAAGACGTTTCTGGGCGATATCGGCATTGATTGCCGCAACGGCCAATCTCCTGATTCTTGTTGTTCCGGTTGATGGCGTTGTGGTGATCCTGCTTCGCCTGATTACCGGCATCTGCATGGCAGGAATTTATCCCATCGGCATGAAGATGGTTGCGACATGGTCGCGGGGCGATACGGGTTTTCTGGTCGGGCTGCTGGTTGGTGCCCTGACCATGGGATCGGCCCTGCCGCATCTGTTTGCGGTGGCGGTGCCACTCGATTGGCGGCTGGTGATCATTGCGGCAAGTGTTTCGGCTTATCTTTCCGGATTGATGGTCCTGTTCGTCAAGCTGGGCGGGACGCCGGGGCGTTCCCCGCGTTTTGATCCGCGCATGGTCGGGCAGATCTGGTCAAACAAACCGCTGCGCCATGCATGTTATGGCTATTTCGGGCATATGTGGGAACTCTATGCCATGTGGGGCTGGATCGGACTGTTTCTGTATGGGGCATTTTCCGACCGGGATGCCACCAATCCGGGCATGTGGGCGGCACTTCTGACATTTGCGATTATCGGTATCGGGGCGTTTGGTTCTTTGGCTGCGGGATTGCTGGCGGACCGGATCGGCCGGACGACGGTTACCATGACGGCGATGGCCATCAGCGGTTTGTGCGCACTTGGTGCAGGCGGACTTGGCGATGCACCGCTGATTGTACTGATTGTAATCTGTATTGTCTGGGGCATTTCGGTTGTTGCCGATTCCGCGCAATTTTCATCTTGCGTGATCGAACTGGCCGATCCCCATCAGGTCGGAACCGCCCTGACCATGCAAAATGCCATCGGTTTTCTGATTGCACTGGGGTCCATTCATATGGTGCCTGTCATCGCCGATATCTTTGGCTGGTGGGGGGCGTTTGCGATGCTGTCAGTCGGACCTTTGCTGGGGTTTGTCGCCATGGGACGCCTGCGCGCCATGCCCGAAGCAAGCCGGCTGGCGGGCGGGCGGCGATAGTTTTGACCGGTCGAGGGAAAACGGGCGGTGATCGGCTTCACTTGACAATCGCAAGGCAAAAAGCTGCGCTGTTTTGGTTTTCTTGACCATTTTCGGCACAAATATTACTTTCTGCCAGAATTTTCTTGCTGTTGCGCGCTGGGGGCGTTGCGGCGTTTTCCAAAAATAAGGGTCTTTCATGAGTCTCACCCTCATTGTTTTGCTTCCCTTCCTTGGGGCGGTGCTACCCGCCGTCATGATCAGGGCCGGGCGCAACGCGTGCGCTACTGCAACCGGCTCGGTCACGCTGCTTGCCTTGATCCTGCTTATCGCGAAGGCACCCGCCGTTATTGGCGGCGAGGTGTTTCAGGTTCGCTATGACTGGCTGACCGATCTTGGATTGAATGTAACTTTCTTCCTTGACGGGTTGGGATTGCTGTTTGCGACCCTGATCCTGGGGATTGGTTTGCTGATCATCATTTACGCCCGTTTCTATCTGTCGAAAGACGATCCGATGGGGCGGTTTTATGTGTTCCTGTTGCTGTTCCAGGGCGCGATGGTCGGTATTGTTCTGTCGGACAATATCCTGCTGCTGCTGATTTTCTGGGAACTGACATCGCTGTCATCCTTCCTTCTGATCGGTTACTGGAAACATCTGCCCGAAGGTCGTCAGGGCGCGCGTATGGCGCTGACCGTGACCGGGGCAGGCGGGCTTGCGATGATTGCCGGGATGCTGATCCTTGGAAATATCGCCGGGTCCTATGATCTGACCGTCATTCTGCAAAATGCCGATCTGATCCAGGCGTCGCCACTTTATGTGCCAGCCCTTGTCCTGATCCTTCTGGGCTGCTTTACCAAATCGGCACAGTTCCCGTTCCATTTCTGGCTGCCGCATGCCATGGCCGCACCGACCCCGGTTTCGGCCTATCTGCATTCGGCAACCATGGTCAAGGCGGGCATCTTTTTGATGGCGCGCATGTGGCCGGTTCTGTCGGGCACGCCGGAATGGTTCTATATCGTTGCGACCGCGGGTCTTGTGACCATGGTGCTGGGCGCATGGATTGCGATCTTCAAACACGACCTCAAGGGGCTTCTGGCCTATTCCACGGTCAGTCACCTTGGTCTTGTGACCATGCTGTTTGGGTTCGGAACGCCGATTGCCGCTGTGGCCGGCGTGTTCCATATCATCAACCATGCGACCTTCAAGGCCGCCCTGTTCATGACCGCCGGGATCATCGATCATGAAACCGGGACGCGCGATATTCGTCGTCTGGGCGGTTTGCTGAACCTGATGCCGATTGCCGGGACCATCGGAATTATTTCGGCGGCATCCATGGCCGGGATCGCGCCGCTGAACGGTTTCCTGTCCAAGGAAATGATGCTGGACGAAGCATGGCATACCGTCTGGCTTGATCAGAATTGGATCATGCCGCTGCTTGCGACCATTGGCGCATTGTTCTCGGTCGCCTATTCGCTGCGCTTCATCTTCCATGTGTGGTTTGGCAAAACCCGCGATGAACTGCCCCATCACCCCCATGATCCGCCGTTTGGCATGTGGGCACCGCCCGCATTTCTGACGGTTCTTGTGGTCCTGATCGGTCTGTTCCCGGCGGCAATTGCCGGGCCGCTGGTTGCGGCCACGTCCAATGCGGTCACCGGCGGGAATCTGCCGGACTATTATCTTGCACTTTGGCACGGTGTGACACCGGCACTCGGGATGAGCGTGATCGCATTTATCGGCGGGGCTTTGATCCTGCTGCGTCACGATGGACTGATGGCCGCTACGGCAAAACTGTCGCGGCCGGATGCCAAGGCAATGTTTGATTGCATGATTGTCAAGGTCGTCGCGCTCAGCCGTTTGATTTCCGACAATCTTCACAACGGATCGCTGCAACGCTATCTGGCGGTGATGGTTTTTGCCGCCCTTGCCATCGGTCTTTCGGGCTTTTATGCCGAACCCAATCACACGGCGGGTACGCGTGAACTTCTGGCGGTTTCCCCGCCTGCCGCCATTGGCTGGATACTCCTGATCGGAAGCTGTATCGCGGTGGTCGCCACGCATCACAACCGCCTGCTGACCCTGCTTCTGGTCGGTGTGATCGGTCTGATCGTTTCGCTTGGCTTTATTTATCTGTCGGCACCGGATCTTGCCCTGACGCAAATCTCGGTCGAGGTGGTGACGGTCATCCTGATGTTGCTGGCGCTTAATATTCTGCCCAAGGAAACCCCGAAAGAAAGCCTGCCGGGTCGCAAGTTACGCGACTGGGTGATTTCCATCGGGGCGGGTCTTGGCATGGCCGGGGCTGTCTGGGCGATCATGACGCGCGATCTGCCCAATTCGATTTCGGCCTATCATCTGGCCAATTCGAAAACCGAAGGTGGCGGGACCAACGTGGTGAACGTGATCCTCGTCGACTTCCGTGGCTTTGATACCTTTGGCGAGATCATCGTTCTTGGCATCGCGGCCCTGTCGATCTTTGCCCTGATTGAAACAGTCACCCAGGGCGAGGCCGCCAAACGTCTGGCAAACTGGGTCGTGGATAATCGCCGGTCGGCAGATCGCCATCCGATGATGATGGTTGTCGCAACGCGTGTGATGTTGCCGCTGGCGCTGCTGGTGGGGGTTTACATCTTCCTGCGCGGTCATAATGAACCGGGCGGTGGCTTTATCGCCGGTCTGGTCGTTTCGGTCGCCTTGGTCATGCAATATATGGCGTCGGGCTTTGGCTGGACCCAGAACCGCATGAAGGCCAATTACCACGGCATGATCGGGCTTGGCGTGATTGCCGCGGCCATTACGGGCCTGTCGGCCTGGGTGGCGGGGCTGCCGTTCCTGACCAGTGGCTTTGTCCATGTTCATCTGCCGATTGTCGGCGAGTTTGAACTGGCGTCTGCCATGGGCTTTGACCTTGGCGTGTTCCTGACGGTGGTGGGGGCGGTGACCCTTGCGCTTGCCAAACTGTCGCAGGTGGAACGCATGGCCGAGCATGTCGACATCAATCCCGAGCCGATGGACCATGATCCGTCCGCCGCGACCGCGAAGGTCGCGACAGCTGAGAAAGAGGCCTGATATCATGGAGTTTCTTGTAGCAAGCAGTATCGGGCTTCTGACCATGTGCGGCACATATATGTTGCTGCGTGGTCGTACTTTCCCGGTGGTGATCGGTTTGGCGATGTTGTCCTATGCGGTGAACGTGTTCCTGTTCGCCATGGGACGCCTGACCATCGATATGCCGCCCATCCTGCGTGATGGTGTTACCGAATATACAGATCCGCTGCCCCAGGCGCTTGTCCTGACAGCGATCGTGATTTCGTTCGGGATGACCGCACTGATCGTGGTGCTGTCGATCCGGGCTTATCTTGAAATCGGTAATGACCATGTTGACGGTCGCCCGGAAGGCGCGCCATCCGAAGCAGGAGATAAAAACTGATGGGTCACTGGATTGTCCTTCCCATTCTGCTGCCTGCCGTGATGGCCGCCCTGATTGTTCTGGCGGTACGTCATGACATTGTTCTGCAGCGCATATTCTCGATCACCGCGACCGTCGCCCTTGTGGCGGTCACCCTGTCGCTGGTGATTTTTGCCAATAACAACAACCCGGAAATGTACGCGCTTGGCGACTGGCCGGCACCGTTCGGGATCGTGATCGTATTGGATCGCCTGTCGGCGATGATGATCTTTCTGACCTCGATCCTCGGTCTTGGCGTTATCCTGTTTGCATCCAGCGAATGGGACAAGCGGGGCCAGCATTTCCACGCCCTGTTCCAGTTCCAGCTGATGGGCGTCAATGGTGCGTTTCTGACCGGTGACGTTTTCAACCTGTTCGTCTTCTTCGAAGTGCTGCTGATCGCATCTTACGGTCTGATGCTGCACGGGGCCGGGGCAGAACGGCTTAAGGCGGGCATGCAGTATATCGTCATCAACCTGACGGGTTCGACCCTGTTCCTGGTCGGGGTCGGCATGATATATTCGGTGACCGGAACGCTGAATATGGCTGATCTTGCCATTCAGGTGCCCCAGGTTGCCGCGGGTGATGCCGCATTGCTGCGTGCCGGGGCGCTCATCCTGCTTCTGGTATTCTGTGTCAAGGCGGCTTTGGTGCCGGTTCATTTCTGGTTGCCGGGGACTTATGCCAACGCACCGGCACCGGTGGCGGCCCTGTTTGCCATCATGACCAAGGTCGGGGCTTATTCGATCCTGCGTGTCTATTCGCTGGGCTTTGGTGAAAATGCGGGGGAGATGGCATGGCTGGCACAGCCTTATATCCTGCCTGCCGCACTTGTGACGCTGGCGATTGGCATGATCGGGGTTCTGGCGGCCAAACGGCTTAATGGCCTGATTGCCTTTTCCGTGATCGGATCGATGGGCACGCTGTTGATTTCCATCGCGCTGTTTACGCCCGAAAGCATTTCGGCCGGTCTTTATTACCTGCTGCATTCGACCTTTGCCGGGGCGGCCCTGTTCCTGATTGGCGATCTTGTCGTCTCGCGCCGGGGCTCGGTATATGGTGACAGTCTGGCAACTGCCCCGGTCTTCCATCAGTCCGGGTTGCTTGCCGTGCTGTTCTTTATCGCTGCCATCGCCATGGCGGGGATGCCGCCGCTTAGCGGCTTTATCGGCAAGCTTCTGATCCTTGATGCCGCGCGTGACAGCGATGCGATGATCTGGGTCTGGTCGGTTATCCTCGTGACGTCGCTGATGTGTATTGTCGGGTTCGGTCGCGCCGGCAGCATCCTGTTCTGGAAAAGTGCATCTGCCGAAGGCGAGATTGTGATCGAAGGAGCCCATTGGCCGGTTCTGCCAATTGTTGCGGCCTGCGGAATGCTCGTCGCGCTTGTGGCTTTGACCGTCTTTGCCGCACCGATTATGGATTACCTCGATGGAACGGCGGGGCAATTGTTTGACACCACGGATTACATCCGGGCTGTGCTGGGTGAAATTCCCGTCACACAGCCTGGCCAGTAAGCGGTGATGAAAGGATAGTGATGATGTTGAAACGTTGTCTTCCCCACCCGCTTCTGTCGCTAGCCCTGCTGGTTGTCTGGGTGTTGCTGGTCAATGAAGTATCGGCTGGTGCCATCGTGTTCGGTGCGATCCTGGCGATTTTGATCCCGCTGATCACGTCAAGCTTCTGGCCCTCTGCGCCAAAGGTCGGCAATGCCTATGCCATTTGTGGATACGGTCTGGTCGTGCTGTGGGATATTCTGGTCGCCAACGTTATTGTTGCCGGGCTGATCCTGTTTCGCAAGGCCGAAAGTCTTGAAACGCGATACGTCGTTGTCCCGCTTGACCTGACCTCGCCCGAAGCGATCACGACCCTTGCCGGGACGATCACCATGACGCCGGGCACGGTCACCATCGATCTGAGTGCGGATGCCAAAAGCCTTCTGGTGCATTGCCTGCATGCGCCGGACCCGCAGGGCGTGGTTGATGATATCAAGTCCCGCTACGAAAGCCGCCTGAAGGAGATTTTCGAATGATCGAATATGCACTGAATTTCGGCTTTATCTGTGTGGCGGTGGCCCTGTTGATGAACCTTTGGCGTCTGGCCACGGGCCCGACCATCGCAGACCGGGTCCTGGCGGTTGATACCATGGCGATCAACGCGATTGCGCTTCTCGTGCTGTACGGGATCGGCCGGGCGACCTCGATGTATTTCGAAGGTGCTTTGCTGTTTGCCATGTTCGGTTTTGTTTCCACCGTGGCCTATTGCAAGTTCGTCTTGCGTGGCGACATCATCGAGTAGGGAGCAAAAAGATGCCGTTTATTGCCGAACTCGTCATTTCCATTCTGATCGTGATCGGGGGATTATTCCTGCTGGTCGGGTCGTTCGGGATGGTCAAACTGCGCGAATTGCTGCCGCGCCTGCATGCGCCGACCAAGGCAACCACGGTTGGCGTCGGGGCTATCCTGATTGCATCCATGCTGTTCTTCTGGATCGAACGCGGGCATTTCACCATTCATGAATTGCTGATCACGCTGTTCCTGTTCCTGACAGCACCGATCACCGCGAACCTGATCGCCAAGGCCTATTTGCTGCGCAATGTCGATCCGCGGAACGACCTGCCATCCAGCGGGCGGAATGAAGGTTGGGCAACCTTTGATCCGGTCGGTCCCGATGGTTATGACCCCAGCGAGGAATATAAACCCGATCAGCAGTGAACGGGTTTGCTGATTTGGAAACGGCACCGTTCCTGCGGTGCCGTTTTGGTATGCTGTTAACAGGAAAACCGGATGATCCTTGAAACCGAACGGCTTTGGCTGCGTCCGCGAACGCTGGATGATCTTGACGATTGTTTTGCAATGGATCACGAACCCGGCGTGACCGATTTTGTTCAGGGACCTTGGGCAGACGAAGTCGAACATCGCGCCTTTATCCATGATCGCATCACCATGGATTATGGCCCGGGGCTTGGATACTGGTCGCTGTTTTTAAAAACCGAACCGGACAGTTTCATTGGCTGGGTTCTTCTGATTCCCGAGGATGCCGTTGGCCCGGAAATTGAAATCGGCTGGCGTCTGAAACCGGCATTCTGGGGACGGGGTTACGCATCTGAAGCCGCCAATGCCTTGCTGTCGCACGGGTTTGAAAAACTGAAACTGGACAGTTTCATTGCCTGCATCGATGCCAGGAATATCGGATCGCTTGCGGTGGCGCGAAAGATTGGCATGCGCCATCACAAGGCTGATGATGATATCGTGCAATATGTCATCACGGCGGATGATTTTGCGAAACGCCATCACAGATGACATTGTCGACCGCCCCACATCCTTGTTATGAGGAAAGGCAAGAGGGACAGGTTTTACATGCCGGATTTCAGCATCGAGGATCAATATCGCGGACGCATCGCCGGGATCGACGAGGTCGGCCGCGGGCCGCTTGCCGGGCCGGTGGTTGCGGCAGCCGTCATTCTGCCACGCGATGAACGCCTGCCTGAAGTCCTTCTGGGTGAACTTAACGATTCCAAAAAGCTGTCAGCCAAGAAGCGCGACTTTCTGTTTGAGCTGATCATGGGCTGTGCCGAGGTTGGTATTGGCGCGGCCTCGGTCCGTGAAATCGACCGGATCAATATCCTTCAGGCGACCTATGTTGCCATGCGCCGTGCAGTAGCGCGCCTGCCGCAATGCCCCGATCAGGCGCTGGTGGATGGCAATCGTGACCCGGGGCTGCCGTGCGCGGTGGAAACGGTCATCAAGGGCGATGGCAGATCATTATCCATCGCGGCGGCATCCATCGTCGCCAAGGTCGTGCGCGACCGTGCCATGACCCGCCTTGCCGCGCGCTATCCGCATTTCGGCTGGGATGGCAATGCCGGATATGGCGTGAAAAAGCATATGGAAGGGCTTGGCATTGTCGGGCCGACCCTGCATCATCGTCGCAGTTTCAGACCGATTGCCGAATTGCTTGTGGATTCGCCAGCGGATGATGGATCAGGGTTTGTCGTATCGTGATTTTGTTTCGATCTCGCGTAGCAGGCTGACAAAAGCCCGCAAACCGGCCGATATGTTTTTGCGACTTGGATAATAGAATGCCAGCCTTGAATAACTTGGCGACCATTCTTCCAGAACGCGGATCAGGCGACCGGTTCTGATGTCATCCTCAACCAGCCACAGCGGAAGATTGGCAAGTCCTGCTCCGGCTCTTGCCGCCCGCAAAAGCAGTTCCCCTTCATCCAGACAAAGCTGCCCGGGGACATCAATGCTGCGGATTGTATCCTTATACCGGAAATCCCAGTGATAGATCGCCCCGCTGCCAAGGCGGGATCGTATGCATTCATGTTTAAGCAGGTCGTCGGGGATTTTGGGCCGTTCGCGTGCGGTGAAATAAGATGGTGCGCCGACAATGGCAAAACACATCTCCGGCCCGGCAGGGACGGCAATCATGTCGCGCGGGACTTCTTCGGCAAGGCGAAATCCTCCGTCAAAACCTTCGGCGACAATATCGACAAACCGCCCTTCGGTGACAATTTCGACCTTCATGTCCGGATAGCGACGCATATATTCCAGAATAACCGGTTCCAGGACAACGCGTGCGGCCAGAGCGAAACTGTTTATCCGAAGCCGACCAGCCGGTGTGTTGCGATGTGCGTTGATGTTTTCCACGGCCTGATGGATTTCTGAAACTGCGGGAACAATGCGGGCAATGAACCGGTCCCCGGCTTCTGTCAGGGAAACGCTACGTGTCGTGCGATTGAACAGTCGGACATCAAGCCGTTTTTCAAGAGCAGCAACCGCATTGGATAAGGCAGTGGGCGACATGCCAAGCTCATGTGCTGCTGCGCGGAAGCTGCCGCGTCGGGCAACCGCGATGATGGCTTCCAGTTCGGTCAGGCCGGATTTGTGCATTGTCCTGATTTTCGAAATTTAACATACAGATTAATCTATATTAACAGGATTATCGTGACTGCCTAGATTTTCTCCAACGGCCTTGCAAAGGAGAAAACGGTATGCATCAGATCGATAAAGTTTATATCAATGGCGAATTCGTCACGCCGAAGGGATCGGCGCTTTTTGATCTCTATAATCCTGCTACGGGGGCGGTGAACGGGCAGGTGCGGCTTGCCAATCGCGACGACGCCCAGAAAGCGATTGCGGCTGCAAAAGCAGCTTTTCAGGCCTTTTCTCAAAGCTCGAAAGAAACCCGTCTGGCATTGCTTCAGCGCCTTTATGACGCGGTTGTCGCGCGTGCGGATGACATTACCGCTGCCGTGGTCGAAGAATATGGCGGCCCGGTTTCGATGATGTCGCAATGGACGACCATGGCGGCGCAAAACTTTCTGGATATGGCCGATACACTGGAAAGTTACGATTTCACGCAGAAAATCCGGGCAAGCGACGTTGTGATGACCCCGATAGGGGTTGTGGGGATTGTCATCCCCTGGAACAGCAATGTCGGCTTTATCACCAGCAGGCTTGCGACCGCGATCGCGGCGGGTTGTTGCACCGTTATCAAACCCAGTGAAATGAGCGCGTTGCAAACTCAAGTCCTTTGCGAATGCCTGCATGCGGCAGGCCTGCCCAACGGGGTTTTTAATGTTGTGACAGGTACCGGAATTGAAGTCGGGGCGGAAATCGCTCGGAGCCCGGATGTGGCAAAAATATCCTTCACCGGTTCGACTGCGGTGGGGAAGGACATCCTTCGTGCCAGTGCTGATACCATGAAACGGGTGACGCTTGAACTGGGGGGTAAATCCCCAACGATCATCCTTGACGATGCCGACCTTGATGCTGCGGTTCCGCTTATTCTTGCTGCGGGCTTCCTGAATAGTGGTCAGGCCTGTATTGCCGGTACCAGGGTGCTGGTTGCGCGTGAAAAGCATGATGAACTTGCGCAAAAACTGGTCGCCGCGATGAATGACATTGTGGTCGCCGAGCCCACGGACCCGGCATCACGTATTGGTCCGATGGTCAGCCGTAAACAATATGAACGGGTACAGGGCTATATCATCAAAGGCATCGAAGAAGGTGCGGACCTTCTGGCGGGCGGGCCGGGCCATCCCGAAGGGCTTGGCGGTTATTTCGTCAGACCGACACTGTTTGGCAATGTCGATAATGCGATGACGATTGCGCGTGACGAAATCTTTGGCCCGGTTCTTTGTCTGATCCCCTATGAAGATGAAGAGCAGGCGATAACGATTGCCAATGATACGGATTATGGTCTTGCGGCCTATGTGATGTCGTCCGACCCTGCGCGGGCGGGACGTGTCGCAGAACGCATTGATGCCGGGCGCATCTGCATAAATGGCTTCCAGCACGAACCACAGGCACCGTTTGGTGGCTTCAAGCAATCAGGGATCGGTCGTCAATACGGAGTTCATGGACTGGAAAGTCATCTTGAACCGAAGGTCATTATGGGGCGGTAATTTCAATCAGGGCAGACGAACCGTCCCGAAACCGCATGCGATTTCGGGCGGTTCATCATGCGCTGCAATGGGATGGGAAAATCCGGCCTGAAGGCCCTATGAGGCCTGCTTCACGCTTGCCCGGACAAGGTCGGTACCATCACTGTCACGTGTAATCGCGGCAAATCCGTCCTTCTGGCGCACCGTGACCCGTTCCTGAACCCGGCATTCGGTGCGAAACTGGATATCGAGGCTTTCGGGTTGGAAGTCGGGTTTGGCATCTTCCCCGGCCGAGCCAAGCACCCATTGCATCAAACGTACATTGTTGACATGCCCATACAGGTCAAGATCGGATGGGCGGGCCTTTATGCTGTCGATTTCGGGTAACGGATCGGTGGTGAAGGGCGGCCGGAATGGCGGTTCGATCAGTTTCGGGCCGGGCGGGTTTGGCAGCCGTTCTTCGATCCAGTCGGGCCAGTTTGCTGCGCGCCGTTCCAACAGGTCAAACATCACCCAGAAACTTTGCGCGACCGCGATCACATCACCCTTGCCATCGATCAAACGGAAATCACGGGTTGCCACACGTCTTGCAACGCCCGACGGCCATGTTTCGACAGTGATATCCTCGCCATTGCCGGGATAGCGCCGGACATGAATGACCATCCGCGCCAGCACCCATGCCATGCCTTTATCAACCGTGTCGTCATAGGCCAGTTTCAGAATGCGTGCGCCCCAACCGGCTGCGTCCTGCATGTAATCGGCCAAGGCGGGCAACATCGCAAGGCCGTTATCGCCAATTTCCGAATACCGCACGCGATAGGTCCCGCGCCATCCGCAATTGGCGGGCAGGGTGAGCTTGGCAATTTCGTCCCAATTTATGATCATACCGGCAGGTCCTGTATCCTTTTCTTTGACAGTTATAGAAACCCGGTTCGCTGCGTGCAAATCCGGACTGCAAATCGCAACGCGAACCGGGACTATTCCTGTTTCCTTCGCACTATCCTGACGATAATTGTGCCATCAGCGTGGTGACATCAGGATGCAGCCACGTTTCGGCGATTTTCCCGTTTTCAAGGCGGTATAAAACCATACCGGTGAAATCGATCGCATTGTCACTTGCCGGAATTCCGGCAAAGCTATCGCGATGGGTTGCGCGAATGCGAAATCGGGCCGCAACATGGTTGTCCTCGGCAATCATTGTTTGAATGTCGAAATTCATATCCGGAAAAGCCGCATTCAACCCGACAAAGAAATCGTGATAGCTGTCGAGATCATGCGGATTTTCGCACGGGAAGCCATGAGTAACGATTTCCGGGGCGACGAGTTCGTAAACAATCCGGGGGTTGTGATTATGGCTTTGCTCAAGAAATTCGAGAACCGCATCGCGATTGGAATTTGATTTGGGTGATGATGATTGTTTCATCAATTTACACTCCGGCATTTGCCATGATCTTTTCAAATGTTGCATGATCCGGCCCGGTAAAGGTCGGGGCCAGCCGGGCGGCGGCAACATGGTCAAGCAACCGGTCCGTCATGTTTTCGGCCGGCGGCAAATGGCTGCTTAACACATATCGCGGCGAAAGCTTTCGGAACCGGTCAAGGGATGCGCCAAACTGTGCGCCATCAACAAAGTCGAGCCATGGCGCATCCACCCTTGTCCAGCTGATAATCCCCTCGCGCAGGATGTCCGCCGGGATATGGTTGGCGCGTTCATAGAGGCGCGGCAAAAGCGCACCGCAGCAGTCCGAGCTGAACAACACCTGATCAAGCGGATCATAGATCGCGGTGGTTTCCGGTGCATCAAAGGTCGGCGGGGTGATGCTTTGCAGGATGCGTTCCCCGGCAATGAATACCTCGCCCGGATTGACCAGTCGCACACGATCAACCGAAATACCTGCAAGGTTCAGCTTGCCCATCCCGACAAAGGTCGTGATGATGGTGGCATTCGGTGCTTCTTCCAGAAGGGCTGCCAGATTGCCGGTATGATCCGGGTCGGCATGGGTGATCCAGATCCAGCGCAGGCTGGCAAGGTCGATACAACTGCGTAACGCACCAAGGAAGTCGTCACGAAGGGGACCAAGACCGGCATCAATCAGAACCGGTTCGATACCCTGGATCAGCATTGCATTGACCGGCAGGATGCCAAATCCGGTAACCGGCAAAAAGGACGGGATAACGGTTACGCTTTCGGTAACCGGGATCGTGGTGGCGATTGAAGGGACTTGCATTCTGGCTCCGTACATTTCGCGATCCTGTGGGGCAGGATCATCAGGTTGAAAAATGAATGAACATCTGTGATTATCAAAATACGAAGGCCGAAATCCCCTTGTCAATAATTATGTGAACAATGATGTTTATCTAAATGAAAAAGCGTAAATATAACAAAACAGTACGTGCGGAAAAAGAAGACGGAACGCGCCAGAAAATTGTCGAAGCCGCGATGAATTTGCATGGTGAAATCGGCCCGGCACGCACAACCATCAGCGCGATTGCGGATCGTGCCGGGGTGCAGCGTTTGACGGTCTATCGGCATTTTCCCGAAGAAAATGAATTGCTTGGTGCGTGCTCGTCGCATTGGCTGAGCCTTAACCCGCCACCCGATCCTGCATCATGGCGCGAGTCGGTGGCACCAGTTGACTGGGGCCTCGCGATCCTCAGCATGCTTTATCACTATTATGGTGAAACGGCCTATATGTGGGATCATTGTTATCGCGACCGGGAAAGTGTCGCGGCCCTTCATGGACAGATGGCAGGCTTTGATGCCTATCTCGACATGTTGTCTGCCGATGTGCTGGCAAGCCAGCCTGCCGACCGGCGCACGGGAAAGATGTGCCATGCGGTTGCACGACATGCGGTGCAGTTTTCGACATGGCAGTCGCTGTCAAAGGCGGGAGTAGAAAATTCGGAAATGGCAGCACTTATGGATGACTGGCTGCATAAATGTCCGGTTTCGTGACCGCGTTTGCTGCCTAATCCACCGGTCGCTGGCGCATTTTCTTTACGTCGCCGCGTTTCTTTTTCGTGTCGACCCGTTTGCGTTTGGCCGATAGCGACGGGCGGGTTTTGACGCGGAATTTCTTGCGTTCGGCGGCCTTGCGCAACAGGGCCAGAAGCCGTTCGATGGCATCCTGTTTGTTGCGTTCCTGGGTGCGATAACGCTGCGCGTCAAAGATGATTTCCCCGTCATTGGTCAGCCTGCTGCCCGCCAGTTCGCGCAGGCGATCACGCACGCGTTGCGGCAATTCTGTCAGGTCATCAATGCGTACCCGCATCTGAACGGCTGTCGATACTTTATTGACGTTCTGGCCGCCCGGTCCGGATGCGCGCACGAACTGGAATTGCAGGTGGCGTTCATCAAGATAAAGATCATTTGAGATTTCGAGCATGGCGGATCGTCTGAGTAATAGGGGCGATAAGTCGTGCGGCGAACACGCACGGCAGAAGCCCGGAAACCGGCGGGTGCTGTTGATTGAAAAACAATGGCATTCCACCTACATTGAAGGCACTTACCCTGTCAGGGGCGGGCAGGGCTGTAAACAGGAAATAGGACGTGCAGGCATCGTATCTTTATCTGGCCTTGGGCTGGCTGTCAGTTGGACTTGGAATTGTTGGTGCTTTTCTGCCGCTCCTGCCGACGACGCCCTTTATGCTGCTGGCGGCCTGGCTGTTTGGCAAAGGATCGCCGCGCCTGCATGCGTGGATTTACAAGCATCCGCACTTTGGTCCGTCGATCCGGCACTGGAACGAACATGGCGTGATCAATCGCCGGGCCAAGATCATGGCGATGTCGGCCTTTGTCGTGGTGATTGCCGCATCCCTGCTCTTTGTCGAAAATCGCTGGGTGGTGATGATACAGGTGCTGGTCGCGATCCCGGTCAGTTGCTTTATCCTGTCGCGCCCGTCGCGCATTCCTGCACAGATCCCGGTGCCACAAACCGGAGAGCCGCGCGCCTGAAATCAGGTGCCTGATTTCCGGGTCAGTTCTTCCTGACAGGTTTCTTCGAGCGTGTCGAGTTCATCAAGTGTTGCATCGATATCCTGACGCTGTTTGCGCAGGGTATCGCGGCGCTCGTTGATTTTGTCGACAAGGATGGTCAACTGCATGATCTCGCTGCGATCAGTATCATACAAATCAAGCAGATCACGGATTTCCTTGAGCGAAAAGCCAAGCCGTTTGCCGCGCATGATCAGGCGAAGGCGCACCCGGTCGCGTTGGCTGTAAATGCGGGTCTGCCCCTGACGTTCTGGCGCGATCAGTTCCTGATCCTCGTAAAAACGGATGGTACGCGTCGTGACGTCAAACTCGCGGGCAAGGTCGGTGATGGAATAGCTGTCGTTCATGACATCCCGTTCAGGTTTACGCTTACGTAAACGAAAGCTACATGCTTTCTGACGGGATCACAATCGGCAATTCTTTTGGCAATTCAACGCAAAACCTGCTGCCTTTGTCCGGTTCGCTTTCTACCGTGATCATTCCGCCATGCCGGTCGACGATTTTCTTGCAGATCGAAAGTCCGATACCGGTCCCGGCATATTCACCGTAACCGTGCAGACGTTTGAATATTTCAAAGATCGTTGCGTGATATTGCGGCTCGATCCCGATGCCGTTATCGGCAACGAAAACCTTCCAGCTTTCATCGGTTTCCTCGGCATAAATCCGGACTTCACCCGTGTCGGGATCGCTGTATTTAAGACCGTTCGAAACAAGATTCTGAAACAGCAGCAAAAGCTGGCTGGCGTCACCGGTAACGGTCGGCAGAAAGCCATCGCGCACGATATTCCCCGCAGGCCCCGGCCCGGCCCGGCGGAAGTTTGCGGCAATCGCGTCAAACAGGCTGTCAAGTGCCACCGGCTGAAACGGTTTACCATGACGTCCGACCCGCGACAGGGTCAGAAGGTCATCGATCATGCGCTGCATGCGTTGTGTGCCATCCACCGCATAGTGGATGAATTCATCGGCGGTTTCGTCAAGCTGGTCCTTGTAGCGCCGTGCGATCAACTGTGTATAGCTTGACACCATGCGAAGCGGTTCCTGCAAATCGTGCGATGCGGCATAGGCGAATTGTTCAAGTTCGCTGTTGGATCGTTCCAGTTCTGCCATGGTCCGCTGGATTTCCATTTCGTGGCGTTTGCGCTGGGAAATGTCGCGAAGCGTGATGATGTAATGATATCGCCCGTCGGCTGAAAAGTGGCTGATCGCGACTTCAAGTGGCACATTGCGCCCGTTTTTTGTACAGGCCAGGACTTCGATTACACCGGTACCAAGGTCGGTCAGGAGCCGGTCGACGGGCGGTGCTTTTGGCGGGCTCTGTTTGTTGTCAGGCAACAGAAACCGGATGATGTTGCTAAGTTCCGGATCGCCTTCCGGGCCACAAAGTTCCTGCGCACGTGCATTCAGCGGTTCGATATCGCCGTCATCGGATGCCACCAGAATGGCATCGATGGTGTTTTGCAAAATCGCGCGTGTGCGGTCTTCGCTGCGTTTGGTCTGATTGACCAGTTCGGCTAGTTCGGCGGCCTGCCGGCGCAAAAGCCGGTCGCGCTGCACGGCAAGCGTCACATCGCGCACGGTCAATGAACACAGTTTTTCCCCGTGTGATGTCCGGATCGGATGGATACGGATCGACTGTTCCATGCGCTCGAACGTGGCGGCAAATTGCGGTAATGGTCGCAGCGGCAAGGCGCCCTGGTTCAGGGAAGGCGAAATCACTGCCGGCATCCCGAATTCAAGGCAATCCTTGATCGCCTGGCATAAACGCCCCAGCCGGGTTTCCGGAAAAACGGCACTCAGCCGTTTGCCCAATGCCTGTTCTGCCGAAAGCCCCGAACGGTTTTGCATCCACTGGTTCCAGTGACATATCGTCCGGTCCGTACCGATCACCACCAACCCGACATCGGCTGTATCAAGCAGGTTGCCATACAGTTCGGCTGCTTCTGCTGCGTCGGATATATCGACAATCGGCGGGGTGGGTTTTGCCATCGTATTGCCCGTCAGCCGAGCGTGTTCTGAAGGAACCGGCGTACCAGTTCCTTCAGGGTCTGGATGGAATCAAGATCCATGACGAACAGCACATAACCGTCAATATCGTTCTGGCGCAGCATGAATTGCACATGGAGGATCATCAGAACCGGCATCTTGCCCGATGTTGCGTCAAACACCGCCTCGTCATTCAAAAGCGCACGGCTTTCGCGCTTGCGGAAGGTCGGCATCGAACAATTGATCGGTTCGCCCAGCACATTGGCAATACTGCCAAGGCAGGCATTCAGAATGATATTGCCGACCTCCATCAGGGCTTCCTGTTCGAGATCGGTCAGGGTGTCGAGGGGCACATCGACCTTAAGCAGGCGGCGCACCAGTTCAAGGCTGCGTTTTTCGGGGAAAACCAGCATCGCCTCGCCCTTGAACGGGCCATCGAATGTCTGGCTGACGGCCGAAACCACTTCTTCGGGGGACGATGTCAGATTTGAATCGGAAAACCGTTCGACAAAGGTGATGGTCGGCACCGTCAGCTCGACCGGCTGATCGACCATTTCCGAAAGCGACGCAGCCGCCCGGCCGACCCCGATATTGATCAGTTCGCTGATCGTGTCATGTTCAAGCTCGCTCAGGTCAATCATCGCCCGGCTTCCTTGCCCGCAAGATAATCGCAAATCTTTTCTTCGGTCGGTGGTTTTGCCAGAAAGTCCATCCCGAGCCCGGCGGCCTTGTTCTGGATTTCCTTCTGGATATTGGCTGTCAGAAGCGCAATTGCAGCATCGGGATAAGCCGCGCGCAACTTTTCGCCCAGTTCCAGCCCGTTCATACCGGGCATATTGAAATCGATCAGAAAATAATCGTAGTCTTTTTCCGCAGCCATCGCCTGCGCCTGTTCGGCCTCTTCTGCTTCGTCGACATGCCAGTCGGAAAAGTTGCTGGTGATAAACGCCTTAACCAGCAAACGGGCAAATTTGCTGTCATCGACAAGCAGGACGGATCGCTTCTGGGACATTGTTTTCTCTGATCTTCGGTTTGTGTTCTTGTTATATTGACACCACCCGCGAGGATAGGGCCGATTATAGAGTAGACGCAACCTTCTGCGAAAGCTGTTCGATCTGTTTGGCAATGGCGTTTGCCGGGCGGGGTTCCGATATCAGGAAACCCTGGATTTCATCGCAGCCATGTTCGCGCAGGAATTCAAGCTGTTCCTTGGTTTCCACACCTTCGGCCACCACCTTCAGGCCCAGATTGTGCCCCATGATAATGATGGTATTGGTGATCGCCGCATCATCGGGATCGGTCGTCACATCGCGGACAAACGACCGGTCGATCTTGATCGAATTGATCGGCAGCCGTTTCAGATAGGCAAGCGACGAATATCCTGTACCGAAATCATCGATTGCAATCTGCAGGCCCAGCTTGCGCAATTCATCAAGGATCGATGCCGATCGTTTGATTTCATGCATCATCACGGTTTCGGTGATTTCAAGGACGATGCGCGATGCCGGTGTCGCCGTTTCATCCAGAATGCGCGATATGGTTTCGGTAATCCGGCCTTCGATCAATTGTCGCGGCGACAGATTGACGGCAATGCTGACCGGCGGCAGACCCAGCAGATCCCATTCGCGGATCTGGTCGCAGACCCGTCTTAAAACCCATTCGCCGATTTTGCCGATCAGGCCGGTTTCCTCGGCGACCGGGATGAACTGCATCGGCGATATAAAGCCGCGCCCCGGCTGGTTCCAGCGGATCAGCGCCTCAAGCCCCGAAAGCCTGCTGGACGCCAGTTCGATTTTCGGCTGATAGTAAAGTTCAAACTGTCCCTTTGCCAGGGCTTCGCGCAGGTCGTTTTCAATGGCAAGTCTGGCAACCGCACTTTCATTCATCGTCTTGGTAAAGAAATGATAGGTCCCGCCGCCGCGGGCCTTGGCGCTGTACATTGCCGTGTCGGCATTGCGCATCAGTGTCGGAAAATCCTCGCCATCTGCGGGGCAAAGCGCGATCCCGATGGATGGGGTGATGAATAAAAGCCGCCCCAGAATATCAAAGGCAGGGGCGAGTGCATCGAGAACCGCCTGCGACAGGGTCGCGGCATCCTGCGTTTCACGCAGGCGTGGAATAATGATCAGAAACTCGTCCCCGCCAAGTCGCCCGATCACTTCCTGTCGGCTGATGACCCGGCGCAAACGGTCCGCCACGGCCTTAAGCAGCATATCGCCGACATTATGCCCAAGGCTGTCATTGATCAGTTTGAACCGGTCAAGATCGATAAACAGGATGGCGGTCGCGCTGGCATGTGGTCCCTGCGCGTCGCGCCTGTTGCCCTCAAGCGCCATTTTAAGGCTGTATTCCAGCATGCTGCGATTGGGCAGATTGGTCAGCGCATCATGGTTGGCCATATAGACCAGTTGTTCTTCATAGCGTTTGCGCGCGGTAATATCATGCAGGACAACCGTGATCAGCGGTGTTTCCGCCTCAGGGATCGGGCGGAATGCTGCACTGACCTCGATCTCGGTCTTGTCCATGCGCACCAGCGGCAGGGTCAGGCGCTGCTCGGCGGTGTGATGTTGCAGGTTAAGGGTCGTAAGGTCGGCAAGGCTTTCCTCGAAATGCGGAATGGCGCGCGGTGCGATAAATTCCAGAAGCGACCGGCCCTTTGGCGTTTCATCCTGCGCCAGCCCCAGCAAGGGAAAGGATGCATTGTTGAATTCGACAATCGTACCATCGGGGGTAATGGTCAGGATGCCGTCCGCCACATTCTGGACAATGGCGCGAAGGCGGGACTCGCTATCGCGCATTTGCTGTTCGGTCTGGCGCAGTTTGCCAAGCGAGGTGGCGATACCTTCAACCAGCGTGCTGATCGAACGTGACAAAAGACCCAGTTCGTCGCGTTCATGATTGCGGGCCACTGTCAGCCCGGTGGCATCGGGATGATCGGTATCAATGCCGGTGACGGCCTGCGAAATCCGCAAAAGCGGTTTGGTTAGCGTCAGGTAAAAGAACACCATCAGGGCCAGACCCAGCAGGAGGTTGCGTAAAATGCCAGATGTCAGGATGCGGGTTGCGCGGTTGATGAAGCCATCGGCAATCAGGTCGGTATCGATCCGGACGATCAGATGCCCGACAAGGTCCCGGTTTTCCCCGATCTGAAGCGGCACGTCATATTGCTGGTTGTTGCCAAACATCATTTCGGTCAGGGCCGAGCGCCCCGATGCCGAGGGCGCGCGCGATTTGTCAGCCAGAACATTGCCGAAATTGTCGCGCAGCGTCGCGCTATAGACCGGTTCATATTCGAAAAGGCCCGATACGACGCGTGCGGCAAGCGTCTCATCAAGGCCATAGGCCGCCTGTGTCGCGGATTCGCGCAAGGTAGACAGAACCTGATTGACGGTTCGGTCGATCAGGTTGCGTTCTTCGTGCAAATCCCAGGCGATCTGCGCGATACTGAAAACCAGTCCGATCAGAAGGGTGATAATGACGGCTGCACGTGCCTGTTTGACAGACAAACGATCACGCCATCTGAGCCGTTGCGTTTTCAGGCTACCCTCCGCCAATCCACACCCCTGCATGGCTCTGTGACCATTTGCACACCCAAGACTATGTGCTTGGCACCGCAAAAGCAATTGTTGCGCGGGTTCTAATACTGGAAAATTGCGGGGATTTATGTATTTTCCCGCCCAAGCCGGTTTGAATGTCCGATGCGGTTTGTTTAACTGCGATATCGCAATGCACCGAAACGGCAATACTACTAAAAAAAATGGGATTTTATTGGAGTTGCACACAACCGCACTGCGTGATAACCCAATGCCCCGAGAGAGAACAAGGCCGAGCGCGGGCGCAGCCGCATCACGGCCTCGCAACCTGAACGGAGTTACACCATGACCTATGTGGTGACGGAAAACTGCATCAAGTGTAAGTATCAGGACTGCGTCGAGGTTTGCCCCGTCGATTGCTTCTATGAAGGTGAGAACTTTCTGGTTATTCATCCGGACGAATGCATTGATTGCGGTGTCTGCGAACCTGAATGTCCGGCCGAGGCGATTATTCCCGATACGGAACCGAATCTGGATAACTGGCTCGAGATCAACCGCAAATTCGCGGAAATCTGGCCGAATATTACGCGCAAGGGTGATGCACCGGCCGATGCCGATGAATGGAACGGCAAGACGGGCAAGACCGAAATGCTTAGCGAAGCACCGGGAACCGGTGACTGATCACGCGTGATAGAAACCTGTAATTAAACGATATTTGCGCCTTTTCTTATCTGGCGCATGGCTGCATTGAGCCGGTCGCACGGAAAAATTCTGTGATAGACCGGCTCGTTGTGTTATTGTGGGCAACTCGCGTTCAAGGGCTCGGCAGGCTCGCTCCGCGCAGTCGGATCTCCGTTATTATATCCTGTCAGAAACCGCGACTTCGCCAAAAGCATTGTCGCGCGCAGCTCTTCGCGTCGCTGGGTCTATAGTGTTACAGTTGAATGACCAGGCCTGTTTGGGCCGGAAGGAAGCTTGATGTCGGATAAGTTGCCGTTTGCTGTTGGCGATTACGTTGTCTACCCCGCACATGGCGTTGGCCGTGTCGATGGCCTGGAAACCCAGGAAATTGCGGGCCAGGAATTACGCCTTTACATCATCACTTTTGAATCAAGCCGCATGACCTTGCGCGTGCCGGTGAACAAGGTGGGCAACTCCGGACTGCGCAAGCTGTCCTCGAAAAAACAGATGGACTCGGCGCTTATCACCCTTAAGGGTCGTGCGCGCGTCAAACGCACCATGTGGTCGCGCCGTGCGCAGGAATACGAGGCAAAGATCAATTCCGGTGATCCGGTTTCGATTGCCGAAGTTGTTCGCGATCTGCACCGCACCGCCACCCAGCCCGAACAGTCGTTCTCCGAACGCCAGATTTACGAAGCAGCGTTTGAGCGCCTCGTCGATGAACTGGCTGCGATCGAAAAGATCGACAAGGACAAGGCATCGGGCAAGCTCGAAAAACTGTTGCAGAAAGCAGCCTGATACGTCTGTACAGCTTTCTTATACAGAGACCTCTTTTTAAAAACCGGCCTACAAGGTAATCTTGGGCCGGTTTTGTTTATGTTGGGCACGTTATGGCGATGAACGCAGTTCTGGCACCGATAAAACCGGCGGACAAGATTTGGGCCGTCGGGGCGATCAATGGTGATCTTGGCGCATTGCAGGCCGTTCATGGCAAGCTTGGGCGCAAAATTGCTGTCGGTGATCGTCTGGTCTATCTTGGCAATTACTGGGGCGATGGCACAGCGGAAACCGTGCTGGGGACCATTAATGAATTGTTGCTGTTTCGCCGCTTCTTCATCGCCAGACCAGATGTCGATATTGCCGATATTGCCTTTCTGCGCGGCACGGCCGAAGAAATGCTGAGCAAACTGCAGCAAATCCATTTTGCCCCCAATCCGGGCGAGGTTTTTGACTGGATGCTGTCGCGTGGCATTGCCGGGACGCTTCGGGCCTATGGTTTTGATCCGTCAAACGTGCAGGCCCTGATGCGTCAGGGGGCGCATGCCATTTCGCAATGGACCGGGCAGTTCGGCGCGTCTTTCCGCCGCCAGAATGGCCATAGCGCGCTTTTGTCCGATCTCAAACATGCCGCCTATGCCACCGATGGATCGCTGATATTGGTTCATGCCGGGCTTGATGGCTCCCGCCCGCTGACCGGACAGACAGATACCTTCTGGTGGGGCGGATCGATGTTCGAAAGCATTACGGACCGCTATTACGATTGCCGCCGCATTATTCGCGGGTCGTCGCAAACCAATATCGGTTTGCAGGAACGCGAGTTTACCCTGTCGATTGATGGCGGGGCCGGGCGCGGTGGCCAATTGATCGCGGTTGCCATCGGTCGTGACGGCAAGATCGTTGATCGTATCGAAAGCTGATTTTTGCGATATTGCACAAATGAAAAAGGGCAGCAAATCCGTTTTGCTGCCCTTTTGTTTTCGTTGATTTGGTTCAGTCGATCACGACCTTGACCATCGAACCCTCTGCCGGGGGCTGGCCAGGTTCAAGCCCGTTCAGCACCGCAAAGGTTTCGGCAGGTTCGCGCGAGACCGCCATCTGATCGACAAAGGTCGACAGGTCATATTCCGGGTTCATCGCCCGGACCTTGATCCGCAGCGGATGGTATTTCTGCTGCTCTTCGCGGGTAAGCGGGCGGAAGCTGTATGTCGTGCGGCGTAGCGCGACATTATAGGCATCGACCTGATCCAGCGGCACGATAAACAGGAACTGATAGGCATTGTCGCCGTGCCGGATCGCCACCACCCGCAATCGTACCCGTTCACCGGAATTCAGATTGACGTCGGCATGGCCGGTAGCGGCTTCCTGGCCGTTGATATCGATATTCTCGATATTGGTGATTGCGATTTTGCTGGAAAAACCGCGCGCCAGATATTGATCAAGGGCAACACCCTTGGCCTTCGGTGCGCCCTCAAACACGATCTGCGCACCACCCTTGTCCTGCGCAATCACCGCATCGGGCTGGTTGATCATCGAAAATCCGTCGGGCACCTCGAACCGGAAATCAAGCGGCACATGGATAAAGGCCGTCCCGCGCACATAACCGTTATCCGGGCCGTCGCCGTAAATAATCCCGTCAATTGCCGTCATGTAACGTACGGCACCGATTTCCGGGTTGGCTACCGGGGTAACATTGGCGGCCTGATGGGCCTGCTCGATCCGGTCAAGGGTCCGCGGGTGGGTGGCCATGAAATCGAACTGATCGATTTCGTCGGGCGACCGGCCCGCCAGTTTTGCCTGAAGGCGTGAGTGGGCGCGCAATTTCTTCAGGAAGGATGCCATGCCTTCCGGGTCGTATCCGGCGCGCGTGATATAGCGCACGCCCAGCATGTCGGCCTCAAATTCATGTTCGCGCGAAAACGACTTCAGATAGGCGTTGGCCCCGACGCCGACGATATCCCCGGCGCCGCTGCCAAGAGCAGCCGAAAGCCCGCCGGCCAAAATTTGCGTCAGGACGCCACGGCTGTAACGTTGTGCGGAATGGCGTGCGACCACATGGCCGATTTCATGGGCCAGAACCCCGGCAAGTTCCGCTTCGTTCGAGGCAAGAGAGGCCAGGCCGCGCGTGATATAAACATACCCGCCCGGCAGGGCAAAGGCGTTGATCACTTGCGAATCAAGCACGGTAAAGGTGAATTTTTCGTCCGGTGCTTCGGATACTGCCACCAGCTTGTTGCCGATTTCCGTGACATAACCCTGCAGGTCTTTTTCATCGTAATCGCCGCCAAATTCGCGCACGATTTTCGGATGTTCTTCGGCACCGACCTGCTTTTCCTGATCGGGGGACATAAAGGCGGTAAAGCTGTCTTCACCCGTCGCGCGGTTGGTCGAACAGCCTGCAAGGGCCGCAATCAGACCAACTGCGCCAAGGGCGGTTGCCAATCGTCTTGTCTTGCGATGAAAAAGCCAGCTCATTGAAGTCTTTCCTCTTGTGCCCGCGATGCGTATCCTTTGCCGGAACCGCAATTTTATCCCTTACGATGTGGTAGCGCGTGTTGGCTTGCCAATCAATATCTCGCAACAATCAAACCTGTGCGCAAAAATCGGGAAATTTTGCGGCGATCTTTCCTGTCCTCGTTTCTGGATGCCTGTTTGTGGCATGTCTGATCGTCGCCACGCCCTCGCATGCGCAAAAATGGATATGCGGCCCTGCCTTTGGTTCCGCCAAAGTTGATGCCATCAGCGCGCGCGTCGGTGATCTTGCGGCGATGCCGGTCCGGCTGGCAAAACCTGACGCCGTTGATGCCCTGACAATATCCGCGCAACCGGGTATCCTTTGGCGTCTGGCCGATATTGCCTTTGTCCCGGAATTTGAAACTGCCGCGCTTGAGGTAATGCAAGGCGGGGCGGATGCCATCACCGTCCTTGTCGCCCATGATCAAAATCCCGATTTCGCCGGACGTCAGTTGGCCGATATGCAGGACGGATCGGGCATGTTGTGGCAGGAAAAACTGCTTGAACAGGGGCTTGCGATCCTTCTGCCTGAAGGAGACCGTCCGATTGATGCGTTGATCGTGGCTGAACAAACGGCCATCTCCCGGCAATTAGGACCTTGGGCGACAGATCAAAACCCGGCTTATCACTATGGCGGCTCGCCCGAACTGGCTGGCGAGCTGCCCGATGCCAGGCATGCTGTCGGTCGCTTTGCCGTGATCGATGGCATCCTTAAGCGCATCGAAGATCGCGAATGGCGCAGTTATCTTAATTTCGGTGCCGACTGGCGCAGTGATTTCACCGTGATGATCGACCGCGATATGCGCGATTCGATCAAAGGGGCAGGGCAGCATATGGAAGACTGGATTGGCCAGAAAATTCGTGTGCGCGGCATGATCGAGGATCGTGGCGGGCCTTATCTGGAACTCGCCAATCCGGCGTCGCTATGTGTGGAACAGTCTGTCGTTCAACCGTAAACGGCTTTGGACTTGTCCAATAACACTTTGGACGTGTAGAAGAATGGGGCGACAGATTCCAAGAGGCTCCCCAATGCTTTATCCCGAGATCGAACCCGCTTATTCCGGCTGGCTGGAACGGCCCGACGGGCACGAAATCTATTGGGAAGAGCTTGGCAATCCCGAGGGTATTCCGGTGATTTTCCTGCATGGCGGGCCCGGTGCCGGGATGTCACCCAATGCGCGGCGCTTCTTTGATCCCGAAAAATACCGGGTGATCCTGCATGACCAACGCGGTGCCGGTAAATCCCGGCCGTTCGGCAGCCTTGAAAACAATACAACCGACCATCTGATTGGCGATATCGAAGTGCTCCGTCAGGATCGCGGCATTGATCAATGGCTGGTGTTTGGCGGGTCATGGGGATCGACCCTGGCGCTGGCCTATGGGCAGGCCCACCCGGAACAGGTGCTTGGTTTCGTTCTGCGCGGGATATTCCTGTGCCGGGATCAGGAAATCGACTGGTTCATGGATGGCATGGGCAAATTCTTTGCCGAGGCGGAGAAGAAATTCCTCGCCGCTGTCGGGTTTGATCACAATCCCGGAAGTGCTGCCCTGCTGGATCGCTATGGCGATGTCTTTGCTGGCAGGGAAGGCGAATCTGCCGCGATTGCGGCGGCACGCGCATGGTCGGGGTTCGAGGCGACCTGCTGCACGTTGCTGCCCGATGAGGGCTTGGTCGCGGATTTCGAAGGTGACGGGATCGCGTTGGCTCTGGCGCGGCTCGAACATTATTACTTCGTCCATAAGGGTTTCTTTGCTCCCGATCAGCTTCTTCGGAATATGGACCTTATCCGTCATTTGCCGGCCCGCATTGTTCAGGGCCGCTATGACGTTGTCTGTCCGCCGGTTTCTGCGTTTGAACTGCACGCGCAATGGCCGGGTTCGGAAATGAATATCGTTGAGGATGCCGGTCACGCGGCAAGTGAACCGGGGATCGTGCGCGAACTTGTGCGCGCCACGAATTCCTTTAATGGCACCGGATTTGATAAAAATTAAAACAGCCGTGTCATTGTTTTGTTGTTTATATCATACGGTTGGGTAGTATATGCCCGACATGATCCTAGAGGGGACTTAGGTTAATGCGGTTGGTTTTGGGGAAAATCCTGGCCCTGCTTTTGGTCGCAGGATTTGCAGGTGCTGCAAACGCGCAGCAGTTTCTTGGCAATGACAATGACAGCGGCCTGCTGGAATTCTCGACCGGTATGGTCGATATCACGCAGGATGAAGAAGCCGCTGAATTCCGTCTCGATTACCGTTTCCAGCATGCGATGTTTGGCGTTTTGCGTCCGATCACCGGCGTGATGGTCACCAGCGACAAGGCGGCACACGGTTATGGCGGTCTGGCGATGGATGTGCTGTGGGGCGATCACTTCGTTTCCAGCATTTATACCTCGGTCGGTGCCTACCATCAGGGTGACGGTGAAGACCTCGGTCACTGGATCGAATTCCGTTCGGGCCTTGAACTTGGCTTCCGCTTTGACAGCCGCGAACGTCTGAGCCTTGGCATTGCCCATATTTCGAACGCCAGCATCGGCGACGAAAACCCGGGCACGGAAATCCTGTCTCTGACCTATGCTGTTCCGATCGACGCGATCTTCGAGTGATCTGTGCGTTCGGAACCACGCTTCAAGCCCCGCCAGCCGCGGGGCTTTTTGCTTTTTCGGTCAAGGCAGGGAAAATTTGGTTCGCTGCCGGATTGATCGCGGCTATCGAAGCTGCTAATTGAATGCCTCCTGCTAATAAAGTGCGCCCGTAGCTCAGCAGGATAGAGCACCAGATTCCTAATCTGGGGGCCACAGGTTCGAATCCTGTCGGGCGCACCATCTCCTTTTGCCTTATTCTTCCAGACGACCCGTACCCTCCCGGTCCCGCTCATAGCGTTTCGCAAGCGGAAATTCCGGCAGCCAGTTTTCGCGGCGGATGGTCCACAGTTCGTAGGTGGGTTTTAACCGGTTGGGTTCGTCCAGCGCGCCAAGATTGACTTCGATCTCGTCCCCGCTGCGCCCGAAAACGGTCGAGCCGCAATCGGGGCAGAAAAACCTGCCCTGATAATCACGCACGTCGCCTTCGACCGTTACCGCATCCTCGGGATAAACCGCAGACGCATGAAAAAGCGCGCCATGATGTTTCCGGCAATCAAGGCAATGACACAGGCCAACCCGATATGGCTTTCCCGATGCCACGATCTTGACTTTGCCGCACAGGCAGCCACCGGTGATTTTATCCATTGGTTTCTCCAGTCAATCATGGAGCGGGAAGTTTAGTGCCTTGGTCACGCGGCCGTTCATTGCCGATTTCGGCCGATTTTCGTCCTGACGGCTTCCTTGTCTCGGGCACAGCGAAAAGTTGTATTTTTCCAATTTTTTGCTCGCCTTGAAATGATCTTTGCGTCTGCACATATCCTTATATAACGGGCAAATTGCACAAGCCCTTTTATATGGCCGATCCGGCCGGGAGGTGTCAGATGAAAAACTGGATTCGTCTTCCGAACAGCGAAGGCAATTGCGTTGCGACGTCCAAGAATGCCGCAGGTTCGACAAGTTCCCCATCCGTTACCGTTCATGAACGCGAAATCGGACGAAACGGGTTTCTCGGGCCATCGGCCCATGTTTATCACAAACATCCACCGGCAGGCTGGGCCTCGTTCGAGGGGCCGCTGCGCCCGCGCGCCTTTAACCTGAACAAGCTGGCCGCCGGGCCGGACTGCCCGTTACAGGCGCGGCGCATCCTGCATAATACGGTAATGGAAGTCCGATATTGGCGGCTGGATGGCAAAATGCATGCGCTGGCGCGTAATGCCGATGGCGATACGCTGGCCTTTGTTCACAATGGCAGCGGCGCGCTTTATTGCGATTACGGCCACATGTCCTATCGCGACGGGGATTATATCCTGCTGCCGCGCGGCACGGCCTGGCGGTTCGAGGCAACCGATCCGTCCGAATTCCTGTTTATCGAGGCTACCAACGATGCCTTTGGCCTGCCAAGCGACACCCAGTCGGCAGGTCATCCGTCGATCGACCCGACCAGTTTCGAAGTGCCGCGGCTTGATGACAAATTCCGCGCCCAGCAGGACGAGGCATATTGGGAAATTCACATCAAGCGTCGCAATGCGATTTCGACCCTGACCTATCCCTATAACCCGCTTGATGCGGTGGGATGGCAGGGGGATCTCAGTGTCGTGCGCCTGAATTGGCGCGATTTGCGACAAAGCCGCCAGCCGGGGCAACCCGTACCCCCGGCGGCCCACAGCACATTTGTTGCCAACCGGTTCGCTATTTCCACTTTTGTCCCCAAAATTGGCGAGGGCGAGTCCGGGACTTTGCGCGTGCCGTTCTATCATTCGAACGAGGATTTCGACGAATTCATCTTCTATCACCGGGGTGAATTTTACAGCCGCGGCGATATCAAGCCGGGCATGGCGACATTCCATCCCAGCGGTTTCCCGCATGGTCCGCACCCGTGCTCGTATCAGAAAACCATGATTCGGGTGCCGGTCGAAACCGACGAGGTGGCGGTGATGATTGACTGTGCCGAAATGGTCAATATCGATGAAACCATTCCGGATGGTGCGGAATGGAAGGCCTATGTCAATACGTGGGAAAAGGCGAAAGAAACGCTTTGATGCTGTACGAAGGGTTGCAAAAGCGGCTTGGGGCCTGTTTTCTGCCCGTTTCGGGCGATTGAGCATTGATCTTCGGTTTTGTTTGACCTATCCGGAACATTAAGGGTTTCATCAGCATGTCGCGGTAAGCTGACTATGTGCAAAATGCCGGTTCCTTTGTCATGGACTGGCTTGCACGATAGTATAAGCTTGGCAGTGCAGATGGCCAAAGAATTGAATTTGTCGGGATGGGTTGATCAAAGCCGAGAATGACCAGACAGCAAGTAGCCAATAAAAGCGGAAGCATTTCGTCATCTGGTCGTGCAGGTCAACCGGATGCGCTGTCCTGTTTGCCTTCGTCATTTGTAAGCCGTGGTGTGCGCACGCCTTTCACGACCAAAAGCCTGCGCTATGCGCGCGTGCTGATCGGCCAAAGCGGTCGGACCCTTGTCAGCCTTCCGGGGCTTTCGGGCGGGCTTGGCACATATGAAATGCCGCTTGAAACCCTGCGCGAAGTGTTCGATCTGTCGGTTCATGACCGGATGCTGTTTGACCGGCTGATTACACTTGAAAAATTCACCCCGGAACTGGTGCGCGAACATGCGCGTGCCGTTGCCGTGACCGGGGTTGGCGGCGTTGCCCTGGCGCATGCCGGGATCATCGGTGACAAGGAAGAAAAAGCCGCGCGCGAACTTGGTCAGCTGACCCTGCTGTATCAGGCGCTCCGCCAGCTTGGTGGCGATGATGTCCAGGACATGAAACGCGAAGATCTCCTGACCATGGAAGGGCAGGTGCGTGCGCGCAAGGCGCTGAACCGCTTTGCCACCGTGGCCGGGGTTGCAAATGACTCGATCATCGACAGTCTTGGCGAATGGAGCGTGCTGAGCGCACCGGTCGGTCTTGCGATTGAGGGCTGCGAAGGGCCGCTTCGCCTTCTTACATTCGGGTTGCAAAAACTTGCCGGCGATGTCGAGGAATGGTCGATTTCCGAACAGTCCGATTTCCGTTTCATGGCAACCCGTGTCATCAATGCCGCCAGTGCCACCAACGATCATGCGATGCGGTTGCTGCGGAAGATTGATTTGTGGAACAATGAACTTGGCAAGGTCCTGAAAGACTGGTCCACCGCCAAAAACGACCTGCACAAGCAGATCGAACGTTTGTGGTGGGTGCTTGACGGGTGGCAGGAGCTGATTGATCTGTGGCGGTCGCGCCCCCAACATGATCGGGTGCGCCAGCGCGAGATTGTCGAGGAAATTGCAAGTTTCGCGCCTGTATTGCCAATCGAAGAGCTTGAGAAACTTGAATATGAATTCTGGGTCGATGTCCGGGTTAACCAGATGCTGTGGGCGTCCGAATTGCGCAAACTTGGCAGTGGCGAAATTGACGCCGACATGGTTGACCGGCTGGAGCGTTTCCGGAGGCAGTCGGCGTGAAAGTTGAAAATGCCGCAAATATGGGTGTTTCCCAGCTTGGCGATCTGTTCGAATCGCTGAGCAGTTCGGAAATCGCACGCTTTACCCGCGCAATCGAAAGCGACCGTGTCGATCCCAAACTGCCGCTGCCTCATGAACAGATTTTGCAGATTTTGCGTCCGCGTCTGGCATCGCTGAAGCCCGAACGCTATCCCACGCCAATGCGCCAGTTCTGCGACCCGTTCGAGGATTTGCTGACGTCGGCCCCGCCCAGTGAACACAGTATCCGCATCAGTCGTTCATCCCTGATGCCGATCTGGAATCTGGTTGAAAGTTCCGGTGGGCCGGAAGTTGCCAAGGCGATTGCCGATATCGAAAAGGCCGCTGCCAAACGCGATCAGGATATGCTCGAACAGGCGGAACGCCGCCTGTGGAAGCTGGCGTCGGTTTGCATTGCGCAGGAAATCGAAAATTCGCTGAGCGGGGTCAAGACCGAACGCGCGCTGGCGACCCGTCTCGGGTCGCGTATTCATCTGCGGGCGCTAGAGGAAATCGGTAAAATCCTGAATGTTGCCGAAGAAATCACCCTGATGCGTAAACGCTTCCCGTCCGCCCCGATCAGGAGCCTCGGCACCGCAGATATTGGCTGGTTGCGTGACCGGTTTGTCGAGGTTTCCGCGGAAAAGCCGGGATACGAGCCGGTTTACCTTACGGCGGTTCTGGCAAGGCTGCTTCGGCCAAGCGAGCTTTTCAAACTGATCCGCGTATTATCGAGCAAGGCCGATGATCGCACGATTTCCAGCACAAATCTGGCGACAACCGGCGATCTGATCATTGATCTTCTGGCTGAAACCGTGACCGAGATCGAACAGGGTGTCGGTACCGGCAAGGGGGAACACCATATCCTGTCGCTTGCCCGCTGGTACGCATCGGAATTCACCCGGATCACGCGCGAATTCAACATCCGCAAGGATGGGCGCTGGGGCGAGAAACTGCTGGAAACGCGTCGTCGCGTGTCCAAGGCGATGGCCAATACCATGTTTGGCGCCAGCCCGGATCGCATTATCGATGCCCTGCCATCGCTTGAAACCAAGCAGGGGCCGGGATCCGGCCGACAGGGTATGCGGCCAATCTTTTCCCAGCCGTTTGACGATGAAAAGGTTCTGGCGGCTGAACAATCGGCCGAGGCGATTGCTGAAACCGCGCGGATTTCGCATGTCCTGGCTGCCCAGAGTTCGGCGACCAAGGCGGTGGTGGAATTGAAGAAAAAGCTTAACCTGATCGGGCGTGCCGGGGTGGATGGCATGGGGCGGCTGGATGCAGATGAGCTTGACAATGCCCAGCGCAATCTCATGGCAATCGTGCGTCTGCTTGAAATCATCGATGGCCCCGAAGAAGCCGATTTGCTGCGCCGTCGCGGTATGAATGCGTTGCGTGCGCTTCAGAGTAAAAAGGCAAGCTGAGCCTGCCTTTTATTCCGTCAGTTCTTCCTGTTTTTTGCGCTGATCAAGCCACGTCATGAAAGCCCGGATTTTCGGGTTGCGGGACCGGCTGGTCGGGCAGGTTGCGTAATAGTGAAACGGGCTTGCGCGCGGCGGGCCAAAGGGCGCGACAATCCGGCCATTGGCCAGTTCATCTCCGATGGCAAAAGTCGGCAGCAACGCCACGCCAAGCCCCGCAATGGCGGCCTGCATCGCCATGGTGAAATGTTCGAACTTCGGACCGTTTTCCCCGTCAATATCGGTAAGGCCACTTGCGGCCAGCCAGTCGGTCCATCCGCGGGGGCGGGTTGCTATGTGTAAAAGTGAATAATCACGAAGATTATTTGGTTTTGGTGAATAATCCAGATTCTCGATCAGTTTCGGGCTGCAGATCGGCACCATTTCCTCGCCATGCAGCAAATGCGCATCCAGCCCCGGCCAGTTGCCATCGCCAAACAGCACCGCAATATCAATCTGTTCGCGGTCAAAATCGGGGATGCCGATCCGTGAAATGAAGTTGATGACGATATCGGGATGGCGGCCGCGAAAATCGGGTAGCAACGGAATCAGGCAGCGCGACCCGAAAGTCGGCGGAGCGGCAATGGTCAGAACCCCGCCCTCGGCCCCGCCCGACAGGAAGGTCAGGGTGGCGGTTTCAAGCTGATCCAGTGCGGGGCGGATCGCCTGCAAATAACTTTCGCCCTCAGATGTCAGGACCAGCCGCTGTTTTTCGCGGGCAAACAGTTTGCAGCCCAGCCAGTCTTCAAGCCCCTGTATCTGGCGGCTGACGGCACTTTGTGTCAGGTAAAGTTCCTCGGCGGCGCGTGAAGCGCTGCCAAAGCGGGCGGTCTGTTCAAAACAACTCAGCGCTTTAAGGCTGGGGATGCGGCGACTCATGATTAAATCCGTCGAAATACAGGAATATTTGGGCTTTATCTTGCTGCGAGGGCATAGTTTATGATTTTTACGCATAAACTATGCCCGATTTATCATTTGCAAGCGCGTCTGCCAATGCCTAGCTTTAGCCCAGAAGCGATAAGCTTTCAGGGATGATGCCGTCTCGCCCTTCTATGGTGTCATCCCTGCTTTGGTTTCAGAAATTTCATAAGGGATCAGGACGATGGCAAGCCGCGCACCTTTTCACTGGGAAGACCCGCTGCTGATTGAAGATCAGCTGAGCGAAGAAGAACGCATGATCCGTGACGCGGCGCGCGCCTATTGTCAGGAAAACCTTCAGACCCGCGTTCTCGAAGCCAACCGGCACGAGATTTTCCATCGCGAAATCATGACCGAGATGGGCGAACTTGGCCTGCTTGGCCCGACCATCCCCGAAGAATACGGCGGGCCGGGTGTCAACCATGTTGCCTATGGCCTTGTCGCGCGCGAGGTCGAACGGGTTGATAGCGGCTATCGTTCGGCGATGTCGGTGCAAAGCTCGCTTGTGATGCATCCGATCTATGCCTATGGCAGCGAGGAACAGCGCAAGAAGTATCTTCCGAAACTGGCAACCGGCGCATGGGTTGGCTGTTTTGGTCTGACCGAGCCGGACCACGGGTCCGATCCGGGCGGCATGAAAACGCGTGCCCGCAAGGCCGATGGCGGTTTCACCCTGTCGGGATCGAAAATGTGGATCACTAACAGCCCGATCGCCGATGTGTTTGTCGTCTGGGGCAAGGATGACGAAGGTGTCATTCGCGGCTTCATCCTTGAAAAAGGCATGAAGGGCCTGAGCGCACCGAAGATCGAAGGCAAATTTTCGCTGCGTGCATCGATCACCGGCGAGATCGTTATGGATAACGTCTTTGTCCCGGCGGAAAACATGCTGCCCAATGCCAAGGGCCTTGGCGGGCCGTTCGGTTGCCTGAACAAGGCACGTTATGGCATTTCCTGGGGGGCGATGGGGGCGGCTGAATTCTGCTGGCACGCGGCCCGTCAATATACCCTTGATCGCAAACAGTTTGGTCGTCCGCTGGCCGCCAATCAGCTGATCCAGCTTAAACTGGCGAACATGCAGACCGAAATCACCCTTGGTCTACAGGGCGCGCTTCAGCTTGGCCGGATGCTGGATGCCGGAACCGCTGCACCCGAGGCGATTTCGCTGATGAAACGCAACAACTGCGGCAAGGCGCTTGATATCGCGCGTGTTGCCCGTGACATGCATGGCGGCAACGGCATTGCCGATGAATTCCATGTCATCCGTCATGCGATGAATCTTGAAGCGGTCAATACCTATGAAGGCACGCATGATGTGCATGCCCTGATCCTTGGACGTGCCCAGACCGGCATTCAGGCGTTCACCGCCGAGGGCTGAGGACTTCGATTACGGGCGGTACCGATCTTTGGTGTCGCCCTTTTTTCCTTTTTGACGACGATCCCGGGATGGAATGATGACCAGCGCGCTTTCTGGACTTCGTGTGCTTGATCTTTCGCGTGTCTTGGCGGGGCCTTGGGCCAGTCAGACACTGGCCGATATGGGGGCCGAGGTGATCAAGATCGAACGTCCGGGGGCGGGCGACGATACCCGTGGCTGGGGCCCGCCCTATGCCAAGGATACGGCGGGTAACGACACCAGCGAGGCGGCCTATTACCTGTCGGCCAATCGTGGCAAAAAGTCGCTGACGATTGATATGACCAAGCCTGAGGGGCAGGAGATCCTGCATAAACTTGCCGCCGAATGCGACGTGGTGATCGAGAATTTCAAGGTCGGCGGACTTGCCAAATACCGGCTGGATTACGCATCGCTATCGGCAATCAATCCCAGGATCGTCTATTGTTCGATCACCGGCTTCGGGCAGGACGGCCCCTATAAGGACCGGCCGGGTTATGATTTCATGATCCAGGCCATGGGCGGCTTGATGAGCATCACCGGCGCACCCGATCAGGAACCGGGCGGGCAACCGATGAAGGTTGGTGTTGCGGTTGCCGATATCTTTACCGGGCTTTATGCGACGATTGGTATCCTGGCGGCCCTTCGCCACCGCGATGCGACGGGCGAGGGGCAGCATATCGATCTGGCACTGCTGGATGTGCAGACGGCGATCCTTGCCAATCAGGCGATGAATTACCTGACGACGGGCAAGGCACCGGGGCGGCTTGGCAATGCGCATCCCAATATCGTGCCCTATGAAGCCTTCCCGACGGCGGATGGCTATATCATCCTTGCGGTCGGCAATGACAGCCAGTTCAGAAGCTTCTGCACTGTCGCCGGGCTCGGGCATTTGCCCGATGACGCACGATATACCACCAACCGGTCACGGGTGGCAAACCGCGAAACGTTGGTGCCACAGATCCGTCAGGCGATGGTGATGAAATCGACCGACGACTGGATCGCCGCGCTTGAGACAGCTAATGTGCCATGCGGCCCGATCAATACGCTGGATCGGGTGTTTGACAACCCGCAGGTCAAACATCGCGATACGGTGCGATATCTTGATCATCCAACCGCGGGCAAGGTGCCAACGGTTGCCAACCCGATCAAATTTTCCAAAACACCGATTGCCGGTGAAGCCGCGCCGCCGATGCTGGGCCAGCATAGCGATGACATCCTGCGCAAGGTGGCGGATCTGAGTGATGAACAGATTGCCAAATTACGCGCCAGTGGAATTATCTGATCAAGAAATGATCTGGCAATTGGGGGATTTGGTCGGCTTTTGGTCGATAGCCTCCTGAATTGGTTGGAACAATTGCGTGGATTTATGATTTCAGATTGAAGATTCGGCGGTTTGACTTCGCATTTTTGTCAGAACTTGCGGAATAGCTTGTGTTTGGTGGGTAACATACGCCACAGCGTTGCATGACATCCCCCTTCCTGTATGATTTTTAGAAAATCAAATCAGGGGTGCATATGCCAGAAATTGTTGTTGCGGCACGATCTGTCAGCAAGTCTTTCGGCAGTGGCGCGGGCGCTGTTAAGGCGCTTGATGATGTCTCTGTTGATATATTCCAGAACGAATTTTTTACGATGCTTGGCCCGTCGGGTTGTGGCAAGACCACCTTGTTGCGGTTGATCGGCGGGTTCGAGCAGGCGACATCGGGTGAAATCCTGCTCGAAGGTGCGGCCTTGCAGGACTTGCCCCCCTATAAACGGCCGATCAATACGGTTTTCCAGTCCTATGCGCTGTTTCCGCATTTGACCGTGCGCCAGAACATCACATTCGGACTTGAGATGAAGGGCATTGATCGCAAGCAGGCCAATGCGCGCGCCGACGAGATGCTGGAACTGGTGCAGCTTGCACAATATGGCGACAGAAGCCCAAGCCAGCTTTCGGGCGGCCAGCAGCAAAGGATTGCACTGGCACGTGCCCTTGCCCCGGCCCCCAAGGTTCTGTTGCTGGACGAGCCATTGTCCGCCCTTGATCTGAAATTGCGCAAGGAAATGCAAATCGAACTGAAACGATTGCAGACCGAAACCGGCATCACCTTTGTCTTTGTCACCCATGATCAGGAAGAAGCGTTGGCGATGTCTGATCGGATTGCGGTGATGCAGGCCGGTCATATTTTGCAGATTGGTGCCCCGCGCGAGATTTACGAACAACCGACCCATCGCTTCGTTGCCGATTTCATTGGCGAAAGCAATTTCCTGACCGGGGAACTTTTGACATCGGCGCAGGGCGATCTGATGTTGCGGGTTGACGGTGTCGGGGACGTGTCGCTTGGCGATGCGACAACCGCGCCGCAGAAATCCGGCCAGGTAACGGTATCCATCCGCCCGGAACGGTTAAGCCTTGGTCCGGCAGGCGAGCCCAAAGAAGTCCGATTGGAAGGCCGGGTTGCTGGCGTGGTCTATATCGGGACCGATACGGCCTATCACATTGAACTGGGCGGCGGGCAGCAATCCCTGCGGGTCAGGATGCAGAATTCCGCTGGCAATGCGGATGCGCGGAACGAAACCCGCAATTTTGCCAAGGGTGCCCCCGTTTCGGTGACTATCCCTGCCGACGCCGCCCGCGTGCTGGTGGATTGATCATGGGCAATCTGTTTCGCAGCAAACGATTTTGGCTGATTGCCCCGGCGGTTGTTTATATCGGGTTCTTTATGGCCGTGCCGCTGATGCAGATGGCCTATGTGTCGATCCTTGAACGCGGGGAATATGGCGGGGTGAACTGGGGCGTCTTTTCGTTTGATGCCTATATCAGTTTCATCTTTGAACGCGACCTGATGGATAACCTGATGGTCAATACCGATTATCTTCAGGTCTTCGCGCGGTCGTTCGGCCTGTCGGCCATGACCATGGTCTTTGCCCTTGTTCTGGGATTTCCCACCGCCTTTTACATTTCGATCCAGCCACAAAGCCGCCGGAACTTTTTGATTTTTCTGGTAACCATTCCGTTCTGGACCAACATCCTTGTGCGCAACTATGCGTGGATCCTTTTGCTGCGCAATGGCGGGCTGTTTGACAATCTGCTGGGCGCATTGGGATGGGAAACCGGCGGGCTTGACATCCTTTACACGCCCTATGCCGTGTCGATCGGGCTTACATATACCTATCTGCCATTCATGGTTTTGCCGATCTATGCCAGCCTGGAAAAGCTTGATCATCGGTTGATCGAGGCAGCATTCGATCTGGGCGCGGACAAGCTGCGCGCGATGACACGGGTCATCTTGCCATTGGCGGCACCGGGGATTGTTGCCGGATGTATTCTGGTATTCGTGCCCTGTCTTGGGGCCTATGTCACACCCGAGCTTCTGGGCGGTGGCAAATTCATGATGATCGCCAATCTGATCGGCAGCCAGTTTGGATCGGCGCGTAACTGGCCATTCGGGGCGGGGCTTGGCTTTGTTCTGTTGGCGGTGGTGTTGCTGGCGATGATGGCCTATTCGATGAAGTTCAAATCCCTGCCGGAGGAAAAATCATGAAAGTTGATTCCTCCAACCCGTTATGGCGGTTTCGCGGCGTGACGCCGATGGCGATCTTTTTCTTTGCCTATCTGTATCTGCCGATTGTCGTGCTGATTGTGTTGTCGTTTAACGAAAATCGGCTGGCGACGATCTGGACCGGCTTTACCACCGACTGGTATGTGGTGGCACTTGGCAATGACGATATGCTGCGCGCGGCACGAAATTCATTGATCATTGCTGTTTCGGCAACCGTGGTTGCGACCCTTGCCGCGACACTGGCGGCATTGGGCATGTCAGGCAGGCGGTTTCGTGGTGAAACCGGGGTGGCGGCGATGCTGGCGCTGCCCTTGCTGGTGCCGGAAATTGTGACCGCGATTGCGACCTTGCTGTTCTTTGTGGCGCTGGGCGTAAAGCTTGGTCTGATCAGTGTGATTGCCGCACATACGGTGTTTTGCATTCCGTTTGCCTATCTGCCGATCCGGGCCCGGCTTGAAGGAATGGACCCATCACTGGTCGAGGCGGCAACTGATCTTTATGCCAATGAATGGAAAGCGTTCCGGCGTGTGACATTGCCGTTATTGTGGCCGGGGATCATTTCGGGTGCGATGTTGTCCTTCATCATTTCGCTGGATGATTTTGTCATTTCCTATTTCGTCGGCGGAGCCGGGGCGACAACATTGCCGATCTATATTTTTGGCATGATCCGTATTGGTATCACGCCAGAGGTAAACGCGGTTTCGGCCCTGATGCTGGTGGTGTCGATTCTGTTTGTCAGCGTTTCGTTCCTGATTGACCGCATTCGTTACTGATTAGGGACCATTCCCCAGAACGCGACCGTTTTACGGACGGGCCGGTCGCAAATAATCAACATGGGACCGTCCAAAACAGGGAGTCTTAGGATGAACATACGTTCTGTACTTCTGGGAGCATCAGCACTTGCGTTGTTGTCTGCCGGGGCGGCGAAGGCCGACGGCGAGTTGTTCCTGTATAACTGGTCGAACTATTTCCCGCCGGAACTGATTGAAAAGTTCGAAGCCGATACCGGGATCAAGGTGACGCTTGATGTCTATGATTCCAATGAAACCATGCTGGCGAAATTGCAGGCCGGGGCATCGGGATATGATATCGCGGTGGCATCGGACTATATGGTCGACACCATGATCAAAGACGGGCTTGCGACCGAATTTGACGCTAAGAGCCTTGAAAACTTCAAGAATGTCGCCAAACCGCATGACACGATGCAATACGACCCGGACCGGAAATATTCGGTGACTTATTTGTGGGGCACCACCGGCTTTACCTATGACGCGGCTGCGACTGATGCCGAGATAGAGCAAAGCTGGAAAGAGTTTTTCGAGCCGCGCGAAGAGTTTCAGGGCAAGATCGGCGCGTTGAATGATGAAGTCGAAATGTATAATGCGGCGTCGTATTATATCGGGGTCAAAAAATGCACGGAAGACCCGGTCGAGGCGCAAAAGGTTCTCGACGTGTTGCTGAAACAAAAGCCTTATATTGCGGTTTACAGCTCCGAAGGCACGATTGACCGCATGTCTGCCCGCGAAGTGCAGATGCATATGCAGTGGAACGGGGCGGCACATCGCACCAAGGAAACTATTCCCGAGGCAGTGTTTGTGTATCCCAAAGAAGGCCTGACTTACTGGTCGGATCATTTCGTCGTGCCGACCGGTGCGCCGAACCTTGAGAATGCGAAAACCTTTATCAATTGGATGATGCAGCCGGAAAACGCCGCCGCCGCGTCGAACTATGCCGGTTACATGAACGGGATCAGGAGCGCAGACGCCTTCATGGATGAGTCGCTGAAAAATGATCCGGCGGTCAATATGCCCGAAGAATATGCCGGCCTTCTGATACCGGGACAGAATTGCTCGGCCAAGGCGCGCGATTTGCGCAACCGTGTCTGGACCAAGCTCAAGAACTAGGGTCGAGGCTGCTGCCTTAAGAAAAGATGTGTCACTGGGCGGCTTTGTGCCGGTCCGGTGACATTCGCGACAAATGGGACAAGATGACATGACGACCGATATGCCAAACCGCGATAGCGTTTCGATTGCCCTTTGGGCGACCAATTTGGGGGTGCCGTTGAACGGTTTGCAGGACTGGGTCGATCACATTGATCACAAAATGGCCGAGGCGGACGGGGCAAATATCTTTGTCATGCCGGAATATGCATCAGAACAGTGGTTGGCGTTCAAGCCCGACGGCTTGCGCACCGATCAGGAAATGGCATGGATGGCCGATCATGCCAGTGCGGCCTGCGATCACGCGGCAAAACTGGCAATAAAGCATGACATGGTTCTGGTGGCAGGCAGCATGCCCCATCATGTCGATCCGGCAAAACCGGAACGGGGCCAGACCAACAGCGCGATGATTTTCACACCCGAAGGCACGCGCATTGTTCAGGACAAAATGTCTTTGACGCCGGGTGAACAGGAACCCGATAACTGGAACCTGACACCGGGCAGCAGGTTTGCGACATTTGACTGGCGGGGATTGCGGATTGCGGTGCTGATTTGCCTTGATATCGAAATGCCAGCGCTTTCATGTCTGCTGGCACCGCTTGATATCGATGTATTGCTGGTGCCTTCCATGACGGCAACGCCATCGGGATATCATCGCGTGTTTGGCTGTGCCAAGGCGCGTGCGGTTGAATTGATGTGCAGCATTGCGGTATGCGGCACGACGGGAACCGCCAACCAGACCACCCAGAACCCGACGAATTATTCCGGCTGTTCGGTATTTACTCCTTGCGAGCCGCAGCTTGGCCATACCGGGGTTTTTGCCCATGTCGCGCCGGATTTTGACGATGGGGGTGACGGGCCGCTTTTGCTGGCGCGTGATGTTCCTATCGGTTTGATCCGCGAGCTTCGCGGCGGGGATGCGGAAGTTTGGCCGGGGGGCTGGAAGGCCGATCATGTGTCGGTTGTGACGTTGGGGGCTTGATCTGTGGCGGAAAGTGTCGTCGATTGATGCCGCGTTTGACATCTGATCGGCGCAAGAGCTTTGATTGGTAAAACCCCAGGCAGGATAAAAGATATGAAAATCGCGGTGATGGGGGCAGGTGCCGTTGGCTGTTATTACGGGGCGATGCTGGCGCGTGCCGGGCATGATGTGACCCTGATCGGGCGGCCAGCCCATGTCGATGCCGTCAATCGTGACGGGCTGCTTTTGGATTTTGGTGGAACACAAGAGTATGTTGAAATGAACGCCAGCACCGATGCGGCGGCAATTGCCGGTGCCGGTCTGGTTCTGTTTTGTGTCAAATCCACCGATACCAATGATGCCGGAGCGCAGATCAAGCCGTTTCTGGCCTCTGATACCATTGTCATGAGCCTTCAGAACGGGGTTGATAACGCCGAACGGTTATCCGCCGTGATCGGATTGCCGGTGATCCCGACGGTGGTGTATGTCGCGACCAGTATGGAGGGGCTGGGGCATGTCAAACATCATGGGCGCGGTGAACTGGTGATCGGGCAGTCTGCGCAAAGCGACAAAGTTGCCGAAACGCTGCGCCCGGCGCATATCCCGGTCGAGATTTCGGACAATGCCGAAGGCGCACTTTGGACCAAGATGATTTTGAACTGTGCCTATAACGCGTTATCGGCAATATCGCAGATGCCCTATGGCGCGCTGGTGCAGGGCGAGGGCATTTGGGATGTTATGCGCAATGCGGTTGATGAATGCCTTGCGGTTGCCAAGGGATGCGGAGTGACCGTACCCGGTGATGTCTGGGGCGCGATCGAAAAGATCGCCGAAACCATGCCAGGGCAATATTCATCCACCGCACAGGATTTGGCGCGAGGCAAAATCAGCGAGATCGATTTCCTGAACGGCTATATCGTGCGCAAGGGGGCGGAACTTGGTATTCCAACACCGACCAATCTTGCCCTGCATGCGATGACCAAATTGCGCGAAAGCCGGGATTGATCCGGGCTTTGTGAGGGGCCGGAGGGCTATTCCCCCGGCTTGCCCTGTGTCTGGGCGGCTGCGATATCGGGTTTGGGAACAGGCACGCCGATCCTGTCCCCAAACATCACGATGGCCGCGGCCAGCACGATCAGGAAAGCACCAAGCAGGGAAACCGGTTCGGGAAGCAGGCCAAACACCGTGACATCCAGCAGCAGGGCCCAGATCATTGCGGTATATTCGAAGGCCGCCAATGTCGATGCCGGGGCACGTGCCAGTGCCTCGGTCATGAAGATATGGGCAAGACCGCCGGTCAACCCCGCCCCGATCAGCCACATCAGGATTTCAGGCGACGGGTCGGCCCAGCCGAACGGCAGGGTCAGCAATCCGCCAAGCGAGCAGATCACGGCAAAATAAAACGCAATCGTGCCAGCGGATTCCGTGCTGGTCAGGGCCTTGATCTGAACCTTGGCAAAGGCGGTGGTGACTGCCATGGCAAGACCCGCCCCGATGCCAATCAGAACGCCGGTATCAATGCCCGGTGTCGAGAATGTCGGCCACAGCATCAGGAACACCCCTCCAAAACCGGCAAAGGTCGCGGTAAAGACCGCGATGCCGGGCTTTTCGCGCAGCAGGATCATCGCGACCGGCAGGACGAGAAGCGGGGCGAGGAAGCCAAGAGCCGTCGCAAGGGCAAGCGGCAGATAGGCCAGCGACAGGAACGAAAAGAACATCGACACAAGGCCGAACGTACTGCGTTTGAGGTGCCCGAACGGCCGGGCGGTACGGAGGCCACGCGGAAACTGGCGTCGCCACATCAGATACAGGACGATAGGGATCAGGGCGACAGAGCTTCGCCAGAACATGATTTGCCCGACCGGTGCCTCGAACGAGGCCAGACGGACAAACAAACTCATCACTGCAAACAGACCGGTGGCGGCAAGCCGCAAGCCGATCCCGGACCATACACTGCCCATTTTCGGGATCATCCTGCATTTGGCGGGAAGGATGTCCCGCCAAACAAGCAGTAACCTGAATAAGCTGTGTGAAATACTGAGATTTTTTCATATCAGGGTAGAGGGAAACTCAGTGATCGGTTTTGGGGATCGCGCGCAGTCTATACACCAATTGTCATCTGTTCCTTCGGAGCTGCCTGGATTCCCACTTTCGTGGGAATGACGATTCTGCATGGTTCCTTGGGAGTTATCAGTGAGTTTTGCCATCGACATGATGCGGGGTGAGGCTGCGCGGGTCGACATCGTCAAGGCAATTGACATTGATCGCGGCGATTTTGGCACCGTCGGGCATTTCACCATAGGCGAAGCTTTGAATACCGCAGGTTTTGCAGAACTGGTGGCTGATCTTTTTCGCATTGAACAGATATTCCGTCAGATTGTTTTCGCCCGATTTCAGCACGAAATTATCCCGCGGCGTGAAGGCCAGAACCGACCCGAGCTTCTGGCAGCGGGAGCAATTGCAGGTGATGGTCTGGTCAAGATCAAGTTTGTCGACCGTGTAGCGCACGGCACCGCACTGGCAACCGCCAGCATATGATTTCTCGCTCATTTTATCCTCCTGCGTTATCGGTAATATCCGCCCGGTGTTTTGCCGGTTGCCTTGCGAAACATCGCGATAAAGGCCGAGGTGTTTTCATAGCCGAGATCAAGGGCAACTTCGGTTACCGGTCGATGATGGGCCAGTTTTTCGAGCGCGTAAAGCAGGCGCAGCTTTTGCCGCCAGTCGCGAAACGGCATACCGGTTTCTCGTTGAAACAGGCGGGCCAGGGTGCGTGACGATGCACCGCAATCACGTGACCATTCGTCCAGTGTGCGGTTATCGGAAGGATTGGCCTGCAACTGTTCACAAATGCGGGCCAGACGCAGGTCCTTGGGCGCGGGCAGATGCAGGTTATCGTTTCTGGGCGGTTTAAGCTGATCAAGCAGCACGCGGATCAGGCGACCATCCGAACTGGCTTCGTCATATTCAATCGGGATTTCGGTCGCGGCCCGGATCAACTCGCGCAGAAGGGGGCTGACTTCAAGCACCGTGCAGTGATCGGGTAAATCTACCGGAGCATTTTTATCGATATAGATATGGCGCGCACGGGTGAAGGTGGCGTGACTGACGGCATGTTCAACGCCCGGCGGCACCCAGACCGCGCGCTGGGGCGGGACGACCCAGATGCCGGCTTTGGTGGTGACGGTCATGGTGCCTTCGATGGCGAAAATCAATTGATGCCAGTCGTGGCTGTGCGCGCCGATGCTGTACCCGGCGGGAAGGTCGCTCATACGGACATAAACCGGGCGCGGCAGGTGATCGGGCCGGGGACGGGAATGTTGCGGATATTTCGGGGTATCCCGTGATCCATCCATAAGAATGTCCTGTTTACGCTATATGATGGCAGATTATCGCAAGACAGACGTGCGCGGCAACGCTAGTTTGAAGTCCTTCCAACCAAACACATAAAAGCACGTGCCCCGATTGCCACCGGTTTCGTGCGGGGAGACATCATGTCCAAGGATTTGCCACCGGAAACAAGCACCCACGCCGCCCCCATCGAGGTGCCGGGTAATCCTGATTTGTCGGCTACGGCTGCTGCGCACAAGGGATGGCGCAACCCTGAGGTGCTGCTGATTTTCATGGCGGCCGCCATGCCATTGTCGTTTTCGACCTGGATGGCGTTGTTGAACAACTTTTCGGTCGAGATGGCGGATTTTACCGGCCGCGAGATCGGTATTTTACAGTCTTTACGTGAAATTCCGGGCTTTATGGCCTTTACCGCGATTTTTGTGCTGATCATCCTGCGCGAGCAGACATTTGCGCTGATTTCGCTTCTGGTGCTGGGGATCGGGGTGGCGATTTCAGGCTATTTCCCCACGGTCGTCGGGCTTTATTGCACCACGGTCCTGATGTCGATCGGGTTCCATTATTTTGAAACCATGCAGCAGGCATTATCGTTGCAATGGGTGAAAAAGGAACGCACCGCGATGGTGATGGGCCGACAGCTTTCGGCGAAATCGTTATCGTCGCTGGTGATGTTCGGCATTGTCTGGGCGATGCTGGAACTTCTCGATGTCGAATATCGCTATGTCTATCTGTTTGGCGGGGCCTTGACGGTTATTGCCGCGCTGTTTGCATGGATGGCGTTTCCGAAATTTGCCGATGCCCACCCGCAGACCAAAAAGCTTATCCTGCGTAAACGGTACTGGCTTTATTACGCCCTGACCTTCATGAGCGGGGCACGCCGCCAGATTTTCACCGTGTTTGCCGGGTTCCTGATGGTCGAGAAATTCGGCTATGACGCCGCAACCATTACGCTTCTGTTTCTGCTGAACCACGCGATCAATATGGTGATGGCCCCCAAGATCGGGAAGCTGATCGGCAAGTGGGGCGAACGCAAGGCCCTGACATTTGAATATATAGGGTTGTTCATTGTATTTGTGTCCTATGCCTTTGTCGAAAGCGACAAGATGGCCGGGGCGCTTTATGTCATCGATCATCTGTTCTTTGCGATGGCGATTGCGATCAAAACCTATTTCCAGAAAATCGCCGATCCGGGAGATATTTCATCGACGGCGGGTGTCAGCTTTACGATCAATCATATTGCGGCGGTGTTTATCCCGGTGGTGTTCGGGATGTTGTGGCTGATTTCGCCGTCGGCGGTGTTCCTGGCCGGGGCGGCGATGGCGGCGGTTTCGCTGATCCTGGCACTGAATGTGCCAGATGACCCGGAACCGGGGAACGAGGTGGTTATGGGATACAGGTCAGGTGTTCCCGCCAGGGCAGCCAGGGCACTGCGCCCCGCGGAATAGGATTTCGCGATCAAAGAATGACAAAAATAATGACGCCCGCCGGGGATTTCATGGAACCGGCGGGCGGTTTTGTTTGTCATTATCAATAGATTGCCGCAAAATCTTCAAAACCTGGCCGAATGAACAATAATAATGTCGGGGGGCAACCGGATTATATAATTGCACCCCGGTTTCGAGTATCGCACCAACAGGGACCACACATATGTCAAATCTTCGCCCGATCAGTCGTACCGTCGCGGGATCGTTTATGTCGGCAACAGTTACACTGACATTGGTGCTGGCCAGTGGCACGGCGCTGGCCGACAGCACGGTTTCGCTGCGCATTATGGAAACCACCGACATTCACACGCATCTGGTCAATTACGATTATTATCGTGACGGCGAGTCCGATACGGTGGGGCTGGCGAAGGTGGCGACATTGTTGAAAACGGCACGTGGCGAGGCCAAAAACGTCGTTTTCATCGATAATGGCGACCTGATACAGGGTAACCCGCTGGGCGACTACATGGCAAAGCGTCACGGCCTGAAAGAGGGCGAGGTCCATCCGGTTTACAAGGCGATGAATTTGCTGGGTTATGACGCGGCCAATATCGGCAATCACGAATTCAACTATGGCCTCGATTTTCTGGACAAGAGCCTTGCGGGGGCCAATTTCCCCTATGTCAGTGCCAATGTCTTTGTCGATGACGGCGACGACAATCCCGATAACGACAAGCCGTATTTCCAGCCCTATGTCCTGCTGGATCGCGAATTTACCGATATGGACGGCCAAACGCACGAAGCCACCGTCGGGGTGATCGGTTTTGTCCCGCCGCAGATCATGCAATGGGACAAAGCCAATCTGGAAGGCAATGTCGTGACCAAGGACATTGTCGAGATGGCCAGAAAATACGTGCCGGAAATGCGCGAGAAAGGTGCGGATATCGTGATTGCGGTGCCGCATTCGGGCCTGTCCACACTGGCGCGCGAAGGTATGGAAGAAAACGCGACCTATTATCTGAGCGAGGTTGACGGCATTGATGCCATCCTGTTTGGCCATGCGCACACGGTGTTTCCGTCCGATACCTATTCCGATATCGATGGTGTCGATCTGGCCAAAGGCACGATCAATGGCGTTGCGGCGGTCATGCCGGGCTTCTGGGGCAGCCATCTTGGCGTGATTGACCTGACACTTTCGGTCAATGATGCCGGGGAGTGGAAGGTGACAGACAGCCTTTCGGAAGCGCGCCCGATTTATCACCGTCAAGGGCGCGATATCACGCCGTTGGTCGAAGCAGACCCGGACGTGATCGAGGCGGTCAAGGAAGAGCATCAGGCAACGATTGCCTATATGCGCGAAGGTGTCGGGACGGCGGCCTCCCCGATCAACAGCTTCTTTGCGCTGGTGGCCGATGATCCGTCGATCCAGATCGTGACCAATGCGCAGAAATGGTATCTGGAAAAGATTCTGAACGGTTCGGAATATGACGGGATACCGATCCTGTCGGCAGGTGCCCCCTTCAAGGCGGGTGGCCGTGGCGGCCCGGATTATTTCACCGACATCCCCGAAGGCAAGATCGCGCTTAAAAACGTGGCCGATCTTTATATCTATCCCAATACATTGCGTGCGGTGTTGCTGGATGGTGCCCAGGTGCGTGAATGGCTTGAAATGTCGGCGGTTCAGTTCAACCAGATCGATCCGGACAGCCGGGAAGAGCAGCCGCTGATCAACGAGACATTCCCGACCTATAATTTCGATGTCATTGACGGGGTCAATTACCAGATCGATGTGACGCAACCGGCGCGCTACAACGCATCGGGCGAGGTGGTGAACAAGGATGCGCACCGCATCATCAATCTGACCTATGATGGCAAGCCGGTTGCCGAGGACCAGAAATTTGTGGTTGCGACCAACAATTATCGTGCCGGTGGCGGCGGGAATTTCCCGGGGCTGGACGGATCAACCATCATCATCGAAGCTCCCGATGAAAACCGCACGGTGCTTGCGAACTACATCCTTGAGGAAAAGGAAATCGATCCCAAGGCCGATGGCAACTGGAGCCTCGCCCCGATAGGAGAGGCGTCGAAGGTGACGTTTGTGACCAGCCCCAGGGCATCGTCGGCTCTGGACGCGCCCGATAACATCAGTTTTATCGGCGAGGATGAGAACGGCTTTGCGAAATATGTTCTTCAATCGAGATAGGACCGACTGACCCGAATAAAAAGCCGCCCATCGCAAGAGGGCGGCTTACATTAAAAGGCACGAACATTTATTATGATGTTCGTGCCTTTTTTGATCAGCTATGCGGTGACAGTTATTGCCACCGGGATCGGTATTTATTTCTTGGCACCGTGTGTCATATGCGGGGCATTCGGGCGGCCAGGCACATTGCGCGGGCCGTCTTCGCGCGGGCTTTTGCCGTTCAGATAGGCAGCTGCGCAATGCTCGTCGCAATAGGGCTTGCCCGGCACGATCTTCTTGCCGCAGAAATGGAAATCTTCATCACCCGGATCGCCAAACGGCCAGCGGCACATGCCTGCACCCAGATCAAAGATGCTGATGCCTTTGCTTTGTACCTTCGGTGCGGGGGCCTTTTTCGGCTCGCTCTCTTCAGCGCGACGCTGGATCGGGGAGGGGCGTTTGGGCAGGCCAAGGCGGTGGGCCTTGCCGACGACGGCATTTTTGCCAACGCCCAGTTCTTCACCGATGCGTGCTGTGGTCCAGCCCTGATTCCAGAGCGAGGTCAGCAATTCAATCTTTTCCGGCGTCCAGCTCATTTCGAGTATATTCCGTGTTTCTTTGTCTGCCCGGTGGAAAATCCACAGGCAGGTGCTTATTGTCCGAAGTCAAACAGGGATACAGACGTATCCGCTAATATCACGCGACGCAAGGGTATTAGCCATTTTGGACCATTTTGGACCATTTTGCCGACTGGCTTGCCGCACGCGGAAAGATGCGCAATTTGCATGACAGCGCGTCAATGTAAAGGGGAGATCGTCATTTGACATGGTTTTTCGTTTCGGTCGCGGTGTTCATGGCGGGGCATATCGTACCGGGTCTTTTGCGCGGGGCGATCACGGCACGGATCGGTCATGTTGGCTATATCGTAACGTTTTCGGTCACATCGCTGTTCCTTCTGGCGTGGGTGATTTACGAAGTGCGCCATGCGGAGTTTATCGCGCTGTGGCCCTATGAAATCTGGCAAAACCATGTGACGCTGATCCTTATGCTGCCTGCCTGTATTTTGTGGGCGGCGGCCATTCTGCAACCCTGTCCGCTCTCGATTGGACGAAAAAAAGGATTTGACCCAACCCATCCGGGCATCAACCGGTTTACCCGCCACCCATTGCTTTTGGGCATGATTTTATGGGGGCTTGGCCATATCGTGCCCAATGGCGATCTGGTGGCGTTCCTGTTTTTTGGCGGCAGTACGATTTTTGCCATTGCCGGGTTCTGGCGGATGGAAAAAATCCGGGCGCGGCATATGGATGAAGCGGAATATAAGGCAATCCTTGGCGGGACTCGGCGGTTTGACCTGGCGGGGATTGTCAAAGGCGCATTCGGCTGGCGCGATATTGTGCTTGGCATCGGGGTTTATGTTGCGATCCTTTGGGGGCATCCTTATGTGATCGGGGTCGATCCCTTGGCGGTGATGGGGGGCTGACAATCCTTCCTGATCTGTGGCAGAGGGAATAATCCCGCAGGAAACCACGCCGCAATGCTTGAAGTTCCGGGGTTTCATTGGGATACTGGTGTGCTGCATGTCCACCCCGGACAGGTTACTTCTGTGAGGTGTTATGACGTCTCCTGAACTCGCGTCCAATCTTGCCCGTTTTGCCGAAATCGAAGGCCGTCATCCCAGATTGCTTCTGGCAACGGCCTCATCGGTCGAAGAACCCCATCACAAACGTGTGGCGACCCTGTTCGCCGATGGTGGATTTGACGTCGATATCGCGCCGAAAAATTCCGATGCCCAATCGATTGCCTTGCAGGCAGTGGATTGCGATGCCGATATTCTGGTTTTGATCCGCCTGTCGCTTGACGCGGATGACCGGGTTGGTGTTGCCGATCTGATATCGTCGCTGGCCGCCCTTGATGCGGAATATATCAAGTTTGGCATTGTCGGAAAAACCGACGATCCGGTGCGCGACAATGTTGATTTCGTTTTCGATCTTGAACATCTCGGCACGGCCGATTGCGAGGCGCTGGTGGGCTATATCCTTGAGATTGAAGAAAAGCGCATCGAACAACATATATGAATCATCGCAAGTTTTCCGGAAAACGGGCAGCAATGATTCTGAAACCCTTTGAGTATATAATGGTTGCCTTGTAACACGGGCAACCAAACCATAACGGGAACGATTGATGGGAATGCTAAAGGAGACGCTGCTGCGCGTTTTCGTTGGAAAACGCGGACGGGAGGCCCTGAAGGCCTATAGCGATGCGCAATCCCTGCAATTGAACGATCCCGAAATGGCGGCGCGCACTGCCGCCGAGGCCAAACAGGCGCGCCGGATCGAAGACCGTGCAATGGCCTATCAGGAAAGCGGCATGTCCTTTGACGAGGCACGTGCGCAGGCGCTGGCCGAAACGCTGACGGAATCGTCAAACGATCCGCAGGCCGCAATCCTCAAGGCACTTGAAGAAGCTGATGCCAAGATTGGCAAAAAGAAAAGTCGAATGCCGACAGCAACAGATGACGCGCGCGCCAAACTGATTTCCGAAGCGCTGAGTGCGATGCGCAACAAGCAGGAAGACCTGGACAAGCTTGATCCGGAATTGCGCGCCAAGCTGACCCTGATGGCGGTCGAGGCCCTGATGGGTGGTCGGCCGACCAAACAGTGAGTCCCTTTACGGTTTCTTCGCCAACATGATCTTCTAGCGGAAAAGATTGCGATGCAATCCGGTGGTGAGCTGGCAATAGTCCGGTTCGTTATCGGCGGTCAGAAAGCCGTGCCGGATCAGAAAGTCGATAATCACCAGTGCGCAATTGAATTTGAAGTCGAAACTGGTGCGGACCGTTTTGGCGACGGCGGCCAAAGGCAACAATTCAAAGCGTTCGACCTCGCCATCCGTGCAGCGTGGTACGAAATCGGCAGGCAATTCCAGATCGTAATTGACCATCACATCGGGCTTGAGCCCCTCGTCCGTTTCATACAGATAGGAAACAGTGCCGACCGGCTGCAAATTTTTCGCGAGATTTTCGGGAATGCCGGCTTCTTCGGCGCATTCCTTGATCATGTTTTCAAGAAACCCCAGACCGGCGGGTTGACCGCCGGCGACCATGTTATCGAGCATGCCGGGATAGGTCGGTTTGTCTTTGGCACGATGGGCCACCCACATATGGATACCATCGGATTTACGGACATAGCCGTTCATATGGACACCCCAGGACCGGAACCCGAAATAGGGCATGGCGGAGCGGTCAAGCTGGCACAGCGGGTTATCGCCAAGCGACGGGCGGATATCGAACCGTTCGCCGTGCAGGCGGCGGATCACGCCTTTGTTCCGCAGGGCTTTGGCGGCGGCATCCAGTGCCCGGTTGCGGTCATCAAGACTTGCGACATGCGGGGCAAAGCAAAATTCACCATTGTCGTCCCGGACAAAGTCGGGGCCGACAGATACAAGGGCGTTGGCAAAATCCGGACGCAAGGCCCCCATTGACGTTCCATTGATGCGGAACGGGACATAGCGCGCCGGGTTGGCGTTGTTGCATGTTTTGATATGGTCAAGATAGGTCAAGGTGGGCTCCGTCGGTAGGCGCGCACTGCGGTGTGATCATACCGCAGTGCCGCGACTCCCACAGACTAAGATGTCAAAGCCTATGCGCCAAGTGCCGAATTTGAATAACCTTTTTCCGAGGTCAGCACTGTATTGACATGGACGATCTGACGCAGGCACCGCGCGATATGTTCGGCAACTTTGGTTTCAAGCTGCTGAATCTGGATATCGATTTGCAGTTCGCTGAAACCGGCATGACCATTGGCGATGGTGGAATGCCAGCTTGCCGGGACAAGATTGCGTTTGGAAAACAGTTCAAGCACACGCGGCATCACATCGGGTTCTGCGGCGGCGTGAACGGCGAAACAATAAACGGATTTGGTCGGCTGCGCGCTTTCAAGCGGCGCGAGAAAGGCATGATCGGTCATGACAATGCACACACATTTTCATTGTATCCAACAGGCGAAAAGACACGTCCCGGGGTCCTCAGACCGCCGGGCTGATAATTCGCGTAATGGCAACGATGAAAAGGCGATTTTTGTTCATGAAAATGTTCTTGAACATTCGGGTCGTTATCCGGGATGGCTAACGACCGTTCAGATGATGAAGCGCGTAAGAAAGTTGATCAGAGAATCAGAAGCGATGCAATCACAGCCAGAATGGTACCGGCAAACAGGATTTCCATCGAACGGGCAATCTGCTGTTCACGGGCAACGGCGATAGCAACGGCTTTGCGCTTATTCATCATTTTTACTCCGTCTTATGACAGGTATCTTTTAATGCGCCACACGGCGCACTCAGGAAATATAGGCAGGCATGAGCCCCGGATACAAGGGCTGTCCTTTGAAAAACGTCAAAAAACTTTCAACCTGATGGAAAAGACCAGCTTTTCTGTACCAATTTCGGTCACAAATAACCGGGGGTTGATGGTGCGTTGCATAAAAATGCAAGAATCGGCAGCCGTGAGTGGCTCAGTTGCTGCCGATTCCCGCGATATCGGCATGTTGCGCCGCGACGTCCTGCGCGTTGACGGTGGTGTGATAGTCGCGGATCGGACGGGGATGGCCGTATTTATATCCCTGAACCGCATCGCAATCGTTGGCGGTCAGGAAGGCGACCTGATCCTCGGTCTCGACCCCTTCGGCGATGACTTCGAGTTTAAGGTCGCGGCCAAGATTGATCACGGCACGGACGATCGCCACCGCCTGTTCGCTTGCCATCAAACGCGCGATAAAGGACTGGTCGATCTTTATCCGGTCGACCGGGAAGTTTTGCAGGGTCGCAAGCGATGAATAGCCGGTGCCGAAATCGTCCATGGCGATGCGCACGCCAAGTGCCTTGATCTCGTTCAGAATTTTCCGCGACCTTGATGCATTGTGAATAAGTGCGGTTTCGGTGATTTCCAGTTCAAGCCGATCCGACGCGAGCCCGGTATCGGAAAGGATATCGGCAACCGTTTGGGCAAGGTCGAGATTTTGTAACTGAACCGCGGAAAGGTTGACAGCAATGCCCAGCGGATTTTTCCAGATGACGGCTTCTTCACAGGCCTTGCGCAGAACCCATTCGCCAAGTGGATTGATCAGGCCGGTTTCCTCGGCAATCGGGATGAAATGCGCGGGCGATATCTGACCGAGTTCGGGATGATGCCAGCGCAGCAATGCTTCGAACCCCATGATCCTGCCGCTTTGGGCGTTGCATTGAGGCTGATAATGCAGTTCCAGCGCATTTTCATCCATCGCATGGCGAAGCGCACCGGAAAGTTGGCGCTTGTATCGGTATTCGTCATCCATTTCCGGCGAGAAGAATACCAGATGATTGCCTCCGCCCTGCTTGACGCGATACATCGCAAGGTCGGCATGGAACATGATGCTTTCGATATCGTCGCCATCCTGCGGGTAATGGGCGATGCCGACACTGGCCGCGATCCGGGCCGAGTTGCCGGGATTGAGGAAAATCGGAACGCTGAGGCAATCAAGCAGTGCCTGTGCCTTGTCGCGTGCTGCGGCAATCTTGGCATCATGATCCGGGCTGTCATGGATGATCATGGCGACGAACTCGTCTCCGCCGACACGTGCATAGACGATGTTGTCGTCAAGCAGCTTGTGGATGCGTTCACCGACTTCACGCAACGCATGATCACCCGCGATATGACCATAAGTGTCGTTCAGTTCCTTGAAATGATCCAGATCGATACACAGAACCGAAACGGGATTGCCGGTGACGGCCGCCTGTTCGATTGCGCGCGCCAGACGGTCATGGAAGGTTGCCCGGTTCAGAAGTTTGGTCAGGGCATCATGTTCGGCAAGATAGCGGATATGACGTTCGGCCTCGTAGCGTGCACGCAAATCGCGGAGCGCATAGATCACTGCATCCTGGGAAAACTCGTCGGCCGGCAGATCGCGACGGATGACTTCGACCGGGATCGTATGGCCGGGACTCAGCACAAGACCGGTTTCGGTATAATGTTCTGCCCCGTCGCGGAATGCAGGCGAAACATCGGGCAGCCACCTTTCGATGAAATCGAGACCTGATATCGTTTCGGTTTTACCTTTGATGAGCTTCAGAAAACTGTGATTGGCATCGACGATGATGCCGTTCTGGGTCATTACCAGTGCCTCGATCGCGGAATCGCCAAAGATGCGCATGCGGGCCGATGCATTTTCACGCAATTGCCGGTCGATCATCGCCATGACAAAACCGATGCCGATGACCAGGGCGGCAATCATGGCAACGGCCAGTGCCAGATTGTCTTTGGAAATGATTTGTGCCGGGACAGGGATGGTCGGGTCGGGGGTGATGATCAATGCCCCCATAGCACTGAAATGCATGGTGACAATGGCGATGGTCAGGCCAATTTTGCCATAGGTTTTTTCGCGCATCGTCTGTGCCATGCCCGCGATCACCAGCGTGATCATGCCAAATACAGCCCCCATCAGAATGGCTGCGATGACAATATCCATGTGCCAGCTTATGACGCCCGGAACCCGCATGGCAGCCATTCCGGTAAAGTGCATGGCCGAGATACCAAGGCCGACCACAAGACCGCCGATCATGCGCGCCAGAACAAGGTTCTGTGTCGCGATGCCGGGAATGGTAAAGCCGATGAAGGTTGCAACAATCGCAATCAAAAGCGACAGGATGGTCAGACCGGGATTATAGCCGACGGGCAATACCGGGTCATAGGCCAGCATCGCAACGAAATGGGTGGCCCATATTGCGCATCCGGTCACAACGCCGGTCAGGAACAACCAGCTCAGCTTTTGCCGAAGGCGACCGACACAGGCGCGGCTGTACAGGTTAAATGCTGTTTGGACGCCGCCAAGGCACAGCAAAACCGCGATCAGGACAAGCCACGGATTATGCTGTGTGGTCAGGCAATCGAGAACTCGATACATTCACTCGCCATTCGAAGCAGTCTGGTTACAGGCTTTGTTGTTTAATATCATTATAAGTTAAATCGATCCTAGAACGGGTATGCGGAATATGCATGCATATTCCGCGCATCCCATAATCATATGGTTACGTTATATTATCCAAAACAGACCTGTTCCGTCCCGTTTCCGGCGGAGGCCATTTGGGCAGATTGACGGTTTCTAGTCGATTGTGATGTCGGCAATACCGATTTCCCGGGCGGGTTGACCGGGGCGGGTAAAGGTGACTTCGCCGCGATAGGCACCGGCAGGCCAACGGTCGCCGGGCCGGTTGATATTGACGTAAAACCATTTGGCGCGCGGGCCGTTGTCGTCTTCGACATTGATGGTGAAATCACGATGGCCACCAATGCCGTTCGGGCCATCCATTCGCAGGCGAACGACATCACCGTTGCTGGCCCCGATCAGGTAAGCCCAGAAATAAAGGCCGGGACTGGTGGCAGGCAGTTCGCTGCTTTTGCCGTAACCGCGCTTGATGTCGGTCGGATTGGGTTTGGCCGATGAAAAGCCGGTCGCATAAAGCGTGATCGCCCGATAGGACATCTGCTTTTGTGCGGTTTCGGTCCAGAGAACGGCATTATCCGCATTACAATCCTTGGGGGTTGCAGCGCCCATTACCGTGCCGCTGAACGGATCGACAAGCTGGTTATCCTTGCGCAGGTTGAAATGCAGATGCGGGAAGGTTGCCTGACCGGACATGCCGATCAGTCCGATGGTCTGGCCGCGTTCGACACGGTCGCCTTTTTTGATGGCAAGCGACCCGCGACGCAGATGGCAATACTGGCTTTGCCAACCGTCATCATGATTGATCAGAATGCCGTTGCCGCATTCAATCCCCTTAAGCGCATCACCGACCAACCGCCCGGCGTCGATATCCTCGACCCCGTCACGGGTGGCAATCACGGTGCCCGCCGCAACCGCATTAACCGCGACCCCGCCAATCATGGTGGCTTCGTCAGGAATGGAAAAGTCGGTGCCGCGATGGCCTTCATAGGTGGTTGTGCCGCACGCGAAATCGCGAATTTCGGGGCCGGGATCATGGTCGACATAATGGACCACATCGCACTGCCCATAGGGGCAATCGACCGGGAGGTCAAAGGGCGGGCCATCAGCACGGGCAACTGTGGCGAACGGCACGAGGACCAAAGTCCCGAACAGCATTGCCGCAAAACGTCCTGTCGCCTGACCCATCAAATCCTCCTGCGGGGGCCCCGATTATCGATTATTAATCGACGACCCGCGGGGCAGCTTCGTCACACATCCTTCATCTAACATAATGGTGATCGACTTGCGATGGGCAAGGTACTGTATTGTTTCAATATGATCGGTTATGACCATAAAGACACAGTGCGCATCGCATATTGGTCACCGTGACCCGTCGTGGCAGGAACAAGATGGATCAACAGGCCGGACTTCTGAGACTGGGTATTTTTGCCGCCATCCTTGCCGTTATGGCCTTGTGGGAGGCGCTTGTTCCCTATCGTCCGGCGGGTGGTCTTCGCAATCCTTTGCGCTGGCTGACCAATTTCGGTTTGCTGTTGCTGGGGGCTGCGTTAAGCCGGTTTACCGTCGGGGCGGCGATGATTGCCACCGCCATCCTGGCCGAACAACAGGGCTGGGGCGTGATCAATCAGGCCGAGGATTTAATGGGCCTGCCCGGATGGATTGGCGGGTTGATTGCGATTGTTGTTCTGGATTGTGCGGTTTACTGGCAGCACCGACTGACCCATATCGTGCCGCTTTTCTGGCGGTTTCATCGGGTACATCATTGCGATACCGAATTTGATGTGTCGACTGCGGTGCGGTTTCACCCGTTCGAGATTTTGGCATCCGCTATCTATAAATCGTTGTTTGTTGTCTTGCTGGGTGCCGACCCGTGGGCGGTGGTGATTTATGAAAGCGCGTTAAGCGGTTTTGCATTGTTCAATCATGGAAATGTCCATTTGCCAGGCGCGTTTGACCGGCTGTTGCGCCGATTGATTGTGACGCCCGACATGCACCGGGTACATCATTCCAGCGTGCCGGACGAAACCAACAGCAATTATGGAAACATCCTGTCGGTCTGGGACCGGCTGTTTGTCAGCTATGTCGATCAAACAAAGACCAGCGATCACGACATGCAGATCGGACTGAACGAATTTCGCGACAAACGCAGCCAAAGTCTTTGGGGAGTGCTTTGGATGCCATTTCGCCGGTCATAGACGGAACAGGGATTGATGGCAGAAGTAACGCCCGGGGCAGAACCGCCCTTTGCCAAAAGCTTGATCATTTTGACTGCGTTGATGAAAACGGCAACTCGGTTGAGGTCATTGCATGGCGTTACATGCTTGAAACCATGACGGAACGCGGTTTGCGGCGTTATCCCGGCGCACGATACTGGACGCTTGCCGATGGCGGGGCGGTTCGGTTGCTGGATGCGACCCTGTTTGAAGTGGACGCAACGGGCATGGTTCTGATACGTCGGGAAATCGCGGATGCAGACGACCCGGATTGAACGTCCTTTATGGGTTTATTCCCCGACGATCCCGCGCACAACCATGGCGGACGCCACCAGCGACCGGCGGCCGTCATCCTTGCCCCCGAGATAGGACCGTGCGGTTGCGGTGCGCAGTTGCAGGGCCAGTTCGGGATCAAGATTGGTGAAGAAATCGCGGATCAGGCTGTGCGCGCCCAGAAGCGACTGCCAGTAATCTTCGAAATCCAGAAAATCCATGCGGATCGACAGGGTTGCAGTATCGACATCGCGCAAACCCGCATCGGACCAAAGATCAAAAAGCGCGTCTTCGCTTTGATAGGGGATGTCGAAAATCCTGCTGCGTAATTCGTCGCCTGATGGATAGGCGACAACCGCGGCAGCATCCAGAAACAGGCGGATAAAGGATAACCCCCCGGCGCGGTCCCAGACACTGGCGGCAATCCGCCCGCCTGGTTTGGTGATGCGAACCATTTCCGAAACAGCCCCTGCCGGACCATCCAGATCGTTTAACAGCAATTGCGAAAAGGCGGTGTCGAAGCTGTCATCGGCAAAGGGCAGGTTGCTTGCATCCCCGGTTTCGAAGCTGACATTGGCGGCCGCACTGAGCAAGGCCTCGGACAGGTAATCAGGGATTAAATCCACCCCGACAATCCGGGCATTGGGATAGCGCGTGGCAGCCGCGAGTGTCAGGCTGCCGGTGCCGCAACCGACATCAATCAGCGAACCGCAGGACGGTGCGGCAACGAAATCAAGAAAGCTGCGCGACAGGCGGCGGCTCCATCGGCCCATGGCGATTTCATAGATGTCGGCAGTGGTCGCATTCATGGACGTTTTCCGCAATTTGTTGTTCCGGGGGCAGTTTGCACCGTGACGGTGCAGGACGGAAGTTCCCATTTGGGCAAGTATGCCAGATATGGCAAGCCGGTGAAATTACCCTGTTAAACCAATTACCCATTGCCGAAAAAAGAAAACACGAAATAATATTGCGAATGCTGCGCCGCAAAAATAAATCAGAAGTCAGGCGTGGCGATCAGAAACAGGCAAGGAAAGTCAGGAAATGAGAGAGATGAACGGACTGGAAGGACTGTATCTTGAGGATATCGAGATCGGCATGGTCGGCAGTTACGCCAAAACCGTGACGGAAACCGATATCGTGATGTTTGCCGGATTATCCGGCGATACCAATCCGGTTCATCTTAATCAGGAATTTGCCGAAACCACGATGTTCGAGGGCCGCATTGCGCATGGTATGCTGTCAGCCGGTTTCATATCCACCGTGCTTGGTACGCGGATGCCGGGCCCCGGCACGATTTACCTGTCGCAGAATCTGCAGTTCAAGGCACCGGTGCGGATTGGCGATACGGTGACGGCCAAGGTGACGATACGCGAAATCATCGCGCCCAAACGCCGCGTGGTTCTGGAAACCAATTGCTATGTCGGTGATAAATGCGTGATCGCGGGCGAGGCGATGGTGATGGTGCCGTCGCGCCAATAAGCATCTTTTGTCGGAAAAGTCTTTACGCTTCGGGCTTGCGCGCTTTATAGCTGCCCGCTGGACCGTGCGGATATGCGATCTGCTGGCATGATGACGAGCAAAAAAGAGAGACCGGCGCGGATGCGCGTTTTTCGATCTTTTGATGATCTGACAGATGACGCACGCGGTGCGGTCGTCGCGATTGGTAATTTTGACGGCCTTCATCTGGGCCATCAGACGTTGCTGGATCATGCGCGCAAGATCGCTCGTGACCTTGATGCGCCCTTGGGGATACTTACGTTCGAACCCCATCCCCGGATGCTGTTTCGGGCGGGCGAACCGCCCTTCCGCCTGACATCGGCCGATGATCGGATTACGGCGGCGTCCGATCTGGATATTGATCTGTTTTTCGAAGCCGAGTTCAATCGCGATTTTGCCGCGATGAGCGCCGAAGAGTTTATCGAACGCATTCTGGTCAAGGGGCTTGGCGTGCGCCATGTCGTGGTCGGTTGGGATTTCTGCTTTGGCAAGGGCCGGGCGGGCAATGTCGATCTGCTGCGTCAGATTGGCGAAAAATCCGGTTTTGGCGTGACCGCGATTGAACCGGTGACGCATGACAATGGCATTATTTATTCGTCGACCGCGATCCGGCAGGCATTGCGTGATGGCCGCCCGCAGGATGCGACCCATTTGCTGGGGCGCCCTTGGGAAGTGGCCGGTGTGGTGATCAAGGGTGATCAGCGCGGCCGGAAGATTGGCTTCCCGACGGCCAATGTGGCGCTTGGCAATCACCTGCGCCCGAAATTCGGTGTTTATGCCGTCCAGCTTGGACTGGTGTCGGAAGAAAACAACGAAACCGTCGAACGCTGGATCGACGGAGTCGCAAATATTGGTGTTCGCCCCAGCTTTGGCGGGGATGTGGATGCCGGGCTTGAAGCCCACCTGTTCGATTTCGATCAGGACATCTATGGCCGTCGCGTTCGCGTGCGTTTGCACGGCTTTATCCGGGGTGAACAGAAGTTTGACGGGCTTGATGCACTGAAAGCCCGGATCGCTGCGGATGTGATTGCCGCCAAAGAGATTCTCGGCAAGATTTGAATTTGTCGACGAACCCGTTATGATCCGCGCGCCTTTAAGGGGGCAGCCAGTATCACCGGGGGTTCGCCCTTGTAATTTGTTTAAAGACGACAGGACCGTCACGATGAGTGTCGAATACAAAAAGACCGTTATCCTGCCCAAGACCGATTTTCCGATGCGGGCGGGTTTGCCAAAGATGGAGCCGACCCTGCTGGAACAGTGGGCGAAAGAGGATCTCTATGGCAAAATTCGCGGTATTTCGGCGGATCGTGAAATGTTTGTCCTGCATGATGGCCCGCCCTATGCCAATGGCCATTTGCATATTGGTCATGCGCTCAACAAAATCCTGAAAGACGTGATCACCCGTTCCCAGCAGATGATGGGCAAGAACGCGGTTTATGTTCCGGGCTGGGATTGCCACGGGCTTCCGATCGAATGGAAGATCGAAGAACAGTACCGTGCCAAGGGCAAGAACAAGGACGATGTGCCCATCGCCGAATTCCGCAAGGAATGCCGCGAGTTCGCCCAGAAATGGCTCGATATCCAGCGCGAGGAATTCAAACGTCTTGGCGTAATGGGCGACTGGGACAATCCCTATGTCACCATGGATTACAAGGCCGAGGCCTCCATCGCGCGTGAACTTGGCAAGTTCCTGATGAACGGCTCGCTCTATATGGGTTCGAAGCCGGTCATGTGGTCGGTGGTTGAAAAAACCGCCCTGGCCGAGGCCGAGGTCGAATATCACGACCACACCAGCAAAACGATCCATGTCCGGTTCCCGGTTGTTTCATCCACGGTCGACGCCCTTTCCGATGCGACGATCCTGATCTGGACCACGACCCCTTGGACGATCCCGGGCAACCGTGCGATTTCGTACGGGGCCGAAATCGATTATGTCGTGATCGAAGTCACCGAAACCGCCGAAGAAGCCTGGGCCAGGGTCGGTGAGAAAATGGCGATCTGTGCCGATCTGCTCGAAGACGTTTGCAAGCAGGGGCGCATCACCGGGCACAAGGTCGTTGGCACCTTCAAGGGGGCCGACCTTGAAGGTACGATTGCTGCCCATCCGTTCCGTGGGCAGGGTTATGAATTTGACGTGCCGCTTCTGGCAGCGGATTATGTCACGACCGACACCGGTACCGGCTTTGTCCATACCGCGCCGACGCACGGCCCGGACGATTACCAGACCGGTCTGAAATATGGTCTGGAAGTGCCGGAGATGGTTGATGGCGATGGGGCTTATTACCCGACCGTGCCGCTGTTTGCTGGTAAACGCATCTATGATGAAAATGGCAAGGAAGCCGATGCCAACGAAGCGGTCATCGCCAAGCTGGTCGAGGTTGGCGCGTTGCTGTCGCGGGGGCGTCTGAAGCACTCCTATCCGTGTTCGTGGCGGTCCAAGGCCCCGATCATTTATCGCACCACACCGCAATGGTTCATTTCCATGAAGGATAATGACCTGCGCGAAAAGGCGTTGAAGGCGATTGATGAAACCCGCTTTGTGCCGGAAGGCGGCCGCAACCGCCTGCATTCGATGATTGCCAACCGCCCGGACTGGTGCGTTTCGCGCCAGCGTGCCTGGGGGGTTCCGATCACGGTGTTCATCAATAAAAACACCCGTGAACCGCTCCGCGATCAGGCGGTGCTTGATCGCGTTTACGAAGCCTTCTGTGCCGAAGGGGCCGATGCGTGGTACACGCGCGATGCGCAATATTTCCTCGGCGACAAATACGACGCCAAGGATTTCGAACAGGTCACCGATGTTCTTGACGTCTGGTTTGATTCCGGTTCGACCCATGCGTTTGTGCTGGAAGAACGTCAGGACCTGAAATGGCCGGCTGATCTTTACCTTGAAGGATCGGATCAGCATCGCGGCTGGTTCCACAGTTCATTGCTTGAATCGTGCGGCACGCGCGGTCGTGCACCGTATGACGCGGTTCTGACGCACGGTTTCGTTCTGGACGGCGAAGGCCGCAAGATGTCCAAGTCGCTTGGCAACGTCATTGCGCCGCAGGACATCATCAACAAGCTTGGTGCGGATATCCTGCGTCTTTGGGTGGTCAGTTCCGACTATCACGATGACCTGCGCATCAGTCACGAGATCATCGAACGTCATTCGGATATCTATCGTCGCCTGCGCAACACGCTGCGTTTCCTGCTGGGGAACCTTGACGGCTTTACCGAGGCGGAAAAGGTTGCGGATAACGAATTGCCGGAACTGGAACGCTGGGTCCTACATCGTCTGAGCAAGCTTGACGATCTGGTGCGCAAGACGACGGCGGATTTCGATTTCCATACGCTGTTTATCGAACTGCATAACTTCTGTGCGCTTGATATGTCGGCGTTTTACCTCGATATCCGCAAGGACGCGCTTTATTGCGACGCGCCAAGCAGTGCCAGACGCCGTGCGGCGCGCACCGTTATGGACCGCGTGTTTGACAGTCTGGTGCGCTGGCTGGCACCGGTTCTGTGCTTTACCGCCGACGAGGCATGGCGTGCGCGCTATGGTGCCGACAGTTCGGTGCATTCCGAGACGTTCAACACGATCTCGGATGGCTGGAAAAACGACGCGCTGGCCGCCAAGTGGGAAAAAATCCGCAAGCTGCGTCGCGTTGTAACCGGTGCGCTGGAACTGGAACGTGCCGAAAAACGCATCGGGGCCAGCCTTGATGCCGCGCCGAAGGTCTATGCGACGGCGGAGTATGTCGAAGCACTTAATGGCCTTAATCTTGCCGAAATCGCCATCACATCTGATGTCGAACTGATCACCGGCGACGCCCCCGAAGGGGCCTATACCCTTGAGGAAGTGGCAGGCGTTGGTGTGGTTCCGGCATTGGCCGAGGGCGAGAAATGCGAACGTTGCTGGCAGACATTGCCCGAAGTCGGCAGCCACCCGGTGCACAAAACCGTGTGCCTGCGCTGTGCCGATGCAGTTGATGAAATGGGAATCGAGGCCGCCGAATAAGGCGGCCCGTTTCCGGTCCGGGTCTGTCCATTCGGAAGACCGTGTTCAGGCAAGACAGAAAGAGTGTTGATGAAACATCGTGCCTTTGTCTTTGGGCTGGTCATTATTGCGGTGGTGTTTGCCGTCGATCAGTGGACCAAGCAGCTGGCGATTGACGGATTGTCAAACCCGCATCGTGTGATCGAAGTCACGCCGTTCATGAATTTCCTGCTGGCATGGAACAGCGGGGTTTCGTTCGGCCTGTTCCAGGGACAGGCGCCGTGGGTCATGATTTTGGCGACGGCGGCAATCACCGTCGGTTTCCTGATCTGGATGTGGCGGACGCGCGACCGGTTGTTGGGCATTGCGCTGGCGCTTGTGGTTGGCGGGGCGGTTGGCAACCTTGTTGACCGGTTGCGTCACGGGGCGGTAACCGACTTTATCGACATGCATGTGGCAGGCTATCATTGGCCGGTTTTCAACATTGCGGACAGCGCAATTACGATTGGTGCAGTCCTTTTGTTGATCGATTCCCTGTTTGGCGGTAAAAAATCATCCAGGTAATTTTTGATCTGGCGACCTTGTCGCCGGATACTGAGTGGTAAAGAGGCATCAATGGCCCGGAAACTATCGACATCGATTTTCAAAGTTGCGCTGCTGGGCGGGTTGGCATTTGCCGTGTCCGGTTGTGAATCAACGCGTGAAACGTTCGGTCTGAATAAAACGGCCCCGGACGAGTTTCAGGTTGTTTCCCGTGCACCGCTGAGCCTGCCGCCTGATTTCACGTTGCGTGTGCCCGAGCCCGGTGCGGCCCGTCCGCAGACCGGTACGACCACCGATCAGGCGCGTCGTATCCTGACCGGCGAAGACCCCGATGCGGTCAAGCGCGATATCACCGATGGCAATCGCAGCGAGGGGCAGGTTGCCCTTCTGTCGCAGTCGGGTGCGCAATATGCCGATCCGGCAATCCGCACCACGGTTGATCGTGAAACATCGATCTTTATCGAAGAAAGCGACAGCGTCGTCGACAAGCTGATCTTCTGGCAGGACAAGCCGGAATTCGGTACCCAGGTCGACGCGCAAGCAGAAGCCAAGCGCATCCGCGATCAGCAGGCATTGGGTGAGTCGGTTTCCGAAGGTGAAACACCGGTCATCGAACGCCGTCAGAAAGGCTGGCTGGAAGATATCTTCTAGGGTGTTACGGTCACTTTCCGGTGAGTTGTCCCGGAAATAGAACAAAATCCGAATTATGGCAGGGCGCGGTCTTTCCGCGCCCTTGTTCTGTCATATTCAGTTCTTAATCAAAAACTTGTCCGTTGCCGTATAGATCAGGCACCCTGCCTGCTTCCTGGCGATCCTGCTTCAAGCATTGGGATGACAGAATGACATTTCCGACCCGATCCCCGATTTCGATTTTTGCGCGCGGGCCTGTTGGCCTGCTTGCCGCGGTTCTTATGATCCTGAGCCCCCATCTGGCCGGGGCGGCGGTTTTCAGCCCGCAAACCCTGACCCTTGATAACGGCATGCAGGTCGTGCTGGTGGAAAATCACCGCGCCCCGGTCGTAACCCATATGGTCTGGTACAAGGTCGGTTCCGCCGACGAGACAGAAGGCGTATCGGGGATCGCCCATTTCCTTGAACATCTGATGTTCAAGGGGACGAAGGACATCGTCCCGGGTGACTTTTCCAAGATCGTCGCGCGCAATGGCGGCAATGACAATGCATTCACCGCATGGGACTATACCGGATATTTCCAGAATATCGCGCGCGACCGGCTTGAAATGGTCATGCAGATGGAAGCCGACCGCATGACCAATCTTCAGCTTTCCGATGATGTGGTTTTGCCCGAACGCGATGTAATCATCGAAGAACGCAGATCACGGATTGATAACAATCCCGGCGCTTTGCTTGGCGAACAGATGCGGGCATCGCTTTATATGGCGCACCCTTACGGCCGGTCGATCATCGGCTGGCTCAATGAAATGGAAACCCTGTCGACCGATGACGCGCTGGCGTTTTATCGTAAATGGTATGCACCCAATAACGCCATTCTGGTCGTGGCAGGGGACATCACCATGGATCAGCTTAAACCGCTGGCCGAAAAATATTACGGTGCCATTCCAGCAGGTGATGTTGCTACCCGCCACAGGGTCAAGGAACCGACCCAGCATGCCCCGCGCAAGGTAACGCTGACTGATCCGCGCGTCGGTCAGGCATCCATGTCGCGTTATTATCTGGCCCCGTCCTATAACAGCGAAAATGCCGATCAGGCCGCCCCGCTTGAGGTCCTGAGCGAAATCCTTGGATCGGGCACGACCAGCCGTTTCTTCCGCTCGCTTGTTGTCGATCAGTCGATTGCGACCAGCGCAGGGACTTTTTATGACCCGGTTGCGGTCGATCTGGCAAGCTTTGGCCTGTATGCCGTACCGCGCGACGGTGTCGAATTGGCCGATCTGGAAAAGGCGGTCGATGCCGAAATTACCAAGGTTGCGGAAAATGGCGTGACCGAGGAAGAACTGGCACGCGCCAAGCAGAAGCTTCTCGATAGTGCGGTTTTCGCTCGTGACTCCCTCTCGGCGGCTGCGCGTACCCTGGGCGAGGCACTGGCGGTTGGCTTGACCGTCGATCAGGTCGAAAGCTGGCCGGATCGGGTCAAGTCCGTAACGGTCGAGCAGGTCAATGAAGCTGCCAAATCCGTATTTGACGATAAACGTTCCGTTACCGGCTGGTTGCAGCCGCCCGAAGGCGGCCCGGTGAACGGCATGCCAACCGCGCCGGTCACCGGCGAGCAGGAGGTGCATTGATCATGAGCTATATTGCAAAGACAATTCCGGTGATGAAAATGCGCAAAACCTTGCTCGGGATGGCATCAGCCGCCCTGCTGATGACGTCATTTGCCAGCCATGCAAGGGCTGTTGAAGTACAGGAAGTCACATCGGATGGCGGCATTACCGCATGGCTGATCGAAGATCACCTTAACCCGCTTCTGACGGTTGATTTTGCCTTCAAGGGGGCCGGTTCCGCGACCGACCCGGAAGGCAAGGGGGGCCTTGCCAATATGGTGTCGGGCCTGATCGACGAGGGGGCCGGCGAAATGGACAGCCAGACCTTCCGCACCGAAATGGAAGACCGGTCGATCAGCATTTCCTTTGATGCCGGTCGGGATGATTTTTCCGGATCGATGGTGACGCTGACGCGCGAACGTGACACGGCGGTTGATCTTTTGCGTCTGGCCCTGTCCGAGCCGCGCTTTGACGACGAGGCGGTAGAACGCATCCGCTCGCAAGTGATTTCGGGCCTGCGCCGGGCCGAAACCGATCCTGGCGATATTGCCGGCAAGGCGTTTTTCAAATCGATCTTTGGCGATCATCCCTATGCCAATCCGGTATCGGGCACGATTGCATCGGTCAGCAGCCTGAACGCCAATGATTTTCGTGAATTTGTCCGCCATGCCATGGCACGTGACAATCTGGTGATCGGGGTTGCGGGCGACATCACGGCCGAGGAACTGGGGCCGTTGTTAGACGAGGCATTCGGTAGCCTGCCGGAAAAAAGCGATTTGCCGACCATTCCCGAGGTCGCGCCGAAATTTGGCGGGGTCGAGGTGATCGAGCAGGACATTCCGCAAAGTCAGGCGGTCTGGGGCCAGAAGGGCATTACGCGCAAGGACCCGGATTTCTATGCCGCCTATGTCATGAACTATATCCTTGGCGGCGGCGGTTTTTCATCGCGCCTGACCGAGGAAGTGCGTGAAAAACGCGGCCTTGCCTACGGCGTTTACAGCTATCTGGCGGATATGGACAAGGCAGAACTGATCACCGGCGGGGTCGCTACGCGCAACAATGCCATTGGCCAAAGCCTGTCGATCATCGGTGATGAATGGCAGAAAATGAAGGACAAGGGCGTGTCGCAGGAAGAACTCGATAACGCCAAATCCTATCTGACCGGGGCCTTCCCGCTGCGTTTTACCAGCCTTGGCAATCTATCGGGCATGCTGGTCGGCATGCAGATGCAGGATCTGGGCATGGACTTCCTTGATAAACGCAACAGCTTTGTCGAGGCCGTCACCCTTGATGACGTCAACCGGGTTGCCAGGGAACTGCTTGATCCGGCCAATGTCACCGTGACGGTGGTGGGGCAGCCCGAGGGAGATCTGGCGTTTTAAGCCGATCCTGACGTTAAAATGTGCAAAGCGCGGTGAAAGGCATTTCGCCGCGCTTTGTGCTTTGATAGGTTCAGATCAACCATAATAATATCACCCTGTTTAAACGAGCATCGCCTGTATGACCCTGCGCGTCCTGCCCCAGAACCTGATCAACCAGATTGCCGCCGGTGAGGTGGTCGAACGCCCGGCTGCGGCGTTGAAGGAACTGGTGGAAAATGCGCTGGATGCCGGGGCGACGCGGGTTGATGTAACCTTGCGCGATGGCGGGCGGACCCTGTTGTCGGTGACGGACGATGGCAAGGGCATGACGCCCGATGAGCTTGGCCTTGCGGTTGAACGCCACGCGACATCGAAACTGCCCGATGATGATCTGTTCAATATCGGGTTTATGGGATTTCGCGGCGAAGCATTGCCATCGATCGGATCGGTATCGCGGATGCGCCTGACCAGCCGGACACGCGGGGCGGAAAATGCCTGGACGCTGACGGTCGAAGGCGGGGCCAAAAGCGCCCCGGAACCCGCCGCCCATCCGTTCGGCACGCGGGTCGAGGTACGCGATCTTTTCTATGCCACACCGGCCCGGCTGAAGTTTCTTAAAACCGCGCGGACCGAACAGATGTATGCGCGCGAAATCATGGATCGGCTGGCGATGGCCCGGCCCGATGTCGGCTTTACCCTGTCGGGGGATGGCAACAAGCAGATTTTGAATTACCCGGCGTGTGAAGGCGATTTGTTCGATGCGCGGCTGAAACGGCTGGGGGCGGTGATGGGCCGCGAATTTCAGGATAACGCGCTTCAGATCGAGGCGGAGCGCGAAGGCATTCGCCTGACCGGTTATGCCGGGGTGCCGACATTGAACCGCGGCAATGCGCAGATGCAGTTCCTGTTCGTCAATGGCCGCCCGGTCAAGGACCGGCTGTTGCAGTGGGCGGTGCGCGGGGCCTATCAGGATTTTCTGGCGCGGGATCGTCACCCGTTGCTTGCCCTGTTTTTCGAACTTTCACCGCGTGATGTTGACGTCAACGTTCATCCGGGCAAGACCGAAGTCCGGTTTCGTGATCCGGGCATGGTGCGCGGATTGATCGTTGGCGCGTTGAAACATGCGCTGGCCGGGGCGGGGCATCGGGCATCGACCACGGTGGCCGATATGGCGCTGGGTGCGGTTCGGCGTGAAGGCGAAGGACCGTCTTTGCCTTATGGTGGCGGGCGACCGGCATCGGGCGGATATAATTTCGGGTCCTATCAACCCAGCCATCCGGGACTGGCCGCCGTGCAGCGTGACTTTGCCGCACAGGCACCGTCTGCGTCCTATGGCGGTTTGTTTGATCGCGGTCGTGATTTTGCCGGTGGCGAGACCGGCGGTGACAATGGCGGGTTTGCTGCTTCAGCCGCCAGTGCGCTTGCTGGCGGGTATGCCGGTGCCGCCCCGTCGGCACGGATTGATGACACCGACGCGGCGAAATTTGTTGATCATCCGCTGGGCGCTGCGCGCGGGCAGGTGCATGCAAACTATATCATTGCCCAGACCCGCGACGGCTTGGTGATTGTTGATCAGCATGCCGCCCATGAACGCATTGTCTATGAACGGATGAAGGCCGATCTGGCGGAAAACGGCGTCAAACGGCAGGGATTGCTGTTGCCCGAAGTCATTGAACTGGACGAGGCATCCGCCGAACGGGTGGCGGACAGGGCAGAAGAATTTGCCGAACTGGGCTTGGTGGTCGAACCGTTTGGCCCCGGTGCGCTGGTGGTGCGCGAAGTCCCCGCCATGCTGGGCAAGGTGGATGTTGCCGGGCTGGTGCGTGATCTGGCTGACGAGATTGCCGAACTGGGACAGGGAATGGCGCTTAAGGACCGGTTGATGTATGTCTGCGCGACCATGGCGTGCCATGGTTCGGTGCGATCCGGGCGGAAGCTCAATGCCGATGAAATGAATGCGTTGTTGCGCCAGATGGAAGCCACCCCGCATTCAGGCCAGTGCAACCATGGCCGCCCGACCTATGTCGAACTGAAACTTCATGACATCGAAAAGATGTTCGGGCGGCGTTAGGTTCAGCCTAATTCAAACGATGTAATGCCGTATGTCATTTCAAGGTTCAGTTCGGGAGCCTTGCCGCGATACATGCGCGCGGTTTCAAATTCCGCCTGCATGCCGTGTTCTTCAACCAGGGCACGTGCAGCTTCATTCCCATCAGGGATATCAAGATAGACCGGCTGATCCTGTTCTTTGCGGGTGGAAAGCAGGGCATGGAAAAGGGTGCGGGCATCGTCGATGCTGGGGCAAAAAGCGGTCCGACCTTATGCCCGGTGCGGCACGGCCGGATCACGCCATAGCCACGCAGCCCCATCGGACCACGAAGGGCCAGTGCGGTATGTTTTTCTGCTGAAATCCATCCGCGCAGAAATTCGATCCGGCTTTCAGGGAACAGGTTGCAGGTTTGTTCGAACGCATCAATGATCGCGATATCATGGATCAGAAGTTCGAAAAGATCATCGGTTTGCGGGCTTGATGCCGTAACCACACCACCGAAACGCAGATTGCGATGGGCAAATTCAAAACCGGATTTGCGATAATTTTCCTGCTGGTCGACAACACCATCAAGGCCGATGGTTTTGGCGACCGCTTCGCCAAGCACGGCTTCCCAAAGACGCAAACCAACGCCTTCACCCCGTCGATCAGGGCGGCAGATGTAAAAACCGACAAATCCGTAATCCGAATTGTAATGCACGGCTGAAATCACGGCGGCCAGCCCCTGTTTGTCAAACGCCCCCCAGAATCCCAGCGGATCGGTATTGAAAAACGCATCCGCATCCGAGAAACCGGGATTCCAGCCTTCCTGTGCGGCCCAGTCAACGGCAGTGGCAAATTCAAAGGATTTCAGGCGGCGGATTTTATCGGTCATGGCGTGCTGTTTCGTCATTATGGATCAGGGACTTCCGGCCATTCATGTGTCTGGCATGCATCTGGCCGGTGCGGTTCGGGCCATGATGTAACATGACCCGGCGATTGCAATGACAATAATTTTATTGAGAATGCCTATCAGTTTTATTATCAAGAGTGTGTGGTGTCATGCCACTTTCAACCGCCACCGAAAGCCACCTCATGTTTGTAAAATCCGATAGTCCCCTGATTGCCAAAACCCGTGTCGTTCTGGCCGCCAGTACCGATGCCGCAAACGCGGTTGCGGCTTATTACGCCGAACATGATTGCGATGTGACAACCGATGGCAACGGGGCGACGATTTCCCTGTCTGTCGGACATCTGGTTTTGCGGCCGGATGAAAAGCACCTTGATATCGAAGTCGGATCAAAAAGCGAGGCTGGTGTTGCACAGATGAAGGCGGCACTTATTGCCATCCTGCAAAGCATTGTGCCCGAAGCCGATCTCGACTGCCGCTGGAAGGGAGCCGGGGAAAGCAACGGCAAGCTACCAAACTTTCGCGAGCTTAGTGTCATCGGGGTGACGGATCTGTCATCGCATATGCGCCGGTTGCGGCTGGCGGGCGATGATCTGGAATTTTATGACGGCGATGGCATTCACATGCGCCTTCTGATCCCGCCGCGCGGTGTGGTCGAACCGCAATGGCCGACCTTGGCGCCAAATGGCATGGTGATCTGGCCCGAAGGTGAAAATGCGGTTGCGCCACGCGTCTATACGATCCGCCGTATTGATGCCACGGCAGGCTGGATCGAGGTGGACTTTGTCATGCATGGCGATAATGGCCCCGGTTCGGCCTTTGCGCTCAATGCGCAGCCGGGGGATCGGATCGGCATGACCGGGCCGCTGGGCGGGGAACTGCCCGATGCCGACTGGTTCCTGTTTGCAGGCGACGAAACGGCACTTCCGGCAATTGGCCGTTATCTTGAAGAACTGCCCGAACATGCCAGCGGCCATGCGGTGATCGAGGTGGAAAGCCCGGACGATATCATTGATCTGGCCACCAAAAGCCGGGTTGCAATTGAATGGGTGTGCCGCGATCTGCATGCATCATCCGATATCAGTCCGATCCGCGATGCGGTCAGCCGCATCGAAGTGCCCAAGGATGCAGCCCGTGTCTATTGCTGGGCCGGGGTCGAGCAGGCGAGTTATAAATCCATCCATCAGATGTGGCGGAAGGATGCCGGGCTTGACCGCGATCAGTGTCTGGCGATGACTTTCTGGCGCAAGACGGCCTGAGATTCTGAGCCATCTCTCCACATCAAAGAGACGATGTAACCGCGATTATGTTTCAAGCCGTACCCGGTTTTCCGGCTGCGGCGATGGCGCGGCGAATTTTTGCCAGACGCCGTGACGCCCGGCGCAGATCAATCACGGAATGGCACGATGCGGGTTTTAACATGTAAACCTCCTTTACGCTTCGGCGCGCTGGCCGGTGCGTTTGCGTTGTGGACCGAACATGCAGGCCAGCAACAGGATAATACCGGAAATCGTGGCGATCATGCCGGCCGCACTTACCGCATAGGGTGACCCGAACCAGCCGGGCCCATATCCGGCAAAGACATAACCCAGAACTGCCGAGATCACGGCAAATGCAACGCTCCAGCCGATCTGCCGGCCAAGCTGGTTGGTCATCAGGCGGGCTGCTGCGGGCGGGCAGACAAACATCGCAATCACAATGATCGATCCGACCGCATCAAAGGCGGCAACCGCGGCAATCGCCGTTACCACGACAAGCGCAAATCCAAGAACGCGGGTGTGAATGCCAATTGCCTCGGCAAAGGCGGCATCAAAGGTCGAAATTTTCAATTCTTTCCAGAATAGCGTGATGAACAGCACGATCCCCAAAAGAACGACCGCCAGTCGCGGCAACTGGGGAGGAAGGGTTGCCAAGGTCGCCGGATCAAGCAGCGATTGCCATCCTTCGGCATCAAACCAGATCAGGCTTTCAAGATTGCCCAGCAACGCATGCTGTACATCGATATGCACCGAACTTGTATCGGTGATTTCAAGAAGGAGCACACCCGCGGCAAACAGCGTGGTGAAAACAAGCCCCATGGCCGCACCCGGTTCAACCCGGCCCAGCCGTTTGACGATTTCAATCAGGATCACCGCGACGATTGCCGCCCCGCCGGCCCCGATCATCATCGGCACGGCCGTGATGGTGCCGGTGACCAGAAAGGCCATGACAATGCCGGGCAGGACCACATGGCTGATCGCATCACCGATCAGGGCCTGACGACGCAGCAAAAGAAAATTGCCGGGCAGGGCACAGGCGACCGCGCCAAGAATGCCGATCAGGATCGGCGTCAGGCTGAGTTGAACGAATTCCGCGCCAAGGGCGGTGATCAGATTGTCGATCATGCGGGGGCTCCGGTCTGTTCGGCAATCACGCGGTCGATTTCATCAATCTGGTCGGGCGTCATCATATCCTCGATCGGGGTCAGACCGTCATAGCGTTCAATGGCCGAATCATCGGACAGGATACGACGCGCCATCGCCCAGCGGGCTTCATCGCGGGCGGCCTTTTGCGATGCGGTTTTACCGCGCAGGGTTGCCACCCCGTCACGCCGTATCATGCCGGACTGACGCAGAATGCGAAGGGTAAATCCATCATAGATCGGTTCGCGCCGCGCCAGTGCCAGAAGCCCCTGACGGCGATGCACACGGCGCTGGAACCGCCAATGACGCAGGGCCGATGCCAGACCGCCGCGAAGCGGTGAAAACAGGGCAGAGATGACAAAGAAGCCGAACGCCACCAGAACAATGATCGGCCCGGTGGGAAGGGATGCCACAGCCGCCGAAAGCACCGCACCGATATAACCCGAAAGCCCGCCAATGACAGCGGCAATGCCGATCATCGGCCCGACCTGATTGGTCCAGAACCGGGCGGTCACCGGCGGAATGATCAGAAGGGCAACAATCAGGATCAGACCAACAATCTTAAGCCCGATCACGGTAACAATTAGTGCCAGGCCCATCATGGCAAGATCGATATGGCGCACATTGATCCCGGTTGTTGCAGCATATTCCGGATCAAACGCCACCAGCGTCATTGGACGGCGCAGCATGAAGACAAAGGCGGTAGCAAGGGCACCGGCAATGGCGATTGTGGTCGCCTCGCTGATCAGCATGCCAGCGGTCGATCCCAGCAGGAAGTTTTCAAGCCCGGCCTGACGCCCCGAAGACATGGTTTGAATAATGGTCAGAAGGACAATGCCAAGCCCAAAGAAAACCGACAGAACCGCCCCGATTGCGGCATCCTCGGTCAGGCGGGTCTGGCGCGTGATCCATTCGACCATCAGAAGGCCGATGCCCGATGAAATGGCCGATCCGATGATCAGGCCGGGCAACCAGCGACCATCCCCGCCAAGGGCGACCATCAGCATGAACGCAATGCCAACACCAGGCAGGGTGGCGTGACTGATCGCATCGGAAACAAGGGCGCGTTTGCGCAGGAAAATAAACGCACCGGCACCACCCCCGGCAAGGCCCAGCAAACCGGCCCCAACCGCGACAAGGGCGCTGTTATATCCGGCCTGCAGGAACAGGGCGCTTATGAAGTAATCAAGAAAACTCATCTGAAGGGTTCCGATGGCTTTGCCGGGACGGGCGGGTGATCAGGCAAGACGCAATTCATCGATATGCGTGGTCGCCAGACGCCCGCCATAGGTTTCCTGCAAGTTCGCTGCGGTAAAGGTGGTGTCGACCGGGCCTTCGGCAATGCGGCGCACATTGATCAAAAGCACGCGATCAAAATACTCGGCAACCGTGGAAAGGTCGTGATGCACGCAAACAACTGTCCGGCCTTCGGATTTCAGGTCCTTCAGCACGGCGACAATGGCGCGTTCGGTTGCTGCATCGACCCCGGCAAACGGTTCGTCCAGCAGGTAAAATTCGGCATTCTGTGCCAGTGCGCGCGCAAGGAAGACACGTTGCTGCTGCCCGCCGGAAAGCTGCCCGATCTGACGGGTGGCGAAATCGGCCATGCCGACGCGATCAAGGCATTCCATGGCTTGATCGCGGTGGCGTGCGCGCCAGAAACGAAACAGCCCGACCGAGCCATAAAGCCCCATCAGGACAACATCGATCACGCGCGCAGGGAAATCCCAGTCCACACTGGCGCGTTGCGGCACATAGGCCACCCGGTCGCGTGCCTCGTGAAACGGTTTGCCAAAAATGCGTATTTCGCCAGACAGCCGGGGAATGACGCCAAGCGTTCCTTTAAGAAAGGTCGATTTGCCCGCCCCGTTCGGACCGATGATGGCTGTCATCGATCCGGCAGGGATGGAGGCATCGACGGAAAAAACCGCCGGTTTGTTGCCATAGGATACCGTAAGGCCACGCACCGTCAGCGGCGCGTCCTTGCCCGCGACATCAACGATCTTTCCGGCTTCTGCAATCAGTTCTGCGTTGCTCATGACAGTTCCTTCGATGGCGCGGCTCAGGAGCTGGCGGCCAGTTTACCCTGCATCCCGGTGGCCGGGGCATCGCCGCCAAGTGCACGGGTAATCAGGGTTGCATTATGGTCGATCATGCCGATATAGGTGCCTTCGTAAGTTCCCGGTTCTCCCATGGCATCGGAAAACAGGGTGCCGCCGATTTCAACGTTCTGCCCGCGCGCAGCCGCCCCCTCGATCAGGGCGCGAACATTACGTTCCGGGACCGAGCTTTCGACAAAGACCGCGGCGATCTTGCGATCAACAATGGTATCGACCAGTTCCTCGACCCGGCGAAGGCCGGCTTCGGATTCTGTTGAAATGCCCTGAATGCCCAGAACCTCGAAATCATAGCCGCGCCCGAAATAGCTGAACGCGTCATGTGCGGTCAACAGCACACGGCTTTTTTCCGGCACGGTTTTTGTCACCGATTGCATGTAGGTAATCAGCTTCTCAATATCGGCAATATGCTTGTCGGCATTGGCGCGATAGGTGGCCTCGCCCTCGGGGTCGGTCTTGATCAGCGCATCGCGCACGGCCAGAATCACGGTTTCCCACAATTGCGGATCCATCCAGACGTGGGGGTCATAACGGCCTTTATATTCGGCGTGGCTCAGAAGCTTTGATTTGTCGATTGCCTCGCCAACGGCAATGACATTGCGGCGTTTTTCCAGATCAAGGAAGAATTCCTCAAGCTGCGCTTCAAGATAAAGACCATGCCACAAAACCAGATCGGCGCGCGCCATGGCGGCAATGTCGCTGCGTGTCTGGCGATAGGAATGCGGATCAACCCCGGGCCCCATCAGGGCGATGACCTTTGCACGGTCGCCTGCAACCTGGCGGGCGGCATCGGCGATCATGGAAGTGGTGGCAACGACATCAATCGGCTTGGCAGACGCGCCTGTCGCCGAAACGGCAACAAAGCCGCAGACGGCAGCAAGGGCAAAACCGAAATTCCGGGCGATGCGAAGAAGCGACATATGGGGCGATCCTGTGGTGCAAGTTAAAATCAGTCTGTGAATATCCACTATTTATGTACGGACTTTTAAAGTTAGTCAAGGCTAAATTGATTTTTGCACACTATGTTGATATGAAGAGCTTGGGGATTTCAAAGGAGCTGTGAATGGGCGATCCGACTGCGCGTCATCCGCGACACAACAAGGCCGAAGTTTTTGCGCAATTGCGCGACGCCCATGCGCGCGAAGTGACCGAGGATTACGTCGAAATGATCGCTGACCTGATTGAGGAAGAAGGCGAGGCGCGATCCGTGGCCCTTGCCGAACGCTTTGGCGTGACGGCGGCCACGGTCAATAACACGATCAAGCGCCTGGAACGCGACGGCTTTGTCACCAGCCGTCCTTACCGCTCGATTTTTCTGACCGATCAGGGTAAGGAGCTTGCCGAAAAATGCCGCAAGCGCCACGAGATCGTCTATAATTTCCTGATTGCTCTTGGCGTCGATCCGGCGATTGCCGAATTCGATGCCGAGGGGATTGAGCATCATGTCAGTGAGGAAACTTTAGCCGTTTTCCGGAACTTTACCCGTCGCCCGGTTTAATTATTATCGGGTGCGATATTCAGGCAGTAGGAACTGTTAAGTTTATAAACAAATAAAGCGCCAATTTATGGCGCTTTATTGCGGTCTGGTAAGAATAAATCAGTTAGCTATCTCGGCCTTGTGGGCTTCGTAGTTTGGGTGATCTGGATTTAAATATTTTGGATCGTTGCGGATATCGTCTACCGAGATGCCTTTTTCCTCGGCTGTGCGTGTAACCCACTGAATTACACGACCGCGCCCCGTCCAGGTTTCATCGGGATTGTCCGGATTGCGATATTTTGGTGTAACGGATTGTTTATTCTCGGTTTTCGGTACTGCAGTTGTCCGGAACAATTCGGGATACAATTCGCGAATGGAAAATCCGTTATCATGCAATTTTTGATCGAATTCCGAACGCATATCGCGAATGGCATCATCGCGGCGGTTTTCAACTTCCAATTCGGCTTTTTCAAGTAGAATCCGCAGTTCTTTTATACTGAGTTTTGAAACGTCGATATTTGAATTGGTCATGTTTATTTGTGCCTGCATGCTTAATTAAAACACGTAACTGTATTATATTTTTATGTGTTTAAACAGGCAATTTGATTTAAAAATAAACATCCCGGACCGGAGTTGGGAGATTTGTCTGCAGTGATGGGTCTGGATATCCGATGCCAAGCGTGTGAGCTTTAGGTTCAAGTATATCGCATCGCTGGGGGTATCTGGAAAATGGCGGAGAGGGTGGGATTCGAACCCACGGTACTATTGCTAGTACAACGGTTTTCGAGACCGCCCCGTTCGACCACTCCGGCACCTCTCCGCATGTGTGGTCTGGCGTTCGAGGCGCTGTTTAACGATCCTTAAGCCAGAATGCAAGAGGGAAAACGTATTTTCCGGGAACTCTTTTGTCGGCCGGGTCGGGCCGGTGTTCGGGATCAAAATTCTGCCATGCGCTTTTGCGGTGGCCAAAGCCCGGAAAAGGCATGCTTTGCGGTTGACTCTGACGGGGGAAAAAGGTATTTCACCCGTCTCTCGCAGCGGTTCGGTTTCAGTTAGCAGCGACACCGAAGCGCGCGTGTGCGTTTCCAGAATGATTTTTCAGGAACTATATCGATGTATGCAATCATCAAAACTGGCGGCAAACAGTATAAAGTTGCTGCCAACGACGTCATCAAAGTCGAAAAGATCGCTGCCCAGGCCGGTGAGACCGTGAAACTTGAAGAAGTTCTCATGGTTGCTGGCGACGGTGCGCCGAAGGTTGGTGCTCCGTTGGTCAAAGGTGCTTCTGTTACCGCAGAAGTTCTCGAGCAGACCAAGGGCGACAAGGTGATCGTTTTCAAGAAAAAGCGCCGGCATAATTACCGTCGTAAAAATGGTCATCGCCAGAACCTGACTGTTCTGCGCATCAAGGACATCAAGGCCTGATCGGCCGAGATGCAGTTTTAGGAGAGTTTCATGGCTCATAAGAAAGCTGGTGGTAGCTCCCGTAACGGTCGCGACTCCGAAGGTCGGCGCCTCGGCGTCAAGAAATTCGGCGGCCAGACGGTTGTTGCAGGTAACATTCTCGTTCGTCAGCGTGGCACCAAGTTCCATGCCGGCGATAATGTTGGCCTGGCCAAAGACCACACCCTGTTTGCGACGGCTGGCGGCAATGTCCAGTTCAAGTCGGGCTTCAAGGGTCGTACCTATGTATGTGTCGTTCCGGCCGAGGCGTAAGCCTCCCGTCGGCTGCGATCGTACGTAGCAAAGATTTCGAGGGAGGAATGAGCAATCATTCCTCCCTTGTTTTATGTGTTATATGAAAATTTCCCGTGCCGTCGATGCGAGGCGATCTGTTTCGAAATCGCGATCCGGCCGGGCGGAATGATTGACGGGCATCGCCCAAAGGACCGGTTATGAAGTTTCTCGACGAAGCAAAAATCCACGTACGCAGTGGCCGCGGCGGTGCCGGTGCGGTCAGCTTCCGGCGCGAAAAATTCATCGAATATGGCGGCCCGGACGGTGGCGATGGCGGTCGTGGCGGTGACGTGATTGTTGAAGCGGTCGAAAACCTCAACACCCTGATCGATTTCCGTTATCAGCAGCATTTCAAGGCCGAAATCGGCATGCATGGCATGGGGCGCAATCGTACCGGCCGGTCAGGCAACTCGATCACGATCAAGGTCCCGGTCGGAACGCAGATCCTGCAGGAAGACCGCGAAACCCTGATTGTCGATATGCTTGAACCGGGTCAGACCTTTGTTCTGTGCCGGGGCGGGGATGGTGGCCGGGGGAACACCCATTTCAAATCCTCGACCAACCAGGCACCGCGCCGCGCCGAAGAAGGCTGGCCGAACGAGGAAATGTCGGTCTGGCTGCGTCTGAAGCTGATTGCAGATGCCGGTCTGGTCGGCTTGCCCAATGCAGGCAAATCCACCTTCCTTGCCGCATCGTCAAGCGCACGTCCGAAAATCGCCGATTATCCCTTCACCACCCTGCATCCGCAGCTGGGTGTGGTCGAGATCGATGAGCATGAGTTTGTTCTGGCCGACATTCCCGGTCTGATCGAAGGCGCATCCGAGGGCAAGGGCATCGGCACCCGGTTCCTGGGGCATATCGAACGCTGCGAAGTTCTGCTGCATCTGATTGATTGCGCGGACGAAGACCCGGTCGGGACCTATCGTACGGTGCGTGAAGAGCTCGAAGGTTACGCCGATATCCTGATCGACAAACCCGAGGTGGTCGCACTGTCCAAGGCCGATCAGCTTCTGCCGGAAATGGTCGAGGAACAGCGTGAAATCCTTGAAAAGGGGATCGGCAAAAAGGTGTTCATCGTATCGGGGGCGACCCAGCAGGGGGTAAAGGAAGTCCATCGCGAATTGCGCCGCCACATCATCGGTGAGCGCGAGCGCCGCGCGATGGAAGGCCGCGAAGACGAGGGGTATCAACCGTGAGCCTTGCGGACGCAAAACGCCTGATCATCAAGGTCGGCTCGGCCCTTCTGGTCGATGAAAATACCGGCAAGCTTCGCCGTGCCTGGCTCGAAGCACTTGCCGATGACGTCGCACTTCTGCGCGAACGCGGGGTCGAGGTCATTGTTGTTTCAAGTGGTGCGATCGCCATGGGGCGACGTCTGCTGGGGCTTGATCACCGCACCATCAGCCTGGCCGACAAACAGGCCGCTGCCGCCACCGGCCAGATCAGCCTGTCGCAGGTCTGGCAGGAAGCATTGGGCCGCAATGGCTTGATCATGGCACAGGTTCTGGTGACGCTGGAGGATATGGAAAGCCGCCGCCGTTACCTCAATGCGCGCGGGACGCTCAATGCATTGTTGGCACGGGGTGCGGTGCCGCTGATCAATGAAAACGATACGGTCGCGACCGAAGAAATCCGTTTTGGCGATAATGATCGCCTTGGTGCCAAGGTCGCGCATATGATTTCGGCCGATACGCTGGTGTTGCTGTCCGATATCGACGGTCTTTATACCGCCGATCCGCGCAAGAACCCGGACGCGACCCTGATCCCGGTCGTACGCGAACTGACACCTGAAATCATGGACATGGCGGGTGCTGCCCCGACGATGTACAGCTCCGGCGGCATGGTGACCAAATTGCAGGCCGCCGAAATTGCGATGAAGGCCGGTTGCCGCATGATGATCGCGCGCGGCACCATTTATCATCCGCTAAAGGCACAGCTTGAAGGTGGGCCGCATACCCTGTTTCTGCCAAGTGAAAGCCCGCTTGCGGCACGTCGCCACTGGATCGCGACGTCGCTTTCGGCCCGTGGGGCTATCATCGTTGATGGTGGTGCGGCCAGGGCGCTGCGGGCAGGTAAAAACCTGCTGGCGGCCGGGATCGCCAATGTTGAAGGCAGCTTCAAGCATGGTGATGCGGTGCGCATCCTTGATGCGGATGGTGCCGAAATAGGGCGTGGCATCTCGTCCTACTCGGCCGAGGAAACCCGCATGATCAAGGGGCATTCTTCACAGGAAATCGAAACCGCATTGGGATATAGCCGTGGCAACGCGGTCATCCATTCCGATGATCTGGTGATCGCCGACCAATAGAGTTCGGTTGTGGGGTTTGTCTTGCTGGGGACGCAACCACAAAAAAAGGCTGCCATGAAAGACAGCCTTGATTTTTGCAGCAATGCTGAAGATCGTAGTGATCAGGCTTAGGCAGCCTGGTCAGCCAGGGCGCGTGCCATCTGGCTCAGCGCTTCCTGGTGTTTTTCGTGCTTGATGCTCGCAAAGTTGCGTGCAAGTTCAAGGCACATGCGCTGACGTGCATTAAGCTCGGTTGCCTGGTTGCCGTCGAGGCCTTCATAGAAGTAGCTGACAGGAACGCCCAGGACCTGGGAGATTTCGTAAAGGCGACCGGCAGAAATGCGGTTGATCCCACGCTCGTATTTGTGAGCCTGCTGGTAGGTAACACCGATCAGATCGGCCATCTGCTGCTGGGACAGGCCCAGCATGATGCGGCGCTCGCGAATACGCTGACCGACATATCGGTCCGTATCGGTTGCGCGGTTAGCGCGTTTCGGTTCTTCGTTTGAGGCAATCTCAGTCATTGCATATTTTTCCGTTATCAACCGCCAGTTATGGATTCCCACTCGGGACGCTGTCAGGCTTGTTAAATTTGCCTATCTGCCGCGATCATTTGGCACCCGTTTCAGAGCCTCAGAATTGGGGCAGATATCTGAACATTGGTCAGATATTGGTCTCAGAAATCCGCAAGAAGCTAGCTATATAGGTCAACTCGCCTGCCGTTGTCTAGTGCGTTAGGCGAAAAAAAGACATGGCTTTCTGAGCCATAGGGTGTGGAATGCCTTGCATAGCTGGCATGCAATTCCTGAATGACCGCAGGTTGCAAAAGGTTTTCCTGAGGTAAAAATTGGCCCAGAAGCTGCGCCCAAAATGCTGCACTGCCCCCGGGATCATGGGGTTCAAGCCATGCGCCACCGTTCTGCGTAATTTCCCGTACAGGTGAAACCAGCGCAGTGATATCCATCCCGATCCCGGCAGGGCCGTCTGTTCCACTACTTGCAGCGTCGGGCCTGCGGGCCGGGTGCAAGGGGATCGGCGTTATCGCTGTCATGTCATTTGCGGTTTTGTGCGTTCAACCGGGGGATTTAACTGGCCTTATGCAAGGGACTCCGTTCAAAGGGGCATGGACCCGGCAAAAGTTGCCGCCTTGCGACAGGTGCCGGGCAGTGAAAAATGGTTAATGAAAAATTTATGCAGGAATGATGCCGTTACATATGCGGTCAAAAACAAAAAAAAGCCCCGGAAAATCCGGAGCTTTCTGTGTGATGCTTTGAAATGAACGGGTTTGGGGCCGTTTACTTGCCCGACTTGGTGTTCACCAGACTGTTAAGCTGCGCCTGCATGGCTTCAAGCTGGCTTTTCAGGTCATCAAGCGACGGTTCATTTTTTGCCGGGGTGCCGGTTGGCGATGAGCCGGTTTTGCCGTTCGCCTTGTCATTTTCTTCCTGAAGGAAGGGCGAAAACATTTTCATGGTCTGTTCGAACAGCGCCATGTTCTGTTTGTTCATTTCCTCGAACTGGCCGAACGGGAAAATGCCCTGCATCGTGCCCTGCATATATTCGCGCATCTGTTCCTGATTATGCGCAAAGGACCGCATCGCCTGTTCGAGATAGCCTGGCAACAGACCCTGCAGGCTGTCGCCATAGAATCCGATCAATTGACGCAGGAAGCTGATCGGCAGCAGGTTCTGCCCCTTGTTTTCTTCCTCGACAATAATCTGTGTCAGGACCGGACGGGTAATATCCTCGCCGGTTTTGGCGTCATAAACGACGAAATCGGTATTGTCCTTGACCATCTGCGACAGGTGGTCAAGCGTCACATATGAACTGGTCGCAGTGTTATAAAGGCGGCGGTTCGCGTATTTCTTGATAACAACGCGATCCTGATCATCTGATTTTTTCGTGGTCATGACGTTATTCCCTGCTTCCCTGTTTCCCGGACGTTTGGCTTGGGCAGTGCGGTATGAAATACCTTGTTTGCGTTTGCACAAATTACAATGTTGCGCAGCATTTTGAATTTTGCGTCTGCTCAAGCTCCCCCAAGAGTGCCGTGTAAATTCCAATGTGTCCAGTGTTCAACGCGATGTGCGCTGCGAAAAACAACCTCTGATCCCGATTGTTGCCGCGCAGCAATGGAATTCGTTTTCGCGAACCCACGAACCTCCTATAGTGTTAATCAGTCGCAAGATGCGTTTCATCTGCGTGATCTGAACCAGAATCAGGGGAAGCAACCGTGTCCGGAACAGGGGCGAAAAAGGATCAGGATCCCGACGATCTGCCCGATGCCGATCTTGATGATCATTTGGATAATCTGGCCCGCCAATTCATGGCGCTTTGGCGCGAACAGGTCGCTGGCACGGCCGACGGTGCCGACGCGGCGAGCGCCATCGGGCGGCTTTATGCGTCATTGGGGGCGGATACATCACGGATCGGCGAGGGGTTCGAAGCCTGGGGCAAGCTGATCGGGCAACTGGCAACCGGGCAGAAACCCGGTGCTTTTCCCAGTGCTTTTCCCGGCGCTGTTCCGGGCGGCTTCCCTGGAATGATGCCCGGAATGACACCCGAAACGATCCCGGAAATGATGAAGGGCACGCCGATGGACCCGGCAGCCAATCCCATGGCCGCCATGTTCAGTCAGATGTCAAGCATGGCGATGCCCGGGTTTCCTCCCGGTTCGCCTTTCCCGCCGAATATGGCTGGCATTGCAGGCATGACCGGTGCGGATAAACCGGCCGAGGCAGACCAGAACGCAGAAGCCGGCAAGAAGACCAAAACCGCTAGGAACACGACCGGAAAAAGCAAAACCAGAACGGGGCAGGGTAACGATGAGCGCGCAAAACCGGAACCGGACAAACCCGCCCAAACGGGCAAGCAATCGTCGGGCCTGGCCAAGGCCGCTGGCGATGCATCTGGCAGTCGAGATGACGAGCTGGTTGAGCTCGCGCGCCGCATTGCCGATCTTCAGGAAACAATATCTGCCCTGGAGGCCGGAACTGCAGGATCGGGCGAAGACCCTGCTGACGGAGATGGAAAAACATCATCCTGACGATATCGCCCAGGCTCTTGATCGCGTCGCTTTTGCCAGCCAGTCGGCCTTTCATGACGGTGTGCGCGCTTATCAGAAACACGGCTATAAACGCGGGGCCGATGATGCGCCGGTGATCTGGCAGGATGGCGCAACCCGCATTCTGGATTACAGCACGGTCGAAGGCGCCAAAGCCAGAAGCCCGCTTGGCATTGTCGTGCTGGTGCCGTCGCTTGTTAATCGCGGCTATATCCTTGATCTGAACAAAAAACGAAGCTTCGCGCGGTTTCTGGCCAAGGCCGGCTATCGCCCGCTTCTGGTCGATTGGGGCTATCCCGGTGAAGAAGAGGTCAATTACGGCCTTGATGATTATATCGCCGGGCGTCTGGTCACCGCCCTTCAGGACCTCGCCGACATGAATGGCGAACCGGTGCCGATGATCGGCTATTGCATGGGCGGGGTGCTGGCACTGGCCGCAACCTTGCTGGACCCGGCACAGGTTTCGCGCCTTGTTCTTTTGGCCACCCCGTGGGATTTCATGGCGGCCGGCCCGACGCAGGGGCGTATTGCGGCGGCCTTTGCGCCGTCCTTGCCCCATATGCTGTCGATCCATGACAGTCTGCCGGTCGATGTGCTGCAAAGCCTGTTTGCCAGCCTCGATCCTTTCATGATCGGTGAAAAGTTCCGCCGCTTTGCATCCATCCCCGCCAATTCGGCCAAGGCCGATGATTTTGTCGCACTTGAAGACTGGCTCAATGACGGTGTGCCGCTAACCCGCCGGGTGGCGATTGATTGTCTGATCGGCTGGTATGTTGAAAACAAGCCGGCCAAGGGTGAATGGCAGATCGACGGCATTGATATCAACCCGGCCGATATCAGTTGCCCGACACTTGCCGTCATCCCGGAAAATGACCGGATCGTCCCGCCCGAAAGCGCGCAGGCCCTGTTTGCATCCTTACCCGACGATGTGCGTACGGAACTGCACCCATCGGCCGGTCATATCGGCATGATGGTCGGATCGCGCGCCGAAAAATCAACATGGGGACCGGTGCTCGACTGGCTGGCGGAAACGAAATAATCAGGAGCCGGTTTCGGGTGCCGCCAACGGTTTGGTTTGCCAACGCAGGGTCAGACGGGCGAGGGCAGCGATAATCAGCAATGTCAAAATCACCCGCCCGACCAGAACCACCCAGATATCCGCACCAAGGGCCAGCATGATCGCCGTATCCTCGATCAGGGAATGCGACAGCGACAGCCACGAAAGCGATAGGAAAAGGGTACGCGGCGGGAAGTTCTTTTTACGCGCCTCGTCAATGATCAGCGCCCCGCCGTAGGTCAGGCCCAGCAACACACCAATGGTCGTGACCGGTGCGACCTCGCGTGACAGGCCCGAAACCCGCAGGATCGGCATCATGCCGCGCGTGATGCGCTCGGTAATGCCTGTTTTTTCAAGGATATCAAGCAGCACCAGCAATCCGACGATCACGCCAAAGGTCACAACAAGCGATTTGATTGTCTGGATGGTCCAGTCGATCCAGCCATCAAGGCCGGTGGCGGCCACAACCGTTTCACCACCTGCCATCCATGAAAAATCAACCGGTTCGGAAAGCCAGCCGGTGGTGTTGCTGATCCATGTGACCAGTGCGGCGTAAAACACCGCCGCGCCAAGCCGAAGGGCCGTGGTCGCCATCAGGCTTGCCCCGGCCCGTTTGACAATCGCCTGTTCGACCGGAAGCCCATGCGCAAAAAGCATCATCGCACAAAGCGCGCTTAGCTGGGCGGCTGTCATATCAAGATGGGCGGATAACCCGATAAAGGCACCCACCGCACCATACATGCTGACCAGCGCACATGTCGCCCAGATCAGACCGGCTTCGGGCGGCAACCCGATCAGGCTCATGACAGGTGACAGCAGGTCGGAGGCAAAGGCAACCGCGCCGAATTCATCGGCGATGCGCACAACAATCATCACCGGCAACATGACCTTGATCAGGGTGATGAACAAACGCTGGCTGCGGTTTAACAAATTCAGGAAATAGCGATACATGGGGCGCGAGGTTCCGGACTTCTTGGGTGGTACGAGGGGCATATGTGGGGCAGTCTTTTAACGATGCGCATCCTCGCATAACCATCGTATTATTACGCAGCGAAATCACGTGCTTTTATGCAATAATACAGCGTAATTTTATCACGTTGCGCTTCGGAGTTGCAGATATTGGCCGACCTTGACCGTATCGATACCAAAATACTTGCGATATTGCAGGAAAACGCGGATATCGCGAATGCAACCCTTGCCGGTCATGTTGGCCTGTCGCCCTCGGCCTGTTTGCGCCGTGTCGCCAAACTGCGCGAGGCGGGCGTCATTCGCAAAACCGTGGCTGTGATTGCCCCGGCAATGGTCGGGCGGCCGTTAACCGCAGTGATCAATCTGGAATTTCACCGTCACGGAAACCGTTATCGGCAGGACTTCATCAAAAAAGTCCGCGACCTTGATGCGGTTCGCCAATGTTATCTTGTCACCGGAGAGGTGACCGGTGTGCTGGTTCTTTATATGCGCGACATGGCGGAATATACCGCACTTTGTGAAACCCTGTTTGATGCCGATGACAATATCGTCTGGTATCGCACCTATATCGCGACAGAAGTATTAAAGGATGAAATCGGGGTTGCGTTATAGCTTTTTCGGGCAAACTATGAAGAAACGGGTTCGTTACAGACTTTCGCAACCGGGACGCACGCAAAAGATGAGCCGGATGCTTCTGTTTCGCGGAAACAAAACTGTCCGAAAGTGGTGCGTATCAATGCTTGGCTTTTTGTTGCGTCGCGATAAGATCGTAAAAGGATTGCTGGGTGGACCAAACGGGATCGCCCCGAATCCAGGGAAAAACGTATTCAGGATATAATCGGAGGGTTTCATGACAGACGTCGTAATAGTGGGTGCCGCACGCACACCAATCGGCGCGTTTAGCGGTTCGCTGGCCAATACCCCGGCACACGAGCTTGGCGCTGTTGCCATCAAGGCGGCTCTGGAACGTTCCGGTGTCGAGGCGGATGCCGTAAACGAGGTTATTTTCGGTCAGGTCCTGACCGGCGGAGCCGGACAGAATCCGGCACGGCAGGCGGCCATTGCCGCAGGTGTTCCCGATAGTGCCACCGCTTTTGTTATCAATCAGGTTTGTGGTTCGGGCCTGCGTACTGTTGCGCTTGCCGCCCAGCAGATCATGGCGGGGGACGCCAAAATTGTTGTCGCCGGTGGACAGGAAAACATGTCCATGTCGCCGCATGTTGCCAATCTGCGTGCTGGCCACAAGATGGGTGATGTCAAATTCATCGACAGCATGATCAAGGATGGTCTGTGGTGCGCTTTCAACGGTTATCACATGGGCAACACCGCGGAAAACATCGCCAATAAATGGCAGATCACCCGCGAAGAACAGGATGCCTTTGCCACGGCGTCGCAAAACAAGGCCGAAGCCGCCCAGAAATCCGGCCGCTTCAATGATGAAATCGCCCCGGTCACCCTTTCCTCGCGCAAGGGCGATGTAGTCTTCGATGCCGATGAATATCCGCGTCATGGTGCCAGCCTCGAAGGTATGGCGAAACTCCGCCCGGCCTTTGATAAGGAAGGCACGGTAACCGCCGGGAACGCGTCGGGCATCAATGACGGTGCTGCTGCCCTGATCGTGATGTCCGACGACGAAGCCGCCAAACGCGGCCTGACCCCGCTTGCCACGATCAAAAGCTGGGCCACTGCCGGGGTCGATCCGGCTGTTATGGGTTCCGGCCCGATCCCGGCATCGCGCAAGGCACTTGAAAAAGCCGGTTGGTCGGTTGGTGATCTTGACCTGATCGAAGCCAACGAAGCCTTCGCCGCACAGGCGATTGCGGTTAACCGTGATATGGGCTGGGATACCGACAAGGTTAACGTTAATGGCGGGGCGATTGCCCTTGGCCATCCGATTGGCGCATCGGGCGCACGCGTCTTTACCACCCTGCTTTACGAAATGCAGAAACGCGATGCCAAAAAAGGTCTCGCGACATTGTGCATTGGCGGCGGCATGGGGGTCGCACTGTGCGTCGAACGCTGATCGCTTCGAACCATCTGATTGGATGAAACGTGCAGGGCGGCCTCCTTTGGGGGGCTGCCCTGTTTGCTTATCCCTTGGGCGCAGATGAAATTCGACCAAAGTTCACGCATTTTACGTGACATGGATCATAGATGGGAAATAAAGTTACGTTTATAATTAGTTTTGTGGATTAAAATTTCGCATGTCGTAGAAGGGCAAACTACGGGATACCGATACATGAATTCGATGACTGAAGTTTAGGGAGGCGACCATGACAAAAACGGCACTGGTAACCGGTGGCACGCGCGGAATTGGCAAGGCGATCAGCCTGGCGCTTAAGGAAGCGGGCCATGCGGTTGTTGCAAACTATGCAGGCAATGATGACGCCGCACGCGCCTTCACCGAGGAAACCGGCATTGCGACCTTCAAATGGAGTGTTGCCGATGCCGATGCCTGCGCAGATGGCATACGACAGGTGGAATCCGAAGTCGGGCCGGTTGATATTCTGGTCAATAACGCAGGCATTACGCGGGACGGCTTCATGCACAAGATGTCTGTTGAAAGCTGGCATTCGGTGATCGAAACGAATTTAAGCTCGCTGTTCTATATGACCAAGCCGGTGCTTGAGGGCATGCGCGAACGCGGGTTCGGGCGGGTCGTCAATATCTCGTCGATCAATGGTCAGGCCGGTCAGCTCGGCCAGACCAACTATTCCGCCGCCAAGGCCGGGGTGCATGGCTTTACCAAGGCATTGGCACAGGAAGTCGCGCGCAAGGGTGTGACGGTCAACACCATCGCGCCGGGTTACATCAATACCGACATGGTTGCCGCCGTTCCTGAAAAGGTTCTGGAAGGCATCATCGCCAAAATCCCGGTTGGCCGTCTGGGCGAGGCCGAGGAAATCGCACAGGCGGTGCTGTTCCTGTGCGGCCCGAATTCCGGCTTCATCACCGGTTCGTGCCTGTCGCTCAATGGCGGGCAGCATATGTTCTGATCGCAGTTGTTTGCGTTCAAACTCATCAAAACACCCCGCAGGATTGCTGCGGGGTGTTTTGGCTTCTGAAAGATGCTTTTCGAATGATCAACAAACAGAAATGGTGATATCGGCCGGGATGCTGTTTTGCGCAACCGTTCGGGCATTGGGTATATCGTTGCCAGAAGCTTTAACGCGCGCCGATTGCGGATCATGTCCGTGGTTTAACCAGCGTTCGATTAGTCGCTGTTCGAGAATATCTTTCGGCACCTCAAGAAACACCGTCAGGTCGAACAGGCTTGCCAACTGGTTCCACGGCGACTGGTTGAGCAACAGATAATTACCCTCGACCAGCACAATACGATGGCTTTGTGAAACGCATCGGGCCGAGCCGCGTGACAGTTCCAGATGGCGGTCAAATACCGGGACATAAACATCGTCATCATCGGCGCGGATAGCCTCAAGGGTGCGTTTGAATCCGCCGGTATCGAAGGTTTCCGGTGCCCCTTTGCGCGGCAGCAAGCCGCGCGCGGAAAGAATGGCATCATCGAAATGATAGCCATCCATCGGCACGACAACAGCCCCGGCTTCATCACCCCCCAGATGGCGATGAAGCCGTTCGGACAAGGTTGACTTGCCCGAGGCTGGTGCCCCGGCGATCGCGACAAGGAGGCGTCGATCACCAATCTGTCTGTCCCTGATCATCGCGGTCAGGGTGTCGATATCCGGCGTCATGAATTCAGGCTGCCGCAGATATTTCGGGTGGTTCCTTGGCACCGGTCATGAAGGCGACCGCATCGGACATGCTGTAATCATCGGGATTGATGGTACATAGTCGTTTACCCAAACGATGGACATGGATGCGATCCGCCACCTCGAACACATGGGGCATATTGTGCGAAATCAGCACAATCGGCATGCCGCGCGATTTGACATCTTCAATCAGCTCCAGCACCCGGCGGGACTCTTTGACGCCCAGTGCCGCGGTCGGTTCATCCATGATCACCACACGCGATCCGAAGGCCGCCGCGCGGGCAACTGCAACCCCCTGACGCTGCCCGCCCGAAAGTGTCTCGACCGCCTGATTGATATTCTGGATGGTCATCAGGCCAAGCTCGGTAAGCTTTTCACGCGCAATCCGTTGCATGCCCTTATGGTCCAGTGCGCCGAAATATTTGCCCATAAAACCGGACTTGCGCAGCTCGCGCCCCATGAACATGTTATCCGCAATCGAAAGGGCCGGCGAAAGCGCAAGGTTTTGATAAACCGTTTCTATTCCGGCCTCGCGGGCTTCCATCGGGGAAGAAAAATGCACCGGCCTGCCATCAAGCTCGATGGTGCCTTCATCCACCGTGATCGCCCCTGAAAGGGCTTTGATCAGCGATGATTTCCCCGCACCGTTATCACCGATCACAGCAAGAACCTCACCGGGATAAAGGTCGAAATCCGCGTGATCAAGGGCGGTCACACGGCCATAGCGTTTAACGATACCGCGTGCAGTCAGGACAGGTTTTTTATCCGTGCTCATGACGATACCTTTCTGATCCACTGGTCGATTGCAACGGCAATAATCGTCAGCCAGCCGATTGCAAACACCTGCCAAAGAACATCAACCCCGACAAGCCGAAGCCCCGAATTGAACACGCCAACGATCAGCGCCCCGATCAACGGACCAATGATCGACCCGCGCCCGCCAAACAGCGAAATGCCGCCGATCACAACCGCGGTAATCGATTGCAAATTGGCTTCCTGAAAACTTTGCGGCGAAACCGAACCCACCCGTCCGATGGATGCCCATGCGCCAATCGCGCAGACAAGTCCGGCAAGGCCATAAACCGTGATCAGGGTGCGGTTGGTGCGAATGCCTGAAAGCTCGGCGGCTTCCTTGTCATCGCCAATCGCATAAACATGCCGACCCCAGCTGGTATGGTTCAGGATGTACCAAAGCACGGCAAAAATCAGCAGCATCAGGACCGAGCCATAGGTGATCCGCGCCCCGCCAATGGCGATGCTTTCGCCAAAGAATTTCAGAAGTGGTGCTATTTCATCCAATGTCTGGCTGCGGATCGATTGCGCGCCCGAAAGCCACAGGTTCAGCGCAAAGAAAATATTCCACGTGCCCAGTGTCACGATGAATGGCGGCAATTTGATCCGGGTCACCAGAAACCCGTTCAGCATCCCGGCCAGAATACCGCCGACAAACCCGATCAGGATGGCAAGCGGGGCGGGAACGCCAAGCGTAATCGCAAGCTGCCCCATAATGACCGACATCAAAACCATGATCGCACCGACCGAAAGATCAATTCCGGCAGTCAGGATCACAAGGCTCTGGGCGGCAGCCAGAATGCCGATGATCGAAACCTGCTGCACAATCAGCGACAGGTTGAACGGCGAAAAGAATTTCGATCCCGCCAGTGCACCAAAGATGATGATCGAAATGACAAGGACGATCACCGGTACCATCGTCGGATTGCCATGCAGGAAATGTTGCGTGGCATCCAGAAAGTTCCGGTTTTTGTGTTCGAACTGCGCAACCGCCTTGTCACTGGCGTCAAGCGTCTGTTCGTATTCCTGCTTTTTGCGAGATGTGCGAGCAGTTTCGCTCATCGCTTCCTCCCGGCTTGGTCGTGAACAATGGGTGCGTAAAGTCATGCACAGCAGTTCAGCAATCGGTCCCGCCCGCTCTGATGACGGGCTTGGGACACAGACCAAGTGTAACCTTTTTGTGGGACAAGAGGGCGGCGTTTATGACCGCCCTCCTCGAATATCAATCGCGTTGCCCGGGCTTAGCCCCAGCAGCGTTTCATGCCTTCATCGATACCAATCGACGGAACGCCTTCTGCCGGATCGCCGGTCACAAGGTTAACCCCGGTATCATAGAAGTTAAGCCCTTCGGTATTGGCCGGTTTTTCACCGCTTTCGGCCCAGGCCTTGATCGCCTCGATCCCCTTGGATGCCATATCCAGCGGATATTGCTGCGAGGTTGCACCAATCACGCCATCCATGACGTTGGCAACACCCGGGCAACCGCCATCGACCGACACAATCAGAACGCCGTCTTCCATACCAAACGATTTCAGCGCCTCATAGGCACCGGCAGCAGCCGGTTCGTTGATGGTATAAACGACATTGATTTCGGAATCCCGCTGCAACAGGTTTTCCATCGCCTTGCGGCCGCCTTCCTCGTTGCCATTGGTGATGTCATGGCCAACGATGCGGGGATCGTCTTCGTCGCCGATCTTGTTCGGATCCTTGATGTCGATCCCGAACCCTTTCATGAAGCCCTGATCGCGCAGAACATCAACCGATGGTGCGCTTGGCGTCAGGTCAAGAAACGCGATTTTCGCATCCGCGGCCTTATCGCCGAGCTTGGCGGCGGCCCACTGGCCGATCAATTCGCCTGCCTTGAAGTTATCGGTGGCAAAGGTCGCATCGGCGGCGTCAATCGGCTCAAGCGGAGTATCAAGTGCAATCACCAGCAGCCCGGCATCGCGCGCCTTTTTGACCACCGGCACAATCGCCTTGGTGTCTGACGCGGTCAGAAGGATGCCCTCCGCCCCCGATGCAATGCAGGATTCAATCGCCTGCACCTGGGTTTCATGATCACCATCGATCTTGCCGGCAAAGGTCGACAGCTCGACCCCATGATGCAGCGAGGCGGCAGTCGCCCCTTCCTTCATCTTCACGAAGAACGGGTTGATGTCGGTTTTGGTGATAAGGCAGGCACCGATTTCATCGGCTTTGGCCCCGTGGGGTGCAGCCGCAAGGCCAAGTGCAAGCGCGCCAAGGGTGGCGCCAAGAAGAGTCTTTTTCATCTGTTTCCTCCCAGGAATAACCTGATGTTCGGCCGTTTTGGCCGGATTTGTTCATTTTGCGACAGGTAGAACGTATCGTTACGCACGTCTTTTGTGCCTGTCTGTTGCCTACGACACACCAAATGCTTGAAGCTGTCAATTAATAAATCCGATTGATTTATTAATTAATCCTGTCACTCTTAAACCCATTCGGGCAAGAAAGAACCCGAGTGGGAGGATTAAAATGACAGCTTCACTGTATACCAACCCGGATATTGCCGGGGATGAAGGGCAGGGTGCACGTCCGCTTCATCCGGGCGGCGGGGCGAACCAGTTGCGCGTGCGCGCCTATAATGAACGGCTGGTCCTGTCGCTGGTGCGTCGCAATATCGGATTGTCCAAGGCCGATATCGCCCGTCTTTCCGGGCTGTCCGCTCAAACCGTTTCCGTGATCATGCGCGCCCTGGAAAAGGATGGCCTGCTTAAACGCGGTGATCCGGTGCGCGGCAAGGTCGGCAAACCATCGATCCCGATGGCGCTTGATCCCGATGGTGTTTTTTCCTTCGGACTTAAAATCGGGCGACGCAGTGCCGAACTGATCCTGATGGATTTTGTCGGCACGGTGCGCGCCAGCCTGAACGAAGCCTATAAATATCCGACCCCGGACGGCATGCGCAAATTCGTCCGTACATCTGTCGAACAATTGTCGCGCCGCCTGTCGCCTGCCCAACGTCAGCGTATCGCCGGGATCGGCATTGCCGCCCCGTTCGAATTATGGAACTGGGTCGAGGAAGTCGGCGCCCCGCCCGAAGATATGAGCGCCTGGCGCGAAGTTGATCTGATCGACACCATCGGCGAAATCGTGCCGTTCCCCGTGTTTCAGCAGAACGATGCCACGGCGGCCTGCGGGGCTGAGCTGGTCTTTGGTGCCGGGCCGAATTATTCCGACTTTGCCTATTTCTTTATCGGTTCGTTCATTGGCGGTGGCGTGGTGCTCAATCAGGCGCTTTATGCCGGTAAAACCGGCAATGCCGGGGCCTTTGGCTCCATGCCTGTCCCCTCGCGATCCGGCCATCCCAGCCAGCTGATCGATCAGGCATCCATCTTCGTGCTCGAAGAAATGCTGACCCGCGAAGGGCGCGATCCCGCCCAATTATGGAAGAACCCCGATTACTGGCATCAGCTTGGCCCGACCCTTGATCTCTGGATCGATCACACTGCGCGCGGCCTGGCGATTGCCATTACCTCGGTCTGCTCGGTAATTGATTTCGAAGCCGTGATTGTCGATGGCGGCTTCCCCGCCGATGTCTGTGCCAAAATCGTCGATGCCACGCGCAAGGCCACCCTCAGGCTCGACCTGCAGGGCATCGCTCCCCCCCATATCGAACAGGGGGCAGTCGGCAGTGCCGCACGTGCCATCGGAGCCGCCAGCCTGCCGCTGTTTTCGCGCTACCTTCTCGATCAAAACGTCCTGTTCAAACAGATGGCCTGATCGGGGATGGATCGTCAGAACCGATCCTTTCGCCCCCGAATTTCGGCAAAAACCTCGGTCGGACTTGCGCCTTCCATACCAAGATCGCGTGCAACCGATGCATGATCGGCGCGCAGGAACGGGTTGGTTGCCAGTTCCTTGTCCATGCGTGATGGAATGGTCGGGATGCCGCGTGCCCGCAGATCATCAATTTCCGCACAGCGCGCCTTAAGCGCCACATTGCCGGTTTCAATCGTTGCGGCAAACCGGGCATTGGACTGGGTATATTCATGCCCGCAATACACCAGCGTCTCGCCCGGAAGGTTGCGAAATTTTTGTAGGGATTGCCACATCTGATCGGGCGTTCCTTCAAACAACCGCCCGCAACCCAACGCAAATAAACTGTCACCCGAAAACAGGGCAGATACCGCCGGGAAATAAAACGCGATATGCCCGCCGGTATGGCCCGGGACGTCAAACACCTGCCCGGCAAGGGCACCGATCATCACCTCATCCCCCTCGGCGACCTTCTGATCCATACCGGGAATGCGCATGGTTTCGGCCTTGGGGCCAATCAGTTTCGCGCCATATCCGGTGATCAGTTCCGCATTGCCGCCGATATGGTCGTTGTGGTGATGGGTATTGATCACAAGATCAAGCGTCCAGCCGCGATCTTCAAGGGCGCTGATAACCGGGCCTGCCTCGCCCGGATCGACAATCGCGGTCGTACCAGTTTCATGGCACCGCACAAGATAGGTATAATTATCGGAAAGACACGGAATGACAAAGACATCGCCTGCGGACATGGCCGACCTCACATATGTAAATGAAGTTTGCGGTAGCCTATCAGGTTGCAGCTTCTTGAAACAATCACGCATCGCGGAAAGTTTTTGCGCTTCTATGGGAACATGCAGGTGTAAATAAGTTCCCGCCCGTATCACTCGATGCTAGGCTGCTTTTCATGCGTCAGGATGTTGTTGATCTTCACCGTTTTTATGCCGGAAGCCTCGGACAGGCTGCCCGTCGTCTGATCCGCCGCCGCTTGCGCGTCATGTGGTCGGACGTGCGCGGGATGCGTGTGCTTGGTTTCGGCTATGCCACGCCCTATCTGCGCCCCTTCATGGGCGAGGCGGAACGCGTTCTGGCTTTCATGCCCGCCCCGCAGGGCTGTGTGCACTGGCCGGTTGGCGAGGATAATCACGTTGCCCTGACCGAAGAAACCATGCTGCCGCTGCCCGACAGTTCGATGGATCGTATCCTGCTGGTGCATCTGGTCGAACATTCCGATTCCATGCGCCGCCTGATGCGCGAATGCTGGCGGGTATTAACCCCCAATGGCCGGATCGTGGTGGTCACACCCAACCGAAGCTCGCTTTGGAGCTGGTCGGAAAATACGCCTTTTGGCTTTGGCCATCCTTATAGCGTGTCACAGCTTCAAAACCTGATGCGTGAAAACATGTTTCTGCCCGTGCAGCACAGCAGAGCACTTTTCCTTCCCCCGACCCAAAGCCGGTTCTTGCTGCGCTGGTCGCAGGCCTTCGAAAATGTCGGGTCGCGTTTGTTCAAGGCCTTTGCAGGGGTTTCCATCGTCGAAGCCGGCAAACAGCTATATGCCAGTACCGGCACCCCGGCGCGCAAACGCCGGCTGGTGCATATTCCGGTATCGGTCCCGCCCTTGCGTCCGGCCGATGGCAACCAAAGCCATCAGGGCAAGCTTCTGACCTGCGATGAAATCCCCGATATCCCCGCCGATAATCCCTCGCGGAAATCAGATTGCTGTCCTGCCGGGGATTGACCTTTGCTGTTGCAATCGCGAAATGTCAAACTTGGCACTCGCAGGAAAGACGCAACAGGGCCTGGCACCATCGTGGTGCAGGGAAAAACAAGAAAATAGACAATGCATAACGGGATTGGGAAAAGGGGAACGTGGCTTTGGGCCGCGTTCATATCACTGTTATCGTGCGGGGCCTCGGCGCAGGAGCCGATACAGGTCGAACTTTTCGGCGAGGAAAACAACGTCCCCTATGCCTATCTCGAAGATGGCATACAGCCCGCCGGGATTTATGTGCGCATTCTGCGCGAGGCATTTTCCAAACTACCCGATTACAACGTGACTTTTGCCGCCATGCCGTTCAAACGGGGCATGGATATGCTTCAATCCGGGCAGATCATCGGCTATTTCCCGCCCTATCGTCGTGGTGATCGCGACTGGATCGAACGGTATTCCGTGCCGATCCTGCAGGAAACCGTGGTTGCGATTTGCAACGATGAATATGTCCGTAGCCACACGCCCGATCATTTCCCGCAGGATCTCAAAGGCGCGAAATTTGCCAATAATGCCGGATATCGGCTGGCGGGGCCTGCCTTTTTCACCATGGTGGAGCAGGGCGATATCCAGCTTGAAGAAGCCAACACGACAGCAAGTAATCTGCGACTTCTGATGGCCGGGCGGGTCGATTGCTATGTCAATGAACGCATGGCCATCCTTGCGGGCTTACGGGAACTTGACATAACCCCCGAAATCGCCCGGAAGTTTAACGAAGTTGCGATTATCGCGCGCGAATTCGGCTATGTCGCATTCGGCCCCGACCCCGATGGCCAATGGCCCTATCGCGACAGATTTGCCGACGATCTTGACCGTATTCTGGGCGAGATGAAAGAAAACGGCGAAATCGACCGGCTGGTAACGGACTATTTCGCCTACTAGGCTTCCTATTCCGGTTTATCCATTGTCTTAATTCCCGCTATGAAAAAAAAGACCGCCGGTTTCCCGGCGGCCTTTGATTTTTGACGATATCCCGAACGTTTAATGTTCGATATCGCGCCAGATTTTGCGTTTCACCGCATACAGCATCGCGGTCAGAACGATCAGGAACAGGATAACTTTCAGGCCCATGGATTTGCGGGCCTCAAGTTCCGGCTGTGCCGTCCAGTTCAGGAACGCGACAACATCGCGCGCATGCTGTTCCACCGTCATTGGTGTGCCATCGGTATATTCAACGGCCTCGTCATAAAGCGGCGGTGCCATTGAAATCTGATGACCCGGGAAATAGTGATTGTACGATTTTCCTTCAGACAGATCGAACCCTTCGGGGGCCTCGTCCTCATAGCCGGTCAGCAAACCGAAAACATAATCCGGGCCTGCCACGCGGGCTTTGGTCATCAGCGACAGATCTGGCGGAATTGCCCCGCCGTTTGACGCCGCCGCAGCCTGTTCATTGGCAAAGGGCGACGGGAAATAATCGGACGGCTTGCCCGGACGGCTGAACATGTCGCCATCGTCGTTCGGGCCGTCTTCTATTTCATAGTCCGCGGCAATTGCCTTGATCTGGTCTTCGTTGAAACCGATACCCTGAAGGTTACGGAACGCAATGAAGCGAAGACTGTGACAGCTTGCGCAGACGTCCTTGTAAACCTGGAAGCCACGCTGCAACTGCGCACGGTCATAAGTCCCGAACAACCCATTCCAGCTCCAGTCCTGCGACGGCGGGACCGGTGCGTCACCGGCGGCTTTTGCGCCCGTGCCGGCAAGGGCAGTCAGGGCAAACGCGGCTGCCATGGCGGTAAGTGCAAATTTACGCATTTGCCCTCTCCTTGAGAACGGATTCGCTGATACTCGCCGGAAGCGGTTTGGGCCGTTCCAGTTTGCCCACAAGCGGCATAACCACAAGGAAATGCACGAAGTAGTACAGCGTTGAAAGCTGGCCCATGACGATGACCTTAAGGCCCTCGATCCCCATGAAGTAATCATCGGGTGCCTTCGCCCCGCAATAGCCGAGCACGAAAGTGTCGATGACAAACAGCCAGAAGAACCATTTGTAAACCGGACGGAATTTCGAGCTGCGAACCTTCGAGGTATCAAGCCACGGAATAACGAACAGGATCACGATTGACGCAAACATCGCCAGCACGCCCAGCAGCTTTGCCGGAATGCCGAAGATCGTGAAATCGATCGACCGCAGGATCGCGTAGAACGGCAGGAAGTACCATTCCGGCACGATATGCGGCGGGGTTACCAGCGGATTGGCCGGGATATAGTTATCCGGGTGACCAAGGAAATCCGGGGCAAAGAACACAAACGCACTAAAGAAGATCAGGAACACGCCCAGACCGAACAGGTCCTTGATCGTATAGTACGGATGGAACGGAATGCTGTCCTGCGGGGTCTTGATTTCAACCCCGGTCGGGTTGTTCGACCGCACCGAATGCAATGCCCAGACATGCAGGACGACAAGGCCCAGAATGACGAACGGCATCAGATAATGCAGCGAGAAGAACCGGTTCAGCGTCGGGTTATCGACCGAGAAACCGCCCCACAGCCAGGTTACCAGCGGATCGCCGATGATCGGGAAGGCCGAGAACAGGTTGGTAATAACCGTCGCCCCCCAGAAGGACATCTGCCCCCACGGCAGGACATAGCCCATGAAGGCGGTCGCCATCATCGCCAGCAGGATCAGGATACCGATCCACCACAGCATTTCACGCGGGGCTTTATACGACCCGTAATACAGGCCACGGAAAATATGGATAAACACGGCAATGAAGAACATCGACGCGCCGTTCATATGGATATAGCGAATAAGCCAGCCATAATTCACATCGCGCATGATGCGTTCGACCGAGTCAAACGCCATGCTCGTATGCGGCGTATAGTTCATCACCAGGAAAATCCCGGAGAGGATCATCGTCACCAGAACAAAACCGGCCAGCGAACCGAAGTTCCACATATAGGACAGGTTTTTCGGGGTCGGATATTCATATGCGGAATGGTGCAGCATGGAAATGATCGGAAGACGATCATCGACCCATTTCACCACTTTGTTATTCCAGACGGGTGCACTCATCATACAGCTCCTTAGCCGATCCGGACGGATGTGTCGGTGAGGAAGGTGTAGGTCGGCACCTCTAGGTTCTTCGGCGCAGGACCCCGGCGAATACGGCCAGACGTATCATAGTGCGAGCCGTGGCAAGGACAGTACCAGCCGTCATAGTCACCGCGGGCCTCGCCGGTGGCGGTGCCCATCGGAATGCAGCCCAGATGGGTGCAGACACCGACAACGATCAGCCATTCCTTTTTCTCGACGCGTGCGTCATCGGCCTGCGGATCGACCAGTTCATTCAGCGCGACGTCTGCGGCTTCGTTGATTTCACGTTCGGTACGGTGGCGGATGAATACGGGTTTACCGCGCCACATGACCTTGATGGCCTGACCGACCGGAATATTTGACAGGTTCACTTCGACCGAGGCCAGCGCAAGAACGTCCTTGGACGGGTTCATGCTGTCCACGAACGGCCACAGCGCCATGCCGGTGCCAACAACACCGACGGCTGTGGTCGCCAGGGTCAGGAAATCCCTGCGGTTCTCGTCCGGGGTATGATCCCCGGATGATTGCACCGTTTGCGACATAATGTATCCCTCTTTCTGCCCCCAAAACAGGCATGCGGAATGCCCGAATTCACACTTAGGGGAAAGACGTTTAATTTCCATTGACGGAAATCAAACAATGCTTTTGCCCCAAAGCCTTCAGGCCTGAAACCGGGTTCGTATACTAACAAAAAAGGGGTTTGTTAAGGGGAACTTGGAGTTGCAAATTGTTCGCATTCGATTTGCCTATTTGGTTTTGCGCTGCACAATCGAAGCGAACGTAGCGTTTTCTAACAGACTGGCGTATTCACAACCAAGTGGTTATATCCTTGTCTCGTCTTATTCCAAATAAGTCTAATGGCGATATATCGGCGTAATTTTGTAAGGTTTTGCGCCCGGATTTCAGGTCGAAAATGTTGCGAGTCTATAAAGCCTTATGAGAATCTGTCTGTTCGAACCCGACATTCCCCAGAACACCGGTACAATCCTGCGCATGGCGGCATGTCTTGGCGTTCCTGTTGATATTATCGAGCCCTGCGGTTTTCTTCTGACCTCGGCGGCACTCAAGCGCGCCGGGATGGATTATCTGGGTGCTGCCGACTATACACGTCATGCCGATTGGCGCGGTTTTGTGCAGGCGCGTAATGATGGAACTGTTCCGGGGCGTCTGGTATTGCTGACGACCAAGGGGGCGGTGCCCTATTACGACTTCGAATACCGGGAAAATGATATTCTGATGCTGGGTTCCGAGAGCAGTGGCGTGCCTGATCAGGTCCACGAATATGTTGACGCCCGCGTTGTCATTCCCCTTAAACCGGGGATGCGGTCGCTTAACGTCGCGATGGCAACCGCCATGACATTGGGCGAGGCCCTCAGACAGACCAACAGCTTTCCGGAGAAGGCCTGATGAACAGCACCGATAACGTTCTGATCACGCAACACAAGGAAACGGCGCGGAACTGGTTCCGCCAGTTGCGCGATGATATCTGTGCCAGCTTCGAGGCACTCGAAGACAGCTATGCCGGCCCGCTTGCCGATCAACCCGCCGGGCGGTTTGATCGCAAAAGCTGGGAACGCGGCGAAGGGCAGGGCGGCGGCGAAATGTCGGTGATGAAGGGCCGTGTGTTTGAAAAGGTCGGGGTCAATATTTCGACCGTATATGGCGAATTTTCCGAAAAATTCCGTGCTGAAATTCCCGGTGCTGCCGAAAATCCGAATTTCTGGGCGGCGGGCATTTCACTGGTGGCGCATCCCTGTTCGCCGCATGTCCCGGCGGTTCATATGAATACCCGCCATATCGTCACCACCAAGGCATGGTTCGGCGGTGGGGCTGACCTGACTCCGGTGTTCCCGCAGGATGCCGACACCGCCGATTTTCACGGCGCGCTCAAAGCCGCCTGTGACGCGCATGGCGATGATTATTACGACCGGTTCAAAAAATGGTGCGATGAATATTTCTGGCTGCCGCACCGGAACGAGCCGCGCGGCGTTGGCGGGATTTTTTATGATTATCTGGATGCCGACTGGGACGCGGATTTCGCCTTCACACAGGATGTCGGCCGCGCCTTTCGCGATATCTATCCCGAACTGGTCAAACGCCACTACAACAAATCCTGGACCGACGACGAACGCCGCGCCCAGCTGATCAAGCGCGGGCGCTATGTCGAATTCAACCTGCTCCATGATCGCGGTACGCGCTTTGGCCTGATGACCGGCGGCAATACCGAGGCCATCCTGATGTCGCTGCCGCCAGAGGCAAACTGGCCGTAAATAAATTGTATGAGGAATAGCAAAGACCGCCTGTTATCCGGGCCGCCTTTGCATATCTGTGTCGGATTTCAGGTTTCGGGCTAGTCGTGAGTCTGGCCGCTAAAGCCGGTTTGCGCCATCGATGGCCGGGTGCAGAAATCCTCATACCATTGGCTCAGTCTCGGGCGACCGGTTCTGAAATCGGCCAGTTCGCGAAACGCGATCCAGTCAAGCCCGGTCGCCAGCGCGATATGGCCGCCATTGATCGGTGCTTCGGGATCAAGTTCGCTTTCCAGATAATCGAAGGCTTCGATCAGCTTGGTTTTCTGCCCCTCGGCCAGTGGCGGGTAACGCAGGTTCTCCGGGCGGCGGTTGGTTTCCCAGCGATACAGCACACCGGCATCGCACATGCCCTGCGCCAATGCCTGCAAACGCAGGGCTTGCCAGCGTTCCGTTCCCGTGGTGGGGATCAGTTTCCGGTCGGTATGCAGGCTGTCGAGATACTCGCAGATCACATCGGAATCAAACAATGCCATGCCATCTGGCAGGATCAGAACCGGGACCTTGCCCAGCGGGTTGGTCGCAAAAACCCGGTCATTGCGATTGGTCGGGCTGGTTTCCTGATGGATCACCTCGATCCGGTCGCCCAATCCGCATTCGAGCGCAAAGACCAATGCCTTGCGCGCAAACGGGGAATGAGTCTGATAGAGCAGGGTATGATCGCTGTTTTGTATATCATCAGACTTTTGTGGGAATCGTGTCGTCATGATGCGTTTTGTCCTGAAATCAAAAAATAGCCCGGCAAACGGATGCCGGGCTATTTTTCATTAAAAGTGAATAATCTGGTCGATTATTGAATTTTACTACTCTGCGGCAACCGCTTCTTTTTCACCGCGCACCAGCGCCATGTAGTCTTCCATCAGCGTCTTGCAGACATGCGCCGGGGTGAAGGTGTAATCGGCGATGGAGGCTACCGGGGTGACTTCGGCGGCTGTTCCGGTCAGGAAGCATTCCTCGAATTCCGCCATTTCTTCGGGCATGATCGCGCGTTCGATCACCTCGAAACCGCGTGCTTTGGCAAGCCCGATGACGGTACGGCGCGTAATGCCGTCCAGGAAGCAATCCGGGGTCGGCGTATGGATTTTGCCATCCTTGACAAAGAACACATTCGCCCCGGTCGCTTCGGCAATCTGACCACGGTAATCAAGCATCAGCGCATCGGCAAAACCGTTACGTTCCGCTTCGTGTTTCGACAGGGTGCAGATCATGTAAAGACCGGCTGCCTTGGCCGATGTCGGGGCGGTATTCGGTGCCGGGCGCGCCCATTTCGAAAGGGCGAGACGGATGCCTTTCAGGCGCTCTTCCGGCTTGAAATAGCTTGGCCATTCCCAGGTGGCAATCGCGACATTGATGCGCGTGCTTTGGGCCGAAACGCCCATCATTTCACTGCCGCGCCATGCAATGCGACGGATATAACCATCGGTGATATTGTTGGCCGCAAGCGTTTCAATGACCGCATCGTCAAGTTCAGCCGCGCTATAAGGCACTTTCATATCAAGAAGTTCGCCCGATTTGATCAGACGCTGGCCATGTTCGGCAAGTTTGAAAACTTTACCGTTATAAGCCCGTTCCCCTTCGAAGACGGCACTGCCATAATGGACCGCATGGCTCAGCACATGGAGGGTGCTTTCACGCCAGGGTTTAAGTTCGCCGTTATACCAGATAAAACCATCACGGTTGTCGAAGGTCGGAGTGATCATTTGCCAGATTCCAATTTAAAAGGGCACTTGGACGTAACTTTATGTCCTTAATTGTCTGGCCGGAGTAACATTCATCGATTAATATGTCAATATAACTGACATAACGGAAAAGCATGGCTGATATCTCAACACGCAAGGTAAACCCGCTTTTTCTGCGGGAAGAAGAGCTTAGGCAAGGTATTGAACTGCTGTTCTATGCCTATCGCGATTTCACGGCAGTGGCAGATCAAATTCTTGAGCAATATAATTTCGGGCGCGCCCATCACCGGGTCATTTATTTCGTCAGCCGCAATCCCGGCATTACGGTAAGCGAGCTTCTGTCGATTCTTAAAATTACCAAGCAGTCGCTGTCGCGTGTTCTGGGCCAACTGGTGCGCGAAGGTTTCATCGATCAGAAAACCGGTGTTCAGGACCGCCGCCAGCGTCTTTTGACGCTGACGGAAAAGGGCGAAGCGCTGGAACGTGAACTGACCGAAAATCAGCGCAGCCTGATCGCGGCAGCCTATCGCGAAGCCGGAGCAGAAGCCGTTGAAGGTTTTCGCAAGGTGATGCTGGGCATGCTCGAAGAGCCCGACCGGGCCCGCTTTACCGACGACAGCCCGCCCGGTATGCGCCGCCGGGCCAGTTAGTGTAAAGCCGGTCTTGATTTCTATAGTGCGACATCAAGCGGATCAGGATGACGGCCTGATCCGCTGTCTTTTGGACAGATACAATTTTGAAACTTTTTTTTGCCTAACTCGCATAGGATAAAGCGTTTCAAATGTTCAGCTTTCAGGAGAGCCGCGTATGACAAGTCAGGATCAGCCGCATATTCTTGTGGTCGATGACGATGATCGTCTGCGCGACTTGCTGACCCGTTATCTTGGCGAAAACGGCTTTGTTGTCTCTGCCGCAGGAAACGCTGCCGAAGCACGATCCAGCCTTGCCGGTTTGCAATTTGATCTTCTGGTGCTTGATGTGCTGATGCCCGGAGAAAAGGGTGTCGATCTTGCGCGCAGTTTGCGTGATGAGGGCTCCAAAGTGCCAATACTGCTTTTGACGGCCCTGGCAGAGACCGAAGACCGGATAGCCGGGCTTGAGGCAGGGGTGGATGACTATCTTGCCAAACCATTCGAGCCGCGAGAACTGGTTCTTCGGATCGAGGCTATCCTGCGGCGATATTCGGAGGCCCCAGAGCTGGATGCGGGTGAAACCGGCACATCGGCAACGGTTGCGCAGTTTGGCGATTTTACCTTCGATACCGGCAAGATGATCTTGCAGCGCGGTGATGAGCACATCTATCTGACCAGTGCCGAGCAGGCATTACTGGCGGCCCTTGTGCAACGTCGCGGGCAGGCGACAACCCGGGAAGAACTTCATCAAATGATGGGCGGTAATGCCGTGGACCCCGGCGCATCGCGCAGTATCGATGTGCAGGTGACCCGGCTGCGCCGCAAGTTCGAGGAAGACCCGAAACAACCAAGATACTTGCAGACAATGCGCGGACGGGGCTATGTCCTATATGCCGACTGATTGCGGAATATCAAACTGCCGGTTTTGACATACGGATAAGGATAAGGGTATTGGGCAGCGGAAAAACAGGATGGATCAAGACGCTGATGCCGACGGGCCTTTTGGGACGGTCGCTTCTGATCCTGATGACGCCGATGCTGTTGTTGCAGATCGTCACCGTGCTGATTTTTTTCGAACGGCACTGGGATACGGTTGCGCGTCAGCTCAGCCGTGGTCTTGCTGGCGATGTTGTTTTCGTGATCGATTATCTTGGCCAATATCCGGATGCGGAGCATATGGAATGGCTTCAGCATTCGGCACGTACGCGCATGCAACTCGACATCGTGTTCGAACCAGACGAAATTCTGGAACGGCAGATTACCCAACCACCATTCGGACTTGTCTCGGCAGAATTGTTCAACGCTTTGGATGAACGTCTGGAACGTCCTTTCTTCTTTGATCTTGATGTCGATGACCGGAAGCTTGAAATCCGGGTGCAGTTAAAAGACGGCGTTCTTTCCATCGTTGCGCCGCGCAAACGTCTTTATTCCTCGACGACCTATATCTTCTTTATGTGGATCGCGGGCTCCGCCCTGATCCTGTATGGCGTTGCTGTGATGTTCATGCGCAACCAGGTCCGTCCGATCCGTCGTCTTGCCAAGGCCGCCGATCAGTTTGGTCGTGGTGTGGAAGTCGATACCTTCAAACCCGAAGGGGCCGCCGAGGTGCGACTGGCGGCGACATCGTTTATTTCGATGCGCGACCGTATCGCACGCCATTTGTCGCAACGCACCGCATTGCTGGCCGGGGTGTCGCATGATTTGCGCACGCCGTTAACCCGCATGAAGCTGGAACTGGCAATGCAGGGTTCACTACCAGGTGTTGACGCGCTTAAGCAGGATGTTGTCGACATGGAGCGCATGGTCGATGCTTATCTTGCGTTTGCGCGCGGCGAAGAAGGTGAAAAGGCCGTGCCAACCGATATCGGCAAGCTGATTACCGATCAGGTTGGTGAAGCACTGCGCGATGGGCAGCAGATTGACCTGCATATTGCCGACAGTCTGGAAATGGATTTGCGTCCGCAATCCGTGCGGCGCTGTCTGGCCAATATCATGTCCAATGCCGGTCGGTATGCCAACAATCTGTCGGTCCGTGCCGGACGTCGCGGGCAGGATTACGAGATCGTGTTTGACGATGACGGACCCGGCATTCCGGCCGACAAGCGGGAAGAAGTTTTCAAGCCATTCTATCGTCTTGAGGAATCGCGAAATCAGGCGACGGGTGGTGTCGGTCTTGGCATGACAATTGCGCGCGATTCAGCGCGTGGCCATGGCGGTGATGTTTTTCTTGAAGATGCGCCGGGCGGCGGGCTTCGCGTCCGTCTTGTTCTGCCGATCGGGCATTAAGCGTCTTTGGAATGTTAAACAGAAGCCCCGCCGTGCTGCGGGGCTTCTTGTTTTGGGTTTGAGGTGTTTCAGAAGAAAGTCGCGATTTCCGAAAGATCCTTTTTCTCGGTCGCATGTTTCGGGATCGTCGCATTCGCTGCCGGATATCCAGTGACCAGAAGAATATAGGGTTTGTTGTGGTCCGGACGTTGACAGATCTCGGTCAGGAAGCTCATCGGATTTGGCGTGTGTGTCAGGGTTGCAAGCCCGGCGCGATGCAGGGCGGCAATCAGAAAGCCGGTGGCAATGGAAACGGATTCCGGCACGTAATAGTTTTTGCGAAACTTCCCGTCGGCCGACGCACTTTTGCGTTCGCCGAAAATGCAAATCAGCCAGGGCGCGATTTCCAGAAACGGTTTGCTGTCATCCGTGCCCAGCGGGCGCAAGGCTTCAATCCATTCTTCACCGGCCCGGCCGGCATAAAAGGCGCGTTCTTCTTCCTCGGCAGCGGCACGGATTTTCTTTTTCATCACCGGATCGCCAATCACGGAAAAATGCCATGGCTGATGATTGGCCCCATTGGGCGCGGTGCCCGCCGCACGGATGCATGTTTCGATGATATCGCGTGGCACCGGACGATCAGAAAATTCGCGCACCGTGTGGCGTGTCCGGATTTCCTCATAGAATGCCTGGGCCCCGCGGCGCATTTCTTCGACGGGGCGTTCCTGATAATCGGGAAGGGGAATAGGCAGAAAATCTGTGGTCAGGCCGGGGCAGGTTGGCATGGCGGTCTCTGATATTTGTTTGTTTAAATTGTCAGACAATATTAATTTATCAAAATTGCGGATGCAAGTCCTGTCATCCCGGATGGATGATAGGCTGCCTTTATTGCGCGCTTCGCGCGTTTTCGGCTTTGTGCGAGTGAAGGTTCCGGGATGGGCAAGTCGGGAATCCGAGGCCTGCCTCCTAGTCTGTTATGCCGTCGGCGAAATGGGTATCTGGCAGCGACTGCACCAGTTGGCGGGAATGATCGACATGATCAATCATGATCTCTTCGGCCCTGGCGGCATCCCCGGCACGGATGGCATTAACGATATCGCGGTGTTGTATGTTGGTTTGAAGAACCTTGTCGTCTGCGACCAGAACGCGGAATTGCAACCAGTATACGCTATTGGAAATGCGCCGCAATTGTTCGCATAAAAGCGCATTGCCGGTGACATCGGCAAATAGCATATGGAAGGCAAGGTTGTGGCGCGACATGGCCGTAAGGTCATTGCGGGCTTCGGCAGCGTCGAGTTCAGCCTGAATGCCAAGCAGCCGCGACGTATCCTTGTGCAGGATCGGGGTCGCAAGCCGCACCGCAAGACCTTCAAGTGCGCCCCGCACGACAAACAGGTCGTCAACTTCGCGCCGTGTCATGTGCCTTACACTGACCCCGCGATAGGGCTGGCTATGCAAAAGGCCGTCTGCGGTCAGTTGACGAAAAGCTTCGCGTACGGATGGTCTGCTGACGCCAAGACGCTTGGCAAGATCGATTTCGGTCAGGCGCTGACCCGGCACAAGGCGACCGTCCCGGACTGCATTGGTGATGGCATCGGAAACGTGCTGGACTGTCAGAGCCTCGGTTGCGGAAGCGTCGGTTTCTGTCATTTATCACCGGATTGCGATGGATCATTGCCGTGCGGCGTATCGTGGCCTATCTAGGAGGCAGTTCGCGGTTGCGATATATGCCTGATGTGATTATCGTGCACTATTGTCAGACAATATTCTACACATAATTCATACATTTTTATGTGCATTCACATAAAAACACACAATGAGTGAATGTTTTCTTGCGATATACGTTTGATTGATGTTAAATCGCATCAACTTGGCATGGACATTGTGCCGGGAAAGTGTGTCCGTCGTTCCCGCCACGGTCCAACAGAAAGCTTTAGACAAAACGGATTGATGCAGCGTTATGGCCAGCAATTTAAACGAAGAAACAGTCACTTACGTCCATCATTGGACCGACACTCTCTTCACCTTCAAAACCACCCGTGATCCGGGTTTCCGGTTCATCAATGGCCAATTCGCCATGATCGGACTCGAAGTCGAAGGCAAGCCGCTTTTGCGCGCCTATTCGATGGTCAGTGCCAATTACGACGAAGAACTTGAATTCTTCTCGATCAAGGTGCCGAACGGTCCGCTGACATCGCGTTTGCAGCATATCAAGGTTGGTGACAAGATTCTTGTCGGGCGCAAGCCGACCGGAACCCTGATCCATGACAACCTGCTGCCCGGTAAAAACCTTTGGCTGTTGTCGACCGGTACCGGCCTGGCTCCGTTCATGAGCGTCATTCGCGATTACGAAACCTACGAGCGCTACGACAAGGTCATTCTTGTTCATGGCTGCCGTGAAGTGCGTGAACTGGCCTATCAGGAATTCATCCATAGCGAATTACCCAACAACGAATTTTTTGGCGAAGATGTCCAGAATAAGCTTCTGTATTATCCGACCGTCACCCGCGAAGAGTTTAAAAACCAGGGCCGCATCACCGAACTGATGAAGTCCGGCAAACTTTACGAAGACCTTGGGCTTGAAAAGCCGACCCTTGAAAATGATCGCTTCATGCTGTGTGGTAACCCGGAAATGATCGCCGAAACCCGCCAGATGCTGGTCGAATGGGGCGGCAAGGAAGGCAATATGAACGAGCCCGGCCACTTCGTGATCGAAAAGGCGTTCGTCGAGAAATAAGTCGACAGAGCCGAACATGAACAAAGGGCGCAGCCGAATGGCTGCGCCCTTTGTTCATGTTCGGATTATCGCTAGAACAGGCGCCCGCCATTAGGCACTTTGCGTTCCGGTGCGATCAGAACAATGCCCTTGTCATCTTCGCCATCGGGAAAGCCGAGGCAGAGAAATTCGGACATGAAGGGGCCGACCTGTTTTTTGGGGAAGTTGACCACGCCGGCAACCTGACGCCCGATCAGGCTTTGAGGCGTATAATATTTGGTGATCTGGGCTGATGTTTTGCGGGTGCCGATTTCAGGGCCGAAATCCACCCAGAGCTTCAAGGCCGGGCGGCGGGCTTCGGGGAATTCCTGTGCGTCGATGACCGTGCCGATGCGGATATCCACTTTCAGGAAATCGTCAAAACTGATCTCGCTCATAAATCTGTCTCCGTTGAATTTGAGCCAGATTAGCGGGATCGCAGTCGGCAGGTAAGGGCTTATAGTCGCTATTGGCCAAATCAGGAGTTTGGGCAAAACACAAAGAAAAATGGCAGGACCAGAAGGTCCTGCCATCAAGTTGATAACGGGAAGTTATCAGCCGGATTACTTCGCAGCGGCGTTCTTTTCGATCGCAACTTTGAGCTCGTCCAGGGATTCGGTGAAGCGACCCTGCAGAAGGGCGAGTGCTTCTTCCTGGGATTTGGTCACCAGACCCGAAAGTTCTTTGGCATTGGCCAGAGCTTCTTCATAAGCGGCTTTGGCGGCTTCGGTCTGCTTTGCAGCAGCGGCCATCGGGTTGTCAGCAGGAGTAGCAGCGAAATCTTTGCTCTGGGTCTGAGCTTTATCCAGCAGCGTTTTGAAAATTTCGCTCTGACGCTGAGCAACAGCCTGGAAACCGTCAAAGGCGATTTTGTTGGCTTTGGTCAGGGCTTCAACGTTTTTACGCTGAAAGGCCATCATCTCGTTCACGTCAACACCCGGCATTTTGAAATCCGTGGTGAATTTGGTGAAGTCGAGATCGAAGAACGGGTTGGTTGCTTTTTTAGCGGCGGTCATGGTTTGCACTCCATCAACAATTTGCAACAGGTGTGGAATGAGGCGCTATTGTGCGCCGCACAAATTCAACTGCAATATGAAGGAATGAACCGCTTTCGTCAAGATTTATTTTGCACTGCACAAAAACTTCATGGTTTGGTTTTTGCTCATCACCATAACCTTGGGTTATGGTGCGTGAACCCCGTTTTGAATCAAATATTTAGGGGTTTGTACCGTTATTTTCTGCCGCTTGGAATGTCTTCCCGGTGCGATCATTGCTGCAATATTTTTGTGCAAGCCGATCACATTTTTTCTGAATTTTTCCGCAGACATTGTTCAGTCGGGAAATGCCGCTGCTGATCCGTTTGTCCCATTCGCTGCCACGGGCCAATGCTCGGTCAAGGGCGGCCATGGTCGGGCCGAAATCGGCGGTTTCATCATCGAGCCATTGTTTGAAGCAACGGGCATAAATCGTGCCCATTCCGGCGACACGCAAACTGCCATGCAGGCCGCCGGTGGTAAAGCCGCTGGCGTCCAGCATCCAGCGCATCGATCCGAAATGGGTCTTGATCGCACGAAGTGTGTCGGTCGGGCCCAGATCGCCACCGCTGGCGATGATCGACCGAAGTGCAGGGCGATAGGGTTCCAGCGCGTCAAACCGTGCCATCATGACGGCGATCAGCCGGTCATGGCCGGGTTCGTTGAAATCGGCGGGATCAAGGTCGGCAAGGACAATCCGGTCAATCTTGCGAACGAACTGGCGCAGGATATCGGCCTTGCTTTTGAAATGATCAAAGGCAACCCCGATCTCGACCCCTGCCGATTGAGCGATGTCGATCATGGTGACGTCATGCCAGCGTCCCGATGCCGCCAGATCCATGGCAGCATCGATCAATCTGGTTTGCGGGTCCTTTTTGGCAGGCATGATCGTCTCCTTTATCGCGATTGTGAATGACGGTTTAACCCGCCAGTTCGACAGAACGTTTTCGGGCGGCCTCGATCGCACGGGTCATCAGGTCGGGCAGGCCATTCTGGGAATCCATCAGCACCGAAAGGGCGGCGGCAGTGGTGCCGCCGGGGCTGGTGACATTTTCGCGCAGGGTTGCTGCGGTTTCCACGCTGGCATCAAGCAGGAAACCGGCTCCGACAACCGTCTGGCGTGCCAGTACCATCGCCTGATCGGCCGGAAGACCGGCAGCTTCGCCTGCTTGCGCCATGGCTTCGACCAGATGGAATATATAGGCAGGCCCGCTGCCCGAAAGGGCAGTGACCGCATCCATCAGGCTTTCATCCGTAACCCATGATACCATGCCCACGGTTGCAAGCAGGGCTTCACACATGTTGCGCTGCGCCTGGCTGACATTGTCCGTCGGGCACATTACGGTCATGCCGCGCGATACCGCAGCCGGGGTATTGGGCATGGCGCGAACGATGCGCGCGGTCTTGCCAAGATGATCGGCAAAGAAGCGGATCGTTTTGCCAGCCGCCACCGAAAGAAAGACCGTTTCAGCGCGGACCAGCTGCTTGTACCCGTCGATCACGTCGGGCAGAATCTGTGGCTTGACGGCAAACAGAACAACCTGCGGGATGAAATCCTGCGGTATTTCGGTGACATCGGTGATGCCGTGAATACCATAGCGCATCGACAGCTTGTCGGCTGCTTCGGCCTGCTCGACGATATAAACTTTGTCGGGTCTAAGCCCCTTGGCCAGCCAGCCCTCAAGCATGGCACTGCCCATCTTGCCGCAACCGACCAGCAATAGACGCGTATTCATAAAATCTGCTCCGCTTTTTCCATCCCTGACTGCCAAACATGTGTGGATCGACAATCACAGTGCAATGCCGTAGCGATGTTCTGAAGGTGGGTCAAGTCGATCACGGGGGCAAGGGTATCGGCAAAATTCACAGCAACTTGCGCGCAAATATCGTGATGCGGGGTGTTTTTCTGAAAGGATTGACCGGTACGGGATTTTATGTCGTGCAGGGCATCAATCATGCTGGACCGCCGCGGTTTGTATTGCAACCGCCATGTCCCAGGGACCTGCGAAAATTTTATGCGATTCCGAATGAAACAGGGCCGGCACGATGGCCGACCCTGTCTGGATGGAATTCTTCACCGGATGGAAATGGCGCTTATGCCTGGCCGACAGGTTCCAGCATGGAATGGGTCAATGCCTCGTCCGGGGTTTTGCCCTGACCCAGAACAAAATTGAAGGCCGGGAAAAAACGCTCGCATTCGGAGATGGCGATATCGATCAGTTCTTCGAACTGTTCGACCATCGGGGGAACATCGCCGCCGAACAGAAGCGTATGACGGAACAGCGGCATGTTTTCATCCAGCCATAATCCGAAATGGCCGAGCCAAAGCTGTTCATTGCACTTTGCCAGCAATTCATAGATGCGCGGGCGAAGGGGCTCGGGCACGAACAGGTCATAGCAGCAGGCAATGTGAAGCGCTTCGGCATCTTCGCGCCAGGTGAAATAGACCAGATACGTGCACCAGTGCGCCGGGATTTCGACAACGACTTCATCGTCGCTGCGACGTTCCACGTGCCAGTCATTGGTGCGGGCGATATCCTCGACAAGCAGCAACGGATTTTCGTCGCCAAAGTCGCCGATATCTTCCAGTTGGTCGTTCATATAAATTTGCCAGTCTCTGCATATGCGAAAGGGCGCGCACTATATGCCGGTGCCCGCCGCGTTTCAACCGCCCTGCGACGCAGGACAGAAATGAATTTCATGTGATCGGCAATCCGCAGTCCCCGGCCGACCTTTCCGCGACCCTGCTATGAACGGCGTTCCTTGCCTTTATGTGGGGATGATTTCCCGATTATGCGTCTTTTTTTGCAGCCGGTTTTGCCGTGGTTTTGCCGGTTGTGCGTTTTGCAGCCGGCTTTTCGGCTTTTGCCAGCCGGTTTTCCAGTTCTGCAATTTTGGCTTCAAGGCCGTCGATACGCTCTGCGGCGCGCACGGCAACGTCGTGCACCACGTCGAATTCTTCGCGGGTGACCAAGTCCATCCCGGCCAGAATTTTTTCAAACTGCTGGCGGACAAGTGCATCGATCTCGCCCTTCATGCCGGTCATTGTACCCAATGCGGAATTGGTGACACGGGTCAGGTCGTCGAGGATACGGTTGTTGATCTGCATCTTTGTCTCCGGCTTTTGGGCAGTATGGTTTGCTACGGCATATCCGCAAAACTTGCGCATAATATGGGTGTTAGGGTTGTCAAGGCAAGTTGATCGTCGATCCGCCGGATATAAAGGAAAAACAAACGGCTTTTCTTGCTCCAGATCAGGGCGGGGCCTATAAAGTGTTCAGTTTTCATAATCGATTGCCCAAAAGGCTTCAAAAGGTCATCGCAAATGGCCACAGTAAAAAGCCATCGCGCCGTCAGGAGAATACAATGCTGATTGTCACCGGTGGAGCCGGATTTATCGGGTCCAATATCGTGGCCGCCCTTGAAGAACGTGGCGAGACCGACATTGTGGTCGTTGACCGCCTTCGCGACGGGATCAAATGGAAAAACATTGCCAAACGCAATCTGCGCGATATCGTTCATCCCGATGATCTGCCTGCGTTTCTGGACGCACATAACGATATCAAGGCGATTTTCCATATGGGCGCGATTTCGGCCACCACCGAACGCGATGCCGACAAGATCGTACAGAACAATTTCAAACTGACCACCTGGCTTTGGGAATGGTGCGCGCGCCATTCATCGCGGTTGATCTATGCATCGTCGGCGGCGACCTATGGCGATGGCAAGCAGGGCTTTGACGACAGTTTTGAACAGGGTGATCTGGCAAAACTGGCGCCGCTGAATGCCTATGGCTGGTCCAAGCATGCCACGGATCGGCGGTTCAGAACCATCCTGGATCAGAACGGTTTCCGCCCGAAACAGTGGGCCGGGCTTAAATTTTTTAACGTCTACGGCCCGAACGAATATCACAAGGGTGGCATGCGCTCGGTCGTGTCGCAGATGTTTGACAAACTTTCCGCCGGTGAAACCGCAACCCTGTTCAAATCCCATCATCCCGATTACGAGGATGGCGGGCAGCTTCGCGATTTTGTCTGGGTCGGGGATGTTGTCGATATCATCATGTGGCTTTACGACAACCCGCAGGTCAGCGACCTGTTTAACGTCGGCACCGGCAAGGCGCGCAGCTTCAGGGACCTTGCCCTTTCGGTATTTAGCGCAATCGGCAAGGAACCCGATATTCAGTATGTGCCAACACCCGAAAGCATTCGCGACAAATACCAGTATTTCACCGAGGCCAATATGGCCAAGCTGCGTGCGTGCGGATATGGCGCGAACATGACCCCGCTTGAAGAAGGGGTGCGGCAATATATTCAGGATTACCTCGCGACCGAGGACCCGTTCCGTTGATCCGATGCGGGGTAGGGGATGGCTTGCCATGTTCCTGCCCTGATCGTTTGCGACCAGTCGGTAAATTAACAGATATACGTCACGGAGTTTCCCCTGATGCTAAGCCTTGCCTTTCCGGCGATTGACCCGATCGCGATCTCTATCGGTCCGATTGCAATCCGCTGGTATGCCCTTGCCTATATTGCCGGGTTGCTGCTTGGCTGGCGTTATGTCGTCTATTACTGCACCAAGACTCCCAACATCATGAGCAAACGCGACATTGACGATTTGCTGTTTTGGGCGACGCTTGGCGTCATCCTTGGCGGGCGAACGGGCTATATCCTGTTTTACAATCTGGAATATTACATGGCGAACCCGGCCAATATCCTGAAGGTATGGCAGGGCGGTATGGCGTTCCATGGCGGGTTTATGGGCGTGATCGTGGCGATCATCCTGTTTGCGCGCAAACGCGGGATTTCCATTTTGGGCGTGCTGGATGCGGCGGCGGTGGCAACGCCCATCGGGCTGTTTTTCGGGCGGATCGCCAATTTCATCAATGGCGAGCTGTTTGGGCGGGTTACGGACGCGCCGATTGGCATGGTCTTCCCGCATGGTGGGCCGGAACCGCGCCACCCGAGCCAGCTTTACGAAGCAGCGCTTGAAGGTTTGATCCTGTTTATCGTGCTGTTTGCCCTGTCGCGCAGTGCCTATGTCCGCCATCGTCCGGGTATCCTTGGTGGAACATTCGTTGCCGGTTATGGCATTTCGCGCATCATCGTCGAATTTTTCCGCGAACCCGATGCGCAGCTTGGTTTCCTGACATTCGGGGCGACCATGGGGCAGTTGCTATCGATCCCGATGGTGCTGGCCGGTGTCGGCTGCATTATCTTTGCAATGAAATCCGATCCGATTGAAACGCGCAAACTTCAGAAAGAAGACCAGCCAAAAGACGGACAGAAGGCGTGACCGGGACTTCCGATAAACCATTGCTCGACCATTTGAAACGGCGGATCGCGCTTGACGGGCCGATCACGATTGCCGATTTCATGAGTGACGCGCTTGCCCATCCCGAGCACGGTTATTACCGCAAACAGGACCCGTTCGGGCGCAAGGGCGATTTCATTACCGCACCTGAAATCAGCCAGATGTTTGGCGAATTGATCGGGCTTTGGGCGGCGGTGACGTGGCAGCAGATGGGAAGCCCGCGCAAGGTCAACCTTGTTGAACTGGGGCCGGGTCGCGGGACGCTTATGGCCGATGCCCTGCGCGCGGTGCGCAATGTGCCGGGACTTTCCGATGCCCTGACGGTGCGGTTTGTTGAAACCAGCCCGGTCCTTAGAACTCATCAGCAAACCGCGATCATGCCTTATGGCATCCCCGCAACCTGGCACGAGGCATTTGACGATATTCCGACCAGTAGCAATGCGCCGGTGATCGTGATCGGCAACGAGTTTTTCGATGCCCTGCCGATCCGCCAGTTTGAACGCGCAAGCCATGGCTGGTGCGAACGGCTGGTCGGGGTGGATGCCAATACGGGTGAACTTGGGTTCGTGCGCGGGGCGGAAACGCCGGTGACCGATGCGCTGGTTCCGGCAACCTTGCGCGGTACCGCAAAGCCCGGCGATATTTTTGAAAGCTGCCCGGTGGCCATTGCTATTGCAGATCAGGTCGCGCGCCGCCTGAACGAGGTTGGCGGCGCGGCATTGTTCATCGATTACGGCCACCCGCACAGCGCGTTTGGTGATACCTTGCAGGCGCTTAAGGATCATAAATATCACCCGGTTCTGGAACAGCCCGGCGATGCAGACCTGACCGCGCATGTTGATTTTTCCGCCATCGGGCGGGCGATGCTTGAAGCAGATGCGCGGATCGGTGCCGTCCTGACGCAGGGCACGTTCCTTCGAATGCTGGGTATTGAACAGCGTGCCGAACTTTTAAAAGAAACAGCCGATGACGCGCAGGCAAAAGCGATTGATGCGGCCCTTGCTCGCCTGATTGATGCCGATCAGATGGGAACCCTTTTTAAAGTGCTGATCGGATATGGTCGCGAAACGGCGCCGCCACCCTGTGTCAGTGGTGCTGAAGGATAACGGAGCTTTCGATGACCAGCCAGACGACCCGTGGAATTGAACGCAAAGCCGATGGCCTGATGTGGATAGAGGCCGAAAACCTGCAGGATGCCGATGGTTTGCGTCATGGTTTTCTGACCCGCAAGGGTGGGGTCAGTGATGGCATCCACAGCGGGCTTAATGTCGGCTTTGGATCGGATGACTGCCGTGAGCGGGTCGCTGAGAACCGGGCACGTGCAGCAAAGGCATTCGGTACGAAGGCCGACCGTCTGACCACAGTTTATCAGGTGCACGGGATTGATGTCGCGGTGCTGGAACGTCCGCTTGATCGGGACGAAGCCCCCAAGGCCGACGCGATGGTAACCGACCGGCCCGATGTGATGCTGGGCATTTTGACCGCCGATTGCACGCCGGTACTGTTTCATGATGCGAAGGCCGGTGTGATTGGCGCGTGCCATTCGGGATGGCGCGGGTCCTTTGCCGGGATATCGGAAGCAACCGTGACCGCGATGGAAAAGCTTGGCGCGTCACGCGACAATATATCGGCCTCTGTCGGGCCGTGCATTGCACGCCCGTCCTACGAAGTCGATGCCGGTTTCCGCGATACCATCCTTTCGGGCCCATCCGGGGACGAGGACCTTTTTGATCCATCGGTGCGCGACGGACATTTCATGTTCGATCTGCCGGAATATGTGCGCCGCCGGACGGTGGCGACCGGTATTGCCGCGGTCGAGCTGGTGGCGCGTGATACTTTGACGGAAGAAGACCTGTTTTACAGCTATCGTCGGACGACGCTTCGCGGTGAACCTGATTACGGAAGGCAGTTATCGGCGATCATGCTGACCGGTTCCTGATTCCGGGATTGCGAGGAAACATGCTATGCCCCATTTGATCATGCTGTTCTTCTTTATGATCATCGCCGCCATGGTTGGTTGTGTTTTGATGTGATGCGGTGAATTTGAGTAGATGATTTCTCGATTACGGTTTCTGGTTCTTTTGGCATCCTGTGTTTTGCCGCTTGCGGCATGCGGTGATTTACCGCGCCCGTTTGAAGGGGCTGGTCGCGAAGGCGATCCGGCATTGCTGGAACTGCGAGATACCAATACGGTTCGCGTCGAGATTGGTGAAGACCTGCCCGAAGGGGCATCGGTACATTTGGCGCGTGCGATGGCGCGCGCGCTTCGCAATCTTGATATCCCGGCCTATAGCGACAGCCAGATCGGGGGCGATTTCATTTTGCGACCCAATGTCGAATCCCGTCTGGCGGACGGTGATGCGGCCTATATTGATGTCACATGGGTTTTGATGAACGCGGAAGGGTTGGCGATTGATACCGCACGCGGTGCCGGTGAATTGCAATCAGCTTACTGGTTTGCGCAAACCCCGAACGGGCCCGAGGAAACCAGCCTTGCCGTGCCAAAGGAACTTGTCGACAAGGTCCGTGATCTTAAGGGTGAAAAGGTCAATCCGGCGCAACAGGCATATGATCAACTGGTTGCCGAACCCGCCGAACGTATTGCATTTCTGATTTCAGGTGATCGCAGTCAGTTGGCGGGTGCGCCGTTAGTCAAGATCGCACTTGTTGATTTTGCCGGTGCACCGGGGGACGGGAACGAGGCATTGGCAAGATCGGCGGGGGCCTTGCTGCGGGCCAAGGGGATCGAGGTTGACGATGAGATTGACGACAGGTCGATCATATTGTCGGCGACCATTTCGGTTAAACCGGTAGAACGCAAAACGACCTCGCCGCTTGATCAGGTTCAGATCGACTGGGTGATCATGGACCCGGACGGCACGGAACTGGGACAGATGGCGCAAAACAACGTCGTGCCGCACGGACGGCTTGATGAACGTTGGGGATCGGTGGCATCCATTGCCGCCCAGGCCGCGGTCGATGCGCTTGAAGGTGCGCTTAATCAGGTGGCCCGAAAAAAGGGCATGATACTTAAATCCGATAAAAAGACGGTATCGTCGCGCTGATAAGCGGGTTTATCGTTCTGTATTGCGTCAATCTGCATGACTGCCTTGTCGATATTCGGTACCGCGACCATTTACAGACTGTTAACGGCTGGTTATAACACCGCCGCGGTTCACTGATATGTGGACTTGCTCATTATTGGTCTTTGAGTGTCGTGGATATGTCGTTGGACCGGAAGGCGAAAGCGCCGAATTATACGGTCAAGTAAACGACAGGAAAGACGTGACGGGATCTGTTACCGGCAAGTTTGCATCCGGCCTGCACCGCACAGGACATTAGATTTATTCACTTTCCCGGCACCCATTAACCGAGGCCCCGCCATGAAGATCCTCGCTTGTAACAGCAACCGCCCGCTGTCTGAGGCCATTGCTGATCACTTGAGCCTGCCGCTTACCCGTGCAGATCTCAAGCGATTCTCCGATCAGGAAATCTGGTGTGAAATACAGGAAAACGTCCGCGGTGAGGACGTTTTTGTCATTCAGAGCACCTCTTTCCCTGCAAACGACCATCTTATGGAACTTCTGGTGGTTCTTGATGCGCTTCGCCGTGGTTCGGCCCGCCGCATTACTGCCGTTCTTCCGTATTTCGGATATGCGCGTCAGGATCGTAAATCGGGTCCCCGTACCCCGATTTCGGCCAAGCTGGTCGCTAACCTGATCACGGTTGCCGGTGCAGACCGCGTTCTGACCATGGATCTCCATGCCGGTCAGATTCAGGGCTTCTTCGATATTCCGCTTGATAACCTGTTTGCGTCCCCGGTTCTGACCAGCGACATCCGCAACAAGTTCGAAGGCCAGAAACTGGTGATCGTCAGCCCGGATGTCGGTGGTGTGGCACGTGCGCGTTCCGTTGCAAAGCGTCTGGATGCCGAACTTGCCATCATCGACAAACGCCGCCCGCAGGCCGGTGTGTCCGAAGTCATGCATGTTATCGGTGACGTCAAGGATGCGGCCTGCATTCTGGTCGACGATATCGTTGATTCGGCAGGCACCCTTTGCAATGCGGCGACGGCTCTTAAGGAGCGCGGTGCAGCATCGGTTGCGGCTTATGTTTCGCATGGCGTTCTTTCGGGACCTGCTGTTGACCGTATCGCCAATTCGCCGATGACCGAGGTGGTGACCACAGACTCGATCAAGGCATCCGAGGCAGTTCGGGGATGCTCGAAAATTCGTCAGCTTCCGATTGCGCCGCTGATGGCCGAAGCCATTCGTCGAATTTCGGAAGAAAAATCTGTTTCCGTTCTTTTCGATTGAGGGTATAAGGCGCTGCTGCGCTGGCACCCCTGGAGGCCAGCGCGTTTGCATTCGTGGGTTTCAACTGGTGATTCGCACCAGCCTGCGTTGGCAATTTACTTTTAGTTCAAGGAAAGTTTCCGATGGCAAACACTGTTATCACTGCGGAAATCCGTGAACGGGCCGGAAAGGGGGCCGCCCGTGCCGTGCGTCGTGCCGGTATGGTCCCTGGTGTCATTTACGGAGCAAAACAGGAACCTGTTCTGTTCCAGATTGACCCGCGTCCGCTCAACAAGCTTCTGCATAAGCAAGGTTTCTTCTCGCACATCCTCGATGTGAAGATTGGCAAAGAAACCTATGAAGTCCTGCCACGCGACGTACAGTTCGACAAAGTGACGGATGCGCCGATCCATGTCGACTTCCTGCGTTTCGCAAAAGGTCAGACCATGACCGTTGAAGTCCCGGTTCGCTTCGTTAACGAAGAGAAATCCCCGGGGCTGAAAAAAGGCGGCGTTCTGAACATCGTTCGTCACGATGTCGAAGTCGAATGCGCACCGAGTGCCATTCCCGAAGAACTCGTCTTCGATCTGACTGGTGTCGAAGTTGGCGACTCGATTCACATTTCGGCAATCAAACTGCCGAAAGGTGTCGAACTCACCATTACCGACCGTGACTTCACGGTTGCGACTGTTGCTGCTCCGTCTGCGCTGAAATCGGAAGAAAATGCCGAAAGCGACGACGAAGAAGAAGCGACCGAAGAATAAGATCGAGGTCTACGATGTTACTGGTGATTGGATTGGGGAACCCGGGTTCGGGATATGCCGCCAATCGCCACAATATCGGCTTTATGGCGGCGGACGAACTCGTCCGCCGCCATTCTTTTGGCCCCTGGCGCAAGAAATTTCAGGGGCAATTGTCCGAAGGTGAAGTGAACGGTCAAAAGGTTCTGGTGTTGAAGCCGGAAACTTTCATGAACCTTTCGGGGCAAAGTGTCGGCGAAGTCCTGCGTTTTTACAAAATTCCGATCGAAGACGTTATTGTCCTGCATGACGAGCTGGATCTTCCACCGGGCAAGCTGCGCGTCAAACGCGGCGGCGGCCATGGCGGGCATAACGGATTGCGGTCCATCGACGCCCATTGCGGCAAGGAATATCGTCGTGTGCGGCTTGGCATTGGCCATCCGGGGGAAAAGGAACGTGTTCACGGGCATGTTCTGGGCGATTTTTCCAAGGCCGAACAGAACGGCTGGCTTATGGCGCTGCTGGATGGCATCGCGCTTGAATTCCCGCGTCTCGTCAAAGGAGACGACGGCGGCTTTATGAGCAAGGTTTCGCACATTGTCTCGCCGCCGAAACCCAAGGCCGAGAAAAAGCCTAAACCGGCTGCGGCGGGTGAAAAATCGGCCGACGCTGTGAAAGGCGACGGCAAGATAGAAGATAAAGGTGCGTCTGATGCGTCGGAGGTCGAAGGCAAGCCCGACACCCCGATCAGCAACGCCGCAACCGCCATGGCGCAGGCACTGGCCCGCGCCTTTAACAAAAAGAAATAGCATCGGGATCGGGGCCTTCCCCATCCTGTTTCAGACACATTCGAAGTGACGGAGCCCGGAAAAGATGGGATTCAAATGCGGTATTGTCGGTCTGCCCAATGTTGGTAAATCGACCCTGTTTAACGCCCTGACACAGACGGCCGCGGCCGAGGCAGCGAACTTCCCGTTCTGTACCATCGAGCCGAACACCGGTCGGGTCAGCGTTCCTGATGAACGCCTTGACAAGATTGCCGCCATCGGCAAGTCGGCGACCATCATCCCGACCCAGCTGGAATTCGTTGATATCGCCGGTCTGGTACGCGGTGCATCCAAGGGCGAGGGGCTTGGCAACCAGTTTCTGGCCAATATCCGTGAAACCGATGCCATCGTGCATGTTCTGCGGTGTTTCGAAGATGGCGACATCACCCATGTCGAAGGTTCGGTTGATCCGGTTCGCGATGCGGAAACCATCGAAACCGAATTGATGCTGGCCGATATGGACAGCCTTGAAAAGCGTGTTAGCGGTCTTCAGAAACGTGCGAAGGGCGGCGATAAAGATGCCAAGCTGTCGCTGGAACTGATCGAGCGGACGCTTGAAGCCCTCCGCGAAGGCAAACCGGCACGCGTTGTTGAAATCAACAATGAAGACGAAGCCAAGGCCTTTCGCATGTTGCAGCTTCTGACCAGCAAACCGGTTCTTTATGCGTGTAACGTGGATGAGGACAGTGCAGCCGATGGCAATGCGCTTTCGGCCAAGGTTGCCGAAATGGCGGCTTCACAGGGTGCGCGGTCGGTTGTGATTTCGGCAGCTATTGAGTCCGAAGTTGCCCTGCTGGACAGTGCCGAAGATAAGAAAGAATTCCTTGAAGGTCTTGGGCTAGAAGAAACCGGTCTGGCACGTGTTATTCGCGAAGGCTACAAGCTACTGAACCTTTTGACCTTCTTCACTGTTGGTCCGAAAGAAGCGCGCGCATGGACAGTTTATTCCGGCGCAACCGCACCGAATGCCGCCGGTGTCATCCATACCGATTTTGAACGCGGTTTCATCAAGGCCGAAACCATCGCCTATGACGATTTCATTGCTTTCAACGGTGAGACTGGCGCGCGCGATAACGGCAAGCTGCGTCAGGAAGGCAAGACCTACATCGTCAAGGACGGTGATATTTTCCACTTTAAATTCAACGTATAAACCGCTTTCCGGAATTATATGAAGATTGGGCAATGCCCTGGGGCCATCGCAGAAATGCGGTGGCCTTTTGTCATGCTGTTGAACTTTTGCGGCTTCGGGGCTTGTCAAAATGGTTCTAAACCGCCACATTTCGCGATTGCAGCAACGAGGTCGGCATGAATGAATTAAGTCCCGTGAAACGCGTTTTGATGGTGTTCAACTCTGCCACCGGTCAACCCGGTCGGGTAGGGACCGTTTTGCGCCGATACGGGTACGAATTCGATATTCGCCGTCCGGGTGAAGGCGACGCCTTGCCAAGTGATATGTCAGGCTACAATCTGGCGATTGTGTTTGGCGGTCCGATGAGTGCCAATGACGACCATGAGGCCAATGTCGCAAAAATCATGGAATGGCTACCCCATGTCGTGAACAGCAACGCGATGTATCTGGGCATTTGCCTTGGTGCGCAATTGATGGCGCGCCATTTGGGGGCCAAAGTCACCTCGCGTGCCGATGGTATGACTGAAATCGGTTATTATCCGGTCGAAGCGACGGAAGCCGGACGTGACCTTTTCCCCGCCGAAATGATGGTCTATCACTGGCACAGCGAAGGGTTCGAGCTTCCCGACGGGGCAGAATTGATGGCGCGTGGTTCGGTTTTCCCCAATCAGGCCTATCACATCGATCACCGTATCTGGGGCATTCAGTTCCATCCCGAGGTCGATGACGAAACCCATGAACGCTGGCTTGCGAAATCGGCGGAAAAGACAGAACGTCCGAATGGCCAGAACCCCGATCAGCAGCGTGCCGGACGCGCAAAATATGACGCGGCATTCGGGGCGTGGTTTGAAAGTTTTGCGACCCGTGTGCTGATTGATGACCGGGTTATCGTCGATGCCAACCTTGGGGCTTGCAGCGTTTAGGATGGATTGATATCAGGCGTCCTGTGTTTTGCGTTCCCGGACCTGTTCCTGCCACCAGGTGACAATCGCGGTCTCGTCAAAGGGCAGGGTTTGGGCATAACCGCCGTGGAAATCCTGCCAGGCGGAGTCATATTCATCGCGCACCCCGACCAGTACCGGAATTCCCAAATCCATTGCCTTTGAGATCACGTCGCGCAATCCGCGTCCTTCGGCTTCGCTGCGCCCGAACCGGCCGATGATCAGAATATCGGGGGCATGATCCAGATCGCCTTCAAGCTGTTCTGACAGGGTTGCCAGTGCATCGCCATCCAGCTTGCAGCCGCGCGCCATCGAACCGCGGTTTTTGGTAATCGGCATTTCATGACCGGTGCCAAGATTGCGGACATAAACGAGGGTTCCGCAATCACGGTCAGCAAGGCGTTTCTGCACATAGCCCGCTACACGTTGCCCCTTGCCGGTCACATGGGTTGCGATACAGTTTAACAGATCGTCGATACCTTCTTTGGGAAGAAAGGGGATACCAGCCAGCATGAATCTAGCCCCGGTTGCCATGTGGCAAAACGCCGGTGTCGCCAAGTGTCGTCAAAGTCATAGCCCGTCCTTTGCGCGGCTTTGGCGTGATCGCCACACGGATGCGATCACGCCGGATAATCGGTTACTGCCACTCGGGAACACCCGACATGTCAGGCAGATGATGCGCGATCCCTTTGTGACAGTCGATACATGTCTTTTCACCGGTGAACAAAAATTTCTCGTGCGCTTCGACGGCACGTGGACTTTGGCGGGTGATATCCATCGATTCAGCGGAATGGCAGTTGCGGCATTCCAGCGAATTGTTGGCTTTCAGCCGGGCCCATTCGTGCTGGGCCAGTTCAAGACGTTTTTCAACAAACTTGTCGCGCGTGCTGATGGTGCCGAAAATCTTGCCCCAGACTTCCTTGGAAGCCTGCATTTTACGGGCGATCTTGTCGGTCCATTCATGCGGGACGTGACAGTCCGGGCAGGTGGCGCGGACACCGGACCGGTTGGAATAATGGATCGTTGATTTAAGTTCGGCAAAAACGTTGTCCCGCATTTCATGACACGAGATGCAGAACTTTTCGGTGTTGGTGGCTTCAAGGGCGGTGTTGAAGCCGCCCCAGAAGATAATTCCGGCGACAAAGCCGCCCAGCGTCAGGAAGGCGAGGCTGAAATGCACGCTTGGTGCATTCAGAACTTTCCAATAGCGTTTCAGAAGATCAAGCATCGGCAATCTCCCTATTCCGCGATCCGCGTACTGTTGTTGGGCAGCAATGCATCAATATCGACAAAGCTGTTGCCGACCAGTGGCTCGACCTGACGTTGGGACACATGGCACTGCGTGCAGAAATAGCGCCGCGGGCTGACTGCGGCCAGAAACTGACCGTCCCGATCCATGAAATGCGTGATCGAAACCATCGGTGCGCCACTTTCGCCCGTGCGGGAACGTGCATGACATGACAGGCATTTATTGGCATTTTTATCGATCTGATATCCTTCGATATCGTGCGGAATGGTCGGCGGCTGTTCGGGATAATTGCGTGGGCGTTTCTGGTCCGTATCTTCAAAGTTGCTAATCCGCGGGGCAGGGCTTTCCTGATCGGGTGCGGTACTGCGCAGGGTGGTGATCGGTTCGGCGGCATATGCCACGCCAGCAATTGCAACGATTGCCAGCGCCATGAACCATTTCGGGGTCATTTTCATGGTTTCCTCCCTCACACCTTTTCCAGACGGACGGCGCATTTTTTGAAATCCGTCTGTTTGGACATCGGGTCGGTGGCATCCAGCGTGACCTTGTTGATCAACTGACTTGCATCGAACCACGGCACAAAGATCAGGCCACGCGGCGGTTTGTTACGGCCGCGTGTTTCAACGCGGGTGCGCATTTCACCCCGTCTTGAAATCACCCGGACCTCGTCACCACGGCGCATACCCATTTCGGTGGCATCGTCGGGATGGATAAAGCAAAGGGCATCCGGGAAGGCCCGGTAAAGTTCAGGCACGCGTTCGGTCATGGAACCCGAATGCCAGTGTTCCAGAACACGACCGGTACACAGCCAATAGGGATATTCTTCATCCGGGCTTTCGGCAGGCGGCTCATACGGCAGGGCAAAGATGCGTGCCTTGCCATCCTTGTGGCCGTAAAATTCGACCCCGGCCCCCGGCGTGACATAGGGATCGTACCCTTCACGGTAACGCCACAGGGTTTCCTTGCCGTCCACTACCGGCCAGCGCAGTCCGCGAACCTCGTGATATCTGTCGAACGGTGCAAGATCGTGACCATGGCCGCGGCCAAAGGTTGCGTATTCTTCGAACAGGCCTTTTTGGACGTAAAAACCGAAATGCTTGGCTTCGGCGTTGTTATAGTCCGGTGCGGTGTCCTCAAGCGGGAATTTGTTGACCTGCCCGTTCTGGAACAGCACGTCATACATGGTTTTGCCGCGCAGTTCCGGCGCCTTGGCCAGAAGGTCTTCGGGCCAGACATCCTCGATGGTGAAGCGTTTGGAAAATTCCATCAATTGCCAAAGATCGGATTTGGCATCGCCCGGTGCATCGACCAACTGGTGCCACATATGCGTTCGGCGTTCAGCATTGCCATAACAGCCTTCCTTTTCGACCCACATGGCGGTCGGAAGGATCAGATCGGCGGCCTCGCAGGTGACAGTCGGATAGACATCGGAAACCGTAATGAAGTTTTCCGGGTTGCGATAACCGGGCCAGCCTTCGTCGTTCATGTTGGCGGCGGCCTGCATGTTATTGTTGCACTGAACCCAATATGCATTGAGCTTGCCGTCCTTGAGCATACGGTTCTGAAGCACTGCATGGTAGCCGACCTTGTCGGGAATGGTGCCGTCGGGCAGTTTCCAGATTTCTTCGGCATGCTTGCGGTGTTCAGGATTGGTTACCACCAGATCGGCGGGCAGCCGGTGGGAGAATGTACCGACTTCACGTGCGGTGCCACAGGCAGACGGTTGCCCGGTCAGCGAGAAGGGTGAATTGCCCGGTTCGGCGATTTTTCCGGTCAGAAGGTGGATGTTGTAGCAAAGGTTGTTGGCCCAGACCCCGCGAGTATGCTGATTAAAGCCCATGGTCCAGAAAGACGTGACCTTGATCTTCGGATCGGCATAAAGTTCGGCCAGCGCTTCGAGGCGTTCCTTGGGAACGCCGGTCATTTCGTGGACCTTATCAAGGGTATATTCCGAAACAAACTCGGCGAACTCGTCAAAACTCATGTCGGTCGAGCCACCGGCATCCGATGCATTCTGGGCCGATTGTTCTCGCGGATCTTCGGGGCGCAGGCCATACCCGATATCGGTGTTGCCGCGCCGGAAGATCGTGTGTTTGTTCACAAAGTCGGTATTAACCCGGTCGGTCCGGATGATATGATTGGCGATATAGTTCAGGATCGCCAGGTCGGTCTGCGGCTTAAATACCATCGGGATATCGGCAAGGTCAAAGCAGCGATGTTCATATGTTGAAAGAACCGCGACCTTGACATGCGGGGCCGACAGGCGACGATCAGTGACACGCGTCCAAAGGATCGGGTGCATTTCCGCCATGTTCGATCCCCAAAGCACAAAGGCGTCGGCGGCTTCCATGTCGTCATAGCACCCCATCGGTTCGTCCATGCCAAATGTGCGCATGAAACCGACAACGGCGGACGCCATGCAATGACGTGCATTGGGGTCTAGGTTGTTGGATCGGAAACCGGCCTTCATCAGTTTGGAGGCGGCATATCCTTCCCAGACCGTCCATTGGCCGGACCCGAACATGCCAACAGAAGTCGGACCTTTTGCCTTGAGTGCGGCTTTCCATTTTTCGGCCATCACGTCAAAGGCCTCGTCCCACGAGACGGGCGTAAAATCGCCATTCTTGTCATAGACACCGTTCTTTTTACGCAGTAACGGCTGTGTCAGGCGGTCCTGGCCATACATGATCTTTGACAGGAAGTAGCCTTTGACGCAGTTCAGGCCACGGTTAACCGGGGACAGGACATCGCCATGGGTGGCAACCACATGGTTGTCCTTGGTCGCGACCATGACCGAACAGCCGGTGCCGCAGAACCGGCAGGGGGCCTTTGACCATTTGAGTTGGGTGTGTTCCGAATCAGTCACCAGATTTTGTGCCGCAGCAGGCAAACTGATGCCAGCAGCCGCGGCGGCAACGGCGGCGGCTTTTGCTTTCAGGGCATCGCGACGGGATATCTTTGCCTTGAACATTGTTAATTTCCTCGAGCCAAAGGTCAGACGGATTATTGGTTGTTATTGGGCGTTTTCATTGTGATGGAAGACCAGGTTAACCCCCAGAACACCGGGGATGTCGCCGATCTCTTTCATGCCGTCTGCGAGCTGTCGGTCGCTTGCGGCTTCCATCACGACAACGATTTTTCCGGACGGGTCATCGGCACTGATTTCAGTGTCGGGCATGTTCAGAAGGGCTGCCTTGATTGCTGTCATATTTTCAGGGCGCGACTGAATGATCATGCTGGAGATCACGCCGACTTTGTCATCCATGGGCTATCTCCGTGGAGGGTTTGATTGAAATGGCATCAACCGGGCATGCGCTAAAACAGGCACCACAGCCGGTACAAAGATCGTCGTCGATCAATACGCGGGCGCGACCGCCCAATTGCGGAATGATGCGGATCGCGCTTTCCGGGCAGACATCACCGCAGGAACGGCAATAGACACCGTTTTCGGCAAAGCATTTGCTGCTGACAGAAACGTCAAGATGCCAAGGGGCGGGAGCCGAACGATCAAAAACCGGTTCGTTACAGGCATCCGCACAGGCGTCACAGAAGGTGCATTCGCCTTTTGCGAAGTCGATTTCCGGGTGTCCGTTCGGACCGGCTTTGATGATGTTTTCCGGGCATGCGAGAATGCAGTCACCACACGCGGTGCAGTGATCTTCGAACCCCCATGACCAAGGAGGCCGGATGATATTTGGCGTGTGCTTTTCCCCTGTGTCCGCGGGTAAACCGCGCAGACCGGAAAAGAAAGCACGCCTACTGGTAAGTTTCGGTGCAGATGACATGACGACGTTCCCCGATATTACATCGGTGGTCCAGGAGGCCCGGCAAACATCTGATAAATCCAGATTGAAAATCCAAGCCCGCCCACCAGCGCAACCGCCAGTACCGGGGCCAGGACAACAGCCAGCAAAACGAAGCAGCGCAATTCAGTTTTGCGCCGTGTGCCGGAATCCATCGTTTGAATATCTGTCATCGGTTCCCTCTCTTTTCAGGCTGGAAACCGTTTCTTTCGCACTTTGTATCCCCTGCGAAAGCCGGTGTTCTCTTGTGAATTATTTTGAGTACCCACAAGCAACGTAGGGGCTATGCACAGGACATTCAACCATGAATGATTTAAAGCTTGGAATTTTTAAATTATAAGCGTTCTAAAGAAGGCGGGGAGGGTGCGGGATGCTTGGCATATTAATTGTTGGTGTTAGAAGCGGTCGATCACAGTAACGCCGGTGCTGGCGAAATTATCCATATTCATCAAGGCCGTTGCTCCCTCGGCCAGGGTGACTCGATCCCTGATCAGTTTTTGTGGCGCGAGTTTGCCGGTCATGATCATGTCGATCATCGCGTCATAGCGAAATGCCTGCATGCCGTGGCTACCAAGGATTTCAAGTTCGTGGGCAACCACGCGGTCCATCGGAACGCGAGCATGGGCATGGTCGCCGGTCATAAGGCCGATCTGGATGTGCTTGCCACGTTTGCGCAAACATGACACCGAATTGAAACTGGTGATCGCACTGCCAAGGGCATCGACGGATACATGCGCCCCGCCGCCTGACAGGTCCTTGATCGCGGACGGAATGTCATCACAGGTTTTGGCGTTAAAGATATCGATCGCGCCCAGTTCACGGGCAAGGTCAAGCTTGGCATCGTCGATATCAACGGCGATTACGCGCGCCCCGGCGGCTGTGGCAATCATGATGGCCGAAAGTCCGACACCACCGCAGCCATGAACGGCAACGATTTGACCGGCACTGACTTTGCCCTGATCAATCACGCCGCGGAAACTGGTGGCGAAACGGCAACCAAGGCTGGCGGCGGTGGCGAAATCCATTTCATCGGGCAGGTGCACCAGATTGGTATCGGCATAGTCAATCGCGACATATTCGGCAAAGCTTCCCCAATGGGTAAAGCCCGGCTGGAACTGATGATCACAAACCTGATGATTGCCGCTGTGGCATTCCGGGCAATGGCCGCAGCCCGAAACGAACGGGACCGTGACCCGGTCGCCGACTTTCCAGCGTTTGATATCCTTGCCAACCGCTTCGATGGTGCCAGCAAATTCATGGCCGGGAACGTGGGGAAGTTTCACATCGGAATCATGGCCCATCCAGCCGTGCCAGTCGCTGCGGCATAAGCCGGTTGCCATAACCTTGATCACGACACCACCCTTTTCAGGTGTCGGGTCTTCAACATTCTGAATTTCGACAGGGCCCTGATATTCGGTGAAAAAGGCAGCGCGCATGGTTATTCCCCGGTCCGGTTTGTGATCTGGGCCTAAGTATCGTCGGTATCGTTCCTGCGATGCAAGCGCGTAACTTTCGGTACGCCAACCCCGGGTTTGGGCTGTGGCTTCGGCGGCTGATACCGGCCCCATGGGGATTTGTCGGCATTGGTTTCGCCTGCGCGACCCCATGGTCCGCGACCGGCCCGTTTCATCTGTTCACGGCGTGCTGCACGTTCGGCCTCGTAGGCCGCAGCCCAAGGCGGCGGGGCAGTGTTGGTCGCACTGCCCTTGCGTCCTGGCCGGTAAACGCCGAAAACCGGGACCTGTTTCGGGCCGCCCTGCCAAAGGGGGATATGGCGATATTTGAAAAACGGGATCAGGGCCAGACCGGCAAAGAAACCGGCAATATGGGCAAGAATCGCGACACCCTGCTCGGCACCGCTCGACAGATTGACAAACTGCATCCCGATCCAGAGGCCAAGCACGGCAACCGCCGGGATATAAAAGATAAAGACCCAGAAGAACCAGACCAGAACCCGTGCCTTAGGAAACAGCAGGAAATAGGCCCCCAAAACCCCGGCCAGCGCGCCGGATGCGCCGATCATCGGGATTTGCGATGTTGTATCAAGCAGACCATGGCCAAGTGCGGCGGCTATACCGCACACAAGATAAAACACCAGAAACCGGAAATGCCCCATAGCGTCTTCGACATTGTTGCCGAATACCCACAGATACAGCATGTTGCCGCCGAGATGCATCCAGCCGCCATGCATGAACATGGCGCTAAAGATTGACAGGAATTCAAAACCGGGTGGAAAAACGGCAAGCTGCGGGGGCAATTGCGCATGCCCGAACAGGACCGCCGGGATGGCACCATATTGCAGATTGACCTGAAACTGGCTTTGCGGTGCAAGGGACACGGTCAGGAGAAACACGACAACATTTATGGCAATCAGGCCATATGTCACCCAAGGGGTGATGGTTGTCGGGTTGTTATCCTTGATTGGCAGCATCGGCTATCGTCCGGTCCCGTGGCTTTATCCAGAAAGGCGGGGCGTTACAGCACAATCAGGCGACATGCGATCGTTCGCAGGTTTCAAGTGTATTGCGCAAATATGTTCCCAACTGGCGGAATTCCTTTTTACGTGCGGAACTGCGCCGCCAGACCAGTCCGATACGCCGAACGGGGACCGGGTTCTGGAACGGCAGGATGGTGAGCGAGTCGGGGCGGCGTGCCTCGACCTCAAGCGACATTTCCGGAAGCAGGGTGGCACCGATACCCGCAACGACCATCTGAACCAGTGTTGACAGGCTGTTGGCCTGAAAATCGGCCGATTTGCTCCAGCCGGCTTTCTGACAGACTTCGAGAGCCTGATCGCGCAGGCAATGACCGTCTTCAAGCAGCAACAGCTTTTCATCCTTGATATCGGCGATATCAATTTTCTTTTTGCGGGTCAGCGGATTGTCGGGGCTGCACGCAAAAACAAACCTGTCTTCGAACAGGTCCATTTCTTCGAGCCAGTTTTCCTCGATCGGCAGGGCGATCAGGGCGATGTCTAGTTTCCCGGCAGCCAGCAATTCGACAAGCTTTGTCGTCTGGTCTTCGCGCAGGAAGGGCTGCAGTTTTGGAAAACCGGTTTTAAGGCGGTGCATGACATCGGGCAGAAGATAGGGGCCGATTGTCGGGATTACACCGAAATTGATTGGACCCGAAAGGGGCTCGGTCGCGGATTGCGCCATCATGGTCAGCTCATCAACTTCGTGCAGGATATTTCGCGCCCGCGAAACAACCTCGCGGCCAAGCGGTGTGATCAGGACCTGACGCTTGTTGCGTTCCACCAGCTGGGCACCCAGCAGGTTTTCAAGCTCGCTGATGGCTGCTGAAAGGCTTGGCTGTGTGATGAAGCATGCCTCGGCAGCACGGCCAAAATGCCCGGTTTCCGACAATGCGACCAGATATTTGAGCTGCTTGATGCTGGGTTGGGCAGCCATAAATTTTTCCTATCGAACATCGAGATTAATTCTATTGGTCTTAGTTAGTTCATTTGACTACAAATCGCCAGCAGGGAGTGCATTATTGCACTTGCGAACAAAATTTATACGGCCTGTCGGGGGCCGTCAAAGGGACAGTTTTTAACCAAGGTTAGGAGTAACCATAATGCTTACAGTTGGCGATACGCTTCCTGAATTCAATCTTACCGGCGTTTCGGGCAAAACCCCGGACAGCTTCGCACCGGTTACCGACAAGTCCTATGAAGGCAAATGGAAGATTCTGTTCTTCTGGCCGAAAGACTTCACCTTTGTCTGCCCGACCGAAATCGTCGGTTATGGCGAACTGAATGGTGACTTCGAAGACCGCGACGCGGTTCTGCTCGGTTGCTCGACCGATACCGATTTCGTCCACGCTGCATGGCGTACCCACCACGAAGATCTGGGCGACAGCCCATTCGTGTGGCTGGCTGACGAGAAAAAAGAACTGTCGAACGCGCTTGGTGTTCTGGCGAAAGGCGAAGGCGTTGCTTTGCGCGCGACCTTCATCATCGATCCGGACAACATCATCCGTCACGTTCAGGTCAACGACCTTTCGGTTGGTCGTAACCCGCAGGAAGCTCTGCGTATTCTTGACGCACTGCAGACCGACGAGCTTTGCCCGTGCAACTGGAACCAGGGTGAAGCAACCCTTTAAGGTTTTCCAGACCGATTTGGATCCGGGCTTTGGCCCGGGTCCGCTCCCAGTCCATCGGTGAAATTAATCCAGGCACCCGCAACGCTTGCGGTGTGCGTGATGGCTGCGGGCATTTTTCAGTTTTGAATCTCATTCTTCAGTCAAAAGGGGATGCTTCAATGTCTTCCATTTCCGAAATCAAAGACGTCATGCCGGACTATGCCAAGGATCTGAAGCTGAACCTTAGCAGCCTTGCCAACAATCCGGGCATGACCGATCAGCAGGTTTACGGCACCGCGCTTGCGTGCGCCTATGCATCGCGCAACGCAAAGCTTTTGAAAGCCGTTGCCGCCGAAGCCAAAACCAAGCTGAGCGACGAAGCGTTTCAGGCAGCCAAGGGTGCGGCGGCGATCATGGGTATGAACAATATCTATTATCGTTTTACGCACCTTGTGTCCGAACCCGAATATGCCACCATGCCCGCACGCCTGCGCATGAACATCATCGGCAAGCCGGGCATTGATAAGGCCGATTTCGAGCTGTTCTCGCTTGCGGTTTCCGCGATCAACGGCTGCGGCATGTGCATCGACAGCCACGAGAAAGTTTTGAAAACCGCCGGGATCAAAAAAGAAACCGTTCAGAATGCGGTGCGTATTGCATCCATCATTCATGCAGTTGCGGTTGTTCTCGATGCCGAGGATGCGCTGGCGGAATAAGCCAGACGCACCGTCGTCAGACCATTATTGGAAGAGCCCCGCTTGCGAACCGCAGCGGGGCTTTTTCCGTTTGATCAGGCAACGACCGGTTTGATCTGACGAAGCAGCTTTTGACTGGCTTCGATGATCTGATCGGGCTGATCGAAATGCGGGATATGGCCGCAGTCGGCAAGGATCATTTTGGTCGCAGTGCCGCTGACCCTGTCGCAGATGATATGAACCTGTTCGTCGCTGCCGAACTGGTCGTCATTTCCCTGAATGACCAGAATTGGGCAGGTGATGCTGGGCAGTTCGTCAATCATCTGCCAGTCGCGAAATGCCGGTTGGCGCCAAGTATCGACCCAGGCACGAAACACCGCATCGGTCTGGAAGAAATGATGCCGTTCGAGTTTCGATTTCCAGTCGGTTTTGGCATAGATTGATGCCGCTTCGTTGATCCCGGCAATCGTGATGTCTTCGACGAAAACATGTGCGGCTTCGCTGATGACCGCGCGGACATTGTTCGGGAACCGGGCGGCATATTTAAGCGCGATGGTGGCCCCGTCGCTGTGGCCAAACAGGATTGGTCGATCAAGGCCAAGTTCGCCGATCAGGCCATGCAGATAGATATCGGTTTCGGTGTTGTGGAAATTGACGGGACGGGGGATATCGTCCGGACCGTGCGGATCGGATTTTCCGTGACCGCGCCGTTCATAGACAACCACCGGATGGCCGGTTGCGGTGGCGAGCTTTGCCGGGAAATCGCGCCACATGCGGATGGTCCCGAGTGCCTCGTGCAGGAACATGATCGTTGGGGCATCCGGCCTGACATTGGTCGGGATGATCCGCTGACAGGACAGGCTGATGCCGTCCACAGTGACGTAGAAATTCTCGTTTTGCATGGTGCGTCCGATTTATCGGTAATTCAGTGCGTAAATGTTGAATTGGATAATGGACAAAAAAACAGGGCCCGGCAAGTGCCGGACCCCGTCGAAAGTTCCGTGACCGGAAAACCAGCTTATTTCAGTGCCGCACAGGCACGTTTGATACGTGCGCATGCTTCGGTCAGTGCCTCGGTCGAGGTAGCATAGGAAATGCGGAAATATGGTGCCAAGCCGAATGCTGACCCCTGAACCGCCGCAACGCCTTCGGACTCAAGAAGGTAGGTCACGAAATCGGTATCGGTTTCGATCACTTTGCCATCCGGGGTTTTCTTGCCGATCGTGCCGGCGCAGGACGGATAGACGTAAAACGCGCCTTCCGGCTTTTTGCAGGTCAGACCTTCGCATTCGTTCATGGCCTTGACGACCAGATCGCGACGTTCCTTGAACACTTCGGCGCGTTCTTTCAGGAAGTCCTGCGGGCCGTTAAGGGCTTCGACCGATGCGGCCTGGCTGATCGAGGAGGTATGCGTGCTGGATTGCGACTGAACCTTGTTGATCGCCTTGATCAGTTCAACCGGGCCTGCGGCATAGCCAAGACGCCAGCCGGTCATGGCATAGGATTTCGACACACCGTTACAGGTGAGCGTGCGCGACTTCAGTTTCGGTTCGACCTGTGCGATGGTGGTGAATTCGAAACCGTCATAGACGAGATGTTCATACATATCGTCGGACATGACCCAGACATTTTCATGTTTGAGCAGAACATCTGCAATCGCCCGCAGTTCGGCGCGCGAATAGGCAGCACCGGTCGGGTTCGACGGCGAGTTCAGAACAACCCACTTGGTTTTCGGCGTGATCGCGGCTTCGAGTTCGGCAGCCGTGATTTTGAAGTCGTTTTCTTCCTGACATTCGACAACAACCGGAACGCCTTCGGCCATCAGGGTCATGTCCGGATAGGACACCCAGTAAGGTGCGGGAATAATGACTTCATCACCCGGGTTCAGCGTAGCAAACAGCGCGTTGAAAAGCGTCTGTTTGCCGCCGCAACCGACGGTGATTTCGTCAATCGTGTATTCCAGGTCATTTTCACGTTTGAACTTCGCGACAATCGCCTTGCGCAGCTCCGGAGTACCGGCGACCGGAGTGTACTTGGTCTTGCCAGCATCAAGGGCTGCCTTGGCGGCGTCTTTGATGTTGTCGGGGGTATCGAAATCCGGCTCGCCTGCGCCAAGGCCGATCACATCAACGCCGGCAGCCTTGAGTTCGGCAGCCTTGGTGGTGACAGCAATGGTAGGAGAGGGTTTGATACGGCTCAAACGGTCGGCAATAAACGCCATTGGTCTGTTTCCCTGGAATGAAATGAAATAGAAAGAATCGCTTTCTTTCGGTTCGGACCCTACGCCCGTGTTTAACGCAATTCAAGGCAGTTTCGCGCCTTTTGCGGGTTCTTTGGGATGAAAACGGCCCGTCTTGGCATCCGATCCGAAAGTCATGACGTTTTAACGCGATAGTTTGATGCCTGTTCCGGCGGTTTTTGTCCTGACGTCTGCTGACAACTACTGACAGCAGTTGTCAGGGCCGGGGGTTGCGATGTTGCCGCGCTGGCCTATAACTATGGTCATGTCGAAAAAGGAATCAGTCCGATGAATGCGCCGATGTATGGCCTGCCGGAATTCTTACTGAAACGTCGCCCGCCGGTTGCGGGATCGCGCGAATTCAAACTGGTGACCGATTACGAGCCCGCAGGCGATCAGCCAAAGGCAATTGCCGAGCTGATGGACGGGATCAATAACAAAGAACGCGATCAGGTTCTGTTGGGTGTTACCGGGTCGGGCAAGACCTTTACGATGGCCAACATCATCGCAAAGACGCAGCGACCTGCCCTTGTTCTGGCACCGAACAAAACGCTGGCGGCGCAGCTTTATTCCGAAATGAAGGCGTTTTTCCCGGAAAACGCGGTCGAGTATTTCGTATCCTATTACGACTATTACCAGCCAGAAGCCTATATCCCGCGCTCGGACACCTATATCGAAAAAGACAGTTCGATTAACGAACAGATTGACCGGATGCGCCATGCGGCAACGCGCGCGATTCTGGAGCGCAATGACTGTATCATCGTGGCGTCTGTTTCCTGCATTTACGGTATCGGTGCGGTTGAAACCTATCTTGAAATGACCCAGCGGATTGCGGTTGGCGATGAGGTTGATCGCAACCTGATCATGAAGCGGCTGGTCGAGTTGCAATATACCCGCAATGATGCCGCATTTTCGCGCGGAACATTCCGGGTGCGTGGGGATGTTCTGGAAATCTTTCCGGCTCACGCCGAGGACCGTGCGTGGCGTGTTTCCATGTTTGGCGACGAGGTCGAGGAACTGGCGGAGTTTGATCCGCTGACCGGGCACAAATTTGCGACCATGGACTCGGTCACCGTGTATGCCAATTCGCACCACGTAACCCCGCGTCCGACATTGGTGCAGGCGATGGCTGGCATCAAACAGGAACTGAAAGACCGGTTGGCGCAATTCCAGCAGGAAGGCAAGCTTCTGGCGGCCGAGCGGATCGAGCAGCGTACGATGTTCGATCTGGAAATGATGGAAACGGTGGGCCACTGCAAGGGGATTGAAAACTATTCCCGTTGGCTTTCGGGGCGCAATCCGGGCGAGCCGCCGCCGACATTGTTTGAATATCTGCCGGAAAACGCGTTGCTGTTTGTCGATGAAAGTCACGTTGCCGTGCCGCAGATCGGCGGCATGTTCAGAGGCGACTATAATCGCAAATTCACCTTGGCGGAACATGGCTTCCGCCTGCCGAGTTGCGTGGACAACCGTCCGCTTAAATTCGAGGAATGGGAAGCCATGCGTCCCCAAAGCGTGTTTGTGTCAGCAACGCCGGGCAATTGGGAAATGGAACGCACGGGCGGAGTGTTCACCGAGCAGGTCATTCGCCCGACCGGCCTGATTGATCCGGTTTGCATCATTCGTCCGGTGGAAACACAGGTCGATGATCTGCTGGCTGAGGCAAAGGAATGTGCGGCCAAGGGGCAGCGTGTTCTGGTCACGACGCTGACCAAACGCATGGCCGAGGATCTGACAGAATATCTGCATGAGCATGGGGTGCGGGTCCGTTACCTGCATTCGGATATCGACACGCTGGAACGGATCGAGATCATTCGCGATCTGCGGCTTGGTGTGTTTGACGTTCTGGTCGGCATCAACCTTTTGCGCGAAGGTCTCGATATTCCGGAATGTGCACTTGTTGCCATTCTGGATGCGGATAAGGAAGGCTTTCTTCGGTCGAAAACATCGCTGGTGCAGACCATCGGGCGTGCGGCGCGTAACATTGATGGCCGGGTTTTGCTGTATGCCGACAAGATGACCGACAGTCTGGAATATGCGATTGGCGAAACCAACCGCCGTCGCGAAAAGCAGATTGCCTATAACGAAGCCAACGGCATTACACCGGAATCGGTACGCAGCAAAATCCGCGACGTTCTGGAAAGCGTTGCCGAGCATGATTACGTCACGGTCGATACCGGCGTTTCGGGCGATGTCCTGATCGGGCACAATCTGCGTGCGCATATCGAAGACCTTGAAAAACGTATGCGTGAAGCCGCCGGGAACCTTGAGTTCGAGGAAGCCGCCCGTCTGCGTGACGAGATCAAGCGCCTTGAAGATCAGGAACTTGGCCTTGCCGATGCCGGGCCGATGGCGCGCAGCATCGGAACCGTCGGGCCGGGGTCAAAATCGGCCAACAAGTCGAAATACAAAGGGCGTCGGCGCAGTGGCCCTTGAGACCTGTTCGTCTGGATAGTTGTATGACATTTCAGTGTAATCATATAAATCGGACTTCCTTGAACAGCCTTGAATTTGCGGATTAAGGAAGGCAGCCTTTCGTTGAAATCAATCAACTAGCCGGTTTGCCGGACGGAGACGTTTTTGACGGGCTTTGCGCGCCGCCTGATTGGATTGTGTACCCTGATTGTCTTGTGCGGGGGCGGGAAGGGTGTGCTTGCCGGGGAGCTGGTGGTTGCAATCAATGATGCGCCGCCTTACCGGATTGTTGCCGAGGCAGGGCAGGAGCCGGAATTTTCCGGCATATATGTCGAGGTTTTGAAAGAAGCAGCATCACGTGCCGGGCATACTTTGCGGTTTGATGTGGTTCCGTTCCGTCGGGCACTTTATCTGATGGACGAAGGCGGGGCGGATATCATGCTGGGACCCAACCGTTCACCAGAGAGGGAGAAATTCATGTATTTCTTCGATGCCGCACTGCCCGACGAGCCAAAAGCGATTTATCAACCGGCATTAGCCCCCGATATCAGGCAGGTTGAAGAACTGGCTGGCCTGCATGTTGGTGTGCTTCGCGGAGCGTCATACATTGATGCATTGCCGTCGGAAGACAGCATCAAATGGATGGAAGCCGCCGATTATACCACACTGTTTCGCATGCTTGATCAAGGGCGCATCGATGCGGTCATTGTGCCGGAATTGCTGGCGGCGGATTTACTGAGCAACAAGAAACTGGCTGTGCGCAAGGCAAGTCTGGTGTTGGAAGGCGAGCCCTCATTCATAGGGCTGTCGCGTAAATCGCCGCTCTTTCTTGGTCAAAAATATCGCGGTCTTGAGGAAGAGCTGATCAAGATGCGCGAAGACGGTACGTTCGATGACATTTATCGCCGCTACGCCGGATCGGGGTCATGAGGACACCGATCCGGTGATGTTTGGCCGTTACATGAACAGTTTTTCGCCTTCCATGTCCTTGTAAAGGTCGGCGACATATTCCTCGTAGCCGTTGTAAAGCTGTGTCGGGACTTCTTCGCCGGTGGTCAGCAGTCGTTCCTGTGCCTGGCTCCATCGGGGGTGGGGAACTTTGGGATTCACATTCGCCCAGAAGCCGTATTCAGTATCCGCAAGCTGTTCCCAATAGCTGACTGGTCGCTTGTCGGTAAAGGTGAAGCGGACAATCGATTTGATGTTCTTGAAGCCGTATTTCCATGGTGTGATCAGGCGCAATGGCGCACCGTTCTGCTTGGGCATCGGTTCGCCGTAGATGCCGGTTCCGATCATCGCAAGTTCGTTGGTGGCCTCGCTGATCGTCAGGCCCTCGATATAGGGCCACGGATACCAGAACTGCCGCAAGCCGGGCATGGCGTCTTTCTGGCTGGCGGTTTCCATTTCGATGTATTTGGCTCCCGATAGCGGCTTGGCATAATCGACAAGCGACTTCATCGGGAAACCGGTCCAGGGTACGGTCATCGCCCATGCCTCGACACAGCGGAAACGATAGACGCGCTCTTCTAGCGGCATCTTGCGCACCAGATCGTCAAAATCGATCTCAATCGGCTTTTCAACCATGCCGTCAATCTTGACGGTCCATGGACGAATTTTCATGGCCTGTGCGGCTTCGGATATGAATTTGTGCGATCCGAATTCATAGAAGTTGTTATAGGTCAGCGCCTTGGATTTATCGGTAATGGCGCGATCAACAACATAGGCCGGATTGCGCATCGCCGGGTAAAGATCGGCGGTGGGATCGGCAGCTTGCGCCAATGCACGACCGATGGGCAGGCTGGCTGCCGCCGCGCCGATTGATCCTGCGGCAATGCCTTTCAGAAACTGGCGACGATTTTTGTAAACGGATTCCGGGGTTACATCGCGTTCGGCGATTTCCCAACCCTTTTTGCGGCGTATCAGCATCTAACCCTCCAATCTGGCATATTCCCAATGTCTAAGGAAAAGGTGCTTCGGGCAAGTAACGCCTCGGTGAGGGGGCGGTGAAGGTAGAAATGCGTCCGAAACGGTCATTGGTGCGCTTTGTTCTGCATACGATAATAAAATCGCAATGGATTGATCGTGCCAGATGATCGGTTGCAGGGTATTGTGATCTTAAATCACACGATCCGACTGACAGGATCGAAGATGCAGTTGCTATCCAGGGAACGAAAACGTGTTTGAATTCAAAGATATCGAGATTTTGCAGGATATCGTCAAGGCAGGAGGGTTTCGCGCGGCTGCCCAGAAATATGATCTGTCCCAGTCAGCCATTTCATCGCGGGTTTCCGCACTGGAAAAAAAGCTGGGCATGATGCTGTTTGACCGGTCCAACCGGCAGGTGAGGTTGACGGCGGCAGGTCTTCGGTTTCTTGAAGAAGCGCAACGTTTATCGCGCGCACGGGATCGCATCTGGCAAGAATTGACCCATCCGGGCGAACTGAGCGGGACGGTTCGTATCGGTGTGGCGGAAACCATCGTTCATACGATCCTGACCGACATGCTGAACAAGCTCAAAGACGATTATCCGAAAGTCCGTTTCGAACTGTCGGTTGATACATCCGGCCAATTGGCAATGACCATGGCCGACGATGCGCTTGACGTTGCGATCATGTTGCGGGAATCGGTGCCGCAGGGCGCGGTTGCTGCGGCCCTTAAGCCGGTTCAACTGGGCTGGTATTGCACCGGATCGATGGAATTGCCCGATCATCCGATGTCGCTGGCGGAGCTTGCCGAGCATGCGATTGTCACCTTTCCGAAGGGAACCCCGCCATTTCGCGAGGTCGAAAGCATCTTTTCCGCGCCCGATATCTCACCGCCTGCGTTACATGGATCGGCGTCACTTTCGACCGTAAAACACCTTGTCGGCGGAGGTTTCGGGATTGGTGTTCTGCCATCCCTGATGGTCACAAATTCCGTTTGGGATGAACATATTAAGGCGATCCCGGTACAGGATGAAGCCCGACTGACCGACCTTCATTTCGTGATCAGTTATTACCCGGAACGTAACCGTGAAATAGGCGAGGCAGTGATCGAGGCGGCCAGACTGTTCGATCAAACTGATCGTTAAAATAGATCATAAATTGTTAAAAATGATTTCTTGACAAGATCGGTCGAGTTTCTCAAGCTTATCGCGAGGCTTAGAACAGGACCGAATAAATGAACGCGACAAAAAGCGCATCTTGTTCCCCGACGACCGTTTCGGAATCTGCATCGACGATATCGCCGCTGGCTTTGCGCCACGCAATCCGTTCCGGAAAACATCGGGGCACTACGACCGGCTATGCATCCGGATATCTGCAGGGTAATCTTGCGATCCTGCCGGCAAGTCACGCCGACGAGTTTCTTAAATTTTGTGCCAAAAACCCGAAATCATGCCCGTTGATCGGCATGTCCGAGCCGGGTTCGCCGTATATTCCGGAACTTGGAACCGATCTTGACATTCGTACCGATCTGCCGGGCTATCGCGTGTTTCGCGGGACGACCGATTTTGAAAGTGTTTCCGATCTGACCGCGGTCTGGCGTGATGATCTGGTGACCTTTGTTCTGGGCTGCTCATTTTCGTTCGAGGCCGCGATTACACGCAGTGGCGTTTCCCTGCGTCATATGGACGCCAACCGGAACGTTCCGATGTATGTGACCAATATCGCCACCACCCCGGCCGGGCGTTTCCATGGCCCACTGGTGGTTTCGATGCGGTCCTTCAAACCATCCGATGCCATTCGTGCCATTCTGTATTCTGATCGTTATCGTCTGGCGCATGGTGCGCCAGTTCATATTGGCGATCCGGCGGCGATTGGCATTTCCGATCTCATGAAGCCGGACTTCGGCGACGAACCAGTCGTGAACGAGGGGGACATTCCGGTTTTCTGGGCCTGTGGCGTTACGCCGCAAATGGCGATCCGCAATGTTTTGCCGGACCTTGCCATCACGCATGAACCCGGTCTGATGCTGGTGACGGACGTCCTGGCAGAAGCCGCAGAATTTTCACTACAGACAAAAACCGCCTGAAATCACAAACAAAACCCAGCTATCAGAGAGGACCATCTCATGAAAAAGACAGTATCATCGTTACTTGCCGTTTCGGCCCTTGGTGCGGGCATGATGGCAACCCCTGCCTTTGCCGAAGACCTTTCGGTTGTCGGCAGCTGGAGCAACCTGCCGCTGAACAAGCAGTTTGAAACCCCGTTCTGGACCGAAGAACTGCCCGCCGCATCAAACGGTGAGATCAATGTCCAGATGACCACCCATGATCAGATGGGGATTGGCGGCGGCGATGTATTTCGCATTCTGAATGACGGCGTGTTCGATGTCGGCATGACGGTTGGCGATTACGCAGTTGGCGATGCCCCGGAACTTGAAGGCCTTGACGTGCCGCTGGTTGCCAATACCGCCGAAGAAGCAAAGGCAATGGTTGAGGCCGCCCGCCCGATGGTCGAGGATATCTTCAAGGATCGTTTCAACGCCAGGGTTCTGGCCGTTGCGCCCTATCCGCCGCAGGTGGTTTTCTGCAAGGGGGATGTGACGTCGCTTGAAGACCTGAAAGGCAAAAAAGTTCGTGGTTCGGGCCGTATGACCACCAAGTTCCTTGAGGCACTGGGTGCCAACGGCGTCAATGTTGCATTTTCCGAAGTGCCGGGTGCGCTTGAACGTGGTGTGATCGACTGTGCCGTTACCGGTGCCGGTTCGGGATACAGTGCTGGCTGGTGGGAAGTTTCGGATCATCTTTTGAACATTCCGCTTGGTGGCTGGGATCCGGTTGTAACCGCGATGAATTTCGATAAATGGAACAGCCTGTCGCCGGAAATGCAGAAACTGATCACCGATGAAGTCAATTCCAAGTTCGAGGCCCCGGCATGGGCCGCCGCCGCAGGTGCACTGGAAAGCGATATCGCGTGTCTTACGGGTAACGGAACCTGCCCGGCGGGTGATCCGGCCAGCATGACCCTGGTTGAGGCATCCGATGCCGATATTGCCAAGGCCAAGGAAATCCTCACAAGTGTCGTTTTGCCGGAATGGGCAGAGCGCGCCGGTGCGGACTGGGTGAAACGCTGGAACGAGACGGTTGGCAAAACTGTCGGTGTTAGCGTCCCTCTGAGCTAAGCAGAAAACCAGCCGGAGGAGGCCGCAACCGTGACTACCTCATTGATTGCGGCCATCCGCCGCATTAACCGCATGATCGCGCTGCTTGTCGGGCTTGTTCTGACAGGCTGTGTGATCCTGATCATCGCAGATATTCTTTTGCGCGAAGTCGGCATCTCCTTTGGGGGTGCGGATGAAATATCGGGATATGTGATGGCCGGTGTTGCCAGTTGGGGCATGTCCTATGCCCTGACGGAACTGGCCCATGTCCGTATCGACCTTATCCGCCTGCGCCTGCGCCAGCGTGGCAAGGCGATGCTTGATCTTCTTGCGATCATTGCCCTCGCCGGAACATCGATTGTTATCGCCGTTCAAAGCTGGCCGGTTTTGCAAAAGACGATTGAACGCGGATCCCGCGCCAATACCCCGCTTGAAACACCGTTATGGATACCGCAATCGATCTGGTTATCGGGCTGGATATGGTTTGCCGTGTGCTCAAGTGTTCTGGTGATCCTGACATTGTCGCTTCTGGTCAAACGTAACCTTGAGCAGGCCGATGCGCTTGTTGGTGCCCGCTCCGAACTGGAGCTGGAAGCATGATCTTTACCATTACCGCATCGCTTCTGGGGCTTTTGGCCCTGTCCATTCCGGTCGGGATTGTTTTGTTCCTTCTGGGGTTCGGGGTTGATCAACTGTTTTCACCATTCCCGCTTTTGCGCGGGCTTGGTCAGGTGGTCTGGTCATCGTCGAATTCGTCAACCCTGATCGCCATTCCGTTCTTTGTGCTGCTAGGTGAAATTCTGGTGCGTGGTGGGATTGCCGAACGCACTTATGAAGCCCTTGATAAATGGTTTTCGTGGCTTCCGGGCGGATTGATCCACGCCAATATCGGTACGGCGACAATGTTTTCGGCAACGTCGGGGTCATCGGTGGCAACGGCGGCGACGGTGGCAACCGTTGCCATGCCGCAGGCCGAAAAGCTTGGTTATGATCCGAAACTGTTTTCAGGTGCGATTGCCGCGGGCGGGACGCTTGGCATTATGATCCCGCCATCGATCAACCTGATCGTCTATGGCTTCCTGACCGAAACATCGATCCCGCGCCTTTTCCTTGCGGGGTTGATCCCGGGACTTGTGATGGCGGCGGCCTTCATGATGGTCACGGCGATCCTGTGCAAGATCAAGCCGACCCTTGGTGGCACAAGCCGTTCGTTCACCTGGTCGGAGCGCATCGGAAGTTTGCAGCATCTTTTGCCGATCTTGGTTCTGTTCCTTGTGGTGATCGGGTCGATTTATGCCGGTTGGGCAACGCCGACGGAATCGGCGGCTGTCGGTGTTGCTATTGCGATGCTGATTGCGGCTTTCAATCGCGGTGTTTCGCGCGAAATGATGGAACGATGCCTGTATGGCACGGTTCGGATCACCGCGATGATCATGCTGGTGATTATCGGGGCTTATTTCCTGAACTTCACCCTCACAGCGGCAGGCATGGGGCGCGAGCTCAAGGACCTTCTGACCGGTTTGAACCTGTCGCCGATGGGGACTTTGATGGTCGTGATCCTGCTATACATCGTGCTTGGTTTCTTCATTGAAACCCTGTCGCTGATGGTGGCGACCATTCCGATCATTGTGCCGATCATGACTGGCATGGGCTTCGATAAAGTATGGTTTGGCATTCTTTTGATTGTCCTGATCGAGATGGCTCTGATCACACCGCCAGTCGGACTTAATCTTTACGTCGTGCAGGGCGCACGCAAATCGGGCCGATTGTCCGAAGTGATGCTGGGTGCCGTTCCGTTCGTTCTGGTGATGCTTGCCATGATCGCCCTGCTTGTCGCGGTGCCGTCCGTCGCCCTGTTCCTGCCCGATATTCTTTGACCTGGCGGGGATAAACACGCGCGATAATGCCGCAACGTCTTGATCGTTTGTGCCTTCGGGGTGGACCGGGAAACCGGTCCGCAACCGTCCGATGCGCGCAAAATTCGTAAAAATCAGAATTGGGATTACGCAAATGCAGATGAATTTTAACCTTGATGGCGATGCCATCAGCTTTGAAATCGGCCATTGCACGGTTGCCGGATGGACCGGCCGCGATGCCAAGGCGATCCAGCATCATATTGATGAGCTGGCCGCTATCGGGGTCAAACCGCCCTCGACCGTGCCGCTTTATTACCGTACGTCGTTTGGTATGCTGACCCAGGCACCGCTGATCGAGGTGGTTGGCAAAGGCACATCGGGCGAGGTCGAGCCCCTGGTGATTGCGAAGGATGGTGTTTTGTATCTTGGGCTGGCATCGGATCATACCGACCGCGAACTTGAAGCCCATTCGGTTGCCCTGTCAAAACAGATTTGCGCCAAGCCGGTCGCCAACACGATCTGGAAATTTGACGATGTTGCCAATCATCTGGAACAGATCGAGCTGAAATCCTGGATACGTGAGGGCGACAGTGATGAATGGGTTCCCTATCAGGAAGGCACGATTGCATCGATCCGCCCGCTTTCCGATCTGATCAAAGGCTCGGGACTGATGGCATCGGGTGTCAATGGCAAGGCGGCGGTGATGCTGTGTGGTACTTTTGGTGCGAAGGGCGGGGTGCGTCCGGCACGTTCGTTTAAAATGGCGATGCATGAACCGGTGCGGGGGCTGAGCATTACACACAGCTATGACATTGTTGAACTGCCTGAAATCGCCTAGGCTCGGTTTCGGAAAACTTCCAGAAAAATCAGAACGTAACGGAGGCAGCCCGATGGGCGCGATCATCGACAAGGCAAAGGCCGCAATCGACAGGGTCGATCAACTGGGTGATTTGGCAGCGAGGATTTTCACCGAGTTCGACCGTGACCGCATTTTGCGTGATGCCGCGGCGGCCGAAGAACGCGTGGCGCAATCGGCAACAGACTTGCAGTTGGCCGGTATGCTGGTTTCGGTAAAGGACCTTTACGACGAGGCCGGTGTTACCACCACGGCAGCATCAAAATTGTTGCAGGGTCGCCCGGCGGCATCGCGGGATTGCGAAATCGTTGCGCGTATCAAGGCTGCCGGTGCCGTGCCGTTTGGTCGCACCGCGCTTAGCGAATTTGCCTATTCCGGTGTCGGGCTTAACCCGCATTACGGAACGCCGGGCAATGTGTTTGACCCTGAAGGCATTCCGGGCGGCTCGACATCGGGCGGTGCTTTGACGGTTGCACTTGGTCTGGCCGATATCGCACTTGGCACCGATACTGGCGGTTCGGTTCGCATTCCATCGGCGATTAACGGGCTTTATGGCTATAAGCCCAGCCGTTTGTGGATGTCGGGCGAAGGCATTCATCCGTTGGCCAAAAGCTTTGACACGGCAGGTCCGCTTGCCGGTGATTTGCAAACCGCCATAACCGCGTTTGAGATCATGTCGGGTAAAACCGTTCCCGCTCAGGATGGCAAACCCGCCCCGATCAAAATCGGTGTGCCGGCCCATGCCTTTGTGAATGATCTGGATGACCGGGTGCGGGCGGATTTTAATGCTGTCTGCAAAAAGCTGCGTGATGCCGGACATCAGTTGATCGAGATTGATCTGGGATTTTTGGCCGAAAATGCCGTGATCAACAAAATTCTTGTCGCGGCCGAGGCGCACAAAATCTATTCGCGGGATTTCAAGGCGCTTGAAACTTGTGGCGATCCTCGTGTTTTGAACCGGATGCGTTTCGCCGATACGCTAGGTGCGGCAGACCTGATTGATGCCTATGCCAAACGGACCGACGTGATTGCGATGTTCAGTTCGGCCATGGCGGATGTCGATGTGATGATTTCACCAACATTGCCGATGATGGCCCCCAAGATCGCCGAAGTCGAAGCCGACTTTGATCGTTTGAATGGAATGATGTTGCGCAACACATCCTATCTGAACCTGTCGGATGCCTGCGCCATTTCAATCCCGGTTCCGGCTGGTGATGGTGTGGCACCGGGGGCGTTGATGATTGCGGCACCGCACGGGCATGATTTTGCGGTTCTGCATGCGGCGCGCCGGATTGATCCGTTACTGCGCGGATAGATCGGTTTGACTGAACCGGAAACAGGAAAGGCCCGGAAATCGATCCGGGCCTTTTGCTGTCATGAGGGGGGCGGCTTAGCTTTCAAGCAGGGACCGCAACATCCAGGCGGTTTTTTCATGGACCTGAATACGTGCGGTAAGCAGGTCTGCGGTGGCGTCATCGTCTGACGAGTCGCAGATCGGATAAAGCGAACGCGCGGTCTTGATCACGGTTTCATGGCCTTCGACCAATTGCGCGATCATGTCCTTGGCGGCAGGAACGCCAGTTTCTTCGGGGATCGACGAAAGTTTCGAATATGCCGAAAAGCTGCCCGGTGCAAAGGCACCCAGCGAACGAATACGTTCGGCAAGTTCATCAATTGCCATGGCCAGTTCGGTATATTGTTCTTCGAACATGGTGTGCAGTGTCTGGAACATCGGGCCGGTCACGTTCCAGTGGAAGTTATGGGTTTTAAGATATAGTGCATAAGAATCTGCCAGAACGCGGCCCAGGCCGTCGGCGATTGCAGTGCGGTTGGTTTCGTTAATTCCGATGTCAATCTGCATGTTTTCACTCCTGTCAAAGGGGCTCATGCCCGAATGTTTGCTCTTTATCTTAAAAAGAGTATCGACCATTGGAAAACTTTACGCCAATCAATAGTTTAATGATTAGCGATAGATCAATTCTATTACTTTTTATGTGGTTTTTGTCGGGCGCTGACGATCATGTCGGCCTGCTTTCCTGCAATTTCCTGCATGTGCGAGAAACTTCGCGTGAAAAAGCCCGTCCCCTGCGTCAGTGATCGCAATTCCATCACCATATCGCCGGTTTCGGATGCCGGCATCTGCACGTCGATCTCGTCCCATCCCTGCCAGTCATCCTTGGCGCTAAAACCAAGGATTTGTCCGCGCCGGGTGCTGACCAGTCGCTGGGCTTTGGATGTGAATTCCGACGGGATCGAAATCGCGTATCGTTCGATCGGCTCCAGCAGAACGGGTTGTCCTTCCTTAAGCGCATCGGCGATAGCGATGCGGCCTGCCATCTGAAATGCCTGATCGGAACTGTCTACCGCGTGATAGGACCCGTCCACCAGTTCGACCGCAATATCGACAACCGGAAAACCGAGCGGCCCGGAACGCATGGCATCGCGGACTCCCTTTTCGACTGCGGGGATATATTGCCGGGGAATGGCACCGCCAACGATCCGTTCATTGAACGAGAAGCCCTCGCCGCGCCCACGGGGTTTCAGTTCGATCAGGACATCGCCAAACTGCCCGTGTCCGCCGGTCTGCTTTTTATAGCGTCCCCGCGCCTGTGCCGGCTTGCGCACGGTTTCCTGATAGGCGGTTTCAACCGGTCTGGTTTCGATTTCAAGGTGATAGCGGCTGCGAAGCTGGGCCAAAGCGACCTGAAGGTGGATATCACCATGACCCCGTAAAACAAGTTGGCCGGTATCGTCGCTGTGAATAAACGACAGCGACCGGTCCTGTTCGCACAGATGGCGCAATGCTTCGGTCAGTTTGACGTCATCGCCGGGCTTGGTGACTTCCAACCCGGTTTCATAAAGCGGGGGCAGGGGATCGGGCCAAAGATTGTCCCTTTCACCGTCGGTGATGCAGAGCGAACCGGTGCGCAGATGATCAATGCGCGGCAGGCCGATGATGCTGCCAAATGTACCGATATCGAGCTTTTCGTGCTTGTCGCCAAAGACCTGACACATGCCCGCAATCTTGTCGCGGCCCAGTGTGTCGCCATTCTTTAGCTGTCCCGAAAGCACGCGCCCATAACAAAACCGCCCCGCATGGGGCAGATGAACAGTCTTGAAAATCTGGACGGCGGCAATGTTGCCTTCCGGTTCAATGCCCAGACGGTGGGCGCAGACATCGGCATTCGGGGCCTCATGACGCAATGCCTTCAGCAGGCGAATGATCCCGTGATCATGCTCGGCAGATCCGAAAAACACCGGGACAATCAAATCCTTGGCCAGATCACGTTCAAGATTGTCATAGATGGTTTCTGTTGCCGGTGTCTGATCTTCGAGGATCTGTTCAAGCAGGCTATCGTCAAAGTCGGCCAAGGCTTCGAGTAATCCTTCGCGAACCTCGGTTTCGCGATCCTTGGCATTGGCGGGCAGTGTGATCAGTTTCGACGGTTGCCCTTCGAGATATTGATAGGCTTTTTCGGAAACGACATCGACAAAGCCGGTTATTGTGTCATCGACCCCCTTGGCGTCGCGGATCGGAATTTCGCGCAGGACAAGCGGACGTTCGGAAATGGATTGCAGGGCATCCAGACTGTCACGCAGGCGAACGCCACCGTGTTCCGTCTTGTTGATGAAAATCAGGTGGGGGATGCGATTGCGATCAAGAAATTTCAGGATGGGGGCTGCGATCATGGCGCGTGTCGGATCGGGTTCGACCACAACGATTGCAACATCGCATATCATTGCGGCTTCGCGGGCATCCTGCGCAAAATCGACCGAGCCGGGGCAATCGATGAAGTGCCATTCCTCGTCAAGATAACGGGTTTGGGCAACCGTCATTTCGATGCTCATTTGACGTTCTCGGGCTTCGGGGGACGCGTCGCCCACTGTCGTGCCATCGCGTACCGAACCCTTGCGATGAACGCGGCCAGTCGCGGTTAGCAGACTTTCAAACAGGCTGGTCTTGCCGCTGGAATAGGGGCCGATTAACGCGGCGCATCGTGGGACGTGCCGGGAGCCTGTGGGGGAATTTGCGGGGTCTGCTTTGTCTTTTGTGTCTTTGGACGGGGGCATGGACATCTCCTTGACGCATCATGGGACGCATGGGACCGATCTGCGCATGGAGGATATATTCTGTCGCCGCCAGTCAAAGCCCGGCGGTCCCATGTGCTTGCTGCCAAAGGAGCAACCGGTCAGGACGTTTCGCGGGCCCGGTTTCGTGCCGGGTCTGTCTTATGCGTGGTGTCCGGTCTGCGTTGGCATTCGAGGCAAAGGAAGCCGGTGCCGTGAGTTAATGCAGGTGCATGCTGAATTTCGGATTGGCACATTCTGGCCAATGCGAAACCGGACGGTCTTGAGGATAGATCATTATTGCCCGCTTCGCTATCAAGGGTTTGAAGTACCGTATGCCCCTTTTTGAACATAATTCGCCCTCAAATGGCCCTATGCGGCCTGTTTTCCTGCCCTATTCACAATGCAGATTATGTATTGTCAGTCGAGGCAACGGCCAGAACCTTCTGTCCCCCCTCAAACGTCTTCTGGCCCGTTCTTTCATCTTCCCCCGAAGAAAGAACAATTCCAGACCTCGCTGATCGGTCTCCCCAAGACCATGAAGACCCCGAAAATGGGGCGGGTAAATCCCGCCCCTTCTTTTTTCCAAATCGGGAAAAGGTTTTTCGCGGTAGTAGTTCCAAACTTTATTTTGCCCCAATTTGCCCCTGAATGGTCATTACCGGCCGGTTTTTGCGCCCCAATTCAAGGGCATATTCACAATTGTCAGATGCGGAAACGCCGGTGAAGCGCCCCTCCCTCGCTACTCACCGGGACCTTTAAAATCACTGTCCCCCGCAGTGATCTGCACCCCAAGGTCAAGGCACCGTATCTGACCGGTCTCCCCAAGACCATCTGTCCCCAAAAAGCGTGGGGCGGGCAAATCGCCCGCCGCGCGCTTTTTCTTTGTGGGGATATGGATGGTCGTAAAAATCCTGATCCGGTCAGAGGCTGAAGATCGGTGTTGGCGTTTCGCGCCCGCGCACCGTGACCTCGCCGCGCGCCTGCCAGGCAAAACCTTCCTCGCAGGCCTTCACCGTATCCTCGGTGGCAAGTATGTAGCTGCCATATTGTTTGTTAAGCTGTTCAAGCCGGGCGGCAATATTGACATTGTCGCCATGGACGGTAAAGGTCAGCCGGTTCTCCGATCCAACCGCACCGATTACGATGTCGCCGGTGTTGATCCCGCAACGGGTTTTAAGTTTGCCACCATGACAAAATGTGGTTTCCGAACAGAGCCGTGTGATATCGACTGCCGTTTGAACCGCGTTTAACGCGTGGTCGGGATCGGCTTTGACGGCGTTAAAGGTAATCAGCATTGCGTCGCCCTGAAACTGGGTGATGACGCCGCCATGTTTGTTGATCACGTTGCTGGTGGCGGCGAAATATTCGTTGAGCATTGCGGCAAGTTCCTGCGGGCTCAGTTTTTCGGAAATGCCGGAAAACCCCTCGATATCGGTGAACATGACTGTGGCCCTTGCGGCTTCACCGTCACCAGGTTTGATCTGTTGATTTGCATGGGTAATACGTGCGGCGACCTCGGGCGAGATAAAGCGTGACAGCTCGCTTGCGGCGATTTCATCGGTGACGGCACGGGTAAACGAACGCTGTGCGCGCAACACTGCAATCGCCAGCACCGTTGACACCAGAACAATGGCAATGATCTTGTCGATTTCGGCTCCGATCAGGATCGAATTGGATGTCAGATAGGTAACATAGTCCCGGGTGACCATGCTTTCGCCGCGTTCGCTCCAGATCACATAAAAGACCAGTATCAGCCAGCCAATTGCCGCCGTTGCCCCCGCCAGCAAAATATACCGCGGATCAAACCGCAGGGTACGCAATGAGATGAAGATGAACACATAGATCATGGTCGGCGCTTTTAGATAGAAGCTCGCTGGTTGCATATACTGGATATGAAAGCTCCAGATCAGGACCATCAGCAAACCAATATCGGCAATAACCGACAGGGTCAGGAACCCGTTCGACAGGCTACCGCGATAAGACAGTGCCAGCCGGATAAAGGTAAACAGGAAATACAACCCCAAAGCCCACGGTACGGGATGAATTCCGGTGTTCATGAATGTTTTGGGCGAGACGGTGTAAAGGGTCGCAAAGATCGTCACCAGCAACAGCTGCACCCAGCCGATCAGTTTTTCGCTCTCTTGCTGCTGAAGGGCAATCGCATGACGCACACGTTCCGGCAGGCGATCTTCCGCTGGTTTGCCAAACAGGAACTGGCCGATGTTTTTTTGCATGATCTTGATCCCCGGTTACCAGACGCACGTGCGCGCAAGCCTCATACTGCGTGGTTTCAGTGTGACTGCCAAGGTGAAGACGGGTGCCAACGGGTAACAGTTGCGCGTGGTGATGGTGAGGATATCGTCAGGGCAAAAAAAAGCCGGGCAAATGAATGCCCGGCAAGTTTATCAGGGAGGCTTCACGTCTGGGAGACGTAGGACCCTTCTCAGGGCCCTGGGTATGCCGGGCAGGGCGCCCGACAAAGACCGAAAATTCGGTCAGGGAGAAAACTCTGTACCGCGATGCAGTTGCTCACCGCTGCGGTTCGAAGAGAAAGATAGCGTTTTTGACGGGAAACACCACTGTCAAATTGCTCATTCAGCCATGCGTAAATTGCATAAATCTTGGGCTACAAGAATCACGAAGTTAAGTGACTGAAATATATAAAATATTTATGTATACTAATGCGCGGTTTCCCAAACTTTTGATCTGCAAGGTGCTGATTAATTGTGCGAACGCGAAAAAAAATGCCGGTAGCTAGGGGGAGCTACCGGCAAGATCAACAGGGAGGCTTTAACGTCCGGAAGACGTGGAATCCTGGGAAGATTCCAAGCCGAATAACGTTTCGGCATACGGATCATGCGGAGATCAGGGAAAGATGAAAGCGCTCGTCGCTTTCGCGGTCGCTAACAACTTCTGGTGTGAATATACGCATATGATCTTACGCTTAAAAATAGAATAACCACAATCCAACCATGCGTTCAGTGCATGGCGAAAAAATGTCAGTAATTTGAAGCTATTATGACTGCGTTTTTCCGGAAAAGCTGATTTCGCGTGCGGAGCAACTGGTTCAACAGGTCGTTATTGGTGGCAATTCGCGCCAGGGTTTTGGGTTGGAAACCTGTTGCTGCAGGTTGCTGAGTAAACCGGGGGATTTTTTTTATGCTTGCCAGTATTACGAAAAAGCCCCGCAGCAGATTTCGGTGCGGGGCTTTGGGATTCTGTCGCAGGCTGATTGCGTTAATCGGCCGCAGCAGCCGCATTCACCTTGGCTTTGACCTTGTTGATTTCCTCGATCAGGAAATCGCGGAATACCGCAATGCGTTTAGAATGACGCAGTTCTTCCGGATAAACGAAATAAGCATCAAAGCTTGGACCTTCGAGTTCCGGCAGGATTCGCACCAGATTGCTGTCGGTCGGCAGCAGGTAATCGGGCAGGGCCGAAATGCCAAGTCCGGATTCGGTGGCGCGGAAGATGCCGTAAATATTGTTCAGTTTCAGAATCGGTCGCATGTCCGGTTTGAACTGCTGTGCGACGGCCATCATCCAGTTAACGTTCGAAACCGGTGGGCGTGCATCCGCACCATAAATGATCAGGCGGTGATCTTTCAGGTCTTCGGGCTTTTTCGGAATGCCGAACTGCTTGATATATTCGGGGGACGCGAAGACATGATAGCGCAGCGTCATCAATTGACGCTGGACCAGATCGGCCTGACGGGGCGGCTGCATGCGAATCGCAACATCAGCCTCGCGCATGGCAAGATCGAGTTCCTCGTCATTGAGCACTAGCGACAATTCGATTTCCGGATAGCGTTCAAGGAATTCGTTGATCCGCGGTGTCAGCCAGGTTGAGCCAAAGGCAACCGTGGTGGTGACCTTCAGCGGACCGCTGGGGCGTTCCTTGGATTCGCGAATGCGGGCTTCGGCCATGGAAAGCTTGGCGAACACGTCATGGGCCGTGCGATACAGAAGTTCACCCTGCTCGGTCAGGATCAGGCCGCGGGCGTGACGGTGGAATAGCGGCACCTTGACGCTTTCTTCAAGTGCGCTGATCTGCCGGCTGACCGCCGACTGGCTCAGATTGAGATTTTCCCCCGCGTGTGTGAAGCTTCCCGCTTCCGCAACAGCGTGAAAAACACGCAGTTTGTCCCAGTCCATAGACCTGCTCCTAATGTCACTGTCGCGCCATTGCCGCGCCAGTCCCCTGATACTTCTTTATCTTCTTCTTAGAAGCATTTGGTTTCCACACTGTTAAGCCGCATGTGGAATTGCTTCCAAACTGATATCATTAAATCAATATGAGGCCTTTGGCGCGATCTGCAAGCAACCAATTGCGAAAGTGGTGATTTCGTTCACGCCGAATTCATAAATGAACTCAGGGGATTGCCCGAAAATGACATGTTCGCCGTTCCCGAATGCGGTCATATTTCCGGTCGGCTGGCGCAAAAAGGGGCGCCATTGGCGCCCCTTTGTCGTATCTGGTGATGATTGCTGTGCTTATTCGTTATGCTCGGCAATGAACTTTTCGGCTTCGAGGGCTGCCATGCACCCCATGCCCGCCGCGGTTACTGCCTGACGGTAAATCTTGTCGGTTACGTCGCCTGCGGCAAAGACACCCTGAACATTGGTTGTGGTGCTGCCCGGTTTGACGAGGATGTAATTTTCGTCGTCCATGTCGATCTGCCCTTTGAACACGGCGGTTGCCGGGTCATGGCCGATCGCAACAAAGAAACCATCAGCAGTGATGTCTGTCAGATCGCCGGTTTTGACATTGCGCACACGAACGGCCTCAACGCCGTCCATCGGGCCGTCACCGCCAAGAATATCGTCAATGACACTGTCCCAGACCACGTCGATCTTTTCATGCTTCAGCAGGCGATCCTGCAGCATTTTTTCCGCGCGCAATTCGTCGCGGCGATGCACGAGCGTCACCTTCGAGCAAATCCCGGCAAGATAAAGGGCTTCTTCAACCGCGGTGTTGCCGCCACCAACAACCACAACCGGTTTGTTGCGATAGAAGAAACCGTCGCAGGTTGCACAGGCCGAGACGCCACGACCATTGAATTTTGCCTCGCCCGGAAGGCCAAGCCAGCGTGCCTGTGCGCCGGTTGAAATGATCACGCTTTCAGCGACATAGATATCACCCGAATCGCCTTTGCAGACGAAGGGACGTTTCGAGAAGTCGACTTCGGTGATCAGGTCGTGAACCATTCTGGTTCCGACATGCACGGCCTGCGCCTTCATCTGATCCATCAGCCAGGGGCCCTGGATGACATCGGCAAAGCCGGGATAGTTTTCAACATCCGTCGTGATCGTCAACTGACCACCCGGTTGCAGGCCCATAACCATCATGGGTTCCAGATTGGCGCGTGCAGCATAGATTGCTGCTGTGTAACCGGCCGGGCCGGATCCGATGATGAGGACTTTGGTGTTATGTTCTTGGGCCATGTGCTTTGCATATTGTGGTCGGTGAAAAACAGGTTTCGAACATATGGGGTGATATGGCATTGCGCAACCGCCTCGCACGATGTTTTGCGAGGTTTTCGTAACGCTACCTGATCGGGCATTTCACCCCTTCGTTCCGATTGGCAGAAAATGGCGGTTTGAAAGGTTTTGATACAAAATTGTGCAGGGCTTTTCTGCGCACTGCAAAAGGGCAGATTGCTTTCTGTCGCTGAATATATTATTGCCAGCTTACTGGCCCCCTGTAATATTGTTTCGTCCGGGGTAAGTTCAGCGCACAGAATCGAGGAATAAATGCAACGGGTCAAACTCGACAAGATCGACCGCAGAATTCTGCGCGATCTCCAGGAAGATGGCCGCATGACCAATGTGGAACTTGCTCGTCGTGCAGGTATCTCTGCGCCGCCCTGTTTGCGTCGCGTCCGTGCGCTTGAAGAAGCCGGTTTCATTCAGGGTTATCATGCCGATGTTGATGCGCAGGCGTTGGGATACAATGTCACCGTGTTCGCGCTTGTCGGTTTGGCAAGTCAGGCCGAACATGACCTGCGCGCCTTCGAAGGCCGTGCCGCTGCATGGCCGGAAGTACGCGAATGCCACATGGTCGCGGGCGAGATGGATTTCCTTTTGAAAATCGTGTCGCACAGCTGGGATGAATATCAGCGGTTTCTGACGACCGAACTGACGGTCGCCGAGAACGTCAATCACGTCAAATCAGCGCTATCTATTCGTACTGCCAAAAGCCAGCCAGGCGTCCCGATTGATATCGAGGCCGAGGACTGAGTGTTGTAGAAACATCAATTTTAATTTTGTTTCTACTTGTGTTGATTTTGAGAACGCTAATTTTATTCAAAAATGCATAAAGACCAATATCAGCCAGAGATAGATGGATTGCGGTCTTTGGCTGTGTTCCTCGTTATTCTTTTTCACTCTGGGGTCAGTGCGTTTCCTGGTGGCTTCATTGGTGTTGATGTTTTTTTTGTGATTAGTGGATATTTAATCACAGGCATTATCATCAATGATGTTAGTCAGGGAAGTTTTTCTTTTTTGACTTTTTACAAAAAGAGAATAGCGCGAATATTACCTTCGCTGATATTTGTGATTTTATTAGTAATTTCGTTTGGTTTTATATTTTATGACCTGAATCTATTTGATAAAATTGGAAAGCAGGCATTTTTTGCTGCTTTTGGTATGTCAAATATCCTTTTCTCGGAAGGTGTTGATTATTTTCATTCTGGTGTGGAGGCTAGCCCGCTAGTTCATACTTGGTCTTTGGGGGTTGAAGAACAGTTTTATATTTTTTGGCCCGCTGTTCTTGTCGGATTTATCTGGTGGGCAGGCGAGAAAAGGGCGTTGTGGCTGATATTATTTTTGGTGGCTTCTTCTTTGGTGCTCTCGGAAATTGCGATATCACAAAATGCTTTTTCTTCCTATTTTTTGCCTCACTATCGTGCATTTGAGCTATTAATAGGTGCTTTTTTCGCTCTGCTTCCAAGGCACGTAAATCTGTCTTGTTCTTTCGGAACGAAGAATTTTCTTTCCATTTCAGGAATGTTGATCGTTTTATTGTCATCTTTTTTGATGACTGGCGAGACGCCGTTTCCCGGAATGTGGGCACTTGTGCCATGCTTGGCTACGGCTTTAATTATACTTTTCTCCAAAGGAACGGTTGTGGGTTGGATACTGTCCAGACCTTTTCTGGTTGGCGTCGGGTTAATCTCTTATCCACTCTATTTGCTGCATCAGCCGGTCATATCGGCTCTTCTATTTCTAGAAATTTTTAAAAAAAATCAGTCTTTTCAGGTTCTTGTAGTAACGACTCTGATTTGTCTGCCTGCTTCATATCTTGTCTATCGATATATAGAGCGCCCATGCCGTAATGTTGTTCGCCGCAATAATCTTACCGGTTACTTGGGAGCTTTTGGATTGGTTGGGATGACTGGCGTTGTTGCTTCTGCCGGTTTGGTGATCGCTCTAACGCAGGGAGTGCCCCAACGTTTCAAATTGCTGAACCCGTTTTCGTTCGAAATTTCGGAAATGCAGAAGCCCACATTTCACGAACGTTTCCAGCGTGGTTTTGATGTTGATCTGAATGATCATCAATCCAAAATTCTTTTCTTTGGTGATTCTTTACTTCAGCAATATGTCGCACCAATCGTTAAAGCATCGGGTGTAGTCAAAGGTGAAGTGGATATTGTTAGCCGTGGTGGCTGCGTTCTCCTTAAGGGAGTCGATTTCGAAGATACTTTTAATGGCATATCTTGTAACGATTTACGCAGAAAGCTCTACGAAATAGACAAATCTTACGACTATGTTTTTTTCTCACAAAACTGGTTTGGTTACAGCAAAGATATTCTTAATAGTTCCTGCAGGATCGAAAAAATTGGATGTGGTTTTGATCGTTGGCAGGTATTCATTGCCGAAACAATACGTCATTGGCAGTCAAAGGGCGCAAAAGTATTTATCATCGGCGGACACTTAACTGTAAATTGGCCACAGGATTTGCTACCGGTTATGTATGCCAATTCGGAGCGATATCAGGAAGCTCTCTCAGAGCTTTCCGTTGTGAATTACGATGAAGCTCTCGAAATGACAGAAAGTATCGACGGTTTTGTGAACCGGGTCTTTGATGACATTACGGTTCTGTCCCCGGTAGATATTTGGTGCCGAGACGGTAGAGAGGCATGTAAGCTACACGATGGCACATGGTCTTATTTCGCGGATTCATCGCATGTTGGTGAGGCATCAATGCCGTATTCGGTTTCGCGTTTAAAAGAGACTCTGATGAGAATTGCCCCAGAACTGAACGATTGAAGAAAAAATAGCAACTTTAATATCAGCTATTTTATCTGTAGAGATACCCTAATTGTAATTATAAAAAAACGGCCCGATGTTTATCGGGCCGTACTTTCGCAAGATATCGCAATCGGATCAGGCGAATTCGACCTTCAGGATCTCGTAGCTCTTTGTGCCACCGGGCACGGTGACTTCTACGGATTCACCAACAGCCTTGCCGATCAGCGCACGGCCAATCGGAGATGTTGTCGAAATGCGGCCGGAATTGATGTCCGCCTCGATCGGGCCGACGACCTGATAGGTGGTTTCTTCGTCGGTATCCTCGTCGACAAGATGCACGGTCGCGCCAAATTTGACGACCGATCCAGCCAGCGACTTGATATCGATGACTTCGGAACGGCTAAGAACATCTTCCAGTTCGGCAATCCGACCTTCGCAGAAGCTCTGTCGTTCACGTGCAGCATGGTATTCGGCGTTTTCCGAAAGATCGCCATGCTCGCGCGCTTCCGAGATTGCCTTTATGATTTCAAGGCGTTCAACGGATTTGCGGTGCTTCAGTTCTTCTTCGAGGCGCTGATGCCCTTGCGGGGTCATTGGTACTTTTTCCATCGCGCTCACAGCCTATTTTATTAGCGATCGATACTACAAAATCAACCGCCCGGCAGATACCGCCGGGCGGTCTAAACTCGTTCAACGGGTTCGGTAAGGAACCTTAGTATTCATCCCCAAGATATTCCTGAACGGGCCGCACTGCAAGTGCTCCGCGTTTCAGGTTGTCGATGGCGCGCAGAGTCGCACGGGCACCGGCAATCGTGGTGTAGTACGGAATATCGTTGCTGAGTGCCGTCCGCCGGATCGAGAAACTGTCGACCACGGCCTGTTTGCTCTCGGTGGTATTGAATACCAGGTTGATATCGCCGTTCTTCATCATGTCCACGATATGGGGACGTCCTTCCTGTACCTTATTGACCGGGGTGACGTCCAGCCCTTCTTTTTCAAGCGCTTCGGCAGTGCCATGTGTCGCAACGATCACAAAGCCAAGCCCGATCGCATCGCGTGCGAGTTGAACAGCGGCCGGTTTGTCATAGTTTTTGACGGACATGAAAATCTTGCCCGACTGCGGCAGATCGTGACCTGCTGCCATCTGCGCCTTGGCAAAGGCGCGACCGAAATCGGTATCAAGGCCCATGACTTCGCCGGTTGAACGCATTTCCGGGCCAAGCAGGGTATCGACACCCGGGAAGCGGTTGAACGGAAGAACCGCTTCCTTGACCGCGATATGTTTGAACGGACCTTCGTTGATCTTGAAGTCCAAGAGCTTTTCGCCTGCCATTACCCGTGCGCCGATTTTGGCAATCGGATTGCCAGTTGCCTTGGCGACAAACGGGACGGTGCGCGAGGCGCGCGGGTTGACTTCGATCAGATAGATCACATCGCCCTTGATCGCGAACTGAACGTTCATCAGGCCGACAACATCAAGCGCCTTGGCCAGTTGAACGGTCTGTTCTTTCAGGCGGTCAATCATGTCCTGACCGAGCGAGTAGGGCGGTAGCGAGCAGGCACTGTCACCGGAATGGATACCGGCTTCCTCGATATGCTGCATGATGCCTGCGACAAAGACGTTTTGGCCGTCCGAAACCGCGTCGGCATCAATTTCAATGGCATCCTGAAGGAAGCTGTCGATCAGAACCGGGCTTTTGCCCGAAACCTGAACGGCTTCGGTCATGTAGCGCAGCAGGTCTTCGGTGGTGTGAACGATTTCCATCGCACGGCCGCCCAGTACGTAGCTTGGGCGGATAACGATTGGATAACCGATGCTTTCGGCGATCTTGACGGCCTCGTCGACCGAGCGGGCAATGCCGTTGGCCGGCTGCTTCAGGCCCAGCTTGTGGATCAGTTCCTGGAACCGGTCGCGGTCTTCGGCAAGGTCGATGCTGTCCGGGCTGGTGCCAAGGATCGGAATGCCTGCCTTTTCAAGGGCTGCAGACAGTTTAAGCGGGGTCTGGCCGCCATACTGAACGATCACACCAAGAAGTTCGCCTTTGCTTTGCTCAAGCTGGCAAAGCTCGATCACGTCTTCGGCCGTCAGCGGTTCGAAATACAGGCGGTCCGAAGTGTCATAGTCGGTCGAAACCGTTTCCGGGTTACAGTTGACCATGATGGCTTCGATGCCGACTTCGCGAAGTGCATAAGCCGCATGCACACAGCAATAATCGAACTCGATCCCCTGACCGATACGGTTCGGGCCGCCACCAAGAATGATGACTTTCCTGCGATCAGTTACTTCGGCTTCGTTTTCCGGTTCAAAGAAACCGTCGCCTTCGTAAATCGAATACATATACGAGGTACGCGACGGGAATTCGGCGGCACAGGTATCAATGCGTTTATAAACCGGGCGAAGTTCCATCGCGTGACGGATCGCGCGAACGTCGTCTTCTTCCATGCCCACCAGTTCGGCAAGACGTGCGTCCGAGAAACCAAGCTTCTTGAGGCGCAGCAGTTCCTGCTTGTCCTTAGGCAGGCCCTTGGCACGAACCTGTTCTTCTTCGGCAACCAGCATTTCGATCTGGCGCAGATACCATGGGTCAAATTTGGTCGCCGACTGGATTTCCGACAGGGTCAGACCGTGGCGGAATGCCTGTGCCGCGTAAAGCACACGGAACGGCATTGGCTGGGTCAGTTTTGCGCGGATCGCGGCCTTGTCCGGTGCGCCTTCGATTTTGACTTCGTTCAAACCGGTCAGGCCGGTTTCCATCGACCGCAGGCCTTTCTGAAGGCTTTCGGCAAATGAACCGCCAATCGACATGGCTTCGCCAACCGACTTCATCGCCGTCCCCAGAAGCGCCTGTGCGCCGGGGAACTTTTCAAAGGTGAAGCGCGGGATTTTGGTGACGACATAATCGATGGTCGGCTCGAACGAAGCCGGGGTGACACCGGTAATGTCGTTATCAAGCTCGTCCAGCGTATAACCAACAGCCAGTTTGGCCGCGATTTTGGCAATCGGGAAGCCGGTCGCCTTGGACGCCAGTGCAGACGAACGCGACACGCGCGGGTTCATTTCAATGACAATCAGACGACCATCATCGGGGTTGACCGCGAACTGCACGTTCGAACCGCCGGTATCCACACCGATCTCGCGAAGGACCGCCAGCGAGGCGTCGCGCATGATCTGGTATTCCTTGTCCGTCAGGGTCAGGGCCGGGGCGACGGTGATCGAGTCACCAGTATGAATGCCCATCGGGTCGACGTTTTCGATTGAACAGATGATGATGCAGTTATCCGCGCTGTCACGGACAACTTCCATCTCGTATTCTTTCCAGCCGAGAATGGATTCTTCGACCAGAACCGTGTGGGTCGGCGAAATCGCCAGACCATTACGAACGATCTGTTCGAATTCTTCGCGGTTATAGGCAATGCCGCCACCTTCACCGCCAAGGGTGAAGCTTGGCCGGATAATCGCCGGAAGGCCGGTGGTTTCAAGGGCGACAACCGCTTCTTCAAAGGTGCGGACCATTGCGGAACGCGCGCTTTCAAGGCCGATCTTGTCCATGGCTTCGCGGAAAAGCTGACGGTCTTCGGCTTTTTCGATCACGTGCTTTTTCGCGCCGATCATCTCAACGCCGTATTTATCAAGGGTGCCATCGTCATAAAGTGCCAGCGCGGTATTCAGTGCTGTCTGACCGCCCATGGTTGGCAGCAGGGCATCCGGGCGTTCCTTTTCGATGATCTTGGCGACCATTTCGGGCGTGATCGGTTCGATATAGGTCGCATCGGCCAGGTTCGGATCGGTCATGATCGTCGCCGGGTTCGAGTTGACCAGAATGACGCGATAGCCTTCTTCCTTCAGGGCCTTGCAGGCTTGCGCACCGGAATAGTCGAACTCGCAAGCCTGACCGATCACAATCGGGCCGGCACCGATGATAAGGATGGATTTGATATCTGTACGTTTCGGCATGTCTTTTTCCGCTTTTGGCGTGGCGGGCGCGATTGCTGCACCGCCCGAAATTAAGTCCGTTAATCGCTTGTCGCTGATGTTGTCGCGCTATCAGGCTTTCGCGTCTTCGATCAGGCCAACGAAACGTTTGAACAGGTAATGGCTATCGTGCGGCCCCGGGGATGCTTCCGGGTGATACTGCACCGCAAAGACCGGCTTGTCTTTCAGGCGAAGCCCGGCAAGTGATCCGTCAAACAGCGAGAAATGCGTTGCTTCGACATTGTCGGGCAGGCTGTCCTTGTCGACGACAAAACCGTGGTTCTGGCTGGTGATTTCCACGACACCGGTTGTGGTATCTTTCACCGGATGGTTCGCGCCGCGATGGCCGACATCCATCTTTTTGGTTTTCGCACCAAGGGCAAGCGCCATCATCTGATGACCAAGGCAGATGCCGAAAACCGGTTTGCCGCTGTCGATCAGTTTTTTGATGGTCGGAACCGCATATTCGCCGGTTGCCGCCGGATCGCCGGGGCCGTTTGACAGGAAAACCCCGTCCGGGTTCATCGCAAGGATTTCTTCGGCGGACGTCGTTGCCGGAACAACCGATACCTTGCATTCAAGGGCGGAAAGATTGCGCAGAATGTTGCGTTTCACACCATAATCAATGGCAACGACATGGTGTTTGGCATTGCCCAGTTCGCCGTAACCGCCTTCGCGTGTCCACAGCGTCTGGTCCCAGTCATAACCCTCGGTGCAGCTATTGTCCTTGGCAAGGTCCATGCCTTCAAGGCCCGGCCAGTCATTGGCCTTGGCGATCAGCGCATCAATGTCGAATCTGCCGTCCGGATTGTGGCAGATCACACCGTTGGGTGCGCCTTCGTTACGGATGCGTTTGGTCAGGCGGCGGGTGTCGATACCGGCAATTCCGATCCGGCCATGTTTTGCCAGCCAGTCGTTGAAATGACCTTGTGAACGGTAGTTGGATGGTTCGGTAATGTCTTGGCGTAGGATGCAGCCAAGTGCCACGGGAGTGGTGTTTTCGATATCCTCGTCATTGGTGCCGACATTGCCGATATGGGGGAAAGTAAAAGTGATCATCTGCCCGGCATAGGACGGATCGGTCATGATTTCCTGGTAGCCCGTGATCGAGGTGTTGAAGCAGACTTCGCCAACAACCTCTCCTTGGGCACCGACGCCTCGTCCCCAAAAAACAGAACCATCGGCAAGTACCAGAACGGCAGAAGCACCAGGAGGCGGGGTGTGCGTGGGCGCTGACATTGGCGAATGTCCTTTCGATCTTTCCACGGTGAGACACGGAGTCTTTATATATAAAAATTACGAACAGGCCGAGCAAAACGGCCCAATTCCCCTGCATATCGGGCATGCGGACATGGCGAGGTGTTTTCAGCATGATCCGCCGAAATGCCGAACGGCGTCGGTGTAATATGCTGAAGGCGGGGTAAAACCTCATCCCGGCAGGCAAATTGGCGGATGTCTACGGGAGTCGCGGGGCCCTGTCAAGGATGCATCCGAACTTTTATTTATTGTTTAAAATCAACAGCTTAATAAATGAGGTTTTCTTTGCTTACATGGCGCTTTTGCGGTATGTTCGCTCCTTTCTTCCACAGAATCAGAGATAAGCCATGCTGCGATCGCAGCTTACAGACGCTTTGAAAAAGGCCGTCCTCGAAAAGGATGCCGTATCCGTAACCACCGTGCGCCTGATACTGGCGGCACTCAAGGAACGCGATATTGCGGCACGCGGCGAGGGGAACACCGATGGCATTTCCGACGAGGAAATCCTGACCCTGCTGCAGGCGATGGTTAAACAGCGTCGCGAAAGTATCGAAATGTATACCAAGGGCAATCGGCCCGAACTTGCGGCACAGGAAGCCGCCGAGATCGGTGTGATTGAGCGGTTCCTGCCCAAGCAGATGTCCGATGAGGAAATCGAGGCCGCTGTCAAAGAGGTTGTGACAGACCTTGGGGCGACTTGTCTTAAGGATATGGGACGGACGATGGCGGTTCTTCGCGAAAAATATGCCAGCTGCATGGATTTCGGCAAAGCCGGTGGTGTTGCGAAAAAACTTCTCGGCTGATTTCGAGAATAGGTATTTTTTATGGAAGCCGGGCGTGTAAAATCGTCCGGCTTTCGTCGTCCCAAAGCCCGGATTTAGATATGAAGTCAATAAAAGGGTAGAACGGGGCTTGGCATCAACATGATCACGGGATCGGGACAATCATGAGCTTTCCCCAGTCGTTTCTTGACGATCTGCGGGCGCGCGTCGGGCTGGCGGATATTGTCGGTACGTCGGTGAAGCTGATCAAGCGCGGTCGGGAGTATTCCGGTCTGTGTCCGTTCCATTCCGAAAAATCCCCGTCTTTCACGGTCAATGAGCAAAAGGGCTTTTATCACTGCTTTGGTTGTGGCGCGCATGGTGACGTGATCAGCTTTGTGATGAATACCCGTGGCCTGACCTTTGTCGAGGCGGTCGAAGTTCTCGCCAACCAGGTCGGCATGGACGTACCCAAGCCATCCCGTGAAGCGCAAGAACGCGAAAAGAAGGCCAAGACACTATATGAAGTGATGGAAGCCGCCTGTGCGTTTTATGAGCGCGTCCTGCATATGCCTGAAGGGCGCGAAGGGCTTGATTACTTCCGCCGCCGTGGGCTTGACGATAAAACGATTTCGGAATTCCGGCTGGGTTTTGCGCCCGACAATCGCGGGGCGCTCAAGGCAGCCCTCAAGCGCGAGGAATTTGACGAAGCCCTGATGATCGAAGCGGGGCTCCTGATCGAGCCCGAAGATCAGGGGCGTCAGACCTATGACAGGTTCCGCGGGCGCGTGATGTTCCCGATCCTTGATCGGCGCGGGCGTGTTGTGGCTTTTGGCGGGCGCGTCATGGGCGATACCAAGCCGAAATACCTTAACAGCCCTGATACGCCATTGTTTCACAAGGGCCAACTTCTTTATGGCCTGCCGCAGGCGCGCGAAGCCAGTCAGCAGGATGCTCCGATCATCGTGACCGAAGGATACATGGATGTAATCGCGCTTCATCGCGCGGGCTTCCGCGGCGCGGTGGCGCCACTTGGCACGGCGGTGACCGAAGAACAGATCGGCGAACTTTGGAAAATGACCAACGAACCGATCCTGTGTCTTGATGGTGATGCTGCAGGTAAACGAGCAGCGGTGCGTGCGGCTGAACGTGCTCTTCCGATCCTGCGTCCGGGAAAATCATTGCTGTTTTCAATCCTGCCCGAAGGCGAAGACCCCGACAGTCTGATGGCAACTCCGAACGGTTTTGCCAGTTTCCGCAAGATACTCGATACCGCTGTGCCGATGGCAGAGCTGGTGTGGCGCATGGATGTTTCCGGACGGCCAATCGATACGCCAGAACGCCGGGCGGCACTTGAGGCCGATATTCAGAAACGTATTTCCGCAATCGGGGATGACGCCGTCAGATCGCAATATCAATCGATGTTCCGTGATCGCGTCTGGCAACTTTTCAGGGGGGATCGCACCAGAGGGGGCGGACAGCGTTCAGGATCTGGCGGATTGGGCGGAACTGGTAATTATCAGAATAAAAAATTTGGCCGGGGTGGCAAAAGCGGAAAAAAAGACTATTTCTGGGAACCGGCCGGGAAAGCCGTCCCGGGGATGTCGCGCCCGCCAATGCAAAAGCGGCGGGGCGTACAGGACTGTATTTTGCTGGTAACGTTGATCAACCATCCCCATTTGCACGAGGATGTTGGCGAGCGGCTTGGAATTTACACTTGTGCTGACTCCGAACTTGACAATCTTCGTCGGGCCGTCTTAAAGCTGCTTGACGGTGATCCCGGACTTGATTCCGATGCAATCAAGGCCCATTTGGAGCGCGACGGGCTGTCAGAGACAGTATTGCGGGTGGTTGGTGCGGACATTTTGGCGCACGCCGCTTTCGCCAGGCCCGAAACGCCGCTCGAACGGGCTCGTGCGGGTTGGGAACAGGTTTTTTCTATGGCTGTAAGCTCCCTGGAGGACGAAGAGGCAAAATACGCCGTCCGACAGTTGGCAGCAGATATCAGCGATGAAGAATGGGAAAGATTTTCGCACAGACGCGACGATCTGGCCCGACGCCGGGAAAAAGTGTTTAAGCTCGACGACTGATCAATGCATGCGTTCGTATGCGGGATCGGCGTTCGGGCTATTTGTGATTTGCGCTGATGAAAACAGTGCTTGGGACAACAACGGTACGAACTGTACCCAGCGGGAAACGGGGAATAGATGTCGTCTAAGACTTCGAACGCTGAAGAGAAAAAGAACTCTTCTGAAACCGCAGACGGACCTCTTCTCGATACATATAAGGCGGCCATCAAGAAGCTCATTGCCAAAGGCAAGGAGAAGGGCCACATCTCGGTAGACGAACTGAATGCTGCCTTGCCGTCGGAGCATTTTTCATCCGAGCAGATCGAAGACGTGATGAGTAATCTCAACGAGATGGGCATCAATGTTATCGATGGCGAAGATGGCGACGACTCGGACGACGATGACGAGAAAGACTCGGATCCGAGCGGCAATATCTCCGAAGATGATGTCGGACGTACCGATGACCCGGTACGTATGTATCTGCGTGAAATGGGCAGTGTCGAGCTGCTGTCGCGTGAAGGCGAAATCGCCATTGCCAAGCGTATCGAGGCTGGTCGTGACATGATGATTGGCGGGATTTGTGAATCCCCGCTGACCATTCGCGCGATCGTCAACTGGCATGATCAGCTCCAGGCGGGCAACCTTCTGCTTCGTGATGTCATCGATCTGGAAACCACCTATGGCGGTGGTCCGGATGCCGAAATCGCTGCTGAAGAAGGCGAAGAGGCCGAGGGCGACGACTTCGAAGCTACTCCTGTCGAAAGCGATGCTGACGAGGACGAAGAAGAAGCCGAAACCGAAACGCCGGCACCGACCGGTGCGCCTGCTGACGACAAGGAAGAAGATGACGAGGACGAAGAGTCTGACGAATCTTCTGAGGGCGAGGCGCGCGAGGGTGATGACGACGAGGATGATGACGAGAACGAGCAGGTCAACGTTTCGCTTTCCAAAATGGAAGAAGAACTGACCGAGCAGGTTCTTGAGAAGTTCGAACTGATCGCCAAAACCTATGAGAAATTGCACAAGGCACAGGAACAGCGCCTTGTTGCGATGAACAAGGGGGAGACCGTTCCGGCCGCGACCGAAAAGCGCTATGCCAAGCTGAAAGGCGAGATGGTCGACCTTATGGAAGATGTTCATCTGAACAACTTCCGTATCGAGGAACTGCTTGATCACCTCACCGGCTTGAACAACCGTTTGCTGGGCCTTGAAGGCAAGCTTCTGCGCTTTGCCGACCGTTGCAAGATCAAACGTCCCGATTTCGTCAAACAGTATCAGGGCCATGAGCTTGACCCGAACTGGATGGAACGCGTCAGCGAATTGCCGGGCAAGGGCTGGAAGGCTTTTGTTGAACGCTATCCCGATGAAATTGCCCAGCTGCGTGAACAGGTTGGCGGTGTTTCTGCCGAAGTCGGTTTGCCGATTGGTGAATTCCGCCGTGTTTACGGTGTGGTCAACAAGGGCGAACGCGAAGCGGCACGTGCGAAAAAGGAAATGATCGAGGCCAACCTGCGTCTCGTGATTTCCATTGCCAAAAAATATACCAACCGCGGTCTTCAGTTCCTCGATCTTATTCAGGAAGGCAATATCGGTCTGATGAAGGCGGTGGATAAATTCGAATACCGTCGCGGTTACAAATTCTCGACCTATGCGACCTGGTGGATCCGGCAGGCGATCACGCGTTCCATCGCCGATCAGGCCCGCACGATCCGTATTCCGGTTCACATGATCGAAACCATCAACAAGCTGGTCCGTACTTCGCGCCAGATGTTGCATGAAATCGGTCGCGAGCCGACCCCGGAAGAGCTGGCAGAAAAACTACAGATGCCGCTTGAAAAGGTCCGCAAGGTCCTGAAAATTGCCAAGGAGCCGATCTCTCTTGAAACCCCGATCGGGGACGAGGAAGACAGCCATCTTGGCGATTTCATCGAGGACAAGAACGCCGTTCAGCCGCTTGATGCCGCGATCCAGGCCAACCTGCGTGAAACCACCACGCGCGTTCTGGCATCGCTCACCCCGCGTGAGGAACGTGTTCTGCGTATGCGTTTCGGGATCGGGATGAACACTGACCACACCCTCGAAGAGGTTGGCCAGCAATTCTCCGTGACCCGCGAACGTATCCGTCAGATCGAGGCAAAGGCGCTGCGCAAGCTCAAGCATCCGTCGCGCTCGCGCAAATTGCGTTCGTTCCTCGATTATTAAAAATCATGCGACGTTCGGGCTTGACCTTGGCCCGAAAATCGCTAGTTTTCGGGACCGCGCCAGTCATCTGGTGCGGTCCTTTTTTTACCCCGGACTTTTGTCTTGGGGACCCGTAGCTCAATTGGTTAGAGCCGACCGCTCATAACGGTCTGGTTGGGGGTTCAAGTCCCTCCGGGTCTACCGTGGAGCAGTGTTTACAAAGCGTAATCACTGCTCCATCGCTCCCTCATCATCCTGCATAAAATCAGACTGATGCAGCAATCACCCGAATTGTCATAATTCGGGGGTATGCGACCATTACAGTCTTAACTAGGCGCCTTATTCGCGCAGCAGTTTGATTCTGAGCCTCTGTGCGCTTCGGATGTGATGTCTTGCATCGGCATCGGCCTGATCGGCGTTGCCGGACCGGATGCTGTCGATAATGTTCTTATGTTCCTGATAGGCACTTTCGGGGCGGCCGTCATATTGAAGCGTCGTACCGCCCAGAAGCGCCATTGAATTCGATAAAGAATTAAGTGCATCAATAAGATAGCGATTGTTCGCCGTTCTATACAGCGCCTGATGAAACAGCCGGTTTGCTTCTGCAACTTTCACCGGGTCCTGCCCGTTTTTCAGCATCAGTTCATTCAGATCTTCCAGTTCGGCGATTTCAAGCTCTGATGCGTGGCGCGCGGCATAGCGGGCGGCTGTTCCTTCCAAAACTTCGCGAATTTCATACAGCTCGATCACTTCACGATGATCGAGTTCCTTGATGACGGCCCCGTGTCGCGGCATGTGGATCAGCAGCCCATCACTTTCCAGACGCCGAATGGCATCGCGCACCGGGGTGCGGCTGATTCCAAACCTTTCAGCAACTTCCACCTCGCGGATTCGGGTTCCCGGCTTGAGTTCGCCATGCTGGATAGCTGCCAGAAGCTTTTGATAGGCAACTTCCCCACGGGGCTGGTGATCGGCGGAATCTGGGCTCATGAGAAGGTACCTGCTTTGTTCTGTCTGGTTTTTAACTTGACACAAGCATGCTGAAATCTCAAGGTTGGAGACAATTGTATACAATAGTATCCATTGAAATGCGAAAAGAGGTGGAGACGCCGTGAAAACTGAATCTGATCATTATGATGTCCTTGTCGCGGGCGGCGGGCAGGCGGGGCTGATTGCCGCGATCGTCGCTGCGGAAAAAGGCGCGCGCGTCTGTCTGCTGGAAGGGGCACCCAGAACCCATCGCGGCGGGAATACCCGCCATACCCGCAATTTGCGACCCATGCATATTGGCCCCTTGTCGGTTTTGAGCGGCACTTATGACGAGGCGGAATACTGGGATGACCTGATGCGGGTGACCAAGGGGAAAACCAACGAAACACTCGCCCGCATGACCCTGCGCCAATCGACAGAAGCCGTTGACTGGCTTGAGGCGCGCGGTGTGCAATTCCAGCCACCACTTGGCGGAACCCTGCATTTGGGCAGAACGAATGCGTTCTTTATGGGCGGGGGCAAGCAACTGCTAAACGCCCTTTATCGGCATGCCGATAAGCTTGGTGTTGAAATTCATTACGATGCGATGGTCACATCCGTAGAGATTTCGGAAGGAAGATTTAAAAGCCTTCAGGTTGGCGATCAGACCATTTCGGCAAATGCGTTCGTTGCGGCAGCCGGCGGATTTGAAGCGAATATCGAGTGGCTGAAAGAGGCATGGGGCGACATTGCCGAAAATTTCCTGATCCGGGGGACGCCCTATAATCGCGGTGATTTGCTGCGCATGTTGCTCGATGCCGGGGCCCGGCAGATCGGGGAACCCAATCAGTGCCATGCGGTGGCAATTGACGGGCGTGCGCCAAAGTTTGACGGTGGAATCTGCACGCGGGTTGACTGCGTGTCGCTTGGCATTGTGGTGAACAGGAATGCCGAGCGATTTTATGATGAAGGCGAGGATTTCTGGCCAAAGCGATACGCGATCTGGGGCCGTCTTGTTGCGGACCAACCTGATCAGGTGGCCCATGTGATTATTGACCAGAAAGCGCGCGGTGCCTTTATGCCCCCCGTTTTCCCCGCCGTGGTCGCCGATACGATTGGCGAATTGGCCCAAAAGATCGGTCTGGATCCCGCGACGCTTGAGAAAACCGTTGCCGACTATAACGAGGCGGTTCAACCGGGAAAATTTGATCATACCGAACTGGATGGGGTTCATACCAGCGGGCTTGTGGTGAACAAGACCAACTGGGCCCGAACCCTCGATCATCCCCCCTATAGCGCCTATTGCCTGCGGCCGGGCATCACATTCACCTATCTCGGTGTGGAAGTCAGCGAAAAGGCGCAGATGCAGATGGCCGACGGGACCGAAAGCCCGAACATCTTTGCTGCGGGTGAAATTATGGCCGGAAACGTTCTGGGCCAGGGATATCTTGCCGGGATTGGCATGACGATTGGAAATGTGTTTGGACGAATTGCAGGAAGGGAGGCTGCCGATTATGCGCTCAACCGATAAAACAACCGAAGCCGCCCGCGTGATGTCGATCTGCAATGCCTGCCGTTATTGCGAGGGACATTGTGCCGTTTTCCAAGCGATGGAACTGCGGTTGGAATTCAATTCCGATACGCTCGATTATCTGGCAAACCTTTGCCATAACTGCGGGGCTTGTTATCACAATTGCCAATATGCACCGCCGCACGAATTTCAGCTTAACGTTCCGGCCGCGATGGCGGAGCTCAGGCAGGAAAACTACGGCGTTTATGCGTGGCCGGGCTTTATGGGCAAGCTGTTTGCCAATAACGGTCTTTGGGTCAGTTTTCTGTCAATCGTTGTGATCACGCTTTTTCTGGGCGGAACGGCCATTCTCACCGGGGAAGATTTCCTTGCAGCGCACGACAACGCATTTTACGGCGTGATTTCGCATGATGTCCTGGCCGCAATGTTTGGTGCAGTCGGTGGATTTGTGCTGCTTGCGCTGCTGGCTTCGATTGTTAAATTCTGGCGGACAATGAATTTGCCAAGTCCTTTCAGGCTTGATTATCCCCGCGTTATGCAGGGGATAAAAGATGCTCTTTCGCTGAAATATCTGGATGGGGGTAACGGGCAGGGATGCTCGTATCCAAGCGAAACGCCCTCCATGGCAAGGCGGTGGTTCCATCAGATGACATTCTGGGGCTTCATGCTGTGCTTTGCTGCCACATCGTCGGCCACGGTCTTGCATTATGGCTTCGATCTTCCTGCACCTTATGGGTATTTGAGCCTGCCCAAACTGTTTGGCATTCTGGGGGGACTAGGTCTTATTGTGGGGCCAGCAGGACTGCTGATCCTGAAGGCCAAGGCAGATGCCGCCCCGAAAGGCAAAACGAACAAGGGTATGGATGTCAGTTTTCTGATTCTGCTGTTTTTGACAAGTCTGACCGGACTTTGCCTGATGTTTGTGCGTGACACGCAATATGTCGGGGTGATGTTAAGCATCCATCTTGGTGTTGTGATGACACTGTTTCTGTCCATGCCATATGGCAAGTTTGTGCATGGTTTTTATCGCCTGATCGCGCTGATTGTGTTTGCGGTCGAAAAGAACGATCACAAGCAGGTGGTGGGCGTTTGTCCAGACAAGAAAGCGGCCTGAACTTCGAAAGACAAAAGACCGGCACACGACGTGCTGGTCTTTTGTCTGCAACGAGACCGATAAAACCGGTTAGCGCGGGAATGCAATCCGCACCTTCAGGCCAACACCGTCTTTGCCATCTTCAAGGGACATAACGGCGTGATGTGCGTTGGCAACTTCTTTGACAATAGCCAGTCCAAGGCCGCATCCTTCGCCGTTTTGCTCATCAAGGCGGACGAAACGTTTCAGAACCGTGTTCCGGTCTTTTTTCGGGATACCGAGGCCGTTGTCTTCAACCTCCAAAACCGGTCCTACAGCAACACCGCGGCCAATGACGCGCACCGTAACAATCGTACCGGGATTGCCATAGACGATGGCATTTTCGATCAGGTTGCAAAGCATTTCCTGAAGCAGAACCTCGTTTCCTGTTTCAATTTCACAGCTCATGCCCTCGCTTTGATCGTCGAAGCCAAGATCAATATTGTGGCGGATGGCATGACGAACCATCCCGGATGTCACCGAGGCGGCAAGGGCCAAGAGATCAGTCTTCTCGTAGCGGACAGCCTTTCGGCCTTCCGGAGACACCCGCGCGAGATTCAGAAGCTGGTTGGCAAGTCTGGCCGTCTGACGGGTTTGACTGACGATACGTTCAAGAGCTTGACGGTCTTGTTGGTCGCTGGCATTGCGCAAGGCCCATTCGGCTTCGGCCTGTACTGTCGCGAGCGGGGTACGCAACTGGTGTGATGCGTCGGCGATGAAACGCTGATTGGCCGTGATTGAGCTTTCCAGACGCGCCAAAAGTGCATTGAGAGATCTGACGACCTCGGTGACTTCCTTGGGCATGGCATGGCGAATTGGCCGCAAATCATCAGTTGATCTGCGGCGGATTGCCTGTTGAAGGCGTCTTAAGGGGGCAAGTCCGCGTGAAACGCCGATCCACGCGAAAACGCCGCCGAGAAACATTAGAACCAGAAAATCAGTGGTCGATCCGAGAAGTTCGTCATAAATCAGATTGTCGCGTTCACGACGGGTCTGGCTGACATCAATGGTGACCCAGCCATAGATGTTCGACGACGGATTGGAAACCAGATATTTCATGGTTACCGCGCGTACGTCCTCGTTGCGATAGTGTGCGTTATAGAAATGGGGGACACCCGGTTCCAGAGTAATGCCATCGGGCAGTCGCGGCAGACCAAAATCCCCCGTCACAAACGCCCCGTCCGGACCCTGTACACGGTAATAAGTGTTTTCGCGGGTGAACTGCTCGAGCAGCAACTCGATATCACGCGATAGCAAATCGCCCCGCGAATTGATTGCGTGTTCGGAAATCGTTACCGCCAGTGCGACCAGTAGCCGGTCCTGAATACGATTGGCCATTTCGCTGACGGTCAGATAGTTTTTGGCCAACAGCCCGAATGCCAGAATTAATCCGGGCAGCAAAAGCCAGCGCAGGAGCCTTGCACGCAATGATGTTGATATGGCGGTAGCGTTTTCGGTCATTCGTCAATCATATAGCCAAGTCCGCGAATAGTCCGGACTTCGACATCACAGGAAGCAATTTTTTTGCGCAGGCGACTGATGTAAAGCTCGATGGATTTTACGCTGGCCTCATCATCAAAACCGAACAGATGCAGGGCGATTTTTTCCTTGCTGATCACCTGGCTTATGTTCAGCAGCAGGATCTCCAGCACGCCACGTTCGCGCGGTGTTAGCGAAACAGGTTGTCCATCAACCGTGACGGACCGATCCACCGAATTGAATGTCAGTTTTCCAACCGTGATGGCTGGATTACGCTGCCCGATATTGCGCCGTAAAAGGGCACGCGCCCGGGCTTCGAGTTCCGACAGCTCGAAGGGTTTGACCATATAGTCGTCTGCCCCGGCATCCAGACCGGCGACACGTTCATCCAGATTGCCGCGCGCGGTCAGGATCATGACGGGCAAATTGATTTTGCGTGCACGCACGGTTTTCAGAATTTCAATCCCGTCCAGTCCCGGAAGCGACAAATCGAGAATCAGAAGATCAAAGGTTTCTTGCAGAACAAGTCGAAGAGCATCTTCGCCGTCATGCACCAGATCGACAGCATGATCGGTCTGCCGTAGGGCAGCAGCGATTTTGTCGGCCAGAACAAGGTTATCTTCTACGATCAGGATACGCATTCTGCCTAAATAACATCGAAAACGGCTTCGAAAATTAAAAATTTGACCCTAGACAGCAAACTGACAGCTTTTTGGTTTAGGTTTTGCGTCATAGGCAAACGGCACTCCCGGCAACGACCGGTCAGAAGAACAATAACAGCCGAAAGCCTGAATGGGAGGAAATCGACACTTGATGCCCGTCTGTGCGTCACGCGCTTCTTCCTTCCGTTCGACAGAAAACAACCGTTATGGAGGGAAAGCCCAATGTCATGGGGAAAAACCGTTAATCAATCATTCAAAGTCGCATGTGCGGCTGCGGCAATTGCTTTTGGCTTTGCCGGTACAGCAACCGCACAGGATGCCGACTTTGCAGGGGATCGTGTCGAACTGATTATTCCGTTTGGTGAAGGTGGGGGGACTGATACCTGGGGTCGGTTCTGGGCGCCGTATTTCAGTGTCTTTCTGCCGGGAAACCCGACCGTTGTCGTCAAGAACATTCCGGGCGGCGGTTCTACTTCGGGTGCCAACCAGTTTGAAGCCCGCGCCAAACCTGATGGATTGACCGCTATCGGAACTTCCGGGTCAACCCAGTTTCCGTATCTGTTGCGCGACAAACGCGTGCAATATGAAATGCGTGACTGGCGCGTGGTTTTGGCTTCGCCGACGGGTGGTGTTGTTTATGTGAATTCCGATCTTGGTCTTAAGTCGGCTGCTGACATGAAAGCACTTGAAACCGTCAAGTTGCGTTATGGTAGTCAGGGCGCGACGTCCCTTGATCTGGTTCCGTTGCTAGCGTTTGAACTGCTGGGACTTGATGTCGATGCCGTGTTTGGCATGAAAGGCCGTGGGGCCGGTCGTCTTGCTTTTGAGCGTGGCGAGGTCAACATTGATTACCAGACTTCGTCGGCTTTTATTAACAACGTTACACCACTTGTTGATATCGGCAGCGCTGTTCCGCTGTTCTCGTGGGGGGCGATCGACGATGACGGCAATATCGTGCGCGATCCTTCCTTCCCCGACCTGCCAAGTTTCCCGGAAGCATACGAGATGATGAAGGGTGAAAAACCTTCAGGTCCCGCTTGGGAAGCATATAAAGCCTTTTTCATTGCCGGTTTCCCGGCTCAGAAAATGGTCTTCCTGCCAAAAGATACGCCTGAGGAAATCGTGCAGGCCTATCGTGATGCCGCACAGGCAGCAACCGAAGATGAAAGCTTTGTCGCGGATCGACAGGCAACGCTGGGCGAATACAAACAGATCGTTGGCGAGCCTGCAGAGCGTATTTTCCGCACGGCTGTGAACGTTCCAGAAGAAGCCCGCGAGTGGGTGCAAAAATGGCTGACCGATAAATATTCGGTTCAGTTCTAACTGAAAATCTGAAGTCTCCCGTTTCCTGATCGGGGTGGCCTTGCCCACCCCGCTTTTTCACCCTTCGACTGTCTGGTCGTTTCAAGGGAACGGGCGAACTTTGTCTTTTGACGGAGTTTCCTGATGCTTGATGCAATGATGACGGCACTGTCTCATTTCGCGCAGCCAACCCATCTGATCTATCTTTTGCTGGGGGTTGGAATGGGCATGATTGTCGGCATTCTGCCCGGTTTGGGCGGGATTGTCGGGCTGTCTCTTCTGTTACCTTTCATTTATGGCATGGACCAGATTTCGGCACTTGCCATGTTGATCGGTCTTGTTGCTGTTATCCCGACCTCGGATACCTTTACATCTGTCTTGATGGGGATACCGGGATCAAGTGCATCACAAGCAACAGTTCTTGATGGTTTTCCTCTGGCCAAAAAAGGCCATGGTGCCCGTGCGCTGGGGGCCGCATTTTCGGCATCTTTGGTCGGGGGCCTGGTAGGGGCCGTTATCCTGACCGGCTTTGTCGTGATCGCGCGGCCTCTGATTTTGGCATTTGGTTCGGCTGAACTCTTTATGCTGGCTGTTCTTGGTCTGTCGATGGTCGGCGTTCTTGCCGGTAAAAGCCTGCCTAAAGGCGTGATCGCTGCAGGCCTTGGCCTGCTGCTGGGTGCACTTGGTGCGGCTCCGGCCACCGGCGAACTCCGCATGAGCTTTGACTCCGTTTATCTGATGGATGGTCTGCCACTCGTCATTGTCGGGTTGGGCATGTTTGCTTTTCCTGAAATCATCGACCTGTGCCGGCAAAATCGATCCATTTCGGATAAGGGCACCCTTGGTATGGGGTGGCGCGATGGCATCCGGGATATGATCCGTCACAAATGGTTATGCCTGCGTTGTGCCGGTCTTGGCAGCATTGTCGGGGCCCTGCCCGGACTTGGCGGAAGTGTTGTCGACTGGATCGCCTATGGCCATGTGGTTCAGACCGCAAAAGACAAATCCCAATTCGGCAAAGGCGATATTCGCGGTGTTCTGGCACCGGAAAGTGCGAACAACGCCAAAGAAGGTGGCGGGCTTGTCCCCACGCTGCTGTTTGGTATCCCCGGATCGGGCAGCATGGCCGTTTTCCTTGGCGGTATGGTCCTGATCGGTCTTGAAGCCGGCCCGGCAATGGTCGGGCGAGACCTTGACATCACCTACACGATTATCTGGTCGCTCGCGATTGCCAATGTGGTCGGTGCTGGCGGTGCATTGCTGATTTCGCCGTTCGTCTCGCGCCTGACGACAATCAAATACGGTTATCTTGCGCCGTTCATGATTACGGTGATCTGCTTTGCCGCGTTTCAGGCGACGCGATCCCTTTCCGATATGATCGCCTTGTTGGTGCTTGGCGTTCTTGGTGTGCTGATGAAACGCTTTGGCTGGCCTCGCCCGGCGTTTCTGATTGGTTTTGTGCTCGCATCCAACACGGAAACCTACCTTTATCAGGCCCTGCAATTCTACAACTGGGAATTCTTGACCCGCCCAGGTGTGGTAATTATCGCGGCTCTGACAGTCATTTCCGTTCTTATGGGCATGCGCAAACACCCGGTAAATCCGGTTGAAGAAGAAGAAAGCAGTCATTCCCACAATCCGAAACGCTGGCCGCAAATCCTGTTTGCGGGGGTGATTCTGGCGTTCTTTACGTTCGGAATTTGGGATGCAACCCAGCATTCCTTCCTTGGCAGCGTCTTTACCGGTGCGGTTTCGGTCGTAATGTTTGTCGTTTCGGCGATTTTGATCTGGCAATTGATTGTATCGCCACCGTCGCATGCGGCCAATTTTGATCATGAGTTTGATCTGGAACATCAGGACGTGAAGCCGACCGCAGGTCTTTGGCACTACGTTCTTTGGGTTGCCGGAATGGTGGCCGCAACCGCTGTGTTTGGGTTCCTGATTGCGATTACCGGGTTCTTCATTGCCTTCCTTCGGGTCAAGGCAAAGGCATCGTGGCTTCGGACGTTGCTTTTAACCGGGCTTGCGATTGGCGGGCTGTGTGTTCTTGCGTGGTCACTGGTTCTCGATTTCCCGGCCGGGATGCTTCAAGACCTGATTGAACTTCCCTGGCCGCTGGGGTGATCGACATGAAAAATACCGTGATTGTGAATGACCAACATGCTGTTCCCTGCGTGATGATGCGTGGCGGGACATCAAAAGGGCCGATCTTTTTGGCCAGTGATTTGCCCGAAGACGTTGCCGCGCGTGATCGTCTTTTGCTTGCGGCGATGGGGTCGCCAGACAAACGTCAGATTGATGGAATTGGCGGTGCCGATACGTTAACCAGCAAATCATGCATTGTTGCGCCGTCCAGCCGACCGGATGCAGATGTCGAGTTCCTGTTTGCCCAAGTCGCCATCGACAGGGCAGAGGTTGACGTTAATCCAAATTGCGGGAACATGACCGCAGCCGTTGCCCCGTTTGCGATTGAGGCCGGTTTGGTGCCGGTTACAGGGGATCAAACGCTGGTGCGCATTTACAATAAAAATGTCGGTGCATTGGTTGATGTTCTGGTCGCGACACCCGGCGGGAAGGTGACCTATAGCGGGGATGCGGCGATTGATGGCGTGCCCGGGACTGCGTCCCCCCTGATATTGCGGTTCAAGGATATCATGGGCAGCAAAACCGGTCGGCTCCTGCCAACGGGGAAGCCGATCAACTATATCGACGGGCTTGAAGTGACCTGTATTGATGTCGCGGTTCCGATGGTGATGTTTCGCGCCCGCGATCTTGGAATAACGGGGAACGAAACCAAGGCGCAGCTTGACGGCAATGCAGAACTGATTGCGCGGATGGAAGCCGTGCGCCGCAAAGCATCGGAACTGATGGGGCTTGGCGACTGCACCGGCAAGGTCGTGCCGAAAATGGCCATTCTGTCCGAGCCGACAAAAGGTGGCGATATTACATCGCGCTATTTTGTGCCGCATAATTGCCACGCGACCCATGCGGTGACCGGGGCGATTTGTGTTGCCAGTTGCGCATCACTTTCAGGCAGTATCGTTGATGGTATGATCAGTCTCAAGGCCTTGCCGCAACAGTGGATTCAGATTGAACACCCGAGTGGCATGATTGCGGTGGAACTAACTATCGAAGGATCGGGGCCAAATCTTTCGGTGATTTCCGGCGGGGTGATCCGAACCGCACGCCGGTTGTTTGAAGGTCGGGTTCTTGTTCCTGAAAATATTCTGACGGAGGTTTAGGGTCGTGGAAGTTCTTTTGTTGCCGGGCGACGGGATCGGACCGGAAATTACGGCTGTCACCCGCAATGTGCTTGAGGCATTGGATCGTTCATTTTCGCTGGGGCTGCAATTTTCCCGGGAAGATGTCGGATTTGCATCGTTGGAAAAGCACGGTGCCACCATTACCCCGGAATTGATCGAGCGTGCCCGCAAGGCCGATCTGACCATTCTGGGACCGGTTGATACCGCGCATTATCCTCCGGCAGAACAGGGCGGGATCAATCCTTCTGCGGCATTGCGCATCAATCTTGATCTGTATGCCAATGTAAGGCCTTCGAAGGTGTTTGAAGGTCTTCCTGCTTTGGCCCGAAACATGGATCTGGTGATTGTGCGTGAAAATACAGAAGGTTTTTATGCCGATCGCACCATGTATGCAGGCACCGGCGAGGTGATGCCGACCCCTGATCTTGCGCTGGCGATGCGCAAGGTGACGCGCCAGGGAAGTTACCGGGTGTCGGCATTTGCTGCGCGCCTTGCAGCCAAACGTCGCGGGCATCTGACCATTGTGCACAAAGCCAATGTTTTAAAGCTTAGCGACGGTCTGTTTTTATCCGAAGCAGAGAAAGCCGCAGCCGAGCAGGGCGGACTTACGGTTCGCGAAGAACATGTTGATGCGATGGCATCACTTCTGGTCAGAACGCCAGATGCGTTTGACGTGATTGTAACGACCAACATGTTTGGCGACATCCTTTCGAATGAAGCTGCGGAGCTGGCAGGTGGCCTTGGACTTTCCGGGTCACTCAATGTCGGGGATAAAAATGCGATTGCGCAGGCATCGCATGGTTCAGCCCCCGATATTGCAGGCAAGAATATCGCCAACCCCGTATCGCTTTTGCTGTCGACCGTTTTGCTTCTGGACTGGAAGGGCGCAGAAACCGGTCGCAGTGATTTGCAGCAGGCTGCAAACAGGCTGGATAAGGCAATTGCCGAAATGCTGAAAAATCCGGACACGCGCACCTCAGACCTTGCAGGAGCACTGTCTTGTAGTGATTTTGGTTCGATTTTGGTCGAGAAGCTGTCAGACGTTTGTCGCGATTCCATAGATTGAATGATTGATCTCAGTCTATGGAAGACCATTCAAGTTAATCTGAAAAATGTCAGAATTTGATTTTTCGGGCTACCTGGCTACAGACCTTGAGCCTTCTCATAACTTGAAGGTTGAGCACGGGCGGGAGCCCGTGCGCAGACTGCGGAGGTTTCTCAAAAGCTGACAGCAATCTGCTCCCCATATCTTTTTCAGAAAGTTCTTGATTTGTTCTTTTGTTTATGGCATAAGAGAAAAATCAACGGGACAAAAGCGCCCGGACCGAAACCCGCAAGGCCTTGTGCCTTGCGGGTTTTTGCGTTTGGGGCCGGATGAAAGAGGTGATCAGGATGCGGCGGCAAAGATACAGACAGAACGGCGGGGTACTCCGCAGGATATTGATCGGTGGATGGCGGAGCCATTACGGGGGCATTCTGTAAGGGGACTAAGAGGGCTAACCCGGTCATTTGTCATGACGGGAGAAGTGCGTCTTGTTGGAGAGGGATAAGTTAAATCTGCCGGGAGCGGCAGCAATGGCAGCAGCGGGCAGCAGTGATCTGTGGCGCGCCGAAGGTGAACCGGTGGGGGCCGTGCGCCCGAAGTGTGTCCGGGCTTCATCGGTTGCGGGAAGTCCGCCATTGCCGGAGGTGACCGGAGTGGGCAGCGAACCCGAAGGCCGTCTGTTGGCGAGGATGGCAGACGCCCGAGGTGTGTCAGGAGCCCATCGGTTGCCGGAAATGTCGTCATGGCCGAAGTGATCGGAGCGGGCCGTGGGCCGAGATGGCCTGTCGGCGCTGCGTTGGCGAAGATGCCGAAGCTCTAGGTTCGTCCGGACTTCCCTGATTGCGGGAAGTCCGGTTCTGGCTGAGGTGATCTGCCGTTGCAACCATCATCGCCAGGCTGGTTGCTGCCCGGAAGTTATCAGGATTGCGGGGTCAGGGTCTTGGCGGGTAAAGGCCATCGGTCACGATGCAATAGCGCATCGCCAGTCGCGGTCCGGCAATCGGCATGGATTCTCCACCACCGGTTTCCCCGATACCGACATCACCGCCACCGGACGTTCCGCCGCCGCCCGAAACGCCTTCAAGTTCGGTCAGGTTGGTGCCGTCATTATAGATTTTGACCGGTAGCGCCCCTGTGGTGGCCTTGGCCAGATACTTGCCGCCGGCGGGGGAGTCGGTTGTTGCCGCATCCTGAGAAACCGCGACCGCAGCATCGGTTCCGCCACCGCCCCCGCTACCCGACGGGGTAAAGGTTGCCGCGTGCGAGTGGGCAGGCATTTGATCAACAGACTGATAGGTGTATTCAGTCCCGTAAGGCAGGGAAAAAGGATGGGGATCAAGTCCGGGACCGGAACCATATCCCACAGCAGCCCGCCCCCGTAAATCAGGAAGCGCGAATGATGTGCGGCAATCTCCGCCAAATTCACAGCCAAGCAGGGAGAACAAGGCCGGATTATCCGATGTTGATATCAGCTGTCCCGCGGCCAATTCGGTGCCTTCCGGGCAGTAGTTAACGATCGCCATCGCACAAACCTGTCCCAGATAGGCATCCGCGCCGCAGGCACGCGCCGGACCGGAAAAGGCAAGGATCGACGTGGCCATGGCAATTCCGGCAATTCCGGTCAGTGATTTTCGTGAAATTTTTGCAGACATTTGAACCTCATGTCATCAAACATAGTGACAGGTGATTTTCATTTCGTGACCGGCATCAGGGCCTTGGCGGATAGATGCCATTTGTCACGATGCAATAGCGCATCGCAAGACGCGGCCCGGCAACGTCCATCGGCTGGTTGCCGCCGGTACTGTCTACCGTAACGGTGCCGCCGGTTGAGCCGCCACCGCCGCCACCCGAAACACCTTCAAGTTCGGTCAGGTTGGTGCCGTCATTATAGATTTTGACCGGTAGCGCCCCTGTGGTGGCCTTTGCCAGATATTTGCCCCCGGCAGGTGAGTCGGTCGTTGCCGCATCCTGTGAAACCATTACCTTGGCATCGGTTCCGGCACTGCCGCCACCGGTCGGCGTGAAGGTTGCATCATGGTTATGGGCTGGCATCTGCGCGATGGTCTGTGTGATTGCGTCGGCCCCGTAATATTGCCCGAACTGGTGGGCATACAGCCCCGGACCCTGTCCATAGGAAACCGGGGCGCGACCGCGCAGGTCTGGAACCTTGAAATTCGTACGGCAATCGCCGCCAAACGTGCAACCGACAAGAGAGTACAGGGCCTGATAATTGTTAATATCAAGGGTCTGGCCGGATGCCTCGATCGTGTTGCGCGGGCAATAGCTGGCGGCTGTAATGCAGGTCTGGCCAGTATAGGCCTCGTCCCCGCAGGCATTGGCCGGTTGCGATGTGCCTAGCATCCCGGCAAAGGCCAAGATTGGCAAAAAACAGAACTTGGTTGCTTTCTTCACGGTCTTCTCCCCAAAAACACTGAAAATCGAGATTTCATACTGACAAGTCTTGATTTTGACTGGTCACAAATACTATACAAAGATATATATCTGGGGCCAATCAATGATAGATTATCTTCTCTTCGCAGGTACAACGGCGAATGGCGATAATGCCATTTACCCGAGAAAGTTGCCCGAGAATGGTAATGCATGCCGGAATGTAGAAAACTGACATATTCTGACAATGGTATATGTCTGTTCGATTTTTCTCTTTTGATCGGCTACTTTTGGTTGCTGTCGATGTGACAGTCGAAGTTTTCTTGCAATGATTGCAGGGCAATACGGATTTTTCGGACAACGGGGGTTGCCCGAAGCGCAAGACGGGGGGGATAATTATGGCGGCGAATATGACGGCACGTGGCCTGAGCTATACAATGGTACAGAATACCTGGTCCGATATCGCACCTATCGCCCTTGAGCAGCGGTTCATGTTCGACGCCGCCGGTGCCGCCACAGGAGCCGAAGCCGCCCAGGATGCCGCCGCCGAGGCCGAAGCCGAAAGCGCCCATGCCGACAGCAGTGCTGATAGCGATAATCAGGCGAGTGCATCAGGTGCAACAGATGATGTTGGTGGCGGTGAAATTGCATCGCCGGAACGTCGCGAAATCTTTGTGATTGATAAAGGCGTGTCTGGCTGGGAAGCCTTGCAGTCTGCGGTGCCCGAAGGTGCGGAAGTTGTCCTGCTTGATCCGTCAGGGGATGGTTTGGCGCAGCTTGCGTCCTATCTGGACGGACAACAGGACATTGATGCGCTTCACATCCTAAGCCATGGCGGCGAGGCGCAAATCACACTGGGCAATTTGACGCTTGATGCAGACACTGCGCTGGAGCGTCAGGGGGAACTCGACATCATTGGCAATGCCCTGTCAGCGGACGGTGATATCCTGCTTTACGGGTGCGCGACGGGTGATGGTGATCGTGGGGATGGATTTATCAATACGCTGGCCGCGCTGACCGGGGCGGATATTGCCGCATCGACCGACATCACCGGCGCCGTCGCGCAGGGCGGAAACTGGGTTCTTGAAACCGTATCCTCGCAAGGGGCCATCGAGACCGAGGCTTTTGCAACAGCGGATTTTCAGGGGGCATTGTCAACGGTAACGTTTGATGCCGCGGTGAATGGCGGTGACAATGTTTCGGTTACTGTCACAGAACACGGTCGGACAATTACAGTCAGGGCCGCAGGTGCATTACAATTTCTGCAGTTCACTCCAGATCCTGAAGGGCAGGGTGGTTCGTCAGGTAACGTTATTGGGGACCCAGGAGGTGAAGTTACTTCTGTAACCTTTGAATTTGATGTTGCGGTTGATGTGTCCTCTATCCTGCTTGTGGAGTTTGGGGATAAGACAACAGGAAATTATATCTTCACACCTGATAGTGGCGCCGCCTTCGAGGTCGCTGCAAATACTTCCACAGCGGTTTCAGGGCTTCATAGCATCACCGCCACGCCGAACTTTTCCAACATTAACTCCTTTACCGTCACATACAGTGGAGGTGCATTTATACCATGGTTTGACAACCTTGTTTTCGAGGTGGCAAGTACAAACAGTGCCCCCACCATCGATTCAACCACTAATCTCCCCGTCGTTTCTGAAGACGCAACAAATCCCTCCGGGAGTTCGATCAGCAGCCTGATTTCGGTGACCGATAACGAAGACGGGAGTACGCTTAGCGGCATTGCCGTGATTGCAAATACCGCCAATGCCTTGACCGAGGGGGTCTGGCAGTATTCAAGCGATGGCACCAACTGGGCAGACATCGGGACGGTTAACGATGCCGCGGGGGCTTTGGCATTATCGGCAAGTACAAGCTTGCGCTTTGTTCCGGCAGAAAACTTTGCCGGGACACCGACAGCGCTGACTATACGTGCGCTTGATAGCACCCACAGCGTATACTCGACCACCACCGGTGGTACGGAGACGCGGCAAACGGTTAATACAAGTGTGCCGGGCGGTTCATCAGCGATCTCAGCTGATTCGGACACTATTGGTGTATCCGTGACGGCAGTGAATGACGATCCGACTGCATCAGGTGTTCCCGCATCGATAACCGTGACCGAAGACACCGCAAGTAATGTTGATCTTTCCGCAATTACAATTTCCGATGTGGATTCGGCGTCAAGCAGCATCACCGTCACGATTGCCGCAGATAGTGGTACTCTGACGGCTTCATCTGGCGGCGGAGTAACCATTGGTGGTTCGGCCACGGGCACGCTGACCCTGACCGGGACAGTTGCGAATATCGATACCTTCCTGAATACGGCGTCCAACATCCAGTATACCGGGACGTCAAATACGTCCGGCAATAGTGCCGCGACATTGACGATTACCGCTAATGATGGTGGCAACACCGGTACTGGTGGCGGTGGCAATGTTACGTTGGGTACAGTTGCGGTAAACATTACCGCTGTTAACGATGATCCGACGGCAACAGGTGTCCCTGCTTCGATCACGGTAACTGAAGACACGGCCGGAAACGTTGATCTGTCGGCGATCACTCTTTCAGATGTGGATGCTGGATCGAGTAGCATCACAGTGACGATCGCAGCAAGTGCCGGTACGTTGGTGGCTTCTTCAGGCGGTGGTGTGACTGTTGGTGGTTCATCGTCAGGGACTTTGACGCTGACCGGAACGGTTGCAAACATTAATACCTATTTGAACACTGCATCAAACATTCAATATACCGGTGCATCAAATGCATCGGGTAATAGTGCCGCGACACTGACGATTACAGCGAATGATGGTGGTAATACTGGAACCGGCGGTGGCGGCAACATAACCCTTGGTACGGTCGCTGTGAACATCACTGGCGTGAATGACAACCCGACGGGCGCGTCTATGCCTGCGAGTGTTTCCGTCACGGAAGACACGCTTTCAAACGTCAATCTATCGACCGTAACTTTTGCGGATGTGGATGGTGATACGTTGACGGTAACACTGACAGTGTCAGCCGGAACGTTTGCAACACCTGCGGATGGATCGTCGGTCGGTAGCGGGGTAACTGCAACGCTGGTGAATGCGACAACGGTCACGCTTGTGGGTAGTTCGGCTGACATCAATACGTACCTTGATGACTCCAGCCGCGTTCGTTACACGCCGGACTCAAACGCTACCGGGAACAACGTTGCGACGATTACAGCGACGGTGAATGATGGAAACGGGAGTGGCGACGTTGCTGCTGGCACGACCCAGATCAATGTGACAGCGGTCAATGATGCGCCAGCTTTCAGCGGTCTGAACGACACCCCGTCCTTTGCCGAGGGGGGCAGTGCGGTTGTCCTTGATGGGGATGTGACGATTTCGGATGTCGAGCTTGGATCGCTTGGTGGCGGGAATGGTAATTTTGCCGGAGCGTCGCTTGTTCTCGTGCGCAATAGCGGGGCGAATGCCTCTGACGTGTTTTCGATGGTGGACGGCGGCAACCTGACGCTCAATGGATCGAACATCGAAAGTGGCGGCAATGTGATCGGGAGTTTTGATACCTCCGTCGCGGGGCAGCTTACCATCAGTTTCCACACCAATCCGAGCACCACGGCTCTGGTCAATGAAGTGATGCAGGCGATCCGGTACAGCAATTCCTCGGATGATCCGGCCTCAAGCGTGCAGATTGACTGGACATTCAGTGATGGCAATTCCGGTAATGCGCAGGGTACAGGCGACAATCCGGCAACCGCAACAGGGTCAACCACGGTCAGCATCACCAATGTCAATGATGCACCGACCCTGAGTGCGACGGGCGGGAACCCGACCTATGTCGAGGGTGCGGGGGGATCCGACCTGTTCAACACGGTGACGGCTTCCACGGTCGAAGCGGCTGATCGTTTCAGTGCGATGACGATGACGGTGACGAACGTTTCGGACGGTGCCTCGGAAATCATCCGTTTTGACGGTTCGGACATTGCACTGACCAATGGCAATGCGGTGACGACAGCAACCAATGGTTTGTCTGTCAGTGTATCTGTCACCGGTAGTACCGCGACAATCAGTTTCGCCGGGGTCACCCTGACGAGTGCGCAAATGCAAACACTGGTTGACGGGCTGACCTATCGTAATTCCAGCGACAATCCGACGACAGCGGGCAACCGTGTTGTCACGATTACGGGCATTACGGATAACGGTGGTGGCAGCAACAGTGCGGCACCGAACCTGAGTTCAACTGTGACCCTGACGGCGGTGAATGACGCGCCGGTGATCGGCAACCTTAATGGTGACAACAGCGCGTTGCAGCCGGGCAACACGGCGAATATCGACAAGGACGGCAACTTTACGCTGAGCAATCCTGATTCTACTGACTATAACGGCGGATCATTGGTGATCACGCCTGCTGGCGGAAACTCGGCAAGTGGCAATTTCAGCCTTGATGGCACCAATGCGACGTCTGGTGGCGATGGTGCAATCGCGGCGGGTGAAACGATCTCGGTCGGTGGTGTTGCAATCGGTACGGTGCATGCGACCAATGATGGTCAAGGCGGAAACACGCTGACCATTACATTTAACGCCGATGCCACGGATGCCCGCATCCAGACACTGGTGCACAATATCCAGTGGTCTGCATCGGCGGGGTCCGGTGCGCAGTCATTTGACCTTGTTGTCAATGACGGTGATGGCACGGCAGACGGTGGTGTGGAAGAGGCATCTGCGACCTTTACCATGACCCTTGGTAATCCACCATCGATTGCCGGACTTGGTGGCGATAGCGTTAACTTTGCCGAGGGTGACTCAGCTGTTGTTCTTGACGCAAACGGTGATTTGACAATCACTGATGTCGATAACCCGGCCAGTTATGATGGTGGCAATCTGACGGTGACGGTTTCGGGCAATGCGCAGGCGGGCGAGGATATCCTGACGCTTGTGACGACCGGGAATGTGTCATTGGCGGGGGCGAATGTGTCTGTTGACGGGACTGTCATTGGTACATTGGCCAACACTATTGCCGCAGGCAATGACCTGGTGATCAATTTCAACAGCAATGCGACGGCCGCAAGGGTACAGGATTTGGCGCGTGCGGTTGCATATCTTAATGAAAGCCAGAACCCGACCGTATCAACGCGCAGCATTTCAATGACTTTGACCGATAATGACGGGCTTGCAAGCACATCGGTTGTCAGTTCGGTTGTGGTGAGTGCGGTTAATGATGCACCTCTTGCGAATGGCGGGACGACAACGATTACGGTGGGCGAAGATACGGCAAGCAATTTTGACCTTTCGGCAATCACGATTTCGGATGTCGATAACACGACGCTGACGGTAACGATTACCGCATCGGCGGGTACGTTTGCTGCGAGTACTTCTGGCGGGGTTACAATTGGCGGATCCGGGACGGGTACGATCACGCTCCAGGGGACGACGGCCAATATCAATACCTACCTCGATACGGCGTCGAACATCAAATATACGGGAGCCGCGAACGCCAATGGTACTGCGGCAGCGACCTATACCATTCATGCGAATGATGGAACGGCTAATCCCCAGATTGGCGGCGGCAATATTGACATTACAGCCGTCAATGATGCGCCGGTGATCGCAAACCTGTCGGGGGACAGCGTCAATTACACATCTGGTCAAACGATCCAGCTGGATGCCGGGCAGAACGCGCTGGTTAGTGATGTTGACTCCTCGAATTTCAATGGTGGTTCATTGACCGTCAGCATAACGGCGGGGGGAACAGCAGGCGAAGATATCCTGTCTCTGGTGACCAGTGGCACGAATATTACACTGTCTGGAACAACAGCGGGATCGACGGTGAGTGTCGGCGGAGCTGTTGTGGGGACTCTTGGAAATGCGATTGCCGTAGGCAATGATCTTGTCATCAATTTCGATGCATCGGATGCGACCCCGGCGCGCGTTCAGGAACTGGTGCGGGCTGTTTCCTATCAGAACAGCGCGGGGACACCGACTTTTGCCAACAGAACAGTAAGCTTTACGCTGTCTGATGGCAGCGATAGCAGTTCGGTCAACAGTACCGTGGTTGTTGCGCAGCCAACGACGCCAACGGATACGCCACCGCCTCCTCCTCCTCCTCCTCCTCCTGCACCGCCACCTGCACCGGTCGTAACGATACCGCCGATCCTGCAGACGCCGGGATCGGGCGGGGATGCGGGAACGCCGGTCAGCAATGCGCTTAGCGCCGGATCAAATGGCAATGGTTCGGGTGGGCAATTCATTTCCGGTGGTCCAATCCAGACAACCGTGACGGGCCAGTTGGGCAATATCAGCCCGATCGGCAATTCCGGCACGCCGGTTTCGGCGGGGCTCAGCGTCAACCAGGCCGGTAGCGGACTGGGTGTTACCACCGGACTGGGTGGTGGCGGCGGTGCTGTTCTGACGGGCGGCGGATTTGGTGGCGGCGGTCTTGGTGGCGGTCTTGGCGGCGGCGGTTTTAGCGGTGGTCTTGGTGGTGGTCTGGGCGGCGGCTTTGGCGGCGGTGGCCTGGGCGGAGGATTGGGCGGTACCGGAGCGTTCGGCAGTGGTGCCGGGGGCGAAGCGGGAACCGGAACGTCTTTTGGCAATGACGGTATTCCGGGCGCGCCTTCAACCGGGGGCGAGGCTCCGGGGGCCGAAGGTGGCGACGGTGCCCTCCCCGCTGGCGAGGGCGACGGTGGTCAGGCCATGATTGATGGTAACGGTGAGGCGGAACTGGCCAAGGCGCTTGAAGATTTCACTGCGCAACTGGCGGCCTTTGGCGATGCCGCCGAAATGGAAACGATGCTGCTTGATGAGGTTCTGGGTACGTATCGTATTCCGGCGTGATGATTTGCGGGATGATTTTCCGGCGGTCGATCCTGTTTGACCGCCGGATTGACGAAATGTTCCGGTCGGTCGTGAAGAACCAGGCGCGGGGCAATATGGGAAGAGGGATGTTCCGGTTTCTGGACAGAACCGGAACAAGCCCGGATGACGTAACGGATCACCGGATATGTATCGGGCAGATATTCGGGAATTTGAATTTACTTGGGGGAAGATCGTCTTGGTTAATCGTGCTTTGAAGTTTCCCGGAACGTTCCGAAAATGGCGGAATGTGGCTGTCGCGCTGACAGCGGCGGCAGTATTATCAGCCTGTGCCGTTGCGCCGGAGCCGTTGACGGTGACAGAAAACAATGCGCGCGTGGAAAAGGATCTGGCGCGCCTGTTTGAAAAACAGGAAAAGATCACCGGTCCGCTGACGCTTGAGGAAGCGATTGCGCGCGCACTTAAATACAACCTTGATCATCGGCTTAAACTGATGGAAGAGGCCGTGGCGATGGGGCAGGTTGACGTTGCCAATGTCAATCTTCTGCCTGATGTTGTTGCCAGTTCGGGCTGGACGCAGCGCAGCCGTCCGGATTCCACTTTCAACGAGGACAAGACTTCTACCTCGATCAGTTCGGACAAGAAAATCCGTGATAGCGACCTGACGGTAAGCTGGAATGTTCTGGATTTTGCCATCGGCTATATGCGTGCCCATCAGCAGGCGGACATGGCGCTTATCGTCAAGGAACGCCGTCGCCAGGTGATCCATAACGTTATCAATGATACGCGCAGTGCCTATTGGCGGGCGGCGGCGGCCGAACGGGCGCTGGTGCAGTTCAAACGGGTTCTGGAAAAGGTTCGCACGGCACTTTCGCGTTCGGAAACGCAGGTGCGTGAACGGATTGGTGCGCCGCTTGATGCGCTGACCTATCAGGAAGACCTTTTGTTGACCCTGCGCGAGCTTGAAACCCGCCAGCGTCAGCTGGTTGAAGCCCGCACCGAACTTGCCGTTCTGATGAATATTCATCCCGATAGCGACTTTACGGTCGAGGCCGCGGTTGAACCCGATAGCGGCCCGATGCCGGTTCTGGCGATGAGTGCCGAGGAACTTGAGCTGGAGGCGCTGAAAAACCGTTCGGAACTGCGTTCGGAAGCCTATCAGTTGCGGATCAATCAGCAGGAAGCAAAGATCGCCATCGTGCAGATGGTGCCGGGGCTTAATTTCAGCGCCGGGATCAATCACACGACCGACAGCTACAAGGTTAATTCCGACTGGTATGAGGGATCGCTTGATCTTTCGTGGAACCTGATGCAGCTGTTCAAGGCACCGGCAAATATGCGCCTTGCCGACAGCCAGATCGAACTTTCGGAAGTGCGCCGCCTTGCGTTGAGCATGGCGGTGATCAGTCAGGTCAATATCGCGCAACTGCGCTTTGCCTATGCCAAACGCGATTATGAACTGACCGACCGGATCGCATCGGTGCAGGACCAGATATCGGAAACCGTCAATGCCAGCCAGTCGGCCAATGCAGTCGGCGAGGGGCAGGCGATCCGGGCCGATGTCCGTGCGTTGCTGAGCAATTTGCAACGCGACATGGCCTATGCCGATATGCAGGCATCCTATGGCCGCCTGTTTGCCTCGATCGGTGCCGATCCGTTCCCGAACGATATTCCCGATGATTCGGTCGATACACTGGCACAGACCGTCGGCGAAGTTCTGACGCGCTGGAACCAGGGGGATTATGATGCACCGGTCACGGTTGCCGAAGGTGGCAACGGTGTGGTGCCGGAAAATGCAACGACGCAGGCTGCTGTTCAGTGATGCTTTTTACGCTGACTTGGTTGCGCGGATATCGGGTTGAGTATCCGGGCCGAACATTTACGACCGCCGCAAGCATGTTCTGCATGCTTGCGGTTTCGGCATTTTTATCCCCGATTTCGGCCAGTGCACAGGAAACGCTGGAAACGCGGGTTCTGGTGACCACCCAGGATCGTGCGGTTCTTGCGGGTGAACTTGCCGCCAGAATTGACAAAATGGCGGTTCGTCCGGGGCAGTCATTCAGGAAAGGCGATTTGCTGATTGCGTTTGATTGTGCGGCTTACAAGGCACAACGCGCAACGGCGGCGGCCGACTATCGCCAGGCCGATGCGCAATTCAAATCCCAGCAGCGCCTGTTTGAATTGCGCAGTGTCGGCGAGCTTGATGTTGTCATGGCAGAAGCCGCGCGGGATCGGACGCTGGCGCAGTTGCAGCTTCAGGATGTGTATCTTGACCGCTGCAAGATCAATGCACCCTATGACGGGGCGGTGGTTCAATGGTTGAGCCAGCCCTATCAGATTGCCAATCCGGGTGATGAACTGATGGAAATCATCGGTTCGGGCAATCTCGAACTTGAACTGATCGTGCCGTCAAGCTGGCTGTCATGGCTTTCGGCGGGGCAAGAGTTTCAGGCGCGGATCGAGGAAACGGGATCGGTCATTGCGGCAACGACCGAAAGGATCGGTGCAGATATTGACCCGGTCAGCCAGACGGTTAAAGTCTTTGCGACCATAAATGGCGATGCCGGGATGCTGTTGCCGGGGATGAGCGGTGTCGCTGTTTTTGAACCGGGATCCTGAGCGTTTCCGGCACAGGGCGAAGCTGCACGCGACCAGAACCGACGGGTAAAATGAGTACCATTACAGCATCCGCAATTTTGCTGGGCATCGAAAAATCGATCCGCCAGGCCCGGGACATGACGTCGCTTCAGTTCGTTGCTGTTACTGAAACACGTCGTCTGATTTCCTATCAGCAGGCGGTGTTGCTTTCGCACGGGCTGGACGGGAAATTGCGTGTCGTGGCGGTTTCAAACGTTCCCACGGTGGATCGTAATGCTCCCTATATCCGGTTTGTCGAAAAGCTTGCCAACCGGCATATCCTGCCCGATCCGAAACGGACATTTTCGCGTGCATCGGATGGCGGGGATGTCGAGGCGGAATGGCGGGAATTTATTCAGGACAATATCCTTTCCCAGGCGGTTCTTGCGCCGGATGGAACACGGCTTGGCCTTTTGTTGCTGATCCGGGCGGCGGAATGGCAGGACGGGGAGCTGCTTCTTGTCGAACAACTGACCGATGCGCTTGGCCATGCATGGAATGCGCTGCGCCCGCGCAAAAGGCGGGGGGGATTGTTCGAGGCCGGGAAAAAACGCCGTGCCGTTCTGGCCGGGGTTTTAATCGGTCTTGTCATCGTGCTGTCGATCCCGGTCCGGCAAAGCATTATCGCGCCTGCGACAGTCATGCCGCGCGATCCGGTCATGATTGCCGCCCCGATCACCGGCGTTATTCGCGAAATCAGTGTTCGCCCGAACGCGCCGGTGGCAAAGGGGGATCTTCTGTTTTCCTTTGAGGATGCAGAATTCCGGGCAAATTATGAAATAGCCCTGCGTGCGGTGGATACCGCCCAGGCCGAGCTGCGCCGTGCATCGCAGCAGGCCTTTGGCGATGCCAAGGGCCGGGCCGAGGTTGCCCTGTCGCAGACGCGTCTGGCCCTGCGTCAGGAGCAGGCCGAATTCAGCCGCTATCAGCTTTCCCAGGTTGAGGTCAGGGCGCCGCAATCGGGCATTGCCATATTCAGTGATTCCAATGACTGGCGCGGGCGACCCGTTTCGACGGGTGAACAGGTCATGGCAATTGCCGCCCCCGATGCCGCCGAACTTGGCATTGCCATTCCGGTTTCCGATGCCATCGCCCTGCAATCGGGCGCGGAAGTCCGGCTGTTTCTGGATGTTGATCCGCTTGGTTCGATTGGTGCAACGCTTGAATATGCTGCCTATCAGCCAAAGGAAACGCCCGAGGGCATATTGGCCTATCAGGCGGTGGCGCGGTTTGACAGCCCGGAAGACATTCCGCGTATCGGGCTGAAGGGATCGGCGAAAATCATGGGGGAGCATGTTCCCCTGGCGCTGTTCCTTTTCCGTCGGCCGCTTTCGGCGTTGCGTCAGATGATCGGGTTCTGATCTGTCATGACAGCCGCACAGCAGGGTAACGCAAAAGAACTGGTTGTGCCGCCGCTGCGCGAAGACCTGCGACTTTTGCCAGCCGGGACCGATGAATATGGCGCGCCGTGCTGGACGATCCATGATCCGGTGCGCAACCGCTATTTCCGGATCGGTTATGCCGCGTTTGAAATGCTGCGCCGGTGGCCGTTGCGTCAGGGGCAGGCAATCATCGAGCGCATTCACCGCGATACGGTTCTGAGCGTTGACGAGGCCGCGTTGACGGGGTTGATAAAGTTCCTGCATGGCAATGGTCTTTTGCAGCGTGACAGCAACGAGACCGTGGCCGAGTTTTCGCGCATTGCCAATGCGGGCAAACCGCCATTCTGGAAATGGGCGATCCACAATTACCTTTTTGTTCGCGTCCCGCTGGTTCATCCGGACGGTTTCCTGCGCAAGACCCAGGCGATTGCCGATGTTATCGCATCGCGAACGGTTCAGCTTGGCGTGCTGGTTCTGGGTGTGATCGGCATTTTCCTGACCTTGCGTCAATGGGACCTGTTTGTGTCGACATTCATGGGGTTTGCCAACTGGCAGGGCGTGGTGTGGATGGCGGTTACCCTGACCCTGGCCAAAATCCTTCATGAATTCGGGCATGCCTATAGTGCCGCGCGCTATGGCTGCCGGGTGCCGTCGATGGGGGTTGCGTTTCTGGTGATGTATCCGGTGCTTTATACCGATACGTCCGATGCGTGGCGGATCATCAGCAAGGAAAAAAGGCTGCGTATTGCAGCAGCCGGTATCCGGGTTGAACTGGCGCTTGCGCTGCTGGCGACTTTTTTGTGGCATATTGTGCCGCCCGGACCGTTGCAAAGTGCCGTGTTCCTGTTGGCGACGACAACCTGGATCACAACACTTCTGATCAATCTAAGCCCTTTCATGCGGTTTGACGGCTATTATCTGCTGTCGGATTTTCTCGGTATTGCCAATCTGCAAAACCGGTCCTTTGCCATGGCGAAATGGACGATCCGCGAAATGCTTTTCCGGTTCGGACATCCTGCCCCCGAACCGATGCCGCGCAAAAAGCGGCGAATGCTGACCGCGTTTGCGATTGCGGTCTGGATTTACCGTTTCTTTCTGTTTCTTGGCATCGCGCTGGTGGTTTATCACCTGTTCTTCAAGGTTCTTGGCATTATCCTTTTTGTGGTCGAAATCGCATGGTTCATCGTCATTCCGATTTTAAATGAAATGAAACACTGGTGGAAAGATCGCCATAGCGCGAAAGTCACACCGTCGCTTGTCGTGACCGGATTTCTGGTACTTGTGCTGGCGGTTCTGACTTTCGTTCCGTGGCAATCGCGTATTTCGGCAGATGCGGTGCTTCAGGCTGGCAGTGATGCGGAGATCATCAGTACGGTCGCAGGCCAGGTTGCCGAAGTCACGGTGAAAAAGGGGGACCGGGTCCGTGCCGGTGATACGATTGCCATCCTGAACGCGCCGGAACTTGATGCCGAACACCGTATCCGGGAACTGGAGCTTGCCGAGGCGCGAATATTGCTGGTGCAGACCGAGGCCAGCCGGACCGATCTTGGCGATTATGGCACCCGTCTTCAGGAAATGCGGCGTCTGGCGGCCCGGATCGTTGCATTGGAGGCCCGTCAGGATCTTCTGACCCTGCGCGCGCCGATTGATGGCTCTGTTCGTGAATTGACTGAAGATATCCGGGTTGGCGACTGGATTGCACCGCGCACGCCGATTGCCCGGATTGTCGGTGCCAGTGAACGTTCGGCATGGGAAGTTGTCGCCTATGTCTCCCAGCGTGATATCGCCCGGGTTGGAAACCGGCCTTCCGCAAAATTCTATCCCGAACAGATTACGCAGCCGGTTCTGGAAATCGGGATCGAGACTGTCGAACGGTTCAACAGCCGGTATATCGAGACACCTGTCCTTGCCTCTGCAAATGGGGGGACAATTGCCGCGACAGCGGACAGGGATGGCCGATACTCCCCGCATGATCCTGTCTTCAAGGTGGAGGGGATCGTTGCAATGGGCAAAGAAAACACCCCGGATCAGGGAGACTTTTCCATGATACGGCGCGGCACCTTGCAGATTGATGCCGAACCAATGAGCTGGGCGCGCCGCCTTTACGAGGCGGTCGTTGCAGGATTTATCAGGGAATTAAGTTTTTAGCAGTTGTACTAGTGGCGTATACTGATTGGTATGATTACGGTAAATGTAAGCGCTTCTCGCAACGCCACCTGATGCATGGTGACTTCAACGGTCACGGGTGAACGATTCTGTGAATTTTGCAGGATCATCCGGAACTTGGTGTATTTCTGTTTGAGCGTGCGAGCCTGCTACCTTTAGCGTTGACAGTGCGAAAGGCGACGCAATTGCCTTCATCTAGAATATCCCGTTGTGTCGAAATGTTAAATCAGTCTGCGAACTCAGCTTCCTTTGACGTAGAGTGCTGCTCGCAATTTAGTACTTAGATGGGCCGATTGGAGAAATGTCATCTTTTCTGACATTTCCGCAGGTTTTTGTCAGCTTATGTGTCAATCCGTGTCAACTTATCTGGCAAACGGAAATGCCAAGTTGTTGATTTCGCTGTATGTCGAATGTCAGCTTTTGTGGCACGTGACAGGAGCAGTGTTTACAAAGCGTAATCACTGCTCCATCGCTCCCTCATCATCCTGCATAAAATCAGACTGATGCAGCAATCACCCGAATTGTCATAATTCGGGGTTATGGCAATAACGCTGAGCTTGTCGAAACAATGTGCTGGTCTGAATAGTTTGCAATGATTGATTGAGGCTGCTGCGGTCCAAAGTGAATAGCCCTAGAGTTGTGGGCATTCGACCGGATCAGAGCCGACACTGGCGGCGTACAATATACTAGTTCTGGCAGATATCCTTGGAGCATCTGAACGCAATTGATTTGGAAAGACCTAAATCCAATTATTAGGATTAAAGATCAGTGTTTGTGAAAATCATACCTGTTCACCGGCGTTGATAGCACGGTTTGACAAGGTGTTCGGTTCTTGCAAGCCCCATTTGGCTCAGAAGTCCCCGCCAATGGCGAGGACTTCGTCAGTAGTTTGAAGGAGCCGAAATGAGGCCGCTCCTTGCATATTTTTAAGGGTTACGCTCGTCAGGCGTGATGGATCTCCGTGCCCAGAACCTTGAGGCATTCCCGCATGAAGGCGGCAAGCCCCGTCCAGCCCTTGGCCGAGACCATCGTACCGTCAACGAAGGCTTCCTTTGGCTCCACGTCAATATAGATTCCACCGACAGCGGTGACTTCGGGTTCGCAAGCGCCGAGACCGGCAACCTTCCGGCCTTTCAGCACGCCTGGCACTGCCATCAGGATCTGAACCCCGTGGCAGATTGTGAAGATCGGCTTCTTGGCGTCGTGAAAGTGCTTAACCATTGCCTGAATACGCGGATCAGTGCGGATATATTCCGGGCCACGCCCACCCGCAGCATAGACCGCATCATAACTGTCCAGCTCGGCCTCGGCCTCCGAGAAGGTCTTGTTGATCTCGGCGAAATGGCCCAGCTTCTCGGTATAGGTCTGATCGCCCTCGAAATCATGCAATGAGGTCTTGATCAGGTCTCCTGCCTTTTTGTCAGGGCACACGACGTGGACTGTGTGCCCAACAGCCTCCATGCCCTGCTGGTAGACATAGATTTCGTATTCCTCGGTGAATTCACCGGTGAGCATGAGGATTTTCTTGCCGCTCATCTCTGGTCTCCTGATTATGTTGGGGAACTGTCCGACCACCACCGTGACGGTCGAACAGGGATTGATGCGATCAGAACGGGGAGTCCGGGAAATAGAACTGGTCTGCGTTCTCTGGCGTGATCAACGGCGCGTCCAGCTTGAACGAACCGCGCATCGGAGCCTGACCGGCGAACTGTGCAACGGTCATGTACATTGCCGAAGCGACCATCGACGGCGGATACGGGGTGGAGATCGGTGTACGCTCGTCACCCGCTTTTACCATTTCGATCACCTGCTTCATGCCGTTGCCACCGAGTGCGTATTTGACGTCCGTGCGACCCGCTTGGTCGATGGCCTCAAGCACGCCAAGCAGCATGTCGTCGTCATTTGCCCAGACCGCGTCAATGTTCGGATACTGTGCAAGGTAGTCTTGCATCAGGGTGAAAGCCTCGTCCTGGTTCCAGTTGGCATACTGGATGTCGAGGATCTTAATGTCGGATTGATCAATTACCTCGGTGAAGCCTTGGATACGTTCGTCGTCAATCACCGTGGGAATCCCACGTAGGACGACAATCTCGCCTTCTCCGTCGAGTTTATCGACCAGCCATTTGGCCGTGTTTGCGCCGACAGCGATGTTGTCACCGGCGACGTAAAGATCCTGTATCGACGGGTCCGACAAGCCACGGTCGACCACCGTGATAAACGTACCGTTCGAGGCGACCTGTTCCACCGGACCTGTCAGCTCTTCTGAGGTGAATGGCAGGATAACCAGTGCGTCAAGATCATTCGTTGCCGAAAGATCCTCCAGCGAAGAAACCTGAGCGGTCGCCGATGAAGCTGTCGAGACGATCACGTCAATGTTCGGAAAGGCAGCCTCGAGCTGTTTCTCAGCCTCTTGTGCGTGATAGACCACACCGCCCGTCCAGCCGTGGGTGGCTGCAGGTATGGACACGGCGATTGTAAACTCCTTGTCCTGAGCCTGTGCCGTGGCACCGCTCAGCGCCCCCGCAACGACCGCAGCCGACAAGAGTGCTGTTCTTATTTTCTTGGTCTTCATGGTTTCCTCCTCTGATGTTTAATTAGAAAGCCCACGCTTTTTTTTAGCGAGAGCTTGTAAAGCGGTGAGCCAGCATGGCGATGATAATGATCGCCCCCTGGACCGCAGCCACGAGGTATTCCGACACCATGTCCGACAGGACCATGACATTGGCGATGACCTCGAGAATAAGTGCGCCGGCGACGGACCCCCAGATATGCGCCTTTCCGCCGCGCAGCAGGGTGCCGCCAATGACGACAGCAGTAATGACCTGAAGCTCCCAGAGCTGGCCGGTTGTAGGCGTCGCGGCACCAAGGCGCGGTACGTAGCAAATGGCGGCAACCGCCACACAGAAGCCTTGGATGACAAAGGCCATGGTCCGCACGCGACCGACATGTACGCCCGAGAAGCGCGCTACCTCTGAATTCGAGCCTACGGCCATGATCCGGCGACCGTATTTCATCCGATAAAGGATGAAGGCACCAAGCAGGACGACAACCAGAGTGATCAACACCGGATAAGGCACACCGAGAAAGTCACCGAAGTAAACCGGCCGGTAGGCGCTGCGCAGGCTGCGGTCAATGGGCAGCGAACCGCCATCGGTCATGTATGTGATCAAGGCGCGAAAAATGCCCATCGTGCCGAGCGTGACGATAAAGGGTTCTATGCGCCCGACCGTAATTATGAGTCCGTTCATCAATCCGCAAAGTGATCCGACCACCAGCGCGACCAGCGCCCCAACCGGGATCGCCCAAGGCCCCAGCGATGGTGCTAGCGCGTTCATCGCCATAATCATGATGCCAACGACAAATGCCATCATTGAGCCGATAGACAGGTCGAGCCCCCCGGTCGCGATCACGAAGGTGGCGCCGACGGCTATGATTGCGATGAAGGCACTTCGCGTAATGACGTTCAGGATGTTGTTGGCTGACATAAAGTTGGAATTGATCATCGCGCCCAGCAGCACAATAATTGCCAACGCAATAAACGGCGCGAGGTCACTCCAAGATATTTTGAAGCCCTCGCTTTCCGTAATGGTTGCGACTTCGGCCTGGCTCATAAACGTTTCCTCCCCTCAGTGTCATCGCCGCTGCTCGCGGCTGTGTAGACGACGTTTTGTTCTGTGATATCCTCGCCCGTCAGTTCGGCGACAAACCGCCCGCCGCGCATCACAAGGACGCGGTCCGACAGGCCGACGAGTTCAGGCAGTTCCGATGAGATCACGACGCAGGCTTTCCCAGCCCGAACAAGATCATCAATGAAGCGGTAAATATGGCTCTTGTTGCCAATGTCGATGCCGCGGGTTGGCTCGTCGATGATGACGATTGAAGGATCGGACAGCATGACCTTGGCCAGCAGCAGCTTTTGCTGATTCCCCCCGGAAAGCTGCCCGGCCTTGATCGACAATGTGCGGATCCGGATGTCATATTCCTTCACCGCAGATTTTACCGTCCTGGCCTCCTTTTTGCGGTTGAGGCGCAGTCCCCGGCTGACGATATCGAGGGCCTGAAGCGTCAGGTTCGGGCCAAGCCCCTCATTCAGTAGCAGGCCCTTACCTTTCCTGTCCTCGGTCAGATAGACAAGCCCCGCCTCCATCATGGTCCGCACATTGGATTTCAGGATCGGTTTGCCGTTGACCGTGATCGCCTTTGCCTGTGCGGGACGCAAGCCCATCAGGCCTTCGATCAACTCGGTTCGGCCTGCTCCGATCATACCGGCAATGCCCAGCACCTCGCCGGGGCGGACAGAAAAGGAGCCAGAGACCTTTCCGTGGTCGACCGACAGATCATCGACTTTCAGAACCGGTTCCGCCGTGGCTGTGCCGCGTTTCGGCGGGTAGAGCATTGACAATTCGCGGCCCACCATCAATTCGGCCATTTGGCGCTGGTCCAGTTCAGACGCGGGCCATGTGCCGATCATCTTGCCGTCACGCAGCACAGTGATGCGGTCGGCCAGCGCCTCGACTTCTTCCAGTCGGTGCGAGATGTAGAGCACCGCGATTCCTTGCTCGCGCAGTTTGCGCACGATGTCCTGCAGGGCGTCGACTTCCTCATTGGCGAGCATCGCCGTCGGTTCGTCCAGAATCACGACCTTGCGGTCGTCTTGTAACGCACGGGCGATCTGGACCAGTTGGCGTTGCGGCAACGGCATATCGCCGACACGGGTGGTTGGACGCACGGTAGCGCCGACGCGGGCCAGAACTTCTGCCGTCCGGCGGTTCATTGTCCGGTCGTCAACACTCAGACCGCGTGAAAGTTCATGTCCGAGAAACAGGTTCTGGGCCACGGTAAGGTCCGGGGCGAGCAGGATTTCCTGATGTACCAGCACGATCCCGGCGTCTTCTGCCTGAACGGCATCGACGAAGGTCACCGGTTCGCCCGACATCGACATGGTGCCACCGGTCGGCATTGCATGGCCGGAGAGAAGCTTCATCAATGTGGATTTGCCCGCACCGTTCTCACCAATGATTGCATGGACCTCGCCCGCGCGGATGTCGAGGGTCACGTCGCTCAGCACGGTGATCGGGCCGTAAGCCTTGGAAAGGGCATCGGCATGCAGCACCGGCGGCATGTTTGCCCCGTCAACGCCCGACTTATGAGATAGCGTCTTATTAGATAGCGGCAGATTCATCCGAAGGCCTCCACGAGCCGGTCTCGCGATAGACAGATGTGATCGTGCATTGCCTGATAGGCAGCATCAGCATTGCCTGTGCGGAAAGCGGTGAGCAGGCGCTCGTGCTCTTCCAGGGCATCCTGGGTAACGCGACTGTGGAACATCAGGCGGAAGATGTGCAGATGGACGTGCTGGTCACTCATCGCCTGCCGAACGATTTCGTTGTCCGCGACTTTTAGTATCTCGTCATGGAAATGTGCATCGGCCCGGGCAAATCGGGAATAGCGGCTGTTGCGGTCGACGGGCGGTTCGCCCTTTTCCATGTCCGCAGCCGCACTTTCAATGCGGGCGAGCGTTTCGGGTGTCAGCTTCAAACAGGCCTGTCGCGCACTTTCCGGCTCCAGCATCAGTCGGAACTTGTACAGGTTGTCGAATTCCTTGCGGGTGAGCTGCGGGGATGCGGAATAGCCGATCAGATGTTCCTTGCGAACAAGGCTTTCGCGTTCGAGCCGCGTGAGTGCTTCACGCACAGGGGTTTGAGAGACGTTGAGCTCGCGGGCCAGACCGTCGATCGTAATTCTGGCCCCCGGCGGAATTTTCAGGGACATGATTCGTTCATAGATCTGCTCGTGGACGCTTTCGGCGATGCTTGAAGGCCGCACGAACTCACTCTTTTCCTCGCGACCCGTCGATGCAGTCATCTAAATCTCCTTACGATTATCATTCTTGACAAATTCAACCTTAACATTGATAGGATATCGAATGTCAAATATAATATCATATATGATTTAATTTTAGAGTGGAGGTTTGCCTTGCTGGTTTCAACCGAAAGCATTCGGGAAACGGCTGAAAAACTACTTTTAGATCAGGGAGTTAGCTTATCGAACGCCCGCGTTCAGGCCGACCTCCTCATCGAGGCCGAGTTGCGTGGGTTGCCATCTCATGGACTCCAGCGGCTCCCGCGGCTCATCGCACGGTTGCAAGGGGGGCTTGCTCATCCCACCACCTCGGGCATGGGTACCTGGATACGGTCAGGGTTTCTTTCGGTTGACGGAAAACGCGGTCTTGGGCCAGTCGTCATGATGCGGGCGATAGAGCAACTGTCACAGGTTGTCACCGAACATGGAATTGCCTTGGCCGGGATTCGCAACACCAACCATATCGGAATGCTTGCCTATTATGCCGAGGCGGCAGCAAACCGTGGATTGATCGCAATCGTTTTGACCACCAGCGAGGCGCTGGTTCATCCGTTTGGCGGCACCGAGGCGATGCTGGGGACCAATCCGATCGCCATCGGAATCCCGACAGGCGCGGAGCCCTTCGTTCTCGATCTTGCGACAAGCCGTGTCTCGATGGGCAAGATCCACCACTACGCCTTGACCGGCGATCCGATTCCCGACGGCTGGGCCGTAGACGCACAAGGCCAGCGCACCACCGACCCGGAGGCGGCAAAGTCCGGGGCCATTGCGCCCTTCGGAGATGACGCCAAAGGCTACGGGCTTGGGCTCGGGATCGAACTTCTTGTCGCAGCACTGGCCGGGTCAGCTTTCGCGCCAGATGTGCGCGGCACGCTGGATGCAACCGAAATCGCGAACAAGGGGGACGTCATCGTCATGATCGACCCAGCGGCAGAGGAGAACAGAGCTGCGGGCCTTACCACTTATCTCCATCGCCTTCGTGCTTCGCGGCCCACCGATCCGAGCCGCCCAGTTGCCGTGCCGGGCGATGGAATGCGGGCCCGCAGGGCGCGCGCACTTTCGACGGGCATCGACTTGCCCGAACCTCTGCATAACGAGATACAGGCCCTCGCAAAGGGCTGAAGACAGCAAGTTAGGAGAAAAAATGACTATATTCGGCACGATCAGGGCTCCGAGAGAATTGATCTTCGGTGCGGGCCAGCGCAACGCCCTGGGACAGGTTGCATCGAAACTCGGGCGGCGGGCGCTGGTCGTCACCGATGAACGGTTGGCGCGCGACCCGGATTTCCTCAGAGTGGTAGAACAGCTCGAGACTGCTGGAGTTTCGGTTAAGGTCGATGCATCGACCCTGCCCGACGTGCCGGTTGAAACAGCCGTCACCAGTGCGGACGCCGCACGCAGTTTCGCCCCGGACCTTGTGATTGGTATCGGGGGTGGGTCCTGCCTTGACATGGCAAAATGCGTGGCCGTGTTGCTTACCCATGGCGGGCACCCACAGGATTATTACGGCGAGTTCATGGTGCCCGGCCCGGTAATGCCGCTGATCGCGTTGCCGACCACAGCGGGCACCGGGTCCGAAGCGACGCCGGTCGCGGTTCTGTCGGATTCCGAGCGGCACCTCAAAGTCGGGATTTCGTCGCCCTTTATTATTCCGACCGTTTCGATCTGCGACCCTGAACTCACCCTGACCTGTCCGTCTTCTTTGACCGCGATTGCCGGTGCCGATGCGCTGACCCATGCAATCGAAGCCTTCACTGCGATCCGCCGCGATCCGGTTCCGGGACTGGCGCAGGAACGCGTCTTCGTCGGTAAAAATGCGACCTCGGACCATTTCGCCCTGACCGCCATTGGATTGCTCTGGGAGGGGTTGGAAGCGGCCTGTACGAACGGCGACAATATCGAGGCACGCGCCAAGGTCATGCTAGGGGCGACGACGGCGGGCCTTGCCTTTGGCGTCGCCGGGACGGCGGCTGCGCATGCGATCCAGTATCCTGTGGGCGCGCTGACCCATACCGCACACGGGGCCGGGGTAGCCTGCCTGATGCCTTACGTCATGGCGTGGAACACACCCGCCATTGGACCCGAGTTGGACCAGATCGCCAAGGCAACAGGTCTTAGCAGCCCTACCGACGTGATCCCGGCCATCGCCGGACTTTTCGGACGCATTGGTATTCCAAAGACCCTTCGCGACCTTGGGCTGGCGGAAGACCGGCTTGACTGGGTGGCGGAGCAATCCTGCGGCATTGCGCGGCTTATCCAGAACAATCCGCGTCCGCTTGATCTGGCTGACATGCGCAAACTGCTCGACGCGGCCTATTCCGGCGACCTCGCCTCTCTTGAAATGAACTAAAGGAAATTCCCATGACCCTCGATACAGCCTTCACTGGCTACGCGAATCCCTCTCTCCATGCTCAAGGTCTTTATATCGGCGGAAAATGGGAGGCTGGACAGGGCATCCCTGTGCTTGACCCCTCAACCGGCAACACCCTTGCCGAGGTGCCCGATGCCAGCATTGATGATGCCCTGCGCGCAGTAGACGCCGCCGAGGCTGCCGCTGCGGAGTGGCGCCGCACGCCGCCCCGGCAACGGTCGGAAATCCTGCGCCGCTGGTTCACCCTGATGACCGATCATGCCGAGGAATTGGCCCTGCTGATCTCGCTTGAGAACGGCAAGGCCTTGGCAGATGCGCGAGGTGAGGTTGCCTATGCCGCCGAATTCTTCCGCTGGTATGCCGAAGAGGCGACACGGATCGGTGGCGAATTCCGCCGTACGCCATCGGGCGCACATAACATCCTTGTGGATCACGAACCGATCGGGATCGCGGTACTGATCACGCCGTGGAATTTCCCGGCGGCCATGGCCACGCGCAAGATCGGCCCTGCGCTCGCAGCGGGGTGCACGGTCATTCTCAAACCAGCCTCCGAGACGCCGCTGACCGCCTATGCAATGGCACGGCTCGGTGCCGAGGCCGGGGTGCCAGATGGCGTGGTGAACGTGCTTACAACAACGACCCCGGGACCGGTGACATCCGCGATGCTGGCCGATCCACGGGTCCGGAAACTGTCTTTCACCGGCTCGACCGGTGTTGGGCGCACCCTGCTGGCCGAGGCTTCGAAATCGGTGGTGAGTTGCTCGATGGAGCTTGGCGGTAATGCGCCCTTCGTGGTCTTTGACGACGCGGACCTCGACGCTGCACTCGACGGTGCAATGGTTGCCAAAATGCGCAACGGCGGTGAAGCCTGCACGGCGGCCAACCGGTTCTATGTGCAATCGGGTATCCACGACGCCTTTGTCGAAGGGCTGACGGCACGCATGGCGAAGTTGAAATTGGGCGCGGGTTACGCACCAGACACCCAGTGCGGCCCGATGATCACAGTTAATGCGGTTGATAAAATCGACCGACTGGTTACTGAGGCGAAATCGCGTGGGGCGCGGGCCACGGTCGGCGGTGCGCCGCTGCCGGGAAGCGGCTATTATTATCCCCCGACCGTGCTTGAGAACGTGCCGACGGACGCGGCACTTGCGCATGAGGAAATCTTTGGCCCGGTTGCTGCGGTCTACCGTTTCGAGACCGAGGAAGACGCGATCACACTTGCCAATGACACCGAATACGGTCTTGCTGCCTATATCTATTCGCGTGACATTATGCGGGCGATGCGCGTCGGGCGCGGGATTGAAACCGGGATGATCGGCATTAACCGGGGGCTTATGTCTGATCCGGCGGCTCCGTTCGGCGGCACCAAGCAGAGTGGCCTTGGACGGGAAGGCGGTGTCACGGGCATCCTCGAATTCATGGAGCCCAAGTACTTCGCCGTCGAATTTTGACATTAGGAAAGGCAAGGTTGATGGCAGAGCCCGACCTCTATCGCAACCGGGATTTCATTCCAGATTTTGACGCGATCATGGCCGAAACGGAGGCGCGCAGCCGTGCGCTTGCGGCGCAAGTTCGCATGGAACCGGACGTGCGCTATGGCCAGACTCCCCGGCAAAGCTTCGACCTTGTCTTTCCGCCAAACCCAGCACCAGGCGCGCCGTTACACATGTTTATTCATGGTGGCTACTGGCGGGCGGGCAGCAAAGAGGCCCACACGCTCGTGGCGGCACCGGTGATCGCGGCCGGTGGGATCGCGGCAATGGTGAGTTATGATCTTATGCCCGGCACAAGGTTGGCCGAAATTGTCGAACAAGTGCGGTCCGCAGCACGGAAGCTTATAGACCTTGCCCCTAAAATCGGTGCGGATGCATCGCGTTTTACGGTCAGTGGACACTCCGCCGGGGCGCACCTTGCGGCACTGCTTGCCGCAGAAGCACCCGGTGATACTCGCCCGCCGGACGTACCGCCGATCCAGGGGATGCTTCTGGTGAGTGGTATTTACGACCTGACGGACATTCCCGGCTGCTTCCTTAAGGACGAGGCGGAAATGCGTGTGGATGAAGCGACGTCATGGTCCGTGCTGACGGCGCGACAAATGCCTGTCCCCTTGCGGGTCATAACGCGCGGGGCGAAAGAAACGGCTCCATTCCAGGACCAGGCGATCGCCCTGAATGCGCTTCTTTCGCAGGAAGGACAGCATACGGAACTTCGGAGCGAAGCAGACCTCAACCACCTTAGCGTAATATTGAATCTGTCCGATCCGAATTTGTCGCTGGGTCGGAGACTTTCCAAGATGGTGGCAGCCTCTTGAGTCCACTGGATGAATGATATTCAGGAATTACAGACTGATTCCTCAAAAAGCTCTAGCAGCTCTAACAGCCTGTCCGACTCAACCGGGCAGCATGTTTCAGCGGCTTCGTGATCGAAGATACCCGTACCGATCATGATGCCAACAGCAAATTTCGATAACAAAGTACGAGCAGAGCGTGTTCATATCATTCAGTTGAACTTGCTCTGCCCGTTCCAATTTTATGTGTCGCGTTTGCAGTTCTAAGGATCAATTCACAAGGGTATGACAAACTGTTTGTTTGAATTTGTCATCTTTTCTGTCAACTCAGCAGCTTTTTGTCAGCTTATGTGTCAATCCATGTCAACTTATCTGGCAATCGAAGATGCTAAGGCATTGATTTCGCAAGAAGCCAAATGTCACCTTTTGTGGCACATGACAGGAGCAGTGTTTACAAAGCGTAATCACTGCTCCATCGCTCTAATTCTTCCAGATTTTCTGATGAAATATCCTGATTCCCGACTTGTTATAATTCGGGATGTGTTTGAGGAAGCTGAGCCATTTGTTCGGCTTGATTTTCCCTGATCCTTGCAGCCATACGATTCTGGTCGGATAGGGAAAACGGCAGGTTTCGGTCCGTACAACTGCTCTGAATGAAAAATATCCGAGAGTTTCGGTTTGACTCTGGCATATGTCAACGCCTAAAAGAGAACAAATAGTGAACAATTGCTGTGTGTGATGTTAGCTGAACGGCTTGATGAGGCTCGCGCCGCTTTGGCGCAGGTCGAGAAACAGTGGAAGGGGCAGATTACTTGTCCGCCCGGTGCGGCGGATGATGTGATTTCGCATGCCTTTGGGGCTGTGTCGTTACCCCGACATTTAGGCACTGCCGGTATTCTATCCGTTGGCTTGCATGAAGTGGTATGTGGCCATGATGCGGGGGCTGCATCGGTTCTGGCGTGGCATCTTGCTCAGATTGGCAGGAGCCGATGTAAGTCAGCGCCTTGTGGCAAACCTGTTTTTTGGATCAGGCAGCGGCGGGCGATTGATCAGGGAGGGTTTTACCATTTGTCCCTGCCGGATCGGGCATCGGGTCCACCCCTCTTGATGATGACGACCGGTCAACAGGTTACGGCTCTTTGGGCATGTGAGGAAGTTGCCAAATCCGGGCAGGTCGCATCCGTAATTCTGGAAACGACCGACTATGGCCTGACGGCGGCCCGGCGGCTGCAACTGGCATGCGAGAAGGCAGGGACCCGCCTGATCGTGCTCCGAAGGGCGCAAAGCATCGAACGCCTTGCACCATCCAGTGCGCTGACACGCTGGAAAATCGAACCTTCCGGTGATCGAAAGGCCAACATGACAGGGAATATCCATCATCTCAGCCTGATCGGAGGACGCGGGGTTCGACCGGGCGGCTGGAGAGTTGAGGTCAATGCAACAACGTTTTCTATATCTGTGGTTGACGCAATGGAAAACCGACTGCCACCGGAAGGCCCGGCATGCCTCCGGGGATGAAACGCGGCAAACGCCTGGAAATGATGTGCCGCTGGTCATCACGCGTGCTGATCACAAAGGCGTTCTGGTCTGCGGGTTGAATGGTGCGGCGTATCAGAGTGGGCTGCAAGGGGCTATGCGCCTGTCCGATGCGCGCAGTATCCTGCCCGGTCTGGAAAATATTCCTGAAGAACCGCAACGTTATCAGTCGGAACTGACACGTTTGGTCCGGTTGATGGATCGTTACAGTCCCTGGGTCGCACCGGACCAGGCCTTGCACGCCCGCAGCTTGCAGGGCGATGCGGGATTTTGGCTCGACATCACGGGTGGAAGTCATCTGTTTGGTGGTGAAACCGCCATGCTGGGGAGCGTCCTGCGCGATGTACAGGCATGGGGCTTTCACGCCCGTGCCGCGATTGCCGATACCGCTGGAGCGGCCTGGGCCGCGGCACGCAGCCATCCGGGCGCGCCCGAGCAGCGTATCCTGCATCTGCCGCGAGATCATGCGATTGCCGCCGGTTTCCCGGTATCCTGCCTGCGGTTGGCGGATGATCTTTTGACCTTGCTCTCCCGGCTCGGACTTAAACATCTGGGCGATATCGTGCCCTTGCCGCGGGCGAACATCACCACCCGACTGGGGCCGGATGTATTGCAACGTCTTGATCAGTTTTATGGTCGCCTGCCCGAACATCTGAATTTCGAACTGCCCGAACATCGCTGGCTGATCAGGCGCAATTTTGGCGAGCCTTTGGGCGATGCCGACAGTCTTGCATTGGCCGTTGAGGTCATGATGGAAGAACTGTGTGGAATGCTTCGGGACGAAAACCTGGGACTGCGCCGTATCGTTCTGCGCTGTGTGCGGGTCGATGGGCATACCCATACGATTGCCGTGACAACCGGTAGTCCGTGTCAGATCGAGCTTCATGTCCTGCGCCTGCTGACTGAAAAGATGCCCGGTGTGGATACCGGGTTCGGCATTGAGGAAGTGATCCTTTATGCTCCCTGGGTTGAACATGTCACCTTTCGTCAGGCTCGGCTGGATCGCAAGCAGGATGATTGTGGCGAGGCCGCTGCCCTTGCGCAATTGATTGACCGGATTACCCATCATCTGGGTCCGGGCGATATCCTGTTTCGCCCGGGTCATCACGCCAGCCATCTGCCCGAACGGGCTGCCATTCGCCAAGCCCCTGTCGGCCCGGCCACACCGGCCCGGCTTGATAGCGTGCAACTGCCCCGGCGTCCCGTGCGCCTGATTGATCCACCCGAACCGGTCGATATCCTTGCATGCAGCGAAACCGGTGCCCCGACCAGATTGCGTTGGCGCAGGATGGTTGTCGAAATCCTGAGCGCGGAGGGGCCTGAACGTATCTGCCCGGAATGGTGGGAACATCTGGACCGGCATGACTTTGCGCTTGGTCAACAGACCCGGGACTATTTCCGGGTGTGCGATCAGAAGGGCCGGATGTTGTGGCTGTTTCGAAGTGGTCCGGCCAGACGGGATATCTGGTCGGTTCATGGCCTGTTTGGAGGATAGGTCATGACGCAGGAAACACTTCTTGCCACTATGGATAATACGCCCACCTATGCCGAGCTTCAGGTCAGCAGCAATTTTTCCTTTCTGCGGGGGGCATCACATGCCGAAGAACTGGTTTTAAGTGCGGCCACCAAGGGGCTGCATGCGATTGCAATTACCGATCGCAATAGTCTGGCCGGGATCGTGCGCGGGCACAGTGCCCATGCCCCTTACAGGGACCGGCTGAAATATGTGGTCGGCTGCCGGATTGATCCCGTCGATGCGCCTTCATTTCTGTGTTATCCGACGGATCGGGCGGCCTATGCCCGGCTGTGCCGGTTGCTGACCGTTGGTAAGCGCCGCGCGCCCAAGGGATCGTGTGAGATTTATCTGACCGACATTCTCGATCACGCCGAAGGTCTGCTATTCATTGCTGTTCCGCCACAGGTGCCTGACGATGATTTTCGGAGAAAACTGATCGGTCTTCAAAGCCATTTTTCCGGAAAGCTCTGGCTGGCGGTTGGGCGGTTTATGGACGGGTTTGACAGCGAAAGGCTGGCTTTTACCGAGGCGATTGAGAATGAGCTTGGCATCCCGGCCGTCGTCACCAATGACGTGCATATGCATCTGCGATCACGCAAGCCGTTGCAGGATGTCCTGACCTGCATTCGTCATCATTGCCGGATTGAGGATGCGGGATATCGCCTGTTTCCCAATGGGGAGCGCCATATCAAATCGCCGGATGAAATGGCGCGTTTGTTTCCCGATCACCCCCACTGGCTGTCGCGTACCGTCGAGATCGCCAATCAATGCACGTTCAACCTTGCAGAACTGAAATACGAATATCCGGATGAAAATGACGGATCGGGCGAAGGCACGCAGGAACGCCTTGTGCGCCTGACTTGGGAAGGGGCGCAGAAACGTTATCCCGACGGCATTCCTGACAAGGTTCGGAAATTGATCGAAGCCGAACTGAAACTGATCGACGAGCTTGGTTTTGCGCCCTATTTTCTGACCGTGCATGACATTGTCGCCTTTGCCAGATCGCAAAACATTCTGTGTCAGGGGCGAGGATCGGCGGCCAATTCATCGGTCTGTTTTTGCCTGCATGTCACATCGGTCGACCCGGCCAAGGTGGAATTGCTGTTTTCGCGCTTTATCAGCAATGCGCGCAACGAACCGCCCGACATCGATGTCGATTTTGAACATGAACGGCGCGAAGAGGTTATCCAGCATATCTATGAACGCTATGGCCGTGACCGGGCCGGACTGACCGCCACGGTCATTTCATACCGGTCGCGCAGCGCCATTCGCGATGTTGGCAAGGTGTTCGGCCTGTCGGAAGACACGATTGTCAAGCTGACCAAAACCATCTGGGGGTCAGGCAGCAAGGGTGCACATGACGAGATGATGCGCCAGTCGGGTCTTCATCCTGATGAGCCGCGCCTGAAAGCCGTGCTGGATCTGGCCGGTGAACTGACTGGGTTCCCACGCCATTTGTCCCAGCATGTCGGGGGATTTGTGATCACGCGTGGACCGTTATGTGAGCTTTCACCGATTGCCAATGCCGCGATGGCGGATCGCACCACCATTGAATGGGACAAGGACGATATCGATGCGCTGGGGATTCTCAAGGTCGATGTGCTCGCCCTTGGCATGCTGACCTGTATACGCAAGGCGTTTGATGCGTTGCGCGACCACAAGGATATTGATTACACGCTTGCCACCCTGCCCAAGGAAGACGGGAAAGTGTATGACATGCTGGAAAAGGCCGACAGTATCGGGACGTTTCAGGTGGAATCGCGGGCCCAGATGAGCATGCTGCCGCGCCTGAAGCCTCGCAGCCTTTATGATCTTACGATCCAGGTTGCGATCGTTCGGCCCGGCCCGATCCAGGGCGGCATGGTGCATCCGTTTTTGCAACGGCGCATGAAGCGTGAAAAGGTCGAATACCCGTCAAGGGAACTTGAAACCGTTCTGGAGCGTACCTGTGGCGTGCCGCTGTTTCAGGAACAGGCGATGCAGATCGCTATTGTTGCGGCGGGTTATTCCGGGGGAGAGGCCGACAATCTCAGACGGGCCATGGCAACCTTTAAACGTACCGGCACAATTGGCGAGCATCGCGACAAATTTATCAATGGCATGCTTAAAAACGGCTATGATCCGGAATTTGCCGAACGTTGCTTCAAACAGATCGAAGGCTTTGCCGATTACGGTTTTCCTGAAAGCCATGCGGCGAGTTTTGCCATTCTGGCCTATGCGTCATCCTGGCTTAAATGCCATCATCCCGATGTGTTTTTATGCGCTCTTTTAAACGCCCAGCCGATGGGGTTTTATGCCCCGGCACAACTGGTGGCGGATGCCAAAAACCATGGTGTGCGCGTGCTGGAAATCGATATCAATTACAGTTTCTGGGATAACCGGCTGGAACGTGAATTGGGGCGTCATGGCGGCTATCATTCCGTGCGGTTGGGATTTCGCCAAATCCGGGGATTTGGTGCGCTTGACGCCTTGGCCGTGATGGATAACAAGCCGTCGGGCGGTTATCAGGATGTGTATCTGATGGCGCGTCAGACGAAGCTTTCGCCCGCAGCCCTTGAAAAACTGGCCGAGGCAGATGCGTTCGGATCGCTTGGTCTGTCACGGCGCGAGGCCCTTTGGGCGGTGCGGCGTTTTGGCAAGGGGCGTAAGGCACCGCCGGTTTTACCCCTGTTTGAGGCGGCCCAGAACTTCAATCACAATATGGGCGTTTCGGCCGAGTTCGGTGCCGAGGCTCCGGTCGATTTGCCGATCATGGCACCGGGCGAGGAAATTATCGAAGATTACGCCAGCCTGCGCCTGTCGCTGAAAGGTCATCCGATAAGCATGTTGCGCGATGCCTTGGCCGCGGCGGGCATATCCAGGGCATCGGATCTGCCCAATCTGCGCGACGGGGACCGTGTGACCCATGCCGGTCTTGCCATTGTCCGCCAGCGCCCCGGAACATCGTCAGGCGTGGTTTTCATAACCCTTGAGGATGAAACCGGCATCGTCAATCTGGTGGTCTGGAACAAGATCATGGAAAAATTCCGGCGGGAAATCATGACTGCTACCGTTCTTGGCGTTACCGGCAAGCTTCAGTGCGAAGATGGCGTCACGCATATCATTGCGGACAGGCTGGTGGAACTGACCGGGATGCTGCAAGGGTTGAGCGACAACACCAAAATTGCGCGTAGCAATAACACACATCCGCGCAATCTGCGCTGGGCGTCGGGACTGGATAGTTTAAGCCCCTCAGGCGTGTCCAAATCACAAAAAACGCCAGATTTGAAAATCGATAGTCACGATTTCCATTGATCGCGAAATTTACGATTGGCGGCCGGAGTGAGGCTTCCAGAAGGGGATCCGAAACCAAGCTAGGGTTCAGCTCTGTCATAATTCGGGGTTCTGGCCTTAACGCGCAAACGCCCGGGCGAATAAGGCCCGCCGCCAAACTGGATTCCCGCCTGCGCGGGAATGACGAACTTGGGAACCACTTTCCCCCACACAAAAGCCTACTGTCACTCCGGCGCAGACGGGCGTCCATCCAGCTATCTGCCGATGCCCCGATCAGGGCCTTTCAGGCACGCATACCAGCCCTGCGGGCATTGCATATTGACATATCGGAAAATCCAGATATGTTTTGCGTTATGGAAATGCTCGAAATATTCAAAGCCCTCTCGAACCGGACACGCCTTGAGATCCTCAAAGGTCTGAAAGAGCCTGCGAAGAACTTTCCCCCGCAAGACGAGGGGGACGTGGATACGGTTGGAGTTTGCGTCAGCAGTATTCAGGAAGGTGTTGGACTGTCGCAATCGACAGTGTCCGATTACCTTGCGACGCTGCAACGTGTGGGTCTGGTGGAAGTCAGACGCATCGGGCAGTGGACCTACTACAAGCGAAACGAAGCCGGCATCCGTGCCTTTGCCGAGACGATCGGCAAAGAGCTGTAACTATTTGCCAATATACATCGAGATTTCTCGATATTCCTTTTTAACGAAATGAGGTACCAAGATGAAAGCCGAAACAATGAAAGCCCAGATCCTGAACGCCTTTGGCGGTCCGGAATCATTCACCCTCCAGGACGTTGCCAAACCGGTCCCGCAGGCCGGCCAGGTCCTTGTCCGGGTCCATGCCACCTCGATCAATCCGCTGGATTACCAGGTCCGTCGCGGCGACTATTCCGACTACGTGCCCCTGCCGGCGATTACCGGTCATGACGTTTCCGGCGTCGTCGAAAGTGTTGGCCCCGGTGTCACCAGCTTCGTGCCCGGTGATGAGGTCTGGTACACCCCGCAGATCTTTGACGGGGACGGAAGCTACGCCGAATACCATGTTGCGTCCGAAAACATTGTCGGCAAAAAACCGGCATCGCTCAGCCACCTTGAAGCCGCCAGCCTGACGCTGGTCGGGGGCACGGCGTGGGAGGCACTGGTGGTGCGTGCGGGCCTTCGGGTCGGTGAAAGCATCCTGATCCACGGCGGTGCCGGCGGTGTCGGCCATGTCACGATCCAGCTGGCAAAGGCGATTGGCGCAAAGGTCTTTACCACCGTGCGCGAGGAGAACTTCGAATTCGTGAAAAGCCTTGGGGCCGACGTCCTCATTGATTACGAAAAAGAGGATTATGTCGATGCCATCCTGCGCGAAACCGACGGCCACGGGGTTGATGTCATCTTTGACACTATCGGCGGCAACACTCTGGCCAAAAGTGCTGATGCGCTGGCCCAGCTTGGCCGGGTTGTCTCGATTGTCGATATCGCACAGCCCCAGAACCTGATCGAAGCCTGGGGCAAAAACGCCAGCTACCACTTCGTGTTCACCCGCCAGAACCGTGGCAAGCTTGACGAGCTAAGTGCCCTGATCGAACGCGGTCAGCTCCGGCCCCATGTCGGTGCCGTCTATTCGCTCGCCGATCTCCCGCTTGCCCATGCCCGCCTCGAAAGCCCCGATAACGGTCTCCAGGGCAAAGTTGTGATTGCAGTTGACCCGTCAGCTTATCCTGCAAGTGCGGACTCTTAACCGTTGAACTTATTTTAAAGGTGCAACCATGATTTATGAGATCGCCCAGCTGCCCGTTTACAAGGAGCAGACTGAATCGTTCCGGCAAGCCTTCGCCAAAGTTGTTCCGTTGCTTGCCCGCGCGAAGGGTTACCGCGGTCACCTTCTGTCGCAGGGGATTGAAACACCCGAACGCTTCCACCTGATCGTGCGGTGGCGCTCACTCGAAGATCACACGCCGGGCTTTGAGGAGAGTGAAGACCATCAGACGTTCATGACGGGCCTGGAGCAATATTTCTCGGAAGAACCGTTGGTCTATCATATCGAAGGTGCAGCTTTTGCCAAAAGCGAACATGATGACTTGAACAAAAACAACGCTGGTATTCCAACGGATTTGTGGAAGTAAAACAATTGGGTGGCTGTTGGATTTTCTGACAGCCACCCGTTTCCTGAACGCAAATTCCATTGTCACATCAGTTGGCAACGAACTTCAAAAGGTCGGCGTTAAATACATCCGGGAAGCTGGATGTATCCGCAACCCTCGGATTTCCAATACCGTTCACGCGTCCTTGATAGTCTGTCGCCGCATGCGGGGAGCTATGACGACCCATAGGGGCCGTTGAACTCGGGATATCAAGTGCCTTTGGCAACGCGGCGATGACATTGGAGGAGCTAGTCAGGGACCCTGCCATATCATCGCAATAAAGGTCCGAATTTTCAGGTTTATTCCTGCAAAGCTTCAGAAGTATCCAGTCTCGTCTGGTACTTCGCCAAAATGCTGTCATACAGCCCACTTTGGCGGATCGTTTTCAGGCCCATATTCAATTGGTTGAGAAGGATATCCGGCTTTTTCGTTTTGCGCGAAATGCAGGAATAATAGGGATTTCTATCGATCACTTTGGTCTTGATCTTATCCGCATCGGGGGTCCCATCCTCATCACCATTGAGCAGGTAATAATCCATTGGGACACTGAAGGATAAGGCCGCATCAATGCGGTTTGATATCAAAAGATTGACCAGCATCTTTTCACTATTGGCAATAACAACGTCAAATTTATCATTTCGTGCAAATGTTTCCAGGCTATACCCATTCACAACACCGATGGTCATTTTGGATGCATCTTCTTTGTCGATCAGGTCGAAAAGGTGCTCATGTGTGCTGTAAAAGGCGACCTGGACATTTCCAAGTACATCAGAAAACAGGAAATCTACGTTGCGTTCCGGCAGGTAGCTGCAAGAACAAAGCCCATCAACATGACCCGCACTGGCAAGAAAATAGGCCCGTTTCCACGGATAGAAGGGCGTTAGAAGTGTGATGTTGCGTGTGGCAAATGCGGCACGCAAGATTTCAACGTCAAATCCTGGCATGATGTTGTTGTCTGCGATCATCGCGGCAGGGAACGGATTGCAGGCAAGTGTAACTGTCTTATGTTCAGTGACTGATGAGCCCAATGAGTTTTCTGCCGTTGCCGCACCGATTAATGTGTTCATAAACATAATCATTAATGCGGAAAAGATTGCAGCACTTTTTCTGATCCAAGCCGGACTGAAATGATCTTTTTTCTTTTGAAAAAATGGAATCATATCAATCAACTGCAATTAAATGATCGACCTTTGGTTTTGTGTCACCTAAATGCAGGCGGTTGACCTTTTCCTGAATATCGCGATCCGCGCCAGATACCCGTTTGTGATGACGTAAATGTTCTATCCATGAACCTTCCGACCATGTTTCGACAAACAGGTTGTGATCAATGCTGTCCTGATGAAGCCCCCAATGGTAGGCACCATGCCGCTGACGGGCCTTGCGCATTTCATTCATGAGGCTCCGGAAAGTCTCGTGATTTTCCGGGGTGATCCGATAGGAAATTCTGATCATGACAGGGCCGCGGTCCTGTTCAATACTTTCAGTCAGGATCGGTTCGGGCCAGTGCATTGACGGGCTGAGATCAAGATCGGCCCCCTGATTGAGGCGGATGCGCATTGTTGCGATCATCAGAATGATCGCGCCTGCCCCGGCAGTGAGCAAAGCCGCTTCAATCGAGAACTTTTCGGCAAGCCAGCCCCATACCACGCTGCCACCTGACATCGACCCGAAAAATAGCGTCAGAAACACCGACAAACCCCGGGCACGCACCCAGTCAGGCAAAGCGGTTTGGGTGGACACATTCAACGAAGATAAAACCGCAATCCATGACGCCCCGGCAATGAAGGAGGCCGCGACGGCCACGACGGGGTGCTGTACCAAAGCGAAACTGACCATCACAAGAGCCGTCCCGGTCGTACCGGCCATAACGGTTTTGTCCGCACCAAGCCGTGCCTTGATTTTTGGTAGAACAATGGCTCCGCATACAGCGCCTGTGCCGACACTGGCCAGCAGAATTCCATAAAGCTGAGCCCCCCCGTCAAGCATATTGCGTGCAATCAACGGCAGCATTGCCCAATAGGCGCTGGCAAACAGAAAGAACGCAACAGCCCGGATCAGGGTGGCAATCACCGGCGGACTGTTAAACACATAGCGAAGACCGGCACGCATGGCACCAATCATGTGTTCTCGCGGCATGGTCTGTATATTTTCCTGGGGTTTCCAGAAGAAAAGAACGACAAGAATCCCAAGAAAACTGAGTGTATTGAGTGCAAAGGGAGACACCAGACCGGCACTGACGATCAGAAAACCGGCCAATGCCGGGCCGATTGCGCGACTGACGTTAATGCCCATGGAATTCAGGGCAATCGCAGCTCCCAGACGTGGCTTGTCAACCAGCCCCGGAACGATTGCCTGCCATGCAGGTGCCATCAATGCGGCACAGCTTCCCATCAAGAATGTAAACAGGATCAGGATCGAAGGCGTAACCAATTGCAGATAAACCATCACCGACAGTCCCGCAGCCAACCCGGCCATGACAAGATTGACCGAAATCAGCAATTTTCTGCGATCCATCAAATCCGCAAGCGCCCCGGCAAAGATTGCAAACAGGAATACAGGTAATGTGGTCGCAGCCTGAACCAGCGAGACAACCAGCGGAGAGGGGGACAGCTCTGTCATGAGCCAGCCTGCGCCGACATCGTGCATCCAGGTGCCGACATTCGATATGACGGTTGCCACCCATAAAAAAGCAAATGCCCGATGCCGGAACGGTGCCCATGGACCTGTTTCAACTGGCTTGGTCTCGTTCATTTTTCCTGTTTCCTGATCTGAAGATGGCACCGCGCTGTCAGCAACCAAGGTCGCAAAACGCTTTAAACGCGTCGGGATGTTTTTTCGGACAGAATTGCGACAAGTGCGAGCCCGGCAATGATCGCAACATGCTCAAAGAATATGTTGCCTTGTGCGGCGCGTTCGGCCTCCGGGAACGTCCAGTACGCATGTGCCTTGAGGGTTGCCACAGCGGTAAATATTCCCAATGCGCCAGCAGCCAGCCACACCTGACGCCCCAGGATGATTGCAATAGAACCGCTCAGTTGCAGAAGAATAACGCCTGCTGCCAGTGGTGCTGCGGGTGAAAGTCCAAAATGGTTCATCTCACCTATCGCCGCCGACCAGTTGAACAGTTTTGTCAAACCAGACAGCCAGAACGGACAGGTCAGAGCAACCCGGACAATAAGTTCCAGTGCAAAGCTGTTTAACAATTTCGAAATGGGGGCTGGCGTCATGACTTTGTTCTCATGGTAAAGGAAACTGAATTTGGCAGTTGCGCAGTAAAAGATCTGGTTCGGTGCGCCGGTTTCCGATTGGAATTGACCGGCGCACCAGGGGGTTAAGATTTTTTCTCAGTCGATGCTGAGCCACACTCGGCTTGAGTGCGATTATCATCACTTGCCATGTGAAAGGATTTGCCATGCAGGCAATGAGCCGCCGCTTCCTCAAGCGATATTTTGTCTTTGACCCAAGTGACAGCGGTTTCACCGGCGAGCATACCAAGCAGTCCCAGCAGGGCAATCACAGGAGGGGCTGGTGACCGTGTTCCCAGCAAGGCATAGGCAACGCCAACGCCAAGTCCGATGCCAAGAGAAATAATGTAAGGGGACAGGTTCATTTTCTCCTCCCCGGTTAGACAGCAAAGCAGGAGCAGCCAAGCGCGCCCCAGAACGATTTCGCATCGGCGACCGGTACAGGATTATTCCAGGCAATCCCGTGATCATGTCCATGGACACCGCAGCCATGATTACAAGCGTCATGGCATGCGCGCTCCGTTTGACGAGCTTGGGATTCCGGGCGCTGACCAGGGCTTTCCTGATGCAAAACCGGGCTCCAGGAAGGAGATGCCGGCGGGATGTCCGGCGACAGGGACTGATAACCGTCTTCGCCATAAACCACGTCACCGCCGACCATGGTCAGGACCGAATTGATCCGGCGAATTTCTTCGGGTGGAACGCTCAGATAGTCAGCGGACAGGATGGCCAGATCGGCATACTGTCCGGGTGCCAGCGTACCTTTGACATCCGCCTCGCCCGAGAACCATGCAGAACCCTTTGTCCACAGCATGAGTGCGGTTTCACGATCAAGAACATTGTCATTGTCGTAGAGCGACATGCCGCCAACCGTCTTGCCGGTGGTCAGCCAGTAAAGGCCGACCCAAGGGTCATAGGATGCAACGCGGGTCGCATCCGTTCCCGCCCCGACCGGAAGTCCATATTCCAGCATTTTGCTGACCGGCGGGGTCGCCATGGCGGCATCCTTGCCGTAACGGTCGACAAAATATTCACCCTGGAATGCCATACGATGCTGGATCGCGATACCGCCGCCCAGTGCCTTGATCCGTTCGATATTGCGTTCGGAAACGGTTTCGGCATGATCGATGATGAACCGTGTCTTGAACGGCTGTTTGCCATTCACCCGTTCGAACACACCGAGAAAACGGTCAATGGTTTCATTATAAGTCGCATGAATGCGGAACGGCCATTCCCGTTCGGCCAGCAATTCGACGATGGGTTCGAGTTCGCTTTCCATGACTGGCGCCAGATCGGGGCGCGGTTCAAGGAAGTTTTCAAAATCTGCTGCCGACCAGGCAAGGTTTTCACCGGCCCCGTTCATCCGCAGCATATCATCGCCAGCTCCCGGTTCGGTCATCCCGACCCAGCGTTCATAATCGCTAAGCTCGTTTCCGGCGTTTTGCGCAAACAGGTTATAGGCGATGCGGACAGTCATCTGCCCGTCATCATGCAGACGGCGAATGACATCGTAATCTTCGGGATAATTCTGCCCGCCGCCGCCCGCATCAATGACGCTGGTGATGCCAAGCCGGTTCATTTCGCGCATATAGTGACGGGTGGAATTGATCTGATCCTCAATCGGAAGCTTGGGGCCCTTGGCCAGCGTAGAATACAGAATCAAGGCAGATGGTTTCGCCACTAACAGGCCGGTTGGATTGCCCTTGGCATCCTTTTCGATGACACCACCAGGCGGGTTTGGTGTGTTTTTATCAAAACCAAGAACCTTGATTGCGGCCTGGTTCAATAAAGCACGCCCATAAAGGTGCAGGATGAAAACCGGCGTATCTGGTGCGGCAGCATTGATTTCATCAAGGGTTGGCATCCGGCGTTCGGCAAACTGGAATTCCGACCAGCCGCCGACAACGCGCACCCATTGCGGGGCTGGCGTGACAGCAGCCTGTGCTTTTAGCATACGCAGAGCGTCAGCAACCGACGGCACGTTTTCCCATCGCAATTCCATATTAAAGTTAAGACCGCCACGAATAAGATGAGTATGGCTGTCATTCAGCCCCGGGATGACCCGGCGCCCGGCGCCATTGATCATACGGGTTTTACGGTCTGCCAGTTTGCGTATCCCGGCCTCGTCACCGACCGCAAGAATCTTGCCGTCGGCAATCGCGATGGCTTCGGCTTCCGGGGTCTTTGGGTCGAGTGTCGTGATTTTCGCATTATAGATAATGGTTTGTGCCGTCTGGCTCATTTCGTTGCTCCTTGCCAGTTTGAATGGAATTGCACCAAGCGTGGTGCTGGCTGCGAGACCCTGAACAAATGTGCGCCGTTTCATTTTAACCACCTTCGAATTGAAGCTTTTCACCGGCATCAAACCAACAGCGTGTTATCTGCAATGCCTTGGAATGAGTACACTGCGGTCGGTATCAAAGAAGAAAAGCACGACAGAATGTTATCTCTGTCGTGCTTCTTTTGGGTTTTAGGAGGCTGCCTTCGGCGCGACACGCGGACCATGTTCGACACGTTCCGGTGCCTTGTGAACCATGGTGTAGGCATAATCGACGCCCATGCCATATGCGCCGGAATGTTCTTTCACCAATGCCATGACATCGTCATAGGTTTCGCGGTGTGCCCAGTCACGCTGCCATTCCAGCAGAACCTGCTGCCATGTGACCGGTACGACACCGGCCTGAACCATGCGATCCATCGCGTAGTTATGGGCATCGACCGATGTGCCACCGGATGCATCGGCAACCATGTAGATTTCATATCCGCCTTCAAGCATTGCACAGAACGCGAAGGAGTTATTGCAGACTTCGGTCCACAAGCCGGAAACGATCACTTTCTTGCGACCATTTGCGGCAAGTGCGTCGCGTACCTTCTGATCATCCCAGGAATTCATCGAGGTACGTTCAAGCAGCGGGTTTTCCGGGAAGACCGCCAGAAGTTCAGGATAGGTATGGCCTGAAAAGCTTTCGGTTTCGACGGTCGTGATCGTGGTCGGAATGTTGAAAATCTTGGCAGCCTTCGCCAGACCAACGGTGTTGTTTTTCAGAACCTGACGGTCAATCGACTGAACGCCGAATGCCATTTGTGGCTGGTGATCAATGAAGATGACCTGCGAATTTTTCGGGGTAAGAAGTTCGAGCTTTTCCATTTTTAGGTCTCCTGTTTGAGAAAACGCCATTGCCTGAATGCAATAAACGCCGGGGAAGGGCCTGAGCCTAGGAAATCGGGATCGCAGACACGATCATCAGCACACCAAAAACGACAAAGATAATGCCGGTCAACGCACGCCCACGCCTTGCATGTTCCGGTTTTTGAAACAGCCTTACGACGTGCCGCGCTCCAATCGCGTAACCACCCAGAACAACAAGCTTTGCAACGACAAACGTTAAAACCAGAAGTGCCAGAACAGTTGGGCCGCTCTCAGCGGGAATAAACTGCGGGAACAGTGCCGCAAAAAACAGAACGGCCTTTGGGTTGCTGATCCCGACACCGAATGAGTGAAACCAGAGAGACAATCCGTCGTGTCCCCGTGCTATCTCAGCAGTTCCATTGGTCTCTCGCGGTTGCTTGATGGGTCTGAGATAGGTCCATCCCAGCCACAGGACATAGAACGCGCCGAGCAAGCGCAGGCTAAGAAAAATCAGCGGATATGCTTCGAGCAAAGCACCCAGGCCCACCACCGAAAGTGTCGCCAGCAGTGCAATTGCGACAAGATCACCGCTCAGCGCACCCAATGCGCGACGCCACCCAAAGGCAAGAGCATTGTTTACGAGAAACAATGTCGATGGACCAGGCGTCGCGCTTTGAGCAGCACTGATCAGGATAAAAGCAAGATATGACGATAATTCCATTGCGCACCCAAGGCAATAATTTGTTCAACGAAACAGAAAGGCATAAAGTAGCCCAATAGTTTTCCTGCATTTTACAAAGCAGGGTGCCGTTTCTGGTCTGACTCTCAAGAAGTGATGAAGAGCCGTGACAAATCCTCAGGCGTTCATCTGGAATCTGATCAGTCCATTGTTTATCCCTAGCCGGGGACAGGTGTGTTAAGCAGTTGCTGTTCCCATTGGAATGCGACACCACTTGCACCGGCATGTTGCTTAAGTATTTCGGCAAGTTCGGGAATATGTTCTTCCCGCGCCCAGTCGCGTTGCCATTCGGAGGCCAGAGCCAGCCATGTCATCATATTCGCACCGGCTGCGATCATTCGCTGGATAGCAACTTCATGTGCCTCGACTGAAACACCGCCGGATGCATCCGTTACGACCGTGACATCCCACCCTTCGCCAAGGGCCTGAATCGTTGGCATAGCGACGCAGACTTCGGTCCACAGGCCTGCTATGACAAGTTGCTTGCGCCCTGTTTCCTTGACGACATCTACCACTTTTGGGTCTTGCCAGGTGTTGATCAAAGTCCGGTCAATGATTTCCTGTCCGGGAAAAACGTCGGTAATCTGGGGAAAAATGTTCCCGCCCTGACGTGCGATCACAGAAGTTAAGATGGTCGGCACGCCAAACGCCTTGGCAGCTTTTGCCAGCCCCACTGTGTTGTTCACCACCATATGAGGATCGTGGCTGTTGAGGTTTGCAAGCTGGTAGGGTTGATGGTCGATCAGCACAAGTACTGAGTCTTCGGGGCGAAGGAGTGAATCAAGGCCATTGCGAATATTCATAGACTGTCCCTTCTGTTTTGTAATCAGGGCTCGTTTGCTCGAATTGATTTTTAGGTGCCCTATGAACCGACAGTCGCAGGTCTCTGGATAAGAGACTAGTGCCCGTATATGATATGCTGTGTCGCAACACGGGGAACACGAAATTGGATATAGAAGAATTAGAAACATTTGTAGAGGTTGCTGATTCTGGGGGAATTTCCCCTGCTGCGCGTCGACTGGGTGTATCCAAGTCAATCGTCAGTCGACGGCTTTTGCGACTGGAAGCAGCGCTTGGTGTTCAGCTTCTGGCGCGCACGACCCGAGGTGCGGCACTTACCGAAGCCGGAGCGACATTTCGCGAACATGCCGCGCGGATTCGTGATGAATTAGAGTTGGCGAAAGACACACTGCTGCCAACGGGTGAACTTTGTGGTCGGCTTCGTATCGCTATGCCGCTTTCGTTTGGTCCGACACACTTTGCCCCTGTGCTTGCAAAAATGGCGCAACGCCATCCCCAGCTTCAGATCAATGCCTGCTATAGTGATCGCTTCGTAGACCTTATTGCCGAGGGATTTGATTGCGCGATCCGGTTGGGCCTTCTTCCCGATTCCAACCTGATTGCAAAGCACATTGCGCCGATTCATGGCAAGCTTGTTGCCAGCCCTTCTTATATCAAGATGCATGGCGCACCTGAAACGCCCGAAGACATCGCATTCCACCAAGCCGTTCTACAGGGTACCGAGTCCTGGTATCTGATGGACGGTGATAAAATCGTTACGGTGCAGCCGCAGGGGCGTTTCAGATCCGATAATGGCATTGCACTGACCGCTGCTGCCGCATCAGGTCTTGGCATTGGATGTCTTCCCAATTGCCTTACCCATGAATATGTGGCCTCCGGTGCTCTTGTTCCGGTGATGCCTCAATATCCACCCAAATCCGGGGCTGCCTATGTGGTTCGTCCACCCGGGAGTTACCTGGACCGGAAAGTGCGCGTGCTGACCGAAATGCTCATTGAACATGTCCAATCGAATCCTCACCTCTGGGAACAAAGCCCCTGACATCCCAGCAAGAGCCAATCCGAAGTTCCCGAACAAGCCTATTCTCGGCAGACATTCCACTTCGCGCGACACAGTTAAGCGCATAGCGTGACTAGTGGAGTGAAACAACATACGCCAATCTGGGGTGTCCGTCGGCCTGGTAGAGCATCTTGCCTGTCAGATCAGAACGACAAAATGGTCAGAGAGGAAGATGCGTATGAGTTGGAATCCAGCATTGCAACCGGGCTGCCCCGATGATGTAGATACGGACGCGATTGAGACACTCATTGTCCCGCGTGCAAGAGACCTTGGCGACTTCGAGGTTCGTCGTGCCCTGCCTGCACCAAAACGGCAGATGGTGGGCCCTTTCATCTTTTTTGATCAAGCCGGACCGGCCGAATTCCTGACCGGTCAAGGTGTCGATGTAAGACCACACCCGCATACTGGTCTTGGCACAGTTACGTATCTTTTTCGCGGTGATTTCCATCATCGGGACAGCACCGGAGCAGACCAGATCATCCGTCCCGGCGAATTGAACTGGATGGTCGCCGGGCGTGGCGTCACCCACTCAGAGCGGACTTCCGCGACGGCCCGGTCCGGCCCCAACAGTTTGTCCGGCATACAGACCTGGGTCGCACTACCCGATCAGTATGAGGACATGGCACCGATATTCGAACACCATAACAAAGAGGCGCTGCCGATCATCGAGGATTCTGGTGTCACCGTTCGACTTATTCTCGGGAATGCCTATGGCAAGGTTGCGCCTGCGACAATGTTCTCCGAAACCTTTTACGCCGATGTGATGCTTGAGGCCGGAAAACGACTGCCGATGCCTGACAATCACGAGGACAGAGGCATTTACATCGTTGAAGGCTCAATATTGATCGCCGGACAGGAATATCAATCATCTCAAATGATGGTTTTCCGTCCAGGAGACAAAATCACGGTTTTGGCCGGGCAAAGAGGCGCGCGGCTCATGATCCTTGGCGGGGCCACCCTTGAAGGACCACGTTACATCTGGTGGAACTTCGTTGCCTCATCAAAAGAGCGTATCGAAGAAGCCAAAGCCGAATGGCGCGCAGAAAACTGGGGCAAGGGACGTTTTGATCTTCCCGTCAATGACCGTGATGAGCACATCACTCTTCCAGATTGACCCACGTCGATCACTGATCGTCCGGTGCGGAGCCGGGCGGGCAAGGAGTTTTGGCCCCTAATTCTGGCCTCTGGTTCTGGATGGAGAAACGGAATGAGCAACAACTGGCCTCACCTCGACTATCTTGGTTGGCGCGAAACCTGTTCCGCACTGCAACTTTATCTGCAGATCGTTGGCAAATACAGGCTGGCGCACACGCCGTGGCTCAACCATTCATGGAATGCAACTTTCTATGTCACCCCGACCGGTCTGGCATCCTCACCGATACCGGATGGTCCGGGCATCGAGATTCTGTTTGATTTTCTCAAGCACGAGGTCGTGGGTACCTCTGGCGAAGGCGGAAGGGTTTCGTTTGCGCTCGGTCCTTCGACAGTTGCAACATTTCACGCCAGTTTTGTCAGCCTGATCACGGAGCTTGGCGGTACGCCGACCTTCAACGGTCTGCCAAACGAGGTGCCATATCCTATTCCGTTCACTGAAGATGATCGCGATCGGGACTATGACCGCGAAGCCGTTCAACGTTTTCATCAAGCCCTTGTAAGGGTTGATCGGGTCTTTAATCGTTTTCGGACATCCTTTATGGGTAAGTCCAGTCCAGTACACCTGTTCTGGGGCAGTTTTGATCTTGCCGTTACCCGTTTTTCAGGACGTCGCGCCCCGCTTCACCCCGGCGGCGTTCCGGCCTTGCCGGACGATGTGGCACAGGAGGCCTACGACCGCGAGGTGTTTTCCGTCGGTTTCTGGCCGGGCGGTGGCGGCATCGATTATCCTGCCTTCTACTCATACGCCTACCCGGAACCAAACGGCTTCAGATCCGCATCGGTCCAGCCCGAAGCTGCTTTCTGGAGCGACGGGCTGTCTGAATTCATCCTCCCCTATGATGCCGTGCAGGCCGCAGTCGATCCCGATGATGCTTTGATGGCTTTCCTGGTCTCTGCATACGAGGCGGCCGCCAACCTTGGAAAGTGGGACCGAGATCTTCTGGAGTGCGCGCAGGGGCGACCGCGTCAGGTGCGACCAGCGGATGCGGTCCTGATGAAGGATACCCCGTCGACGTCCGACGACACGGTCGAGAGGGAAGATGGCCCATCAAAGGGACGTTACCGGATTGTTACCGACGGCATCGAAGCCGAAATGACCTACAGCCGTGCCAGTGACGGGCTGATTATCATCGACCATACTGACGTTCCAGCGGCGTTGCGTGGCCGCAAGATCGGGCAGATGCTGCTACGACAGGCGATCGAGGATGCTCGACGCGAGAAGTTTTCCATCATTCCGCTCTGCCCCTTTGCAAAGGCGCAGATCGACCGCCATCCCGAATGGCAGGACGTATTGCCTAAGTAAAAGAATTGACAGCCGTGGATCAAACAGGACCCCGATGCATGGATCATCCGCTATTGGTGAGAATGCCATATCTGTTTTGGCAGGGAAGTCGTGGTTATCCCCCTCAGCGTATGAAACTCGCAGGTGTTTCGACAGTACTGCCAGAGCTTAATCGGTTTTGCTTCCTCACGATTCTGCTCATAGCGAACCATAGCCCCTTGGTTTGCTGCTGCATGGCAAAATAGAGAACGCTAAAGTGAATATAGAAGACTTAGAAACATTCGTTGGGGTTGCTGATGCGGGTGGCGTTTCGCCCGCTGCACGACGGCTCGGTATATCCAAATCAATCGTCAGTCGGCGGCTCTTTCGGCTTGAAGCAGCGCTTGGTGTCCAACTTCTTGCGCGCACGACACGCGGTGCCGCCCTTACCGAAGCCGGCGTTGCATTTCGAGAACACGCCGCAAGGATCAGTGCCGAAATCGAACTGGCAAGGGATACGATTATGCCAACGGGTGATCTTCGCGGTCGGCTTCGAATTGCCATGCCGCTTTCCTTAGGGCCGATACATTTTGCCCCCGTGCTTGCGAATATGGCACAGCGTTACCCCCGGCTTCAGCTTCATGCTTCCTATAGCGACCGCTTTGTTGACCTTATTTCCGAAGGTTTTGATTGTGCGATCCGGGTAGGCTACCTTCAAAATTCCAACCTGCTCGCCAAACGCATCGGCCCCGTCTATTTGAAACTTGTCGCAAGCCCGTCTTACATCGAGGCACATGGCGCCCCGGAAACGCCCGAGGAACTCATAGCGCATCAGGCCCTTATGCAGGGAACAGAGTCCTGGAAATTTATGGATTGCGACAGGGTCATCACGGTCCAGCCACAGGGGCGCTTCAAATCCGACAATGGCATCGCTCTTATCGCTGCGGCAACAGCCGGGCTGGGCCTTGCGTACCTTCCCGACATCTTGATCTGTGAATATTTAAGATCCGGTGCATTGATTCCGATCATGACAAGTTACCCTCCGCCGCCTGCGGCTGCATATGTTGTCCGACCACCTGGCCAGCACCCTGTACGTAAAGTTCAGGTACTTACCGAAATGCTGATAGAGTATCTCGAACAAAATCCGTGTCTTGGGGGAGAAGCTGGAGGTTTATTGCAAAGCTCTGACTAACTCGGAGAAATTACCTTCTCATTCTAAGTTCTATGCGCTGTATCGGCGTTTTTGTCTGTTTTTTAATCGAGAGGGTATGACAAACGGTTTATCGGGAAATGTCAGCTTTGGTGGCACCTGACATTCACCTCGCGTGATCACTGCTCCGTCGCTCCCAATCCGGAGCAATCAGCACTACGCATGCACTTCCGATTTGTCATAATTCGGGGGAGCCTGCGATATATATTCCTCGTTAATATCGGCTCACGATTGTACTGTTCGTTCGCTCACAGATTTTCCGCGATGAGGATTTCTATGCGGATGCGCTCTTGTGAGGCCAGTGTCTCGCGGTTCTCGCACTGGGCCCTGAGCGTTCGGACCGCACTTCGCACAATATGCCCCGGATCCTGGTTAATCAGTGCATCAAGTGTGTTTGCGCGTAAGGCCTGTTCTGTCGAAGGCGTGCGTTCATGGGCAATCGTGACGATTTTTTCCTGGCAACGTAGCGTTTGGGCGAAGTCAATGGCGATGCGTGCTTCGGAACCCATGATGTAAAGCCCGACAATGTCTTTGTGTGCCGCAAAGGCGTTCGTCAGAACAAGTCGGGTGCGTTCTGCGGTGCCATGGGTTTCAAGTGTCGGCAATGCATGAAATTGGGGGCAGTCACGGCTCAATACCCGGTCAAAGCCAAGGCGACGTTCGAGGCTGTCGCGGGCTTGCATGGTTTCGGCCAGCACAAGGATCGAGCCCGAAGTGTTCCCCAGAAAACGCGCCATAAGGCGCCCGGCCGTTGCACCGGCGGCGATGTTGTCTATCCCGACAAAAGACTGGCTGCCTTCTTCCTGCTGGTTGGATATGAAGGCCACCGTCTGGATGCCCCGTTCCCGCATTCGATGAAGTGCATCGCGAATTTGCGGGGTTTCCGGGGCCATGATGGCGATGCCGTCATAGTCATCTGCCGATAGGCGAGACAGTGCCTTGGCAGCCTGATGCGGATCATGTTCATTAATGCGAACGACTTTTGTGTCGATCATTTCCGCCCGGCTGGCCTGACCGAATTCCATGATGTGTTTGATGATGACATCAAGAAATTCGTCGCCCGCGCGCGGCAGCACAAACCCGAAACGATATCCCTTCTGACGGGCCAGAGTGGCCGCAACCTGATTTCTTTGAAAACCGATGCGTTCAATTGCCCCGTTGACGGCGTCGACGGTTTTCTGCCGGACTCCGGAACGCCCGTTGAGTACGCGATCTACCGTTGCAAGGCTGACGCCGGCCGCTTTTGCAAGGTCTTTAGTGGTCGGTCTCATCTGTTTTCAGGCCTGAGAAGGTTCATTTTTCAGAGCAACTTTCAACTATTTAGCGTGTAATCGCAAGAGGATTGAGGTGCGTAACTCAGAAATGCCTCTTTTTGAGGTGCGTACCTCAAAAACTTGTGGTAGAAGTACTGCTGTGGCTGGGAAGCCGCCACGTTTCAACGGGAGGAAAAACAAAATGAAATCGACATACATGATGACGGCAGTGGCGTCGGTACTTGTTGCCGGTTCGCTTCCGACAGCAGCCGCCGCAGAAGATCTCACACTATGCTGGGCGGCATGGGACCCGGCAAATGCACTGGTTGAACTTTCCAAAGATTTTGAAGCCCAAAGTGGCCACAAAATGAGCTTTGAATTCGTGCCCTGGACGTCGTTCGCGGACCGCATGCTGAACGAACTCAATTCCGGTGGCCAGTTGTGCGACCTGATGATTGGTGACAGCCAGTGGATCGGCGGCGGGGCGGAGAACGGTCACTATGTGAAGCTGAATGATTTCTTTGATGCCAACGGCATCGATATGGCCGATTTCATTCCGGCCACTGTGACCGGATACGCCGAATGGCCAAAGAACACGCCGAACTATTATGCGCTTCCGGCTTTCGGCGATGTGGTCGGATGGACATATCGCAAGGACTGGTTTGATCGCCCGGAAATCCGCGAAGCTTTCAAGGCGAAATATGGTCGCGAACTTGGCGTGCCCGCAACACTTGAAGAATTAAAGGACATCGCGCAGTTTTTCCAGGGTCGCGAAATTGACGGCACGACCGTCTATGGTGCCGCGATCTATACCGAGCGCGGCTCCGAAGGTATCACCATGGGGGTGACAAACGTACTCTATAACTATGGCTTCCAGTACGAAAACCCCGACAAACCCTATGATCTTGAGGGCTTTGTCAATTCCGCAGGTGCCGTATCAGGCCTGGAGTTCTACAAAGATCTTTATGAAACAGCTGTGCCCCCGGGGTCATCGAACTGGTATATGAGCGAAAATATCGATGCCTACAAATCCGGGCAGGTTGCTTTGCAGATGAACTTTGCCTTTATCTGGCCCGGTGTCGAGGCAGACCCGAATGTCGGTAACGGCAAGTCGGGATATTTCCCCAACCCGGCCGGACCTGCCGGGCAATTTGCCCAGCTTGGCGGGCAGGGGATTTCGGTGGTCTCCTATTCCAAAAAGCAGGATGCCGCACTGGAATATATCAAATGGTTTGCACAGCCTGAAATTCAGGCGCGCTGGTGGGAGCTCGGCGGATATTCGGCACTACGCGCCGTAGTCGAGGACCCGGGCTTTGCCGACAGCCAGCCTTATGCACAGACCTTCCTCGACAGCATGGCGATTGTGAAGGATTTCTGGGCCGAGCCCGCCTATGCCGATCTGCTTTTGTCGATGCAGGAACGCGTCCACAACTTCGTAGTTGCCGGCGACGGGACCGCACAGGAAGCGCTTGACGGTTTGGTAAAAGACTGGACCGAAGTCTTCGAGGATGAAGGCAAGCTCTAGGTCTTTTCCCTGTCGGAGACGACTGGCTCAGGACCGGCCCCGGTCATGCCGTAATGGAGTATAGCCGGGGCCATACTTCCGACCATGTGAAGACCGCGCAGTATCGGCTGCACGGCTAAGGGCATCCATAATGAAGAATATTCCGATCGAAAAGATCGCCAGGGCCACACCTGACAACGTGGCGCAGCACATTCGTGGCCTCTCGGATCGAAGCATTGCTTGGATTTTCGTGGCGCCAACGATTTTTCTGCTATTGGCGATCAACATTTTTCCACTGATCTGGACCATCTGGCTCAGCTTCACCGACCATCGGGTCAATCGTCCCAATCGGGATGTCGAATGGGTCGGTTTGCGTAATTACGAACGCATTCTGTCCGATCCCGATATCTGGCACACCATGCAAGCTACAGCACATTTCCTGATATGGACCATCATTTTGCAGGTTCTGATCGGGTTTATGCTCGCCTTTCTGATCAACAAGAAGTTCAGGGGCAACGATCTTTGGACGACGATCATCGTCTTTCCGATGATGCTGTCTCCGGCCGTTGTCGGCAATTTCTGGACCTTTCTGTATCAACCGCAGATCGGTCTTTTCAACTATGTGATCACCTTTTTTACGGGGGGCGATCCGGCAAGTTTTTCGATGATCGGGGATGTCAATCTTGCGCCATGGGCCATTGTCATTGCGGATACCTGGATGTGGACGCCGTTTGTGATGCTGATTTGCCTGGCGGGTTTGCGGTCTATCCCCAACAGCATTTACGAAGCAGCAGAGTGTGACCGCGCGTCGAAGTGGCGGCAGTTCTGGACGATCACCATTCCGATGGTTCTGCCATTCCTGATGTTGGCAATTTTGTTCCGCGGGATCGAGAACTTCAAGATGTTCGACCTTGTGGTTCAGCTTACCGGTGGCGGCCCCGGAAACACGACGACACTGACGTCAATTGATCTGAAGCGCGAAGCGTTCGAGAAATGGCGGACCGGATATTCTTCTGCCTATGCCGTCATCCTGTTCGTGACCGTCTTTGGCCTTGCTTCGATCTACGTCAAAGCGCTGAACAAGGTAAAAGAAAGATGAGCTTTTCTGTTACAGAACCGAACAAGGGGACCAAGTGGTTCGCCGGGGTGCTTGTTGTCGGTTATGCGTTGATTACAATTGCTCCGCTGCTCTGGATCATCGCAACAGGTTTCAAATCCCCTGCGGACTCTATCGCATATCCGCCGAAGGTGATTTTTGATCCCTCGCTCGAAGGATATGTGAACCTTTTTACCGACCGTACCCGCGCGACCCCGGACATGATCGAACGGGAAGGCGCGCCGGAAAACTGGTACGAGCAGATTGCACGTGATCAGGGGACAATCATTAACGGTCCGTCACGTTATGGCGAGCGGTTCCTGAATTCGGTCATTATCGGGTTCGGCTCGACCGCATTGTGCATGATCCTCGGCACCGCGGCAGCTTATGCCTTCAGCCGTTTTCGGGTGCCGCTCAAGGACGATCTGCTATTCTTTATCCTGTCGACCCGGATGATGCCGCCGATTGCCGTGGCGATCCCGATCTTCCTGATGTTCCGCAATCTTGGCCTTAATGACACGCATCTGGGGATGATCCTGCTTTATACCGCGGTCAATCTGTCGCTGTCGGTCTGGCTTCTGAAGGGTTTCATCGACGAAATTCCGGTCGAATATGAGGAAGCCGCTCTGATCGATGGCTATACGCGGTTTCAGGCCTTCTACAAGGTGGTGTTGCCGCAGGCGGCAACCGGCATTGCCTCGACCGCGATCTTTTGTCTGATCTTTGCATGGAACGAATATGCGTTTGCGGTCCTTCTGACGTCTGGAACCGCCCAGACAGCGCCCCCCTTCATTCCGACGATCATTGGTGTGGGGGGCAAGGATTGGCCCGCGGTTGCCGCCGGTGCCACGGTTTTCCTCGTTCCCGTCATGGTCTTTACCATCCTGCTGCGCAAGCATTTGCTGCGCGGGATCACATTCGGAGCAGTACGCAAATGAGCGATTTCATGAACAGGTTACTGCGGCTGCGCCGCGGTCCCTGGGAAATAGTGGCTTCTGTCCTTATTGCCCTGGGTGTGGCCATGCTGATGCAGCCTTTTGCGATCACGCTTTATACCTATTCTTTCATCATCACGCTGACCGGAACAGTCATGTTCATTGTCGTCAGCCACTTTCCGGAGTGACCCATGGCACAAATCAGGATTGAAAACGTGCGCAAGGATTTCGGGGCATTCACCGCCGTTAAGTCATCGAGTTTTACCATCGAGGATGGCGAATTTTTCATGCTGCTGGGCCCGTCTGGCTGTGGCAAGACGACGACGCTTAGGATGATGGCGGGGCTTGAATTGCCAACCAGTGGGCAGATTTACATTGATGGTGAAGAAGTCGGTCAAAAACCGGCAAGCCAGCGTGACATTGCTTTTGTTTTCCAGATGTTTGCGCTTTATCCGCATATGACTGTCCGCGGCAATATCAGCTATCCGCTGAAAAGCCAGGGGATGAAGGCTTCGGCGGTGAAAAAGCAGGTCGAAGAGGTAGCCGAAATTCTTGGCATTACCGGTATCCTCGACCGGCCTGTCGGTGGATTGTCTGGTGGCGACCGACAGCGTGTGGCCCTGGGGCGGGCGATTGTGCGCGATCCGAAGGCCTTCCTTATGGATGAACCGCTTGGCGCGCTTGATGCCGAATTTCGAGAACACATGTCCGAAGAACTTCGCGCATTGCATGACAGAATGGGGGCAACGACCGTTTATGTGACCCATGATCAGCTCGAAGCCATGCAGATGGGCGACAAGATCGTCGTGATGAACCACGGTGTTGTCGAGCAATTCGGTGTTCCGCAAGATATCTATGACTGGCCTGCGACGAAGTTCGTGGCCCAGTTCATCGGTTCGCCCCCCATGAATTTCCTTGAATTCAACGGGATGATTGGCGCCGGCGGTACGGAAGTACGGTTAAACGACGTCGCGATGCCTGTGCCCCAAAGTATTGATGGCGCCAATGGCAAGCTGACCTTCGGTGTCCGGCCTGAACATGTAAAGCTTGATGATAGTGCGGCCTATCGCGGGCGGGTGATGGCGACGGAATATCTTGGCACCACCCAGATTGTTACCTTCGACACACCGAACGGTCATCTTAAGGCCAGAGTTGCAAGTCATGAAGTGATCAATACCGGCCAATCGATTGGCCTTCGGTTCGACCCGCGGACAATCACGTTGTTTGATGCCGCAAAAGGACGGGCATTACGCTCTGCGGCAAATGAAGGAGTGCTGAACCATGGCTGAAGTCAGCTTGAGCGGTGTCACCAAAACCTTCGGGGCGGATATTGCACTCGACGATGTGACAATGACGATACCGGACGGATCGTTTGTTGTTTTGCTGGGGCCGACAGGTGCGGGGAAAACGACGACATTGCGGATGGTATCGGGGCTTGATAGACCGGATCGCGGCCAGATCATGATCGACGGACGTGATATGGCCGGGCTCACTCCCGCCCAGAGAAATGTCGCGATGGTATTTCAGCAATATTCGCTTTATCCGCATATGACGGTACGTCAGAATCTGGAATTTCCGTTGAAATCGCCGATCCTGAAAACACCGCCGGATCAGATCGCGCAAAAGGTTGGCGAGATCGCCGAGATTTTACAGATCGCCCATAAACTCGACAGCAAGGCGACCGAATTGTCCGGGGGCGAGATGCAGCGTGTATCCATCGGACGTGCGCTGGTGCGCAAACCGTCGGTTTATTTGATGGACGAACCGCTTAGCTCTCTAGATGCCAAGCTTCGCGCCGATCTCAGGGTCGAGTTGAAATCCATTCAGGCCGATTCAGGTGCAACGCTGCTATATGTCACGCATGACCAGATCGAAGCCATGACCATGGCGACCCATGTGGGCGTTCTGGATCACGGGCGTTTGGCGCAGTTTGGTTCACCGCGCGAGATATACGAAGACCCGGTCAGCATTTATGCTGCCAGCCGTCTGGGTCAGCCCCGGATCAACGTGCTGCCCGCCGATATCTTTGCGGGCGCACCGACAGGTGCCATACAGATCGGGTTGCGTCCCGAGCAGATCATTCAGGGCGAGGGCGAGGACAGCTTTGTGCAAAGGGTCGAACATCTGGGCGACCAAACCCGTCTGCATCTGACATTCAAATCACATGACATTGTCACGGTCACGGATGCACATACCAAGCTTAGAACGGGTGATATCGTAAAAATCCGGCCTGATAAACCATTCTACTTCGGCGCCAATGGCGCCCGGGTGGCCTGAGGGAGAACAACATGGCCCAATTCATAAATGACAAAGACGCAATCGTAACCGAGGCCATCGATGGCGTGATCAGAGCTTCCGGTGGCAGGCTGGCACGGCTTGACGGATATCCGCATATCCGTGTCGTGGTACGCAACGACTGGGACAAATCCAAAGTGGCGATTGTATCGGGCGGCGGCTCCGGACATGAACCGGCACATGCCGGGTTTGTGGGGCAGGGTATGCTGACGGCGGCCGTTTGCGGTGATGTGTTTGCCTCGCCATCGGTCGATGCGGTGCTTGCCGGTATTCTGTCTGTGACAGGCCCGGCCGGCTGTCTGCTGATTGTAAAGAACTATACGGGTGATCGGCTGAATTTCGGGCTGGCTGCGGAACGGGCGCGGGCCTTTGGGCTGAAGGTCAATATCGTCATCGTGGATGATGATATTGCGCTGCCCGATCTTCCCCAGCCGCGCGGGGTCGCCGGTACGCTTTTTGTCCACAAAATCGCAGGGGCCATGGCCGAAAGCGGCGCGTCACTTGAAGATGTTACTGCAACGGCGGAACGGGTGATTGCCGGGACCAAGTCCATTGGCATGTCGCTTGATACCTGCACGGTGCCGGGCTCGCCCAAGGAAAACCGTATTGGCGAGGGCAAGGCCGAACTGGGTCTTGGCATCCACGGTGAGGCGGGCGTACAGCAGATTGATTATCACAATGCCGAGCAAGCCATGGCTGCGGTTGCGGCGAAACTTGCCGCCGTGATGGACAATAAACCGCATGTGGTGCTGCTTAATAACCTCGGCGGAACATCGGTGCTGGAGATGGCTATTCTGGCAAACGATCTGATAAAATCCTCGATTGCCAAGAACCTGAAATTGATCGTCGGGCCGGCGGCGATGATGACATCGCTCGATATGCGCGGTTTCTCGGTCTCGGTTTATCCGCTCAGTGCAGAGGATCACGCATGGCTGTCCGCACCTTGTGCTCCCTCAGCTTGGCCGGGCTGTGCCCCGATCAAGCCGGTCACCGTCATCGAACTCCCCGATGGATTGACCCCGATTCAGCCGATCCCGTCCGAGCATAAACAAACGGCGGCGTTTCTGACCAAATGTTGCCAGATCCTGATCGACGCCGAGGCCGACCTGAACGGGCTCGATGCCAAATCGGGAGACGGAGACACCGGATCGACATTGGCGGGGGCTGCGCGTGCCCTGATCGGGGCGCTGGATCGCCTTCCATTGGCTGATCACACGCAGCTTTTGCGCGCAATCGGGCAGGAGTTGAGCCAGACCATGGGCGGGTCTTCTGGTGTGCTACTGGCAATTTTCTTTACCGCTGCCGGGGATGCCGCCTCAAGCGGCCGTGCCATGGTTGCGGCACTCAAGGACGGGCTCGAACGCATGCAGCAGATCGGTGGTGCCCAATTGGGCGACCGGACGATGGTGGATGCTCTGAAACCCGCACTCGACGCGCTGGAAGCCGAGGGTCTGAGCGAAGCTGCAAGTGCCGCCCGCAAAGGGGCCATCCATACCTCGACCATCGTCAAGGCCAAGGCCGGACGGGCATCCTACGTTAATGCAAAGCAGCTTGAAGGGCATATCGATCCGGGTGCAGAGGCCGTTGCCCGTTTGTTCGAGAAGTTGAGCGTTTAAGCCAGCAAATCCGCCTAATTCGGCATGCCGTCAGCCAATGGTTGGTGGCATGCCTTCTTGTATGAATTCCTGTTCTCTTGTTTTACAAGTAACATGCTTCTAGTCTGATGCCTCCCGCCACCAACGGAGAAGCCCCAATGTCGAACGCTGACAAACATATCCTCGTTGTTTCGGCCATCCGGCCACGTCATATGGAAGAACTGGCTACGAAATACGAACTGCATCGCTGGGATCAGGCGACGGACAAGGATGCGTTTCTGGCAAATGTGGCCGACAAGATCACGGCCCTTGTTTCGACCGCCGGGGTCGGGGTGCCGACGGAACTGATCGAAAAGCTGCCGAACCTAAAGGTTATTACAAGTTTCGGGGTTGGCTATGATGCCATTGATATTCCAGCCTGTACCGCGCGCGGTATCCGCGTATCCAATACCCCCGATGTTCTGAATGATGATGTGGCCGATACCGCGATCATGTTGTTGCTGGCGACGCTTCGGCGGCTGGTTGTTGGCGACCATTGGGCGCGCAGCGGACAATGGTCGGAAAAGGGGGCGATGCCGTTAACCACAACGGCGCGCGGCAAGAAGCTTGGCATTGTCGGGCTTGGCCGGATCGGGCACGCGATTGCCGCGCGAGCCGAGCCAATCGGCATGGAAATCGGATATTTTGGGCGCTCGCAGAAACCGGTCGATTATCACTATGAAGCCGATCTGATCGGGCTTGCGAACTGGGCCGATGTTTTGATGATTTCATGTCCCGGCGGGGCGGCAACACAGGGCATCATTAATGCCGAAATCCTGAAGGCACTTGGCCCGCGCGGTTTTGTCATCAATATCGCACGCGGTTCGGTGATTGACGAGCCGGCCCTGATCAAGGCGCTTCGTGACGGCGTGATTGCCGGGGCGGGGCTGGATGTGTTCCATAATGAACCGCATATGGACCGGGCTTTTGCCGAATTCGACAATGTCGTGCTGTATCCCCATAATGCCAGCGGCACGGTCGAAACCCGTGATGCGATGGCACAGTTGGTGGTTGATAATCTGGCACGCTGGTTTTCCGAAGGCGCGTTGCTAACCCCGGTTAACTGATTGTACCCGGACCGGCTTAAAATCGAATTTCCCGATGGTGCGCGCTGGCAGGCGCATTACTCAAGCCAGCCGACCAGCAGACAGACGAATTGGACGAATATCCTTTTCCGACTGCAAACAGGTTCTAAAGATCGTCGGCGCGCAGATGCCCGTCGACCGTGACCGATTTGATCACCGCAAAGACCTTTTGTCCGCTTGCAAGTTTCAGGCGCGTGGCCGACCATTGGGTGATGCGGGCGTGGATTGTGCGGCTTTCACCGGTATCCTCATGACCAAGCCCCAGCGTGACATCCAGCGTATCGCCGCCATTATCGGCAATATCGCGGATCGTTACCGGAAGAACGTTATTGGCACTGATACCGGTCGGGGCCGTTCGGGCAATCATCACATCACGCGCCCGGATATGCAGACGAACCGGACTTCCCGATTTCTTGCCAAGGAAGGGGACGACAAATCTTTGCCCGGCACATTCCAGGAAGCTGACAACACCCTGCGGGTCGCGGCTTTTGACCATGGCCGGAAGCACGGTTCCGGTATCGAACTGCCCGGTAAGCGGGGCAAGGTCGGTTCGGCCCAGCATGTCAAACACCGATCCGCTGGCAAGCGTTTTGCCGCCTTCCATCACCACCAGATGATCGGCCAGACGGGCGACTTCATCAATCGCGTGGCTGACATAAAGGATCGGCAATTGCCGCGCATCGCGCAGATTTTCCAGATAGGGAATGATCTCGTTCTTGCGGGCCTGATCAAGGGCTGATAGTGGCTCGTCCAGCAGAAGGATTTCCGGATTCCCCAGTAAGGCCCGGCCCAGCGAGACGCGCTGCTTTTCGCCGCCGGAAAGAAGGTTGGGGCGTCGCGTCAGCAAACTGCCAATACCGAGCATCTCGATGACATCATCACAGGCGGCCCGGGTTATTGGCCGGTCGCTGCGTTTATGGCCAAAGAACAGATTGGCCGCGACACTCATATGCGGGAACAGTCTGGCATCCTGAAATACATAACCGACCCGGCGCTTGCGTGGTGCCAGATTGATCCGTTGCGTGCTGTCAAACACCGTGCGGTCATGGATGGTGATTTGTCCCCGGTCCGGGTGCAGCAATCCGGCAATCGCATTGATGATTGTGGTTTTACCGCTGCCCGACGGACCAAAAAGGGCGGTAATGCCGGGCTCGGCAATGTCGAACTGCGCATGCAGGTCCAGCTTGCCGATCTTGTGGTGGATATCGACGGAAATGCTCATGCGCGTGCCCTTTTACGGATATGGCGCATGGCAAATTCCGATAACAGCAGTCCGATCAAGGCCAGGCCGATGGAAATCGCCGCAAGGCGTGCTGCGGCTAATTCACCGCCCGGTGTCTGGATCGCGGTATAGATCGCAAGCGGCAGAGTGCGCGTTTCACCCGGAACGTTGGACACAAATGTAATGATTGCGCCAAACTCGCCAAGGCTGGCGGCAAAGGCGGTAATTGCTCCGGCGATAATGCCCGGGAGGGCAAGCGGTAATGTCAGGCTGAAAAACCGGTCGACCGGCCCGGCACCCAGCGTTTCGGCGGCATGATAAAGGCCGGGGTCGATATTTTCCAGTGCCAGCCTAATGGCGCGCACCTGAAACGGAAAGCTGACGATCCCGGCGGCCAGCGCCGCCCCGGTCCAGCTGAAAATCAAACGGATATCGAAGGTTTCCAACAACCACGCACCAAGTGGTGCGCGGGTGCCAAAACTGATCAGCAGCAGATAGCCCATCACAACCGGCGGCAGGATCAGGGGCAGATGCACCAGCGCATCAAGCAATATCCGGCCCGGAAAGCGTGCCTGCGCCAAAAGGACCGCCGCCAGAATGGCAAAGGGCAGGGCGCATATCACCGCCACACCGGAAATGCGCAGGCTCAGCAGCAGGGCTTCGATCTCGGCGGGGGTGAGTGTGATCATGTTTGTTATTGCGTCTTCGGGCTGGTTGCCGGGCGGTTGAAACCATATTCCGCAAAAATCATCCCCGCGTCATCCCCCAAAAGCCACGCCAGCAATTTTGCCGTAGCTGGTTTGGTCTGCCCGGCTGTGATGGCAACCGGATAGATTATGGGCCGATGGCCGTCTTGGGGGAAGGTCGCAATGATTTTAACATCGGTCGCGATGGCGGCATCGGTGGCATAAACGATGCCAAGCGGTGCCTCGCCCCGTTCAACCAGCGCCAGTGCGGCGCGCACATTATCCGCACGCGCCAGACGTGGTTCAATCGTAACCCATTGACCAAGGCTTTCAAGCGCCTGTTTGGCATAAATTCCTGCCGGGACGTGCTCTGGATCGCCAACGGCGATACGGTCTTCCTCGCCGATCAGTTTGGTCAGATCAGTTTTCGGGGTGATTGTCAGCGTTCCGAGATTGCTATCGGTTGGGGCAATCAGAACAAGCGCATTGGCCAGAAGGTCATGGCGGCTGTTGGTGGCTATCAGATCCCGCTCAGAAAGCCACGTCATCCATTTCTGATTGGCCGAGATAAATAAATCAGCTGGTGCGCCTGCCGCAATCTGGCGGGCCAGTGTTGATGAACTGGCAAAGGACAGCTGCAATGTATCGCCGGTTGCCGTGGCATAATTTTGTGCGACCTGCGTCATGGCATTTGTCAGACTGGCCGCAGCAAAGACGGTGATTTCTTCTGCATGTGCAACTGTTGCGGCAATCAGAAGGGACAGGGAAGCAAGGCCAGTTCTAACCAGATGGCGCATGGGGAAGCCTGTTTCGGATCAGTTGCAGACGGATCGCAACGGATCATTGTCATCCATCGAGAACCACTCATCAATGCCGGTCGGGAAACCATCGGCATCAAGTTCGGTCTGGGCGGTGATATAACCGCGTCGGCCCGCAATACAGTCAACCAGATGTGTCAGGGCGAGGGTTTCTCCGCCCTTTTTCAGAAGCAGGGTGGTGACCCGTTTCTGATCCGGATTTGCCGGATTGGTGACAACCTTGTCGCGGTCAATGGCGGTAAAGCGATTGACCGGTGCCGAAATCAGTGTCCAGGGTGCAAACGGATTTTCGTCGGCAAAGGTCTGGACGATATCGATCTGGCCGGGCAGGCGACTGGCATAGCGATCAAACCAGCTGTATTCATCCCAGATCATATAGACGAACATGCCAATCGCTGCGACAAAGGGAATGACATATTTCGGTGCCTTGCGCCCCCAAAGGCGAAACAGCAGCATGACGACACCGGCACAGGCAAAACCGACCACTACGGTCGTGATAATAAACACATACATCCGGCGCGAAGTCCCTGATTTATTGTTATGACTTTATCGGTCAGACGGGCGTTCCCGTTTCCCCTGATAATGGATTAACGCAGCACGCGGCGAAGCTCAAGTTCACCTTTCGGATCACGTTTGGCAATCTGTGCCAGAAACAGGCCCGACGCGGCAATCGCATCGGAAAGGGCGTTATGAACACGGTAAGGCGGCAGGTTGTGAGTATGACGTAGCGATTCGAGTTTAAGTGCACCGGGTTTCATCGGTTGTCCTTGGCGGTGAAGATCACGAAGGGCGAGCACCAGCGTATCGACGGTCGGTATTTTCAGGGGGGCGTTGAAATGGCGTTTGCAGGCATGGCCGAGAAAGCCGAGCTCGATTGGCGCATGGTGGGCGACCAGAACCCGCCCGGCCAGAATGGGCAGGATATGGGCCAGCGCAATTTCGATATCGGGGGCCTGTTCGACATCACTGTCAAAAATGCGATGCACGATCACCGAACTCTCGCTGAGTTCGTTTTTCGGGCGGACCAGAAGATGCTGGCAGCTTGAAAAATCGACTTCAAGCTGGCGAATGATCACAAGCCCGATGGAAACGATTTCATCATGCTTCGGATCAAGGCCGGTGGTTTCAAGATCAAGGGCGACAAATTCGACATTGCGGATCGGGGTGTCGGGGTCGGCCGCCGGGATATCGTAATAGGCACGAAGCGGGCCGGTCGCCCGGCGCTGCACCATCTGGCGGTAAAAGTCGCTATCGATGATTTTCTGACGCAGGCCCATGATTATGTCCCGCTTTTGCCAAAGGCATTTTCAAGGGCAGTCTGCAGGGTCTTGATCACCGAAAACGCATCTTTCAGATGGGTGCGTTCAAACGCCGACAGGCTTTCGGGATGCAGGAAGTTGTCAGGACGTTCCCCGTTGCGGATTTGCCGGACCTGATGTTTCAGGCGTGTGATGCTGATAAATTCAAATGCATCCAGCAGATCGGATGCCCCCTGCTTACTGATTGAAGGGAAGGCCATTGCCGCCTCAAGCCGTTCATAGGTATTGACGGCATCAATCCCGTTGGCCAGCGAATGAATGCGTGCAAGATCGACAATCGGCACTACACCATTATGTTTCATATCAAGCGTGCGATCATGTTCACCGCCGCGGATCATGACAAAATTCTTGAAGAAGCCAAGCGGCACATGGTGCGTCAGAGAGTTTCCGACCATATAAGCCAGGAAAATACGGTTGCCCTTGGCCTTGGTAATGATCATGCGATGCAGGTCTTCAAAAATCGACCGCGCGCCATGGATCGGCCGCAGATCGAACCAGACCGAACACAGCATCAGGGCCTTGGGTTCGGGTTGTTCGATCCATTTGTTGAAATACTGCTGCCAGACGCGAACCGGCTGACGCCATTCATCGGTTTTCGCCATCATCTCGCCGGGGCAATAGACATAGCCGATAGTATCAAGGCCATCGCAGACAAAATCGGCCAGTGATTTGAAATAATCGCCATGCTGTTCCTGATCATAGGCATCATCAAGGATCAGGCAGTTATCCTGATCGGAAATGGCGGTTTGTTCCTGTCGTCCCTGCGAGCCACCGGCCATCCAGATATAGGGGACGGGCGGGGGACCAAACTTTTCCTCGGCCAGTTGCAGCAGACGCGATGTTGCTGCGTCCGAGAGGGTTGTAACGATATGCCCGGCATTGCGCGATGTTGCCCCGGCTTCGATCAGGTTGCTGAGCAGTTCGGGAACCTGTGCAATGACCTTTGCCATATCGGCAGGTTTGGTCATTTTGCGGATACGCCCGACCATATAGACCGCCGAAAGTGACTGGCGCGCCAGCAGGTTGTTGGTGGTAATCACGCCGATTGCCTTGCCATCCTTCATGACCGGAAGGTGGCGGACGTTATTGCGTGTCATGGTCAGAAGCGCGTCAAAGGCATAATCATCCGGCCCGATGCAGATCGGGTTCGGGGTCATGATATTTGTCACCGGCTCGTCAAAGGGCCGGGCTTCGGCAACAACACGATTGCGCAGGTCGCGATCCGTCATGATGCCTGCGACTTCATCGCCGTTTTGGGTGATCAGCAGGCAGGAAACCCGTTCGGCACTCATCAGCTTGCCCGCCTCAAGAATGGATGCACCGATATCGATACTGACCAGATCACGCGCGATCAGGTCGGACACCCGGATGGACATCAGTTTAAGCTGATCATCATCACGTTTTTCAAGCAATTGCATGCCGCTGCGAAGCCGCGCACCGCCCATCTGTTCAAAGAAGTAATTGAATTGCGGATACTTGCCCGCCAGATCGTGAAAATCCTTCTCGGGCAGCAGATAGACAAGGCTGTCTTCGAGCATGGTGATGTTGTTGGCCGCCCGACCGTTGCGAAACATCGCGCGCACGCCAAAGCATTCACCTTCGCCAAGACGGGCAAGAAGCTGACCAGCCGGGTCGCGCGTTTCGGTTCCGCCGGTCCGGATAATATGCAGATGAAGGCATTGCTGTTCTGGCGACAGGACTTTTGTCCCTTTGCGGAAATAGCGCGCAGTCAGGCGTTTTGGCAGGGCCTCGATCACATCGTCGGGCAAAAGATCGAACGGGTGATGCTGTTTGAGGAAATCGCTGATTTCTTTTAATTCAAGGCTCATATGACCATTCCTCCCTGTCGTGATGCATTGTTGCCCGAGTTCGGAACAAAAGAAAAGGCCCCCGGAAAAACTTCCGGGGGCCAGCAACAGGTTTATTGCAAACCAGTCGACCTATTAGTGGTCAACGGCGCCACCGGCTCCTTTCGGAACACGGATATCTTCAATCATGTGCTGGATATGTGCTGGCGGTTCCGCCGTAACTTTCGACACGCCGAAAGCAACGAGGAAGTTCAGGATCATGCCAACAACACCGATGCCTTCCGGCGAAATGCCGAACAGCCAGTTTGCTTCGACGTTTTCGATCAGCACCGGGATAAAGATGCCCTTGTAGGACATGATATAGCCCATGGTGAAGATCAGGCCGACCAGCATTCCGGCAATCGCACCTTCCCGGTTAACCTTCTTGGAGAAAATCCCCATGATGATAACCGGGAACAGTGACGAGGCCGCAAGACCGAAGGCAAAGGCCACCACCTGCGCCACAAATCCAGGTGGATTGTAGCCAAGATAACCGGCAATCACGATTGCGATGGCGGCCGCAATACGCCCGGCCATCAGTTCCTGACCTTCTGTCATACCTGGCGTAAACGTGCCCTTCAGAAGGTCATGCGAAACGCCCGAGGAAATCACAAGCAACAGACCGGCTGCCGTGGACAGTGCGGCGGCGATACCACCGGCTGCCACAAGTGCAATCACCCAGTTTGGAAGCTGTGCAATTTCCGGGTTGGCCAGAACCATGATGTCGTTGTCAACTTTAAGCTCGTTACCAGCCCAGCCATATTCGGCGGCTTTGGCGGCAAAGTCCTGGTTGGCATCGTTGTAATACTGGATACGACCATCGCCGTTCTTGTCTTCAAATGACAGAAGGCCGGTGGCTTCCCAGCGGCTCATCCAGTCCGGACGTTCGTCGTATGAGAGGTTGCCTTCCGGATCGCCAACTGCTCCGGTCTGGACGGTTTCAGTCAGGTTCAGACGTGCCATTGCGCCAACTGCCGGGGCAGTGGTGTAAAGCAGCGCGATGAAGACCAGTGCCCAACCGGCCGATGAACGTGCATCACGTACTTTCGGAACGGTGAAGAAGCGGACGATAACGTGCGGCAGACCTGCCGTACCCACCATCAGTGCAAGCGTGATGCAGAAGATGTCGATCGTCGATTTGTTGGTGGTTGTATATTCAAGGAAGCCCAGTTCGGTCACGATCTGGTTCAAACGGTCGAGCATATAGTCGCCGGTGCCGTTAACCGTGGAGCCGAATGCCAGCTGCGGCAGCGGATTGCCGGTAAGCTGGAAGGCGATGAAGATTGCCGGAATGGTATAGGCAATGATCAGCACGCAATACTGTGCCACCTGGGTGTAGGTGATACCCTTCATGCCGCCAAGAACGGCATAGATGAAGACAATGCCCATGCCGACGATCAGGCCGGTCAGGAGTTCGACTTCAAGGAAGCGCGAGAACACGATACCGACACCGCGCATCTGGCCTGCAACATAGGTGAAAGAGATGAAGATCAGGCAGATAACAGCAACGATACGCGCTGTTTTGGAGTAGTAACGATCCCCGATGAATTCCGGCACAGTGAATTTGCCGTACTTACGCAGGTAAGGTGCCAGAAGCATTGCCAGCAGGCAGTAGCCGCCAGTCCAGCCCATCAGGTAAACCGAGCCGCCATAGCCAAGGAAGGCAATCAGGCCGGCCATTGAGATGAAGGATGCAGCAGACATCCAGTCTGCGGCGGTCGCCATACCGTTGACGACCGGGTTAACGCCCTTGCCAGCGACATAGAACTCGCCGGTGGTGCTCGCACGTGACCAGATCGCGATGCCGATATACAGCGCGAAGCTTAGGCCGACGACGATATAGGTAAGGGTAGTAAGATCCATTTGTCTGTCTCCCCGGATCCGGAATTTTCACCGACGTCAGTCGTCTTCGCGAACGTCGAATTCACGGTCCAGTTTGTTCATCTTGGACACGTAAACGAAAATCAACGCGACGAAGACGTAAATGGACCCCTGTTGAGCGAACCAGAACCCGAGTTCAAAGCCCGCAATCTTGATGTTGTTCATCACATCGACAAACAAGATGCCGAAACCGTAGGAAACGACAAACCAGATGATCAACAGAGTGGTCACCAGTTTTACGTTTCGCTTCCAGTAGGCTGCGCTTTGCTCATCCATAGCGCGTCTCCTTCCTAGAAAATGAAAACTTCCCTGCCGACCGGCTATTGAGTTCTTTTTGATGCCGGTCCGCCTGCTTTTGATGCAATGGTGGTGTCTTCACACAACATTGCCAACAAGTTCGATAACAGTTTTCAGAATGCGCCAGAAGCTAATCATTAGTCGTATACATTAGCGTTCATTCGTTCTCCAACCTGCTGGAAATGTTGGTAAAACCCACTAAAACCGCCATTTCCCGGGGTGCTTCGGCGCTGCACAATGGCACTGTATTTTTAATCGAAATACGCGCATATCCGGTTGATTTGACCTTATTAAAGGTTGATTTGGCCTTGCCGGGGCTGTTTTGATCCGGGTTTTGGCCCGCGTCGTTTTGCGTAATTTGCAATCGATGCGATCCGGCGTTGGTTCTTATTGTTTGTCATTGTTTGTAAGAGGCCGGTCGGGTACAAACGGGCAAAGCTTCGGGGTGGTCGCATAGCGACGATCCGCATGTCCCGGCATCGTCCGGGATTTCTCACATTTTGGATGGGGAATTTAATGGCATCCTACCAGTATATCTACGTCATGAAGGACCTGACCAAGATCCTTCCGGGCGGTCGTGAACTTTTCAAAGGCATCACGCTGTCCTTCCTGCCGGGTGTGAAGATCGGTGTTCTCGGGAACAACGGTGCCGGTAAATCGACCCTGCTTAAAATCATGGCGGGTATCGAAAAGGATTTCTCCGGTGAAGCATGGCCAGCCGAAGGTGTCCGGGTTGGTTACCTTGAACAGGAACCACAACTAAACCCGGAAAAGGACGTTCTGGGCAACGTTATGGAAGGCTGTGGCCAGATTGTTGACGATCTGGCGCGCTTTAACGAAATCAGCATGGCGTTTGGCGAACCCATGACCGACGACGAGATGAACGATCTCCTCGCCGAGCAGGGTGAATTGCAGGAACGCATTGATGCGGCCAATGGCTGGGATCTGGAGCGTACGCTCGATATCGCCATGGATGCTTTGCGTTGCCCGCCCAAAGATTCCGACGTGACAAAGCTTTCGGGCGGTGAGCGCCGCCGAGTGGCTTTGTGCCGCCTGTTGCTGGCCAAGCCTGACATCCTGCTGCTTGACGAACCGACCAACCATCTGGATGCCGAATCCGTGGCGTGGCTTGAACGTCACCTTGAAGATTATCAGGGCACTGTCATCCTGGTCACCCACGATCGTTACTTCCTCGATAACGTTACCGGCTGGATCCTTGAACTCGACCGTGGTCAGGGCATCCCGTACGAAGGCAACTATTCATCCTGGCTGGAACAGAAACAGAAGCGTCTGGAACAGGAAGCACGCCAGGAAGGCAGCCGTCAGAAGCAGCTTGCATCCGAACTTGACTGGATCCGTCAGAACCCGAAAGGCCGTCAGGCAAAATCCAAGGCCCGTGTCCGTGCCTATGACGATCTCGTTGCCGAAGCCGCCAAGGCGGTGCCGGATTCAACCAAGATTGTTATTCCGATTGCCGAACGCCTTGGTAACGAGGTGATCACGGCCGAAGGTCTGACCAAGGCATTTGGTGACAAGCTTCTGTTTGATGATCTGCATTTCCGTCTGCCGCCGGGTGGCATCGTTGGTGTGATCGGTCCGAACGGAGCGGGTAAAACCACTTTGTTCAAGATGCTGACCGGCAGTGATAAACCGGATGCTGGTACGCTCAAGATCGGTGAAACCGTCAAGATGGGCTATGTCGATCAGTCGCGTGACTCGCTTGATCCGAACAAAACCGTCTGGCAGGAAGTCTCCGACGGGCTGGACGAAATCCTTCTGGGCAAACGCCCGATGAGCTCGCGTGCCTATGTATCGCAGTTCGCGTTCAAAGGAGCCGATCAGCAGAAGAAAGTCGGGCAGCTTTCGGGGGGTGAACGTAACCGCGTTCATCTTGCCAAGATGCTGAAATCAGGTGCAAACGTTCTGCTGCTTGACGAACCGACCAACGATCTTGATGTAGATACGCTGCGTGCGCTTGAAGAAGGTCTGCTGGAATTTGCCGGTTGTGCCGTGGTTATCTCGCACGATCGTTTCTTCCTTGACCGTATCGCGACCCATATCCTGGCCTATGAGGGCAATTCGCATGTTGAATGGTTCGAAGGCAACTATCAGGAATACGAAGCGGATTACAAACGCCGCTATGGCGACGCGGCGGATCGTCCGCATCGCATCAAATACAAGCCGCTTACCCGCGGTTAATGACAAAGGCCGCCCATCGGGCGGCCTTTTCTTTGCTGGCATTCGGGCCGCAAGCATGAAAAAAGCCACCGGCAAATCACTGCCGGTGGCTTTTGGCTTCTATTCCGGTTGCGACGGAATTATTTTCCGACTTTCGCCCGCAGGTTTTCGGTCAGGGCGGAAACCTCGCCACCGTTTTGCTGAATAACGGCGGTAAATTCGTCGCGCTGGGTGATGCCCATGCTCAAGCCTTCGACGGTGACGTCGATGATTTTGTATTCACCGCCAAATTCGCGCAGACGCCAGATGATCGAAACAGGCGGGCCATCCGGTCGGACGAATTGCGAATTGACGAAGGTATCCTTGTTCTGCTGCTTTTCGTCGCCGACAACGAACTGCTCGCCATTGAAACCCTTGAACTGGCTGGCGTAGTTAAGCGCCAGATAATCCTGCAGAAGATCGGCGAATTCGTTGAGTTCTTCCTCGGAGATGGAGCGCCAGTAACGTCCCAGCACGAACCGGGAAATCACATCCATGGCAAAGTAACGATCCATTAGCGCGACAAAGTTCTGTCGGCGGGTGTCGTTGCTAAGCGATTGATCGGTCAGGCCGGCAATTGCTTCGTCCGCAAGGGTTTTGATGACGTCAGTTGCATTGCGGTTCGCGGCAACCTCGACCGTCGGGGACGGTGTGGTCGTCACATTACCTGCAAATGCAGGACCGGCCATGAGGCCGGTCACACTGACGATTGCTGCCGCCAAAGCGGGAATCGCAAATCTGCTTTTCATGTTCGATCGAGCCATTAATTTGCCGCTGCTTCAAACGCATCATCAAAATCGGCAGAAGCGCTTTCGTCTTCGAAATTCGGTGCCGAAGGATCTGCACCGTTCCGAATGGCGGCGTTGCGTTGCTGACGGTAGAGGCTACGCAATGCAGCATAATAGTCAATCGACGTCTGTTGCAATTCGTTGAGCTGGTTGAGCGTGCGATAGCGTGCGTCAAGTGCGGTCAAAGCCAGCGAACCAAGATAGAGATTATCAAGGGTATCGCTGTTTCGGCTGCCCCAGGTCAGCGGGTTTGCCACGTAATCAACGGCAATGCCGGTCGTATCACGCAAGTTTGACGGACCAAGCAGCGGCAGGACGATGTAAGGGCCGCCGCCGATGCCGTAATGGCCAAGAGTCTGGCCGAAATCCTCGGAATGATAATCAATGCCGAAATCGGCAGCCACATCATTGAAACCAAGGAACCCGATTGTGGTATTCATGATGAAGCGCTGAACGGAGTCAGCAGCCTGATCAGGGTCACCCTGAAGCAGCGAGTTCAGCGCATTGACCGGTTCCCCGATATTGCGCACGAAACTGCGAACTGCGGTTTTGACTTCTTCGGGAGCGATGTCGCGATACCACATGGCGGCCGGGTAAAGGACCATAAAGTCGACAGCACCATTAACACCGTGAACGATCCGGTTGACCGGTTCGATCGGGTCATAGTCACTCATGTCCTGTGCCGGCTGGGTGGACGCGCATGCCGTCAGCATGGACAGAGATGCACCAGCGCACAGCGAAAGCAAAGTTCGAAGCTTCATTATTTTATGCCAAACGATTTTCGATACAAACTTTCCCCGACCCCGAGACATCTTTGGAACCAAGATCCCAAAAACGCTACCCGACCTGCTGCCCGCAAAGAAAACAGGACCGTGCATCGCACACGCCTCAGATATCCATGTGGGTAGCATAGGCAAAGTTTAAACGCCAGCACACAAAATTATGAGCCTGATCAATGAGATTTCGTGTGTTGCCTTTTTGCAATACCCCTTTTGAGGGAGGCAATTAGGTCTTGATTAAATATAAACATATCTTTATGTCTTTTGATGAATTGGTGGAGGCGGTGAAATGGAACAGGTTCTTGCAAGATTGCGCGCGGCGGCAGAGGCGACACGCCTTCGTCTGCTGGCGATCTGTGCTGAATGCGAACTGACCGTCAGCGAGATCACCCAGATTATCGGACAGAGTCAGCCGCGCGTTTCACGCCATCTGAAACTGCTGTGTGAAGCCGGGTTGCTTGTCCGATTCCGTGAAGGCACATGGGTATTTTATCGCACCCCCAATAGTGGCCCGGGGGCAGAGCTGGTTCAACCGGTCCTTGACCTTTTGCCGGAAAATGATGAAACGCTGGCACTTGACCGGGCCCGGTTGGAGCAGGTCAAGACGCAACGCGAACAGATTGCTACCGAATATTTCCGCGCCAATGCCGCTGACTGGGACCGCATCCGCTCGCTTCATATTGACGAGGCGGTTGTCGAGCAGGCCCTGATTGACGTCATCGGTGATCTTTCTGGCGGTCGTATCCTTGATATCGGGACTGGCACGGGCCGTATCCTTGAACTGCTGGGCAAAACCGCCGAAGAAGGTGTTGGCGTCGATATGTCGCGCGAAATGCTGTCAGTGGCGCGGGCCCGGTTGCAGCGAGCCGATCTGTCAAACTGTCTGGTACGGCAGGCCGATATGTATCAACTGCCTTATCCGGCCGGGATGTTTGACGTTGTGACCCTGCACCAGGTGCTGCATTACGCCGAACGGCCTGAGGCGGCGATTGCCGAAGCTGCCCGTGTTCTGGCACCGGGCGGCCGGCTGGTGGTTGTAGATTTTGCAACTCATGATCGCGAAGAATTGCGCGAGGAGCATGCACATCGTCGCCTTGGTTTTGAAGACGGGTCGATCCATACGTGGTTTCGCGCATGTGAACTTTCGCCCGGCGATGTCATAAGCCTGCCGGGTAAACCCCTGACCGTACGAATCTGGTCCGCACATGCATCGGCAGAGGGGCAACAACCGGCAACGGCAAGCAAGAATAGCGAGGCTGCCGAATAACAATCCGGCAGAAGATACGATTTCAAGAATGACGCATAACGACCCGTTCTGCAGGAACGACAAGACAGGATCAAAAAGAATGACGGTTCAAAACGACATCACTTCACAGGGCATCTCGCGCAGCGATTTGCGGGTTTCGTTCGAATTCTTTCCGCCGAAAACGGAAAAGATGGAAGAAACCATGTGGCGTTCGATCCACCGTCTGGCCCCGTTGAACCCGTCTTTTGTTTCGGTAACCTACGGGGCAGGCGGATCAACCCGCGACCGCACGCACAGCAGTGTCACCCGCATTCAGGGCGAAACCGGCATTCCGGCCGCCGCCCACCTGACCTGCGTTGGTCACACCAAGGAAGAAATTGAAGGTATCGCGCGCAATTACTGGAATGAAGGCATCCGGTCGATTGTTGCCCTTCGCGGTGACCTGCCCGATGCGGGCGATAAATATGTGCCGACGCCGGGCGGCTACCCTTACGCGGTTGATCTGGTCGAAGGACTTAAACGGATTGCGGATTTTGATATTTCGGTATCGGCCTATCCGGAAACCCATCCGGATGCGCCGAATGCCGATTTCGAAATCGATTATCTGAAGCACAAGATCGATGCCGGTGCAAACCGCGCGATCACGCAGTTCTTCTTTGATAACGAGGTTTTTCTTCGGTTCCGCGACAAATGCGTTGCCGCCGGGATCACCGCACCGATTGTGCCGGGCATTCTGCCGGTGACCAATTTCGGGTCGCTTTTGAAATTTGCCGACATGTGCGGCGCATCGGTGCCCAAGCGCCTGCATTGGCGGTTTGAAGACCTTGACGAAGATCCCGACACGCGTCGCATGGTCGCTTTCCACGAAGCCATTTCGCAGGTCGAAGGCCTGATGGCCGAAGGTGTTACCGATTTCCACTTCTACACGCTAAACCGTGCCGAACTGACATATGCCATCTGTCATGCGCTGGGGATTCGCGGTGTTGCACAGGCCGCTGCCTGAACCGACCCGCCCAAACAGCCTGTATGATCAAAACGACTGGATGACGATGATGAATGACCGTAAGGAACGCATTGCCCTGCTGCGCAAACGGGCCGAAAACAAAATCCTGATCCTTGATGGTGCGATGGGCACCATGATCCAGAAGCACAAGCTGACCGAGGAAGATTATCGCGGCGAACGCTTTGCCGACTGGAAACAGGATGTGAAGGGCAATAACGACCTGCTGTCATTGACCCGGCCTGACATCATCAAGGATATCCATCTGCAATATATTGCCGCGGGTGCGGACCTTCAGGGGACCAATACCTTTAGTGCGACGACAATTGCGCAGGCCGATTACGGCATGGAAAGCCTTGCCTACGAGATCAATTACGAAAGTGCGAAAATCGCGCGCGCGGCCTGTGATGAATGGGAAGCCGCCCATCCCGGCGATGTGCGCTTTGTCAATGGTGCCATCGGCCCGACCAACCGCACCGCATCGATTTCGCCCGATGTGAATAATCCGGGTTTCCGCGCGGTCAGCTTTGACCAATTGCGTGAAGCATACAAAGAAGCCGTCAACGGCCTTCTGGATGGCGGGGCGGATACGCTTCTGGTGGAAACCATTTTCGATACGCTCAATGCCAAGGCGGCTCTGTTTGCCATCGATGAGGTGCTTGAAGAACGTGGTGAAGATGTGCCGGTTCTGATTTCGGGCACCATCACCGATGCGTCCGGCCGGACCCTTTCGGGACAGACGACCGAGGCATTTTACAATTCGGTCCGTCATGCCAAGCCGTTCTCGATCGGGCTTAACTGCGCATTGGGGGCGGCACAGTTGCGCCCCTATGTTCAGGAACTGTCACGCATTGCCGAATGCCGGGTTTCGGTTTATCCCAATGCGGGCCTGCCCAACGAATTTGGCGAATATGACCAGTCGGATGCCGAAATGGCCGCCTTGGTCAAGGAATGGGCCGATACCGGTATGGTCAATCTGCTGGGCGGGTGCTGTGGCACGACGCCGCCCCATATCAAGGCGATTGCCGATGCGGTGGCAAATGCCAATCCGCGCAAATTGCCCAAGATCGAACCGAAAATGCGCCTTTCGGGCCTTGAGCCATTCAACGCCGCCTGATGCCGGTAAGCTGAAAAAAGAGATCGAACAGACCCATGAGTGACATTTCAAGATTCATCAATATCGGCGAGCGCACGAACGTCGCAGGATCGATCAAGTTCAAAAACCTGATCGTCGAGGAAAATTACGACGCGGCCCTTGAGGTTGCCCGTCAGCAGGTCGAAAACGGCGCGCAGATCATCGACATCAATATGGATGATGCGATGCTGGATGCCGAAACGGCGATGGTCAAATTCGTCAATCTTCTGGCGGCCGAACCCGATATTGCCCGTGTGCCGATCATGATCGACAGTTCCAAATGGAACGTGATCGAAGCCGGTCTGAAATGTCTTCAGGGCAAGGGGATCGTCAACTCCATCAGCCTGAAAGAAGGCGAAGAACCCTTCATCAAGCAGGCACGCCTTCTGCGCCGTTATGGTGCTGCCGTCGTCGTGATGGCGTTTGATGAAAAAGGGCAGGCCGATACGGTTACTCGCAAGATTGAGATTTGCGAACGCAGCTATCGCGTGCTGGTCGACAAGGTCGGCTTCCCGCCCGAAGACATCATTTTCGATCCGAACATCTTTGCCGTCGCCACCGGGATCGAGGAACACGACAATTACGCGGTCGACTTCATCGAAGCCTGCAAACTGATCAAGGCCAAACTGCCATACGCCAAGATTTCCGGCGGTGTTTCCAACGTTTCCTTCTCGTTTAGGGGTAACAACCCGGTCCGTGAGGCAATGCATTCCGTGTTCCTGTATTATGCAACGCAGGCCGGCATGGATATGGGCATCGTCAATGCCGGTCAGCTTGTGGTCTATGAGGAAATCCCGCTTGAACTGCGTGAACGGGTCGAGGACGTCATCCTGAACCGTCGCCCGGATGCGACCGACCGTTTGCTTGAAGTTGCCGAAAAATACAAGGGCACTGGCGGGCCGGAGAAAAAGGCTGATCTGGAATGGCGCAAAAAGCCGGTCAATGAGCGACTGGCTCATGCGCTGGTCAACGGTATTGCCGAGTTCGTCGAAGAAGACACCGAAGAAGCCCGCCAGCAGGCCGACAAACCCCTTCACGTTATCGAAGGGCCGTTGATGGACGGCATGAATGTGGTCGGTGACCTGTTTGGCGCGGGCAAGATGTTCCTGCCGCAGGTGGTCAAATCCGCGCGCGTGATGAAAAAGGCCGTGGCTTACCTGATCCCGTTCATCGAGGCGGAAAAGGATGGGGTTCGCGAAACCAACGGCAAAATCCTGCTGGCGACGGTAAAGGGCGATGTCCATGATATCGGCAAGAACATCGTGGGTGTCGTTCTGCAATGTAACAATTTCGAGGTCCTTGATCTTGGCGTGATGGTGCCGACCCAGAAAATCATCGAAACCGCCAAGGCCGAAAAGGTCGACATGATCGGACTCTCTGGCCTGATCACGCCGTCGCTTGAAGAAATGACCTATGTCGCGGCCGAAATGGAACGCGAAGGTTTGAATATCCCGCTTCTGATCGGTGGCGCAACCACATCCAAGGTCCATACCGCGGTCAAGATTGCCCCGAACTACAACAAGTCGGTGGTTTACGTGATTGACGCATCGCGTGCGGTGGGGGTTGCAAGCCAGCTTGTGTCTGAAACCCACCGGGAACGGTTTGCGGCTGAAATCCGTGCGGAATATATTGCGATGGCGGAAAAACACGCTGCCCAGCAATTGCAGAAAAAACGTTTCGCGATTGCAGATGCGCGCGCCAACAAGGTGCAGCTCGACTGGGATGCCTATGACGTTCCCGCACCGGTCAAACCAGGTATTACCCGGTTTGAAACCTTTGATCTGGCCGAACTGGTTGAACGGTTCGACTGGAAGCCGTTCTTTGAAACCTGGGAACTGCATGGACGTTTCCCCGATATTTTACAGGACGAGAAAGTCGGCGAAACCGCGCGTGGTCTATATGAAGACGCCAAGGCGATGCTCAAACGCATTGTCGATGAAAAATGGTTCAAACCCCGTGCGGTTGTCGGTATCTGGCCGGCCAATTCGGTTGGTGATGATATCGAAGTTACCCCGGCACCCGATCAGAATGAACCGGTAATGCTGCGCACCCTGCGCCAGCAGATGTTCCGTGAAAACAATTCACGCCCGAACCGGGCCCTTGCCGATTACATCGCGCCAAAGGAATCCGGTAAAACCGACTATATCGGTGGCTTTGTCGTCACCGCCGGGCCGGAAGTCGAAGAAATCGCCAAAAAGCTTGAAGCCGAGCATGACGATTACAACGCCATTCTGGTCAAGGCACTGGGTGACCGCTTTGCCGAGGCCTTTGCCGAACGCATGCATGAAAAGGTCCGCAAGGAGCTTTGGGGCTATGCCGCCGATGAAAACCTGCCGAATGCCGAACTGATTGCCGAAAACTATCGCGGTATTCGTCCGGCACCGGGATATCCGGCCTGCCCGGAACATACGGAAAAACGCACGCTGTGGCAGTTGCTGGATGCAGAAAAGAATGTCGGTGTCAAACTGACCGAAAGCTGTGCCATGACCCCGGCATCTTCGGTCAGCGGGTTCTATTTCGCCCATCCCGAAGCCAAATATTTCGGCCTTGGCAAAATCGAACGCGATCAGGTCGAAAGCTATGCCAAACGCAAGGGCATGACTTTGGCCGAAGCCGAACGCTGGCTGGCACCGAACCTGAATTATGATCCGCGTCAAAGCTAGTCCAATCCATCAGATGCCGGGACTGAACATCTAGCCGGTTCGCGAGTTGTGCAATGGCGATTGAACGGTTTCGCGGGACAGTTTGCGAACCAGTGCGCTTTTGCGGATGGCCCGGCGTGCGGGTTTTTCAATGCCGCAATATAAAAGGCCGGAAACAGCAAGAACCAGAAAGGTCATCAAAAACAGAATGCCAATAGACTGGTTTTGATCAAAATGGCTGCCAAATGAACGATCTGAGAGAACCCGGCTTATGGTGTTCGCGATTTCAAGAAGCAGCATATGCGACATGTAAACAGAATAGGAAATCGCACCCAATCCATACATTGGACGATACGAGAAGACCCGGGCGATACGCCCCTTGTTGTGTGCCAGACCGATGATCAAAACGGTGAACAGCGGGATAATCAAAATATCGCGCCAGCCGACATGCATCGCCCATCCTGTAACCGCGAAAAGCAGCAAAAGCACCATATCATGCCCGGTATGACGAGTTTGATGATAGCGCCAATACAATCGATAAATCAGCAGCCCCAGAAGAAATTCAGCCAAGCATCTCCATAATCCGAAGTCGTAAGTGACATCAAGATCCCGCCCGCCCTTGCTGATTGCGGCAAGGCTGCCGATCGAGAGTGCCAGAAATGCAAGTTTCGTCCGTTTGTGCCCTTGGCAGAGAAGTATGGCAACGAACGGAAATGCCAGATAGGCAAACCATTCCGCCCCGATCGACCAGGCCGGCCCGTTCCATGTAAGGGTGGATTGAAGCCCGATACTGTGAAGCATCAGAACATTTGCCAAGAGCGCCTCGATTGTGCGTCCCTCGTCGAAAGGAGACTGTCTGAATTCGGCAAATCCTTTTGTTTCGAGCCACAGTCTGGTCAATTCGAGAATAATGAAACCGGCCAGAATCGTAATATGAAGCGGATAAAGTCGCGCCAGACGGGATACTATGAAATGGCCGGTTGTCCGCCATGTGACTTGGCGACTGAATGTTGGCCCGTAAACATGGGCGATGACAAAGCCACTAAGCAGGAAAAACAGGTCAACCCAAAGATAACCCTTGCGGACAAAAAGGGTGTATTCGGTCAAATCAAGGTTGGGAAGAAAACCGCCAGTATAATGATAAATAACGACAATTAGAGCCGCAATTCCGCGCAAGCCGGTCAGAGAGTCTATTCTTTGTGAGGCCATGAAGGATGTTGGTAATCTGATGTTGCGAAGCGATATTGTTTCGAACCTATTTGCCAAACATGACGACCACATGACGGTTCCTGCCCGATTTAAGGCGGAACCGTCATGGTTTCTGGATTTGGGCAGGACCGGATCGCAATGTTAATGCACCGCGTGGAAAAACTTGCCGCGTTCGGTAATGCCGACGATCACAATGGCAAGCAGTGCAAGAACCAGATACCCCCCCACCAGCGGAATAACCGTACCATTGAACTGCTGTCCGATGATCCCGCCAGCAACAACACCGATCAGGGTGCTGTAAACTCCGATCATCGAGGATGCGGTGCCTGCAATCCGGCCAACCGGTTCCATCGCCAGCGAATTGAAATTCGGCATGGTCATGGAAAAGCAGAACAGTGTGACCGTAAGACCAACGCCAAATACCGGAAGCGGCGGGACACCGTCAAAGGCAAAGGCGATGCCCAGATTAATCAGGCTGCTGATCGCCATCACAAGAAGCCCGCCCTGCGATAGTTTATGCATGCCGATCTTGCGAACAAGGCGGGCATTGACGAAGGACGAAACGCTCATGCAGGCGGCAATCATCCCGAACACCAGCGGGAACCAGACGCCAAGCCCGTAAACCTCGGTTTCGAAAATCTGCTGGGCCGACCCGATATAGGCCATCAGACAGGCAAACATAAGCCCCATCGCCGTGGCATAACCCAGTGTCTGGCGGGTGGTGATGGTGGTCTTGATATCGCGCGCAATCCGGCTGAGTGACAGTTTATGCCGGTATTCCGGATGCAGCGTTTCGGGCATCCGCAGACTGTACCAAACGGCAATAATGATCGCCAGCACAAGGGTGCTGACAAAAATCATATGCCAGTTGGCAAGTGCAAGGATCAGGCTGCCCGATGCCGGGGCAAAGACCGGCACGATGATGAAGATCATCATCACGAACGACATGACGCGGGCCATTTCGCGGCCTTCGAAACAGTCACGTGTGATCGCAATCGTCAGGACGCGCGGAGCCGCCGCACCAAGCCCCTGAACGAAACGCGCGACCAGAAGGTGATCGTAACTGTCGGCAAAAATCGCCATGACGGTCCCGATGGCATAAATGAAAAGACCCAGCATCAAAACGCGTTTGCGGCCGAAACTGTCAGCCAGCGGCCCATAGACAATCTGCATCAGGCCAAAGGCAATCATGAAAACATAGATCAGCAACTGCATGCGGTTGCCGTCTTCGATGCCGTAATCCAGGGCGATCGGACCAAATGCGGGTAAAAGATTGTCGATCGAAAGCGCAACCAGACCAATCGTGATTGCCATTAACACAACGAATTCGACAAAACCCGGAAGCGGACGGGCGATGGTGGCGCCCGATTTTTGACTTTCAGTCATTTATCGGAAGTCCTGAAAAAGGAATTTATTGTTATTCGGGGAAAGTCCCGCAGGCTTCGGAAACCTGTATGGCATCAAGCATGCGTTATTTCCCGTTCGAAGATCAATGATGGTTTTCTGAAAAAAGCATTGTCTCGTCATCGACTTGGCCCGAACTTGACCGGCTTGGGAAACGCTTTTCAGGTAACCTGCGGTCAGCATCTACATCCGGCAAGGGGCTGCTATTGGCAAATATCACTGGATTTGCCAACCTTTACCTTTTATTCGCAACAGCTTGTGATCATATGACAGCTTCCCGTTTCACCCGTTCCCGCCGGTAACACGATATGGCCGAAAAGCTTTTCAAATCCAATCAGTTGCTTGGGCGCTTGCGACGCGTCGTCAAAAGTGAGCAGCTTGTGCTGTCGATCCTGGCGCTTGTGGTCGGCGCGATGGCCGGGAGCGGGACAATTCTATTTCGTGAAGGCATCCTGTTTGTGCAGTTGCTGAGCTTTGGCTCGGGCGAGGAAGCGGTCCATGACTATCTTGCGCACCTTCCGGCGTGGCATTTGATCATGGTGCCGACACTGGGCGGATTGTTTGTCGGGATTTTCATTTACCGGTTTTTGCCGGAACGGCGTGCCCACGGGGTGGCCGATGTGGTTGATGCGGCCCTGTTTCACGATGCGCGCATGTCGTCACGTTGCGGCATCAAATCGGTGTTTATCAGTGCGGTATCGCTGGGCACGGGGTCGTCGCTTGGCCGCGAGGGGCCGGTTGTTCATATGGGGGCGTCGTTCGGGGCGTGGCTGGCGCGTATTCTTCATCTGCGGCGCAGCACGGCGCGCACCCTGCTTGGATGCGGTGTGGCGTCCGCGGTCGCTGCGTCTTTCAATGCGCCGCTGGCTGGTGCGCTGTTTGCCCACGAGGTTGCTCTTGGTCATTATGCCCTGACCGCGTTTGCGCCGATTGTTCTGGCATCCGTGACCGGTACGATCATCACCCGGCTTTATTTCGGCGCCGATGTTGCCTTTCTGTTGCCCGCCAATGAAATCCAGTCGTTTCTGGAATTTCCGGCCTTTGCGCTTTTGGGCATTGCGGCGGGGATCACGGCGATTTGCGTGACGCGTGCCATCCCGGTGGTGCAAAAGCTAGCCAAGGCATCCAAAATTCCGCTTTGGTTGCGTCCTGCGGTGGCGGGGCTTGTGATTGGTATCGTTGCGATCCAGTTTCCCCAGATTGTCGGGGTTGGATACAGCGCGATGAATGATGCGCTTTACGGGGCGTATGGCTGGTCACTCCTGATGCAGCTTTTGTTTATAAAAGCCGCGATGGTCGCGATCTGCATCGGTATGGGGTTTGCGGGCGGCATTTTCAGTCCCGCCCTTTTTCTGGGCGCGATGCTGGGCGGGGCATTCGGGGTGACGGCAACGGCAATTTTCCCGGACCTTTCATCGGGCTATGGGGCCTATACGCTGATCGGGATGGGGGCGGTCGCTGCAGCCATGCTCGGCGCTCCGATTTCAACCACCCTGATGATGTTTGAGCTGACAGGCGACTATGCCCTGACGATTGCGGTGATGGTGGCATCGGTGATTGCATCGATTGTGATGGACCAGTTCCAGGGCGGATCGTTCTTTGCCTGGCAGCTTAAATGCCGAGGGCTTTCGACCCGCTGGGGCCGGGAAATGAATTTGCTGCGCATGATGAAGGTCGCCGACATCATGAAGGCGGAATATCAAACCGTGCCGCTTGGCGACGGGATGCCGTCCATTCGCGAAAAGCTGATCAATGCGCCTTATTCCGAACTGTTCGTGATTGATGATGATGGCCGGTTGCACGGCACGATCACACTGGCCGATTTGCGCCATGCCGCATTTGACCCGACGATGGGCGAAGAAGTTACCGCAGGCCAGGTTGCCCGATCCAAACCGCCGGTCCTGCTTAGGACCGACAGTATCGAAAAGGCCGTGCGTTTGATGGAACAAACTGGCGAGGAACACCTGCCGGTGATCAATAATGACGAAGAACGTCTTATGGTCGGTTTCGTCCACGAAAAGGACGCGATGATGGCCTATAACAACGCGCTTCTGGAACTGCAAAGCGAAGAACGCGGCGATGCGCCGCCAAAGCTTTTCTAAGGTTTTCTTTGAATTTGATAGCAAAAAAATGCTGCCGGTTTGATTTCGGGGGTGCCGGCAGCAAGTTGGTGCTATCGCTTCGTCGGAAGTGAACGGTATTACGCCATCAATTGCGCCATCAGGCGGTTGTCGAACGGTGTTGCGCCATTGCCGGTAGTGGTGGCTGCGTCGTCGCTTGTGCTGCTGGCAGACGGGGTTTCGTCCGCCGGGGCGGCAGCCATCAGTTCGGCAAGGCTGACAATTCCGTCTTCGTTGGTATCAAGCGGGTCGTAACTTTCGGTATCGGATGTTGCGGCACTGCCACCGTCCGATGAACTGCCCGTGCTCTCGTCCGCAGTTGCCGTGGCCGTTGTGGAACCGGGTGGGGGTGCCATGCTTGTCAGGTAATCGTCTTCGGAAATGCTTTCGGCTTCGCTACCTGCCATCATTGACCACAGGTTTTCGGCCATTTCATCGCTGACATCGTCGGGGTTGCCTGCCAGGAATTCATCCTTGGTCAGAGTGCCGTCATCATCGGTATCAAGGTCATCAAACAGTTGCTGCGCGTCAAAATCGCCATCGGTGGTCGATGTATCGGTGCTTTCCTGCATTTCCAGCAACATGGCTTTGATCTGATCGGAAAGCTGATCCACGTTGCCCTGTCCGTTGGTGGCAATTTCCGAAACCGCGTCGACGGCCTGGGTCGAGGCCGTGCTTTGCGCACTGGCGAGCGCAAAGGCACCAATGCCTTCTATGCCGCTGCTGCTTTCGGTAGACTGGCTGCTGGACGATGATTGTGACTGGCCAAATATTTGCGCAAGACTGGCACTGAGACTGTTGATGCCGCTCATCAGGGGCTCCTTGCGTGGTGATTGTCGTTATGACTGTTCACGCGAGGCGCAGGAAAAACTGGCGCCCAAAAGCAGGCGGAAAAAATATTTTCAGGGAAAAAATTGGTCGACGTTCCTGATTTGTTGCACAATAAGCAACCCGATATCGCCACTTGATTGAATGCCAATACTGGCCCCGTTTGCAGAGCATGTTATATATCCCGACATGATGGATGATCCCTTTGAAATCGATGAATTCGCCGCAAGCCCGGAAATGCGCCTTCAGGACGCACCCGCACCGGATTACCTTGCCAATCTGAATGCCGAGCAACGCGAAGCGGTCGAAACGCTTGATGGCCCGTTGCTGGTGCTGGCTGGTGCAGGAACCGGTAAAACGCGCGTTTTGACGACGCGACTGGCTCACTTGCTGGAAACCAAGGGACAGACGGAGCACCTTCATCCGCAGCAAATCCTTGCCGTGACCTTTACCAATCGCGCGGCCAAGGAGATGCAGGAACGTGTCGCCCATGCGCTGGGCCGTCCGGTTGAAGGATGGTGGCTGGGGACTTTCCACTCGCTTGCTGCCCGCCTGCTGCGCCGCCATGCCGAACTGGTCGGCCTGCAATCAAACTTCACGATCCTTGATAGCGACGATCAGGTCCGCCTGCTTAAGCAGATCATGGATGCCGAACAGATCGATCAGAAAAAATGGCCCGCCAAGCAGCTGATGGGGATCATCCAGCGTTGGAAGGACAAGGGGCTTTCACCCGAGCGGGTCAATGAAAGTGTCGAGTTCGCCAATGGCGGGGCCAAGTACCTGTATAAAATCTATCAGGAACGTTTGGCGGTTCTGAATGCGGCCGATTTCGGCGATCTTTTGCTGCATTGCCTGACCCTGTTCCAGAAACACCCGGAAATCCTGCGCCGTTATCAGGAAACCTTCCGCTATGTTCTGGTCGATGAATATCAGGATACCAACGTTGCGCAGTATCTTTGGCTGCGCGCATTGGCGATGGTTCATCGCAATATTTGCTGTGTCGGTGATGACGATCAGGCGATTTATAGCTGGCGCGGGGCCGAGGTCGGCAACATCCTGCGCTTCGAGTCCGATTTCCCCGGTGCCAAGGTCGTCCGGCTGGAACAGAATTATCGTTCCACCCCGCATATTCTGGCCGCTGCGTCCAAGCTGATCACCTTTAACGATGGTCGTCTGGGTAAGGAGCTTTGGACCGAACTTGATACCGGCGAGAAGGTCTTCGTCAAAGGTGTCTGGGATGGCGAGGCCGAGGCGCGACTTGTTGGCGAGGATATCGAAGCCCTGCAAAGCAAGGGTATTGGTGCATCCCGGATGGCGATCCTGGTCCGTGCCGGTTTCCAGACCCGCGAGTTCGAGGAACGGCTGATTACGCTGGGTATTCCGTACCGGGTTGTGGGTGGTCCGCGTTTTTATGAACGTCAGGAAATCCGCGATGCGCTGGCTTATATCCGCATGGTCGCCCAACCTGATGACAGCCTTGCGTTTGAACGCATCGTCAATGTGCCTAAGCGCGGGGTGGGGAAGGCAACGCTGCAAACCCTGCATCAATATTCGCGTGATCAGGCGGTTTCGCTTCCGGCGGCTGCCCTTGATCTGATCGGGACCGAGAAACTCAAACCCAAAATGCGTCAGGCGATTGGCGGGTTGCTGGGCGATTTCAAACGCTGGCGCGAGATGCTTGAAACCACGTCGCATGTGGCGGTGCTTGAAACGGTGCTTGATGAAAGTGGCTATACCGATATGTGGCGGACATCCAAGGAAATTGATGCGCCCGGCCGTCTGGAAAACCTCAAGGAACTGGTGTCCGCGATTGGCGAGTTTGAAAACCTGACCAGCTTCCTTGAGCATGTGTCGCTGGTGATGGAAAACGAACAGAACGCTGATCAGGAAAAAGTCACCATCATGACCCTGCATGCGGCCAAGGGGCTTGAATTTGACTATGTCTTCCTGCCCGGCTGGGAAGAGGGCGTTTTCCCCCATCAGCGCGCCATGGATGACAGTGGTGTCAAGGGCCTGGAGGAAGAACGTCGTCTGGCCTATGTCGGCATCACACGCGCGCGCAAACGCGCCACCGTTTCCTATGCCGCGAACCGGCGGATTTATAACCAGTGGCAATCGGCCCTGCCGTCGCGCTTTGTTGATGAACTGCCCGACGAGCATGTTGAACGCATCAGCGACACCGGCCTTGGCAATCATCGTGGCAATGTATCGCCCGGTGCATGGGGTGCCGATGACTGGATGAAAATGCCAAGCTGGGCGGATAACAAACCGGTGGAAAGCTATAACCCCTATGGCGGGACCGGCGAGCGCCGGTTTGCCAGCGCGGGATGGCAGGACCGGGTGCGCAAAAACGTGATTGATGTAAAGCCGGATGGTGAAACCAGCTACACGACCAATTCGAAATCATCGAAATACAAGGTCGGCGATGCGGTACGCCATCGCAAATTCGGCCCGGGCACCGTCAAGGCGGTCGATGGCAACAAACTTGAAATCCATTTCGAAGGTGTCGGCACAAAGAAAGTGGTCGACAGTTTCATCCTGCCGGGTTAAGCCGCCGGGAGATTATTTCTGGTGCGGTCAAATGGCCGCCGCAATCTTGCGAGAAGCGATATGACCGAAACCGTTCGTTGCTATAATTTCACCTTCGAGGTCGATGGCAAATATGCTCCGGCCTTTGCCGAGGCGTTGTATGAGCATTGCGATGCCCTGTCGCATTTCGAACGGCAGGGCGATCCGACGGCCCCCTGGAAGGTCGAAGGCTTTTCGGGCGATCACCTTGACAAGACCGCGGTTGAAACCGCCGTATCATTGATGGCCTCGGCCGTTGGTGTTGACGTGCCGGTCGTCGAATTTGGCACCTACGAACCCAAAGACTGGGTCAGCGACAATCTGCGAAGCTTCAAACCGATTTCAGTCGGTCGGTTCTATGTCCATGGCTCGCATTGGGAAGACGGCGTACCGGTGGCCAAAACCGGTCTGCAGGTTGATGCCGGTCTGGCATTCGGGTCGGGCGAACATCAGACGACCAAGGGTTGCCTTGCGGCAATCGACTGGATCGCCAAACATTCGTACCGTTACAACGCGCTTGATATGGGCTGCGGGTCCGGCATTCTGGGCATGGCATGTGCCAAAACATGGCGCTGCCCGGTAATGATGGCCGATATTGATGCCGCATCGGTGCGCGTTGCCCGTGAAAATGCCCGGATCAACAAGATCACCGATCTGGTCACCGCGATCCATTCCAACGGCTTTAGCGACGTGCGCATTCGCAATGCCGGTTATTATGACATTGTCTGCGCCAATATCCTTGCCCGTCCCTTGCGCCATATGGCGCGCGACCTGCGTGGGACGCTGGCCGATGGTGGGTATGTGGTTCTGTCAGGGCTTCTGTCCCATCAGGAACAGTTTGTCCTGTCGGCCTATCGCGATGTTCGCCTGTCACTGGTCAAGCGTTTCCCGGTCGAGGAATGGACGACGCTGGTGGTTGGCTAGGCCACCAGCAACGCACTGACAAACCGGTAAATCCCGAACCCGCCAAGGATCACGATCAGCAATCCGACCGCGATCATCAAAGGTTTGCGCGGAATGATGCGGACAAGCACGGCGGCAAGCGGTGCGGCGGGCACGCCGCCAATCACCAGTGCTAGTGCCGCCATCCCGAAACTTTCCAGTCCGAAATGCCCGGCAAAGGTCACGGTGATCATCACCGTGACGAAAAATTCCGATGCTGCCGAGGTACCCAGCATCCGGTGCGGTTCGGCATGGCCGCGATAAACCAGCGTACTTGATACGATCGGTCCCCATCCGCCGCCGCCAACCGCGTCAAGGAACCCGCCAACCAGACCAAGCGGGGCAAGTCCGCGCATGGCCGCAGGCGGTTGTACCTTGCGCACCGCCTTGGCAATGACCAGAACGCCCAGCGCGCTTAGATAGAGGGCGACAAACGGCGCAAGATATTCGCCGATCCCGGATGACAGCAACGCGGCCCCGGCGGCCCCGCCGATGGAACCGGCAATCGCCAGTGTCCTGACCATTTTCCAGTCAACATTGCGCGCGAAATGATGCGATGTGCCGGAAACGGCGGTGGTGAAAACCTCGGCGGCGTGCACTGTGGCACTGGCTTGCGCCGGGGGAAGGCCGATGCTGATCAGAAGCGAGGTCGATGTCAGGCCATAGGCCATGCCCAGCGCACCATCAACAAGCTGTGCGGCAAAGCCGATCAGAACGATCCACCAGAAAAAGTCGTCCATTTATGTGCGTTGCTCCAACAAGAACACAACGCCGGAATTGTATCGACAGGCCGCGTTTTTGATATCGGCAAATGTGCGGCTGCTGGAATGTCCGTCATGCATAAATGCCGCAGGACATTTTTGTGATTGTCGGGGTGATAGGGCTGTTTGCGACCTGGCTTAACGCCCGCCTGAAATATCAATCAGTGCGCCGGTAACATAGGACGCATCATCTGACAGCAGCCAATAAATCAGATTGGCGACCTCGTTTGCCTTGCCCGCCCGCCCAAGCGGGCAGTTGGGACCAAGTTCGGTAACCCGTTCCGGTCGGCCGACACTGCCATGAATATCGGTGTCAATAATGCCCGGTCGCACGGCATTGACCCGAATGCCCCTGGGGCCGAGTTCCTTCGAAAGACCAATGGTCAGGGTATCAATCGCGCCCTTGGACCCGGCATAATCGACATATTCACCGGGTGATCCGAGTTTGGAGGCCATCGACGATACATTGACGATTGAACCACCGGTATTTGACAGGGCGCGTGCGGCCTCGCGGGCAACGATATAGGCCCCCAGAACATTGGTATCAAACACCGATTTCATCCGTTCGATGCTCATATCCGCCAGATCGCTTTTGGGGGCAACGATCCCGGCATTATTGACAACCGCATCAATTGTGCCGAACCGGTCAAGCGTTGCCTGAAACAGGGCAACGACATCTTCTTCGTATTTCACATCGCATTTCTGGGCAAAGACATTGCCGGTCCGTCCCGCCCGTTCACACAACGCACAGGTTTCATCGGCACTTTCCTTGTTGCCGACATAGCTGATGGTGACGTTCCAGTCGTTTTGTGCGCACAGAATGGCAGTGGCGCGACCGATGCCGCGTGATCCGCCGGTGATCAGAACGGTTTTTGTCATGGATGTATCCCCGAAAATCAACGTCGGGCGATACTATGGCGCGGCTTTTGCCGCAGGGTCAAAAAGAAATCTGTGATTTGAAAGGCGACCTTGCCGGGGCCGTTTATGAAATGGGCATGATCAGCCTGATCGCTTGGTCTGACAGACAGATATGGCACGGAAGTTTTCCCCATGCTTCGCCATCGATTTGCAAAGAGGCATCAGGGATAGAAGAATTGATCGTAATTTCTTTTGTTTTGATGATCCTTACGTCTTTGCTTTGGGATAAACGACTGTAAAGCAGAGCCAACGCATAGCGCAATTTGGCGATGCGTCCGGTTGCGGAAAGGATAACGATATCAAGGTTATGGTGTCGCAGACTTGCATCGGGGGCTAGGATATACTTTCCTGCGTAATGGGCTGCATGTGTTGCAATAACGCCGGTGGCACGAGTTGTCTGGCCGTTGGCAGTGATAGTAAAAACCGGTTGGTTTCCACGCAATGTCGTGATCAATCCTTGCCAGACATAGGCACTCTTTCCGATCCATCGTTTGAGACGAGGCGATATGTCTGCGACTGTTTGGGCATCTGCCCCCACACCGGCCATCAGCATGAATGCCCGATCGTTTGCCATACCCGGAAATATATCTGCTTCAACACCGTTTTGCATGTAGTCTGCAATAGCCTCGGTGCGAAAATCCATTCCGATTTCGATGGCAAGCACATTGGCAGTTCCCATCGGAATAATACCAAGCGGCGGAATGTTCCGCCCGATTATGCGGGCATCGACCAAACCGTTTAGCACTTCGTTGATCGTACCGTCACCACCTGCCACAAACAGTCGGGTTGTTGAAGGTATCCGGAACGCGATTTCGCGGGCGTGGCCGGGATGGCGCGTTTCAACCAGCGTGATATTGCCGGGGAGTCTGCTAAATATCTCTAACAGATATTTGCGATTTTCTCTCCCGGCACAGGGATTAAAGATTACTGTGATACTGGGGATGGTAATGTTTGATTCGACTGACGAATATGCCGAGATGTTTGCAACTTCGTCCGAGTTACCGATCCGCATTTACAAGATCCTTGCCGTTTTCGCAGGAGGCAAAAATATCGGACTTGTGATCGTAAATGCTTGTTTCAACTTGCATCAGTCCAAGCACCGTTGAAAACAGATTATCCTGGGAATAGCTGTTTTCCTTGGAAATCGTATTGATACAGTCACGGTCAATATGCCGGGTGCTGGCAAAGGCAGCGGACATCCACGCCATCATCGGAATATGGGTTTGCTCTTCGGGGGCAAAGATATAAGGCGCACCATGCAGGTATAATCCGCTTTCTCCGAGAGACTCTCCGTGGTCGGAAAGATACAGCAACGCCGGATTGTATGCGTCGTCGTATTCCGTCAGTTTTTCAATCATCTGTGTTATCACGAAGTCGGTATAGCGGATGGTATTGTCATAAGTGTTGACCAGTTCCTGCTGCGTACAGTTTTCAATGTCCTTGCGGGGGCAATCCGGGGTGAACTGGCGAAAGTTTTCAGGGTAACGTTCAAAATAGGTTGGCCCGTGACTGCCGATCAGATGCATGACAATCAGCTTGTCGCCTTTACCCATATCCAAGATTTCTTGATCAATGTTTTCAAGAAAAGCTTCATCATGGCATGTGCCATTGTGACAAAGGTCGGGAAAGTCATCTGTTGATATCTTGACGGTGGGAACGCGGTCGCAAACGCCCTTGCAACCGCCGTCGTTTTCCTTCCATAGGACCGAAACCCCGGCCTTGGCAACGACATCCAGCAGGTTTTCACTATTGCGCGCGACACTTTCATCATAATTGGAACGCGACATTTGCGAGAACATGCAAGGTACGGAAATTGCAGTTGCAGTGCCACAGGATCGGACATTTTGAAACGCGATGACAGTGCCAAGTTTTTCGGTGAAGGGCGTCGTGGGGCGGTCATAGCCGTTTGCAGCCAGACTTGCCGCCCGCCCGGTTTCACCGATGACCAGAAACATCAGGGTCGGCTTATCCGCCTTCCGGACAAGGCGGGCGTCATTGCCAATTGTGCGAAACGGAATAGACCGGTCGCGATATATGCCTTTGACATAGCGAATTGTTCCGGTGATGTAGCTTATCGGGACGATTTCCTTACCAAGGATTTTGTTATTACGTCCGACGGATGCGTAATCCTTGAAATATCCGGCTGCTATTGTGCCGATACACAGGATGATAATTGCGGTCATCACGATCCGCTGTCCGATCCCGCGATAGAAAGACGTTGCATAGCGAACCGGCGTCAATACCAGCAGGATCGCAGGCAACAAGCCGGTCATGACAAACCAGAACACAGCCATTGGTGTCAGATAGGAAAAGGCCTCGGCAGCATTGGTTTCGGCAAAATTCCGGATCATGTCACGATCAAACACGATGCCGTATCGAACCATGCCATAACTAACCGGGGCGGATGTCAGAATCAGAACCGCAAAAAAAGGTTTAAGAACCGGTTTGAACGAGAACGGGATGAAAACGAGCAACAAACCAAGGAAAATAACCAAAGGGGCTGTTGCAGCAAAAACCGAATCATAATCATCAAGTGCACCAAGGATGCTGTAAAAATCACCCAATACAGTCCAGTTAAAGGCAACACAAAAATATAGGGCCAACGCGAAAAGTACGGCGCGGTAGTCAATATGCTGCAAATTTGGCAGGCGTCGGAAAATTGGAAAATGCATTGGTTAACGGCCCTGAACAAGAGAGAAAGGCGAAACGGATTTCCGGAAAGATGAAGAAGCTGGCCGGATCAGATGGTTGGCTGATCCGGCAAAAAAATCTTCGCAGTCAAGGGTATTGGGAGGTGATTTTGATCAGTTGACGTCATTACCGGCAGGGCGGCGTTTGCGACCCGACACCATTGCACGCACCAGACTTTCCTGATGACGGATACTGGCCAGGACAACCCCGGCAACGTGCAGGCCAACTAGCACAAGCAGACTATTGGCAAGAAATTCGTGCATTTCCTCGACCCAGTCCGAGCCCCAGAACATACTGGTGGTATAAAGCCAGCCGGTCAGAGCCGTACCCGTCATGAACAGCAAAAGCACAAGGATCATTGCAGCCCCGGCCGGGTTGTGCCCGATATAGCGTCTTTCCCGACCCTTCAGGATATCGGACAGATAAGCGACAACTTCTGTTGGACGGCGCAGAAACTGCGTGAAACGGGCGTGGCGGGGACCGATAAGCCCCCACAAAAGACGAAATGCGATCAGGGCAGCGGCGATATAACCACTGACCTCGTGCATGTCGTCCCATGTGTCGGCCGTAATCCACGCCACGACAAAGCATGCCACAAGCCCCCAGTGAAATACTCGGACCAGTGGGTCCCAGACTTTTACGGTAGCAACCATGATCAGTCCTTCCGTGGTTTAATCTGATCAAGGGTTTGAGGATCAAAATAGATTTCAACGCGCTTGCCATCCTGTGTAATGGCGTAAACCTCATAACAATTGTCTTCGGTTTTGATGTTCTTGATTTTCCAGCCTTCGGCTTCGAGCTTCTGCTGAAGGGTTTCACGTGGCTGCCATTGCTCCATCGGAGCCTTGCAGCGTTCCTCGTTCGCGGATGCAGCCATGGTTGATGCGACCAGAAGAGTTGCAAAGGCGGTCACCAGCGTGGTTGCGTTTTTCATCGTGTGTCTCCGGGCGGGATGTGGAAAACTCGTCGGCATGCAATCTGAAGGGCCAACCTGACAGCTAGCTGAACACGCCGGAAAAATGCCTTCAGGCTGTTGTCAGGAAACTGCGTCAATCTGACCTATGGGATTGTGTACCCATTGGATTTCGCGATGGAGAAGTGCATGAGGCTTTTGCTGATTGAAGATGAAGAAGCACTGGGCGCAGCACTTCGCGACCACTTGATTGCAGCCGGGCATGCGATTGACTGGGTGCAAACCGTTGGCGATGCATCCACCGCAATAATCGGTACGCCGTACGATATTTTACTGCTTGATCTCAATTTGCCTGATGGGCATGGCATCGACATGTTGCGATCATTACGCAGGCGGGGTGATGCGACGCCTTGTATCATTCTGACGGCTCAGGATCAGATTACCGATAGGATTGCCGGGCTTAATACCGGGGCGGATGACTATCTGGTAAAGCCTTTTGACCTTGACGAAATGACAGCAAGACTGGCGGCGGTTGCCCGGCGTTATTCGGGTAATCCCAATCCACTGATCCAGATTGGCGAAGTCGAAATTGATCTGGCAGCAAGAAGCGTTTTCCGGGCGGGACAGACCGTTGATTTGACAGCGCGGGAATGGGCACTGCTTGATCAGTTTGTCCGCCGTCCCGGTGCAACCCTGTCCAAACGCCAGCTTGAAGACGCGCTTTATGAATTTGGTGCTGAAATTGAAAGCAACACGGTTGAAGTATATGTCAGCAGGCTGCGCAAAAAGATCGGTGGAACCCTGATCAGGACTTTGCGCGGCGTCGGTTATCGGCTTGAGGGGTAGGGATGGCAGGTTTTTTCAGCAGCAGCCTGACTGCGCGGATTGTCGGGCGGGTAACACTTTGTGTCGTGACGCTATGGTTGGTCGCAGCGGGATTAGCAGCGATAGTCATTGACGAGGAACTTGGCGAAGCCTTCGATAGTGGCTTGCAGGAAACGGCGCGACGTAATCTTCCGCTTGCAGTCGAATTCATCATGAACAGACCGAATGGCAGCGGGATGACGGAATTGCCCGCGTTGCTTGATCATGATCGTCACGACGGGGAAGATAATGGACCCGGTGATAGCGGGGAATATCTTCTCTATCAGATGCGAAACGCGCAGGGCGAGGTGCTGTTGCAGACCCATGACGCGGGGCAGGTTGCCTTTCCCGCCCCGCTTGAAGCAGGGTTCTGGCAGGATAATATGTTTCGCTACTATACCGAGACGGCGATCAGCAGCACGTTGTTCTTGCAGGTTGCAGAGCCATTGGCACATCGGCGGGAGGCAACCTTTGAAAGTGCAGTTGCGGTTCTGTTGCCGGTAATTGTCCTGGTGCCGGCAATCATTGTGGCGATTTGGCTGAGCGTCCGCGCAGGTCTGAAGCCGGTTGCCCGCCTTCATAATGAAATCGATCTGCGCGGCAGTGGCAATCTTGATCCAATAGCGATTGAACATATTCCGGTTGAACTTGCCCGGATGGGACGCGCGGTCAATACGCTTTTGGTGCGCTTGAGAGCGGCGTTGAACGCGGAACGTTCCTTTGCATCCAACAGCGCGCATGAATTGCGGACCCCGATTGCAAGTGCGTTGGCACAAACACAGCAATTGCTTTCGGAAATGGCACCGGACAACATTCACCGTGCGCGGGCACAAAGGGTCGAACAATCGCTTGGTCGGCTGCGGCGTTTATCGGAAAAACTGCTGCAATGGTCGCGCGCCGAGGCCGGTATTGGCAAAAGTGACCAATACCATAATCTTGATGCGATTGTGGATATGGTGGTTGAAGATATCCGGCGCAGCAACCGGTTCGGGGATCGTATCGATGTGATGCGTAACGGGGTTGCGCTTTGGGCGGCAATTGATCCGGATGCCTTTGGTATCTGTGTTGGCAATCTTCTTGAAAATGCATTGATGCATGGTGATGCCGATCAGGCAGTCTCTCTGCGCGTCGAAGGTCCGGATACATTGATTGTGGAGAATGCCGGGCCGACTGTACCCGACAATATTCTGGTTCGCCTGACCCACCGGTTTGAACGTCATGGCAAACATCCCGAAAGTTCGGGGCTGGGCTTGTCAATTGTTTCGGCGATCATTGGACAGGCTGGTGGGCAATTGGAGCTTATCTCGCCACGACATCGCATGATGGACGGATTTATGGCACGCCTGACGCTGCCTGGAAAAAGAAACGGCCCTGCTGTGGAGTAGCAGGGCCGTTTCAGAGGGAAAGACAAAAAAAGACCGCAAGGATCGCGAACCTTCGATCCTGCGTGGCGTCCTATGGCATGAAAGACCTGCGCGGGCGGGATTGATCCCTATTCCCTGCCCATTGCTGCTACCGAAAGGGTCTGACCCCGATGGTGACTTTCAGCGTCGTCTGCCAGATTGGCAGGGCCTGTATCGAGGCCGAGCGCGACTCTTTCCGCAAGGCTGAGGCGCTCAAGACCGTCATAGGCCGTCTGACGACGACGCGATTGAACGACGCTCTGGACAGTAATTGGAAAACGGATCACCGTTTTGGTCTCCTGCAAATTGACGTCCCGACGGGCCATCTTTTTGTCACGCGCCTGTAATAGATTAAACATCTCTTAATTTGCATTGCGAAGCTTGCAGGGCTTTCATACCCATCATGCATGTGGTGGTATAGGCGTGACACCGGTGTAGTTTACCGGTCGTCCGATTGGTGTGTCCTGCCACGTTTTCTGGCATTCCATCTTGCAAGTGATCGGCGAAAACCCTTAGATAGCTTTGGTCGGATGCCGCCCCACGCACAGAAACGAGGATTTTGATGACCCTTCTCGGCGATACCCAACTTGCTGCCATGCTTGAACGCGACGGCGTCAACAAGGACGTTACTGCCATTGTCGATCTGATCGACGGTGTTCTTGCCAGTGCCAATGGCGATACGCGAACCGATTGGCTCGATCTGGTCGGTGGCAAACCTGGTGATGACCTGAAAGCTGCCTTGCTGTCCTTGCGCGATGAACGCAAATCGGAATTTCTGTATGCCAAGGACGGCCATGATGCCGCGGAGCGGATCGAAGCACTTCGCAAATATCTTGCGGCAAAGGGTGTCGATGGTTTCGTCGTGCCGCGTTCTGACGAACATCAGGGTGAATATGTTCCGGCCTGTGCCGAACGTCTGGCATGGCTGACCGGCTTTACCGGGTCGGCCGGGGCTGCGGTGGTGCTGGCCGACAAGGCCGCCGTGTTTGTCGATGGTCGTTACACCATTCAGGTCCGCCAGCAGGTCAACCGTGATATTTACGAATACCGCCATCTGGTCGACGAGCCGGTTGTCGGCTGGATCCACGACAATCTTAAATCGGGCCAGAAGCTGGCCTATGATCCGCATCTGCATACCGTCCAGCAGGCCGAACATCTGCGCGGTGCGTGCAAGGGTGTCGGTGCCGAACTGGTCGCAATCGAACCCAATCCGATTGATGTTCTGTGGCATAAACAGCCGGCCATGCCAGTAGCACCCGTGCGCCCGCATCCCTTGGAATATGCCGGTAAATCAAACGCGGAAAAACGCAAACAGATTGCCGAGATGCTCGAAAAGCTCGAATGCGACAGTGCGGTGATTTCCGCCCCCGACAGCATCGCGTGGCTTTTGAATATCCGCGGTGGCGATGTACCCCATATTCCGCTGCCGCTGGGATATGCCATCATCCATGGCGATGCATCGGTTGATCTGTTTATGGATGACCGCAAGTTTCCGGCGGAAACCGTGAAATGGCTTGAAAATGATGCGACCATCCGCCACCCCGGCGAACTCGAAGAAGCCCTTGGCGCAATGGGCAATCAGTCGGTTCGCCTGGACGAGGCAACCGCATCCGACTGGCTGCGCATGAAGCTTTCAGATGCCGGGGCGACCATGCGGATCGGGCGTGATCCGGTGGCATTGCCCAAGGCCTGCAAGAACGAGGTCGAGCTTGAAGGATCGCGCAAGGCGCATAAACGCGATGGCGAAAAAATCATTCGTTATTTCGCGTGGCTTGAAGAAGCCGCCGCCGATGGCAGTATTGATGAACGCATGGCTGCGGACAAACTTCTCGCACTTCGTGCCAAAGACCAGTTATTCCGCGATACCAGTTTTGAAACCATCCCGGGCAGCGGTCCGAATGGGGCGTTGTGCCATTATCGCAATACCCCTGAAACCAACCGGAAATTGTCACCGGGCGAGATTTTCCTGATCGATAGTGGCGGGCAGTATCTGGACGGCACCACCGATATCACCCGTACAACCGTGATCGGACAGCCGACCCAGGAACATCGTGACCGTTTCACTCGTGTGCTGAAGGGGCATATCGCACTTGCGCGCGCGATTTTCCCGGTCGGCACCACCGGCCAGCAGCTTGATACCCTTGCCCGTGCTCCGCTGTGGGAAGCCGGGCTTGATTTCGACCACGGTACCGGGCATGGCGTTGGCAGTTACCTTGGTGTTCACGAAGGTCCGCAGCGGATTTCCAAGGCCCCGAACAAAATCGCGCTTAAACCCGGCATGATCCTGTCGAACGAGCCGGGTTTCTATAAGGAAGGCGAATATGGCATTCGCATCGAAAACCTGATTGCGGTTGTCGAAGTCGATGGCCCGGTCGGTGCGGACCGCCCGATGCTGGGCTTTGAAACGCTGACCTTCTCGCCGATCGAACGCAAACTGATTGATCCGGAACTGATGACCAAGGATGAATTGCAGTGGTTGAACGATTACCACGCGCAGGTCTATGCCATGTATGCCGACGATCTTGACGAAGATCTTCTTGAATGGCTGCAAAGGGCAACGGCACCTTTGAATAAAAATGTGTAACGTTTGGTGGTAAAAAATCTCCCCGATTGTGAGGGCAATCGGGGAGATGTCTTACGACGCGCGTCGTGTCGCTGATGGTGTTTCTGATCGAGTTCGCAGTGCCCAAATTGCGGCTTGGGTTCTGTTGTCGACTTTTATTTTCCGAAGGATACTTTTCACATGAACTTTTACAGTGGCTTCGGAAATGTCCAGAGAAAGTGCGATTTTTTTGTTGGAGGCACCGTTGGTCAGGCATTTCAGGATTTCGATTTCACGCTCCGATAGATCAATATCGTCGTGCGATAGAATAGGAGCTGTATCGTTTCCGGACATGAAGCGGAAGCGGTCCATGATGATATTGGTAAGACTGGCCGGATAGATTTTTGCACCTTCACTGACAAGTGCGACTGCAAGCTCAATAGCGTTTTGCGACACATCGTCAAGAAGAGCTCCACTGACGCCAGCAGAAAATAGACCGAAAAGTTCATCTGCCGAATATTCGTGCGCAAGAGTCAAAAGGTGAATAGAAGGGTGGTTCACCTTGAAAGCCGACAGATGTTCGATCTGTTGAGAAAAATCATCAATGTTGAAAAGAACGGTGCTGAGTGACCGATTTTCATTCACCGCTTGTTCGAGATCCTCAAGGGAAGGAACGGCAATAACCGTGATGCCTTCAATGTGTGAAAGAAGGCCGGTAAGACCTGCACGAAGTAAAGAGCTGGAGTGCACAATAGCGACAAGCCGCTCTCCGCAACCAGAGTAGAAGTTCATACTTCACCTATTACATGGAAACTTTCTCTTTGTTTTCAGTGGTTTTCGATCTTACCCGATCTTCCTCCTTATCCATTTTATCAATCAACGGTATGATATCCGCCATTTTGTGCATGGCATTCAGCCATTTGGGGGTAGTAATCTGAAATTCATGAGTACTGATATGATGAAACTACTTCTCGGAACAATTTCGTCGGGAAGGCTTATAATTTTGGAAGGACGCTCGTCCGCAAAATATTTCAAATATCACAAGATTTTAAGTAGCCCTTCTATTACCTGAGAAGTTTCTTATACCATAATATAGGGTGCGCCCCTCATAGGTATGTAGAGTTTATTGGTATTTATAACAGCCTCTTAAATTGAATTTTATCCTGCATCCCGCTTTATTATTTTTAATCAATGTTTTAATTGAAATTTTTGAAAAATATCAATTATCCTTCAAATGTTTCAGTTTCGCGCATTTTGTAATGATAAATGTTGTTTCTCTATCAAGGGTTGTCGTCTTGATTTCCCAAAATGGAAAATTGACTCTCCAGTCGGCCGAGTCCTGTAAGGAAAACTCATACATCCCTGTTTTGCGATGATCTTGCGACCTGACAATCTTAACAATTTATTCTATGAGAGAGGCATTGGATCGATTCAATTGTGGGCATGTCCCCAAAAGAGAATGAGTAGGAGGACGACATGGCGTCAGTGGAAGAAGGCTGGAATGCCAATCCCGCGCGATACGACAACGCAACCTATAACCGGTCAGGCAAAAGCGGCCTGATGTTGCCGCAGATCACGCTGGGTCTTTGGCAGAATTTCGGTGGCGTTGACGTCTTTGAAACGCAGCGCGCCATGATCCGGCGGGCCTTTGATCGCGGTGTCATCCATTTCGATCTTGCCAACAATTACGGCCCGCCCCCCGGATCGGCCGAAGAAAACTTTGGCAAGGTGCTGGCAAAGGATTTTAAATCCCATCGTGACGAACTGGTGATTTCGACCAAGGCGGGCTATCGCATGTGGCCGGGGCCGTTTGGCGAATGGGGTTCGCGCAAATATCTGATTTCAAGTCTGGATCAAAGCTTGTCACGCATGGGGCTGGATTATGTGGATATTTTCTATTCGCACCGTGTTGATCCGAATACGCCGCTTGCCGAAACCATGGGCGCGCTGGATCAGATCGTGCGTTCGGGCAAGGCGCTTTATGTCGGTATTTCATCCTATTCCGCCGAAATGACCCGTAAGGCGCAGGCGATCCTGTCCGATCTGGGCACGCCCTGCGTCATTCATCAGCCATCCTATTCGATGCTGAACCGCTGGGTCGAAACCGAAGGTCTGCTTGATACCCTGTCCGAACTTGGTATTGGCTGCATTGCGTTCTCGCCGCTTGCCCAGGGACTTCTGACCAACAAATACCTGAACGGTGTGCCGGAAAATTCCCGTGCCGCGCTTGAAGGATCGTTCCAGTCCGGCATGCTGTCCGAAGACAACCTGAACCGTGTGCGCGCACTGAACGAAATCGCCAAACGCCGTGGCCAGAGTTTGGCGCAGATGGCGATTGCCTGGGTGCTGCGTCGCCCGGAAATCACATCAGCCCTGATTGGCGCGCGTCATGTCGAACAGCTTGATAACAGCCTTGATGCCCTGAACAATCTTGAATTCAGTGCCGAGGAACTGGCTGAAATCGATAAATACGCGACCGATGGCGGTCTGAACCTGTGGCAGAAATCATCCGATTCCGAAGCCCCGGTCTGATCGGTCCAAAGCCTTTCCAGCAAACCCCGGTACGTTCGTCGTGCCGGGGTTTTGTTTTTCAGTTATCGGCCATCGGCATGGTTCCCGCCAGATCGCGCAGGGTGTCAAGCACGGCCTTGGCCCCGGTACTAAGCGGGCGATCCTGAAGCCAAGATAACATTACCTTGCGCGATAGTTGCGGGTTAACAATCCGCCGCGCCTTGAGCCGCCCGGTCGAAAGCTCCATCACAAGCGAACTTCGTGGCAAAACCGTATGGCCCAGATCGCGATGCACCAGATCGACCAGAACCCGCAACGCATCGGCTTCGACCACCGGGGTCAGGGGACGACCGGCACGGAATGCTGCTTCCTGCATCTTGGCGCGCAGCCCGTGTTTCGGGGTCGGCATGATCAATGGCAATGCCAGAACATCTTCATAGGCAATTTCGGTTTCGCCTTCGCCAACGCGCGACGGATGAGAAATCAGAAACAGGTCTTCGCGCCACAATGGTTCTGCATGCAGGCTGCGCGATATCATACCGTCATGCAGGATGCCGATATCAAGACGGCCCGATAGCAATCCTTCCTGAACGTCACCTGTCAAATCCTCGGCAATCGAGATGTTCAGATCGGGATAGCGTTCACGCAACGCTTCGACTAGTGCGCCGGTAATGACGATCCCCGCACTGGGCGGCACACCGACATGAACATGACCGGTTACCTTACTGCGTCGCGCCGAAAGATCGGCCTCAAGGCGGGCCAGATCGCCGAGAATAACCCGTGCCCGTTCCGCCAGCATCTGACCGGCTTCGGTCAGTTTGACCCCGCGTCCGGTCCGCTCCAGCAGGCGGGTATCAAGTGCCTCTTCCAGAAGGTTAAGCTGCCGGCTAAGGGCTGGTTGCGACAGGTTCAACCGGTCGGCTGCCCGCGACAGACTGCCAAGTTCGGCGATATGCACAAAGCTTCGAAGCTGTTTGATGTCCATTTCATGGTCCCGAAAACGGAAACGGCCGGATCAATATCGCAAAAGATATAGCAATTACTGATATCTGATAACATTTAATTCGAATTGAATAATGACTAGGCGGAGCAGATAGTTGGGGGCGAGAGAGACCGGAGACAATAATGACAAAACCATCCGCACAATCCGATGCCAATTCCGTGGCAAAACCATCGGGTTCCGCTCTGACACTTGTGCTGCTATCCACCGTTGCATTTGCCATGAAGGGCCTGCTTGCGAAATACGTCTATGCCACCGGCATGACCGTGGATGGTTTGTTGTTGCTGCGTTTTCTGATTGCGCTGCCGTTTTTCTGGATCGGCGTTTATCTGTTTGGCAAACACCGGCCGGGCGAGCGCAAAATGAAACCGGTCGATATTCTCTGGGGCGCGCTTTATGGCGGGTTGTTCTTTGCTGCCGCCCTGTTTGATTTTACGGCGGTGTCGGTGATTGATGTCACCGTCTCGCGGATCGTGCTTTTCACATTCCCGGCCATCGTTCTGATCCTTGAATGCCTGCATAAGTGGCGGCTTCCTCCCTTGCGCCAGTTTGTCTGCTTTGTCGTCACTTATATCGGGTTGGTACTGGTTCTTGCCCCCAACGGGATCGGTGCTGTTTCGGATCAGCTTTGGCTGGGGGCGTCGCTCGCGTTTGCTTCCGCCCTGACTTACGCCTGTTACCTTTATTTCGGGCAGCGGATGATTTCGGTTATTGGATCGATGCATTTTGCCGCTCTGGTCAATACCATGGCCGGTATATCGATGATCATCTATGAGCTGGTTGTGACCAAGCCGCTGAACCTGAATGTCGACGGGGTTTTGTGGACGGCGGGCATTTCGATCTTTTGCACGGTGATCCCGTTCTTCCTGCTTTATGAAGGCATCCGGCGGATCGGGGCGACACAGGCGGCATTGATTTCACTTTCCGGGCCCGCCATGACATTCTTTGCCGCGTGGCTGCTGCTGGGCGAAGTTCTGACAGCACCGCAGGCGCTGGGCTTTGCTGTTGTTATTATTGGGGTCGCGTCGATCAAGAATGGCGTGACACTGGCCGGTCTGGGGCGATTGCTGGCCTGGCCGTTCTTTTCGGCAACCGGGCGTTCAGTGCATTCAGACAAGTGATATGACTGCATGGTTCCGCCGATGGGAACCGCTTAATCAGTAAAGGTCGCTATATCGGATTTCGTCAAGCTGGGCGAAAACGATCTTCCATGCATCGTCCTGTTTGAGCAGGGCAAAGGCATAATCGCAATCGAAAATCAGATTGTTTTCCGAATTGCCGAACCGGAAGGACACAACCGCGCGCGATCCGCCGGGCAGGGCGGAATGCTGTTCGATCAGCATGGATTTCGCCATCGCCAGATCGGCGTTTTTCAACTCGCCAAAAAACGACTGATTGTATTTATGCAGATCTTCGACCGAGCCGATGGCATGGACCCCCATCAGATCGTTGATCAGGCACGGGAAGTGGTAAAAACCGTCAAGGGCGTCGGCTTCGAATTTAAGGTGCGCATCGGCATAGCGGCGAAAAAAGCTGCCCAGATCTTCCATCGGATATTTTTCCTTCCGCTTTTGCCCGTACTGATCACTCGGCGATCAGATCAAGCCATCCTTGTTCATCCAGAACAGTAACACCTAATTCTTCTGCTTTCTTTAATTTGGAACCGGCACCTGGTCCTGCAACCAGAAAATCGGTTTTTGCTGAAACGGAACCGGCAACTTTTGCGCCAAGGCTTTCGGCCTTGACCTTGGCCTCGTTACGCGAAAACAGTTCCAGTTTGCCGGTAAAGACAACCGTTTTGCCGCTGACGGGGCTGTCGGTTACCTGCGGTGCCTCGACATCTTCAATGGTCAGAACGGCCTGAAGATCATCCAGCACATCGCGGTTATGTTCTTCGGCCATGAACTCGATCAGATCATGGGCCATGCTGGGGCCGATCTGATCGATATTGATCAGGTCGCGCAATGCGTCGCTATCAGGTGTTCCCGCGTCATTCATGGCCGCGCGCCATTCCGTAATAGATCCGTAATGCCGCGCCAGAAGTTTTGCGGTAGCCTGACCGATCTGACGGATGCCAAGGGCATAGATAAACCGGTCAAGCGGTATGGTCCGCCGTTCATCAATGCTGGCAAACAGCTTTTCAGCCGATTTATCACCCCAGCCTTCAAGCTTGCGAAGGGCCTCCCCGTGCTTTTCCTCGATCCGGAAAATATCGGCAGGTGATTTGACCCAACCAAGATCAAAAAACGCCTCGATATGTTTGCCGCCCATGCCTTCGATGTCGAACGCATTGCGTGACACAAAATGTTTCAGGCGTTCGACCGCCTGTGCCGGGCAGATCAACCCGCCTGTGCAGCGCGTAACGACTTCGCCTTCCTCGCGCATGGCGTGGCTGCCGCATTTCGGACAGGTATCGGGGAATTTGTATTCGACGGTGTCTTTCGGGCGTTCTTCGGGGACGTAATCAACGATTTGCGGAATAACGTCACCAGCCCGCTGCACCGTTACCAGATCGCCTTCGCGGACACCAAGCCGTTCGATTTCATCGCGGTTATGCAGGGTTGCGTTTGAAACAACAACACCGCCGACAGTGACAGGTTCCAGCCGTGCAACCGGGGTCAGTGCGCCGGTGCGGCCAACCTGAACTTCGATTTTGAGCAACCGGGTACGGGCTTTTTCCGCCGGAAATTTGTGTGCAATTGCCCAGCGCGGCGACCGGCTGACAAAGCCAAGGCGCAACTGCAATTCGAAATCGTTGACCTTATAGACGATGCCGTCGATATCGTAATCAAGGTCGGCCCGCTGATTGCCGAGTTCCTCATAAAGATCCATTATGTCGTCGACATTCTTGACGAGCGTGGTGTGCGGATTGGTGACAAAGCCCCAACCCTTGATCTTTTCGATGAAATCCCAGTGGGTTTTGGCAAGGCTTTCGGAAAGCTCGCCATAGCTGTAGGCAAAAAACCGAAGCGGGCGTTTGGCACTGATCGTGGGATCAAGCTGGCGCAGTGACCCGGCGGCGGCATTGCGCGGATTGGCAAATGTCTTGCCGCTATTTTCGGCCTGCGTCGCGTTCAGCTTGTGGAAGTCCGAGCGCGCCATATAAACCTCGCCACGGATTTCAACCACCTCTTCGGGTGCATCGTCGGGCAGGGTTTTGGGTATATCGCCGATATGGGCGACATTGGCGGTAACGTCTTCGCCCTCGGTCCCATCGCCGCGCGTTGCCGCGCGGACGAGCTTCCGCTTTTCATAGCGCAGCGACAGCGACAACCCATCGATCTTGGGTTCGGCGACAATCTCGACCGGGCTGTGCGCGCCAAGGTTCAGGAAACGGCGAACGCGGGCCAGAAAATCGACAATATCCTCGCGTGAAAACGCATTGCCCAGAGACAGCATCGGGCGGGCATGCTTGACCTTGGCAAAACCTTCTGCCGGGGCCGCACCGACTTCCTGTGTCGGGCTGTTTTTCTTGAGCGTCGGATAGCGTGCTTCGAGTTCGATCAGGCGATTGAACAGCGCATCATATTCCGCATCGGGCACCAGCGGTTCGTCATTGACGTAATAGGCTTCGTTGAAATCGCGAATGCGGTTGGAAATTTCGGCATGCTGGCGGCGGGCCTCGGTACCTGTTTCCGGCATTTCAGGGACATTCGATTTGCTCGACCCGGTATCGGCGCTCATGGTTCATTTATCCGTATTCTTGTCGCGCGAACTGGCGGGGCCTTCTGCGCAAATGTTCTATCGAGGTTGGTCTAACAGGCTGTCTGCCGCAGCACGGGCTTCGGCGGTGATCGAATGACCGGCCAGCATCCTGGCGATTTCCTCGCGCCGTGCCCCGTCAATCAGTTCGTTCACACGGGTTACCATGCTGCCGTCATTTTCGCTTTTGGCAATATTGAAATGGGTACGCCCGCGTGCTGCAACCTGCGGGCTGTGCGTAATCACAAGGATCTGGCGTTCCTCGGCCAGCAAATGCAGGCGTTCGCCAATCGCGGCAGCAGTTGCCCCGCCGACACCGCTGTCGACTTCATCGAACACAAGGCTCGGCACCGCTGAAACCCGCGCCAGAACCACCTTGAGTGCCAGCAGGAAACGGGAAAGCTCGCCCCCGGAGGCAATCTTGTTTAACGGTCCGGCCGGGCTGCCGGGGTTGGTGGCGACCATGAACTGGATGCGGTCGATCCCGTCGATGCCCCATTCGTTTTCTTCCAGCGCGGCAATGTCGGTGACAAAGCGCGCCTTTTCCATACGAAGCGGCGGCAATTCGCCATTGATCGCGGTATCGAGCGTTTCGGCGGCGGCTTTGCGCGCCCCACGAAGCTTTTGCGCGGCATCGATAAAGGCCGCGCGATGTTCGGCAACCGCAGCCGTCAGGCGCGACAATTCCTTTTCGCCAAACTCAAGCTGATCGATCTGGCTGCGGTATTCCTTCATCAGGCCATTCAACCCATCGACCGGCACATTGTATTTGCGTGCCGCCGCGCGCAGCGCAAAAAGCCGTTCCTCGACATTTTCCTGCTGCCCGGTATCGATATTCAGATCGGCAAGGGTAACGGATATCGCACGCGATGCTTCTTCAAGCTCGATCGCGGCCCGGTCCAGTGCCTCGATGATCGGTTCAAATCGGCCTTCGGCCTTTTGCAATTCGCGTTCAAGATGACGCTGCGCACTGCGAAGCGCACTTTCGGCCCCCTTGCCGCGCGAAAGTTCGCTTTCGGCATCGTTAAGGGCCGCCACCAGCTTTTCCTCATGCATCAGGAACTGACGTTCCTCGGCAAGGCGTTCTTCCTCACCGTCCTCTGGGCCAAGCTTTTCAAGCTCGTCCACCGCATGGCGCAGCCATTCTTCTTCTTCGCGTGCCTTGTTGATGCGGTTGGTTGCCGCAGTCAGTTCCTTTTGCGTATCGCGCCATGCGCGCCATTGATCCCGCACCGCAAGGGCAAGGCTGCTAAGATTGCCATGGGCATCAAGGGTCGCGCGATGGGTGGTTGGGTCGAGCAATCCGTGCTGGTCAAACTGCCCCTGAATTTCGACACAATAATTGCCGACATCGCGCAAAAGTCCTACCGATACCGACTGATCGTTGACATAGGCGCGCGAACGGCCGTCCGAGGTAACAACCCGGCGTACGACAAGCTCGTCGTCTTCAACCTCGATATCCTGTTCAGCCAGAAGCCGATAAACCGGGTGACCGGCCGGCAGGGTAAAGGTCGCGGTCACGCTGCATTTATCCGTGCCATGACGGACAAGCCCGCTATCGGCGCGCGCGCCAAGTGCCAGCCCCAACGAGTCAAGCAGGATCGATTTCCCCGCGCCGGTTTCCCCGGTAAGCACGCTAAGCCCGTCGCGGAAATCAAGGTCCAGCTTGTCGATCAGAACAACATTTCGGATGCTAAGCCGTCGAAGCATTGCGGGATACTGACATTGTTAAAACAGCGGCGATGGTGCCCGTCAGGCGACGTTGCGACATGCAGAGTGCCCAATCGTAGCGCGCCTTGCAAGCTTTGGCACGGGGCAAAATTCACCGTACCGCTGTGGGCCGCAGGAAAGAGCGAAAAATGTTGAAAAACAACTGACAAGAAACAAGTGTTCTTGATGTGTTCTGAGGGGAAGAGTAACGCGACGCGGCGAGAATCAGAACCAGTCACCAAGGGCGGTGGCGGTCGAATGCCACCAGCTTTCGCTCTCGCGTGTATTCAGGCCATCGCCGACCAGAAGATCGTATGAGTCCTCATACCACGGGCTGCCGGGGAAGTTATGGCCAAGCACCGATGCCGTGCGTTTGGCTTCGCCTTCAAGACCAAGCGCCAGATAGCTTTCGGTCAGGCGGGCCAATGCCTCGGGCACATGCGTGGTGGTCTGATATTTCTCAAGAACCGATTTGAATCGGTTGATCGCTGCCAGATATTCGCCACGATCCTGATAATAACGGCCAACACTCATTTCCTTGCCGGCAAGGTGGTCAACCGTCAGGTCTTTTTTCAGTTTTGCATCGCGCGCATACTGGCTGTCGGGGAAACGGCGGATCACGTCGTCAAGCGAATCCATCGCATGCTGGGTCATCTGCTGATCGCGGCCAACGTCGGAAATCTGTTCGTAATAGGACAACGCCTTCAGGTAATAGGCGTATGGTACATCCGGGTTTGCCGGATGAAGCGAGATAAAGCGATCAAGGGCCGTGATCGCGTCATCATATTTGTTATCCTGGTAATAGGCATAGGCTGACATAAGCGTCGCCTTGGTTGCCCAGACCGAATAGGGGTGCTGACGTTCAACCTCGTCAAAGGCTTCGGCTGCCTGCTGGTATTCCCGGGCATCCAGAAGATCCTGCGCGCTGTTATAAAGCTCGGAAACCGGGCGTTCGACATATTCCGGCTTGTCGTTGCTGGAGCAGGCCGCAAGAAGCAGGGCCAGACCACAAGCAGCAATAACATTCTTGGAAGCCTTACGAAGCACTGTGTCGTTTCCTTAAACTTTGGGACGCATTCAGGCGGAAATTTGCCGGACTATATCATGCCGGTACGGGCATAGGGCAAGTGGTTGTGTCGCATTCCGGGCACTTTTCTGCACCATGACTGGCTCCGGGATCGAAGCCATGCAAATTACGGTTGCGAAACACAATAAAAAAGCGGCCCCCAAGAGCCGCTTTTTTGAATTAAAACTTATCACAAGACCGGTTTAAGCTGTTGCCAGTACAGGCATTTCAACAGCCTGCAGGGCCGATTTGCGCATCGGCACAACACGCCATGCACTTGCATCGGCAAACAGCGCCTTCAAAAGCAGGTTGTTGACATGGTGACCGGACTTATAGGCGGTCACTTTGCCCTGAAGCTGCTTGCCTGCGGTGTAGAGATCGCCAAGCGCGTCGAGAATCTTGTGACGGACGAATTCGTCATCATAACGAAGGCCTTCTTCGTTCATCACTTCATCGCCCGAAAGCACGACCGCATTGTCAAGCGAACCACCGCGTGCCAGGCCCATCGATCGCATCGCTTCGACTTCGTGCAGGAAGCCGAAAGTACGGGCGCGCGCAATATTGGCAACAAACACGCCATCGTCGAATTTAACCGACAGGCGCTGGTTGTTGATTGCCTTGCTGGCGAAATCAATTTCAAAATCGACTTCAAAGCCACGAGCCGGTTCGACCCGTGCGGTGCAGCCCTTATATTCGACTTCAACCGGTTTGAGGACCTCGATCACCAGACGCGGCGCGTCCTGTTCCTCGATCCCGACACAATCAATCAGGAAGTTGAACGGTGCAGAACTGCCATCCATCACCGGCACTTCATCGGCATCAATATCGATCAGAACGTTATCGATGCGCTGCCCGGCAAGGGCCGCCATCAGATGTTCGATCGTACCGATTTTGATGCCGGCATCACGGTCGCCAAGGCAGGTGCAAAGCTGCGTGTCGATCACGCCATCGTAACGTGCCGGAAACAGCGGCTGGCCATCCAGATCCGTGCGGCGGAATACGATACCGTGATTTTCAGGGGCTGGGTGCAGGGTGATGCGGATTTTGTGACCTGAATGCAGCCCGACACCGGCACAGCCGATGGATGCTTTAAGGGTGCGCTGACGCACAACCTCCTGATCGAATGCACCCGCAGGCGTGAAGGTCGCGCCGAGGTCTGTAATATTATTCACGGGAACCCCCAGAAAAGTCAGGTCAGTGAGTTGTTAAATATGCGCATTGTTCAGGCGCATCGGGGCGTTAACCCCATTTCTTAGCATCAGACCCTACAAGCGTTGTGACAATAGAACAAATCACTCTTTGTTACGCTTTGTAAGCGATTTAACATATTGAAAAATATGAAAATTATTTCAAAAAATCGATTAAATGCAATTTCAGATTACACTGGGGCAGGAGCTTTCGCACCATTCGGCAGTATCTAAAAAAAGGGGAAGGCCAAAGCCTTCCCCTTTTTCGCGCGGAGAATGTCGTCAGTTGGCCTGACGACGCAGGAAGGCCGGAATTTCCAGAAGGTCGTCAGACGCATTCGATGTCTTGACGCGGGAAGCTGGATCGGCCTTCAAGGACTGGTTCGCATCCTCGCCAAGCGACATTTCGGTCTGGCGCGGTGCCGGAGCCTGCGGCTGCGGATGTGCCTGACGCGGTGCGGCATGATGAGACTGTTCCGCGTGATCGTCATGACCGCCCTTGTTCTTGCCAAACAGGGTCCGCAGGCCAAAACGCGGCGGGGTTGCGTTCTGGGCGTCTGCTGCCTCGAACACATCCGGGCTGTGGTTTTGTTCTGCGTCGCTCGGACGAGCCGGGCGCGGCGGAATAAAGGCCATATCGCCGTTCTCTTTCGGCTTTTCTGCCGGGGTGAAATGCTGTGCCGGACGCGAAACCGGTTTCGGTTTCAGAACGGTCTGGCCCAGTTCGATGGAGCCGGTATCGGTTGCAGGCTGATTGCTCAGTTCCGGCTGCTGGGCGCTGCCGGTTGCAGCAAAACGTTCTGCCGGAATTTCGTCGATCGAGGCACCGCCATGATAGCCGTCATGCGCGCTGGCAACAGCAGCTTCCGGGGCACTGGCGACAGCTGCTGCTGCGCCATGCTGCCCAAAGGACGGGGTTGCCGGCTTGGCGGCCTGTTCGGTGGCCTTGATCGGCGCGACCGAAACGGTGGTCGGCTGCGGACGGCGGACGTCCTCTGCATCGATGCCTGTGGCCACCACAGATACGCGAAGCGCGCCTTCAATGGTCGGATCAAAGGTCGAACCAAAGATGATGTTGGCTTCCGAAGCAACTTCCTCGCGAATACGGTTCGCGGCTTCGTCGACTTCGTAAAGGGCCATGTCCATGCCGCCGGTGATGTTGATCAGGACCGCACGCGCGCCCTTCATCGAAGCATCTTCCAGAAGCGGATTTGCAATGGCGGCCTCGGCAGCTTCAAGCGCACGTTTTTCACCCGTGGCTTCGCCCGTGCCCATCATGGCTTTGCCCATCTCGCTCATAACAGTGCGGATATCGGCAAAGTCAAGGTTCACAAGGCCCGGAACCATCATCAAATCGGTGATGGAACGGACACCATTGCGCAGAACGTCGTCTGCCATCTGGAAGGCATCTGCGAATGTGGTTTTTTCATTCGCAACCCGGAACAGGTTCTGGTTCGGGATGATGATCAGCGTATCAACATATTGCTGAAGCTGCTCGATCCCCTGTTCGGCGGTGCGCATGCGGCGCGTGCCTTCGAAATGGAACGGTTTGGTAACGACACCAACCGTCAGAATGCCCGCTTCCTTGGCAGCCCGTGCAATGACCGGGGCCGCACCGGTACCGGTACCGCCGCCCATGCCCGCAGTGATGAACACCATGTGGCAGCCTTCAAGCTGGGCCTGAATGTCTTCTATGGATTCTTCGGCTGCGGCACTGCCCGCATCGGGACGAGCACCGGCACCCAGCCCTTGGGTGATCTTGCGGCCAAGCTGCATCTTGCGTGTAGCTTTGCTCTGGCTAAGGGCTTGTGAGTCCGTGTTGGCAACAACAAAATCACAACCCTCAAGTTCGGATGCGATCATGTTGTTAACAGCATTGCCACCGGCGCCACCGACGCCAATAACGGTAATCTTCGGTTTCAGGTTTTCTTCCGTTTCAGGAACGGAAAAATTGATCGTGCTCATCGTTTGCTCTTCCTCTCCGCGCTTTAGAGCTCAAGATCGGCGCGGCCTTCCCTTTGCCACGCTACGTCTCAGGTGTCCCCCGGACATTAGACCTTGGCATTCGTTTTAGCGGGCAAAGAGTTATTGCCGTGTTAATAACAATGGAAGATTTCGAAAATTATCGCTTTTTTTGCGTCAAATAATTTTCGTGTCGCGTAAAAGACGCATCTTGGGATACTTGGCTCGGGATATCGGCCTAGAAATTTTCCTTGAACCACGCACCGAAACGGCCCCAGCGTCCGCCCGACTGGCGAATTTGGGCCATGGCTTCGCTCAGCGGATCGTTCTGCTGCTGAAGGGCACGCAACAGCAGACCGGCACATGCCGAGAAAGCCGGACCGGCAGTGGCCTCGGCAAGGCCCGAGACGCCGTGCGGTGTCGCGATAGTGGCCGGACGTTCAAACATCTGGCTTGCCAGATCGGCAATGGCGTTAAGCTGGCTGGCCCCGCCGGTCAAAACGATGGAACGGCCGCCGATTTGCGACAGGCCATGTTCGTCCAACTGATCGCGAATCAATTCGAACGTTTCTTCAAGGCGCGGTTTGATGATGTTGATCAGCATCGACCGCGGCACATGGTTGACGTTGTTTTCGTCTTCATCGCCGATCACAGGCACCGCCAGGATTTCCTGATCGTCGGATGGCGATGTCAGCGCACTGCCATGCAACGTCTTCATGCGTTCGGCATGATTAAGCGACGTGTTCAGCCCATAGGCAATATCGCGCGTCACATGCGCCCCGCCGACCGGTACGGTCGCGGTATAGATCACCTGACCGCCATGGAATACGGCAACGCTCGTGGTGCCTGCGCCCATATCAATCACAGTCGCACCAAGGTCACGCTGATCGGCTGTCAATGCAGACAGACCGGATGCCAGTGGTGTAACCACCGTTTCCTCGATCCCCAGATGGCAACGGCCCAGAAGGGTTTCCAGATTGCGAAGCGGTGCGGTCTGTGTGCGGACGAAATGCAGATCAAGACCGACAACCGACCCGTACATGCCGCGCGGATCGCGAAGCCCGGTTGCCCCGTCGACCCGGAAACCCAGTGGAACCGTATGGATCAGCTCGTCGCCAGCCTGGCGCAGGACGGCTTCTTTCTGATCATTCAGCTTGCGGATTTCCAGATTGCCAATCGGCCGTGACCCCAGCGGCAATTCGACTGTATGTGTTTCAGATTCGGGGCTCCCCCCCGACAGATTGACAATAACGGAATCAATGGTCTGGCCTGCCATTTTTTCCGCGGCATTGACTGCGGCAAGCACAACTTCCTGTGCGGCATCAAGATTGGCGATTGATCCGCTTTGCAGCCCCTTGGACATATTATGACCGATGCCGATGACCTTCGGCGTCTCGTTCTTTTCGTGCCGGGCAATAAAGCAACAGACCTTGGACGTGCCGATGTCCAAGGCCGCGATCAAGCCTGATCTGGTTTTGCTGCGTGCCAATTGAATGCTCTGAACTTTTTAAAAAATGATCTGATTTCTGTTCCCCAGACCTTATGCCGGTTTTGACCCAAAAGCTGTTGCAAATTGGTTAAGGCAGGGTGGAGTCTTCTGCATTCTTGTTTCCGGTCGTGAAACGGGTGCTGTTTTGCGATGCAAAACATCATCAGGTCAACCACAGGTTTCGTGCCTGTTGGCGGCTTTGCTGTGCTGCAACGTTACAGCAGCAGCTTGACTCCCACCTGTAACGTTGCAGTAATCAACTGCCAAATTAAAAAACCAACAGGGAGGAAACAGCATGTTTCTTGGCAAAATGACACGTGTCGGGATCGGTATGATCGCCGCACTCGGGCTTTCAACCAGCATCGCATCGGCACAGGAAAGTGTGGAAGTCCTGCATTGGTGGACGGCGGGCGGCGAAGCCAAGGCGCTTCAGGTTCTTAAAAAGGATCTCGAAGATCAGGGTGTTTCGTGGAACGACATGCCGGTTGCCGGTGGCGGCGGTGAACAGGCCATGACGGTACTTCGTGCCCGTGTTACCTCAGGCAACGCACCGACTGCCGTTCAGATGCTTGGTTTTGATATCAAGGATTGGGCCACCGAGGGCGTTCTGGGCAATCTTGACGATCTGGCCGCAAAGGAAGGCTGGGAGGATGTCGTTCCCGATGCCTTGAAAGAGTTTTCAAAATATGACGGTCACTGGATCGCGGCCCCGGTGAACGTCCATTCGACCAACTGGGTCTGGGCCAACAAGGCAATCTTTGATGAGCTTGGCCTCAAACAGCCGACCAACTGGGACGAACTGATCGCGGCCCTCGATAAGATCAAGGAAGCCGGTTACACCGCGGTTGCCCACGGTGGACAGGCATGGCAGGACGCCACCATCTTTGACGCGGTTGTCATGGCAACCGGCGGGCCGGAATTCTATCAATCCTCGATGATCGATACCGATCCGGATGCGCTGGGGTCGGACACGATGAAAACCGTGTTTGACCGCATGGCGCAACTGCGGACCTATGTCGATGACAATTTCTCGGGCCGTGACTGGAACCTTGCGACCGCGATGGTGATCAACAAGGAAGCCGGGGTGCAGTTCATGGGCGACTGGGCCAAGGGCGAGTTTCTTAATGCCGGCAAAGTCCCCGATACCGATTTCCTGTGCTTCCGTTTCCCCGGAACTCAGGATGCGGTGACGTTCAACTCCGATCAGTTCGTGATGTTCCAGGTTGGCGAAGAGCGTCAGGACGCCCAGATGAAACTGGCATCTGCCGTGATGTCGCCAAGCTTCCAGTCGGCATTCAACGTGGTCAAGGGCTCTGTCCCGGCGCGCACCGATGTGCCGAATGATGATTTTGATGCCTGTGGCAAAAAAGGCATGGCCGAACTTGCTGCTGCCAATGAAAAGGGTACGTTGTTTGGTTCAATGGCGCATGGCCATTCGGTTCCGGCCGGGGTCAAAAATGCCATGTATGACGTGATTACCGCGCATTTTAACGGCGAATATGACAGTGCAACCGCTGTCGAGGAGCTGGTTAACGCGGTTGAGTCCGCCCAATAAGACCGGAATGAAACCGGCGGCCGGATAGCGTCCCGGCCGCCGGACAAAGTGCGGAGCATCACCCATGCAATCATCCTTGCCCGGCAAGGCACAGGCAACCCTGCGGGAGGTTCTGCCCCGTCTGGTGCTGAGCCCCAGCCTGTTTCTGATCCTTTTATTCGTTTACGGATTTATCATTTACACCGGTTATCTGTCGCTGACCGGCAGCCGAATGCTGCCCTCCTACGAGCTTGAGGGGTTTGGCAACTATGCCAATCTGTGGGGGCAGCGAAACTGGCTGATCGCCCTTCAGAACCTTGCGATTTTTGGCATTCTTTACATCGCGATCTGTACGGTGCTGGGGCTGGTTCTGGCGATCCTGCTGGATCAGAAAATTCGCGGCGAAGGCATTTTGCGCCCGATCTATCTCTATCCGATGGCGTTGTCCTTCATTGTCACCGGCACGGCATGGAAGTGGTTTCTTGATCCGGGGCTTGGTCTTGAAAACACCATGCATCTTTGGGGGTGGGAAAGCTTCACCTTCAACTGGATCAAGGATCGCGACATGGCGATCTATACCGTGGTAATTGCCGCGGTCTGGCAATCGTCGGGCTTTGTCATGGCGATGTTTCTGGCCGGTTTGCGTGGGATTGACAGTGAAATCCTCAAAGCCGCCCAGATGGATGGTGCGAGCCGCTGGAGCCTGTATACCCGCATCGTCATCCCGCAATTGCGCCCGGTGTTTCTGTCGGCCTTTGTGGTTCTGGCCCATCTGGCAATCAAGGCCTATGACCTTGTCATTGCGCTGACCAATGGCGGGCCGGGACGGGCCACCGAACTGCCCGCGACGTTTATGTATTCCTATACCTTCACGCGAAACCAGATGGGGGTCGGGGCATCGTCGGCGGTGATCATGCTGGCCATGATTGCCTCGATCATTGTGCCCTATCTTTATTCCGAACTTCGGGAGCGCCGCTGATGTCCCGTTCAACGCAACCCTCGTTTGGCACCGGAAAGCTTTTGCGTGCGGCGCTTTATGCGGTCCTGATCCTGTTTGCGGTTTATTACCTGCTGCCGCTGTTTGTCATGCTGGTCAATTCGGTCAAGACGCTTGATGAAATCCGCGGCGGCAACATGATGTCGTTCCCCGAGATGTTTACCTTCGAGCCGTGGTTGACTGCGTGGTCCAAAGCCCAGATCGGGGTCGAGCCGACCGGATTAAGCCCGTATTTCATCAACAGCATCATGATGGTGGTGCCGGCGGTGGCGATCTCGACCGCGCTTGGGGCGCTGAATGGTTATGTTCTGACCAAATGGCGGTTTCCGGGCGACAAGATCATTTTCGGGCTGATGCTGTTTGCCTGTTTCATCCCGTTTCAGATCGTGCTGATCCCGATGGCACGCGTGCTGGGTACGATTGGTCTGGCGGGTACGACCGGGGGACTGGTTCTGGTGCATGTGGTTTACGGGCTTGGCTTTACCACGCTGTTTTTCCGCAATTATTACGCGGCGTTCCCCGACGAGCTGATCAAGGCGGCCAAGATGGACGGGGCCGGGTTCTGGCGGACCTTTACCCGCATTCTTCTGCCCAGTTCCGGGCCGATCATTGTGGTGACCGTGATCTGGCAATTTACCAATATCTGGAATGACTTCCTGTTCGGGGCGTCATTTGCCGACTTTGATTCGATGCCGATGACGGTTGCGCTGAACAACCTTGTTTCGTCCTCGACCGGGGTCAAGGAATACAATGTGCATTTTGCCGGTGCGGTTCTTGCCGCCCTTCCGACACTGATCGTTTACGTCGTTTCCGGGCGCTATTTCGTGCGCGGATTGATGGCCGGTGCGGTCAAGGGTTAGCTCATAAAAAAAGACTTACAGGGAAGTTATCATGTCCTTTCTGCAAATCGACAAGGTGTGCAAAAGTTTTGGCCCGATCAATGTGCTGCGCGACATTACGCTTGATGTTGAAGAAGGCGGTTTTCTGGTGCTTGTCGGGCCGTCGGGCTGTGGCAAATCGACCTTGCTTAATACCATTGCCGGGCTGGAAAAGCTGACGACCGGGGAAATCCGGATTGCTGGCAATGTCATTGATGACCTGCCGCCGTCGGAGCGCAATATCGCGATGGTGTTTCAAAGCTATGCGCTTTATCCCAACATGAATGTCGGACAGAACATCGCGTTTGGCCTTGAAATGCGCGGTATGCCAAAGGATGAACGCGACGCCAAGGTTGCCGAGGTCGCAAAAACGCTTCAGATCGAACATCTGCTGGATCGCAAGCCCGGCCAGCTTTCGGGCGGGCAGCGCCAGCGCGTTGCGATGGGCCGGGCCCTTGTGCGCAATCCGCAGCTTTTCCTATTTGATGAACCGCTATCAAACCTTGATGCCAAGCTGCGCGTCGATATGCGCACCGAAATCAAACGCATGCATCAGACATTCGGCACCACGATTGTTTATGTTACCCATGACCAGATCGAAGCCATGACGCTGGGTACACGCATCGCGGTCCTGAAGGACGGCATTGTCCAGCAATATGGCACCCCGGCCGATATTTATAACGATCCGGCCAACCTGTTTGTTGCCGATTTCATGGGATCGCCCGCGATGAACCTGATCCCAGCTACGGTGCGGGGCAGTGCGGTTGAAATGGTGCGGGCGGGCGAAGAGCCGCTGATGCTTGAATTTCAGCACCTGCCTGCGGATGTCCGGGCGCGGGACGGGCAGGAGGTCATTGTCGGCATCCGGCCCGAGGCGATTACTGATGCCGATAATCGGGCGCTGGTGCGCGACGGGCAGCAGGCGGCCAGTGCATCGTGCCGGATTGATGTGGTTGAACCGGCCGGGGCGGATATTTTTGCCATCACGTCGCTGGGCGGCAAGGAGGTGGTGACCCGCCTGCATCAGGACTGGGACGGGCAGGCCAACAGCCATGCCGAACTGGTGTTCAACCTTGAAAAAGTTGTGTTTTTTGACCCCGAAAGCGGCATAAGACTGCGCTAGAAATACCCCACGGAGGCTTTGAGAACTGTCCGATCACGATCTTGCCGGGAAGGCCGGGCGCCACGGGGCGTCCTCCCGGCCGACCCTTAAAACCATTGCGGAAATGACCGGTCTTGGTGTGACGACGGTGTCGCGCGCGCTTAAGGATGCGCATGATATCAGTGCGAAAACCAAGCTGCGCGTGCGCAAGGTGGCGGACGCCATCGGCTATCATCCGGACCGGGCCGGGGTGCGTTTGCGGACGGGAAAAACCAACGTTATCAGCCTGATCCTTGATCAGACCGACAAGGTGCCGGAATTTGCCCGGCGCCTGATCGTCGGCATTTCCGATGTCATTCGCGGCACGCCCTATCACCTTGTTGTAACACCACAATCACGCGCCGATGACCCGATGGACCCGGTGCGATATGTGCTTAATACCCGGGCCGCCGACGGGGTGATCATTACCCATATCAGGCCCGATGATGAACGGGTGCAGGCCCTGACCAAAAGCGGGCTGCCGTTTGTGGCGCACGGGCGGTGCCTTTTGGCGCCCGATCATGCCTATCACGATTTTGATAACCGGGCGTTTTGCGAGATGGCGGCAAGGCGCCTGATTGCGCGGGGGCGCAGGCGGCTGGCCCTGTTATCACCGCCGTCGGAGTTTTCCTATTATCAGGAAACGCTGGCCGGACTGGCGGCGGTGGCGGAGGCAGAAGCTGTGCCTTTTCAAGTGCTTGGCGGGATCGACCTTGACAGTAGCAGCGAGGTTCTGCGTCAGGCCGGCATGGCATTGCGCCATCAGGATTATGTGCCCGACGGGGTGATTTGCGGCAGCGAGCTGTGCGCGATGGCGCTGATTGACGGCATGATCCAGTCGGGGATGGATGTCGGGCGGGACATTGATGTGATTGCCAAGGAAACGTCGGATTTGCTGAACTTTACCCGGCCCCGGATCGACAGTTTGCGCGAGGATCTGATCGTGGCCGGGCAGCAATTGGCGACCCATCTGCTGGACGTGATCGAGGGGCGGGAAGGGGCAGATCTGCAATCGCTGAGCGCGCCGATCCCGGTCTGGCGCAGCGATATCTGAGCGCCAGCTACGCCGATTTATTATTCACTTAAAATGAAAAATACGGTCGATTATTCATTTTTGATTGTTAATCACTTTTCGGGCGTGAATCATCGGCCCGGCGAAGCGTCAAAACAGCGATTTTATTTGTATGAGGAATTGATTTTCAAAACCGGCATTTCAGGCAGGTTTTGAGCCCCGATCTGCCATATAAATCCCGGAAATCCGCCATTAATTGTATTTGTATGAGGATTTATTCGGGGTGCTTTGCGGAGAAGGGACGGCACTAGGCCGCGTTACCCTTCTTTGGCGGGTTGCGGCGTTGCTCAGCCGCCCCCGGTGTCAGGCGGACAAAGGTGCGGTCGGGCAGGCGCAGATCGACGATCAGCACGTCGCGCGACAGGATGTGGTGTTCCTGATCAAGCTGATCGAGGCGCGCCCAGGCCTTGTCCATGTTTTCCTCGGGCAGGCGGATGAACATGCCGTTGGCAAGCTGGATGTTCCAGCGGCGGTTGCCGATGCGCTGTGCGCCGCTGACCATGTCAAACAGGCGCGGGATGGATTTGAGCGTGATGAGCATTTCGCTGGCATGTTCCGGGGCGTCCGCGCCCACCACGACCGGCAGGTCAAGATAATCGCCAAGCTCGTAATCCTGAAGCTGCGCCCCGTCGGCATCAATCACGGTATGGCCATGATCGGTCTGCCAGAGGGCGACAGGCTGGCGTTCGGAGATCGAGACGATCAGGGTGTTGGGCAGGCGGCGTTCGACAATCGCATCGCGCACCCAGGAAAGCTGTTCGATGCGTTCGCGCGCGGCATCGACATCAAAGGTGACAATCGGGGTGCCGGGCTTCTGGCCGATGGCGGCAAGAAGGGCTTCGGGGTCGGTTTTTTCGCGCCCCCGGACTTCGATGTTTTTGACCGTCATGCCAAATTCGGCGGAAAGGCGGATCGCCTCCACCTCGGCAATTGCATACCATTTTTCGGCCTTGCCGGTATACCACAGCGCGAAGGGCCCGGCGATCAGAAGGGCCGTGAGGCTCGACCACCAGAAAACATGCACCAGTTTTTTCAGGTTGGCACCGACACTGTGTTGCTGTTCAAGCTTCTGGCGGCGTTCGCGGGCCTGTTCTTCAAGCGTGCTTGGCGGGGTGCTATACATGGCAGCCATTTCCAGAGACTTTATGCATGGATACGGGCATCAGCGTTCGCATGAGGCATCCTCGACCATCCAGGCGACAATGTCGGCGAAGCTTAGACCGTCATGACGGGCGGCATCGGGGACAAGCGATGTCGGGGTCATGCCGGGCTGGGTGTTGATTTCAAGGATCGCGACGCGGTCATGGACCGGGTCATAGCGGAAATCGGCACGCGCAATCCCGCGACAGCCGAGCGCGCGATAGGCCTTTTCGGCGCAATCCTGAATTTTGGCGCGAAGGTCGCCGGGGATATCGGCCGGGATGATATGTTCGGACCCGCCGGCGACATATTTTGATTCAAAGTCATAAAAGGCGTGATTGCCGGTCAGGATTTCGATGATTTCCATCGCCTTGCCATCCTTGACCGCCACGGTCATTTCACGGCCGGGAATGAATTCTTCCTGCATCACGCCATCGCCATGCGTCCATTCACGCGCCAGCATGTTCTGTTCTTCCTCGGCCGTCAGGATAATTTCAACCCCGACGGATGATCCCTCGTTATTGGGTTTGAGGACATAGGGCGGGGGCAGGGCATTACCCGCGGCAATTTCATCGCGCGAGACCCAGACGTGGCGCGCACAGGGAATGTCATATTCCATGAACATCGCCTTGGCCGACATTTTATCCATGGCGATGGAAGATGCGCGCACGCCGGAATGGGTATAGGGAATACCCATGATTTCAAGCAGGCCCTGCACGCAGCCATCCTCGCCCCAGCGACCATGCAGGGCGTTAAAGACGACATCGGGTTTGGGATCAATCGCGGCAAGCTGGGCGGCAAGATCGCGGTCGGCATCAATTTCGGTGACGCGATAGCCCTTTTCACGCAGCGCCTTGATGCATTCCGTGCCCGAGGACAGGGAAACAGGGCGTTCTGCGGACCAGCCGCCATAAATGACGGCGACATGCTTGCTCATGCGTCTTTTCCTATGATCGAGTGTCCCAGTCGGTCGCCGATACGCCGGATTTCCCAGCGCAGATCGACGCCACTATGTTTTTTCACGCGCTCGCGCACGGTTTCGCCGAGTTCTTCGAGATCAAAGGCGGTGGCATTGCCCAGATTGATCATGAAATTGCAATGTTGCGGCGACATCTGCGCGCCGCCAATCGTCAGCCCCCGGCACCCGGCGGCATCAATGACTTCCCATGCACGGTCGGGCAGGGGATTGGCGAAGGTCGAGCCGCCGGTGCGCGATTTGATCGGCTGTGACCCGGCGCGGGCTTCGTGGATTTCATCCATGCGTTTGGTGATCTCGGCCGGGTCGCCGGGTTTGCCGCGCAGGATGGCGGATGTGAAAATCCAGTCTTCGGGCAGGCCGCAGTGGCGATACGTCATATCCATCGCCTTGGCGGTGACGGTATGAAGATCGCCATTGCCGTCAATCGCATTGGCGCTGACCAGAACATCCTTGATTTCAGTACCATAGGCCCCGGCATTCATGCGAAGCGCGCCGCCAATGGTGCCCGGAATGCCCGATAAAAACTCAAGCCCGGCGATCCCGGCATCGCGCGCGATTTGTGCAACGTTCAGGTCAAGCGCACCGGCCCCGGCATGAATTTCGCCGTCCTTGATGATGGCATCGGTAAAGGGCCGACCAAGGCGGACGACCACGCCGCGAATGCCGCCATCACGGACCAGAAGGTTTGAGCCGACCCCGATCACGGTGATCGGAATTTCGGCCGGGCGGTTTTTGATGAAATCGGCCAGATCCATTTCATCGGCGGGTCGGAACATCACATCGGCCGGGCCGCCGACCTGAAACCAGGTGACCTTGGACAATTGTGCGCCTTCGCGCAGCTTGCCGCGCACCTTTGGCAGGCGATCAATAAGCGGTGTGTGATGTCCCGGCGTGCTCATGACAAACTCGTCAAATCCGTTTCAGGTTTCGGTTCAGTCTCAGTTCTTAAGCGCTTCAAGCTGGGCGGGCAGGGCGTTGGCCCATGCGCTGATCGATCCGGCACCCAGGCAGACGACCAGATCGCCCGGTTTGGCTTCCTTGGCGATCATGCCTGCCAGTGATTCCGGCCCCTCAAGGGCGGCAACATGGCGATGGCCGCGATTGCGAAGCCCTTCGACCAGTGCGTCGCGGTTGGCACCCTCAATCGGGCTTTCCCCGGCTTCGTAGACGTCGGCGACGATCACGCTGTCGGCGTCGTTAAAGCAGGTGCAGAATTCCTCGAACAAATCATGTAGGCGCGAATAGCGGTGCGGCTGAACGACGGCGATGACGTTGTTTTCGGTCGCCTTGCGGGCGGCCTTCAGCACCGCCCTGATTTCAACCGGGTGGTGACCGTAATCATCGATGATGGTGACACCATCCACCTCGCCGGTTTTGGTAAAGCGGCGTTTGACCCCGGTGAAACCGTCAAAGGCGGAAACGATTTTATCGTCAGGAATGCCAAGTTCCAGCGCGACCGTGATCGCGGCCAGCGAGTTCGACACGTTATGATCGCCAACCATCGGCAGGCGGACATCCCTGATCACGCGTTCCTCGCTATCGACCCGTTCGCGAATGACAACGTCAAAGGTGCTTTGGCCGATTTCGGTGCGGACATTGACGGCACGGACATCGGCCTGCGGCGAGAAACCAAAGGTAAAGATGCGGCGATCCGTGACCTTGCCGATCAGGGCCTGGACTTCGGGATGGTCGATGCACAGAACCGCAAAGCCATAGAACGGGATGTTCTGAACGAAGTTCTTGAAGGCCTCGCGCAGTTGATCAAAGTTTTTCCAGTGATCAAGATGTTCCGGGTCAATATTGGTCACGACCGAAATGGTCGAGGGGACCTTGACGAATGTGCCATCGGACTCGTCCGCCTCGACCACCATCCAGTCACCATCGCCAAGGCGCGCATTGGTGCCATATGAATTGATGATGCCGCCATTGATCACGGTCGGATCAAGCCCGGCAGCGTCCAGCATGGTGGCAACCAGCGAGGTCGTGGTGGTTTTGCCGTGCGTGCCGCCAACCGCAATCGCGGCCTTGAGGCGCATCAGTTCGGCCAGCATTTCGGAGCGGCGGACAACCGGGATCATATCGGCGCGTGCGGCGACGACTTCGGGGTTGTCGGGTTTGACGGCGGTGGAGATGACCACCACCTTGGCGTCTTCGACATTGGCGGCCTGATGGCCGACGAAAACCCTGATCCCCAGATCGCGCAGGCGCTGCACATTGGCATTGTCGGAAATATCCGATCCCTGCACCGTGTAACCAAGGTTGTGCAGGATTTCGGCAATGCCGGACATGCCGATGCCACCAATACCGACAAAATGGATGGTGCCGATGTTGAGCGGCAGGGTGTTCATGGAGTGTCTCCTCATACCTTCTGGGGGTCTTTCTTTGTCATGTTATCATTATCGGGGCTGCCGGCCGGGTTCAGCCCCAGCAGATCCAGCACCATGTCGGCCAGCCGTTCGGCGGCATTGGGGCGACCGGTTGCCTTGGCAGCCTTGGCGGCACGGGTGAGTGCCGCCGGGTTTTGCAGAAGCTTGGTCAAACGTTCGCTTAAAATCTCGATTGTGAAACGGTCCTGGGGCAACATCCATGCACCCCCGGCTTCTTCGACCTGCTGGGCGTTGAAACGCTGGTGATCGTCAATCGCGCTTGGCAGCGGCACCAGAAGGGCCGGACGACCGGCCGCGGTCAGTTCGGCCACGGTCGAGGCACCGGACCGCGCAATCACCAGATGGCAGTCGCGCAGACGTTCGGGGATATCATCGATAAAGGATGCCAGCGTCACATCAATGCCCGATCCTTCATAGGTCTTGCGCACCGCTTCAAGGTCTTCCTCGCGCGCCTGCTGGGTCACGATCAGGCGGTTGCGCAAATCACGCGGCAGGGCGACCAGTGCGGCGGGCAGGATTTCGGACAGGACGCGCGCGCCCTGCGACCCGCCGGTGATCAGCAGGCGGACGGGCCCCTCAGGCGTCGGGGCGTCATATTCGGTGCTGGCAAGCGCGGCGACTTCGTGGCGGATCGGGTTGCCGGTCCAGATGACTTTGGCTTCGTCGCCCGGCGCGATCAGCTTGACCGTGGGGAAGGATGTCGCGATGCGGTGGGCGGCACCGGCAACCATCCGGTTGGCCCGGCCCAGAACCGCGTTCTGTTCATGAATGGCAAAGGGAATGCCAAGCCATTTGGCCGATAATGTTGCCGGGATCGAGGCATAACCGCCAAAGCCGATGACCGCAGCGGGGCGGCTTTTTTTCAAAAGCGCGCGCGCCTTCATCGTGCCAAGGCCAAGGCGAAGGGCGCCGGTCAGACGGCCCTTAAGGCCCTTTCCGGCAATGCCACCGGCCGGCAGGATGATGGTTTCAACGCCCTCGACCCCCTCGGTATAGCGTGATGCACGGGCATCGGTAAAAAACAGCACGTGGGCGCCGCGCCGGACAAGGGCACGTGCCAGTGCAACCGCCGGAAACATATGGCCGCCGGTGCCGCCCGATGTCAGGGCGATCACCTGTCCTGCCAACGGGTGTTCCATCGGGGAAACTTCAATATTCTGGATGTCGGTCATCAGATCCACATATGCAACGACGGTTTGCCCCTATCAGAACCCGAGAAAGGTTAACATCCCTTCAAGCGCGGGTGTTTGTAGGGGAGGATTTTGTCGTTTTTTGGGGTGGATTAGTGCGTTTTGAGGTTTGGGGATGTGGCGCGCGGTTGACGGGGAAGGTGAGACCGAGCCTGTGGCGCGATGGACTCCCGCGTTCGCGGGAGTGACGGTGGTTTTTGTTCGGGGGAGTGGTCCCCAAATTCGTCATTCCCGCGCAGGCGGGAATCCAGTTTTGGCCGGTCGCGCCGAAGGAGCAGAATTTTAAGCCACATCAATCTTATACAGCACCGAATCAACCCGTTTTGCCAGCCGGTCATAAAGGCGTTGGGCTCCGTGGTTGTCGCTGGCGGTGAGCCAGTAGAGGCGGAGCCAGTTGTTTTGTCTGGCCTGTTTTTGCAGGGCATCCATCATCAGGCCGCCGATGCCGCGGCTGCGGTGATCGGGTGATACCCAGAAATCTTCGAGATAGGCGACATTGCGCAGCGTGAAGGTGTGCGGGTGGATGATCAGGTGGGCCAGTCCGATGACGGATTGGTCATCCTTTGATGCGGTGTCATCCAGGGCCAGCCATGCCTGCATCGGGTGGCCGGGATCGAGGATGCGCAGCCACAGGCCATCAATCACGTCGTTTGGCATGTCGGGTGCGCCGAACTGAATGATGTTTTGCCGCCAGAGGCGTTCCCATCCGGTGCGGTGGCGGGGTTCGGCGTGCTGGATATCGATCATGGTGGGGCCTTGGGTTGGGGCGAACAGGTGCGGGTATTGTATCGCTAAAAGTCAATCAAGGCTGGTGTTTTTGAGGAAGGGGCAGGCTGGACTCCCGCGTTCGCGGGAGTGACGGTGGTTTTTTTTGGGGGGCGCGCGCTGCCCCTTTGTCGTCATTCCCGCGAACGCGGGAGTCCAGTTTTGGCGGAAGCAGGATAAGGGGCCTGTTTGGAAAGGAAACGCCGCACCTTTCGGTGCGGCGTTGTCGGATTGTTGTCGGGTTATGGGGCGACCTGGATCACAACTTTGCCCTGGAGACCGTTATCGGGGCTTTCGAGGCGGGCATGGGCAAGCGGGAGATCGGCCAGCGAATAGACGGCACCGACATGGGGCCGGAGCTGGCCGCGTTCGATCAGGGCACTTAGCTCGTCAAGCTTGCCACGGTTCTGGCGGGTGAACACGAAGTGGTAGCTGGCGTTTTTGCCCCAGGCTTCGATCAGGTTCTGGGGCTGTGCGATATCGACAATCGAGACAACCCGGCCAAGCTGGGCCAGCGCATCAGCACTTTTGGCCAGGGTGTTGCCGCCGATGGTGTCAAAAATGACATCAACCCCGTGGCCGTCGGTTTCGCGCAGGATGGCATCGACATAATCCTCTTTTTCGTAATCAATGAGGACGTCGGCCCCAAGGCTTTTCACGAATTCGAAGTTCTCCTCGCGCACGGTGGTAAAGACCTTTGCGCCAATCGCCTTTGCCAGCTGGATCGTGACATGGCCGACACCGCCGGCACCGCCGTGGATCAGGATGCTCTCACCGACCCGAAGGCCCGCACGCACCACCAGTGCCTCCCACGCCGTGCCCCCGACCAGCGTCAGGCTGGCGGCTTCAAGGTGGCTGAGCGATGCCGGTTTTTTGCCGACAATGTTTTCGGACGCAACATGGTATTCGGCGTAGCTGCCCGGACCATCAAAGATCTGCGGGGTGTACCAGACCTCATCACCGGGCACGAAGCTGGTGACACCGGGGCCAACACTTTCGACGACGCCGGAAACGTCATGACCGGTAATCGCCGGCAGGGGCACGTAGTCGGAATAGTCGCCGCGACGGACCTGGTAATCCAGCGGATTGATCGAGGTGGCATGGACCCGGACAAGGACCTGGCCGGCCTGCGGGACCGGTTTGGCAACGTCCTGGAGGGTGAATGATTCCGGACCGCCAAAGGCGTTCAGGATCTGGGCTTTCATTGTTTCGGCTTTCATCTTGGTACCTCATTTCGTTAAAAAGGAATATCGAGAAATCTCGATGTATATTGGCAAATAGTTACAGCTCTTTGCCGATCGTCTCGGCAAAGGCACGGATGCCGGCTTCGTTTCGCTTGTAGTAGGTCCACTGCCCGATGCGTCTGACTTCCACCAGACCCACACGTTGCAGCGTCGCAAGGTAATCGGACACTGTCGATTGCGACAGTCCAACACCTTCCTGAATACTGCTGACGCAAACTCCAACCGTATCCACGTCCCCCTCGTCTTGCGGGGGAAAGTTCTTCGCAGGCTCTTTCAGACCTTTGAGGATCTCAAGGCGTGTCCGGTTCGAGAGGGCTTTGAATATTTCGAGCATTTCCATAACGCAAAACATATCTGGATTTTCCGATATGTCAATATGCAATGCCCGCAGGGCTGGTATGCGTTGATGCAAGGGTGGAGGTGTGAGGGCTTAGACCAGTTCGAGCTTGAGTGTGCGGCCAACGGCTTTGGCGCCGCGCTGGATCGTGTCGAGCTGCACCTTGTCGTTGGTGTCATCAAGCAGGCGTTCAAGCTGTGTGCGGCTTGTTTTCATCAGGCGGGCCATTTCGGCTTTGCTCAGATTCTGCTTTTCCATTTCCTGACGCAGTTGCCACGCGAGAACCCGTTTGATTGCGACAGTCTCGACTTCTTCGCGAATGCCTTCTTCCTCGAGAAAGTCGTCAAAAGAAGAGCCAGTATGGTTGGTCATTGTTCCAGTTCCTTCTTGCGCGTCAGAGCAAGGTCAAAGTCGGTTTGGGGCGTTTTTTGCGTTTTCTTGATGAAGGCATGAAGCAAAAGCATTTTCCCGTCGGCGATGCAGAAAACAACCCTGACAATCCTTTTGTCGGAAATGTTGCTGCGGACTTCCCAAAGACCTTTGCCTAATGACCGGCAGGCTGGCATGCCGACAGGCCAGCCATATTCCACAGTCGCAATGTCCATGCCGAGCGTTTTGCGGTCTTGCGGTGCAAGTTCCTTGAGAAATTCCCGGACAGGTTCAATCCCGCCAAGGGTCCGGAAGAAACGTGCTTCAAGTTTCTTCATATGATTCCAATATGTACCTTGTGCGGTACATGATCGGTTTTATTGACGGTGGCGTCAAGGCCAAAATGGAGCCCATGCCGGTTCCGTGTTCAGGAAGGCCGTATGTGGAAGTGAGAGCGTTTGGCGAGATGGACTCCCGCTTTCGCGGGAGTGACGATGGGGGTAGAGAGGTGCGAGCCGGTGGCTTATTCGCCGGGGCGTTTGCGCGTTAAGGCCAGAACGAAGCCCATGCCGATTGCGATGCCAACCGTGGCGGAGCCGCCATAGGAGATGAAGGGCAGGGTCATGCCTTTTGGCGGGACGAGTTGCAGGGTGGAGGCCATGTTGATCGCCGCCTGCAAGCCGAACTGGACCAGAATGCCGGTGACGGCAAGGACGACAAACAGGTTGCGTTCGCCCATCAGGCGCGAGAGGCCGCGCATGATCACGAAGCTGAAGACGCCAACCACCAGCACGCAGAACAGAAGCCCGAATTCTTCGCCCGCAACCGCAAAGATGAAGTCGGAATGGGCATCGGGCAGGAAGTTTTTCACCGAACCCTCGCCGGGGCCCTGACCCATCAGGCCGCCATTCATGAAGGCCTCCATCGAGCGATCGATCTGATAGTTATCACCCGATGCCGGATCAAGGAAGCGGTCCACACGGGACTGCACGTGCGGCAGGACCAGATAGGCCCCGAGCGCCAGACCGACCACGCCAAGCCCGAGGCCAAAGACCAGCACCATCGGCAGGCCAGCCAGGAAAATCTGGGTCGACCAGATGGCGGTGACAACGACGGTCTGGCCGAAGTCGGGCTGGATCATGAGTAAGATGATGCAGGTCGCAAGCAGCATGCAGGAGACGATATAACCCGGAAAGTTCGGGTTAAGCCGGCCTTCGGACAGCATCCATGCAATCACGACGGCAAAGGCCGGTTTGAGGAATTCGGACGGTTGCAGCGTGATCCCGGCGAGATGGATCCAGCGCACCGCGCCCTTGATCTCGGACCCGACAAAGGGGGTGATGATCAGAAGGCAGATGACGCCCAGAAACATGATCGAGGCCAGACGCCGCACCCATTTGATCGAGAGCAGCGAAATGCCGAAGGCGCAGATCGCGGCCAGGACAAGGAAGACGAATTGTCGGCGGACGAAATGGAAGCTGTCGACATTGATGCGGTCCGCCACCGGCGGGCTTGCCGACATGACCAGCAGTGCGCCGATCCCCATCAGAAGGATGACAGCGGCGAGCATCCAGCGATCCACCGTCCACCACCAGATGCCGAGTACCGAGGTATCGGCGCGTGAAAAGGCGATGTTGCTGTTGGTGCTGTTGCCAAACAGGGATTTCATGGTTTCTCCTGCCCGGCATGTGCCAGCGCGTTAAACAGATCGCGGAAGGCGTCGCCGCGGGCTTCGAAACTTTTGAACTGATCAAAGGATGCGCAAGCCGGCGAAAGCAGCACGACCGGCATATCGACCGCGTGTGACTTGATGTCTTCCTTGGCATCGAGAAAGGCCGCCGCCATGGCACGATCAAGGGTTTGGCATTTCTGCCACGGCAGATCATCGCCGAGCGTTTCGGCAAAGGCATCGGCGGCCGCACCAATCAGATAGGCCTTTTTGATCTGCGGATAAAACGCCTGAAGACCGTCAATGCCGCCTTCCTTGGGCTTGCCACCCAGAATCCAGTAGATATCGCGATAGGCCGAGAGCGCCTTGGCGGTGGCTTCGGCGTTGGTGGCCTTGCTGTCATTCACAAAGGTCACACCATCGACCATGCCCAGCCGTTCCTGCCGGTGGGCAAGGCCGGGGAAAGTCATGATGCCTTCGATGATCTTGGATGCCACCACCCCGCGCGCCCGGCAAAGCGCATAGGCAAACGCGATATTTTGCCAGTTATGGACGCCGGGCATATGGGCAACCGTGACCAGATCCATGATCCGGGTTTGCGCGCCCGTCAGGTCATCGATCAGCCAGCCGTTTTCAACGTAAATGCCATGCGGGGTCGGTTTATGGACCGAGACCTCGATCACGCGGCGGCCGCCTTCGCGGGCGAGCTCAACCGCCATGCGGGCACACGGGTCATCGTCAATCGAAATCACCGCCCATTTGGGGCCCTTGTTACGCGCAAAGACAAGGCGTTTGGCTCCGATATAACCATCCATGCCGCCATGCCGATCCAGATGGTCCGGCGTGATGTTGAGCAGGCCGCAGGCATCGAAGCTGGCGTCATGGAGCAGTTCGAGCTGATAGGATGAAAGTTCCAGCACAAAGCAATCATCGGGACCGGCGGGATCAAAGCCCAGGGCCGGATTGCCGAGATTACCACCCGCCTGGGTTTTGATCCCGGCATGGGTGAGGATATGGGCGGTAAGGGCGGTGGTGGTCGATTTGCCGTTGGTGCCGGTGATCGCGATGCTGGGCACATCGGGAAGAGCGGTGCAGAGCAGTTCGACATCGCAGATGATCGGCTTGCCCGCACGGCGGGCCTTTTCAGCCGCCGGGTGCGGGGTCGGGAAGGTCGACGGGATGCCGGGGCTGATGACCAGCATGCCGGGTTCGGTCCAGTCACATTCCGCCAGATTGATCGGGGCAAGGCCGAAGGCCTCTAGCTGGCCACGGCTATCAGCATTGTCATCCCACGCCCAGACGACGGCACCGCCATTGACCAGTGCCTTGACACTGGCCAGTCCGGATTTTCCCAGACCCAGAACCGCGATGGTTTTGCCGCGCAGATGTGACAGGTCGATCAAGGCGGGGTGTCCTTAATTTAACGGAGTTTAAGCGTTGCCAGCCCGACAAGGGCCAGAATGACGGCGATGATCCAGAAGCGGATGACGATGGTGGCTTCCTGCCAGCCCTTTTTTTCGAAATGATGATGCAGCGGCGCCATGCGAAACACGCGCTTTCCGGTCAGTTTGAACGAGCCGACCTGAATGATCACCGACAGGGTTTCAAGGACAAACAGACCCCCGATGATGGCAAGGACCAGTTCGTGTTTGGTGACAACCGAAACCGCGCCGAGCGCACCACCAAGGGCGAGCGACCCGGTATCGCCCATGAACACCATCGCAGGCGGGGCGTTGTACCAGAGGAAGCCAAGACCCGCGCCGACAAGGGCACCGAGGAAGATGGTCAGTTCGCCCGATCCGGCGACATAGTGGACTTGCAGATATTCGGCGAACTGGATGTTGCCGATCAGATAGGTGATCAGGGCAAAACTGGAGGCGGCAATCATCACCGGCACGATGGCAAGCCCGTCAAGGCCGTCGGTCAGGTTGACGGAGTTGGACGCGCCCACCATGACAAACATCGCGAACGGGACAAAGAACCAGCCGAGATCGAGCAGGTAGTTTTTGAAGAACGGGAAGGCCAGCGCGGTCGACAGCGGATCGGCGGTGTGCAGCGAAATCCACCATGCAGCCGCCGCGGCAATCGAAAATTGCCCGAGCAGTTTCAGTTTACCCGGCAGGCCCTTGGTGTTTTTCTTGGATACCTTGAGGAAATCATCAAGGAAACCAAGGAAGCCATAGCCGATGGTCACCAGCAGCACCGCCCAGACATAGGCATTGGACAGATCGGCCCACAGCAATGTGCCGATGGAGGTGCAGAGCAACAGCAAAAGGCCGCCCATCGTCGGCGTGCCCTTTTTGGTCAGAAGGTGGCTTTCGGGGCCGTCATCGCGGATCGGCTGGCCTTCGCTTTGTTTGGAGCGCAGCCAGTTGATCAGGGACGGGCCCAGCACAAAGGCCAGAATAAGGGATGTGATAATCGCGCCGCCGGTCCGAAACGTGATGTAACGAAACAGGTTGAAAATCGGAAACTGGTCGGCCAGCGGATAAAGCAGATTATAGAGCATCGCCCCGGGGGTTCCTTCTGCGTCTTAATTTTTAGAGGGCGCGCCAGATGCGCCATCCGATGATTTTAAGGCCGAGACAATTTTCGAAACGTAAATGCCAAGCGATCCTTTGATCAAAACCACGTCGCCCGCCTGTAGATCGGCCTTTATCGGCGCGATTGCGTCTTCGGCGGTGTCAAAATGACCGGCATGGAGTTCGGTTGGCAGGGTTTGCGTCAGATTGGCCATTAACGGGCCGACCGTATAAACACGTTCGATGCCAAGGGCAACCAGCGGCTGATGCAGGTCTGCATGCAGTTTTTGCGCGTTATCGCCCAGTTCGCGCATATCGCCCAGAATCGCGATCTTGCGGCCCGATCCTTCGGGTTTGCTTTGGGCCAGAACACTGAGGCCCGCCATCATCGAGGTCGGATTGGCGTTATAGGCATCGTCAATCAGGGTAAAGGTGCCGTCACCGCCATTGGGCAGCGGCAGAATATGGGTTTCGCCGCGACCGGCGGGCGGGGTGAAATCGGCCAGATCCTGTGCGGCGCGCAGCACATCGCCGCCGATTGCATCGACACAGGCGAGAACCGCAAGCGAGTTCAGAACCCAGTGTTCGCCGGGGCAGCCGATGAAATATTCGATATCACGGCCGCCGATGCGCGCGCGCACGGCAGAACCATTGGCGACAATGTTGGCTTCGAACAGGCGGTAATCGGCCATGGCATCGGTACCAAAGCATTTGATGTTCTTGATCCCGAGTTCCTTGGCCCGCCGCGCCAGTGCAAAATAATGCAGGTTGTCGCGGTTGAGGATCACGGTGCCGTCGGTATCAAGGCCATCGAAAATCTCGGATTTCGCCTGGGCGATTTCGGCCTCGTCCTTGAAGAATTCGGTATGTGCGCCAACCACCGTGGTGATCAGGGCGACCTTGGGGCGGACCATTTTCACAAGCGGGCTGATTTCGCCGGGATGGTTCATGCCGATTTCAAACACGCCATATTCAGCCGCCGCCGGCAGGGTGGCGAGGCTCATGGGCACACCCCAATGGTTGTTGAAGCTGGCGGGGCTTGCGTGGGTCTGGCCCTGTTCGTTCAGAACGTATTTAAGCGCCTCTTTGGTGCCGGTTTTGCCGACAGAGCCGGTGATCGCGATGATTTTGGCGGTGCTGCGTTCGCGCCCGGCAAGGCCAAGGCGGACCATCGCATCAAGCGTATCATCGACCACAAGGGCCGGTGCGCCATTGCCAAGGGTTTTGGTGTCCGACACCATCGCCGCCGCACAGCCGTTATCAAGGGCGGTTTGGGCGAATTTGTGACCATCGAAATTGGGGCCTTTGAGTGCGATAAAAAGATCGCCCTTGGCGGCCTTGCGGCTGTCAATCGATACACCCGACGCCTGCCAGTTGCCGGTTGCCTTGCCCCCGGTGGCTTTTTCGGCGTCTTTTGCCGTCCATAAAACAGCCTTGGTCATTTTCTGGTTTCTTTCGTGTCCGCATCCAGCACGATCTTTGGCGTCGTGGCTGGTTTTAAAATCAATCAGTTACCGCCCAGAAGGATGTTGCGCGCGACCGCCGCATCATCGAAAGGCAGAACCGTATCGCCGACAATTTGGCCTCTTTCATGGCCTTTTCCGGCAATAATAAGAATATCGTTGCGTTGCAGGATGCCGATGCCGCGTTTGATCGCCTCGGCCCGGTCGCCGATTTCAACCGCACCCTCGCAGGCGGCCTTGATCGCCGCGCGGATTTTGGCGGGGTCCTCGCTGCGCGGATTGTCATCGGTGATGATGGCGATATCGGCGTTTTCCTTGACCACGCGGCCCATTTCCGGGCGTTTGCCGGTATCGCGGTCCCCGCCGGCACCAAAGACACAGATGATGCGGCCCTTGGCGTGCGGGCGAACCGCCTTGATCACGGTTTCAAGTGCATCGGGGGTGTGGGCGTAATCAACAAAGACCGGTGCGCCAAAGCTGGTTTTGCCAACCAGTTCCATGCGACCCCGGACACCTTCGAGCTTTTCAAGGGCTGCTACCGCATCATCGACATCGGCACCCGACGCAATGACGATGCCAAGGGCGGCAAGGGCATTCATCACCTGGAAGGAACCCATAAGCGGCAGATGCACGCCATATTCGCCCTTTTCGATGGCGAGTTTAAGTTTGGTGCCGGTGGCATCGGGTTTGGCTTCGAGCAGTTTGATATCGTCGGCATTTTCGCCATAGGACATCACCGAAACGCCGCGTCCTTCGCACATGGAGCGCAGGAGTTTGAATTGCGGCACATCGGCATTCAAAACCGCAGTGCCGTCGTCTGCCAGAAGATCGGCAAACAGGCGGGCCTTGGCGGCGAAGTATTTTTCGAAATTGCCGTGATAATCAAGATGATCACGCGACAGATTGGTGAAGGCGGCAACCGTGACTTTCACACCGTCAAGGCGATGCTGATCAAGCCCGTGCGAGGATGCCTCCATCGCGACGTGGGTGACACCGATTTCAGCCATTTCATTAAGGCTTTGGTGGAGTGCCACCGGATCGGGCGTGGTCAGCGAGCCGGGGATTTTGGCCCCGGCGGCACGAATGCCAAGGGTGCCGATGGAGCCCGACATATTGCCCATGATGGTCCAGAGCTGTTCGGTGAAAACAGCGGTGGAGGTTTTGCCGTTCGTACCGGTGATGGCCGCAATATTGGCCGGCTGTTTGCCATAGAAGCGCGCGGCCAGTTGGGCGTAACGCTGGCGCGGGTTTTCCACCGGGATCAGCGGAACCGTTGCGGCCACGGGTTTTGGCGTGCCTTCCTTGGCGAGGATGGCGGCCGCACCCAGGCGGATCGCATCGTCGATATATTTCGATCCGTCGGTTTTGGCACCGGAGAGGGCGGCAAACAGATAGCCGTCTTTTACGGTGCGTGAGTCTGCTGTCAGGCCCGTAATGTTCGGGTCCTGTCCGTCGGCATGTTTAAGTGCCGCTTGATCACCTGCCATGAGTTCAGAAAGACGCAAGTTTGCGCTCCCCCTTGCGAAGGTCGATCTGCAGCGCTTGCTCAATCTCCGGCGCCTTCGCATTCGCCGGTTCAATGCCCAGAAGGGGAGCAATACGTGTCACAACCTTGCCGACTGCCGGGGCGGACACCCAACCGGCTGTGGCAAATCCATAAGTTTCTTTTGTGCCTTTGGGCTCGTCCAGCGTCACCAGAACCACATATTTCGGGTCCTGCATCGGGAAGGCGGCGACAAAGGTCGACATGCGGGCGTTCTTGACATAGCGCCCGTTCACGAGTTTTTCCGACGTCCCGGTTTTACCCCCAAGGAAGTAACCCGAAACTTCAGCCTTTTTGCCCGATCCATCGGTCACGACGAGGCGCATCAGGCGCCTTAGCGTGTCCGAAGTCTGCCGGGAAATCACACGTTCGCCCGATGGTGCGCCATCCTGTTTAAGGATGGTTGCCGGGCGCAGAATGCCGCCATTTGCAAGGGCGGAAATGCCGCTGACGACCTGAAGCGGGGTCACGGCAAGACCATGACCGAACGAAATGGTCATGGTGTTGATTTCGCGCCACGGATGGGGAACAAGTGGCGACCCGACTTCGGGCAGTTCGATCTTTGGTGTATCGAGAATGCCGAATTTCTTGAGGTATTTGCGTTGTGTCTCGGTCCCGAAATTCAGCGCCATGCGGGCAGACCCGATGTTCGAGCTGTATTTGATAATTTCGGCCACCGACAGCCAGCGGTTTTCACCGCGATAGTCATTGATTGCAAAGCGCCCGATGCGCAGCGGCTGGGAGGCATCGAACATGGTATCGAGATGCGCGGTGCCGGTTTCAAGCGCAATCGCGGTGTTAAACAGTTTGAACACCGAGCCCATTTCATAAACACCCAGTGTCGCGCGGTTAAAGCGCGCATCAGCCGGGGCCTGACCGGGGCGGTGCGGATCAAAATCGGGCAGCGACATCATGCCCAGCACTTCGCCGGTATAGATGTCCATGACCATGCCGGTTGCGCCGACCGCATCATAGGCTTTCATCGCGCTTTCGACTTCTTCTTCGAGCGCGTATTGAATGCGGGTATCAAGGGAGAGTTGCAGCGGGCCGTTATTGATGCGCAGTTCGTTATCAAACTTGCGTTCGACACCGGCAATGCCGTTATTGTCGATATCGGTAAAGCCCAGCACATGGGCAAACAGACGGCCATGCGGATAGACGCGGCGTTCTTCACGCTGGAAATTCAGGCCCGGTACGCCAAGCGAGTTGACCGCATATTGCTGTTCGGGTGTCAGGTTGCGCCTGATCCAGACGAATGCCTTTTGCGAGCTGAGATGACGGATCAGGGTATCGCGATCCAGTTCGGGCAGGACCGTCAGCAATTGATCAGCCGATCCGACGGGGTCCTTGATCACGCGCGCATCGGCATAAAGCGAATTGGTCGGAAGATCGGTCGCAAGCAGCATGCCGTTGCGATCAACAATATCGGCCCGTTCGGTTTTGAGTTCGCGGGTATCGGGCCCCGATACCATTTCGGGTTCGTTGCCCTGGCGCAGGACGGTCGCATCGATCAGACCGACGGTAATCCAGACAAAACCGATAGCAAACATCGCCCCGGTAATGAAGATGCGGTTGCGCGCGGTTTCAATCGCGTGACGTTCGCGCTGATCGGGGCTGAGTTCCGGGCGGTCGCCGCGCAGCCAGTATGAGAAACGGTAGAAGCTCATTGTCCGTCCTCCTGCGTATTGGATTGCGTAGCGGCAAGGGACGGGGAATTGATGATCATGGCTTCGGCGGCTTCGTCGGGCGCCAGTTCATAGGGGCGCGCGCGTGGCATCGGCAGGAAGGCAACGGCCTCGCCAAATTTATCAAGGCGATACTGATGCAGGTCGGCATCTTCGGGCAGATCGTCGATGCTGGCCATCTGAAGCGGGGCAATCTGATCGAGTTTAAGGTAGTTTTTGGCCAGCGCCTCGACGCGTTGCGGGCTGTTCAGATAGCTCCATTCCGCTTCGAGCACATGGATGCTTTCCTGTTCGTTCAGGATGTCCGACTGGATCGCGGCATATTGTTTTTCAAGGCTTTCGACTTCGTGCGACACCCAATAGGTGCCAGCCCCGATCACGATGGTCAGAAACAGCCCGATAAAGGTCATCGCACGGGTCATTTGCGCCCCCCTGCGTTTGCGGGCTGTTCGTTGCGGGCAACCGCGCGCAGCTTGGCCGACCGCGCACGCGGATTGGCGCGCAGTTCGTCTTTTTGCGCAGTCACGGCCTTGCGCGTGAGGGGGGTGAAGGTCGGGGTGGCGACTTCGGGTTCGCCCGGAAGGCGGCGCGACATTTTCGACGGATCGCCGGACCGTTCCTTCATGAAGGTTTTGACACTGCGGTCTTCGAGCGAATGGAAGGTCACGATCACCAGACGGCCACCGGGTTTGAGCAGGTTTTCAGCCGCCTGCATGGCGCGTTCCAGTTCGCCCAACTCGTCATTGACGTAAATGCGAAGTCCCTGGAAGGTGCGGGTGGCGGGATCAATGCCGTCCTTGGATTTGCGCACGACAGACCGGACCGCGCGGGCCAGTTGCAGGGTGGTTTCAAAGGGCGCCTCGGCCCGCATTTCAACGATTTTATGCGCGACCTTGCGCGAGGCGCGTTCCTCGCCATAGCGATAGATGACGTTGGCGATGTCTTCTTCGTCGGCGGTATTGACGAAATCAGCCGCCGTCGGGCCGGACATCGACATGCGCATGTCAAGCGGGCCGTCTTCGCGGAAGGAAAATCCGCGGTCGGCCTGATCAAGCTGCATGGAGGATACGCCGATATCAAGAACGATGCCGTCAACCTGATCAATTCCGGCCGCGGGCAGAAGGGTGCCCATATCGCCAAAGCAGCCTTCGACCATGTGGAAGCGATTGGCATAATCGGCTTCCATTGCCTTGCCGGTGGCAACGGCGGTCGGGTCGCGGTCAATGGCATACAGTTCGCAGTCCGCATGATCGAGAATGGCGCGGGAATATCCGCCCGCGCCAAAAGTGCCGTCCACCATGATCTCGCCCGCCCCGGGGGACAGGGCATCGAGAACTTCGCGCAATAGCACCGGCTTGTGCGGGCCATCGCCTGTGGCGAAGCTGAGGTCATGGATGCTCATTACGCGTCCCCCTCTTCATCCGGGGCGGTTTCAGCGGTGGAGGCAGCGGGGCGGCTGCCCGGCGCGAAATCGGATGCCGGTTTCAGTTTGAGGGTCGATCCGCGATTGAGGGTGCGGGTGCGGCTGGCGTCTTGCAGCGGTTTGAAGATTTCCGGGTTCCAGATGCGGAAGGTGCGGCCACGGCCAACAAAGGCGACCTGATCTTCGATGCGGGCGAATTCGATCAGTTCCGGGGGCAGGATGATGCGGCCTTCGCCGTCAAACGGCAGCATGTGGGACGCGCCAAGGATGGTATCGGCGAGGTCGTCTGCCTCGTCCGAAAACATCGCGAGTTCGTCAATCGACGCGGCGATGCGGTCCATGTGGCTTTCGCCACAGCCTTCAAGGGCGGCTTCCTTGTGGGATTGGTACAGATAGATGCCAGCGAAGGTTTCACGTTCCAGGGTCGCACGGAACCGCTTGGGCACGGAGACGCGCCCTTTTCGGTCCAGCTTGTGAATGTGCGTTCCTGTGAACAGCACTTCGCCATTCCCCTGATCAAAAACCCATTTCGAACCGCCAGAGAATGATCAGTTTCCGCGCCGAAATGGATAAGCCCCGCATGACACCGTAAATGTGCCTGCTTATGGGGTATCATGGGATTTGATGGGGGTCAATGGGAATTGATGGGATCAAATAGGGTAATAATGTGGTTTCCTGCGGCTTTGGGGCATATCGGACTTGGGTGCAGATGGGCTAAAAGTAACCGTTTTCCGGGTGATTTTCAGGTGTCGCCCATCAAAACCCACACGCGTTCCCATGCCTGCCCATGCAAATCCATTTGCGGACCATTTTTGATCGGTATGGGATGGGACGGGATGACGGGGACGACTTTCACGCGACATGGCAATGATCCGGTTTGAGTCCTGATCCCGGCTTCGGGGATTGGCATTTGATCGTTAATCGGTTTTGATGGGGCAATGCTGCCCGCGATCCAGTCCGTGCTGATATGCTATGATGGTGATCCTGAGGCGGGGCGGCATCAGGACAGGCGAAGGGAATGAGTGTTGCGGAAAAAAGCTGCCATATTGTTAATGATTTGTGCCGTTGTGGCGGTTTTTGGCATTCGGGGGCCGGTCCATGCCCAAAGCCTTCAGATGGATAAGGGCAGTGCGACGATTTCGCCCGAGGTCACGTCGCCGGAAATGCGCCAGTTATTGCCACTGATCATGCAGCAGTTGCAGAACAATCCGCAATTGATGGGGCAGTTCGGGCTTGGTGGCTTGGGCGCGCTTAACGGATTGGACGGGCTTGAGGATGGCGAGGGAGCGCCGACCGGAATTGGTGCCAATGGCGCAAATGGTGCGGCGGCCATCCCCGGCCTTGAGGATGCGATTGCCAAGGCGCTGGCCAATCAGAATGCGGCGAGTGCTGCTGCCACCGGCATCCCCGAGCAGGTGCAGATTTACCGGCAACAATATCACCCGATCGATATGGATCATGACGGACGGATCAGTGCCGATGAAGCGGCCGCGTATGCGAGCTGGATGTTCCGGCGGCGTGATATCAATGGCGACAGTGTTCTGGTGGGGCGTGAATTTGCCGCGGTCGAGGCATTGCCGGGATCGCCGGATGCCAACCGCAAGCGGTTGCGGACCGAAAGCCGTCGGCTGGAATTGCTGTTTGGCAGCGTTGATGCCAATTCTGACAAAATGATCAGCAAGGATGAATTCCTTGAATATGCCAAGGCGCAGTTTGATGAAAAGCGCGGGAACGATCCGGACATTGATCCGTTTGAATTTCAGACGGTTCTGCCGTTTCAATAGCGGGGATGCCGCGCCCCGGTGGCGTTTAACCGATTTGTCATGGCTTGGCGCGTGACAGAACGGGGCCTTCGGGCATATGACAGGAAACGCGAAAGCCCCAAATAGACCGCTACCCGGCAATGTCCGGTGATCTGGTCGATGATCTGGCGCGGAGGGAGAATGACCATGGACAGCAACGAGTTTTTTGCCCCGGCCCGGACCCCGTCGGACGATACGGCGACCCCGTCGGACGATGCTGCATTGGTCGGTGGCGGCGATCCCGTTGCCGGTGAGGGCGAAACCGGTGCTGCGGGAAGTGTCGCAAAGCCGCCAAAGGCGGAACGCACGCCGGTCTGGATCGATCTTTTGAATCCCTCCGACGATGAAATCCACGAGATCGAAAAACGGTTTTCCATCGAGGTGCCGACGCGCGAGGAAATGCAGGAGATCGAGCTTTCATCACGGTTGTATGACGAGGATGGCGCGCTTTTCATGACGGTATCGGTGTTAAACAAGGCCAATACCGACGAGCCGGAAACGACCGCGATTACCTTTATCCTGGTCAAGAAAACCCTGATCACGCTGCGTTATGCCGATCCGGTGCCGTTCAAGACCTTTATCCGGCGGGTCAATCGCAGCCCGTCGCTGGCATCCAGTGCCGAGGCGGTTCTGTTCGGGTTGCTGGAACAGATTGTCGACCGGCTGGCCGATATCATGGAACAGGCGGCGGCCGACCTTGAGGGGCTTTCAAACATCGTTTTTGCCAATCCCGATGACCCGGCCCATGAACAGGATCACCGGGCGGTTCTGCGCCGCATCGGGCGGGCCGGGAACCTTTCGGGCAAGGCCAAGGACAGCTTGCTGAACCTGCATCGGCTGGGGCTGTTTCTGTCGACGCAGACGCGGCTTAAAAAGGATGCCAAGACGCGGCTTAAAACCATTTCGCGCGATATCGTGTCGATCACCGAACATGCCAATTTCATCGCCAACAAGGTGACGTTCCTGCTCGATGCGACCTTGGGCATGATCAATCTGGAACAGAACAATATCATCAAGATTTTCTCGGTCGCCGCCGCAGCTTTCCTGCCGCCGACTTTGATCGCCAGCATTTACGGGATGAATTTTGAGGTCATGCCGGAGCTTGACTGGCAATTCGGCTATCCGCTGGCGATCGGGTTGATGGTGCTATCGGCTGTTCTTCCGCTTTGGTATTTCAAGCGGAAGGGGTGGCTTTAGTTTAAGTTCACTCACAAAATCAGTTTGCACTTACAAAAGCGCGTGCGGTTTTTGTTGATTTCGTACCCGAAGACCCTGTATAAAATAGTTGTGTCGTACGAACGTAAGTTTGTACACGCTTTCCGAGGCCCGCGTTCAACGCGGGTCTTCGCGTTTGTGGGGGACGGATGTGACTTACGTTGCTTATCTGGACGAGTTTGGGCACATCGGCCCTTTTACTTCCCGAACAGACTCTAAATTCAAGGAAAGTCCGGTTTTTGGTCTAGCTGGTTTAATTTTGCCAGCGACAGAAATTCGCTCTTTCGGTACTTGGTTCTTTCAAAGAAAGCAAGAATTGCTTGGATGGGAAATTGAGCGTGCAGGTGCGCATCCCGCTACCTGGGAAAAGAAGGGTGCCACCTTATATACGCTCAGAAATGTACAAAAGTATCGAGAACTGCGAGCACTAACAAATCGCCTCTTCAATAAGATAGAAAAAATTGGGGGTCGGGTTTTCTATGTCGGGACGGAGAAAACTGCACCTGTTGGTGATCACGACCCGAACCGGCTTTACCTCTCGGTGCTAAAAGAGGCTATCAAAAGACTGGATCATTTCTGCGAGAAAGACTGTGGCAACGGTTCCTCGTTTCTACTGGTTCTGGATGAGCATGATCAACGACAAGCGCTTGTAACCGCAGCAGCTCAGGCCATGTACAACCCGAATGAGCCGCGTCGTCGGCTTATCGAGCCTCCGTTCCAAGTTGAGAGTGATCGATATCAAACATTGCAAGCAGCCGATTGGATTGCTGGTCTCGTTGGGCGGTTGGGAGCTTGCTGGGCGGATGGTAAGCAGTACGAAGACTGGGAACCGTTCCGAACCTATTTTGAAGCACGATTAAATCGTGTTTCAGTACGAAGCGGTGTCCGAACTGGGGGGGGTGCCAGTTTCGTTGATCAGGAATCCAACGATATTGCCAAAAACCTTAAAGAGTAACTGGGGTAGGCGATGGCAAGGAAACAGTCGAAATCCATACTTGGAAGGCTGACTTAACTAAACTGCAAGTGCTTGTCCTTGTCCTCAACAGACGCGTGGAACGCCTGCCCCTAAGCCCGGCGAAACCGTTCGCGGTAGTCGCTGGGCGCGACGCCCAGATGTTTGACGAAGCAGCGGCGCATGCGTTCGTCATCGCCAAAGCCGCACGTGATGGCGATCTGGCTGATGCGTTTTTCGGTCTGTTCAAGGGCGGTTCTGGCGGCTTCGAGGCGCATCAGTTCGACCGCGCGGGCCGGGCTCAGGCCGGTGGCGGATTTGTAGGTGCGCGAAAAGTTCCGCGGGCTCATGCCCGTCTGTTCGGCGAGGTCTTCGACCGAAAGGCGGGTTTGAAGGTTTTGTGCGATCCAGCCATGCAGGGCATCAAAGCGCCCGGTATTGTCATTGGCCTGATGTTCGAGCGGCAGGCTGAATTGTGACTGGCCGCCGGGGCGGCGGATGAAGACGATCAGGCTGCGCGCGACGGCAAGGGCCGCGTCCCGGCCAAAATCCTGTTCGATCATCGCGACCGCCATATCAATCCCGGTTGTCACCCCGGCCGACGTCCAGACCGGACCATCGCGGACAAAGATCGGATCGGGGGCGACGCGGCTTTGCGGGAACATGGTTTGCAGACGGTCACACCAGCGCCAGTGGGTGACACAGGCGCGATCATCGAGCATCCCGGCAGCCCCCAGAATAAACGCCCCGATACAGACCGAACCGATGCGGGGGATGTGAGCGCGGTGTTTTTCAAGCCAGCCGATCAGATTGGCATCGCCCAGCGCATCAAGCATTTCATCAGACCCGGCGGCGATCAGGGTATGGATTTCGCCCGGATCAAGATCGGCAAGGGCGACGGTATCAAGGGCGATGCCGGTATCGGTCATGACCGGGCCGCCGTGGCTTGAGGCCAATATGGTGCGGTAAAGCGGGCTGCCGGTTGCCGGATCGCGGGCCTCGTGAAACGCCTGAAGCGGGCCTGTGACATCAAGCATCACGGTTTGCGGGGTGAGGATGAAAACGATGAGGCGGGGTGTCACGCGGCATTGTCCTGAAATGAGGGGTTGTTGTCATTTATGCCATTTGGGGATCGGATAAGCTAGCGGCAACATTCAGATGACCCGGAGATAACGACAATGACGCAGACAGACTACACGGCCCTGATCCTGATCGACTGGCAGCAGGGATTTGCCGACCTTGATTATTGGGGGGATCGCAACAACCCGGATGCCGAGGCCAATGGGGCGAAGCTTTTGGCGCATTGGCGGGAAAAGGGATGGCCGGTGATCCATGTGCGCCATGATTCGACCACGCCGATATCGCGGCTTTATCCCGATCATCCGGGGCATGCATTCATTGATTTCGCCGCGCCCAAGGATGACGAGCCGGTTTATGGCAAGCAGGTCAATTCGGCCTTTATCGGAACGGCGCTTGAGGCCGACTTGCGGGCACGCGGGATTTCAAAGGTCGTTTGTTGCGGGATTTCGACCGATCATTGCGTGAATACAACGACGCGGATGGCGGGGAACCTTGGCTTTGAGGTCACGATTGTCAGCGATGCGTGTTTTGCGTTTGAGCGCAAACTGTCTGATGGGCGGGTGTTTGGTGCCGATCTTGTGCATGATGTGGCGCTGGCGAGCCTGAACGGCGAGTTTGCCAGGGTTTGCACGACAGAACAGGTGATCGGGGGGAAATGCGATTGACTTGCGTTTCGTGGTGACGCAGTTTCCCCATCTGATTCCCGCAAAAGGTACGCCCCATGACAAAAATCGACACCCATGAAAAGCTGCGCGAGATTTATGGAATGCCAATGGAATTGGCGGTTTCGAAGGCATTGTCGAAGCTTGACCCGCATTGCCGGCATTTCATCGAACTGGCACCCTTTGCGGTGATTTCATCGGCGGACGCCAAGGGCAATGCCGATGTCAGCCCGCGCGGCGACGGGCCGGGCTTTATCAGGGTGCTGGATGACAATACGCTTCTGATGCCCGACCGTCCGGGCAACAATCGCGTCGATACGTTATCGAACATCGTTGAAAACCCCCATGTCGGGATGCTGTTTTTCGTGCCCGGTTTCAACGATACACTGCGTGTGAACGGGCAGGCGGAAATCCATAATGATCCGGAATTGCTTGCGCATTTTGCCGATACGCCAAAACCGCCGATCACGGTGATCAGGATCCGGGTCGAGGAAGCGTTCCTGCATTGTGCGAAATCGCTGATGCGTTCGAAGCTTTGGAGCATCGAGAGCCAGGTGGATCGCAAGGTGATGCCGACCCTTGGCAAGATCATCAAGGATCAGACGGCGGGGAATTTTGAAGTCGGCACCCAGGAAGATGCCGATACATATTTCGCGCAATCCATCGCGGAACGCGGATAACGGCATAAGCGGCGGGGCATGTCCCCGCCGATGTCATATCGGGTATCAGAAAAGAAATAGACCAGATGGCCTGTAAGCCGGGTTCTGTCCATGCGGCGAACCGCACTGGATGACCATTCATCTGGGACGCCCGTCGCCGGACGCCTCCTGCAACCAACCCGAATGGTGGCGCGGAAACCCGCCTGCCGACAATGCCGAAGCATTCGGCCGACCATTCCTATTAGGTTTTGCTCCCGGTGGGGTTTACCATGCGTCCCGCATTGCTGAAGGACCGGTGCGCTCTTACCGCACCCTTTCACCCTTTCCTGATGGCATGCGCGATCAGGTGGTTTGCTTTCTGTGGCACTTTCCCTGGGGTCGCCCCCGCCAGCCGTTAACTGGCACCGTATTTCCATGGAGCCCGGACTTTCCTCCCCCGTTCCGAAGAACAGGGGCGGCCATCCGGCCATCTGGTGGGCGTGATGTAGGTGACATTGATCGCGTCGTCAAGAAAAAGCAGCTTATACAGGTACTTATACATTCGTTATTTTAACCATGCCAAAAACGCATGGAAGCCCGGGAAACTGCGGGTTTGCCATATCCCTCTTAAGGGGGTATGTCGTGATTTCGGGCTCATATTGATGATGCCGGATTTTCATTTGAAGGATTTGCCATGCGTGCGGTGCTTCGGGTTTTAAGCGCGATATTGATCTTTTGTTCTGTGCCGTTGGTCGCACAGGCAGAACACGTGCGTCTGTGCTATGACGACTGGCAGCCTTATGCCTATGACGATCAGGGTGTTGCGCGCGGGCTTGCGGTGGATATCGCGACCGAATTCCTTGAAAATGCCGGGCATTCCGTCAGTTTTGTTGAAATGCCGATGGCGCGGTGCCGTTTCTCGCTGCGGTATGGGGCGGTGGATGGTTTGCTGCTGGATGACCTTGCCAGGGCCGATGAAACCGGGCTTGTGATATCAGCCGAGTCCCTTGTCAGCCGGGTGACAGTGGCGGTTGTCAATACAGGCTTCAGCCTTGCGACCTATCAGGGGGCGGGAAGCCTTGACAATACCAACTGGCTCAAGGTGATCGGGCAGTCCTATCCGCAGGAAATTCTGGCAAACGAAACCATGCATCCGGTCGAAGTGGCCGAATATGCCAAAGGGTTTGAAATGCTCAAACGGCACTATGTCGATGTGCTGTTTACCGATCTGGCTTATTTGCGTTTTGCCGGCGGGGACCAAAGCCTGACGGGGTTCAAGGTCCTGCGGCCGGCTGTCGACATTGCCAAATGTTATCTTAGCCTGCGGCCTGATTTGGCACCGGTTCTGCATGATTTTGACCGGGAAATGGCGCGCGGGCTTCTGACCGGGGTGGTGGATGATATCTATCACCGGCATCTTGGGTTTGGCCGGGTCGGCTTTGCGCGCTATGTCGGATTATCCGATATCCCGATTGCCAATCCGGGTGGCCTGATCGTTCAGTAGATTCCGGCTTTATCAAGCAGGGCGCGCAAAATTGCGGCGCATTCACCGTCCACCTTCCCCGAAATATCGGTTTGCCGCCAGTGACGCTGAAAGGCGATACGGCGTTTAAGCGGATCATTTGGGCCATATCCCAGCCGATCCAGCATTGCATCAAATTCGGCTTCGGTGCAGGCGTCATCGCCGTTCGTTGGTTCCACTGTCGCCCATAATCCGATGCCGTTGGCCGCCAGCCGATCCCACGGGAACAATTCGCCGGGGTCTTCCTTGCGGTCCGGGGCCATGTCGGAATGGGCGATGATGCGGTCCGGGCGAATATCGTGACGGGTCAGGATATCGCGGCATAGCGCGATGACGGCATCGATCTGGATATCGGGAAAGGCGCGATAGCCGAATTCATGGCCGGGATTGACGATTTCAATGCCGATGGAATTGGAATTTACATCATCGCATTCCTGCCACTGGCCGCGCCCGGCATGCCAGGCGCGTTTATCCTCGTCGACCAATCTGAAAATGGTGCCGTCTTCCTCGACCAGATAGTGGCTGGAGACGGAGGCCGCCGGATCGCACAGGCGATCAAGGGCGGCCGCGCCACTTTGCATGCCGGTATAATGCAGGACCAGAATATCGACCTTACGGTCCGCCCCGGCGTCACCGGGCCGGTCGCCGCAATTGGGCGACGGGCGGGCGATGATGCGGTTCCTGAGGTCGTTGTTTCCGGCGGGCATTGCGGGTCAGTCCATTCCCTGTTCCTGTTGCTGCGGCGGTTTGCGCAGCATGATCACGGCAACACCGACCAGAACCGTCAGGCCGCCGATGATCTTAAGGGTACTGATCGGTTCGTTAAAGACAAGGAAGGAACCGGCGACACTGATCACCGGGGCCAGCAACGACCACGGCACCACCACATTCACATCCTGCGTTTTCAGAAGATGATACCAGAAGCCATAGGCCACGATGGACGACATCACGACGGTGAAACTCGTATTTGCCCATGCCACCCAGCTTGCATTGAACACGGCATCAACGGCTGCGGGTTCGAGCAGAAGCGAGAGGGTCAGCAATTGCGGGGCCGCCATCAGCGCCATCCAGCCGTTAAGCTGGAAAGTATCGATATTGCCGAGTTTCTTGATCATGACATTGGCAACCGCCCACATGAAAGCGGCAAACACCACGAGCAAGAGGGGCAATTGCAGATCGGTCATGGTCGGGTCCCAGAACATGATCATGACCCCGACAAAGGCCAGCGTCATGCCCGAAAGCCGTTTCCAGCCGAGCCGGTCATTGAAGAAATAGGTCGCCAGCATCGAGGAGAACGGCACACCAAGCAGAACGATAATCGCCACCGGCCCGGCATCCAGCATCGAAAGCGCAAAGAACAGCACCCCGAAATGGCCGGTGCCAAAGACGACCGACAGAATGGCGAGACGGCCAAACCGGCCAGTTGGCATTTTGGTGAAGGGCAGCAGCAGGATCGCAACCGCCCCAAAACGGATCGCGGTCAACATCAGGGGCGGGATTTCACCGACCGCGCCTTTGACGGTCAGCATATTGATGCCCCAGATCACGGCAACGGACAGGGCCATCAGAACGGCTTTGAGGGGCATGGCACGGGCTTTCGGCAAAGCGCATCGGCGCTGGTGGCGCGTTTGCGGGTTTATCGGTATGCCCCTTCATCGGATGGAAAGGGAAACCCGACAAGTGAATTGTTTTCAGTTGTCGGGTAAAGTGTGACCGATCCGAATAGTGCCGTAAAGCATTGGCTTTGAAGTGTTATGACAGCCCGAGTTCCTCGCGCAGCATTTCGAGTTCGAGCCATCGTTCTTCGCCTGCTTCGAGTTCGGCCCGCGCAGCGGCCATGCGGTCGACCTTTTTCTGGAAGGCGTTCGGGTCCTTGGTGAACAGGCTGCCATCGGACAGGGCGGCTTCGAGTTCGGCAATCTCGGCCTCGAGCTTGGCGATCTGGCCGGGCAGATTGTCGTATTCGCGCTGGTCCTTGTAGCTCATCTTGCCGGTTGGTTTGGGCTTGGCGGCCTGGGCAGAGACCGATTTTTTTCCGCCTTTGCCGGATGTGCTGCCCAGCTTTTCCTCGGCCACGGCGGGGGCGGCGGACAGTTTGCGTTGCGCGATATAATCGGAATAGCCGCCGGGATATTCGGTGGCGATGCCGTTGCCTTCCATTACGATAGACGAGGTCACGACGCGATCAAGGAAGTCACGGTCGTGGCTGACAAGAAGCAGGGTGCCTTCGTAATCGGCCAGCATTTCCTGCAACAGATCAAGCGTATCCATATCGAGATCGTTGGTCGGTTCGTCCATGATCAGAAGGTTGGTCGGCTTGGCAAGCTGTTTGGCCAGCAAAAGCCGGTTGCGTTCGCCACCCGACAGGGCACCAACGGGGCTGCGCGCCTGTTTTTCATCAAACAGGAAATCGCGCAGATAGCTTACGACATGGCGGGGATTGCCGCGCACCATGACCTGATCGCCGCCGATATCGCACAGCGTATCCCAAAGGGTCATATTGTCATCAAGGGCGGCACGTTTCTGATCGAAATAGCTGGCATTCAGGTTGGTGCCGATCTTGATCGTGCCGCTATCGGGTTCAAGTTGCCCGGTCAGCATTTTAAGAAGGGTGGTTTTGCCCGCCCCGTTCGGGCCGATGATGCCGACCTTGTCGCCGCGCAGGATACGGGTCGAGAAACCGGTCAGGATCGTGCGGTCGCCAAAGGATTTGGTGATGTCGGTCGCCTCGATCACGACCTTGCCCGAGGTGCTGCCGGCATCGGCGGCAAGCGACACATTGCCGATGCGTTCGATCTGCTGCGATCTGGTTGCGCGCATGTCCCAAAGGCGGCGCAGGCGGCCCTGATTGCGTTTGCGGCGGGCCGAGATGCCCTGCACGGACCAGACGGTTTCCTGGGCGATCAGTTTATCAAGCTTGGCGCGTTCTTCGGCTTCCTTGCGGAAGATTTCCTCGGACCATTCTTCGAATTTGGCGAAGTTCTGATCGGTGCGGTGCATGACGCCGCGATCAATCCACAGGATGCCGGTTGAAATCGCGTTCAGGAAGGCGCGGTCGTGCGAGATGACGACAACGGCACCGCGGAAGTTTTTGATCTCGCCCTCAAGCCATTCGATGGTCGGCAGGTCAAGATGGTTGGTCGGCTCGTCGAGCAGAAGGACCTGCGGATCGGCGATCAGGGCGCGCGCGATTGCCGCCCGGCGGCCTTCGCCGCCTGAGAGTTTGGTCGGATCGGCCTGCGGATCGATATTGACCGAGTCCAGCAGCATATAGACGCGATAGGCATAATCGATTTCATGTTCGTCGAGTGCGGACAGAACATATTCCTCGACCGTGGCGTAGCCGTCGAATTTCGGTTCCTGATTGAGATAGGCGATCTTGCAGCCCGGCTGGACAAAGCGTTCGCCGCCATCGGCTTCGATTTCGCCGGCGATGATTTTAAGCAGGGTCGATTTCCCGCCGCCATTGCGCCCGACAAGGCACAGGCGATCCCGATCCCCGATGGCAAAGGAGACATCGGAAAACAGATCGTTGCCGCCAAAGGTCAGACGGATATCGTTAATATTGATCAGCGGTGGCGCCATTGGAAAACCGATAAGCTTGAGGTCATGAATACAGGCCCCCTGCAAACCGCAAATCGCGGCATCTTGCAAGGGAAATCATTGCATGCAGGGCAGGTGTGCGTTGCAAATTGCCGCTGTCAGCGAATACCGCGTTCTTTGCGGATCTGATCCCAGGCGGCATTGATGCGGGCCATCTTTTCGTTTGCCTGTTCGATGAATTCGGGCGGCATGCCCTTGGCCATCAGGGTGTCGGGATGGTTTTCGCGCGACAGTTTGCGATGGGCAGCCTTGAGGTCATCGTCGCTGGCGTCGCGCCCCAGCCCAAGCTGTTCATAGGGATCGGGGCCGCCGGGGCGTGTATAGGCGTGATGCACACGATCAAAATCGACATCGGCAAAGCCGAAAATGGCTGCGACCTTGTGCAGGTAGTCCTTTTCCGCCGGGTTAAGGTCGCCATCGGCCATCGCGATCTGATACAGCGCTTCGAGGATGCCTTCGAGAAGGGCGGGTTCGCCACGGAACAGAAGGGCGACCTGCCGGGCGTAGGGTTCAAACCCGTCAGACGATTTGCGCGCCATGTCAAACAGGCGACCGACATTCTTTTCCTCGCCCGGGGGGATGTGAAAGACGCGCTTGAAGGCGTTGATTTCATCACGCGACACCACGCCATCGACCTTGGCCATCTTGGCCGACAGCACGATAACGGCGGTGGCATAGGCGATCTGGCGCGCGTCCTGCGCGCCGGGGAAGTGGCCCTGTGCGGTGCCGGTATAGCCGCCAAATTGGGCGGTCCGGATGTTTTTCTTGATCCTGTCGACGACATGACCGGCAGCCGCGCCCAGAATGGCACCAAGCGGTCCGCCAAGCGCGAAGCCCGCAGTACCGCCGATAATCTTGCCCCAAATGCTCATTCCGATTTCGTGTCCTGTGTTCGTTCATTGTGTGAAGGGGGCCACAGGTCTTCCGGTGCCCTGCTGAAATATCCCTGTCGCGTTCCAAAATAGTCCGGATGAAGACAATTGAAATGGTTTTGTCGGATTTTTTGCGCAAAACCGGTCTGGCGTTCACATATCCAGAAGCAGGACCTGTTTGGGTTTCATGAACGCTTTCCAAAAAGGGAGACGTGATATGAATTTCCTGTCTCGGATGAAACTGATCTATCAGATATCGCTGATCGGCTTGGCGGCTTTAATGATTTTTGCCGTTGTTGCTGTGGTGTTGTTCACAGCGGACCGGCAGCGGCAAAACGCCAATATGGCGTCTGACGATGCCATTGCAGACAAGATGATCGTCGATGGCATTTCACGCGAATTCCTGAATGCGCGGCGACGCGAGAAGGATTTTCTGCTGCGGCTTGACGAGGAATATGTCGCCAGTCACGGCGAAACCGTCGCATTGGTGCGCGAAGGATTGCAGAATTTGGCGCAAGACCCGCACATGGATGCTTTTGATGCCGCTATAAGCAACATCATGGCGTCATTTGACAATTATGCCGCCAAATTCGAAACCGTGGTCGATTTGCAGCGTAATATCGGCCTGAACGAGGAAAGCGGTCTTTTGGGGCGGCTGCGCGGATCGGTCCACAATGTTGAAGAAGCACTGGATCAATATAATGCCGACAAGCTGACGATCATCATGTTGATGATGCGCCGTCACGAGAAAGATTTCCTTGCCCGTCTTGATCCGGGATATGTCGAGCGCATTGATGCCCGTCTGGCAGAATTTGGCCCGGCATTGGCCGCAGCCGACGGTATTCCTGCCGCAGAAAAGCAAAAGATCACCGGCCTTATGAATTCCTACGTCACGGATTTCAAGGCACTGGCGGCGGGTATTCTTCAGCGTGAGGAAGAATTGGCCTTGCTGAGTGACTATTATGCCGAAGCCGAGCCGGTCCTTGACCGGCTGAGCGAGGATATCGGCGCACAGGCCGCCATCATGCAGGCCGAATCCGAGGCGATTTCAGAACGCAGTCTTGTGATCACGGTGATCATGTTTGTCGTCGGCGCGCTGGCCCTGCTGTTGCTGTCGTTTGTGCTGTCGCGTGCCATTGTGCGGGCCATTGCCGGACTGACCGGCAAAATGACCCGATTGGCCGATAATGATTTCGATGTGGAGATCAACGAAGTCAATCGGGCGGATGAAATCGGCACGATGGGGCGGGCGGTTCTGGTGTTCCGGGAAAACGGGATCGAGCGGGTCAAGCTTGAGGCCGCCCAGCGCGAGGCGGACGAGCGCCGCCGCAAACGCATGGAAACGCAGGAGCAGTATATCCGCGAGTTCGATCAGGCGGTGGTTTCAGTCATGGCCGAGGTCGGGGTTGCGGTCGAACAGCTTCATCAGGTGTCAAACGTTCTTCGGCGCAGTGCCGATACGGCGGCCAGCCAGTCGATGGCGGTGTCATCGGGGACCGAGGAAGCATCATCAAACGTGCAGCTTGTCGCGACGGCGGCGACCGAGCTTGCGGCATCGATCAACGAGATTTCCGGTCAGGTCAGCGAAACATCGAACATGGCGCAATCGGCAACCGAACGTGCGCGCCATACCAATGAAAACATTCAGGGGCTGAATGATGCGGCGCTCAAGATCGGGGAGGTGATCGGCCTGATCAGCGATATCGCCGGGCAGACCAACCTTCTGGCACTTAACGCCACCATCGAGGCCGCCCGTGCAGGGGATGCCGGCAAGGGGTTTGCGGTGGTCGCAAGCGAGGTCAAGAACCTTGCCAATCAGACGGCGAAGGCGACCGATGAAATCACCAGCCAGATCAACGGTATCCAGCAGGCGACCGGATTGGCGGTTGATGCGATTGACGAGATCGTGCGGATGATTTCCGATATCAGCGAACGGGCGGCTGCGGTTGCCGCTGCGGTCGAGGAACAGACGGTTGCGACCAGCGAGATTTCGCAGAATGTCGAACAGGCCGCCGCCGGGACCGAGGAAATATCGGCAGCCATGCAGGGGGTTTCTGCCGCAGTGGCGGAAACCAATGTTGCCGCCAATGACGTGCATGGTTCGGCCGATAATCTTGGCACCCAAAGCGGTCATTTGCGCGGCCAGATTGACGGGTTTCTGGAACGGATGCGGTCACTTTGATGGTGAAACGTCGACATTAATGTGCAGCCTGGCCTTGTCCAGGCTGCTTTTTTTGCGATAAAATCCCGACAAAGCGTATAAGTGAATGCCAGAAAGCGCATCGCGAAAGTTAACACCGGGATTTCAGGAACGCCGCATGACCGACACACCACGGACCGACAAACCACGTATCGTATCATCGTCACATCTTGTTTCGGAACGCGCCGCCGAGCTTTCCGAACTTGAATTTGCCCTGATCCTGTCGGGGAATGCGTTTAACCGCTGGATGGTGCGCTGCATGCGGGCCGCCGGGATGCCCGATGTTTCGGTGCTTGATATCCTTGTGCTGCATAACGTCAATTCACGCGAACGGGAAAAGAGCCTTTCGGAGGTCTGTTTCGTCCTGAATGTCGAAGACAGCCATCTGGTGAATTACTCGCTTAAGAAACTGCGCAAGCTGGGGCTGGTTGACGGGATCAAGCGCGGCAAGGAAGTGCATTACGCGACCACCAAGGACGGTCGCGCGATGTGCGAGAAATACCGCGAGGTGCGCGAGGCCTGTCTGGTGGAGACGTTCCAGCGGCTGGGCGTCAATCACGAGGAAGTCGGTGATGTTGCCAAGACACTGCGCGCGATTTCGGGGGTTTATGACCAGGCATCGCGTGCGGCAAGTGCCATGTGATCAGGCTCCGGCCCCCGATCCTATGGCTGCGGCAGGAGGGTCCGGTTATGGGTCGGGGACATGATGATTTCGTTAAAGCAGATCCGGGCGGGGGCGGCGACGACATAGGTTACCATGTCGGCCAGATCGTCGGGTTTTAGCATCAGGGCGCGTTCGTCTTCTTTAACCGGGACGGGGCGTTGATCGAGGATCGGGGTGGCGACTTCGCCGGGGCTGATGCAGCAGCAGCGGATATTGTTGTGCATTTCTTCCTGATTGATGCTGTGCGACAGATCGACAACGCCGCGTTTGGAGGCGACATAGGCCGGGCCCGCAACGGGGAATTCATGCTTTGCCGCCCATGACGCGATATTGATGATCAGCCCGTCCTGTTGATCACGCATGACGGGCAGGGTTGCGCAGACCGTGTTCGCGACACCATTGAGATTGACCGCGACGATGCGGTGCCAGTCGGCAATATCAAGATCGCGCCAGTGCCGTTTGGGGGTGTTCATGCCCGCACAATTGATCAGGACATTAATCGAGCCCATCGAATTTTTAATGTTGCGGGCGACGTCCGCGACCTGATCGCTGTTGCTGATATCAAGCGGGTGGACTTCGACCTTTCCGCCCTCTGACGTGATCGCGTTTGCGACCTTAAGAAGCGCTTCTTCGCGCCGTGCAGACAGGGCGACATGTGCGCCCGCCGCCGCAAGAGATTTTGCAATCGCCTCGCCGATGCCGCTACCGGCACCGGTGATCCAGACCGATTTCCCTGAAAGATTCTGCATTCTGTTTTTCCCGTTTGTGATTTGCCCGGAGCCTATCACATGACAATAAATCCAGAAATATCAGATTGATGGCGGATTCTGACGGGGGGATGCCGATAAAATATCCTGCGTAGTTTCCCGCATTTTGCATATCAGCCATGAAATAACATTGACAATTTGTCAGTAAAATGTGACCGTTCTGTCGGGAGGCTACTTCGGAGTCACGAGATGCGCGAAAAAATGCATATCGGCCTCATCACACACAGGGAGACTTGACTGATGCTTAAAAAGGCACTTTCCACCGTTGCAGTTGCCGCCATGACCATGTCGGCCGGTTTTGCCATGGCTGCCGAAAAATGGGATATGGCGACCCCGTATCCGGACGCGACATTCCACACCCAGAACATCATCGAATTTGCCAAGGACGTGAAAGAAGCGACCGGTGGCGAGTTGGAAATCACCGTTCATTCCGGTGGTTCGCTTTTCAAGCACCCGGACATCAAGCGTTCGGTGCAGCGCGGTCTTATTCCGGCCGGGGAAACCCTGATTTCGCTGCTGGCGAACGAAGGCCCGGTTTACGGTATCGATGCGATCCCGTTCCTTGCGACCAGCTATGACGATGCCAAAAAGCTTTGGGACGCATCGCGCCCGGCGCTTGAAGAAAAGCTGGCGGCTGATGGCCTGAAGGTTCTTTATGCTGTCGCATGGCCGGCACAGGGTCTTTATACCGCAAAGCCGGTCAATTCGGTTGAAGACCTGAACGGGCTTAAATTCCGTGCCTATAACTCGGCAACGTCGAAACTGGCGGATCTGACCGGCATGGTTGGTACCCAGGTTGAAGTGCCGGAAATCCCGACCGCCTTTGCCACCGGCATTGTCGAGGCGATGATGACCTCCCCCTCGACCGGTGCGAATTCGAAGGCATGGGACTTTGTCGAAAACTTCTATGACGTTCAGGCATGGCTTCCGAAAAACATGGTGATCGTCAATGCCAAGTCGTTCGACGGTCTGTCGCCGGAAGTACAGAAAGCCGTCATGGACGCCGCCGCCAAGGCCGAGACGCGCGGCTGGGAAATGAGCATGGCCGAAACGGATGCGCAGAAAAAGGTTCTTGCCGATAACGGCATGAATGTTGCCGCACCGAGTGACGAACTGAAAGCCGGTCTTGCCAAGGTTGGTGATGAAATGGTTGCCGACTGGCTGAACGAAGCCGGTGATGAGGGCAAAGCCATCATCGACGCGTTCAAGAAGTAAGCGCGAAACCACGTTTTCCGATCCGGGTGAAAATGCCCGGATCGGGACGCCCCGCCGAAATTCATGATATGACTGTCCGGAGGGTTAAGACCCTCATAGCCACCACTGGGAAATCCCGCGGGCGGAAAGGGGACTGCTGTGCGTAGATCATTAGATTATTTGTTCAAACTAAGTGCCGGGCTTGCCGCCGTTTTCATGGTTGCCATCGCACTACTGATTCTGGCGTCGTCGATTGGCCGGGTTTTTGGAATTGCCGTGCATGATGCCAACGAGCTTGCCGGGTTTTCGCTTGCGGCGGGAACGTTTCTGGCGCTTGGTCCGGCCCTTCGGGCGGGGACCCATATCCGGGTTCTGATTGTGTTATCGCACCTTAAGGGCGGTTTGCGCCGGGGGATTGAAGCCGTGACGCTTCTGGCGGCGGGTTTCCTTGGCGGGTATTTCGCATACTGGATGGCGGTTCTGGCCGAGGAAAGTTTCTCGTATGGCGATACGTCGCCCGGTGTTCTGGCCTTTCCGCTTTGGATTCCGCAGGCCGCGATGGCGTTCGGGCTGGTTGTTTTTACCGTCGCCATCCTCGAAGCATTGTTCGATGTAGCTTGCGGCCGTACGCCCGGCTTTGCATCGCGCGAAACCAGTGAACTGACGGAATAGGGGGACGGTCATGGGTGTACTTGAAATCGGCCTGATCCTTATGGGGATCATGTTCCTGTTCCTGGGGGCGGGGCTTTGGGTGGCATTGTCGCTGTTTGCGGTCGGTGTCATCGGACTTGAGTTTTTTACCAGTGCGCAAACCGGGCCGATCATTGCGACAACCGCGTGGTCGGGGCTTGCAAGCTGGTCGCTGGCACCGTTGCCGCTGTTTATCTGGATGGGGGAAATCCTGTTCCGGTCGCGGCTGTCCGAGGACATGTTTACCGGCCTTGCGCCGTGGCTGAACAAGCTTCCGGGCCGGTTGCTGCATGTCAATATTCTGGGCTGCGGGATTTTTGCCGCCGTTTCGGGATCATCGGCGGCAACGGCGGCGACGATTGGCCGGATGTCGATCCCCGAACTGCGCAAGCAGGGTTATGCCGACAAGCTGATCCTTGGCACGCTGGCGGGGTCGGGGACGCTCGGGCTTCTGATCCCGCCCTCGATCATCCTGATCGTTTACGGTGTTTCGGCCGAGCTTTCGATTGCGCGCCTGTTTATTGCCGGCATCCTGCCCGGTGCGATGCTGATCATCCTGTTCATGGGCTTTGTCATGATCTGGGCGACGCTCAACAAGGACAAGATGCCCCCTGCCGGGCCGGTTTACAGCTTTGTCGAGAAAGTCCGGGCGTCGGGTCGCCTGATCCCGGTGATCGCGCTGATTGCGGCGGTGATCGGGTCGATCTATGGCGGGGTTGCCACCCCGACGGAGGCCGCGGCCTTTGGTGTGGTCGGGGCGCTGATCCTGTCGGCGATCAGCGGGTCGCTTAATCGGGCGAGCTTTATTGACGGCCTGATGGGGGCGACGCGCACATCGTGCATGATCGGTTTCATCCTTGCCGGGGCGGCGGTGCTGACCGTCACCATGGGCTTTACCGGCATTCCGCGCGAACTTGCGGCATGGATCGCGGAAATGAACCTTTCGCCCTATGCGTTGCTCGCGGCGTTGACGGTGTTCTTTATCGTGCTGGGCTGCTTCCTTGACGGGATTTCGGTGGTGGTTCTGACCACGTCGGTGATCCTGCCGATGGTGCAGGCCGCCGGGATCGATCTTTTGTGGTTTGGCATCTATGTGGTGCTGGTGGTCGAAATGTCGCAGATCACCCCGCCGGTCGGTTTCAACCTTTTCGTTCTGCAAGGGCTTACGGGCAAAAACCTGTTTTCCATTGCGCTGGCTTCCCTGCCGTTCTTCTTCCTGCTTTTGCTGGCGGTTTTGCTGATTACGGTCTTCCCCGAAATCGCCACCTGGCTTCCGCAGAAAATGAACGGTTGACCCGCGCCGTTTAACGGTCGGCGCATTCGCAAGATTTGTTTGAATACGATGCTAAGGAGTAAGCATCATGGCTTCGCATACCCAAAATTCGCCCGCTTCGCAGACCACTGATCAGACGACGGGACAGCCGAAATGGCAGTTCTGGATCGACCGTGGCGGCACCTTTACCGATATCGTCGCGCGCAAGCCCGATGGCAGCCTTCTGACGCACAAGCTGCTGTCGGAAAACCCGGAACGTTATGCCGATGCCGCCATTCAGGGCATTCGCGAATTGCTGGACGTCCCGGCGGGCGAGAAAATCCCGGCCGAGAAAATCGAAGCGGTCAAGATGGGCACCACGGTTGCGACCAATGCGCTTCTGGAACGCAAGGGCGATCGCACGGTTCTGGTGACCACGACCGGTTTCCGCGATGCGCTGCGCATTGCCTATCAGAACCGTCCGAAGCTGTTTGATCGCAATATCAAACTGCCGGAAATGCTGTATGAGCGCGTGATCGAGGCCGATGGCCGCTTTGACGCGCAGGGCGCGGAACTGACCGCCCTTGATCGCGAAAACCTGCGGAAGGATTTGAAGGCAGCGTTTGATGACGGCATCCGGGCATGTGCCATCGTGTTCATGCATGGCTATCGTTATACCGCCCATGAAAATGCGGCGGCTGAAATTGCACGCGAGATCGGCTTTACCCAGGTTTCGGTCAGCAATCAGGTCAGTCCGTTGATGAAGCTGGTGTCGCGCGGCGATACCACGGTTGTTGATGCCTATCTGTCGCCGATCCTGCGCCGTTATGTTGATCAGGTTGCGGGCGAGCTTGGCGGTGTGAAGCTGATGTTCATGCAGTCCAACGGTGGCCTGACCGATGCCGCCAAGTTCCAGGGCAAGGATGCGATATTGTCCGGCCCGGCGGGCGGTGTTGTCGGCATGGTGCGGACGGCGGAAATGGATGGCTTCAATCAGGTCATCGGTTTTGATATGGGCGGCACATCGACCGACGTTTCGCATTATGACGGCGAATATGAACGCGATTTCGAAACCCAGGTTGCCGGTGTGCGCATGCGCGCCCCGATGATGAAAATCCATACGGTTGCGGCCGGTGGCGGGTCGATCCTGCATTTCGATGGCGCGCGTTTTCGTGTTGGTCCGGACAGTGCCGGTGCCAATCCGGGACCGGCGGCATATCGCCGTGGCGGGCCGCTTGCCGTGACCGATATCAACGTCATGCTGGGCAAGGTGCAGCCGGACTTCTTCCCGAATGTGTTTGGCCCCGAAGGCAACGAGCCGCTTGACGCCGATGCGGTCAAGGCGGGCTTTGCCGACATGGCGCTCAAGATCAAGGACGCCACCGGTCAGATCAGAACCCCGGAAGAAGTTGCCGAAGGGTTCCTTCGGATCGCGGTTGAAAACATGGCCAACGCGATCAAGCAGATTTCGGTACAGCGCGGCTATGACGTGACGGATTATGTTTTGCAATGCTTTGGCGGGGCAGGCGGGCAGCATGCCTGCCAGGTGGCCGATACGCTGGGCATGACACGGGTATTTGTCCATCCGTTTGCCGGGGTCCTGTCGGCCTATGGCATGGGACTTGCCGATATCCGAGCAATGCGCGAACAGGCGGTCGAGGCGAAGCTTGAAACATCTGCCCTTGCCGGGCTTGATGAAAGCCTTGATGCGCTGGCGCTTGAGGCGCGCGGCGAGCTGCATGAGCAGGGCATCGGGGATAGCAAGATCACCATGCTTAAAAAGCTGCATCTGCGCTATGACGGTACGGATAATCCGTTGATCGTTGATTTCGGTGACGTTGCATCGATCAAGGCGCAGTTCGAAGAACAGCACAAGCAGCGTTACGGCTTTGTCATGGATGAAAAGCCGCTGGTGGTCGAGGCCGTCGCGGTCGAGGCGATTGGCGAAACGCAAGGCCTGCCCGATGCCGAGGCCGAAGTTGCCAAGGATGGTGTGAAACCCGATCCGCTTGCCACCCGCAAGGTGGTGTTTGATGGCAAATCCGAAGATACGCCGTTCTATAAACGCGAAGACCTGAAACCCGGTGCCACCGTGCGCGGCCCGGCGGTGATTGTCGAGCCGGTCGGCACCACGGTGCTTGATCCGGGCTGGGAGGCCAAGGTCAATGGCCGGGATCACCTTGTACTGACCCGTGTTGTGCCGCTCAAACGCATGGAAGCGATTGGCACGCAGGCCGATCCGGTGATGTTGGAAGTGTTCAACAATCTGTTCATGAATATTGCCGAACAGATGGGGGTCACACTTGCCAACACGTCATATTCGGTCAACATCAAGGAACGGCTTGATTTCTCGTGCGCGCTGTTTGATCAGGAAGGTCTTCTGATTGCCAACGCACCGCATATGCCGGTCCACCTTGGATCGATGGGGGAATCTGTTCGGGCCGTGATGGAAAACAATGCCGGGAAAATGAAATCCGGCGATGTTTATATGCTGAATGATCCCTATAACGGCGGTACGCACCTGCCCGATATTACCTTGATCACGCCGGTGTTTGGCGATGATGGCAAGGAAATCCTGTTCTATGTCGCATCGCGTGGCCACCATGCCGATGTTGGCGGGATCACCCCGGGTTCGATGGCGCCAAATTCGCGCATCCTTGAGGAAGAAGGCGTTCTGATCGACAATTTCAAACTGGTTGATCAGGGCAAGTTTGACGAGGCCGGTTTGACCGCCCTTCTGGAAGGCGCGAAATATCCGGCACGCAACCCGTATCAGAACATCGCCGATCTGCGCGCACAGATCGCCGCCAATGAAAAGGGCGTGCAGGAACTGCGCAAGATGGTCGATCACTTCGGGCTTGATGTTGTGCATGCCTATATGGGCCATGTGCAGGACAATGCCGAGGAAAGCGTGCGTCGTGTGATTGACGTGCTTAAAGACGGCGAGTTTTCCTATGAAATGGATAACGGGGCGGTGGTGAAAGCCAAGGTCACGATCCATAAGGAAACCCGTTCGGCCACGGTTGATTTCACCGGTACGTCCGATCAGCTTGATAACAACTTCAACGCACCGTCGGCGGTAACAAGGGCGGCGGTTCTTTATGTCTTCCGCACGCTTGTTGATGATGACATTCCGCTGAATGCCGGGTGCCTGAAGCCGGTCAATCTGATCGTGCCGGAAGGCTCGATGCTCAACCCGCGGTATCCGGCCGCCGTGGTCGCCGGGAACGTCGAGACATCGCAGCATGTCACCGATACGCTGTATGCCGCCCTTGGCGTGATGTCGGGTGCGCAGGGCACGATGAACAACTTCACCTGGGGCAATGATACGCACCAGTATTATGAAACCATCTGTGGCGGGACCGGTGCGGGCCCGGATTATGACGGGACGTCGGGTGTGCATTCTCACATGACGAATTCTCGCCTGACCGATCCGGAAGTCCTTGAATGGCGGTTCCCGGTTCTGCTGGAAAGCTTTGGTATCCGCAAGGGTTCCGGCGGGGCCGGCAAACACAAGGGCGGGGACGGCACGGTTCGCCGGGTGCGCTTCCTTGAAGAAATGACCGCATCGATCCTGTCCAACCACCGTCGCGTGCCGGTTCAGGCCGTTGGCGGCGGGGAGCCGGGCAAGCTTGGCCGCAATGCGATTGAACGCACCAACGGCACGGTCGAGGAACTTAAGGGTACTGATGGCGCCACCATGTATCCCGGTGATGTCTTCATCATCGAGACGCCGGGGGGCGGCGGTTACGGCAAAGCCTGATCACACGATCCAGAGCGACAGGACATTCGGGAACACCCGCCCCTCATTATGGGGTGTTCCCGAGAGGATGCTCCCTGTCAAACTTCCAGCCGCCGGGAAACCGGCGGCTTTTTTTCATCTCATTTAGTCGAAAAAGTTTCCTTGAGGTTCGCTTCCCGAAGCTTCTTTCCAAAACTTTAAGGCTAACTTGTGTTTCGCCACTATGAGTAGCCAGTATAGATGCTGATTTTTGCTGCCTGTGATCAGCTTGACATCAATCGATGGATCCATGCCAATTTCGGCAACCATATCGCGCCAAAGTTCAAAAATCTGTCGCCTTATTTGGGTAAGAGGTCGGTTTTGATCAATCTTTTCCCTCCAGCCAGGTACGAGATTGTCGAACTCTGATTTTTCAGATGACAGATTGCTTTCTAAATTTCTTTGATGATCCATTTTGCTGAAATGGGTGAGCATGTCGATACGTTTGAGTTTGGATAGAGTTCTAATGATTTCGAAGTTAAGGGTCCCAAGGCTAAATGGGTCAATAAATGCAAAGTTTAAGCCGTAAGGGTTCACAACCTCAGCGTATTTCTTAGCCGCTTCGATGGCGTTACCTTCTAATTCGATAACTGGCGCACCAAGCTTTCGAAGGCGTTCAGCACACGCGGATCGAAGTGTTGGGTTAATATCTGCAATATATATCGCTGTGAACGGAGCACCACCTGCCAGACTAATCTTCCAAGCAGCTACGGCACTTCCATCCACCCAATCTTCTGTATTTCTAATTTTTGCGCGACCAGCTCCGCAAAATAAATCTACGAAGGTCGCGGACTGGGCTCTGCCAGAGAGAAACTTGTTTCTAGCGGCTCTAGAGATATCCAGATATCTTTGGAGATAGTTGTGCTTCTCAGAAACCCAAGTACCAACGCCCGATGCGGGTAATCCATCATCGGCTTCAATTATTTTATTAATCTGACTCATTCCCCCTCTCTAATTTTTGGGGTGGTAATTAGCCAGGTGATTTTCCCACTCAGTATGCGTATTGCGGCATTTCATCCCAAGTCTGGCCTCTGTAAACACGGCCATTTGCTTTCTTGGAACGTTTTTTATTGTCTGCTCCCCAAGTACCCCATTGCTTGAAAAAGAATGCGGTATCGTAGATTGCACATTGGTCATGGATTTCATCAATCCACTGCTCTTGAATTGGTCGAGCAAAAGGACCGCTTTCCCCACCGACAATGGCCCAATGGATGTTTGATAGATTGATTGCACCAACCGGCCCAATTAGTGGTTCAAACGAGATGAAACGAATTTTTGCGGGCACGTTTCTAAGTTCGTCGGCGCGATATGCAACTCTTTCATTCTCAATGCTGGTGCCAAGCCAAACATTGGATAAAATCTTCCCACCTTTCTTTGTGAGAATATCTAACATGCGGTCTGGGCGTTTTGTAAGTATCTGGTAGTTGTGATGAGGAGTTTCTTCCATGACTTTCCAGACTTCGAGAATAAATTCCTCTGAGACTTTGTCGTGAAATAGATCACTCATCGAGTTCACGAAGATTTTCTTGGGCTTTTTCCATTTGTATGGGACATTTAAAGCATGGTGATCTTCGTGGATTTTGCCTGTCCAGACGGCCTTTCGATTTCTTGTTTCAGTTAGACCCTGATATTTTTCGACGCCCATTGCCTCCAAGCGCTTGGCCATTCTCATCGCATAGCAATTGGTACACCCTGCGGACATGACAGAGCATCCAGCAACAGGGTTCCATGTGGCATCGGTCCATTCAATTTCGGTCTCAGCCATTTCCAGTAACCTCATCTGCCGCGAAGACAATATTTTAAAACTTCAAGTTTTATATCGGTAAATATTTTCTCTTTCCTTAACCGAGGGATTAAACTTGTTCGTTGGCTTGAATAGCTTTTTGTGAATCCCAGACATTGCCATTGAGGTGTCGGGCTAAATGAACAATGATTAGACATCCGAATGCCCCGTAACCGGTTGCGGGTAATCTGGCAGGCCTAAACGGATGACAGGTGCAGCGATGAAACGCCTTGCAGGGGTTAACGCAACGTCCAAGCCATTCACGCTTTCGCTTTTGTGGGATGGCGGGGGTGAACAGGAAGCCGATCTTTCCGGCCTGATTTCCGTGTCGCGTCATTTTGCCGTGTTTGCCGATGATCCAGAAGCCTTCGCAAAGGTGGACGTGATCAATTGGGGGCATGGTATCGCGTGGGAAAACGGGCTGGATTACAGCGTGGAAAATCTTGCGCGCATCGCCGATGAGCAGGCCGATGTTGATGAATGGAGGTGTCAATGACCACCAAAGCTAATACCGTCACCCTGTCGGTCGCATCGCGTGACGATGTGACCAAGCGCGCACTTGCGGCGTTTGAGGGCACGGCGCAAGGCGCGCATATATCGTTCGCATCGGTCGAATTGCTGTGGCAGACCATGACGGCCAAGCGGTGGGAATTGCTTAAGGCGATGACCGGGCAGGGCGCAGTGAGCATGCGCGAGGCAGCGCGGCGTGTCGGGCGGGATGTTAAAAGCGTGCATGGTGATGTTCATGCCCTGCTGGATGCCGGTGTTCTGGATCGGGAGGAAAACGGCCAGATCATTTTCCCGTTTGATGCCGTGCATGTCGATTTCACCCTGACGGCGGCGGCATAAGCAGATAGGATCGGGGGCCGCATTCAACACTCCCCGCACCATTGGATGGGATAGATCACTGTGAAGTTTCTGATTTTGAATCAGCGTTATGCGGTTCTGGCCGGTGTGACGCTTTTGACTTTTGCCTCGTTGATCTGTGCTGCCGTGGTCGATGTCTGGTTCTGGGTGCCGGTGGTGATCTTTGGCGCGTTGATGGTGGTTGGCTGGTTTGATTTGCGCCAGACCCGGCATTCGATCCTGCGCAACTATCCGGTCAGCGGGCATATCCGGTTTATCCTTGAAAGTTTTCGCCCGGAAATCCGGCAATATATGATCGAAAGCGATCAGGACGAGGTGCCGTTCAGCCGCCAGTCCCGCGAGCTGGTTTATCAGCGCGCCAAGGGGGTCGAGGACAAGCGCCCGTTTGGCACGATCGAGGAAGTGTATGGTTCCGGCTATGCGTGGCTGACCCATTCGGTCACGCCGACCAGCATCACCGATATCGATTTTCGCGTGCGGGTGGGCGGGGCGCACTGCAAGCAGCCCTATGACGCCAGCCTTTATAATATTTCGGCGATGAGTTTTGGCTCGCTTTCGGGCAATGCGATTCTGGCGTTGAACAAGGGGGCGAAAAAGGGCGGCTTTGCCCATGACACCGGCGAGGGCAGCATCAGCCGGTATCACCGCGAAGGCGGCGGGGATCTGATTTATCAGGTGGCGTCGGGTTATTTCGGATGCCGCAATGATGATGGCACTTTTTCCGAGGAACGCTTTGCCGAAACCGCATCCGACCCGCAGGTCAAGATGATCGAGGTGAAGTTGAGCCAGGGCGCCAAGCCCGGCCACGGCGGCATGTTGCCCGCCGCCAAGATCACCCCGGAAATATCCGAAGCACGCGGCATTCCGATGGGGATTGATTGCATTTCGCCTGCCGCGCACAGCACGTTTTCCACCCCCGTCGGCCTGATGGAATTCATCGCCAAGCTGCGCAACCTTTCGGGCGGCAAGCCGGTCGGGTTCAAGCTGTGCATCGGGCATCGGCGCGAGTTCATGTGCATCGTCAAGGCGATGCTGAAAACCGGTATTCTGCCCGATTTCATCGTGGTTGATGGCAAGGAAGGCGGCACGGGTGCGGCCCCGGTTGAATTTGCCAACCGGGTCGGCATGCCGATGCGCGAGGGGCTTACATTCGTTCATAATGCCCTTCGGGGTGCGGGGGTTCGCGATCAGATCAAGATCGGGGCGGCGGGCAAGATCGTTTCGGCGTTTGACATCGCGCAGACCCTGGCGCTGGGGGCCGATTGGTGCAATGCGGCGCGGGGGTATATGTTTGCGCTCGGTTGCATTCAGGCGCAGTCATGCCATACCAACCATTGCCCGGTCGGCATTGCGACCCAGGACCCGCTGCGCCAGCGCGCCCTGAATGTGGGTGACAAAAGCGACCGTGTGGCGCGGTTCCATCATAATACCATGCATGCGCTGGCCGAAATTACCGGCGCGGCAGGCCTGACCGATCCGCGCAATTTCATGCCCTATCACTTCATGGTGCGCCAGAAGGACAACGAATTCCTTGATGGCAACGAAGCCTATCCCTACCTGCCCGAAGGGTTCCTTGTTTCCGGCGGGCCGGAGATCGAGGGGCTGCATGACTGGTATTCGCGCTGGGACCGGGCATCGGCGGAAACCTTTGCGCCCAAGGAAATCCCGTTCGGGCCGTTCAAGCGGCATACGAATATCGCGGGGGAGCGGGCAGCGCAGTAGGAGGCATCGCATGGCCGTCAAACGCATCGTTTCGAACTTTGCCATTGATGATATTGCAAAGATCAGGGCGTTTTACGAGGATGTCCTTGGCCTTGACTGCGTGATGGATCACGGCTGGATCGCCACCTTTGCCGCCGAGAAGCAGAATGTCATGCCGCAGGTCAGCTTCGCGACCGAGGGTGGTTCCGGCACCCCGGTACCCGATCTTTCGATAGAGGTCGATGACCTTGAGGATATGCTGGCGCGCGTCAAGGAAGCCGGGGTCGGCATCGAATACGGCCCGGCGGTCGAGCCGTGGGGCATTAAACGGTTTTATGTCCGCGACCCGGCGGGCAGGCTTTTGAATATCCTGTGTCATTTGTGAGGGTGGGAACGGGAAGCCCGACCGGAAAACCAGTCGGGCTTTGGTTTTTTTAGCGTTGGAATAATTCCGCACGGACTGCTTCGAGCCCTTCTCGCGTGATGCGATAGGGAGCCCCGCCGCGTGATCGGATCAGGCGGCGTTTGCGCAGTTTCTTGAAAATGTCGATATTGCATGCGGTCAGGAACCAGCCGTCGCGCGTGATGCAGTCGGCTTGGCAGACGCGGTTTTTGTCGTCCTTGATCACCTTGATCAGGCCGCCTTGTGCCAGTGCGTGCAAAACGCGCTGTTCATTTTTCGAGATATTCACTGTCGTAAGTCCGGAAAACTGTCAGTCAGAAGTTTTTCCGATCGGGACGGGCACAAAGGTGCCGGTGGCGTGCCTGCGTCTTAAGGCAGGGACAACCCGATCTGCTGATCAGCGGCCGGAAGGATGAAACGGACGACCGGAATTGATGGTCGCGTTCAGATTTTGGTCAAGCCGCGATCAGCGACTGTGCCGGGACTCTGACATAAAAGCTCCGATAAAGGTTCGCCGCCAAAATGCCAATCCGGCGGCTGTTCGTCAAGCTGTTGTCGTGCGTAGCGTTCACGCCGCCCGCTGCATCTCCACAGTCGGGATATCGCGCCCCGGGATCGGGCCGGTGACGAGGAAGCCGAATTTGCGGTAGAACGCCTTGGCGCGTTCGTTATGCGCGACGACGGAGAGTTTGACGGTCGCATGCGGTTTGCGTTCGGCCAGCGCATCAAGGGCGGCGATCATCAGTGCCTTGCCCGCGCCCAGCCCATGTGCCGCCGGGTCGACCATGATCCAGTCGATTTCGGGATTGTCGTGAATGACAATGACATAGCCCAGAAGATCGTCGCCCTGGGTTGCGACGATGACGCCGTGATTGTCGCTTGAAAGCGCGTTTTCAAACACGTCGGTCGACATATCGACATAGCGGGCAACCGTTGCGGTCGCGGCATCGCCCATGCCTTCGATGAAATAGGTTGAATCGGTGGCGCGTTTGGTCAAATCCCGGATGAAGGGAAGGTCGTTGGCAGTGCCTTTGCGGATCTGCATATTGTGTGCTCGTTGTCTTTTTCTTGTTGTGTCCGGCCTTTCCCCGCGAGGCGGCCATCGTCTTTCGGGTCGTTTTTTGGGGTGTTCGGGATTTTGCGGGGCCTCATAGCATCGGGCCGTTCCTGTGTCATCCCCCTGATTTGGTGTGTTTGGGAAGAACAATGCACGCGGTAATGGTGTCCTGTTGAAATTGCTGGGTAAAAGCCGGATCGGGCGAGCGAAATAAAGTTTCTATCGGCTGCGATTTTTGTCGCGATACATTTCGCGGTCGGCCATATCCATCATTTCTTCGAGGGTTTCCTTGACCGGTTCGAAAAAGACCGAGGCCCCGGCACTTATTTTCGGGGTTTCGTGGATCGGTTTTTTTGATCCCGGCACGAGAAGCCTGGCCGTCTGCAAGACATTGCGGATGCGGGTGATGATGGTGGTCAGATCGCCGCGATTGCGCACATAGCCCAGAATGGCAAATTCATCGCCGCCGATCCGCCCGCAGATATCAACCTCGCGGATCGAGGCGGTGATGGCGGTGCCAACGGCCTTGAGTGCCGCATCCCCCGCCGCGTGACCGTAATCGTCGTTCCAGTGTTTCATGTTATCCAGATCGATAAAGATCAGGCCGATATGATGATGATAGCGTTTGGCGATGCGGATTTTCTGCTGGGCCAGCATTTCAAACCCGGCGCGGTTGTTAAGCCCCGTGAGCTGATCGGACAGCGAGATGCTGCGCATGATCTGGAACTGTTCATACAGCCGAAGGTCGGCTTCGATCAGGTCGCGAATGGTTTCGATCAACCGTTGCAGGGTGTCGGAATATTGGGTGGGTTTGCAGTCAAACACGCAGATCGTGCCAAATATCGTGCCGTTCGACCATGTGACCGGCACCCCGAAATAGGAACAGAAGCCGTCTTCGGTCAGTTCGGGGTTATCGGCCCATTCGGTCTTGCCGCGTGCATCGGGTTCATAGAAGGTGCCGCTTTGTGCGATGACCTGACGGCAGAAAATATTGGTATCAAGCCCGGTGATTGAGGTTTTGCACCCGGCATAGGGATTGGCATCATTGGTGCTGGTGATTGCGGCGCGATAGCCGAGCCTGTCATTATATTCGACAATAAAGCCCGCGGTTGCGCCCAGAAGTTCGGTCATCAGATCGACCGCACGCTGCCACTTTTCGAGTGACGGCGCGATGGCATCGTCATCGACAAGCCAGTCGCGGGTCTTGAACTGCACCATATCCTGACGTCCCCGGTCCCTCCATTTCCCTGATGGTTCCGGTCTTGTGGGTGTGAGCGACGTGACCAGACGTTTCAGGGGTCCGTTCCTTTTATATTTGTCCGTTTCGTGCGGAGAACAAGCTGTCATGACTGTCATTTATCCCCAAAAGCCCCTGAGGGCGCAGCACGAGAATTGCCGCCAGAAGCCCGAAAACCGCCACATCGCGATAGGCCCCGCCGAAATATCCCGACCATAGCGTTTCGGTCAAACCGATCATTAATCCGCCCAGCCACGCACCGCGCATCCGTCCAATTCCCCCGAGGATGGCGGCAGTCAGTGCCTTGAACCCGAAAAGCGTACCACTGTGAAAATTAATGACACCATAACGAAGGGCCAACATTGCACCGGTTAATCCGCATAAAAATCCTGCCAGAACAAAGGATTGGGATTCTGTCCGCGAAAGCGACACCCCGCAAAGGGCCGCCCCCAGACGATCCTGGCTTATGGCGCGCCAGTTCCGGCCAAAGGCGGTTTTGCTCATGATCCAGACCAGAATGCCCGCAACCGCGACCGCGCCGCCAATGGCGAGTATGTCAAACCCGTGCAGGCGGACGACGAAATGATCACCGCGCAGAAGCGGCACGGAAAACTGCCAGATCGGCGGCAGGTTGAAATTGCGTGCTGATATGACAATCCGGATAAATTCCTGAATGACCAGCACGCAGCCAAGTGACGCGACAATCATCGCCCGCCCGCCCGCGGCACGGCGACCCAGCGGGCCAAAGACATTGCGCCATGTCAGGTGGCTTAACCCCGATCCGATAAAGGCCGCCATCGCGACCGATCCCACCACCATCACCGGGATCAGCCAGCCGACCATGCCTGAAATCCACAGGCTTGTGATGATGGTGCCAAGGGCGGCCGTCATGACCACCTCGCCAAAGGCAAGATTGATCCGCCCGATCAGGCCATAGATCAGGGTAAAGGACAGGGCCAGCAGGCCATAAATCGCGCCGCGTGCAAGGCCGCTTAGCACCAGTTGGGTCGCATAGGCGGCGGGCAGGCCGATATCGGGCACATCGGCGCGCAGGCCGTGGCTTTCGGGATCGATATAGCTTTCAAGCGCGGTGCGCCCGACCCGGTCGATCCAGAACCGTTTGAGCAGAACCATATGCGCGTCCGACACCGGGCCAAGGCGGGTTGTTTCAATCGCATAAAGGTTGGTTGGCGTGTTGGGCCTGGTCGCGTCTTCGAAATGGCAGGTGATGGCGTGGGTTTCGGTGGATGGCATCGGGATTTCACCGGGGGCGAGCAATTGGTAACGCAGGGTGATCTGATTGCCATCGGTTGTTTCATCAAAGCGGGTGACAAGGCGGATCTGTTTGTCTTCATCCTCGATCCCCGGCAGGGCGAGGCGGCAGATATTGAACTGATAGGGATCGCGCGGGGCGCAAGAGGCCAGCATTGCGGCCAGAAGTGGCAGCAGCCAGAAAATGCGACGAAGATGCCTTGACCCTGATCTGGTGTTCACCGGTTGCTCCGGCTTGCCCTGAATGCTTCATCCTCGTGCGATTTGGGTGTTTTTACAAGTGCATGGTGTTGTCGCGATGACAGGCGACGAAATTTCGCCCCTTTTGGTTGCGATCAGGGGGCGGTCATGCTGAACTTGATCAATGACGACGGATTTAACCAAAGCCCGAAGAGGGAGACGCCCGAATGGCAGACGTGATCGATTACAAAATCCATGGCGAGGAAATGCAACTGGTCGAGATCGAACTTGATCCGGGCGAGGGCGTGCGGGCCGAAGCCGGTGCCATGATGTATATGTCGGACGGCATTGCCATGCAGACCGGCACGGGCGGCGGGATTTTTTCCGGTTTCAAGCGGATGCTGACCGGCGAGGGGTTCTTCATCACCAGTTTCGTCCATGAAGGATCGGGCAAGGGGCATGTCGCCTTTGCCGCCCCCTATCCGGGCAAGGTGGTGCCGATGAATTTGCCCGAGTTTGGGGGGGAAATCATTTGCCAGAAGGATGCGTTTTTATGCGCGGCATCGGGCATTGATATCGATATCGCCTTTTCGAAGAAACTTGGTGCCGGTCTGTTTGGCGGAGAGGGTTTTATCCTTCAGCGGCTGCGCGGCGACGGGCTGGCGTTTGTTCATGCGGGCGGCACCATCATTCGCAAGGATTTGCAGGCGGGCCAGACATTGCGTGTCGATACCGGCGCACTTGTCGCCATGACGCCATCAATTGATTATTCGATCAAGTTCATTGGCGGCTTTACCAATGCGCTTTTTGGCGGGGAGGGGCTTTTTGTGACCACCCTTGAAGGGCCGGGAACGGTCTGGTTGCAGACATTGCCGTTTGCGCGGCTGGCCGACCGCATCGCCGCCGCCCTGCCGAAGGATCGGAACAAGGGTTAGGGTGCGATAGAGCATTTATCCCGGAAGTGGTTGCGGATTTTCGTTAATGCGGCAGTGTCCGTTTTATCAAGAGTCGCATGAATTCGGAGCGTCATGTCTGCATTCGGGACCCTTTTGGGTGATGATCCTCCTCAAACAAGACAGATTGAATTCTATACGCAAGAATAGTTATTGTCTGTTTCGATGCTTTCAAGAAGCAACCGAAGAACAATACTTTAGAGCAATTATAATTACCTTTGGTTGATTATTTGTGCGGCCAACTTAACATATGATCACGGTTTTGTGATTCCCGGACTTTATCCCGCCTATCTAACCTAAGATCAGATCGACCTTCAACTTCGGCGCAAGTCCGAAGAGTGGCACACTATGCCACAGCAAAGATTAACAGCATTTCCGTCATAACATACCTGTAAAAGAGAGAGTCCCGCCATGACCATGTCTGAAGGGAAAGCCTCTTCGGGTGTGCGCGGATTGCCCGTCGAGCAGGAGGTTCCCGTACCTTCCCGACGTCAGTTTTTGCAATCCTTTGGGGCTGGCAGTATTGCCATTGCAACCGCACCCGCCTGGGCTCAAATGTCTGAAGCACGTGCCGAACAAGCACCGATAGATGATGGTGCTCCCGCAGAAGGTGAAGTGCAGATCGAATTGAATGTCAACGGTGTCGCGCACACGCTTAATGTGACACCAAACGCAATCCTGCTGGATGTTCTGCGGGATCGTCTTCTTCTTACCGGCACAAAAAAGGGATGCGATCTTGGGCAATGTGGTGCCTGCACATTGCTTGTGAATGGCCTTGCGATCAATTCCTGTCTGTCGATCGCGGTCCAGCATCATGGCGATAGCATCACGACCGTTGAAGGCCTTGAAAAAAATGGTGAATTGCACCCGATTCAGGAAGCTTTCTGGGAGCATGATGCCTATCAGTGCGGATATTGCACATCCGGCCAGATGATGAATGCCCTGTCGGTCATTCAGGATCCCAACATTGCACCAGACGATGCCAGTGTCCGTGAGGCCATGAGCGGCAATATCTGCCGTTGCGGTGCTTATACCAACATTGTTGCGGCCATTCAGTCGGCCCGTGAAAAAATGAAGGGGTAGTCCGATGAGAACCTTCGCTTATTCGCCGGCCGGCACCAGCGGTGACGCTGTTGCGAGCCATAGCCGTTCTGTTGCGGCTTCCTATCTTGCGGGCGGGACAAGCTTGCTTGACCTTGCCAAGATTGACGTGATGCGACCTGATCTCGTGGTCGATATCAATCGTTTGCCCCTGAAAAAGATCGAGAAGCTTTCAGATGGCAGGCTGAAGATCGGGGCACTGGTCACCAATACGGATCTTGCCCAGCATCCTGTGGTCAAAAGCGACTACACGTCCCTGTCCCAGGCCATATTGTCCGGGGCATCCACGCAGTTGCGCAACAAGGCAACGACGGCCGGAAACATCATGCAGCGCGTCCGTTGCAGTTATTTCAGGGACGGCGTTTCACCGTGCAACAAACGTGAACCCGGTTCCGGCTGTGCGGCGATTGGCGGTCTGAACCGAAGTGTCCACGCGGTTCTTGGCGTTTCGGATAACTGCATCGCGACACATCCGTCTGATATGTGCGTTGCCATGGCCGCAATCGGCGCCCGCATTCTGGTTGAAGGCCCCGAAGGGCAACGTGAAATCGATTTTCTTGATTTTCATCTTTTGCCCGGTGACACGCCGGATCGTGAACATGCGTTGAAACCCGATGAACTGATCACGCATGTAATTCTAGACGCGCCGATTGGCGGCAGCCGGTCTTCGTACCTGAAGCTGCGGGACCGGACGTCCTATCAGTTTTCACTGGCGTCGAGTGCCGCGATTGTCGTGCTTGATGGCAACATCATCACGAATGCAAGGCTGGCACTGGGCGGGGTATCGACGAAACCGTGGCGTGCGAAGGAGGCGGAAATGGTGCTTGTCGGGCAGGCCGCAGGGCCTTCTGCCTTTGCGCAAGCCGCCGACATTGCGATGAGAGATGCGAAACCCCAGGCACACAATGCCTACAAGGTTCCGCTTGGCAAGCAGGCCATCATCCGCAATCTGCGCAATTTGACAGCTTGAGGTAGGAGGTAATCATGAGTGAAACAGTGATTGGGTCTTCTCCGCGTCGTATTGACGGGCGCCTCAAGGTCTCGGGGCAGGCGAAATATGCCGCAGATTATCACATGGACGGCATGGCATATGCGTATCCTGTTTTCAGTACCATTGCCGCCGGTCGCATTACGTCGATGAATGTTGATGCGGCCAAGGACCTGTATGGTGTGCTTGATGTTTTTCATCATGGAAATTTCCCGAACCTGCATCGGGCACCGCAGATACCCCTTAGTTTTTCGGGTATTCTGACGAGCAACTTTACCGACGAATACCGGCTGCCGTTCGAAGATGAAGTCATCTATTATCCGGGGCAGCTTGTTGCCCTGGTGGTGGCCGAAACATTCGAAAAGGCACGCGAGGCATCCTATCTGGTGCAGGTCGAATACGAGAAGGACCCAAACCCGGTCCTGACGCTGTCACAAAGCCTTAAGCAGCGTGAACCCAGAGACGGGGGGCGCGGGCATAGCCGGGGCAATCCCGAGGAAGCGTTCGAGGCGTCGGAAAAGCGGATTGACGTGACCTATACGACGCCGGTCGAAATTCACAATCCGATGGAAATGCACGCAACAACCGCGATGTGGCAGGATGGCAAGCTGCTTGTCCATGAATCGTCCCAGGGTGTGGTGATCCACCGAAACTTTCTGGCACGTGTTTTTGGTATTCCGCCCGATCAGGTCGAAGTCCATGCGCCGTTCATCGGGTCGGGTTTTGGCAGCAAACTGTGGCCGTGGCCGCATTCTGCGGCAATCTGTGCGGCGGCAAAATCGCTGGATCGGCCGGTACAGTTCATGATGCCGCGTGCGGGCATGTTCACGGCCGTCGGCCAGCGGCCGGAAACAATCCAGAGGATACGCATCGCGACGGACAGTTCGGGTAAAATGACCTCGTTGCGCCATGAATCATCGAACAGCACGTCGTTTGTTTCCGACTATACCGAAAACTGTGGTGGCGTAACCCAAAGCCTTTATTCCTGTCCAAATGTGCTTGTGTCACATCTTCAGGCGCAGGTTCATCGCGGTACACCAACCTCGATGAGGGCACCGGGGGCGGCACCGGGGCTGTTTGCGCTGGAATCCGCGATTGATGAAATGGCCGAAACGATTGGCATGGACCCGCTTGAATTCCGCAAGCTGAACATTTCGGAAATGGATGAAAGTGTCGGCCTGCCTTGGTCGAGCAACCATTTGCAGGAAGCCATTGATCAGGGCGGGGAACGTTTCGGCTGGTCAAAACGTAATCCGGCGATTGGTTCCATGCGTGATGGTGACGAGATCATCGGATACGGTATGGCAGCATGTAACTGGGAAGCCTATCAGGTTTCTGCCCATGCACGTGTCAGCATCCGGTCGGATGGCACGGCGCTGGCGCAGCTTGGTGTTCAGGATATCGGCACGGGAACATATACCGTTGTCGCCCAGATGGTCAGCAAACTCACGGGGCTGCCTGTCGAGAAGATCGAGGTCGAACTGGGCAGTTCGATTTTCCCGGCGGGGCCTGTATCGGGCGGATCATGGGCGACGGCAAGTATCGTACCGGCCGTTGGTGGGGCGACACGCAATGCGCTTGCCCAGTTGCAGGAATTTGCGACATATCCCGGTGCGCCCTTTGCCGGAGCGGACCCGCAGGCGATTTCAGTTGGCGAGGGGACGCTTGGTTATGACGGGCGAACTCTTTCCTTTGCCGAGATACTGCAAAGTCAGCGTGTGGCACGGGCCGAGGGAACGTATGAAAGTAACGGCGCACATGCGCAGGAATTTTCATACCGGTCATTTGGTGCCCATTTTGTCGAGATCGGCTGGGATCCGGGGATTTCAAGATTGCGGGTACGCCGGGTGGTCAGTGCCATTGATGTTGGTCGTGTCATCAACCCGCTTCTGGCGCGCAATCAGGTCGAAGGTGCCATTGTGATGGGGATCGGCATGACCCTGTTTGAAATGGCGGAATACGATCCGCGCGATGGGATGCTGACCAACAACAACTTCGCGGAATATGCCGTGCCGGTCCATGCCGACCAGCCCGATATGGATATCATTCTGCTCGATTACCCGGATCTTGCCCTTAATGAGCTGGGTGCACGGGGGATTGGTGAAATCGGTACGACCGGGCTGGCGGCCGCAATCGGAAATGGCGTGTATCATGCAACCGGCAAACGGATACGGGACCTTCCGATTGTCAAAGAGAAGCTCATGGAAGGGATCATGCACTGACATTTTCTCCCCCGCCGGATCGTCACCGGTTGATCGGTTTTGAAAAATCCAAAGCCTGAAATCGGTGGCGGCCTGTGGGATCTCTTGTGTTTGATGATCATCTGCAGGAGTCCGCAATGAGTAATCAACTCTCGGCGATGCTGGTTCCGTGGCATGCTGGCCGGAATAGTTCGAACTGGGTTTTGGGGACGGTTTATCGCACCGAAGGATCTGCGTATCGCAAGGCAGGTGCCATGATGCTGGTCAATGATAAGGGCGAGCATTACGGTATGTTAAGCGGTGGCTGTCTGGAAGCCGATATCATCCGGAATGCCCGCAAGGCGATGCAGATGTCGCGCGTCATCATGTTGACCTATGACGGCACCGATGATGATGATCTCTCTTTCCGGCTGGGTATCGGGTGTGGTGGCAAGGTCTTCATCATGCTGCAACCTGTCACGCCTGAAAACGATCTTGGATTGAACAATGTTTTCAAGGCGCTGAAAAACAGAACGACGGGGCTTTACTGCCAGCTTGTCGGTGAGGCATCGGGTTATTTTGTGCCCGGTGCGGATAACGGGGCTTTGCATTCGCGTATCGAAAACCGCAATGGTTTCGAATGGCTGGTGACGCCGGTGGTGCCTGAACCGCATTTGCTTGTTGTCGGCGGCGGTCTTGACGCCCGCCCGATGGTTCAATTGGCGAATGTGATGGGATGGCGGGTAACCTTGGCTGATCCGCGACCGGCGAATGCACGACCGGAACATTTTCCTTCTGCGGACCACACGTTGCGATCCGTTGGCCCGACGCTTGCGGCGTATGTCGATGAAGCCCGTGTTGATGCCGCGATCCTGATGTCGCACAGCATTCCGATTGACGCCGAAGCCCTGCGCAGCCTGAATGGCAGCAAAATCCGTCACGTTTCAGCCCTTGGACCTGAACATCGTTTTGGCAATGTGCTGTCGGTTACCGGATTGACGAAGAACGATCTGAACTTTCCGTTAAGTAGTCCGGCGGGGCTTGATATCGGTGGGGAGCTTCCCGAAAGTATCGCGCTTTCGATCCTGTCGGGGATTCACCGGTTTCTGTATCGCGATCAGGCGGTCGATTACAGTGCCCGTCAGGCCGCGGAATGACACGCATTGCCTGCCTGATCCTGGCAGCCGGTGGGGCCCGCCGTTTCGGCGGGCGGAAACAGCTTGCGGGGGTTCACGGTATTCCGATGCTGCGTCATGTGATCGATGCTGTCTGCCCGTTGGCACCCGATGATGTTTATGTGGTGATTGGGGCCTTTGCATCCGATATCAGGCCGATCCTTGATGATACTGTTCATGTTGTCGAAAACCCGGACTGGCACACCGGGATCGGCGGATCGATTGCAGTGGGCGTTTCTGAGCTTGTTGCAGGCGGCAATTATGATGGGGTTTTGATTGTTCTTGGTGATCAGGTTGCCCTGACGACGGATGATTACCGCCGCATTGTGCAATCCTTTGCACCCGATGTCGTATCAGTTGCGGATTATGCGGATACGGTAGGGGCGCCGGCTCTTTTTCCGAAGCAGTTCATGACGAAATTGACCAGGCTGAAAGGTGATCAGGGGGCCAAAAAAATAGTGTTGCAGGGCGACTGGCAGATACGGCGGGTGCCGATGGAACGGGCTGTGATCGACATTGATACCAGTGAAGACCTTGGGGTGATACAGGCGGACCTGCCGGGTTCGTGATGGTAACGCCATTGATGATCATCGCAACAGGATTCAGGGCGCGATTGCCGGGGTTTCTTCTGGCTCGGGGTTCTGCGCGACCAGATCGCGAGCCCAGCCGAGAAACGCATTGATCTGTTCCTGCCGGTGGGTGTTTGACCGGCAGGACAGGACATATCCGCGATCCGATCCCAGCGTGACATCGCCAAGGGTGACGAGCTGTCCGGTTTTAAGGTGCTGCTGCAAAAGGGCGGTCCAGCCAAGGGCCACCCCCTGCCCGGACAGGGTGGCCGAAAGGACGAGCAGATAGGTATTGAACCGGTGGCCGTAAAGCCGCCCGGTTTCCCGAACCCCGGCGGTGCGCAGCCAGCTTTCCCAGTTAAACCAGCGATGATCGATTTCATCATCCAGATGGATCAGCGGATAATGCCGCAGGTCGGCGATGTTTTTCGGATGGCCGCGCACCTCAAGAAAGGCGGGGCTGCAAACCGGGGTGACCTGTTCGGGGATCAGCATCACGTCTTCGGGGCGGCAGTTCCCGAACGAGATTTCGATATCGATATTCTGGTCGGCGGCGAAATGCCCGGTCTGATTGGTGACGACATTGACCTCGATATCGGGGTGGCGGGCGATGAATTCCGGCAGATGCGGCATCAGGATGAAGGACGCAAAGGCAAAATCGGTGCCGACACTGAGCCGGGCCGACCGTCTGGTTTTGATCCGTTCCACCGTTCGGTCGATCTGCCCGAATGCCACCGAAATGCAATCAAACAGTTCCTGCCCGGCACGGGTCAGCGACACACCGCGATGCTTGCGGCGAAACAGCGGTTGGCCAAGCTGTTCTTCAAGGGCGGTGATCTGGTGGCTGACGGCGGGCTGACCCACACCCAGTTCACGCGCGGCTGCGGTGAAGCTGGCGCGGCGGGCGGCGGCTTCGAACGCGATCAGGGCATGCGGCGAGGGGATGTGATAATATCTCATGACATTAATTATATTGATACCAATGATCGATGCAAGCGGCCTTCACAACCCCCGGACAAACATGAAACATATGGTTTCCGGTTATTTTCGCATCCGACCGGTTTGCGAAAGACATCATATTGGTAAATAGCAAAAGGGGGTTAGCGGTGCCGAAGGCCTCAAAACCGATGAATATTCTGTTTGTCATGGCCGACCAGTTGGCCGCGCGGTGTTTGCCGGTTTATGGTCATGGCGTGGTCAAAACGCCGAACATCGATGCGCTGTGCGAAAATGCGGTGGTGTTTGATTCCGCCTATACCAACAGCCCGCTTTGCGCGCCGTCGCGCTTTTGCCTGATGACCGGGCAATTGCCCGGCCGGATCGAGGCCTATGACAACGCATCCGACCTGCCGTCCGATATTCCGACGGTGGCACATTACCTGCGGCGGGCCGGATATCGCACCGCCCTTTCGGGCAAGATGCATTTTTGCGGTGCCGATCAGCTTCACGGTTACGAGGACCGCCTGACATCGGATATCTATCCGGCCGATTATGGCTGGTATTGCGACTGGGACAATTTCGAGGACCGCCCGACATGGTATCACAATATGGGTTCGGTCACGCAGGCCGGGCCGGTTTACCGTTCCAACCAGCTTGATTTCGATGACGAAACCGCGTTCGAGGCAAGGCGTTACCTTTATGATGTGGCGCGCCAGAAAAAGCACGATGACCGTCCGTTTTTCCTGACGGTGTCATTCACCCATCCGCATGATCCCTATAATGCGCGCCCGGAATTCTGGGACCTTTATGACGGGGTGGAAATCGATCCGGTGCGGGTTAAAATCGACGATGCGGAACTTGATCCGCATTCGCGGCGTTTGCGTCATGTCTATAATCTTGATGAACAGCCGGTTACCGATGACGAAATCCTTCAGGCGCGCCGTGCCTATTATGCCTCGATCAGTTATGTCGACAGTCTGGTCGGATCGCTGATGCAGACCCTGCGCGAGACGGGCATGGACGACAACACGCTGATCGTGTTCAGCGGCGATCACGGTGATATGCTGGGCGAACGCGGCATGTGGTACAAAATGTCGTGGTTTGAACCGAGCGCACGGGTGCCGATGTTCTTTGCCTTTCCGGGGGCAAAGGGGCAGAAACGCGTTTCGCAATCGGTATCGCTGATCGATATCCTGCCGACATTGCGCGATCTTGCCGGTGATGGATCAGGTGATGGTTCCGGTGATCTGGCGGTGCCGATTGATGGCCGAAGCCTTGTGCCGCACATGCAGGGTACTGGCGGCCATGACGAGGTGATTGGCGAATATTGTGGCGAAGGGGCGTTGTCGCCGATCATCATGATCCGGCGCGGGGCCTATAAATACATTGCATCGGGGATTGATCCCGACATGCTTTATGACCTTGAAAGCGATCCCGACGAAGTGCGCGACCTGATCAATGATCCGGCGCACGGCGACATCCGCGATGCGTTTCGCGCAGAACTTGCGGAAAAATGGGATCTGCATGCGTTTCGCGACCGTGTCATCCACAGCCAGAAACGCCGCAAGCTGGTTTATGAAGCCCTGACAAAAGGGCGGGTCACGCCGTGGGATCATCAGCCGAAACGCGATAGTTCGACCATGTATATGCGCAATCATCTTGATCTTGATGATGTTGAACTTGATGCGCGTCTGACGGTTCCGGCGGCAGGGGAATGAACGACCGGAACGGCAATTAACCAATCAGAAGGAGGCAAAAAATGAAAAAAACAGGACTTTTGGGGATGATGGCGATCGGTGTTGCACTGGCCGGATTTGGCCAGACAACGCCGGCAAGTGCCGCAGACGCCGCCTGCGATACCGTGGTGTTTTCCGACCCGCAATGGACCGACATCACATCAACCAATGCGCTGACCGGTGTGGTGCTTGAGGCATTGGGCTATCAGCAGAAAGTCGAGACCATTTCCGTGCCGGTGACCTTTGAAATGCTTGGTGCCGGGGAGGTCGACGTGTTTCAGGGCAACTGGATGCCTGCCCAGCAGAAATTTGTCGATGCGGCCAACGAAAAGGGCGGCATTGAAAATCTGGGTGTCAACCTGAAGGGGGCGAAATTCACGCTTGCCGTGCCGGAATATGTTGCCGCCGAAGGCATTAAAAGCTTTGCCGATCTGGGCGCACACGGGGACGAGTTCGATCACAAGATTTACGGGATAGAGCCGGGCGCACCGGCCAATCAGTTGATCCAGAAAATGATCGATTCCGGTGATTTCGGTCTTGAGGGCTGGGAACTTGTCGAAAGCAGCGAACAGGCAATGCTGGCACAGGCCAAGCGCCTTGAACGCGGCGAAGACTGGATCGTGTTTCTGGCATGGGCACCGCACCCGATGAACAACCAGTTCGACCTGACCTATCTTGAGGGCGGGGATGATTATTTCGGCCCGAATTACGGCGGGGCGGATGTCTATACGCTGGTGCGCGGCGACTTTGTCAAGGCCTGCCCGAATGTTGGCAAGCTTCTGGATAATGTCAGCTTCACCCTTGATATGGAAAACACCATGATGGGGTTGATCATCAATGACGGCATGGCACCGAATGATGCCGCGACCAAGCTTCTGAAAGAAGACCCGTCGGTTCTTGATGCGTGGCTTGAGGGAGTGACCACCAAGGATGGCGGCGACGGACTGGCCGCTGTCAAGGAAGCACTTGGCGTCTGAGACAGCCGGACATCGTGAACGGATTTGCAAAACCGCCCGTCACCTCACGGGCGGTTTTTTGCATTTCGCGGCAAAAGGTAATACCAATTTGGGATGTATCGGATTAGGCTGGGGCCAGATTTTGACCTGCCGGCCCTGCGCCCCGTTTGATACCGCCTCGTACCGGCAGGCTGCCACCGAAGACCAAGAGGAACGTCATGTCCCATCGTCAATATGACCGCATTCAAACCCCGGAAAGCCTGATCGCGTCATTGCGCGATATGCTGGGGGATCGTCTGTCGACTGCCGCCGCCGTTCTCGAACAGCATGGCAAGGATGAAAGCTGGCACGCGGCATCGCCGCCCGATGCGGTGGTGTTTGCGACCTCGACCGAGGAAGTCGCGAAGGTCGTGACACTTTGCGCGGAACATAACGTACCGATCGTGCCGTTTGGCACCGGATCGTCGCTTGAGGGGCATGTGGCGGCGTTGCGCGGCGGGATTTGCATCGACCTTTCGCGGATGGATGCGATCCTTGAGGTCAATAACGAGGACCTTGATTGCCGGGTTCAGGCCGGGGTGACACGCGAACAGCTTAACGATCATCTGCGCGATACCGGTCTGTTTTTCCCGATTGATCCGGGGGCGAATGCCTCCATCGGTGGTATGACGGCCACCCGCGCATCGGGCACCAATGCGGTGCGTTATGGCACCATGCGCGACAATGTGCTGAACCTGACGGTGGTTACACCGGATGGCAAGATCATCAAGACCGCCAACCGGGCACGCAAATCATCGGCGGGTTATGACCTGACGCGTCTGTTTGTCGGGTCGGAAGGCACACTTGGCGTGATTACCGAAATCGCATTGAAGCTTTATGGCATCCCCGAAGCGATGTCAGCCGCCGTGTGCGCATTTCCAAGTGTTGATGCGGCGGTCGATACCGTGATCCTGACCATTCAGGCGGGAATTCCGGTGGCACGCATCGAGTTTCTGGACGAGATGCAAATCCGGGCGATCAACAATTATTCCAAGACCGATCACAAGGAAGCGCCGACCCTGTTCTTCGAGTTCCACGGCACCGAAGCGGGTGTGAAGGAACAGGCGGAATTTGTTCAGTCGGTGGCCGAGGAATTCGGTGCGGAGGAATTCCAGTGGGCGACCCGGCAGGAAGACCGCAACAAATTGTGGGCCGCACGCCACAAGGCCTATTACGCGTCGCTTCAGCTTGAACCGGGCAAGGCCGGGATGCCGACGGACGTTTGCGTGCCGATTTCAAAACTGGCCGAGGCAATTCGCGAAACGCGGGCTGATTGCGATGCCAGCCCGCTGACCTGCACGATTGTCGGCCATGTCGGCGATGGCAATTTCCATACCCTGATCCTGCTGGACCCCGAAGACGCCGGCCAGATGGCCGAAGCCAAACGCCTGCATGATCGTATGGTCGAACGTGCGTTGAAACTGGGCGGGACATGTACCGGGGAACATGGCATCGGCTATGGCAAGCTTGATTTCATGGAAGCCGAACATGGCCCCGATACGATTGCCCTGATGCGCGCGATCAAATCGGCGATTGATCCCAAGGGATTGATGAATCCGGGCAAGCTGATCCCCGGGCTTTAAGAGCGCCTGACCTGTCAGATGAATGCAAAACGGGGCCAAAGCGGCCCCGTTTTTTTTATGATTGTATCGGATCAGAACCGGAAGGAGACGGACAGGGAGCCGAACTGGTCGCCTTTGTCCTGGCCTTCGAATTCGGCGGTACGATAGACGTGGGTGTAGGTAAAGCGGGCCTGTCCGACGATGACGGCAAAACCGATTTGCAGATCGCCGACCAGCGGTTCCTTGTCGATGGAATTGCTGTCCCTGAAGGTATTGCCATCAAGAGTGATATCGCGAAGTACCCAACGCCCGGCAACCCCGGCAAACAGATAGCCGCTGACCGGGACGCCCCGGGTGTCAGGGGCGAAGAAATCAGAACCCGGAAGGCTGGGGCGGATACGCGGCGGGCCGTAATCAGCCGGCAGGTCAAAGCCAAGCCGGAACATGGTGCCGAGTTCGGCATTGGTATAGGCGTTGCCCAGCATCAAACCGGCGTGCGGGGTGGCGTCATATTCAAGGCCCAGAACGTCGCCTTCAAACCAGCTTCTGTATTTTCGTTCATAGGCAAGGTTGACGATCGGTTCGTTCTTGATCTGGTTATCCCAGCCTTTGGGATCAGGGCTGTCGATCATGTCATGAACGACTTTCTGGGTATTGTCGGCAAAGGATGCGGGGCCGACAACGCCAAGGGTGAGTTCAAGGGTGTCGATCCGCGAATAGTTGCTGTCGCCTTCGCGCTGCAATCCGGTATCGGACAAAAGCCCGACACTGCCATACAGCAGGCCGGCCCACGGGCGGTCATCGGGCTGGTTTTCGGCAATGGTGATGTCGTTTGGCGTAAACATGCTTTGCCCGACGGCGTAGCTGGTGCGGATGCGGCCGTTCGATGCGAAAAACGGCACGGCCTTGGCTGCACTTAGCACCGGTTCGGGAGCGTTGTCTTCGGGGGAGACAAAGGCAAGCCGGACACCATTGGTGTAATGCTGGTCCTGATTGTTTTTGGTGAACAGATCGTTTTCAATCGACAGCGAGACACCCCATTTGTCATCGGGAGTTCGTGTTGATTGCGGACCGTTGGCGGTGTCCTGCTGGGCATGTGCGATATTGCCGATGGTCATTACACCAAGCACGGGTAGTGCAGCCAGAAAACGGGCAGGGATGAATTTGGTCGGTGTCATCGAATGCTCTGATCACTATTTGCGCGTAATTTCCGGGCCATGAAATCAATCACGGTTCTGATCTTACGCAGTTTATGACGTTGCGGTGCACATAAAGCGAAAAGTCCCAGTTCGCGCGGGGCGAAATCATCCAGCAGGCTGACAAGGCGACCATCAGCCAGCAAATCCTCCACAACCAGACGCGGTGTCAGCGTGATCCCGCAACCTTGCAGCAGGGCGTCACGCTTCGCAAGGCTGCTATTGACATAAAAGCGGCCTTTGACCTGAACGCTGCGTTCATGTTCACCATCGGAGAAGGTCCAGAAACCCGGACGGCTGTCATTGGTGTAGACAAAGCAGTTGTGGTGCAACAGATCCTCGGGTTTTTCGAGCGGCGCGGATTTGGCAAGATAGGCGGGGCTTGCGCATAAGACTCTGGAATAGGCGCATAATCGCCGGGCAATAAGGCTTGAATTGGGCAGTGATTCACTGATGCGAAGGGCAATATCAAAGCCTTCGTCAATCAGATCGACCATCTTGTCATTGAGTTCAAGTTCGATGGTCAGTTCGGGATAGACGTCGATCATTTCCGCGATCATGGGCGAGAGTTGCCGGATGCCAAACGACATCGGTGCGGCAATGCGCACCCGGCCGCGCGGACCATCGTTGAGATCGCGCACGGTTTCATCGGCATCGGTCATGTCATCCAGAATACCGGTAATCCGCGCAAGGTAGGTTTCGCCCGCCTCGGTCAGGCTCATGCGGCGCGTGGTGCGCGCGATCAGTTGCACGCCAAGCTGGTCTTCAAGGGCGTTGATATGCTTGGTCATCGAGCCCGGCGTCATATTGAGTTCGCGGGCAGCAGCGGCAAATGTGCCGCGTTCGGCGATTTTGCGAAAACATTCCAGTGCGCGCAGGCGGTCCATTCGTATCCCTCATATCCCCGTGAGATAATCCGATAATTTCCATATTGGAAATAAACTACGATCAAATACCGGCAAGATCGACTGGTAATGATGTGTTAGTTTCAGAAAAATTGAAATTGCCTGCGCGCCCCACAAATCTGCGCAGGCCGGAGGAAGGAACAAGATGATGAGCGCCACCTGGCTCAAACCTGTTTTATTGCTGATCGGTTCCGGAACGATGGGCGGCAGTTCGATCCTGCTTGCCAAAGTCGGTGTGCAGGAGGGTATTCCCGCCCTTTCCTATCTGTTCTGGCAGTGCCTTGGTGCCGGATTGATTTTGGCGATCCTGTCGGTCGGGCGGGGTGGTTTGCCGCCGTTGCGGGCCGGATATATTCGCTATTATTTTCTGGCCGGTCTGGTCAGTCTCGCCATCCCGATGGGGCTTGGTTATTTCATGGTGCCCTATATCGGGGCGTCGATGGCGGGTGTCTTTACCGCCCTGCCGCCGCTGATGACATACCTGATTTCGATGGGGATCGGGATTGAAACCGCGCAATTCAAACGCCTGATGGGGTTGATGGTCGGTTTTTGCGGGGTATTGGTCCTGTATGTGCCGCAAATCAGTGCGCCCGACAGTACCCTTCTGGTTTACCTGCTGATTGCAGCCCTGATCCCGGTCAGTCTGGCTGTTGGCAATGTATACCGGACCGTGGCATGGCCCGCGGGGGCATCGCCCCTGACGCTGGCGTCGGGGATGATGCTGGCCAGTGCGGTTCTGTGCCTTGTGTTTGAAACCGGACGGGATCAGTTGCATGTGCCCGATTTCGGGAATGGCATGGCGTGGCTGATCATCGGGGTGCAGATGGCGGTCGCCAGCCTGATGTATATCTGCCATTTCGAATTGCAGCGCGTGGCAGGCCCGGTCTTCCTCAGCCAGATCGGCTATGTCATGGCGCTGACCAGCCTTGCCGGAGGGACGCTTTTGCTGGGCGAGACGCTGCGCCCGGAACTGATCGTGACGCTGGCTTGTGTGGTGGCGGGGACGTTTCTTGTGCGGCCTGCGCGTACATCGGGTGGCCGGGCGTCCGCCACGAGTTGATTATCAACGCACTACAATAAAAAACTTGCCCCACGCGACGTAAAACACCGCCCGGTCCATCGGGCGGTGTTTTGCTGCAAATGTCGGGGGCCTGAAATCGAATTTCAAACCGGTGCCTGGGGAGGTACGGACATGCCTTCGTTCTCGCTTCTTTCGATGGCCTGCCGATCCAGTTTGGACATCGCTGTTTTCCCTGATCGGGTGTCGTGATGTTCACTGCATTGGTGGCGATCACGAAGGAGCGCGATATTGAAATCGCGTGGATCAATGTTGAAGGTTTTTGGTTCGATAACGGTGCCGGGTTTGCGGATCATATACATCGTGGTTGAAATGCATTTGAAGCCGACAAAAGACAGTCCTTCGAGAATTTCTTCTTCTGTTTCAACGTTGTAATGGCCCGGTGGAAAGCTCGGCTCGAAACCCGCGAGATTGAAAGGATGGAGAAATTCATAGGTTTTCTGTGTGATTCTGGTCGTGGTCATATCGGGAGACTCCATGTGCGAAGGCCACGGCACGGTTTTATCCGGCGATATGCCGGGTGCCTGTGCGAGGTCAGGCGAAAATCATTTCATGACCGCGCGGGGTGACCTTCATCCGGTTCCCTGTAGGAAAAAGGAACGGTATGCTGAACGGGCATCCTTAAAGATGTCGTTTTGACTTATATTTTATCAATTCGTTGTTTTTATTTGAGGTTTTGGTCTTTTTTCTGATTTTATATTGATATTTATCTTCTATATTAAATGATTTTTGTAATATTTATTGGAATTAATATTTTTATTTGATTGGTAAACGCAAGTTAGTGCGCTTTTTTATTTTTAGGGAAATCATATCAGGATGATTTTTCCGTTTTGCCGGGCGATCATTTGAAAAATTTCGGCGATCTGCTTGTTCCTGTGGTGATTTCAATAATGTCAGGAATGCGGTTGCAGGAAATACCCGCCCGTCAAGTTATCTTCCGGTCAACCCAAGACAGAGAGGATACCATGTCACTTACATTCCTGATGCTGCTTGTACTGGGTTCAATATTCGTCGTGACCATGCCGATCTGGTCGTTTAGCCGAAGGTGGGGATATTATCCCTGTTCAATCATGCTTGTGATGATTGTTGTGATTGCAGGGATATCGTTCACGAACGATGTTAATCTGTTTTTCTAGAAATCGGTGCTTTAAAAAATCCGAGAAAAACAAACGCAGGTTAATTTGACGATCTGCTTTTTCGACTAAAAGTAACCATGAATACTGAATGTTCAGTTATTCAAATATGGTTTTGACCGGGGCAATTCTTGTCGCCCGCAAATCGGACCCCCGATCCTATAGACAAGTTCCTCTATGTTGCCCCGGCGGAATCATGACTTAAGGTCAATGGTTATGAAAGAACAACAGAGTTCAGGGCAGTCCGCTGCCGAGAAAATGAAGACTGTCAAGGCTGCCTGGGACAAGGCACCTTCCGGTCCGAAAAAAGATGCGGCATTGAAGCATTATCAGGCAGCCGAAACGGCCCAAAAGGCCAAGAATGATCCTGAATGTATCAAATCGCTCGACGCAGCGACCAAAGCTTTGAATTGAACTTTGATGTCCTCTCTCCCCCATGATTGACATCAACCATCCCGGCGTCATGCCGGGATGGTTTTTCAGAGAGGCGATGACGGGGTTGCAGGGCTGGACCTGATTGGCAGGAGAGTTCCATGAGTGTTCGCACGATTAACCGGGTTTACAGTTTCAAACATCCGTTTCATTTGTTGGGGCGTGCGCAAAGTTTGCCCGCCGGCACATATTGTGTGGAAACGTATGAGGAGCTTGAAAAAGGCGATAGTTTTGTAACCTATCAGCCGGTTTTGTCACTTCTGCATATCAACGGGACGTCAGTGTCCAGTAATGCAAGGGTCTCAATTCAGGTCAGTCTCGAAGAGCTCGACCTTGCCATCATGATGGACGAACTTGCCACAGAAGAGATTGCCCTTCTGAATGGTAACATTTCCGAGCAGGAGCAGCATCTGCTGGGAGAATTGCGACGTGTGAGCCGGTTTGGAACGGCCAGGTCCCCATTTTCGTCGGTCATTCGCTGATTTCACGGTTGCCAGTTTCGTCTGCCATTTGATTGTTCCGTTCCTGGTTCGGGACCGGCAATGCCATGCATTTTGTTTCATTTTGAAATTCATACATAAAGCAGGAGAACCGAAATGTTCGGCTTTGAAGGTGGCGAAACGGCTGAAACTGTCACACGCAAGAAAGGTTACCTCAAGGATGCGCAGGCCCATTGGAAATTTCTGACGCATTACGATCTTTCAACGATCAAGACCAAAGGACAGCTTTGCAATATGATCAAAGTCCGTGCCGGTCTTTCGGACGATCAGGCGTTAAAGGATGTCGATGCCTGGATGCGGGGCAAGAATTTCTGATTTGAAGGGGCCGGGTTAATGGCCCGGCTTTTTGCATTAATTTTTGATGATGGGCCCGTCCTGATCAAGATAGCCAACGTGAAAATCGGTCAGTTCGATCAGTTTTTCAAAATTGTCGAACCGCACAATCCCCTTTTGGAATGTCAATAATTTCTGTTCGCGCAACTGGCGCAAAACACGGTTGATATGTATCGCACTCAGGCCGAGCGCGTCGGCAAGCAGATATTGGGATAGCGGGCAGGGATAGCCGTCTTTGGTGCCGACCCCGATCAGGTTCAGTCTGGCGCCCAGTTCCAAAAGGAAATGGGCCGTGCGCACAATAGCCGACCGGCGGCCAATGCTGACCAGATGTTCGACCACCATTGCCTCGTCCCGCGATGCTGCCCACAATACCGCACTTGCCAGTCGGGGGGATTCTGCAAAGACCGAGAACATGTTTTGCGCCGATACTTCGGCGATTGAAACATCGGTAACGGCCTCGAAGCTATGATCCGATGTGCGCAATAACAGGCTGCGCAAGCCAAGGAAATCCCCCGGAATCTGGAAATCGATGATCTGGCGGGTGCCATCAGGAAGCAGTTTGTAAGACGATACCCAGCCGTCGAGCAGGATGAATGCCTTATGTGCCTGTTGCCCCTCGTGGACGATTTCACGTCCGGCCTCAAATGTGACCAGTCGGCTTGGCAGCGAGACAAATGTATCGAGTTCTTTATTTGTTAGATCGATATAACATTTAAGCTTTTTGACGACGACTTCGGTAGAGGAAATCATAATTTTCGCTTTCCTGACCAAATAAGGAATTTTCAAAAGTCAATATTTTTGAAATCCTGATCTGTGTTTGGAATGATTCCTATAATATATGATACTTCCTAAGGTTGTATATTGCAATATATGTAATATATGATGAGTGATATTCAAAAGGATTACTTCCATGATTGAAAATTCGGATATTCAAGGTGCTGCTGCCCTATCAATTTGCGAGTCCATACTTCTTTGCCTCGGAGATTTGGGTGTGATGTCGGACAAAGATATTATTGGTATTCTTGAAGATGCAGCAAATGCTCATAATGGTGATGGTGTTGCAGCCGAAATGTATGAACATCATCGGGCTGTTCATGATCTCATTCAGGCGATCATCAAGGGTGGAAATTCCGTACGACATCCAAAGTAAGATATTCTGAATTCAGAATATTGAGTGATTTCTGAAAGTGTATTATTTGATAACTGGACATTGATGGGCGGAGATCTTGCAGAAGCAAGACTCCGCCCTTTTTTACGTGTCCCGTGCCCGTTATGCAGGTCTTCCGAGGGTTTGCCGTGTCGTGTTCAGGCGGTTTTATTTGTTGGGTTTTTCTGACGCTTTGTTTTCGACAGTGTTTTTCGGAACTTCAATCTGGCCAAAAAGGGATTGGGTCATCGAAATGATGGTGTTGGCCTGATCGGCATAGGCGTCGTTTGTGTCTTTCAGCCATTTCTGCTGAGCGTTCCTCAGATCGGACCAGTCGGTGCATTCGCTGCATTCATTGTAAAGCTGAACGTTGGCCTTGATCCGGTTGGCGACAAATTCCCCGAATTTTGCGGGCACGACTTGCATTCCTGTGGCGAGAGCCTCGGAATTCTTGGAGACGGCCGATGCAATCGGTCCGTTAAATACCTCCAGAATGGGCTCCGGGATTGCGGTGGTCGTTTTGGCGGCTTCGGTCGTTTTCTGGGTCATGTTCGGATGCCTTTGGTAATGCATATCGGAACTGCCGGTAAGCAACCCAAGGGAGTATCATATGCGGACGTATAGCTCACTAACCCCGGTTAGTTTTCGGGGTGAATTGGCCAAAACAAAGGCCCCGGACGGCTTTGATGCGATCCGGGGCCAATGAAAACATGTCCGGGCGAGGCTGTTACGGCACCACGCGGCGCAGGCGGCGGGCTTCGGCCTTTTCGGTGTCGATCAGGCCGCGATAGGCATGCCAGCTTGAATAACCCAGAAGCGGCATCATGACCGCAAGGCCCAGCAGGAAGACCACCATGCCACACGCTGCCATGACGGCAATCATCGCAGCCCAGCCGGTCAGAACCCGCCAGTTTTTGCGGAATGCCGCAACGCTTGTGATCAATGCGGTAATCACATCAACATCGCGATCCACCAGAAGCGGGATCGAGACGACCGTGATGGCAAACACCATCATCGCCAAGGCACCGCCAAGGAGGGTGCCGGTGATCAGAAACGTGATGGCATCGCGCGAAAAGAAGGTTTCCCAGATCAAGACATCAAGTGATGGCACCGATCCGTTGTAAAACAGCGCGAATAACAGCATCGCAATGCGTGTCCAGGCCAGAAAGAACAGCATAAGGATCACGCCAATCGCGCCAAGCTGCCCGGGATTGCGCCGGAAGCCGTTCAGGCTGTGCCACAGGGTGACATTTTCACCCATTTCAAGGCGGCGGCTGGTTTCATAAAGGCCAACCGCAATGACCGGGGCCAGCAGCATGAAACCGGCACCGAGCGGCAGGGTCAGATAGGGCTGCCCGGTTTGAAACAGGCTGAGTAAAATCAGATAACCGGCGATAACGCAAAGCCCGCCATAGGCAAGGCCGATGGCCGGGGTACGTTTGAAATCGCGCCAGCCTGCTTCGAGCCATTTGCCCGACTGGTCGCTGGTGACATCGCGGATTGTAATGCCCTGCGGAAGTCCGCCGATGGAACCTGTTGTTTGTTCGATTGTCGTTTCGGACATCTGCATCCTCCCTGCACCTTATTGACAAAGGTGGCCGATACACAGCCGGAAAGTCCTGACGGAGTGTTCTTTTTATTTATAATATCACTTCGCAAAACAATTGCCAGTGCTGGCTGTGTGGATTTTGGCCGGACGTTTTCTATTGGCGGAAACTTGATTGCAGGACATTCGGGTCACAAATACACAGGTGAACCGGCAGAAGGGAAAAGTCCGTACCCGATAAACACGTAAATGGTATCATCAACCAACTTGTTGCCATTTTCTGTTGCGACGAGCGGTATGAGCCATATGCTGCTGGAATTACATATAACATTGCACCGCGCAAAGACATTCATTGACGCGGTGCCGAGCAAAAAGCGGAGCCGGACTGTTGAAAAAGATCCTTGCCGTGATTGGCGCCATTCTGGTTGTGATCATCGCCGCCCTGTTGGTGATCCCATCCCTGATTGACTGGAACGGGTACAAGCCACAAATCACCCAGGCGGTGCGGGACGCAACCGGTCGCAATCTTGATATTCGCGGCGATCTTTCGATGTCCGTCCTGCCGTTCCCGGCCCTGTCGGTCAAGGAGGTGACACTTGGCAATCTGCCCGGCGCGCAGGACCCCGACATGGTATCGGTCGAGGAAGTCCGCGTTTCGGTGGCCCTGATGCCGCTTCTGACCGGCAATGTGCAGGTCACCGAGATCAGCCTGATCGATCCGGTGATTTCCATCGAGACGTTCGAGGATGGCAGCAACAATCTGGTCTTTGACCCGGCACAGGCCGTCCCAAGCGGCCCGGATGCAGGCACGATCACGACACCGCCATCCGCAACCCCGGCACCGGAAGGCGATGCGACAACACCCGAAGCGCAGCCGGGTGGCAGTGACGCCGGTTCGTCGGATTTTGCCAGCACGATCCGGGTTGACCGTCTGGAAATCGAAAATGCCACGATCCTGTATCACGCACCGGGCAGTACGGAGCGGATCGAAGGGCTGACCCTTGGCGTGTCGGCCGATAGCCTGAATGGCCCGGCCGAGGGCGAGGGATATGTTTTCTATCGCGGGATTCCGCTGAGGTTTAATTTCAATGTCGGTCAGGTCAGCCAGACCGGCCCGTTCCCGATTGGCATGCAGATCGGGATCGACAAGGTCGATGGCGGCATCAATTTAAGCGGGCAGGTGGATATTTCGGGCGACAATCCGGGCTTTAACGGCCAGATTGACGGCAATTTCGATGATCTGCGCGAAGCGGCCCTTCGGATTGCCGGTGACGGTGCCGATATCCCCGATATCGCGGCGAAACCGTTCAATCTGGGCGGGCAGATTGCCGCCAATGCCAAGTCGGTTACGGTCAATGACCTGTCGATCCGGTTTGGCGAAACCCGTGGATCGGGTGCGATTGCCATTGATCAGGACCCGAAAATGAAGGCCGATGTGGCGCTTCGTTTCAATCAGCTTGATCTCGATTCAATCCTTGTCCTGACCCATATGGGCGAGGGTGCCAGCCCGGCGGGCGGTACGGATGGTGCCACCGAGGGCAATGTTGACGCAGCACCCGCAAATGGTGCGAATGACACAGGCGGCCAGTCGATCCCGTCGCAAGGCGGCAGAACATCGGGGGCGGCCAATGGCCCGATGATCCCGGCTGACCTGACGGCATCGATTGATTTCGAAGTCGAAACCCTGATCTATAACCAGACGCCGGTGCATAATGCGCGGATCAATGCCGCGATTGCCAACAGCAAGATTACCCTGAACGAAGTATCGGCTGGTTTGCCGGGGGGCACGGATTTCTCGGTGTTTGGCAGCATTTCGGGCGAAGGTCCGCAACCCAGTGCCGCCCTTTCCTATGAGGTGGCATCGGAAAATATTCGGGCGGTGGCGCGTTGGCTTGGGGCGGATGTTGAAGGTATCCGTGCCGACCGGTTGCGGCGTTTCTCGCTGACCGGCGGGATCACGGGGACACCCGACAAGCTGGATATTTCCGATCTGGATATGCGGATTGACGATACGGCCATTCGCGGTGCCATCGTCGCCAATCTGAGCGGCGAGGGATTGCCGGCCCTTGGCATCGGTCTGAAACTGGATCGGATCAATCTGGATCAATATATCGCGGCGGCCCCGGCAGGTGGAAATGGCGATGGGTCAAGCCCATCGGGCAATGATGCCGCAACGCCGGATTCCGGCACGGCATCGGGCGGTTCGGATGCCGCCCCGTCTTCAGGCCCGGCGGCGGGCAGTGATGCCATGGTCAAAACCATCAAGGATGCCTTGGCACCACTTGACGGGATGGCGGCCAATTATCGACTGGCGGCAGATGAAATCATTTCGTCGGGCGTGTCGATCAAGGGCATTTCGATTGATGGCAGCCTGACCGGTTCGCAAATCCGGCTGAACAATTTCGCGGTGGCGGATGCCGCGGGTCTTTCGGCCAGTGCCAGCGGTGTGTTCCGTGGCGATATTGCCGTTCCGGCGTTTGAAGGGATCAAGCTTAAGGTCACGGCCAAAACGCTGGAACCGTTGGCGAAGCTGACCGGGATGACGCTTCCGGCACCGGCAAGCGAATATAAAAGCATCCAGGCCAATGTCGGGCTGAATGGTCCGGTAACCGGGCCGGAGCTTGCGCTTGATGTGTCCAATCCGTTGATGCAGGTGGCGTTGAACGGGGTGTTGCAGAACCTGTTTGGTGCAACGCCCGGCATTGACGGCAAACTTGCGATGCAGGCATCAAGCCTGAACCGGGTTTTGCCGCTGGTGGCACCGACCTATGAGCCGTCGGGTAATCTGGGGCGTCTGGTTCTGGACAGTACGGTCAGGGGCAATGCCAAAAACATCGCGCTTGATATTGCGAAGTTCGGTGTCGGTCCGTTTGAAACCAGCGGTGACGTTGATTTCGACGCCAGCGGTGAGCAACCGAAACTTTCTGTTGCCCTTTCGGGCGGGACATTGAATGTCGATCCGTTCATGCCAGCGGCAAAACGGGCCGGACTGATGCCTGAAGGTGGCAGTGGTCCGCGCCGGGCGGCGTTCAATATGCCGACCAGCATGAAAGTCACAACGGTCGATGCCCGCGACGGGACACCGTGGGATGACACGGTGATTGATGTGTCGGCATTACGATCGATTGATGCCGATATTTCGCTGGCGCTCGATCAGCTTGATTTCGATAGCTACAGCCTTGTGAAGCCCGACCTTAAGGCGACACTTGTGACCGGGCTTCTGACCATTCAGAATTTCACCGGCCTTCTGGGCGATGGGGATCTGTCGATTGACGGGACGTTTGATGCGCGCAATTCCGATACGCCGAAACTGGCCCTTAAAGGCAATCTTGATGGTGCCGATATCGCCAAACTGGCCCCGATCCGGGTTGCCAATGACACGGTGATTGGCGGGGCGGCGACCCGGTTTGATGTGAGTGCATCGGGCAATACGTCGCGCAAGCTGGTCAGTGCCTTGAACGGCACGGCGAACCTTGTTCTGAACAATGTCCGGTTCAGCAATGCCGATAAACGGTCCGCCGATCCGCAGCTCAACATCCAGGCATTGTTGCAGCAGGGCCCGCAGGCGATGGTGGTTGAAGGGGTTGGCAACAACGATCTGGTTCAGACGCTTGAGGCCGATATCGCGATCACCAACGGCATTGCCAAAACCACCCGCGTCGAAGCGACATCGCGTGTGGGAACGGCGGACGCCGATGCGACCCTTGATCTGCCGAAATGGCAGATGGATACGCAGGCCGATTTCGATTTTTCCGAGAAAATCGAAGAATTGCCGCCGTTTAGCGTTTACGCCAAGGGCAATATCAGCAACCCCGCCATTACCGGGCGCATGGACAAGGTCGCGATCAGGGTTCTGGATAATATCCTTGATAAGGCACTGGGCGGGAGTGGTTCATCCGATAGCGGGTCGTCAGGGTCAGGAAGTTCTGGCAAGGATGCGGCCAAGGATGTCCTGAAAGGGCTTCTGAACCAGTTCGGTCGATAGGTTTCCGGTACTATTCCAAATGACGAAACGGCCCCGCAATGCGGGGCCGTTTTGCTGTTGGCGGGGTGCAGCCAAAACATGACTGTCATGAAAAAGCAAAAAAACCTTAACAAACCGGGTTTGCTTCGACATGATCCGCGCGTCGATTCCCTTTTTAGTAACGGTTGATCATGGTCGCAAAGAAAACCGCTCTGGATAAGGATCTCAAATGGCAACGCCGCATGGATGCGGGTGCCGGAGAGACCGCGTCCCTGAGTGCGAAGCTCGGACTTGCGCTTGTCTTTCTTTTGGCGTGCAGCGCGTTTGTCGCCTTTCACATGGGGGGCCTGCCGCAAAGCGGATTCCTGATCGCGGCTGCGGTGATTGGCGGTTATATGGCGCTGAATATCGGCGCCAATGACGTGGCGAACAATGTGGGGCCGGCAGTTGGTTCAAAGGCGCTGACCATGGTTGGCGCCCTTTTGATTGCCGCGATTTTCGAGGCAGCGGGCGCGATTATCGCCGGTGGCGACGTTGTCGGCACGATCAAGAACGGTATCATCGACCCGACGCAGATGCCCGATGCGCAGACCTTTGTCTGGGCGATGATGGCGGCCCTTCTGGCGGCCGCCCTTTGGCTTAACCTTGCCACGTGGCTTGGCGCGCCGGTTTCGACCACCCATTCCATCGTCGGCGGGGTGATGGGGGCCGGTATGGCAGCCGTCGGCATTGATGCAGTCAATTGGCCGACCATGGGCACGATTGCCGCAAGCTGGGTCATTTCGCCGGTTCTGGGCGGGGTGATTGCCGCCGGGTTCCTTGCCTTTATCAAGTTCAGAATTCTTTATACCGACAACCGTGTCGAGGCGGCCCGCAAATGGGTGCCGATCCTGGTCGGTGTGATGGTATCGGCCTTTACCATGTATCTGATGATGAAGGGGATATCGAAGGTCTGGAAAACCGAGACCTGGCAGGTTGTTCTGATCGGCATCGGTGCGTTTTTCGTGACGTTGTTGCCGGTGCGCAAGGCGGTCCTGCATGCGTCGCGCAACATGACCGGGCGGCGCAAGGAAATCGCATCGCTGTTTCGTATTCCGCTGATTGTGTCGGCTGCCCTTCTGTCATTCGCGCATGGGTCAAACGATGTGGCGAATGCCATCGGCCCGCTGGCGGCGATTGTTTCAGGTGTGGATAGCGGGCAGATCGTGGCATCGGCCCCGATCCCGATCTGGGTGATGGTGATTGGTGCGATTGGTATTTCGGCGGGGCTGATCCTGTTCGGGCCGAAACTGATCAAGACGGTTGGATCGAAAATCACCAAGCTTGATCCGATCCGGGCCTATACCGTGGCGCTTTCGGCGGCATTGACGGTGATTGTGGCATCCGCCCTTGGTCTTCCTGTCAGTTCGACCCATATCGCGGTCGGTGCGGTGTTTGGGGTCGGTTTCCTTCGTGAAACGCTGAGCCATCGTCGCCGGGTTGACAATGCGCCGATGCTGGTTGGCGAAGATGCCGAAACCGACGAACAGAAACAGCATATCGAGGCCCTGCGTCAGTTGGACCCGGCACAGGCCGCAAAGGCCGAGAAGAAGCTGCGCAAACGGTTGCTGGTGCGGCGGCGTTATGCGGTGACGATTGCGACCGCCTGGGTGATCACGGTTCCGGCCGGGGCGTTTCTTGGCGCGTTGCTGTTTTTCACCATTCGCGGGATCATGCTTTAATTCCGCCGGAATTAAGCGCAGAATTGAGGTTTCGTGGCACGGTGCTCCTCCTTTTCCCCGGAGCAACTTGCGGCGATCTGCAGCGGCGGCCGGGCTTTCGTCTGGCCGCCGTTTTTCCTTGACGCTTGAGGGCTCTTGCGCGTAATTACCGAAAACATAATTTGAATCAAACCCGTGCCGAATCGCCGCCCAATCAAAGTGGGCCGCGAGATTTATTATGCGTGCGTTCTGCTTTTGGTCAGGATTTTGGTTAAGGAAAAACGATGAAAGCCATCATTGTTGGCGTTCTGGCAATGGCTGTGACGGTTGTTGCATCGAACATTCTGGTTGAATATCCGCTGCCGGGCGTTTTGGCCGACTGGCTGACTTATGGCGCGTTTACCTATCCGGTGGCGTTTCTGGTCACGGACCTCACCAACCGCGCACGCGGTGCCAAGGCAGCCCGCGTGGTCGTTCTGGCCGGGTTTGCGATTGCGGTTGTTTTGTCCTTGATCGTTGCCGATACGCGCATTGCGATTGCGTCGGGCACGGCGTTTCTGATTGCGCAGATGCTTGACGTGACGGTGTTTGACAAGCTGCGTCAGGCGACCTGGTGGAAGGCGCCGCTGATATCGTCGGGGATCGGGTCGGCGGTGGATACGGCTTTGTTCTTTTCGATTGCCTTTGTGGGTACCGGGCTTCCGTGGCACACATGGGCGATGGGCGATTTTAGCGCCAAGATCATCATGGCGCTGACCTGTCTGGCGCCGTTCCGGTTGATGATGACGGTGGTGGCCCCGCGTTTGAAAGCGGTCCCGGCCCAGAACTGATGCCGGGGTGATGCAGGGCTGATATTCCAACGCGATGCCTTGAGGTTTTGCAAAGAGGGGCGGTATAAAGCGCCCCTCTGATTTTTTCTGATAATTGCAGGTTTTGTTTTTCCGATGAAAGTCGATCTGTTCGATTTCGATCTGCCGCGTGAGTGCATTGCCGAACATCCGGCCAATCCGCGTGACAGTGCCCGTATGCTCGACCTGACCGGCGGGGAAACGCATGACCGCATCGTTCGTGAATTGCCCGAAATCCTGCGACCCGGTGATCTTCTGATTTCCAATGATACCCGCGTGATCCCGGCCCGCCTGTTTGGCAAGCGCGGGGAGGCGGGCATTGAAGTGACCCTGCACAAGCAGGAAGGTCTTGCACAATGGCGCGCCTTTGCCAAACCGGCCAAGAAGCTGCGCGTTGGCGAAACGTTCAGGGTTGCCGATGATTTCGAAGCCGAGGTCATGGAAAAGAAAGACGGCGGCGAGGTGTTGCTGCGGTTTAACGTTGCCGGGGCTGATCTGATTGCCGCCCTTGAAAAATATGGCGTGATGCCGTTGCCGCCCTATATCCGGCGTGACAAGGGCGGGGATGATCAGGACAGATCGGATTATCAGACGATTTTCGCCCGGCATGACGGTGCGGTGGCCGCCCCGACGGCGGGATTGCATTTTACCCCGGAACTGCTGGCAGCAATTGATGCACGCGGTATCGAGCGCCGGACGATCACGCTTCATGTCGGGGCGGGCACGTTTTTGCCGGTCAAGGTCGACGATACCGACGATCATAAAATGCATGCCGAATGGGGCATCATATCGCCCGAGATCGCCAACCTGATCAACGAAACGCGCGCCAAGGGCGGACGGGTGATTGCGGTGGGCACCACGTCGCTTCGGCTGCTTGAAAGTGCGGCACGCGAAGACGGGGTGGTTGAACCGTTCGAGAACGAAACCGATATTTTCATCACGCCGGGCTATAAATTCCGGGCGGTGGACATGCTGCTGACCAATTTCCATCTGCCGCGATCAACGCTGTTCATGCTGGTATCGGCCTTTGCCGGGTTTGAGCGCATGAAGGCGGCCTATGACCACGCGATTGAAAACAGATACCGTTTCTATTCCTATGGCGATTGCAGCCTGCTTGAATGCGCCAGCAAGATTGAAAAAGCTGATGACTGAATTCCGTTATGAACTTCTGGCGACCGACGGCAAGGCCCGTCTGGGCCGCATTCATACCGCCCACGGCGTGATCGATACCCCGGCCTTCATGCCGGTCGGCACGGCCGCCACGGTCAAGGGCATGTTGCCGGAAAATGTCGCCGATACGGGTGCGCAAATCCTGCTTGGCAATACATATCACCTGATGCTGCGCCCCGGTGCGGAACGCATTGCACGCCTTGGCGGTTTGCACAAATTCATGAATTGGGACAAGCCGATCCTGACCGATAGCGGCGGGTATCAGGTGATGTCGCTTTCCAAACTGCGCAAGATCACCGAAGACGGCGTGACGTTCAAAAGCCATATCGACGGGCGCAAATTTGCGCTGTCGCCGGAACGGTCGATGGAAATCCAGCATCTGCTGGGATCGACCATCACCATGGCGTTTGACGAATGCACTCCGTTCCCGGCGACCGAACAGCAGGCCGCAGAAAGCATGCGCATGTCTATGCGCTGGGCAAAGCGGTCCAGGGATGCGTTTGTCGAGCGTGAAGGCTATGCGCTTTATGGCATTCAGCAGGGCAGTGTTTTTGAAAATCTGCGGCGCGAAAGTTCCGAAAAACTGGCCGAGCTTGACCTTCCGGGGCATTCGGTCGGTGGGCTTGCAGTTGGCGAAGGCCAGCAGATCATGTTCGAGACGCTGGATTTCTGTGTCGATATGTTACCGGCCAACAAGCCCCGTTACCTGATGGGGGTTGGCAAGCCATCGGACCTTGTCGGTGCGGTGATGCGCGGGATTGACCAGTTTGACTGCGTTTTGCCGACCCGGTCGGGCCGCAATGCGCAGGCCTTTACCCATCGCGGCACGTTGAACCTTAAGAACGGGCGTCATCGCGATGATGACCGTCCGCTTGACGATCAGTGCAACTGCCCGGCCTGCACCAAATATTCGCGCGCCTATCTGCATCACCTGATCAAGGCGGGCGAGATTTTGGGGGCGGTTCTGCTGACCTGGCATAACCTTGCCTATTATCAGGATCTGATGCGTGGCATGCGCGACGCCATTGCCGCGGGCCGCATGGAACAATTCGCCCGTGATTTTTACGCCGGGCAGGAAGGCGGGGACGTTGATCCCGTGCCGATCATCGAGGATTAATCACATGGCCGATCAAACCATCTACGACAATTTGACCATGCTGGGCGGCACCACTGAACAGCCCGCAAGCCCGGATGAAGCGGTTCTTGAGCGCGTTTCGAACCCGCAGGCGGGAACCGATTATTGCGTGCGGTTTGTCGCACCGGAATTCACATCGCTTTGCCCGATCACGGGTCAGCCGGATTTTGCCCATCTGGTGATTGATTATGTGCCCGGTGACTGGCTTGTCGAAAGCAAGTCGCTGAAGCTGTTTCTGACGTCGTTTCGCAATCATGGCTCGTTCCACGAGGATTGCACGGTCAAAGTCGGCAAACGCATCGTCGAGACGCTTGATCCGAAATGGCTGCGCATTGGCGGATACTGGTATCCGCGCGGCGGCATTCCGATTGACGTGTTTTATCAGACCGGCCCGGCCCCCGAAGGGGTGTGGATCCCCGATCAGGGCGTTGCCCCTTATCGCGGTCGGGGCTAGGCCTGCCGGAATTGATGCAAAATCAAAGGCTGCTGTCGGGAAACCGGTGGCAGCCTTTTTGTTTTCGGGCATTACCGGTATGTATAGTTATTAACAATGCGAATTATTCTCATTGTTTTGTGTTATGGTTCTTGCTAATACACGGGCGGGGCAGGGGAACCTGTATCATTTGGCAACGGTGTGTTTGGGCAAGACCATGGCGCGCAACAGCGCATCGGTTCTGATCGCAAGCTTTCAGGAAAATTACGAACAGCTTTTCCGGTTTCTGACCCGAAAGCTGGGCGGGGACCATGAACGCGCAGCCGATGTGGTGCAGGATACCTATGTGCGGCTTGCCGATACACCCGATCAGGGTGAGGTGATCGACAATCCGCGTGCCTATATCTATCGGGTGGCCGGGAACCTTGCGATTGACGGGATCAGGCGTGAAAAACGCATCACCGTCCATCACGACATGGACGAGGATACCGATACGATCCACGATCCCAAACCCGGTCCCGAAAATATCATGCTGGATCGCGAACAGATTTTACTGCTTGATAAAGCATTGGAAAAACTGCCAGAAAAGCCGCGCATGGCGTTGCTGATGTTTCGGGTCGATGGGTTGTCACACAGTGAAATTGCCAAGCGTCTTGGCGTATCAAACAGCATGGTCGCGAAATATATCGTGCGCGCCCTGCAGCATTGCCGTGACGAGCTTTTGCGCGAGGGCAAAAAATAATGACGAAAATCATTGTGGATTTGCCCATGCCCAAACGTCTTAACAATAACGGCCCCACAACCGGAGCCGGACAGAATCATTTTCGGGGTATCGGGTTTTGAAGACCGGGCATTCGGATCCGCAGTCAACAGGCACGCCGGTGGCGACTGATCTTGGCGATCAGGCGATTGAATGGCTTGTGATGTTGCAATCGGGCGATGCCGGTGCGCGCGATCATGCGGCCTTTGCCGACTGGTGCGCGCAAAGCCCGGATCATGCCCGTGCCGCGGCCGAGGCCAGAAGCCTTTTTGCCGCCATCGGTCAAACCGAAGCCGCGCAGCAATGGCAGGAAAATCCCGACATCCGGAACGAGACCGGCAGTTTCCAGTCACCCGCGCCGAGGGGAGCCCCGACCCGCAGGCAACCTACGCTACAACCGGCACAACGCAGGGTATTTGGGGCCCGGCCCGGACGCCTTGCCATCGCGGGGGCAATGGTCTGCGCCTTGATGCTGGCGGTGTTTGGCGGGTTGGAAGCAACCGGCCCCATCGCACGCTGGACATCGGATTACAGTACGGCCATCGGGCAGCAGCGGGCGGTGACGCTTGCCGATGGATCGGTCGCGCATATGAATACCGCATCGGCCTTTTCCGTTGATTTTTCCGGTCCGCGCCGTGAAATCCGCCTTGAAGCGGGCGAAGTGATTTTTGACGTGGCAAAGGATGCCGATCATCCGTTTGTCGTTTTCGCCAATGGCGGGGCGGCGCGCGCGGTTGGCACGGTTTATGGGGTTCGGCTTGAGGGTGAGGGGGCGAATGTCACCGTGCGCGAAGGCATTGTCGAGGTTACCAATGGTGACAGTGAACCGGTACGGATCACCGTCGGGCAGCAGGCGCATTATGACACCGATGGTGGATTGAGAAAGATCACGGATGCCGATCTTGCGGCCTATGGCAGTTGGCAGCGCGGCAAACTGATTTTCAATCAGCGGCACCTTTCGGATGTGATGGCGGAACTGGAACGCTATCAGCCCGGCAGGATCATTGTGGCGCGGGATGCGTTGCGCGGGCTTACGGTTACGGGGGTGTTTGAAACCGCCGATCTTGATGCGGTTTTCGCCTCTATCGCGCAAACGACATCTGCACGCATTACCCGTTTGCCGTTGCTGACGGTCATCTATTGACCTTTACCCGAAAGGCGCGGTTTCTTGCGCTTTTTTCCCGATCTGAAAATTTTTTGAATTTTTTACTGCAAATCACGTCATGCGGTTTCGTCTCAGAAATAACAGCGAATGATTTCGGTTCTTAATTTCATTCGCAACGGGGATTTTTTGACGAAAAGGCTTATGGAATGAATACAAACGTTTGTGTGGTTCGGCAAAAGGCAGCGGTCGGCTGGAAACGTCGTCTTGCGGTAACCACGGTGATTTCGGGTTTTGTTGCCATCGCACCGTTTCATGCGATGGCCGCCGATATTGCGCCATCGCGGAACAATGCCGAAATCGCACAGGCGAGCGTGATTGATTTCAACATCCCGGCACAGGACCTTGACCGGGCCCTGACCAGCCTTGCCGATCAGGCTGGCCTGCGGCTGTTTTTCCCGTCCGGCGGGATTTCCGGGGTTCAGGCATCCGCCATTCAGGGGGAAATGACGGTTGATCAGGCACTGGGGCAGCTTCTGAGCGGGACGGGCTACACCTGGCGCTTTACCGAGGATAACACCGTCACGATAGAACAGATTGCCGCCAATGGTGAAACGGTGCTTGATCCGGTGCGGGTCGAAGCCAATGCGATCACCGAAACCGCCGATGGCCCGGTGGACGGCTATGTCGCGACCCAGTCGCGTGCGGCAACCAAAACCGGCACACCGATCCTTGAAACACCGCAAAGTATTAGCGTGGTGACCAAGGAGCAGATGGAAGATCAGGGATCGCAGACGGTGATGCAGGCGATGCGCTATACCCCCGGTGCCTTTACCGGACAGGTCGGTGCATCAAACCGGTACGATTACATTATCCTGCGCGGTCTGGTGGATCGCAGCATTGATAATATCTATCTCGATGGTCTGAAAACCATGAGCGATGATTCGACCTATAGCTCGATGCAGATCGATCCCTATTTTGTCGAACGTGCTGATGTGGTCAAAGGACCGGCATCGGTGCTTTATGGCCGCAGTTCGCCCGGTGGTCTTGTCGCATTATCAAGCAAGAAACCGCAATTCGAACAGCAGGGCGAGGTCGAACTTTCCTATGGCAGCCGCAATCAGCGCGGGGTCGGTTTTGATTTTACCGGTCCGCTGGACGAGGCGGGCAAGCTTGCCTATCGCGTTGTCGGCAAGGCAGATGCATCCGACACCCAGTTCGAAGGCACCGAAGAAGAGCGCTATGCCATCGCCCCGTCACTGACGGCCAATATCAGCGATGATACGCGCCTGACCCTGTCGGGTTATTTCCAGAAAGACCCGGAAGGCGGCACCCATAATGGTCTTCCGTCCGAAGGCACGCTTTTCCCGCGTAACGGGCAGTATATCTCGGACACTTTCTTTGACGGTGATCCGGCATTGGAAAGTTTTGAACGTACCCAGAATATGGTTGGTTACGAGTTTGAGCACGATTTCGACGATACCTGGACGGTGCGCCAGAACTTCCGCTTCCTTGATGCCGATGTGCATCTTGACCAGATTTACCAGACGGGCTGGAGCGGCACGTCCAACGAACTGACCCGTACCTATGGCGGTGGGGATGAAAGCCTTCGCGCCTTTACGGTGGATAACCAGGCCGAAGCCAATTTTGCCACGGGCGATATCGACCACACGGTTTTGATGGGCTTTGATTATCAGGACCGCAAAAGCGAAAACGAATGGCTGTTTACCGGGGCATCGAACATCGATGCATTCAATCCGGTCTATGGTAGCCCCGGGGTTGCTTTGGGAACAATCACCAATAGCAACAGCCGGTCCCTTGAACAGGCGGGACTGTATGCTGAGGATCAGCTGGCATATGAAAACTGGCGTTTCTCGCTGGGTCTTCGGCAGGATTGGCTGGAAACCAGCAACCTGAACCGTTTGACCAATGTTGAACAGGGTGAAGATCGCAGCAAGCTGACCAAACGTGCCGGGGTTCTTTATCTGTTTGATAACGGCATCGCGCCCTATTTCAATTACTCGGAATCCTTCAATCCCAATCTGCAGGTTGACGGCTCGGGCAGGCCGCTGGAACCGGCCGAAGGCACGCAATATGAAGTGGGTGTAAAGTTCCAGCCCGAAGGCAGCAGAACGATGCTGAGTGCGGCGGCATTCCATATCGAACAGGAAAACACTGCCGTTTATAATAATACAAATCTTACATGGGAACCGTCCGGAACGATTGAATCACAGGGGATCGAGCTTGAGGCACGTACCGAACTGACCGACAATCTTAGTATGCTGGCCGGTTACACTCATACCGACGCGTCCTTTGATGCGCCGGGGTCGGTCAAGGATGGCAACCGCCCGCAGCAGGTGCCCGAACATATGGTGTCGCTTTGGGGGCATTACCGCTTTGATCAGGGATCGCTTGACGGGCTCGGCATTGGGGCAGGTATCCGCTATGTCGGTGAAACAGCCGCCAACGAGGCCAATACCCTTATGGTTCCGGACTACACGCTGGTTGATGTCGTGCTGAACTATGATCTGGCACAGGTCGGCATGAACAATGCCGATTTCCGGCTGAATGTGAACAACCTGATGGACGAGGAATATGTCGCGTCCTGCTTGATCACGCAGTGGTCGGATAACTGCTACTATGGTGAGGAACGCACAATTCTGGCGACACTGCGCTATCGCTTCTAGAAGTCGTTCATTTCATTTTAAAGGCCGCAGCCATGTGCTGCGGCCTTTTGCGTTTCGGTGACAAACCTATATAAGGCAGCAGAGAGAGAAAACGACCCAGATGTTTTGCCATGACGGTTGCCGTTGCCATCACCCTTGAAAGCCTGCAGGCCAAAGCCCGTGAAATCGGCTTTGATGTCTGTGGCGTGGCGCGCCCGCAGATTGACGAACGCAATCAGGCGCGGCTCGATGAATTTGTCGCGGCTGCCGAATATGGCACCATGGACTGGATGAATGATCCGGAGCGCTTGCCGCGCCGCCGTGACCCGAAAATGCTGTGGCCGGATGTGAAATCGGTGATTGTTCTGGGATCGAATTACGGACCGGCGGAAAATCCGCTTACGCTTCTGGATCATCCCGACCGGGCGATGATTTCGGTCTATGCCAGAAATCGCGATTATCACGACCTGATCAAAAAACGCCTGAAGCAGCTTGCGCGCTGGATGATCGAACAGGCGCAGAAATCCGGGGCAGGTGGCGAACAGGTCAAGGTGTTTGTCGATACCGCCCCGGTGCTGGAAAAGCCGTTGGGGCAGGCCGCCGGGATTGGTTGGCAGGGGAAGCATACCAATCTTGTGTCGCGCGACTATGGCAGTTGGCTGTTTCTGGGCGAGGTTTTCACGACCCTTGAATTTGATCTGGCGGAACCGGAAATCGATCATTGCGGGTCCTGTTCAAAATGCCTGTCGGCCTGCCCGACCGATGCGTTTCCTGGCCCATATAAACTTGATGCACGCAAATGCATTTCGTATCTGACGATCGAGCATGATGGCTTGATCCCGCCCCAGTTTCGCCGTGCGATGGGCAACCGGATTTATGGCTGTGACGATTGTCTGGCGGTGTGTCCGTGGAACAAATTTGCCAGCCGGACACAGGAAATGGCCTTTATCCCGCGCGCCGAACTGACTGCGCCGAGGCTCGCCGATTTCCTTGATCTTGATGACGAAACATTTCGCAGTTTCTTTACCGGATCGCCGATCAAACGGATCGGTCGGGCGAAGTTTTTGCGCAATGTCCTGACGGCGGTGGGCAATAGCGGCGCAGTCAATCTTGTGCCGCGTGTCGAAAGCCTTTTGACAGACGAAAGCCCGCTTGTGCGCGGATCTGCCGTCTGGGCGCTGTCGCAATTGATGGATGGCGGCGGGTTTGACGCCCTGCGATCGCGTCATGAACGCATGGAAAGCAACCCGGTGGTGTTGGCGGAATGGGCGCGCCCCGCGCCGTGATCCTAGTCGAACGGCACCGTTTCATAATGATAGCGCACATTGCCCGACGGATCGGTAAGCACGATACCGAACATCGGTTTTAACGGCGCGCGTTCAACCAGTTCCTCTTCCTTTTCATGGCGCATGTCGAACGGCTCTCCCTTCTGGCTGCTGCCGCCGACATTGAACGGAATGCCCTGCCAGATACCGTTGCTGGGCCGGTGCAGGTGGCCGAGGAAGATATGTCTGATCTGCGGATTGTCTTTGACGATGGCGGCCAGTTCGGCGTCTGCATCCATCCGGATCGAGTCAAGAAACGGCAGACCCATATCAAGCGGCGGATGGTGCATGAACAGGAAGGTTGGCAGGTCGCGGTGGCTGGCAAGTTCGCGTTTCAGCCAGTCAAGCCGGGTGTGGCACAATGTGCCGTGATGGGCATCGGGGACGATGGTATCAAGCATGACAAACCGGATGCCGCCGATTGTCTGTCCATGATTGATAAAGCCGTTTTCATCGCGTGGCGTATCGGGGAAGGCGGCGAGCATCGGTTCGCGGATATCGTGATTGCCCGGGATCATGATGAACGGCATGGCAAGGGTCGCGAACAGTTCGACCGCGTGGGCGTATTGTTCGGGTCGTCCGTGATGGGTGATGTCGCCGGTAATCACGCAGATCGTTGCATCGCTATGATATTCATTGATTTCGGCAATGACGGCACGCAGCGTTTCACCCGCATGTGGCGGGCGTGAAAGATCATCACGGGCCAGCAGATGCGTATCTGAAAGATGTATGAATTTCATAGGGATGCCTTATCATGATCGGGTGACGCCACCGGCATGATGATCGAGTTGCCGAGGATTGGGAAGATATACAGGCCGATGAGTAGCGACGTTCGCAAAAGATCTGTGACAATTGCCGGACACCGGACGAGTTTCTCGCTTGAAGATGCGTTCTGGTCCGAACTTCAGGGCATCGCCACACGGCGCGACATGGCAATTGCCGAACTGGTGGCCGAGGTTGACGAAGGCCGCGACGGCAACCTTTCAAGCGCCTTGCGGCTTTATGTGCTGGCGGATTTGCAGGGGCGGCTGAATTCATCCGGCAGCGCAGGATCATCTGAAACAAGGGATATGGATCATGAGTGAACCGGTACGGGTTGCCGTGACGGGGGCCAACGGCTTTGTCGGGCAGGCGGTTTGCAGGGCGCTGCTGGCGAAGGGATACGGCGTCCGAGCATTGTTGCGCCGTGCGGATGCTTTGGCGGAACCTTTAGATGGCGTGGCAATTGACAGCCGGGTTGTTGGCGATATCAATGCGGCAACCGATTGGAAAGATCATCTAAAAGATGTGCAGGCGGTCATTCATCTGGCGGCACGCGTGCATGTCATGAATGACCGATCTGATGATCCGCTGGCGGCATTTCGCGCGGTCAATGTTGACGGGACGGCGGGGCTTGCACGGGCGGCGCAGGTGCAGGGCGTGAAGCGTCTGGTTTTCATGAGCTCGATCAAGGTTAACGGCGAGGCGACGACAAACTGTGCCTTTGATGAAAGCAGTCCGGCGGCACCGGAAGACCCGTATGGGCAATCCAAGGCCGAAGCGGAACAGACGTTGCGTGAAATTGCATCGCAAACCGGACTGGAAATCACCATTTTGCGCCCCCCTCTGGTGTATGGGCCAAATGTCGGGGCGAATTTCGCCGCACTGACGAAGCTGGTGCGTCGGGGAATGCCGTTGCCATTAGGCGCGATAGACAATCATCGTTCCCTTGTGCATGTCGATAATCTGGCGGATGCCTGTGTAATCGCGCTGGCACATGCCAGGGCGGCAAATCAGACATTTCTGGTTTCGGACGGGGTGGATCATTCGATTAGCCAGATGATCCGTCTTCTGGCCGAGGGGATGGGCAAAAAGCCGGTTTTACTGCCGATACCTGAAGGTGTTCTGACCCTGTTGGGGCGGGTAACCGGCAAAAGCGCACAGGTTTCGCGTTTGACGGGCTCTTTGCAAATCGATAGCCGTGCCATTCGGCGAACGCTGGACTGGCAACCACCTGTGGATGCGTTTGACGGATTGCGTAGGACTGGCGCGTGGTTTGGCAAACAGGGGATCTAGGTCTTCATAAGGGGGAGACTTATGTGTGGAGTGGCAGGGGCGACCGGGAGCGGGGAGCATTCGCGTGTTAAGACAGCTCTTGGTGCGCTTTCTCATCGCGGGCCGGATGATGCCGGATATTGGGCTGATCCGGAGGCGGGAATTTCGCTTGGTGCAACACGGTTGGTAACGACCGATCCGGGGGATCTGGCCCGCCAGCCGATGGTTTCCGCCGATGGCCGGTTTGTTCTGGCGTTTAATGGTTATATCGCGGGGCACCGGCGGCGTATTTTGGCTTTGCGTGAAAAGGGTTCCGTTGTTGAAAGCGACAGTGATGCGGCACTGTTCCTGGCGGTTCTTGGTAATGCCCTGCGTGATGGTGGTGATCCAGCCAAAGCACTTGCCGATCTTTCCGGGCAGTATGCCTTTGCCCTTTGGGATCGTGAGACATGCCATCTTTGGCTCGGGCGCGATCCGGTCGGCATAAAGCCGCTTTATTTTGCGGAGTACGGCAACGGCAATGTGGCTTTTGCGTCCGAAATTGCCGCCCTGCGTTGCATCGTATCGACCATCCCGGAGGCGGATGTTTTTCCGCATTATCTGGCGCATCTGTTTGTGCCTGCACCGGCAACCGGTTTTGCCAATATCGGGCAGTTAAGGCCGGGGGAACTGATGTGCTGGCAGGGTGGGGCCGTTGAAAGCCGGATGATCCGGCCAGCCATTTGCCATCGATCTGACGGTAACAACATGATTGCCGACCTGCGCCGTACCCTGCGGCAGTCGGTTGCGGATGCAATGGATGCGGATCGGGACGTCGGGACGCTTTTGTCAGGCGGTGTGGACAGTGGTGCTGTTGCCGCGATGGCATGCGATGTCGCGCGGGAACGCGGGCAAAAGCCGCCGCCGGGTTTTGTCATGCAGTTTCGGGATGCGACGATGGACGAAACGCCACGGGCCCGGCAGTTGGCGGATCATCTGGGAATGGAACTGCATGCTATTGCGGCACCGGACGAGCCCGATGAAATTTGGGGGCATCTGAAGGATGGCCTGCGGGCTTTTGGTTCCCCGTTTGGCAATCCATCGGTTGTTCTGATGCAGGCATTGAGTGCGGGCGTGTCGCAGCATGTGCCGGTCTGTCTGGCCGGGGATGGCGGGGATGAGCTGTTTGGCGGTTATCCGCGATATCGGGCCGCCCGGATGTTCCGGTTTTGGCAGCATGTACCGGGTGTTGTTCGGCGCACGATGGCCGGGAATTTTGCGAGGACATTGCCGCGTGGGGCCGAACGGTTTGTTCAAGGCGGGCAGGGAAGTGCCGAGGATGCGTTTCATTTCTGGAATGATCGTGCCGGTATTTCGCAAGTGCCATCGAAATTGTCATTGGCCGCGGATTTGCCAAATGGCGAATTGAGCGACCGGATGATGGCGTTTGACCGGGAAATCACCTTGCCGGGCAATCAGCTTGCCATGTCGGATCGGTGCGGCATGGCGTATGGGCTTGAATATCGGGTGCCGTTGCTTGGCCATGAGGTGATGGCAATCGCCGGGCGTGTTCCGGCAGTGGCGCATCTGCGCGGCGGGGGAAAGGTCCTGTTGCGGGCGGTCATCGCGCCGATGATGCCTGATGGTTATCTGTGTACAGGCAAAATCGGCTTCAATCCGCCGATCGCCGAATGGCTGGTCAAGCTTGGCGCATTGCTTTGGGGAAATGACGGGCGGATCATTGATGTCTTGTTTGGCGATCTGCCGGTGACAAACCGCCAACGGCGGCATTACTGGCAGAGGGCAACACAGGGCAGGGCACCGGATGTGGCGTTAAGCCTTTGGGCGATGCTGGTCTGGCGACTGCGGGAGGGGGGGGTGGCAATCGGATATCGGAGCGGCAAACATCAGCACGGCAATGGCGGAAAATGTTGCATTGTTTGCGGCTCGCATCAAGACAGGGGGTTACATGCCGGAACGCCCCCAGCCGCGTGAACGGCGATAAAGATTAAGGGCAGTCAGGGCCGTTGGTGCCAGTTGCACCACCTGGCGGGACAGGGCAAGAATGCGGCCCTCGTCGATATCGTCGTCTTCAAAGAAATTCTGGGTCGTTTCACACAGTTCGGAAAGCTGGCGCAGGCCAAAGGTGCCCGATGTGCTTTTGAGCACATGAACCTCGTTGCGCACGATGGCAAGATCGTTTCTGGAAAGTGCGTTGTCGATCTTGACCAGACGGGTTTGGGTTTCATTGATGAACAAATCAATGCCGCACGACGCCCCTTCGTCCCCGGCATCGGAATATAGCTGTTCAAGAATGCGGATATCCAATACCGGTCCGGATGGTGGATCAAGGCGTTCCGGGCGGGTAATGCGCGCGCCCTTGGAACGTAATACCGGCGGCGGTGACAGGCGTGGGGTGGCGGTTGCACCATCCGGGGACCGGCTGATGAGGTCGCGGATGGTATCAAGCAGTTTGGTGCGCTGGATCGGTTTGTTGATGAATTCGTCAACGCCGGACTGCCGGGCAATCACGTTCCAGTCGCGCGACTGGTGGGCGGAAAGGGCGATGATCGGAGTCTGGGAAACCGGCCCCTGCATGTGACGGATGCGGCGGGTCGTGTGCAACCCGTCCATGTCGGGCATTTCAACATCCATCAGGATCAGATCGGCTGTGACTCCGCGACGCAGCATGTTCAGCACGGTTTGACCGTTGCTTGCCTCGACGCAGCCATACCCTTCGGCCTGCAGGATGCGGCGTGCGACCGTGCGGTTGCTTTCGCTGTCATCGGCGATGATCACCGTGCCGATTTTGCTGTCATTTGCCGATGCGGGCAGGGAAAGTGGATTAATGGGGCTGGCTTGCGGTTTGACAAAGCAAACGGAAATCATGCCGCCATCGGCCAGTTCCGTTTCGCAAAACTGCAAATCTTCCTCGGCAACGCCGGTAATCAGCTGTTCCCAGGCCGGATTGGCATAAATGATCCGTTCATTGCTGTCGAAAAGAGCGATGCCCGCAGTCGTCTGCGCCAGTGCATCGATGAGCTGATTATCCATTGGCCACCTTATCGATTCGGTGCCCAGTCCCATATCGCGGGTGTATTTTATTGCTTTATATGAAACGTCAACGTTCCTGTCGCGAAGCTGGCATTGTTACAGTTTTTTCTTATAAGTCCATGTTTTTTAGCATTTGCAGCCGGAGATTCCACAATGCGAATGAAACATTTTACGAAACGAGTGTTTCATTAATTTAGTAAACTGAAACATTTGTTGTAAAAATGACAGCCCTGTGGCGTAGTTTCCGAACCCAAAGGTCACAGGAATACCGGAAAAATGGGTGTTTACACCGATTTGCACGAAAAGCTGATTTCGGACTATGCGACGCTGAGCCCGCAAATGCAGAAGGCAGCGCGCTATATCCTTGATCATCCGAACGATGTTGCCCTGCGGTCGATGCGCGCACTTGCGCGGGCGGCCAATGTCCCGCCCAGCACGGTCACGCGCCTGATGGCGGCGATTGGCGTCGATACGTGGCAGCAGTTCCGCGACAGTTACCAGAACCGGTTGCTTGACCTGCCGGCAAGTTATGCGCATCGGGCGCGCGAGTTGCAAAACAGCGAAGCCGACATCCATCGCGATACGCATCTGCTTGAAGGCATGGCACAGGCCGAGATTGCCAATATCGGGAATGCATTCGCACCGGAAATGTGCAAACGGATGAAGGATGCCTGCGAACATATCGCGCGCGCCCGTCAGGTGTTTGTTGTCGGACGCGGGGCGGCCTATCCGGCGGCGTATCAGTTTGCCTATGCCTATCGGCTGTTTAACGACAATGTCGTTCTGGTTGACGGCGGTTCGGGCGCATTTGGCGATCAGTTGCGCGGTATTGGCCGTCGCGACATCCTGATTGCGGTTGGCGCCCGGCCCTATATCCGCGATACGGTGCGTGCGGTCGAGTTTGCGCGCAATCAGTATTGCCCGGTGATTGCGGTTTGCGATTCAGATGTCGCACCGATTGCAATGGATGCGGTGACCAAGCTGGTCGTGTCTGACAGATCGCCATCCTTCTTTCAAAGTTTTACCGCCAGCGTTTCGGTCATGCAGGCGCTTGTCGCCCTTCTGGTCGCGCGCGGCGGGCAAAAGGCACTGCAACGGATTGCCGTTGCCGAAGAACAACTTGCGGCTTTCGATACCTATTATGAAGAAGTCGCCCCCACCCGGAATTCCCGATCATGAACCAGCCCCGCAGCAACCCCGAAACCTTTGTCCTTCACCGCAGCAGTGTCGCAACACCGCCGCGTGCTGTTCGGGGCGAAGGCATTTATATCTTTGATCAGAATGGCAAAAGTTATCTGGATGCCAGCGGTGGTGCCGCGGTTTCATGCCTTGGTCATTCCGACCCGGCGGTGCGTGCCGCCATGCATGCCCAGATCGATCAGATTGCCTATGCCCATTCGGGTTTCTTTTCGACCGATGTCATGGAAGAACTGGCCGAGGATCTGGTGACGCATGCGCCAGACGGCATGGCAAAGGCGTATTTCGTTTCGGGCGGGTCGGAGGCGACCGAGGCGGCGCTTAAAATGGCGCGGCAATATTTCCTTGAGATCGGGCAGCCGGACCGGAAATACGTGATTGCGCGTCGCCAGTCCTATCATGGCAATACGCTGGGCGCGCTTTCGGTTGGTGGCAATATGTGGCGTCGCAAACAGTTCGAACCGTTGCTGATTACGGCAAGCCATATCGCGCCCTGTTATCCGTATCGTGACCAGATGCCCGGTGAAAGCGACGCGGCGTATGGCTTGCGGGTCGCCAACGAACTTGAAACCGCGATCCTTGAACTGGGGGCCGACAGCGTTGCTGCCTTTGTTGCCGAACCGGTTGTGGGGGCAACATCGGGGGCGGTCGCCCCGGTGCCGGGTTATTTCAAACGCATTCGCGAGATTTGTGACCAGTATGGTGTGCTTCTGATCCTTGACGAGGTCATGTGCGGCATGGGGCGCACCGGCACCCTGCATGCGATTGAACAGGAAGGCATTTCGGGTGATTTGCAAACCATTGCCAAGGGACTGGGTGCCGGATACCAGCCGATTGGTGCGATCCTGGTGTCGAAGAAAATCGATGATGCGATTGCCAATGGATCGGGTTTCTTCCAGCACGGCCATACCTATCAGGGGCATGCAACTGCCTGTGCTGCGGCCCTTGCAACCCAGCGGACCATTCGCGAACGCGACCTTCTGACCAATGTGGTCAAACAGGGGGAATTGCTGGCCGATGGGCTGCGCGAACGGTTCGGGCAGCATCCGTTTGTCGGCGACATTCGGGGCCGGGGATTGTTCCGTGGTGTTGAACTTGTCGCGGATCGCGAAACCAAGGACCCGTTTGACCCGGCGCGCAAGATCAACGCCAGGATCAAGAAGGCGGCCTTTGCCCGCGGGTTGATGGCCTATCCGATGGGGGGCACGATTGACGGGGTGCGCGGTGATCATGTGCTCTTTGCGCCGCCCTTTATCGTGACCGAGGACGATGTTGCGAAGATTGTCGATCTGTTCGAGCTTGCCCTTGGGGATGTCTTTGCCGCCGAGGGGCTTTTGTAATGTCCTATGGTGAAACCCCGTTTCTGATCGCATCGGCACCGAATGGCGCGCGCAAGACCAGGGCCGATTTGCCCAATATTCCGATAACACCGGCCGAACTGGCGCGGGAGGCGGCCAAATGCAAGGCCGCCGGGGCGGCAATGATGCATCTGCATGTGCGCGATGATGACCAGAAGCACAGCATTGATGTCGGCCGTTATCGTGAAATGCTGCGCGAGGTGCGCGCAAGTGTCGGGGATGACATGCTGCTTCAGGTCACAAGCGAGGCGGTCGGCATGTATAGCGCGCAGGATCAGATGGCGATGATCCGGCAACTTGTCCCCGAAGCGGTTTCAATCGCGGTTCGCGAAATTGCGCCGGAAAATGCCGATCTGCATGAATTGCGCGGTTTCTTTGCCTTCATGCGCGAGGCTAACATCCTGCCGCAATTCATTCTGTATGCGCCTGGTGATATCGAGCGGTTCAATCAGCTTGTGACCGGTGACGTCATTCCGGGGGAAAAGCTGCCGGTGCTTTATGTTCTGGGCCGTTACACCAAGGCGCAGGTGTCCGATCCCAAAGACCTTTTGCCGTATCTTGAGACGTCCCCGTTTGTATCGGAATGGATGGTGTGCGCCTTCGGGGCGCATGAAAATGCCTGTGCGTTGACGGCGGCCGGATTGGGTGGTCATGCGCGCATTGGTTTTGAAAATAATCATCTTTTGGTTGACCGTTCGGGTGCGGTCGATAATGCTGCTTTGATCGTTCAGGCGTGCGAAGGCGCGTATCTTATGGGTCGTACTGTTGCGACCGGCGATCAGGCGCGAGAGATCATGCAACCGCAGTGGTAGACTGCGGTGCGCCAATGAAAACAGACTGGTTACTTTTCATAAAAGTATCAGGGGGTTTCGGGGTTATAGGGTTTCAATTCTTGGGGCTCGTCATTATAATCCCCTCGCCGAAACATCTGATTTATCTGATGTTTCCATGTTTTTCTGCCAGATCTTAGCGGTGTGGTTGAAAACGTTATAACAGGGTGTAATAGGGAGCTAATCCTGATGAAGAAACTTATTGCTGTAGCGGGTGCCATTGCCACCTTGGCAGGTGCGTCGCTGTTCGCCGGACAGGCATCGGCACAGGAAAACCGTTTTATCACCATCGGTACCGGTGGCGTGACGGGCGTTTACTATCCGACCGGTGGCGCTATCTGCCGTCTGGTTAACAAAGATCGTAAAGAGCACGGCATTCGTTGCTCGGTCGAGTCTACCGGTGGTTCGTCCTACAACATCAACACCATCCGTTCGGGCGAACTGGATCTGGGCGTTGCCCAGTCTGACATCCAGTACTATGCCCTGCATGGTGAAAATGCATTCAAAGACGTCGGCTCGTTCCCGGAACTTCGCGCCGTCTTCTCGATCCATCCGGAGCCGTTCACCATTGTTGCCCGTGCAGATGCCGGCATCAAAACCTTTGACGACCTCAAAGGCAAACGCGTCAATATCGGTAACCCGGGTTCGGGTAGCCGCGACACCATGGAAATCGTGATGAATGCCAAGGGCTGGACCCTTGATGATTTCGCACTGGCATCCGAGCTGAAGCCGGCTGAACAGTCGCAGGCGCTTTGCGATAACAAGATCGATGCGATGCTCTATGTCGTTGGTCATCCGTCCGGTTCGATTCAGGAAGCTGTATCTTCCTGTGATTCCGTTCTGGTCGAAGTTGCCGGTCCGGAAATCGAGAAACTGGTTGCCGACAACCCGTATTACCGTGTTGCCACCATTCCGGGCGGCATGTATCGCGGTAACCCGGATGATGTTCAGACCTTCGGTGTTGGCGCGACCTTCGTATCCTCGACCGCAACCGATGCGGACGTCGTTTACAATGTTGTCAAAGCAGTCTTTGAAAACTTCGAGGACTTCAAAAAGCTGCACCCGGCTTTTGAGATCCTCAAAAAAGAAGAAATGGTCAAAGACGGCCTTTCGGCACCGCTGCATGACGGCGCTGTCAAATACTTCGAAGAAGCAGGCCTGATGTAAGACGGGCTGAAACGGGGGGCATCGATTGCCTCCCGTTTCATTTTTCTTGCGCCCCCGAGGGCATCAAAAAATTCGATCAAAGTGGCACACAAAGATGTGCCGATATGCTCCGTGGGCGACCGGGTAAGTGTCGACGGAGGTTTTTTGTTTCTGGGCCTGTATGAAACCGGTCCGATCCGAAACAAAGACCGCGTTCAGACCGGGAGTTTGCAATGACCGACGATAAAAGCGCGACACAGGGTCCATCGGACCAGGATCTTCAGGATCTTATCGCGGAAAATGATACCGGCGCGCGTCAGCCGACCGGCATGACAGCACGCATTTTGCTGTATGTCGCTGTGGCGTGGTCGCTGTTCCAGCTTTGGCTGGCATCGCCGGTGCCCTTTATGGTTGGGTTTGGTGTGTTTAATGACACCGAAGCTCGTTCTATCCATTTGGCATTTGCCGTTTTTCTGGCGTTTCTCGCCTATCCGGCTTTCAAGAATTCACCGCGAAGCTATATCCCGGTTATTGACTGGGTTCTGGCGGCAGCCGGCGGATTCTGTGCTCTTTATATCTATATTTTCTATCGCGAGCTGTCATCGCGTCCGGGCTTGCCGATTACGCAGGACCTTGTGGTGGCCGGTGCCGGTCTGGTGCTGTTGCTTGAAGCAACGCGCCGCGCACTTGGCCCGCCCCTTATGGTCGTGGCGATGGTGTTCCTTGCCTATGTTTTCTTTGGCAATGCGCCGTGGGTGCCCGATGTCCTGCAATGGGCGGGTGCAAGCTTCTCCAAGGCGATGTCGCATCAGTGGATCACGACCGAGGGCGTGTTCGGGGTCGCACTTGGCGTTTCGACAAGCTTCGTGTTCCTGTTTGTGCTGTTTGGTTCGTTGCTCGATAAAGCCGGGGCTGGCAACTATTTCATCAAGGTGGCCTTTGCCGCCCTTGGTCACATGCGCGGCGGCCCGGCAAAGGCAGCCGTTCTGGCATCGGCGATGACCGGGCTGATTTCAGGTTCGTCGATTGCCAATGTGGTGACCACGGGCACATTCACCATCCCGTTGATGAAGCGTGTCGGTTTTTCCGGCGAGAAGGCCGGTGCGGTCGAAGTTGCATCGTCGGTCAACGGGCAGATCATGCCGCCCGTCATGGGGGCTGCGGCCTTTTTGATGGTGGAATATGTCGGCATTCCGTATCCGGAAGTCATCAAACATGCCTTCCTGCCGGCAACGATTTCCTATATCGCGCTGATCTATATCGTCCATCTTGAGGCGCTCAAGGCCAATATGAAGGGCCTGCCGAAACGCCAGACATCGACCATGCAGCAAGTGCTGATGCGCTCGCTTCTGTTCGTGCTGTCGCTGGTTATTCTTGCGGGTGTGATTTACTACGCGATCAATTTCCAGAAACAGCTATTTGGTAACGCGGTTGGCTGGATTGTCGCGGTCGAATGTGCCGCGATCTATTTTGCCGGTCTTTATTATGCGGCGAAATATCCCGATCTTGAACTGGACGATCCCAACAAACCGGTGCTGGAGCTTCCGGCACTGGGGGAAACTGCCAAGTCGGGCCTGCATTATCTGCTGCCGGTCGTGGTGCTGGTCTGGTTCCTGATGATTGAACTGAAATCACCCGGATTGTCGGCCTTCTGGGCGACGGTTCTGATGCTGTTCATCATGCTGACCCAGCGTCCGGTCAAGGCGTTCTTCCGCAAGCAGCCGGACTATATGGCCAGCATCAAGGATGGCATTGCCGATGTGATTGACGGTTTTGCCACCGGTGCGCGGAACATGATCGGGATCGGGGTGGCAACGGCTGCTGCCGGTATCATCGTGGGCACCGTGTCGCTGACCGGGATCGGTCAGGTGATGGTTGAGTTTGTCGAACTGATTTCGGGCGGCAATCTGATGCTGATCCTGATCTTTACCGCAATCATCAGCTTGATCCTTGGCATGGGCTTGCCGACGACGGCGAACTATATCGTCGTGTCGAGCCTGATGGCGCCGGTGATTGTCGAACTCGGGGCTGCGAACGGCCTGATCGTACCGTTGATTGCGGTGCATCTGTTCGTGTTCTATTTCGGCATCATGGCCGATGTGACGCCACCGGTCGGTCTGGCATCCTTTGCCGCTGCGGCGGTTTCAGGGGCCGATCCGATGAAGACCGGCTTTGTCGCGTTCTTTTACAGCATGCGGACGGCTGTTCTGCCGTTCCTGTTCCTGTTCAACACGCAGCTTCTGATGATCGGGCTTGATCATCCATTTGATGTGGTGATGGTGATCTTTGTTGCGATTGTTGCGATGCTGGTCTTCGCCGCAGCGACGATGGGGTATTTCTTCACCCGGTCGAAACTGTGGGAAAGTGCGGCACTTCTGTTGATTGCCTTTACCCTGTTCCGTCCGGGTTTCTGGCTTGATCTGCTGGAGCCGCCCTATGAAAACCTGCCCGCAACCGAGATCGTGCAGACGGCAGAAGAAATGCCTGCCAATACCAGCATTCTTCTGGATGTCGAGGGCATCAGTCTGGAAGGCGACGAAGTCAGCAAATCGGTGATGTTGCCATTGGGGCCGGAAGCATCGGGCGAAGATCGTCTTTACAATGCGGGCATTGCGGTTCGCAGTGAAGACAGCAAGGTCTTTATCGATGATCTGGTCTTTGGTGGCCCGGCCGAGAAAGCGGGACTTGATTTCGACTTTGAAATCACCGCGATCAAGGTTCAAGCCGACCGGATGCCCAAAGAGGTGTTCTTTATCCCGGCGTTTATTCTGCTGGGCGGGATCATCATGTTGCAACTTCGCCGTCGTCGTGCCGAACCGGCTTAAGGAGGGCAAAGTCCATGTATAAGGATATTCTGGTTACAGTGGATCTTGATCATGATCTGTCCTGGAAAAAAGCCATTCCGGTCGCGATCAGGCAAGCCCAGGCATTCAATGCACGTCTTCACGTCCTGACCGTGGTGCCCTCGGTCGGGATGTCGATGGTGGGGCAGTTTTTCCCGAAGGGGTACGAGAAAAAGGTTCTCGATGCCTATAACGAAAGACTGCACCAGTTTGTGTCCGAACATATTCCGTCCGATCTTAAGGTCCAGCATATCGTGGGCCAGGGGACGGTCTATGAAGTGATCCTGAAAATGGCGAAAAAGACCAATTGCGATCTGATCGTCATCGGGGCGCACCGCCCGGAATTGAAGGATTACCTTCTGGGGCCGAATGCGGCGCGTGTTGTCCGCCATGCCGATTGTTCGGTGATGGTTGTGCGCGACTGATTACGGACAGGCCGGATAATCAAAGAAAGGGGCAGTGCCGTTCGGCACTGCCCCTTTTGCATGTCGGGAGACGGTCAGGCTGATTACTTTGCCGCGCAAGGGTTTGCTGCGCACGGATTTGCGGCACAGGGGTTGGCGGCCGCACACGGGTTGGCCGCGCACGGGCTGCATGGATTGCAGGGGTTCACAGCTTTCTTTGCTGCACAGGGATTTGCGGCACAGGGATTTGCGGCACACGGGTTGGCAGCACACGGGTTTGCCGCACAAGGATTTGCAGTGCAGGTGGCGACTTCGGCAGTTGGCGAGGGTAGGGGGGCGGCCTGTGCCATCGGGGCTGCCATTGCAAGACCGGCACCAACGGCAATCGCTGGGATCAGGGCGGTTTGGGAGAAGAAGCTGGACTTTTTGGACATGGATTGCCTCACTGATTAAGCGTTCATTTCGATACGATTGCCCGGACGCTTGATGTTCGTCGTCCGACCGGGGTCAATATGCGTCAAAACATTTGTCTCGGGGCGTCACATGGTTTCACTGTTGTGTGAGAGCGCCGTGTTGGCAAAGCACATTTGCCGGGCTTAATATTAGATATTTCTTGATTTTTGATTTTAATGCTTTGGTATCAAAACGATTGAAAACCCGATGGATTTCCCACATTTAAGGAGTCAGGGACAAAAGAAATCGGGGATGCTGTGCGGTTGAATAAACCGTGAGAACAGCCGTCATACAGACCAGGGCAGATAATGAAAAAACAACAATGGCATCACATCGGGGGATTGTTTGCGGCTTTTTTGGCCGCCATATCGCTGCAACAAACTGCACGGGCCCAGACGGCCGATATTCTCCTGCCTGATGTGGCCGAAATTCCGGCCGGCTGGTTCTTTCAGGGGTCGGACAAGGTTGAACGGCAATATGCCTATCAGATTGATGAGCAGGTTTACGGCCATGATGTCAGTCGCCGCAATCGCTGGTACGACGTTGAAGTCGATAAATGGCGCATTTATCTGCCGACCTATTTCATCATGACGACCCCGGTTACCAATGACCAGTATGCCGCCTTCGTTCGCGATACCGGGCATGACGTGCCCGATATCAGCGTCGAAGACTGGGAAAATCTTGGGCTGATATATGGCTATGACACCACGCGCCCGTTCGCCTGGGTGAATGGTGCGCCGCCGCGGGGCAAGGGTGACCATCCGGTTGTGTTGATATCGTGGCGCGATGCAAAGGCTTATGCCGACTGGCTTAGTGAGAAAAGCGGTAAAAAATGGCGTATCCCAGAGGAAATCTATTGGGAGAAGGCCGTTCGCGGGGCCGACGGCATTTTTTATCCGTGGGGCAATATCTATGAGCCGGAACAGCTTAACAGTGCTGATCGCGGGCCGTTTGATACCATGCCGGTCGGTCAGTTCGCGCCGGGTCCCTATGGGCTTTATGACGGAGCCGGGCAGGTGTTTGAATGGACATCAACCAGCGTGCAACCGGGATACAGGATCGTCAAAGGCGGGTCCTGGGATGACCGGGGATGCGGGGTTTGCCGCCCGGCAGCCCGCCATGGCCGACCGGAACATATGCAGCATATCCTGATCGGCGTCCGTTTGATGTACGAATAGGGTGTTGTCAGCCTGCTGCATGGTTGCGAATTGTTGCAGAATCACTAATTCTTGAACGGGATTAATTGGCCATGCTGGCCGGGATCGGGTTATTTCTGCCATTGCGGATAAGGGTTCGGATCGCAAGGTAACTGGTGTTGGAATGACCAAAATAGAAATTGACTGGACATTGCTTCCGACCGGGCGGCTTGAACGGATGCTGGCGGCCGGGCGCGACGTGATGGAATGCCACCGGGTATTGGCGATCACCGGCGACAATATTGTCGGTGAACTGATCAAGACGGGCAGTGCCTTTTACGAATGGTCGCATTATCCCGAAGGGGATGTGTATGACCGCAATTCGCATGCCCAGTTTTATTATCACGCCCATCCGAAGGATGAACAACGCGATTGGGCCGAACACGGACATTTCCATACCTTCCTGCGTCCGCGCGGCATGCCTGCCGGATCAAAGCCCTTCCCGATCGAGGGATTTGACTATCCCGAAGGCCCCAATGATGCGCTGTCGCATCTGGTTGCGGTATCGATGGATGAATACGGTTTTGCCCAGCGCCTGTTCACCACCAATCGCTGGGTCACCGGCGAGGTATGGTATGACGGGGAAACCGTCGTCAGAATGCTGGAAAATTTCATCATTGATCATGCGCAACCATCCTGGCCGGTCAATCGCTGGATATCGGGAATGATTGTCCTGTACCGGCCGCAGATCGAACAGCTGGTGCGTCTGCGTGATGTGGCGATCCGCGAATGGCATGAAAAACATCCGGACCGCGATGTTTACGAGGACCGGGAGCTGGAAGTGACATCGACCATCGATATCCGGGTCGAGGAACAAATTCGCGCGATTACCGAGGAGCTCGGGCGCCGGCGCGCAGCGGCGTGATGTTATTGGGACGAATGAAAACGGCCAATGCGGATGCACTGGCCGTTTTTTTGATGTGATATCAGATATCAAAGGCGCTTAATGCGCTTTCAGATATTCGATGACATCGGCAATCTCGTCTTCTTTTTTCAGCTTTAGCGTCATCTTCGAACGTTCCTTGGAGCCGGCGATTTCGCTCAGCTTGGCGGACGGGTCCTGAAGATAGTCGACCAGAAAGGTTTCATCGATGGTGAAACCTTTTTCGCAAGCAGCCAGATAACCCTTGCCATATTTGTAATCAGCGACATGGCCGCATTGTGCGCCGAAAGCACCGGCCAGCGACGGACCGACCTTGTTCTGGCCGGGTTCAACACTGTGGCAGGCAGCGCATTTCTTGAAAACTTTCTCGCCGTTGGCGGCATCACCGGCCATGGCCGGAACCACGCCGAGCACGGCCATGGTGGCGGCGATGGTAAGCGTTTTGGTCAAATTCATATTGCGGGCCTCTCATGGTCTGCAAGTGGTAGGGTCCCCACTGCATTCTGTCGTTGGTTGGTTCCCAAGTGAACCGAAAAACACAAACAGAACCGAAAATTCGCTTTTCGTTAAAAAAGATGGGCTTACTGTTGAGTTTCGCGATTTCGACACGACATTTAGCACAAGCACGAACTGAATAATTTGCGTTTAGTCAATCGCGCCTACGGTGTATAAAGATATTCAAATGGTTGGCAGCCGATTGCTTAGCGTGCCGGGAGAGCTCCATTGCCGCGTATCACCAAAGAAGATCTTAACAATCTGATCCAGGACCCTTCCGCGAAGAATCGCGCCCAAACGGCCGACAAGATCAGCCGTGAATTTTCTGCTGAAAATCTGTCAGATAGCGAACGCGTTCTTGCCGAAGATATTTTTCGCCTGATGGTGCGCGACGCCGAAGTGCGCGTGCGCAAGGCATTGGCCAAGAACCTGAAACAGACACCACTGGTGCCCCATGACGTGGCTGCGACACTTGCGCGCGACGTTGATGACGTGGCCCTGCCGATCCTGAAATTTTCCGAGGTCCTGAACGATAACGATCTGGTCGATATCATCGGCGACAATGCCGACAGTGTTGAAAAGCAGCGTGCCATCGCATCGCGCCCGCATGTCTCGGAGGTCGTTTCGGCCACATTGGTTGATATCGGCCACGAAGATGTCATGGTCGACCTGATCGCCAACGATGGTGCGGAAATCAGCGAACATTCCCTGCAAAAGGTTGTCGACGATTTCGGCGATAACGAACGTATCCAGAAACCGATGATCGAACGCAACCATCTGCCGATCACGATTGCCGAAAGGCTGGTGACGCTGGTATCCGACCGGATGCGTTCCGAACTGATTGCGCGCGGCCATATCCCCGAGGGGATCGTGAATGCCGTCATGACCCAGTCGCAGGAAAGTGCCACCATCGGACTTCTGGGCGAGGGTGCGGAAGAACGCGATGTCGAGCTTCTGGTCGAACATCTTCACACCAACAACCGCCTGACCAGCGGGTTGATCCTGCGTGCCCTTTGTATGGGGGACGTCGCCTTTTTCGAAGCCGCTCTTGCGCGTCGGGCCGGGGTATCGTTAATCAATACCCGCATCCTGATCCATGATAGCGGCCCGTTCGGGCTTGAAGCGATTTACAACAAGGCTGAAATGCCAGCCCACTTTTTCCCCGGTGTTCGCGCGGCAATCGAGGTTGCGCGCGAAACCGATCTTGATGGCGGGGAACGTGATCGTGAACGTTATTCGCGCCGGATGATCGAACGGGTTCTGACGCAGTATGGCGATCTGGGGGTCGAGTTTGATTCCGACGATGTCGATTATCTGATGGGGCGCATGCTGCAATTGCCGAGCGAGCGGAACCTGCCGCAATAGCAGCCAAACGACCGCATCCCTTGAATTCAAGCCGCCCGTTTCGGGCGGTTTTTCTTTATGAGAGACAAGTGATTGTATTTCAGGGGGACTGCGAATCGACGGGCCATTTTATGGGGCCATGTTGCAATATTTGCCGAACGGGAAAAGCAGGCCAAGGCCGAAATGAAAACGGGAAGCTGTCTTTTCAAACAGCTTCCCGACTGATGGTCGGAGCGAGAGGATTCGAACCTCCGACCCCTGCCTCCCGAAGACAGTGCTCTACCAGGCTGAGCTACGCTCCGTCAGTGGGCGGTTGTTTAGCCCGTCTTTCGGGCCGGATCAAGCATAAACCGGTCGATCCGATGGAAAAATGTATCATTTCACGGCGGGTGATTGCGGGGGTGATTACAGAGGTGCCGTGCCCGGTATGCCATGGCCTTCCAGACAGGAATGGCGGCAACAATCCGATACGCAAAAGGCCCCGAAACGGAAACCGTTTCAGGGCCTTTGAATGATGGTCGGAGCGAGAGGATTCGAACCTCCGACCCCTGCCTCCCGAAGACAGTGCTCTACCAGGCTGAGCTACGCTCCGTCATTCTGCGAAGCCGGGTGATAATCCCAATTACCGGTCGACGCAAGGATTTTTTGCGCCAATCCGCCGGGACCCCGGCATGCGGTATCAGTATGGGCGCGAAATGCAGAACTCGACCGCTTCGATCATCGCATCCTTGATCGCACCATCATCAAAACGCGCCAGGGTATCAATGGCAAGCTGGCCAAATTCACGCGCACGATCCATGGATGCGCCAAGCGCATCATATTTGCGGATCAGTTCCTGCGCGCGATCAAGATCGCCATCCTGGAAATCCTGATCTTCCATGCAGCGGCGCCAGAAGGCCTTTTCCGCGTCGTCGCCCTTGGCATAGGAAATGATCACCGGCAGCGTCACCTTGCCGTCACGGAAATCATCGCCAACCGTTTTGCCCAGTGTCGCCTGATGGGCGGAATAATCCAGTACATCGTCAATCAGCTGGAAGGCCGTACCCAGATAGATGCCATAAAGACGAAGGGCTTCTTCGTCCTCGGCCGAACGATTGGCGATGACCGCACCGATCTGCGATGCGGCACCAAACAGGGCGGCGGTTTTGGCGGTGATGACTTCAAGATAGGCTTCTTCGCTGGTCGCCATGTCGTTGGCGGTCGAAAGTTGCAAAACTTCGCCTTCGGCAATGACGGCGGACGCCTTGGCAAGGATATCAAGAACCTTGAGCGAGCCGTTCCGGACCATCACGACAAAGGCGCGCGCAAACAGGAAGTCCCCGACCAGAACGCTGGCTTCGTTGCCAAACAGGGCATTGGCCGATGCCTGACCACGGCGCAGCAGGCTTTCATCAACAACATCGTCATGCAAAAGCGTTGCGGTGTGGATAAACTCGACACAGGCCGCAAGATCAACCGCAGATGTCCCGCCCTGATAGCCGCAAAGCTGGGCGGATGCCAGCGTCAGCATCGGGCGCATGCGTTTGCCACCGGCGGCAACCAGATGGCTTGCCAGTTGCGGGATCAGCGCGACTTCGCTGTGCATGTTGTCGATGATGACCTGATTGACGCGCTTCATGTCGGCATCGACAAGGCGGATCAGGGAGTCAAGGCTGGGTTCGGTCGTTTGTTGCGTTGCGATATTGGTCACGCTGTAATCCGAAACAATTTCTCGCGTATTGACCCCGCCCACCGGGACGGGTAACGCTGATTTCAGTGGGCGGCCTCAACATAGAGATGCCGGGTGGTGACGGTCAAGTGGACAAATGGTTGCCAGCCACGCAACAATGGTCACTTTGGCGTCAGTTTTACCCGAATATGTGCGGTCGGACACATATATATCGACAAGATCAACATACAATAACAACCGGGGCGCATAAATCGCATGATCGAGCTATTTCGCAGCAACGACCCGATCGAGCTTAGCTGGGCGCAATCGGTCCTCGCCGACGAAGGCATTGCAAGCCACGTTTTTGATTATCATGCCAGCATTCTGGAAGGATCCATCGGCGCACTTCCAAGGCGTTTGATGGTTGATCCCAAAGAAGAAAGCCGGGCCAAATACATCCTTGATATTGCCAGACGCGATCTGGATGCGCATAACGCACAGCATGATGCCGATGCCGGGCCCAATGCCGAGGAAGAGCAGGATTAAGGCGATTTATGAACCGGACCGATAGTGCATTTCATGTTCCCGACTTTGCCGAAGAACGCATCAGCCATGATTTCCTGCTGGGCGGTTCGGTGACGTTAAAGCAGCCGGTGGATGGTTATCGGGCGGCGGTGGATGCGGTTTTGCTGGCGGCGTCCGTTTCGATCAGTTCCAGACGGGATCAGAAAATACTCGATGTCGGGGCGGCTGTCGGGTCGGCCGGGTTATGTGTTGCACGCCGTCTGGCCGATGCCGAAGTGACCGGGGTCGAGTTGCAGGACGATCTTTATGCGCTGTTTTGCCGCAACGTTGTTGAAAATGATCTGGTTGGCCGGGTAACGCCGGTTCATGGCGATATCAATGACCGGTCCTTGCCGCTGGTGGCCGAAAGTTTTGATCAGGTGATTTCAAACCCGCCCTATTATGCCGGGGGCACCCGACCCGCCAATGAAAGCCGGGCGAGGGCACATCAGGAAGGCACCGCCGATCTCAGGGACTGGATCAATTTCTGCCTTCGGATGGTGCGCCAGAAGGGCCGGATCACCATTGTGCATCGGGCGGATCATCTGGACCGGATCATCGGGCTTTTGCATGGCCGGGCAGGCGACATGACCATTTACCCGATCTGGAGCAAGGCCAGCGCCGATGCACCGCTTCGCGTGATTGTTTCGGCGCGCAAGGGCGTTTCCTCGCCGGTTACCCTGCGGCGGGGGATTGTTCTGCATGACGAGGCCGGGGTTTATCTGCCCGAATGTGATGCGCTTTTGCGGGTGCCATCTGCATTGCCCGGTTTCTAAATCGGGCTTGGTTTAATATAAGGGCACTATAAAGTGCGTCGCGGGTCCGTTGTGGCGCAGAAACCTTGATGCTTTGGGAAATGCCATGCTGAGTTTATCGAAAATCCTTTTTACCGCACTGATCGTTGTGGTGGTATGGCAGGGCTTCAAGCTGTTTACCCGCAAGAATCAGGTTTCCGGGCAGCAACAGCCAAAACAGACCCGGCATCAGAAAAGCCAGAAGAATGAAGCTGTGGCGCACGATCTTGAAAAATGCCCGAAATGCGGTGTCTATCACGCCGAAGGCAGCGCGCATGTTTGCGAAGTCTGAGTTGCGCGCAATGCATATTTTCATTTGCTGATTTCTTCGACTTTCGCCCAACAGGCCGTGATTTCGCTTGGAAAAACCGGTTGTTGCAGGGATGTTGTATGCTGCAATGCGGTATGGGATTCGCCGCGGTGTCATAAAAAGCGCTAAATTCAGGCCCACTCAGGGCTTTTGCGTTCTTGACCCCGACGGGGTGGGGCGGTAGCTTGCCGCTCTAAATTTACCGACAACATAATAGTGAGTTCGCGCAATGGCGCTCGACGGGTCGCAACGTCCCCCTTCATTCCAGGAAATCATTCTCCGCCTGCAAAGCTATTGGGCCGATCAGGGTTGTGTCATCCTGCAGCCCTATGACCTTGAAGTCGGTGCCGGAACCTTCCACACCGCAACCACGTTGCGCGCGCTGGGCCCGGAAAGCTGGAATGCGGCCTATGTGCAGCCGTCGCGCCGCCCGACCGATGGTCGTTATGGCGAAAACCCGAACCGTTTGCAGCACTATTACCAGTTCCAGGTCCTGATGAAGCCGTCACCGGCCAATTCGCAGGAACTTTACCTTGGCTCGCTGGCGCATCTGGGCATTGACCCGATGGCGCATGATATCCGTTTCGTCGAAGACGACTGGGAAAGCCCGACTTTGGGCGCGTGGGGCCTTGGCTGGGAAGTGTGGCTGGACGGGATGGAAGTCACCCAGTTCACCTATTTCCAGCAGGTTGGCGGTTTTGAATGCGACCCGGTCCCGGTCGAGCTGACCTATGGTCTGGAACGTCTTGCGATGTATATCCAGGGCGTCGAAAACGTTTATGACCTTGATTATAACGGCAATGGCGTCAGCTATGGCGATGTGTTCCTTCAGAACGAAAAGGAACAATCGACCTATAACTTCGAAGTCGCCAATACCGATATGCTGTTCCAGCATTTCAAGGACGCGCAGGCCGAATGTGCGGTCAATATCGAACGCGGCCTTGCATTGCCAGCCTATGAGCAGGCAATGAAGGCCAGCCATATCTTTAACCTCCTCGATGCGCGCGGCGTGATTTCGGTCACCGAACGTGCGGCCTATATCGGCCGTGTGCGCGACATGTCGAAATCCTGCTGCGAGGCGTGGCTTCGTTCGCGCGGGCATTTGAAAGAGGAGGCATAAGTCATGGCCGAATTGCTGCTTGAACTGTTTTCGGAAGAAATTCCGGCCCGCATGCAGGCGCGTGCTTCCGAGGACCTGACCAAATTGGTCACCGATGGCCTGAAGGCCGCCGATCTTGCGTTTGATAATGTCGAGGCATTGGTTACACCGCGCCGCCTGACCCTGATCATTGACGGTTTGCCGGACAAACAGCCGGACCTGCGCGAAGAACGCCGTGGCCCGCGTGCCGATGCCCCGGAAAAGGCGATTGCCGGTTTCCTTGCCGGCAATGGTGTGACACTGGAACAATGTGAAAAGCGCGAAACGCCCAAGGGTGTTTTCCTGTTTGCGATTGTCGAACAGAAGGGCCGCAATAGCGCCGAGGTCATCAAGGACATCATCGAAGACGCCATGGCAAAACTGCCCTGGCCGAAATCGATGCGCTGGGCCGATCAGAAAGTCCGCTGGGTGCGTCAGCTTGACCGGATCCTGTGCCTGTTTGACGGCAAGGTGATCCCGGCATCCTTTGGCCCGGTAACCGCTGGCAATATCACAAGCGGCCATCGGTTCCTTGCCCCGGCGACCTTTAGCGTTGCCAACGCCGCCGAATACAAGGCGAAACTTGCCTTTGCCAAGGTGATGCTCGATCGCGAAGAACGCAAGAAGGTCATTCTGGATGGTGCGCGCAAGCTTGCGGCATCAGAAGGCTTTACGCTTCTGGAAGATAACGGACTGCTTGAAGAAGTCTGCGGTCTGGTCGAATGGCCGGTACCCGTCATGGGCAAGGTCGATGACCAGTTCATGGATATCCCGCGCGAGGTTCTTGAAACCTCGATGCGTGAACATCAGAAATATTTCGTTGTCGAAGACAGCAATGGCAAACTGGCCGCGCGCTTCATCACCATTTCGAACATGGTGACGATGGATGCCAATGCACAGATCATTGCCGGGAACGAACGCGTTTTGCGTGCGCGCCTGCATGATGCGAAATTCTTCTGGGATCAGGATCGGAAAGTGACGCTCGAAGCGCGTCTGCCGAAACTTGATAACATCGTGTTCCATGCCAAGCTTGGCTCGCTGGCCGCGCGTGTTTTGCGCCTGCGCGGACTGGCACGCGAACTTTCAGCCGATATTCCGGGCTGCGATGTCAAACTTGCCGATCGGGCGGCGGAAATTGCCAAGGCCGATCTGGTGTCGAACATGGTGTTCGAATTTACCGAACTTCAGGGACTGATGGGGAAATACTACGCCGAGAATGACGGCGAAGCCCCCGAAGTCGCCAACGCCATTGCACAGCATTATGCACCGGCCGGTCCGTCGGATATGTGTCCGACCGCACCCGTTTCGGTGGCTGTTGCCTTGGCCGAGAAGCTCGATACCCTTGCCGGGTTCTTTACCATCGATGAAAAGCCGACCGGTTCAAAAGATCCGTTCGCGCTGCGTCGTGCGGCATTGGGTGTCATCCGGCTGGTTCTGGAAAACGGTTTGCGTGTGCCGCTGCGGCGCGCATTTGCCTTTGCCGTTTCCCAATATCCGGCCTCTATTCGTCGTGACGAGGCGGTTGACGAACTTCTGGCATTCTTTGCCGACCGCCTGAAAGTCCATCTGCGCGAGCAGGGCGTTCGCCATGATCTGGTGTCTGCCGTGTTTGCACTGGATGGCGAGGACGATCTTGTCCGCCTTCTGGCCCGTGTTGATGCGCTTGCCGATTTTGTGTCGGGGGAAAGCGGCGTCAACCTTATGGCCGGGTACAAGCGTGCGTCCAATATCCTGCGTATCGAAGAGAAGAAGGATGAAAAATCCTATGATGCGGATGTGTCCGCCGATCTTCTGACGCAGGACGAGGAACGCAAGCTCTATGAGGCGCTCATCAATGTCCGGCATAAGGCTTTGCCGCTTCTGCGGGCCGAGAATTATGCCGAGGCTATGGCCGAATTCGCGCATCTGCGCGGACCGGTCGATGCATTCTTCGAAGGGGTCACGGTAAATAGTGACAAGGCAGAAGAACGTGCCAACCGCCTTAAGCTGCTGGCGCAAATTCGCACTGCTTTGCATGACATTGCCGATTTCTCGAAGATCGAGTCATAAATAAGGTCGGGGTCGCCCGGAATTCCGGAACGCCTTGACCAGATGAGGAAAAGGCAAGATGACCAAATGGGTTTACGGCTTCGGTGGCGGTAGCGCCGAAGGACGTTCCGATATGCGCGAGCTTTTGGGCGGTAAAGGTGCCAACCTTGCCGAGATGAGCAATCTCGGCCTTCCGGTCCCGCCCGGTTTTACCATCACGACCGAAGTCTGCACGGCGTTTTATGACAATGACCGTGCCTATCCCGACGGTCTTGAAGCCGAAGTTGAAAAGTCGCTTGCTGCTGTCGAAGCCCTGGTCGGTCGCAAATTTGGCAATCCCAAGGACCCGTTGCTGGTTTCCGTTCGTTCCGGCGCACGTGCCTCGATGCCCGGCATGATGGATACGGTTCTTAATCTGGGCCTGAATGACGAAACGGTTGAAGGTTTGGCGGCGGTCTCTGGTGACCGCCGTTTTGCGTATGACAGCTATCGCCGTTTCATTCAGATGTATGGCGATGTGGTTCTGGGCGTTGATCACTACCATTTCGAGGAAATCCTTGAAATCCACAAGGAAGACAAGGGCTATGTCCTTGATACCGAAATGGGTGCCGATGACTGGCAGGCGGTGGTTCAGGGCTTCAAGAAAAAGGTTGATGCCGAACTCGGGCGTCCCTTCCCGCAGGATCCGCGCGAACAGCTTTGGGGCGCGATTGGGGCGGTTTTCGGAAGCTGGATGAACGCGCGCGCCAACACATACCGTCGCCTGCACAATATCCCGGCAAGCTGGGGCACGGCGGTCAATGTTCAGGCCATGGTATTCGGTAATATGGGCGATGATTGCGCGACCGGTGTGTGCTTCTCGCGCAATCCGTCGACCGGTGAAAACCGTTTTTACGGAGAATATCTGATCAATGCGCAGGGCGAGGACGTTGTCGCGGGGATCCGTACCCCGGCCCCGCTGACCAAAATCGAACGCGAAGAGTCGGGTTCCGATCTTTTGTCGATGGAAGAAGCCATGCCCGGCGTCTTTGGTGAGCTTTGCGATATTCGTGACAAGCTTGAATCGCATTATCGCGACATGCAGGACATGGAATTCACCGTTGAGTCCGGCAGGCTTTATATGCTGCAAACCCGTGCGGGCAAACGCACGGCCAAGGCCGCCCTTCGCATCGCGGTTGAGATGTGCCGCGATGGTGTGATTTCGCAGGAAGATGCGCTGCGTCGTGTTGATCCCGCACAGCTTGACCAGTTGCTGCATCCAACCCTTGATCCCGATGCGGATCGCAAGGTGATCGGCATGGGGCTTCCGGCATCGCCCGGCGCGGCATCGGGGCAGATTGTCTTTTCCGCCGAGGTGGCCGAGGACTGGGTGCATAACCGGGGCCGCAAGGTCATTCTGGTGCGCATCGAAACCAGCCCCGAGGACATTGCGGGCATGCATGCCGCCGAGGGTATTCTGACATCGCGCGGCGGCATGACCAGCCACGCGGCGGTGGTGGCGCGTGGCATGGGCACGCCCTGTGTTTGCGGCGCCGGTCAGGTCAAGATCGACTATACCAACAAAACCATGATGTCGGGTGGCGTGACCCTGAACGAAGGCGATGTCATCACCCTTGACGGTGCGACGGGCGAGGTGATGCTGGGCGAAGTCGCGACACTGAAACCGGACCTGTCGGGTGATTTTTCGCAATTGATGGAATGGGCGGATGGGGTGCGCCGTCTTAAGGTCCGCACCAACGCCGAAACACCTGATGATGCGGCAACCGCACGCGGTTTCGGGGCGGAGGGGATCGGCCTTTGCCGGACCGAACATATGTTCTTTGACCCGGCACGCATCATTTCCATGCGCGAAATGATTCTGGCCGATACGGAAAAGGGCCGGCGTGCGGCACTGGATAAACTTCTGCCCTATCAGCGTCAGGACTTTATTGACCTGTTCCGGATCATGAAGGGATTACCGGTCACGATCCGTCTGCTGGACCCGCCATTGCATGAATTCCTGCCGCATGGCGATGCAGAAATTGCCGAGGTCGCCAATGCGGCGGGTGTGGCAGAGGTCGTCGTGCGTCGCCGGTTGCTGGAACTCTCGGAAGCCAACCCGATGCTGGGGCATCGCGGCTGCCGTCTTGGCATCAGCTATCCGGAAATCTATGAAATGCAGACCCGCGCGATATTCGAAGCCGCGATAGAGGTTTCAAAGGATGGTGGCGATCCGGTCATTCCGGAAATCATGATCCCGCTGATTGTCGGCAAGAAGGAACTTGAAATCCTCAAGGCCGTGATCATCAAGGTTGCGGGCGAAGTTGAGGCCGAAAAATCGGCCAAGCTCGAATTCCTTGTCGGCACGATGATCGAATTGCCGCGGGCCGCCCTTCGGGCCGGTGAAATCGCCGAAGAAGCCGAATTTTTCAGCTTCGGGACCAACGATTTGACCCAGACGACCTTTGGTCTTTCGCGTGATGACGCTTCCCGGTTCTTGGACACCTATATTTCCAAGGATATCTTTGCCGGTGACCCGTTCGTGTCGCTTGATCAGGAAGGGGTGGGCGAGCTGGTCAGCATTGCTGCCGAACGTGGCCGTAAAACGCGTTCTGACATCAAGCTTGGCATTTGCGGCGAACATGGCGGGGATCCATCCTCCATCGCCTTCTGCGAGGCACAGGGGCTGGATTACGTCTCATGCTCGCCCTATCGCGTGCCGATTGCGCGTTTGGCCGCCGCACAGGCCGCGCTCAAGAAATAAGGCTGCTATCTGGCAGCATTGATAAAGCAAACGGCGGCAGAATTTCTGCCGCCGTTTGTATTTGAATAGGCCGATGATCGGTGGATCAGGCCGCCGTTTCGGGCAACTTGACCCAGTCGGGAACCTTGACCGAAATTTTGGCATCCCCCGCCGTCAGCTCGGCATCATCGCCAATCCGTTCGAGCCGGATCAGGGCAAGACCCGCATTGCCATGGATGCTGCGGATGGTGCCGGCTTCCTTGTCGCCATTCATGATCAGGGTGCCGATTTCCGGTGCCGGGCCGGTGATCGTGATCGGTAGCAAGCGTTTGCGAACCAGCCCGCGATATTTGGTGCGTGCGGTCAGTTCCTGCCCCATATAGCAGCCCTTTTTGAAATCGACGCCGCCCAGTTCCTCAAACCCGTTTTCAAGCAGGATGGCGCGGTCGATTTCCATTTCCTCGCTGCCATTGGGCAGGCCCAGCAGCACGCGATGCTGGTGATAGGTGCTTTCATCGCTTTCGGTGGCACCGATGGCCGCCATTTGTGCCAGTTCGTTTTTTGGCAGCAACACACGCGCACCCATCGCACTCAGCCGCGGATCAACGGCCTTGATCCCGTCGGCAAACGGTGCCGTGGCACCCGGCGTATCGGGCAGATCAAGTGCGCTCAGGGCACCATCGCCGAAAACGGCCACAACGTCATAGCTTTCGGTGACGTCGGTCAGTTCCGCCTTGGCGCGCAATTTATACATGCGCAGCTTTTTGAACAGCTCGGCCGCGCGCGCACCGTCTTCGCCACGTTCGCATTCAATCAGAAGGCTGTCTTCATCCTGCTGATAGACAAAGAAATCGAACAGGAACTTGCCCTGCGGCGACAAAAGCGCGCCATAGCCGGAATGATCAGCCGTGATTTTTTCGATATTGTTCGACACCAGCCCCTGAAGGAAGCTGACGCGATCAGGCCCGCTGACCCGGATCACGGCCCGGTCAGGCAGGGGGGCGTATAAAGTCTCACTCATGATTCTTATGGCTCCGGTTTATCGGAATTGTTGGCCGAAATGTGGGGCAATGACCGGGATTTGGCAAGGGGTGGTTTGGCAAAGGCAAAAGCAACCCACCACAAGAAAAGCCTTCATAAATCGCGCGGGAACCGATAGAACGCAATGTATGAAAATATTGATGCTCGACCGTTCCATCGGCTTTGATCCCAAGGATCGCGAAGCCCGCCCGCTGGGGTCTCGCCAACGCGGATTTATCGCGCTGGCCGAGGCCCTTGTTGCCCGTGGCCACAAGGTTGAAGCCCGCCGGAACGGTGGCATTGACCTTGATTATCATGGCGTTGCCTGGCGACAGCTTGACAGCGCCATGCCGCCCTTTGGCGGGGATCCGGTGGATCGGGTTCTGGTGTGGCGCGATGCGGAATTGCTGCGTCATCCGTCAATCCCCGAAGGTAGCGATTGCTGGCTTTGGTTTGATGGCATGGCATCCGATCTGAATGCGGATAAGGCGCGTCTGGCATTGCTTGAAACCGGCGCGCAGGTGATTTTCACCCACGAGGATCAGGGCAGGGCATTTGATGGCGATACCGCCAAACGCCCGATTGTGATCGCACCGGGCGCGTGCCCGGCCTTTGCCATGGCATCAAACATGCACTGGGCATTCGAAAGCCGCGAAGACCTTGCCGTGACGGTCGCCAACAGCAAAACCGGCATTGCCCAGATCATCCGCATCTGGTCGGCTTATGTCGTACCTAAGGTGCCCGGTGCCATGCTGGAAATTTATGCTGCCGACCTGTTTTCGGCGATGGCCGGCGAAAATGACGAGGTTTCCGAAGAACTCGTCGATATGGTGCGTGATAACATCGACAAGGGTGTACGCGTTTGCCACCCGATGCCCGAGGCCGACATGGCCGAACGTATCGCAACCGCGCGGGCGTTTCTGCATCACGGAAAATACGGCAATGATCAGGTCGGCCAATGGATTTACGATGCGCTGGCCGCGGCAACCCCGGTTGTGTCCTTTGGCGGCATTGCCAAGACGCGGGTTGAAAACGGCAAGACCGGCTATATCGTTCCCGATGAAACCGCCTATGGCAATCTGGTGATGCAGTTGCTGGCAGACCGGCAGATTTTTGCCAGCCAGTCCGAAGCGGCGCGCAACAGCCGCCGCGAATGGCTTAACGTCGCTGGCGAGCTGGAGAAACTTTAAACCGTGCGTTTGCTGTTCATCACCTCGAACCGGCTGGGCGATGCCGTTCTTTCGACATCGGTACTGCGTCACTATGTCGAAACATATCCCGGCATCAGGGTGACAGTCGCCTGCGGCCCGGTTGCCGCCCCGATTTTTGAAGCGGTGCCGGGACTTGAACGCATCATCGAAATGCCAAAGCAGAAACGCGGCGGCCATTGGTGGAAGCTTTGGAAATCGGTCGCGTTTCGCTGGTGGGACATCATCGTCGATCTGCGCGGCAGTGCAACGGCATATGTGCTTCCGGGCTGGAAACGTGTGGTGCTCAAGGGCAACGATGACAGTGTCCACCGGGTGGAACAGCTTGCACGTCTTATCGGTGTTGATCCGGCTCCTGAACCGTTTGTCTGGGTCGGGCCCGAACATGAACAACGTGCGGCAAAGATACTGCCTGTCGATGAGCGCCCGCTTCTGGTGGTTGGACCAAGTACCAACTGGATAGGAAAAACCTGGCGTCCCGAACGCTTCGCCGAAACAATTGCGCGCCTGCGGGCGGTTGGCGGTGTGCTTGAAGATGCCCACGTTCTGCTGGTTGGCGCACCGAATGAACGCGAGGCATCCGAACCGGTGATTGCATCGATACCGGAAAACAGGCGAACCGAGATTTTTGGCAGCGAACATCTTTTGACGGTCATGGCCTGTCTGCGCCGCGCGGACCTGTATGTTGGAAATGACTCAGGTCTTATGCATATGGCGGCGGCGTCGGGCAAACCGACAATAGGATTGTTTGGTCCATCGCGTGATGAACATTACCGTCCTTTTGCGAAGTGGGGACGAGCGGTTCGTACCGATTGGTCCTATGACAAAATTATCGAAAATCGTTCCAGCCCGTTATCCAAAGAGGTCTTGATGGATACATTGCCTGTGGACAAGGTTGTGTCAGCGGCAGAAACGCTTCTACGAGACTACCGGATAGAGGAAAAGCATCATGGCTGATGAAATGCCCCGTCTTTCAGTTGTTATGTGTGCGCATAACGAGGAAGAACGCCTGCCATCCTGTTTGGCACACCTCACCTTTGCCGATGAAGTTATTGTTCTATGCGATAAATGTACGGATCGCACGGAAGAAATCGCGCGCGAGTTTGGCGCAAAAACGATTGTAGGCAGCTGGGATATCGAGGGCGAGCGTCGCAATCGGGCGATTGCCGAGGCTACCGGCGACTGGATTTTCGAAGTCGATGCCGACGAGCATGTAAACGAAGAACTCGCTAAATCTATTCGCAAGGCCATGGAAACAAACGAGTTTGATCGCTTTGTTATCCCGGTTGATAACTATGTTGGTCGCCGTCTGGTTCGTTATGGGTGGGGGGCATCATTCGGAACGTCGGCTGTATGGCGCCTGTTCCGGAAAGGGCATAAACAATGGGGTCCCCAACGGGTTCATCCATCTATCGAATTGTTGGGGCGTCCGGGGCCCAAGCTTGATGGTGCTCTTTTACATTATGTCGACAGAAACATTTCGGACATGATCAAAAGACTGAACAGCTATAGTTCAGCCCGCGCTGCGGATTTGCGCGCAAGTGGAAACATTGGAAGCTTTGCAAACAATTTCCGCCGCATCTTTTCCCGGTTCTTTCGCTGTTATGTGTCCCGCAAGGGATACAAGGAAGGAGGAATGGGGTTCCTTATCGCGCTGTTTGCTGCTTTGTTCCCCATGCTCTCTTACCTGAAAGCACGCTATGACGACGAGTAAATCGTCAAATTGACAAACAACTGATACTTAAACTGGTACTATTGCCGTTTGGTCGGGAACAAATCACACGCTGGCGCATTTGCTTTGCATGTGACTTTTGTTCCAACTGCGTTCGGACCAGACCGATGATCCGTACTGATAATATGACAATGATAATTGTTTTGTTGTTTGCCGTTGCCATTGCCTGGCTTCAGGTGTCGGTGGGGGACCAGCAGGCCCGCGCCATGCTTGTACCGGTTCCCGATTACGGAAGCGGCCTTGAAGTATATGCCATCCGACATAATCCGTCACAGGCAGCGTCTTGCGGCAGCATGTGCGGAGCATTTGATCTGACCAGGACCGCCGGGGTCGAAGGTGGCTATATGCAGGCAAGTCTTCCGGGGCGCGTTACACGTCGCTGACATTCTCCCCACAAGCTGTCAGAATGGATTGTGTAACGGGTCATTTTCCGGAGTATCCCATGGCCAAGGCATCCGTCTGGGCGATCATTCCCAATCTTTTACGCAGCCTGTTTCGGCCCGATGTGCCGATACGCAGCAAGATTTTGCTGGTAATGGGGATTGTCTATCTCGTCAGTCCGATTGATCTTTTGCCCGATGTTATTGCCGGGATCGGCTGGATTGATGATCTGATTATCGTGCCGTTGCTCGGTTGGCTTTCCTATCGCAGTTTGCCGCCATCCATAAAGCAAGGCATGGCAACCGATAGTCCCGACAGTGCCGATAATCCCGCAACCTCGCGCAAATGGCTTTATCTGGTGGTTCTGATCGTTGTCGTTATTGCTATCGGAATGCTGACAGGGCCCGATGAATCATTCCTGAAAAATCCATCCGGCGGGTGAAAGCAAAGCACCCTCCTTGCGTCTTTGACAGTCTTTGCCATCGAGCCGTAAGCTTCTTTCCTGATCACGAACGAAAACGGGGAAGCAACCATGAAAAAGGCATTCCGCGGACTGGTTTTAACCCAGCAGGATAAAACGGTTCAGGCCGGTTTCCAGGATATCGCGATTGATGACCTGCCTGAGGGCGAGGTTCTTGTCCGGGTCGACTGGTCGACCCTGAATTACAAGGACGGCATGATTCTGAACGGGCTTGGCCGCCTTGTCCGGCAATACCCGCATGTGCCCGGTGTCGATTTTGCGGGCGAAGTGATTTCATCGGATGATCCGCGTTATGCGCCCGGCGATCAGGTCATCCTGACCGGATGGCGGGTCGGCGAATCCCGTTGGGGCGGCTATGCCCAGTATGCACGCGTCAAAGCCGATTGGCTGGTACCAATGCCGGGCGGACTTGATGGCGCACACGCCATGGCGATTGGCACTGCGGGCTTTACATCCATGCTGGCGGTCATGGCACTGGAAGAACAGGGGCTGCCCCCCGATCAGGATGGCGAAGTCCTTGTGACCGGGGCAGCCGGTGGGGTCGGGTCTGTCGCGGTCAGTCTTCTTGCCAGTCTTGGCTATCGGGTTGCTGCCTCCACCGGGCGGGCCGATACGCATGATTATCTGCGCACGCTTGGGGCGCGAACGATTATTGATCGATCAGAACTGACAGACACAAGCAAACCGTTACTGAGTGAACGCTGGGTCGGGGCGATTGACAGTGTCGGCAGCACAACGCTGGCCCATGTCCTGTCCGAGATGAAATATCATGGTGTCGTTGCCGCCTGCGGGTTGGCCGGCGGTCCTGATTTGCCCGGAACGGTCATTCCCTTCCTGTTGCGCGGCGTGCGGCTGATCGGGATTGATTCGGTCCTGTGTCCCTATGATAAACGCGTCACAGCCTGGGAAAGACTGGCAAAGGAGCTGCCAATGGCACAACTGGATGCGGTAACAACCAAAGTTGCCCTTCGCGATATCCTGCCCTGGAGCGAGAAAATCCTCAAAGGACAGGTGCGCGGGCGGTTGCTGATTGATGTGCAGGATTGCTAGTCAGACCAAATATATGCAGAATCAGCGTGATCTGGCCCGTTGCCCCTTTTGTGTCGGCGGTGCCCGCCAAAATGCTGAAATGAATGGGCCCAGCCTTATGAGCGAAAACCGGTTTCGTATCCTTCTGGTCGAAGATAATCCCGGCGATGCTTTTCTTGTAAAAACATTGCTGGAGGAAACCGGCGAACAGTTCAAGATCGAACATCGTCCCGATCTCGCATCAGCCATGACCTTGCTAAATGGCACCGGCCCTGATGGGCAGTTTGACGTTGTCCTGCTCGATCTGACCCTGCCCGATTCATCTGGGGTCGAGACCATTCGGCGCATTCGCAGTTGTACCAACAGTGCCCCGGTCGTTGTCCTGACCGGGCATAAGGACGAGGAACTGGCGTTTGAAGCCCTTCAGCACGGTGCAGAAGATTACCTGACCAAGGAATTCCCCGATGGCAGGACCATTCGCCGCTCCATCCGTTATGCGATTGAACGTTCGCGCGCTGAACAGGCATTAAAGGAAAGCGAGGAACGGTATCGCAAGCTGGTGGAGCTTGCCCCTGAACTGATTTCCGTGCTGAGCGGCGAAGAGATCGCCTATATCAATCAGCAGGGTGTAGCCATTCTGCATGGCAATGACAGTTCGGAACTGGTTGGGCGCAGCTTTATGGAGATGGTCCATCCCGATAGCCGGGAAATCATGGGCGAATATATCGCACGTTACGCCGGTGGTTATGCCGGGCGGGCCGATTTCGTGATCATGTGCCGTCGCGGCGACGGGGAGAATGTCGAACTTGAAGTATCCGCCATCGCCTTCACCCATGAAGGCGCACCGGCGATGCTGATGCTTGCCGAGGATGTGACCGAAAAGCGTAAAATCGAACGGCAACTGGTGCAAACCTCCAAACTGGCGACCCTTGGCGAGATGGCCGCATCCGTCGCCCATGAGATGAACCAGCCGCTTAATGTGATCCGGATGGCTGCGGATACCTGTGCGCTTCAATATGAGCTTGAAAAGGTTCAGCCTTCTTTCCAGAAGGAACGGTTGTCGCTGATCAGCGGCCAGACCCGGCGGATGGCCGAAATCATTCGCCATTTGCAGATTTACAGTCGTCCGGACGAGGATGATTTCGAGCTTTTCGATCCGATGCGGGCGGTCAGCCGTGCGGTGGACATGGTTGAACATGATTGTCGACTGGCGGGTATTGTCGTCGATGTTGTTCCCTCTGCACAAAATTGTCAGGTGCTTGGCCGGCAGGTGCAGCTAGAACAGGTTCTGGTCAATATGCTGACCAATGCACGTGATGCGATCACCGAAAATGGCGATGATACCGGCGGCATTGGCGGGTTGATCCGGTTAACCGCGATGCTGGATGCCGATCAGGAAGTGCTGCGGATTGCCATTAACGACAATGGTGGCGGTGTTCCCGAAGATGCCATCGGCCTTGTTTTCCACCCGTTCTTTACCACCAAGGATGTCGGCAAGGGTACGGGGCTCGGCCTTTCGGTCAGTTATGGCATTGTCGAGGGAATGGGCGGGCATATCGATGTCCGCAATGAAGGGGACGGTGCCTGTTTCGAGATTGTCCTGCCTGCTGTCCATATCGGCGAAAGTACCGGGGATGAGGGGGGGGCGTCCGATGATGCGCCGTTACTGCCGCAACAGCAGAAAATCCCCGAAACAAAATCCCGCAATTTACGGATCATGGTTGTCGATGACGAAATCGATGCCATGGAAATCATTGCGGCCTATCTCGAAGCGCAGGGATTTTCGGTTTCTGCGGCCAGCGACGGCGAGGATGCCCTCGCACTCGCGGGTGTTGTGCAACCCGATATCCTGATTACCGATATCCGGATGCCGCAAATGGATGGCAACAGTCTGGTTCGGGCGTTGCGCGAACGCAATCCTGCCTTGCCAGTGATCGTCATGACCGGCCATCCGGGGGATGCCGACCGGCCGGTCGAGGATGGCGACGACGCGCCCGTCATGGTGATGTCAAAGCCGCTTGATCTGAAGGAACTTCTGGCAACCCTTGACGAAATATCCGAGGTATTTGCGGGCTGAAACAAAAAACCCGGCCAGCGGCCGGGTTTTTGAAGCTCTGACGTCTGAAGCTTAAGCTTCCCAGCCAAGCTGCATGGCGATTTTTACGGCCTGTGTGCGGTTCGCCGCACCCAGCTTTTTGAAAATGCCGGTCAGATGGACCTTTACGGTAATTTCGCGCACGGTCAGTTGCTTGGCAATTTCCTTGTTCGACAGGCCTTTGGTCAGCAGGGCCAGAACTTCGCGTTCGCGATTGGTCAGTTGACGCAGGGGATTATCCGGTGCAAGCCCATCAAGATCAATCTCACCCGGGCGCGTATTGCTGCCGTCATCTTCCAGAAGTGCCGACGGAATGTATTTTTCCCCCGACATGATCAGGCGAAGCGCATTGATCAACGACTTTCCGGACAGCGTTTTGGGCAGATAGCCCGATGCGCCATGTTCAAGCGCATTCAGGACGTCACTACGCTTGACCGAGCCCGACAGGATGACAACAGGGATTTCCGGATGCTTCTGGCGCATCACGGTCAGGCCGGAAAGACCGTTCATACCCGGCATGTTAAGGTCAAGGATCGTCAACTCGACCGGAGTGTCGCCATCAACAATTGAAAGGGCCTCGGCAAAATCCTTCGCCTGGGCAATTTCGACTTCTGGGGCTGCTGTTTTCAGAAAGGATGTGATCCCGTCTCTGACGAGGTCATGGTCGTCCGCTAGCAGGATATTCATGTTATTGTGCCGTACCCGTTTCTGTCGGTATCCCGCAAAAGGCGGTACCGGAATCGCGCCCCGCACCCAAAAAGACGGGACAGCGCAAAGTTGTCATCTTCCAAATTCGCGTCCCCCCGGACGCGAGCGCAGCATTAAATAATTCTGATGTCCTGTCAAACTGCAGGATGGTTTTTAGAGGGTAATACTATCCGTGAGAATAGTATGCGTTGAGGGGAATTAAAATTCTTATCGCATATTGCATAGTAAAACCGGCTTCTAATCTATATCGCCTTATCCCGGGGATCAGGCATAAATCGAAAAAATGTCGTTCGCGTCGTTTTTTGAGGTTCCGTAACCGGGGATCGGTTTAGGTTCATCATGATCTGTCGTTGCCCGTTGCAGACTGGCCTGCCTGAATGCCGACATGTCCGCCCCCGACGGCGCATTTGGCGCAAGGGCCGCATTCTGAAGTGTCGCCAGCGCCCTGTCCGTGTCTTCCGCACTGCCCGACAGGCTCACGCCGACATCGACATGACCGCCAATGGCATATGCTTTGCCGTCCGGCCCGATCTGATATTCATATTGCGGGGCAGAGCCATAAGGCCCTGCTGCGGCAGCGTGCGCTTTTTCTTCCTGCTTTACAGCTGAATCGCGGGCTTGCAATCGTGCAATGTCGGCTTTTTCCGCGGCACTCAGATCCGCCGGGTTCTTTGGTCCGGTGCTATTGCTTTCTGCCTGTTCATCGCTTGCTTCACGTGCCGCGCGATACTCGCTACGGCTGACGCCGCTGGCAACAGCCTGCGCCTCGGTCAGTGTTCTGGGATCGACGATACGGGTGCGAAGCCCCGAACCGGCTTCTCCTGCAATGCCATAGGGGGCGTTTGATGACGCCGTTTGTGTACCCGGTTTAACCTCGATCGCTTCATATTCGGCCAATACACTGCCATCGGCAGTTTGTGCAATCTCCCTGACATTCAGGACGATGCCCAATCCACCGCTGGCCGGGTTGCTTATGGTTTGGCCGGTCGTAATCATCGGATCGAAATGGTTTTCCGTGGCGATACAGAATCGATACTTAAGGATAGCAGGAAAATTTGCAGGAGTCTCGCCCGGTGTCTATCCTTTGGCAGCCTTCATGAAGCATGCTGTCTTGCGTGCCAAACTATAGGCTGTTACAGGAAAGTCTGGATTTTGGATGCCCCCAATTCTTGGGCAATAGCCTTTCAAGACAGGAAAACTGATCGTGATGTCCGACTTTGTCATTCCCGCAAATGAAACGGTTCTGGTTACCGGGGCTGCCGGTTTTATCGGATCGCATCTTTGCCAGAAACTGCTGGATCAGGGCAGCACCGTAATCGGGCTTGATAACGTCAACGATTATTATGACGTCACGCTGAAAGAAGCCCGTCTTGCACGGCTTGAGGGGCGTGACGGTTTCAAATTTGTCCGTATGAACCTCGAAGACCGCGAAGGCATCGCTGATCTGTTCGCAACCGAAAAGCCCGCCTATGTCATCAACCTTGCCGCACAGGCCGGGGTGCGTTATTCGCTCGAAAATCCGCATGCCTATATTGATGCCAACCTGGTTGGTTTTACCAATATCCTTGAAGGCTGCCGCCATAACGGTGTGAAGCATCTGGTCTATGCGTCAAGCAGTTCGGTTTACGGCATGAATACCGAAATGCCGTTTTCGGTGCATCACAATGTCGATCACCCGATCAGCCTGTATGCGGCGTCAAAAAAAGCCAACGAACTGATGGCGCATACCTACAGCCACCTTTACCGGTTGCCGACCACGGGCCTTCGTTTCTTTACGGTTTATGGTCCATGGGGGCGCCCGGATATGGCGCTGTTCCTGTTTACCAAGGCCATTCTGGAAGGCCGTCCGATTGACGTCTTTAACGAAGGTAAAATGCGCCGCGATTTCACCTATATCGACGATATCGTCGAAGGTGTTTATCGTTGCATTTCAACCATCGCATCCCCCAATCCCGACTGGAACCCGGCCAAACCGGACCCGGCAACCAGTTCCGCCCCGTATCGCGTGTTCAATATCGGCAACAACAATCCGGTCGAACTGATGCATATGATCGGAACCCTTGAAAAGGCACTGGGCAAAACGGCCGAGAAAAACATGCTGCCGATGCAGGCGGGCGATGTTCCGGCGACCTATGCCGATGTCGACGCCCTGACCGATGCCGTCGGTTTCAAGCCGGAAACCTCGATTGAAACGGGGATTGGCCGCTTTGTCGAGTGGTACCAGACCTTTTATCGATAATTTAAATTGGCAGTTTTTAGCGTTTTTGAGATGTGAACGGAAAGTTCCACTTTTGTGAAAGTCATGAACGATCCGTCTTAAATATTTTTAGTAGTTGGCTAAGGAGCAGTTGGGGTTGGTTTTATAATTTCAATCTCAGGAAAATAGCCTACATAATCTGAGGGATTAGTGGTTAGAAGTGGGATTCCCTCAGTTTCTGCAATTGCTCCAATTGTGTAGTCTGGCAGGACCCCCAATTTGGGGCCGTGGTTTTCTTGTTTGTAACGCTTAAAAGCTCGTCCAGCTCTGAAGAGTGATTTGTTTGAAGAGGGAATTCGATCTATACCTAATCGGTATATGGCGGTATCCATCGCTTCCTGACTCTCCATGCCTACTGAGGCTTCACAATAAACAATATCAGAAATAAGCATAGGGCCTTCAGTTTTGAGTTCGTCAAACTTCTCTAAAGCCCACCTATGGAAATAATTATTGTCGTCGAGCATTGCAATGAGAATATTTGTGTCAAGTAAAGTCGTCATTCATCGCCTCTAGTAATGCGCAATAACTCTTCAATACTCATTGTTGGGCGAATGCCATGTTCATGTAATATAGCAAGAGCGGAGGTTGTCTGTCCCCTAATGAAATCTGCTGCTTGCAGATCCTCCATATCGTCAGGAGATATAACTTCAAAGCCTGCGCTTTTCGCTAAGTCTGTGCAGATAGGTGGGATACTCTTGAGAATTCTAGGGTTTGTCAGGTGTATTGCCCCGCGAGGCCTTGGATCATTTACACGAGTTGGTTGGAATTCTTGTAAGTATGTTCTGAGTCGGTTTTCTACAGAGGGCTCTGACAAACGATCCCTGCCGCCAAGAGCTGCATAGAGCCGGACAAGATGCTTGGTTGCGAGTTTTTTTTCTATATTGTCACCACCTGTAAGCTCGAAAAATTTGCTGTGGGCTAGCAAGCTTGAATATTCCGAGTTTTGATATGTGCGACCATCAATCAATGCGTCTTCCAAAATACGGTCTAGTGCCAGAAATAGGCAGTCTACCCACCATCTCCCCGGTCGTTTATCTCCAAAATCCTGTATTCTACCTATGTGCAGTAAAAAATTCAGATTGGTCGCAAGCTTGCGTGTCGTTTCTGCTTGATAGCGCGGGTCATTCGCAACAAAATTTTGAATGTCATTTGCATTAACCTTGCTTGCGTTCCACCCAAATAAGGGGCTGATACGTTCTCGTACATACGCATTTGCCCACATTGCGGGGTGACGTTGAAAGGAACTAGCCCCTTTCCACTTGCCCGCGTAGCTGAATAAAAATGCGAATAATGCAACTTTATCGAAGGCTGCAGAGTGTTCCCATGATAACGCTTGGAACGCCAGCTCATCGGCGCAAATCATGTCCTCGCCGTCAATGTTCCTATTAAACAAGAAGAAATTTATCGGAATGTATTCTGTGTGTCCGCTTCTCTTGATGCGTTCGCGGAATAATTGTCGCGGCACATCTTCCAGAACTCCATTAAAGCCTGTTTGAATTACGGAATGCAGTTCCACAAGACCGTTTTTGTTTCGGCCCCATGAGAAATTCTTTGTGAAACTTCCGGGTTTCCAAACCTCGCTCACGAAGTCCTCCAAACGAAAAAAGCGGTCGCTATCGACCGCTTCTATGAAACAATATTTCTGATGATTAAATCAAGGGGTTATCACTCTGCCGGAGCAGTTGTCAAAGACGAGTTGTATGCGTAGGTTTTCCAAGTTGGTTTATAGTCGTCTTCGGCCTGATTGCCCCAAACCGTCCATCCCTTACGACGCCCTCGGCCAAATAGTTCGAGAAAAGGACCCCATGAACAGGCTTCGATAATGTCATATTGTTCATCGGGTTTTCTAGAGTGTTCACGTTTGCGTGTTTTCAGAAGGTCCCCTTGGGGGGCTATCTTTGTCTCGCTTGGTTCCGGTGCTGAAATAAAGTTTACTTGTGATCGTCCTGGCGAGAGAGTTCTTACGCTTTTTCCGCGGGTGCCAAAGAGTAGAATCTCTGTGACATTTCGAAAGTAAAACCCAACACCTCTACCATCAGGGCCTCCGTCCTTGCGAACCTTCTCCCATACAATATGAGATTTATACTCAAATCCCCAAGATTGAAGGACTTGAAGGCCTTGAGGTAATAGTGCGTTTGGTACCCATAGGTAACAATGAGCACGGTCTTCAAGATGTTCCGTGACGGGGAGATTGCAGATATCCGAGAGCTCCATGGTTGGGTAGCGAGCAAGCCTTTTGTGCTCGGGAGCAATCTTTCCGGTTCGGTTTTGGAAGCGCCAAGGAGGGTCTGCCATAATTGTTCCGAATTTTTGACCATTCAAAAATGATCGTAATTCGTCTTTAGCGGAAAGTTCTTGGTCTTTCATGCTGTCCCTTTGAACATGTTCGGTTCTTTCTCTCCAAACAAGCACAATATAAGGAGAAAATCTACGTTGGCTTAGGGAGTCTACCGAGTGATGTTCTCAATCGATTTCTCAATAAAGCCCTTAGAACACACATTGACATGACTGACAATTGGTAACGAGGGTGATGTAATGTTCTTTTTTTGTTCTAGCAGAGTTCATCGGGTTTTTCAATGCACGTCTAGTTTCGCTAAAGTGCATTGTAATGAAGGTCGGTTGGATAGTAGAAAGTCGATTTCGGGAAAATGGTGCTGCTGGGGAGATTTGAACTCCCGGCCTCTCCCTTACCAAGGGAGTGCTCTACCCCTGAGCTACAGCAGCCCTTTAAAAAGGCTGGTCGTCGGGCAATGGTGCTGCTGGGGAGATTTGAACTCCCGGCCTCTCCCTTACCAAGGGAGTGCTCTACCCCTGAGCTACAGCAGCATTGAGCCCTTGCGGTGCGGGCGGGTTATAGGCCACTGGCTGGCAATTGGTCAAGCCCGAATTATGCGAAGATTTTTGATCTTGGGCGGATGGTACGATTTTGTGGGTCAAGGCTGCATTCTGCCTCGGAATATTCTATAAAAGCCTGACCTTTGGAACCAGAAACGTATTGGCAAGATGACAGCACAGCAAAGCAAGCAATATCCCGCAACCAACGAAGAGCGCAAAAAACGCGAGGCCGAAGCCCTGCGTGCCAATCTGGCGCGCCGAAAACAGCAACAGCGTTCGCGCAAGACCGTGGAACAGGATACCGATGCCAACCAGCAGGGCAGCGGTTCGGACGGTTCGGGCAAGGATTAGTCCGCTTCCCACCGGTTTCGGAGCCCCGTTTCAAGAAAAATGCCAATTTGGCCCGGTTGCCCGCATCGCCCGGTTGATCTTGTGTGCCCCGCGCGGGTAAAACCAATGGCACAATGCCAATATGCAGAACAGGGGTGGCGATATGTCGGTAAGACCGGATCACTGGATACGCCAGATGGCGCAGGAAAAAGGCATGATCGAACCGTTTGTCGACGGTTTCAAACGCGATGGTGTCATTTCCTACGGGGTCAGTTCCTATGGTTATGACGCCCGGGTTGCCGACGAATTCAAGATTTTCACCAATGTCGACTCGGCCATTGTCGATCCCAAGGAATTTTCCGATGCAGGGTTCGTCAATCGCCAGACCGATGTCTGCGTGATCCCGCCCAACAGTTTCGCACTGGCGCGCACGGTCGAATATTTTCGCATTCCGCGCGATACGCTGGTGATCTGCCTTGGCAAATCGACCTATGCCCGCTGCGGCATCATCGTCAATGTCACCCCGCTGGAACCGGAATGGGAAGGGCATGTCACCCTTGAATTTTCCAATACCACGCCGCTTCCGGCCCGCATTTACGCCAACGAAGGGGCCTGCCAGTTCATTTTCCTGAAAGCCGAAAGCGAATGCGATACCTCCTATGCGGATCGCGCAGGAAAATATATGGGCCAAAAAGGTGTCACGCTGCCGCGTCTGTGATAAAGGCAATGCCACAAAGGCGGCATCGCCAGAGACACGAGTAACCGCCATGTCGCAACCGGCATGGTCATACGAGGATTGAATGGACAAGATCAAGATTTCCGGCGGCCGCCGGTTGCAGGGCAAAATCGCAATTGGCGGTGCCAAGAATGCGGCCCTTCCGCTGATGGCAGCAGCCCTTCTGACCGATGAAACGCTGACCCTTTCCAACCTGCCGCATCTGGCCGATATCACATCGATGGCCAATCTGTTGGGGCAACATGGTGTCGCGTTGCATCTGAACGGTCATGCGCCCAATGGCGGGCATACCGGTCGCGTTCTGGAAATGACCGCCAGGGAAATCGCATCGACGACCGCACCCTATGATCTGGTCCGCAAAATGCGGGCATCGGTTCTGGTGCTGGGGCCGCTGGTGGCGCGGTGTGGTGTGGCACGTGTGTCGCTGCCCGGTGGCTGCGCCATCGGCAACCGTCCGGTTGACCTGCATCTGAAGGCGCTTGAAGCCATGGGCGCTGAAATCCACCTGACAGAGGGCTATATCGAAGCCCGCGCCCCCGAAGGGCTTAAGGGCGGGCATGTCCTGTTCCCGCAGGTATCCGTCGGCGCGACCGAAAACGCCCTGATGGCGGCATCCCTTGCTGATGGTGTGGTCACAATCGCCAATGCGGCGCGCGAACCCGAAGTCACCGATCTGGCCCATTGCCTTGTCGCGATGGGGGCCGAGATCGAAGGCATCGGCACCGATACGCTGAAAGTCACCGGCAAGCCACGCCTGCACGGGGCGGAATATTCCGTGGTGCCCGATCGTATCGAAACCGGCACCTATGCCATTGCAGCCGCCATTACCGGGGGCGAGATCGAACTGGTCGGTACCAAAGCCGAACTGGTCGAAAGCCTGATCGTGTCGATGCGCAAGGCCGGGGTCGAGATCGAGGAAACCAAAGACGGCATGATCGTGCGCGGCAATCGCGCCGCCCTTAAGGGGGTTGACGTCATGACCGAACCCTATCCCGGCTTCCCGACCGATATGCAGGCGCAATTCATGGCCCTGATGGCAGTCGCCAATGGCGCATCCATGATCACCGAAACGATTTTTGAAAACCGTTTCATGCATGTCCCGGAACTGAGCCGCATGGGCGCTGATGTCAATGTGCATGGCCGGTCCGCCATCGTGCGCGGCAGTGCCAAATTGTCGGGGGCCGAGGTGATGGCGACCGATCTGCGCGCATCGGTATCCATGGTACTTGCAGGCTTGGCAGCCGAGGGCGAGACGATTATTAACCGTGTCTATCATCTCGACCGCGGTTATGAACGGCTGGAAGAAAAACTTGGCGCCTGCGGGGCGCAGATCGAACGTGTCCGTGTCCCTGCTTAAATCGCAGGGATCATTGGCCTTTGGGCCACGGCGACAGACAAACGCGTAAGGCGACTGATTGATGAGTGACGAAAAGCTGGTGCTGGCCCTGCCAAAGGGGCGCATTCTTGACGAGGTAATGCCGCTGGTGCGTGCCGCCGGGATCGAACCGGAAGCCGCATTTGACGATCCGAAATCCCGGGCCCTGCGTTTCGCCACCAATCATCCGCATATCGATATCATTCGTGTGCGCAGCTTCGACGTCGCCACCTTCGTTGCCTTTGGCGCGGCCCATATCGGGGTCTGCGGCAATGATGTTCTGATGGAATTCGATTATTCCGAAATTTACGCCCCGCTTGATCTGGATATCGGGCATTGCCGCCTTGCCGTGGCCGAACCCGAAGAAATGATCGACGGCGATGATCCGTCGCGCTGGTCGCATGTCCGTGTCGCCACCAAATATCCCAACGTCACCCGCAACCATTTTGCCGCGCGCGGCGTTCAGGCCGAATGCATCAAGCTGAACGGGGCGATGGAACTGGCACCGACCCTTGGCCTGTGCCGTCGTATCGTTGACCTTGTATCGACCGGCAACACGCTCAAGGCCAACGGGCTTCGCGAAATCGAACATATTGCCGATGTTACCTCGCGCCTGATCGTCAACCGGGCGGCGCTCAAGACCCGCCCGACCGATGTTCAGCCCTGGATCGACCGTTTTTCCGAGGTGCGCAATGCCGATTAAACTCTCGATCACGGATGCCGATTTCGAAGACGGCTTTGTAAAACTTCTGGGCATGAAGCGGGAATCGGATGCCGATGTTGATGCCGCGGTTGCCAATATCATTGCCGATGTCCGCGCACGCGGTGACGCGGCGGTATGTGACTATACCAACCGGTTTGATCGCCTGAATATCGATGCCAGCGGCATGGTGGTAACAAGGGACGAAGTCGATGCTGCGGTTGCCGCAATCGATGCCGATCTTCTGAAATCGCTGGAACTGGCCGCAGAACGCATTCGGTCCTATCACGACCGCCAAATGCCCTCTGACGAACGTTATACCGATGCGACCGGGGTCGAACTCGGCTGGCGCTGGCGTCCGGTGTCGGCAGCCGGTCTTTATGTGCCCGGTGGGCTGGCATCCTATCCGTCGTCCGTCCTGATGAATGCGATCCCGGCCAAGGTTGCCGGTGTGGCGCGCCTCGTGATGGTGGTGCCGACCCCAGATAATAAAATGAACCCGCTGGTTCTGGCCGCCGCGCGCATTGCCGGGGTGGATGAAATTTACCGTATCGGCGGGGCACAGGCGATTGCCGCCCTTGCCTATGGGACGGAAACCATCAAGCCGGTCGACAAGATCGTCGGTCCGGGCAATGCCTTTGTCGCTGCCGCAAAGCGCCGCGTTTTCGGGCAGGTCGGGATTGACATGATTGCCGGCCCGTCGGAAATCCTTGTGGTTGCCGATGGCAGCAATGATCCGAGCTGGGTCGCGGCCGATCTGCTGTCGCAGGCCGAACATGATCCGGTCGCGCAATCAATCCTGATTACCGATGATGCGGCATTTGCCGACCGTGTTCAGGACGCCATTGATGCCCATCTTGAAAAACTGCCGCGTGCGGAAATCGCCGGGGCAAGCTGGCGCGACTTTGGTGCAATTGTCTTGGTGGAAAATCTGACGCAGGCTCCGGCTTTGGTTGACCGGATTGCACCGGAACATCTTGAACTGGCTGTTGATGACCCGGACGCGCTTGCCGAAGACATTCATCATGCCGGTGCCATTTTCCTTGGCCGTTACACGCCCGAGGCGATTGGCGATTATGTTGCCGGGCCGAACCACGTTCTGCCAACCGCCCGTTCGGCGCGTTTCTCGTCGGGTCTGGGTGTGCTTGATTTCATCAAGCGGTCGTCATTGATCAAATGCACGCCTGAAAGTCTGGCCAAGATCGGCCCGGCGGCGATTGCACTGGCCGAAAGCGAAGGTTTGCAGGCACACGGACTTTCTGTGGCGATCCGGTCCAACCGCATGTAAGCTGTTGCAGTGCAGCGCCGAGGGATCGCAGGGAGACTAAGATGGCAGAAATTGCAGATAACCAATGCATTGCCGGTATCTATCTCGACGAGAAATACAAGGTGCGTCGCCGCCCCGAGGTCGAGCACGAGCAGGCGGTGGCCATCTATGACCTTCTCGAAGAAAACCATTTCGCGCCAAAAGGCGGCTTCGAAGGGCCGTATTCGGTTCACATGCGCATCGAGGACAACCGCATCTATATGGATGTGCGCGGCGATGACGATACCGAAAATCTGACAACCATTGTCGTGCCGTTAACGCCGTTCCGCCGGATCGTGAAGGATTACTTCATGATCTGCGAAAGCTATTACGACGCGATCAAAAAGGCGAGCGCAGCACAGATCGAAACCATCGATATGGCCCGTCGCGGTCTGCATAACGAAGGATCGGAACAGCTTCGCGAACTGCTGTCGGAAAAGGTGACGATTGATGAAAACACTGCGCGTCGCCTGTTTACCCTGATCTGTGTCCTTCATATCCGGGGTTAAGGCACGGTGGCAGAAGAACTTCCCGGTTCGGTTCTTTTTGCCTGTAGCTTCAACGCTGTAAGATCCGTGATGGCGGCTGCAATCATGCGCCATTATCACGGAACAAAGGTATATGTTGAAAGCTGCGGCTTGCGCGCCGGTGATCTTGACGGCTTTGCCGTCGCGGTCATGGAAGAAATCGGGCTGGATATCTCGAACTATAAATCCAAGACATTTGACGAACTTGAAGACGGATTTTTCGATCTGATCATCACCCTGTCGCCCGAGGCCCAGCACAGGGCGGTTGAAATGACCCGCACCATGGCCTGTGATGTCGAATTCTGGAATACCTTCGACGCCACAATTGTCGAAGGTTCGCGTGAAGTCCGCCTTGAAGCTTACCGTCAGGTCCGTGATCAGATCAAAAAACGCATTCTTGAACGCTTCCCGCTTGATCCGGCCCCCAAAGTCTAGCCGTCAATCAGCGCGTCAAACGCATCCCCGTCCAGAACGTATATTCTTTCATCATGGGCATGACGCATGCCCATACGGGTATAAAACCGCTGCCCGACGATGTTTTCGGCATCAACCGACAGACGGATATAATGCTGGCCACGTGTTCGGGCGCGTTCGGCAACCTTTGCGATCAGATGCCGGGCAAAACCGCCGCCACGATATTCCGGGGCGACAAACAGGTCCTGAATATAAATCCCCGCCTTGCCGCGAAAGGTCGAATAGCTCGGAAAATAAAGGCACAGCCCGACCGGCACATCACCATCATGCGCAATCAACGCTTCAAACGCCGGGTGGGGGCCAAAGCCATCGCGCGCCAGATCTTCCGCTGTGCTTTTGAACTTGTCCTCGCACCCGGTGGCACGGGCAATTTCAAACAGCATGGCATGAATGTCGTCAACATCCTGCGCGGATGCGATCCTGATCTGGGGCGGGTTTAAGGGCATCGGGTGGTTGGCAGACATAATCAAAGGTCCTTGATGGGGGCTTTGAGACCATAAAGGGGATCGGTCATGGGAAACAACATGATTTCCCGGTGCAGGTTTATGCCGTCATGCAGGGCATGAACGAAATGCAGTGCAGGGCCGCTTTGTCCCTTGCGTGAAAGGGCTTGACCTTTTTGCGCGTTCGGAGCAGTTTGCGGGCCACCGGTAGTTGGTATTGCAATACGAAAGCTAGGAGTCTCATGGCTAAAGAAGACGTTATCGAGTTTCAGGGCACCGTTGTCGAACTTTTGCCCAATGCGATGTTTCGCGTGAAGCTGGACAATGATCACGAAATTCTTGCTCATACCTCGGGCAAGATGCGCAAGAACCGTATTCGTGTTCTTGCTGGTGACCGCGTCAGCGTCGAAATGACGCCTTATGACCTGACCAAGGGTCGTATTACCTTCCGTTTCAAGTAATCCGGAACCTGTAATACCGCAAAAATTGACGTTGCCGGGCGCGCAGTTTAGGTTTGCGCGCATGGTTGCGTTTTGCTGTGTCTACAACCCTTCTGGTTTGGCTTTGGATGTCTGTGGGGAGCCGCGACTTGTCGAAACTGATTTTGGCCTCTGCATCGCCGCGGCGTCTTGAGCTGCTGGCACAGATCGGAATTGTGCCGGATCAGGTTATCCCTGCTGATATCGACGAAACACCGCATGATGATGAAAGTCCGCGTCGGCTGGCACTCCGCCTGGCCGAGGAAAAGGCACGTGCGGTTGCCGCCGATCATGCGGGCGGCTTTGTTCTTGCCGCCGATACGGTTGTCGCCTGCGGCCGTCGGGCACTTGGCAAGGCATCCGATCATGCCGAGGCCCGCAAATTCCTGACATTGCTGTCTGGCCGTCGTCATCGTGTCTATGGCGGTCTTTGCGTGGTTGCGCCTGATGGTACGACCCGCTCGCGCGTGATCGAAACACAGGTGATTTTCCGCCGCCTTGGCGAAGACGATCTTGCGCGATACCTGGCCCACGATGAATGGCAGGGAAAGGCGGGTGCCTATGCCATTCAGGGATATGCCGCAACCTTCGTCAAAAGCATCACCGGGTCCTATTCCAACGTCGTTGGTCTTTCGCTGTGCGAGGTTGACGGCATGCTGCGCGGTCTTGGCTTCCGGCAGGGGGCATGATCATGGTGGCTGGCGGAACAGAAACGGACCGCCTGCTGATTGATGCCGTCGCATGCGAACGGCGCATTGCCCTGATCTGCAATGACAGGCTGTCGCGTCTATGGATTGATCGTGGTGGTCCGGCCCGGTTTGATATCCATCTGGGCCGTGTTTCGAAAATTCTTCCCGAAATGGCGGCGGCGATGGTGGCCCTTGATGGCGTTGCCGATGGCTTGTTGCCGTTTGATCGTGTGGATGGCCCGCTTCACGAAGGCCAATGGGTCATCGTGCAGATTTCCCGCCTCGGGTTCGAGGATAAAGGACCGAAGCTGACCGGTCGCATCGCGATAGAGGGGCTGGGCATGATCCTGCGCCCAGCCGAACGCCCGAACGAGCACAAGGCTGGCGGCTTGATCGAACTCCCCCGCAAGCTTAAGGACGAAACCCGCCGCGCGTCGCTTCTGTCCCTGTTCAAGGGGCTGATCACGCGCGAGGAAAGCATCACCCTGCGCAGTCTGGCAATCGATTGGGATGACGCCGCACTGACTGGCGAGCTCCGGCAACTTCGCACGGCCTGGGCACGGGCGCAGACCGCTCTGGCATCGCCGGCAAAACCGGTTCTGGTGTTCAAGGCATTATCTGATGCCGATCAGTTGATCGAACGTCATGTGATGGCGGGCCGGGAATGTATTGTTGATGGGGCGGACGAATTTGTTCGTCTGCGCGGCCTGTTACGCGCACGTGGTTTGGATGATGCGCATCTGATCCGTCATGACGGCGCGCGCCTGCTGTTTGATGATCAGGATATCGAGGACGATATCGCAACAGCCCTGCAACCGCGCGTACCGCTTCCGGGTGGTGGCTGGATCGCGGTTGAACAGACGACGGCACTCTGCACGATTGATGTGAACGCGGGCGGATCGGATGCCGATCATGATCAGGCTAGACGCGCCGAACAGGTCAATCTGCGCGCGGCGTCCGAGATCGTTCGCCAATTGCAGTTGCGCAATATTGGCGGTCTGGTGGTGATTGATCCGCTTCGCATGGCGGGCAAGGCATCGCGCGACAGGTTCGAAGTCGCCCTTCGCGATGCCTTTGGCCCGGAAATGAACGGGGCGGTCCAGTTTGGCGGGTTTACGCGGCTGGGCCTGTTCGAACTGACCCGGCAGCGCGGCGGCATTGCCCTTGCCGAACTGATGCAGGCATCGCAACCCGATCCTGTACCGACACGGGCGGCGGCATTGAATGCGGTCCTGCGTTCTGTGACTCGCGATCTGCGGGCCGGGCAGGCGGGACGTTACCGTCTTCATCTCGCCCCGGAAATTGTGACGGCCCTTGCGCCGGGAAGCCTTGGGCAACAAATACTCGAACGTGTGATGGGAATGGCGCCGGAACTGGCTGCCGACAAAACCCTGTCGCGCGCAGACTACAGGCTGGAGAAACTCTGATATGAGCGAAAAAAACACAGTTAAAACAGCAGGCTCGGGCTGTGCCATGTGCGGCAAGCCGGTGGTGGAAAAATACAAGCCTTTCTGCTCGAAACGCTGTGCCGATCTCGACCTCGGCAAATGGCTGAATGAAAGCTATGCCGTCCCGGTGACCGAACCGCCGGAGTATCTTGAAGACCTTGAAGATGAAGAAGATTTTCGCGCATAAAAAAAATGCGATTTGAGGCTGGACAAGCCCCAAAGGAGTTTGTATAACCCCGCTCGTTCCGCAGGGAACGCTCCGGAAACGGAGACGCCCAGAGAATGCCCGGGTAGCTCAGTTGGTAGAGCAGTGGACTGAAAATCCGCGTGTCGGTGGTTCGAATCCGCCCCCGGGCACCATCTAGGTCGCCCAAAAATCACCCGGCCACTGGCCGGGTTTTTTGTGCCTGAAATTTCAGTAAAATTGAATATGATCCCTCAATACCTGCAATGGTTGCAGTTCGTTGCCCTGCGCGACATAATCACGGTTCAACAGGATGAACCCGGATCGTGCAAAGGGATAACCCGATGGGCCAACGGACACGCATTGCAACGATGATGATGGTTTCGGGTTTGTTGGCGACGGCCATTTCACCCGTTGCCGATGCCTGCACGCGGGCCGTCTATCACGGGGCGGATAACGATGTGATCACCGCGCGTTCCATGGACTGGAAATCCGATATTGCCACCAATCTATGGATTTTCCCGCGCGGTATGGAACGGAATGGCGAAGCCGGGCCGAATTCCCTCAAATGGGTTTCCAGATACGGTAGCGTCATCGCCAGCGCCTATGACATCGCCACGACGGACGGCCTGAACGAAGCCGGATTGTCGGCCAATGTGCTTTGGCTGGTCGAGTCCGAATATCCGCCCTATGACGGCACAAAGCCGGGTCTTTCGATTGCGGCCTGGGCGCAATATGTGCTCGATAATTTCGCGACGGTGTCTGACGCTGTTGCGGCACTCGCCCGGGAACCCTTTGTCGTCGTCACCGACCAGATGCCGGGTGAAAACCGGCTTGCGACCCTGCATCTCTCGATCTCGGATGCCACGGGTGACAGCGCGATTATCGAATATATCGACGGCAAACAGGTCATTCATCATGACCGCGATTATCAGGTCATGACAAACTCGCCGATTTTCGAACATCAGCTTGCGCAGAATGCCTATTGGAAGCAGGTCGGCGGAACCGTGATGCTGCCCGGCACCAACCGGTCTGCCGACCGGTTTGCCCGTGCCGCGTTCTATATCAACGCAATCCCGAAGGACGAGGACCCGGTCGTCGCCCTTGCAAGTGTGTTCAGCGTCATCCGCAATGTCTCGGTGCCCTTTGGCATTTCAACACCAAACGAACCCAACATTTCCTCCACCCGCTGGCGCACGGTCGCCGATCACAAACGGATGCTTTACTTCTTTGAATCGGCCCTGACCCCGAACACCTTCTGGGTCGATCTCAAGAATATCGATTTCAGCGCGGAAACCGGCGCGGTGAAAAAGCTCGACCTCGGGCCGGATCAACGCAATGTCTATGCCGGGGATGCCGCCCCTTCCTTCGAGGAAGAAAAGCCGTTCAGGTTTCAGGGGCTCGCAGACTGAGCACGCCTGAAACCTGTTCCCGAAAAGGGGCTTAAATCGGGTTCAGCCGTCACGTTTTATCGGCACTGCATTCCATTTTGGGCAGAGCATGGGCCGCCAATGCATAAGCCTCGCGATCCTCGACAAGACTGATCTGTGACGTCAGTTTTTCCATATCAAGCGGTATTGAGCCGCAGTAAATGGCATCAACAACTGCATCCGCACCACCACGGTCATTGTCATAGATTTTCCGCCCCTTCGTAGCCCGGAAACCGAACATCGCAACCTGACAGCTGGTTTTATCGGAAAGTTCCGCATCGGCGATGTAACCCACTGCCCTGCCGTTTTTGTTCGATACAGCCTTCAGGTTTGACACATCGATTTTGCGTTCCTTGAAATGGGATGTGAATTCTTCCCGGTTATCAAGGCGTTGTTCAACAGTCTGCCCAAACCAGACTTCGAATGTATATTGAAGGGTGACATATCCCAGACCGCACGCCAGTTGCCATTTTTCGTTCTGGACCTGACCGTTATTGCGGTCATTCTGTTCCAGTTTCGTAACCGGCACTGTTGAAATGGACGGTACATTGAAACGCGATTTGCCAATCGGCATTTCCTGCCATTCCGAATAGGAATAATCGCGCGTGGTCTGGCATGCGCCCAACGACAACGTCCCGGCCAATGCGGCCAGGTAAAAAAGTTTATTGAATTTCATCTTCTGTCCCTTGGTTAACGTCCCGGCCCAGAATAGCACCAGAAAGGCCCACCACAACCTATGCGAAAGTGGGGGTTAGGGCAGATAACAGGCAGGGTTGTGCAAAGAATCGCAGGCAACGGCACCTTTTCACCCCCCCCCCCCGACAAATTTGGGATTCGCCCGGATGTTTTGATGATTCCTCATGCTTTTCCTGACCAACCGAACCTGTCGGGGTGATCCGGGCTCAGGAAACCGGACCGCAGACGGCGGATGTTTTCTGGCGTCATGGCTTCCCGGAAACCCCGACACACTGCGGGCGGTCACCATCCCGGCCAACCGACAACCTTCGGGCTTCCGGCCCGCTCCGGTCACTCCCGGCCCTGACGGCATTTCCGGCAGCCGGTGCGGCCCGGACAAACCTCGGGCTTCGGCCATCCTCGCCAATCGACGGCCTTCCGGCTTCTGGCCCGCTCTGATCACTTCCGGCAACCGATGCGGCCCGGACAAACTTCGGGCTTCGGTCATTCTCGCCAAAGACGGTCTTCGGGCGTACTGCCCCCAACCTGTCCACCATTGGCGGGCCAAAGCCCGCTGCTGCCATTGCTGCCGCCTCCGGCAAATCCGGGGTCCTTTCCCCGACAAGACGCACCTCTCCCGTCATGACAAACAAGCGTGTTCGAAACGTTTCAGAACCGGCGCGGAACGCCGCCGTAATGGCTCCGCCATCCGCCAATCAATATCCTGCGGATGGCCCCGCTGCCCTGTCTGTGTCTTTGTCCCTGCATCCTGATACCCTCTTTGATCCAGCCCCAAACGCAAAAACCCGCGAGGCACAAGGCCTTGCGGGTTTTGGTCCGGGTGCATTTCTCCCGTTGATTTTTCTCTTATGCCACAAACAAAAGAACAAATCAAGAACTTTTTGGAAAAACTTTATATGCCGTCAGAAAGGGGGAGGGAATCGCAGGCACCGGCACCTTTTCACCTCGACAAATTTGGGATTCGTCCGGGCGTTTTGATGATTCCTCATACTTTTCCTGATCAAACGAACCTGTCGGGATCAATCCGGTTTCAAATGAAAACGGACCGCGTTGCAAGCTGCCAATCGCAACATTAACGCTTGAAAAGATGGTGTTATGTCAGGAATGTTGCGGAAATTTTACATCTCGCTACCATAACGTCCGGCGGCTGGTTTCAAACTGCTGAAACACAATTCGGGCTATGACGTTATGGCAGACAGCGTGTTCTGCGCTGCAATAACAAGAACATCCGGGGGACCCTGATGGCCGAAAAGCAGATCGAGATCGAACTGAAGCTCCGCATCGATCCGAAGCACGTATCGCGTTTGAAGCAGGCACCCGTCCTGCGCGAGGTCAAGGAAGGCCGTCGCCTTCTGACCACCCATCTTGTGTCCATCTATCACGACACACCCAAACTTTCGCTGGCCCGCAAGGGGCTGGCATTGCGGGTGCGCAAAAAGGGCACCAAGGGGTGGGAACAGACCGTCAAGGCCTCGAACGGCATGCGCGAAGCCCTGCCCGAACGCCATGAATGGAATGTCGAACTGCCCGACGGTGTTCTTGATCTGGATAAATTCACCGACGAAGACGTGGTTGGTCTGCTCGACAAGCATGTCAAAAAGAAAAAGATCGAACGGATTTTTGAAACCGACCTGAAACGCAGTGCGGTTGATCTGACCTATCGCGATGCGATCATGGAACTGGCAATCGATCAGGGTGTGGTGCGCACGGCAGAAAAAGAATCTCCCCTGTCAGAGGTCGAACTGGAGCTGAAGGAAGGTCATCCCGCCGCCCTGTTTGACCTGGCGCTTGAACTGCAACGCACCGTGCCGCTGTTTTTAAGTTTGCGGTCAAAGGCATCGCGCGGCCGGGCTCTTTATCTGAACGAGGTGCCGGGATTTTACAAGGCGGCCCCCGTCGGGCTTGCCGCCGGTATGTCGGCCGAAACCGCGTTTCGTGCGGTCTTGGCGCAGGGGCTTCGCATGATCCTTGGGAACGAGGTCTGCGTGCGCGAAGACCTTCATATCGAAGGCTGCCATCAGATGCGGGTGGGGATGCGTCGCCTGCGCGTGACGTTCAACCTGTTCAAGAAAAACCTGCCGCAGGGCGAAGGTGTCCTGATCCGCCGCCTGCTGAAACATTGTACCAAGGCGCTTGACAGCCTGCGCGACTGGGATGTTTTCCTCAATGAAACCCTGCCGATGGTCGAAGAACGCTTCCCCGATCATCCGGGAATTGCCGATCTGCGCAAGGCGGCAACGAAGCAACGCGACGCCGCTTTGCTTACCGCGCACGAAATGCTTGAAAGTTTCGAGTATCAGCAACTCCTGCTGCTGCTTGGGGCATGGTCAAGTTATTCGCGCTGGGCATCGGGCGCGGACGCGACCCAGATGAAGGCAATGTCGGCATCCGTGACCAAGCTGGCCGAACCCTTGCTGAGCCGGGCCTATAAACGCCTGACCAAACGCGGCAGCGACGTTGGCAAACTGACCGTCCCGCAACTTCATGCCCTGCGGCTTGATGTCAAACAGATGCGCTATGGCAGCGATTTCTTTGGTGAAATCTATGACGGGAAGCCGACCAAAAAGTTTCGCAAGGAACTGACCAATCTGCAGGAAATCCTTGGCTGGCTGAACGATGTCGCGGTGGCCGAAGCCAGGCTAACGGCCTTACGGCCACAGCTTTCCAAGGATGGCTTGGTCGCCATTGGCCTGATTTCCGGCTGGTTCGGCGCACGCGCCGATCATCACCTGCAGGGGCTGGATCAGGCATGGAAGAAATTCGAAAAACAGAAGCCGTTCTGGAAGTAGACAGATTGGGGATCTGCATTGGGACTAATGTTGGTCTTGCATCATCTGCTACTTTTGCCGCTGATCCTGGCTTTGTCGACATGCGTGACCAATGACGAGTTTCCGGTTGAAAGCGACGTTGTCTATCAGGAACAGTTCAATATCGCCGAAGCGTCGGGAATGTCTGTGACCTCTGTTCGGGACCTGCCAAGGGACGGGTTTTTCGAAACGGCTGCCGCCTATTACAATTGGGAACTTGATGGCGGAAAAGGGCAGGTAAGAATATCCTATTGGGCGACGGACGACATGCCATCCGGACTGAAGAAATTCATCCGTACCCGTTCCGCATTTGAAGAACGGTGGCGGCTTTTGGTTTCCGATTACACGATTGTCAGCAAACCCGACCATCCAAACGGGGCAGAGGGCTTCGTTGCCTTTGGCAAAGACAAGCGCCAGAACCGTTGCGTGGTCGGAACCGCAATCCTCAAGCTTGATAACGCCAAAAGCAAAGGTGAACGGGACAGTTTTGTCGAAGCCGCAATCTGTTCACGCGGCATCCTGCTGCCAAACACGATGGATAACCTGATCTGGTATTTGCGCAAGGCACCGTAAGTACGATCTATGCTGCGACGCGTTTCATCTCCTGATAGGCCGCCAGTGCCCGTTCACGGCCTTCTTTGATGCCGATCAGGGGTTCTGGATAGGTGTCGCCCAAATCCACCCCGGCGGCTTTCAGGATCAAGGGCGATGCGTCCCACGGTTTGTGAATATATTGGTCGGGCATGTCGGAAAGTTCCGGCACCCATTGCCGGACGTAACTTCCAGCGGGGTCAAATTTCTCGCCCTGCAGGACCGGATTGAAAATCCGGAAATAGGGGGCGGCATCGGCACCGCAGCCGCCAATCCATTGCCATGAAAACGGATTGTTGGCCGGGCAGGCATCGACAAGCGTATCGTCAAACCACGCAAGCCCTTCGTGCCAATGGATCAGAAGGTGTTTTACCAGTATCGATCCGACAATCATCCGCACCCGGTTATGCATATAGCCGGTATGCCAAAGCTCCCGCATTCCGGCATCGACAATCGGAAAACCGGTTTGCCCGCGTTGCCAGCGTTCAAGTGCCTTCGGATCATCGACCCATGGGAAATCGGTGAATTGCCCCTGAAGCGGCACGGATTTCAAATCCTTGGCATGAAACAGCACATGATGGGCAAATTCCCGCCAGCCCAGTTCGGCCATGAATTTTGATGCGGTTTTGCCCTGACCGGGATGGGCATCGGCATAATGGTCTGCTGCGTGCCAGACCTGGCGCGGACTGATCTCGCCAAAGCGCAGATGCGGGGAAAGTTCCGATGTCACCCGATGATCGGGTCGGTCGCGCAAATCGGCATAATCAATCAACCGGTCATCGATAAAGCCGTAAAGCTGATCCATCGCTCCCTGTTCGCCGGGGGTGAACCGCTCGGCAAAGCCGGTGGCCCAGTCAAACGGCTTGGGCGATAGATCAAGCCCGGAAATGTCCGTTTCATTGGCCAGTTTCAGGTTCCCAAGCGGGATCTTTTCCGGGGCTTTTTTCGGCTCTGCCGGGGGTGGCAGTTTCAAACACGCCCGCCAGAACGGACTGAAAACCCTGAAGTCGGTCCCGGCACCGGTTTTGACTTCCCACGGTTCATACAGCAATTGACCATTGAAGCTGTCGCATTCAATATTCAGGTCGCGCAAGGATGATTTGATATCGGTATCGCGCGCAATGGATGGCTTGTCATAAAGCCGGTTCCAGAAAACCGCCCCGATTTTGTGATCAGCCTGTAACTGATTGAAAACGTCCTGTGCCTCCGACTTGAAAACCCTCAGACAGGAGCAGTTGAGCCCCGCAGCCTTGGCAAGACTTTCATCAAGTCGTGCCAGACTGCGTTCAAGCCACCAGCGCGTCGCCCCGCCCAATTGGGTATCAATCACCCGATCAAGGATAAATACCGGAACCACGACGCCGTTATTTTGCTGTGCCCACTTTACGCTGGCGTTCAATGCCGGGTTGTCGGCAAGACGAAGGTCATTGCGAAACCACATGATGGCAACCGGGGCGGCAGAAGCAGAGGGCATCCGGGAACTCGTACCTTGGGAGAGGGGAAGGCTGAAGGGTGAGAGAGCACATCGACTGTGACAGCATAGAGGGGATGTCGATGCACTCTCTCTGGCTCGGGGTACATGATCATGTACGGCGGATCAGATTGATCAGTTCATCGAAACTTTGCGAAATCACATTCTTTTTCCATCCGGCAAATCCAAGTACCAGCCCGTGCAGGGGGCGGGGCCGGTTTTCTGCCGATTTATCATGGTAGTAGGATGAAAGTGCCCGGCAATCGAGCTGCGCCTGAACCATCCGTTCCTGCACGTCCACATCATCCTGCGCGGTCATCAGCCTTGTGCAAAGATGAAGTCCTCCATCGGATGGCAGAACCTGCAAAATATCACTGGCGCGTGTCTCGATCAGGTGGCGCAGATGAGCCCGACGTTCGCCGTAACTTAGCCGCATCTTGCGCACATGGCCGCCGAAATGCCCCTCGGCAAAGAATGCCGCCAGTGCGGCCTGTGCCGTCGGGGCGGGCACGCCATCGGCAAAGCCGCGCATTCCGCGAAATACCGGGATCAGGGCAGGTGGCAAAACCAGATAGCCAAGCCGAATGCCGGGAAACATCACGCGCGAGAACGTGCCGACATAAATCACCCTGTCCTGCCGGTCTAGCCCTTGCAAGGATGACAACGGCGGTCCGTCATAGCGATAGTCGCTGTCATAATCGTCTTCGACAACCCACGCATCATGGGCATCTGCCCATTGCAAAAGGGCAAGACGACGGGCAAGCGACAATGTCGTACCCAGCGGATAATTGCGCGACGGTGTCGTGACCACAATGCGCGCCGGGGCACCGATACCAAGTCTGTCGACCTGCAATCCATCTTCATCGACCGGGATCGGCAGCAAGGTGGCACCACTGGCGGCAAGGACCCCGCGAATGCCTTCATAACCGGGGTCTTCGGTTGCGATCACGTCACCCGGATCCACAAGCGCACGCGCAATCAGGTCAAGTGCCTGCTGCGCACCTGAAACAATCATCACCTGATCGGCATCGCATTTGACCCCACGGGACTGGCGCAGCCACTTGGCAACTTCATCGCGCAATGCCGGCATGCCAAGCGGATCAACCGGAATGGTCAGGTCAAGGGCAGGTGCCCGCCAGCTTCGGCGCAGCAACCGCGCCCAGACATCAAACGGAAAGGCATCAAGATCGGGGGTTGCCGGGTTAAATGGCCGGGCCACGCGAAACCGTGGAAACCGTCGATCATAGGCCAGCATGCGGGTTGCACTTTGGCTAAGCCGTGGAAGGTTTGCGGATTTACGGGCCTGATCGGCCGATGCGGGCAGGGTGGTCGCCGTCATTTCCCTGTCCGGCAGGCTGCTCGCAACGAAACTTCCGGCCCCGATCTGGGTTTCGAGATACCCTTCTGATACCAGCAGATCAAAACTCGTCACCACCGTATTGCGCGAAATGCCAAGGCTTTTGGCCAGATCACGGCTGGCGGGTAACTTTTCACCCGGATGCAGTCGCCCGTCCAGAATGGCCTGGCGGATGCCAAGATAAAGCCGGCGATAGGCCGTATCGCCGTTTTCATCGCCTGCCGTGGCTGCATGGCTGGGATAGATCCAGGTAAAGTCGCTGCGCATGGTGGCCTATCGAAAATCAGGTTCAGTAAAATTGGTTCTATCAAAATTATTATAACGGACCTTTGATAAAGTCCAATTCTGCCGATGATGACGCCAACCCGTTGCGCCACCACAAGTTACAGAGAAATAGAAAATGTCTGATACCACCGAGCTTCCCGAACAGTACGAAGTCCATCCTGCGACCAAAGTGGTGCGTGGGCCGAAACGCGCCAGTTACGACCGCAAACTGGTACATGGTATCATTGACGATGCCCTGATCTGCCATGTCGGGACCATTGTGAATGGTCGCCCCTCGATGATCCCGACCGCGCATTGGCGCGTGGGGGAACGGATTTATATCCATGGCGCATCCAAGAACCGCATTCTGGCGACCATCGCCAATGGCGCAGAAGCCTGCCTGTGCATCACCCATCTGGATGGCCTGGTGATGGCGCGTTCGGCCTTCCATCACTCGGCCAATTACCGGTCGGTCGTGATTTACGGCAGGGGTGAAATCGTGGCCGATCCGGAAGGCAAAATGGAACATTCCCGACTGTTTGTTGAAAAGCTGTCCAAAGGCCGCTGGGAGCAGATCCGTCATCCCAACGAACAGGAGCTCAAGGCCACCATGTTCCTTGGTTTTGACCTGAACGAGGTATCGGCCAAGGTCCGTAGCGGTGATCCGGTGGATGACGAGGGTGATTACGGCTGGCCGGTCTGGGCCGGGGTGCTGCCATGCGCCACTGTCTGGGGCGATCCGATTGACGATAGCCGCCTTGATCCGTCCCATCGTCGCTAAAAAACAAAGAATATTAGATATTGCGCAAGCCGCCGCGCTGTTGTTTCATTTACAGAATGTCCGAATTTGGATAGCTGTAATGTTGCACAGCGCGGGGGACATGATGAAGAAATGGCTGGTTATCCTGCTCGGCCTGTTTTGGGCACCGGGGCAGGCCGCTGCCGATACGTCAAACATCTCGCTTGAAGAAAACGTTCTTCTGATGGCGACCCATGTTGAAAACATCCTGAACCAGACCGACGGTTTGATGCGTCGTTCGGCTGATCTTCTGCGCAATGACGGCAGCATGAACGAAGTTGTGCTGCAAGGCAGCCTGAAACGTTTTACCGAACAGGTTTCTGCAGTTCGCGCCCTGCTGTTCATCGATGCCAAGGGGATTTTGCGCTTCGATACCACCCGTCATCCCGCCGCCGATCTTGATCTGTCTGATCGCGACTATTTCAGTCAGGCTATTGCTGCCGACAGCGACGATATCAGGATCGGCACACCGGTAACCGGGCAGCAATCGGGCGTGCCCTTCATTCCGGTGACACGCCTGTTGCATGGTGTTTCGGGATCTATTATGGGGGTTCTGGTCGCGGTCATGACGCCCGATGCCTGGCTTCCGGTCGAACGGGCATGTCGTCTGTGTTTCTATTCCGCCTTCACTACCGATGGCGTCACCGTCATGACAAGCCCGGCCCAGATGGAACTGGCCCCGGATTTCTTTAACAGCCTGATGATCGCCAATGGTCTTTCGGGTATTACCGAAACCAAACTCAATGCTTATCCGGCGCGCACCATGTGGCGCAAATTGCGCGATTATCCGGTTGTCGTGACCAGTTCGGTCGTCACCATATATTGATTGTCGGTTTGGGCTGCTTTTCAATCAGATCAAGCAGGAAGGCAACCGCCCGAACCTGATCAGCCGAGTCGAAATCTTCGACCTTTTTGCCGATATGGCGTTCCATCGCGGCCCATATATCGGCCGGAACCGTTTCGGTTACATCACTGACAATAACGGCAAGTTTCCCCAGATCGTCCGACGGCATGGCCGGAACAGCGGATAATTGCGCATAGGTTGCGATGCCTGCGGTCATCATGAACAGGGAAACTGCGATTGTAATAACAATGTGCTGGGCGGTGGATAAGCCGGTTTTTTCTCTGCGAATGGCAGACGATGCCTGATCAAGACGTTTCTGAAGATCAATATCAAGCATGTGGCAGAACCCGATCACTATCGTTAAAGCGGTAATGATTTTGAACAAATTTCTTTAAATAGTTTTATACGGAAAACGCAACGCGCGAAAGATGTGCAATTATTTTCCTCCGCTGATCAATTGGAGGAAAAGCGATGATTTCGATCCGGACTGCAAAAATCGATGATGTTTCAATGATTTCCCAAATTCACGCTTTCTGCTGGCGTGAAACATATGCCTTTATGCCCGAAGCCGTTTTGCGCAGCCGGTCGCGTGAATACCGGCAACAGCAATGGCTGGACTGGTTCGACTCCCACGAAGACACCGATGGATTATTCGTGATTGAGGCCGGCCAGCAGGTGGTCGGCTTTTGTTTTTGCTGCCAAAATCGCGATCCGGAAATCGATGGCAGGGGCGAAATGCATGCGGCCTATGTCCTGCCCGATTATCGCGGGCGTGAAACCGGACCGGTGATGATGCTGACCATGGTCGATTTTCTGATCGAACAGGGGTTGACGCCGCCGGTATTATGGGCGTTTCGAGATAACCCGATCCGGTTCTGGTATGCACAGATGGGATGGCGCAGCCAAGTCAAGCGTGATCGTGTGATCGAAGGTCGCAGACTACCCGAAGTCGGTTATGTCTGCGACGATTGTGACCGGCTAAGACGGCGTTTGCAGATGCTGCTTACGCGCTATTCTTCTGAAAACGCTTTGACGCAAATTCCACGACATTCTCAAATGCCCTTGCATCAAACGTTTCCGAACCCGATTGCTGTTTCTCCCGGCAATAATCGTAAAGCGACAGAAATGAATCGGCAAATTCCTCCGGGTCGGCTTTAACGGCCTTGGAACTGCGCGCAAGGAAATAGGCAATGTTATAGACGATTTTGCGGTCGCCTTCTTCTGCTTCGATGGATGGGTCGCCTTTGCCGGTTAACAGCCATTCGATCGAAACACCGGTTGCCCGTGCAATGGCCACGCATGCGGCGGCCTTCGGGTCGTTGCGACCGTGACTGTAATTTTCAAGCGTCCGGGTCGCGATCCCGGTTTTTGCGGCAAGGGCGCTGCGCGATCCCACGATTTTTTCGCAAATCCCGATCCGCTGGCCCAGTCCCGTCATCGCGTCGGAGTTCATACCTTTTGCCCCACTGCGGTCTTTAAACGATATGAAGGCTACCCCGAAAGGCGGATGTTGTGAAGCAATCATACCAAAGGCTACGTGAATTTTGCGTCTTTAGCACTTATTTGGTGTGCATAAAGGTTGTTTCTACGCGAAAAATGGTGCTAATATAAGAATGAGGGATTAAACATATCATAAATCGCGTAGAGAACAGATGTTGAGCGAACAACTCTCGACAATGACGGCGTTGTTACGTCGCACGGCCAATGGTTACGGTGGCAGGTTGTATCTGTCCCGCCAGACCACGGACATTCTGTTGTCCAATTTGCAATTCCTGGCCGAAGACATCACGCGATATGAACAATCCGTTCACGGAATGGATGTTGATTCCCCTGCCGTTCTGGCGATTATTCGCGAACTTGTCGCGGCCAATGCCGCACGCGAAAATGGCGAGGCGGGCGGCACGACCTGCACAACTACAAAAGCCGACTAGAGCCTGCTTAGCATAAAAATCTCCCGAACGAACCGCTCGGGGGGCCTGTATTTCAGACCTGCATAACGGGAATCAACTGGCCAGTGCCACCGCGATTTTTGCGCCAAGGGCGGCATTGTTGCGCACCAGTGCGATATTGGCTTCAAGGCTTTTGCCCTTGGTATGCTGGGTCACACGTTCCAGCAGGAACGGGGTGACTTCGCGGCCATGGATGTTAAGGCCCTTGGCTTCAACCAATGCACTGTCAATCGCATGTTCGATGGCATCAAGCTCCAACGCCTTGTCCGCAGGCGGCGGGTTGCCGATCACGGCCCCGCCTGCAAGGCCAAAGTCCCACTTGGCTTTCAGGAATTCGGCAATCTCGGTTGGGCTGTCAAGGCGGATCGGGGCTTTCTGGCCGCTTTTAACGGTATAGAAGGCCGGGAATTCATCGGTGCCATATGCAATCACCGGCACACCGAGTGTTTCGAGATGTTCAAGCGTCATCGGAATATCAAGGATCGCCTTCGCCCCGGCGCAGACCACGGCAACACTGGTTTTGCCAAGTTCGGTCAGGTCGGCCGAGATATCAAAACTTGCCGCAAGCTCGCGGTGAACTCCGCCAATCCCGCCGGTGGCAAAGACCTTGATCCCGGCTTTTTCTGCCAGAATCATGGTTGCTGAAACGGTGGTGGCCCCATCGCGTTTCTTGGCGATGCAGAACGGAATGTCGCGGCGTGACAGTTTCAGAATGTCGGTGCCCTTGGCAAAATATTCCAGTTCCGACGGCGACAGGCCGATTTTGCAACGCCCGCCGATCAGCGCGATGGTGGCCGGGATTGCGCCATTATCACGAACATCCTGCTCAACCGCCTGCGCGGTTTCAAGGTTCTGCGGATAAGGCATCCCGTGCGAGATGATGGTGGATTCAAGGGCGACAACCGGCTTGCCCGCCGCAAGGGCTTCGGCGACTTCGGGGGCGATATCGATAAAGTCCGACATTCAAAATGCTCATGGTTGAGTTAAAGTTTTAAAGGTCAGGATTACGCGGATCAGCCTGTAAAATCCACCCCAAACACATCATGACTGTTGTGTGCGGGCAAACAAAAACGGCCGCCCCATCGGGACGGCCGTTTTGCAAAACAAAGCGTAAAGCTTAGTTCTTTTCTTTGTCGACGAGCTGGTTTGCAGCAATCCATGGCATCATCGCGCGCAGTTTGGTGCCGACTTCTTCGATTTCGTGTTCGGCGTTCAGGCGACGGGTTGCCTTGAACATCGGCTGGCCGCAATGCATTTCCTGAACGAAGTCACGAACGAATTTGCCTTCCTGAATGTCGGCAAGAACTTCTTTCATGCGTTCTTTGACCGATGCGTCGATCACGCGTGGGCCGGTGACATAGTCGCCGTATTCCGCGGTGTTCGAGATCGAGTAACGCATGTTGGCCATGCCGCCTTCATACATCAGGTCAACGATCAGTTTCACTTCGTGCAGGCATTCGAAATATGCCATTTCCGGAGCATAACCAGCCTCGGTCAGGGTTTCGAAGCCGTATTTGATCAGCTGGGTCAGGCCGCCACACAGAACAGCCTGTTCACCGAACAGATCGGTTTCGCATTCTTCACGGAAGCTGGTTTCGATCACGCCCGAACGGCCGCCGCCGATTGCCGATGCATAGGAAAGTGCGAGTTCAAGCGCATTGCCCGATGCGTTCTGTTCGATGGCAACGAGGCAAGGCACACCGCCGCCACGCTTGTATTCGGAACGAACCGTGTGGCCGGGACCTTTCGGTGCGATCATCATGACGTCAAGATCAGCACGTGGTTCGATCAGGCCGAAATGAACGTTAAGGCCGTGTGCGAAGAGAAGGGCGGCACCGTCTTTCAGGTTGTCGCGCAGTTCGTTGGCATAGATCGCAGCCTGGTGTTCGTCCGGGGTCAGGATCATGACAACATCGGCCCATGCGGCGGCTTCGGCCGGGGTCATGGTTTTCAGACCGGCATTTTCCGCCTTCTTGCGCGAGCTGGAACCTTCACGAAGGCCGACAACAACGTCTTTGACACCGGAATCATGAAGGTTCAGCGCATGGGCATGGCCCTGCGAACCGTAACCGATGATGGCAACTTTTTTGGTCTTGATCAGATTAACATCTGCATCGCGGTCGTAATAAACACGCATCTTTCGATACCTCTGGACGTTGGACCACGCGATTTTTCTTTGCGTGGCGGATGGATCAAATTGTTAAAGCGGGAATGCCAAGGCATCCCCGGCGAACTCACATCGTCAGCGTGCCGCGCGAAATTGCTGCGACACCCGTGCGCGAAGTTTCCGAAAGCCCCAACGGCTCCATCAATTTGATGAAGGCGTCGATTTTTTCCGGGCTTCCGATGATTTCGAAGACGAAGGAACTGTTGGTCGCATCGACTGCGCGGGCCTTGAAGATATCGGCAATACGCAGGGATTCGACGCGCTTTTCACCCGATGCAATCACCTTGACCAGCGCCAGTTCACGTTCAACGCACGGTCCGGCAAGGGTCAGGTCGCTGACCTTGTGGACCGGCACCAGACGTGAAAGCTGTGCCTTGATCTGTTCGATCACCATGGGCGTGCCCGAGGTGACAACGGTGATGCGCGACTGGTGGGAACTGGCATCAACCTCGGCCACGGTCAGGCTTTCGATGTTGTAGCCACGGCCCGAAAACAGGCCAATGACACGGGCCAGAACGCCCGCTTCGTTATCCACCAGAACGGATATCGTGTGTTTCGAAATTTCGGTTTCTTTCACGGGTCTTGCTCCGCTAGGGCGCGGGCGGGCGCATCAAATGTGCGGCCCGGCCCGGCCTTTGATTTTGGTTTTGATGATGTCTTGTCGCGAACGGGTTTCGCGGATCAGACCAGAACCATCCCTTCGTCGGAATCAATGGCTTCGTCACCGGTGGTTTCCGAACCAAGCAGCATTTCATTATGCGGCTTGCCCGACGGAATCATCGGATAGCAGTTTTCCTTGTCATCCACGGCAACGTCGAGGATCACCGGACCGTCGATTTCAAGCATCCTGGTCAGGGCATCATCAAGATCGGCCGCGTTGTCACAGGTAAGACCGGTAAAGCCGAATGCCTCGGACAGTTTGACGAAATCCGGAAGGGATTCGCTGTAGCTTTCCGAATAGCGCGACCCGTGCAGCAATTGCTGCCACTGGCGGACCATGCCCATGTAACGGTTGTTCAGGATGACGGTTTTCACCGGCAGGCGATACTGGGTCAGCGTCGCGCATTCCTGAATGTTCATCATAATCGATGCATCACCGGTAAAGCAGATCACGGTTGCATCCGGATGGGCAACCTGAACGCCAAGTGCTGCCGGAAGGCCATATCCCATGGTGCCAAGTCCACCCGACGTCATCCATTCATGGGGATGTTCAAAACCGAAATGCTGGGCTGCCCACATCTGGTGCTGCCCGACATCGGTGGTGATGTATGTCTTGCGATCACGGGTCAGCGCATGCAGGCGACGGATCACATGCTGTGGCTTGATGATGTCTTTGGGCTGCTTGTAGGACAGGCAATGCTTGCCCCGCCAGCCTTCGATCTCGTCCCACCAGCTATCAAGCGCCTTGGCTTCGATCTTGTGCTGTTTGGCTTTCCAGATTTTCATCATGTCTTCAAGGACATGGCCGACATCGCCAACAATCCCGATATCGACCGGAACGTTTTTGTTGATCGAGCTTTGATCAATATCGACCTGAATCTTCTGCGAACCCGGCGAGAAGAAATCAAGATTGCCGGTCACACGGTCATCAAATCGCGCGCCAATCGCAACCATGACATCGCAATCATGCATCGCCATGTTGGCTTCGTATGTGCCATGCATGCCCAGCATGCCAAGATACTGTTTGTCCGATGCCGGATAGGCACCAAGTCCCATCAGCGTCAGAGTAATCGGAACGCCGGTCAGGCGGGTGAATTCCGTCAGGACCTTGCAGGCCTGGCTGCCGGAATTGATCACGCCCCCGCCGCAATACAGGATCGGCTTTTTCGCCGATGCCAGCAGTTCCAGCGCGTCCTCGATCTGGCGACGGTCGCCCTTGACCACCGGGTTATAGGTCCGGTGCTGGACCTGTGACGGTTCAAGATACGGTGCCTTGGCAACCAGAATGTCTTTTGGCAAGTCGATCACGACGGGCCCCGGGCGGCCGCTTGACGCAACGTGGAATGCTTCATGCATCGTGCGGGCAAGCTTCGCACTGTCCTTCACCAGATAGTTATGCTTGGTGCAGGGGCGGGTGATGCCGGTGGTGTCGGCTTCCTGAAACGCATCATTGCCGATCAGGTGGGTCGGAACCTGCCCGGTCAGGCAGACGACGGGAATCGAATCCATCAACGCGTCGGTAAGGCCGGTAACGGCATTCGTTGCACCCGGACCGCTGGTTACCAGAACGACGCCGACCTTTCCGGTCGAACGTGCGTAACCTTCGGCGGCATGCACGGCTGCCTGTTCATGGCGTACTAGGATATGACGAATCCGGTTTTGCTTAAATATCTCGTCATATAGCGGTAGGACGGCGCCGCCGGGATAGCCGAACACGACTTCCACACCCTGATCGACCAGAGCCTGCAACACTACTTCCGAACCGCTTAAAATACGTTCTGCCATGATTTTCGAGCCTCTTCCTTAGCGACAACAACGTGCCGCGTGATAACCGCGTGGTTGATACATGATCCAATTACCCTTGAACTGGAGTTGAAAAATCCGCCGAAACGGCGGTTTTCCGCCATTTCGACGGCGGAAGGGCCAACCTATCGCCTCACTTTGGCGTGGTCAACAGAAATTGGTGAACATCATTACGCAATTTGTCGGCCAAACTTTCCGAATATTGCGCGTCGATGATCTCCTTGTCACGCATCTGATGACGAAACCACGTTAATTGCCGCTTGGCATAACGCCGGGTTTCGCGCTGCGATTTCTCTTTTGCACTCTCAAGATCGATCTCGCCCGCAAGGTAGGCGGCAATCTCGCGCACGCCGACGGCCTTCATCACAGGGGCCGTTTCCGGCAGGTTTTCGGCCAAAAGTCCGCGGACTTCCTCAATCGCACCTTGTTCGATCATCAAATCAAAACGCCGGTTGCAGCGATCATAAAGAATATCGCGCGGTGGCATGTAACAGAATTTCTTAAACATCATGCCTGCGGGCGGCATGGCCATCGGCTCGCGATGCCACGCTGCCAACCCGCGCCCGGTGCCCGCCAGAACCTCGGCTGCGCGGATCAGGCGCTGGGTATTTGACGGATCAAGGCTGGCGGCCGTGTCAGGATCGCGTTTGGCAAAATCATCGAAAAACGCCTGATGCCCGGTTTTCTCAAGATCGGCGGTGACCTGTTCGCGAATCCTGGCGGGAATATCGGGAATCGGTGCGATCCCCTCTATCAGGGCATTCAGATACATGCCTGTACCCCCGGTAATGATCGGAAGCTTGCCGTTTGCATGGCATTCCGCAATTTCCGCCATCGCCATGTCGCGCCATTTCCCGGCCGAACATGCCTCGCGCCCGGACAACACGCCATAAAGCCGATGCGGCGCGCGCGCGATCTCTCTGTCATCGGGGCGTGCGCTTAACACGCGCAGTTCCTTATAGACCTGCATGCTGTCGGCATTGATCACCACGCCGTCAAACGCATCCGCCAGATCAAGGGCCAAGGCGGACTTGCCGCTGGCTGTTGGCCCGGCAACGATCAGGACGGGTTGGAAGGGAATCGTGCTGCTTGGCTGTGTCATATCAATTTGTTTCTATATCGGGATTTTATGGCTGCCACGGGTCAAGCAGCTTCACGCCTGTCTGTTCAAAATCACGAATGTTCCGCGTCACAACCGTCATGCCATGTACCAGTCCGGTTGCCGCGATTAGGGAATCCCGCTCTGACTTCGGATCGGGAACGTGCAACCGGGCACATTGTCGGACAACTGTCTCATCAATTGACAGAATGCGATTTTCAAACGCGCACAGAACATGGTTTTCAAACCAGTCGCGCAACATGACGCCCTGTTCGGGATCTCGACGTTCGAGTTGCAAAATGCCGGTCTCGATTTCCAATATCGTTACGACCGAAATATAAAGGCTGGCGGTCGGAACGGAATCTGCCCATCGAACAACATTTCCGTCGGCTTTTCCGTTACCGGCTTTGCGCAATTCCGATATGACATTCGTATCAAGGATATACATCAAGAAAAATCAACCGGACGTGTGATCGGCTGCATGCGCGGCGGCTCAAACTCGATATCGCCTGCTGTTGGCATGGCAAGAAGATCAACAATTGACGGCAATTGCCCGGTCAGTTTCTGGTAATCTTCAATCGACAGCAAAACATGCGATGGCTTGCCCCGGTCCGTGATCATGACCGGCCCGTTGCGGGATGCCTTTTTGGCTCCGCTCGTGTCCTGATTGAAATCACGGCTCGTGATTGTTGTGATACCCATGGCTCGCCTCCAATATTGTAGCAACAATGCTACAATGTCTGCGCGCGTTTTTCAATAATGTAGCAACAAGTCTATATCTGATAGGGTCTCGTGTTATGTTTCGACCGTCGTGACTTTGCGGGAACAAACGCATGTCGGTAATCTTGTATGGCTATCATTATAGCGTTTATACGCGCATCGTCAGAATGGTGCTCGCCGCCAAGGACATTGCGTATCGCTATGTCGAAATTGATCCCTTTTCCGACAATCCTGATCTGGCTTACCTTGATCTACACCCCTTTGGTCGGGTTCCGGTGATCCGTAATGGTGATTTTGTCCTGTATGAAACCGCACCTATTGCGCGATATCTTGATGAAATTTCCCCTCCTGTATTGCTTTCACCACCCGATCCCGAAAGTCGGGCGCTGATGATGCAAATGATCCAAATTGCGGATAGCTACGGATACTGGCCCATGGTGCGACAGGTCTTTGCCCATCGCGTCTTTCGGGTGGCTGAGGGCGAGGAGCCTGAGGAAAACGTTATCGCCGAAGGTAAAGTCGCATCGCGAAAAGTTTGTGAAGCACTAGATAAGCTTGCGGGCGACGGGGACTTTCTGACAGGGACAGCGATCAGCCATGCCGATCTGCATCTTGGCGCGATGATGGCTTATTTCACGTTGGCCCCGGAAGGGCTGGAAATTGTGAATAGCTTTCCGCGCCTGCAACGCTGGTGGCAAGGGATGGCCAGTCACGCCCTTCTTCGTAAAACCGATCCGGGCTTACCCTTAGCCTGAAGAAAACTCCTTGTCTTTGCCCGTCCCAATACGGATAAAGACGAAAATCCGATTTACCTTTGTCCCGCCAAGGAGCCCGCAATCCATGGATCTGGTCCTGACCCTGATCGCTGCCCCCAATTCGAACGCGCTGGGCGATGAAATTGTCGCGCGCGCCAAAACCGTTCTGGCCGGGGCCGGGGCGCGTGTCGGGGATGTTTCTTGGCTGGCGGCGGGCGAGGCGTGCGATATCGGCTTTGCCGGGCTGAGCCTTGATATTGCCGATACGGCTCTTCGCGATGCTGCTCTTGGTGTCGATGCCGTGACCCAGACTGCCAAAACGCGTCGCAAGAAATTGCTGATTGCGGATATGGACAGCACCATGGTCACCGGTGAAACGCTTGACGAGCTTGCGGCCTTTGCCGGGGTCAAGGACCATGTTGCCGCGATTACGGCACGTGCAATGAATGGCGAACTTGATTTCGAGGCCGCTCTTGATGAACGCGTCGGGCTGCTGGATGGCATGTCGACCGATATGCTGGCCGAAGCCTGGAAAGAAATTGAATATACCAGCGGGGCCAAAACACTGGTTGCGACCATGAAGGCCAATGGCGCCTTTGCCGCCCTTGTGTCGGGCGGTTTCGATTACTTTACTGGTGCGGTGCGGCGCGAACTTGGTTTCGATTTCGATCAGGCCAATGTGCTGATCACCAAAGACGGCACATTGACGGGTAAGGTTCAGAAACCGGTGCTTGACCGTCAGGCTAAGGTCGATGCGCTTGAGAAACTGTCCGCCCAGCAGGGGATCGGGGTTGAGGACGCGATTGCGGTCGGTGACGGCGCAAACGATCTTCAGATGATCGCGCTGGCCGGGACCGGTGTGGCATTCCATGCCAAGCCCGCAGTTCAGGAACAGGCGCGCATCTGCATCAATCATGGCGATCTGACCGCCTTGCTCTATCTGCAAGGATACGCCAAGGCCGATTTCGTCGCCTGATCGCGACCGACATCGGGGACAAAACGCAAAATGGGCGGCCCTTGCGGGTCGCCCATTTTTGTTCGGTTGGTAAAACCCGAAGGTTTTATTCTTCCTTGTTCAGCGTCAGACCGAAGTAACGCGGCCCTGCCGAAGTTTCGATCAGCATCAGGATGGTGCGCTTGTCATCATCAAGTGCCTTTTTGACCGCGTCGGAAACTTCCTCGACCGTGGAAACCGAACTGTGCGAAGCCTCGATAATGATATCGCCCGGGCGAACACCTTTTTCCGCGGCATAGCTGTCACCATTGACTTCGGTCACGACGACACCTTCGGTCCCTTCGGCAAGGCCGTAGCGACGGCGCAGCTCGTCATCGACATTGGCAACCTTGATGCCAAGCGCCTTGATTTCGGCTTCGGCAATGGCGTCCGGGGCCTGTTCTTCGCCCGGTTCGGCTGCTGTGGCGACGGGCTCTTCTTCAAGCTCGCCAAGCTCGACCTGAACGGTCTTCTTTTCACCGTCACGCCAGATCACAACATCGACATTCTTGCCGATCTTGGTATCGGCAACAATGCGCGGCAGGCGGCGCATGCTTTCGACTTCCTTGCCGTCAAACGACAGGATGACATCACCCTGTTTGATCCCGGCGGCCTTCGCCGGGCCGTCTTCGGACACACCGGCAACCATCGCACCGGTCGATTTATCAAGCCCGACCGAGTCCGCGATATCGTCGGTCACGGTCTGGATATGAACGCCAAGCCAGCCGCGACGCGTGCGGCCATATTCCTTAAGCTGTTCGACAACCGACTGGGCAATTGCGGATGGAATGGCAAAGCCGATCCCGACAGAACCGCCGGACGGCGAATAGATTGCGCTGTTGATGCCGATGACATCGCCATCAAGGTTAAACAGCGGTCCGCCCGAGTTCCCCCGGTTGATTGATGCGTCGGTCTGGATGAAATCGTCATACGGACCCTGATTGATGTTGCGGTTACGCGCCGAAATGATCCCAGCGGTCACCGTGCCGCCAAGGCCGAACGGGTTGCCGATTGCCATCGCCCAGTCGCCGATGCGCGAATGATCCGAATCCCCCCATTCGACGAACGGAAGACCTTCTTTCGGCTCGACTTTCAAAAGGGCGACGTCGGTCTTCGGGTCCCGGCCAATCAGCTCCGCCGGAAGGGTATCGCCATCATGCAGGCGCACCGTGATTTCATCGGCACCGTCAATCACATGGTTGTTGGTTACAATGTAACCGTCAGCCGAAATGATGAAGCCCGAACCAAGTGCGGTCGCGCGTCGCTGCTGGGGCGTTTGCCCTTGGCCGCCTTCACCCTGTCCGTTGCGTTCCATAAAGTCACGGAAAAGGTCTTCAAACGGCGAGCCGGGAGGAAACTGGAAGTCCGGTCCCTGACGTTCGGCCACCATCTGGCTGGTCGAGATATTTACCACACTGGGCAGAAGCTTTTCGGCCAGGTCTGCGAAACTTTCAGGAGCGGGGCGAGCGTTCGCAATCTGCGAGACGCTGGTCACGCCAAGAAGAACAATCACCAGCGCAGCGGTAAATTTGCTTCGCGCCGGATTGTATAATGCTTTTAGCATGTGTCTGATCCTGTTCGTTGCCGCGTTCACGGTATTGAATTTTTGCAGCACGCGATGCTGTTCTTTCGGATAGTTCATGCATCGCTTAACTAGCCAAGTTAGCGCCGAGTTTGTCAGAAATTTGGCAAGGTCGAGAAAAAACAAGGAATAGCTCGGGTTTTTCTGTGTTTGCGCACAGAAAGGCGCGATTACGCGCAAAATGAACCGGAACTTTTTCCTCAAAGCCAGACCCGCACGCCCCAGATTGCGGCAATGGCAACGACCGCGGCGACAAGGCCGCCGATCCGAAGCTGGGATTCGGGGATTTCCTGCATCAGCTCCATGACACGTTTCGCCCCGCCCGGGAACAGCGAATAAAACATTCCCTCCAGCGCGATGGCCAGAAGAATAGCTGTGGCAAGTTCCTTCATGGGCGTGGACGTTCCGGCGTTTCTATGGACCTTGCAGGCATTATTGCGGACAGCAGGGCATTATTTTCAAACAAAAAAGGCGACCGGCACACTATGCCGGTCGCCTTGGTGCTTTGTCCAGCACCTGTTTTTTTAACGCGGTGCCGCAGGTGCGGACTGGTTAAAGAACTTGAAGAATTCCGAGTCCGGTGAAATCACCATCGTCGAACCATCCGAAAGCGCTTCGCGATAGGCCTGAAGCGAACGATAGAACTCGAAGAAGTTGGCATCTCTGCCATAGGCTTCGCCAAGAACGATGTTTCGCTGGCCGTCGCCTTCACCGCGCAGGACTTCGGCCTGACGGCGGGCTTCGGCAAGGATGCCGACGCGTTCACGATCTGCTTCTGCCTGGATTTTCGCCTTAAGCTCTTCACCCTCGGCGCGAAGCTGGGCAGCTTCGGCAATACGCGAAGATCGCATACGGTTATAGACAGCCTGCGACGTTTCCTGTGGAAGGTCCGTACGACCGATACGAACATCAATCAACTCGACCCCGAAATCCTTGGCGGCTTCAAGCAATGTCGACTGGATTTTCTCCATGATCTGTGCGCGGTTATCCGACAGCAGGGCAAGAAGCGGTGCCTGTGCCAGCTCACCCCGGATGACCGAGTTCAGACGCTGCCCGAAAAGCTGGACAAAGTTCTGTGCGTTCAGGGCACGTTGACGGAACTGCAACGGATCAATGATTTTCCAGCGGGCAAAGCTGTCAACATTGACTCGCTTCTGGTCCGACAGAAGAACCTGCTGAACCGGCGGATCAAGTTCAAGAATGCGGCGTTCGTAATATTCCACATTCTGGATCGGCAGCTTGAAATGCAGGCCGGGGTCGGAAATACCCCGAACCGGATTACCGAACTGCAACACCAGTGCCTGCTGGTCCTGACGGACGGTGAACATGCACATCGATGCAACCACGGCAGCGATGACGACAACGACACCGGCGGCAATAAGTTTAGGACTTGCCATTAGTTGTTGCCTCCTGCATTTGCGCGTTTCTGGATTTCAGGCAACGGCAGATAAGGGACGACGCCGTTGGCACCTTCACCGTTCTGATCAAGAATAACCTTGTCGGAGCTCTTCAGAACATCCTGCATGGTTTCCAGGTACAGACGACGCGTGGTCACGTCCTTCGCAGTCAGATAGGAATCATAGACCGAGCCAAAGCGGTCCGCTTCACCTTCGGCATTCTTGACCACCTGATCCTTGTAGGCACGTGCTTCAAGGATCTGGCGTTCTGCTTCACCCTTGGCGCGCGGGATGATGTCGTTACGGTACGCCAGCGCCTCGTTCTGGGAACGGTCACGGTCCTGACGCGCACGCTGCACATCGTTGAACGCATCGATAACGTCACGCGGCGGATCGACCTTCTGCATTTTCACTTCGGCAATGAAAATGCCGGAATCATAACCATCCATGATGGATTGCAGCAGATTGCGGGTCTGTTCCTCGACGCGGACACGACCGACAGTCAGGGCTTCTTCCAGACTGGTTTTGCCGATGACTTCGCGGATCGCACTTTCGGATGCCAGTTTGATGGTGTTTTCCGGATCGCGAACATTGAACAGATAGGAGCCTGCATCGCTGATGCGCCACTGTACGACATAATCGATGTCGATGATGTTCTGATCGCCGGTCAGCATGAGGCTTTCTTCGGGCACGTCACGCGCACCGCCATTGCCCGCGCCGCCGGTCCCGCGATAGCCAACCTCGATCTGGTTGGTACGTTCGACGTTCGGCTTGATCACTTCGCCAATCGGGGCAGGCAGGAAATAGTTCAGACCCGGACCGGTTGTGCCAACCCATTTGCCAAACAGAAGTGTGACACCCTGTTCGCCCGGCTGGACACGGTAAAAACCGGTCAAAAGCCACAACCCGATGATGGCGATGCCAATCAGGACAATGCCTTTATAGCTGCCGCCACCGCCACCGGGGAACAGCCGTTTCAGGCGTTCCTGGGCTTTGCGGATCATTTCGTCAAAATCGGGGGAGGCATTACCACCGCCGCCACCGCCACCCTGGGGACGCTGTCCCCACGGATTGCGGCCGCCGCCATTGTTTCCGCCACTGCCCCAGGGGCCGCCGCCCCCTTGTGAATTCCAAGGCATCGAGTGTCTTCCTCTTCTTGCCGTTCGGTGTTTATTTATGTTTACCGAGCTTGGGTGTGAGCCCGTTAATTACATCCCCGATTGCTTGCCAATTGCGGCCATATGACCTATTTGCGCATCAAGCACCGTCTGAAACCTTTTATCCGGACGGTGTTGCATGTAATTAATGGGGCCACGCCCTAAGGCCTTATATGACAGCTTGTCCTGCAAAACAACGATACGCGCCTGCAAGTTCTGTGCGATCACGGACTTAAGCCAATTTTCGGAGACTGCAATATGACCTCGCCCGACCGGGAACGCATTACCGAAGCCCTTTCCAGTGTTATCGATCCGGCTGACGGCAAGAGTATCGTCGAAAAGGATATGGTTCAAGGCATTGATATCCATGAGGAAACGGTCAATGTCATGATCGCTGTTGACCCCGAACGGGGGGCGTCTCTCGAAGATTTGCGTCTTGCCGCCGAACGTGCCGTTGCCAATGTGAACGGGGTCACAACAGCCCGTGTGGCCCTTACGGCAGAACGTCCGAAGGGGGCTTCTGCCCCGGCGCAAGGTGGTCATTCGCATCCCCATTCCCATGGCCATACACATAGGGTTCAACGCCCCGCACCGCAAGCAGGCCAGCAGGTCGGGCAACGCCCGCAAGGTGCCTCGCAAAAACCGCTTGAACTGCCGACTGTGCGTTCGATCATCACCGTTGCTTCGGGCAAGGGCGGGGTAGGAAAATCGACAACCTCGGTCAATCTGGCACTTTCACTGGCCGCGCGTGGGCTAAAGGTCGGTCTTTTGGATGCCGATATCTATGGTCCCAGCCTGCCGCGCATGATGGGTCTTCGCACCGCCAAGCCGACCCCGTCGGGCCAGCAGGGCAAAATGATCCCGCCGTCGGCCTTTGGCATTCGCATCATGTCGATCGGGTTCCTTGTCGACGAAGAACAACCGGTGATCTGGCGCGGCCCAATGGCGATGGGGGCGCTCGAACAGCTTCTGCGCGACAGCGACTGGGGTGAACTTGACGTTCTGGTCGTCGATATGCCGCCGGGCACGGGCGATATCCAGCTTTCGATGGCGCAACGCGTGCCGGTTACGGGTGCTGTCATTGTTTCCACCCCGCAGGACATTGCCCTTCTTGATGCGCGCAAGGGGCTGAATATGTTCCGCAAGGTCAATGTGCCGGTTTTCGGTCTGATCGAAAATATGAGCTATTACAAATGCCCGGAATGCGGCCATGTCGATCACGTCTTCGATCATGGTGGTGCGCGCAAGGCGGCCGATGAACTCGGCGTGCCGTTCCTTGGCGAGATCCCGCTCGACCTTAAAATCCGCCTTGGTGCGGACGAAGGCAAACCGATCATCCATACCGATCCGGACGGCGAACATTCCAAGGCCTATGCGGCGATTGCCGAAAAGATTTCTGCGGCAATTGACGAACGGGTTGGTCCGAAAACCGCCCCGAAGAAAAGCCTGTTTCCGAAGATCAGTTTCCGCTAGGTCGCCCGACTTTCGCTTAGTAATTGCTGGCACCCTGCAACACTTCGTTGGTGATGCGTTGCAGGGTGCCGTTTTCTCGCAGTTCTTCAATTGAACGGTTGATTGCGGTCATCATCGAGATGGCCGGTGATGCGCGGTTGAACACGATATAGGTCGGATTTTCGCGCACGGGTTCTGTGCTCCGCGTGACTGTGTCATCCAGTTTCAGCCGCTTGACCCAGACGCTGCCTGCCTCGGCGATGGCAATTACAGTATCGACCCGGCCAAGTTCCAGCATCTGAAAATTCTGTTCATCCCCGGATGCCTCGGATGCGGTAAATACGCCGCGTTTCCGGGCATTATCGATTTCATCTCCGTAACTCCATCCGCGAATGACGCCAACCGTCTGGCCGCGCAGATCGTCAATATCGCCGGGGTCGCTAAATGCGTCCTGACGTTGATAGAACATTAGCCGTTCGACATGAATCGGGTCGGAAAAGAAATATTTCTTCTGGCGTTCAAGATTCTTGTAAATCCCGGCAACCCCGCCCTTGTTGGCATCCAGGTTTTCAATCGCGCGTTTCCAAGGTACCGCAACGATATCGACATCAATTCCGGCATGAAGAAAGATCGTCCGGATCAGGGCGGGATAAATGCCTGCTGCCTCGTTCCCGGCGCGATACATAAACGGCGGATTGGCTTCGTCGACATAAATGGTTTCGGCATGGCTTTGCGTCGCCGGCATCAGGACCGCGAAGGCCATGCCGACGACGAGTATCAATAGGGCAAACAGTCTTGCCGGAAATGTCATTCTGGCCCCTGATAATGCTTCTGTACCGTACAGAAGACATGGGGCGTCAGGATGCCGCCGACAAGGAATGCGATGCTGCAAAGCGATATTCCAGTGCCGCGATGCCCATAACGGCAAGTGCCTGCACGATGACAAAGCCATATCCGATGACCGTAGGAGTGCCGACCGGGACGATCAGCACCGCAATGCTGGCCAGTGCCCAGCCTAGATTGCCCATAACGATCAATCGAACAAGAAGGCTGTGCGGACAGGCCTGCCGCCCGGTGACAAACATCAAAACGGTACAGGGAAACAGGATCATCCCGGCATAGAACAGCAAATCGGCAGGCAGGCCCAGCAGTCTGGCAAGAAAAGTGTTACCGATGCACAGCAGCAGGCCGAAGGCCAGGCAGGTTGCCGCGTCAAGCATCAGGACGGTTTTCAGCATTTTGTTTTGCACATCAATCGACATCGTTTTGACCTTTCGGTTGGTTGTGGTTCGCGAACCTTGCCGAAAAGCGGGAATGAATACGATTACCTGACAGGTAATGTTTGTTCGAATTGATCGGTGTTAGGATTGCGCCATCAATAATGACGGTGATCTGATGAACGCGATAAAACCCGATCCGTTTGGCAATGTGCTTAAGGTCTGGCGCAAGCAGCGCCGTATGAGCCAGCTTGACCTTGCAAGCGAGGCCGCTATATCGACCCGGCATCTAAGCTTCCTTGAAACCGGTCGGGCAAGGCCCAGCCGCGACATGGTTTTGCATCTGTCCGAATGTCTTGATGTGCCGCTGCGCGAACGCAATGCGATGCTGATTGCCGGGGGCTTTGCGCCGATCTATGCCGAATATGATCTTGGCACCGAACAGTCGGCAGCAATTCGGGCGGCGGTGGATCAAATCCTTACCGCACATGAACCTTATCCGGCCCTTGCCATGGACCGGCACTGGAACATGGTGGCGGCGAACCGGATCGTGCCGTTATTGCTTGGCGGGGTTGATCCCGACTTTCTGAAACCGCCGGTCAATATCCTGCGGCTGAGTTTGCATCCAAACGGGCTTGCGCCTCGGGTCGTGAATTACGCCGAATGGCGCGATCATTTGCTGGATCGAATGCGTCGCCAGATTGCAGTGACGGCCGATGCGAAACTGTGCGGTCTTTATGACGAAGCCAGTCGTTATCATGCGCCCGTAAATGCGGACGAGATGGCTGCTTCTGACGGGGCAGGGGATTTGACCGGGCTTGTCGTGCCACTGGTTCTACGGACCGATGCCGGTGAATTGCGCTTCGTCAGCACGACCACGGTTTTTGGCACCCCGGTTGAGGTCACACTGTCCGAACTTGCGATTGAGACCCTATTGCCTGCGGATGCTCAAACGGCGGCCCTTCTGCGGGAGCTGTCGGCAGACTTGCGTTAATTTGAACCGAAACGGGCCAAAACCTAAAACCCCGCCAGATTTCTCTGACGGGGTTTTGGGTTTGCGGTTTGGGCGGCTTACTGGACGGCTTCTGCCATGAAGTTCGGCATCCAGCCTTCGTTCAGTTCGCGCAGCTCGGCAAGGGATATCTTGGTGCCGCCATCGATGGTGACCGCATCGCCACCGGCCTGACCGATGATGACGGCGGCGACGTTGGCGCTGCCCGCCGCGTTCAGGACCTTGTCCGGATCGCGGGTGGCGATCACGTAACGGCCCTGATCCTCGCCAAACAGCCAGGCGACTTCGCTGCCAGCTTCGGGCAGGTGCAGGTCGGCACCGATATTGCCGGCAAGGCACATCTCGGCAACCGCGACCAGAAGGCCGCCATCGGCGATATCGTGGCAGGTGCGTACCAGACCCAGTTCGATCAGTTCGCGTACCAGTGTACCGGCACGTTTTTCCGCATTCAGATCGACCGGTGGCGGGGCACCTTCTTCGCGGCCTTCGATGGTTTTGAGATACAGCGACTGGCCAAGTTCACCGGTCGCGGCACCGATCATGATCAATGCACTGTCATCGCGTTTGATGGCGATGGTGGCATGGTGGCCCAGATCTGAAATCACCCCAACGCCACCGATTGCCGGGGTCGGCATGATGCCAACGCCATTGGTTTCGTTGTAAAGTGACACGTTGCCCGAAACGACCGGGAAGTCGAGTGCGATGCAGGCCTCGGCGATGCCCTGACAGGCACCAACGAACTGACCCATGATGCGCGGGCGTTCCGGGTTGCCGAAATTCATATTGTCCGTGATCGCAAGCGGTTTGGCTCCGGTTGCAACCAGATTGCGGTAGGCTTCGGCAACGGCCTGTTTGCCGCCTTCAACCGGATCGGCCATGACATAGCGCGGGGTGCAGTCGGTGGTGGCTGCAATGCCCTTGTTCGTGCCCTGTACGCGCACGACACCGGCATCCCCACCCGGACGGACAATCGTGTTGCCCATGACCAGATGGTCATACTGTTCCCAGATCCAGCGACGCGATGCCAGATCGGGCGACGCCATCAGGGTTTTAAGCGCATCGGCATGGCTGACTTTGCCCGAAATGCTGGCCGGATCAATACGATCCTGCTTCGGGGTCGGTTCCCACGGACGGTCATATTCCGGCGATGCCTCGGCCAGCGGATCAATCGGCAGGTCACCGGCAACCTCGCCATGCCATTTCAGAACCATGCGCTTGGTATCGGTCAGCGTCCCGATCACTGCAAAGTCGAGTTCCCATTTGTCAAAGATCGCCTTGGCAGCATCCTCGCAACCGGGTTTCAGAACCATCAGCATGCGTTCCTGCGATTCTGACAGCATCAGTTCGTAAGGTGTCATGCCTTCTTCGCGCATCGGGACCTTATCAAGCCACAGTTCGACACCAACGCCGCCCTTGGACGCCATTTCGAACGAGGACGAGGTCAGACCGGCCGCACCCATATCCTGAATGGCGACGATCATGTCGGTTGCCATCAGTTCAAGGCAGGCTTCCAGCAGAAGCTTTTCGGTGAACGGATCGCCGACCTGAACGGTAGGACGCTTTTCATCACTGTCGTCATCGAACTCGGCCGAGGCCATGGTCGCGCCATGGATACCGTCGCGACCGGTTTTCGAACCGACATAGACAACCGGGTTTCCGATACCCGCCGCCGCCGAATAGAAAATATTGTCGGTATCGGCCAGACCTACGGTCATCGCATTAACCAGAATGTTGCCGTTATACGATGCGTGGAAATTGGTTTCCCCACCGATGGTTGGGACACCCATGCAGTTACCGTAACCGCCAATACCTTCAACCACACCGCTCAGCAGGTGGCGGGTTTTCGGGTGATCGGGCTCGCCAAAGCGAAGCGCATTGAGGTTTGCAACGGGACGGGCACCCATGGTGAAGACGTCACGCATGATGCCGCCAACCCCAGTTGCCGCCCCCTGATAGGGTTCGATAAAGGACGGGTGGTTGTGGCTTTCCATCTTAAAGACGGCAGCCTGACCATCGCCAATGTCGATGACACCGGCATTTTCACCCGGCCCCTGAATGACCCAGTCTGCCTTGGTCGGAAGGGTTTTGAGCCATTTTTTCGATGATTTGTAGGAGCAATGCTCTGACCACATGACCGAGAAAATGCCAAGTTCGTTGATGTTGGGCTCGCGGCCCATGATTTCGAGGACGAGTTTGTACTCTTCCTCGTTCAGCCCGTGTTCCTTGACCAGTTCCGGCGTGATCGGGGTGTTGAAATCGTTAGCACTCACGATGCTGCCTCCACCAAGCTTTTGAACAGATTGCGGCCATCGGTGCCACCATGGAGCGGATCAATCGCATTTTCCGGGTGGGGCATCATGCCAAGGACATTGCCCGCCTCGTTGATGATACCGGCAATATTGCGCTGCGACCCGTTCAGGTTGGTTGCCGGATCGACGATGCCATTGGCATCACAATAGCGCAGAACAACGCGACCTTCGCCTTCAAGGCGGTCAAGCGTTTCGCGATCGGCAAAGAAGTTGCCGTCATGATGGGCCACCGGATAATCGACAACGCCGCCGGTTTTATACTGGTTGGTAAAGCGTGTGTTGGTGTTCTCGATTTTCAGATGCGTGTTCTTGCAGATGAATTTCAGGCTGGCATTGCGCATCAGCGCACCGGGCAACAGGCCTGCTTCTGTCAGAATCTGGAAACCGTTACAAACGCCAAGGATGGTCACACCGGCCTTGGCGCGTTCGGCAACAGCACGCATGATCGGGGATTTGGCAGCCATGGCACCACAACGCAGATAGTCGCCATAGGAAAAACCACCCGGGACCATGATGATGTCGGTCTTTGGCAGTTCGGTTTCGCCATGCCAAACCACGGTCGGTTTGGTGCCAGTGGCCTGTTCAAGGGCTGCAATGGCGTCATTCTCCCGGTTGATGCCGGGAAAGAGGATGACAGCGGATTTCATGAAATACCGTCTCTCGATTAATATCCGTTACTTGATCGCGACAGACAAAGGCCCTGCAACGGCAAAGCCCCGCCCGGGCAGTTAGGCCAGCTCGATGCTGTAATCTTCGATCACGGTATTGGCGAGAAGCTTCTCGCACATTTCCCTGACCTCGGCGCGTGCCTTTTCGACGTCGCTGCCATCCAGTTCGAGTTCGATGAACTTGCCCTGGCGGACATCATTGACACCGGCAAAACCAAGACCCTGCAGGGCGTGGTGAACGGCTTTACCCTGCGGGTCAAGAACACCGTTCTTCAGGGTGACATGGACACGTGCTTTCACGAGAAGCTCCTTTGAGTGCGCACTCGCCATACGGCGATACTTGTTTGCAAACAATAATGTACCGGTTCCAAGGGTTCCGGCATCGATGAGAAGTCGATAAGAAAAGGCCGCGCAAGCGCGGCCTTTGGCTTTATTTGTCTTTGTTCAGCGATTCTATATCCGCGGACTCAGGCAGGACACCAAGACGGCGCGCCACTTCCTGATAGGCTTCCTCGACCCCGCCGAGATCGCGGCGGAACCGGTCCTTGTCCATCTTTTCGTTGGTGACGGCGTCCCACAGGCGGCAATTGTCCGGGCTGAATTCGTCGGCCAGAACCAGATGCATGAAATCGCCTTCCCAGACGCGGCCGAATTCAAGCTTGAAATCGACCAGCTTGATCCCGATGCCGCGCATCAGGCCGCACAGGTAATCATTGACGCGCAGCGTCATGCCGACGATCTCCTCGAGCTCTTCGGCACTTGCCCAGCCAAGGGCAAGGATATGCTCGTCAGAAACCAGCGGGTCGCCCAGCGCATCGTCCTTGTAATAAAATTCGACAATCGGGCGCGGCAAACTTTCGCCTTCTTCAAGGCCAAGACGTTTTGCCATCGAACCGGCAACGATGTTGCGCACCACGACTTCGATGGGAACGATTTCGCATTTCTTGCAAAGCTGTTCGCGCATGTTGATGCGACGAATGAAATGCGTCGGGATGCCGATTTCCGCCAGACGGGTCATGACGAATTCGGTGATCATGTTGTTCAGGACGCCCTTGCCGGCAATGGTGCCGCGCTTCTGTGCGTTGAATGCCGTGGCATCGTCCTTGAAATACTGGATGATGGTTCCGGGTTCGGTACCTTCGTACAAAACCTTGGCTTTACCCTCGTAGATGGGCTGCTTTCTGGACATTGGCGGGATCTTTCACATCTTTGCTTGCGGGGGAATGTCCCCGAGCACCCTGAAAAACGCGCCCTTCGTATAGCAGTGCTGACGCAGAAACTCAATTGCCGTGTAGGTCTATTTACGCAGACTTGATAATAGGAATTTGCAACCGTCCGAGCTGCGGAAGGCCGCCGCATAAAAGCCGCCCGAAAACCGGGCGTTACGGATGTAAAACCGGAGGGGTGCCTAAATCTCGACCGGGAGGAAGGGGACGCTGTCGGGCTGGCCGTTGGCAAAAAGCCAGACCGGGCGGCGCGGCAGTTCGTTTTTCTGAGTCGGAATGGCCGGAAGCCCGATCAGGGAGGAACAGATGGTTTCGAACCCGATATTGCTGCGCACGAGCATCGCATCGGCCCGGATATCGTGATGGTCCGGGTCGGGTTCCATCAGGCCGGTATCGGCCAGAAGTGCCTGCCAGGCAAACCAGTCGTCGGCTTCGGGGTTGGGCGGCGGCGCGCTTAGAAAACGCGGCAGGTTGCGTTTGGTGCGTTCTCTATTGGTTTTGTCATTCAGGTCATGGGCGGTGATCATCGACAATCCTTCGGGAATGTCGGTGATTTCGATCTTGCCATCCCCGCGATTGGCCAGCCAATAGGCATCCCGATTATCGGCAATCACCATATTAAAGGGGCGATAGGCATCGCCATCAAGCTCGGCAAGTGCTTGGGCGGCATCGATGGCGTCGGCATGATCAAGCGCTTCGAGCGGCAATTCACCACGCGACCGTTTGTCCGTTGCCGGGCCAAGGGTTCCGAAACGGTTCAGCACGGCGGCAACAACCCCGTCCTCGTTAATACCAAGCCAGGTGCCGCCCGCGGTTTCATCGATTCCGGCGATGACATCGGGGCGATCTTCCCAATGGCGGGCAGGGGCCTTCCACGGGCGGTTGTTCATTTCGTCGCGATTTGCGCCGATAATCACCGGCCATTCATGGTCGGGTCGGCGAAGTATTATGACTGTACACATGACCCAGATCAAAGCGACATGGATAGGCATTTGTCAAATTCAAAAGTATCGGAGCAAGCCGGTGACAGGGCGTGATACAGTCCATAAATAAAGGACGAGGGGAAACGTCCCGCCAAATAACAAATTAGATGGAGGAGTGCGCACATGACGAACTTGACCGAACGCGAACGCGGTTTTGAGGCGAAATACAGCTTTGATCTTGAACAGAATTTCCGGATCGAGGCCCATCTTTATAAGATGCTTGCCGTTTGGGCCGGCGACAAAATGGGTATGACCGAAGCGGAAAGTCGTGCCTATGCTTCGAAAGTTGTTGGTGATGTTGTTGCCAATCCGCAGGAAAACGGCATTATTTCCGTACTTCTGGCGGATTTCGGTCGGCATAATGTCGACATGACCGTTACCGAGGTGAATCGCAAACTCGAAGAATTGCGACCAATCGCACGTTCAGAGTTGCTCGAGGAATAGTTGCTTTACGCAAATAAGAAAAAGTTCGGATTTGCAAACCATTAGCCGGTTTCGTATTCTGTTTTCGGATCATGAAAGATTTCTGGATGCAGCCACGCGTTGTTTTGCCTGTAAATTTTAGGGCAGGGTTGTGGGGCAATTAGAGAAGGGCAAAGGTTTTGCGTATCCTGTTGGCGGACGATCACGATCTGGTTCGTGAGGCGTTATCACTGCTATTCCAGCAATATTTTGACGATTGTGAAGTGGTCGAGGCCGGGGCACTTGATCCGGCACTTGAGCATATCGACGCACAAAACGATTTCGATCTGGTGCTTCTGGATTTGCGAATGCCCGGTATGAACGGGCTCGAGGGGCTTAAACGGACTCTTGAAAAAGCCGCCAAGACAACGTCGGTTGTGGTGCTTTCGGGGGCCTATCGCAGCGAGGATGTCCGGCATGCGATTGAAAACGGGGCGCACGGGTTTATTCCCAAAACATTGCGCGGGCAGACACTTGCCAATGCTATCCAGCTTGTTCTGGCGGGCGAGAAATATCTGCCATCCTCGATCCTGAGCGATCTGGGTGACGGGTTTGGCGGCAGCAACGATAGCGAACCGCGCATGGCGGGTGGTTTTGGCAGTGACGGCGATTTTGCCCGCCTGACCCCGCGTGAACGCGAAGTTCTGGCCCTTCTGGCCGAAGGACGCCCGAACAAGGATATTGCGCGTCACCTTGATCTGCGCGAGATCACGGTGAAATATCACCTGAAAAACATATACAGGAAACTGCATGTGTCGAACCGCGCACAGGCAGTCAAAATCGCACTGGAAGATATGGCGCGCGCCGGAACCTTGTAGTATGCTCGTCAAAGGCAGCGCTATTTCGTGCCTGAAGCCCGGCTCGTGATTTCACGGGCCGTTTTTCTTTGGCGGTTTTGGCTGCTCCCCTCGTAATGTCACCTGAAACGAGGAAGTTATCATGACCGTGCGTATTGCCCTTGTCGGGGATTTCAACCCGGCTGTTACCGCCCATCAGGCTATTCCCAAGGCCATTGAAATCGCGGCTGCCAAAATCGGTATTTCCGCTGAATATGACTGGATCGCAACGCCGCGTTTTGATGATGGTGCGGGGCGGATACTGTCTGGCTATGACGGGATGTGGTGTGTGCCGGCCAGTCCGTATGAAAGTCTTGAAGGTGCCCTTGCCGCCATCCGCTTTGCGCGTGAAAACGATATTGCCTTTCTGGGCACGTGCGGCGGATATCAGCATGCGGTTCTGGAATATGCGCGCAGTGTTCTGGGTCTTGCCAATGCCGCGAATGCCGAAATTGATCCGAATGCGGAATTGCCGCTGATCGCGCCGCTAAACTGCGCATTGATTGATCAGGATGGCGCGATTGATTTGGCCGGGGGCAGTCTGATCCGCGATTATTGCGGTTCGGATCACCTGATTGAAACCTATCGGTGCAGTTACGGTTTTAACCGCGATTATGCCGGGTTGCTTGACGGGCAGGCATTACAGATTAGTGCCTGGGATGCAGATGGCGATCCGCGTGCGGTGGAATTGCACAATCATCGTTTCTTTATCGGCACAGCCTTTCAGCCCGAACGATCCGCCCTGCGCGGTGAAAACCACCCGCTGATCACAGCATTTGTCAAAGCTGCATCGGAAAAATAACCCGATAAAAAAGCACCCCCGGAAACAACGCGGGGGTGCAGTCCCCAAGACGAAGAGTCTCAGGCATGTTCGGGCAGGTTGTGTGCCCGGACATTCGGTGACGTTGGAGCCGTATCTGAGGGTGGGGTGCGTCCCGACTGGATGATGAAAACACCCGAAAGGATCATGGCGGTTGCCATGATATCGGTTGCGGAAACCGGTTCACCCAGAATCAGGCTTCCGGTCAGAAGGCCAATGACCGGCGGGATATAGGTGACCCCGGCGGTTTTGACCGCGCCCAGTTTCCCGATCAGGAAGTAATAGCACATATAGGCAATGCCGGTGCCGAACATGCCAAGGCCGATGAAAAGCCCGGTGGCGATTTTCCAGTTGGTGAAGATCGCATCCATACCGGAAAAATCGCAAATCAGCAGAAGCGTTACCGCCGAAATGCCAAGCTGATAAGTGCAAAGCGCAATTGGCGAAATACCAAGCGGGCTCAGGAATTTGCGGACATAAACAAATGAAAGTCCGACACAACCCGACCCGATGGCGACATAAAGAACCCCCATCAGATCAATACCGGACGCACCGGATTCCCAAGGTTTGGCAATGATCAGGACACCCGCGAAACCAAATAGCAATCCGATGATGGATCGGATATTGACCGGTTCGCTGCGCAGGAAAATGGCCGCAGCGATAAAGGAAAACATCGGGATCACACCGCTTAGCATCCCGGCAACGCTGGATGGCAGAAGCGAAATGCCCTTGGCGAAGGCAAGGTAATAGACGGTGGCCGCGAGGAGCGACATGACGATGAAATGATGCATATGGCGCAGATGTTGCCAATGCAGCACCTTGCGCGCCATCGCAAATGCCAGAACCGGCAGAAAGCCCATGATGACCCGCACCGTTACCACCTGCGTCGGCGAGATCAGGCTGCTTGCCGTTTTGTTGAACAAAAAGGTCATGCCCCAGCACAGGGCAAGAAAGCCAAAGACGATATAGGCGTTGTTCTTCATGGCCGGAACTTTCGTGGGGATCATGTCGTGATTGTAGGTCCGGACCAAATGGCGTACAAATCATGTTATCTGGATCATGGAATAGAAAATCTGCATCATGAGTTCATATCCGCCTCTCAATTCATTGCGTGCATTCGAGGCATCCATTCGATTGAATAGTTTTTCTCGTGCGGCAGAAGAGCTGAACGTGACGCCCGGTGCCGTCGGACAGCAGATCAGAAAACTTGAAGAATGGCTGGGTGTGGAGCTGTTTACCCGCTCGGTCCGGCAGGTCAAGCCAACCGCCGACGGGCTTGATTATGCCGCGCGCATATCGCCCGCCTTGCAGCAGATCATCGACGCCAGTCAGCATTTGCGCGGGCAGCGCGAACATACCGTGCGTGTGGTCATGCCGCCAAGCTTTGCCGCGAAATGGTTTTCCAAACGTATGGCGCGGTTCCTGATTGATTATCCTTCAACGTCACTTCATGTCGGGTCGTCGGTGCAATTTACGGATTTTGATCGCGATCCGGTCGACATCGCCGTGCGGTATTTTGACGGGAATGACGACAAACTCGAATCCGTTCTGATCTATCGCGGGCAGGCGGCGGCATTCTGTTCTCCTGCCTATCGCGACCGGATGGGATTTGAGCATCCAGCCGATTTGGCGCGTGCGACTTTGTTAAACGACATTCTGCATGACTGGTGGGAAGAATGGCTTGGCCAGTTTGCCAGGATGAACCCAAGCGAGATTGCCGCAATCAAGCGCATTGAAATCGATCAGACATCCATGGCGATCGAAGCCGCAATCCACGGGCAGGGGGTGGTGATGGCCAATCCACTGCTTGCCGAAGAAGACGTGATGGAAGGCAAGCTCATCCATCTGTTCCCCGAACAGGTTCTGGTCGTTCCATCAGGATACTATCTGGTGCATCCAAAAAACCGGGAACTGCGCGGGCAGGTGAAGCTGTTTCGCGATTGGCTTTTAAGCGAGGCACGGGAATTGACGCTGTTGCAAAGCCCGTAAACGAAGAAAGCCCCGGCCAGTTTGAACTGCCCGGGGCTTTGATTTTGATGTGGCGTTGCCGTCAGTCGGCAAACACGCGGGCGAAAATCGTGTCGACATGCTTGGTGTGGTACCCAAGGTCAAACAGGCTTTCGAGCGTTTCCATCGGGATTTTCGCGGTAACGTCTGCGTCGGTCTTCAGAAGCGACAGCAGATCGCCTTCGCGGTTCCAGACCTTCATCGCGTTGCGCTGAACAATGCGGTACGAATCCTCGCGAGAAACACCATGCTGCGTCAGGGTCAGCAGCACACGCTGCGAGAAGACCAGACCACCCATCTGGTTAAGTATTTCGTCCATCCGTTCCGGATAAACGACAAGGTTTTCAACCACATTGGTCAGACGCATCAGGGCGAAATCGAGCGTTACGGTCGCATCCGGGCCGATATTGCGTTCGACCGATGAATGCGAAATATCGCGTTCATGCCAAAGGGCAACGTTTTCCATCGCCGGAATCGCCATCGAACGGACAAGACGTGCAAGGCCGGTCAGGTTTTCGGTCAGAACCGGGTTGCGTTTGTGCGGCATTGCCGATGAACCCTTCTGCCCCTTCGAGAAGAATTCCTCGACTTCACGAACTTCGGTGCGCTGCAGGTGGCGGATTTCGGTTGCCAGATGCTCGATCGAGGAGGCGATAACGCCAAGGGCGGCGAAATAGGCGGCATGACGGTCGCGCGGGATCACCTGGGTTGAAACCGGTTCCGGTTTCAGGCCAAGCTTGGCGGCAACATGTTCTTCGACCTGCGGGTCGATATTGGCAAATGTGCCAACCGCACCGGAAATCGCGCAGGTCGCGATTTCTTCGCGCGCGACGACCAGACGGTCGCGGTTGCGTTTGAACTCGGCATAGAAGGTGGCCAGTTTCAGTCCAAAGGTCACAGGCTCCGCATGGATGCCGTGCGAACGGCCCATGCAGGCGATGTCCTTGGTTTCATAGGCGCGCTTTTTAAGCGCGGCCAGCAGCTTGTCCATGTCCTCAAGCAGGATGTCGGTTGCCTGAACGAGCTGCACGTTAAAGCAGGTATCAAGAACGTCGGAGCTGGTCATGCCCTGATGAACGAAGCGGGCTTCGTCGCCGACCTGTTCTGCCAGTTCCGTCAGGAAGGCGATGACGTCGTGTTTGACTTCGGCTTCGACAGCATCGATGCGGTCAATACGGTCTTGGGTATAGGGCTTGTTACCTTTTTCCCAGACCAGTTTGGCAGAGGCGGCTGGAATGACGCCCAGCTCGGCCAGTTTGTCGGCAGCGTGTGCCTCGATTTCAAACCAGATACGGAATTTGTTCGCCGGTTCCCAGATTGATGTCATCTGCGGACGGGAATAACGGGGGATCATGCAGTCGCCTCCGGGCAGGATGGTTGGGTGCCGGGTCATGACCAGATTGCGTGATCAGCGAAGTGCGATGCTGGTTCCGGCACGCTTTCAACGGGTCGGATAGTCCAAATCGCCGCGATTGGCAACCCTGCATCGGGCATGACAGGTTTGTTATCGCTTTTTTACCTGCGTGGAACTTGCCATCTGCTAAGATTATCTCAATCTCCTAATGGATATAGTCCGTAAAACGAACATTCCAGAACAAGGACGGCAAACCGTTCTGATGGCGAGTGGACACAGATAATGGCACGTATTTATGACCCGCATCGGGGATGATTTGAAAAATCCTCCGACCCGCACAGCCCGAGGCGCCGACACCGATGCGCGTTATCTTGCGCAGCTGGTGGATCTTGGCATTGCCCTGTCGGCTGAACAGGGCCGCGAAGAGCTTCATCAGAAAATCCTGATGGCAGCCCGGCAGTTTACCAATGCCGATGGCGGGTCGTTATATCTGGTTAACAAGGATGAAACGGAACTTCAGTTTCGTATTCTGATGAACGATACGCTTGATACGTTCTTCATATCAGGCCGCGAAAACGAGAAACCGTTTCCACCCCTGCCGCTTTATGATCCGGATGGCAACCCCAATCACAAAAACATCGCCACCTATGTCGCGTTAAGTGGTGAATCGATCAATATCGAAGATGCCTATTTCGCCGACGGGTTCGATTTTTCCGGCACGCGTGCCTTTGATGCCAAAACCGGTTACCGGTCGAAATCGTTCCTGACGGTGCCGTTGAAAAACACGCGCGGTACCGTGATCGGCGTGCTGCAGTTGATCAATGCGCGCGACGATGCGGGCAATGTGGTTGCCTTTGATCCGCTGATCGAACCGATCATCAATGCGCTGGCAAGCCAGGCGGCGGTCGCACTTGAAAACAGTCGGCTTTTGATGGCGCAGCGCGATCTGATGGAAAGTTTCGTGCGTGTGCTTGGGCAGGCGATTGACGCCAAATCTCCCCATACTGCCCATCATTGCGAAAAGGTTCCGATCATTGCCCGCATGCTGGCCAAGGCGGCGGTTGATGAAAGGCAGGGCACGTTTTCAAACTTCTATCTGACCGATATGGAATGGTACGAGTTGGACCTTGCGGCGTGGCTTCATGATTGCGGCAAGATCACAACGCCGGATCATGTGGTCGAAAAGGCGACCAAACTTGAAACCATCCATAACCGCATTCACGAAATCCGCACCCGGTTCGAGGTCCTCAGGCGGGATGCGGAAATCGAGATGCTCAAACGCAAGCTCGCGGGCGAGGATGCCCAACGTTGCGATGCCGATTTCAAGGCACGGATTACCGAACTTGAAAGCCAGTTTTCAATGGTTGCGCACAGCAATATCGGTGATGACGAACTTGATACCGATGCGGTCTTTGCCCTGCATGAAATAGGGGCCCAGGAATGGGTGCGCCATTTTGATCGCACCATCGGGCTTTCATGGGCGGAAAATCAGCGGCTGAGCGATGATGATCGTTCTAAATTCAGTCAGCCCGGTGTTGAAAAGCTTCTCGATGACCGGGCGGATCATATCTATCTGGGCTTTAACCGGGGCGAGCTTTATAACCTTTCAGTATCGCGCGGGACCCTGACATCCGAGGAACGCAAAATCATCAACGATCATGTGGTGGTGACGCAGGAAATGCTGGCGCAATTGCCCTATCCCAAGGAATTACAACGCATTCCGGCAATTGCGGGCAACCATCACGAAAAGATGGATGGCTCGGGCTATCCCAAAGGGATGCTGGGCGAGGATATGGGTATTCTCGAAAAGGTGATGGTGATCGCCGATATATTCGAGGCCCTTACTGCGGTGGATCGTCCTTATAAACGGCCCAAGATGTTATCGGAATGCGTCGTCATTCTGGCCGACATGCGCGACAAGGGGCAGATCGATAATGACTTGTTCGAGCTGCTGTTATCCTCCGGTGTTTATATCGAATACGGGTGCAAGTATCTGCAACCCGGCCAGTGCGATGAAGTCGATATTACGCAGTTTCTAAGCAAGTAATTAAGGGACCGGACGCATTGCACCCGGCCCGCCTTTGATCAGGTTCGGTTGATCGAAACCCCGCCATCGGCAAGGAGCGGCACCCCGGTCACAAAGCTTGCCGCGTCGGACGCCAGAAACAGGGCGGCCTGCGCCATTTCGGACGGTTTTGCCATGCGTTTTAATGCATGCAGGCTGTTGACGAACTGTTCGACCTCCGGCCCGGCACCGGGTTTGTTGGTGATGCTGGCCGGGGTATCGGTCCCGCCGGGCAGCAGCGCATTGACCCGAATGCCCTTTGGCCCGTATTCGGCCGCCAGTGATTTCATCAATCCGATCATGCCTGCCTTGCTGGCGGCATAGGCCCCCATGCCGGGCATCCCGACTGTATGACCGACAAAACTGGATGTCAGAATCATTGATCCCGAACCATTGGCAAGCATCGCGGGCAATTGATATTTCGCCCCGAAAAACGCTGATGTGAGGTTGGTTTCGATCATTTCATGCCAGTTTTCGGTTGCCATATCGGGGATTGAAACCGATTCCCCGACCATTCCGGCATTATTGACCGCGATATCAAGTTTGCCAAAATGATCAAGGGCTGCCTCGACCAAGTGTTTTGAAATTGCCTCGTCCGTGAGGTTGCCGGGAACCGCAACCGCCATGCCGCCGGCATCTCGAATATCGGCCGCCAGATCGTCAAGCAGATCGGCGCGTCGCGCATTAAGGACAAGTTGTGCGCCCTGTTTGGCAAAAAGTTCGGCCACGGCGCGACCGATGCCGGAACTGGCCCCGGTGATGATTGCGGTTTTACCGTCCAGTGTGAACATGTTGTCGTCTCCTGTGTCATGATAGGATGGCCAGCAAGGCCGAATACCGTGACGCTAGGTCGCGAACGGGAACTGATCACTCCGGTTATTGGCATTGAATTTGTAAATGTGACGGCCACGAATTCGAAAGCAAGGAACGGAGTGCGGCCAACGGAATGGACGATCAGAATGACGGTCAAACGGATGCATTTGGCATCCCTGTATTCTGATAAAGGAGCCATCCCATGCTGACGGAGACGAGATTGAACAAGGCGATCCGCTGGATCAGTGACGAAGACAAATGGCAGGCCGTGGCAAAACGAGATGGCAAAGCAGACGGGCAGTTTTATTATTCGGTGGCGACCACCGGGGTTTATTGCCGCCCGTCCTGCGGTGCGCGTCTGGCGCGCCGGGAAAATGTCGCGTTTCATGCCAGTTGCGACGATGCCGAACAGGCCGGGTTTCGCCCGTGCAAACGGTGCCGCCCGAATACGGCATCAATTGCCGAACGCAATGCCGATGCGGTGGCAAAGGCATGCGAAACCATTCGCAATGCCGAAGAAATGCCAAGCCTTGATGATCTGGCCGCACAGGTTGGGATGAGCCGCTTTCACTTTCATCGGGTGTTTAAATCGGTAACCGGGGTGACGCCAAAGGCCTATGCCAGCGCCCACCGGGCCGGGCGCGTGCGTGAGGAATTGCGCAGCAGCAACACCGTGACCGAGGCGATCTATGACGCGGGTTACAATTCCAACAGCCGGTTTTATGAACGCTCGCACAAGATGCTGGGCATGACGCCAAGCAGCTATCGTGCGGGCGGCAAGGGCGAAAAAATCCGGTTTGCGGTGGCGCAATGTACACTTGGCGCGATCCTTGGTGCGGCAAGTGCCAAGGGAATTTGCACGATCCTTCTGGGCGATGATCCCGATGCGCTGGTGCGCCAGTTAGAGGACGCCTTTCCCAAGGCGGACCTGATTGGTGGCGACCCGGCGTTCGAGGGCTGGATGGCACAGATCATCGGTCTGGTCGAAGCCCCGCAGCTTGGCCATGATCTGCCGCTTGATATCCGTGGCACGGCTTTTCAGCAACGCGTCTGGCAGGCGCTTTCGGAAATTCCGGCCGGGACAAAGGCAAGCTATGCCGAAATCGCCGAAAAGATAGGATCGCCGCGTGCAACCCGTGCTGTTGCACAGGCCTGTGGTGCCAACAGCATTGCAGTTGCCATTCCCTGCCACCGGGTGGTGCGCAAGGATGGTGATCTTTCCGGATATCGTTGGGGCGTGGAGCGCAAGCAAACCCTGCTCGACCTTGAAAGCGGGGAGGCTGGGGAATGAACAAGATGACCCGTGACGGGATCACATCGCTTGATTGGGAAAAGCATGCCCGCGAGCTTGATGCGCACGGCTGTGCAATCCTTGAAAACCTGATTGATTCGGATACCTGCCGGGCATTGATTGACCGTTATGACGAGCCGGACACATTTCGCAGCCACATCCATATGGCCCGACATGGTTTCGGGCGCGGCGAATACAAATATTTCGCCTATCCCTTGCCCGATATGATTGCGAGCCTTCGGCAATCGCTTTATCCGCCATTGGCTGAAATCGCCAACCGGTGGAACCGGGCGATGGGGCTGGATCAGCATTTTCCCGGCGATCATACTCGGTTTGTAGTCCAATGCCATGAAGCAGGGCAGACCCGCCCGACGCCGCTTTTGCTGCGTTATGGGGCGGGGGATTACAATTGCCTGCATCAGGATGTTTACGGCGATTGCGTATTTCCGTTGCAGGTCGCGATCCTTCTAAGCGACCCGAAAACAGATTTCGAAGGCGGCGAATTTGTTCTGACCGAACAGCGTCCGCGCATGCAGTCCCGTGCCGAGGTCGTGCCGCTGACACAAGGTGACGCCGTGATTTTCCCGGTTCATCATCGCCCAGTTGCGGGAACGCGCGGTACATACCGGGTGAATATGCGCCACGGCGTTTCGCGCTTGCGTGCGGGTTCGCGGCATACGCTTGGTATCATCTTCCATGATGCCAAATAGAAAAAACGGGCCGTGGCAAGACGGCCCGGTCAAGTCGGGTGGTGCAAAGGGAGGTTGCCCTCCTACATCCGTTCGTGGAAATGGCAGGCTACCTGATGGTGATCGTTGACGGTGTCAACGGTCGGGATATCGGTGGCACAGACATCTTTGGCAAACGGACATCTGGTGCGGAACACGCAACCCGATGGCGGGTTGATCGGGCTGGGCAGATCGCCGGTCAGCACGATGCGTTCCTTGGCGCGTTCAATCTCGGGGTCCGGGATCGGAACCGCGGAAATCAGCGCCTTGGTATAGGGGTGTTTGGGGGCGACATAGATACTGTCGCGGTCGGCCAGCTCCATAAGGTTGCCCAGATACAGCACCAATATGCGGTGACAGATATGACGCACGATCGAAAGATCGTGGCTGATGAAAATCATCGACAGGTCGAATTCGCGCTGCAATTCTTGCAACAAGTTGACAATCTGCGCTTGGATCGAGACATCAAGGGCCGAAACCGGTTCGTCGCAGATGATCAGTTTCGGTTCGAGGATCATCGCGCGCGCAATGCCGATACGTTGGCACTGACCGCCCGAAAATTCGTGCGGATAGCGGTTGATCATCTGTGGCAAAAGCCCGACGCGTGCCATCATGCGTTTGACGCGCGCCCTGATTTCATCTTTGCCCAGTTCCGACTTATGGGTCACAAGCGGTTCGGCGATGATCTCGCCAATCGTCATGCGCGGGTTAAGGCTTGCCAGCGGGTCCTGGAAAATGATCTGCAGGTCCCGGCGTAGCGGCTGCATTTCGCGGTGCGGTGCCCAGACAATATCGCGTCCCAGCCACACGACCTGTCCGTCGGTCGGTGGGATCAGTTGCAGGATCGCACGGCCAAGGGTCGATTTGCCGCAACCGGACTCGCCCACAATGCCAAGCGTTTCGCCGGGATACAGATCGAAATCGATCCCGTCGACGGCCTTAAGCTGGCGTTCTGCCCCAAACAATCCCTTGCCTGGCAGGGAAAAGTGGACCTTAAGGTCACGAACCGACAGGATCGGCACGTTTTTCTTTTTACGGATCGCATTCATTGGCCGTCCTCCCGGAAGCAGGCACTGGCACGACCATCATCAAAGCCGAACAGTCCCGGTTGCGAGACGCCGCAACGATCCATGACATAGGCGCAGCGTTCCTGATAAGCGCAGCCCTTAGGCAGGTTTTGCAGGTTAGGCGGCTGTCCGGGGATAGCAAACAGGTTTTCCTCGCTTGCCGTATCGATGCGCGGCATCGATTTCAAAAGCCCCTCGGTATAGGGATGATGGCTGTCATAGAAAATGTCACGCACCGACCCGGTTTCAACGATCCGCCCGCCATACATCACCATCACCCGGTCACACAGGCCTGCAACCACGCCAAGATCATGGGTGATCATGACAATCGCGGTGTTGAAATCCTTTTTAAGATCGCGCAGCAGATCAAGAATCTGTGCCTGTACCGTTACATCAAGGGCGGTGGTCGGTTCATCGGCAATCAGGACTTCGGGATCACATAGCAACGCCATGGCGATCATCACGCGCTGACGCATGCCGCCGGAAAATTCATGCGGATACATATGCACGCGCTGGGCCGCACCCGGAATGCCGACACGGTCAAGCATGTTAATCGCGCGTTTAAGCGCATTGCCCTCGGACATACCGCGATGTTCTACCAGCACCTCGGTCATCTGTCGGGAGATTTTGAGGAACGGGTTAAGCGACGTCATCGGATCCTGGAAGATCATCGACATCGTCACACCACGGATTTTGTTAAGCTGGCGAGACGGGATATTGAGGATATCCTTATCCTTGTAGCGCACCGTACCCGAGGCCTTGCCGTTTTTGGCAAGAAGCCCCATCACGGCAAGGAAAATCTGGGTTTTGCCCGATCCGGATTCCCCTACAACGCCAAGCGTTTCGCCCGGATTGATATGGAAGTTGATGTCATTGACGGCCTCGACCTCGCCATCCGGGGTCTGGAAGCGGGCACGCAGGTTTTCAACGGTCAGAATATGATTTGTCATGTGCCTATCTGTCTTTCGGGTCAAGGGCGTCGCGCAGGCCATCGCCAATGAAGTTGAAACAGAACAGCGTCAGTGCCAGGAAGATCGCCGGATAAATCAGCATCCAGGTCGCCGCTTCGATCACTTTCGCCCCTTCGGAAATCAGAACGCCCCAGCTTGTCAGCGGCTCCTGAACGCCAAGGCCCAGGAACGACAGGAAGCTCTCGGTCAGGATCACCTGCGGAATGGTCAGGGTCATGTAAACGATGACGGGCCCCAGAACGTTGGGGATCACATGGCGGAAAATGATCTTGAAGTTCGAAACACCGGTGGCATGGGCGGCTTCGATAAATTCGCGCCGTCGGATCGAAAGCGTTTGTCCGCGCACAATCCGCGCCATAGTCAGCCATTCAACCGCGCCAAGAGCCACGAAAATCAGGAAAATATTCCGGCCAAACACCACCATCAGCATGATCACAAAGAACATGAAGGGCAGGGAATAAAGCACATCGACAAACCGCATCATGATGTTGTCGATCCGGCCCCCGAAATAGCCGGCAACCGCACCATAGGTCACCCCGATCACAAGCGACACCGCCGTTGCCAGTAAACCAACCGCAAGCGACACGCGCGCACCGTAAAGAATACGAATGAAAATATCGCGGCCATTACCATCCGTCCCAAGGATATGGCCGTTTTCCCAGTTCGGGCCTTCCTGAATATAGCCCCAGTCGATCTGGTCATAGGCAAACGGGCTTAGCAGCGGTGCGAAAATCGCCATCAGGGTGATAATGGCCAGAATGATCATCGACCCGACGGCGGCCTTGTTGCGAAACAGGCGAATTCGGGCGTCGCGCCACAGGCTGCGGCCCTCGATTTCCCCGGCGGCGCCTGCCGCCTGAAGCATCGCTGTTTTTTGATCCTTGTTTATCATGAGCGTGACTTCAGCTTGGGATCGAGCAGGCCATAAACCATATCGACCAGGAAATTCAGAAGGATGATCATCACTGCATAGACAATCACCACCCCCATCACGAGCGGGTAGTCGCGGTTCAGCGCTGCCTTGACGAAATAGGTCCCGATACCGGGCACGCCAAAGATGGTTTCGATGACCACAGAGCCGGTCATCACCGCTGCCGTCGCCGGGCCCAGATAGGACACAACCGGCAAAAGCGCGCCCTTGATCGCATGCCGGTTCACGACAAGCTTTTCGCGCAATCCCTTGGCGCGCGCGGTACGGATATAATTGGAATGCAGGACTTCGACCATCGATCCGCGCGTCAGGCGCGCGATATAGGCGACCTGCGGCAGGGCAAGGGCGATGATTGGCAATATCTTGTATTCAAGTCCACCATCGCCCCATCCCGCAGTCGGCAGGATCGACAGATACAGGCCAAACACCAGCGACAGAAGCGGGGCCATGACGAAGTTCGGAATGGCAATGCCAACCATGGCAATGCCCATCACGGCGAAATCAACCGCGCTGTTTTGTCGAAGGGCCGCATAGGTGCCCAACCCGACCCCGAAGATCAGCGCCAGAAAGATCGCCGACAGGCCAAGCTGCATTGAGGCAGGGGCCCCGGCCATGATCAGCTCGGCGACGGAAAAATCGCGAATTTTGATCGACGGGCCAAAGTCGCCTTGCACGATTTTGGCAATATACAGGCCGTATTGAACGATTAGCGGTTTATCAAGGTCATAGGCGGCCTTGATGTTTTTTTCGATTTCCGGGGGCAGGGTTCGTTCCTGATCGAACGGGCCGCCCGGTGCGGCGCGCATCATGAAAAAAGCGACGGTGATCACGATAAACAAAGTCGGTATCGCGATCATCAAACGCCGGAATGCGTATGAAATCATTGTTTTGTCCCCAAATGCGTCCGCAGCAGGTCGCAAGTGACCTGCTGCGGGCATCGATCTTTATTATTCCTCGATATCAAGCCAGCGCGTCAGGTGACGGTCCGGCGCGTTATCGATCCAGCCGTCAATCTTGGGGGAAACCAGCTGTTTGGACACATAGTAATAGATCGGGATGACGGGTTGTTCCTCCATCGCAATCGCTTCGGCCTGCTGCATGATGGTGGCGCGCTTTTCAAGATCGGAAGTTTGTTCCGCATCAAGCATCAGCGCATTGAAATCGGCATTGTCGAACTGGGAATAGTTCAGCGGGCCGGTCCGTTTTTCAAGCAGGAACAGGAAGTTTTGTGCATCGTTGTAATCGGCGATCCAGCCTGCACGTGCCAGTTCGAAGTTGCCAACTTTCAGATCGGCAAAGTGGATTTTGCCTTCGGCATTAAACAGGTCGGCTTCGACCCCGATCTGTTTCCACATATTCTGTGCGGCAATGGCAAAGCGCTTGTTATTTTCCTGGGTATTGTAACGCAGGGTAAATTTCAGCGGATTGTCCGGGCCGTATCCGGCTTCGGCCAGAAGAGCCTTGGCCTGTTCAAGGCGTTCGTTATATGGCGTGTCTCTCCAGCCGATATAGGACGGTTCGCCGTAATTGCCGGTTCCGGGCGGAACAAAGGAATAGGCCGGGATTTCACCGGTTTTAAGCACGGAATCGGTGATGGCTTCGCGGTTGATTGCCATAGACAGCGCCTTGCGGATACGCACATCCCCAAACGGTTCCTTGTCGGTGCGAACGGCAACATAATAAATCCCGGCATAGGGGGCGATGCGCAGGCTGTCGGCCAGATTGTCGCGCAACCAGGAGATTTGTTCGGATGCAATCATGCGGGCGACATCAAGCTCGCCCGCACGGAAACGGTTCTGCATCGCTGTCAGGTCTTCATAATTGTAATAAACGACTTCGTCGATCGCGACATTGTCGGCGTCATAGAAGCTGTCGTTCTTGACCAGTCTGGTGTGAACGTTAGGCACCCATTCATCGAGTTTGTACGGGCCGTTAACGACGATATTTTCTGGCTTTACCCAGTCACGGTCGAATTTTGACACGACATGCTGCGGGATCGGAAAAGCCGTCTGGTGGGTCAGCTGAGCCGTGAAATAGGGGGCCGGCGCGGTCAGTTTGACCTGCAGGGTTTTGTCATCCAGTGCGGTGGCAGCGAGCTTCGCGCCTTCCTTGCCGGTATTGACGTCTTCGGCACCTTCGATGATGTAAAGCAGGGATGCATATTCAGCCCCGGTTTCTGGTGCCAGCAGGCGGTTCCAGCCCGCGACAAAATCACCGGCAGTTACCGGCACACCATCCGACCAGTTATGATCGCGGATTTTAAAGGTATAGGTCATGCCGTCGTCGGAAACGGTCCAGCTTTCAGCCGCGCCCGGCACCGGTTCACCATCCGGCCCATAGGTCAGAAGTCCTAGGAACATATCATCGGAAATACGGCTGGTCTGGACGGTCGAGATATAATGCGGGTCCATCGATTGCGGTTCGCCGTCATTGCCGACCCGCAGAACTTTTTCGGCCTGTGCGTGGGCGGTGGACAGCATGGTCATGGAGCCGGCAAGCAATGCCGTTCCCAGCACAAACGCCCGCGAGGAATTCAGCAATCCCTTCACGAGACCATTTGCGGTCGTCGCGTGTTGTGACATCTGTAATGTCTCCCTCATCATTTTGCTTTGTTGGCGACGTACTCCCTGAAAGTACGTACGCAAAAATACTGAGACTGACATGCGTGATCTGCAAGTCTCTATTCCATAAATCCGTAACAAATGGTGGTTATTTGCGTGAAGTTGGTAATTATGTGATGGAATTTTGCGTCAAATATGAAAATTTCCATCTATTATTTGGGAGTCAGAGGCTTTGGCCAGGGCCAGCAAAGCCGCTTTATACGTAACGTCATGCATCGTGTCACAGGCTGAACATTACATGCATGAAATGTGAAATAGTTCACATTCAAAGGGTTGGCAGCGGAAATTACTGATTACGAATCGGGCGATAGCGAGGATTGCGTATTTTTCCATCAAAATAGCCCAAAAACAGTATCTTGACGCGAAAATGGCGGTCAGATGTTTTCTGTTTTGGCGGGGTTCGTCGCTTGCGGCAGGCATGTTGTATCGGATGTCTCCCGGCGACATGCCATTTCAGTGCCACACAAATTTCCGTTGTTAAATTGGCAACGCCGGGCTAGGCATTCTGCAACCCTGTCAGTTATTTCCTCCCCGTAGCCTGTATCGTCTTGAAACACGGACGCATGAATGTTTGAAACACTCGATATTCTTTTTCTGGTCGTTTCAGTTCTTGGAGCTGTACAGGCGATTTTCCTGATCGTCCTGCTGATGGATGAGGGAAAACGAGCATTCACGGCCAATCGATGGCTGATGATGTTCGGATTTTCTGTCGGCATGAGTTTTATCGATGATACGTTCGATCCGATGATCAGCTCGCTGACGAAACTGTATCTTGTACCGGTTTTTGCGCCATTCTTTTTTGCCTTGATCCCGTCGATCTATCTGTATTTCCGGGAGATTTCCGGCGATCCGGCTCCGCGACCATACCGGCATTTTCTGGTGCTGTTGCCGGTGGCTGCTGCCATAGGGCTTATGGTTTACCTGAAAAGTGCGCGCATGATTAGCGATGGGGAGAAGATTCGTGATGTCGGTTTGCAGATCGACTTCTCGGCAAGGGGGCTTGCGGATATGGTGTTGCTGGCCATCGTGATCCTGTTTTGTGTGCTGTTTGCCGTTTATATGACGGGCATCTGGCGACGTGCGCGGTGTTACCTGCAACGGGCCGACTGGCAGCTTCAGGCCGATAGCGAACGGTTGCGCCGGTGGGTGACGGAGCTTCTTGTCGGCATGACCGTGTTGTTTACCGTCTTTACCCTGACCAATCTGTTCGATCTGTTTGTGTCGCGGGCAGAATGGTTGTCGCTTGGTGTCAAGGTGGGGTTTGTGCTTGTCTTCTTCCGGATGTGCCAGGTGATTGCGCAGAACCCTGCGCTCTTTGTGCAGCCGGAAAGCGAAGGCGGCGTTTTTGACGAGCTATCCGTGCGTCATGTTCCTGCGCAAGGGGCTGATGACCAAGAGGCTCCGATGTCGCGTGCAATTGTTGACGTTTCCGATATAAAACGCATTTGCACCCGCCTTGAGAGGATTGTCGCAGATCGCGAGATGATGCTTGATCCGCTGCTGACCATGCCGAAACTTGCCAATGCGGTCGGCGTGACACCCAACCAGCTTTCCTATGTCCTGAACCAGCATCTTGGCAAAAGCTTCTTTGATTTCGTCAACGAAGTACGCACAAGCGAGGCCTCCCGCCTTCTGATCGAAGAGCCGGATCGCACCATCCTCGATATCGCGATCAGTGTCGGGTTTAATTCCAAATCCACCTTCAATCTCGCCTTCAAAAAAATCACCGGCAAAACGCCAAGCGTTTACCGTTCGGAAACCCTGTCGCAGCGTAACACCGCACAATAGTAACGCTTCCTGCCTTTCAGCGAGGCAGTCTGGGCATGATATCTCTGTTGTAACCTTTGTCGTTGCAAACGACGGATACATGAATGTTTGAAACAATTGATTTGTTGCTGTTGCTGATTGCTACACTTGGCGCAGTTCAAGCCATTTTCCTGATTGTCCTTTTGCAGGGCGAGGGAAAGCGCGCCTTTCGGGCAAATCGTTGGCTGATGACATTTGCTGTGGCTATGGGAATGAGCTTTGCGGATGACATTATCGATACGATGGTCAGTCCGCTTGTAAATCTGTATCTGGCCCCCGTCTTTACCCCTTTCTATTTTGCCTCCATCCCGGCCATCTATCTTTATTTTTTGGAAATATCGGGGAAACCTTCTGACAGGCCCGCATGGCATTTTACGGTTATGCTTCCTGTGTCGATAATGATGGTCTTTTTGGTGTACTTGCTCAGTCCTGATACTCCTTTGTCAGGGGTGACCATCGAGGAAATCAATGTCGATCTGGATTTCCGGCAGGGTGAGGTTTTCAATGTACTGCTGATTATACTGATAACGACATTCTGTCTTCAGTTTGCAAGTTATATGTTCTGGATTTGGCATGTTGCGGTTCGGTATCTACAGGATGCTAGTCGGCAGCTTGAAGTAGATCGGAAAGGACTCAAGCGTTGGGTGCTGGAACTGCTTGTCGGGTTGAGTGTGATTTTCACCCTTTTTACACTGATCAATCTTTTCGATACCATCGTTTCGCGCAGTGAATGGTTACAACTCGGCGTTAAGGCAGCCTTCGTTCTGGTGTTCTTCCGGATTTGTCACGTTATAGCCGTGAACCCGGCATTGTTTGTTCAATCCGAACAGGGCGGACGGGGGGAGCCGGAAATGCGAGATGAAGGTGTGGTCGTGGCCGTTCAATCCAGCATGGCGCGTCAAATTCTGGATATGGATGATATCAATCGAATACAGACAAAACTAGAAAGCGTCGTTGCCGCACGTGAACTGATGTTTGATCCGCTTCTGACCATGCCAAAACTTGCCAATGCGGTTGGGGCGACACCCAATCATCTCTCCTTTGTCTTGAACCAGCATCTCGGCAAAAGCTTCTTTGATTTTGTCAATCAGGTTCGGACAAACGAGGCATCCCGCCTTCTGATCGAAGAGCCGGATCGCACTATCCTCGATATCGCAATCAGTGTCGGGTTCAATTCCAAATCAACTTTCAATCTTGCCTTTAAGAAAATCACCGGTAAAACACCCAGTGCATATCGGCATAAGAATCTTTTAAATACAGCATCTTAAGTAGTGCGAATGCGCATTCGTACCTTTTGATGCCATTGATCAGGTTCGAAGATACAGAGCCGGACGCCAGACCGGGGGCGGATCGGCATTGTCGGGTCACCAAAACTGATACAAGGGTGATCGGACAAATGAGTTTTTATAGAGTTTCAAATCTGGTCGGGAACGGTTTGATCCTGTTGGGGACCGGATTATGTGCAAGTGCGCTTCTGCTTGTCATCAGTACTTCAGCCAATGCACAGCAGGGCACAAGGGACATTCTGCGCGAAGAGGTCAATCCCAAACAGGATGAAGCCGCTGATCCCTGGCTTGGCGGGGTGTGGCAGTTCGGGGCATATGGCCAAGTTGAAAGCAATCCTTATCGCGGTGCGGACAGCGTCGATTTAGATCCTTTGCCGCTTCTGGCCTATGATGCGGATCGGCTGCATATCGGGACCGACGGGATATCTGTCACCGCATGGCAAAACGAGTTTGCCAGTCTTGACGTGCTTGGTGCACTTCGCATGAAGCCGTTTGAAAATGGCGATAGTGACTATCTGCGGGGTATGAATGAACGCGACATGGCCTATGAAGCCGGGATCGGTTTCACTAGCCGCCTGTGGCGGGGGGAGGTCGGGGCCTATTACCTGACCGATCTGAATGACGCCCATGACGGTCATGAACTTGACCTCACCTATACCATCCCGATGGATTTGCAGAATGTAACATTCGACTGGGGGGGCGGGGTACGCTGGCAAAGCGAGAAACTGGCAAACTACCATGTCGGTGTCAGCGGCACCGAAGTCAGAAGTGACCGCAACGCCTATGACGCGGATGCTGCCTTCATCCCGCATCTTGATGTCTCTGTAACCTATCCGATTACCGAGAGTATCGTGCTGCTTGGAAACGGTGGGGTGGAATTGCTGCCTGACAGCTATACCGACAGTCCGCTGATAGAAGATGACTATGTCTACAGCATCGGCATCGGGCTGGTCTACAACTTCTAACCTTTATGTTCAGGCGCCGGTCTCCTGCCCACCCTCAACCCAGGCGGCCGGTTTCTGGCGGGTCGGTGATTTCCAGTGGGCCGACCCGCCCTTTGTTTTCTGCCGAAATGAAACCCCATGGAGGATCATGGTCTGGTTTAGCCGTTTTTGTCTGGGCATGACGCTTGTGGCCGTGCTGATCATCGGTATTTGCAGCGGATTTCTGGCTGTTTCTGCCGGTATGCGGTGCTTTTATGGCTATGCCGCCCTTTGATCGTGGTCGTCAGGGGGCTTTGAGTTCCAGCAAATCCCACTTGTTGCCATAAAGGTCCGCAAAGACGGCAACGGTGCCATATGGCTCGTATCGCGGTTCTTCAAGAAACTGGACCTCGGCCTTTTTCATCAGAGCATGGTCGCGGGCAAAATCATCGGTATTCAGGAAAAATCCGACCCGCCCGCCGGTCTGATTGCCGATGGCAGCGGTTTGTGTTTCCCCCGATGCCTTTGCCAGCAAAAGACGGCTTTCACGCGCACCCTTCGGACCGACAATGACCCAGCGTTTGCCGTTGCCCATGTCGGTATCCTCGATTAGTTCGAACCCGACCTTGTTGACATAGAAATCAATGGCCTCGTCGTAATCTGCGACGACAAGTGAAACCAGTCCGATATGGGGCATGGCGATAATCCGGGAGCAGATGATTAGATCAGACCAAGGGTTTTAAACGAATTATACCCGGTCTGACTGATGATGATGTGGTCGTGGATGGTGATTTCCATCGCCTTTGCGGCTTCGGCAATTTTGCGTGTCATGTCGATATCGCCGCGTGATGGGGTGGCATCGCCGCTGGGATGGTTATGCACCAGAATGATTGCGCTGGCGTGCAATTCAAGGGCGCGCTTGATCACTTCGCGCGGGTAAACCGGGGTGTGATCGACCGTGCCTGTTTGATGGCATTCGTCGGCAATCAGCCGGTTCTTGCGATCCAGAAACAGCAGATGCAGTTCTTCGGTCTTGCGATGGCCCAGACGCACCCGGCAGTAATCGATCAGCTGTTCCCAACTGGCGATCACCGGCAATTCCATCGCACGTTCACGGGCCAGATATTGCGCACTTGCCTCTGCCACCTTGATCGCGGCAATTCCGGCATCGCCAAGGCCCTTGGCCTTTTGCAAATCTTCGGGCCGTGCGGCAAGAACATTGGCAAAGCTGCCAAACTGCGCAATCAGCGATTTTGCCAGCGGTTTGACATCGCCGCGCGGCATCGCCATGCACAGCAAAAGTTCAAGCAACTCATAATCAGCAAGTGCATTGGCCCCGCCTTTCAGGAACCGTTCGCGCAGCCGTTGGCGATGGCCGTGATAATGGGGTTTGGGCGGTTTCGCGTCGCTCGGCGATGGCTGGAAACTGGCACTTTGTCCGACCGGAACCGCATCGCGCGTCTGATCGAAAAAGACGCGCGTGCCGTCATCTATTTGCGTATCAATCGGCGCGTCAGGACGGGAAGCAGCCTTGCGATCTTCTGTTTCGCTCAAATCCGCTTCCCCCTGTCTGTTTGCGGCCTTATTCGGCGGCGGCACTGATATCGTATGGTGGCTTTTCCAGCCCGGCGGGCGAACGGGTAAAGATTTCAAACCCGTCATCGGTGACGCCAAGTGAATGTTCAAACTGTGCCGACAGTTTGCGGTCCCGCGTCACCGCTGTCCAGCCATCAGGCAGGATTTTGCAGGTATAGGTACCCTGATTGATCATCGGCTCGATGGTGAAGATCATGCCGGGTTCCAGAACCAGTCCTTCGCCCGGGCTGCCGTAATGCAGGATATTGGGCGCATCGTGGAACACCTGACCAAGGCCGTGACCGCAGAAATCGCGTACAACCGAAAAACGTTCGCTTTCGGCATAGCTCTGGATCGCATGGCCGATATCGCCAAGGGTCGCCCCCGGCTTGACCGCATTGATCCCGCGCCATAATGCCTCGTATGTCACATCGACAAGGCGCTGCGCCATTACCTTGGGCGTGCCTGCAATATACATGCGCGATGTATCGCCATACCAGCCATCAAGAATGACGGTAACATCGATATTCATGATGTCGCCATTCATCAGCTTCTTGTCGCCGGGGATTCCGTGACAGACAACATGATTGATCGAGGTGCAGATGGATTTCGGAAAGCCGCGATATCCAAGGCAGGCCGAAACTGCATTATGATCGCGAATATATTCATCGCACAATTGATCCAGCCTGCCGGTCGTTTCGCCCGGAACAACGAAAGGTGTAATGTAATCGAGCACTTCCGCAGCCAGACGTCCGGCGGCGCGCATCCCTTCGAACGCTTCGGGTCCGTGCAGTTTTACTTTTCCGTTCGCCACCCGAAATCTCCTTGGTTCGGCAGTAACATTCAATGGTCGCTGTGTCGCAACATAGTTCAATGACATAATCGGACAGGGCGAAATTGGCAAGGATGCCGTCACTTTGCGCTGATATTGCGGATCGGAAGCGCTCTGTTGACTGTTACTGATACGGTTTCGACATCAATGACGCAGTCATAGGCCAGTGCTTCGACCCCGGCGCTGGTGGCAGCAGCAAAACGTGCGGCATAGTACGGATCGATATCGGATGCCAGGGCAAACCGGTCGCAGTCATCGCGCTGGATCAGATAGAACATCACGGCACGGTGCCCGTCTGCGACCATGTCTGCCATTTCGTCCAGATGCTTTGCCCCGCGCGCAGTCACTGCATCGGGAAATTCGGCTAGCCCCGGCACGGTGTCATCACGTTTCAGATGGACGTTCTTGACCTCGACATAGCAAAGCCCTTTGACCGGATCGGATAGCAGAATATCGATGCGGGAATTTTTGCCATATTTGACTTCGCGTTTCAGTGTTTCATAGCCGGCCAGTTCCGGCACCTTGCCCGCCCGTATCGCTTCTTCGACAATCGCGTTGGGATGGGCTGTATTAATGCCAACCATCGCACCGCCAACCCGGCACAGTTCCCAGCTGTATTTCAGTTTGCGTTTCGGATTGTCCGATTGCGACAGCCAGACATCAATCCCCGGATCCTTTAGCCCGATCATCCCGCCCGGATTGGCGCAATGGGCGGTAATGACAACCCCGTTATCAAGTTCGACATCGGCAAGAAAACGTTTGTAACGTTTGATCAGCTTGCCCCGGATCAGGGGAGAGGGAAGGAGCATGTCAAATTCCGGTAACTGTTTGCTTTTGATCGGTTAAATCAAAAAGTATGACTAATTGTTTTTCGCCGGATCGGGTTTGTCCGGGAGGTCTCCCAGAAAATCGACAAGGCTGACCTGCCCTGTGCCGCGACGCAGCGGCTTTGGCTGGCTTTCGTCAGGGGCCCATGCGGTCAGGTAAATCACCTGAAATTTGGCATGAACACGCCCATCAGGGCGGCCGTGACGTTCGTGATAAATCGCTGCCGCACGGGCCAAAGTGCTGCGTTTGGTAAATTTCTTGGACCGGATGGCAACAAGGTTGCTTTCGCCCATCCCCGAAAGATCGCGCATCAGCTTCAGCGCATCGGGGTAATTGATGGTGATATCGTCGCTATCGACCACCGGTAGGGCAAAGCCGCTGCGCTGTAACAGCGATCCGGCATCGCGAACATCGACAAAGGGTGAAACGCGGGGGGATACACCGCCTTCTTCCTCGGCCTCGGCGGTCATCAGTGCCTCGCGCAGGTCGCGCAGCGTATCACCGCCCAGCATACAGGCCAGAAACAGGCCATCGGGTTTAAGTGCACGCCGTGCCTGTAGCAGCATGCCGGGCAGGTCATTGACCCAATGCAGCGACAGGTTCGAAAGGATCAGGTCAAGCGATCCAGCGCTAAACGGCAGGAATTCCTCGTCGGCAACGAATGTTGTACGGTCATTGCGCATTCTGGCCGACTGCGCATAGCCATATGAAATGTCGCATTGATGCAGGGTTTCAATCCCGCCGCGCGCGCCGATGATCTGGCCAAGCTCGCCATTATGACAGCCAAGATCAACCGCCAGCGGGAATTTGCGTGTGGTGTCGTCAAGCCGGTCGGCGAGGCGTTCGGCGGTTTCGGCGAACAGGAAATTGAACTCGCTGGCGCGCTTTGCCGCGCGGTCGCGACGCAGTTTCAGGATGTGGCGATCAAAAACGGTGATCGGATCGGCCATGGGGCGGGAAGCTCCGTCAAAAGTCGTTTTAAAAGTTACGACCTAGATAGAACGTCGCGCCCGCCCATGCAATCCAAGACCGGATCAAAGCGCCAGAACAAGCCGATCATCGCTGGCATCGTCCGCAGCCGCAGGCACGGCACAGCAGATCAATGCCTCGTTGGGGGCGGTTTTGGCCGATGGCCGGGTTTTATAGGTCACGTTTCCTCGCAGGATTTTGGTCCGGCAGGTGCCGCAATTCCCACCCCGGCAGCTTGCCTCTGGTGCCAATCCGGCATCTTCGGCCAGTTCCAGCAAGGTTTTGCCATCACCCGGCTTCCAGATTGTGCTTTGGCCCGAGCTTGAAAAATCAACTTTTGTGTCCTTGCTGCTTGCCGGTGCCAGTTCCGGCAGATCGGGCTGGCTGTCGTGGCTTCGTTGCAGGGATGCGGGGCCGAATGCCTCGGCATGGATGCGGGTATCGGTGATGTTAAGCCCGCGCAGACCGTCATATATCGCCTGCATGAAAGGTGGCGGGCCGCACAGATAAAAATCGAAATCGTCAAACGGCAGCAGGGAACGCAGCAAATTCATATCGATATGCCCGGATGCCTCGTAATCCTTGCGCGGTTCGGCGTCGGTCGGATCGGCAAGCACGCGGACAAGGCGAATGCTGCCTTGGGCTGCTTTGACCAGTTCGACCAGCTCGTCATCAAACGCCCGGTCTTCAAGGGTGCGTGCGGCATAAAACAGCCATGTGGGCCGGAAACCGCGGGTGCGAAGTCCCTCATAGACGATATGGCGCAACATCGAAATCATTGGTGTAATGCCTATGCCACCCGCGATCAGAACTGCCGGGCGCTTGACATGGGCATCAATCGAAAAATCGCCTGCAGGCGCACGGGCCTCGATCACATCGCCCTCGGCAAGATGGTCGTGCAAGTGGCTTGAAACCGCGCCTTCGCGCTTCACACTGATGCGATAGCGATTATCCGATGGGCCGCTTGAAAGCGTGTAGGTGCGGATCAGCGGTTTGTCATGGCCGGGCACAGTAACCCGGATCGGCAGATGCTGTCCGGCCTTGTAAGGCACGGTTCCAGTCCCGTCGAGCGGTTCGAGATGGAAAGATTTGATTATTCTGTTTTCTTTCACAATCCGCGCGATTTTGAAATTTTTCCAAATAATCGCGTTTTTCATCGACGCGATCTTGCGCTCCGCCGTTTCCCAGTCGCCGGTCAGAAGGCTGTTGGGCGATGCACCATCGGTTTGATCGCGCCAGCGGATCGGAAGGGTGGCTTTGCGCAAGACGATCCTGCGCGGGAAAACCCGCCATAAACGTTCCGCCCCCTGAAAGGCCGCAATTTCCGGCCCGTCGATGATGACGTCGGCATCGCCCGTGATTTGCAGGATATCGCCCGTGGCAAAATCGGTAAAAACAAGGCCTGCCTTGGGATTGACGAGGATATTTCCCAGCGTATTGAAAAACAGGTTTCCGGCAAAATCGGGAATGGTCAGGCTGCCATCGTCATCAATACGGACAAATCCGGGCTTGCCGCCACGATGCGAAACATCGACCTCGCGGCTCTCACCTGGCCTATCAACGAAGGTCGCGACAAAGAAAGTATCGGCAGCGGCAATCATTGCGCGCGCCTGATCATCCAGTCCGTTTTCCAAATCCTCATATAATTTGATTTCTGGCGAAACCGGGACCAGTGGATCTCGGGTGAATTCGAAATCGCGCAGATGAATATATTGTGGACAGTTGCCATAGCTATGCCCGACCCGTATCGCGAAACCATCATCAGATGAGCGCGCGATGGTGCCATTCAGGCGGTTGCGGCGTCTTGTGTGCAGTTCGATCCCGATCATGCCAATCGCCTTGCCATCATCCATCCCGGCATCGGCCGGGTCCGTCGGATCGCGCGGGATGTCGACGGCAAGCTGATAGGGATCGGGGGCATGCAGGAAGCCGGGGTGATTGGCGCGAAGGGTTGCCCAAACATCGCCGTTGTTATCAACTGCACCAAATACGGCAAAGGGCAGTTGGGGGTAAAACTGGCGATGCTGGTCGATCAGGTGGTCGCGCAGGACACGTTTGCCGACCTCGGCCATGCGGGCATCGACCCCGACCAGTTTCTGCATGTGAATTTCACCTTCGTGCCACGGACTGCCGGTGTCCGTGCCGGACGGGGTGAATTGCACCGGAGCAGATGAAACAGGGGATGCAGTGCGCGTGTTCATGGCAGTTTCCTTTGCGACACAAGGGAAGTCGGGGAAGGGCCGGTCGGGCGGGGTGATAGGGGAGTCTGGACAAGGCGAAAGACCGGCCGACCTGTCAGACCGACTTGCGCAGGCCAGCGACAGTCTGTTCAAACGGCACGAAACCGGGCAGTGCTTCGACCCGTTTCAGCCAGGCGCGCACATTGCCATAGGCAGCAAGGTCAACATTGCCTTCGGGCGCATTGGCGATATAGCTGTAAAGCGCGACATCGGCGATGGTTGGCCGGCCCAGCTCGATCCAGTCCTTGCCCGAAAGCGCGTCGTCAATCTGGGTCAGAATGGCATGGGCGCGTGCAATGACTTCGTCGGCATTGAACGGTACGTTAAACACCGTGAGCAGACGGGCAGCACAGACGCCATAGGCAATTTGCCCCGCCGCGACCGAAAGCCATTTCTGAACCTTGGCGGCACTTTCGGCATCTTCGGGCAGCCAGTCGGTCGCGCCGCGTTTCTTGGCAATATAAGTCATGATGGCGATGGAATCGGCAATCACGACGTCGCCGTCTTCGAGAACCGGTACCTGACCAAACGGATTCAGTTTGAGGAATTCAGGCGATTTATGCGCGCCATTGGGCAGATCGACCGTGATGACATCATGGTCAACGCCCAAAAGGCTTAGAAACAGATGGGCGCGATGGGCATGGCCCGAAAGAGGGAAATAATGCAGCTTCATTGTTCCAATTCCTTCGTCGAATACGAGGTTGATGAGATGCCACCTACTGTGATTGTTTCTGTCGAATTGTGGAATATGGTTTTCGGGGAATTCATTATTCCATAAAGTGGAATTATGTGTTGGTGGAGCGGGAAAAACACCATGGACCGATTTCAGGCGATGAGGATTTTTGTGCGCGTTGTCGAAGCGCAAGGCTTTGCCGCTGCGGCACGGGAATTGGGATCAAGCCCGCCTGCGGTTACACGTGCGGTGGCCTTCCTTGAGGATATCACCGGCGCACGGCTTCTGACCCGGACAACAAGGTCGGTGACCCTGACAGAACCCGGGGCACAATACTATGACGATTGCAAACGGTTGCTTGGCGACCTGGAAGAAGCCGAAGCCGCCGCAGGCGGTGCCTATGCCCGACCCAGTGGCACATTGACCATCACGGCCCCGGTACTGTTCGGGCAGATGTATGTGTTTCCGGTAATGACCGAGTTTCTTGATCTGTATCCAGAGATGCGCGGTCGGGTCCTGTTGTTTGATCGCATCGTCAATATTGTCGAGGAAGGCATCGATCTTGCCATTCGGATCGGGCATATGGCCGATACATCCATGAGCGCGATCAAGGTCGGGACGGTAAGGCGTATCATTTGCGGATCCCCCGACTATTTTGATCGCCATGGCAGGCCGCAGGTACCCGCAGATATCGGGATGCACAGGGTTATTGCATCAACCGGATCATCGGCACCACTGGACTGGCAGTTTGGCGGTGATCAGAACGTCCGTCTTTCGGTAAATGCGCGACTGCAAACCAATTCGATTGAAGCCGCGCGTAATGCGGCGATTGACGGATGGGGACTGGTTCGAATGCTGTCCTATCAGGCGGCACCCTTTATCGAGGACAGGTCGCTTGAGGTGGTTCTGCGTGAGTATGAGCCTGAAGCGATCCCCATTCATATCGTCCATCCCGAGGGCCGTCATGCCCCGGCCAAGGTCCGGGCCTTTATCGATCTGGCGGTGGAGCATCTTCGGGCGGATAAACGCATCAATTAGATGGACTTTTCAATCATCGCGCGTGATAGGATCGGGCGTCGCGTTATCGGGGATATGACGTCAGGCAGAGGACAGGGCTTGGGGATTTTACCGGCACGGATTGGCCGTATTGTCGGCAATGTCATGCAGATCGGTTTGCGCACCGTTTTGCCGCCGCGTTGTGGCGGATGCGGGACTATTACCGATACGGTGCATGCAGTTTGTGCCGATTGCTGGACCCGGCTTCGGTTTATTGCCGATCCGCTTTGTGCGTGTTGCGGGTATCCGTTCGAACTTGCCAATGATGATGACGTGGGCGATGGCACGCTGTGCGGTGAATGCCTTCGCAAAAATCCGGCATTTGATGCCGCAAGGGCGGCACTGGTTTATGACGATGGCAGCCGCGATTATCTTTTGCGGTTCAAGCACGGGGATCGCACCGATCTGACACCGCTTTTAAGTCGCTGGCTGTTGCAGGCCGGGCGTGATTTCTGGGGCGATACGGATATTATTGTTCCCGTACCGCTGCATCGGTCCCGGCTTTTGATGCGGCGTTATAACCAGTCGGGGTTGCTGGCGGATAGCCTGTCGCGGCAGACCGGTATTGCGTGGCATGGCACGGTGCTTCGACGGTTGCGAAAAACGCGCAGTCTGGGCGGGTTGGGAGCATCGTCGCGTAAGCGCGAGGTTGGCGGTGCGTTCGGCGTGGATGACAGGATCGCACAGCGGATCGGGCTTGCCGGTGCGCGGGTGGTTTTGATTGACGATGTACTGACGACCGGGGCGACGGCCAATGCGTGCGCGCGGATTTTAAAGCGCGCCGGAGCCATGCAAGTGCGCCTGATCACGGTTGCACGGGTGGTGCGATGACGGGTTGCAAAATATCTGTTATAGAACGGCCATACAGGACGGATGACCGGTCATATTCTGGTGCAAGGCTGTGAAAATACGTGCCATTGCGCCGGTTGCGACCCGATAAAAAAGGAACATGACCAGATGGCAAAAGTCGAAGTTTATGCCACCGAATGGTGCCCCTATTGCAAGCGTGCCCGCAAGCTTCTGGAAGAAAAGGGTGCCAAGTACGAATTGATCGACGTGATGATGGAACCGCGTCGCAAAAAGGAAATGATGGATCGCGCCAATGGCAAACATACCGTGCCGCAGATTTTCATCAATGACGAACATATCGGCGGCTGCGACGAACTGATGGCGCTGAATGCCAAGGGCGGTCTGGACAGCAAGCTGTCGGCATAAGTTCGGGATTTCCAAAACGGGTGACAGCAATCGTTGCCACCCGTTTATTTTTTGATATCGGGTGCCGTTTCAAGCGTTTTGCGGCCCTGAACTACTTTGGGCAGTTTTATTCGGTTTTCACCGGATTGTTGTCGACGACCTCGCGATAGGCTGCGAGATCAAGAAAAGCCTCGGCCTCGATAACCAGACCGTCCTGCATTTTGAAGATCCAAACAAATTGGTTCTCATAGGACGTTCCGGTGGTGGTGGTGGCGCTACCGTCGAAGCGTATAATCACCATATCGTTGTCAGCCCAGATCGCATGCACAACAGGCTTGATCGGTGTAACAAGTCGACTGACAAGTGGCGTTGCGGCTTGTTCCACAAAATCCTGGCGGTTGGTGTAAGTGCCAGCAACAGGGTCGGAGCCGTGGATCGTCCAGACAACATCATCGGCAAGAATTTGCCCGAACACGCTTTCACCTGCCACCCATGCGTCGAAGGCACGGCGAACAATATCCCGGTTGTTTGCCTGCTGTTCAAGGGTGGCTGCGTTTGGTGTTGCTGTTTGCGATGCCGATGCCGGACTGGTGAAAAGGATCGGTAAAACGATCATGAAAATGCCAGTACCAATCCGGACCGGGGACGGTATATATCGGGTCAAAACGGATTTAGGTTTCATTGGTTGTCCTCCTGTCGGCGCATGATCATGCCGCCGTGATGTAGAATGCCATCGATAAATTCGCCGTCGGCTGTGAAGCCGGAATCATCCCAGTATTCGATACGGTTGCCGTCTATCTCGTAACGACCGGTATAAGCATTTTCGCGGTTGCCACGTGCTTCTGCGTACCGCCCGTCAGGCTTCAGTTCCTGCCGGACATGATTGTCCGAGGTAACCCACATGCCGACATAGGGTGAGGGCTGTATTTCGCTCATGCCAGATTGTTCCTCTGTCTGTTGAAAATAGGGGGCAATTTCAGCCTCGGTGACGATCCGGGCCGAGTTATGCTCATGACGGATGACCCAGCGATTGCCATCGCATTGCCAGCCGAGTTGGGAACGATCCCGGATCGCGGTGATCGTGCCATCCTGTGCTTCGAGCCGGGCGACAAATTCAAGTGTCGTTGAAGCAACGCTGTTGCCAATGATGGCATCCGGGCCGTCCGATATTGCGTGGCGGGCCGAGCGCATGTTGTTAAATGGCCCTTCCCACATTGCGCCGTAGTCGATTGCACGTCGGGCGGTCTTGCCGTCCGGCGCAAGGTCGTCATAAAAAACGCCGGGACCTTCGAGGTCGTAATAACGGGCGAGTTTTTCGGCAAAGACAAAAGCCGGATCACCCGGGGCACGTTCCCAACCATCCAAAATCCATGTTTCATGGAGTATTGAAGGGCCGTTTTGCCCGTCTGCCGGGCAGGATTGTGCCGTTTCAGATTGACCGAAGGCCGCGGTACTGATGACGGAACATAAAAGTGAGAAAACGAGTACGCGGGGGTTCATAGTGAGCTCCTGCTTTTTTCGATTGGTGCTGCGGGTGGACTGCGATCAAGTGCCACCACGTCTTTTGCCCGCTAACGGTACTCACTATCTTTGTTCAGAATAATCCGCCAATTACTCGACAAACTGGTTAGTATCATTTACCAATCAGTATGGACCTTAATCTTCTGACGATGTTTGCCGCGGTTGCGGATACCGGAAATTTTCGTGCGGCAGCCGACAGGCTGGGCGTAACACGTTCTGCTGTCAGTCAGGGGATCCGGCGGCTTGAAGAAACCATCGGGCAACCGCTGTTTCAGCGAACGACGCGTAGCGTGCGACTTACCGAAGAGGGTGAGCGGTTTCTGGAAACGGTTCATTCGCCGCTTCTGGAAATTGGAGCGGCGCTGGAAACCGCACGGAATGCATCAGGAATGCCGCACGGGCTTTTGCGGGTTGCGGTTACATCTATTGCCGAGCGGTTTCTGTCAGGGCCACTTGTTGCCGAATTTGCCATTGCCTATCCGGGAATTACGCTTGATGTGACAGTAACGGACGAGGAGTTCGATATTGTTGCCGCGGGTTTCGATGCGGGTGTGCGCCTTGGCGAGGTGATTGAGCAGGATATGGTCGCGGTACCGCTTACCGGGGAGCAGCGGCAGGTCGCAGTAGCAACGCCGGGTTATCTTGAACGGCATGGCATTCCGCAGCATCCGCGCGACTTGGCAGGGCACCGCTGTATCGGTTGGCGCCCATCACCTGAAACCGCGCCCTATCGATGGGAATTCGAACGTGACGGGCAGGAGTTCGATGTGGCGGTGGAGCCGCAGGTTACGACAAATGACATGCTTTTAATGATTCGCACTGCCCTTGCGGATGGCGGTATCACATTCGGGATCGAGGAAACCTTTGCGCCCTATATCCGGCGCGGTGAACTTGTAACTGTTCTTGATGATTGGCTCGCGCCCTTTGCTGGGTTTTATCTTTACTTTCCGGGGCGCAGGTCAGTTACGCCAAAGCTTCGCGCATTGATCGAGCATGTTCGCAAGTTCCGGATGCGGGTGCCGCCACTTTAAACATCATGGTACACCCGCTGCCGAAAACGGGCATCGCCGATCAGCCAAAGGTATCTTCCATTTCCTTGCGGAACCGGATGGCGGGATCGCTGAGGTCAAAATCGACATCGTCCCATGTCACGACCTGATCGGCGGCGATTTTGTTTTTGAGTGTCAGGTGGTGGGCGAGGCCTATGGGAAGGGCGTTGTTGGCTTTTGACATGCGGGCGGGCATCAGTTTGCCATAGACCGTGTAACCGCCTTCGCCGTCAAGCTTTTCACCGATGCGAAGGTCGCGTTTGGCAAAGGCAACCGCATCGCCAGACCATGCGCGCGGCGCGCCGGTAGCCTCGTGACGCAGGGCGGCAGAGGCGACGGAAATACCCAGTTCCAGACCGATCAGGTGATAGGGTTTATACATTGCGGAATATTGCCCGGTCGGGTCGGTCAGAAGACCATATTCCGAGAAGCAGCGTTTGACATAGTCGCTGGGGGCTTCGAAGGTAACATAAACACCCCAGCGCAGATCGCGAAAGACCGGTCGGGTGTCGCGTTCAAGGCTTGAAACCACCTCGACCGTGCCTTTGCGATCCAGCAATCCGCCGGTTTCCTTTGGCGAGAGCAAACGCGGCAGATCATCGACCCCGCAGGCCGGGAAACGAAGGCCTACATCCTGTGGCACCAGATCACAGGCATTGGCAACAGCGGCCATTTCGATGGCGGATTTGGTGCCGTCAAGGAAGCTGTTGAAAATCTGCGGGTTCATGCCGCCTGCCTTGGCCTGTTGCGGTGTCAGGCCATAATGGGTCCAGACATCATCAGGCGTGACATGGTGATAGGCGGGCAGATATTTGGTGCCCTTGCCCGCACAGATGACATCAAGGCCGACCGCACGTGCCCAATCGACCATTTCCGAAATCAGGGCCGGCTGATCCCCATAGGCCATGGAATAAACAAGACCTGCCTGTTCGGCCTTGCGGGCCAATAATGGCCCGGCAAGAACGTCGGCCTCGACATTGACCATGACAAGGTGGCGACCCTGTTCGATAGCCTTCAGGCCATAACGGATACCGGCTGCGGGGCTGCCGGTGGCATCGATGATGACTTCGAGGCCGTTGGCTTCTATCAGGGCGTCGGCATCCTCGGTGATCCAGGTGGTTCCGTTTTTAAGGGCATTGTCCGGATCGGTTGCCTGATAGCGTTCCTTTGGCCAGCCAACACGGTCAAGGGCCTCTTTGGCCCGCGCGGCACTGAGATCGGCCACCCCCAGAACGTGATAGCCCGGATGATGTCCGGCCTGGCTTAAAAACATCGAGCCGAATTTGCCCGCGCCGATAATGCCGACGCGAACGGGATTACCATCCGCAGCACGTTTGCGCAGCTTTGCATCAAGATTCATATGAAATTCTCCGTCGCCGGGCGATCAGGCCGCGGAACTTTTGGCGGTTGACTGTTTGGCGACCAGTTCGTCAAGGCAATCATCGGCCAGCGGCTTAATCGGGGTAAAGTCGCGATGCGCGATCCACGGTTTACGATTAAATGCCCGGATATGGTTCGAAACCGCGCACAGGCTAAGATAGACAATGGTGCGGTCAAACGGGCTGATATTGGGCGGGCTGGCATGGACCAGATTGCCGTGGAACATTACAACCGAACCGGCAGGCCCAATCGGGGCTTCGCAGCCGCCTTCGGCAGCAAGCTTTGTCACGGTTTCACGATCAAGCGTCCAAAGCGGATAGGAGGTGGTTTCAAGATCGTGGCCGGCCTTGAGCACGCCTGCCTTGTGGCTTTTGGGGATGAACAATAGCGGGCCGTTGGCCGGGGTAACGTCTTCGAGGAACAGGGCGATGTTAAAGGCGCGCGGTTCGGGCATTTCGTCGTCACGCTGCCATGTGCCATAATCCTGATGCCATTGCCAGACGGCGCCATCAAAGGCGGCCTTGGCGTTGATCTTGTACTGGTGCATGTAAACCTGTTCGTCGAGGAACTGCTCAACAGGTTCGATCAGACGGGGATGGGCGCCAAGGCGGCGGTGGGCTTCATTATAAGTGTGGGCGGCGAAGGCCGTGCGGGCAACACCGGATGTTTCGCGCCAGACTTCTTCGCGGTCGGACGCATAAATCTTGCGGGCTTCGGACAGCAGAAGGGCGGCTTCTTCGCGCGAGAAAAGTTCCGGCAGAAAGACAAAGCCCTGTTCGCGAAATTTGGCAAGTTCGGTTTCGTTGAGTTTCATGACGTTTACCTCCGTGTCGCATGTTTTTGTTTTTTGTTATGCGACCTGTGCCTTTCCAAGGCGGATTATGTGACAGTCTTTGCGGTATCCTTCATATGCGTAATCAGGCGGTTTGCCGCATTGCGTGTGTGCGCAATTGCCAATTGCTGTGCGGCCGCTCCATCGCCGGCGCAGATGGCGTCGGCGATGGCCTGATGTTCGGTCCAGACGGGGTCGGGACCGGATCCTGTTTGCAGATCGGCATGCATGACACGCCGGACCTGCAACCAGATTGCGGTTGATGCCTCGGGCAACAGGGGGTTGCCTGAGAGGCGATAGATCGTTTGATGAAACGCGACGTCGGCTGCAACAAGGTCTGCGGTGGTGTTGTTGCCCAAGGCCTGGTTTCCCTGTTCCATGGCAGCCCGCAGGGCCGATTTCCGTTCGTCTTCCGGGGATGTGGACGCAAGCCGGGCAGCAAGCCCGTCAAACGCCTCGCGCAAGTCGTAAACGTGCACGACCAGTTTGGCATCGACCGGGGCAACGCGGTATCCGCGCCGCCCCATCGGTACGACCAGTCCATCACGTCGCAACAACCCGAGAGCTTGCAACACCGGTTGCCGCGAGACATTGAGTTCCTCGGCCAAGGCTTCCTGACGCAAGGGCGTCCCGGGAGGGAGAGCACCGGAACACAAGGCATCGACCAAACGATCATGCACTTCATCAGTCAGGCTTTTGCGACCGGAAAGCGGTTCCATCTTCAATCCTTCTTTACATTCAGAATACTGTATACACTAATCTTAACCAATGGAAGATCAAATCTGTAAAAAATGACTCTATGGTTGTGGGTTCAGAGGAAAACACTGTTTTGGTGGGGCGATAGCCCAATTGTGTATTGTCGGCGCTGTGACGGCGTTCCATGATCATCGCAGAACAACGATAAGGAGACGATGTCATGGCCCGTTTCATTGCTGCCTGTGTCCAGGTAAATGCGCGTGACAATATGAGCGACAACCTTGCGCGTGCGGCGACCTATGCGCGTGATGCCCATGCGGCGGGGGCGACGCTGATTGCGTTTCCGGAAAATGTTTCGATGATGTCATTTGGCGGGGAAAAGGTCCGGACGGCGGCATTTGACGAGGCCGATCACCCGGCATTGGCTTTTTTCTGCGATCTGGCAGAAGAATTGAAATCGACCCTGATTGTCGGGTCATTGCATGTGAAGGTGCCGGGCGAAGACCGGGTGGCGAACCGGTGTTTTGTGATTGGTCCGGACGGGGCGGTGATCACGTCCTATGACAAGATTCATATGTTTGATGTTGATCTGGCGGGTGGGGAAAGTTACCGCGAAAGCAAAACATTCCGCCCCGGCGATCAGGCACGACTTGCCAAAACCGATATCGGGGATATCGGTATTGCGATTTGCTATGACGTGCGATTCCCGCAGCTCTTCCGCGATTATGCCAAGGCGGGGGCGAAAATCCTGTCGATCCCGGCGGCTTTTACGCGCACAACCGGGCAGGCGCACTGGCACAATCTTTTGCGGTCACGCGCGATTGAAAACGGCTGTTATGTGATTGCGGCAGCACAGTGTGGCGATCATCCGGGCAACCGGCAGACATTTGGCCATTCCCTGATTGTCGATCCGTGGGGAGAGGTTCTTGCCGATGCGGGGACCGATCCCGGTTTTATCACCGCCGAGATCGATCTGGACCGGGTGGAAGACATAAGACGGATGGTGCCGTCGCTTCGGAATGACCGGGCTTACAAGCCGTGCTGATTTAAGCAGCATTTCACAGGTGGTCAGCTATAGCTGACCACCTCGAACTCGATGCCGTTTTCATCGTTGAAATAGAATCGGCGACCGGGCTCGTAATCGGCGTGATTGTGGGTTTGATAGCCGCTCGCGAGGATTTTCTTTTCAGTGACGTCAAGGTCGTTCACCACGATACCGATATGGTTCAATCCGCCAAGCGTGCGATAGGAATTTTCATCGGAATTTACTGGGGCTCCGCCGGAATAGATGGCGACATAGCTTGTCTCGTTGCCGACGTGATAGGTGACGCCGTTATCCTTTGATGGTCCGTTCCAGCGCACATGCCAGCCAAACCAGTCACATAATTGTGCAGCGGTTTTGGCCGGATCAGAGACGGTGAAATTCACATGTTCCAGAAATGCGGTGCTCATGGTGTTCTCCTTTTTTCCTTAACTGCAATTACATCCTGTCTAATTCCTTAAGTTAAGTTGAGGTCAAGAGGAAAGTGTCCGGCCAATATTGGCTCTGAACTTCTTGGTCACGCGGTTTCACGAAACAGTGTCGCAACGTCATTTTACCTTTGGCATCGCTTTTTGCAGTCTTGGGTCATCGAGACAGCAAACGGAGTTTTATAAGGTGATGTTCAAGCAGATTTTACTGGTTTCTTCGTTGATGATTGCGGCGTCGGGGGCGGCTTTGGCCGGAGAGCAATATGTCGATGAAACGGGCTTTGCGATCAGCGGGTATGATCCGGTGGCCTATTTCGATCTGAAGCAGTCGGAACCGGGGGGGGCACAGCCGCGTGCAGTACCGGGCCGTGCCGATATTACGGCTGATTATAATGGTGCGACATGGGCATTTGCATCCGAGGAGCATCGCGACATGTTCACCGCCAATCCGGAAAAATATGCGCCGAAATATGACGGGCATTGTGCCTATGGCGTCGCACAGGGCGGCAAGGTTCCGGCCAACCCGAACCTGTGGCGGATTGTTGACGGGGCGCTTTATCTGAATATCACGCCGACGGTGGTTGGTTTCTGGAACAGCGATATTGATGGCAATATCGACAAGTCCGAAGGCAACTGGACGTCACTTGAGGCAAAGGGGGCGTCCGATAAAAGCTGGATGGCGATTGCGGATAATAACGGCACCTATGAGGGCACCGCGCCGGTCAGGTAAGGTGGCGTGGTCGTGAAATGAAAACCGGCCCCAGATGAAGGGGCCGGTTTTGCATTGATATTTGGGCTTGGTCGCGATCAGCTGGCGATTTCGCCGCCGTCCTGTTTGGTGACGGCAACGACCGACGGGCGCGGGGGAATGCCATCGGCAAAATCCGGCCAGCGGGTGCTTGGCGCGTCATAGGTCGATCCGTCTGCCGGGTGCTGCACGGCCAGGAACAGGGTTTTCCCATCCGGGGTGAATTCCGGACCGCACATTTCCCCGCCAACCGGGCAGGCAAAGAAGAACTTGGTCAATGCACGACCCGGCCCGTCAACATCGGTTGCCCACATGCCATCGGGAATGTCGGAACCCTGCGCCCCGTCAGACGAAATCCACAAACGACCACGATGGTCGATTGCCATATTGTCCGGGCAGGATACCCAGGCTTCGGCTGCCGGGTGGTAAACCGCCTTGTCATCCGGGTTGGCAGGATTGCCGGCGGCAATCATGATATCCCAGGTGAAGCGGTCGGCGGTGTGATCCGCATCCTTGCCCATGCCACCCGGAGGGGTCAGTTCAAGAACGTGACCATGCGGGTTCGCTGCGCGCGGGTTGGCGGCGTTGGGTTCCTTGCGTTTGCTGTTATTGGTCAGCATGACGTAAACCTTGCCGTTGACCGGGTTCGGTTCGACGTCTTCCGGACGGTCCATCTGGGTTGCGCCCAGAAGGTCGGCCGCGCGGCGGGTTTCGATCAGGACATCCGCCTGACTGTTGAAGTCGTTTTCGGCGGTCAGCGGGCCCTCGCCAAAGATAATCGGCATCCAGTCGAGGGTGCCGTCATCGTTGAACCGGGCAACGTACAGCGTGCCTTCGTCAAGCAGGTCCATGTTTGCGGCACGATCATTCGGATTGTATTTGTTCGCCGCAACAAATTTATAGAGATAGTCGAAACGCTGGTCGTCACCGGAATAGGCAACAACCGAGTTATCCTTGTTGACGATAACGGTTGCGCCTTCGTGCTTGAAGCGGCCAAGGGCGGTGCGCTTTTTGGGCATTGATGCCGGATCGTAGGGATCAATTTCGACCATCCAGCCGAATTTGTTCGGCTCGTTCGGTTCTTTTTCGACGTTGAAACGGTCGAAATATTTGACCCACGAATACCAGCTGTCCGGTGAGATACCGAGGCGCTTGTAGTTGCGTTCTTCGGCGGTTTTGGCGATATCGCCCCCGAAATAGCCGTTGAAGTTTTCTTCGGCGATCAGGATGGTGCCCCACGGGGTTTTGCCGCCTGCACAGTTGTTCAGGGTGCCGATGACGCGGGTGCCGGTCTGATCGGTGCTGGTTTTCAGGCGATTATGTCCTGCTGCCGGGCCGGTGATGGCCATTTCGGTATCAAGGGCGGAAATGCGGCGTGCATAGTTTGACCCGTCAATGACCTGCCATTTGCCATTGGTCTTTTTGATTTCGACGATGGAATGGCCGTGGGCGGCAATTTCATGCAGCGCCTGTGCCTGCGATGCGCCCATGGCATCCTTAAGACCCGGCCACATCATTTCGGCATTGGTGTATTCATGGCTGACACACAGAAGGCCGCGTTCGGAATTATCCGATCCGACCGGAAGCGGCATATAACCGACATAGTCGCAGTTATAGCCGAACTGTTTGTTCTGGGCAGTTGCATCGACCTGACCTGGGACGAAAGCCGGTGCATCGGCCACGACCTTGTCACCCCAGCGGATCAGGATATCAGCGTCGTATCCTTCTGCTACTGCGTGGGTTTCGGTGATTTTTTGCGGAATAGATTTGAAGGTCAGGGTGGAGGCATCCTGGGCGCGTGCCATTCCCGACGTTGCAATTCCGGCACCGGCAACAGCGGAAGTTGCCATCAGGCCCTTGAAAAAGCCGCGGCGCGTAAGGCGGGCATTGATCAGGTCGGTAATGCGGGGATTGTTTGTCGGGTTCGACGGAATGTCGTCGCGATCCTCGACGATTTCAAATTGTTCGTTCATGGTTTTCTCTCTCTGCCAAATGCTAAAAATAGCGTTATGGAAGATGCCAGAAGCCAGTAGTTTGAATTGTGACATTTGTGTTTATTTTTGTTGATATCCCAGTGTGTTACATAATTATTTCATCATGCTCCGCGACTGGTTTGCAGGCTGCGATGAACTGCTTGACGGCAAAGGGGGTATCCACATCAACCCTGTATTGCGGTCCCTGTTCAAACGCGTTGATTTTCCAGTCGGGAAACATGGCCGGCAATTCATCTGGCGACAACAGAAAGGCCGGATTTCGTGGGCGACCAAACGCCTCGTTCCCGGCCATGAAGGTTTCATAAAGCAGGGTGCCGCCGGGTTTGATCGCATCGCGAAGACATTCAAACAGCGGACGGTGCAGATAATTGACAACGACCACCAGATCAAACTGCCGGTCCCCAAGCGGCCAGTGGCCGGCTTCAAGATCAGCTTCGATCCAGTCAATTCCGGTATTTTGTTCGGTTTCAGTATCCGACAGATCACGATCAAGGGCAGTGACCTGCCATCCCCGATCCGCCAGCCAGAAGCTGTGACGACCCTTGCCACAGGCAAGATCAAGTGCAGTTCCACCGGTCGCGGGGCAGGCTGGGCAATGACGGGTGATCCAACCGGATGGCATTAATGATGACATTTTCATAAATCTTGGTTATTGAAGGAGCCGCCCGAAACTGGCGTTTTGGGCAAGGTGTCGCTATATCGTTGATATCAAAACACCTTGCAATTGTTACGGTTTGCTTGAACAAAACAACACCATGATCCTCTTTCAGCTTAAATGCGAACATGATCACGAATTTGAAGGCTGGTTCAAAGACGGTGCCACATATGACACCCAGGCTGCCAGCGGTGAATTGTCATGCCCGTTTTGTGGGACAGCCAATGTCGGAAAGGCGTTGATGGCACCGCGTCTTCGGACGTCGCGCCAGAAAGAGGAAGCCGCCGAAAAGACCCGCCAGGTCGCCTTGGCCGAAGCAACCCGGACAGCAATGGCCGAAATCCGCAAACAGGTCGAGGCAAACTGCGAGCATGTTGGCACCAGGTTCGCCGAGGAAGCCCGCAAAATCCATTACGGTGAAACCGAAAAGCGTGGCATTTATGGCGAGGCATCGCTTAAAGAAACCGCCGAACTGATTGATGAAGGCATCGATGTTCATGCGTTGCCTTGGCTTGACGAGAGTAAAAAGAACTAGCGCTGAATATTCATTCGCAGGTGTGATCTTTTTCACTGTGTTGATCTATTCTGTAATATCGGGTTCATAGCGCCTTTTTTTGCTTTCAAATGTCGGTACATCAGGGGTTTTTCATCAAACCTTCACGGGATTGTCTTGCGCATGATTGTTACCGTCCACACGCAATGAATTTGGGGAAACCGCAAAGCAATGGTTGCGGTGCATTTTTTCGTGTGGAGAAAACCGATGGCGATCAAATGGCTTGGCAAAGCTGTGGCTGTGACGACACTTATGCTTCTGGCATCTACCAGTGCGCATGCGGCCTTCAAACTTGACTCCCGTTTTACCGACACTGATGGCGACCTGACTGCGGATACGCCAACCGATCCGGCCCAGCAGGTCGATCCCGATACCCTTATTTTCGCCTATACTCCGGTCGAAGACCCGGCGGTTTATGCCAAGGTTTGGGATGGTTTCCTGAAACATATGGAAGAAGTCACCGGCAAAAAGGTGCAGTTCTTCCCGGTTCAGTCGAATGCCGCCCAGCTTGAAGCGATGCGGGCTGGCCGTTTGCATGTCGCGGGTTTCAACACCGGTTCCAATCCGATTGCGGTTGCATGCGCCGGTTTCAAATCTTTTGCCATGATGGCGCGTGCAGACGACAGTTTCGGGTATGAGATGGAAATCATCACCTATCCGGGTTCGGGGATCGAAAAGGTCGAGGACATCAAAGGGCAAAAAATGGCCTTTACTTCCGAAACCTCCAACTCCGGCTTCAAGGCGCCTTCGGCCCTGCTGGCAAGCGAGTTCAACATGAAAGCGGGCAACGATTTCGAAGCCGTTTTCTCGGGCAAGCATGACAATTCCATCCTTGGTGTTGCCAACAAGGACTATCCGGCTGCCGCCATTGCAAACTCGGTCATGGCCCGCATGATCCAGCGCGATGTTGTGAAGGCCGATCAGGTTAGCTCAATCTATAAATCCCAGACTTTCCCGACCACAGGTTATGGCCTTGTCTATAACCTGAAACCGGAATTGCAGGAAAAAATCAAGGAAGCGTTCTTTACCTTTGATTGGGACGGTTCTGCGCTTCAGGAAGAGTTTTCCAAATCCGGCGAAGCCAAATTCATCCCGATCACCTTCAAGGAACATTGGGACGTCATCCGCAAGATCGACGATGCCAACGGCGTTTCCTATGACTGCCAGTAATGGCGCTTTGATTAAAAGACTGTGAGGTAACGTATGCTCCGCGTTGACAATCTGCGGAAGCGTTATCGGACCGGGGACGAGGCGCTCAAGAGCGTCTCGTTTTCCGTGCCCGCTGGCGAAGTTGTCGGGCTGATTGGCCCGTCCGGCGCAGGGAAATCAACCCTGATCCGCTGTATCAACCGTCTGGTCGAACCGACCGACGGTAATGTTTTTTTGAACGATCTGAATGTCACAAAGCTTGGCCGGGGCGATTTGAAACGGGCACGTCGTCGCATCGGCATGATTTTTCAGGAATATGCACTGGTCGAACGGCTAAGCGTCATGGAAAACGTTCTGTCGGGACGGCTTGGTTATGTGTCGTTCTGGCAAAGTTTTACCCGCCGTTTCCCGCAAGGAGATGTGGACAAGGCATTTGCCTTGCTTGAACGCGTAGGGCTTTCGGACCATGCTGACAAACGGGCAGACGCCCTTTCGGGTGGGCAGCGACAGCGCGTGGGTATTGCACGTGCGCTTGAACAGGACCCGGAACTGCTGCTGATTGACGAGCCGACCGCAAGCCTTGATCCGAAAACATCGCGACAGATCATGCGTCTGATTACGGAAATCTGTTCGGAGCGCAATCTGCCTGCAATCATCAATATTCACGATGTGCCGCTGGCGCAGGCGTTTGTTGATCGCATCATCGGTCTGCAGGCGGGTGAGGTCGTGTTTGATGGTACGCCGTCCCAACTGACCGAAGACGTCCTGACCCGGATTTATGGTGAAGAAGACTGGACCACCATGCGCGGCGATCAGGACGAGGAAGAAGATGCATCTTCGCCTGTGACCGGTATTGAACGGAAGGCGGAGCTGGTGTGATGGCCGAAAGCGTATCTGTCGGACCATCGCGCCGCTGGCGCAAAAAGCCGTTTATCACAGACCCGAAAACGCGCTGGGGACTTTATATTGGGGCACTGGTTTATCTGGTGCTGGCGGTTTCGAGCGTTCCGGTGAACTGGGAGCGTGTATGGGAAGGGCTTGATCGCGGCTGGCGTTTTGTTGAAGGTTTTCTGGTACCCGATTTTGCCTCGCGCTGGGGTGATATCGTTCAGGGTATGCAGGAAAGCCTGACCATGACGGTAACATCGACCGTTGTGGGTATCCTGATTTCAGTCCCCATCGGTATCGGGGCCGCACGCAACATTGCCCCGGCACCGGTTTATGCCGTTTGCCGTGGAATTATTGCCCTGTCGCGCAGTTTTCAGGAAATCATCATTGCGATCCTGTTTGTTGCAATGTTCGGTTTCGGCCCATTTGCCGGGTTTCTGACGCTGAGCTTTGCGACCATCGGCTTTTTGTCGAAACTTCTGGCCGAAGATATCGAGGATATCGATGAATCCCAGGCCGAAGCCGTGCGTGCAACCGGTGGGGGGTGGTGGCAGATCGTCAATTACGCGATCCAGCCTCAGGTGATGCCGCGCCTGATCGGGCTCAGCCTGTATCGTCTTGATATCAATTTCCGTGAATCCGCCGTTATCGGCATTGTCGGTGCGGGCGGGATCGGGGCGACGCTGAATACCGCGATTGACCGTTATGAATATGATACCGCAGGCGCGATTTTGATTATCGTCATTCTGATTGTGATGGTGGCGGAATACAGTTCGGGCTATGTGCGGAAATGGGTGCAGTGACATGCCGATAAGCAAAACCGAAACCGGTGTGCCGGTCTGGGCGCACCGCACCCCGAAGGCGCGATTGCTGATGTGGGTCGGGTGGCTCGCTCTCGTGGCGTTATTCATTTTCTGCTGGCAGGTCATGACACAGGACACGATCTGGTTTTTTGTCTATGACGCGCCGCGTCAGGCCGCCGACATCACATCACGGATGTTCCCGCCGAAATGGGGTTATGTGAACGAATTGTGGGGCCCGCTTTGGGATACCCTCAATATTGCGACGCTGGGTACATTGATATCTATTATCCTTGCCGTGCCTGTGGCGTTTCTGGCCGCGCGCAATACCACGCCAAGCGTAAGGTTTGTGCGTCCTGTTGCCCTGTTTATTATCGTATCGTCACGTTCGATCAATGCCCTGATCTGGGGACTGTTGCTGGTGGCGGTAATCGGGCCGGGTGTTTTTGCCGGGATTATTGCGATTGCGCTACGTTCAATCGGTTTTGTCGCCAAACTATTGTACGAGGCCATAGAGGAAATCGACGAAACACAGGTCGAGGCTATTAACGCCACCGGCGCATCGGCTTTGCAGTGGCTTGATTACGGCATCGTACCGCAAATCCTTCCGGCGTTTGCCGGAATCTCGGTGTTTCGGTGGGATATCAATATCCGGGAATCGACCGTTCTTGGGCTGGTCGGAGCGGGCGGGCTCGGTCTGAAACTTCAGGCATCGATCAATGTGTTGGCCTGGGGGCAGGTGACAACGATCTTTATCGTCATCCTTGCAACCGTGATGCTCAGTGAATGGGTATCGGCAAAGGTCCGTCATAGTCTGATCTGATTGGTGCAAAGCGATTTCAGTTAAAACACCGGCAGAATTTCTGCCGGTGTTTTTGTGTCAGTCTGATATGTCTGCACAAAATTTGATGCATGGCCTGATTGAAATACGGAATGACATTGCCACCTTTAAAAGGCCTATCCAAAGGGAGTGTTTTTGCGCATTCTAAAATGCTTTATGAGATAATTCTGACAAAAAATGAAGCTGATCATGGAATATCAGGGGTATGTCAGTGATTATATCATTGGATAGGTGTCGGGTGTGACTTTTGACTTTCTTGGGGTTTAGGAGATGGCGGCGGCTTCTCGTGTATCAGCGGGTATTATATCATATGGCGTTGGTGCCGTTTGCGTTGCGGGGATTGTTTTTGCCGCTTCGTTATTCGGAATTCTGACGCGTCCGGACGGGATGCTTGCTGTTCTGTGGCCTGCCAATGCCCTTTTGACCGCGGCTTTTGTCCGTGGGCAGGCAATGAATACGCCCCTTGGCTGGGTAGCGGCCTTTGGCGGCTATATGGCCGCCGACCTTATGACCGGAAGCGATATCTATACTGCGACCTGGTTAACCGGGGCCAATCTGTCGGGTGTTGCCGTCGGGGTTATTTTACTGCGCAGGCTATCTGTCGAGGATCGTAATCTTCGCCGTACACAATCGGTTCAATATCTTTGCCTGATTGGTGCCGGGGCGGCATTTGCCGCTGCGGTGGTCGGGATATTTATTGCGATGCTGATCTTCAATAACGACCCGATAACAGCTTTCCTGTTCTGGTTTAGCACCGAATTTGCCAACTATGTCGTCATTCTGCCATTCGCCCTGACGGTTGCACGATGGTCTGATTTTTCTGCGATGGTCAGCGGCTTTTTCCGGCATTTTGTCATGAATGCCAGAACCCTGAAACAGTGTGCGCCAGCCATCTCCGTCCTGGGCAGTCTGGTGCTTGTGAAGCTTGTCGGCGGACCGGGATCAATTGTGTTTCCAGTGCCAGCCCTGTTATGGTGTGCACTGGTTTACCGGTTACAGATCACGACGCTTTTCATCCTGCTGGTGTCGCACTGGTTGATGGTGGTTCTGGAGCTTGATTTTCTGACGAATTTACCTGCCGGTGATGATCCGTATTATGCTGTCATGTCGATCCGCCTTGGTATCGCGTTGCTGTCATTGGGGCCGCTTACTGTTGCCAGTATCGATACGGCGCGCAGTGCGCTGGTTGATCGCCTGGATCATGCGGTGAACCATGATTTTCTGACCGGATTACTGTCGCGCGGTGCTTTTATGAAGTGTGGCGGAGAGTTGTTGTCGCGACTGTCGGGCGAGAAGGGGCGCCTGACGATCATGGGGCTTGATGTTGATCATTTTAAGCATATCAACGATACCTACGGTCATGCGGCAGGCGACCAGGTGTTGATCGAGGTTGCAAAGATCATCCGGCGGAATCTGAGGGGGAACGATCTGATTGCGCGGATCGGCGGCGAAGAATTCGGGTTATTGTTGCCCGGAGTTGCGCCGGCCGATGCCCTTGCGCTTGCACAGCGCATTCGCATGGCGATAGAGAAAACCGCCGTCGCCGAAAGCGAGACCGGCAGTATTTATACCACAGTCAGTATCGGAGTGGTTCATCATCCCCTGAATGAACCCGTTTCGCTGGACCGGTTGATGCGTGATGCCGACAAGGCGATGTATGCTGCCAAGGCCGCAGGGCGCAATCGTGTCGTGGTGCATCAGCCGTCGTCTTGAGGGCAATATGCGATCACTCGTCAGAAGGCTTTTGCGCGATTACCATGTAATTGATGTCAAGATCGCGCGGCGCGGCCGACCATTTGTCGGTGATCGGATTATATGCAACCCCGGTAATATCGACGAGGTCGAGACCGGCACCGCGCAGCAAACCTGACATTTCCGACGGTTTGACAAATTTGCGCCAGTCATGCGTCCCGGCAGGCAACCAGCGCAAAATGTATTCCGCACCAAATTTCGCCAGCGCGAGCGATTTGAGGGTGCGATTCAGGGTGGCGACAAACATCAGCCCGCCCGGTTTCAGCAATGCTGCACAGGCCTGCATGAAGAATTGCGGATCGTCGACATGCTCGATGACTTCCATATTCAGCACGATATCGAACTGCTTGCCTTCGTCGACCAGCATTTCCGGTGTGGCATTGCGATAATCGATGGCAAGCCCTGATTGGGCAGCATGAACTTTTGCAACCTCGATATTGTTTTCGGCGGCATCAATTGAGGTCATTTTGGCACCCATGCGCGCCAGCGGTTCGGACAGAAGGCCCGCGCCACAGCCGATATCGATGATATCGACATCTTTCAGCACATCAAGCTGGTTGGCATCGCGACCCAGATGGGCGGCGATATTGTCGCGCAAAAGCTGCAGGCGGATCGGATTGAACTTATGCAGCGGTTTCATCGCGCCGTTCGGGTCCCACCATTTTTCTGCCATTGCGGAAAAACGTGAAATTTCCTCGGCATTTGCGGTGCGGCTGTTGTTGGCGGATGCGTGCGACATGGACGGCTCCGAAGGCATGACAGTGATTTTACTTTGCCTTGTTTACGCGGGCATGCCCGGCAAGGCAATAGTTTGCCGGGGAACCGTATACAAAGGAGGACTTCCCCGGTTATGACTGAAATCGAAATGTGCCCTGCACCAATCGCATGCGCTGTCAGGGTTTTTTGGGTAAGGAATAGCAGGATATTTCACGATTTTTGCCTGCAGGCTTGAGCTAGAGACATTTTAGGGGATTGAAAAATGAAACGACGCAATTTTCCCCTGCGTTGATGCTTGTTTCCGAAAGAGTAAGGCAGTATTGATAACGCCGCCCGGATCAGACGGCGCGCCGCATCGCTGGCCTGCGCCAATGGATCGAGGGCCGGATCACATGCCATCATTTTCGGAACGTCGATGGATGGCGAGCTTAGCGGGGATACTTCATGGCCCGTATTGTCATGAAATTTGGCGGCACATCGGTCGCCGATGTCGAAAAGATCAAGAACGTCGCCCGTCGGGTCAAAGCCGAGGTCGATGCCGGAAATCAGGTCGCGGTTGTTGTTTCGGCCATGTCTGGCAAGACCAACGAACTGGTTGGCTGGGCTGATGAAATTTCGCCGATGTATGACGCGCGTGAATATGACGTGATCGTATCGTCAGGCGAACAGGTTACCGTGGGTCTGATGGCCATGGCACTGCAAAGCATGGATGTGCCGGCGCGTTCGTGGCTTGGCTGGCAGATTCCGATCAAGACCGACGGGGCGCATGCCAAGGCACGTATCAAGGAAATCGAGACCACCGAGCTCGACAAGCGCATGAATAGCGGCGAGGTTGTCTGTGTCGCCGGTTTCCAGGGGATTGCCCCGGATAATCGCATTACCACGCTGGGTCGTGGCGGTTCCGATACTTCGGCGGTGGCACTTGCCGCGGCCCTGAAGGCGGATCGTTGCGATATCTATACCGATGTGGACGGGGTTTACACGACCGACCCGCGGATCGTGCCCAAGGCGCGCAAGATCGAAAAGATTACCTACGAAGAAATGCTGGAACTGGCATCGCTTGGTGCGAAGGTCCTTCAGACCCGTTCTGTCGAGATGGCCATGAACCATCGCGTCCGGGTACAGGTCCGCTCCTCCTTTAGTGATGCGGAAGGAACACTTGTTGTAGACGAGGACGAAATCGTGGAACAGGAAGTCGTCAGCGGGATTGCCTATAGCCGGGACGAAGCCAAGATCACCTTGGTGAAAGTCGCCGACAAACCGGGAATCGCTGCTTCTATCTTCGGCCCGCTGGCCGAGGCCAATATCAATGTCGACATGATCGTGCAGAACGTTTCCGAAGACGGCAAAAGCACGGACATGACCTTTACCGTACCGCGCGGCGAATTCAAACGGGCGCTGTCGGTGATTGAAAGCAATTCGGCGAAGATCGGTTACAAGGAACTGCTGAGCACATCCGATGTGACCAAAGTGTCGATCATCGGTGTGGGCATGCGTTCGCACGTTGGCGTTGCGCGCAAGATGTTCGAAACGCTTGCGGAAAAAGGTATCAACATCCAGGTCATTTCGACCTCGGAAATCAAGGTCAGCGTTCTGATTGCCGAAGAATATACTGAATTGGCAGTTCGTGCGCTTCATACCGCATACGGTCTTGATGCCGAGTAATTTAATAATGTGACTTCGTTGTGTGTGATTAAGTCACTGTTAAATTGCGTCAATTATTACATACTAGCTGGAACTATCGGTTTCGGCCTTTATGATGAAATGGCAGGGAACCCCGGTTCCCTGCATTTCTGCTTTGGGGTACTGATAATATGAGCGATCCGAAATTCGATGCGGCACGCGCCCGTCTTGAAAAATTGTGGGCGGCGGGCAAGGAATTTCTGGGAACGGATTACGCCATTATGGCGGGTGCAATGTCCTGGGTTTCCGAACGCCACCTTGTGGCGGCGGTTTCAAATGCCGGTGGCTTTGGCGTAATTGCCTGCGGGTCAATGACCCCGGATTTGCTGTCGGCCGAAATCGCCGGGACCAAGGCGCTGACCAATAAGCCGTTCGGCGTGAACCTGATTACCATGCATCCGATGCTTGATGACCTTATCGAGGTTTGCCGCGAGCACGAGGTGGGCCACGTGGTTCTGGCCGGTGGTTTGCCATCCTCGGCATCAATCAAGAAAGCCAAGGAATTTTCCAGGGTAGTCTGTTTTGCTCCGGCGCTGGTTCTGGCCAAGAAGCTGGTACGGTCCGGTGCGGATGCACTGGTGATTGAAGGCAGCGAAGCAGGCGGCCATATCGGCCCGGTTTCCCTGACGGTTCTGGCTCAGGAAATCCTGCCGGAAATCAAGGATGTGCCAATTTTCTGCGCGGGTGGTATCGGTCGCGGTGAGGCAATTACCGGGTTGCTCGAACAGGGGGCCGCCGGAGTTCAGATCGGGACGCGTCTGGTTTGTGCCAACGAATGCATTGCCCATCCCGACTTCAAGAAGGCCTTTATCCGGGCAAGCGCACGCGATGCGGTCACCACGGTTCAGCTTGACGAACGGTTCCCGGTTATTCCGGTACGTGCCCTTGCCAACAAAGGGACCGACGAATTCCTTGATACCCAGCGCAAGGTAATTGCCAAATTCCGTGCCGGTGAAGTCGATCAGGGTGAAGCCCAGCTTGAGATCGAACATTTCTGGGCGGGGGCGCTTCGCCGGGCCGTTATTGATGGTGACGTTGAAAGCGGATCGGTTATGGCAGGACAGTCGGTTGGTATGGTAAAGAAAGAACAACCGGTAGCCGAAATTCTTGAAGAGCTGGTCGAACAGGCCGTTCAGTCCCTCGTACGAAGAGACAATTAGACCCGATGAGCATGCCGTCCGCCGCAGTCACTGGTCCGCGACGCCTTTTAAAGCGCGTCCGCGACGTCATGGCTGGTCCGGGGACGGCAGAAGAACGCCTGGGGCAGATCGTAACCATCATCGCGGCCGATATGGTGGCAGAGGTGTGTTCGGTCTATGTGATGCGGGCCGGCGAGGTGCTGGAACTTTTCGCGACCTGCGGCTTGGCCCCGGCGGCGGTTCATATGACCCGGCTTCGGGTGGGCGAGGGGATTGTCGGTTATGTGGCGGCACATGCCCGCCCGCTTAACCTTAAAGATGCGCAGGGTCATCCGAACTTTGCCTATCGCCCGGAAACCGGCGAGGAAATCTATCATTCCATGATCGGTGTGCCGATCCTGCGCGGAGGCCGTATCATCGGCGTTCTTGCCGTCCAGAACCGGACCGAACGCCTGTATTCCGAAGACGAGCAGGAAGCGCTTGAAAACGTCGCCATGGTGCTGGCCGAAATGGTCGCCGGTGGCGAGTTGGTCAGCCGCGATGAACTGATCCCGACCGACGGGATCGCGCTTTTGCCGCTACGTCTTGGCGGGGCGCGTCTGGCACCGGGGATTGGCAAGGGTATTGCGGTTCTTCATGAACCGCGCATCGTGATTGACCGGATGGTGTCGGACGACCCGGACGAGGAACTGACCCGTCTTCGCGATGCCATGCGCGGGCTTCAGGACCATCTTGACAAGATGCTTGAAGCTGTTGCGGGAATGGACAGCAATGGCGGCGATGACGATCCGGGCGATATCCTCGAAGCCTATAAGATGATCGCGCAGGATACCGGCTGGCTTAACCGCATTACCGAGGCGGTCCATACAGGCCTGACAGCCGAAGCCGCGGTGCAGAAGGTGCATGACGATACCCGTGCCCGTATGGCGCAGGTCAGCGATCCGTATTTGCGTGAACGTCTTCACGATCTTGAAGATCTGGCAAACCGTCTGTTGCAGCACCTTTCGGGGCAATATCAGTCCCCGGCCTTTGGAGAGTTGCCCGACGAGATCATTCTGGTGGCGCGCAATATTGGCCCGGCCGAACTTCTGGATTACGACCATACGCGCCTGCGTGGGCTTGCTCTTGAAGAAGGGTCGCATACATCACATGTGGCAATTGTCGCCCGCGCACTTGATATTCCGGTGCTGGGCGGGGTCAAGGGGGTGCTTGACAAGGTCGAGACCGGCGACCCGCTGATTGTCGATGCCGACAATGCGCAGCTGTTTGTCCGGCCAAGTGAAGATGTCCGTTCGGTTATTGACGGTGCGCTGAAAGCACGGGCGGAACGCAAGGCGCTTTATGCGCAGATGCGCGATATGCCGGCCCGGACATGCGACGAGATCGATATTTCGTTGAATGTAAATGCGGGACTTCTGATCGATGTGCCCCACGTGATCGAAAGCGGCGCGGACGGGATCGGCCTGTATCGGACGGAAATTCCGTTCATGGTCAGATCGGCCATGCCCGATATTGTCGACCAGACCCGTCTTTACACCAGAATATTCGAGCAGGCAGAGGGGCGTCCTGTCGTATTTCGTACTCTTGATGTTGGTGGTGACAAATTGTTGCCCTATTGGGAGGATATGACAGAGGAGAACCCGGCAATGGGCTGGCGCTCGATCCGTATTACGCTGGATCGACCTGCGGTGCTTGTCCATCAATTGCGCGCACTGATCCGGGCGGCCCACGAACGGGACCTTTTTGTGATGTTCCCGATGATTGCCGAAGTCGCAGAGTTCGATCAGGCAAAGGGGCTTCTGGATCAGCAGTTAAAACGCGAGGCGCAGCGCGGCTATGTACCGAACCGGGTCGAGGTTGGGGCGATGTTGGAGGTTCCGGCACTGATATGGCAGGCGCCGGCACTTTTGGATCGCGTCGACTTTCTTTCGGTCGGAACCAATGACCTGCTGCAGTTTATGTTCGCTGCCGACCGCGGAAATCCGCGGCTTGAGGGGCGTTATGATACGCTTTCGCCAAGCGTGTTCGCCTTTATGCGGCAGCTTGTCACATTGTGTGACGAACGGAATGTCCGCCTGACCATCTGTGGCGAGATGGCCGGGCGACCACTTGAAGCGATGGCCCTGATCGGATTGGGTATTCGCCGCTTGTCGATGGCACCGGCTTCTATTGGTCCTGTTAAGGAAATGGTCCGGAGCCTGAATATGAGAAGCGTTGAAGGGTATGTCCTGTCGGTGATGGGAAGTTCAACCAAGTCATTGCGATCGCGTCTTAAGGCTTTCGCAATAGATCACGGTGTAAAACTTTAAAAACAATCGCTTTTGGTGGGGATTCTGCTATTTTTATTGCTAGATCGTAACGTGGGGGTGCGGAGTTGGCGATCGGAAAGCGAAAGGAAGATCATTTGGACGAGCAATCCGGGGGGCGCTTGCGTTTCAGGCCGTTGCCTGGAAATGGGCCGTCAAATGACATTAAAATGGAAGCAGATACCGGTTATTCGTCAGAACAGACCGAAGTAGGACGCCTTTTGCGCCATACCAGGAACAATCTTGGTCAAAGCGTGGAAGATGTTTGCCGGTTGTTGCGTATCCGCAAGATTTACATCGAGGCGATCGAGAACAGCGACTATACGTTGTTGCCTGGTGGCCCGTATGGCATGGGCTTTGTCAAAGCCTATGCCGAACATCTCGGACTGGACGGGGCAGAAATCGTGCGGCGCTTCCGTGCGGAAAACAATGCGCCCGCAGCCCGATCCGAACTTAGTTTCCCGAAACCCGTTCAGGAAAGCCGTGTTCCCGGCGGTGCTGTTCTTCTGATTGCAGCATTGCTTGGTATTGGTGCCTATGGCGGATGGTACTATTTGTCGAGCCAGGGTAAAACCATTGCCGACCTGGTCGATCCATTGCCCGAGCGTCTGGCGAGCTACACTTCAGAGGGTGAGCCGACAGTACCGGAACGCAATCTTGAAAACGCGGCGGATGCCCGTGCGGCAGAAGTCGGCAAGTCAGAATCTGCGCCGGTCGAAGCGCCTGCGGAGGTGGCAGAAACTCCGGCAGAAACAACTGCGCCGGTAATTGCCGATCAGACACCTGCCGAGACTACTGAAACGGCGCCGGTCAACGACAACACGGCTCCGGAAGAAGTTGCCGAAACACCGGCAGAACTATCAGCACCGGCGGAAACCCCGTCTGTTGCACCTGAAGTTGCTGAAACCGCAGAGACACCGACATCGACACCTGCGCCAGCAGAACCGGCAGCAGAATCTGCCGCTGTTCCGGCAGCGCCGAATGTCGAGGAAGTCGGTGGTGGACGTGTGTTCGGGGCTGTCAATGTTGACAGCCGTGTCACCATCGAAGCCGTTGAAACCAGTTGGGTGCGTATTCGCGAAGGCGATGGCAATGTCTTGCTGACCCGGATGCTGAGTGCGGGCGATACCTATCGTGTTCCGAACAAGGACGGGTTGATGCTTGAAGTCGGCAATGCAGGCGCACTGACCTATAGCGTCGATGGCAAGGAAGCCTTGCCGGTGGGCGATTATGGTGCGGTGATTTCGGACTTTTCGCTTGATGTCGAGGCTCTTGAAGGTGCAGCACCGGCGACAGCACAGTAAGGCCGGGTGCCATCTTTGCGTTGATAGCACCCCGGATTTTTAAAAAGCGGCCTGATATGGCCGCTTTTTTTATGACAGCTTTGCAAAATCTGACAGAAAAACCGTAAGGCAACGGTTTCTAATCGGCGCCTGATAAGCTATATAGTCGCCCTAGAGACACAGATTTGCTTGGAACCGGAAATGAGCGTCCGCCCTTATCGAGATATTGAACGCCGCAAAAGCCGCAAGATCCGCGTTGGTAATGTGGAAGTTGGCGGAGATGCGCCGATCTCGGTGCAGTCGATGACCAACACCCTGACCACCGATGTGGCGGCGACTGTGGATCAGATTCTGCGCCTTGAAGAAGCGGGTGCCGATATCGTTCGCGTTTCCTGCCCGGATCGGGAATCGACTGCGGCCCTGAAAGACATCATCAAGCAGGTGCATGTCCCGATCGTTGCCGATATTCATTTCCATTACAAACGTGCGATCGAGGCGGCCGAAGCCGGTGCTGCGTGTCTTCGGATCAATCCGGGCAATATCGGTTCAACCGAACGTGTGCGCGAAGTCGTCAAGGCAGCAAAAGATCACGGATGTTCGATGCGTATTGGCGTTAATGCCGGGTCGCTCGAAAAGGAATTGCTGGAACGTTACGGCGAACCCTGTCCGGAAGCGATGGTCGAAAGCGCGTTGAACCATGCCAAAATCCTTGAAGATCAGGATTTTTATGAATTCAAGATTTCGGTAAAGGCGTCCGATGTGTTCCTTGCCGTTGCGGCCTATTACGGTTTGGCCGAGGCATGCGACTATCCGCTGCATCTGGGCATTACCGAGGCCGGCGGTCTTCGCGGTGGTACGGTGAAATCGGCGATTGGCATGGGCAACCTTCTTTGGGCCGGTATTGGCGATACGTTGCGCGTGTCGCTGTCAGCCGATCCGGTCGAGGAAATCCATGTCGGGTATGACATTCTGAAATCGCTTGGCCTTCGGACGCGCGGTGTGCAGATCATTTCCTGTCCGTCCTGTGCACGTCAGGGCTTTAACGTGGTTGATACTGTGGCGGAGCTTGAAAAGCGGCTGGCGCATATTTCGACCCCGATTTCGCTGTCGATCATTGGCTGCATCGTCAATGGCCCGGGCGAAGCGCGTGAAACCGATATCGGTCTGACCGGTGGTGGTGGTGGCAATCACAAAATGTATATTTCCGGTCGCCCCGATCACAATATCAGCACCGAAAAAATGGTCGACCATATCGTCGAACTGGTCGAGGAACGTGCGGCCAAGATCGAAGCCGAAGAAGCCGCAAAGCTGGCCGCGGCAGAATAGCGTAGCAGAATTGACGAATTTTGGCTTTCCGCCGTCCGGGCGGAAAGCTATTTTCATGTTCACATGAATTTGCGCCGATATCCTTGACGCAAATATCTGGAATTCAAGTTAGATCGGAGACCCAAAGTGGCATCGCTTCAACCCGTCCGTGGCACGCATGACCTTCTGCCTGAACAGAACCGTCTGCAGGATCATATCGCGCAGGTCGCGCGCGACATCGGCGAGTTGTATGGTTACCATCGTATGACCACGCCGATCTTCGAATTTACCGATGTCTTTGCACGGACCCTTGGCGATACGTCCGATGTCGTGACCAAGGAAATGTATACGTTCGAGGATCGCGGTGGCGAACAGATTACGCTGCGCCCCGAAGGGACGGCCGGTATTGCGCGCGCCTATATCTCGAACGGGATGCAGCAGATGTCACCGGTCAAGGTTTCCTACTATGGGCCGATGTTCCGTTACGAACGTCCGCAGAAAGGCCGCCAGCGCCAGTTCCACCAGATTGGTGCGGAACTTCTGGGAGTTGAGCAGGTCGCGGGCGATATCGAAATGATCGCCTATGGGGCGCATATCCTTAAAAGCCTTGGTCTTTGGGACAGCATCAGGCTGGAGCTCAACACCCTTGGCGACCCGGAAAGCCGGGCGGTATATCGCGACGTTCTGGTCGACTATTTCAAGGGGCATTTTGACAGGTTGTCGGAAGACAGCCGGGCGCGTCTTGAAAAGAATCCGCTGCGTATCCTTGATTCCAAGGACGAAGGCGACCGGGAATTGGTCGCCAATGCGCCGTTATTCGCCGAATATCTGAACGAACACAGTCAGGAATTTTTCAAGTCGCTGACTGGTGGGCTTGGCGATATCGGGATCGGTTATGAGCTGAACCCGCGTCTGGTGCGGGGGCTGGATTATTATTGCCATACCTGTTTCGAATTCACGACCAATACCCTTGGTGCCCAGGGAACCGTGATGGCCGGTGGCCGTTATGATGGTCTGATTTCGACCATGGGTGGCCCGCAGACGGCTGGTGTTGGCTGGGCCGCAGGTGTTGAGCGGCTGGCCTTGATGGTGGGTGAAGCCCCGGCCGGGCCGCGTCCGGTTGCATTGATCCCGATGGGAGATGCGGCCGAGGCACGATGCCGCACGCTGGCGCAGACATTGCGTGAAACCGGCATTGCAGTCGAGCTCGGCTATGCCGGGAACATGAAAAAACGTCTGAAGCGCGCGGACAAGGCAAATGCCCGTCTCGCGGTTATTCTTGGTGATGACGAACTGGCCAAGGGCATCGCCCAGCTGCGTGATCTTGACAGTGGCGAACAGCAGGAAATCGCGCTTGATCAGCTTGCAGGCGTAATCGGCAAAAGGTAAGTGCAGGGTGACAGACGCATTCGCGCGTGAAGAAGCCGGAGATTGGCCACTGGATCGCCTGATGGTGATCGGGACCAATCATCGGCGCTCCAGCGAGGATACGCGCGACCGTCTGTTCATCGACGAAGCCCGCCTGCCGCAGTTCCTGTCGGCGATTTTGCAGGCGCGTCTCGGGCAGGCGATCGTGGTTTCGACCTGCAATCGCACCGAAATCCATTTGCTGGCGTCCGAAGCCGAACGCGGCAGGGAACGGTTGATCGATCTTTTGGCGCTTTGGGCGGATATTGATCGCGACAAGCTGGCAAGCGAGCTTTATATCCGGTCGGGACGCGATGCCTTGCGTCATGTTTTTGCGGTTGCGGCCTCGCTTGACAGTCTGGTGATTGGTGAGCCGGAAGTATTCGGTCAGGTCAAGGACGCACATCGCATTTCACGCAAGCACAAGCTTGTCGGGCGTGAACTGGAACTGGTTTATCAGACTGCCTATGCGATTTCCAAAAAGGTCCGTAACCGGACCGGGATCGGTCAGGGAGCGGTATCAATTGCGGCGGCGGCACAATCGGTGGCGCGCGACCTGCATGGTGATATCGCCAATTGCACATTGCTTTTGGCTGGTGCCGGGGATATGGGCGAATTGATCGCTGCATCCCTTGCCGAACGCGGTATGGGTCGGGTGCTTGTGACCGACCGGTTGACCGCGCGAGCGCGTCTTGTGGCGCGCAGGCTTGATTGCCACTGGGCGGAACTCGACGATCTTGATCGTCTGCTGGCCGAGGCAGACATGGTCCTGACAGCGGGTGGATCGCGGCGTTACATCATCGACAAGGCGCGTGCATTGGCGGCGGTAAAGCGCAGGCGGTATCGTCCTGTCCTGATGATCGATACAGCCGTTCCTGGCGATATTGATCCGCAGGTCGATGAAATTGACGAAGTTTTTTTCTACCGGCTGGACGATCTTGAAAAGATTGCTGCCGAAGGACGTGGCGGGCGCGAAGAAAAAGCAGATGAAGCCTGGGCCCTGATCGAGGAAGAGGTTGAACATTTTGTCCGTGTCCGGGCCGAACGCGCGGCGATCCCGGCCATGGCGGATTTAAGGGCGCATTTCGAAACGGTGCGCGATGATGCGCTGCGCGAAAGCCACGGCGATGCAGAAAAGGCAACCCGGCTTTTGATCAATCGGTTGTTGCATGCGCCCACCCAAGCGCTTAAAGACCTTGCGGCGACCACGGATGGTGCGGGAACTGTCGAATGGATGAAGGCGCAAAAGCTTTTGACGCGCTTGTTCGCGTTGCAGTCCGAACCGCATGGCACCAAAGCCGAACAGAATGATGAACCCCCGAAGGAGGAAAAAGAGTGAGTCTGGACCCCGGTAAACTTGATGGCGTTGTACGCCGGTTCGACGAGCTCAAATCCCTGCTGTCGGGGGGGGCGACGGATGGCGACTCGTTCGCCAAATTGTCGCGTGAATATGCCGAACTGTCCCCGATTGTCGACGCGGTCGAGAAAGTCAAAAAGCTTCGCACCGATCTGGAAGGCGCGCAGGAAATTCTTGACGATGCGGGGTCTGATCGCGACATGCGCGAAATGGCCGAAGCCGAGAAATACGAAATTCTTGATGAGCTGCCCAAGGCAGAGCATGAAGTGAAGCTGATGCTTCTGCCCAAGGATGATGCCGACGAAAAGAATGCCATTCTTGAAATTCGTGCCGGGACCGGCGGCGAGGAAGCAGCCCTGTTTGCCGCCGATCTGTATCGCATGTATCAGCGTTATGCGGAAAACCGCGGCTGGAAATTCGAACAGATGGACGCCAATGAAAATGATCTTGGCGGATATAAGGAAGTCATCGTCAACGTCTCGGGGGCCGGTGTGTTTGCGCGCCTGAAATTCGAAAGCGGCGTCCACCGGGTCCAGCGTGTGCCGGTGACCGAAGGCGGCGGGCGTATTCATACTTCGGCGGCAACCGTCGCCGTTCTGCCCGAAGCCGAGGAAGTTGACATCCATATTGATCCGAAAGATTTACGGATCGATACCTACCGTTCGCAAGGGGCGGGTGGCCAGCACGTTAACACCACGGACAGTGCGGTGCGTATCACCCACATTCCAACCGGTGTGGTTGCCGCCAGCCAGGAAGCAAAATCGCAGCATAAGAACAAGGAAAAGGCGATGAAGATGCTGCTGTCGCGCCTGTATGATCAGGAACGCGAAAGCAAGGACAGCGCGCGTGCAGCCGACCGCAAATCGCAGGTCGGTTCCGGGGATCGTTCTGAACGTATCCGCACCTATAACTTCCCGCAGGGACGTGTATCGGATCACCGCATCAACCTGACCCTTTATCGTCTGGACGATTTCATCACCGGCGGGCCATCTGTTGATGAAATGATTGATGCCCTGATTGCCGAAGATCAGGCACAGAAACTGGCCGAGATCGAGAATTGATCTGATGACGGCAGACGATGCCACCACGACAGACAATTCGGTAACCCTTGGTACCCTGATGACCGAGGCCGTTGCCGCATTGCGTGATGCCGGTATTGAAAATGCGCGAATGGATGCCCGTATTCTTTTGTCCGATGCCGCCGGTGTTGATGGCAGCCGTATCGCCGCATGGCCCGAAGATACGGTTACGATGGACAAGGCCAAAACATTCCGCAGTATGGTCGCGCGCCGTCTGAAACATGAACCGGTATCGCGTATTCTGGGGCAGCGGGATTTCTGGCGTCACAGTTTCAGGCTTTCGCCCGAAACGCTTGATCCCCGCCCCGACAGCGAAACGATTGTCGAACTGGCGCTGGACTGGCTTGAAGATGCCAATGCACCGACGGTTCTTGATTTCGGGACAGGCACCGGGTGCCTTTTGCTGTCGATCATTGGCGATCTGCAAAAGGCAAGCGGGCTTGGCATCGATATCAGCGAAGGTGCCGTGACCTGTGCGCGTGAGAATGCCAATCGCCTTGGTCTTGCCGATCAGGTTGAATTTCGTGTGTCGGACTGGGACAGCGCGATTACGGATGCGGAGCGCAAGGCCGGGTTTGACCTGATAGTGTCGAACCCGCCCTATATCACGCAGGCCGACATGGAAAAGCTTTCGCCCGAAGTGCGACAGTATGATCCGCGTCTGGCCCTGACCGATGAGGGGGACGGGCTGGGTGCGTATCGGATTTTGTCACAGGTGGCATTTTCCCTCGTCAAACCGGCCGGGTTTGTGATTTTTGAAATCGGGCAAGGGCAGGAAAAAGACGTTTCCCGCCTTCTGGTCGAGGCCGGATTTGTCGGTATTGAATATCGAGAGGATCTTGGTGGGATTGTACGTTGCGTTGCCGCGAAAAAGACCCGCTGCTCGGTCGGGCGTTGTGTGATCTGATCAATCGGCAATGCCATTGCAAAAAAAACGCACGCATTGAAAAAAACAGTTGGAATAAGGCGACAAGCCATATAGGTTGGTTCTTACGGGCCGGGTGCCCGACGCGCTTTGAAAGCGCCGTGTTCCCCTGTAAACAGTAATAAATCTCCGCTCCTTTAAGGTATACGGTGGGTTTGTCGTAGTGCCGTTTGATCGGTACTGTTTAGCGGGAAATATGTTTTTCAGACGGAGTGGTTCCGGGATTCCTTGATGAATCCGGATTTGTCCTTCAACACCAAAGACATGTTGATATGAGAAATAACAACAACAACAATAGCAATAACAAGCGTCCGCGCGGACGTCCGCAGCCGAATAAACGTCCTGTAAATCCAAAATTTCAGACTTTTGACAGTAACGGTCCGGACGGGCGCGTTCGTGGAAACGCCCAGCAAGTTTACGAAAAATATGTTTCGCTGGCCAAGGATTGCACTGACGATCCGGTTCTGGCTGAAAACTATTACCAGCATGCGGAACATTATCATCGTATTCTTCAGGCAGCTATTGACTGGGAAAACCAGCGTCGCGAAGAGCGTGGTGACAGCAATGCCCCGCGCCCGCAGCGTAATGACCGCAACGATCGGAATGACCGGGGCAATAATCGTCCGAACCGTGACGAGCGCGGCGAAAACCAGAATGGCGACAATGGCAACGACAATGCTGTAAATCAGGATGATGTTGCTGCTTCGTCGAACAATCATGCAGATGATGCCGGTAGCAATTCTGCCGATGTCAACGAAGCTGCTGCTTCTGCATCTGTTCCGGATAACAACGATGGCGATACTGCTCCGGTAAAACGCACTCCGCGTGCCCGTCGTGCCGCGCCAGTGCGTGGTCGTCCGGCCAGGGCGGCTGCCGAGGACAGTGAACAGCCGTCTTTGGATATTGCGCCAGCCGACAATGCCGATGCCGATACTTCGGCAGATGGTGAAGAAAAGAAACCGCGCAAAAGTGCTGCGGGAACCAGCCGCACACGTGGCCGGCATCCGACAGCGCGCCGTGGCCGCAGCCGTGCTGCCGGGCGCGATGAAGACGGTGAAGAAGGCACAAGCGAAGATAAATCTGCGGAACCGGTTTCCGCCTGATTACCGGCCTTCTATCGATTACAACAGACCCCGTCGGAGAAATCCTGCGGGGTTTGTTGTTTCTGGATTGCTGTTTTGCCGCCTGATTATTCGGCATTCTGTCAATTGGACTTCTTGATGTGAAACCCTGAATCCATAAATAGGTAATATGGTGCAACTGCCGATTTTAGCTGCTATCACTTGATGGCAGCAGGGCCTGCTGGCGGAACGAAAGGCATTCACATGCAACGGGGTCGCTTCGCTTCAAGACGGGCAAACATATTTGGGGGGAGATGATGGGAACTGGGTTGTTCCGGGTCATCATGGTGCTGTTATGGGCGCTCGGCGGGATGGTCGTGGCGCTTGGGGTTTTCAATGGTGATTATGAACTGGCTTTGCTGGGGGCGGTCTGTTTCATCATCCCGATGTTTTTGCCGCTGATTGTAATCATGCTTAATCGCATGCAATCTGCGCCATCCAAGAAAAAACAATCCGTTTCACCGATGCAGGCGGCAAGAATGAAGGCCGAAGGCCAGTGGGCCAAGGTGGAGGATCTTGACGGGCGTAAATTGCTGGATCCCAAACCGTCGATCGTTTTGGGGCGTTGGGGACCGGAAAAGCGTGTGATCGGGGCGACAGGGCTGCGCCGGGTGATCACATTTGCGAGCAAGCCCGAAGAATATTATCGAGCCTCGGCGGAACCCAATGCCCTGCTGCATACCGGTGGCCTGTTTGTTTATGAGCGTTATGGCAGCATTTACCGTGCCGTTCAGGATCGCCGCAAAAAGATGGGGCAACGGGTCATTCTGCTTGATCCGCATGGCCAGGCAGGCGCGGAAAGTGATCATTTCAACCCCTGTGACTTCATGCGCCAGCAGGGCGAGGGATTGATCGCGGATGCGGGGCTGATTGCTGATACTTTGCTTGCCCCGGCTTTTGTTCAGGAGCTTGATGAACAGGAAACACGCGCAGCCCGCACCCTTTTGCAGGGCTTCATCGTTTATACGATGCAAAAAAGCCTTAAGGAAAACAGGAGCCTTGTCGAGGTTCGGCGCAATCTGGTTATGCCATCACACCGGTTCTATAAAATCCTTGAGGAACTGATGGGGGTCGAGTCTGCCGATGGCAGGATTTCCGATATTGCCCTGACGATCCTTGACATGACAGAAAATCAGCGCATGGCAATTATCGAAGCGTGCCGCATGGCGACCGCCGATTTTGACAATCCTTCGATTGCCCGCATGATCAACAACAGCACGTTTGGCGTCGATGATCTGATCGGTCGTCCGGTATCGATTTTCATAATCGGACAGATGGGCGGCGAAACGCCCGATCCCCAGACAGCATTCAGCCGGGTGATAATTGGTGCAATGATGCAATTGATTGCGCGCCGGGAATGGAAAAGCGGGGACGCGGAATTTCTGGTGCTGCTTGACGGGATTGAAGCCGTCGGACGTATGCCCCTGTTTGAACGGCTTCTGGGCGGCGGGCTTGGCGATGGTATGATTATCTGGCCGTGCTTTTCCGGGGTCAGCGGCCTTATGGATGTTTGCCTGAACTGGGAAAATGTTGTGGGGCGGGCCGATGCGATTTCCGTGCTTAGCCAGGACGGCGCATTCAATCTTGATTGGGTTGCGGGTTTAACCGCGATGTCGCGGTTTGACGATACCGGCGGCGGTGTCAGTGGTGACAGGCCGGTGCATCTGCGTCCGCAGGATAATCAGGCAATCTTGCGGTCAACCGAGGTCGCACGTTTTCCGGACGAGGAGCAAATCCTGTTTCGCAAGGGTGTTCCGCCGATCCGGGCATACCGGATCGACTGGTATCACGATGACATGTTTCAGGGAATGGCCGTCCATGCCCCGACCTTCAGCTAGCGGTGGTCGGGGAATGCTTGCTGTCTTTCAGACGTCAGCCATCAACCTTGGGTAACGGTGATTTCGTCGCCGGGCTGGATCGTGCCTGACCCGACTGCCTCGACATAGACCCCCATATAAAGATGGTTCAGGCCCTTGCGCAGCAGCAGCGGCACATTGATGTCAGACTCCGCCGTGCCGGGATTGATGCTGGTTGCCTTGCAGCGCGTGATCGGATGAATGACGCGGAAATCAACACCGTTAATCTGAATGATCTGACCTTCTTCCCATTTCAGTTCAGCCCATGGTTCAAGCCCGTCAATCAGCAGATTGCCGCGGAACCGCATCGGGTCGACTTCTTTCTGAACAACGCGGTCGGCGAAATCGCGGATCGAAGCCAGGTTAAGCACCGAGATATAGGGTTCCTTCATGTCGCCGAAGCTGACATCGGGCACCGAATAGATTTTGGGTGTTCCGGCGATATCGTTTTTGAGAAACGCCTTCAGGAAATCCTCGACCACGGTGCGGCCCATCTTGTCTTCAAGATTGCCTTTGCAGATCACGCGACCATTGCGAAGGATTGCCAACGTCGTGGTTGCATCGTCATATTCGATGCCAAGTTCGGCCAGCTTGGGCGTGTTAACCAGTTGCAGGAAATTGCTTTTGCGCGCCCATTCATGCACACCGTCCTGTCCGACCGAAGACTGGGTTGCGATGATGAAACGGCGATCATCTTGCAGCATCTTCTGCGCGGTGATTTCGGCCTTGGGCATTTCGATGCCGCGTAGCCCTTTGACGGGATAACGTTTGATGGCTTCAAGCTGGACAGTCATGGCATTCGATCCTGTGGGGCGCAATTACGTATCGGCAAACGGGTCGGGCCGATAAGAAGGCCAAAATAAAACAAGTGGCGACGTTAATGCCTTGTATTCCCAAGGGCAAGATTTCCTGTACCGCGCCGGGCAACAGGTTTGACAGGAATGACAATGCTTTTCGTCGCAATCTTGAATGATGCCAGAAAATGGTGGTGCGGCGCACAATTAATTCTTGCAACTTTTGTAGGGGTATCGTCTTGCGATGGCCGGGAACTGAGACATATCAAAGACGTCAACAATGGAAAGATTGATAATTTCTATTGCGGACAAAACCACTTAAGGTCGCGGATGCTTCCAAGAAGGTCCGCATGTTACGATACTGTTGGCTCAAGGAGTGACAGGCATGGAATTCGAAAAGTTTACGGACCGGTCCAAAGGGTTCCTTCAGGCCGCGCAATCATTGGCGCTGCGTGAAAACCATCAGCAATTTGTGCCGATCCATCTTCTGAAAGTGCTGCTTGACGACGAAGAAGGTCTGGCAGCCAATCTTATCAAGGCAGCGGGCGGAAAGCCCAAAATGGCACAGGATCGCTGTGCACAGGAATTGGCGAAACTGCCCAAGGTATCGGGCGGCAATGGCCAGATTTATCTGTCGTCCGACTTTGCCCGGTTGATTGATCAGGCACAGGAAGTCGCCAAGAAGGCGGGTGACAGCTATGTCACTGCTGAACGGCTGCTTTTGACCATTGCACTTGATCCAAAATCGGTTGCGGGCAAGGTCCTGGCCGATGCGGGCGTTACCGCGCAGGCGCTTAATGGTGCTATCAATGACGTCCGTAAAGGCCGTACTGCCGATAGTGCCGGTGCGGAAAGCCAGTATGATGCGCTTAAGAAATATGCGCGTGATCTGACGGCTGCAGCACGTGAAGGCAAGCTTGACCCGGTGATTGGTCGCGACGAGGAAATTCGCCGCGCCATACAGGTCCTGTCGCGCCGGACCAAAAACAACCCGGTTCTGATTGGCGAACCCGGCGTTGGTAAAACCGCGATTGCCGAAGGTCTGGCATTGCGCATCGTCAAGGGTGACGTGCCCGAAACGCTTAAGGACAAGAAACTTCTGTCGCTTGATCTTGGGGCGCTGATTGCCGGTGCCAAGTTCCGCGGCGAATTTGAGGAACGCCTGAAAGCGGTGATGTCCGAGATCGAGGCCGAAGCAGGACAGATTGTTCTGTTCATTGACGAATTGCACACGCTGGTCGGGGCCGGAAAGGCCGAGGGGTCGATGGATGCGTCGAACCTTCTGAAACCGGCACTGGCGCGCGGCGAGCTTCACTGCGTCGGGGCAACGACCTTGGACGAATACCGGCAGCATATTGAAAAAGACGCGGCGCTTGCCCGTCGTTTCCAGCCGGTCTTTGTCTCAGAACCCAGCGTTTCCGATACGGTTTCCATTCTGCGCGGCATCAAGGAAAAATACGAACTCCATCACGGTGTGCGAATTGCCGATAATGCGCTGGTTGCGGCGGCAACGCTTTCGAACCGGTACATCACGGATCGTTTCCTGCCTGATAAGGCGATTGACCTTATGGATGAGTCGGCTTCGCGCCTTCGAATGGAACTTGACTCAAAGCCCGAGGAAATCGACGAACTTGATCGCCGCATCATCCAGCTGAAGATCGAGCGAGAAGCCTTGAAGAAAGAAGAAGACCGGGCATCGAAAGATCGCCTTGGCCGTCTTGACAAGGAACTGGCCGAACTTGAAGGAAAATCGGCGGAACTGACCGCGAAATGGGAAGCCCAGAAAAAGGAACTGGCGGCATCGACCCATATCAAGGAACAGCTTGATCAGGCACGCGGCGAACTTGAACGCGCGATGCGTGACGGGCGGCTCGACCGTGCGGGACAGCTTCAATACGAAGAAATCCCGGCATTGGAACGGTTGCTTGAAAAGGCTGAAGACGATCAGGCCGACGGCATGAAAGAAGAAGCCGTGACTGAAAAGCACATTGCTTCGGTCGTGTCGCGCTGGACGGGTATCCCGGTTGACAAGATGCTGGAAGGCGAACGTGAAAAGTTGCTTGGGATGGAAGATATCCTGCGCAAACGCGTTGTCGGTCAGGATGAAGCTGTTCGGTCGATCTCGAACGCGGTACGACGTGCCCGTGCCGGGTTGCAGGACCCGAACCGGCCGATGGGATCGTTCCTGTTCCTTGGCCCGACGGGGGTTGGTAAAACGGAACTGACCAAGGCGCTTGCGCAGTTCCTGTTTGACGATGAACAGGCCATGGTCCGCATCGATATGTCGGAATTCATGGAAAAGCATGCGGTAGCCCGTTTGATCGGTGCGCCTCCGGGCTATGTCGGGTACGAGGAAGGCGGATCGTTGACCGAGGCAGTACGGCGTCGTCCGTATCAGGTGGTGCTGTTTGACGAGGTCGAAAAAGCCCACCCCGATGTGTTCAACGTTCTGTTGCAGGTTCTGGATGAAGGTCGTTTGACCGATGGGCAGGGACGCACAGTCGACTTCCGCAATACGCTGATCATCCTGACCTCGAACCTGGGGGCCGACATTCTGGCCAGTCAGGAAGAAGGTCATGACAGCAGCGAATTGCGCAGCCAGGTGATGGAAGTCGTGCGGGCATCGTTCCGTCCGGAGTTCCTGAACCGGCTGGACGAAGTTCTTCTGTTCCATCGTCTGAAACGTGCCCAGATGGATACGATTGTCGATATCCAGTTGGGTCGACTTGAAAAGCTGCTGTTTGATCGCAAGATCACCCTGCAGCTCGACGAGTTCGCCAAAAGCTGGCTTGCCGATAAGGGGTATGACCCGGTCTATGGTGCGCGCCCGCTTAAACGGGTGGTTCAACGGTATCTTCAAAACCCGCTGGCGATGCAGATACTTGAAGGCGGGATCAAGGATGGCGATACCATCCCGGTTTCTGCTGAAGGCGGTCAGTTACTTCTGAACGGAAAGAAGGTCGAACTGGTCGACTGATCATCGCAGATTTGAAATCTTGCAAAACCCCGGTCCCTGATCGGGGTTTTGTCTTTTCAAGGCCATGATCTGCCTGCAGGATGATGAAAATACCAAAGCCAAGGGGACATCGATGCCGTCACTGCCACCCAAATCCAAAACCTTTACCCGCCTGATTATGTCTGCGTCGTTTCTGGCCCTGATGGCCGGAATATCGGTCGATGCATCCGCGCAATCCTTTTTTGACAAGGCCAAGGAAGCACTTGGCAGCGTGACAAGGAACTCGACAGGCAGCGGATCGGGCGGCAGTTCGGCGTCGATGGCCGGGCTTTCTGATGAAACGGTTTCCGATGCCCTGCGTCAGGCGCTTGATAAAGGTGTCGAGGTTGTCACCACCGATCTTGGCGTGACCGACGGTTTCAATGCCGATCCGGTGGCGCATATTCCGCTGCCCGATAGTGTGAAACATGCGCAATCATTGTTAAGTGCCGCCGGGCTTGGCAGTTATGGCGAGGAAATCGAATTGCGAATGAACCGTGCGGCGGAACAAACCATGCAGGATGCTGGCGAAATTCTGGTTGATGCTGTCAGCCGGATGACGCTTGAAGACGCCAAAGGCATCCTGGACGGGCCGGAAGATGCCGCGACAAAATATCTGCGCCGTGTATCGGGCGGGGACATCGAAAACAGATTAAGACCGGTGATTGGCGACGCATTGGCCGAAACCGGCGCGTTGCAATTATATGATCAGATGATGGGGCAGTACGATACATTGCCGATGGTGCCCGATATCAAGGCATCGCTTTCCGATCACGCCACCAACAAGGCGATGGATGGCCTGTTTTATTACATCGCAAAACAGGAAGCCGATATTCGGAACGATCCGGCGCGCTGGACCACCGATGTCCTGAAAAAGGTCTTTTCGACCGTGAACTGAACGGCTTAGCTATAACGTTCGGGAAGCTGTTGCCAGCGTTTGCGCATGGCATTGATTTTATCATCGGGGACGCCGTGGACATTGCCAAATCGTCCATGGCATTCAATGATCTGCAATGCGGCATGGTGGCGTTCCGCCATGTCGAGATAGGCCTGCATTTCCCAGATTTCGCTGAATGTGTTGGAAACAACAACACTTTGCCCGACCGACAGATGCCCGTTGCATTCGACTTCGCAGCGCGCGTGCACGTCACGCAGTTTGCGGCCATCAAACCGGTAATTCCCGTAACGGTCGACCATGAACTGATCAGCTTCCAGATGGATTGCGCCGGTTTTTTCGCAAATCATTCCAGCAAGGGTCGATTTGCCTGATCCGGGAAGGCCCCGGATCAGGGTCAGGTCTGGTTTGTTCCCCGAATGATTTGTCATCGGTCCGGATTACTGTCCGCCGCGTTTGCGCTGATAAAGGGCGTCAAGGGCTGCGACATAGGCTGCGCGGATCTTGTGGCGGCGGATTTTCATTGAGGGAGTCAGCATTTCATTGTCAATCGAGAAGGGGCTTTCGGCGAAGGTAAAGCTTCGGACCTTTTCAATCGTTGACAAGCGCCCGTTGACGTGATCGACAGCAGCCCGGATTTTCTTGCGGAATTCCTCGTTCTCGCCAAGGGCATCGATATTGTTTTCGATCCCGTTTTCCTTGGCGAATTCGCGCATGAAATCTTCGTCCGGCCACAGCACGGCAACCAGATAGGGTTTGTCGTCGCCGTAAACCATAGCCTGGGAAATTTCGGTTTCCAGCGTCAGAAGGCCCTCGATCCGCTGGGGCGAGATATTGTCGCCACCGGAATTGACGATGATATCCTTTTTGCGGTCCGTGATGACAAGGCTGCCTTCCTCGTCAAACTTGCCGATATCACCGGTATGCAGCCAGCCATCAATGATAGTGGTTGCGGTGACTTCGGGCAGGTTCCAGTACCCCTTCATCATGCTTTCGCCGCGCAGCAGGATTTCGCCGTCATCGGCGATTTTCGCCTCGGCCCCGACCATCGGTGGGCCAACAGTACGCAATTTGTTGTTTTCGGCACGGTTGCACGACACGACCGGGGCAAATTCGGTTTGGCCATATCCCTGAAGGATACGAATGCCACACGAAACAAACAGAACGCCAAGTTCGTAGTTAAGCGGACCGCCACCCGATACCATGGCCTTGATCCGGCCGCCGAAACGCTGACGCAATTTGCGGCGCAGAAGAATTTCGCAGACGAAGTTCTGGATTTTTTCGATCAGGCTGAGGGGTTCTTTTTCGTAAGTTTTGCGACCAAGCTTGAGTGTCAGGTTAAACAATTTCTGTTTGAAGCCGCCTTCTTTTTCGACCATGCGGCTCATGCGTTGATAGAGCATTTCGTAAAGGCGCGGTACAGCCGTCATGATGGTCGGACGGACCTCGGCAAGGTTTGCGGCAAGTTTATCAAGGCTTTCGGCGTAATAAACCTGCGCACCGATGCTCATCGGGAAGTAAAGGCCCGCCGTATGTTCATAGGAATGGGACAAGGGCAGAAAGGACAAAAAGACTTCTTCCTCGATGCCCAGCGTTTCGATGATGTCGAACGCCCCCATGCAGTTTGACAAAATCGCCCCGTGGCTAAGCATAACGCCCTTGGGCGCGCCACCGGTGCCCGATGTATATATCAGGCAGGCAAGCTGATCGCGTTCAATATTGGCAACCCATGCATCAATATCATCGGTTAGTCCGCGCCCCTGCGAAATCATATCTTCCCAACGGGTGATGGTGATATCGCCAACAAAGCTTTGGCCCCAGTCTTCCATCATGATCGCATGGCGGCAGCGCCCGCTATCAAGGGCGGCATGCAGGAACGGCTGGGCGAGTTTTTTGGTCGAGATAATGGCAATGCCCGCACCGCTATCCTCGATCGCGTGCAGATGGTCGCGTTCGGTATTGGTGGTATAGGCGGGAACGGTAAGCGCGCCAACACACATGATCGCCAGATCGGCAATGCCCCATTCGGTGCGGTTTTCCGATACTAGCAAAACCCTGTCACCGGGGCGAACGCCGGTTTTATATAACGAACGCGCCAATGCGCGCACCTGATCGGCTGCGTCATTCCAGCTGGTCGGGACAAATTCGTCCGTCTCACCATCCTTGGTCCACAAGAACGGTGCATCCCCGTATTTTTCAGCCTGTTTGAAAAACATCGACGGCAAGTTCTGCCAATCGGCATAATCCTGCAAATTCGTCATGACGCTTCCTTGCCCTGTTATCGGTTCTCTTGTCTTCATACGCTGATCTTTGTGCCACCGTTCAGGTTTTAACCTGATCGCTTTTGTTAGCAGGGATTGCTTCGTTACGCAGCCGGAAAATGATGTTTGGTTCCCTCAAATGCGTCCGACTTCACATCATTGGAAAAATTCGTTGATATCCATTGATGTTAGCGATTTCACAAGCCGGTTGCAAAACGCTATGTTCATCGGGAAATTCGCCCTGATTTATGAGAGATGAAATACAAAGCCGTGATCGGCACTGGCGCAGCCTGCCCGGTCATCATATATCGGGGCATGGATGTTTCGGACTGACAAGGTCCGATTGCATAATCGACTGTCTGGAGGACAAATGAACGCGATCGACAAGAATTTGCCGACCTGGGATCTGACCGATCTCTATAACGATCCCAAAGACCCGGCCATCCGGCGCGATCTTGATAATGCCAAATCCCGCTCAGACGCCTTCCAGAAAACCTATCAGGGCAAACTTGCCGGTCTTTCGGGCGATGAACTTGCTGCCGCAATTGCCGAATACGAAGCCGTCAGCGAAATTTGTGGCCGGATCGGATCGTTTGCACAGTTGCTTTATGCGGGCGATAGCTCGGACGCCGCGATTGGCCAGTTCTATCAGTCCGTTCAGGAAGAAATGACCAGCATTTCAAGCCTGTCGCTGTTCTTCGGGCTTGAAATCAACCGGATCGAGGAAGACGTGCTTTCGACAAAATATAACGAAAGTGCCGCCCTTCGCCGCTATCGCCCGTGGCTTGATGAAAACCGTGCTTTCCGTCCGCATCAACTTTCGGACGAGGTCGAGCAGGTTCTGCATGAACGCCGTGTTGCCGGTTCAAGTGCATGGGTGCGTCTGTTCGATCAGACGATGGCTGATCTGCGTTTCCCGATGAATGGCGAAGAACTGACCATGTCGGATGTCGCCAATATGCTGTCCTCGACCAAGGTGGCGGAACGCAAGGCAGCGGCAAAGTCGATTGGCGATGTGCTGGGCAAAAATATAAAGCTTCTGGCCCATATCACCAATACGCTGGCCAAGGACAAGGAAATTGACGACCGGTTGCGTAAATTCGCAACCCCCGTATCGGCGCGCAACCTGTCCAACCAGGTTGAAGACGATGTGGTCGAAGCACTTAATTCTGCGGTTGCCAGCAGCCATGCCGATCTGTCGCATCGTTATTACCGGCTCAAAGCCAAATGGTTTGGCGTTGATCAGCTTGATTACTGGGATCGTAACGCGCCACTTCCCGATGATGATGATCGCCATATCGATTGGGATACCGCACGCAAAACGGTTCTTAAAGCATATGGCGAATTTTCACCCGAGCTTGCCGAAGTCGGTCAGAAATTCTTTGATAATCCGTGGATTGATGTGCCGCCGCGCCCCGGTAAATCATCGGGGGCCTTTGCCCATCCGACCGTACCGTCAGCCCACCCGTACCTTCTGCTGAACTATCACGGCAAAACGCGCGATGTGATGACGCTGGCGCATGAACTTGGCCACGGGGTTCATCAGGTTCTTGCCGGGGAGCAGGGCTATTTCCTGTCCGATACGCCGCTGACACTTGCGGAAACCGCGTCTGTTTTCGGTGAAATGCTGACCTTCCAGTCGATGCTGCGGGCGGAAACAGATCCGAAGATGAAGCGTATCATGCTGGCCGGCAAGGTCGAGGATATGCTCAACACCGTCGTGCGCCAGATCGCGTTCTTTGAATTTGAGAAACGCGTTCATACCAAGCGCCGCGAAGGGGAGTTGACGGTCGATGAGATCTGCGAGATCTGGCTTGCCGTACAACATGAAAGCCTGGGTGACGCAATCCGGTACGAGGACGAGTACAAATATTACTGGTCCTATATCCCGCATTTCATCCATTCGCCGTTCTATGTTTACGCCTATGCGTTTGGCGATTGCCTCGTGAATTCGCTGTATGACGTTTATGAAAATGCCGAAGACGGCTTCCAGCAGAAATATTTCGAGATGCTGAAAGCCGGTGGCACCAAACGCCATCAGGAATTGCTGGCACCGTTCGGTCTGGATGCCTCCGATCCGGCATTCTGGCAGCGCGGCCTTAACATGATCAAACGCATGATCGACGAGTTGGAGGAACTTTCCTGATATGAACGATAACGACGAAGATTTTACCGCCCCTAACGAGAGCAATCGGTTCGGCGGGCGGGTTCGTCGTTATGCGAAGGTCGGGGCGTCGGCCGGGAAGCTGGCCGCGCGCCTTGCCACGGGAAAAATGTTCGGCGGCGATATTGATCATGCGAAATATGCTGCCGAACTGACATCTGCGTTGGGCGGGCTTAAAGGCCCGTTGATGAAGGTCGCGCAAATCCTGTCGACCATCCCCGATGCCCTGCCCAAGGAATATACCCAGGCGCTGGCGACGCTTCAGGCCGATGCGCCAAGTATGGGGTGGTTGTTTGTCAAACGCCGGATGCGCACCGAACTGGGGGCGGGATGGCAGGAAAGGTTTGGGGATTTCAGCCATGACGCGGTTGCCGCTGCGTCACTCGGTCAGGTTCATCGTGCGACACTTGACGATGGCCGCGAGGTCGCCTGCAAGCTGCAATATCCCGATATGTCGGCAACGGTCGAGGCCGACCTTAAACAGCTTCGCGCCGCTTTTGCGATTTATCGCCGGTATGACAGTGCGATTGATGCCGAAAACATCCAGCTGGAACTGACGGCACGCCTGCGCGAGGAACTTGATTACGAGCGCGAAGCCCGCAACATGCAGCTGTATCGCCACATGCTGACGACGGAGGATTGCGTGCATGTGCCCGAACCGGTTCTGGACCTTACGACCAAGCGGCTTCTGACCATGACATGGCAGACCGGGCAGAAATTCCAGAAATTCCTTGATGGCGGTCCATCACAGGAAGCGCGCAATCAGGTTGCCCTGAATATGTTTCGCGCCTGGTATGTGCCATTTTATCGTTATGGCGTGATCCATGGCGATCCGCATCTGGGGAACTATTCACTGCGCGATGATCTGTCGGTCAATCTGCTTGATTTCGGCTGCATCCGTATTTTCCAGCCCGAGTTCGTCAATGCGGTGATCACGCTTTATGAGGCGCTGCGGGACAAGGACGAGGAAAGGGCGGTTCATGCCTATCAAAGCTGGGGATTTGAGAATCCGTCGCGAGAGCTGATTGATGTGCTCAATATCTGGGCCGGTTTTGTGTATGGCCCGATCCTTGATGATCGTGAACGCCGGATGGATGAAACCAATTCGGTGGCCTATGGCGCCGAAGTTGCGGGAAGGGTGCATCGGGAATTGCGCCGCGTCGGCGGGGTCAAGCCGCCGCGTGAATTTGTTCTGGTGGATCGGGCCGCCGTTGGGCTTGGCGCGGTGTTCCTGCGTCTTGATGCGCATCTGAACTGGTATCAGATATTCAACGATCTGGTCGGCGACTTCAATCTTGATGCCCTGACCCGCAATCAGCAAGCCGCCCTTGACGAGGTCGGGCTGGATCGCCCCGAAAACTGATCCGGTTTCCCTGTTTTCGAATTTAATTTTACGCATCTGATCGCACAGAATCGACGAGGAATGCGCCTGATATGTTTGATCAAGGCTGATCAAATTGCCTTTGTGCGAGCATTTTTCATCGGCTTTATGCAAAATCTCCTGATTTGAACCCCTGGGAATTCAGAAAAGTTTTTCCTTTCTCTGCTTGCATCCGGGCAAGTTTGGTGAAAGCCTGAGGGTGTGTTTGTCAATTAATATTCACTTTCAACGATGGCTGAAAATAGGGGAAACTGCTGTAATTCAACGGATTAATTTATCTGTTCAGGATAAGGACCTGTTACAGGGTGGAAATAATATGTGCGGAAATTCGCACATATATGATCTAGTAAAATATGAACCAAAATTAAGTTAAATTGATTTTTTATAGGGTTTTGATGTTGTCGCAGGCCGGAAGAAATCGCATCTTGCACCCAACGCAGACAAGGCAGGGCGTCATTGATTGTTTGTCCTGAGCACCAATGGCGGGTGGGACCTGACTTGTCACCAAGGCTTTTGCCTCGGAATGCGTGGTGGGAAAGCGGGCGGTTTCTTCTGTTAAAGCGGAAGAACCGCCTTTTTTCTTGCCGGGCAAGGGTAATCGTGGCCAGTCTGATGCGCAGGCACCGGACGCGGACCGCGTTTTATAAAAACAAAAAATGCCGTGCTTATTCATAATTGTAGGGAAGGAGGTTGAACGCGATGAAACTGGCCGTTCCAAAGGAAATATGGCCCGGGGAAAAGCGCGTTGCCGTTACGCCAGACACCGTCAAGAAACTGATTGGTCTTGGGTTTGACGTTGCAATCGAAGCTGGTGCCGGAATTAGCGCCGCCATACCGGATGATCGCTTTGCCGATGCCGGTGCGACCATTGTCAAAACGATGAAAACCACCGTCAAGGATGCGGACGTGATCCTGAAGGTGCGCCCACCGGTTGTTGATGGCAAAACCGACGAGCTGGCTGCCTATAAAAAGGGTGCAGCTGTCATTGCCTTGCTTGATCCTTATGATCGCAAGGATCTTGTTGAAAAAATGGCGGCGGCGGGGGTTTCGTCCTTTGCGATGGAACTGATGCCGCGCATTTCACGTGCCCAGTCGATGGATGTGCTGTCGTCGCAATCCAACCTGGCCGGGTATCGTGCCGTGCTTGATGCCGCCCATGAATTCGGCCGGATTTATCCGATGATGATGACCGCCGCCGGGACATTGCCGCCGGCACGTGTTGTTATCGTCGGGGCCGGTGTTGCCGGGCTTCAGGCGATTGCGACCGCCAAGCGCCTTGGTGCGGTGGTTTCCGCGTTTGATGTGCGCCCGGCAGTCAAGGAACAAGTTCAGTCGCTTGGCGGGACGTTTATCGAGGTCGAAGACGATGATGCCGACGGCGAAACCGCAGGCGGTTATGCCAAGGAAATGTCGGACGAATACAAGGCCAAACAGGCTGCCAAGCTTAAGGAAGTTCTGGCAAAGACCGATATCGTCATCACCACGGCATTGATTCCGGGCCGTCCGGCACCGGAAATCGTTACCGCCGATATGGTCGCGGGCATGAAGCCGGGATCGGTCATCATTGATCTTGCTGCCGAACGCGGTGGCAACGTTGCCGGGGCGAAACTTGGTGAAATGGTTATTACCGCCAATGGTGTCAAAATCATTGGCCCGGAAAACATCACCAGTTCCGTCGCAACCGATGCAACGGCAATGTATGCCAAGAACCTGTTGAATTTCATCACGCTGTCTGTTGACAAGGAAAAGGGCACGCTGGCTTTCAATGCCGAAGACCAGATTATTGCCGAAACCATGCTGACGCGCGATGGCAAGGTTGTTCATCCGAAATTCGGTGGTGAGGAGGTCGCAAATGGCTGATCAATCCGTAACCCAAAATGCGGCCCAGAATGCCGCCGAGAACGCAAACGAGCTGCGTGATGCGGCCCTTGGTCTGGCCGAAAAGGCTGCAAAGCTTGCCGATAGCCTCGCAAATCAGGCGGGCGATATGGCCAGTTCGGCAACCACGGTTGTCCATACAAGCGGTGTCAGCCCGACGGTGCTTGGCCTGACGGTGTTTGTTCTGGCCTGCTTCGTTGGCTATTACGTCGTGTGGAAAGTCACCCCGGCCCTTCATTCGCCGCTGATGGCGGTGACCAATGCCATTTCATCGGTGATCATTGTTGGTGCGCTTCTGGCGGCCGGCCCGATTGATATGAACCTGTCCAAGGCGATGGGCTTCATTGCCGTGGTGCTGGCGTCGGTCAACATCTTTGGCGGTTTCATCGTCGCACAGCGCATGCTGCACATGTTCAAGAAAAAGAAGTAGGGGGAACACACAATGTCGGAAAACCTGTCGGCTTTCCTGTATCTGGTGGCGTCCGTCTGCTTCATTCTGTCGCTGCGCGGTCTGTCTTCACCGGAAACGGCACGTAACGGGAATATCCTTGGCATGGTGGGGATGGCGATTGCCATTCTGACCACGCTGGCATCACCCGAAGTCGTGTCTTATACCACCATTATTGTTGGCATTCTGGTCGGCGGGGCCATTGGTACGGTCATCGCGCTCAAGATCAAGATGACAGCATTGCCGCAACTTGTTGCCGCCTTCCACTCGCTGGTGGGGCTGGCAGCCGTATTTGTTGCCGCCGCTGCCCTTTATTCGCCGGGTGCCTATGGACTTGGTACTGCGGGTAATATCGGGGCGGCCAGCCTGATTGAAATGGGCCTTGGCGTTGCCATCGGTGCCATTACCTTCACCGGCTCGCTTGTTGCCTTTGGCAAGTTGCAGGGGATTGTATCGGGTACGCCGGTACGCTTTACCGGGCAGCATATGCTCAACCTTGCGATTGCCATCGCGATCCTGGTGTTTGGTATTATTGTTGTGGCCACCGAAAGCCACACGGCATTCTGGATTCTGGTGGTGCTTGCTCTGGTGCTTGGCGTGACGCTGATCATTCCGATTGGCGGGGCGGACATGCCGGTTGTTGTTTCGATGCTGAACTCCTATTCGGGGTGGGCAGCATGCGGCATCGGCTTTACGCTTCAGAACAATGCCCTGATCATCACCGGGGCACTTGTCGGCGCATCGGGGGCGATCCTGTCCTATATCATGTGCAAAGGCATGAACCGGTCGATCTTTAACGTCATCTTTGGTGGCTTCGGGACCGAAGGCGATGCCGGCCCGGCGGTCGGAACCGATGGCGACCGTTCGGTCAAATCGGGCTCCAGCGACGATGCGGCTTTCATCATGAAAAACGCGTCCAGCGTGATCATCGTGCCGGGTTACGGCATGGCGGTCGCACAGGCCCAGCACGCCCTTCGTGAAATGGGCGATATCCTCAAGGCCGAGGGCGTTAATGTCCGCTATGCCATCCATCCGGTGGCGGGGCGTATGCCTGGCCACATGAACGTGCTTCTGGCCGAGGCGAATGTCCCCTATGACGACGTGCTTGAAATGGAAGAAATCAACCGCGATTTCGGCACGGCGGATGTGGCCTTTGTGATTGGTGCCAACGACATCACCAACCCGGCGGCCAAAACCGACCCGTCATCGCCGATCTTCGGCATGCCGATCCTTGAGGTCGAAAAGGCCAAAACCGTTCTGTTCATCAAGCGTTCAATGTCCGCAGGTTACGCCGGTATCCAGAACGAGCTGTTCTTCAAGGACAATACGATGATGCTGTTCGGTGATGCCAAGAAGATGTGCGAAGAGATTGTGATGCACCTGGATAGCTGATTTGGTTTCACTATTGAAACGGGAGAGGGGCGGTCATTTGGTCGCCCTTTTCTTTTTCTAAAGGTTCATCGTCGGCTAAAGTGTCTTCGAGATACGGTGTTTTGTCCACTTGGTGGTCCGGCTTCGCCCGATTTTGCTTGGGTAAAAAGTTTATGAGCAGCTTAATCAATTTCAGTGCGCAAACCGAACGACTGTATCTTCGGTGTGTTGAAGACCGGGATGCGGAAGTCATCGCGAGCTTGATGGTGCCTGAAATCGCATGTTGGCTGGCCTCTTGGAAGGTTCCATTCACTGTTGAAATGGCACGAGAACGCATCACAAGAAGTAGGAGAGCGGCGGAGGCAGGAGGCGCATTGCCATTGGCGATCATCGAACGTGAGACAGATCGTTTTGTTGGCTGGGTCTCATTATATCGCTATCAGGATAACCCGCATAGGGGAATGCTTGGATATTGGATAGGGATACCGGCACAGCGACGCGGGTATTTAAGCGAAATCAAGCTCGCCATTTTGCAGGCTGGATTTGATCTGTTTGGCTTTGATTCTATTGAAGCCGGTGCCCAGCTTGCCAATGAGGCATCCTTTGGTGCTATGACTTCATGGGGGATGAAGCCTTTCGGAGAAAGGATGGCATATAGTTCTGCTCGAGATCGTCAGGAGCGTTGTAGATATTATCAAATTACACGTGAAGAGTTCAGACTTTCTCAGGAAAATGCTTGAGAATTGTACTCCGCCTTCAAATCGAGAGAATTGATGTTCCGACTTCTGAAAGTATCCCTTTTTACGATTGTGCTTTTGTCGCTGACGCTGGTGGCGTCGGTTTCGGGTATTTTCATCACCTATTTCCGGCTGACCGCCGAGGAGCCGGTGGCGCGAATTACGTTCGAGGAAGTCGGGGATCAGGAATACAACGCTTATCTGACATTACCGGGCAACGACATCCCCGGCAAATACGTGATTTACGGCGATCAGTGGCGGATTGATGCGGAATTTGTGAAGATCAAGCCGTGGGCCAATATTCTTGGCGTGGATTCCCGTTACAAGCTGGCGCGGCTGGAAGGTCGATACCGAGATATCGAAGATCAGAACACCCGCCCGCATATGGCCTATGACCTTGGCGCGACCAAGGGGATTGATATCGGCAAGCTGGTGGCGGACTGGAATTTCCTGATTGATGCGGAATATGGCAGTTCGACTTTTACCGATATTGCGGTCACCAATACCTATACGGTTTACAGAAGCCAGTTCGGGCTTTTGGTGCGCGAAGATGCGACACCGCCGGATGCGACCAATAAGGGGGCTGTTGATGGGGTGTTTGATTGGCTGTTCGGGTCGAAATGATACCCGGGTTCTATTCGGCAAGACAAAACCCGTCCGACGAATATCGGACGGGTTTGTTGTCTGATCGTGTGGTTTATTGTGCGGGATTGATCAAAGGACCATCGCCGCAATCCACGCAAACACGACCATGCCAAAATTGGCGTGGATGAAGGTCGGGATCACGGAATCCTTTACATGGTCGTGCTGCCCGTCGGCATTAAGGCCCGATGTCGCGCCAAGCGTGATGGTGGATGCCGGTGATCCGGCATCGCCAAGGGCAGCCGATGCTCCCAGAAGCGCAATGGTTGCCATCGGTGAGAAACCAAGGGTCAGCGCCAGCGGGATATAGATCGGAGCCAGGATCGGCACGCTGGCGAAGCTGTCGCCAAAGCCGATTGTGATGAACAGGCCGACCAGAAGCATGATCAGCGCGCCAAGTGCCTTGTTATCGCCGATCAGTTCGGCACTGGCCTGCACCAGCGGGGCAATTTCGCCGGTGGCATCAAGCACCCCGGCAAAGCCCGATGCGATGGTGATGATCACGGCAATCTGGGCCATCATCCGCATGCCTTCGGTGAAGACATCATCCTGTACCCGCCAGCGGAAAATGCCCGCCGCCGCCAGAATGACAAAGCCGATCATCGCCCCGACCAGAAGGCTGTCAAACTGCAACTGGCAGATCAGCGCAACGGCAAGGGCCGCAATGGTTGCCAGCAGTTGAAGCGGATTGATCGACACGGGCTTGGCCGGGTTGATATGGCGCTCGGCAGATGGATCGGTCACATAATCGCGCGGTTTGCGATAGGTGATGAAGACCGCAACCAGCATCCCGGCAACAATCCCCATAACCGGCAGGAACATGGCCTTGGGCGCCATATCGGCCGTCATGGAAAGGTCATATGCAGCGCCAACTTCGTTGACATTGGCCATCAGGATTTCATTGAGGTAAATCGCGCCAAAGCCGGTCGGCAGCAGCAGATAGGAAAAGCTGATCGAGCAGGCGAGGATGCAGGCAATGGCCCGGCGGTCAATCCGCAGGCGGTTGAATACCGCCAGAAGTGGCGGGATCATCACCGGGATAAAGGCGATATGAACCGGCACCAGATTCTGCGAAATCAACGAGCAGAAAATAAAGATCGCAAACAGGAACCATTTAAGGCCCTTTGAAGTGCTTTGGGCGTCGCTTCCGATGCGGGCGGCGATCTTTTGGGCAAACAGATCAAGAATGCCCGAACGCGCAATCGCAACCGCAAAGGCACCGATCATCACATAGGTCATGCCGACCTGCGCGCCGACCAGAAGGTTGTCATTAAGTGCACCGATGGCGGTGGTTGTATCCATTCCTGCGTGCAACGCACCCAGCAAGGCCGCGGAAATCAGCGCAATCGGCACCGGAACGCGCAAAAGACACAGCGCAATCATGACAACGATGGTCAGTAAAACAGCATTGATATGATAATCGACCAGTGCGGCAATGCCATAGATCCCGGCCATCACGGCGATGACAGGCAAAACGCGGGTCAGTCGATAATATCCATTGAAATCAGATCCGGCGGGGGCGTTGTCGGTATCGGTTTGTGTGTTCACAGTCATGTCTCCCCGATTGACTGGTTGGTGGTGGCGCAAACATATGCCGCGCATGGCAGGCAAAACCTGTCAGGGAATGGTTTAGAACAATCTGAGGCCAAGGCAAAAAACTTAGCGGGAATGACAGCTATGCGATCCGGGGAGAGATTTGGAAAAGGGGCATGAAAAACCAAACCCGCCCGGATTGCTCCGAGGCGGGCTTGGCGCACGGGTCCGGTCTTAGCAAGCTAAAACCGATCGTACAGTCACGTTCGAGGAACCCCGAAAGTGAAAAAGACTAGAAGCCTTCGCGCTCGATGCGCTTGCGCTCCAGCTTGCGGGAACGGCGGACTGCTTCCGCCCCTTCGCGAGCTTTCTTCTCCGACGGCTTTTCAAAGTGGCGGCGGAGTTTCATCTCACGAAAAATGCCCTCGCGCTGCATCTTTTTCTTAAGCGCTTTCAGAGCCTGATCGACATTGTTGTCGCGAACGATTACCTGCACGGAAACCACGCTCCTTTCAAAAAAACAAAAACACCCGGATAAGGCAGCATGCCCTCCGGTTGGTAGCACGGCCTGTATGACCGTGAGCTTTATATAGTGCAAAGCAGTGCAAAAGGAAAGAGGGAAGGGGTAATTCGCCTATGGCGTTCATTTGTCGATGAAGTTGCCCCCGCGACGTGATTCCGGCGGTTATGGCCGGGGTCATTTGACCATATTCATGCATACCAAAAGTAACGGCATCCTGTTGAAAAATATACCCCTGGTGGTTGTTGTGCGGGTATAGTGACCGGACACGAACAATTCAAAGCCTTCAAGGCAGGGCGGGGTAGAGCAATGGAAAGCAGTTTGCGGGAGGCGGCAATTTTGCATGCGCCGTTCTTCATTACCGGACCCGGACAGTCAGATATATTGTTCACGATTGTTGTCTGGTCTGTGGTTCTGGCTGTGTTTGGTCTTGGTGCCCTTTATCTGAGCCTGCACGCCCTGCCCGAAAGGTTGGCCCATCACGCCAATCACACCCAGATACAACTTATCAGTATCCTGACCCTTCTGGCACTGTTTACCCATAACAACCTGTTCTGGCTGGCTGCCTTGGTGATTGCCGTGGTTCAGGTTCCTGATTTTTATACCCCGATCAATGCGATTGCCGATGCTGTGAAGGCAATGGCAAGGCAGAAGGGGGCAATGAGCGACTCGGTCAAATCAGAACATGTTGCTGATGGCGATGTCGCGACCGGTATCCCCAGCGTGACAGAGCAGGAGGACCGTAAAGATGTTTGAACTTATGCTATGTTCCATTTTTACCATCCTGCCGGATTACCTTGTACGCCGATATGCGCAGGGCAAGCGTATCGGCAAGGAAATCACCCTGTTTTCTGTCTGGTATGAGCTGCGATACGGGATTGTCGGGTGTGCGATCCTGACGATTTCATTGATCACGCTGATTTTTTATTACCACCCGTCAAGTCATAACGTTGCGTCGTTTTATCGTACCCTGACCATCTTGCCGGAGAAGAATGGCCGGGTGGTCGAGATTTATGTCGATAACGATGATCAGGTAAAATCGGGTGAGCCGTTATTCCGCCTTGATGATCGCACGGAAACCGAAGCGGTTGAAATCGCCCAGCAGCAGGTGCAGGAAATCCGCGCGCAGATGGCGGTGACACAGGCTGATCTTGCGGTGGCGAACGGTAATCTTGAAGAAGCGCAAGGTGCCTATGAACAGGTGCGCGAGGAATTGGCGGTCAAGGCTGATCTTTTGTCACGCGGTACCAATGCGGTTTCCCGGCGAGAGGTCGAACGGCTTGAAGTTGCACTGACGACGCGTCAGGGATCGGTCAATGCGGCCAAGGCCAATGTCAATGCCGTCGAAACCAGAATGGAAACCCTTTTGCCAGCCCAGCTTGCCAGTGCGGAAGCATCCCTGCGTTCGGCCGAGATTGCCCTTGGCAAAACCGTTGTCCGGGCGGGTGTTGATGGCGTGATACAGCAATTTGCATTGCAGATCGGTGATATCGTCAATCCGTTGCTGCGTCCGGCCGGTATCCTTATACCTGACCAGCCCGACGAGGTCGTTTTCCAGGCCGGTTTCCAGCAGGTTTCCGCCCAGGTTGTCAAAGCCGGAGTTCTTGCGGAAATGTCTTGTGCGTCGCTGCCGTTTGAAGTCATCCCGATGGTGGTGACCAGCGTGCAACCGGTGATCGCCGCGGGTCAGTTCCGCCCGACAGACAGGTTGCTTGATATCTCTGAACGGGCCACACCGGGCACATTCCTTGCCAAAATGATCCCGCTTTATCCCGAGCAGATCAAGGATGTGCCACGGGGTAGCCAGTGTGTCGCCAACGCCTATACCAATACCCATGATCAACTCGAAAACCCGGAAATCGGCGCGGGCGAATGGTTGTTCCTGCATATGGTGCAGACGGTCGGGATTGTGCATGCATTGTTGCTGCGTATTCAGGCGCTGATCTGGCCGGTCCAGACGCTGGTTTTGTCGGCCCATTAGGCGACAGGTCACGCGTGGGGGCTTTACAGCCGGGGCGTTTTGGTTGGATATAGAGCCATGTCGATCCTGAAAATTGCCCGGATGGGCCACCCGGTTCTGCGCAAGGTCGCGGAACGGGTCGAAAACCCGCTTGATCCCGAAATCCAGCGTTTGATCGCGGATATGAAGGAAACCATGAAGGATGCCGGAGGCGTTGGCCTTGCGGCGCCGCAGGTGTTTCAGTCAAAGGCGATCATGGTTTTTTATGTCCCGGCCTTTCGTAAAAGCGATGATCCCGACGATGTGGAAATTCCGCTTAATGTCCTGATCAACCCGGAAATCGAGGCGATTGGCGATGAAATCGTCGATGGCTGGGAAGGATGCCTTTCGATTCCGGGGTTGCAGGGCGTCGTGCCGCGCTGGAACAAAATCCGTTATCGCGGGTTAAATGAATATGGCGAAGAAGTCGAACGCATTGCCGGCGGTTTCCATGCCCGCGTGGTTCAGCATGAATATGACCATCTGATCGGGGTAATGTATCCCGAACGTATGGAAGATATGACGTTGCTGGGTTTTGTCGAGGAATTGCGCGACAACCCGCCCGAGACGCCCCTCAGACAGGGGGCATCATCTGAGGACAGTTCCGATGATGCTGCCAATGACGAAAGCAAGGAGGCCTGAAATGACCGTTTCCGAAAGCATGAACCGCCTGCGTACGCAGCGCGAGGCGCTGGTTGCGGCGGCACTTGAACATATCCCGTTTGACGGCTGGAGCATGGCCGCCCTTCGCGCGGGTGCCGAGGATCTTGAACTTGCACCGGGCGAGGTGGACCGTCTTTTGCCCGGGGGCATTCGTCAGGCCATCATTACCTATGTCGAGATGACGGATCGCAAAATGGTCGAGGAACTCGACAAGCTTGATCTGCCATCGATGAAAATCCGCGAACGGATTGCCACCGCGGTCAAAACCCGACTGTCGCTGGTGGAGCATGAGAAGGATACGGTGCGGGCCGCCCTTTCCTATCTGACATTGCCGCAAAACGTACCGCTTAGCCTTAAGCTGACGCATGGCACGGTGGACAAGATGTGGATCGCGGCCGGTGATACATCGACTGATCACAATTGGTATACCAAGCGGATGTTGCTTGCGGGGGTCTATGGTTCAACCCTTGCCTACTGGCTTGATGATACATCCGAAGGCCATGCCGACAGCTGGGCCTTTCTGGATCGCCGGATCGGCAATGTCATGCAGATCCCGAAGATTACGGGCGCGGTCAAAAAGGCCGGAAAATTTGCCGCGACTCCCTTCAGGATGGGCGCGAAACTGGCCAAATGCATGCCGACCCCCGGTCGGGTCCGCCGTCAGTTCAGCGCATAGAATAAAATGGGTTTCTATTCCTCAGACAAAACGCCGCCCGATGCTGGGCGGCGTTTTGCGTTCGGGGAAATTCGTGTGGGCGCGGATCAGCGCATCAGGAAACTCAGCAGCGTCTTGTCGGGCTTGTTGGCCTGTTCCAGTTCTGCGGCAAGGTTGATGTTGAACGGTGCGCCATCATTACTGGCAATATCGGTTTCTTCGCCGGGCAGGTCGGTATCGATCGGTTCGGGCTTGGCCGCAAGAGCCACAAGTTCATGTGGCAGATCGCCCATCCACATGCCTTTGCGGTTTTCCCTGGCTTGGGCCTGATCGGCCAGATAGGTCAGGCAGTTTGGATTACCATCGCAGCTATTCATATCGACAATCGCCCAGCCCGCGCGCAGCAGCAGACGGTTGATGTCGGTCTGGCCCATGCGGCATTCGGTCAGCATCGGGAATAGCTGGGAAACCGAAACCTGCTGGCAGGCGACGGCATAATTTTCAATGATACGGTCAAGTGCCTGTGCGGCAGCCGCACCGCATTGGAATTCAACGCTGCCCGCCCGGCAGATCATGCCCGGTCGCGGTGCGCGAATGCCAAACAGTTCGACGACCATATTGCCAAACCGAAGCTGATCGCCCTGCAACACGTCCGGGAAACCCGCAGCCCCCGGTGCGGCGCTGGCGGCATTGTTGGACGCTTGCGCCGATGCAAGGCCGGTGGCGATGGCAAGGATGAGAAGAAGTTTTTTCATCACGCTTATTACCCGAAAAGAATTTCCTGCCGGGATAAGAGCAAGCGCAATGCCAGTTTGGCAGGAAGAAACTGCCTGCTGGGCGATGTGCCTGTGATCTAACAAAGAATACCCCGAAACCGTTATGGTTCGGGGCATTAATGCAAATCGTATGCGGGATGAAATCAGTCTTCTTTGGGCAAGACCCAGGTGATATGGCCCATCTTGCGGCCCGGTTTGGCTTCGGCCTTGCCATAAAGATGTAGTTTTGCATCGGGCTCGGCCAAAATTGCCTGCCAGCTATCGATATCGTGGCCCAGAAGGTTCTTCATCCGGGCATTTGAATGATGCGCCGGATTGCCCAAAGGCAGGCCGCACACGGCACGGATGAACTGCTCGAACTGACTGGTGATGCAGGCATCAATCGTCCAGTGGCCGGAATTATGCGGCCGCGGGGCGACTTCATTGACCAGAATGTCGCCATCGGTGGTCACAAACATCTCGACCGCCAGCAAGCCGACAAATTCCATCGCGGTGACCAGGCGGGTGGCAATGTCTTCGGCCTTTTTGGCAAGATCGGCGGGAATCTTCGCCGGGGCGATGGTGACATCCAGAATGTGATTGGTATGGACATTTTCGACCGGGCAGAAGCAGGCGGTGTCGCCCTTGACCCCGCGCGCGACAATGACGGAGATTTCGCGCTGGAACGAGATGAAGCCTTCAAGGATGGCCTCGGCATCATTCATTTCCGCCCATGCATCGGCAAGGCCGGTTTCGTCCGTGATTTTGACCTGACCCTTGCCATCATACCCCATTTCGGTGGTTTTAAGCACGGCGGGGCGGCCAAGCTTGGCAACGGCGGCCTCAAGATCGGCAAGTGAACGGACGGCGGCAAAAGGTGCCGTGCCGATACCGTTTTCGTTGCAGAAGGTCTTTTCACGCAGGCGGTTCTGCGACAGATGCAGGCATTTCCAGCCCGGACGGACCGGCACCAGTTCGGATAGCAGTTTCACGCTGTCATGGGGCACATTTTCAAATTCAAACGTCACGACATCGACATCGGCGGCAAAGGTACGAAGCGCATCCAGATCGGTGTAATCGGCAACGGTTGCCTTGGCACAGACCTGTTCGGTCGGGCTGTCAGTGCCGGGGCCGAAAACATGGACCTTATAGCCAAGTTCAGCCGCACAAAGGGCGGCCATCCGGCCAAGCTGGCCATTGCCCATGATGCCGATTGTGCTGCCCGGTGCGATGATGCGTGTCGCGAAATCCTGCGTCATTTATTCCTCGAATTCCTTCACATTCCCCGGTCGGGGCAGGCATCGTGATCAAGATGATGCCAAAGAAAAACGCGCCCGTTCGGGCGCGTTGAAAGCTTACGGTGCGGGATCTACCGGTTCATCGGCAACCGCGTCGGTCTGCTGTGCGCGCCAGTCATCAAGACGACCGGCCAGCGCGTCATCCATCAGTGCCATGATTCCGGCGGCCATCAGGCCGGCATTCTTTGCTCCGGCGGAACCGATGGCAAGTGTGCCGACCGGAACGCCGCCCGGCATTTGTACAATCGACAGAAGGCTATCAAGCCCCTTAAGCGTGCGGCTTTGTACCGGAACACCCAGAACCGGAAGCGGTGTCATGGCCGCAGCCATACCCGGAAGGTGGGCCGCCCCACCGGCACCGGCAATAATGACTTTGAGGCCACGTGACTTTGCGGATTTGGCATAGTCATACAGGCGATCCGGCGTGCGATGGGCCGAGACGATTTTGGTCTCATAGGGGACTTGCAGCGCATCGAGGACATCTGCCGCATTTTTCATGGTTTCCCAGTCGGACTGGCTTCCCATGATAATGCCGATGACCGGGCGTTGATCGCTCATGCTGGCGGCTCCGTTTTCGGGCGTTATCAGAAGGCCCGCATTATAGGCAGGAAGGGGGATCATGCAAGCCTGCCGGTTGCCGGATATGGCACAGTTTCAGGGATAATTTTGCAAGGCTTTGGCTACCGCAGATGGGTAGCCATAAGGGTAGGTATATTATCCTTGTTTACAGTTGATAATTTAAGTGAAGTATAAGTATTTTGGGTTTATAGTTGATCACATCAATTTTATCTCTGTGCAGGTAGCGCAAGAGAGGGCAGACATGAAAGTCACGAGACCCGGTTCCGCGACACCATCATCGATGGGGGCGGGCGATGGACGGTATCCATCCAATCCTTATGCCGCGTACACCTATGGCAGGCCGGTGCGCAAAAAAGGTGCGTCTGATCCCGACCAGCATCAGGTTGATATCGTCAATCGCGATATCCTGAGCGCGGAACCCCCTGTTCCGGCCAATATTCACGACATCGCCGATGTTCTTGGCATTCCCGACGCGCAGATAACACCAGCCGTCGAGCAGGCGATTGCGCGGCTGATGCTGCGTGTTAACGGTCTGACTGAAAACCTTGCCGAACTGCGGCGTCACCAGATTGAACTGGCTCGGTTCGAAGGGCGCGATCCGTTTACCGGTGCGCTGAGCCGGACCAGTTTCATGCAGATTGTCGAAAACGAGATGGCGCTGGTTGGCTCGGACCGGACAACGCGGACACTTTTGTTATGTGAGCTTTCCAATCTTGACGATGTGCTGCAACGCTACGGTCATGGCTGCAAGGAGGGGATATTTACCTTCCTCTATCGGACCATCACCGAATTCATCATGCCGCCGCATCAGGTCGGCTATCTTGGCTGCAACGATTTTATCGCTCTGCTTTACAATATGGATGAACAGGATGCGTGGCAGCGTGCGGATGCGATCAGCCGACGCATGAAGAAGCATCCCTATTTCTGGAACGGGAAATACATCACGATTATCCCGGTGTTTGGCATCTATATTGCCAAATCCGGCGATACCGCGGAGGATGCGCTGGTGTCTGTCGATTATGCCCTGCGCGCCGAAAAAGAAATGAAATCGGCACAGTTGCAACGTATTCCGACCGGTCTTTGATAGCGCCGCGCAACATTCTGCCCGCAACGGGTGTCCGTCACAAACCAGCAGATTGTTTTTCAGGCAATAATATCGGGGACGAGCTGCGACTCGAGATAGAGAATCTCGTCCTTGAGAGCCAGCTTGCGCTTTTTCATGCGCCCCAGACGCAATTGATCGTGATGGACCCCGTGGGCCAGTTGTTCGATTGCGATATCGAGATCACGATGTTCCTCGCGCAGAAACAGCAGTCTTTTTTCAATCGCGATCTGATTGATTTCGTCCATTTTTGATCCAGCTTGGTTAGCGACGCGAAGAGCCTGTAATACTATCAGAATTCGGGTTGGCAACCCATATGATTTGTAGGACAGGACGGAGGATACGGATGCGGATCGGAATTCTGACCAGTGGTGGCGATTGTGCGGGCCTGAATGCGGTTATTCTGGCGGTTGTGCGCCGGGCTGTGCTTGGGTATGGCTGGGACGTGGTTGGCATCCGGCAGGGGACGCATGGCCTGATGCAGGACCCGCCGCAGGCGATTGACCTGAATGACCATGTCAATAATGACGGGATGCTGCGTTTGGGCGGCACGATTCTCGGCACCGTCAACAAGGGCGATCCGTTCCATTATCCGATGCCCGATGGCAGTTTTGCCGACCGTTCGGCCGAGGTGATTGCCGGATATCACAAGCTTGGCCTGGATGCGCTGATCGGGGTTGGCGGGGATGGCAGTATGGCGATACTGCACCGGTTGGCCGAATTGGGGGGCATCAATCTGGTGGGGATTCCCAAAACCATCGATAACGATCTGGCCCTGACGGAATATTCCGTGGGCTTTACCACGGCGGTCAATGTTGCGGTCGAGGCACTTGACCGGTTGCAGCCGACGGCCGCATCGCATGACCGGATCATGATCCTTGAAGTCATGGGGCGTGATGCCGGGCATATCGCGCTGTTTGCAGGGGTTGCGGGCGGGGCGGATGCGATCCTGATCCCGGAAATGGATTACGATCTTGATGCCCTGACCGAGCACTGTCTGAACATTCGCAAGCGCGGACGCAATCATGCGCTGGTGATCGTTGCCGAGGCGGTCAAACGTGATGACGGGGCCGCCGTGACACAGGGTGATGACGGCCAGAAAATACGCTATGGCGGGATCGGTCACTGGCTGGCCGATGAACTGGGCACGCGGACCGGCTGGGAAACCCGTGTGACCGTGCTGGGCCATGTGCAGCGCGGCGGGATACCGTCGCCGCGTGACCGGGTGATTGCATCGGCATTCGGGGTTCATGCGGTCGATCTGATTGCACAGAAAAGTTTTGACCGGGTTGTGGCCTGGTCAAAGCGTAAAGTGATCGATGTCGCCATGGCCGATGTGATTGTCGGCCCGCGGCTTGTCGATACCAAGGGAACCATGGTATCGACCGCAAAGGGACTTGGTGCCTATATCGGGCACCCGCCCAAAACGGCTCGCACGGCAAAAACGGTCTGATCAACAGGCCGCAATTAGATAAAAACTGACAGGTTGGATATGAACGCAGAGGAAGTCTGGACCTTTACGGTCGAGATGTATGGACGGGACGGCGTTGCGCCGCTTTGTCTTGAATTACAGGAACGCTGCGATCTGGATGTGAACATGCTTTTGTTCATGTTCTATCTTGGCCAGAAGGGGCTGGCACCGCACAGCATATCCGCGCTTGAAAATGCCGTGCGGGACTGGCGCGAGCAGGTGATCGTGCCGTTGCGCAATACCCGCCGCTTTTTGCGCAATGCCGATTGGAACAGTGCGCAAAAGCTGCGTGGCAAGGTCAAGAATGACGAGCTGACCGCTGAACGCATTGAACAGGAAATATTATGCGAAGCGGTTGAAACCGTCCCGGCGGGTGATCCGATGGCACCTGCGCGGGCCTATCTGTCGCCGACCCGCTTTAAGATGAGCCAGCCTGAATGCGATGCTGCGCTGGAACAGATTTGCGCCTGCATGATGTTAAGCCCGAAGGCGCAATAGGGCGGCTTGATAGCTTAATCCGTCTTGCGCGGTTTGCCGGTGACCGGAATGTGGTTTTCGGCATCCGTATCGCCCCAGCGTGCGGTTTCCGGCAGGTCGATATCAAACAGATCAAGGATGCGGCCGCAGCTTTGGGTGACCATTTCATCAAGCGATTGCGGGCGCGCATAGAAGGCCGGGACCGGCGGGGCGACGATGGCGCCGTTTTCGGTGGCCAGTGCCATATTGCGGATGTGGCCGGCATGCAGGGGCGTTTCACGCGCCATCAGAACCAGCCGACGGCGTTCCTTTAACATCACATCGGCGGCACGCGCGATCAGATTGTCTGCGACTCCGCTTGCGACCTCGGCCAGGGACTTCATGGAGCAAGGGGCGATGATCATGCCGCGGGTGCGAAAGGATCCTGACGCAATCGATGCGCCGATATCCGCATTGTCATGGATGACGTCCGCCATCTCCTTGATATCGCGGATTTTAAAATCGGTTTCATAGGCGATTGTGCGCTCTGCCGCCCTCGAAAGGATCAGGTGAGTCTCGATTGGCGAGTTTTTCAGCAGCTGTAAAAAACGGATGCCGTAAATCACCCCGGACGCGCCGGTTATGCCAATGATAAGTCGATCCTTTTGAGACATTTTATGTGTTATCCGGGTCACTATTTGAACGATTGCGTCTTCGAAAGACTGGAAATCATATTACAGAATTACTACCATCAATGTGTGGGCAATGTCAGAATTGAGGAGTAGGCGAATGAGTGTTCAATCCCATGTCGAAGCTCTCACTGCCAAACATGCTGCACTTGAGCAGGAACTCCACTACGAGCAGCGCCGCCCGGCGCCAGACAATTCCCGTGTCGCAGACATTAAACGCCGCAAGCTCGAAATCAAGGACGAGATAAGTCGAATAACCCATTAGCCGTCAAGAGGATGCTGGCAAAATCCGTACAGCGTGATGGTAAGGCTGTGCCGATTTCCTGAAAAATGCATCTCCTGACGACAGGATCAGTCCCTTCATTTTTTGCCGCCTCCGATTGTCGCCCACAACGAGAGGCGGCATTCTTGTAAGCATGCATCTGCGTCCCGATCTGTATAAGACAGCATACGCGGGAAGATGTTTTCTGGATTGATTTCAATCCGCAAAAATCCCGGTTTTCCGCCCTCTACCAATGTCTAAGGGGCATTGGAAATTTAAATCGGTATTATGATGCCGAATTAAGGTCCGGCCTTTGGTCCGGCCCTTGATACAGATCGGACAGGCGATGTCACAACGGTTGCGGATGATGATGTCGCGATAACGCAGTACACAAGCCAAAGCGAATATCCGGGCAAAGATCCGGACACGCGGGAGGAAGTTTCACACATGACGGGTCGCTATCGGGAAATCTATGATCGGTCGATCACAGACAGGGAAGGTTTCTGGGCGGAGGCTGCGGAAAATCTGACCTGGTTTAAAAAATGGGACCGGGTGCTTGATGACAGCAACCCGCCATTTTACCGCTGGTTCACCGGCGGGCAGACCAATACCTGCTTTAATGCTTTGGACCGTCATATCGAAAATGGCCGGGGCGCGCAGGCAGCCCTGATCTATGACAGCCCGGTCACAGATACGGTCGAAACATTCACCTATAACCGGCTGCGTGATGACGTTGCCCGCCTTGCCGGGGCCCTGCATGCCAAGGGTGTCACCAAGGGCGACCGGGTGATCATCTATATGCCGATGATCCCGCAGGCGGCGATGGCGATGCTGGCCTGTGCGCGCATTGGCGCGATCCATTCCGTCGTGTTTGGCGGGTTTGCATCCAACGAGCTTGCGACCCGGATCAATGATGCAAAACCGAAACTGATCCTGAGTGCCAGTTGCGGCATTGAAGGATCGCGGGTGATCGAATACAAGCCGCTTCTGGATCGGGCGATTGATCAGGCGAAGCACAAGGTCGAAAGCGTTTTGGTGTTCCAGCGGGCGCAATGTTCAGCCCCCCTGATCGAGGGGCGTGATTTTGACTGGATGGCGGAAAGTGCCAAGGCCGCCCCTGCCGATTGCGTGCCGGTGGCGGCGACTGATCCGCTTTATGTGCTTTACACATCGGGCACTACCGGCCAGCCCAAAGGAGTCGTGCGCGACAATGGCGGGCATATGGTCGCCCTGCACTGGTCGATGAAAAACATCTATGATGTCGAGGCCGGTGATGTGTATTGGGCGGCATCCGATGTTGGCTGGGTCGTCGGGCATTCCTATATCGTTTATGCGCCGCTTCTGGCCGGATGCACGACGGTGATGTATGAAGGCAAGCCGGTGGGCACGCCCGATGCCGGGGCATTCTGGCGGGTGATATCGCAACATCGCGTCAAGGTCCTGTTTACCGCGCCCACCGCATTCCGTGCGATCAAGCGTGATGATCCCAAGGCCGCGTTGATGGCCAATTATGATCTTTCATGCCTGAAGGCGCTTTATCTTGCCGGGGAGCGGTCAGACCCCGATACATTGCACTGGGCCGAAGACAGCCTTGGCGTGCCGGTGATTGACCATTGGTGGCAGACCGAAACCGGCTGGCCGATCTGTGCCAATCCGCGCGGCATTGAAATGCTGCCGATCAAATATGGATCGCCGACGGTCGCGGCCTGTGGCTGGGACGTGCAGGTGGTGGATGAGGGCGGCAAGCCACTGGAACGCGGCAAGATCGGCGCGCTGGTGGCAAAGCTGCCGTTGCCGCCGGGGACGTTGCCGACCCTTTGGCAGAATGATGACCGGTTCAAGTCGGCCTATCTTGAAGAATTTCCGGGCTATTACGCGACGGGGGATGCCGGTTTCATTGATGAAGATGGCTATGTCTATGTCATGTCGCGGACGGATGACATCATCAATGTCGCGGGGCATCGGCTGTCGACCGGGGCGATGGAAGAAGTCCTTTCGGGGCATCCCGATGTTGCCGAATGTGCGGTGATCGGGGTGCATGATGACCTTAAGGGGCAGTTGCCGCTGGGCTTTGTGGTTCTGAAATCCGGGGTGGACCGCCCGCACGAGGCGATCATCAAGGAAGTGGTTGCCATGGTCCGCGATCAGATCGGGCCGGTTGCGGCCTTTAAACAGGCAACCATTGTGGATCGTCTGCCCAAAACCCGGTCGGGCAAGATCCTTCGCAAGACCATGCGCTCCATCGCGGATGGCGAGACCTACAACACCCCGGCAACCATTGATGATCCGGGCATTTTGCCGGAAATTGCCGAAGCCCTGAAAGATATCGGTTACGCCAAATCGGCGTGATCTGACGGGATGAAAACTCCCAATGCCCGGACAAGCACGGGACAACTTGACCGCCAGCCGGATTTATCCTGCGGGCGGCTTTTATTCGGGCCGGGGACAGGATTGACTGCGCAGTCTTGCCAGTGGCAGCGGTGTAAGGGCGGTCTTCCTAAAATATTGAAAAATATATCATTTTCTGGAAAGTGAATTTTCCCCGGAAGTTTTTTTGATTTTTCGGAAAAATGTTCTTGATTTGTTCTTTTATTTGTGTCATAAAGACAAAATCAACGGGATAAATGGGCCCGGATCGAAAACCCGCAAAGCGTGATTCGCTTTTGCGGGTTTTTTGCGTTTCGGGCCGGAAAGAGAGGAGAAGGATGATGCCAGCAGCGACAACAGGGCAGCGATATGACAGGCCGAAAGGGCGATGGCGACGTCGCCAAAGGGACATCGATGGCGGGTGGAAAAATCATGACGGGGGACGTGCGTCCGGGCGGTGACGCCAGATAAGCCCTGAGAGGGGCATTTGCGAAAAACGGTTGTTAATCATGACGGGAGAAGTGTGTCCTTCGGGCATGGGGAGGTGCCCGAAGTGTCGGGAAGGCGAAAGAGGCAAATCCGGCAGGGGGGCGATGGCAATGGCGATGGTTGTGGCACGGCCGAATTGCGACTGGATCAGATTGCCAGGGGCGACAGCTCCGTCCGATGCCAGATGCCCAAGCCGCGAAACCGTCAGGCCGCAAGACTGCCAGACCGTCAGACCATGCGAAGGCCGGGCAGGGGTTTTGTCCGTTGCCCGGCCTGCATCACGTCCGTCAAGCCCGGTCCGTGTAGCAGGGGTGGCTTTGATGAGGAATGCCGGGATCAGGCGATGGGGGCCGGGTGTGTTTCGGAGCTTTGCGGTCGCAAGAGCAGGTAAAGCCACATGGCCGCAGCAAAGGCACAGGCCAGAAGGCCGATGGAAAGCCAGAGTGCGCCGGTAGGGCCCCAGTGTGTGATGGCGCGTTCGTAAAGGCTGGGCGCAAGGGCCGAAAGGATGAAACCCGGCACCAGCAATCGTCCGACCTGATGACCGTATCGGGCATTGCCAAAGATCATCAGGGGAAGGGTTCCGCGTGTGATTGTCAGGACGCCGTTTGCCGCCCCGTAAAGCAGGGTGAAGGTCATGGCGGCAATCGCAAACTGATCTCCCCAGAAGGCAAGGACGAAGCAGAGCGGCAAAACGGCCGTGGCAAACAATGTCAGACTTGCCGGGGGGATGCGTTTGCCAAACAGGATTTCGGCGGCGCGGGCCGCGGATTGGCCGATACCGCGCAGGGATGCGGCATGGATCGCGGCGGCGGTGGTTAAGCCAAGTCCGATCAGGATGGCGATCATGTGGGCCGACATCGCGGCATTCACGACATTGAGCAGGGTGACGATCACGGCATAAAGAAACCCGCACAGGCGTTGATGCGTAGGCAGTCCCTGATCATTTTCCTTATCGGCATCATCGGTTGGTCTGGTGCTGTTTCGCAAAGCTTCGCCATGTCGGGCATCGGGAATGGCGGCATACATCGGGACGGTCAGCAAGGCAAAACCGGCATAGGCGACAAGGGCGATTGAAATGCCGAATTCAGACTGGATCAAATGCCCGAGCGGCCAGAAGACGGTTGATGCCAAGCCGCCAAAAAGCGTGATCTGCCCCATCGCCCGTCTGGCATCGCGCCCGCCAATCCGGGCGAGGGTTGCAAAGGCCGCATCATAAAGGGTGGCACGCATGGCAAGTCCAAGAACGACCCAGCCGATGAAATGCAGGATTTGATGATCGGCGAATGCAAGGATCAGACAGCCAAGGGCGTTCAGGCATGACCCCAGTGTCATGATGATCCGCCCGCCGTGACGGTCGATCATCCTGCCGCAAAAGGGGGATATGACCGCCATGGTCAGAAGGCTTAGCGAGAAGCCCGCATAAACCACGCTGTCGGACCAGCCGTGATGCCGGGCGATCAGGGTTCCGAAATTGCCAATCAGATAATAGGCCGTCCCCCAACTGATCAACTGCCCCAGCCCCAGCTTTATGACAAGTGCGCGGGAGATCATTTATCCATCGGGCCGGGGATGACCGGTTTGTCAGAGCCAAGCGGGCGTTGCATCAGGACCGAGTCCAGCCATTTGCCAAACTTGTAGCCGACATCGCGGAAGGTGCCGGTTGCTTCGAACCCGAATTTGCGATGCAGGGCAATCGATGCACGGTTATCGCTATCGCCGATGACCGCAACCATCTGTCGCCACGGGCCAGCTTCGCAGCGTTCCAGAAGGGTTGCCATCAGGGCTGCACCGATCCCGCGCCCGGCACAGTCCGGCGCGACATAGATCGAATTTTCGACGGTGTGGCGATAGGCCGAACGCGGACGATAGAGACTGGCATAGCAATAGCCGACAACCCCATTCCCTTGCAGGGCGACCAGATAGGGCAGGCCATTGCCACGAATGGCATCAAAGCGATTGGTGATTTCGGTCTCGGACGGCGGGATTTCTTCGAACGAGGCGGTGCCGGTCAGGACATGGTGGCGGTAAATCGCGGTGATCGCGGCAATGTCGGAATGATCGGCATCGCGTATGACGAGATCGGACGTTTTTGCGGTGGCGGGCAGTGTATCGGTCGACATTGATCGGGATTCCATATCAGAAATTGACGGTATGGCGTGACATTAGCCGGTCGTATGAAATAAGATAAGATTTGTATTCTTATGCAGATCATAAGGAATAGTTTTATATGCGTGGCCTTAACCTTGATCAGATGCATGCCTTTGCCGATGTGATCGAACTTGGCAGTTTTTCAGCCGCCGCCGCGCGCCAGAATTTAAGCCAGCCTGCGATCAGCCAGCAGATCCGCCAGTTGGAAGACAGGCTTGGCGTGCGTCTGATTGAACGGGTCGGCAAACGTGCGATGCCAACACCGGCCGGGCAGGCATTGCTGGACCGGGTGGGGGAGATCGATGCCTCGGTTCAAAACGCCCTGGATGCGGTGGCGGGATTTGCCAGTGGCACGGTCGGGCAGGTGCGCATCGGGACCGGTGCGACGGCGTGTATCTATTTCCTGCCAAAGGTTCTGGAACAGTTGCAGCGGCGTTTTCCGAAGCTGGAGATCATCGTTCGGACCGGCAATACCAGTGATGTTTTGAAATCGATTGAGGAAAACAGCCTTGATATCGGGCTGGTGACATTACCCGCCAGCGGGCGCAGTCTTGATATCGTGCCGGTTCTGACCGATCCGTTTGTCGCGATCTTTCCCGACGGGATGGATGTGCCCGATCTGGTCCGGCCGGCTGATCTGGCAGATATTCCATTGGTTCTGTATGAACGCGGTGGCCAGACGCGCACCATTGTCGATGACTGGCTGCGTGCCGCAGGTGTCACCGGGCATTCCATCATGGAACTGGGCAGTGTCGAGGCGATCAAGGAACTGGTCGGTGCCGGGTTGGGGGCAACGATTTTGCCTGCCATGGGTGCGCGACTGGGCCGGACACAGTTCCCGATCAAAACCCGCAAGCTTGCCCCGGACCTTGCGCGGAGCCTTGCCCTTGTTGTCCGGCGCGACAAGGTGATGGGCAGCGGATTGCGCGAAGTCCGCAACGGATTGATTGCGGCGGCCCGCGACTGGACCGGAGCTTAGTCTTCTTCGGGGACGTAGAAGGTCGGGAATTCGGCATTCGGTTCGGGGATATGCAGGGCAACCCCGTTTTTTTCGATCATCTGGACGATGGCATCGGGCGGTGCGCAATCGGTGAAGAAGGCGGTGACCTGTGTGACGGAGCCGCCACGTACCACGGCGTTACGACCAAACTTGGTATGATCGGCCACCAGATAGGTCTGGCGCGAATTGGTCAGAATGGCGGAACGCGCACGGACTTCCTGTTCGTCAAAGTCCAGCAAACTGCCATCGGCATCAATGCCGCCAACGCCGAAAATGCCGTAATCGACCTTGTAGCTGTTAAAGAAGGCCTCGACCTCCGGCCCCAGAACATCGCGATCCCGATTGCGCAACCGCCCGCCAATCAGGGTGACGTCAAAGCTGTCATTGGTGGCGGCGACATAGGCGACATTGAGGTTGTTGGTGAAAATCCGCAAACCGCGATGCTGCAAAAGCGCACTTGCGACCAGTTCCGGTGTCGTGCCGATTGAAAAGAACAGCGAGGCCCCGTCGGGAATGGCGCGCGCGACAAGGGCCGCGATTTTGCGTTTTTCATTCACATGCAGAACCTTGCGCGCCCGATAGGCAATGTTTTCATGTTCCAGTGCCGGTTCAACCCCGCCATGACGACGGCGCAGCAATCCTTCGTCGCAAAGGGCGTTTACATCGCGGCGGATGGTTTGCGGGGTGACCTGAAAACGTTCGGCAAGCTGTTCAATGGTCTTGAAGCCGTCGGCACGGACAAGTTCGACGATACTGGCCTGGCGTTCAGTCGGGCGTTTTTGCATGGGACGTGTTTCTTTGGCGGTTGGTTTGCGATTTTTGTTTGAATGAATGTTATGCCGCGCTCATTTCAGGAATATTACCGTTTCACGGCATTCATATGAAACAAAACATATTCGCTTTTGGGATGCTCACCAAAGAGAAAAGGCCGCCCCGGTGGGCGGCCTTTGCATCGATCAGGAGCGGAACAGGTTTTCTGCTGCTTCCATGTAATCGGATGTTTTGGGTTCGTCTTTCTTGCGATCATCCTTTTTGCCGGGATAATCCGGTTCCGGATTGATCTGCAATTCTTCGGGCAGCGGATCGGGCTCGACATTCCTGACGACCTTTTCCGGGTTTTTGCTGCGCGCGACGACAACCTGTTTTTCAAGGTCAAGTTCGGTGCAAAGACCCATCGTCACCGGGTTGCGCGGCGTCAGATTGGCCGAGTTCCAGTGCGTGCGATCACGGATTTTGCCAATCGTGTCCTTGGTGGTGCCGATCAGTTTGCACACCTGCGCATCGGAAAGTTCCGGGTGGTGTTTCAGAAGCCATGCAATCGCGTTCGGGCGATCCTGACGTTTGGAAACCGGGGTATAACGGGCACCCTTGGACTGCGCGCGCGGACGCGGCAGGTCTGATTTCGCCATCTTCAGCAAGGCACGCGGATCGGCTTCGCAGCGCGCGATTTCGTCTTTAGTCAACTGCCCGTTGGCAACCGGATCAAGGCCGACAATCCCCTGATTGACATCGCCATCGGCGATAGCCTGGATTTCCAGTTCGTGCAGTTCGGTAAAGGCAGCAATCTGCCGGAACGACAAGCCGGTATTGTCGATAAGCCATACGGCCGTTGCTTTGGGCATGAGGGGCTGAGCCATAATTCCTCCTGTTTACTCTTTCTTTCTGGAGACCGGCGATGGGATGAACCCCAAATACGCGGGAATATCTGCCCCAGAATATAATCTGTTTTGGTGTTCCGGCAACGCAGCAAAGGCAACCCAAAGTGGGTGCCGCGCGTCACTGGAACCGCCACAGCGCTCTTTTCGATCAATGTGCGGTTAAAAGCAACAATCTGTTGCAGGTTATCGAAAAGAATATTTCTTTTCGACCCGCAATCGAAGGCCTGTTGCCGGGAAAGGGTGAAGCCGATGGTGATCGATATGCCTTCAACCCGGATCCGTAAACGATCAAGGCACTTCCAGTACCACTTTTCCAACATGTGCGCCACCCCGCAAAATGTCGTGTGCTGCCTGGGCATCTTTGAGCGGCAGGGTTTTGAATATCACCGGTTTGATTTTGCCGGTTTCAATCAGGGGCCAGACCTGTTGATGCAGCTTTTTTGCAATCGCGCCCTTGCTGGTGACCGGCTGGGCACGCAATGTCGATCCCATCAGGGTCAGGCGCTTTAACAAAAGCGGGGTAAAGTTGGTTTCGGCCTTTGGTCCGTTCAGGAAGGCAATGATCAGGATACGGCCTTCCATCGTAGCCGCCCTGAAATTGCGGGTGACATAATCGCCCGCCACCATATCGAGGATGACGTCCGCCCCCTTGCCATCGGTTGCGGATTTTACCTGTTCGACGAAATCCTGCGTTTTGTAATTAATGGCGATGTCGGCGCCAAGATCGCGGCAGGCCTGGCATTTTTCATCGGTGCCTGCGGTGGCGATCACGCGGGCACCAAAAGCCCTGGCAAGCTGGATCGCGGTGGTGCCGATCCCCGATGTGCCGCCATGGACAAGGAAGGTTTCGCCGGATTTCAGCCCGGCCTTGTCGAAAACATTGTGCCAGACGGTGAAAAAGGTTTCGGGCAGGCTTGCGGCTTCTGTCATGGAAAGGCCAGCCGGGACCGGCAGGCATTGCGCGGCGGGCACAGATGCATATTGGGCATAGCCGCCCCCGGTTACCAGTGCGCAAACCCGGTCGCCAGTTTTCCATGCCGTTACATCGGGGGCGGTGGCAACAATTTCACCTGAAAGCTCCAGCCCGGGAATTTCCGACGCGCCGGGGGGCGGGGGATACATGCCGGCCACCTGCATCAGGTCGGGGCGGTTGACCCCGGCGGCATGAATGCGGACCAGCACCTCGCCCTTTGCGATTTCCGGCATCGCGACTTTGCCAGCGGCAAGATACCGGTTATCGCCGTCGATGCGGATTTCGATTGCCTGCATGTCTTTGGCAAGGCTTGGGGCAAGGTCTGGCAAGGTCATGACAAAACTCCATAGCGAATGATAAATTCGATCCCTATGTAATAACGGCAAAAACGCCAGGGGCAAAATGTCAAAGGAGGATAACCGTGGAAGAGGAAGACCTGCAGAAAGCCGTAGCCGCCATGTTCGGCCTGCCGCGCAGCCTTGACGGGATGTCTGTTGAAAGCCTTGTCGATTATCGAACGGCGCTGATGCAGGAAATAGCGCGTGTCGAGGCGGCAATGGAACATCGCAATGGTGTTCGTGCCGGGGCAGAGGCCCTTTTCAAGTCGTGACTTATATGCGGGAATGCTAAACGTAAGGATGGGTTTTTAAACTCTGGGTTAATTGAAAATTAAACTTCCCGTCTTATATGTGGATGAGTGGGTCACTTGTTGACCCCTTGTCGAACGTGATGTTTCGATGCCTCCCTGTTAAACTGAACCGCCCCGTTTCAGGGCGGTTCTTTTTATGTATCCCCGATTGCAAGGCCTGGTTGTCAGACGGATTTGGCGTTCTACGTATTGTTTATACGTATTCCGGTACGTATTAATACGTACTGTCACATTTCTGCCATTTAATACCTTGACCCCTTGCCAACCGCTGGCTAGAGTTCGGCCACAAACAAGATCAAAAATAATAAAAGTCCGGCAAGTTTAGCAGGTTGAGGCAAGGCCGCCCTTTGGGGCGGTCTTTCTATTTCGGGTCAAATTTTGCCCAAATTTTCCCCGATGCTTGAAGCTGCGGTCCGGTTTCCCAATATAATCCGGATGGCAGACAAGGATCACCCGACCGCGATCGGGCAACCCTATCAAGGCAACTTCGCGATCGTTCCGTTTTCGCGAACCTATGATGAGGCTTTCACCCTGTTGGTGGAGGCGCGAAATTACCTTTCGGCAAATCGTATTGCAACACGCCGCAATATCCACAGCAGTGTCAAAATGAACCAGTTTGTGGAGGAAATGCGCATGACCAGCCGCCTGATCCGTGCGATGGCATGGTTGCTGGCGGTGCGTGCGGTGGAGGAAGGTGAGATCGGCTGGGAAGACGCGGTTGATATCGATGATCTGATGGTCGATTTGCAGATTTGCGCCCGGGATGACTGCGACGAGGATACCGGCTTTCCACCGGCGCTGCGCGATCTTATGGAAAGAGCCTATTCGCTTTATATGCGGACCGCGCGTATGGAGCTTCAGGTCGCGGCCAGTTGCTCTGCCTGAGGGGCGTCGCGATGCTTGCGCGGATTACCCGGAATGTTGCCTGGGAAATAAATTCAGCCGTTCAGGGGGTGGTCAGGCGCGCGAGGTTGCGGCGAAGACCTCGATCGGTTCGGCAAAGCCTTTCATCTGGCGTGTGCCTTTGGATGTGAACGCGGCCCGGCTGCCGGCATAGGTATCCCTGACATTCTGCGATACCAGAATCTCGTCCCCGCCAGCCTGCGCACAGACCCGTGCCGCAAGTTGCACGACGCTGCCAAACAGGTCGTTTTCCTCGGTAATTGCTTCGCCCGCATTGATGCCGATGCGAATCTGGAACTTCATTTCGTCGCGGCCGTTATGCTGGGCCATGTTGCGCTGTATCTCGATGGCAGCTTCGACAGCGCTTGCAGAAGACGGGAACACGGCCATGATGCCGTCCCCCATATGCTTTACTTCCTTGCCGTAATTATTGATCAGGGCGGTGCGCACGATCTGGTTATGGATATGCACCATCTGCTGTGCGCCGACATCGCCCATTTGTTGTGTCATCTGGGTCGAATTGACGATATCGGTAAACATAAGGGCATGCAGCTTTTTACCAGCACCTGCGGGGGACGCACCGCTTGGTTTTTCGGTCCAGGCAGCAATCGCCCGGGACACCGATGTGGTGATGCTGCGCTCGTCCTTCATGTAGGCGTCCATCGAATTCCAGCCCGCGCCATACATATCCTTGTATTTCGGCTCCAGAATATAATTGCCGACATTCTTGCAGAATGTGTCGGCCATGGTGCCGGTCGCGCCCAGGGCGGAAATGCAATCTTTTAAAATGCTGCGTCCCTGATGGTCATCAAGGGCATTTTTCTCGCTGCAGGCGTCGCACGCGCCCGCCACATACAGATTGACGCCAAATTTGTGATAGGCATCCATGTTCGGCACGGTGCGCTTGATCGCTTCCATCGAGCCGGCGATGAAGGATTTCATAACCTGTCGTGTGGCCTGAAGTGCCGGAGTCTCCGGCAGCGGGCGATCCGGAATTCCGTCGTCTTTATTGCCGGTGTCGGTGCTTGCCGCGTCTGTCTCGCGGGCATCTTCTGCCGTGCTGTCGGGGGTTTTATCATCGTCTGATGAATTTGCGGCCTCGGCGGCCATCCGGGCCAGACTGTCAGACGACGGGGTATGCCCGTTGGCCGCAGCGGACCTGCGGGCGGGTGCGGCGGCCTGCCGGGGGTAGGATCGTTGTGCGGGGGCCGATCGCGCCTTGCCTTTGAATTTGCGGGTGATGCTCATCAGCATCGGTGTCGCACTGGCAAGAAAACCGACGATAAAGGATATGAAATTGGCCTTGTCATAAAAGCCCTGGCTGATCGACATCCCCATTCCGGGCAGATATTCCAGCCCGTGCGATGCGGCAAGCATTGCGGCAAGGCCAATTGCAATCGCAATGCAAAAGGCGATCATGAGTTTCAGGGCAACGGCAACCAGACCGGGGTCTTCTTCACGGGCGACCGGTTTTGACTTTGCCGCGACCGGTTTGGGATCCGTGGCCGGAACCGGTTCCGGTCCGCTGGTCGTGGCTGCTGGTGTGCGGGCCGGGGCGGCGGCTCTGGCGGATGGTTTGGCGGGGGCTGTCTGGGGTTTTTCCTTCGGGCCGCTTTGCCGCGTTTCATAGACGACATATTCGTCTGCGGAATTGCTTTCGTGATTATAGACTTCGCGAATGACCTTGGCGGCAGAAACATGCGACATTTTTTCAAGCGAACGCGCTTCTTCTTCGGCCTGCTTTTTTTGCGCACCGGTATAATGGGCGTGGATTTGCCAACGCCCTGAACGGTCTTTTACATAGACCTCATAACTGACCTGGGTGCGCGCGATCACCTGGTTCATTCAAATAAGCCCAGTCTTCCTGACAATAGGGGACCCCATCCCCGTTTCCGCAGCGCGATATAGCGCCAGTTGAAGATTATGGCAAGAAAATGTCCGAATGACCATTAAATATGGCTAATCCCCTCGTATAGCTGGGTTGCAGAGAGGAGACAGTGCATTCCGGACGGGGGCATTTGGCCGTACCACGCCACAAAAGAAAAACGCCCGCAGCATCTTAATGATGCTAACGGGCGCTGATCCCACAGATCGCCAAAAAGGCGAAATTTGCTTAGTTATTACCGATATTGAAACCGGCGAAGCGTTTTTTGAACTTCGCGAGCTGACCGCCGCTGTCGAGCAGACGATGAACACCGGTCCAAGCCGGATGGCTTTTCGGATCGATGTCAAGCTTCAGAACGTCGCCCGGATTGCCCCAGGTCGATTTGGTGGTGAAGCTGCTGCCGTCCGTCATCTGAACGGTGATTTCATGGTAATCGGGATGGATGTCTTTTTTCATCGCCTATCACTCCGGAATTTGAAGCGCGGTGTATAAGGTAAAAAATCGACCGACGCAACCCCTGTAACCGGGAATTATCGGATAAATCCGGATTAACGGTTGTGACGGGTATTTTCGCTGCTGTTTCACAGTGAAATCGCACACCATATCGGGCATTAATCAATCATTGCTGCATGATGCAGGCTTGCACCAGACTCTTTATATAGTATGGTGCGCCAGCATATGGAATTGTCGCCTTGCCAGGGGGCGTTTTGCCCCTTTTGACAGACGGAGTGTTGATCGTGGCCCTTGATGAAACCCGCTTCCATCAGCTTGCTGATGGCACCATCGAAACCCTTTCGGATCACATTGATGACGAGATGGGCGATGATATCGATGTCGATCTGCAGTCGGGAATTCTGACGATTGAACTCGACTCGGGCGAGCAGTTCATCATCAACAAGCATGGCCCGAACCGCCAGATATGGATGTCTTCGCCGGTCAGCGGGGCGAGCCATTACGACTTTGACGAAGACAATGAAAGCTGGACGTCGACCCGCGGCTCGACCACGCTGACCGATCAGCTTGCGGCCGATCTTGCGGTCAAGACCGGGCGGCGTCTTGATCTGGACTGATACGATCACGGGAATGGCGGGAAAAGCGTAAACCGGAAGGCTGCTGTGGCATTAAATCCTCGTACTTCACCCCGTCTTGCGGACAGGGACTCCAGCCGTAATTTCTCCGCTCTTCGTGCCATTATCCCCTTTGTCCTGCCTTATCGGTTGCAGGTTGCCGGTGCGATGGTGGCGCTGGTCATTGCGTCGGGCACGGTGCTGGCGCTTGGCAGCGGACTTCGCATGCTTGTCGATCAGGGGTTTGCCGATGGCAATGCGGATTTGCTTGATCAGGCGCTTTTCGTCCTGTTTGCGGTGACGCTTCTGATGGCCGGGGCAAGTTATGCCCGGTTCTTTCTGGTATCGTGGATCGGCGAACGTGTGGTGGCCGATATCCGCTCGGCGGTTTATGCCCACATCATCCGGCTTGATCCCGGTTTCTTTGAAGTGACCCGTACCGGTGAAGTTCTTTCGCGGCTGACGACGGATACGACGCTTTTGCAGGTGGTGATCGGATCAAGTGTTTCGATTGCGCTGCGCAATATCCTGATGTTTGTCGGTGGCCTGACCATGCTGGCGATTACCAGCCCGAAGCTGACGGCGCTTGTTTTGCTGGTCGTGCCGTTGGTGGTTGTGCCGATCATCGGATATGGGCGTCGGGTGCGCCGCCTGTCGCGGGAGGCACAGGACCGCATCGCCGATGTCAGCGCCTTTTCCGAGGAATCGCTCAATGCGCTTCGCACCGTGCAGGCCTATACCCACGAAAAGATCGAAAGCGACAAGTTTGACGGCTTTGTCGAGGGGGCCTTCAAAACCGCGATTTCGCGCATTGCGGCGCGTGCGCTTCTGACTGCGGTTGTCATCGTCATGGTGTTTGGCGCGGTGGGCACGATCCTTTGGATCGGCGGGCATGACGTGCTGGATGGTACGATTTCGGCCGGGGACCTTTCGGCGTTTGTGTTCTATGCGATTGTGGTTGCCGGTTCGGTCGGGGCGATCAGCGAGGTGATCGGCGATTTGCAACGTGCGGCGGGTGCGGCCGAACGCCTGATGGGGCTGCTTGAAACCGAACCGGCGATTGCCGCCCCGGCAAACCCGGTGCAGATGCCGCAAAAGCATCTGGGCCATGTCAGTTTCGAGGATGTGACATTCCATTACCCGGCCCGACCGGACCGCTCGGCACTGACCGGGTTTTCGTTGCAGGTCAAACCGGGGGAAACCGTGGCGCTTGTCGGCCCGTCGGGTGCGGGCAAAACAACGGTATTTCAGCTTTTGCTGCGATTCTATGACCCGGCAAGCGGCGTGATCAAGGTCGATGACGTCGATATCCGCACTGCAGACCCGGTTGCGGTGCGCGAACGGATTGGCCTTGTGGCGCAGGACCCGGTGATTTTTGCCGCCAATGCGTGGGAAAACATCCGCTATGGCCGCCCGGATGCGTCCGATGAGGATGTCCGTGCGGCTGCCGATGCGGCCCATGCCACCGAATTCCTTGACCGGTTGCCGGACGGTTTTGACAGTTTCCTTGGCGAAAAGGGTGTTCGCCTTTCGGGCGGGCAGCGCCAGCGCATTGCGATTGCACGTGCGATCCTGCGCAATCCGTCGGTCCTGCTGCTGGACGAGGCGACCAGTGCGCTGGATGCCGAAAGCGAACAGGTGGTGCAAAAGGCGCTTGAAACCATTATGGCAAGCCGTACCACCCTTGTGATTGCCCATCGACTGGCGACGGTTCTGCATGCGGACCGGATTGCGGTGATTGATGACGGCAGGCTGATTGCGATTGGCACCCATCAGGAACTTCTGGAATCGAGCCCGCTATACAGCCGTCTTGCCAAATTGCAGTTTGAACGCGACGCAGCGTGAGGGAAAGAGCCGAAGGGATGGATCAAAGTCCCAGTCGGTCCGCCAGACTGTGCCATTTCATGATCGCGGGCAGAAACCACGGATGGCCGGTATAAAACGGGCGGGTTTTGAAGGGGAATTCTTCAAAGATTGTGTAGCCTTCGGCCTGATCAAGCACTTTTTGCGCAATCTTGCGTCCAAAGTAATTCGCCCGTCCCACACCTGATCCGCAATAGCCCATGGCATAATGCATGCCATCCATTACCCCGATATGGGGAACATGATCGAAGGTGTAGGCGATTTTGCCCGACCAGACGTAATCAAGCTTTGCATTTGAGAGCTGCGGGAACAGGCGCGTCATGAAGTTTTGCAGGTATTTGTGATATATCTGCGGGCAATCACCATAACCAAGCGACCGCCCGCCAAACAGGATGCGTTTGCCATCGGGAGAGGGGCGGTAATAGACCGACAGGCGTTCGGTGCTGCCGTGACAGCGTAGTTTGGGGGATACCGACCGGATGACGGATTCCGGCAATTCTTCGGTTGCGATCATCGCGGATCGGATCGGAATCAGGCGGCGTTTGAATTTACCAAACGGCCCGCCGGTATAGCCGTTGGTTGCGATAATGACATGATCGGCGGTGATTTTTTTGTCATCGATGCTGACGATGAACTGGCTGTTGTTTTTGGTCACCTGACGTACGGGACTGTGATCGCGCAGCAGTGCCCCGTCGCGTTTTGCAATGGCGCAGAGACCGTGAAAAAGCTTGGCCGGATGGACCGCGCCATCGGTCGGATAAACCACGCCGCCGTAATAGGCGTTCGATCCGACTTCCTCGTCCTGTCGGGCGCGGCTGATTTCGATGGCGGGGAAGTCGACAATCTTGGCGATTTCGCTGGCCTGTTCAATCAGACCGGCATAGTGACCGGGGTGACTGGCCCCGCGAAAACGCCCGCATATCTGAAGGTCGCAGTCGATCTGTTCGGTGCGGATGAAATCGACCAGCCAGTTGAAGGCGGCCAGGCTTTCGCGGATTGTTGTGTGAACCTGTTCGCGGCCGTATTGGCGTTCAAGGCCGTTTTGGCCCAGTTTGCTGAAGCTTGGTCCCAGCATCCCGCCATTGCGGCTGCTGGCACCGTTGCCGAACGCGCCAGCTTCGAGAACCATCACCTTCTGCCCTGCGCGGGCCAGGGTGATGGCCGCCGAGATGCCGGTATAGCCCCCGCCGACAATGACAGTATCGGCACGGTCGGGAAGATCGCGACGGTTGAGCGATGTTTCAGATCTTTCGGGCGTGATGGTCGCGTGCCAATAAGGCGCGTGGATATAGTTCGATGAATGTTTTGCCAACATCTCGATGCGTTCCGTTTCAGGGCGTGTATCGGGGATTAGGGGATCAGGACCTAAAGAATGTGATCGAGGAACTCCCGCGTGCGATCCCATTGCGGATGCAAGAGGACCTGTTCAGGAGGGCCAACTTCGACAATTTCGCCGTCCTGCATGAACACCACGCGATCGGCGACCTGACGGGCGAATTGCATTTCGTGGGTGACACACACCATCGTCATGCCGGTTTCCGCCAGTTTGACCATCACATCAAGCACCTCCTTGACCATTTCCGGGTCCAGGGCGGATGTCGGTTCATCAAACAGCATGATTTTGGGGTCCATCGCGAGGGAGCGCGAAATTGCCACGCGCTGTTGCTGGCCACCGGAAAGCTGACCGGGGAAACGATCCGCAAGTTGGGCAATCCCCACACGTTCAAGCAATCCCATGGCGATATCGCGGGCTTCACTTTCGGTTTTCTTGCGCAACCATGTCAGACCAAGCGTGCAGTTCTGCAAAACCGTCAGATGGGGAAACAGGTTAAAGTTCTGGAAGACCATGCCCATCGTCTGATGAATGAACCGGTCGCTTTTCTGGTCACGGGCAAGTTCCTGCCCAAAGACGCAAATCCGGCCTTCCTGATATTCCTCAAGATGATTGAGGCAGCGGATCAAAGTGGACTTGCCAGAGCCGGAGGGGCCGCACACCACCATGATTTCCTGTTCGCCAATGGTCAAGGAAACATCACGCAATGCGTGATAGGACCCGAACCATTTGTTCAGCTTATCGATTTCAATGGCCGGGCGGGACAATTTTCCTGCCGGTGCCTGCGGATCAGACAGAGTCATGAGCGATGCGCTTTCAGTCGTTTTTCAAGGTTCAGGCTGTATTGCGACATGCCGTAGCACATCACAAAGAACAGGATCGAAATCAGGGCGAGCGGCTCTGTATGAAGGCCGATCCAGTTCTTGTCGTTGGCGATATTGCGCGCCATCAGCATGATGTCGAACAGGCCGATAATTGACACCAGGGTGGTGTCTTTGAGCATGCTGATAAAGGATGTCATGATGTTGGGGATCATCAGTCGCATGGCCTGTGGCAGAATGATCAGACCCATCGTCAGCCAATAGCCAAGCCCCAGTGTCTGGGCGGCTTCATATTGGCCGTCGGGAATGGCTTGCAGGCCGCCGCGGATATTTTCGGCCATATAGGCCCCGGCAAACAGGCAGACCGCAAACAGCACCTGCGAGAGTTTGTCGGGCTCGGCACCGCTTGGCAAAAAGATCGGCAACAGGGTGACGGCCATGAACAGAACGGTAATCAGCGGCACCGCGCGCACCAGTTCGATCAGCATCATCGACAGCCAGTGAATGACCGGCAGTTTCGAACGCCGTCCAAGTGCCAGCAGAATGCCGACCGGAATGGACATGGTAATTGCAAAGGACGCAATGATCAGTGTGAGGAACAATCCCCCCCAACGATCCACCGGAACCGGTTCAAGGTGCAACTGTGCCAGGGCGATGCCGCACAGGATCGACAGAACGGCCCAGACCAGCAGGAAGGCGGCCATATGTTGCCCGCGCCGAAACAGCCGGGATGCCAGAGGCGCAACCATTTCCGGCAGGGCGGGCTTTGCTGCTGCACACAGCATCCAGTTCAGATAAAGCAGGACGAAATAGCCCGCCGCCAGCGAGGTAAAGACCATGTGGATGATGCCGACATCCTGTCCGAAGGTGCCGCCAAGAAACATATAGGCCCCGAGAAACGGATACAGGGTGATCCAGCTGATCAGGATGGCATTGCGATAGGCGATGCGCCGGGTCATCAGGGGCAGAAGCCATAACAGCGCCATGACGACACCGCTATTGACGCGCCATTGTTCTTCGTTTGGATACCGCCCGTAAATCAGGCCGTTAAACCAGTCGATCACCCCGGCCCAGCAGGCACCGTCCGGGCTGATATCCATGCATTCGCGCCGGGTGGCCGCATTCCAGACCGCATTGAAAACGGCCCAGTCAAGAAACGCCTTTGCGACGTAATAGATCAGCACCAGAACAGAAATGGTCAGCAGGCTGTTGCCGATGCTGCCAAAGCATTGCTTTTGAATGCGGCGTAGCAGGCTTTGTTCGTTCGTGGCCGGAAGGCGGGGCGGGGCGGGAACGAAATGTTTGAGGTTCTGTTCAGACATTGCTTACCTCGCCTTTAATTGCACATGGGCGTTATATTTGTTGAGCAGATACGAAATGATCAGACTGACCACGACGTAAAAGCCCATCACCATCGCAATGATTTCGATCGCGCGCCCGGTCTGGTTGACCGATGTTTGCATAAAGACCGACACCAGTTCGGGAAAGCCGATGGCAACGGCAAGCGACGAATCCTTGGTCGCGACCAGCCAGGAATTGGCAAGCGGCGGAATAATGGCGCGAACGGCCTGTGGAATCAGGATCAGGCGAAGCGTCTGAAACCGTGAAAAGCCGATGGTTGCGGCGGCTTCATGTTGTCCCTTGCTGATGGATTCCATGCCCGCACGCACGGTTTCGGCAATGGCGGCGGACCGGTAAACAGACATCGCGATAAAGGCCGCGCCAAATGCCGAGGGCAAAAACATGCCGCCCTCGATATTGAAGCCCTGCAAGGTGGGAACGGACCAGTGCAACGAACTGCCAACCAGCAGGGCCAGGGCGCAGAGCACAAGCCCCCAGAGGGCAAAGGCAATCCGGTAGCCACGACTGACCGATCCGGAATGGCGTTGCTGGCGACGGATGCCACGCAGCAGGAAGCAGAGAGTGCCAAGCAAGAGCAGGCTTCCTGCGGCAATCAGCCAGCCGGACATATCGGTGACGGCGGACGGCATGTAAAAGCCGCGATTGTTCAAAAAGACCAGCCCGGCAAATCCGTAGCCGCTGCGCGGTGGGGGCAGGGCGGAAAAGACGGTGGTAAACCAGAAAATGATCTGGATCAGCAGCGGGACATTGCGAACCACCTCGACATAGCATCGCGCCAGTTGCGACACCAGCGGGTTAGGGGACAGGCGCAGAATGCCAACAATGGTGCCGATAAGGGTGCCAAAGACAATGACGCAGAATGACAGGAACAGGGTGTTGACGATCCCGACCAGAAAGACCCGCCAATAGCTCATGCCCGGGTCATAGGCGATCAGGCTCCAGCTAATGTCAAAGCCAGCGGTCGTTTGCAGAAAGTCAAACCCGAAACTCAGACCCAGCTGATCAAGGTTCTGTGCAGAATTTGAAAACAAATACAAAAGAGTTGCCAGCACAAGGCCGAGCGTTGCGGCCTGAATGACCACGCCACGTGTTGAATCCTTGTTCAGGCAGGAGAAAATACTGTTCGCAATGCCGGGTTTTGGACGCGATGGCGAAATAAAGTTCATACCGGGGTAACCGTGGTAATGTGGGGCACTCGGGCAGGCTGGATTACCAGCCTGCCTGAACGTACGGAATTAACGGAATGACTTGGCATACATCAGGCCGCCATCCTGCCAAAGTGCATTGAGCGTGCCTTCGCGGTCCAGACCAAGAATGCTGTCGGGGCCGACATTGCGTTCATAGATTTCGCCGTAATTGCCGACATTCTTGATGACCTGATAGGCCCAGTCCTGCGGCAAGCCAAGACCGGCATTCAGATCGCCCTCAACGCCCAGAATACGACGGATGATCGGGCTTTCCGAATTGGCGCGCATGTCGTCAACATTTTCCGAGGTGATGCCGTATTCCTCGGCGGCAACCATCGCCTGGAAGGTCCATTTCACGACATTGGCCCATTCGCTGTCATTCTGTTTGACGGCAAATGAAAGGGCTTCCTTGGAAATGGTTTCGGGCAGAACAACATAATCGGCCGGGTTCGGTGCCGCCGACCGTTGTGCGGCAAGGCCGGACTTGTCATTGGTCAGCGCATCGCAGTTATCGTTAAAGAACGCGGTGTTGCGCACGGACGAATCATCGAAAACAACCGTTTTCAGGTCCAGACCATGTGTCCGGCTGTAATCGGCAAGGTTCAATTCGCTTGAGGTGCCGGTCAGAACGCAGACCGTCGCCCCTTTAAGCTGTTTGACCGACGTAACTCCCAGATCCTTGCGCACCATGAAACCCTGACCGTCATAGAAATAGGTGTCAAGGAAGTCGAGCCCCTGACTTGAATCGCGTGACAGCGTCCAGGTCATGCCTTTGGAAAGGATGTCGCCCTTGCCGCTTTTGATGGTGGTAAAGCTTTGTGCCCACTGAACCGGCAGGAAGTTGACCTTGCCTGCATCCCCGAAAACGGCAGCGGCAACGCCACGGCACATATCGATATCCATGCCCTGCCATTCGCCTTCCTTGTTCAGGCTGTAAAAGCCGGGGAAGGAGTTCCCGATCACACAGCTGACACTGCCGCGATCCTTGACGGCCTGAAGTGTCGAGGTGCCTTCTTCAGCCTGGGCGGCCGAGGTCTGGACGAAAATCATGGCTGCACTGACAGCCAGAGCCGAGGCAAATTTATTCATTATGCTTCCCTGATTAAGGTTCTCGTTGATGCTGTTTCTGCAAACCGGTTTTCCGTATCGCAGTCTGTGATGCCGCTGCATCAGACGCGATTTCCGGCCCCCCGCGCAAAAATCATCGTGATCCTAGGATAAGAATAATAATAATGGTATTGAATGTTTTTAATGGTTACATAACTTTGAGTTATGAATGATGAATATCAAGCGGTTACGGATATTTCACGAGGTTTTTGTCACCGGCAGCATCACCCGCGCGGCCGAACGCAGCTTCGTCAGCCAGCCCGCCGCCAGCAAGATGCTGGCGAATTTCGAGGCAGAAATCGGATACAAGTTGTTCGTCCGGCATAACGGTAAACTCCTGCCTACCGATGAAGCGCACTTTCTGCATGATGAAGTTTATTCAATCCTGCAGGGGCTCAGTCATCTTGAAGACAGTCTGAAAGCGGCGCGCAATAATAAGGGCGGGCGCCTGCGGATCTGTTCAATCTTTGGTCCTGCCTATCGCTTCCTGCCGGAACTGATTGCCGATTACATGAAAAAGAATCCCGGTGTTCAGGTCAGTCTCCATCATGCCGGTTGTTCCGTGATCAGACAGGGGGTGGCGTCCGGGCAGTATCAGATCGGGCTGGTGGATAAATCGGAAAGCTCGCTTAGCCATGAGTCGTTCTCAATGGATTTGCCCTGCTTCTGTGCTGTCCCACTTGATCACCCAGCCGCACAGCTTGATGAAGTGACATTGGCAGATGCCGGAACATCCACCTGGATCACGCTTGATTCAGAAAATGCCACCACACGGGAATTGCGCAGGGCTTATGACGATGCCGGGATCGCGTTTAACCGTATCATCGAGGTCCATACGACGGTTCATGCCATGTCGTTTGTAAATCTCGGTATGGGGTTAACCTTGGTCGATGCCCTGAATTGCCGCTATTTCAGCGATGCCTTCAATTTTCCCAATATCCGGTTGCTGCCGTTTCGTCCCCGCATTATGGAACCGCTGGAAATCATTACCTCCAATGTGCGGCCGCTATCCGGGGTTGCTCGTGATTTCTATGACGGTCTTATTCTTGAACTGGGTAAAATGCTGAGGGGAGAGCAGGCACCAAAAGCATAAAGCCCGCCAAATGGCGGGCTTGCTAGGTTTTCAGGATGTGCTGTTTATTCGGCGCTGGCGACCTTGCGGTTATGCATCGAAAGTTCGGCATATTGCCCGCGGAGCCCCTCTGCCTTCGCCAGGAAGGTCTTGAGTTCGTCACCCTTCAGGGTCTTGCCGCTTGGCATCTTGACCTTGATCGGGTTGACCTGGGCGTTGTTTTTCAGGATTTCGAAGTGAAGATGCGG
>NZ_CP085258.1:2722500-3130000 GCF_044790785.1 Thalassospira australica | reverse complement strand
CAGTCACTGGAGGACCGAACCCACGTCTGTTGAAAAAGACGGGGATGACTTGTGGTTAGGGGTGAAAGGCCAATCAAACCTGGAGATAGCTGGTTCTCCGCGAAATCTATTTAGGTAGAGCGTCAGACGAATACCATCGGGGGTAGAGCACTGAATGGGCTAGGGGGCCTTACCGGCTTACCAAACCTAATCAAACTCCGAATACCGATGAGTACTATCTGGCAGACAGACTACGGGTGCTAAGGTCCGTGGTCGAGAGGGAAACAGCCCAGACCGCCAGTTAAGGTCCCAAAGTTGTGGCTAAGTGGGAAAGGATGTAGGACGGCCAAGACAACCAGGACGTTGGCTTAGAAGCAGCCATCGTTTAAAGAAAGCGTAACAGCTCACTGGTCTAAATAAGCTGTCCCGCGCCGAAGATGTACCGGGGCTCAAGCCACACACCGAAACTGCGGATTTGTTCCTTATGGAACAAGTGGTAGCGGAGCGTTCCGTAAGCCTGTGAAGGTGTACCGTAAGGTATGCTGGAGGTATCGGAAGCGAGAATGCTGACATGAGTAGCGACAAAGGGAGTGAGAACCTCCCTCGCCGAAAGCCCAAGGGTTCCTGCGCAAGGCCAATCCGCGCAGGGTGAGTCGGCCCCTAAGACGAGGCGGAAACGCGTAGTCGATGGGAAACAGGTTAATATTCCTGTACCCGTGAGAAGTGACGGCCTCTGGACGTAGTCTTTCCTTATTGGATTGGAAGGGCTGGCAAGGAGGTCCAGGAAATAACTCTCACATATGGACCGTACCCGAAACCGACACAGGTGGGCAGGTTGAATATACCAAGGCGCTTGAGAGAACGATGTTGAAGGAACTCGGCAAATTGCCCCCGTAACTTCGGGAGAAGGGGGCCCACCGTGAAGGCAACTTTGCGGTGGGGGCACAGACCAGGGGGTGGCGACTGTTTACTAAAAACACAGGGCTCTGCGAAGTCGCAAGACGACGTATAGGGTCTGACGCCTGCCCGGTGCCGGAAGGTTAAGAGGAGATGTGCAAGCATTGAATTGAAGCCCCGGTAAACGGCGGCCGTAACTATAACGGTCCTAAGGTAGCGAAATTCCTTGTCGGGTAAGTTCCGACCTGCACGAATGGCGTAACGACTTCCCCACTGTCTCCAACATCGACTCAGCGAAATTGAATTCTCCGTGAAGATGCGGAGTACCCGCGGTCAGACGGAAAGACCCCGTGCACCTTTACTACAGCTTTGCAGTGGTATCAGGATGTGAATGTGCAGAATAGGCGGGAGGCTATGAACCCGAAGCGCCAGCTTCGGTGGAGCCACCTTTGAGATACCGCCCTTTTGCTTCCTGATATCTAACCGAGGTCCGTTATCCGGATCCGGGACCCTGCATGGCGGGTAGTTTGACTGGGGCGGTCGCCTCCCAAAGAGTAACGGAGGCGCGCGATGGTAGGCTCAGGCTGGTCGGACATCAGCTTAAGAGTGCAATGGCAAAAGCCTGCCTGACTGCGAGACTGACAAGTCGAGCAGAGACGAAAGTCGGTCATAGTGATCCGGTGGTCCCGCGTGGAAGGGCCATCGCTCAACGGATAAAAGGTACGCCGGGGATAACAGGCTGATACTCCCCAAGAGTCCACATCGACGGGAGTGTTTGGCACCTCGATGTCGGCTCATCACATCCTGGGGCTGGAGCAGGTCCCAAGGGTTTGGCTGTTCGCCAATTAAAGTGGTACGTGAGCTGGGTTTAGAACGTCGTGAGACAGTTCGGTCCCTATCTGCCGTGGGCGCAGGATACTTGAGAAGAGCTGTCCCTAGTACGAGAGGACCGGGATGGACGCACCTCTGGTGTACCGGTTGTTCCGCCAGGAGCATCGCCGGGTAGCTAAGTGCGGAAGGGATAACCGCTGAAAGCATCTAAGCGGGAAGCCCCCTTCAAGACTAGGTATCCCTATCAGATCCCTGGAAGACCACCAGGTTGATAGGCTGGGTGTGGAAGCGTGGCAACACGTGAAGCTAACCAGTACTAATTGATCGATCGGCTTGATTGATCCCTCTTGCTAATTGACTAATTCTGACTTCTTGCGCAGCGGTAAAACCCGCCAAAGCAAAATACAAAACAACCAATATCGCATCACAAAAACTCCGATCTCTTCGCTGTGTTTCGACGGCCCGGTGGCCATAGCGGCCGGGAACCACCTGATCCCATCCCGAACTCAGAAGTGAAACCTGCCTGCGCCGATGGTACTTTGTCTTAAGGCACGGGAGAGTAGGTCACCGCCGGGCCTTCCAAACACAGCAAGCATATTCCCTACCCACACAAAACATCCAGCGCCGCCTCACATCATGATGCGGCGTTATCTATTTAACCCACCGGTTAATATACACCCTGACGCGGGGTGGAGCAGCCCGGTAGCTCGTCAGGCTCATAACCTGAAGGTCGTAGGTTCAAATCCTGCCCCCGCAACCAACTTTAAAAAAGCTCGCCCTCGTGGCGGGCTTTTTTATTGTTCGATTGTCGGTGCATGTGGATTGGAAGATTGCAAACAGGCCAGGCCGGTTTGCAAGGTTCTTTGCGAAGCTGGCGAAGCCCTAAGGGCGGAGACTAATCCTGCCCTCGTAACCTGTAAAAAGATCCTCTTGCTTGGCATTCCCGACGCATCAGCGTGCCTCGTTTCAAACCAGTCGTGCGCTTGGAAACTGTTTGAGCAACATCTCGCATTCTGCGTCATTCATCAGGCACATTGCGGTCGTCAGGCCATCCGCCAGCGCGGCTTTCGAGGCCGTGACACTGATGCTGTCACGACGGGTTTTTACCGGAAGCCCTGTTCGCGGATTGAGGATATGCCCGATCAGGCCATCCTGATCAAAGAATGTCCCGTTTGGCAATGAGGTTGCCAATGCATTGTCCCGCAACATGACGGCATCTTTTTTGATCTGTGACCCGGTATCAATGGCAACAGCCCATGGCTTGTCGTCCGGGTGACCGCCAATCGCAGAAAATTCGCCAGTATTGATCAGAACATTCGTCAGTCCTTCACTGCGCAAAAGGGTGGCAATCCGGTCCGCAACATAGCCCTGCGCAATGCCGTTCAGGGTAATTGCCATGCCCGGTTGCGTAAATGATATCTGGTTCGAGGTGATCGAAACCCTGTGCCATCCGGTCTGGTCCCGGACCTGTTTGATCAAAGCGGGGGCCGGGGCATGTCCGTTGGCATAACTTTCGGCGTATAATTGCCAGATCGGCTGAATGGTCGGATCAAAAAGGCCGTTGCTGGCCTGATGGATAAGGCCACACATGCCAAGACATTCCAGCAGCTCGAACGGCGGGGTATCGACCCTTCCAGTGGTGTTTAACCGAGACAGGGCTGAGTGGGGCCGATACAGGCTGAATATATTCTCCAGCCTGTCAAGTTCGCTTCGCGCACGGTCAAGGATATCGTCTGCATTCGGATGCGATAGCGTGATTGAGGCAGCAGCCCCCATTGCGACCCCCGTCCAGCTTTGGAGAAGGTGTTTTGCCGGTGTGGCCAATGCGGCAAGGGGGACACTGCCAAGAACACCGGCAGCCGCAGAAATACTTAAAAACCGACGTCGTGAAATGGCGGGCATGGCGAACCTCATTCTGTGCGAAGTTTTTCAAGGCGGGAGCGATAATCTTCGTCATCTGGCAGGGTCACTGTTTCATCAACCCGCGCAGATGGTGCGGCCGACGCGTTGCCCAGAACCATTGCATCACTGATATCGGTCAGCATCATGACCCGGCCGCCATGCTGGCGGGCAAATGTCATGGCATCTTCCTGCCCGGAGAACGGGACGAGTTCGGGGGATCCCATGCCGCCCGCTTTGTTCGATCCCACCACATAATAGGCCGATGTCGCTGGTATCCAGTTATCCGAACCGACATTGTTCCATTCCGATGCCTTGGACATATCGGTTACATAAACGGCGCGGATCTTATAATTCTGTTCGGGCATGCGTTCATAAGCCACACCATCGCGCACCTGACTGAAAAACAGTGGATAGGGCAGCCCATCCAGATGGATCTGTGCCTTGGGACCGGCATGTTCCAGAATATTCATCTGGCAAAAATGTCCGACGGCTTCTTCTGTCAGGGCGACCGGTGGCGGCATGTCATCCGTGATCTGATCCTCACAGCCAGTCAGGATCAAAAGACTACCTGCAATCAGCAGCCACGATGCTTGCTTTGATCGGGTTATCATGGCGTTACCTTCCGGAATGTCAGCCAGGCAATGGTTGTGGCGACGATGGGCCAGACAAGGATGGAGATCAGGGCGAGGACAGGCGGGATGCTATTGGCTGCGCCTGTCAGGCCGGTGGCGGCGGCGGTGGCGTCCGATACGGCAAGATTATAAATCCGGAAGGCATCAGCCGGATTGCCAAGCAAAAGCCAGGGGAAGTAATCGGTGGTGAATTTCCCGCCGTCATCCGCAACAATTGCCGCCAGAAGACCGAGGTCATAAAGTACAATCAGCACCAGCCACAGACCGATCACCAGACCGGCGGCCGCGCCCGGACGACGGGCAAAGGCCGATAAGCCATATCCAATGCCGATGAACGTCGCGCCCAAAAGGATGGATGTCCAGAAAAGACGCAGCAATGCCGGTACGCCCCGGATTGCATCGGGGTCGGCGGCCATTGCCGCAATGGCGGCAATACCGTACCCGGCAGCAACTGCGATGGCGAGGATCGCCAGGTGGGCCGTGAATTTTCCAAGGATAAGGGCTGCGCGCGACACGGGATAGGTCAGAACAAGTGACAGGGTGCCACGTTCGATTTCCCCGGCAATCGCATCAAAGGACATCAAAAGTGCGACCAACGGGACAAGATACACCGCAAGCGAGGTCAGGCTGGCGACTGTCACCGAGAGTTTATCTACCCCGAGCGCCCCGGTTGGCGCACTTCCGGCAGCAGACAGAACAAGCGAGAACAGCACCATCATTGCCACGGCAATCGTGATCCAGCGGTTGCGCAAGGCAATGAAAAATTCGGTTCGGGCCGATGCCAGAATAAGGTTCATGCGCCACCCCCTTTACTGAAATGACTGTAAATGTCTTCCAGACTTGGCGGGATAATGTCGACATCATCCACCAGTGACCCAAGTGCGGAAATATCCCCCAGCCGGGCAAGTTTTTCATCGGAACGACAGACCAGATCGACCATGACGCCGTTGCGCCGGCCCGCAGAGAGTTTCCGGGCAACCTCATCGGCCTTGCCGTTTTGTGCCGATATCTGCAGGCGAATGGGCAGGGATGCCCGCCGTCGCAGATTTGCCAGCGTATCGTTGGCCACCATGACCCCGGATGACAGGATCACAATCCGGTCGGTTCGGGCTTCAACTTCTGTCAGGGCATGGGAGGAAAGCAGGATCGCGGTTCCCTGAGCGGCAAGTTCATCCAGAATGGTATAAAATTCCCGCCTCGAAACCGGGTCCAGCCCGCTTGTCGGTTCATCAAGGACCAAAAGCCGCGGTGTTCCGATCAAGGCCTGCGCCAGGCCGACGCGCTGGCGCATACCTTTGGAATATGTTCCGATCCGTCGTTTTGCTGCGGCCCCCAACCCGACACGCTCCAGAAGGGGCATTGCCCGGCTGGTGCTTGCACCGCGTAAACGAAGGTAGTGACAAAGTTGCTCCTGCCCGGTCAGGGCCGGATGAAACGCAGCGTTTTCGGGCAAATAGGCGGTACCGGTTCTGGCTGTCTGGCTGCCCGGGGCAGCGCCAAGGACAGATACAGACCCCAGATCGGCCGGGATCAGTCCGAGGATGATCTTCATCAGTGTCGATTTGCCAGCCCCGTTATGGCCAAGAAGTGCAACACGTTCTCCGGCGTTTACATCAAAGCCGACAGCATCAAGAACGGTATGGTTCCCGTAACGTTTAGTGACCTGCGAGAGTGTCAGACACATTTTCAGTCCTTTCACCCAGCCATATGGGGGTGGCGCGGGCAGCAGATTCCAGCATGGCGATATTGTCGGGAACGGGAATGCTGATCGGTTCCATCAGCGGGAAGCTATCGATAACACCGCCGGGGAGGGTGGCCGGGAAGTGCGCCTGACTCCAGCGGATCAATTGAACCGCCGGTGAACCCAACAGCATTACGGCAGCCGGTTGCGACCAAAGGATATGGTCCATAAGGTCATTGGGGCGGAACCGGCTATCGGCGATGCCATTGCCATCAAGATCGAATGCCGGATGATCCGACCAGAAATTGCCCCGGCCATCGAAGCTCCATTCCACATCGCGGGTACCGACATACTTGACCTGGGTCTGGTTGGCGATGAAGGCATTGCCAGTCATGGCATTGCTTTCCGAACCGGCAGTGAAATGAATGCCGATACCACAGCCTTCAAGCCGGTTGTCGCCGATCAGGTTGTGATGCGCGTTATAGATAAACAGGCATTTCCCGCCGGTTCCACGCACCATATTCCCGACCAAATCGGATTTGTTGGTGTAATTCAGCATCAATCCCTGATCGCGGTCGGCGAGTGAAAGATTGTCGCGCACGATAATGCGGTTGGAATACATCAGGGCAAAACCAAGATGATTGCCTACCGATACATTCCCCGAGATTTCTGAGGCATGGGTATACATGTAATGCACGGCAAATCGCAGATCGTGCATCAGGTTATTGCGGAAAATTCCGCGTTTGGATGTGTTTACGAAAATACCGTCACGGCCATACTGGATATCGTTTTTTTCGACCAGCGTGCCGGGCGCGTTCCAGACATAAATACCATTGCCCCGGGAGTTGATTCTGTGATCACGCCGCCCGACGATGATATTGTTGCGAACCGTGGCATCCGTGGCACCGTGAATATCAACACCATACAGGTTGCCGAGGAGTGTGTTTCCCTCGATCAGGATGCGTGCGGCGGTGCGGTGCAACTGAATACCGGAATCAATGGTTTCGTGTGATGACCCCGACCCGGTGATTTCAAGGTTGCGAATGGTAATGTCCGAGCCGGTTATGGTGATGACGCTTCCGGCCCCTTTGCCGATGATTGTTGCCTGGTTTCGGCCATCAATCGTAATTGGTTTGTTCAGTTCAACCGGCCCCTGATGGTAGCCGGGATTAAGAAAAAGCACATCGCCGGGGGCCGCCCCGGCGATGGCTGCGGCGAGCGCGCCGTCTGTTGACGGCACGGATTGCGTTGCAGCAAAAACCTGCAGCGGCAAAACAACCAGGGCCAGAATCATCAGGACGGAGCGCATCATGATCATCAGCTCCGCGGTTCGACAAACATGCGCCCGCGCATTTCCATGTGCAGGGCATGGCAGAACCACTGGCAGTAATACCAGTAGACACCGGGTTTGGACGCAACAAAGGTTGCCGATGCCGTGGCTTGTGGCGCGATTTCAAAGGCCACACCGTGATCACCCATGGTGAAACCGTGAGTCAGATCGTCGATGTCATCCATGTTGGTCACGATTACCGTGACCTCATCCCCTTCCTTGACGGTAAAGGATTCAAGGCTGAAGGTCGGAGCGCTACTGGTCATGTAGACACGCACCTTGTTGCCATCGCGGATAACCGTTTCGGCCCATTCGTCGATATTGACGCCATCGGCCTCGGCCTGTTCGCGGGTTTTTGCCCACATCGGGTCCTGACGGTTCCATACACTGACCGGATTGACCACAGAACGGTGCACAATGATCGAATCATGGGGTTCGGCGAAGGTCGGGCCGTCATGAACCAGAACAAGGTCGTCACCCTGCATCGAGAAAAGCTGTTCGTTTTCCGGTTTCAGCGGACCGACATTCAGGAACCGGTCCTTCGAGAACTTGTTCATCGAAATGAACCATTTCCCGTCTGCTTCCAGGGTTTCACCCATCGAGGTGGAGTTGTGACCTGGCTGATAATGCACATCGACCTTCTTGATGATTGGGTCGACCTGCTCGCCAGCATAGGCACGTACGGCTTTTTCGATGTTCCATTTGACCACCTGGCTGTCAAGGAACAGGGTGGTCAGCGCATTGCCCTTGCCGTCAAATGCGGTATGAAGCGGACCAAGGCCAAGTTCCGGTTCGGCAACAACCGCAGAGCGGGGTTCCGCACCGTCATAGAACACGGCATCAAGCTTGGTGACATCGATCACCGACACCGTCGGGGACAGCTTGCCTGCGATACACAGGTGTTTCCTGTCTGGTGCCATGTTACAGCCATGCGGGCTGTTGGGGATTGGGATGTAACGGGTATAGTTTTTGTTCTTGCCCTTACGACCGTCGATGACTTTGACGCCATTGAGCTCGATGTAGTCGCCGGCGGCGATACCTTTTTCGATCTCCTTGAGGTTAAAGACGACGACGTGATCAAGCTCGGATGCGGTCATTTCCGCAAGGTTCATGCCCATTTCCGAGTTGTAGCTGGTGGAAAACGCGTATTTCCCTTCATAGTCGGCATCGGTGTTATCCAGGTTGCCCGATACCATGACCTGCCAGGCAACCTGCATTTCATCCGCATTGATTGCTGTATAGAAGTTCACATATTGTGATGGATCATTCAGTACCTTGCCGTCATTGACCATCGGGGTTTCGTCCTCGCCATTGGCAAAGACATAGTTGGTGCGCGGCCATTTTTGCGGGCGGAGGCCATGAATGGCCTTGGCGTTCGGGATTTCAAGGATTTTGTCGGTTTTCATGACGTCGCAACGGACACGTGCTACACGTGTGTTTGCCTTGTCATTCATGAACAGGTACCGCCCGTCATATTTTCCTTCGGTAAAGGACATATGCACGTGGTGAAGATCGCCGTTATCATGGACTTTCTTGCCGTTTGCGGCCAGATAATCCCTGGTTTTGGGCAACATGTTTTCGGTCAGGACATTCAGGCTTTCATTGGTTTGCCCCCAACCGGTTGCCGAACAGCGGTTAAAGACAGGAACGCGCATCAGTTCGCGCATGGACGGGATGCCCAGAATGCGCATTTCACCTGTCTGGCCCGATGACCAGAAGCCGTAATACTCGTCAAGCTGTCCGGGGGCGAGGCTTGCCCCGGCAGCGGTGGAGGCCTGCGCACTTCCAGCAGAAAGTGCGGTTGCGGCACCCGTCACCCCGCCAACCATGGCCAGGCGTGCAGCGCCAGCAGTACCGGCAAAGGCAGCGCCACCAGCTGCTGCAGTCAGCAGACCACGACGGGTAACACCGGTTTTTTCGGTATTGTCAGACATCACGATTTCTCCTTGGGATTGTGCTTTGTTGTCTGGGTCCGGTTCAGCGCTTTTTGTGCGCCTTCCATGCTTGCCAAAAGGCTTTCCTGCCGCTTGAGCTTCTTAATCACGACCGGACAGATTTTTTTGCTTTGATACAGCACTTGGCAGTGAAGACAGTTGTGACACTCGTTCGGGTTGATTTCTCCTGTTGGGTGGATGGCTTGGACCATGCATTCATGCGCACAGGTCTGGCACGGGCTCCCGCATTCCTTGTAGCGTTTGAGCCAATCAAACATGCGGATACGCGCCGGGATCGCCAAAGCTGCGCCCAGCGGGCACAGATACCGGCAATAGAATCGTTCGATGAAAAGTCCGGCGCCAAGAAGGACAAGGGCATAGAGAACAAACGGCCAAGCCCGGTCGAATTTAAGGATGATGGCGGTCTTGAAAGGTTCGACCTCGGCCAGTTTTTCGGCTTGGTCAATGCTGGCCAGCATGGTGCCGAAAAGACCAAGGAAGATGATGTATTTCACCGCCCACAGCCGTTCATGCAGCCCCCAGGGCAAAGTCCATTGCGGAACGTGGAAAAGCTTTGCAATTCGGTTGGTCAATTCCTGCAGGGCGCCGAATGGGCAAAGCCAGCCGCAATATGCCCCGCGACCCCAGAAGATCAGGGCGGCTGCGACCGAGAACCACAAGATAAAGGTCAGCGGATCAAGCAGGAAAGCTTCCCATGTAAATCCGGTCACGAGTGAATTGGTCAGCGCCATCAGGTTCACGACTGAAAGCTGAGCATTGGCGTACCAGCCCAGGAACACCAGTGTCACGGTCAGGAATGATATACGGAACCAGAAGGTGAATTTTGCCGAACGTGTCAGGATATTCTGGAAGAAGAATGCGAGCGTCAGGGTAAAGAGCATGATGCTCAGCACCACGATCTCGATCGTTTTGTCGTGCCAGATGCGTTGCCACAGTGCGGTTTTTGCCGCCTGTTCATCCGTTTCAAGTGTTGACGGGGCTTGAGAGGCGGCCTTCTGTTCCGGTTTCACCACCTTTTTCAGGTATGTTGCAGGCGGTTGCCAGCCCATATCAAACGTGGTGTAAAGACGTTCAACTGCACCGATATCGCGATGGACCAGAAGTTCCAGACGCCATGGCTGTGTCGGATCGAAATCGTTCGACGCCGGAATCTTGAACAGATCCATTTCTGTCAGTTCCGGGGCTCCGCCGACCATGATATCGCCAACGCGCCGGTGGTTCCGGTCGCGGAAACGCACGGACATGTCGCCCTGGATCAACTGAATGCGGTCGAACAACCCGCCACGGACATAGCCCGATCCCTTGAAGGAATATTGCCCCCGTCCGGCGACAAGAATGGCTTCTTCACCTTCCTTGAGCCATGATTTGAGGTTGTTGTAGCCGCGCTCACCAAGTGTTGCCCTGCCAATTGCCGGAATGCTGACAAGGGTCGCATACATGTCGATGAAGGTTTCTGCAGGGCTGGCTGTGATCGGGCGTTCGGTAGCCCGCGGGTCATCCATGGCGGCAAAGGCATCATTGACCTGCCCGACATCAAGCGACATGCGCCGCAACGTTCCGTCCCCGACCATTGTCTGCCAGTCGGCCGGGGCCGAAGCGTCCGGATTAATCTTGAACTGCGGTCCGGTTGTTGCCGTCGGGGTGCTCAACCCGCCAAGGCCAAGGGCCCGCGCTACCTTGATACCCGATCTGAGGATCGAGTCATCAATAACCATAATGGTCACGGTGGCACCGGAAATAATGTTCAGCTCATGGTCCGCGCCCTTGGCAGCCTGGACCAGATCAAAACCGATATACCCCTCGGTCAGGGCGGCGATACGCGCTTCGGGAATACCGATCAGGACAATCGGTTCTGAATGTTTGACCAGTTTGACGCCGATGACCTTGGCATCGTCATCAACCGCAGCCATCACATGGATCGGTTTCCCGGAATAGCCGGTGGTGCCGACAAAATCGGATGTGATAAAGGCCCAGCCGATCCTGGTGCCATTCTTAAGTATCGGGGCGACCGGATTGTGTGCATCAATCGGACCATAGCCATCTGCCCCATCAACCAGCGATGCGGCGGGAACCTTGTCAATGAATTGTGCCAGAACCGGGTTGTTCTGGGCGTGTGCGTCAGATGGCGCGAACAGAACCGGAAACAGGATGCCCATTGCAAGAAGCAACATGCGAGACAGGGTGTACCGGATTTGCAAGAAGTGCCGAGCTGACAGAAAAGACACTGGAACAGATGGCGTTTTCATGATGTCAAACCTTGTGCGGGGGCGCGCGTGCCGACGCAGGCGCCCGGATCGTGGCGTCTGCAACGTCGAATGATTGCGGGATGTTGGTCAGGATGATTGCGCGCTCATGCCCGATGGTGCGTATCGCATCGGGAAGGCTGAAAAACGTGCTGTTGATGCAATTCGGGCAGGCGGGGCAATCGCATTTGTCCGGTGCGGGGACCTGATTGCCATTCTGGTCGATCAAGATCGTTTCTGGTTGCTGACCGGCAGCACATATCGTGATTTCAATAATGTCGCTGCTGATCGAATACTTCGCCATCTGTGCAAAAGTTTGACCGGCATTTGTCCCGATCAGGGAAAATGCAATCCAGAATGACAGGAATATACGAAGCATATTTTTCATAATGCTTCTTTATTCCATGTCGGGAAGACCTTGCTTGATAGAGGTCAAGTGCCCGAAATGAATGGGATTTAAATGATCAGTCGGCCATGAAAAAAAATCACGAGGCGTTCATGATTTGGTTGCGCATGGTCAGCCCCGTTTATCTTGATGGCACAATAGATTGGGCAGCTTCTACAACAAGCGGGGCAATTTCTGCTTCTGTACGTTCGATGGTCCAGCGGATCGATGGCAGAGAACAGTGGATGGCGCCAACCGGTATTCCGTCAAAGGCCGGAAACCCGGAAAAACCGGTCAATGCCATCGCGCCTGAAGCCATTGCACATTGCCAGTTGCGTTATGTGGTCGGAACGGATGCGGATGACATTCTGCCGGCTTTACGCCGTCACCTCGAACCGATGTTGAGATCGTTCCCTCGGCTAAGGGATTCTTCCGCGCAACCCGGCTTGACCCGTCCCATCCATGGGTCAAGCGTGTACGCGATTCAATCATCAAGACCACCGGAACCAAACCGGCAATCCTGCCCAATCTTGGCGGGTCGCTGCCCAATGATACATTTGCCTATATCCTTGATTTATCGACCGTCTGGGTGCCGCACTCCTATGCGTCATGCTCTCAGCATGCGCCCAATGAACATATCCTGCAAAGCCTCAGCCGACAGGCTCTGCAAATGATGGCCGGTGTGTTCTGGGATATCGGCGACAGGGCTTGAACCCGATCATGATGGGAGTTGTCCAGCGCAACCCGATCTTACCGACGCGAGGATGAGCAATATGGCACGATGTCGTTCTATCAGAACGGTGTCGTATCCGCTGAAGGCAGCCCTGATTGACGACCGTCAAGGAGTATCAAAGCAAATCAAGTATACTCCAGCCATCGTCAATACATTGAGCTGTTTACTCCCCTGCACAATGTATCGAAGGGCCACAGTTCATCAGGCTGTGGCCCTTTTCATATCTGTATTCCCGACCGGGATATTTGCGCGGTGGGGAAAGCTATTCTGCCCGGGAACCAAGCGTTTCCCGGAGGTCCGCACCCGGAAGGCTGTGCAGGAAGCCATCCGCGAAGGCCAGATCGTTTTGCATTTCCTGCAATGATTGCCTGACCTCGTCAGACGAGGTTTCGCCATCGATCAGACGACGGTAGAGATTGGCAACGCGCACCATATCAAGAGTGTGCGGTGAAATCCGGAAGGCGTTAACACCGGCATCTTTCAGATCATCAATAGCGGTTGATAATTCCAGATAGTGACTGGACAGGGTTTGCAGACCATTAACGGCAAGAAACGGTGTGTGATCCAGCGTTTCGACATCCATACCATCAAGGGCCTCGCCACAGACATATCGGCAGCCATCCTTGTGCAAGCCATGTGCGCGTGCGGAATAACACCGGGCTGATATGGCAAGCGGGACACGACCGAATATCTGGACTTCGATCTCGGCCGTTTTACGCGCGCTGCAAAGGGCTTCAATCGATGACATCGGCAATTCCCAGGGAAGCGATGCGCGGTGTGCACCTTTGGAAATCAGATAGTCCAGGGTGCTTTCGTTATATGTGTTGATATACGGCCCGACGACATGCGGGCGGCCGGAAAGCAGGCCGATGGAAGATATGTCGTTGGCTTCGATCAGAAGGTCCGGCATTTCGGCAATTTCACGCAGCTGGGCGATCTCGCGTTCATTCATCACGAGGGCCAGTGTCGAGAAGACGACTTCCTTTCCGGCAGTCTGAAGCCGTTCGATGATGTCGGGCAGATGTTTGTCAAAGAACGGCATGCGTTTGGCACAGACGACTTCACCAACATGGACTGTATCAACATCGATTTCATCGGCAATGCGGGCATAGAAATCCCGTTTGCGGTTTTCATCCCAGTGAAAAAGAATGGGCCCCATGACCAGTCTTGATTTCGTCATTGCCAGCTTCTCCGATAGGCACCTGTTGTATCTGCCTGACCTTCGCTAAGGGCGGCAAGATTGCCACGTGCGCCGGTCTGCCCATTTGCAATACGGTCAAGGGATGCGCGGAACGCGCCGACCACCTGCGAGATATAGGCCTTACCGCGCTGTCGCCCTTCGATCTTAAGGGCCGTTACACCGGCATCGGCGAGTTCGGGCAGGATTGCGGTAACGTCAAGACTGGTGGGTTCTTCAAACAGGTAACCGGCCTTGTCCATGGCGCGGAACCGGCCCTTGCACAGGGTGGGATATCCGACCTTTTCATCATTGCCGTAAACATTGATTGTAAAATTGCCAAGGCGGGAAACGGTACTGTCGCCGCGTTCCTCGTAATGGACGTGGGCTGCTGGTGAACAAACGCCGTTCATGTTGGGGCTTTCCCCCGTGGCATAGGAAGATAGCGAACAACGGCCTTCGGCCATGACACACATGCCGCCAAAGGCGAAAACTTCGGTTTCCACCGAAATGCGCCGGTTTAACATCCGGATTTCTTCGAGCGACAGGACACGCGGCAGAACCACACGACGTACGCCAAATTCGCGGTGGTAAAAACGGATGGCTTCCTCGTTCGAGGCCGATGCCTGTACCGACAGATGCAGGCGCGCATCGGGATGTTTATCGCGCGCATATCGCAGCAATCCGATATCAGCCAGAATGACTGCATCAACACCAATTGCAACCGCATCATCGACAGCCTTGTGCCAGATGTCTTCGGAACCAGCCTGTGGATAGGTGTTGCAGGCCAGATAGACATGCACGCCATGTTTATGTGCAAATGTAACGGCCTCGGCCAGTTCGGGTCGGGAAAAATTCAGTCCCGGAAAGTTGCGGGCATTGGTCGCATCGCGGAAACCGCAATATACAACATCCGCACCGGCCTCGACGGCGGCGCGCAAACTGGCGGGTGTTCCTGCCGGGCAAACTAGTTCCATGAAATCCCTGTATGTGTTTGTCGGTTATGAAGGATCGGGCAGGGCGAAATCATCACCCGCCAGCGCGGTCTGAGCGGTGCGGGGCGTGCGACGTTTTACTGATTTCTGAAGCCCTGAAATGCTTTCCGCATGTTCGCCAAGACGCCGGTCAAGTCCGCCTAGACGTTTTTCAATCGGGGAAATCAGGGTATCGGCAACCCGGTCCATGTCCGATTGCATCTGGCGATATGCCGCTTCGGCGGCGCGCAGTGCCAGACGTGCCGCCGGGCCCAATGCACCGAAGCTTTCAATGACGGCTGAACGTAGGTCTATTTCTTCGCCGTCCAGGGCATTGCGAAGGGCAACGACAAGGTCGGTCCGGCCCTCTATTCGTAATACGCGCGAGAAAAACAGCGCGTCCCCGTCGGATTTTCCTTCGAGCAGTTCCAGAAGGGCCGGAAGGGAGCCGATGATCCGTGCCGCGATGATATTGTCATCCCCCTCATGGGCCGGGCGCAGGACGGGGGCCTCTGGATCAAGGGCAAGGAAAAGGTCGAGATCAAGATCCGTCGGACATATGAGCAGGGCAAATGTTTCGCGTTCGGTGACCCGTTCAAAAACGGGTTTGTGTCGGCGATACATGGTTGCCATGGCGTGCTGGCACAGGCGTTCAAGCGCGAATGCCGGAACATTCCGAACGATGGGGTTCATCAGCAGAAAGGGTGTGAATGACGGGCGTTTGATTGACACGGCGGACTCCGGACCGAATTGGTGCCGGAAGTATTGTCCTGTTTGGGGTTTAAGGTGTTGATGTCCGTCAAATCACTGAAAGATTTGAATTCTTACGGTTCTTGATAAGGTGGAAAGGTTCTGCTTTTGAAAGAGAGTATTGGGCAGGGGGGATTGCAAAATTCCACGCGGGGCTACTTGACCATCGTCAACGTGACTTTTGGGAAGGTGCCTAAACTTGGTTGGATCAATATCCGGGGATGGAGGTCCGCCAGCATGCAATCCGATTTCACCCATGATCAGGAAGCTGCCAATTCAGCAAATCTGATCCATCGCAAGATAGGCGATCTGGTCGCAAGCTTTCCGGGGGCAACCTTGGTTTTACGACGTCATAAAATCGGATTTTGCTGTTCAAGCAACAAGTCGCTGGACGAGGTCGCCGGTGCGAAAGGACTGGATGCCGGTCTGATAGCTCGTGAATTGTGCGATTTGCCCAAGGGGCCACTGACCTTGCCGGATCCAAATGATATCGATGCGTTCATCGATTTTATTCTGGATCGGTATCATCAGACCCATCGTGATGAACTGGCCGAGCTTATCCTGCTTGCCCGCAAGGTCGAGGCGGTTCACGGAGATCATCCGGAAGCCCCGACGGGATTGGCCGACGCGCTGTTTGAAATGACGGAGAAGCTTGATTCCCATATGGCGAAAGAGGAAATGGTTCTGTTCCCGGCGATGCGCGAAATGCAACGCAACAGTGCCAGCACAATTCCCCTGATCATGCCGATCCATTGCATGCGCGAAGAACATGACGAGCATGCTGAAGCCATCCATAAACTGCAAAAGCTGACCAACAATTTCGCGTTGCCCGATGGTGTCTGTGGTTCATGGCGGGCGCTTTATTCCGGTACGGCCAAGCTGGTCGAAGATCTGGTGGCACATATCCATCTTGAGAATGAAATACTGTTTCCGCGTTTTGAATAGCTTGACGCAGTTTGCCTGATCCTTCCTGCCGTGCATTTCCGACCTCACCTGCCCCGCCATTGTGCGGGGCTTTTTTCGTTTGACGGTAGTCAAGGTGGGAAACGTCCAGTCGGGAAATGATTGCATGACGCCGTTTTGGGGACAGAGCGGCATTGAACTGCCAATCGGAGTGAGGATCCGTTCACATGTCGGAACGACTGACAAAATCTGCCGCCCGAAACATCTTCTACGGCGGAACGATCTTCTTTCTGGTCATCTTCGTCGGACTGACCTTGCACAGCCATAACTATATCGTCAACGAGTCCAGCAATCAGGACCAGCTGACGCCATCGGTTGTCGCGGGCAAGCATGTCTGGGAACGCAATTCATGCATCAACTGCCATACACTTTTGGGCGAGGGTGCCTATTTCGCACCTGAACTTGGCAATGTCTGGGTGCGGTATGGCGGTCAAGATGATCCGGAAGGTGCGCGCGATATGCTTAAGGCATGGATGGCCGCACAACCTACAGGCATCGAAGGCCGCCGCCAGATGCCGCAATTCAACCTTACAGATCAGGAGCTCGACGAGCTTGTCGACTTTCTGAAATGGACCAGTGAAATCGACACCCAGAACTGGCCGCCAAACGAGGCGGGATAATCCGGTGCTGATGGAAACGAGGCTACAATGAAATATCAATCGCAAAAGGTTGCGCTGTATTACATATACGGCGCGCTGACATTGTTCGCAGCCCAGATTCTGTTCGGCGTGGTGGCGGGCACTGTCTATGTTTTTCCAAACGTCTTGTCCGAACTGCTGCCGTTCAACGTCATTCGCATGATCCATACCAACGCCCTGATTGTCTGGTTGTTGATGGGCTATTTCGGGGCGGCTTACTATTTGCTGCCTGAAGAATGCGAAACCGAACTTCACAGCCCGAAAATGGCGATTATCCAGTTCTGGCTGTTCATGGCGGCAACCGCTGCCGCAGTTGTCGGATACATCCTTGGCTATCACGAAGGACGCGAGTTCCTTGAACAGCCATTGCCGATCAAGGTCGGTATCGTCGTGGTGGCGCTGATGTTCCTTTACAACACGACGCTGACACTGCTTAAGGGCCGGAAAACCGCCGTATCAAACGTGCTGATGGTGGCACTCTGGTTCGTGGCTTTGCTGTTCCTGTTTGCCTTCTATAACCCGTCCAACCTGGCGGTTGACAAGATGTACTGGTGGTATGTCGTGCATCTTTGGGTCGAAGGCGTATGGGAACTGATCATGGCGTCGATCCTGGCGTTCCTGATGATCAAGATGACGGGTGTCGACCGCGAAGTTGTTGAAAAATGGCTTTACGTCATGGTGTCACTTACTCTGTTCACCGGTATTCTCGGCACGGGGCACCATTATTACTGGATCGGTACGCCGGGTTACTGGCAGTGGATCGGTAACGTGTTTTCGACGCTGGAAGTCGTTCCTTTCTTTGCCATGGTGGTTTTCTGTTTCTACATGGTGTGGAAAGGCGGTCGCGATCATCCGAACAAGGCGGCTTTGCTTTGGTCGCTGGGTTGTTCGGTCATGGCGTTCTTTGGCGCGGGTGTATGGGGCTTCATGCATACCCTGTCGTCGATCAACTACTATACGCACGGCACACAGGTAACGGCAGCACATGGTCATCTGGCTTTCTACGGGGCCTATGTGATGCTTAATCTGGCAATCTTCACCTATGCGCTGCCTTATCTTCGCGGGCGTGAACCTTATAATCAGCAGCTCAATATGTGGGGCTTCTGGATCACGACCAGTGCGATGGCCTTCATGACCTTTACCCTGACATTTGCGGGTGTCGTTCAGACCCATCTGCAACGTGTTCTGGGAATGAATTACATGGAAGTCCAGGACCAGGTTGCCCTGTTCTACTGGATGCGCTTGGGATCGGGTGTTGTCGTGCTGATCGGTGTCACCATGATTATCTGGTCACTGGTGGTGGCACCGCGTGATGCACGCGTAACAGCCGGGGCACGTCAGCCTGCCGAATGACGGCAATCAAGTCTGTGTGTTCGATTTCATGCTCTCTTCCATGACGACACATGGCGGACAACGACCGGTTGGTTCCCGCGACCGGTCGTTGTCATTTTCGGCCTCTCCATTTTCCAAGGAGCATTCAAATGCAGACCGCTCTTAAAGACGTACTCGCCCAGCAAGACGTTCCTTATTATCAGTCTACCGGCAACGAACAGCAGCTGTTTGAAACAGCCTGGCAGCAGCATCTGCCCTTGTTGTTAAAGGGACCGACCGGTTGCGGGAAAACGCGTTTTGTGTCGCATATGGCGGCAAAGCTTGGTGTTCCGCTTTATACTGTTTCCTGCCATGACGATCTGACGGCTGCGGATCTGACGGGTCGCTATCTGATCAAGGGCGGGGAAACCGTTTGGGTGGATGGTCCGTTAACGCGCGCGGTCCGCCACGGTGGGATCTGCTATCTCGACGAGGTAGTCGAGGCGCGCAAGGACGTGACGGTGGTCCTGCACCCATTGACCGATGATCGGCGTCTTTTGCCGCTGGACCGGACGGGCGAGCTTCTGGAAGCGCCGGCCAATTTCATGCTGGTGGTGTCCTATAACCCCGGTTACCAGAACCTTTTGAAGCAACTGAAACCATCAACCCGGCAACGTTTTCTGGCGGTCGAGTTCGACTTCCCGGATGCGGAAACCGAAAAAGCGGTGATCATGCGTGAAACCGGGATCGATGTTGAACGCGCAGCCCTTCTGGTGCGTATCGCTGGCAATATTCGCAAGCTTACCGGTATTGATCTTGAAGAAGCGGTTTCAACCCGGTTGCTGGTTTATTGCGCGACACTTTTGATGGCCAATGTGACGTTTGATGACGCCATCAATGCCGCCATCATCGAACCTCTGTCGGATGATGCGGATATCAAGGCGGGCCTTCGCGAGGCCATCGGGATTATCCGGGGCTGACAGCCGGGAGGCGATGATGAGTTTCGATTTTCTGGAATTCGAAGAACAGGTCGGCATGATTTGGCACCGGATCGCATCGCGCAATCAGGAAAGCTATCGCGATCATGCTGAGCACGCGATCACGTTTGCCGAATTGCGGAGCCATTTGCCGGTGATCTTTCGCACCCTTGGTGGCGATCCGGCGCGGGAATTTGCCCAGATCGATAAACGGGTTTCGGGGCATCGGTTACGCTGGCGGCAGCGGATTGGTCTGGTGGATGAACAGATCACGATGGCCGAAATGAACGAGGCATCGGTAAAGCTGCCCGCGTCCATTTCGCTGTTTCCGTCGCGTGACCTTAACCGTGATTTTTATATCTGGCTGATGGCATGGTTCGCGGTTTCGGAGCCGCAAACCATTTCGGCGGACATTGCGCAAAGCCCGTTATTGGCCGACATCATGCGGCTTTCCCGGGCACGACAAACCGATCAGGATGTGTGTCGCCAGTTCCCCGGCATCATCGGTTTGCGGCAACGCCTGTATGATGCGTTTCTGGCGTTGCGACCGGTTCGTCCCTTGCCCCGATGCGAACAGCAGATCGAAGAATGTGTTCTGAAGATTCTTGGGGCTGCGGATCAACAGGACGCAAACGTTCTGTGGCCTGTTGTTAACGCCGTTGAGGCAAATGGCGATATTGTGGGCATGATTGATGTTGCGGGTATGCAACCGCATCGTTATGCGCCGTTCCTTCCCGTTCCGCTTTGGGGCGAAGCCAATTGTTCGGGCACGGCCGGTCGTGTTGCCGATACCGACATGGACGAGGATGGAAATTCATCAGACGGCAGTCAGGAACGCAAAAAGCGAGCCCGCCGGCGCAAGAATGATCAGGCGGGACGGAATGATCCGCTGGCGTTAAACCGGTTTGAAAAAATCCTTTCGATTGCCGAGATGGTCAATGTCAATCGGCCGATGGATGACGAGGACGAGCAGGACGCGAAAAAAGCGGCCGACGAACTCGACGAAATGGAAATTTCCGACTGCAAACGCAAAGCGGCAACCAAATTGCGTTTCGATCTGGACCTGCCGCCCCGCGAAGCCGATGAAGGGCGTGTGATTGGTGAATGGACCTACCCGGAATGGGATTATCGGCAGCAATCGTATCACCCGGATTTCTGCAAAATCGTCATGCAGTCCGGGGATGAAACCGTCAGTGACTGTGATGTCTGGCATCCGGGTGAAACCGAACGGCGGCAAATCCGTCAGGTTCGCCGCCAGTTCGAAGCATTTCGGCCACACCATGAAACGCTAAGCGCGCAATGCGACGGAAGCGAGCTTGACCTTGAGGCATTGGTGCGTGCTCGGTGTGACCAGAAAGGCAGCGGCGAACTTAGTGACAGGCTTTATCTGAACACCGTCCGGCGGGCACGCGACCTGTCGGTTGCGGTGCTGATTGATGTGTCCCTGTCGACGGATGCCTGGATACAGGATCACCGGGTTCTTGATGTCGAAAAGCAGGCGCTTTCGGTGCTGGCCGGTGGGCTGGACGCCTGCGGGGACGAATTTGGTGTCTTCAGCTTTACATCCCGTCGCCGCGACTGGGTGCGGATCAATGCGATCAAGAATTTCGACGAGGATTGGTCACCCCGTACCCAGGAAAGGATACAGAAGCTTCGGCCCGGTTATTACACCCGGTTGGGACCAGCAATCCGTCATATCGGAAAATTGCTGGGGGATCGTCCGCATCAGCACCGGTTGATGCTGGTGATTACGGATGGAAAACCAAATGATATCGACCATTACGAAGGCCGTTACGGGATCGAGGACAGCCGCCGTGCGGTGCGCGAATGCCGAAAGGCTGGTATCGGGCTTTTCGGGGTAACGGTGGACCGCAAGGCGCAGGATTACTTCCCCTACATATTTGGTGCAGGCGGACATGCGATTGTCAGCAAACTGGAAAATCTTCCTGCGGCATTGCCACGCATTTACCGCCAACTTGTACGTTGAAAACGGGGTGTCAGATGGGACTCGATCAGGACACGATTGCGCAGCATGACGGTTCCGGTCTGATGGATCATGACCGGCAATCTGCTTCGGATGCTTGGGGTGGCCTTGAAGCCTTGCCAGGGCATCCGTTGATGTGGGTTCTGATCCTGTCGGAACTGGTTGTCTTTGGGGCGTTCCTGTTGACATTTTCGGCGGCAAGAATTGGTGATCCGGCGGGCTTTGCCAATGATCAGCTTCACCTTGACCGAGTCATGGGCGGGATCAATACGCTTGTTCTTCTGACAAGCGGCCTTTTTGCTGTTTTTGCCGTGCGCGCCATCAAAAAGGATGCAGTTTTGCAATGCCGGGTCTGGCTGGTGGGGACGGCAGCTTTGGGCATCGTTTTCCTGATCGTGAAGCTGATTGAATATGGCACCAAAATCGATGCCGGGATCGGTTTGGAAACCAGCACGTTTTTCACGCTTTATTACCTGATCACCGGCTTCCACGCCCTGCATGTAGTGATGGGGCTTGGGGTGTTGGGCGTTGTTGCCATATGGCCGAACCTGACAAATATCGAAACCGGAACGGCATTCTGGCACATGATCGATATGGTCTGGGTATTGGTGTTTCCCGTGATCTATCTTTTGCGGTGAGGAAACCATGGACCGACATCTTCCAGTCGCTGCCGAAAGCGATGATATTTCAGCCTCGCCCACGATGCCAAGCGACGGGCATGGGCTTTCATCGCGCACGGCGATTTTTGTCTGGTTACTGGCCAGTGGCACGACTGTCATGTCGATGGTTCTTGCCCTGATCGGTGATGATCGCATAGGTGCGATGCTTGGCATTGTGCCCGCCATGACGATCATGATGGTCGGGAGCCTCAAGGCGTGGCTGATTTTGCGATATTATCTTGGGCTTGGTCCGTCTGCGGGCGGATGGCGGGGATTGTTCATCGCGTTTCTGATCGTGATTTTCGCAGGCGTTCTGGCCGCAGAAGCGGCCATGATTTTAATGAACCGCTAAGCCGTCTGAACCGGTTTTAATGGCTGGTGCCGGCGGAATAAGTGATTTTGTTGAACACGTTATATTTCCCAACCGGCTTTTTCATCGGGATGCGTTTGATTTCCTCGAATGTTTGGGCATCGTAAACGATGATTGCGCCGTCATCGTCCCAGATTGAGAGCAGCGCGTGTTTGCCGCTGCGGTCAAATTCGACATGGGCCGCGACCTTGCCGGGTTCGGGGCGGAGCGTTTTGACAATTTCGAGTGTGCGTTTATCGATGATATGGACCACATCCTTGTCCGGACCAAAGAATACATCGACCCAGGCATAAGGCGTGTTGTCGTGGCTGCGGGTGAAAAATCCGGGGCCCATCGTTTCGATGGTTTTTATGGTTTTCCAGTTTTCCATGTCGATCACACTGATCTTGGAATCTTTCAGGTGCGGTGTCGCTAGCACCGAATGGCCCTGATAGTCAAAGGTGATGCCCGAACCAAGATGGGGCATGCCTTCCAGCGCGATATCTGCAACCTTTCGGCCGACATTCAGATTGATTACCTGTCCATCGCGGCCATTGCGCGCCGCCCCGATCAGATGGCGATAATCCTGATCGAAAAAGAAATCATCCAGACCATCATCAAGGCGAATACGCCTTACCGGAAATGGGCCGTTCTGAACATCCAGTGCTTCGACCATGTTGGCTTCGTAGTTGTGAACAAAGCCGGGATAGACCGGACGCGGATCATCGGCATAGGAAATTTCCCAAACTTCGGGCAGGTCTTTCAGGGCAACGATGAAGCTTTGGCGCGGAGGGGCGGTATAGACCGCCGATACACGCGATGATTTGCCATCATCACCGACAACGGCAAACTCACGTATCGGCGTCAGATCCCGTGCATCAAGCAGAATCAGATTGTGCGGCAGCATGTTGCCCGCCATCACATAGCGGCCATCATCGGATACCGCCACATTTCGCGTATTCAGGCCGACCCGGATTTCAGCAACGGTTTGCAGGGAATAAAGGTCATACATCTGAACCCAGCCATCGCGCGACGCCAGATAGACAAACCGACCGTCCGGGGAATATTTCGCCCCGCCATGCAGGGCAAAGCGGGTCGGGAAACGGTCAAGCGGTTCGAACGTGTCACCATCAAGGATCGTGACGTGATGATCGCCCGCCTCGACAATTGTAAACAGGTTTAACGGATCACCTTCGAATTTTGGTTTGTCGGGCAGTTCCGCCGGATTGATGAAAACATCGTGACTTTGGACAATTTCGGACATGCCCCATTCCGGTGACCTGTCCGTCGGTTGGCGCAACCAGTCGGCCAGAAGCGTGATTTCCGTTGCGGCAAGGGTTTCGCCAAAGGCCGGCATCTGCGTTGCCGCACGGCCATCGCGGATGACATCTGAAATGCCATTGCCGCGCAGTTTTTCAAGGCTTTCGGGTAAAAGGGCCGGGCCCATCCCACCCAACCGGTCGCCATTGTGACAGGCAGCGCAATGCATTGCATAGAGCGCCTTGGCATCGGCAATCTGGGCAGATGAAAGGGCGGTTTGGCCAAAGGCATTTGTGGTGCCGATCAAACCGGATACCAATACCGTTCCAAGGCAAATCCGCGCCAAGGCAGGCTTGACGATGGTGGTCATGATGTGACCTCCACCTGACCGTGGCGTCTGGTTGCGGAAAACGGAACGGTTTCAAGACGGTTATGGTCGCCAGTAATGCCAAGTTCGGCATCATCAAGATAACAGCCGGGATCCTCGGCCCATGGATCACCGGTTAGTTGATAGGCGCGCGTTCGCGTGTTGCCGCCGCAAATATCGCGATATTGGCATTCGCCGCAGCGGCCATGCACAAGACGGGGGCGTTGTTTTAAACCGGCCATCAAAGGGTCGCTGACATCCTGCCAGATTTCCGAAAACGGGCGTTTCAGGACATTGCCCAATGTGTGCTGCCACCACATGGTATCGGGATGGACATTGCCCAGATTGTCGATATTGGCAACATTCACACCCGATGCGTTCCCACCCCAGCGTTGCAGCATTTTCCCGATCTGGCCGGATGCCGCTGGGTAATGTTCATCAATCCAGAATTTCAGGAAAACCCCGTCGGCATCGTTGTTGCCCGTCACATAGTCACGCGCGATGTCGGCTTTGACGTCGGCCTCGCAACGGGCAAACATCATCAAAAGTGCTTCGCGGGTCATATTGTAAAAGGCGTGGTCCTTGCGGTTGTGGTTTCCACGACCGGCATAGTTCAGATGCGAGAAATAGAACTTGTCGATCTTTTCCTGTTCCACAAGGTCCAGAAGACCGGGAAGGTCCTGATAATTTTCGCGGGTCATGGTGAAACGGATGCCAACCGGCAAACCGGCATCGCGGCAAAGTTTTGCCCCGCGAAGGGCAAGATCAAACCCGCCTTCAAGACGGCGGAAATAATCATGTGTTGCGCCAAGCCCGTCCAGACTGATCCCGACATAATCATAATTGGCGGCTGCGATCTGATCGATATTTTTATCATCGATCAGGGTTCCGTTGCTCGACAGTGCGACATAAAAGCCAAGCTCTTTGGCATAGGCCGAAATATCAAAAATATCGAGCCGCATAAGCGGCTCGCCCCCCGACAGGATCAACACGGGAACATTGAAATCGCGCAGGTTTTCCATGGTGCTGAAAACCTGTTTTGTCATCAGCTCGCCCGGGAAATCCTTATCAACGGCGGAGGCATAGCAATGCCTGCAGGTCAGATTGCACCGCCGGATCAGATTCCAGATAACGACAGGCCCACGATTGGAAAGCGGGGCGTGTTTACGCGAGGTCGCAACGGGAGCCGTACCATTTTCGGCAATGTCGATGGCAGCACGGATATACTGGCTTAACCGCAACATTTCTTTTCTCCGTTTTTGCGCCAACGCAGGCCGGTTTTTTTAAGAATTCGGTTGCTGTAAAGGATGCGGTGGTTGCGGACATTCTCGCCCAAAAGGTCGCGGATATCCTGAACCTTGGCCTCGACCGTTTCGCGTGTTGTCCCGTGGACCATGGCAAACAGATTGAAAGGCCAATTAGGCAGGTGGCGTGGCCTGCGATAGCAGTGCGATACGAAATCCAGCTTTCCGATCATCTCGCCCATGGCATCAACGGTTTTATCGTCGATGTCCCAAACGCTCATGCCATTGGCGCGATAGCCCAGCCGGTAATGGTTGGGGATGATACCGATACGCCGAATGACGCCAACATCAAGCAACCGTTGCAGACGCTGTTCAACTTCATCCGGGCCAAGACCAAGACCCAGCGCGATATCCCCGTAGGGTGACGGCGTTAACGGCAACCCGGTTTGCGTCGCACGGATCAGGGCATGATCGATTTCATCAAGTTCCGGCAATTCTGGTTGGTTCAGAAAGGAAATCATTGGTCGGGAACCTCCAGATGCAATTCAAGGAAATATTCCCGTTCCTTTGGGAAACTCAGCACCGGAAGGCCGGTTGCGTTCTCGATCCGGGTTATGATGTGCTGAAGGGTTTTTTCATCCTCGGCAAGGATCACGAACCACATATTAAGCGCATCTTCACGGGCATAATTGTGGGCGACTTCGTCAAACGCGTTGACCTGTTCTGCGACCTCGTCAAAGCGATCCGGCGGTACGGCAATCGCGGCAAGGGTGATAGCACCACCAAGTCTTTCGGTGTTGTAAAGCGGCCCGAACCGACTGATATAACCATCTGCGATCAGTTTTTTCACGCCATCAATGATCGTTTTCTCGTCATAGCCAAGGCGTTCAGCCAGAACCTGAAACGGGTGGGCGCAGATCGGGAAACCACCCTGAAGATTATTGATCAGATCGCGTTCAAGCTTGTTCATGGTACTTCCCTGATTTGATCGGGAACGGGATCGTCTGCGTTGATGCAGGTCCGGATGCGGATAGGGATGCTGACGCCATCGGGGCACCATATTTTCCGGCCCGCTGGGTGAAGCATTGTTTGCTGAAAAGAACCCTGTGAGGCGTATCGTGAAGTTCCAGACGCGCAATCAGATGGCGGATTTGTGCCCGGACGGTCAGCCGGTCACGACCATGGATCATGCAATAAAGATTGTATGGCCAGACCCCGGCAACCCGTTCCCGGCGATAACACAAGGTGACATAGGGAAGTGTCGCCATCGCCTTGCCAATGTCGGGTGCCGCATCATCATCGATATCGAAAACGCACATCGCATTGGCCTGATAACCAAGTGCGCGATGACGGATGATCATGCCAAAGCGGTTGATAACCTTGTGGGCGATAAGCTGTTCAAGCGTTTCGATCACTGTTTCCTCGGTCATGCCGAGGTCATTGGCAACATCTGCGTAGGGACGTTTGCCGATTGGCAAGCCGTCACGCAGTCTTTCGATCAGCCGGTGTTGAAGCTCGCTCAGTTCCATTTCAACGCAAATCCCAAATCGAGACGGTAATGTTCGATCATCGGCATCCGATATACCGGGAAGCCTGTCTTGGCTTCGATTGCCTTGATTGTCGTGTCCAGACTGGCCTGATCGGCGGTGGTCACGACGAACCATAGATTGAGTTTATCTTCGCGTTCGTAATTGTGATTGATTTCGGTAAAGTGGCTGACTTGGGCGGCAATCTTTTCAAGCTGATCATCTGGTACTTCCATCGCCGCTAGGCTTGATGCCCCTGCGCGTCCGGTCGCATAGGTCGCGCCAATCCGGTCGAGATAACCTTTGTCCTTCAAATCGGAAATGGCGGAAATTACGGTGTCTTCGCTGCTGCCAAGTTCGTTGGCGATGGTTTCAAACGGCCGTGGCGTCGTCGGAAATCCGCGCTGAAAATGTTCGATCAGCCGGGTCTGAAGGCGGGTGAGTTCGGTGCTCATGATGGCCTCCTACAACCCGATCCGACCGGCGCGATCCGACATGAAAATGCCGCTGGGACTGGGGAGCGGAAGCTCGGCAATCGGCTGGAGCGTGTAGGGGTTATATCCAACAATCTTGTTGTTATCACGAACGGACAGCCAGACCTGATCGCCACGTGGACTGAATTCCATATGCAGGACACCGGTGCCGGGTTTCAGTTCCCCGACGATTGCCAGACTTTCTGTATCGATTATCTGGACCGTGTTGTAATCCGGGACCGAGAAATTGACCCAGACATGCCTGTTATCGGGATGGGCCATGACGAAAACGGGCTGTCCATGGACGGGAATACGTCCGATCTGCTGCCAGCTTTCGGTATCAATCACCAGAACTTCGTGGCGACCTATGGCCGGTACAAACGCGCGGTTTCCCGCAATCGCCCAGCCTTCCAGGTGGGGCATTTTGTAAACGGGTAAGCGTTCTTCGCCCATGCCGTAATGATCAAGGATGCGGCGCACGCCATTTTCCGGATGCCAAAGATCAAGCAATGCCATGCCGTCTTCGCCAAACAGACCGGCAATGTAATAACGACCATCGGATGTGATCAGCGCATCGTAGGGCTGTGTGCCGATATCCTTGTAGTGGCTGACTTTTGGGGTGGTGCCGGTTGAAAAATCGGCAATCCAGATTTCGCCGGAATCCCAAAGGCTGAAGACGAAGCGGTTATCGGGGGCGTCAACCAGCCCGATGACTTTCGAACGATCAGAGCTGTCGCCGATGGTTGCGGGAATGTCTGCGACCAGATTAAGTGTTTCACTATCGAAAACACGCACACCGCCGGGTTCGTAATTGGCGACGGCCACCAGCCTGCCATCCTGACTGATGGCGCCGCCGATGCTGTTGCCTGCCTGCAGGGTCCGGTTGACAATCCTGTGCTGTAAGATGTCGACCTTGGTCAATCCACCGTCGCGACCAAAGACGAAAGCAAACCGGCCGTCCCGGGAATAAACGATCGAGGCATGTGACAGGTCACCCAGACCGTCGACAATTCCGGTAAACTGGAGGGTGCTGGTATCAAGGATCGCGACCTCGCCGGTGGCCCGGGCAATGACAGTTGCCAGATCGGCTGTCCCACGCGGGGGCAGGGTGTTTGCACAGGCCACCAAAAGCAAAATGCCCCCGGCAACGAACAGGTTGCGGGTTGCACGAAACGGGGCAAAAGAAATTCGGGCCGAAAATGCGGTGCGCATCATTCGGATTCTCCTGTTTTCAGATAACGGGCCATCCATTTGGCCTCATCGCGGGTCACGATTGCACGCCAGGGGGGCATGGCGGTTCCGGGTAATCCTTCGAGGATAATTTGTGCCAAATCTTCGACGCTATAAGCCGCGAGGTTTTCCGGCAAAAGCGGTGATCCCAGCCCCCCCTTGAAGGTCAGGCCATGGCAGGAGCCGCAATCCTGACGCACCATTTGTTCAAGCGCATCAGGGTTTCTGGCCGATATGCCGTTTTCTGCCTGCGCCGGATTGATTGCCGCCAGAGCAATTGCGGTACTCATGATGGCAAGGGATTTACGCAGTATGGACATAACGTAAATCCCCATCGGGGCGATCAGATGTCACATTCTTGTCTAATGTGCTTTCAGGTAGAAGATCGACCACAGGCAGCGATAACCGATCCGCCAGAGAAATGACGCGGCCAATGACAATCATGCAGGGCGGGTTAAAATCCAGCCGGTTCAGGTCGTCACAGACATTGCCAAGCATGCTGCGAAAATGTCGTTGATACGGTGTGGAACCATTTTCGATAATCATCACCGGCGTATCGGTGGGCAGCCCATGTTCAAGCAGTTTGCCTGCGATTACCGGCATGGTTTTCACCCCCATGTAAATCGCAAGGGTCGTGTCCGGATCGGCAAGGGAACGCCAGTCATGATGGGGTTCGATGTCTGCCTGCATATGACCAGTAACAAAGCGTACACTGGTTGCCAGACCGCGATGGGTCAGCGGTAGATTAAGTTGCGCCATGCATCCTGCGGCGGCTGTAATTCCGGGAACAATTTCAAACGGAACATCATGCAGGCTGAGCCATTCTGCTTCTTCCCCCCCACGCCCGAAAATATACGGATCGCCACCTTTCAGGCGAACGATATGGCGATGTTTTCTGGCCATGTGGACCAGAAGCGTATTGATTTCGGACTGCTTCAGACTATGAGATCCGGTTGATTTTCCGACATATACGCGTTCTGCAAACGGGTTGGCCAAATCAAGTATTTCATCAGAAACAAGCCGGTCATAGATAACCGCATCCGCACGGTCGAGAAGACGTGCCGCCTTGATGGTCAGCAACTCGGGATCGCCTGGTCCGGCTCCGACAAGATAGATACGCCCGGGTTTCTGCATGGCTTTTCCCCTGTTTTGGCAAGTTTTCAAATGCGGAAAAACCGGAGGCCGCAGGCGGCCTCCGGTTCAGCAGATCAGTAGATGTCGTGCTGGGTATTGTAGACATTGAACTTGCCCGTAGGGGTCACAAGGCGATCATCCTTGATGACCTTCTTGAGCTTCCGGGTTTTGTCATCAACAATCACAATGGCTGACTTTTCAGCTTTGCCGTTCCAGACAGAGAACCAGATTTCAGTACCCTGTTTGTTATATTCGCCCTGAACGACGCGCTGGGCACCTTCATCGCCCAGATCAGCCCATTTCGCGATCGGGAGTGTCTCGACACCGGCATCAAGGTTGTTGATGTCAAGGACACCAACCGAATGATAAATTTCGGCATCCGAGTTCAGCGGCGCATCAACCCACAGGTTTGTCGAATTCGGGTGGGTTTTGATAAACAGTGAACCACCACCGAGCCCGTCAATGGATGCCGCCATTTTCCATGCATTTTCCGGGTGTTTTTCCGGATCGGTACCGATCAGGGCAATGCTGTCATCGCCCAGATGGCTTGTGGCCCAAACCGGACCAAATTTCGGGTGAATGAAGTTTGCGCCACGTCCCGGATGCGGGGTGGTGCCGACTTCAACCAGTTTGGTCAGCTTACGTTCCTTGGTATCGATAACGGCAATGGTGTTACGTGCGTTGGCAGCAACCATGAAGTAACGACCTGACGCGTCAAACCCACCATCATGGAGGAAGCGTTCAGCATTGATAGACGTGACCTGAAGTGCATTAAGGTCTTCATAGTTTACAAGAAGAACTTTGCCGGTTTCCTTGACGTTGACAACGAATTCCGGATTGTAATGTGATGCTACGATGGCGGCGACGCGCGGTTCTGGATGGTATTCCTGTTCGTCATAGGTCATGCCGCGGGTCGAAACGATTTTAAGTGGCTCAAGCGTTTCGCCGTCCATGATCGTAAATTGAGGCGGCCAGTAGGCACCGGCGATCGCATAGCGGTCTTCCCAACCCTTCATTTTCGACGTTTCAACCGAACGGGCTTCCAGACCCACCTTAACCGTTGCCACAATTTTTGGATATTTCATCCAAAGATCGATCATGTCGACCTTTGCATCGCGTCCGATCACCATCAGGTAACGACCCGATGCCGATACGCGCGAGATATGGACAGCGTAGCCGGTATCAATGACGTATTTGATTTCATAGTTATTACCATCGATCAGGGCGATCTGACCTGCGTCACGAAGCGTGACCGAGAACAGGTTTTCGATATCAAGATCGTTCATCTTCTTGGTCGGACGCTGGTCAACCGGAACGACGACTTTCCAGCTTTCCTTCATGGCTTCCATACCCCATTCCGGTGGCGTGGGCGGGTCTTGCATGACATAGCGTGCCATGACATCGACCTGTTCTTCGCTCAGTTCACCCGAAGTCCCCCAGTTCGGCATCCCGGCCGGAGAGCCATAGGTGATGAAGTCGTGCAGATGGTCATAGCCAAGATCACGAGTACGATCCGTCGTTAATGCGGGACCGGTCGCACCATTGCGCAAAACGCCGTGGCAGCCTGCGCAACGTTCAAAGAAAATCTTGCGACCCTGATTAAATTCCTCGGACGTCATCGTCGGCACACCTTCATGTGTGCCAGGTTGCGTCCCATCGGTCGGAAGTGACTCTAGACTGGGTTCATAGGTGCTTTCGCTTTCAGGATGTTTTTCCTGAGCGATTGCCACCGAGGCAAAGATAAGGCCGAAACCAAGTGCAAGCGGCGCTGCCGACCGTCTCAGCCGAGTTGTGAGTTTCATGCGTCCCTCCATTAGGAAAATGAAAGCCTTCGCTCCCGGTTGCGGAGATTTGATCTTTCGACGCGAGCCAGCCTTGATGATGATCAAATAACCATAGGAACATTGTGGTTTTGAGCCGTTCCACTTTTGACGGGAGTCAATACGCTTGGGGGAAAAGCCCGCAAAATGCGTTCAGAGAGAGTGAAACAGGGGAATGGTTATGTCCGTCTGCGATCCGGTTTTGATGATTGTCGCGCATGGAACGCGACGAACTGGTGCAGTGCCCGGCGGGATGTTTTCCGCACATCTGCAACGTTTGTTACCGCATTTCGACATCCGGCTTTCATTTTTGCGGTCAACACCATCCGTGGGGAATGTGCTCAAGGTCATGACGCGGAATTCGGCGTCTGACATGCTTGTCTTTCCGCTGTTCTTTACGCCGGGTACGGGGTTGGTTGCCGAAATGTCCGCACTTGTTGCCGATGCCCGGTTGGAAGCGGAGGCACTTCTGCCATTCGCAGGACATTTGCCTGGATATGACCGCATGTTGGCGGCACGAATTGCCCAGCGATTAAAGGCTGGTGGAAATCAAAAGGATAAAAAGGCAGTTTTTCTGGTGGCTCACGGGCAGAAGCAGGACATCTGCCCGTCGCCCGTAATGCAGCAGTTGCGAGCGATACTTTCGCACCATCTTGATCACGACGAAATCTACAATGTCCAGATTGATGGCCAACCGTCTCTCGCCAACTGGCGAAACATGACAAGGTGCAGAAATGCCCTTTTTGTTCCCCTTTTGACGGGGGATGGGGCGCATTGTCGCATTGATATTCCGGCTTCTGTTAATTCCCGGTCTGATGAGAAAGTTGGCATGCTCGCACCGGTTGGCACGTGGTGGGAGTTGTCCTCGCTCTTGGCCGATCATGTGAATTGCGGTCGACATCATCGCAGAAGCAGTTTTCAACCATCGCAGTCAGCTCGGACAGAGTTTGGAGCCGATCATGTCACGCCGTAACCTGAATGATGCGGATTTCAGTCTGATGTCGAAGGTGGCAGTTCTTTCTGCCTTCTCGCGCGATGAAATCGTATCGATGACAAATGGTGCGGCCGTTGTGATTTATAACGGGCGCGAATTGCTGTTTAGCGAGGGGGAGCCCGCCGAACAATTCTTCATTGTCATGAAAGGGCAGGTCCGCCTGTTTCGAATTTTGGGTGACGGGCGTGTAACGCTTTTCCATCTTGTGTCAGCAGGCGCGTCCTTTGCCGAAGCTGTGGTTCTTTCCGGGCAAAGTTATCCGGTTTCTGCCGAATGCGATCCCGGCAGCGAGATTATCGCAATCAGCAGGCTGCAACTGGTCAATCGCCTTAGAAATGACAAGGCGATGATTGGTCGGATGATGCAGTCATTGATCGAGAGGGAACGGTTTTTCTACAGGGAACTCAATGATTTGCGCCAGCGAAGCCCATCGCAGCGCCTTGCCGGGTTTTTGCTCTCGCAGTCTGACGATGCGAAAATCGTCCCCAAGCATGTCATCGCAAACCGGATCGGTGTCACCCCGGAAACATTCTCACGTGCATTGCGCAAACTTGAAGACGATGGATTTATTGCGCGGGATACAAGGATGAGCATCCTTGATGTCGAAGGGCTAAGGCAGTTCTCGAGCCGATAAGCGTTTTCCGATCAAAAATTGATCTGGAACAAACTTGATCATCTCGGCTGATGTTAGAGTTATTCCAGTAAATGCAATCTTCCCTTTTTTCTACAATGGACGATGCCGTGATGAATGATGTCGAACGCATTTCCGGTGTTCTTCGCTTTGCGAACTATTTCCGAACCTGGCCACAGGAAGATATCCTTGAACTGGCATCACTATGCCAATGGGTCAGGTTTGACACTGATACAATGATGATTTCGGCAGATGAACCGGCGTCAGCGCTTTATCTGATTGTGAACGGGCATGTCGAGTTGTCTTTCAAGGATCAGGACGGGAAAGACGGGGTCATTGATCTTCTGGGGAATGGCCAGCTTGTCGGGGAATGCGCATTGGTGCCCGATGGCTGTTATGCGGTTTCGGTTCGAACCTTGGAGGCAACAACAGCGGTTCGTATTAATGGTGCTGGCTTTGCCGATTTTCTAGCGGCTCATTTCGACCGTGCATTGACCATGATGTCGGCCATGACAGAACGGTTGTGTCAGATGTTGCGACAGGCCGAAGAACTTAAATGCCGGTCTGCGGCACAACGTCTGGGGATCTATTTCCTGGCAGATGCGGTGCCGATTGACGGTGTGCATGAAACACCCCTGACCATTGAAAAGTCTGCCTTGGCCCGCAAGTTGGGAATGACCAGCGAAACGATCTCTCGCGCGCTTAAGAAACTTTCTGAAATTGGTGTTTCGCAACATGCCAATGGTCACATTATCCGGATTGCAGATGCCGAAATGCTGGCCGATTGGTGCGGGTTGTCTGGGAATGATGCCAAGGAAGGGGGCGAAGATGCGTTCAAGACCGCTGTCTGAAACTGATTACGATATCGTCCGAAAGGTCCCGTTTCTGTCTGCTCTTGGCGGGGCGCGGCTTGATAATCTGATGGCAAAATGTCGTGTAGAATGCCATTCGCGCGGCGAACATCTGTTTCGTGCCGGTGATGTTGCCCGTAACTTCTATGTTCTGCTTTCCGGGCACTTGCGCCTTGTAAAGGTTTCCCCGCAGGGCGAAGAAACCGTCATGCATTTCCTGACCCAACCGGGGGCATTCGCCGAAGCCGTTTCGCTGTCAGGCCGGGCTTATCCGGTGGAATGCGAGGTTATGGAAGATTGCGAGATCATTGCCATTCCTCGAGATACCTACCTTTCCGTGTTACGAAGTGCGCCGGATGTGATAGCCGAGGTCCTTGCAGGCCTTCTGCAGTGGGAACGATTCTTTCTCGAAGAGATTTTCAAAATACGTCACACTAAACCGATTCAAAGAATTGCGTCTTTCCTGATTGATTTCGAAGAGCGCAGTGGCGAGAATCTGGGTGGTGATGATGAAACGAACTTTCCGGAAAAGAGGCAGATCGCGAGCCGAATTGGCATTACACCTGAAACTTTTTCACGTTCGTTGCGTAAACTTGAAGCAACAGGAGCAATTGCTGCCGGACCGAAACTCCGAATTCTGGATCGTAGGATGTTGCTTGCACTTTCTCATTAAGAACGAGATAAAATTTCTAATAGCAAGATGATTGGATGAAGCTGAAGGTTACAGTTCAGTATGGTAGATTTATTACACCAGCGCCTTATGGCGGAGTTGTTTTCAGGTTCTAGGATTGAGATCGTTTAACGGTTCAGTATGTTTTCGCGCAAGAATTCAGCTCTTCATGTAAAAACGAGGCGACCATATTGTCCGCCTCGTTATACAATCAATCAGGATTGATTACGACATTACGGGTTCTTGTCGAATGTATCCAGAATTTCATCAGATATTGGACTTGCTTTACTCTTCCAGTCATCAATGACTGGCTGTGCCGCATCGTTCAGCTTTGCGGCAAGCGTATCGTTGATCCGCTCAACAACCTGCATGTCATGCGCGCGCAATTCTTCGTATTTCGCCGCAAGATTGGCTTCTAACTGCTGGGCGTTCGGCGATTGCGCCAGTTGCAGAGATGTAAATGATTTCAAGGAAATGGCTTGGGACCCGCTATTCAAATTGCAGATCCAGTAAGTGGAAGAATAAGCTTTATGGATGCTCCTTGGGAACAGGCTCGTGCTGGGAATTGCAGAACGCGATGCTCCGGTCAGGAATTACGATGTTTTCATAATGAGGTTTTGTGAGATATAACAGAGCCCTAAATTAGAACATCCCGCTTGGCGAAAGCCAGCGGGGTGTTCTATGTGCTTTTCAATCTTCCTTGTCAGCTTCGGAAATGCTGGTCGGCGATATGATTGGAAGTCTGATGGTAAACTCGGCTCCTTCACCTTCATTTCCGGTGACATCAATTGTGCCACCGTGCTTTTGCACGACGATGTCCTGGCAAATAGCCAAGCCTTGCCCGGTTCCCTGTCCAGGTTCTTTGGTTGTGAAGAACGGATCAAAGATGCGTTCGCACAGCGCTTCGTCTATCCCGGTGCCTGTGTCTGATATCCGTACTTCAATAGAGGCTTGGTTTTGTGTTGTCGTAACAAAAATCTTGCCTGGATAAGGTTTTCCCGATTTTTCGATAGCATGGGCAGCATTAACAATCAGATTGAGAAAGACCTGATTTAATTTTCCAATGTCACACAGAAGAGGGCGCAAATTGGGATCAAAATTTTGCTCAAGCGTTGCGACATGCTTCCACTGGTTTTGAGATACCGTTAACGCATTTTCCAAAGCCCGGTTTATGTCAGCTTCAATTCTGTCAGTAATCCCGGGATGGGAGAACTCTCTCATGGACGTAACAATTCCGGAAATATGTTTTATGCCTTCGCGAGAATCAGAGATGGCAGCTGTAACTTCTGTCAAATCATCCTGCCAAGATGAGCATGCCGGATCTTTTGCCATGTTTTCGGCAATGGTACGAATGAACTGCAGATTGTCGCCGATATACTGAGCAGGCGTATTGATTTCATGAGCGATCCCCGCAGCCAATTGGCCAACAGCTATGAAGCGGGCTGTATGGGCTGCTTCCTGCTGAACCTTTGCCAGTTGTTGACGCTCTTTCATATATTGCTCTACAGCGCGAGCCATTTCGCCAATTTCGTCATCACCGGTCACAGGTACGCCAGCATCTTTTGATGGAGCTTCTCCGGCTTTGCGTAAATAATGGCTCACCTTTTGAAGGCGGGATATGACAACCTTTCCCAGAAAGCGGGTCGATATAAACCAGGCTACGACCAGAGAGATAGCCAGCAACCCCAGAACCTGAAAACGCCGGTTTTCCGCTTTTTGAGTTAGCTGTTGCACAGATTGCCGGTAGTCCGAGGTAAAGTCATTTGAAAGAGCTTCAGAAGCAGCCAGAAGCTCCTGCCCTTGCTGAGCCAGATTTCGATTGAAAAGGTCCAGTCTGGTCGCCAAAACCTCGTTCTGACTTTCCTCAATATTGCTGTTTAAGGCCTGATCGTGCAGCTTGGCGAGTATGTGGATGGTTCCTCTAAACAGCTGAGCCGTATGTTGGAACGCCAGAACAGAGATATTAGTGCCAGCTTGCCCCAAATTGCTAACGAGGTTGTCCATCTCATCAAGATGGACAAGAATCTGATTGTAGTGGCTCTGCATTTCTGCAGGTTCGGAAGCCATCTGCATCATCCGGGATTCTCTCTCAAGCAGTAGGGCCGTGCGCACCAAAGTCTGCGCGTCCTCCATATGCGTGAGACGATCTTCACTTAATCGACCGGATGCATTTACGGTTTCGTCCAGAGATCGTATGCCAATGAAACCGATGGCGAGGATCAGGAGAGTTAATCCTGCCAAAGCAAGATTGAATTGCCCTTTCAGGCTTTTGGGCCATGAGATGCGAACAAAGGTCAAGGCATCCAAATCCTTTGATAGATCTCCCGGTAATCATTGTCGGGATCAAAGATGAACTCCTGTCCACCGTCGAAGCTCACATTCTCCGGCGTTACCAGATGCACCGGCACGACATGGCCGTTGACACCGTGACCAGCAAAGAGACGATTAAGCTCATCAACCAGTTGCCAGCCATGCAGGTTTAAGGGCTCGGCCACGGTACCCACCTGAAAGCTTTGCGCGATTATGCGTTGAAAAGCCGCAGCGCTGCCATCACCTGCCGAAAGCAACCTGATATTCAGGGCATTCGTGCTCTGTTTGATGAGCGCCGGCACCATATAGTCGAAATAGATATCGTTGATTGCCAGAGCATAAGTCCAATCCTGACCGTACTTCAATAATAGATCCTGTGTAATCCCGGCCATTAGGGAATGACTGTCCGATATCGCAACATCCCGGATTTCCAGTAAAGAGCATTGGCGGCAGGCTTTGATAACTTCCGCCATGGCGTTCGCTTTGGACATGGCTATTTCGAAGTTTGAATCGGTGAAAATGACAACACCGGCCTTTCCCTGCGACTGGATAACAGCTGCCATTGCCGTGATCTTCGCTACTTCCTGTGGGTCGGTCGACACATTCACCGAGACCGGTGAGTTTGTCATAACGCCAGCCTTGGGGCCGACATGCCAGCCAACGATTGGTATGTTTTGGCGGGAGAAAGGTGCAAGCTGCGGTCTGAGTGCCTCTGCATCTGCTCCGATCAGAGCTAAACCGTCGAATCCTTCGGATAGGACCTTTTGTATGGCTTCCTGCCGGCCTTCCTGTGTTCCGGTGGTATCGAATATCTTAAGAGACCAGTCGAGTATTTTTGCAGCTTCCGCTACGCCTTGTGCTACACCCAGAACGCCCCCATTTCTAAGATCTTCAGCGATAATCGCTACGTGCTTTCCCTTCTGGGCAATGGCACCAGTTGTTGGTCCTGTCCAGGGAGGGTTGGGAGTGCTGGCTTCCGCGACCTGCTTCTGCATTTCTTCGAGTGGTAAGTCATTCTCGGCGGACAAAGCTGGTACTGGCACCGCTAAAAAGCAGATTAATGCTATAGACAGCATGGAAAACAGATTGAACCTGCGCATTGCATACTCCCGGGCAATGAGAGAAACCGCCTTACAATGCCAATTCAGACAACGACGAAGCGGTATATCCAATAGTATATACAACTATCCTTTTGTGTATCAATGGTTGAGAATGGAAAAAGCATAGTGCCAAAAAAGAATACAGGCTATGACTGGTTCCAGATGATTTTCCGGAATGACAATCGAGATTCTTTCAAAATCGTGTAGCGGAATTAATAAATATAACAATGAGGTAAGCGATTTTCAGAAGTTTGATAATCTTTTGAAGGACTAAAGTTTCTCGGATGATAGTAATATAAAAGCCTGTATCCCATATGATAAACTATCTTAAGTGGTATCAATCGGGAGGGAAGGGGCCGTGTAATGGAGATAATTGAGGAAGCGCTTTTATCGTCGATGAATTATCCTTGCGTGCTTTTTGTTGACGATGAAGAGGCACTTTTGGCTTCTGTTCGGCGCATGCTGCATACTCAATGTATCCTGAAAACCTGCGATGATCCGCATGAGGCCCTCAAACTGCTTCGACAGTCTCCTGACCAGTTCGATGCTATCATTTCCGATATGATGATGCCGGGACTGGACGGTGTAGAGTTTCTGGCAGAAGCCAGATCCATATGTCCCGATACGCCGCGCATACTTCTTTCCGGCAGTCTTACTGAGACGGCATTGAGGGAAGCCGTCAATAAAGCCGGTATTTCGCGTGTTCTGGTCAAGCCCATTCCGGCGCATGCTATTTTGAAGACTGTCCGCGATATTGTGTCTGACGAGAACGGTGAGGTTAGACCTTCCCGTTTGATGGTTCAAAGAATGCGAACAGCATTGAAAGAGGACCATACGGTTGTTTTTCAAAAACGTGTTGATGCCCAGGATTTCGGTGTAATCGGTTCGGAGGCTTTGAGCCGATTTCCAGAGTTGCAAAATACCTACACACTCGAAGAAATCATTACGGGGGCAGAAGATCACCCGGTAATTGGGGCGCTTACATTTAAGGTACTGGACTTCATTATCCATCATCAGGAGGCCCTTGAGTCCAAATATCGGGCCGTACCTATCTCAATCAATCTGTCACCGCATTCCATTGCGGATAGTAACTTTGTAAACAGCTTGCTGGATTTCCTGTCTACTTGTCGAAATTTGCCGAAGCTGGAGTTCGAAATCACTGAACAGAGTAATCTTGCATTCACGGCTGAGTTTCAGAAAAACCTGCCCCGATTGCGTGCTGCCGGTTATCCGGTTTTCATTGACGATTTTGGCGCGGGCAACAATTCGATGTCATTATTGCGTAAGGGGCATTTTTCCGGGCTTAAGCTCGATAAATCCTTGATCGCCCGTCTAGATGATCACAATACAATCGACAGCTCTTTTGTCGAATGGGTCACCCAGGCCGCACACCAACTCGGTATGACTGTCGTCGCGGAGGGGGTGGAGACGCTTGATGCTGCAACGTTCCTCCAGCATATCGGGGTTGATGAACTGCAAGGCTATTTCTTTGGGCCCCCAGAGCCCTTGCCTTCACCAAATTAAGAAAGACCAGCAAATAATCCTTTCGCTTTTCAAACCTTGCTAAGCGGTTGTATTGCGCGATGATCTCTCGTGTCGTAACGCTTGGAATGTTTTGCGTAAAACTTTTATCACCAATGCTTTCAAAAAGAATTGAGCAACTCTAAGTGTAATGCATGAAAGTTCTGACTTGCGGAGGTGGCGATGAGTAAAGTTCTTTTCGTGGATGACAATACCAATGTCCTGAATGGATTACGCCGCCGTCTGCATGCCGCCTGCCCTTCATGGACGATGTCGTTTGCAGCCAGCGGCGCTGAGGCACTGGCTCTTTGCGAGCAAAATGCCTTCGACGTTGTTGTCACAGATATGAGAATGCCGGGTATGGATGGTGCCGAGCTTCTGGGGCATGTGCGAGACCGTATTCCGAGTGCCGCGCGTATTATTCTTTCGGGCTTTTCGGAAGATGAAGCTGTTTTACGGACCGTCGGGCCTGCTCACCAGTATCTCGCCAAACCCTGCGACGATGAAGTATTGATAGAGACAATTCAGCATACGCTTGAACTGCGCAAGATTTTGACGGCTCCCGCACTCCGTAGCTTGGTTGGTAACATTGATGCTTTGGCATCTCCTCCCGATACTTACACCCGGCTTGTTCAGGCCCTGGAGAACCCGAAAATAGGGAATGACCGTATTGCAGCAATCGTTTCATCGGACATTGCATTGACCGCAGAAGTGCTGAAACTGACCAACTCGGCGTATTTTTCATTGCCGACAAAAATGACATCAATTTCTCATGCCGTACGCATGATCGGTACTGAGACTTTGAAATCATTGGCTCTTTTTATTGGTATATTCAGAAGTTTTGAAAGTTCATCCGGTATAAGTGGCCCAATCAAGAACCTTTGCCAAAGGTCCCAGCAAATTGGCATTTCCGCAGCATTGATTGGGGAGAACGAGAAGCTCGATAGACTGACATGTCAGATGTTACCCTCGATCGGAATGCTTAGTCATGTTGGTAGTCTGGTACTGTATCTGAACTATCCAAAGCAGATGGAAGAAGCTGTTGCCCGCATTGAGCGGGAAAAGATCACGATTATTGAAGCGGAGCAGCAACAGTTCGGTGCCGCCCATCCGGAAATCGGGGCATACCTTCTGGGACTTTGGGGCTTCCCGGAGCAGGTTGTTCAAACCGTTATCTATCATCATCGTCCGTTTGATTTTCCGCACAACAGCATGACCGGATTGACGGCCATATATGCGGCCCAGCTTCTGTCACGGGAAGTCGCCAGCCAAGGCTATGACGTCGATGGTGATATCGAGACCAAAATTGATATCCCTTATTTGACACGTGTAGGTAAAGCAGATCGCGTACCTGTATGGCGTGACATCGTGGCCACCGTCCTGAAAAGTTATGAGCGGATGGATCATCATTAGAAACTTACGGAGATGCCTTTTATGGCGAAGCACAACATTCTCTTTGTTGATGATGACGACAACTTGCTGATGGCAATCAGGCGTCAATTGCGCGGGAAATTTGATCTTCTGACGTCAGTTGGCGGTAAACACGCGCTTGAGCTGTTAAAGGAACAAGAGATTGCTGTATGTGTAGCCGACATGCGCATGCCCAATATGGATGGCCTCCAACTGCTTGAAAAAGTACAGCAGATCAGTCCGGAAACCGTTCGCATCATGCTCACCGGTAACGCGGATCAGGCGACAGCGATTGATGCAATCAATAAAGGCCGAATATTCCGCTTCTTTTCTAAACCCTATGACAGTGACCTTCTTGAACAGGGACTGAACGATGCATTACGTCAATACCGATTGATCACGGCCGAAAAGAGTCTGATCGAGGAAACATTGGCGGGCAGTGTGAAGGTACTGACCGATGTCATGGCGCAAATGAACCCGGCGATCTTTGGTCGGGCGATGAAGGTCAGGAGATGGTGTGATCGAATTGCATTGGAACTTCAGTACCCACGTTCATGGGAACTTGGTGTTGCAGCACTTCTTTGCCCCATTGGCATGGTTTCGATGCCGCCAGATGTCCTAGCGCGGATGGCGCAAGGAAAGCCTTTGCAGCCTCTTGAACGCGAATTAATGAAACGTACTCCCGAGGTCGGGAGAAAACTGATCAGCAACATTCCCCGGCTTGAAGTGATCGCCGAGATTGTCTTTCTGCAATTCAGGAATTTTGATGGCACCGGCTTCCCGGAAAAAGGCCCTTCGGGGGAAGATATCCCGTTGGGAGCCAGAATATTGCGTATTTTAAATGATCTGGGGGAAAACGGTGTCACCGATCTGCCAACGGATATCGATTTCGAGCAACTGGACCGTCATAAACATTGTTATGACCCGGCTCTGTTCACCAAAATCAGAAATTTGCTTGCGATCGTGGACGAGGAGGGAGACTTTCCTCCGGAAGGACGGGAAATGGCCGTTTTGGTCGATAAATTGCAGCTGAATGATTATCTGATGACGGATTTGGAGACGACAGAAGATAGAGTGGTTCTCACGCATGGAACCTACATCACCGAAGTCAGGTTGGAGCGGATCAGGGCTTTCCAGAGTCTCCATAAATTCCGTGAGCCTGTACAAATTCTACGTGGCTCAAGGCCTGCATCAGGTCATTCTGTTGTGAATGCATAAGGTTGAGATGAGGCACACTTCAAGTAAGACCGGGGAAAATATCGACTAAGGGAGAGGGAATTGTGCCGTTCCCCCTCGAAGTTAAATGTTTCATGTCCCAATGGCGTCTCTCTATCCTAGAATGTAGAGAGCTTCCTGCCATTTGATTGCTGATTTGCAATTGAGCTCAATGCTTCACCCGCGGCACGGTACACTGCGTTCTTGGCGCAGACCGGTGAAAAGGGTTTCTATCCGCTTGGATGTGCTTAGTGATGTTTGTTGATGGGCTGTGCCATTAAAATGCTTTTAGCTTGATCTAGTCCTTGAACGTTTTTACAAATAATATACAAGTTTACATATTGGGGTTAATTGGTAAAAATCATAAGGTTTCTGGATGGTTTCCGTTGTTATTCTGGCTGATGATCTGACGGGGGCGCTTGATAGCGCTGTATGCTTTGCCAACCGGGGGATGGTGACAGTCGTCGCTGGGACAATTGATGCATTTGCCAAGGCACTTCGAAGTGGGAGCGATGTGGTTGCAGTCAGCACAGCCTCGCGTGAGATTTCTGCAAAAGATGCATGGCAAAGGGTAACGGAAGCTTTGAGTTGCATGTGCTTCAATCCACCGGTGCTTATGAAGAAAGTTGACTCTCGCCTGAAGGGCAACATCAAGGTCGAACTTGACGCATTTTCTCAAAAAAAACTTAAGCCACACATGTTCGCCTGTCCCGCGATCCCGTCGCAGAGCCGCAGGGTAGAAGGGGGACAGATCGTTGGCAAAGGTGTAACCGAACCGATTGATATAGCGAAATTTGTCTCGCGAGATTTGCCGCTGGACAGTATTGTCGACGCTCAAAATCTCTCCGATATTGCCTTGGCATTGCCGTCAAATCTGGAAGATCATCTTTTTGTCGGTGCGGCAGGGTTGGCAGAAGCATTGGCTATCCGGCTGCGCCCTGAAATGCCACCAGATCGGCAAATCAAGTTACCTTCGCCTGCATTGTTTGCCATAGGTTCAAAGGACCCGATCACCAAAGCACAGCTCGATAAAATTCGATCAGTTTGCGAAATTGTCGAAGCACCCAACGGTGAAAATCTGCATGTTCAGCCTAATGGGCGATGGCGCGATGCAAAAGTGACGATTGTCGAGATGGTGCCGGGAAATGAAACAGTTTCAGGGTTAGAAGCTAGCAGAGCATTTTCGTCAGGCATTGTACAGAGGATACAGGCAAACGCGCCCGCAACTTTGCTCGCTTGCGGTGGAGAAACCGCTGCTGCAATTCTGAATGAAGCGGGTATGGGGTTATTGACAGTAAAAGGGGAACTTCTGCCGGGAATACCGTTCGCCGAAACTGTTTTTAACAGTCAAAAGATGACTGTTGTAACAAAGTCTGGCGGATTTGGGGCAGAAGATGCTTTTGAACGTGTATTGTCTTCGATTAGATAAAAACGGATTTTGTTTAAGGCTCTCATGACACAGGATAAATCAGGAAGTTCCCCGGTGAAAGATCAAACCAAAAAGCCCCGCGTGGTTCTCGCTGACCGGGTTTACCATTCACTTTACAGCCGGATTACGAATGGGGAGTATGCACCAAACAGCAAGCTGCCGCCCGAGAACATTTTGGCGACCGATCTTGAAGTTTCCCGACCTGTCTTGCGAACCGCGCTTGAAAAATTGCGTGAAGAGGGATTGATTTATTCTAGGCAGGGAGCTGGCAGTTATGTTCGGGCAGCAAAACATGCGCCGCTCGGTTTTGCCAAGGTGGAGACGTTGGCAGATATTCAGCGTTGCTACGAGTTCCGCCTGACGATTGAACCGGAGGCGGCTTCGCTGGCGGCTACGCGCCACAACGAAGCCATATTGCGCGAGATTGAGCATGCTCTTGATTTGCTAAGGGTTGCGACGGGGTCAAACCAGCATCGCGAAGATGCGGACTTTGCATTCCACCTCGCCATAACACGCGCCGCAAACAACCATTATTTGGAAGCATCAATGCGGGCCTTGCGCGAGCACATCAATGTCGGGATGAAGCTGCACGGCCAGTCCTTGATGTCAGATGGAGTGAAGCGGCTGGAAGAAGTTCTAGAAGAACATTCCGCTATCTACGGGGCTATTCGGGATGGCAAGGCCGAAGAGGCTAGGACGCTTATGTATCGTCATATCGAGCATTCGCGTGATCGCTTGTTTGGTGGCAGTTTACTCAGCCTGAAAATGTGACATGAAAACAAGAAAGCCCGGAACGGATTGTCCGGGCTTTCTCTTTTGGAGTTCCTGAAACAGGCGGCTCAGGAAAGGCGTTTTGAATTCGCCAGCGTATCAGCATAGCTGAGCGCAGAGATCATGTTTTCATGATTGGCGCGACCTGTGCCTGCAATGTCAAATGCTGTCCCGTGATCGACGGATGTCCGGTCAATAGGGAGGCCGAGCGAAACATTCACCGCAGTATCAAATGCCACCAGTTTGACCGGTATGTGTCCCTGATCATGATACTGTGCAATCACCAGATCGAAATCCCCGCGGAACGCGCGATGATAGACGGTATCTGCTGAAATTGGTCCTTGTACATTGATGCCTTCTTGCTGTGCGAGCCTGACCGCAGGCTCGACCCGTTCCGGGTCATCACTGCCAAACAGCCCGTTCTCGCCGCAATGCGGGTTAATCCCGGCAACGGCAATACGTGGTTTTTCATATCTCATACGTTTGAAATGCCGGTAACCCGTGCGAATGGTTTCCAGTACGCGTTCGGTGGTTGCCCGGTCAATGGCATCTTTAAGCGAGACATGTGTTGAAACATGAATAACGTTAAGCCGTTCGGAGGCCAGCAGCATCCAGGACGATTTACAGCCGGTCAAATGGGCCAGCATGCCGGTGTGGCCGTCATAATGGTGGCCAGCGGCATTAAGTGCTTCCTTGTTGATAGGTGCTGTGACGATACCGGTAGCTTCGCCCGACTGCGCCATTTTCACGGCAGCGTCAATGTAACGGAAACTGGCTTCGCCGCAGCGGTCAGACAGGACTCCGAATTTCTCGGGCAGGCCATCTATTGCAATGTGCTTTACAGCAATCGATGCATTGTCTGCTGTTTTATCAGCATGATGTGTTGCAATATCCAGACCGCAGGCGCGGATGGCCCGGTTCAGAACATTGATGTCGCCGATCACGGTATAGCTTTGTCTTTTTTCCGGTGACAGCGTTGCAAGCGCGCGAACGGTAACTTCCGCCCCGACACCGGACGGATCGCCCATGGTAATCGCGATTGGTGCGTTGGAGAGTGTCATTTTTGTCTCCTGTCTCGGGTCGGCAGGACCCGGTTCTGATCGTGTTATGCTTTTGCGGAAATAAAGGGGATGCCGTAGTACTTCGCCTCGGCTTTCAAACCTTCACTGATTCCGGGATAGAGCTCGACGCCATCCCGGACAGCGATTGCCTTGCGCTGTAAAGCTGCCTGGCCGGGTAAACGAACGGGATGTGATGGATATTTGGGGCGGTTGGCAAGGCATGCATCGCGCAACCAGCTTGTTTGTTCGATAAATTTATCCACCCCGCCGAAGGCTGCGGGATCATAGACGCTGATGGTGACGGCGGCATTCGTGCCTTTGGGTTTGTTGGCGCGCCCATAACCTGCAAGCCCTTGTGTGAGGGCTTCGACAGAAAGTGCCATGCCATAACCTTTTTGCCCGTGGTCAATGCCACCCGTCGGCAAAAGGGTGGCCCCATTGTCAAGAAGCCCGGGATCATTACCGGGCTGACCATTGCGGTCCATCAGCCACGAGTGATCATAAACGCGATTTTCGCGTTTCAGGCGCGATGCCATATTGACGGTAGTGATCGAAGCCGAGATATCGACAAGTATCGGTTGATCGTCCGTCGGAATGCCCCAGGCTACCGGGTTGGGGGTAAATACGCCGTCCAATCCTCCGAAGGGGGCAACCTGCGCGCCTGACGGGGACGAAGATGCAACAGAGGCAAGCATTGATTGATCGGTCGCGATTGAAAGATAGGCTGCAAGTGCTCCGATATGATGGCTGTTCCCGATAGCCACGGTGGCCGTGCCAAACTCTCGGGCACGATCAACGGCAGTTTTCAGGGCCTCGCTGGTCAGCCAGGCACCGGGCAACCTTTTGCCATCCCAGCATTGAACTGCCCCACGGTCCGATATGAGTTCATAACTGCCGCGGGTCGTCATTACGCCGTCTCGGATACCTTGTAGATACCATGGTGCCAGTGCCATCCCGTGGGTGCTATGACCCATCAGGTCGGCCTCAACCAGATAGCGACCGACGGCGTCGGCTTTGTCGGCTTCAAGCCCGGCGGCAGAAAACAGTCTGGTTGCGAATTCGGTCAATCCGGATACGTCAAATATGATGCTCATGTCAGCCCCCCGAAAACCTCAGGGTTGAGAACCCGTTTGGGTTGTTCCCCGCGCATCAGGGCTTCTATATCGGAGATATTCATCAGGCCGACATTTGCCATTGCTTCCAATGTATCTGCGCCCGTATGCGGGGTAAACACCACGCGTGGATGGGAAAAAATCGGATGACTGGTTTGCGGAGGTTCAGTTACATAGGCGTCAATGCCGGCACCGCCCAAACGATCATTGTGCAGGGCATCTGACAGTGCATCGATATCGACGACCTCACCGCGTGCGAGGTTAAGCAGGCAGGCGTCCGGCTTCATGAGTGCCAGTTTGTCAGCATTGATGAAGGCGGTGTTTTCCGTGCCGCCAAAGATATGCAGCGAGACATAGTCCGATTTCGCAAGAAGCGTATCTACATCGACAAAGTCAATGCCGTTATCCTTTGCAAAGGTAATGTCCGGATAGGCATCCTGTGCGATAACCGTCATGCCGAGTGCGTGCGCTTTAAGTGCAAGCGACTTGCCGATATTGCCTAGTCCGATAATGCCCAGCGTTTTGCCACCGACCTGTGTGCCGATTGTTCTGTTCCAGCCGCCTGAAATAACGGAATGGTGGCCTGCGACAATATTGCGTGCGAGACTGAACATCATTCCGATGGCGAGCTCCGCAACCGCATCGGCATTTGCACCGGGTGTGTTCAGTACTGGCAAGCTGGCCTTCGTGCAGGCAGTGATGTCAATATTATCAATGCCGACGCCATGCTTCAAAACCGCTTTGAGATTGGCGCCCTGTGCAACGGTCTCCGATGTAACCGGCACCAGCCCGACCACAAGATAATCTGCCCGTCCGATATGTTCGGCTACGCCACCATCGGGCTTTGTCGTATCGACGCAGCGGATCAGTTCCCAGCCGAGTTCTTCAAGGCGGGATGACACTGCTCCGTACTTGCCAAATCCCGGCGACGTCGTGAGAAGAACTGTCATGATCAGATGAGCCCGTATTTTTTGAGGATTTCGACAATTTTCCTGTCCTGTTCCGCATCCGGAAGCAGGGCTGGCTGACGGGAAGCCCCAACCGATTTATCCATCAGATACAGAGCACGTTTCACCAGTGCCGGTGGGTATCCCAGGCCATAAAGATCCTTACGGAAATTGCCGAATATTTTCTGATTTTTTTCGGCTTTGGTAATGTCTCCAGAATTCACACCGTCGATAATGCCCGCGAGAATTTCGGGCAGAACATTGCCCAACCCTGAAATTGCACCGACCGCACCATTCTGTAATGACCACAAAACAAGATGGTCCGGTCCGGAATAAACCTCGAACCCGTCCGTTTCCTTGCTGATGCCAAGATAGGCGTTCAGGCTTTCATTGGTCCCGCCGGAATCCTTGATCCCGGCGATGTTGCCATGTCCCGCCAGAATCTTTGCAGTTTCGGGTTCAATGTGGTTTTGGGTGCGCGGGGGAATATCATAAAGATAAACCGGTGTTGAAACGCTGTCTGCAACGGCAGTGAAATGGCGTATCAGCCCGTCTTGCGTGCAGGCGATAAAGAAGGGTGTAATGACGGCAATACCGTCAACTCCGATGCTGTCGAATTCACGCGCCAGCTTGATGGTTTCAAACGTTGCAGGCATACCGGCATTGACGATGACCTTTGTCTTGCCGCTGACTTCATCAACGACCTCTTCGGTCAACCGGACTTTTTCCTCAAATGTGAGGGCGGAAAAATCGCCATTTGTTCCGGCACACATGATGTTGTTGCCAGCCGCGACCTGACGTTTCACCTGATCGCGGGTGGCTTGGTAATTGATCGTTTCGTCGTCATTAAAGCAGGTGACGAGAGCGACATATGCCGATTTGGTCATTGGTGGTTCCTGTTATTCTGGGGCTTGTGTTGTCTTGCGATTACGCTGCTTCAGCCGGGCAATCATTGGCCAGCCAAGGGAAAGGATGGTCAGGAAGAAAAACAGCAAGGTGATGGGCCCGGATGCAAATTCGATAAGATTGTCACCCGATTGCAAAAGACCACGGCGCAGATTGGCTTCCATCATTGGACCGAGGATGAGGGCAATGCACAGGGCGGCCTGACTGAACCCGAATTTATGCATGCCCCAACCAAGGACACCAAAACCAATCATCGTGTAGAGGTCGACCGGGTTCAGGTTGATGGCAAACGACCCGATAAAGCAGAAGATGACAATGGTCATTGCAAGCATCTGTCGGGGGATCAGCAATATCCGCGAAAACAGCGGGATTAAGGCCATGCCGAAAATGAACATGAAGATGGTTGCGATAAAAGTGCCACCAAAGATGCCGATGATTACATCGGGATTGGTCTGGAATAGCATTGGCCCGGGGGCAAGCCCCTGGATCATCAACCCGCCCATCAATACCGCCGTGACAACGTCACCGGGAATTCCGAGTGCAAGCAGCGGGATGAGAGCCGCAGCACAAACCGCGTTATTTGCACTTTCCGTTGCCGCAATACCAGGTGCGTACCCGGTGCCGAACTTTTCGGGTGTACGCGACGAACGTCGGGCCTCGTTATAGGAAATCCACGACGCAGTTCCCGAACCTGTACCTGGAATAATGCCTATGATCGTCCCGATGATGGAGCCTCTGATCAGGGCGCTTTTGCTTTCACGCATGTCTGTCTTTGAGGGCCAGCGGCCGGAAACTGTGCGCACCGGTGCCTCGGATTTTCCAATGCGTTCCATTTGCGTAAAGACTTCCGAAAGGGCGAAAAGACCAATAAGCGCAGGTGTAAAAGCAAATCCGGATGCAAAGCCTGATACGCCAAATGTATATCGCAGTACGCCGGTAATCGGATCTGCCCCGACGCAGGAAATCAAGATACCCAGCAACCCCGAGATCGCACCTTTCAGTAAATCGCCCGAAAGAGACGCAATGATTGTGAGCCCGAACAGCGCCAGCGCAAAATACTCGGGGGCTCCGAATTTCAGGGCAATCGACGCAAGTTGGGGGGCGAGGGTCGCCAGAACGATTGCAGCAAAAAGCCCACCGATTGTTGAGGCAATCGTTGCCATGCCAAGGGCTTTACCAGCTTCGCCTCTTTGGGCCATGGGGTAGCCGTCAAGCACGGTTGCAGCAGATGCCGGGGTGCCGGGCGTTCGCAGCAGAATGGATGAGACGCAGCCGCCGTAAATCCCGCCGATATAAATGCCGATCAACATGTTCAGCCCGACAACCGGTGTCATGCCGAATGTCATCGGGATCAGCAATGCAACACCCATGGTGGCGGTCAATCCGGGCAGTGCACCAATAATAAGCCCTCCAAGCGTTCCGAGGGCAATTGTCCACAGGGCGTTTAACTCAAACAGTTGGGATAGAGATGAAAGGACATCCATTAAGGCTACTCGCTCGAACCGAAAAAAGAAGGAGGGCTTCAGGTTCCATGTTTTCCGGCCTGAAGCCCCGAGTTAGTCCGGTCAGTTATTCATGCCGTACATGCCAAGGTCACGTATGACGGCTTCTGCGGTTTTGCTGTCGGAACGGGCGCGCGTTTCATATTGTTCGGCATCTTCGTAGATGACGAATTCGCCCATTTCTTCCATCTTTTTGCGGAACTCTTCATCCTCAACGGCGGTTTTGATCGCAGAATGAAGAAATTTCAGGTCTTCTTCCGGAATGTCTTTCGGGCCGATGATGCCTTTCCAGGAGGACCAGGTGAAATCAATGCCTTTTTCAACGGCCGTCGGGGTGTCCGGGAACAGATCAATCCGTTCAGGTTCCATAACGAACAGCATCGATACGTTTCCTGCTTCAACCTGACCAAGGGCTTCTGCCGGTGACGCGACCATTGCATCGATATGCCCGCCGACACACGCGGTGCGTGCTTCCGAGGAACCGCCAAACGGCACGGATTCAATTTTGATATTGGCAGCTTTGCCAAAGGCTTCCGCAGAGATGTGGTTGGCCCCCCCTGCACCTGAATTTCCGATTTGCGGGGCCTTTGTTTTGGAATATTCAAGGAATTCGTCAAAATTGCTGAACGGTGCATCCTTGCAGGCAACCATGACCTGCAGGTTACGGCCAAACAGGCCGATAAATTCTACATCGTCGATATTATAGGGGGTGCCCCCCAGATGCGGCAGAAGTGCCAGCGGGCCTTGCGCTCCTGCCCCCAGTGTATAGCCATCGGGACGGGCCAGCAAAGCTCCCGAAGTGCCGATTGATCCGCCGCCACCAGGCTGGTTGCGGACAACCATGGTGCTGCCATCAAAATTTCGTTCGAAGCTTTCGGCGAGAAGGCGCAGCGAAAGATCTGTACCCCCGCCTGCCGAATAGGGAACGATGACCTGTATGGGACGATCAGGAAAGGCGAATGCCTCGGTGGAGACGGATGCTGCAAGCAAGGCTGCGGCAACGATGAGTTTCTTGTTCATGGTTTCCTCCTTGATGGAATTTTGATTTTTTGATCAGGGCAACCAAACTTTGAGAAAATTGGTAAAGCCCAGATAGATGACGCCGGTTGTCAGAACGGGAAAAGCAATCAGCGCAAGAGGACGCCGTTCTCCGACGAGATAAAGGCCGAGGCAGAATGTGATCAGCGTCGAAGGCAAATAGCCCAGCGGCATGAAAGCGGCAGCGTAAGCAACAAGCAAAATTGTAAACATACCCATCCGGAGCAGAAGCTTTCGGTCCGGCATTGATATCCCTGTCTTGTCATTTCGGTGCTTGAGAGCGCGCGCGATCAGGGCAACAGAAAGCACCGAGATCAGTCCGATCATGATCCATGGCAGGAATGATGGCCCAGCAACAGTGTTTGTGGATTGCGCTTTTACAAGTGCAGTGCGCCAGGCGGCAAAACCGCAAAATAGTAAAAGACCGCTGCCGATATATAGGCTGCTGCGTGATTCGCTAACTGTGCTCACGCTTTCCTCCCTTGCAGGCGTGATGAATTGGCGTGGCATTTTCTGCTTCTTGTTGAGTGCTAGGGTATGGTGGCTTGAAAATATGTCAACTTATTTTGTCATTTGTTGTGAAATCTTTTTGAGTTGGTGGAATTTCCCAGCCATGTTTGTTTTGCGTGTCTGTGACTATGGGGTGTATAAATATATAATAATATCAGTTATTTAATCATAAAATTATACTGAGAAGATTGGTCTGTAGTGATGTTGATGTGGTTATTGAGGTGTTGAAATTGTTTGTTATTACAAATTGACAAATTTAGAATTCACGCTTTATGTTGAGTCAGTTCTTCCGACGAATCCTCTCGCAATTTAGCCGGAAACCGGGCTGAAGCATCGATTTGGAAGATCGGTAAATTTCAATTTTGACAAGTCGACACCATTTAGAGGGCCTGAAGATGCTTAACCTTTCCCGCCAGATCGAAATTCAACGTCCGTCCATTTTGCGTTTTGGTGAGGGGGCGGTTTCCGGGCTGTCTGAATGGGTTCGCGGGCATGGTTTCAGAAAGCCGTTTGTTGTCTCCGACGGTGTCAATGTCGCGAGGCTGGATATTCTCGGTCTCTCGGATGTTGCCGTTTTCGGCGATGTAGTGCCCGAGCCGGACGAGCATAATCTCAATGCAGCGATCAAAGCTGGGTCCGGATGTGATCTCGTAATCGGATTTGGCGGGGGGTCCGCGATGGACCTTGCCAAGCTTGTTTCTGTGATGGTTGATCGCGATGTGCTGCTCTCGGATATCTCAGGACCTGGTCGCGCTCCCAAGCGATGTGTCGGGTTGGTTCAGATACCGACGACAGCTGGAACCGGCTCGGAAGTTGGCACGCGTGCGCTTGTTACGGATCCGTCGAGCTTGAACAAGGTTGCAACCGAGAGTATCGAGATGCTGGCGGATATTGCCATTATTGACCCGGTCTTGACGGTTTCGGTGCCGGCTGACGTCACGGCGGCAACTGGTGTAGATGCTCTGGCGCATTGTGTGGAGGCATTCACCTCCAAACGTGCGCATCCGCTGATTGATGGTTATGCTTTGCAAGGTATCGAACTGGTTGGGAAATATCTTGCGCGGGCGGTAAAGGACGGGACCGATATCGAAGCCAGATCAGGCATGGCTTTGGCGGCCTTGTACGGTGGTGTTTGCCTCGGTCCGGTGAATACGACTGCTGGCCATGCCGTTTCCTATCCGCTTGGAACACGGCACAAGCTTCCGCACGGGCTAGCCAATGCTTTGATGTTTCCGCATGTTCTTGCGATTAACGAGCCTGCTGTTCCTGAAAAAACCCGGCAGGTCGCCCGCGCTCTTGGCTTGGCGGATTACAATGGTGTCGAAGGCTTGCGGGATGCGTCTGTTGCATTTTGCGCTTCACTGGGCATGTGCATGGATATCGGCAGTTACGGTGTTCCAGAGGCTGATTTCGAGAACATGGCAGCAGAGGCGCATGCTATTCGCCGTCTTCTCGACTGGAATCCGGTTAACCTGTCAAAGCAGGATATTCTTGAGTTGTACAAGGCTGCATCTTGAAGCTTGCATGGCATTAATGATTCCTGACTTTGGCGTTGAAGTGCTTGAATTCATTTTGTTTGTTAGCACAGTGGCGATTTGGACGGTGTAGGTCAGGGCTCAAACTGGCGTAAAATAGTGCTGACGGTAAGTGTCATTTTCTTGGGTAGGGAATGGTTATTATTAAACATTCAACCAATGCAGATTAGTTGCGGGCCATAACGTTATAGACGGGTACTCAATCGTGGAAAAGGTGGCTTGCGAGAGGCGTATCGTAAAAGATCGTAGTTGTTTGTGCCCCCGCAACCACTTCTGTTATAAATCATTCCTTTGCGAGATATAACAGAGCCTTAAAACAAAACACCCAATCGGCTCCAGCGTACAAAGCGGTTGTAGAACGTCCTATACGGCCCATATTCCCTTGGGGCATCACGCCAGCGAAGACCGCTGCGAATGACATGGATGATCCCGGAAACAACCCGCTGATCATCAACACGAGGGATCCCGTGGGCCTAGGAAAATAGGGCTCAATGCGCTGTAACTGACAACGGGAAAGTCAAAACGGATCGCTCATAAAGTTCTACTCACCAATCAGAGAAACCACTTTCAATCAGAAAGCTGGACCAAAAATTAATAGGTCCTGAGCCTAGTTTCGTTGCTCTACTAATAATAGTCACAGTTTAAGTTGAAAATGATTATCATTACTGATACGTTCCGCTCGTCACCGTTGTGGGGGCTGTCTGTCCGGGCGCGTGAAACGGGCCATCGGGCAGGGTTTCATAGGTAATGATGAACATACGCATGAGTTTCTGGCGGAACACACTTGCAAAGCTGTTCGAAGATCATCGGCGCCAGCTTGTCGCGATGGTTGTTCGGCGGATACGTGATCGTGAAGTTGCGGCCGAAATTGTACAGGATGTTTATGCGCGTCTGATGCAGTCCGGTGATTGCGGTGAGCCGGAAGCGAATACCAAGATGCTTTATGCGTCAGTACGCAATGCCGTCATTGATCATCACCGCAGCACTTTTGGCCGTGCGCAGGCCATGAACGGGGTCCTTCCGGATCAGCTTTGGTTGTGTGAAACGACGTCTCCTCATGATCATGCCGAAGCCCGTCAGGCGCTTTCTGCGCTTGATCGTGCCTTGCTGGAACTTTCGCCGAAGGCGCGCGAGATGTTCATCCTTCATCGTGTCGATGGCATATCCAACGCGAAATTGGCGAAAAAGTATGGCATTTCCGTCAGTGCGGTGGAAAAACAACTGGCCCGGACCATGCGCCATTGCCAGAAACGGCTGGCAGCCTATCGCAACGACGTCTGATAAATCCCATACGCGCTATGAGGATATTTTATCGTCATCCGTTATTGTTTATAGAAAGGGAATTTGGCGGGTCACATCATTTACTGATATGAACGCCACATCATAACGGGCGAACCGGGAACCTATGCAAGGCGCTTTTGAACCGACTGAACAGCAAAAGGACGAAGCTGCACTCTGGCACGCAAGACGGGCAGGTGGTTCGTTGTCGGCTGAGCAGGAATACGAGTTCGAACAATGGCTGAATGCAGACCGGAACAACCGGCTGGCTTTTGATCAGATGCGCGTGCTTTGGGCCCGGATCGAGGAGCCTGCAAGACGCCTTTCCGAAACCCAAAGGAAGCCGGTACTTTCCGGTTTCCTCTCATGGTTCCGCCCGTGGCGCTCTTTTGCCGCCCTTGCGGGAATGGCATTTGTCGCGGGCGCGGTCTTTTTCCTTCATCCCGATTTCATCGATAACATCCAGGCCGATATCGTTACCGGTCAGTCAAATGTCACTGAAATTGAATTGCCCGATGGTTCGGTTGTGCGGCTTGCGGCAAACAGTGCGCTATCGACCGACTTCGATGAAGGCCACCGGGAAATACAATTATTGCGGGGACAGGCATTTTTTGAAGTTGTCCACCGTAATGGCGATCCGTTCCGGGTGCGGACCGGCGATGCCACGGTACAGGTCGTTGGCACCCGATTCAATGTGGATCGCCTTTCACAACAGACTGTTGTGGTTGTCGAGGATGGGGCTGTTCGCGTATCAAGCGGGCTGAATGAAAACGGTGTTCTGCTGGGACCGGGGCAGCGGGTTATTGTCAATGACGGAACACTTTCGCCATCCGAAATCGGCGATGTCGGCCTTGCACTATCCTGGATGAAGGGGCGGCTTAGTGTGCACAACATGCCCGTTTCAGAGCTGACCGCCCGGTTGGAAAACTTTGATCAAGGCCGCATCGTTGTGATTGGCGATGTGGGAACGCGCAACATTTCCGGTAGTTTTCCGACGACCAATATACCCGGATCACTTGAAACTGTTGCCGATGCGATTGGCGCAAAGGTCGTCAGAACCTCGCCTTGGTTAACAGTTATTTACTGAGATTGCGAAAAATTCGCAAAAAATCATCCTCCGATGTGAGGACTCTTATTTCCCGTTCGTTTGTCCTTTTAGATGCAGGGGGCCTGCCTGAAAGAAAAGACGTTTATGGAGCGGGAAGTTGGAATTCAAACAAGCAAGAAAAAGAACATACTCTCTGATTTCGGTATTACTGGTTTCAACCGCAATGGTCGTGCCAGCGGCATCGGGGGCGCTGGCGGCAAATGTGCAGACCGAAATCGCACAGGCGACCTATTCATTTGATATCTCGGTTTCTTCGCTTGCCGAAGGGATCGCTGAAATCGGTGCCGCGTCGGGCTGGCGAATTGCCTATACGATTGATCTGCCGTCTATCGACGGAACGCGCATAATCCGCGGCGGTATGACAGTTCCCGCCGCGATTGATACATTGCTGCGCGGTACCGGACTTTCCTATCGTGAAACTGGCGAAAATTCCCTGATCCTGATCGACCCGGCGGCGGAAGCCGGGCAAAGCGGTGCCGCAGTTGTCGATCCGATCCGCGTTGAAGCCAACAGCACGCAATCCGATCTGCCACCCGCCTATGCCGGTGGCCAGGTCGCGACCGGTGGCCGTCTTGGCATGCTGGGCAACACAGACATCATGGATGCACCAGTCAGCATCACCAGCTACACCAGCGAAAAGATTGCCGATCAGCAAGCCCAGACGATTGCCGATGTCTTAAAGCATGACCCATCCGTTCGGTCACCAAACAGTAGTGCCGGGATGCTTGATACCTATCAAATCCGTGGTTTCAACATGAATACCGGTAACTCTGGCGAAGTTTCCTTCAATGGGGTCTACGGTGTTGCACCAACATATCGTGCGCAGACTGGCTATGCCGAGCGTATCGAAGTTCTTAAAGGTCCGGCAGCGCTGCTGGGTGGTATGGCGCCTAATAGTGGTGTTGGTGGTACGATCAACATCGTTCCCAAACGTGCCGGTGATGAAGACCTGACCCGTGTCAGTGCCGATTATGGACTTGGCGAGCAGGCCGGGGGTAACGTTGATTTCGGTCGTCGTTTTGGCAACGAGAATCAGTTGGGCGTCCGCTTCAATGGTGGCTACCACAACGGCGATACGTACCTTGATCATCAGGAACGTGAAGCATTGTTAGGGGCGATTGCACTTGATTATCGTGGTGATGATTTCAGAGCAACACTTGACCTGATTGATCAACGTGAAAACCTGAATGCGCCATTCCGGGAATTTCTGGTGGATGGAGCTGTTACCTCGATGCCAAATGCGCCAGATGGTAATAGAAACGTTGCCAACGAGTGGGAATGGTCCGAGGTAACCGATCAGTCAGCTCTTCTTGGGGGCGAATATGACCTTACAGAAAAAATGACTTTGTTCGGCAGTTTCGGTGCCGGGAAAACCCAGGTCGAGCGTCTGTTCGGTTATCCTGAAATCCAGAACTCTGCCGGGGATACAACCGACACCGTTTCGTACGCCAAGTTTCAAACCAAACGCTGGACAGCGGATGCGGGAATTCGGGGAGAGTTTGAAACAGGTTTTGTCGGACATCAGGCTACTTTCCAAGTCAGCCGTTATTCCGATGAATTTAGCCGGGGATTATTGAACGGTGATGACACTCTGAATTCCAACATATATTCACCTGTTGCCAATCCGATGGATGCTGTCGTGGTTCCGGCGAGCCGTCCAAAACTCTCAGAAACCGATCTGACCGGGGTTGCTATCGCAGATACTCTGTCGATGTGGGACGATTTCCTTCAAGTGACAGTGGGCGCTCGTCATCAGCGTATTGAGACGGACAACTTCAATGCCACGACCGGTTTGATAACTTCAAGCTATGACGATAGCGTCGTGACCCCGATGGTCGGCGTCGTCGTGAAACCAAGCAATTCGCTGTCGGTTTATGCCAACTATCTTGAAGGGCTCAGCCGTGGCAGCATTGCGCCAAATACGGCGACCAATGCTGGCGAAGCAATGGCACCATACGTTGCCAAGCAGATCGAGACAGGTGTGAAGTTTGATTACGGTAAGTTCGGTGCTACGGCGGCGATATTCCAGATCACGAAACCATCGGGACAGTTGGCAAATAACGTTTACAATTCTGATGCAGAGCAGCGAAATCGTGGCATCGAGCTTGGTGTTTTCGGTGAAGTTATGCCAAATGTTCGGTTGCTTGGCGGCGTCATGTTCTTGGATGCGGAGCTGACCAAAACCAATAGTGCGACGACAAAGGGAAATCAGGCTGTTGGCGCACCGGAAATGTCAATCAACCTGACGGCCGAATGGGACACACCATTTGCGCCGGGGCTGACACTGAGTGGCACGGTCAACCACGTTTCCGAGCAATATATCAACACAACGAATACGTTGGATATCCCGGATTCTACGACGCTGGATTTGGGCCTGCGTTACAAAACAATCTTCGCAGAAACACCAGTTACCTTCCGAGCAACAATCCAGAATGCAACGGACGAGGACTATTGGGCAGGAGTCAACGAATTCAGCATGGTCTCTGTCGGGGCACCTCGTACGGCTCTGCTGTCTGTAACAGCTGACTTCTAGTCTGATGTCCATTCGCTGGCAGATACATCTTCTGTTTATCATCCAGCTGGTTTCGATGGGAGCAATGGAGATGAGCGGGCCGTTCTGGCCCGTTCATTTACGTTCATTAAGCCATTCGGAAGATCTGTTCACATTTGCCGGTATTGCCGTTTATATCGGGCCGATGCTGGGCATCATGCTGACCAGCACGTTCTGGGGGCGGCTTGGGGATCGGTTCGGTCATAAGGCCATGATGATGCGCGCCCTTTTCGGGCTTGCGATTACCCAGCTTGCCCTAGCCTATGCCAATGACGTGTGGCTGATCCTGATGCTGCGGTTCCTGCAAGGGGCGTGTGCGGGCTATATTGCGCCAGCACAGGCCTATGGTGTCAGCATTGAAAGCCCGGCAAGACGGGTAAAGTTGTTTGCCTATTTGCAGGTTTCAACCAATGTCGGCTCGCTTGGCGGGGCGTTGGTGGGGGGCGTGATCCTTGATCATGCGGCTTTCTTCTGGATCAACTTTTCCGCAGCCATTCTGTGTGCTGTTTGTCTGGTTTCGGTCTGGGCATTGCTGCCGGTTGTGGAGCCAAAAGATGCCGGGCGTGGTGCCGTTGACAATGCCGCAGCAACAGCAAAGATCAGCATTTTACAATCACCACAGATCGTTTCCCTTCTGACCATTCTGGGCGTTTTGTTGCTGGGCCGGATGGTGACGCAATCACCGTTTTCGATTTATGTGCTGAACATCTTTGATGTCGGTAACTGGGTCGTCGGTTTTTGCTATGGCTTGCTGGCACTTGGTTTTGTCGTTTCGGCATCCCTTTGGGCGCGCTATTTCGAAGGACGTGCGGCGCGCGATATTCTGGGTGGCATGTGTCTGGTGATTGCTGGATGTGTGGTGGTGACCTTGTTGACCGGTATGACCCGGTCGATCTTTGTTTTTACCGCGATGTATTTCATCTGGGGTGTGTTGCTTGGCGCGACCACACCGGTATTGACCGCCCTTGTATCGCGGGCGGCGGGGGATCACCGGCAGGGGCATGTGCTTGGTCTTGCGCAAAGTACGGCACAATTTGCGTCCATCGCGGGTATCTCTCTTGGTGGCTGGTTCAGTCAGGCCGCCGGACTTTCAAATATCTATTTTCTTGTCGGATTTGTTTACGCCATCGGGTTTGTCCTGACCGTTTTTGCGCGCGCGCGTGCAGACACGATTGCCCGACCATCAGAAATTCCCGGAGAATAATAATGATCGTAAAAACGATATCACGCCTTATTGCCGCCGCCGGTTTAAGCCTGCTTTTTATTCAGACGGCCTTGGCCGAAATGATCACCGTCACCGACATTGCCGGACGCGAGGTCAGGGTCAATATGCCGATCCAAAGGGCTGTCTTGGGTGAAGGGCGGCAGCTTTATATCATCGCCGCATTGGATCGTGAAAATCCGGCAAAACGGATTGTCGGCTGGCGCAAGGATCTGATCGAGGCCGACCCGGCTACTTATCAGGCCTATCTGGCGAAGTTCCCGGTCTTTGGTGATATCCCGTCTTTTGCCGGGTTGGAACAAAGCCTGATTGATATCGAAACCACGATTGCGCAAAAGCCTGATGTCGTGTTCCTGAACCTTGAAACACAACAGGCCGTTGACGAGGCGAACTACGTTGAAAAGCTTGATGCGCTTGATATTTCGGTGATCTATGTCGATTTCCGGCATGACCCGGAACGCAATACGGAGCCATCAATCAGGCTGTTTGGCAAACTGTTCGATCAGGAAGCTCGCGCAGAAGAGTTCATCACATTCCGCGCCGCCGAAATTGCCCGCGTGACCGATAAACTGGCGGAAGCCAACCCGTCGCGACCAAAGGTCTTCATCGACCGGGCTGCCGGTTTTTATGAGGACTGCTGCCATTCGTTTGGCGACGGCAATTTCGGTGCGATGGTCGAAATGGCGGGGGGCGACAATATCGCCAAGGACCTGATCCCCGGAACGTTCGGGCAAATCAATGCCGAACAGGTTCTGGTTTCAAGCCCCGATCATGTGATTGTAACCAGTGCCGCGTGGGATGCCTATGTGCCGGGTGGGAAATGGGTGCCGGTCGGGCCAGGGGCGGATGCGCAACTGGTGAAGAAAAAACTGGAATATTATCCGACACGTTCGGCCTATCTTGGAATTGCGGCACAAAAAACGCATGCATTCCACGCGGTCTGGCATCAGTTCTATAACAGCCCCTATCAGTTCGTCGCGATCCAGCAAATGGCAAAATGGTTCCATCCGGAACTGTTTGCCGATCTTGATCCTGACGAAACATTCAAGAAGCTGCATGATCGTTTTCTGCCGATCAGTTATCAGCCGGGGTATTTTGGTAGTCTTACTAATAATATGTGATTATCGCTTGCTGAGTTATTTGCTCCGAACGTACTTACAGTTTGAATGAAAGTTTTTCAGAACTCATAGCGCATTTTATGCTGGTTGCAGGGGGCTTAGTGTAAGAGCGGTTAATAGACGATGAGGAGAAGGTGTTGGCGTAATAGGGAGTAGTTAATTGCAAGTCCCCGCAACCAACATTAAGAAAGCCTGCCCTCGTGGCGGGCTTTTTTAATGTCTGGTAGGTGGGAGCGGTCATTTTGAACCTCTTGTTCAAACCAAGCAAAGCATCGCTTTGCGCAGGTTCAGCGTAGCGCAATGCGCGTAGCTAAATCCTCTCCCCGCAACCAAACGATCAAACCCCGCCATTCGGCGGGGTTTTGTCGTTTTGGCTTCAGGGATGACGGATGTTGAACCCGCAAACAGGCCAATGCCTGTTTGCAAGGTTCTTTGCGGAGCCCATCGGGCGGAGCTGAGCGAGCAGCGCGAGCGCTAATCCTCTCCGCAACCACTTCTGTTATAATTCGCTCCTGTGCGAGATATAATAATGCTCTGGATCAAAACACCCCGCCCGGCGAAAGCCAGGCGGGGTGTTGTGTACGGGGAAGAAATAATAAGTATAACACTTACTGTATCAGCAATCCTCTACTGCTACTGCCGCTTCGATGATGATTTCAACCAGAAGATCGGGTTCGGCAAGTTTGGCCTCGCCACATGCCCGTACCGGTGCATGACCGGTCGGCACCCAGGCATCCCAAACGGCATTCATTTCTTCAAAATCGGACATATCCGCCAACCATATAACCGCTTTCAGGATATGTTTTCGGCTGCTGCCAGCTTCCGTTAGAAGCGCGTCAACAGCTTCAAGGGTTTGCCGGGTCTGGTCGGCAATCGAGTGGCCGTTTTCACCGACTTGCCCGGCAAGATAAACAGTGTTGCCATGCTTGACGATCTGGCTCATACGGGTTTCGGTTTGAATACGTTGAATTTCGGTCATCGCTTTCATTCCATTATTCTAAAAGTTGCCAATGGGATTGATTGGTCAGGATTAGTCAAAGCGTTTGGCACTAAACGGAGCCAAAAGATTGCTATTACTGTGATCAGTGATCAGATTTTTGACAGCATTTGCCGTGACGGGGCCAAGGGTCAGCCCGAGATGCCCGTGACCGAAGGCGTAAATGATGCGGTTGTTATGACGAGATGGGCCAATCACAGGTAAAGAGTCAGGCAGGGAGGGGCGAAAGCCGAGCCAGCTTTTGGCGGGGGATGGCAGATGAGGAAATATCGACCGCACGCCTCGTTCCAGAAGGGTGAAGCGTTTCGGGTTTGGTCCAGCTTTGATCCCACCAAGTTCAACCGTACCGGCAACGCGTAATCGTCCCTGCATCGGTGTCATGTAAAACCCTTTATCTACCGGACAGACAGGGCGCGACAATAATGTTTCGTTTGTTTCAAATTCCAAATGATATCCACGTTCCGTATCAAGTGGCACCTTATCACCTGCCATCGCGGCAAACTTGCGTGACCACACACCTGCCGCAATGACGGTGTAATCGGCAAAATAGGAGGATTCCTGCCCATTAATAAGGGTGCCCGAATTTCCGCGTCCTGGATCAAGCGACAGGACGGTATCGTGAATGAACCGGACACCGAGGCGGCATGCATGGTCGGATAATTTTTGTAAAACGGCTGCCGGATCAGCCAGATGTATCGCATCGGGGAAATAAAGCCCGGCACCGAACTTGTTGCCCAGTACGGGCTCCATTTCGGCAACTTCAGCACCATTCAATGATTGCTGCTTGATACCAAGTTTAACACGCTGACGGTTTTCCCAGTTTTGCAAATCAAGGTCAGCGTGATTGCGATAGATATAAAGACATCCTTTATGTTCCGTCATGTCTGTGACATTGCTGTCACTGGCTCGTTGTTGCCAGCTTGGGATGGCATTTGATAGCAAACTGGCAAGTGCAGTGGCATTGCGTCTGGCCGGTTTTGAACGTGATTGTAAAATGAACCGGATCAACCATGGAGCAAGGCCGGGAAGAGACGTCCAACGCATGGCAAACGGGCTATCCGGGGAGGTCAGCAATTTTGGCAGATCGCGCAATATTCCGGGATTGCCAACAGGGATGACACCGTAAGGTGCAACTGTTCCGGCATTGCCATATGATGCTGCATATTCTGCCCCGGCATCGCTGTTGGCGATTACCATGACCTCATAACCGGCTTCGGCCAGCTCAAGAGCCGAGCACAAGCCAATCACCCCGCTGCCGATGACAGCGACTTCCGCCTTGATTGCAGTCATTTAAATTTTACTCCCTAGACGGCGTTATGCAGATGCAAATGGCCGTTTTCAAGAAGGTTGGCGATGATCGTCAGACCTTTTAAAAGGTCGTCTCGTGAGCGTGCTGCACCGATATTCACGCGTACCGCATGCGGTACCGGATCGCGTCCAATGGCAAAAGTATCAGCCGGAAGAACCCCCACACCTTCGCGCTGGGCAGCACGGGCAAAACCGGCCGCGCGCCATGGTTCGGGCAAATGAACCCAGCAATGCGTCGATGTTGGCTGCGTCTGGATATCAAACCGGCCAAGAACGTTTTGTACGATTTGATAGCGCGCGCGCAATTCTTCCTTTTGCCGGGTGATGATCGCATCGACTGTACCATCTTCAATCATCACGGTTGCAATCAATGCCGTAAGGGGGCTGATGCTCCAGCAGTTGATGCGAAGGGCGCTTGCAATATCGCCGACAAGCGTACGAGGGGCGCGGACAAAACCGTATCGTAATCCGGGGGCGATATATTTTGACAGGCAGCCGATATAAATTGTCAGTTCGGGCTCAATACTTGCGAAGGTTGGAATATCTTCCTCGACCAACGGGCCATAAACATCATCCTCGATGATCAGTACATTGAAGCGTGATGCGATGGCAGCCAGTTCGCGGCGGCGTTGTTCGGGAATTGTGATTGCGGTCGGGTTTTGCATCGACGGTACAAGGAAAGCTGCACGAGGGTGCCATTGCAGGCAGGCTGCCTCAAATGCATCTGGAAGCATGCCGTCGCGATCCATGGCGACACCGCGCAATTCTGTACCATGACTGCGTGCAAGCGCATTGATCCCTTGATAAGTGATGGCATCGGCAAGGATCACGTCACCGGGCTGTGTGACGCCCATAAGGACACAGGACAAGCCATGCTGTGCGCCTTCTGTCAGGATTAGGTGTCGTGCACTGTCGTTACCCATTTTCGTTGCGGCCCACTGTGCGACGGCATTTCGTGCCCAGACTGGGCCGTCCGAAGTTTGGTAATCCTGAACGGATTTGAAGCGTGGATCGCGTGAAATCCGGGGCAGGAGGGATGTCAGTTCTTCGATATAGGCCGTTGTCGCCGGACGGTTGACTGACAAGTCAATCAGACCGCTTTCATCCGAAGGTGCAGATCTGAATGCATTTTCTTCTCTTGGCGGGCGACTTGCCGAAGCGACCAGCGTTCCACGGCCCGGGCGGCTTTCAATAAGCCCTTGTTTTTGCAGAAGGGAAAACGCGCGCGTTACCGTTGTCAGGTTAATGCCCAGTTCACGAGCAACATCGCGCTGGGGTGGCAGACGATCACCAGGTGACAATATGCCACTTCGAATTTGGGCTTCGATATGGTCGGCAAGCTGGCGGTAGATCGGAGGGCCATCTTCGGTGATTACGGCGCCGTCAAGCATGATGAACTTGTCCTGATTGTCATTATTAAGTTCGGTTTGTACCACAATACAATCCATACAACAACCACGTGCAAAAGAATTATCTGATCATATAACGGTAATAATAATGCGTTGTCATGCTAAATTAAGCAAAAAAGGTAATTGACCCACCATACAATTTGATTTAGCGTTTCGAATTGTCGGATTTGTATGGTGGTACATTATCGGCAGCAGGGTGACTGTTGACCTGCAATTCGCAACCTCCCGGTGGATTGCAGGAATGGCTCCAGAAAAAGGAAAAAATCATGATCAGGAAGGTTTTTGCCTCAAACATTCTTAAAGGTGCGGTTCTTGCCGCAGCCGGTATGATGGTGGCCGGTTTCGCACAGGCCGAAACACTTCGCCTGTCTACATTGATGAAGCCGGGTTCTGCCGGTGTCATCGCTGCAGAACATATGGCAAGCGAGATTAACAAACGTACAAATGGCCGCGTCCAGATCGACGTATATCCGGCAAGCCAGCTTGGAGATTGGACCGAGGTTCATGAACTCGTTTCGCAAGGGGCGGTCGATATGGCGATCCAGCCCCTATCGACCAGTTTTGACAAACGGCTTGCCATATCGTGGTTCCCGTATTCGGTAACCACCTATGAAAGTGCCGAAAAGGCTATGACCAAAGGTGGATATATTGATGCGATGGTCGATGATATTATTTCCGATCAGGATATGAAGCTTTTGGGTGTGTTCGGTGATGGTATGGGCGGGGCTGGCTTCGTCAAGGCTGTCCCGGATGCATCCAATCCGGATACAGACCGCGATCTGAAAATCCGTATCTGGCCAGGTGGTACAACCCACCGTCATATGATGGAACGTCTTGGTTTCAGCACGGTGACTGTGCCTTGGGCAGAGCTTTATACCGGTATGCAGGTTGGTGTTGTCGATGGTCAGATTGGCGGTACGCCGCAGCTTCTGATCGATAATTTCAAAGACATCACAAAGACCTGGGTTCAGTATAACGATCATTTCGAAGCCGCCTGGATATTCATCAACAAAAACAGTTTCGATGGCCTTTCGCCCGAAGACCAGCAGGCGCTGGTCGATATCTCGCAGGAAGTTACGCATGCGCGCTTTGCCGAGGTTAAGGCAGCCGATGAAAAATTCCTGCAGGAAATGCGCGATGCCGGGATCGATGTTGTTACTTTCAGCGACGCCGAACTTGAAAAGCTCGCCTCTGTTGTTCGTCAGGATGTCTGGCCGACAATTGCAGACGAAATCGGTGCGGACACGCTTGATGTCCTGCGCAAGAATGTCGGTATGAACTGAGAACGGTTATATCGACTGGCCCCGGCACGATGTGGGTTTTGGTGCCGGGGCACCCAATATAAATGCCACAAGGCACTCAGCGCAAAAAATGAACGACCCTTCAGGAGGCCTCCATGTCTGTCAGCAACGACAGATCGGATATTGCCGATGACGACATTGCCCTAATTGACGATCTTGGTGTCGAACATCTACCCCCCGATTTTCCTAAAAACAAGGACTCTGCATTTGCGCATTTTTGGCGCTGGAAGCTTCGCGCTCAGCGTTTTGTGATGGTCTTTTGCGGGGTCATGTTGACCATCCTTGTCGGAATTCAGGTTGTAACCCGTTACGGGTTCGGATTTTCGTTTTTCGGGATCGAGGAACTCGCAATGTTCTTTGCGATATGGCTCTACTTCATTGGCGGGGCATATGGCGCGTGGGAGCGCGGCCATATCTCGGCCAGTCTGGTTGAGCTGGTTGTGCGGCGGACATTGATACGGCGCGGTATTCATATTTTAAGCGGTGTGATTACAGTGTTTCTATCGTGCTGGATGACGGTATGGGCAGTGCAATATACTGTCTGGAATATCTCGCGCGGGACACGCTCTATGGAGCTTGGCATTCCGTTATTCTGGGTGCATACGGTCATCCCGCTTGGTCTTGGCTTGATGACGCTTTATTTCCTGATTGATCTTTTAAGCCATATCTTCCCAACGAAGCGGGAGGCGCAGAAATGACATCAATTATTGCACTTGATGCCCTGCTTCTGACGCTGCTGCTTGTGATTGGTGTGCCGGTCCCGCTTTGTTTCGCCGGTGCTGTTCTGTTCCTTGTGATCATGGGCGATTTTGGCAACGCGTCTTTTCTGGTCGCGGCCGGTTTTGGTAAAATTTCATCCATCGTGATCATCGCCATCCCGCTTTATATCATCGCCGGCGGGATTATGAGCCACGGCGGTATTGCGGCACGTCTTGTTGATCTGGCCGATAGTATCTTTGGCCGTTTAAAGGGTGGTCTTGGCATTGTCGTAATTGCTACGACGGCTGTATTTGGGGCGATTTCCGGTATGGCATCCTCGGCGGTGGCGGCAATCGGCACCATCATGATACCGCGCATGGTCGAACGAGGCTACTCGCGAGGCTATGCGGCGTCGCTGGTTTCTGTTTCGGCGGTGTTGGCGCTGCTGATCCCGCCAAGTGCTTCCATGATCCTGTATGGTTGGGTTACTGGAACATCGATTACGGCAAGCTTTCTTGCTCCCGTGGTGCCGGGCCTCATTCTGGTGCTTTTGTTTGCGTTCTGGAACCGGATACTCACCCGAAAAATGCCGTTGAAGGCACCCGAACCGGTCAATTCATCCGAATTCGTTATCGATATTGGAAAAAAGGGCAAGCGCGCCATTCTTGGTTTAATGATGCCGATTATTATTCTGACCTGCATTTATGGCGGAATTGCCACACCGACAGAAGCCGCGGCAATTGCCGTAATCTATGCAGTGCCGATCAGTATCTATGTCTATCGTGGCATGAACTGGAAGGACATGTATGAAGTCCTGTGGCGTACCGGGCAGACGATTGGTGTTTTGCTGGTGCTTGTCTTTTTTGCAGCCATGCTTGGACGTATGTTCACGATGATGAATGTGCCGCAGCACATTCTGGATGGTTTTCTGGCGGTTAGTAACGATCCGGTCATTCTTCTGCTGATGGCCAATCTGTTCCTGATGCTGATCGGTATGTTCATGGAGGATGTCAGCGGGATTTTGCTGGCCGCCCCGATGTTGCTGCCTGTCATGCAGGCTGCCGGGGTCGATAATGTCCACTTTGCCGCAATTATCGCGACCAATCTTGGCATGGGTCTTGTAACCCCGCCGACGGCACCAATCCTTTATTTCGGTGCATTGATTGGTAAAACCGGGATTGGTCCGATGCTAAAGCCAACCCTGATTTTCGTTTTTCTTGCCTATCTCCCTGTGGTCCTCTTGACCACATTCATCCCTGCCTTGTCCATGACATTGCCGACCATAGTGTTAGGGCTGGAGTAGGGAATAACCTCCCGAGCCTACATAATAAAACTAAACCTCGTCCGAATTTTCGGGCGGGGTTCTTTCTTTTGGTCCGGCTAATAGTACATGTTTCTGCCTATCGTAGAGCCGGTGCTATATGAACTTTATTTCGAATACTGAGCATGATCACGCTAGTTACAATTTGCCTGTTTGCCCGCAGGGAAATCAGAGAAACCCGATCCATCGTCCCGCGAGTAGTGTGGAAAGCCAGATCAGGAGAGATGTCGCGGCAATGACGCGCGTTGTCAGGGTAATCCTGCCCGTAATGATCGTCTGGCGCCAGCCATGACCGGCATGCTGTATGACAATGGTTGCGATGCCGAGTGCGACAAGCAGCATCTTCCAGAGGAAGGCTGTGTTGTCGAGATATTCGACTGCATTGACCGACCAGAGTGCCGGGCCGGTCAGAAGGATCAGCAAGAGGCCAGCCCCTGCCGCGCGCGACAGGAAGGGGCCGATCACCCGGATATCGGGCCCCCGGATGATCCCGACAAGTCGCAAATCCAATGGAACTATTGCACCGATCATTAATGACAGCCCGAGAATGTGCGCGGTATTGACCAGCATATAAAGGTATCCCGGGCCGCGCAGTGCGGCGGCCAGGGTGCTTGCCTCTACCCAGGTCGCAAGTTCCTGCAAACGTCAGTTTCCCTGAATGCGTTCCGGATACAAATCGTAATTCTGACCATCAATTATGATGCGGACGGCTTTCATGTGCGCTTCTGACGGGTCCTTGTTCCGATTTCCGATCACGGTAATCGCATCACCGGGCTGTGCTATATCGCCGGTAAAGCCCGATCGTGCCGTCTGATTGGGATTGCCCAGATCAATCTGCCAAACCGTACCTTCGGCATCGGTAACCGTCAGCGAGGGGTGCGGCGGGTTCATCGAAATGCTTTCGATGGTGCCGTCGAGGGTCATTTGGGTGCTTTCGGCCCAGGACCAGCCGTGATGGGCGAAAGCCGGAAAGGACGGGGTGATCAGTATGACCGTCAATGCAAGCATGAAAACTTTGCAGATACGAGTGGGCATGTCTCTGTGTCTCCTGTCTGGATTGAGCATATGAAGGCCCCTCAAACCCCGACAGGATGACATAATTAACTCCCCTTATGATTTCACAAGGGTGTGAGGTTTCAATTGCGGCGCAAGTGGTGGTGATGACCGTGGCGGATTTCCGCCCCCTTCGGCGATTGACCCGGATCATGATTGACCGGGTCTTGTGCAAATTGTATGAGGATATGAGCCAGTATAACAATAATACGAGGATCAATGTGGCCGTATCTCCGTCTTTGCAGTCCCCGTCATCGCAGTTTGCACATCCGGCATGGATTGCCGTGGATTGGGGGACATCGAATGTTCGCGCATGGGCGATGGATGGCGGTGACAACATCCTTGATCAGGTTTCAAGCCCGCGTGGCATGAATGCGATTGCCGCCGATGCGGTACTTGGATTTGAGGGCGTTCTGATCGATCTGATTGAACGGTGGTTGCCAGCGAAGGCATCTGATCGGATGCGGGTTGTGGTTTGCGGCATGGCGGGGGCAAAGCAGGGATGGCTTGAAGCGCCATATTGTTCGGTGCCGGTGCGCCCGGATGAATTGGCATCCGGCGCGGTACGCCCGGCCGTTTCCGATCAGCGGATTGATGTTGCGATTTTGCCGGGCCTTAAGCAGGTGGATGATCCCGATGTGATGCGCGGCGAGGAAACCCAGCTTGTCGGGTTTATGGCGGCACATCCGGGGTTTGATGGCTGGGTCTGTTTGCCCGGAACCCATTCGAAATGGGCGCGGGTTTCGGGTGGTGCGATCCGTGCATTCAGGACCTATATGACGGGCGAAGTTTTTGCGTTGCTGTCGGGGCAATCGATCCTGCGTCATTCAATGGATGACCGGTGGGACGATGCCGTGTTCGAGCAAACCGTGCGCGAGGCGGCAAGTGCGCCGACAGGTTTTCTGCACAAGCTGTTCACCGTGCGCGCCAGCGGATTGGTTGGCAATGCCGATGCCGCAAGCCAGCCGGGGGCGTCGGTCCTGTCGGGGGCGGTTATCGGGTCGGAAATTGCCGATGTGGTCGGTGATCTTGGGGACAAGATCCAGATTGCATTGATCGGCGATGGCAAGCTGGCGGGATTATATCGCAAGGCACTGGCCGCGCATGGTCGTGACGCCGAGGCGGTGGATGGTGCGGCGATTACAATCGCCGGTCTGGCACGTGCCTACCGGGCAATAAACATAGCGTAACAATACTCTTTCTTCAGGCTTTGCAGGTGTAAAATGGCATATCCCACTTCGATCAATTCGCAGATCACGGACGGGGCAGTTACCGCGTCGCATCGCCGGTTGATCGCAATCCTGCGCGGTGTGAAACCCGACGAGGCGGCCTCAATGGCACGTGCCCTTGTCGATGCCGGGATCACGATGATCGAAGTGCCGCTGAATTCGCCCGAACCGCTTAAAAGCATTGCGGCAATGAAGGATGAAGTCGGGGCGGCAGCATTGATCGGGGCGGGGACGGTTTTAACACCTGAAAACGTCGAACGGGTCAAGGCGGCCAAGGGCGAATTCATCGTTTCACCCAATTGCGATATCGACGTCATCGCCAAGACCAGGGAATTGGGCCTTGGATCATGGCCCGGTGTTCTGACACCGACCGAGTGCTTTGCCGCGATCAAGGCCGGTGCAAGCGGGCTTAAAATCTTTCCGGCCAGCATCATCGGGGCGGAAGGCATCAAGGCGATGCGTGCGGTTCTACCAAAAGACATGCGGGTCTATGCCGTCGGCGGGGTCGGGCCGGATGATTTTGCCACCTATGCCAAGGCCGGGTGTGACGGCTTTGGTCTTGGGTCAGGCATCTATAAGCCCGGTATGTCGGCGGATGATGTGTCAAAAGCCGCCAAAGCCTATGTTGCGGCCCATGATGCGGTGTTTGGCGATTAAGAGATTTCGGATTGTGGAACCCTGTTTGACCGGCGGGTCTTCGCCGGGCTAAGTTCCTGCCATTATCTGAATTTCAAGAATGGGAGGATCCATTGGATCTGGGAATCAAGGGCCGCAAGGCGATTGTTTGTGCGTCATCCAAGGGGCTTGGACGTGGTTGTGCGATCAAGCTTGCCGAGGCAGGCGTTGATCTGACGCTGAATGCGCGTTCCGAGGGGCCGTTGAAGGAAACGGCGGAATATATTCGCGATACGTTTGGTGTGAAAGTCACGACGGTTGCGTGTGACATCACCACCGAAGATGGCCGCAACAAGGTTCTGGCGGCGGAGGGCATGCCTGATATTCTGATTAACAATGCCGGTGGTCCGCCGCCGGGTGTCTGGTCCGACTGGGGACAGGCCGAATGGGAAGCGGCGGTTCAGTCCAACATGCTGACGCCGATCCTGTTGGCGACGGCGGTTCTGCCCGGCATGATTTCGCGTAAATGGGGCCGGATCGTGAATATCACATCGGGTTCAGTCAAATCGCCGATCCCGCATCTGGGTCTTTCGAATGCCGCGCGCGCCGGGTTGACCGGCTTTGTTGCCGGGACAGCACGCCAGGTGGCCAAGGATGGCGTGATCATGAATAACCTTTTGCCGGGGCAACATGATACTGACCGCATCAATGCCCTGATGACCAACAGGTCAAAGAACGAAGGCATCAGCCTTGACGAGGCGCGCGCCAAAACGCAGGCGGGTCTTCCGACCGGTCGCTTTGGTGATCCGATTGATTTCGGGGCGACCTGTGCCTTCATGTGCAGCGAGCATGCCAAATTCATGGTCGGGCAGAATGTGTTGCTGGACGGTGGTGCCTTCAACTCCACCCTTTAGGTGAATTGATCGTCGCCCTGTAGCGTGGCGAACCTCAACACACCTAATGCGACAACGGCGATTGCGTGGGTTCATAGATGGCGTCATTCACCTTTGTTTATGTGCTGCGCGAACGCGATTTTGTGCCGGGGCAGGGCAAGGCGACGCTGCCCCGGACCTATGTCGGGTGGTCGACCGATGTCGAGGCACGGCTTGCGACGCATAACAGCGGCAAGGGGGCCAAGACGACACGCGGTCGGCAATGGGATGTTGTCTATGTCGAACGGTTCCGCACCTTTGGCGAGGCCATGAGCCGCGAATGGCATTTGAAGCGTGACCGGAAATTGCGCAAAATGCTGTCCGGTGGCGGATGATAAACAAATCAGGACTTGAATATTTGCGCGCAGTCGCAGATATCTGGGCCAACAGTTTCACACCATCAGGACGACATCATGCCGGTACAACGCAAAAATCCGCTCAAGCTCAATAACCTGCAGCTGCGCACGCTTGTGCTGGCGCAGATTATCGCCAAGGACCCGAATTCGGGATCAATTGACGAGGCCACGGGCGATGCGACGTTGCTGCGTATTCCACATGCGCATGGCGATCATGTTCATGTCGGGAAGTTCGTGGTTGCCGCGCGTGATGCCAGCGGTTTTTCCAATCCTGCCGTATGGGTTGCCCTGGCGCGCAAGGGACTGGCGCGCGAAGGTTATCCGGCCAGCATCGTTCTGACCCGTGAAGGCATGGAATATGATACCGGCCTTGCCGAAAACTTTGTTGAAGAATCCGATCACTGATCGGAACGTCCTTCCGGTTCTCAAGCGCCCTTACTGATAAGGTCGGGCTTTCGAGACGGAAATCATACCGGATTTATCCAAAATCCCGGCGGGCCTGCATGACCCGGCCCGCCGTTGTGATCAGGCATAAAGTGCCAAATACAGCCGCGATTTGCGGGAACCATTCCGGGTACAGGCAAATCAGGACCAGGACAAAAATGGTTTCGCTGCCCTCGGTAATGCCGGTCAGGTAATAGAAGCTTTTTTTGCCCTGCTTTTCATGGTTTTGGCCGGTTTTAGCGGCGATAATCGCGTAGGCCAGAAAGCTTGAGCCTGTGCCGACAAAACAGAAAATCAGGAATGCCGCCATCAGGGCGTGGTCGGGCCGTCCGACGGCGAAAGCCAGAATGATCCCGGAATAAAACAGAAAATCGGCGACGATATCGTAATAGCCGCCAAGGTCGCTTTCCTGGCTTTTGGCACCGGGGTGACGGGATCGCGGGGCTGCATGACGGGCGACCGCCCCGTCAAGGCCATCCATGATGCGGCTCAGCAAAATCAGTCCAAGCGCGATATGATCCAGCCGGAAGGCCAGTGCGACAGCGGCCAGAACACCAATCACAAAGCCAAACCCGGTGATTATGTTCGGGGTAATACCGCTGCCCGACAGACGGCGTGCAACAGCATTCAACGGCTTGTCGATCAGGGGACGGAGGCGGGCATCAAACATTGCGGTTTCCGGTTAAATCATTGCGGGCACAACCATAATCCTATCACGGTCTTTGGGGAAATCACGCACGCGCGATGATGCCGGTTTGAAATTGTCCGATTGACGGGGCTTTGAAAACCCGATTGGCTATCGGGCAGAGAAATCCTTCATCCTTTACCGGTGTGTCCCATATGTCCGTTTCAGATGACTTGTCTGTTTCTCCCTTTGCCGCAAACGGCATTCGAAATGACGTACGTGATATTGGCGCGTCGCTGATCCGCGAGGTTGCCCATCTTGGCATGGGGCGCGAAAACATCGTGCCGCTATGGTTTGGCGAACCCGATCAGCCGACCCCGGAATTCATTCGCAGGGTGGCGATTGCAGCCCTTGAGGCCGGCGATACTTTTTATCAGCCCAACCGGGGTATCATGCCGCTTCGCGATGCGCTGGCGGTGTATGGCAATCGTCTTTATGGCACGTCACTGGATCCTGAAAACATCACCGTGACGGTATCGGGGTTAAATGCACTGATGATTGCGATGCAGGCGATCCTTAAGGCGGGTGACAGGATGGTGACCACGGCCCCGATCTGGCCCAACATCATTGCGATGCCAAAGGTTCTGGATGCGCAGGTCACAACCGTGCCGTTGCGCGCAGGTGATGACGGTTGGCAGCTTGATATCGATGAATTCATCGCGGCCTGTGCGCCGGGTACGCGGGCGATCCTGATCAATTCTCCGAATAATCCTACCGGCTGGGTGATGTCGGCCGAGGACCAGAAACGGCTGGTCGACTTTGCCACGGAACGGGGTATCTGGCTGATCGCGGATGAGGTTTATGCGCGCCTGATCTATGACGGATCGGATGTGGCACCGTCATTTGTCCCTTATGTTAATGACGATACCCGGATCATGGTGATCAACAGCTTTTCCAAAAGCTGGGCGATGACAGGCTGGCGGCTGGGCTGGATCACTGCACCCAAGGGTGTCGGGGGCGAGCTTGAAAAGCTGATGGAATTCAACGTGTCCTGTCCGGCGGGGTTTGTTCAGCAGGCGGGCATTGTGGCGCTTGAACAGGGTGAGGAATTTGTCGCGAGTTCGCGCGCCAGATACAGCCGAGCGCGCGCAGCAATCATCGAACGGTTGCGCGACATGAACCGCATCCACCTGCCCGAAGCAGACGGCGCGTTCTATGCCTTTTTCCGGGTTGATGGGGTTGAGGATACGCTTTCCTTTGCCAAGGAGCTTTTGCTGTCCGAGGGCATCGGCCTTGCGCCCGGCGAGGCATTTGGGACAGAGGGGGGCGGTCATATCCGTGCCTGTTACGCGGTATCGGAAGACCGCATTCACAGGGCAATGGACGGACTGGCGCGTTTTTTGAAGCGTTAGTTTCGATACAGGCAGGTGATATTGCTGCCTTGCCGGGCGAAAAAGGCGGCCTGGTGTTTCAGACGTTCGCGGGCGTCGTCATCCATGTTTCCGTCATCGCCGCTGCTTTCGAGTTCGATCACCGTGGCGTCGCGGCGGGCAAGACCCAGAATGTCGGCGGCGATGCCGGGCATGTGGAAAATGATGTCGGATGTTTCAATCGCGCGCGCAATGCCGTGGGCAAGGTCAAAGGCATTGTCGGCCGTAACATCCGCATGAAGGATCTGGCCGCCCGGAACGGTGGCGGAGCTGCCTTCGGGGACGAAACGGGTCAGGGCAGCGTCAAGGTCCTTTGGGCTGCTTTGCGTCAGGTGGGTATCCTGCAATCCGTTCTGGAAAAAATGCGTCCAGAACCGTTGCCTTGCGACATTGTCGGGCAGGTGGGTGGCAACGCGACGGCGTGCGCTGCGGGCGAGGCTTGCCAGTTGTGACATCGAGGCGGGCAGGGTGGTTTCAAGGCGTTGGCGGATGATGCGCGCCAGTGCCGGGGCGCAGCCGCCGGTCGAGATCGTGACCATCACCGGTGCCCGGTCAAGGATTGCCGGGACGATGAAATCGCAATGTTCGGTCTTGTCGACGACATTCAAAAGGATGTTGCGCCGCTTGGCCGCGACCTTGACCCGGCGGGTCAGATGCATGTCATCGGCGGCGTCAAAGATCATGACCGCACCATTTAGCATGGTATCGACAAACGGGGCTGCTTCCCAGCGGATCGTGCCGGTATCGACCATCGTTGCGATGTCGGTGCACAGTTCCGGGGCGATGACGGTGATATCGGCCTGACTTCGCAGCAACAGGCGGAGTTTGCCCGCCGCGACCTCGCCCCCGCCCAGTACCACCACCTTTTTGCCGGTGACATGGACGAAGGCCGGAAAGAAGGGGAAGGTTTCCCGGTTTTCCGTTGCAGGGCCATACAGGTTTTCGGGTGTGGCCGTTTTATGCTGCTGCTTATTCTGCGGCGCGCGGTAATGCGTCATCAAGAATCTCCCTGAGTTCCGGCAGGCAGGACCCGCATCCGGTTCCGGCTTGCAACAGGCGGCCGATATCGGCGGTGCTGACCGCATTCTTGTCATGGATGGCGCGTGTGATGGCCGCCAGCCCGACCGAGAAGCACGAACAGATCAATCGATCATTGATGGCACCTGCATCGGGCATACGCCCGGCAAGCAGGGCATTGCGTTCCGGGCCGCTGATCGCATCATTGCCAAGCAGTGCCGATATCCAGTCCCGGCCAAGGGCGGGACGATCCGGGCCGACAAAAAGCGCGCCGGTGATGCGGTCGCCATTCAGGCGTGCATAGCGATGAACGCCTTTTTTGCCGTCGTTATATTCGATGATGTGTTCGATGGTGTTTTCATCGCCGGTATTATTGGCCGCCATTGGCAGAATGGATTTGAACAGGCAGGGCCTGTCACCGGCGATTTCATAAATCATGCAGCCGGGGCCGGTTGCCGCCACCCAGTAAGGCAGGTCTGACAGATCAACCGGCGTGTTGGAAAACAGCAATCCCTGCCACAGCGGTTCAAACGGGTCGACCGAAATCGGAATATGTTTGGTTTCGGGTTGCCCGGAAAAGGGATCGACATGCGCGGTTGGTAAACGGCCAATGCCGCCCGCCGATGAGTAAACATCGTTCCAGTGCATCGGCATGAAGACTTCGCCGGGCATCTGGGCGTCTGATACGGATACCCGCATCAGGGCGGTGCCGCGTTTGCTTTTGATTCTGGCAAGGCCACCATCGGTCAACTTGTAACGCTTGGCATCAAGGATGTTGACTTCGAGCAGCGGTTCGGGCCGATGGGCCGAAAGGCGCGCAGCGGTGCCGGTGCGGGTCATGGTGTGCCATTGGTCGCGATAGCGGCCGCTATTGGCGATCAGCGGGAATTCCTTGCCGGGTTGCGACATGGGCAGTTTATGCGCAACCGCAAGCATACGGGCCCGCCCGTTTGAGGTGGTGAAAATGCCATTGCCATATAGGCGTTCCGCGCCGCCAGCGGGCTGATGTTTGCGCGATGCGGGCCATTGGAAAGGCTCCATGGCGTCATAGGTCGATTTCTTTGCCTTGTGCCATTGGCCGATGTCAAAGGCGCGCATCCCGTCATTTTCAAATTCCGACAGGGCGGCATGTTCGGCAAAAATATCGGCAGGATCGCGGTATTTGAATGCCTTGCCATATCCCATGGCGCGTGCGACCTGCGTCATGATCCACCAGTCGGGTTTGGCATCGCCCTGCAATTCGCGGAAGGGGCGTTGGCGGGAAATGCGTCGTTCGGAGTTGGTGACCGTGCCGGATTTTTCGCCCCAACCGGCGGCGGGTAGCTTGATATGCGCATAGCGCAACGTGTCGGTATCGTTCACCGTGTCCGATACGATGACAAGCGGGCAGCGCGACAGGGCAAGACGGACGCGATCCGCATCGGGCAGGCTGACGGCGGGGTTTGTTGCCATGATCCAGACGGCCTTGATTTCACCGCGTTCGATGGCGCGGAACATATCAACCGCCTTGTATCCCTCGCCCGGTTCCAGAATATCGGATTTCCAGAACCGGCGGACCCGGTCAACATCGTTAACATCATTCGGATCCATGTGGGCGGCAAGCTGGTTGGCAAGGCCGCCGACCTCGCGTCCGCCCATGGCGTTGGGCTGGCCGGTGACGGAAAACGGGCTTGATCCCGGTTTGCCGACCCGTCCGGTCGCCAGATGGGTATTGATGATCGCATTGACCTTGTCAGAGCCGCTGCTGGACTGGTTGACACCTTGTGAAAACACGGTGACCGTGCGGTCAAAGGCGGCAAACCAGTTAAAGAACGTTTCCAGTTTCCCCAGACCCGAGCCGTCATGATCGGCGTACTCACTGATCTCGGAAGGATAATCGAGGCCGCATTTTTTGGCTGTACTCTCGATATCGGGGCAGTCCGCGTGCGCCTCGGCGACGGCGGTTTCATAGCCGCTGACGTGGCGGGCGACATATTGAAGGTCGCAATGACCGTTCTGGTCAAGCCACGCCAGCAGGCCGTTAAACAGGGCAACGTCGCTGCCCGGCTTGATCGGCAGATGCAGATCGGCGATGTCGCAGCTTGCGGTTTTGCGCGGATCAATCACGACGATCTTGGTGCCGTGTTTTTCCTTGGCCGTGCGCAAACGCTGGTTCAGGACCGGATGGCACCATGCCAGATTCGATCCGGTCAGGACGACCAGATCAGCAATTTCAAGGTCTTCATAGCATCCCGGCACGACGTCCGCGCCAAAGGCACGTTTGTGCCCGACCACGGTTGATGCCATGCACAGCCGGGAATTGGTATCGATATGCGGTGATCCGATGAAGCCCTTGATCAGTTTGTTGGCGATATAATAGTCCTCGGTCAACAATTGACCGGAAACATAGAATGCCACCGATTTCGAGCCATATTTCTGGATGGTTGCGCGCAGTCGATCCGCGGTTTCCTGTGTTGCCGTTGGCCAGTCGACGGTTTTGCCGTCGATTTCGGGTTTCAGCAGGCGGAAATCGCGATTCATCTCGGCGGTGATCGTATCAATCAGGGCGGCACCCTTTGAACATATCCGGCCCCGGTTGGCCGGGTGATCGGGGTCGCCCCCGACCGCCCAGCCGTCCCGGGTGGGGGAGACGATCAAGCCGCAGCCAACGCCGCAATAAGGACAGGTGGTTTTAACCTCACCCCGCATGGCGCAGACCGATTTGTTCCGCCGTCAGGCCGATATGAACCTTGTCGTCAATGACGCGCAGTTCAACCTTGGCCGCACAGCCGTCATCAGGGCCTTGCGCCTCGCCGGTTTCAAGCGAGAAAACCATGTTATGCAGCGGGCAGGTGACGAAATGACCATGCACGATCCCCTGTGCCAGCGGCCCGTCCTTGTGCGGGCAGCGGTCCAGAAGGGCATAGACCTGATCATCAAGGGTTCTGAAAATCGCGATACGATCGGTTTCGGTCTGGAAGGTACGCGCGCCCTGAAGCGGGATATTGGCGATCGGTCCGACATTTACCCAGTTTACGATATCCGTCATTGCCGTTACTCCGCTGCGATCAGGGAAAGGGATTTGAATTCGTGCGCATCCACGCCCTGGCTGGCGCGTTCGGCCCACGGATCGACCTGCGCCGTTTTCTGGCTTTCCATGAAACGTTCAAACAGGGCGGCGCGATTTTTGGCATCATCAACCACGCGTTCCTGAACGTGTTTCAGACCAACACGTTCGATCCAGGGTGCGGTGCGTTCCAGATAGCGGGCTTCTTCGCGGTAAAGCTGGATGAAGGCACCGCAATATTCTTTTACTTCCTGATCGGTTGTGACCTTGCACAGAAGATCGGTCGCACGGACATGAATGCCGCCATTGCCACCCACATGCAGGTCCCAGCCGCCATCGGTTGCGACAACGCCGAAATCCTTGATCGTGGCTTCGGCGCAGTTACGCGGGCAACCTGATACTGCCATCTTGAATTTGTGGGGCATCCAGGAGCCCCAGGTCATTTTTTCAAGTTCGACGGCCATGCTCATCGACATCTGGGTGCCAAAGCGGCACCATTCCTGGCCGACACAGCTTTTGACCGTGCGAAGGGACTTGCCATAGGCATGACCCGAAACCATCCCGGCCGCATTCAGATCGGCCCAGACGGCAGGCAGGTCTTCCTTTTTGACACCCAGAAGGTCAATGCGCTGCCCGCCGGTGACCTTGACGGTCGGGATATCGAATTTGTCAGCGACATCGGCAATGGCGCGCAATTCGCGCGGGTTGGTCAGGCCACCCCACATGCGCGGCACCACCGAATAGGTGCCGTCTTTCTGAATGTTGGCGTGGACGCGTTCGTTAATGAAGCGCGAGGCACCATGATCGGCATATTCACCCGGCCATGCGGCAAGCAGGTAATAGTTGAGTGCCGGGCGGCAGACATGGCAGCCGTCCGAAGATTTCCATTCCAGTTCCTGCATGACCGCAGGCATGGATTTCAGGTTTTTTGCCTTGATCAGGCGACGCACATTGTCATGGTCATGATCGGTGCAGGTGCAGATCGGCTTGATCGCGGCGGCCTCGTAATCACCGCCAAGGGTTGCCGCCAGAAGGTTTTCAACAAGGCCGCTGCATGAGCCACACGATGCGGATGCCTTGGTGTGGCCTTTGACTTCGTCGAGTGTCGTCAGGCCCTTTTCGGTGATGGCCGAAACGATGGTTCCCTTGCAAATGCCGTTGCAGCCGCAAATTTCTGCGTCGTCTGGCAGGGCGGCAACGGCATCAAGAGGGTTTCCGGCGGGTCCCCCGGCGAAGGCCTGACCAAAGGCGAGGGTATCGCGCAGTTCGGTCACGTCCTGAGCATCCTTCATCAGTTGGAAATACCAGCCGCCATCGTATGTATCGCCATAAAGGACGGCACCCTTGATCCTGCCGTCTTCAAGCACGATGCGTTTGTAAACGCCACGTCCGGCATCGCGGAAGACGATTTCTTCGGTTTCGCCGCCGCCGGAAAAATCACCGGCGGAAAAAACATCGACCCCGGTGACTTTCAGTTTGGTCGAGGTGACCGAACCGGCATAGCCATCGGTTTTTATTTCTGCCAGATGATCGGCACAGGATTTTGCCATTTCAAACAGCGGCGCAACAAGGCCATAGCACTGGCCGCGATGCTGCACGCATTCGCCAACGGCAAAGATATCCGGATCACTGGTGGTCATGACATCGTCAACGACAATGCCGCGTTCGACGGTCAGTCCCGCGTCTGCGGCAAGGCGCCCGTTGGGGCGGATGCCAACAGCCATGACCACCAGATCAGCCGGGATCATGCGCCCGTCTTTAAGCCGGACGCCGGTTACGCAATCGGTTCCGACGATTTCGGCGGTGTCGGCCTCGGTAATCACATTGATCCCCCGACGACCGAGTTCCTGTGCGAGAAGATAACCCGCTGACGGATCAAGTTGTCGTTCCATCACGTGGCCGGCCAGATGCAGGACCGTGACCGACATGCCACGTGCTTGAAGGCCGACGGCGGCTTCGAGGCCGAGCAGGCCGCCACCGATCACCACAGCCGGGCCGCCATTTTCGGCGGTTTTCAGCATGGTATCGACATCATCTACATCGCGGAAGGTGACAACGCCTGAAAGCTTGTGGCCGGGAACCGGGATCATGATCGGGTCGGAACCGGTGGCGAGCAGAAGTTGGTCATAGGCGGTTTCGGTGCCGCTTTTGGAAATGACGACCTTGCGGGCGCGGTCGATTTCAACCACCGGATCACCGGAAAACAGATGGATGCGGTTTTCCCGATACCATTCGGCGGTGTTGATCACGATATCGTCGAATTCCTTTTCGCCCGACAGAAGGGGGGAGAGCATGATGCGGTTATAGTTCACGCGTGGCTCGGCACCAAAAACGGTGATTTCGTATTTGTCAGGGGCGCGACCGAGGATTTCCTCGACGGTGCGCATGCCGGCCATGCCGTTGCCGATCACGACAAGGCGGGGTTTCTTGGTAAGTGCGGCAGGGACGTGGTTCATTTGTCTCTGGCTCCTGATCGCGGGAAGCGAATTGGCAAAAAAAAACGTCCGGTGCGCACTGCCTGTCAAAAAGGCAATCTCGCAACGGACGTCGTTATCCGGGTGAACCCGCCATTGGATTCTATATATGGGTTTGGCATTTCTGCCGTGGCAGCAGGCGACCTTGCCCGCGCTCTTGTCCCTTACTATACAAGTTGCGTGCCAGAACTGCAGATTGCGGTGAAAAACTTGCAAGATACTGATTTCAGGCCCGATTTCAGGTGTGCCGGAAATGTGCGGGAATGAGGCAAAACCTGTGATTGTTTAAAAAATAACCACTCATAAAATGATAAGATTAAAAAATATGCAGATGTGCTGCTTCCTCACATGGCGGGTTTTTCGCCTGTGCAATTGCGGTTGTTAAAATGCTTTGGATTTCAGGTGATTATTTGAAAAATTCCGCGTTGCGAAAAAATTGGCGCGCTGTTTGCAGCAGGGTTGTCATGTGAGCCGCTTCGACGGAAGCAGGCCCAATGACGGGTGACTCACAGTTCTTCGTCCAATGGCGGGCGATCAGACGTTCGATTTTGGCGCGCAACGATGGCGCGGCCGCAATCGAAACGAATGACGGGCCGCCAGCGGAATCCATCTGATGAAGCATGCGGCCCTTGGGGAAATAACCGTCGGTCGCAACAATCGGGAAACCGGTTAGGAGCGGCCCAAACGAAGGGCTTCATTGTTATGGAAATCAAAAACAAGGCTCCGCGCATCAATCTCTTCAGTCTCAAGACTGTTCAGATGCGGACTTTCCACCTGACCTGGCTTGCCTTCTTCCTGTGTTTCTTTGGCTGGTTCGGTATTGCGCCGCTGATGCCGCTTGTGCGTGACGATCTTGGCCTGACCAAGGGTGAAATCGGCAATACCATCATTGCGTCTGTCGCGATTACCGTTCTTGTACGTCTTCTGATCGGGCCGCTTTGCGATAAAATCGGTCCGCGCAAAACCTATACCGGCTTGCTGGTTCTCGGGTCCCTGCCGGTCATGCTGATCGGGCTTGCCGACAGTTATGAAACATTCCTGCTGGCGCGTCTTGCCATCGGCTCGATCGGGGCATCGTTCGTGATCACGCAGTATCACACCTCGACCATGTTTGCGCCGAACGTCGTTGGGACGGCAAACGCCACCACGGCGGGCTGGGGCAACCTTGGCGGTGGTGTGACACAGATGGTCATGCCACTGATCCTTGCCATGGTGCTTGGCTTTGGCGTCTCGGAAACCATGGGCTGGCGTCTGGCGATGGTCTTCCCGGGTGTGATCATGCTGGTGGTTGCGGTACTTTACTGGTTCTTCACCACCGATGCGCCGGATGGCAATTATGCCGACATGCGCAAAAGCGGTGCCCTGTCACCGGAAGACGATCATGCCGGTGCGACCAAGGGTATGCTGGCTGCGGCCAGGGATTACCGGGTCTGGGCGCTGTTTCTGGTTTACGGGGCGTGTTTTGGTGTCGAACTGACGATCAACAATATTGCCGCGATCTATTTCTTTGACCGGTTTGAACTTAGCCTTCAGACCGCTGGCCTGATTGCCGGTCTGTTTGGTTTGATGAATATCTTTGCCCGGACGCTGGGCGGGGTGTTTTCGGACAAGTTTGCCGCCAGGGGCGGGCTTTCGGGGCGGGTTAGGTTCCTGTTCCTGGCGCTGTTCATCGAAGGTGTAGCACTTGTTGCCTTTTCGATGATGGATGCGTTGGTCATCGCGGTTTCGATGATGGTGGTCTTCTCGCTTTTCGTGCAAATGTCCGAAGGTGCTACATTCGGGATTGTTCCGTTTGTTAACCGCAAGGCGCTTGGTTCGGTTGCCGGTATCGTCGGTGCGGGCGGGAATGCCGGGGCGGTTGCCGCGGGCTTCCTGTTCAAATCCGAAGCACTGAGCTATCAGCAGGGACTGATGTATCTTGGTATTGCCGTGATTATCTGTTCGTTTGCGGCCCTTACGGTTCGCTTCTCGGAAAAAACAGTGGCCGAGGAAAAGGAACGTTTCGAAAAAGCCATCCGGGAACGCGATGCGTTGCCTTCGGGCGCGCGGGCGGTTCCGGCAGAATAAGATACGACCTTTCCGGGATGCGGCATGTGTCGCATCCCGGTTCTCACCGGGCCATCAAGGTCCGGGCGAAAAAGAACAGACAGGAGAGAGACCTTGATCGTCAGGGATTTGGGTTGGTTTAAATGAAGCTTGAAGACTTCAGCATTCTGGTGATCGACGAAAACCCGGACCGCGCGGCCATTGTCGAGCGCGGCCTTGTCGAAGGTGGCTATACCCGTGTCAGCCGGATCGGCACGTCATACAATCTGGTCGAACGCATTCAGGCGTTGGCCCCCGATATCATCATCATTGATCTTGAAAACCCGGACCGCGATACGCTGGAGCAGATGTTTCAGGTATCGCGCGTTATTGCGCGCCCGATTGCGATGTTTGTCGATCAGAGCGACAGCAACACGATCCGCGAGGCGGTCGAGGCCGGGGTCAGTGCCTATGTCGTTGATGGCTTGCGCCAGGATCGTATTCGGCCCATCGTCGAAATGGCCATTTCGCGTTTCAACGCGTTCGATCAGTTGCGCCGGGAACGCGACGAAGCCAAGGCCAAGCTTAATGATCGCAAATTGATTGACCGGGCCAAAGGATTGTTGATGCAGGAAAAGGGGCTGAGCGAGGATGAGGCCTATAACCTGCTGCGTAAAAACGCCATGAAACAGAACCGCAAAATTTCTGAAATCGCGCAAAGCGTGATTACGGCCTTTCAGTTGGAGTTCTAACGCATGTCCCTTAAACAGGTTCGACTTGGCTTTGTGCCGCTTGTGGATTGTGCCCTGCCTGTCGTGGCGCGCGCCAAGGGCTTTGCCGAGGAAGAAAATATCGACCTGACCCTGATCCGCGAAATGTCCTGGGCGGCCATTCGTGACAAGCTGTCTTATGGTGTTTATGACGCGGCCCATTTGCTGGCGGGTATTCCATTGGCGGCGCGGCTTGGGCTTGGCGGCATGCCGTCGCAGCGCATCGCGGTTCCGATGGCACTGGGGCGCGGCGGGAATGCGATTACGGTTTCAACCCGGCTTTATCAGCGGATGCTTGAAGCCGATCCTTCGGTGATGCATGGGGCGCGCGGGCTTTCGGCGCGGGCGCTGAAAAAGGTTATTGATGAAGACCGGGCGGCTGGTCGCCCGATCATGTCCTTTGCAACCGTGTTTCCCTATTCAAGCCATAATTACGAACTGCGTTACTGGATGGCGGCAGGCGGTATTGACCCGGACAAGGACATCAATATCGGCGTCATTGCACCACCGCGCATGTTTGACAGCCTGCGCAATGGCTGGGTCGATGGGTATTGCGTGGGGGAACCTTGGAACCAGCGGGCGGTGTTTCATGGTGACGGGGTGATTGTCGCCCTTAAGGAGGACATCTGGGCGCGCAGCCCGGAAAAGGTTCTTGGCGTGCGCGAAGACTGGGTACAATCCAACCCCGATACGGTCGATGCGCTGGTGCGTGCGCTTGTCCGTTCGGCGGAATGGGCCGATCAGCCCGAAAACCGCACCGAACTGGCGCAATTGCTGTCTGGTGAAAATCACGTCGGTGCATCGTTTGATATTCTGCGGGCGTCGTTGCTTGGCCGACCGGTTCTTAAACCCGGTGACAACCCGATTGAGGCACCCGATCGCCATGTGTTCTATCGCTATACCGCGACGTTCCCGTGGCTGTCGCAAGGTGCTTGGGTTGGCACACAGATGCAGCGCTGGGGGCAGGTTGATGCCTCCGTCGATTTCAATACGCTTATTTCCGATATTTACCGTCCCGACCTTTATCGTCGTGCGGTCAAGGGGCTTGATGTTGCGCTTCCGCATGATGACTGGCGGGTAGAGGGTGTCAATGATGCCGCGGACCGGGCGTTTGTCGGCCCGGATGCGTTTCTTGATAACAGCATTTTCGATATGCGGAACTTTGCCGGTGTCGGGGAATGACCCGACACCGGCTGTCGGCTTTTGAATGCGAACCTATTGTGCCGTCGCGCCGATCGGGATCAGGTGATAATACGGTCCTTCGAGGACGGCATTGTCGACTTCCTGCAAGCTGTTTTGCCGGATGACGGCCTGAACTTCCCTGACATATTCTTCCCCGCGTTCGGAATAGCGGATCAGGGCTTCGGCCAGTTCCATGCCGGTTGACTGGCGGCTTGCTGCGATGTCGCTTGCGCGCATGTTACGCAGATCGGCATAGGCATTATGGGTATTGAGGTTCAGCAGATAGGCACGCACCGATCCGAACGGGGTTCTGAAGGATGCGATTTTATAATCGCCGAGGTGCGTTCGTTGCTGTTCAGGGGTGATGCCCTCGCCATCATAGGTCCATTGGCCGAACAGGGCATTGCCAAGGGCGGCAAAGCGCGATGTGGCCCAGCCGCTTTCGATTGCCATCTGGGCCAGAACAAGTGACGGCGGCACGGGATTGATCCGTTTGCGCAGTTCGGCAAGGGTCGCGCTGTCTCGCGGGGCACCATCGACCCTGTACTGGGTGGCAAGTTCCGTGATTACGGTGTTGTCACCATCAGCAACGGCTTTTTCCAGTGCAGCGCGCTGAAATTCGATTTCCTCGTTCGCCAGCAGGGCAAGCGGCCCCAATGTGCGGAAGAAAATCCGTTTTTTGGTGGCAACGGTGACCTGATCGCTGATCTCGCTGCGCCATCTTTCGGGGATGGTTTGCAGGAACAGGCGCGGGACTTCGCGTTTGCCGTCCTGCCAACTTTGCCGGGTGTAATCGAGGCTTTCGTAAAGCTCTTCAAGCTTCTCGTAGCCGTTAAGCTCTATCCGCTTGATCTGATCCGGGTCGGGCATCGGCAGGGTAATATCGGCGCGCGCACTGTGTGCCGCGCCGATCAGAAAGATGCTTGTTATCAGGCATTTCAGGCTGTTTCGCAGGCGAACGGAAAAGGATTGCATGGCACATAACCTCCCGGGGATGCGCGATCATGAATGCGCGCGTTGCTTGTGTTTCCTTGTTCCCTGCGCGTGATTATACCTTGCGGAAGCTTTGCAGACTATTGCGTTGTTTGCCGGTTGCATCGAAGTTGCCGGGTGCAAGCCATGCTTCGAACGCGGCCTTGACCCTTGGCCATTCAAGATCGGTAATCGAAAACCACGCGGTGTCGCGGTTGCGGCCCTTATAGACCATGTGGTTGCGGAAGGTGCCTTCGTAGGTGAAACCGTATCGCAGGGCGGCGGCACGTGAGGGGGCGTTCTGATCGTCGCATTTCCATTCGTAGCGGCGATATCCAAGCTCGTCAAAGGCGCGTTTCATCATCATATACATCGCCTCTGTCCCGCCGATGGTTTGCGACAGGGCCGGGGAATAGTTGATATTGCCGATTTCAATACCGCCAAATTTGGTATCGATGCGCATGAAGGCGGCAATGCCGACCGCCTTGTTAGATGCCTTGTCGATGATGGTATGCAGCATCGGGTCGCTGGTGGCGGCCATGCTTGCAAGCCACGCCTGATAAGCATCAAAATCCACGAATGCGTCATTGAAAAGATAGGTAAAGCGAGATCCGTCCATGGCTTTGCGGTTGGCATCAAACAGGTGTCTGGCGTCGCGTTTGACATCAATCGGGCTGACGATGACATGGTTGCCGACCATGTCGCTGCGTGGTGGCATCGGGCATTCTTTCCAGTTTTCAACCGGGCGGCCGACCGGCTGACCAAATTCGTTTTTATATTCGAATGGCATCTGATGACCTTTGTTGTGAGGCGAGGGAGCATGCAGTTTGGGGCATTATTGGTGCGCCATAAAGAGCCGTTTTGGCAAAATGAAGGGGACCAATTTGCGGGGCTAACGGGATGATCCAAAAACGGCCCCGGGTTGGCAGAGGGTAGGGTGGTCTGGCGTCAGCTCATGAGGAGTCTTTGGTTGCGCTTTACGAACGTGGCGTCATGCGTTCGTCTTTGGGTTGCAAGGTGTGTTGGACTGCTCGTGATATGGGGCGGAATGCTGCGATGCGGAATTATGATTGTGAAACAACCGTTTAATTCGTCCAGACTGGATGATCGATTATGCGAAAACAAGGCATTAAAACCGAATTGAATTTAGTGAAATTCAATTCGTTGACAATTTGTCGAATAAATGATGAGGTTTGTATACAAAATAAAAAACCATGAATTCGGTATCAGGGTTGTTGGCAATCGTCGTTAAGAGGGACCGCGTTACAACTTTCCGTTACGCATCGTCAGAAGGCTACGGCCCCCACCGTGCCGGACGAGAAACCCGATCTGGCGCCAATCACGTCTTGCAGCACTGACACCGGTTTGACCGGTGCGCGCCACCCGCGCATCCGCCTTACATTGCCGAGGATGTTTGCGTGACTGATTCTGTTTCTGTTCCGATCCTGTCCGTCGAAGATTTGTCCGTTGAGTTCGGCGACAGCCGGGTCATCGAAAATCTGAGTTTTGCCGTGAAGCCCGGAAGGACATTGGCAATTGTCGGGGAGTCCGGATCGGGCAAGTCTGTGACATCGATGTCGATCATGCGTCTGGCCGATATGATGGGCGCATCCTATGCATCGGGGCGCATCCGGTTCACACCTCAGGATCGCGATGAAGATTTGCTGGCACTGTCACAAAAACAGATGCGCAGTATTCGTGGCAAAGACATCGCGATGATCTTTCAGGAACCGATGACGTCGCTAAACCCGGTTTTCACCATCGGCGATCAGATTGCAGAATCCCTGATGCTCCATGAAGGCATGTCCAAGCCCGATGCATTTGTTGAAAGCAAACGGCTGCTTGATATGGTACGGCTGCCCGATGCGCAGGAACTTCTAGGCCGTTATCCCCATCAGCTTTCGGGCGGGATGCGCCAACGTGTCATGATCGCCATGGCACTGGCATGTAGACCAAAGGTACTTATTGCGGACGAACCCACCACCGCGCTTGATGTCACCATTCAGGCCCAAATCCTGACCATCATAAGCGATCTGCAAAAACAGCTCGGTATGGCGGTGATTTTCATCACCCATGACATGGGGGTTGTTGCCGAAATTGCCGATGATGTTGTCGTCATGTGGAAGGGCAAAAAGGTCGAAGAAGGTACGGTTGCCGATATTTTTGCCAATCCTGCCCATCCATATACCCAGACCCTGCTATCTGCGGTTCCGAAACTTGGCAGCATGACGGGTGAAGCATTCCCCAAACGTTTCCCGGTCACCATGATGGACGGTGAAACGCCGCGTCTGATTGGGACGGAGCATATTCAGAATACCGCACGTTACGACGAAGCTCCGTTATTGTCGGTGCGTGATCTGGTGACGCGCTTTGATATCAAAAAGGGCCTGTTTGGTGGGGTTTCCCATCGGGTTCATGCGGTCGAGAATGTCAGTTTTGATATTTATCGCGGCGAAACACTTGCCCTTGTCGGAGAGTCCGGATCGGGCAAATCGACCATCGGTCGCACGATCCAGCAATTGCAAAAGGCAACGGCGGGGAATATCAGTTTCGAAGGCCGACCGTTCAGTGAAATGGGCAAAGGCGAACAGAAACGCCTGCGTCAGGAAATCCAGTATATCTTTCAGGATCCGTTTGCGTCCCTTGATCCGCGCAAGAAAATCGGATTTTCGATTGCAGAGCCGATCCGCACACACCGCCTGATTGAGGGTGACAAACAGATTTCTGCGCGGGTTGACCAGTTGCTGGAGCGGGTCGGCCTGACATCGACCCATGCCAACCGTTACCCCCATGAATTTTCGGGTGGCCAGCGCCAGCGTATCTGCATAGCGCGCGCGTTGGCATCCAATCCCAAGCTGATCATTGCCGACGAGGCACTTTCGGCGCTTGATGTGTCGATCCAGGCACAGATCATCAATCTGTTCATGGAGCTTCAGGAAGAGCATGGGCTGGCCTATCTGTTCATCAGCCATGACATGGCGGTGGTCGAAAAAATGAGCCACCGCGTCGCCGTGCTTTATCTGGGTCAGGTTGCCGAGCTCGGGTCCCGCCAGCAGGTTCTTGAAACGCCGACACATCCCTATACCCAAAGACTTCTGAGTGCCGTGCCGGTTGCCGACCCCACAATCGTGCGGAACCATATTCTGATGGATGGTGAAATCCCCAGCCCGATCCGCCGGGTCGGTGATGAACCGGCCATCCTTGCCCATCGCGAAATTGCGCCCGGTCACTTTGTGGCCGACGCACGTTAAGCGGCCCTTGGGTCGCAAGCCTTGTCTCCCCTCGCGCCAAGCCACCAACAACGGAGAAAAAATAACATGACGAAAAAACAGGGAATGCGCAGCGCGCTGATGGCTCTTGCCTTTGCGGGCGGCCTGATGGCAACTGCGCCGGCATATGCCGAAGGCACCTTGACCATTTCATCGCCACAGGACCCCGGCAGCTGGGACCCGGTCGATACATTTCTGGTCAACTGGTCGTCGGTTGCGACCAATATTTTTGACGGTCTGACCTATCGCGGGCCGGATACCAAGCTGGTTCCGGGGCTTGCGACGTCCTGGGAGGAACTTGATGAGGGAACACGCATCCGGTTCCACCTGCGCGAAGGTGTGACTTTCCAGAATGGCGAACCGTTCAATGCCGAAGCGGTCAAATTCACCTTTGATCGCCTGATGGGTGATGAAGGCAAAAAAGGCCCGCAGCGGTCGAATTATGCCGCGATTGAATCGGTCGAGGTCATCGACGAAAAGACCGTCGACATGCATCTGACCCAGCCGGACCCGGTGCTTCTGACCAAGCTTGCCGGTTATGGTGCGATGATCGTGCCACCGAAATACATCGCGGAAAAAGGCGAGGATTATTTCAACGCCCACCCGATCGGCACCGGTCCGTTCACGATGGTGTCCTATGAACCCAAAGTTGGTCTGACGCTTGAAGCCTATGCCGATCATTGGGGTGGTGCGCCGAAACTTTCGACCATCAAATACCGTTTCATCAGCGAACCGTCGACCGCAGTTGCGGAATTGCAGGCCGGTAACGTTGATCTGGTCATTCCGCCGACCATTCCGATTGGTATGATCCCGACCATCGAAGAAGACGAAAATATCGATGTCGTCACCACGGCAAGCCCGACGGTTTATGCGCTTCGTTTCAACACCGGCAATGGCATTACGGCAGATGAAAAAGTCCGCAAGGCGTTGATTTACGGTGTGGATCGTCAGGCAATCATTGATTCGATCCTTGGCGGTCAGGCCGCCCAGATTGCAAGTTTCCAGGGTGAATTGTCATTTGGCAACGACCCGTCGATGGAGCCGTTGCCCTATGACCCGGCCAAAGCCCAAGCGCTTCTGAAAGAGGCAGGGGTTGCACCGGGCACGAAAATCCAGATCGATATTCGTGGCAATGACGCAACCTTTAACGAAGTTGCCCAGGCCGTTGCCAGCTACCTTCAGGTGATTGGCCTGAATGCGACGATCAAGCCGTATGAAACGAACGTTCTGCTTAACGACATCATTCCGGCGGGTAAAACCGGTGCGATGTTCCAGCAGTCGTGGGGCGGCTGGACGCTTGATTATGATAACACCGCTTACTTCATGTATCACACGGGTGAAAAGTGGAACCCGTATGACAGCGACCCGGAACTCGACAAGCTGCTGGAATCCCAGCGTGCGATTACCGATCGTGCGAAACGTGAAGAAATCCTCCAGTCGATTGCGCATTACACGGCCGATCGTGCACTGGAAATGCCGCTTTATAACCTTAATGCGATCTTTGGGGTTTCCAAGCGCGTCAAGAATTTCATTCCGGTTCCTGACAGCCGTCTGCGTCTGACGGAAGTGACCGTCGACTAATGTGAAACGGAAGTCGCCCGGACAGATACCGGGCGGCTTTCATGCCTATTTCTTTAAAGGACAAGTATTTTGGCTGGTTTTCTGATCAAGCGCCTTTTGCAGGCGATTTTTGTGGTCGTCGCGGTGACATTGATTGTGTCCTTTGCCATCCGATTGACGGGGGACCCGGCGCTGATGCTAAGTCAGGGGGCGGGCAGCATCACCGAGGAAGACCTTGCACGTATTCGTGAATCCCTTGGTTTGAACCAGCCGTTTCTTGTTCAGTATACCGATTTCATGCTGGGGCTTTTCAGCCTTGATTTCGGTCGATCCTTCCTTGGTGGAACGCAGGTTTCCACCCTGATTGGCAATGCATTGCCCGCAACCCTGATGCTGGCGTTTGCATCGATGTTCGTATCCATCGTGATTTCGATCCCGTTGGGGATCAAGGCTGCCATTTCGCGTGGCAAATGGCCCGATCAGGTCATTCGCATCCTGTCGCTGGTGGGACTGTCGTTCCCGAATTTCTGGCTAGCGATAATGCTGGTGCTGTTGCTGTCGATCACGTTCAGGCTTCTGCCGCCAAGTGGGATGACGGGGATTGAAAACTTCATCATGCCGGCGATCACCATGGGGGTGATCCTGACCGCAACCAATGTGCGGCTTGTGCGGACCTCGATGCTGGAAACCCTTCAGTCGCAATACATCATGGTCGCGCGTGCCAAGGGGCTTAGCGAAAATGTCGTGCTGTATAAACACGCGCTTCGCAACTGTGCGATCCCGCTTGTGACCTATTTCGGTTTGCAGTTTGGCAATCTTCTGGGCGGGATTGTTGTTGTCGAACTGGTGTTTAACTGGCCGGGAATGGGCACGCTGGCTTTTGATGCCGTTGGTGGGCGTGATTATCCGGTTTTGCAGGCTGTGATTACAGTTTTGTCGATCATGATTGTCGGGGTGAACCTGCTTGTCGACATTGCCTATGGCCTGATTGATCCACGTATCCGGACGGAGTAACCCCATGGCGACCACTGCAACCAAGTCGCGGTTTGCGCGCTTTAAAAATCTTGAATTCGTTCTGGGTGCTTTTCTGACCGGCAGCATCTGTTTTCTGGTCGTGTTTTCCGATCTGCTGTTTCCCGGTGCGGCGGACAAGATCGATCTTTCGGCCCGGCTGATCGTGCCGTTTACCAATCCGGATCATATCTTTGGCACCGATCCGCTGGGGCGCGATGTTCTGGCGCGTGTGATTTCGGGGGGCAAAATCTCGCTTCAGGTGGGTTTGCTATCGGTTGCGGGGGCGGTTGTCATTGGTGTGATAATGGGCCTGATATCGGGATATTATCGCGGTTTCTGGGACATGATCGTGATGCGGTTTGCCGATGTGCAACTGGCATTGCCGTTTATCCTGCTGGCGATTACGTTTATCGCGATTATCGGTGGTGGACTGACCAACATGATCATTCTGCTGATCATCGCGCAATGGGTGCAATATGCCCGTCTGGTGCGGGGATCGGTTCTGTCATTGCGAGATCGGGAATTCATCCAGTCGGCCAAGGCGATTGGCGTGCGCGATATTCATATCCTGTTCCGCCATCTTCTGCCCAACCTGATCGGTCCGGTCATCGTGCTGATGACGCTTAATGTTGCGACCAACATCCTGCTTGAAAGCAGTCTTACCTTCCTTGGACTGGGTGTCGATCCCCTGATCCCGAGCTGGGGCGGGATGCTGGCGGATGGGCGGACCTATTTGCAGAATGCCTGGTGGGTATCGGTTTTCCCCGGGCTTGCCATTCTTTTGACCGTGCTTGGCCTGAACCTTCTGGGTGACTGGCTGCGCGATAGCCTTGACCCCACAGGCAGGACGTCCAAATGACACAGATTTTCGCCACCACCTTTGCGCCGACCATCCGAACCCTGATGAATGAATTGGTTAAAACCGCCCGCCCCGGACAGGTTATCGAGGCATGGCTGTTTAACGATACTCAAACCCGCAGCGCAGCCGAGGCCGAACTGGCGGGGCAGGGTGTTACAGCCCGTATCCGCAGTACCTATAAGCCGCTTTTGCATTTCTTCCTTGAAGATATTGACGTGGCAAAGTCGGATATTGCCGAGATCACGGTGCGTTATCCGCGCCATGAAAATGCGGCGGATAATCGTTTCCTGCTTGAAACCTATCCGCTGGCGGCGTTGGTTGCGTCAGCCTCGATTACGTTCGAGGCATCGGATCGGTGTGATTGTACCTATGACGTGATCCTGCGCGGATCGGACGGGGCGGAAACGCGACACGAAGTTTTTGCCCCAAACCGGGTGCATCAGGATGCGGTCAATGAAACCCATCTGTCGCCGACCGGTTGGGTGCGGATTGCCGATGTCGATGGTCAGATTGTGCGCGATGAACGGATTGAAACCGAATATGAGGCGCTTTTTGCCCGGACCATGACGGCCATTGCCGGTCATGACTGGGGCGATCAGGAACCTTATTTCGAAGAGTTGAACATTTCGGTCGATCTGCCGGGGCATGATCAGAAGATCGCCCATGCCCACGAGGTTCTGAGCCTGCATGAAGCCCTGCACGAGGATTTCTATTTCTCGCTGCTGGAATATTTTCAGGTCAAATCGGGCCGTTCGCTCGGCGATCGCGGATTGCAACCAGGGCAGATCATCCCGGAAATCCGGCAGATATCCGAGGATGGCGAGGCCCGTGTCACGGTTGAGTTACGCCCCCTGTCAAAGGATGAGACAACGGGTGAGATGCAACAGATTGATCATGCCATCCGTCCGTTGAGCGTTGCGCAAATCCGGGCCGAGCTTGACGGGATCGAGGGCGAAGAATTCCATGCGACGTCGCGGTCCGGGCGGGTTTTGAATGCGCGCTATCACAAGGGTACGGATTTGCCGGTGATGATCAGTGGCGGGCAGCATCCCAACGAGACTTCCGGTGTTGCTGGCGCGCTTCGCGGGGCGTTGGAACTGGCAAAACGCGACGGGGCGCATTTCACGATTTCACCGCTGGAAAACCCGGATGGTTATGCCCTTCATCAGCGCCTGATTGTGGACAACCCGACCCATATGCATCATGCGGCACGCTATACAGCGCTTGGCGATGACATGGAATATCGCAGTGATGATGGCCTGTATGAAAAGGAAATCCGGGTTCGGGCGCGCGCCATCAGCGGGGCGAGCCTGCATGTCAACCTGCATGGTTATCCGTCCCATGAATGGACCCGGCCGCTTTCGGGATATGTTCCGCGCGGATTTGGCATGTGGACCCTGCCCAAAGGGTTCTTCCTGATCATGCGTCATCATGATGAATGGTCGGAATGGGCGGAAAACTTTATCGATCAGGTCACCCGGAAACTTGCGGCCATTCCGGGGCTTCTGGCATTCAACGCGGCACAGATCGATCTTTATCGCATCCATGCCGGTGAAACCGGTTTTCGGATCATCAATGGTTTTCCGTGCATGATTTCCATTGATGATCGCCATGATGTGCCGCTGACCCTGATTACCGAATATCCCGATGAAACGGTTTATGGCGACGCCTTTATTGCGGCCCATACAGCGCAGATGGCAACGGTTGTTGCGGCCTATGATGCGTGGCAGATCCTTGATTTGAATAAGCCATGAAACACAACAAGACCCGGTATTTTGAGCACCGGGTCTTGTGAGACGATTGTTTTCGCCAGATGATCAGATTTCCGGATACCACGCACCCAGAACACCGAATTCTTCGAGCTTGGCAACGATGACCTCTGCTGCCTGTTCGGCGGTTTGATCGGATGTGTTGACCGTGATCTCGGCATTTTCCGGTGCTTCATACGGGCTGTCGATCCCGGTGAAGTTGGCGATCTTGCCTTCGCGGGCCTTTTTATAAAGGCCTTTCACGTCGCGCTGTTCGCAGACTTCAATCGGGGTATCGATAAAGACCTCGATGAACTCGCCATCTTCGAGAAGGTTGCGTGCAAACTGGCGTTCGCTTTTGAACGGCGAGATGAAGGATACCAGCGTGATGATCCCGGCATCGACAAACAGCTTGGCGGTTTCACCGACACGGCGGATGTTTTCCACCCGGTCGGCATCGGTAAAGCCAAGATCCTTGTTCAATCCGTGACGGACATTGTCACCATCAAGGGTGTAGGTGTGCTTGCCCATGGCATGGAGCTTTTTCTCGACCAGGTTGGCGATGGTCGATTTACCGGCACCCGAAAGACCCGTGAACCACAGAACGGCAGATTTCTGACCTTTCTGATAGGCACGCGACTTTTTGTTGATGTCCATTTCCTGCCATTTGACGTTGGTCGCACGGCGAAGCGAATGGTTGACCATGCCCGCACCAACGGTGGCGTTGGAATAACGGTCGATGATGATGAACCGGCCCGAATGGCGGTTGTCATCATAGGGATCAAAGGCCAGTGCCTTGTCGGTTGCGATATTGGCAATCCCGACTTCGTTCAGTTCCAGCGTCTTGCCGGCAATATGTTCCAGCGTGTTGACATTGACCTTGTATTTCAGGTCGCTGATCTGTGCGTTGGTGACCTGCGCGCCCATCTTGATGATATAGGGGCGGCCGGGCAGAAGGTGATCTTCGTGCATCCAGATGATGCGGGCTTCGAACTGATCGGCAAATTCCGGGCGTTCATCCGGACGGGCCAGAACATCGCCACGCGAAATGTCGATTTCATCTTCAAGCGTCAGGGTGACGGCCTGACCGGCAAAGGCCTGATCAAGGTTACCATCAAAGGTGACGATTTCCTTGACCTTGCTGGTCTGTCCCGATGCGGTGACGGCAATCGGATCGCCCGGCTTGATGATGCCCGATGCGATGGTGCCGGAAAAGCCCCGGAAATCAAGGTTCGGGCGGTTGACCCACTGCACCGGAAAGCGGAACGGCTTTTCAATCGCATCCTGTTCGACCTGAACGGTTTCAAGATGTGCGAGAAGTGTCGGGCCGTCATACCAAGGGGTGTTCGGGCTGGCTTCGATCATGTTATCGCCGCGAAGGGCTGATAACGGGATCGGCGTTATCGAACTATAGCCGAGGTCTTTGGCGAATTCCTTGTAATCGGCGACAATGGTATCGAATTTGGCCTGATCATAGTCGATCAGGTCCATCTTGTTCACGGCGAGCACCACATGCTTGATGCCCAGAAGGGACGTGATGAAGCTGTGGCGGCGTGTCTGTGTCAGGATGCCTTTGCGGGCATCAATCAGGATCACGGCGACATCGGCGGTCGAGGCGCCGGTTGCCATGTTGCGGGTATATTGTTCGTGACCGGGGGTATCGGCGACGATGAATTTGCGCTTATCGGTCGAAAAGAAGCGATAAGCGACATCAATCGTGATGCCCTGTTCGCGTTCGGCCTGAAGCCCGTCCAGCAGCAGGGCGAAATCGATCTCGCCATTCTGGGTGCCGACCTTGCGGCTGTCAGACTCAAGGGCGGCAAGCTGATCCTCGAAGATCAGTTTGGAATCCCAAAGCAGACGGCCAATCAGGGTCGATTTGCCATCATCAACGCTGCCACACGTGATGAAGCGCAGCAGGCTTTTTTCTTCCTGGGATTTCAGGTAGCCGAGAATGTCATCGGCAATCAGGTCGGATTGATGCGCCATTAGAAGTAGCCTTCCTGCTTTTTCTTTTCCATTGAACCGGCCTGATCATGGTCGATCATGCGGCCCTGTCGTTCGCTTGAACGGGTCAGGAGCATTTCCTGGATAATGTCGGGCAGGGTGGCGGCTTCGGACTCAACCGCACCGGTCAGCGGATAGCAGCCAAGCGTTCTGAAACGCACCGATTTCATTTCCGGCTTTTCACCCGGATCAAGCGGCATGCGGTCGTCATCAACCATGATCAGCATGCCGTCACGTTCAACAACCGGGCGTTTGGCCGAATAATACAGCGGCACAATCGGGATCTGTTCGAGATAGATATATTGCCAGATATCAAGCTCGGTCCAGTTCGAGATCGGGAAGGCGCGAATGCTTTCGCCCTTGTTGATCCGTGCGTTGTAAATGTCCCAAAGTTCCGGGCGCTGGTTTTTCGGGTCCCAGCGGTGGGTTTCGGTGCGGAACGAAAATACGCGTTCTTTGGCGCGTGCCTTTTCCTCGTCACGCCGCGCACCGCCAAAGGCGGCATCGAACTTGTATTTGTTCAGCGCCTGTTTCAGCGATTCCGTTTTCATGACATCGGTATGCAGGCTCGATCCGTGGGTGAAGGGGCCAATGCCCTGCTTCACGCCATCCTCGTTGATATGGACAATCAGATCGAACCCGTATTCCTTGGCCATCCTGTCGCGAAACGCGATCATTTCGCGGAATTTCCACGTGGTATCGACATGCATCAACGGAAAGGGCGGCGGGGCCGGGTAAAATGCCTTGCGCGCCAGATGCAGCAAAACCGACGAATCCTTGCCGATGGAATAAAGCATCACCGGCCGTTCGAACGACGCCGCGACTTCGCGGATAATGTGAATACTCTCGGCCTCAAGCTGGCGGAGATGGGTCAGATTAGGCTGCATTCTCGTTCCTGCCGATCAATCAAAACTGTGGCAAACAACACAAAATTTGTGTTTATAAATGTATTTCACGTTGCTTTGATGGGTAATATGGAATCCGCTTTGATGCAAGCGCGATCTATCCAAATCACACAAAAAAGATAACCAGATATTTTCTAGTACAAACTAAATATGTTCTTTGGGTGTTTTCTTTGTGGTCGATGAAGTTCCGGCATCAAACCGGATAGCCCTTGAATGCCTTGGTCTGGGCAAGGGCGACATGGCCGATGAATTTGGTGATGCCAAGATTGCCGTGGATCATTTCCTCGGACAGGGAATGATAATGCTGCACATCGCGACAAACGAGGCAGAGCATATAATCATAAGGCCCCGAAATCCGGTAGGCGGCAACGACTTCGGGGATGGTTTTGGCCGCATCGGCAAAGCGTTTGTAATCGGTGGCTGTCTTGCCGGTCAAGGTGACCTCGGCAAAGACCCGGACATGCGGGCAGATTTTTTCGATATCAAGTACCGCGCGGTAGCGTTTCACGACCGCTTCTTTTTCAAGCTTTTTGACCCGGTCAAGGCAGGGGCTCGGGCTTAGTCCCACCAGCTTTGACAGGGCAAGATTGGTCAGCTTTGCATTGGCCTGAAGGGCGCGCAGGATTTTAAGGTTGATCTCGTCGATCTTGATCATCGGGTCGCCGTTATCTTGTTTGCGCCACCTTACACATAAAAAAACGGCCCGACCAGTATTCCGGTCGGGCAAGTGGGGTAGGATTTGGGGTGTTTTGAAAATCAGGCAGCCATGCCCTTGCGTTCCTCGGCGCTCAGTTCGCCCATTACCTGATCAATCCCCTTTTTGATGGCATCGACCATCTGGTCGGCTTCGCCCCGGCTTAGCGTCAGGGGCGGGGAAAATGCCAGGCTGTCGGCGGTTGGAAGCGGGCGGACAATCACGCCATGATCGCCAATCGCAGTGGCACAGCGCGCCGCAATCTTGTGTTTCAGATCGAACCCGGTTTTTGTGTCCCGGTCCGCCATCAGTTGCAAGGCACCCAGAAGGCCGACACCGCGGATTTCGCCGATATGGGCATGATGGCCAAAGGTATCGTTAAGCTGCGCATGCAGATAGGCACCGGTTTTTGCGGAATTCGCGACCAGATTTTCGCCTTCGATGATCGCAAGGTTCGCCAGTGCGACAGCCGATCCCACCGGATGACCGGAATAGGTAAAGCCATGGGCAAATGCGCCAAGGGTTGCCGACCCGTCGCGCAGGACTTTCCAGATATCATCGCTGATGAAAGCTGCCGACATCGGGAAATAGCCGCTGGTCAGGCCCTTGGCGGTGGCGATCATATCCGGGCGAATGTCATAAAGCTGATGACCAAACCAGTGTCCGGCGCGACCGTAACCGCAAACAACCTCGTCACAGATGAACAGGATATCGTGCTTTTTCAGAACCGCCTGAACGGCCTTGAAGTAACCCTTTGGCGGGGTGATGACACCACCGGCCCCCATGATCGGCTCGGCAATGAAGGCACCGACCGTTTCCGGGCCTTCGGCGATGATCAGGGATTCAAGCTCGTTTGCCAGCCGGGCGGAAAACTGTTCCTCGCTCTCGCCGGGTTTGGCTTCGCGGTAATAATGCGGGAGCGACGTGTGTTTGACTTCGGGGATCGGCAGGCCGAAATTGCGATGAAACGATGCAAGTCCGGTCAGGCTGGCGGTGGCAATGGTGGTGCCGTGATAGGCCTGCCCGCGGGCGATGATCTTGCGTTTTTCCGGCTTGCCGCGAAGCCCGTTATAATACCAGACGATCTTCATCAGCGTGTCGTTGGCATCCGACCCGGAGCTGCCAAAAAACACCTTGGTGATGTGAGCGGGCATTTTTGCCACCAGCTTTTCGGCCAGCTCGATCTGGGCCGGGTTGGATGCCCCGGCAAAGGTATGGAAATAGCCCATCTGATCGGATGCGGCCTTCATCGCATCGCCGATCTCGGTCCGGCCATAGCCGATATTCATGCACCAAAGCCCGCCAACCCCGTCCAGCATCCTGTTGCCGTCACTGTCGGTAATGAACGCCCCCTTGCCCTTAACAAAAATGCGGGCCGGGCCGTTGTTTGACACATCGGCAACCACGGATGCCGGATGCAGGATATTGGCCGCATCCAATCTTTTGAGGAGTTCGGTATCATAGGGGGTCGACATGGCGGGGCTCCCGGGCTTTGTGTGGGGCGTGAAGCTTGTTGTTCCGGTTATTCTGCCATGGTTGGTCCGGTATTAAATTTCGAAGCAACCGGGCAGCACGGCAGGGAATGCGGGACGGTTCATCCTTCCCGTTGAAAATCGTAAATCGGGCCAAGGTCAAGAAGCTGTGTGAGTTCATCCAGGGCTGTCCGGACTTCGTTCAGAAGCGTTGGATCGCGGAAATCATCGGCACTCAGCCGGTCGCGATAATGTTTTTCGACCCAGCCTGTCAGTTCGGCAAAGCGTTGATCATCAATCAGGCTTTGCGGGTTGGTGGCGGCAAGTTCATCCTCTGTCAGGGCAACGCGCAGCCGCAAACAGGCCGGGCCGCCGCCATTGCGCATGCTTTGGCGCAGATCGAAAAACTTGATCTGTCTGATTGGCGTGTTGCCCTTGCCGATCAGGTCATACAGGTAATCGCGGACCGATATGGTTTCTTCGGCCTCGGTCGGCAGGATCAGCATCATCTGACCGTTTTCCGGCAGGCGCAAAAGCTGTGAATTGAACAGATAGCTTTTGATCACGTCGGAAAGCGGCACGGCACTTTTGGGCACTTCAATACTGGTGAAATCGGCGATGCCATCCATCTTGTGCCGGATGTCGTCAATGACGGCGGGCGTGTTAACAAAGGCGCCCTCGTAATGGAACAGCACATTGGCATTGCCGACCGAAATCACGTCATTATGAAACACCCCGGCATCAATCAGGTCCGGGTTTTGCTGCGCATAGACGACACCATTTTCGGTTAAGCCATGATGGCGGGCAATCGCGCTGCTGGCTTCGAACGTCTGGCGTGCCGGATAACGGTTTGGCCGGGTTTTGCCCGGATCAAAAGCGTGACGGCCATAGACGAAAAATTCGACCCCGCGCCCGCCATAGTCGCCGCAAAAACGGGTATGGTTGGCAGCCCCCTCGTCCCCCATATGGTCCGTGCCGGGCAGGGCGGCGTGGTGGGTGAAATGATCGGGATTGGCGAATGTCGCGGCAAGCGCGCGCCCGGTCGCCGGATGTTCGATCGACCGGTGGAACATCGCGCACAGATTGGCCGGGGTGAAATGCACCTTGCCATCACCTGTATCACCGCTAGGCGAAACGGTTGCGGCATTGGCCGTCCACATCGGGGATGCCGATGATACCGCCAGAACAAGGTTCGGGTTGGTCTTCCAGGCGGAGGTCAGAACATCACCATCCGATCCGCGAAAGCCGAAAACATCGCGGAGGGTTTTGATATGCGGGCGTTCATGGGGCGGCAACACGCCCTGAACAAAGCCCATGTCATGCAGGGCCTTCATCTTGGTCAGGCCCTGAAGGGCTGCCGATTTCGGGTTGGAAAGGGTGCTGGCGTTACTGGTCGAGGCGACATTGCCAAAGCTTAACCCCGCATAATTATGCGTTGGCCCGACCAGACCGTCAAAATTGGCTTCGATGGCATAACGGGTCATGGGCGGACTCCTTTGGGGGCGGCATCGGGGGCGATCAGTTTGTCGGTCTGAAGGGTTGCGACCGGCCATGCGCAATAATCGGCGGCGTAATAGGCCGAGGGGCGGTGGTTGCCGCTTTCGCCGATGCCGCCAAACGGGGCGCTACTGGATGCGCCGGTCAGTTGCTTGTTCCAGTTGACGATCCCGGCGCGGCTTTCATGGATGAAACGTTGCCAAAGTTCGGCATCATCGCACAGCAACCCGGCGGCAAGGCCAAAACGGGTATTGTTGGCTTCAAGAATGGCCGCATCAAAGCTGTCGACCCGGATGATTTGCAGGATCGGACCAAACAGTTCCTCGTCCGCGCGGTTCTTTACATTGGTCACGTCAATCAGACCTGGTGTCAGGAACGGGCGGGCAGGGTCGGGGCGCGTCATTTCGCGGATTATTTTGGCACCATTGGCAACAAGTTTTGCCTGTGCCGCCATAAGGCCATCAGCCGCCCGGTTGGAAATCACCGGCCCCATGAAGGGGTCAGGATCATCATCTGGCGCCCCAACAATCAGCCGGTCGCAATAGTCATTGATCGCGGCGATCATCGCATCGCCCTTTGCGCCGGATGGTACGATCAGGCGGCGCGCACAGGTGCAACGCTGCCCCGCCGTGATAAAGGCCGACATGACGGTATGGTGGGCGACGGCATCGAGATCGGCGGCGTCCCAGACGACAAGCGGATTATTCCCGCCAAGTTCGAGTGCCAGGATTTTGTCCATCTGCCCGGCAAAGGCCTGATGCAAATGGCGCCCGGTTGGGACACTGCCGGTAAAGAACAACCCTTCAATACCGGGATGCTGCGCCAAGGCAATGCCGGTATCGCGTTCGCCCTGCACAAGGTTCAGAACCCCGTCGGGCAATCCGGCGCGTTGCCAGAGCTTTACGGTTTCCTCAGCGACAAGCGGGGTCAGTTCGGATGGCTTGAACACGACGCAATTGCCCGCCAGAAGAGCCGGGACGATATGGCCGTTGGGCAGATGGCCGGGGAAGTTATAGGGGCCAAAGACCGCAACAACCCCGTGCGGCTTATGGCGCAAAACCGCCTGTCCGCCGCCCGGCGCATCGCCGTGGCGTGTGCCGGTGCGCTCATGATAGGCCTTGATCGAAATCGCGATTTTACCGGCCATTGCACCGACTTCGGTCAGGGCCTCCCAATGCGGTTTTCCGGTATCAAGGCTGATGGCGTGTGCCAGTGCGTCCTTATGGTCATTGAGAAGCCCTGCAAACCGTTCAAGGATTGCGATCCGTTCATGAAGGTCGCGTTTTGCCCATGCCGGAAAGGCATTTCGCGCCGCCATGATCGCGGTGTTAACATCATCGCTGCTGGCGGCATTTCCCTGCCAGATGATATCGCCATTGGCCGGGTTTTCGGCGTGAAAGGCCGTGCCATTGCCAGTTTGCCATGTGCCATTGATGAACAGGGCGGGATTTGATTTCTGGGTCATGATGCCTGCTCCTGATGCTTAATCGGTGACAAAACGGATCTGATCGCCAGCGATCAGGCCAAGGATTTCGGCCTGATCACGGTCCAGATCGACATGCGTGCCATTCACAACATTCATGTAAAGCCAGCTTGCCTGATACCCGCAAAGTTCCAGCGTGCAGGCAAGGTGGCGTTCCATAGAGGTCGTGCGATCAACTGTTTTGCGGATGGTGGCGATTTTGGAATGACGAATAGTGCGGATGTCATCAAGCCGGACATCAACGCATGGCCCGCCGTCAAAAATATCGACCGCATTTGAAAACCGGAAACCTTCCTTTTTCAAAAGGTTCAATGCCGGGCGCGTTTCATCATGGGTTTTGCCGATCACATCCTGTGCGGCCTTGGGCAGCATTTCGATATAGATCGGATATTTCGGCATCAGATCGGCGATGAACTGGTTATTGCCGATCCCGGAAATGTAATCGGCATCCGGGAACGGGATATTGAAGAAATGCGACCCCAGCGCTTCCCACAGCGGAGATTTACCGTTTTCATCCTGCCAGCCGCGCATTTCGGCCATGACCATTTCCGAAAACCGTTCCGTAAAGCACCCCATCAACAGGTATCTTGACCGCGCCAGAAGCTGCCCGTTGCCGTCCTTGCGATAATCGGGATCAAGGTAAAGCGTGCCCACCTCGGTCGCACCCTGATAATCGTTCACAAGGGTCAGCAGGCGCGATGTCACGGTGACATTCAATTCATGCGAATACTGCGTCAGTTTCAGGATTTTATAGTTATAGAAGGCCTTTGATAACCCGACCCCCGCATAGATCGCGCAGGTGCCCGCGACCTTGCCATTGGCGGTATCTTCGAGAACCATGAAATAGCTTTCGCCACCCGGCCCGTCTGCATCGGCCCCGAATGCCTCGATGCTTTCGATAATGCGGGCTTCAAGCACGTCACGATTGGCGGGCAAGGTGGTTAATCCCTTGCTGGCGGAGGATGCCAGATCAACCAGCCGGTCAAGGTCGTTCATACGGGCGGGGCGGACACGCATCATGATTTTATATCTCCGTCTTTTTCAATGCGTCGGGTAAATCACCCGAATTTAATGTGTCGGGTAAATCACCGGAGCCGGCTTTCATCAGGATCAGGGCCGAAAGTTTTGCCCGTTCGATCAAGCTGTCGAGCTTTACAAATTCCTGATCGGAATGGATCAGGCCGCCGCGCACCCCAAGGGTATCGATATTGGGCAATCCGGCCTCGGCCAGGTTATTGCCATCGCAACAGCCGCCCGTGGGTTTCCATGCGATATCCAGATCAAGGTCATGACCCAGTTCGCGGACCCATTCAAAAAGCGCCCTGGTCCTGCCGACCATCGGCTTTGGCGCTCGGCCAAACTGGCCATGCAGTTCGGCCGTGATGCCGTCGCGCTGATTGATCGCGGCAATGACGTCGGCAATTTCATTTTCGGCCTGATGGCGTTCGTCATGGTTTGAAACCCGAACGTTAAAGCGCACAACGGCACTATCAGGCACGACATTGACCGGCCCGCCGCCATCGATCTTGCCGATGTTGAATGTGGCCTCGCCAACCTTGCCGTTAAGCCGATCAAGGCGCATGACACAGTCACTGGCCGCGACCATGGCACTGCGCCCGGCATGAAATTCACGCCCCGCATGGGCAGCACGCCCCTTGATCCGGACGGAAAAATTGCCTGATCCCTTGCGCGCCCCGGCAAGGGTGCCGTCCTCTAACGCCGGTTCATACAGCATGCCGAAATCGGCGGCGCGGGCGTGTTCGGCCAAAAACGGGGCCGATCCGATGGAGCCGGTTTCTTCATCCGGGTTCAGGATCACGTCCCAGCCGATCCCACTGGCAAACGGGCTTCGTTCCAGTGCGCTTAAGGCATTGAGGATCGTCAGAATGCCGCCCTTGGCATCGGCAACACCCGGCCCGTTCAAGGTGTTTTCATCGATCAGGCGCGGGGTTTGAAACGCGCTATCGATGGCAAAGACCGTGTCATAATGAATGCACAGCAAAACCCGAACCGGGGCCTGTGGCCGTTTGGAAAAATGCAAAAGCTTGCCATAGCGCACCGGTGCGATACTGCCGTCGGCGGCGACTGCCGCGCTATCGGGCAGGTCGATGATCGCGGTTTTGGCATCAAGTTCGGCAAAGGCATCCAGAATGGCATCACGCATCCGGTCAAGGCCGGCGATATTGCCCGTGCCGCTATTGATCACCGACCACGATTTCAGGCGATCAAACGTTTCATCGTAACGCTGATCAAGCCAGTCGAGCCAGGGCTGAAACTTTGCATATTCGGTCATGATAACCTTCGGGACGTTTTGGCATTGTTGATTGTTTATTGGATATAGGGTGCCAAAAACCGCCCGGCAGGTGGTGCGGGATAGGGGGATGGAAACGGAATTACATGCGGGCAAATGAAATGCTCAAAGGTAATTTTATTTCAAAATTAGCCTCCATAGAAAAATAAACTTGATTTAGGTCAGGCTTTCTTACCAAATAATGGCAGCAACACTGACCTAAAAAGAGAAGCCCCATGACTGTCCAATGGAATGACCTGATCGTTCGTGATGCCCGTGCGCTTACCGCCTCCGAAATCCGTGATCTGCTTAAAGTTGCCGACCAGCCGGAAATCATTTCCTTTGCCGGGGGCGTGCCCGACCCGTCGCTTTTCCCGCTGGCCGATTTCAATGCCATCTATGGCGATCTGACAACGGATGAAATCGCCGGTCGCAAAAGCCTGCAATATTCCATCAGCGAAGGCCTGCCGGCCCTGCGTCAATGGATTGCAGATGATCTGGCTGCCAGTGGGGTGGCCAGCGGGGCGTTACGCGGGATCGATAACATCCTGATTACCTGTGGCGCGCAGCAGGGGCTTGATATGCTTGCCCGTTTGTTGTTGGAACCGGGCCGCGAAATCGTTGTGGAAAAGCCAAGCTATCTTGGAGCGATGCAGGCCTTTTCCATGCGCCGCCCGATCTATGTCGGGGTGGATATGGATGAGGATGGTCCGGTGATTGCCGAACTTGAAGCCGCCTTTGAACGTGGTGCGCGCATTGCCTATCTCGCACCTGATTTCCAAAACCCGACCGGGCGGTCCTATAGTCTTGAGCGGCGTCTGGCGGTGCTTGAGGTTGCGCGCAAATATGGTGCGGTCATTCTTGAAGACGCGGCCTATTGCAAGCTGGCTTACGAAGGCGAAGTCTTGCCATCGTTGCTGTCACTTGATGAAACCAACGGCGATCCGCAGGCCGGAACCGTCATTCAGCTTGGCACATTTTCCAAAACGCTGGTGCCTGCCCTTCGGATCGGGTGGGTCTGTGCGCCGCGTCCGGTGATTGAACGGTTGGTGCTGATGACGCAGGCCGGTGATCTGCATGTCTCGACCATCAATCAGGAAGTCGCCCTTCGTGCAGCGCGCAAACTGTTTCCGGGGCATCTTGATACCATCCGCGATGCCTATCGCGTTTGGCGCGATACGATGCTGGCCGCCCTTGACGAATTCATGCCCGAAACCGTGTCCTACACCCGGCCCGAAGGCGGCATGTTCATCTGGTTGACCCTGCCGGAAAATATCGATAGCCGCCAATTGCTGGATCAGGCCCTGCACGACGCCAAGGTCGCCTTCGTCCCCGGTCAGGCCTTTTTCTGCGATCATACGGGCCGCAATACCGCACGGCTCAGCTTCGCGACCGAAAAGGCGGATCGCATCCGCGACGGCATCGAACGCTTGGCATTGCTGATCCGGCGTGTGCACAATCAGTAAGGATTATTGCGAAACAAAGCCGAAGGATCATCATGAACATCCAGCGCAACGCATCAAAGCCATCGACCAAGGGATCGCCGGATTACTTCACTGGTACGGTCCGGATCGACAGCCCGTTTCAAACCACCGATCCCGCACGGGTCAGCGGTGCCATTGTCACGTTTGAACCGGGTGCCCGCACCGCATGGCATACCCATCCGTTAGGCCAGACCGTGATCATCACAAGTGGCCTTGGCTGGGCGCAGCGTGAAGGCGGACCCCGCGAAGAAATCCGCCCCGGCGATATCGTCTGGTTCGAACCGGGTGAAAAACACTGGCATGGGGCGACCGACAAAACCGCGATGACCCATATCGCGATTGCGGAATCGGTCAACGGATCGCCGGTCGATTGGCTGGAAAAGGTGGCCGACAGCGATTATCTGGGCCAATGACCGGACCCGAATAAAAAAGCCCGGCAGGGGTGGGGGACCTTGCTGCCGGGCCGGAGTTGCTGACAAGTGTCAGCAGGTAGACGGTTAAATCCGATATTTGTGACCGGATATTTTCATGAAATCCCGGTGATCAGGCTGCGCAGCAAAAGCGACACGGCCCCGATCACGAGGATGCCCCCGGCATAGAGCCCGATAAACCAAAGCATACGCCGGGTTTTGGGTTTGGGTGAAAATGCCGTCATCAGTGATATCCCTCATCCCCGACCTTGCCCCGGAATACCCAATAGGCATAGGCGGTATAGGCCAGAATGATCGGGATCAGGATGGCGGCACCGACCAGCATGAAGGACAGGCTGTTATCGGGGGCTGCGGCGGTTCTGAAATCAATCATTGGCGGCACGATATTGGGATAAAGCGTGATGCCAAATCCGGCATAACACAGGAAGAAAATGCCAAGTGTAATGCCAAATACCGTCTTTTCCCGGTGTTTCACCGCATGCCAAAGCCAGAAAAGCAGACCGGTCGTGACAATCGGGATCGGGGCCAGGAAAAACAGGTTTGGCGTATCAAACCAGCGTGCGGCATAAGCCGGGTGGATATAGCTTGTCATCAGCGACACCACGCCAAGATTGGCCGCCATCCAGATGACGGCGGGTTTTGCCAGCGCCCGCAAACGTCCCTGAAAATTGCCTTCCATCTTCATGATCAGCCAGCCGGTGCCAAGCAGGGCATAGCCGACGACAACGGCGGACGCGCAGAACACCGAAAACGGGCTTAGCCAATCAAACGGGCCGCCAACGAATTTGGCATTTTCAACCGCAATGCCTTCGATAAAAGCGCCCAGCATCGCGCCCTGCATGGCAGCGGCAATGATCGACCCGGCGGAAAAGGCAAAGTCCCAGTGTTTTTGATGATCGCGGCTTTTGAACCGGAATTCGAACGCCACGCCGCGAAATACAAGGGCGAGAAGCATGGTGAAAACCGGGATGTAAAACGCGGTCATCAGCAATGAATAGGCCAGCGGGAAGGCGGCATAAAGCCCGCCACCACCCAGCACCAGCCAGGTTTCATTGCCATCCCACACAGGGGCAACCGTATTCATCATCCTGCCGCGTTTGGCAGGATCCTTGATGAACGGGAACAGAATGCCGATGCCAAGATCAAAACCATCCAGCGTGACATAGGCGAAAACGGCAACCGCAATCAGCAGTACCCAGATCAGTTGATAATCCATGGTCATTCTCCTGCCGTCGGGATGGTGTGATCGGCAACCGGGCGGCTTCCGGCACGGAGCACCTCGCCCTTCGGCGAATGAGCAAAACGCGGGTCCCTGTTCATCGCGCGGATGATATAGGCGGTGCCAACCCCGAACACGATGGCATAGACAATGACGAATGCGGCGAGTGACCCGGCAATCGCAGCCGGGGCGACTGGCGATCCGGCCTCGGATGTGCGCATCAGTCCGTAAACCACCCAAGGCTGGCGACCTATTTCGGTGGTGAACCACCCGGCCAGAATGGCGATAAAGCCGCTTGGCCCCATAACAAGGGCAAATCGATGCAGCCATACGCAGCTATAAAGCGATTTGCGCCACCGGGCGAACAGGCTGGCGATGCCCAGCAACGCCATTAGAACGCCCAGCCCGACCATGATGCGGAATGTCCAGAATACGATGGTCGCATTCGGGCGATCTTCGGGGGCAAAGTCCTTTAATCCGGTGATCCTGCCATCCCAGTCATGGGTCAGGATCATCGATCCCAGTTTCGGGATTTCAATGGCGTATTTCGTTTCCTCGGCAGCCATGTCGGGCCAGCCAAACAGGATCAGCGGCGCGCCATTCTGCGTTTCAAAATGGCCTTCCATCGCGGCGACCTTGGCCGGTTGATGTTCAAGGGTATTAAGCCCGTGCATGTCACCGGCAACGATCTGGATCGGGGCCACAATCGCCGCCATCCACATCGCCATCGAAAACATGATCCGGGCGGCACGGTTTTCCCGATTACGCAACAAATGCCACGCCCCGACCGCACCGACAACAAGCGATGTGGTCAGAAAGGCCGCCAGAACCATGTGAACCAGCCGATAGGGGAAGCTTGGATTAAAGATCACATCCCACCAGCTTTGCACAACCGCCCGGCCATTTTCGATGACATAGCCGGTCGGCGTCTGCATCCAGCTATTGGCTGATAAAATCCAGAAGGCGGAAAATAATGTGCCGATTGCGACCATGGTGGTCGCGGTGAAATGCAGCTTCGGTCCGACACGGTTTAGCCCGAACAGCATGATGCCAAGGAACCCGGCCTCCAGGAAAAAGGCGCTCAGCACCTCGTAGGCCATAAGCGGGCCCAAAACCCCGCCGGTAAATTCGGAAAACGGTCCCCAGTTCGTGCCGAACTGATAGGACATGACAATGCCCGAAACCACGCCCATGCCAAAGGCCAGCGCAAAGATTTTCAGCCAGAATTTATATAGCGCCAGATAGGCATCATCGCGCGTGCGCAGCCAAAGTGCTTCGAGCACGAAAAGGAAGCTGGCCAATCCAATGGTAAAGGACGGAAAAATGATGTGGAACGAGATGGTGAACGCGAATTGTATGCGGGCCAATATGTCGGGATCAAACATTGGCGTTGGTCCTTTTATCAGGCAAAGCCTTCCTGTCGGGCCGCGTTTTTCGCTGCAATGCGAAATCGCTCATTGCATGACCTGATCCACTGAAAACAGGGGATCAGGGGCCGTGTTCATAAGGACAAAGTGATAAAGGACCCGTCCGAATTGTGCATTGCGTATTCGCAATTTTGATCTGGAAAAATTCGATTATGCGTTTGTGGAAAGGCAAAGCTTTTCCAAAGCCAGCGAACTTTGCGTCTGGCGGCGTTCCTTGTGGCGCAGCATCATGAATTTGCGTGGGCGGATGTGAAATGCCGCGCGGAAAAGCCGCCCCTGCGCGATCAGGGAGCTGACCGCGAAGCTTGAAACGGCGGTGGCGCTGATGCCGGTTTCAACTGCGGTGATCACCGCCTCGTTTGCCGGTAATGTCAGGGCGATTTTGAGTTTTTGTGGATCGACGCCCGACTGACGCACGGCATTTTCAAATTCCGACCTTGTGCCTGATCCAGCTTCGCGAAGCACCCAACTGCTTTGTATGGTCAGGTCCTGCGCGCTAAGCGGCCTGCCATCGGCCCAAAGATGTTTGGGGCCGACCACGACCACCAGTGCATCTTCGGCGACTTCGCGCATGGCAAGGGCGGGTTCATCCACTTCGCCCTCGATAAAGCCGATATCGGCGGCACCACCACGCACGGCATCGGCCACGGTTTTGGTATTGCCAATGGTCAGATTGATCGAAATGCCGGGATACTGGTCATGAAACTGCATCAAAAAGGGGGGCAGCCAGTAGCTGGCGATTGTCTGGCTGGCATAGACGTTAAGTTCGCCGCGCTGCAATCCGCCAAGTTCCGCCAGTGTCAGTTCGGCGGCGCGTGCGCGCGCCAGGGTCGCCTTGGCCTCGTTTAAAAACAGCCGCCCGGTTTCGCTAAGCTCGATCCGCCGTCCGACCCGGTGGAACAGCGCAACGCCATAAAACCCTTCAAGGTTCTTGATTGCCGAACTGACCGCCGAAGGTGTGAGGCCAATCGCATCTGCGGCCTTTGTGAGATGTTCGCGTTCGGCCACGGCAACAAAGATGGCAAGCTGTTCAAGCGTCATCATGGCGTATGTCCATTGATCATTCGAAATAATCGAATGAAATATCCATTTTTATTCGATAGAAGTAAATGATTGTTCGTGTGATTTTCCGCCTGTCACATTTTACAGGTAAACCATGTTTTTTAAAGCACACCTAAAACCCCTTTTGCCGGGTCTGTTCCTGACGACGGCGATTGCCCTGATCGCCAAACTGGTCGAGCAGGCGGAGCGTAGCCTTTTGGGGCATGGCTGGATCGAAAGTTTGGTTTTTGCGATCCTTCTGGGGGTTGTGGTGCGGTCCGTGTTCGGCCTTGCCAAGCCGTTTCATGACGGGGTGCGGTTTTGTGGCAAGACCGTGCTTGAAATCGCGATTGTTTTGCTGGGTGCGTCAATCAGCGCGCAGGCCCTGGGGCAGGCGGGATTTGGCCTGATTGCCGCAATTGTTCTGGTGGTTTGTGCCAGCCTGTTTCTGAGTTTTCATATCGGGCGGGCGCTGGGCCTGTCGAAGCATTTATCGATGCTGGTGGCGTGCGGTAATTCGATCTGCGGCAATTCGGCGATTGCCGCCGCCGCCCCGGTGATTTCGGCAAAATCCGATGATGTCGCAGCATCCATCGCCTTTACCGCTGTTCTGGGGGTTCTGTTTGTCTTTGCCCTGCCGCTGGTGCATGTCGGGCTGGGCCTGAGTGCCGCGCAATACGGCATCTTTTCCGGGCTGACGGTCTATGCAGTCCCACAGGTTCTGGCCGCGACCGCCCCGGCGGGGGCCCTGGCCGTGCAGGTCGGCACGCTGGTCAAGCTGATCCGGGTTCTGATGCTCGGCCCGGTGATCTTTGCGCTTGCCCTGATGGGGGGACGCAAACGCGAGGTCCGCCTGCCTGTCACCCAGATGGTGCCGTGGTTCATTGTCGGGTTTGTTGCGATGATGGCGGCCCGTTCGTTTGGTCTGATCCCCGAAATCGCCCTTGAACCGATGCGCACAACCTCATCCTTCCTGACCATCCTTGCCATGGCGGCATTGGGATTAAGTGTTGATATCCGAAGTGTCATGCATGTCGGCGGGCGGGTGATGGCAGCAGCCCTTCTATCGCTTCTGGTGCTGTGTGCGCTTGGCCTTCTGGTTCTGGTTGTTCTGACCTGATCGCGAACAGAAAAGCCGACGCCAGTTTAACCGGCGTCGGCCATTTTTACATCGTCAGGTAACAGTTACCTTTGCCGGATTACTGCATGTAGGTGTTGCTGTCATTCATGACGACAATCGACGATGCAACAAGCTCGCGGTCGGTGAACAGGCCGGCTGCATCCATTTCCCCGGCGACCGAAATGCGATCCCCGGCCCTGATTTTCTGATAGGCCTGTCCATCGGCACTGTTTTCCGGGACGTCGCTGGTATCGACAGTGATCGACGTATTGCCGGTATTCAGGGCAATTTCATCTTCGCGAACTTCTGTTACCTCGCCGGTGAATGTGACCCATTCGTCACCTGTTGGCAGACCACTGTTGTTTACAAAACCGGTGCGGTCTTTGCCGTTGGTGTAATAGGCGCCGCGTTCCGGAAGGAAGATCGACGTGGCGACGACCATTTTATCGGTGAAGAAGCCTTCGGAAACTTCACCATTAACCCGGACCTTGTCGCCCGTTTTGATGAAGTCCTGATCGAACCAGGTATAATCGGTCATATCGATGGCAATTTCCCCATTGCCATAGTTCATCGTGAACTGGTTATCGGTAACTTTTTTTACCGTACCCGAAAGATGCACCGATTCCGCTTCGTTAAGGGTTGCAGGATTTTGCTGCGTCGACTGCTGTGTTGTATCGGGAAGTTGCGGATTTTCTTTCTGCTGGCCTGCTGCCATTGCGGGGGCCGTCCCAAGGGCAATAGCGGACAGGGCGGTCAGTGTGATGATTGAGCGTCGCATTATGGATGCTCCTTTTTTGAATTGGAATTCAGTTCCGGGCGCGGTGCGTCCCGGGATCGCTTTCCAACTGCGGAACAATTCCGGTCGGGGTGTTGTTCCAGATTTTTTTCGCCATAATTTTAATGGCCCCGGCCCGGAAAAATCACAAAAAAAAGCCCGCCGCCTGTTCGGGGGGATGGCGACGGGCAAGGGGAAGATGCGTCCGGCATCTTCAGGCATTGCAGAGCAGACTCTTTGGGAGGCAGGGATCTCGCAATGCCACGGGTAGACCTGCGTTGGTAATCTTCTTTACGTTCTTGCTTCTGTTTCAGATTGCTCGTTTCTTTGTTCTGCGTCTTTCAGCGTGTTCCATTCATCATCGGTGAAGATGCGCGACCGGGTCAGAAAGCGTTTGCCTTCTGGTCCCTCAAGCGAAAACATGCCCCCGCGCCCATCCACGACGTCGATGATCAGTTGCGTGTGACGCCAATATTCGAATTGCGCCCGCCCGATATAAAACGGGCTGCCCTCAATCTCGCCCAGCAACACATCCTGATCGCCGGTTTTGAACTCTCCATCCGGAAAGCACATTGGCGCACTGCCATCGCAACAGCCGCCGGATTGATGAAACATCAGGGGGCCGTGAATGTCCTTGAGCTTTCGGATCAGGGCGGTGGCCGCATCGGTGGCCGTGACCCGTGCCGGTATCTGGTCTGTCGTCATTTTCGCCTCCTGTATCGGGAACGGCCGGGTGTAAGCAGGCACCCGGCCAACATTTTCCGATCAGAAGAAGCCCATCGGTTTCGGATCATAGGAAACCAGCAGGTTCTTGGTCTGCTGATAATGGTTGAGCATCATCTTGTGGTTTTCACGCCCGATACCCGATTGCTTGTACCCGCCGAAGGCGGCATGTGCCGGATAGAGGTGATAGCAATTGGTCCAGACGCGACCTGCCTTGATATTGCGGCCAAACCGATAGGCACGCGTGCCATCACGGGTCCAGACACCCGCACCAAGACCGTAAAGCGTGTCGTTGGCGATTTTAAGTGCCTCTGCCTCGTCCTTGAAGGTCGTGGCGGAAACCACCGGGCCAAAGATTTCCTCCTGGAAAATCCGCATCCGGTTATGGCCCTTGAAGATGGTCGGCTGGATATAGAACCCGGTCGAGAGATCGCCGCTCATTTCGGCCTTGCCGCCACCGCAAAGGACTTCAGCACCTTCCTGCCTGCCGATATCAAGATAGGACAGGATTTTTTCCATCTGTTCGGTCGATGCCTGCGCGCCGATCATGGTTTCACTATCCAGCGGGTTGCCCTGCTTGATATTGGCCACGCGTGACAGCACGCTATCCATGAATTTGTCATAGATGTTTTCCTGAATAAGCGCGCGCGACGGGCAGGTGCAGACTTCGCCCTGATTGAGCGCGAACATGGTCAGGCCTTCGGCGGCTTTCTGACGGAAATCGTCATCCTGTGCCATCACATCGTCAAAGAAGATGTTCGGCGATTTGCCACCCAGTTCCAGCGTGACGGGAATGATGTTTTCGCTGGCATATTGCATGATCAGGCGGCCGGTGGTGGTTTCACCGGTAAAGGCGACTTTGGCGACCCGGTTGCTTTGTGCCAACGGCTTGCCCGCTTCAACCCCGAAGCCCTGCACAACGTTGAGCACACCTGCCGGAAGAAGATCACCGATCAGTTCCAGCAGCACGCAAATCGATGCCGGGGTCTGTTCGGCCGGCTTCAGGACAACGCAGTTGCCCGCTGCCAGCGCCGGGGCCAGTTTCCAAACCGCCATCAGGATCGGGAAGTTCCACGGGATGATCTGCCCGACAACGCCAAGCGGTTCGTGGAAGTGATAGGCGACGGTGTTGTCGTCAATCTCGCCAAGGGATCCTTCCTGGGCGCGGATCGCACCGGCAAAATACCGGAAATGATCAATCGCCAGCGGAATATCGGCGGCCAGCGTTTCACGCACCGCCTTGCCGTTATCCCATGTTTCGGCAACCGCCAGCATTTCAAGGTTCTGTTCCATGCGGTCGGCGATTTTATTGAGGATATTGGCCCGTTCGGTGACCGATGTCTTGCCCCACGCTTCGGCTGCGGCATGGGCGGCATCAAGTGCCTTATCGATATCTTCCGAACTGGATCGTGCGATTTCGCAGAATGGCTTGCCATTCACGGGCGAGACATTTTCGAAATACTGCCCCTTGGTGGGGGCGGTCCATTCGCCGCCGATAAAGTTGTCATAACGGGATTTGAACGCAACGACACTGCCCGCGTCGCCCGGATTCTTGTAAATCATCTTGGATCCTCCATGATCGGAAGGCGGCTTTGCCACCTGTTTTTGGTTTTGGCCCTGACAGTTCCGCAAAGCACGTGCCAGTTCGCAAAATTCCGTGCCAGATGGTTGATTGATCCGTTTTTTCGTCTTTTTCCAATCGGTTGGAGGGTTGCGGTGGTGCAAGGTATCTGTGTCATTCCGTCCCCGGCGGTGGCACAGGTGATACAAACTGTCCCATATTCGTGACACAACCAATTATGCGGCTTGTTTGCGCGGAAACCATTTGGCGTTTCGGGGCTTTGATGTGTTACGATCCTGCTTGTGATCGGACGCGGATAAAGCCGCAGGCCGGGCCATGCCAGAACGCATTCCCGACAAAATACCGACGCAAGGGAGATAACGTCTTATGTCTGGAAACCATTACGGTGGACGGATCGAAGCTGCGTTGCAGTTAAGTGGCGTCGCCCAAAATCGCGCCGTGCTTGAAAGCTGGCAGCGTTGCGAACAGCGCTTTGGTCTGGCGCATGACACGCTGCGCCGTCCCGAAATCATGCCCGAAAGCCAAACCCGCCAGCGCCGTGATCGCAGCGGGCGGCTTTATCATCATGCCCATGATCTGGTGCGCACTCTTTATCGCAAGATCGATGCGTCGGGCTATGCGGTTTTCCTGACCGATAATGACGGTGTGATCCTTGACAGTGTCGCGGCCCACACGCTGCTGCCGTCGTTTCGCACCAACGGCCTTTTGCCCGGTGCCGTCTGGAGCGAGGAACGCGAGGGCACCAACGGTATCGGCACCTGCATCGTTGAAGGCCGTCCGATCACCATCCACAAGGACGAGCATTTTCTGGCGCAACATGCGGTTCTGACCTGCACGGCGGCCCCGGTGTTTGACCCCGAAGGGCAGGTTTGCTCCGTCCTTGATGTATCTGCCGTGCGCGATGACATCAAACGCACGGATTGTTTGCGGGTCCGAAGCCTGATTGCCGATTATGCCGATGCGCTTGAGCGTATTCTTTTCTTTGATGAATGCGCGTCCGACCTGATCCTGCATCTTCATCCCGACGCACAGCATGTCGGATCGACCCGTGACGCCCTGATTTCCATTGGTCCGGATGGCAATATCCGCGGGGCGACGTCGACCGCACGCCGTTTGCTGGCGGCGGCGGATAATGCGCGCGATGTCCAGTCGATGTTCGGGTTTGATCTGGATGGCCTGATCGCGAAGATTGGCGTGGGCGAGGGGGCATCAACTTCTGCATCGGCCAAGGCCCTGCCCGTCAATGGTGGGGGGCTTTTGTTCGGGCGGGTGACTTTGCCTGAAAAGCAGCGGCGCAAATTCATTTCGTTGCGTCCTGCACCCGTTTCGCGTCCCGTCAGCCGGACGCCTGCAAACGAAGCCGATCACATCCCTGATCAGGACCCGGCAATTCGTCGTCTTTACAAGGTCGGCAGCAAGCTTCTGACCAATCGTATCAATGTTCTGATGTCGGGCGAAACCGGCAGCGGCAAGGAACATATGGCGCGCGCCATTCATGCCGCCGCAGTCGGTGCGCGCAAACCGTTTGTTGCGATCAATTGCGCGGCCCTTCCCGAAAGCCTGATCGAAAGCGAATTGTTTGGTCATGCCGGTGGTGCCTTTACCGGGGCGGCGCGCGATGGCTTTGGCGGGCGGATCAAACAGGCCGATGGTGGGACGCTGTTTCTGGATGAAATCGGTGATATGCCGTTATCGGCACAGGGGCGGCTTTTGCGCGTGCTTGAACAGCGCACGGTGGAGCCGCTGGGGAGTACCAAATCCGTGCCGGTCAATTTCCGTCTGATCTGTGCCAGCAATGTTGATCTGACCCGTGCGGTGGCGGATGGCAAATTCCGCGAAGATCTGCTTTACCGGATCAAAGGTGCGCGCCTTTCCCTGCCAGCACTTCGCGAACGGTCCGATCTGCCCGATCTGATCGACCGGCTTCTTCGCGGTATTTCCGGAGATATGGCGGGGAATGTGCGTTGTTCGGACGACGTTCTGGAACTGTTGTCACGCCATGACTGGCCGGGCAACATTCGCGAGCTGGTCAATGTCTTGCAATATGCCTGCGTCTTTGCCGAAGGTGGTTTGATCCTGCGCGATCACTTGCCCGATGAATTCCACGAAACCGTTATGCGCGACCCGACCCCTGCCGGATCGATCCTGAAACGGGCTGAAGCCGATGCGTTGCGCCAAGTCCTTGAGGATCATCGCTGGCATATCAGCAAAACCGCCAAGGTGCTCGGCATCAGTCGCAATACGCTTTATCGCAAGATGGACCGGTTCAATATAAGGCGTGAAGCCTAGCCCTTAAGCACACCGTCAAGCGGCGAGGGCGCGGTGAGGCTTTCAAGCGGATAGCCGGAAAAGGTTTTGGTGCGTTCCATCACAACATGGCCGCGGAAATTCTCGATCCCGATATTGGCGGCCAGAAGCTTTTCTTTCAGCCGGTTGAAATGCGCGATATCGCGACAGATCATATCCATCGTGTAATCGAACGGACCGGCGATTTTATAGCAGGAAATGACTTCGGGTACGTCGGTGATCGCGGCTTCGAACCGTTTGAAGTCGTCAACCAGATGATTGCCCAGCGTAATCTCTGCCATGATGTGCAGGTTGGCACCGATTTTATCAAGGTCGATTTCCGCCAGATACTGCGTGATCAGCCCGGCTTCTTCAAGCTTGCGCACCCGTTCCAGACAGGGCGAGGGCGACAGATTGACCTCTTCTGAAAGATCAAGGTTCGAAATCCGGCCGTTGGTTTGCAAAACCTGCAGGATTTTGATGAACAGTCGATCCAGTTTCAGCATGGTCATTCCAGCTTGATGGGCAATGCTGCCTGTTTATCACCGCTTGCCATCGTGTGCGACCAAAATCCCCGGAACAAACTGCGAATCCGTGGCGGCATCCCCATGATTTTCGTTGTCGAACGCGCCCGGATCGTTTTTAAGTAGGGGCAAATAATAAAGGGATATTTTCATGTGCGGCATCACCGGTCTGTGGCTTGGTCGCAATAGCGACGGCGATAAATTGCGCGACACCATCACGCGCATGACCGATGCGTTGCTGCATCGTGGGCCGGATGGCGGCGATGTCTGGTGCGATAAAGATGCCAGGCTGGCACTGGGGCAGCGTCGCCTTGCCATCATCGATCTTTCCGATGCCGGCAAACAGCCGATGCATTCGGCCGATGGCCGTTATGTCATGGTCTATAATGGCGAGGTCTATAACGCCGAAGACCTGCGTGCCAAACTGGCTGGTGATAACATCGCCTGGCGCGGCCATTCTGACAGCGAAGTGATCCTTGAATGTATAGCCCGTTGGGGCGTGCGTGATACGGTCAAACGCCTGATCGGCATGTTTGCCATCGCCCTTTGGGATAAAAAGACCGGCAAGCTGACACTGGTGCGTGACCGTCTTGGGATCAAGCCGCTTTACTGGTCGCGCTATGACGGCAACATCGCTTTTGCGTCCGAGCTTAAAGGCCTGATTGCGGGCAATGTCATCTCGCGCGAGGTCAATCGTACCGCCCTTGATGCCTATTTGCGGTTTGGTTATGTGCCATCGGGGCATTCGATCTATGCCCATGCCAAAATGCTGCAACCCGGTCACATCCTTGAAATCGCGGGCGAGGGGCACGCATCCGAATTCGCATACTGGTCGGTCGAGGACGCGGTTATCAGTGGCCAGAACCATCATTGGAGTGGCGATGACCAAAGTGCGATTGACGCGCTGGAAGATTTGCTGCGCGATGCCGTCGAACGCCGCATGATTGCGGATGTGCCGTTGGGCGCGTTTCTGTCGGGCGGCATTGATTCCTCGACTGTCGTTGCCCTGATGCAATCGGTTTCGGATCGGCCGGTGAAAACCTATTCCATAGGCTTTGATCATGATGCCTATAACGAGGCGGCCTTTGCCGGTGAAGTCGCCAAACATCTTGGCACCGACCATACCGAGCTTTACGTCACCGCCAAGGATGCGCTTGATCTGGTGCCGCGTCTTTCGGAAATCTATGACGAACCGTTTTTTGACAGTTCATCCATCCCGACCTGCCTGATTTCATCGCTGACCCGCAAGGAAGTCACGGTTGCCCTTTCGGGTGATGGCGGCGATGAGACTTTTGGCGGCTATAATCGGTATCTTTGGGCGCGCCAGATCAGCAATATCGCCAAAAACATCCCGTTCGGGTCGTCGTTGCTGTCCAAGGGGCTGACGGCGCTGTCGCCTGCGCAATGGGATGCCCTGATCGGTCTTGTACCCGGCAAGCGCGGGACGGCGGCATTGGGCGATAAAATCCACAAGGTGGCACCACTTCTGTCGATCCATGATGATCTGGATCGCTATCAGGCGTTGCTTTCGCTTTGGAACCCCGATGTCCTGATGGCGGATGAACCGGGTAAGCCCCGCAAGAAATTCCGCATTCCGGGCGAAAAATTCTGCCGCAATCGAAACCTTGATTATGTGTCTGCGATGCAGGTCATGGATACGATGATGTATATGGTCGATGACGTCCTGACCAAGGTTGACCGGGCATCAATGGCAAGCTCGCTTGAAGTTCGCGTGCCTTTGATTGATCATCGGGTGATCGAATTTGGCTGGCGTATGCCAGCGCACCTTAAGCTGGATGGTTCGGTGGGCAAGATCGCCCTTCGGCGTATCCTTTACAAATATGTTCCGCACGAATTGATCGACCGCCCCAAAACCGGCTTTGCTGTACCGCTGGCGGAATGGTTGCGCGGGCCGCTTAAGGAATGGGTCGGGGATTTGCTGGCACGCGATGCGCTTTATTCCGATCTTGGCCTGAACCGGGCTGAAATCGACAAACGCTTTAACGAACATCTTTCAGGTCGCAAGAACTGGTCGCAGCAGCTTTGGGCGATTGCCATGCTGTCTGACTGGCAGCGCCGCTGGCTTTCCTGATCCCGTCTTCATATTCCGGCCTCTGAAACACTCCGTCTTCTGGCGGAGTGTTTTTGTTTGTGCAACAAATAAATCTGTTCATATTTTTCAAAATCGAAATTTTTATGCAAACTTTCCCGGTATTTGAGGAGGTGAACGTGTCAATAGATGCTGAGTGACTATAAATTGTCACAATTCATCGCTTGAAAATTTTCGAAAATGAAATATTTTATGGTCAATATCGAAACTAAAGCGCGGAAGACATGCCATGCAGAACCATTCGGAATATGATCTGATCATTGTCGGCGGCGGGATCAACGGGGTGGGGATCGCCCGTGATGCAGCCGGTCGCGGGCTCAGGGTCCTGCTGTGCGAAATGAACGATCTGGCAAGTGCGACTTCTTCGGCCAGCACCAAGCTGATTCATGGTGGTCTGCGTTATCTCGAACATTATGAATTTCGTCTGGTCCGAGAGGCACTGAACGAACGCGAAGTCCTTCTGGGCAACGCGCCGCATATCATCTGGCCGCTGCGTTTCGTTCTGCCCCATGTTCCCGGCCTGCGGTCGGCATGGATGATCCGCCTTGGCCTGTTTTTGTATGATCATCTTGGCGGTCGTAAAAAACTGCCGGGAAGCGAAGGCATCTCACTGCGCAAGCACGTTGCGGGGCAGCCGCTCAAGGCCGGGATGGGCAAGGCATTCGTCTATTCCGATTGCTGGGTCGATGATGCGCGACTTGTGGTTCTGAATGCCATGGATGCCCGCGAATGCGGGGCCGAAATCCTGACGCGCACCCGCTGTGTCGGCGCGACCCGGCAGGGTGGCAAATGGCAGGTCACCTTGCGTGATCGCGACAGCAACGCCGAACGCATCGTTAGTGGCAAGATGCTGATCAATGCCGCCGGTCCGTGGTGTGCATCGCTGATTGATCCTGAGAATGGTGTGGTCGAGGCCGAAACCAGGGCGAATATCCGTCTGGTCAAGGGCAGCCATATCGTGGTTCCGAAACTTTTCGATCACGATCATTGCTATATTTTCCAGAATCCGGATGGCCGTATCGTTTTCGCCATTCCCTATCAGGATGATTTCACCCTGATCGGCACCACCGATGTCGATTTTAACGGCGACCCGGCCAAGGTTGAAATCGGCGCTGACGAAGTCGATTATCTGTGCAAGCTGGCTGGTGATTATTTCGAAACACCGATTTCGCCGATGGATGTCGTCTGGTCTTATTCCGGGGTACGTCCGCTGTATGCAGGGGACGGCGAAGTTGCCAACGCATCCAAAGTCTCGCGTGATTACACGCTCAAACTCGAAGCCGGGCAGGGCAAGGCCCCGGCGCTGCATGTATTTGGTGGCAAAATCACCACCTATCGCAAGCTGGCCGAACATGCCCTGCAACTGATTTCAAAACAGCTTGGCGTGGTGGATCGTCCGTGGACGGCGGGCGAAGCCCTGCCGGGGGGTGATTTGCCCGATGCATCCTTTGAAAATGCTCTGCAATCCAATGGTGCCCGATATGACTGGCTGCCCGAAGCCACCCTGAAACGTCTTCTGCGCGCCTATGGCAGCCGGATCGAAAAGCTGCTTGATGGTTGCAACAGCATGGCGGACCTTGGTGTCTGTTATGGCTATGACCTGTATGAAGCCGAAGTCCGTTACCTGGTCGATCAAGAATGGGTGTGCGAGGCCGAAGACCTTGTCTGGCGTCGCTCCAAACTTGGTCTGCGCCTGTCAGAAGATCAGATTGCCGTGCTGCGCAAACGTCTGGCATCGGTAAAATCGGACCGGATTGCAGCACAGTAATCGGCTTGCTCGTCATTTCACGTTTCCCGGGCGGGCGTAACGGCGGGCATCGAGTCTGGTCTATGCGCGCAATTTCTGTGTGCTATGATGCGATATCAATAGCTTATGGCAGGTTGCGCGCCGATGTCATTCTTTCGCTGTTTAGCGTCCCTCTCCATCCTGATCACTTCCGTTCCGTTGGATTGCGCGCTCGCCGCGACCGGTGATCCTTTAATGCCGGAATTAAACGCAGGCTGGATGGCCGTCGGCCTGTTGGGCGGCCTCGCACTTTTCCTGTATGGCATGGATCATCTGGCGACCGCGCTTAAAACGCTGGCCGGTGGGCGGTTGCGTGCAATCCTTGCCAAAATGACGCGAAACCGTTTCATGGCAGCGCTTTCCGGGGCGGCGATTACCGGGCTTGTCCAGTCTTCCAGTGTGACGACGGTTCTGGTGGTCGGCTTTGTCTCGGCCGGGTTGATGAATTTCGGGCAATCGATTGCGGTGATCATGGGGGCCAATGTCGGCAGTACCCTGACCGCGCAGATCATCGCGTTTCGGATCGATGCAATCGCACCGCTGATGATTGCGATCGGATTTGGCGTCATGAGTTTCGTTCCCCATCGTGGCTGGTCGCTTGCCGGGCGGGCACTTTTGGGGATGGGGCTTTTGTTCTTTGGCATGGGCATGATGAGCGACGCGATGGAACCGCTTCGCACCTATGGCCCCTTCATCGATCTGATGGCGCAAATGACCAACCCGCTGATCGCGATTGCGATTGCCGCGGCCTTTACCGCCCTTGTGCAATCAAGTGCGGCAACAACCGGGATTGTCATTGTGCTGGCGGGACAGGGACTGGTGCCGCTCGAAGGCGGAATTGCCCTGATCTTCGGGGCGAACATCGGCACCTGTTTCACAGCCCTTCTGGTGACGATTGGCAAGAACCGCGATGCGATGCGCACGGCCCTTGGTCATGTGTTCTTTAACGTGGTCGGGGTGCTGATCTGGTTACCGTTCATTTCGCAACTGGCCGATCTTGTGCGCGTCATATCGCTTGGCGGAAATGGCGGGCAGGTCGATATCGCGCGTGAAATCGCCAATGCGCACAGCATTTTCAACATTGCCAATGTGGCGATCATGATCGGTTTCGTGCCGTGGATTGCGCGTCTGATCGAAAAATGTGTGCCGGTGCGTGATGTGTTCGAACCGCCGCTTGACCCGGCACCAAAATTTCTGGTCAATGAAATTGCCAATACCCCCTCTGCGGCCCTGATGCTGCTGCGAAACGAGGTCATGCATATGGGTGATATCGTCTGCGATGTCGTGCGGCGCGGGCGCGAAACCATGCAGAACCCGACACGCGAAAAGCTTGAAAAAATTGCTGAGCTTGATGACGGAATTGACAGTCTTCAGGATGCGATTGCGCGGTTTGCCGGAAAACTGCGCCATTCCGAATTGCTGCCATCGGATCAGAACCGGTTGTTAAACAAGCTTGCGATCAGCAATCATCTTGAGGCCATCGGTGATATTATCAGCGAGGAAATGACCGAGCTGGTCGGCAGATTGTTATCCGAACGCAATCTGCCATTATTGGATAGCCGTGAAAAAATGTCCGAATTATTCACTTTTTCTGAGGAATGCCTGAAGCAGGCGCTGACCGCCTTTGCCAGCGACGATGTCGAGGCCGCCAACCGCGTTTTGGCCCGCAAGGCAGAGTTCATTGAAAAAATGGACGTCACCCTGCGCCGGATCAGCGATGATATCGGCCCGCGCGACGCCGATATTCGTCGTTACCGAACCGAGGTCGCGCTGGTCGAACGCATCAACCGATTATATGTACGCGCGCGCCGTATCGCACGGGCGTCGCTGGCAATTGCGCGTGATGATCGGGGCGACAACAGCAACAGCCCGGAACGGGCATCGACCGCGCAGCCGGTGGCACCTTAACGGCTGTTTGTCTGTTCGCCGCGATCAGCGGGCGGGGTGTCGATGTCTTTTTGCATGACCGTGACATCCAGCGCGCGATAGCCAAGATGACGGTAAAAATCCTGCATCGCACCGTTTTCCGACCGCACCATCAATTGCATGCGCCAGACACCGTGTTCGCGCAGCCAGTCTTCGCCAATCGCAACCAGCTTTTTGCCAAGCCCGGTTTTCTGATAGGCGGGTGCGACCGCCAGATAATAAATCCAGCCGCGATGTCCGTCATGACCGACCATCACGGTCGCAATGATGATACTATTGGAATCTTCGCAGACCATCAGGGTCGAATTGCGATCCGAGAGCGCAAAACGCACATCCCATTCCGGCGGATTATAGGGCCGGTAAAGCCCGGTCTCCTGCCAAAGTTTGGTGATCGAGGGAATATCGGTTTCAAGGGCAGTACGCGGGGCAGGGGAAAGGTCGGTGGCAGACATCAGGCAGCTCTTGGTTTCTAAAAACGCAGAATGATCAGAGATCGAAGGCACGTCAAACCAAAAGTCATACAAATAGAAAAAATGGCGCCCCCAGGGGAAATATCGGGGGCGCCAGTAATGTCCGGGCTATCGGTTGGGTGGGGAAACCCGGACAAAGGGAGTTGGGTCGAAGGGTCGTGCGTGTATTGGCAAAGCCGGTTAGCTGATCGGGCGGCCGGTCACGCGGCTAAGCTCCATTTCGCGGACGATGTCGCCTGCCTTGTTGGTGACGGTCGCGATATAGGTGCCGCGCGGTGTTTCCTTGATTTCGCCCAATATCAGTTCGCCGCCGCCAAACCGGATCACCATGGCATTTGCCAGAAGGGTCATCTGTTCGGTGGTAAAGCGACGGTCAAAGCGGTCTTCACGGTCCGGTTTGGGCATCATGCGGTGGATGTCGCGCATTTCGCCGCGATCCGGGCGACCGGATTTGGCATCGAATGTGACGGTGTCAACAACGTCGTCATTGGCATTCAGCAGGGTGACTTCGATTTCCTTGCCGTCATCGACGGGTTTGGCATCGCCGGTTTTAAGTTCGGTCGTGCCACGACGCAGCAGCATCGCATCGACCAGAATTTTGGCTTCATCCACCGTCAGCGGTGTGGTGCGGCGCATGCCGTGCTTGCCATACATGCCTTTGTGGTGGTCGCCGTGATGATTGCCGAATTTCGGACCGTCGCCACGATCATCGTCATTCATATGCCACGGGCGATGATCGCCACCCGATGCAAGGGCGGTGGCGAACGGGGTTGCGACAATACTGGTCGCGATCAGAAGGGATGCGATTTTAAGTTTGCTGTTACGGGTCATGCGGGCCTCTTTTCGTTGGGGGGACGTTTTGTTTGACTGAGGTCTTTATGAACCTGATTTGTCGCGAAATGATCCCGGTTAGAGGGCTAAATGGTCGCAATGTTTACCAAAACGACCTTTTGCGACAACCTGATACAAATTGCTGTTTTTGATGGGGCATCGGGCGCGATAAGCTGGGATCGGATAATGTTGGAAAGACAGGCAAAGCTTAATGAGTGATCCGGCCCATATTCTTGTCGTTGACGACCACCGCGATATTCGCGATTTGCTGGGGCGGTATTTGCGTCAGCACGAATATCGCGTGACGCTGGCATCTGACGGGCGCGAATTGCGCAGGCTGATGGGTGAAAACCTTCTGCCCGATCTGATCGTGCTGGATCTGATGATGCCCGGCGAAGACGGGCTTAGCCTGTGCCGCTGGCTGCGTGAAAATCATGATGTGCCGGTTGTAATGCTGACAGCACTGGGCGAGGAAACAGACCGCATCATCGGCCTTGAAATGGGCGCGGATGATTATCTGGCCAAACCGTTCAATCCGCGTGAATTACTGGCCCGGATCAAGGCGGTGCTCAGGCGGGCGCAAAGCCTGCCAAGCGGGCGGCGCGGTCAGAAGGCCGGGGGTGAAATTGCCTTTGATCGCTGGATACTGGATCGCACGCGGCATGAATTACGTGACGAGAACGATGTTGTGGTGCCTTTAAGTGCGGGGGAATTTGCCCTGCTATGTGCCTTTGTCGATCATCACAATATGGTGCTGAACCGCGATCAGTTGCTGGACCTGACCAAGGGGCGCGAAGCCATTCCGTTTGACCGCAGTATTGATAATCAGGTCAGCCGCCTGCGCAAAAAGATCGAACCCGATCCGAAAAACCCGACCCTGATCAAAACCGTCTGGGGCGGGGGATATATGTTTACCTGCGATGTGGTGAAAAAATGAAACTGCGCGGTTTCATTTCCCGTTTCTGGCCGGAAACCCTGGTCGGGCAATTGGTTTTGCTGATCCTGGGGGCGGTTATTCTGACCCATGTCGTTCTGGGTTTGCTTCTGGCCGAGGAACGGCGCGATGCATTGCTGAGCGAACGTCGCGGCGGGGCGTTGGCCCGTGTGGCGGCGATTTCGCGTGTTCTGGCGGCAACGCCGTCGGAAAACTGGCGCGATGTGCTGCGGGTCGGTCAGTCGCCGCAAAGCATCATGCGTCTGGTTGATCAGCCTGATAACAGCTTGCCGATGTCAGACATCAGTTACACATTAAGTGACCGGCTTAATCAGGCGCTTGATGAACCTGTCGTTCCTGCACGGGTGCACGTCCTGTCCGAAGATGATTGCCGTGCGGTCGAGGAACGCGAGAAAAAGGACCGCAAGAAACACCGCGATGATGACGGTGACCGTCATGGTAAAATGCATGGCAGGGGCTGGCCTGGGGATTGGGAATCCTATCAGCCGGGCCACAAACGCCCGCGGTTTTTTGACCATCTGGATTGTGTCGCGGCCCCTTTGATGCAGATCAGCGTCCCGATCTTTCCGGTGAATGGCGACGAAGCCACGACAGACGATGACACGGTCAGTACGGGTACGCAGAATCTCGATCAACCGGTGATCTGGCTGGAAGCTCGGATCAATGGTGTTGCCCCGCCACCGCGCGTGGTGCTGCAAAATATCCTTCGCATTGCTGTTTCGGCGATCCTGATCGGGATCATTGCCTTCTTTCTGGCGCGGCGCATGACGCGGTCCTGGGCGGTGCTGGCGCAGGCGGCCGACCGTGTCGGGCGCGGCGATTATCCCGAACCGGTTCCCGAAAACGGCCCGATTGAAATCCGGCGCGCTGCCACGGCATTCAACCGTATGACGGCCCGGCTTAAACGCTTTGTCGAGGATCGGACAAGGATGCTGGCGGCGATTTCGCACGACCTGCGCACCCCGATCACATCGCTTCGCCTGCGCGCCGAATTTGTCGAGGATGCCGAAAACCGGTCGCGGATCATCGAGACATTAAATGAAATGGAACAGATGGTCGAAGCGGCCATGACCTTCGCCCGGGAGGAAACCGCGAACGAGGAAACCCGCAAGATCGATATCGCCGCCCTGATCGAGGCCGCGGTCGAAGATCTGGCCGAAACCGGCAGGCCGATCCGTTTTCTGGGTGACGGGGCACCGCGGGTTTATCCGTGTCGGCGGCTGTCGATCAAGCGTGCGCTGGGCAATCTGATTTCAAATGCACTGACATTTGGCGATCAGGTCGAGGTGGCCCTGAAGCCAGCCGATGATGGCGGGATATGGATAGAAATCAGCGATGACGGGCCGGGTATTCCCGCTGATCAGCGCGATCAGGTGTTTGAACCGTTCTTCCGGCTTGAAACCTCGCGCAATCGGCAAACGGGCGGGATCGGGCTTGGCCTTGCGATTGCCCGCACCGCAATCCGGGCGCATGGCGGCGAGATTTATCTGGAAGAAGCACCCGCAGGCGGGCTTCTGGCCCGTATCTACCTGCCGCCGATAGCCCATTGATCCGGAATCCGGAAGCAATAAGGTTTCGCTGGATTGACCTGGTTTTGTCAGGAATAATGTGAAGCAGTACAGTTTTTGCGATTTTGCGATTGCGAAATCGTAAGCCTGTCCCATTTATGCGATGTAATATCAGTGTAAGAATTGGGCGGAGCAGGCCATGTCAGAACATTCAAAACCGACGAACAATGTCACGTCGCTGCCAGGCACCAACAGTGCCCTGTCGGGCGGTGGTTTTGTGCGGGCGGTCAATGACTGGCTGATGGAGCGCGCGCTTGACGATACCGATATCGATGCGATTGTCGAAGGCATGGTGGCGCGCCTTGTTGCCGCGGGCATTCCGATCGAGCGCGTCATGGTCGGCTTCAAGACCCTGCATCCGCTTTACGAAGGCGTTTCCTATATCTGGTCAAAGGATGAGGGCCGGGTTGAACGGTCGTTGCATCTTGATGTGCGCGAAAAGAACCCGGACTGGCTGGACAGCCCGATGAAGTGGATGTCCGATAACGATGTCACCTTCATGCGCCGCCACCTGATCGGGCCGGGGGCGATCCTTGATTTCAATGTTTTGCAGACTTTCCGCAAATCCGGCGGCACGGATTATCTGGCACTGATGACGCCCTTTACCACGGACCGCGACAGCACGCTGGGCACGAACCGTATCTTCATGACCTATATGACGCGTCGGCCCAGCGGCTTTACCGACGAGGATCTGGCAATCCTGTCATCGATCCAGCGCCGTTTTGCCGTGTCGTGCAAAATGCGCATCATGCACGAAGAAACCAAGACGATCCTCGAAACCTATCTGGGCTCGGATGCCGGGCATCGGGTGCGCGACGGACAGATCAAGCTGGGCGACAGTACCAAGACGCGTGCAGTGATCTGGTTTTCCGATATGCGCAATTCGACATCGGTTGCCGCCAGTGTCGGGGATGATGCTTTCCTGGGTGAAATGAATGATTTCTTTGCCGCGACGGCGGGTGCGGTCCTGAAGCATGGCGGGCAGGTCTTGCGCTATATCGGGGATGCAACATTGGCGATTTTCCCGATCCGCGAGGATGAGCAGGATCTTGAGCAGGCTTGTACGGCGGCGGTTTATGCCGCGGCAGAAGCACAGATCAATATCGATCAACTGAACAGTCAGCGCGAAGAAAGCGGTTTACCTGCCTTCGACTATGGGCTTGGCATGCATGTCGGCGATGTGATTTACGGCAATGTCGGCGTGCCTGATCGTGTCGATTTCACCGTAATCGGGCAGGCGGCCAACGAGGCCGCCCGGATCGAGCAACTGACCAAGCAACTTGGCAAGCGGGTTCTGGTAAGCCATCAGGTGGCAAAATTCATTTCCTGTCCGACGGAAGAAATGGGTGCGTTCGAGCTTCAGGGAACGGGTCTGAGCCTGAAGCTGTTTGCGCCGGACTTCAAGGAAGCCTGTGAACGCATTCAGTTGATGCAGGCCGGTTGATCACCCTTGGCGGCGACATCACGCCATACTGTCGAAATCCTTGACCACGCTGCTTGAAGCGGTACCGACGCTTGTGAATGTTTGCTGGGCGTCGGTGACGGCCTGTGTTGCCGCCTTGATGATATCGGCATAGGGATCAGTCGTTTTTTCCACCAGCATTTTTTGCAGTGCCACACCGGTTGTGGCGGATGCCATCGACATGATGTTGCGCATGTAATCGGTGCTGTCCTGCACGGCATAGGCGGCGGCCTGTGCGACCTTTTGATAGGCAATCCCGTTTGCGCCCGGACCGGCCCCGTTCAGTACAGCATGATTTGTAGTGCCGACGGCCTGCACGATTTGCGGGTTAAGGGCGGTGCTAAGCGGTGTGCTGTTTGCGCCACCACCGCCAGCCGCGCCACCATTCGCGGGCGGGGTGTCGCCGCCTTCTTTGGTAGCACCGTTTCCAACGCCGCCAGCGCCACCCTGGGCATTGGCCGCAGGGGTGGCTTTGTCGTCGGCTTTTTCGGGATCGGCGGCATCCTGTTCATCGGGGGGATTTCCACCAGCGGGCGGGGTGTCCTTTGGGGGATTTTCGTTTTCGTCAGCCATGATGGGCCTCATCGCGTTAACAGAACGGTTTCAGGAGTTTGGCGCAAAGTTGCCGGACGTTTCAGGCGTGGGAAATGATGTTGGCGGCGTCAGGATTTGCCACCGCCGCCCATGCCACCACCGGAGCTGTCGAGAATCATTTTGCACGCGCTGGAAGTTACGGCATTGCCGATCTGCTGCAAGCCGCCCTGGGTCTGCATGGCGTTCTGCATCGAAAGACTGATGGAATGTGCCATCGTCTGATACACGAGCCCCATTGCCTGCGCCGGAGCTTCGCCCAGAACCTTGACGTTGGTCTGTGTGACCGCGTCCGTAATCTGGGAATTTACCGGGGTGTTGTCTGCCATGTCACGCCCTCACTGAAATTTCCGGATAACACGCACGGCGCGTGACATCCGAATTCTGCCTAACGGCGAGTTGCTGCCAAAATGACCAGAAGGGTCAGTAGTGTATTGCTGTTGTCCGAGCGCGCCATCTTGGTGGTTGCCTGCGCCCCGGCCATCGTATTGACCGAGTAAAGCTGCATCACGCCCATATTGGTGGCCGCCTGCGAACACATTGATGCCTGTTGCTGGGCCTGGACGGCGTTCTGGAACAGGATTGATGTCGAATGGGCGGCACTTTGATAGATCATGCCCATGGCGTTCGCCGGGGCCGAGCCGAGAACGCTGACCGATGTCTGGGTCACCGCATCTGTGATCTGACCGTTCACTGGGGTTGGAATAGCCATTTCTTCCTCCGATTTGGCGGTCACGATGACCGTACACGTCTTGACGCAGATGATTGATCTTTGTGACGAAAATCCCGAATGACGATCCGGATTGTCAGCCCGCCTGAGCGGTAATCATTGCCACCAGTTTCGAGGTTGCAGTATTGGCGACCTGCTGCATATTGCCCTGTGTCAGGGTGGCGTTTTCCATGGCCAGACCCGTTGCATGGGAATGCGATTGCAGGGCTATCGATACCGCCTGTGCCGGACTTTCGCCCAGTACCTTGACGTTGGTCTGTGTCACGGCATCGGTGATTTGCGGATTGACGATATCGCTCATGACATCATGCCTTTGCCTTGAATGGTGAGCCTGCAGGCCGGATCAGAACCGGCTGAACCTGCAATCGTGTCGCTATTGTCCGGCCTGTCTTTGTCTTTCATGTTCTTCCTGCTGACGTTTGAGTTCGTCGTCAGTAAGTTCGACATGCGCAGCCGGTTCTTCCGGTGGTGCGGGATCGGGTGGCGGTGCGCTCTTTAGAACAGGGGGGCGCTTTGCTGTCCCGCTTTCATTCCCCCTTACGACTTTGGGTCCCTGTTTCCGACCGACAGCGTATTGCGCGTGCATTCCATGGTCGTCGCCAGACTGGCAACGGCAAGCTGCTGCTGTTCATTGACCATATTGGCAAACAGGATGCCCTGTGCCTGGGCTTGCGCCAGATAGGATTGCATGGTGCCCATTGCGGGGGCTGTGCCGATCACCGTTGTGTTGGTCTGGGTCACACCATCGGTGATCTGTTCGTCGACTTCGCGCGGAGAGCTCATCGTTTTGATCCTTATCGATTTTGACGCGACATCATCTGTTCGATGCTTTTGGTCAGGGTCGCCATGCCGGTCATGGAAAGCTGCCGCTGGCCGGATACCATATTGGCCATCAGCACGCCCTGTGCCTGCGATTGGGCCAGCATGGCCTGAAGTGTGGCATAGGCCGGGCCGACACCGATGGTGCCGACATTGACCTGACTGACAGCGTCGCTGATCTGGTGCGACACCTGATCCTGAAGGGACAGCAAGGCTTCGGTGGCGGCTTCGTCGTCGGTATCCTTGGTAGGCGGGTCGGTTTTTGCCGGTGCCATCACGATCTCCTTGGCTGGCGCGTGGACTACATCGCTATGACGGTGCAGGGCGGAATGTGTGACACAAAAAAGCCCGGCAAGCGTTTGCATGCCGGGCCGGTTCGGGCGGCGAAACCAATGAAGGAAGTTACGACACTGCGGTGCCGGTGGTCGCCTTCAGGGCGGACAGCAATGCAAGCATGTTGTCCGGAACGTCGCTGGTTGCGATTTTCTGCGTTGCCACGGCACCCGCCATGGTATCGACGGAATAGACCTGAATGACGCCCTGGTTGGTTGCAGCCTGCGACGAGATGCCGACCTGCTGCTGGGTGCTGACGGCGTTTTCATAAAGAATGCCGTGGGAATGTGCCAGCGACTGAAACAGCGAGCCCATGGCCATGGCCGGTGCATCGCCCAGTACTTTGACATTGGCCTGGGTCACTGCATCGGTAATCATGCCATTGACCGGGGTATTATCAGCCATAATCTGTCTCCTGGTTGCCTGGAAAAATATGCCGGAAACCGGCCCGTTCCGCGTGGTGCGCGGCGATCAGTCATTTGACGGGGACGATGGGCCTTTGTGACGCCAAACCGCCAAAAACTGCGGGCAAAATTACCGGGAAACGATATTGGGCGGCCGGTCGGAAAACGGGCCGCCCAATCGGGGAGGTCTGGGAGGAAACCGCTTAGCTTTTGACGGCCTGAAGGGTGGTCAGAAGCGAAAGCATGTTGTCGGGAACGTCGCTCTGCGCGATTTTCGAGGTCGCGACGGCATCGGCCATGGTATCGACCGAATAGATCTGGATGACGCCCTGGTTGGTGGCGGCCTGGGATGAAATGCCAAGCTGCTGCTGGGCGCTGACGGCATTTTCATAGAGAATGCCGGTGGAGTGGGCCAGAGACTGGAAGATCGAGCCCATGGCCATAGCCGGGGCATCACCGAGCACCTTGACGTTTGCCTGGGTGACGGCATCGGTGATCTGACCGTTTACCGGGGTCGGAATCGCCATTTTAAAACTCCTTCGTATGCTGCTTGCGGTGGAAATCCTGACGGGTTTTTCCGTCCCGAATTCATCCTATCGACGCTGGCAGATCGGGCTTGTGACGGGACGGCTCATTTTTTTGCCAGCAGTGGATCTTTGTAGGTGATGGGCGCAACGAACCGGGCGGAACGGGATTGATTCATTCCGCCCGGTTTCAGGATGTGATGACCGTTACTGTATGCCGGCACCGCGCAAATGATCGCGGGCAAGCTGGACGCGTTTGCGCACGGCGCAATTGCTTAGTCCCAGACTGTCGGCAATGTCGTCATAGCTTCGGTCTTCGACGCATCGCATCAGAAGCGGCTTGCGCAATTTTTCCGGAAGGGCGCGCAAGGCGCGTTCAAGATGGTCGAACATTTCGGTCGCGAGGAAAGATTCTTCGGGGCTGGGATCATTGCGACCGGAAATCGGTGGCAGGGCGGCATCGGCAGTGCCGTGGTTTTCTTCCTTGTATTCCGCCTTGCGACGGTTTTGCCGATGCAGATCGATACAGGCATTGTGCACGATCCGCGAAAGCCAGGCACGATGATTGCGAATTTCGTCCATTGAATCTTCGAACTTCACCGATGCCTTGAGCATGGCTTCGGACAGCGCATCCTGCGCATCGTCCATATTGCCCGACATCAGTTTCAGGCATTGCTTTAAAAGGCTGTCTTGCTGATCCATCCAGAGCGGCCAAAAATTTGGCGCGGCCGGTTCCATGCTGGATGAGGCGGCATCATCCAAAGGACCGGTTTGCCATGATCTGGCGTCGTCGCGATAGGATTGCGGCGCCCCGGATGGATGACCAAGTGGCTGACAGGGTGCCGGTTGTTCGAAACCGGGATTGCCAAACAGTGACATTGCATCCTGCATTGACCGCTGCATTTGTGACAGCGGATTGCCGCCAAGGTTGCCGAGGCTTCCGGCAATAATGTCGGTCGGGCTTGGTCCGCGAGATGACGGTTCCAGTCCCGGCAATCCGGCCAGAGGATTGAAATTCGCCGGATATCCACGCGGAACGGCCGGGTTTCCGGTTTTCGATTGTGGTTCGCGGGGGGCATAATTTACTTCGGTGACATTCCCAGTTTTACAACTTTCACGGGAATTACTGCTTAATGCAGCAAGGTAATCTTCTGCCAATCTGGCGCGTTGCTCGTCTTTCAGGTGCGACCAGATTGATGTGACATTTTCTCCTGTCCCCAATGCCTTGTCCAAGGCATCATCTAGAGATTTTGCGAACGTGATTTCGTTCTCCGATAGTTCGGGTCGTCCCTGTTCGGTGTTTTTTTCGTACTGCACTTCGGACCCCTCCTCAGAAAGATTACAACCAAAGGCTGTTTAGGTCTCTCGCGACTATTATGACGGTGTGCAATTTGAATTGTGAATAAAAAGAAAAATTCTACTTAAAGTTGTTTTAAATTTTAGGGGATTTTCTAGGGCTGCTTGGTCGTAAGATTTTGTTTTTGCTAAACTTTAACCGGTTTCCCGCAGGGGGTGTGTATAGGGTGTTTCATGGTCGTGTTCAGGCATGCCTTTGCAACTTCTGGCAAAAGGCCGAATCACCCTTTACCGGACGGTTCGGGTTTGGATGCATTTTCGGGGGTGGCGGATGCGGCGGGCGTTGGCGTCGGGGCAGGATCTAGGGCAGGGTTCGGGGCAGGGTCTGGGGCCGCGGTGTTGTTGCCGGACGACGGGGAGGCGGGTTTATTCGGTTGGGCCGTGGAATTGCCTGTGTCGCTAGCGGTTTCGGCGTTGCCTGTATCCGCAGGTTCGGCTGATTTGGGGGCATCCGGGGCATCTGGTATCGCGTTCGAGATGGCCTGTTCGACCTGTCGGGCGAGATGATTCATGCGCATGTCAATTTCGGCCACAATGATCCGGCGCAATTCGTTGGCGATTTCGATCATCACCATGGCACCGGGATCTGCCGGTGCCGAAGATGCACTTCCTCCGCCTGTTCCGCCTGTGCCGGTCTGTTTCGACGATGACGGCCCCGACGATGCGGGTTGCGCGGTACCGGTTTTTGCGCTTTGGCTTGATTGCGCATGACTGGCGGCGGCCAGTTTCTGATCCAGAATCTGGGTTCTGGCGCGATCAGCGGCGTTGGCCATCGCCTTCATGGTTGCCTGATATTCCTGGTTAAATGCTTTTTTTACCGCGTCCTTTTTGCTGCTTGCCGTCTCAACACCGGGAAAGTTCGGGCCGCTATTCATCAGGAGGCTCCCTTGTCCGGTTTTCCGGTTGTTGTGCCGGTGCCGGTATTGGCATTGCTGTCAGTATCCGGGAGGCTGTCGCTGTTGTCTGAGGCGGTGGTCCCGGATGCGGCCTTGTCCTTGCCTTTTGTCGGGGGGGATTTGGTCGGGGTTGCCGGTGCCGGATCAGGGGTCTTGTCCGGTTTTGCAGCCGGGCTGGCGTCGGCGGTATTGTCGCTGTCGGATGGGGCGGGCAGGACAAAGCCATAGGCGGCAAGCCCGTCATCGTCGGGGGCGTCGGTGATGCTGATCAGGCTGGTTTGCAGGCTGGATGTGGCATTGGCGATCATGCTTTCGGCGCGGCATTCGGTATCCTGCCCCGGATCGACACAACCGAGCATCGCGGTCGGGGTGGAAATTTTCTGATTGCCGCGCAGCTGCGCCGTGACCGAGAAGCCCGATGCAGCCCCGCGCAGGATCAGCGCGACCAGGGTTGCGCCCGATTTGCCATCGGTGGGGGCAATGACCTGCATGCGAAGCGACAGGCTTGTCGTGGTTGTCAGCGGGACGTCGCCCTGCAGGATCGGGCTTGGCAACGTACCGGCATATTGCAATTGCACCGGGATCGATGCCGGGGGGCTGGCAATGGCCGATGTGATCCGCAGGGTGGCGATGAAGGGTTCCTGCGTGCTATCGGGGCTGCCGAGCTGCTGATCCATGCCAAGGCTTGCGGGGGCGGCGGGTTCTGTATCTGGGATGGCCGGGCTGTCACCGGTTGCGAGGCTTGCCGCGACCATATGCCATTCGCTTGACGGCAATCCGCCGATGATGCTGGCGCGGGTCAGTGAGGGCAGGGTGGCGGGGATATCAAGTGCCAGTCGTGCTGTACTGATATTCTGCGGCCCGACCGACAGCGACCATTGACGGATATCGGCTGGAATGTCGGCAGCGTCGAGTTTCGCGGTAACGATGGTATCGGTATCGCTGCTGGTCGGGCCGGGACTTGGCAATTGATCAAGGGTGATCGACCAGTCCGACGTTTTGGCATTTTGCGCATTGCCGGAAAGTTCGGGCAGAAGCGGACGATACAGATCGCCAAATGTCACCGTGCCTTCGAGCCGGGTCGTGCGCCCGTCATCGCGGACCAGATTGACACGATAGGATTGCGGGCCGGGTTCGGTTGGCGTGGATGTGGTCGGGTCGGAATTACGAGGCATATCGTGCGGCGGAGCCGCAGGTGCCGGGGATGCGTCACCGCTATCGTCACCGCCACCAGTTCTGTCGCCGACCGGGGCGGTTGCCGTGGTTGCCGCTTTATCCGTCATTGCAGGGGATGGTGTGGCAGACGAGGGCGCAGGATCAGGGGGTGTCGTGCCCGCCATTGTGGTCAGATTGCCGTATTCGTCATAGCTGTAGGATGACAGCGGCGGCACCGGTTGCATCGGCTGACCAAGGGCCTGTTCGATTTTCTGCATGGCATATTCAATCAGGTTCTGACCGGCCAAAGGTGTATGACCTGACAACCCGTCCAGTGGGCTGGGGCTATTGGTATCGGGGGTGGTATTTGCCGGATCGGGGATCGGAGCGGCCGAGGACGGGCGAGGAATGACGGCATCAAGCCCCCATTCCTTTGCCGTGTCGAAACCGAGCACATGGGCCCACGGCCAATTATCGACGGCAGGGCTTCCTGTGCCATTGCGGGCAGTCGGGTTGCGCGTGGTATTGGCTGTGCTGTCAGGCTGTTTGTCATTGTCGGTCATGCTGGCAATCCCCTGGTTGCACTTGTGAAACGCTGCGGAAGGTGCATGCCTGCGCCGAACCGGATTTCACAAGGATTGCGACGGTTCACATGTCAGAAGGACGGGGAGCACCGGGGGTTGTGACAAAAAACGTCAAATCGCGTCCGGGGAGGGGTAACAAAAAACCCCGCAGGGCTGTTTGCCCGACGGGGTTATAGTGGTGCTGATGATAGGATTTGAACCTACGACCTACGCATTACGAATGCGCCGCTCTACCAGCTGAGCTACATCAGCACGATTCATTTTGTGGCGCGGAAAATACGGATAATCCCCCCGGTTGGCAAGTGCTTTATTGTTCTTTTTATCGTCCATCCCCAACTGTATCCGGCAGATTGCGCAGGGCAGCCGGAAGATCGACCAAAACCGTAAATATCACATTGACCGTTATGTAGTTCCCCGGCATAGATAGCGCACAGTACTGCTTCATGCCGTAACGTCAATCAAGGGAAGTCATATGTGCCGCTGGCTGAGCTATATCGGAGATCCGGTTTATCTTGAAAAACTGGTGTTCGAGCCGCGACATTCCCTTGTTGAACAAAGCCTTCATGCCGAACAGGCCAAAACGCCGACCAATGGCGACGGGTTTGGTATCGGATGGTATGACGAACGTAAAACACCCGGTCTTTATCGTGAAATCCTGCCGGCCTGGAACGATCCGAACCTTCGATCACTTGCCCATCATATCCGGTCGGGCATGTTCTTTGCCCATGTCCGGGCATCGACGGGGACCGAAACCAGCCGCACGAATTGCCACCCGTTTGCCCATGAAAATTACCTGTTCATGCATAACGGCCAGATCGGGGATTATCCGCTGGTACGGCGTGTGCTTGAAGCGATGATTGATGACGAATTTTACGCAACCCGCCACGGCACGACCGATAGCGAACTTATTTTCTGCCTGATGTTGACCTTTGGCCTGCGCACCGACCCGCATCGCGCGATCCGCAAGACGATTGAAGTTGTCGAACGTGAAATGAGGGAACGCGGGGCAACTGCGCCATTTCGTTTCACTGCCTGCCTGTCAAATGGCGAGAGCGTTTGTGCCATCCGCCATGCCAGCGATGACAAGCCACCATCGCTTTATTGGCGCAAGCGCGGGGATCACGTGATTGTCGTGTCCGAACCGCTGGATGCCGAAAGCGATAGCTGGATCGCGGTGGCCCCCAATCATACCCTGCATGTTTGCCGAGATTTGAATGTCTGCGAAGAACCGACGCTTTCGGCGACCGGGTGCAAGGGCGCAGCGTGATCCTAGTTCGCGACGATCACCTGTGACCGGCCCCGCACCAGTTGCTGTTGCAAAACATCGCCCGGTGCGGTGTTCAGCAGCACGGTTTTGAAATCCGATGCGTGGCCGTCCCGGCAAAGGGCCTTTCTGCCGACCTTTTTTTCATCGACCAATAGGATCGCGTGATCGCAGCAGGCGACAAGGGCGCGACGTGCGCGGACTTCGTCCATGTTGAAATCCATCAGGTCCCCGGTTTCCGACATCCCCCCGACACTGACAATCCCGAAATCGGCGCGGTAGGTGCCAAAGAATTCCGCGCTGTCGGCACCGATGATATCAAGGTCGCGAGTGCGAATGGTCCCGCCTGCCAGGCGCAGCGTGACATTGGGAGCGTTCTGTAATGTCAGCACGACATGGATATTATTGGTCAGCACCGTCAGATTTCGGTGCGAGGCCAGGCTTTGAGCGGCGAGTTCGGCGGTGGTGCCGGTGCCAATCGCGATGGTGCAGCCTTCGGGGATGATATCGGCCAGCTTGGCAGCAAGGGCGCGTTTGCCACTGCGGTTCCAGACTTCGCGTTTTTCATAGGCCGAGTTATCCGGATCGGGCGCCGGACCGGCAAGGCCATGGCGGCGGAAGATGCGCCCCTGTTCCTGCAAATCGCGCAAATCGGTCCGGATCGTCTGGACCGAGACATTAAAGCGGCGTGCCAGTTCCTCGACCGCCATGAAGCCGCAGGATTTGACAAGGGCGACAATCCGGTCGCGACGGCGGTCAAGAGGCACGGGATCGGACATTGGTTTCCTTTGATATTCTTTCGTTCGAAAGTATGTATTTCGCGATATCAAGGAGTATAGACAGGCTTGGTTGCGCCTGAAAAGCCCGGTAGGCTTGTTGAAACATTTAATTCTTTGCTTTGTCACACAACTGAAATCGAAATCCATATAGCGTCCCCGTCGGATTGTTTTCGAACGAAACCTTCGGGGTGGCCGCAAAAGGTACGCCCCACGCAATCAAGGGATGTGGATGATGCGTAACGTTCTTCTTGCTGCCGTGGCTTCTGCTGCGATGATGCTGCCGGTTGTTGGTCAGGCAGCCGAAAAACTGGTTCTTTATACCAGCCAGCCAAATCAGGATGCCCAGACCACTGTTGATGCCTTTAAGGCGGCATACCCCGATATCGAAGTCGAATGGGTGCGTGATGGCACCACCAAACTGATGGCAAAACTGCGTGCCGAGATCGCCGCAGGTGATCCGCGCCCGGATGTGTTGCTGATTGCCGATACCGTGACCCTGGAAGGCATGAAGGGCGAAGGTCTTTTGCAGGCATATAAATCGCCCGAAGCATCGGCCTATGAAGCCGCACTTTATGATGCGGATGGCTATTACTATTCCACCAAGCTGATCACGACCGGTATCGTTTATAATACCGGTGTCGAGAAAGCCCCAAAAAGCTGGAAAGACCTTTCCGATCCAGCGCTTAAAAACCAGCTTGTCATGCCAAGCCCGCTTTATTCCGGTGCGGCCCTTATTCACCTGTCGACACTGACGGAAAACAAGGAACTGGGTTGGGATTATTATCAGGCACTGGCCGCGAACGAAGCACGCGCACAGGGCGGTAATGGCGGCGTGTTCAAGGCGGTTGCATCGGGCGAAAAGCCGTATGGCGTGGTGGTTGATTTCCTTGCGATCCGTGGCAAGGCAGACGGTTCGCCGGTTGATTTCGTCTTCCCGACCGAGGGTGTCACCTATGTGACCGAGCCGGTTGCGATCATGAAAGACGCCAAGAACGTCGATGCGGCGCACAAGTTTGTTGATTTCGTCCTGTCCGGCGAGGGCCAGGAACTGGTTCTGGATATGGGTTATGTCCCGGCACGCGGAGACATGGCATTGCCGGAAGGTTTCCCGGCGCGCAGTGACATCAAGCTGATGGATTTCAATCCGGCCGTGGCACTGGAACAGGCAGAAGCGAACAAGAAAAAGTTCGCGGACATTTTCGGGGCTGAATAATGCAGGCTGCAAGTCGCCTTCGCGGCTTCATGCCCGGCTTTGCAAGCCCGACGGTTGGCAACCGGTCTTCGGACCGGTTGCTGTCGTGGCTTTTATTGCCGGTGTTCGTGATTTCGATTTTACCGATTGCGCGCCTTGCGATTGAGGGCGTGTTTGTCGGTGGCGTGCCCAGTACGGATTATATCCGCGATGTTCTGGGCAGTTCGACGACATGGCGGGCAACTGCCAACAGTCTTTATACCGCAGGGCTTGGTACGGTCATTTCGCTTTTGATCGGGGGTGCGTTTGCGTTTCTGGTCGCGCTGACCGATATCCGCGCCAAGGCGGTGCTGGTTTTCTGTTTCATGATCCCGATGATGATCCCGCCACAGATTACGGCATTGGCGTGGGTGCAACTGACCGGGCCGAGCAGTGCGCTTTTGAATGCGCTGGGTATGGCACCCCCGATGGGATCGCCCCAGCCGTTTTATTCGGCCGAGGGGATTGCGCTATTGCTGGGTATTCAGCATGCATCAATCGTGTTTTTGACGCTGCGGGCCAATTTGCGCATGCTGCCGCGCGAACAGATCGAAGCGGCCCGTTTGGCGGGTGCGCGTGGCAGTCGTTTGTGGTGGCAGATCATTTTGCCGCTGACAAGCCCCGGTTTAATTGCCGGAACCGCGATGGCGTTTGTCACAGCCCTTGGCAATTTCGGGATACCGGCGATGCTGGGGATCCCTGCGAATTATTCGACATTACCGACCCTGATTTACCAGAAACTGGCCGGATTTGGTCCGTCCGTTCTGGGCGAGGTATCGGTGCTGGCGATGCTGATCGGGACGATTGCGATTTTGGGTGTGGCGGTGCATCACCGGTTACTGGGCAAGCGTGACTATCGTCTTATGGGGATGGTGGGGCGGCCGCTTGATATCCGGTTGGGCGCACGCAGGACATTGGTTGAAGCGGTGTTGTGGACGGTTTTGATCGCCATTCTGGTGATCCCGTTGATGGCGTTGGTTGCGACCGCACTGGTCCCGGCCTTTGGTGTTAAGCTTAGCCTTGCCAATTATAGTTTCGATGCGTTTTACGAAGTCCTGTTTGTTCAGCCATCGACCATCCGGGCCTTCCATAACAGTTTCATGTTGTCGGTCGGGGCGGCGGTGACGCTGGTCGCGATCTGTTTGCCGCTGGCCTATGTGATTGTAAGGCGGCCGACCCGGTTGACCCATATGGTCAATCTTCTGGTCGAGGTGCCCTATGCCTTGCCCGGTGTGGTTCTGGCGATTGCCTGCATTCTTCTGTTCATTCGCATTCCGGTGATTGATGTCAGTTTGTATGGGACGCTTGCGATCATTTTTGTCGCCTATCTGGCGCGGTTTCTGGTGATTGCGCTGCGTCCGGTGATGAACAGTTTTTCCCAGCTTGATCCGGCATTGGAAGAAGCGGCACAGGCGTGCGGTGCAGGACTTGGCCGCCGTTTGCGCGATATCCTTTTGCCGCTGGCGGCACCGTCGGCAGCAGCGGGGGCGTTGCTGGTGTTTTTGACGGCGTTTAACGAACTGACGGTTTCGGCGCTTTTGTGGTCGGCCGGAAACGAGACGCTGGGTGTTTTGATTTTCAATCTGGATGACAGTGGCGACACCGTTCTGGCCTCGGCCGTGGCGGTATTGGTTGTGCTGGTTGTTATTGCCTTGATGACCGGTTTCCAACTGGCATCACGTCGTTTGCCCAAGGGAGTTGTGCCATGGCAGACATAAATCTTTCGCGGATTACCAAATCGTTTGGCGATTACCAAGCGGTCAATCAGGTATCGCTTGATATCCATGATGGCGAATTTGTAGCCCTGCTGGGCCCGTCGGGATGTGGCAAGACGACGTTGCTGCGTCTTCTGGCCGGGTTCGAGGAACCCGATCACGGCGTCATAGCCCTGGGTGGGCTGGCGGTTGCCGATCCGGCCAACGGGGTGATGATCAACCCCGAAGCGCGCAACCTTGGCATCGTGTTTCAGTCCTATGCGCTTTGGCCGCATATGTCAGTGGCGCGCAATGTCGGTTATCCGTTGGAGGTGCGCGGGCTTGGCCGGGCGGAACGTGATGCGAAGATTGCCGAGGCATTGTCGATTGTCGCCCTTGAACCTTATGCTGATCGCAGTCCGACGGAACTTTCGGGTGGGCAGCGCCAGCGGGTGGCACTGGCGCGTTGTCTGGTAATGGAACCGCGTGCTGTATTGCTGGACGAGCCGCTTGCGAACCTTGATGTGCATCTGCGCGAAACCATGCAGCAGGCGTTTCTGGATTTCCACCGCCGGACCGGTGCGACAATGATTTACGTCACCCACGATCAGGCCGAAGCGATGGCCATGGCCGACCGGATTGCGGTGATGGACAAGGGCCGTATTCGTCAGATGGCCGCCCCCGAGACCCTTTACCGTGAACCGGCCGATCATATGGTTGCGGGCTTTGTCGGGGCCGGGGCGGTGTTGCCGATTGGCGATGTATCTATGCGCGATGCCGGACGGTGTTCGGTGCGATTGGGTGATGCGGCGATCCATGCGCGGATTTGCCAGAAGGCAGCAAGTAACAACGACGGGCAGGACCTTGGTCTTTGCCTTCGGCCCGAGGATGTCTGGGTCGATGAGGCCGGGACATTGCGCGGTTCGGTCGAGGATTGCGTCTATCTGGGCGGTCGGTTCCGGCTTCAGGTGCGGGTCGGTGCCGATCAGGTTTTGCCGGTTTATGCGACGAAACGTGCCCGGATCGGCGAAACCGTCGGATTGGTGATTTCCGATGGCTGGGTGTTTAACCGTTCAGAAGGTGAGGCTGCCTGATGTCTGCCCGGATGCGTGTTTTATCGGGACTTGGTGAAAAAGGTCCGGCCTGTCTGCGGCTGGAGTTCTTCAATCGGCGATGGATGCTGGATTGCGGGGTCGGTCCGGAAAATGACAGCGGTTTTGATCCGGCATGGTTGAACAAAGTTAACGCTGTTTTCATCACCCACGATCATGTCGATCATATCGGTGCCGCGGCGGAGGTGATAGCAGCCGGGTTACCGATTTACTGTACCGAGGTCACGGCGCGATCCCTGCCTGCAGGGGCGAATGTGATCATCCTGCCGCCCTATGGGGAAATCCAGGTTGACGGTGTCACCGTCACCACCGGGCGGACCGGGCATGCCTTTGGCGGGGTGTGGCTGCATTTCGAACTGGGCGGTGGGGTTCTTTACACCGGCGATTTCTGCAAGGAGTCTGATTACTTCCTCTATGACACGCCGCCCGATGCCGCGACGGTTTTGATGGATGCGTCCTATGGCATGGAACGCCTGACACAGCAGGTGCGGATCGACGGACTTTTGACCAAGATGTCCAAGCTTGACGGGCAAATCCTGTTTCCAGTACCGCCGAGCGGACGGGCAGCCGAAATGGCATTGCTGTTTGAAAAGCACAGCATGACCGACTGGTCGATGGATGCGCGGTGCTATGGTCGGGTCAAACAGGTTCTGGGTGATGGCGGATCGGATTATGTGTCATTTGATGCGATCAAAAAACTGCGTGGCCTTAAGGACAAGGCGCGCGATTTTAACCCCGATGCCAGATTGCTTTTGTGCCATGCGCCGTGCGGCACATATGGCATGGCGGGCGAACTGATTGAAAAATGGGGGCAGGAAGGGCGGCTGGGCCGCGATGCACATGTGATCTTTACCGGTTTCATGCCGGTCGAGGCGCGCCGCATGGTCGAAAAGGGCCATGCGCATTTCCGGCGTTGGAACGTGCATCCACTGTTTGATGATGTGGTTGCGATGGCCAATGACTGCCATGCGATGCAGATCGTGCCGCTGTTTAATGGCCGCCCCGAGGACTTTAGCCTTGTCGATGGATTTGACGGGCGGTTACAGCTTTCGGATCGGTTTTATCTGTAAATGGGCAATGACCAAACATGATTTATCCTGCAAAGACGTTTGATTTCCCGAAAGTGCCGTTTGTGTTTATCCGGCACGGGGAAACCGATGCCAACAAGGCCGAAATCATCGCCGGGTCGAACGAACCGCCATTGAACAATGCCGGACGCGATCAGGCGCGTGCGATTGCCCCCTTGATGGCGATGGGCAAATGGCATGCGGTTTATGTCAGCCCGCAGGACCGGGCGCGGAAAACCGCCGAACTGGTTTTACCCGATTATGATGCGCATATCCTTGACGGTTTGCGCGAACGCCATTGGGGTGACCTTGAAGGCCGCCCGATTGCCGAGGCGGGATCGCGTTTCGATACCCCGCCTAATGGCGAAGGGTTCGATGCGATGTGTCAGCGGGTATCGTTTGCCATGCAGCAGGCATTGGCCGAAGTCAGCGACCGTTTGACGGTGGTGATCGCCCATTCCGGCGTCGCGCGTTGCATTCTTTACATGACCGGTTTTGATGCCGAAGGCCCGCGCATTGCCAATGCAACACCTATCCTGTTCCGCCCGGTCGGAACGGGATGGGAATATGAACATTTGACCGAAGATCTGATCAGGGAGATTTCCGCGTGAGCCAGCCAGAAACCATACGATCCGATTTGATCAGTAACCCGCGTGATGCGGTGGTGTTTGATATGGATGGCACATTGGCCCATTTCGATGCCGATGAATTGGGGCACCTGGTGCATGGGGTGGAAAAGCACTGGGATGCGTTTTTCGATGAAATGGACAAGGCCGCCCCGATTGCCGATATCGAACGGCTTTTGCGGGTATTGCACCAGTCCGGGCAGGCGATTGTGATTTGTTCTGGACGCCCGGCCGGGTGGCAGCACCGGTCCGAGGCATGGCTTCGTGCGCATGGCATTCCGTTTGATGGCATGTATCTGCGCCCGGAAGATGCCGATCACCGCACGGACGAGGAAGTCAAAGAAGACCTTCTGGCGCAAATCCGTGCTGATGGGTTTAATCCGTGGCTGGTGGTCGATGATCGCAAGCGCGTGGTGGACAAATGGCGAGATATGGGACTGACCTGCCTGCAATGTGCGCCGGGGGATTTTTAAGGCCTTGATAAAGAAAGACCGGCGTGTGTGCCGGTCTTTGCTGTTTTAATCAAAAAGCGGTTTGTATTCGCCGTATCCTTCGGCTTCGAGCCGGGCTTTGGGGATGAAGCGAAGCGATGCGGAATTGATGCAGTAACGTAGTCCTCCGGCTTCTTTGGGGCCGTCGGGGAAGACATGGCCCAGATGGCTGTCGCCATGTTTGGAGCGAACTTCGATCCGGCGCATGCCATGCGTATTGTCTTCGCGGGCGACGACATGATCGGTTTCGACCGGGCGTGTGAAGCTTGGCCAGCCACAGCCGCCATCGAACTTGTCACGGGATGTGAATAATGGCTCGCCCGAGACGATATCGACGTAAAGCCCGTCTTCCTTGTGATCCCAGAAATCATTGCGAAACGGTGGTTCGGTGCCGCTGTTTTGCGTGACGTGATACTGATTGGCGTCAAGGGCTTTGATGGCGTCCGGGTTCTTGGTGTATTTCGTCATGGTTTCTCCGGTAGGCGTGATTTGGTCATGCTTCCGAAGATGGTTGGATTGGCCGCAATGTCCAGTGCCTTCACGGCAAAGTTATGGATTTTTGGTGCCTGTTCACCCTTGGCACCAGGGTTGGCGTTTGGTTTTGCCGTCATAGGGGCGGGCGAGCCCCTGATTGATCAGTTCCTGATCGAGTGACTTGCCATCAATGCGCACCGATGCGACAACGCGCCCGCCATAGCGGCCCCATTCCGGTTCGCAAAACTCAACCCGTTTGGCCGATTTCAGGCTTTGACGCGCGAAATCACAGGCTTTGCCCGCAAGGGACTTTTCGCCTTCGCACTTGCCGCGTATTTCGGGGGTGTCCACGCCGCGCACACGCACCGACATATCGGCAATTTCACCGGGAAGGCCGGGGATGTTCACATAGATCGTATCGCCATCATAGGCGTATTCGCCGTGCCGTTCGCGCAGCGGCCAGTCATAGCAGGCCGCCGCCGCGATGGATGTAATGGGCAACGGGGTGATCGCGAAGATCATTGTTGTGATGATGCGGCGTCGGGGCGGGCGGGGCATGGGCGCTTTCTTCTGATTTGTCGAAGGCGGATTAAAGTTTCAGGCGGGCAAGAATCTGGGCGGCGCGCTTTTCGACCGGGCCCTTGCGGATTTCAACCGGCTCGTAACCGCATTGCAGGTAGGTGCGATACAGCACGACATATGTTCTGACGGCGTCCGAAAAGCTTTGTGTTCGCGCGCTATCGGTTTTGTAGATTTCCGACCATGGCGGCAGGATGAAAACCGTTTTGCGATAGCGATAGGTTGCAATGGCGCGTTTAAGGCCGGGGTCATCGGGCAGACCGGAAAGTTCTCGATGGGCCAGCGTATCGGGCAGGCCGCGATCAAAGAATACGGTTTGCGGGTCCTGACCCATGCCGTGTTGCCAGGCGCGGATCGAGCCGCGCATCATCAATCCGGCATAGGCTTCGTTATCGCCCCAGGGCAGGGCATTGCCGCCGCGTTCCTGCTGTTCCTCGATCACGGCACGCGCGACTTCGCGGCTGGTTTCATAGCCGCGTTCATGAAGATAATTGATCAGTGTGGTTTTGCCGGCACCGGGCCCGCCGGTGATGACAACAAGGTTGGATGGATAAGGCGATTGCATTCGTATTCCCTGCACAAGGCGCACGATATGAAAGCGCTTTGCGGCAAGCTGATGGCGTAAAAATGATTGTTTGGGCCTTTGGGGCAGGACGCCCGCAAGGCTGGGAGACGCAGGGCATTAATCCGCTGGCCTCAGACTGTCAATATAGAGATGGACGCCTAGTAGCAGCTTTCGGACTGCGCAATTGTATCGGTTCCGGCATGCATGGCTGTAATCGTGCCATCCGGGCCGGTTTCAAAGCGGATGCCCGACGTTTTGCCATCATTGGCCCACCAAGTCAGGTAACGACCGTCAGGACCCTGATATTCGTTTTCTTCTTCGATCAGACTATCACCGTAGGCGGCGCGAACATCCTCGATATCGTCACCAACCTGAATGGCGCGGCCGGTTCTGATCAGGCTGGTGGCAATGTCATATTCATCGGCATAGACCGAGACGCGGGCAAGCCTGCCGTCAAGCATCATAAAGCCAAGCCCGGTCGGGCCGCCTGCCGATTGCAGATGATAGCAGGAAGTATCTTCGGTTCCCTCTCGGGTAGATGTCATAGGTTCGATCATGGCAGCGCGCACTTCATCCTCGGTCATGCCGATTTTGGCGTCGCCATATCCTTCGGGTGTCAGGGTTGAAAGCGGCGTGTTTATCGCGTCGAGCAGAAGGATATCGATGGTGGCGATATCGTCGCGGACTGTAACAGCCCCCGGTTCGATCCGCTGCGACAGATAGATTTGTGTGTCGGACTGTTTTCCTTGCCAGTTTTCGGGCAGCATCAGCCGCTCGCGCGGTTCAAGGCACAGGAATCTGGCCCCCTTAAGCTGTTCGGCAAAATTGAACGATGCATTGGCTGGAATTTCCATGCAAATGGTCTGCGGCAGGTCGCTGAACCAGTCGACCGGGGTACCGCGACCATCGCAAATCGCTGGATCAAATCGCAATTCGCAATAGGGCGGGACCGTATCGCGCAGCACAAGATCAAAGATCATCTGTCCCTGGTCTGCTTCGGTGATCAGGGTTTCGACCACGTCCTCATCGGGATTGAGGATCTGGTAATGCGTCAGGTTCCAGACAAAATTGTCGCGCAGGTCAAACAGGACATAAGGATCGGGGATATCGGCAGTGTTTTCCTGTGCGCGGCTCGTCGCGGAAAAATGTGCCAGTCCCGGTGTCAAAACTGTCAAAACTGCAAATGTTACAAGTCGCATCACGCATCCGGTGGAATGTTTTTTATTTGTGACAGAACCTTATGCGAAATGCATGCCATCGCGCCACTCGTATTTGGCAGGGGCAGGGGATGGGAAACGGCGGAATACCTAGATTTGCGGATTTTGCAGTTCCGGTTTTTCAATGCGGGCCAGAATATGATCCGACACCAACTGTGCTGATGGCGACAGACGATGTCCGCGCGCAGTGATCAGGCTGTAGGGTTTGATTTCAATCGTACCGTCAAACGGCAATTCGGCAATCATGCCCCCGATGCTCAGAAGCGATGTGACTTCTTCGGCCATGGGCGCAATCGCATCGGTGCCCGAAAGGGTGGAAAGGGTGACCAGAAGTGATGCGGAATTCAGGCTTGAATGCGGCAAAGGCAGATGGCGCGAGATGAAAACATCCTCGATCGTGCGGCGCATCAGGTTACCCGGCGGCGGCAATATCCATTCGAATTTGGCAAGACGGGCAAGGGACACAGGCTTGTTTTCGGCCAGTAACGGATGACCGGCACGGACCATCAGGCGGATTTTCTCGCTGCGGATTTCGCGGATGTTGAACTGGCGGGGGTCCATGTCTTCGGGGACGCGGCCAATGACAAAATCATGATCGCCCGCCAGCAGATCCTTGATCAGCAAATGCGATGGCCCGACCGAGACATGAGCTTCAAGCAGGGCATTGATCGACTGGACCGTTCGGATCGCGGGTACGACCAGATCAACGGCTGCGGCCGTCACTGCCCCGATGAATACGGTGCCGCCGCCATGTTTGATATCCTCGATCTCGCGTTCGGCCTCGCGGATTTCAATCAACATACTGCGTGCCCGCCGAGCCAGTGCGCGCCCGGCATTGGTCATTTCAATGCCGCGTGATCCGCGCACGCACAGCCGGGCTTCAAGAATGGTTTCCATTTCCGATAACAGACGCGATGCCGCCGGCTGCGATGTTTGCAACATATCTGCGGCCTGGCTGATCTGCCCGGTTTCTTCCATCGCGACAATCATGCGCAGATGGCTGAGCTTCAGGCCGCGCTGAAACAGATTTCCGGATCGAAACAGCAGGGATTTCGCAGAACTGAGCGGCAGCGTCTTGGCGGGGTCGGCCATGATAATTCTCCTTGTCTGGCCAGTTTAATATATCATTTTTGATATGCAAGTTTCGAAATTACTTATTTGATTGTTATGTCTGGTGTCGGAATAATGGCGCCGCACCCCGCGGGAAAACGGGATGCATCACCAAGCGAAAAACAAAGACACGGCGCATACAGGCAGCTTTGCCTGGAAAGTCGGGCAAAAGGCTGTAAAGGCCGTGTCTTTTAGGGAGGAAAGATATGAAACGTCTCAGTGCCGTAATGGCAGGGGTCGCCCTTGGCGCGGCCGCAATGATGAGCCCGATGATTTCCGGCAGCTATGCACATGCCGATGAAAAAGGATATGTCGGGATCGCGATGCCCACCAAATCCTCGGCACGCTGGATTTCGGACGGCGAGTCCATGGTCAAGCAGTTCGAAGACGCCGGTTACAAAACCGATCTGCAATATGCAGAAGACGATATTCCCAACCAGCTTTCCCAGATTGAAAACATGATCGTCAAGGGCGTCGATGTCCTTGTGATTGCGGCAATTGATGGCACCACGCTTTCGAATGCGCTGGAAAACGCCAAGGCAGCCGGGATCAAGGTTTTTGCTTATGACCGTCTGATCCGTGAAAGTGCGAATGTCGATTATTATTCGACTTTTGACAACTTCCAGGTTGGCGTGCAGCAGGCGACTTCGCTTGTTGACGGTCTTCTGGCACAGGGCGAACCGCCGTTTAATGTCGAATTGTTCGGCGGGTCGCCGGACGATAACAACGCCTATTTCTTCTATGACGGTGCAATGTCGGTTCTGCAGCCGCTGATCGATGAAGGCACTGTTGTGGTCAAATCCGGCCAGATGGGCATGGACAAGGTCGGTACGCTTCGCTGGGATGGTGCGGTTGCGCAGGCGCGTATGGATAACCTGTTGTCGGCTTATTACACCGACGATGAGGTAGACGGTGTTCTGTCCCCCTACGATGGTCTTTCGATCGGTATCCTGTCGTCGCTCAAGGGCGTTGGTTATGGCTCCGGTGACATGAAAATGCCGGTTGTTACCGGTCAGGACGCCGAACTGCCGTCGGTCAAATCGATCCTTGCCGGCGAACAGTATTCCACGATCTTCAAGGATACCCGTGAACTTGCACGTGTCACCGTTTCGATGGTTGACGCCGTTCTTGCCGGTAAAGAGCCGACCATCAACGACACCAAAACCTATGACAATGGTGTCAAGGTCGTGCCGTCCTATCTGCTGGAACCGGTCATGGTTGATAAATCCAACTGGGAAGAAATCCTGGTGGGTTCGGGTTACTACGAAAAAGACGAAGTCCAGTAATCCGTTGATCTGAATGTAATGAAGGGCGGGCTCGCTCTGATATGCTGGCCCGCCTTTTTCTGTGCTGTCTGACGTGCAGTAACAGTCAAACAAGACTGCGAGCGAGAATAGCGCCGTTGTGAAAGCATCGGCAGTGGGAGGACCGGATGGATACCATCCTGGAAATGCGCAACATCACCAAAACCTTTCCGGGGGTGAAGGCGCTGGACGATGTCAGCCTGAAGGTGGAACGTGGTGAAATCCACGCCCTTTGCGGCGAAAACGGGGCCGGTAAATCGACCCTGATGAAAGTATTGAGCGGCGTGTACCCGATCGGGTCCTATGAAGGTGACATCCTTTATGACGGGGATGTGCAGGAATTCAAGGATATCCGCGACAGCGAACAGCGCGGCATCATCATCATTCACCAGGAACTGGCACTTGTGCCGTTGCTGTCGATTGCCGAGAACATCTTTCTGGGCAACGAAATCTGTGAAAATGGTGTGATCAACTGGCCCGCGACTTTTGCCCGCACGGGTGAGCTTTTGAAGAAAGTCGGCCTTCGCGAAACGCCAAGCGAACTGATTACGAATATCGGTGTCGGCAAGCAACAGCTTGTTGAGATTGCCAAGGCGTTGTCCAAAAAGGTCAGGCTTCTGATCCTTGACGAGCCGACAGCAAGCTTGCAGGAAAATGACAGCCAGAAGCTTCTGGACCTGTTGCTGGAATTCAAGGCGCAGGGGATCACGTCGATCCTGATTTCGCACAAACTGAACGAGATCAATCGCGTTGCGGACCGCATCACGGTCATTCGCGATGGCAAGGCGATTTCGACCCTTGATGCCCGTGGGGGCAAAATTACCGAAGACGATATCGTCAAGGATATGGTCGGACGCGACATGGCGCACCGTTATCCGGATCGCACACCCAATATCGGTACAGACAAGCTGATGGAAGTGCGTAACTGGAATGTCACCCACCCGATGCATCCCGAACGCAAGGTTGTCAAGAATGTCAGCATTGATGTGGCGGCAGGCGAGGTTGTCGGCATTGCCGGCCTGATGGGGGCTGGGCGAACCGAACTTGCCATGAGCATCTTTGGCCGTGCCTATGGCGCGGATATCAGCGGCGAGGTCCTGATCAATGGCAAGCCCGCGGATGTATCGACCGTTGAAAAGGCGATTGCATCGGGTCTTGCCTACGTGACCGAGGACCGCAAGGAAATGGGGCTGGTGCTTGAAGAAAGCATCACGACCAATATCACGCTGGCCAATCTTGACGGGGTTGCCGAACGCGGCGTCATCAACGAAGGTGCCGAGCGCCAGGTGGCCGAGGATTACCGCAAGAAAATCAATATTCGCACCCCGAATGTCGCGCAGAAGGTGATCAATCTGTCGGGCGGGAACCAGCAGAAGGTTGTTTTGGCAAAATGGCTGTTTGCCGGGCCGGAAGTCCTTATTCTGGACGAGCCGACACGTGGCATCGATGTTGGTGCGAAATACGAGATTTATACGATTATCAACCAGCTGGCGGCCGACGGTAAGGGGGTCATCATGATCTCGTCGGAGATGCCGGAGCTTCTGGGCATGTGTGATCGCATCTATGTGATGAACGAAGGTGAGATCAAAGGGCAACTGGCGGCAAGTGATGCCGATCAGGAAAAAATCATGCGCATGATCCTGAAAGCGTGAGGAAGCAGACAATGACGGATATTTCCAGCAGCAAATCGATCGGATATTACCTGCGCACGCATATGCGCGAATATGGCATGGTGGTCGCGCTGATCGCCATTCTGGCGTTCTTTCAGGTGATGACAGATGGCGTGATGCTCAAACCGGTCAACCTGACCAACCTGTTCCTGCAAAACAGCTATATCATCATCATGGCAGTTGGCATGCTGCTGGTGATTGTTGGCGGCAATATCGACCTGTCGGTCGGTTCGGTCGTCGGCTTTATCGGCGCATTGGCCGCGGTAATGCTGGTTTACTGGGATTTGCCGACCATTGTGGTTGTCCCTGCCTGCCTTGTTGTCGGGGCTCTCATCGGGGCAGCACAAGGTTACTGGGTGGCCTATTGGCGCATTCCGTCCTTTATCGTGACGCTGGCCGGTATGCTGGTTTTCAAAGGTTTGACACTTGCCCTTCTGGGCGGGGCATCGGTCGGTCCGTTCCCGAAAAGCTTCCAGGCGATGTCGTCGGGCTTCCTGCCGGACTTCTTTGCCGGTTTGATCGAAGGTCGCTTTAATATTTTTTCGATGGTACTTGGCGTTGCGATTGCCGTGATCCTGCCGATCATTGGTTTGCGTTCACGTGCCAAGCAGGCGAAATTTGCTGAAATCGAAGAACCAATGATGGTTTTTGCTGCCAAGCATGCGATGGCCGGTCTGGCTATCCTGTATGTCAGCTATCTTCTGTCGACCTATCGCGGATTGCCGAATGTTCTGATCGTGATGGCGCTTCTGATTGCGATCTTTACCTTCATCACCAACAGCACCACGCTTGGCCGGCGCATTTATGCACTGGGCGGGAATGAAAAAGCGGCCAAGCTTTCGGGCATCAATACCAAACGCCTGACTTTCCTGACCTTTGCCAATATGGGCATGCTTGCCGCACTCGCCGGTCTGGTGTTTGCCGCGCGTTTGAATACAGCAACACCGAAAGCCGGTCTTGCGTTCGAACTTGACGTGATTGCGGCGGTCTTTATTGGCGGTGCGTCGATGTCGGGCGGGGTTGGCAAGGTGATTGGTGCAGTGGTTGGCGCCCTGATCATGGGGGTCATGAATAACGGCATGTCGATCATCGGTGTCGGTATTGACTGGCAGCAGGTTATCAAGGGCCTGGTGTTGCTCGCCGCCGTGATATTCGACGTCTATAACAAGAATAAAGCGTAACAACATGCAGACGAGGAACGGCACAGTTTTTGACAGGATCGGTTGCCCGGATATGGCAATTGCAAAACTGTGCTGTTCAAAGTCCCCCATACGGAATGCCACATCCGTGCGGGATCGGACCCGTCTCAATAAAAACTCATAAAGGAGAACGGGCATGACGAAGTTCAAACCGGCAGCATGGCCCCGCGTCCTGCGTTCGCAGGAAGGCTGGTTCGGCGGAACCAGCAAGGACAATATCTATCACCGCAGCTGGATGAAGAATCAGGGGCTGCCATCGGATCTGTTTGACGGTCGCCCGGTGATCGGGATTTGCAATACCTGGTCGCAATTGACCCCGTGCAACGCGCATCTGCGCGATCTGGCTGAACGGGTAAAACATGGCATTTACGAAGCCGGTGGTTTGCCGCTTGAATTTCCGGTTTTCTCGGCGGGTGAAAGCACATTGCGTCCGACGGCCATGATGTTCCGGAACCTTGCGGCCATGGATGTCGAGGAAGCCCTGCGCGGAACGCCGCTTGACGGTGTTGTCCTGATGGTTGGCTGCGATAAAACCACCCCGGCGCTTTTGATGGGGGCGGCCAGTGTGGATATTCCGGCGATTGTGGTCACCGGCGGGCCGATGCTGAACGGGAAATGGCGCGGGCAGGATATCGGTTCGGGTACGTCGCTTTGGCAGCTTTCCGAAGACCGCAAGGCTGGCAAGATCAGCACCGAGGACTTCCTTGAGGCCGAAATCGCCATGTCGCGTTCGCCCGGTTCGTGCAACACGATGGGCACCGCATCCACTATGGCCAGCATGGCCGAGGCATTGGGCATGGCGCTTTCGGGTAATGCTGCGATCCCGGCCGTCGACAGTCGCCGCCGCGTGATGGCGCATATCACCGGTCGCCGGATCGTGCAGATGGTCAAGGACGATCTGAAACCGTCCGATGTTCTGACCAAGGAAGCGTTTGAAAATGCAATCCGGGTCAATGGTGCGATTGGCGGTTCGACCAATGCGGTTATCCATTTGCTTGCCATTGCCGGTCGTGTCGGCATTGATCTGACACTTGATGACTGGGACCGTTTGGGTCGTGATATTCCGACGATTGTGAATTTGCAGCCATCGGGCAAATACCTGATGGAGGAATTCTTCTATGCCGGTGGTTTGCCGGTGGTCATCAAGGCGCTGGGCGAGGCGGGCAAGCTGCATAACGATGCGCTGACCGTTTCGGGTGACACCATGTGGGATCAGGTCAAGGATGTTCAGAACTGGAATGACGATGTCATTCGTCCGTTTGACAAGGCCCTGACGCAAAGCGGCGGCATTGCGGTTGTCAAAGGCAACCTTGCGCCCAATGGTGCGGTTTTGAAGCCTTCCGCTGCAACACCGGCCTTGCTGACCCATCGTGGTCGTGCCGTGGTGTTTGAAGATATCGACGATTACAAGGCCAAGATCTATGACGAAAGCCTTGATATCGATGAAAACTGCATCATGGTCCTGAAAAACTGCGGGCCAAAAGGCTATCCGGGCATGGCCGAGGTAGGCAATATGGGCCTGCCGCCCAAGGTGCTGCGCAAGGGTATTACTGACATGGTGCGCATTTCCGATGCCCGCATGAGCGGTACTGCCTATGGCACGGTCGTCCTGCATACATCCCCCGAAGCCGCTGCCGGTGGGCCGTTGGCGGTGGTGCAGAATGGCGACATGATCGAACTGGATGTGCCAAATCGCAAACTGCATCTCGATATCAGTGACTCGGAGCTTAAAAAGCGTCTTGATAACTGGAAATCGACGGTGCCGGTACCCGAAAGCGGTTATGCATCGCTGTATTACAAAAGCGTTATTGGCGCGGACAAGGGGGCCGATTTCGACTTCCTCGTCGGTCATCGCGGCAAGGAAATTCCGAAGGACAGCCACTAGACCAAAGCTCCCGCAAGACGCGATAGCGTTGATTGCGTACTCCGACCGGTCGGCAGGAAACTGCTGGCCGGTTTTTTTATTTTTCATACAAATGCAGCGGGAAATTTATCCGGTAAGTAACCGGCATATAAATTGTATGAGGAGCTTAAATTCTTGGGGGAAATGGTGGGCGTAACAAGATTCGAACTTGTGACCTCTCCCGTGTGAAGGGAACGCTCTAACCAACTGAGCTATACGCCCGAATTCGGAAATCGCGGCCCGGTTGGGCAGCTTGTTTTCCGTCGGTAGCGCGGGGTTATAAGGGCGGGGTCAAAAGGTGTCAAGCAGGCTGTTTGGCGATTTTTCCGATCACGTTCGGCAAAGTTTCAAACGCGGTTACAACCGCATCTGCCCCAAGGCTTTTGGCGCGCGTATCGTCAACCTCGAACGCAACGGCGATGGCAGGAATGCCAAAATCACGGGCGGCATTGACATCATTTCCGTGATCGCCAACCATGATGGCAATATCGCCGTGTGCCCGGTCATATCCGGCTTTGTCGAGGGCGAATGCCAAATGGCCACCATCGGGCTTTTTGACGGTTGTTGAGTCGCCACCCGCAATGACGGCGAACAGGTCGGAAATCCCTAGCAGATCAAGAATGCGTCGGCATGGTGCGGTCGGCTTGTTTGATGCAAGGCCAATGGTCCAGCCTTCCGATACCAGTTGGCGAAGGGTGGTTTCGGCATTGTCATATAGTCTGGTATGGGCATAGTCGGTTGCGACATAACGCAGCGTGAAATCGATGTTGAGTTCGTCAAGCTGTTCGGCTTCAGGATTGATCCCGCGCGCAGTAAAGGCACGCTTGGTCAGCATTTTTGTGCCGTCACCCAGCATGGCTTCAAGTTCATGGCGAACCAGCGGGGCAAGGCCATGGGCGGCAAGCAGTTCGTTCATCGCAAACAGCAGGTCATCGACCCCGTCAATCAGGGTGCCGTCAAGATCGAACAGAATGAATTTTGCCATTTTGGGGGACCGCCTCTGAAAACGGATAAAGGTTTATCCGACCTTAACCGAAATGGTGCCATTAACAAACGGTAACATCCACTAACACGAAGTAACAAAACGTGATTCTTTCGGGGCTTTTGCCTTTGGGGAATATGGGTTAGGAGTTGCTTCAAATTGGCTGTGGCAGGTTCGGGCAGATGGATGTAACCCGGATCGAAAAAAGGGGACGCCATGCAACGCATGGCACTACAGGGTTAAAGCATGTCGCGTGAATTAAGTGTGGTGGTTTTGGCTGCGGGTATGGGAACGCGAATGAAAAGCGCGATCCCCAAGGTCATGCACAAGGTTGCAGGCAAACCGATGGTCAATCATGTGATTGATACGGCGGGCCATCTGAACGCAATCAAAACCCTGATTGTTGTCGGCCCGGATATGCCCAAGCTGGTTGAAGCCGTTTCCCCCCATCCGACATTCGAACAAACTGATCGACTTGGCACTGCACATGCGGTTCTTGCCGCCAAAGAGGCCCTTCGCGGCCTTACGGACAATGTCCTTGTGCTTTATGCCGATAGCCCGCTATTCAGGGCGGAAACCCTTTCGCGACTTATGGCTGCGCGTGAGGACGGCGATCACGCGGTTGCGGTTCTGGGATTCCGTCCGGAAGACCCTGCCGGTTACGGGCGCCTTGTCACCGATCCAAAAAATGGCGAATTGCTGGCGATTGTTGAGGACAAGGAATGTGACGAAACGCAACGTGCGATCAATTTCTGCAATTCTGGTGTGATGTGCTTCCGTGCTGAAAGCATGATTGAAATCCTTGAAGCAATTGGAAATGCCAATGCCAAGGGCGAATATTACCTGACTGATGCGGTCGAGGTGGCGCGTGCAAACGGCAATAGCTGCGTTGCCGTCGAGGTTGCCGAGGAAGAGACACTTGGCGTGAATTCCAGAAGCCAGCTTGCCGTGGCCGAAGCGATTATGCAGTCACGCCTGCGTGAGGTGGCGATGGCCAATGGGGCGACGCTGATTGATCCGGCTTCCGTCTATCTGGCCAGCGACACCAGATTGGGCCGTGACGTGGTTATCGAACCAAATGTGGTTTTCGGCCCGGGTGTTACGGTTGGCGATGATGTGACGATCAAGGCATTCAGTCATCTTGAAAGCTGTGTTGTGGGCGACAAAGCCGATATCGGGCCCTATGCCCGTTTGCGACCGGGGGCGGAAATTGGCGCAGGGGCGCGGGTTGGCAATTTTGTCGAGATCAAGAAGGCCGTTGTTGAAGACGGCGCGAAGGTCAATCACCTCAGCTATATCGGTGATGCCCGCGTCGGGGCCAAGGCCAATATCGGGGCCGGGACCATCACATGCAATTATGACGGATACCGCAAACAGCATACCGACATCGGGGCAGGTGCATTTATTGGCTCGAACTCTGCCCTTGTTGCACCCGTCAAGATTGGCGATGGCGCGATCATTGGTGCAGGCAGCACCATTACCGGAACCGTCGAGGCCGACGCATTGGTGATCGAGAGGGCACAGCGGTTGGATAAGCCGGGCTGGGCCAAACTGTTTCGTGAAAAGATGAAGGCCCTTTTGGGCAAATAACGGTAATTAACGCGCCGCAGTCGCGCGATTGGCAAATTTCGACGGGGAAGACAACACTATGTGCGGCATTATCGGCATTATCGGCAAGGACAGCGTCAGTGACCGTATTCTCGAGGGGCTTAAACGGCTTGAATATCGGGGTTATGACAGTGCCGGGATTGCGACCCTTGTGAATGGTCATATTGACCGTCGCCGGGCCGAGGGCAAGTTGATCAATCTTGCCAACCGTCTTGCGGAAATGCCGTTGGCGGGGGATCTCGGGATTGGTCACACCCGCTGGGCGACGCACGGGGTTCCGACCGAAAACAACGCCCATCCGCACACCGATGGCAAGGTTGCCGTCGTGCATAATGGCATCATCGAAAATTATCAGGAAATCAAGGCGGAGCTTTCCGGCAAGGGCCGGGCTTTTGCCACTGATACCGACACTGAAGTGATTGTGCATCTGGTTTCCGACTTCCTTGATCAGGGCAAAACCCCGCGTGACGCAGTCGCCGCCACATTACATCGGATTGAGGGGGCCTTTGCGCTGGTGATCATGATTGCCGGGCAGCATGACGTGATTTTTGGTGCGCGCCGTGGCACGCCGCTTGCGGTTGGACTGGGCGAGGGCGAGATGTATCTTGGCTCGGACGCGATGGCGTTGTCGCATCTGACCAACAGGCTGATTTACCTTGAAGAAGGTGATTGGGTCGAAGTGACCCGCGATGGTGTTCAGGTCCGTGACGAGCATGACAATGACGTTACCCGTGAAACAAAGCTTTCGGCTGTTTCCGGAGCCATGATGGGCAAGGGTAACTATAACCATTTCATGCAGAAGGAAATTTTCGAACAGCCAGCCGTGATTGGTGACACGTTGCATGCCTTCATCAATCCGGCGACGAGGACGATCAAGCTGCCCGATATGCCGTTTTCGTTTAACGATGTCAGCCGGTTGACGATTGTGGCGTGCGGCACGTCATTCTATGCCGGTATGGTGGCAAAGCACTGGATCGAACGCTATGCCGGGCTTGGCGTTGATGTCGATATCGCATCCGAATTCCGCTATCGCTGCCCGCCGCTTCCAAAAGGGGGCGTTGCGCTGTTTCTTTCGCAATCGGGCGAGACGCTTGATACGCTGGCAGCCCTTCGTTATGCGAAGTCCAAGGGGCAGAAAATTGTTTCCATCGTCAATGTGGCCGAAAGCACGATTGCACGCGAAAGCGATGTGGTCTTGCTGACCTATGCCGGGCCGGAAATCGGTGTGGCATCGACCAAGGCCTTTACCACGCAATTGACGGTTCTGGCCTGCCTTGCCGTGACCATCGGGCGCGATAACGGGACGCTGGACAAGGACGAGGAAGCCGCCATCGTCAACGCGCTTACCGAAGTACCGAAACATGCGGCCGAAGTCCTTCATCATGATGATGAAATCCGCGAGCTTGCGATCAATATCGCCGATGCGCGCGATGTGCTTTATCTGGGCCGTGGTCTTGGCTATCCGATTGCGATGGAAGGGGCGCTGAAGCTTAAGGAAATTTCCTATATTCACGCCGAGGGCTATGCGGCGGGTGAGATGAAACATGGGCCGATTGCCCTGATTGATCAGTCGGTTCCGATCATCGTGATTGCGCCATCCGATGAACTTTTTGAAAAAACGGCCTCGAATATGCAGGAAGCAGCCGCACGTGGCGGGCGGGTGATTTTCCTCTCGGATGCAGAGGGTCTTGCGAAGCTTGGCGATATGGCATCGGCCACGGTCGAACTACCCAAGGTTGCCGATTTCGTGGCTCCCATCCTTTATACCATCCCGGTTCAGATGCTGGCTTATCATGTGGCGGTCCACAAGGGTACGGATGTCGACCAGCCACGGAACCTCGCGAAATCGGTTACGGTGGAATAAAACGCTGCTGCTTTCTTCCGGAAACACAAACACCCCGAAGCCATGGACTGCGGGGTGTTTGCATAGGGAGGGAAGATACCAGAAGCGAGGTCAGTCAATGGACGGGAAATCGACGACAGTGTCATTGATGCGGTTGAAGATGTTGGTGAAAGTAATCAGCGAAATCGCAAGGCTGATTTCAACCAACTGGGCATCGCTGTATCCTGCCGCCTTGATGGCGTTGAAGTCAGCCTCGGCAACTGTGCCGTTTGATTGTTGCAGCGCACGGACAAATCCTATCAGAGCATCGCGTTTTGGATCACCAGTGGGCGTGCCATTGCGAATATCGGAAAGAGTGTCCGGGGCAATGCCGGCCAATTTGCCGAGGAAGCTGTGGGCTGCTACACAGTAGTCGCAACCGGCCACCTCACTGACCACCAGCTTGATGGTTTCGCGGTCCTGTTTGGAAAGCGTAGCCGATGCCAGAACACCTTCAGCATTCAGGATGGTTTTGAGTATATCGGGTGCCAGTGACCCGATGGTGGCATAGGCGTTTGGCACACTGCCTGCGGCTTTTTTTACTTGGGCAAAAACTTCGGCGGCGGGACCGGTTGCAGTTTCAATCGCCGGATAAGAAATACGAGACATGATGTGTAACTCCTTGGTGTAAGTTCGTGTTGTCTATGAACGGACTTTACGATCAGGAAGTGAGTTTGTTAATGTTGTTAAGTATTGAAAATATGCTCAATAGTTTCATTTTAGGGGGCAATGTTGCCGAACGTCGATTGGCTCAGCCACCTGTTTGCCCTGATGCCGGTAAGGGGTTCTCTGGATATTCGTTGTTCCTTTGGTGCGCCTTGGGCATTGTCTCATGATGCTGTAGCAAAAGGTGAGATCCCCTATCACATTGTGCTAAAAGGGGAAGCTGTTCTGGAGGATTCCGCTGGTTTGGGGAAAACCCGTCTGATGGCGGGGGATATCCTTTTATTGCCGGGGGGCGAGGCACATAACCTGCACGACGGCAGTGGACAACGAGCCAAACCGGTTGTGCGGCGTGATGGGATCAATGTCGTGATCAACGAAAACAGCGGTACGGGCGAACAGTTCGACATGCTGTGCGGCAGCTTTTTTCTGGAATCCCCTTATGATCGGGTGTTGCTGCGTTATCTGCCCGAAAGGCTGATTGTTCGTGCTGGCATTCAGACCGAAAGCCGGGGAAATAATACGACCGATAGTCGTCTGGCAAATCTGGTGGCCCTGATGCGGGCTGAGGCCGATGGCGAGTGTCTTGGTGGCAGGGCGATGCTTAATGCCTGTTCGGTAGCCCTGTTCACACTCGTCCTGCGTCTTGCCAGTGAATCCGAAAACGCACCGATGGGGCTTCTGGCTCTTGCGGGGCATCCGCGGCTTGCCCCGGCTTTGGGGGCAATGCTTGATGATCCGGCGCGAGCATGGACCCTGCCGGAACTTGCCGATATCTGCAATATGTCGCGCGCTACTCTGGTACGCCATTTTCAGGAACGTTTGGGCCATTCGGCCAATGACTTTCTGCTCGATATTCGTATGACGCTGGCAGCGAAGGAGTTGGAGAAAAGCAATATTTCGACCGGGGCAGTTGCCGATTTGGCAGGCTATCAGTCCGAAGCGGCCTTTCAGCGGGCGTTCAAAAAGCATATGGGGGTGACGCCAGCACAATGGCGCCGAGATAGTGCGGTGCGGGTTGTTAGGACGAATGGCGGCTCGCCGTAATATTGTGCGTGTCCGTGATTGGAAGATCGCAAAATGAAACAGGCCAGTGACATCAACTGTCACTGGCCTGTTTCATTTTGCGATTATTACCTTATGGGTAATGCATCAGGCAGATTTGGGACGGGTTTTGGAAGGACTATCCGCATCGTCTGCAATCGGCTTGTGGCTCCAATATCCGGCGAGAAGGGAGCCTGAAATATTGTGCCAGACGCTGAATAGCGTGCCGGGCAGGGCGGCTGCCGGCGTGAAGAATTTCAACGCCAGTGCCGTGGCAAGGCCAGAATTCTGCAGACCGACTTCAAAGGCAATGGTGCGGCAAATCTTGCGGTCAAATCCAAGCAGGGCCGTGATGCCATAACCAAGAGCAAGGCCAATGGCGTTGTGCAGGATAACGGCGAAAGCGACAATCAGACCGACCGTCGCAATCTTCCCGGCATTGAGAGCAACAACAATCGCAATGATCAGAAGGATCGCGAACATCGAGACATAGGGGAAAAGCCCTTCGATCTTGCGTACCCATTTCGATGCGAATTCATTCAGTGCAACCCCGATCGCAACAGGGACCAGAACCACCTGAAGAAGCGTCATCAGCATCGGTTGAACCGGAACATCAATGCTTTGTCCGGCGAAGAATGATGCCAGAACCGGGGTCAGGAAAACGCCGATCAGGGTCGAGGCCGCCGTCATTGAAATCGACAGCGCGGTATCCCCTTTGGCCAGATAGCACATGACATTGGATGATGTGCCACCCGCAACGCTGCCGACCAGCAGCATGCCGATCATCAGTTCAGGCCCAAAACCAAACAGGGTTGCCACCGACCATGCCGCCGCAGGCATGATCAAAAATTGCAGCGCCACACCAACCGCCATTGCCTTGCGGCTTTTTGCAACATTTGCAAAATCGCGCGTGGTTAACGTCAGGCCCATCGCCAGCATAATGACCGTCAGAAGCGGGATGATCGCCCCGCTCATGGATGTAAAAGCCCCCGGTACAAAATAGGCCAGCAGCGACAGAAGCGCGGCCCATAAAGGGAAAAGTTGAAGAAGCACGGATGTTCCTCCTGCCCGTTTGTATTTATGTTGAGGAGTTGGAGTATCAAAACGGTCTGGATATATTCAAACCTGTCGTGCAGATACCCGTTATCTAAGCGTTTGATCTGTATACAATCTTTTACCCTGCAGCAAGAGACGTATGGTCCGTTCCAGTACTGAGATTTGCTTCACACTCACAGGTTTGTGTTGAGGAACGTCCTTGCCTCGCCCGCGTTTGAACAACAATCATCATTAATCCGGCAATGATTTAGGACGACGGATTGGCTGTTTTGTACAGCAAGTCATATTCTCCGTCAGTCACATGAGGAGAGGCAGCGATGACATCTGTTGTAATTGACCACAGGAACAAGACCGTCCTTGCGGGTTTCGTGATAATGATAATTTTCGCGCTTGTCCCTTTTGCGCAGGTACAGGTGCAGGCGAGAGAAATCCATCGTGAACAGACCGAACATGGCACGATCATTGTCGAAGAAGTCGCAACCGGGCTGAGTTATCCTTGGGCGATGGTTTTCCTGCCGGATGGATCAGCCCTGATTACCGAACGGGAAGGGAGGCTTCGGCTGATGGCACCGGATGGAAGTTTGTCCGCAGGGCTGAGCGGCGTGCCCGAGGTTTATGCTTCGGGGCAGGGTGGGCTGCTTGACATTGCGCTTGATCCCGATTTTGGAAGCAACCGCCGGGTTTATCTGAGCTACGCCGAGCCACGCAGTCAGGGAGAAAATGCGACGGCGGTTGCCCGCGCGGTTCTTGATGACAGCAACAAGTGGTTATCAAATGTCGAAGTCATCTTTCAGCAGCAACCATCCTATAGCGGCAACAAGCATTTTGGATCGCGGCTGGTGTTTGCGCCGGACGGCAATCTGTTTGTGACACTGGGCGAACGATCTTCATTGCGAGACGAGGCACAAAATCTGGGTAACCACCTTGGAACGGTCGTGCGTATTGCACCGGATGGTTCCGTGCCGGATGACAACCCCTTTGTCGGCCAGGACGGGGTCATGCCCGAAATCTGGTCTTATGGTCATCGTAATCCACAAGGGGCGGCATTGAACCCTGAAAGCGGGGAGTTATGGCTTCATGAACACGGCCCCCGCGGCGGAGACGAGGTGAACATACCCGAAGCCGGAAAGAATTATGGCTGGCCAGTCATAACCCACGGGCAGGAATATTTTGGCGGCGAGATAGGTGTCGGCACAGAGAAGGAAGGCATGGAACAGCCAATCCATTATTGGGTCCCCTCGATCGCGCCGTCGGGCATGGCGTTTTATACCGGCGATGCCGTTGACGAATGGCAGGGGGATATTTTTGTCGGAGCACTTGCCGGTCGTTTGCTGGTGCGATTGGACCGGGAGGATGACCGGATTACCGGCGAGGAAAGAATGCTTGAGGATTTGGGTGAACGTATCCGCGATGTCAGTATGGGGCCGGATGGCATGATATATCTGCTGACAGATGCATCTTCTGGGCGGGTTCTTCGGCTGCGTCCCGGGGCATAGGGCATAGTATGCTGTTTTTATCGCGCCGAATGCAAATATGGAAATAAAGTTTGCCGGTAATAACTGCCTTATGCGCCATTTCTTGTAATCTTAGGGTTACAAGAGAAAATGTGCCGATTGCAGTTTGCCGGGGGGATGGACATCTTCAATGAGGGTCTTAAGGAGGCCCCTTTATCATGAGCCTGACCCGCACAAGTCGGCACGGAATAGATTTCATCCATCCTTTTGCACTGAAGGGGTATCCCGAGCCATTCCCGCCCGGACATTACGAGGTTGAAACCGAAGAAGAACAGATCGAAAGCGTATCTTTTCTTGCCTATCGGCGCATAGCGACGCTGCTTTATCAGCAGGGACGGGATGGCGAGGCGATTATATCAAGGAGTTTCACGGTCGATCCCCGAGATCTTGATCGCGCCAGACTGATCGACCGCAGCCAATGTGAGCCGATTGAAAGTGTCAGCCCGAAGCTGAAATCGGACAGGATAGATGATCAACAAGCGATTTCCCGGGGTGAGAATGAAGGCTTGGCGATTGATTGAGCGGTTTGATGATGAGCTCGGGATATAAAGAATATGATTCGTGTTATAATCGAGTTTTACCGGGTGCGATCTGACGACGGGGCGCATGCCGTGCTTGATCGCGCGGAATATGATGTTTTCGATATCGCGGCGGCCGTCCGGGTGGCAGAAAAATTTATACTCCGGGTAGAGCTGCCGCAACGTCCGGACGATTTTGTGATTACCGATATGACGGGAAACTCGCTTTACCGGGCGTCAGACCAAAATAAGTAGCCAATGGAATCTTTGACGGTTTCCTTTCTCCCATGCGTTTACGGTGGCTATTCGGGAGCATGGGATTGCGGATGCATGTTCTGATTGTCATTTGTAAGCAGGAAGCAGATTTTTGACTTCCGTTTTGGAAGATAGTCATCATGTCGTTTCGAGATTTTTCGTCGAAGCAATCCGTTCCGGAAAAGGCAATGCCGCCCAAGCCGCTTGAGGGGGCGCCGGGTGATGCACCCGTAACCCAGCCAGATCAGTCGCCGCTTGACCGGTCGCCAGATCAGAAATAGGCAGGTTCTTTGAGGAAGGGGGGGGGGGGGGGGCGGTCGTCCCCCTTTGTCTTGCCGATAAAAGGCAAATATCTTGCCATTAACAGCCAATACCGGTAGGGATGTGGGCGGTCATTTCTGGTCATGTCTATGACTCTTCGCAGGGTAAAACACCCGGAAATCATGACATTTTTGCGTCCCCCCTCTCTCTTCTGTTGACAAAATCCCGTGGTTCCCATACATGCTGTTAGCACTCGCCGGGGGTGAGTGCTAATACGGGCTCATCCCGGTTAGTTTTGTACTTAATCGAGCCATACTTAAACACGGAGTTGTCTAACATGAAGTTCCGTCCGTTACATGATCGTGTGCTGGTGCGTCGTGTCGAATCCGACACCAAGACAGCCGGTGGCATCATTATCCCGGATACCGCGAAAGAAAAACCGCAGGAAGGCGAAATCATCGCTGTCGGTTCCGGTGTTCGCAAAGAAGACGGCTCGCTTGTCGCGCTGGACGTCAAGGCTGGTGACAAGGTTCTGTTCGGCAAATGGTCGGGCACCGAAGTCAAGGTCGATGGCGAAGAGCTGCTGATCATGAAAGAGTCCGACATTATGGGCATCATGGAGTAAGTCAGCCTTTTGGTGACTTATTCCACGTTCATCCGTCTCATAGAGAGGAAAGAATATTATGGCTGCTAAAGAAGTAAAATTCTCCACCGACGCCCGCGCCAAAATGCTGCGTGGTGTCGACATCCTTGCTGATGCCGTTAAAGTGACGCTCGGCCCGAAAGGCCGTAACGTTGTCATCGAAAAATCCTTCGGCGCACCGCGTGTGACCAAGGACGGTGTTTCGGTTGCCAAGGAAATCGAACTGTCTGACAAGTTCGAAAACATGGGCGCACAGATGCTGCGCGAAGTGGCTTCCAAAACCGCCGATCTGGCTGGTGACGGCACCACCACTGCAACCGTTCTCGCCCAGGCAATCGTTCGTGAAGGCAACAAGTCCGTTGCTGCCGGCATGAACCCGATGGACCTGAAGCGCGGTATCGATCTTGCGACCACCAAAGTCATCGAAGCCATCCAGGGCCGCGCACGTAAAGTGTCGGGCAAGGACGAAATCGCACAGGTCGGTAACATTTCGGCCAATGGTGACCGTGAAGTCGGCGACATGATCGCTGAAGCCATGGAAAAAGTCGGCAACGAAGGTGTTATCACCGTCGAGGAAGCCAAAGGCCTGCACACCGAACTCGACGTTGTCGAAGGCATGCAGTTCGACCGCGGTTACCTGTCGCCGTATTTCGTGACCAACCCGGAAAAGATGGTTGCCGAACTCGACAACCCGTATGTCCTGCTGTTTGACAAAAAAGTTTCCTCGCTGCAGCCGATGCTGCCGCTTCTGGAAGCTGTCGTTCAGTCAGGCAAGCCGCTTCTGATCATTGCTGAAGACGTCGAAGGCGAGGCTCTTGCAACGCTCGTCGTCAACAAGCTGCGCGGTGGCCTGAAAATCGCTGCTGTCAAAGCACCGGGCTTCGGCGACCGTCGCAAAGCAATGCTCGAAGACATCGCCATCCTTACCGGTGGCCAGGTTGTCTCCGAAGATCTCGGCATCAAGCTTGAAAGCGTTACGCTCGATATGCTCGGTACCGCGAAATCGATCACCATCACCAAAGAAGAAACCACCATCGTTGATGGTGCCGGTGAGAAAGCCCAGATCGAAGCCCGCGTTGGCCAGATCCGTGCTCAGATCGAAGAAACCACTTCCGATTATGACCGCGAGAAACTGCAGGAACGTCTGGCGAAACTCGCTGGCGGTGTTGCCGTGATCAAAATTGGTGGTGCTTCGGAAATCGAAGTGAAAGAACGCAAAGACCGTGTTGACGATGCCCTGCACGCAACCCGCGCTGCTGTCGAAGAAGGCATTGTTGCTGGTGGTGGTACGGCCCTGCTGTACGCAACCCGCGCTCTTGACGGTCTTGAAGGTGCAAACCACGACCAGACCATCGGTGTCGACATCGTTCGTCGCGCGCTGCAGGCTCCGGTCCGTCAGATCGCCCAGAACGCAGGTGTTGACGGTGCGGTTGTCGCCGGCAAGCTGCTTGAGCAGTCTGATGTTGAGTTTGGCTTCGACGCCCAGAAAGGTGAATACACCAATCTGGTCAAAGCCGGCATCATCGACCCGGCCAAAGTTGTTCGTACTGCCCTGCAGGACGCAGCATCGGTCGCAGGTCTGCTGATCACCACCGAATGCATGATCGCCGACAAGCCGGAAGAAAAAACCGGTGGCGGCGCGCCTGACATGGGCGGCATGGGTGGTATGGGCGGCATGGGCGGTATGGGCTTCTAAGCCTTACCACCAACCGACCTTCTCGCTACGGAAAGGGTCTCGCATTTGCGAGGCCCTTTTTGTTTGTGTGTCGATTGCGACAAAAATCCCCGCAGCCACAGGAACCGCGGGGATTTTCCAGATTAGCCGAACAGTTTTTTCAGCGTTCTTGGCTGACATCGCAGATACTGACTGGCGGCCTTGACCTCCGCCCCGAGGGTTGCCGCAGCATGCCACGGCCAGCGCGGGTCATAGAGGATGCCACGCGCCAGGGCGATGGCATCGGCCTGGCCGGTAAATACGATAGCTTCGGCCTGTTCTGCCTCGGTGATCAGTCCGACCGCGATGGTGGTCATGCCGGTTTCGGATTTGATCCGGTTGGCAAACGGGACCTGATAGTTCGGGCCAACCGGGATTTTCTGATCAATGTGAAGACCGCCCGACGATACATGGATGAAATCGCAACCCCGTTCCTTTAAGATGCGCGCCAGTTCCACACTTTGATCAATATCCCAGCCGTCATCGACCCAATCAGAAGCCGAAATGCGAATGCCGACCGGTTTGGCCGGATCGAAAGCGGCGCGCACGGCATCGTAAACCTCCATCACGATCCGCATACGGTTTTCAAGCGATCCGCCATAGTCATCCTGGCGTTTGTTGGAGTGTGGTGAGAGGAATTGATGGAGCAGATAGCCATGTGCCCCATGAATTTCGATAGCATCAATACCAAGACGATCCGCACGCTTTGCGGCATCGGCAAAGCCCTGAATGATTTCGCGAATGCGCGATGTACTGAGTGCTTCGGGTTCCGGGTCACCTGCACGGAACGGGACGGCAGATGGGGCAACGACCTGCCAGCCATTTTTGTGATCCGGTGCGATGGCACCGCCACCATCCCAGGGCTTTTCGCAGGATGCCTTGCGTCCGGCATGGGCGAGCTGAATGCCAATCGGCATATCCGAATGGCTACGCACTGCCTTCAGCGTCTTATCAAGGGCTGCTTCGGTTTCGTCGTCCCACAATCCGACATCGCCATAGGTAATGCGGCCTTCGGGTTCGATTGCGGTGGCCTCGATAATCAGAAGCCCGGCACCCGATTGCGCGAGATTGCCAAGATGCATGTCGTGCCATGCGGTGACTTTGCCGTTATCAGCCGAATACTGGCACATGGGAGCGATGATAATGCGGTTATCAAGTTCAAGCGTGCCCAGCGAAAGGGGCGTGAAAAGCTGGCTCATGAAACGTCCTGTATCTGTGAAGGGCAGGGAAAGCCTGCGAACAATGAAAAGAAGCTAGTTCGAATCAGACGCTTGCGCCATAGGTGCTTAGGGAATGCTTTGGTTTTTTCCATCTTGTGGAATGCGAAGGTGAAGGGCCTGAATAAATTTTTCAAAAAAATGCATGCTGCCACTTGCTGAAAAATAACCCTGATCTATTTGTTGGTTTGAAAGGCCACGGTGGCCTTGTGCGCGTCAGGGTTGCAGCATGACTGGACCTGCGGCGCAAGAACTACCTGTCTGTTTAGGAGGGTAATTATGACTGGTCTTCAGACTGTAAATGGTACTGCTCGTCGTTTGGCTTCTCGTCCGGCATATGGTGATCCGTTCGGTGTTTTCGGACGTGATTTCGACCGTATGATCGGCTCGATTTTTGGTCGTGACGGGCTTGTGAATACTGTCGGTGCAAGTGATGATGGGGTGACGCAAAAGCTCCTGACTCCGCGCATTGATGTCCATGAAACCGACGATCAGATCGAACTGTCTGCCGAACTTCCCGGTGTTGAACAGGACGATGTCGATGTGTCGGTCCTTGAAGGTGTCCTGACGGTCACGGGGGAAAAGAAATCGACCCGTGAAAGCAATGATGGTGCGCGTGTTGTTGAGCGTACCTATGGCAGCTTCAAACGTTCCTTCCGTCTGCCCGACACTGTTGATGCAGACAAAATTGCGGCATCGTTCAAGAACGGTGTCCTGACGCTCACTCTCCCTAAAGTAGCGGAAGTGAAGCCGGAACCGCGCAAGATCGCGATTTCGGGCTAAGTTTTGCCTCAACCTTGATGAAGCACCTGAACGGGCGGAGAAATCCGCCCGTCTTTTTTTGTTTGTTACGAAGGCGGTTAACGGGCCGTGCAGCAATCCATCGGCATGTCAAACACGCCGGTTTTATCGAAAGTTTCGAGTGCTGCGTGCCATGGGGCAAGGTCGATCCCCTGTTGGACAACCCATTCCGGATTATAATAGGTATCGCGATAGCGATCCCCGCCATCGCAAAGAAGGGTGACGACCGATCCGGTTTCGCCAGCCTTTTTCATCTGGCTGATAAGCGACAGGGTGGCGATCAGGTTGGTGCCGGTGGATCCGCCGCAGCGACGGCCCATATGTTTTTCCAGATACTGCAGGGCGGCGAAGCTGCCAGCATCGGGAACCCGGATCATATGATCGACGACGTTGGGGTTAAAGCTTGGTTCAACGCGCGGACGACCGATGCCTTCGACGCGTGAAGCCCTTTCACCGGTAATGTCGCATTTCCCGGTTTCATAGGCGTCATAGAAAACCGAGTTTTCCGGGTCGGCAACACACATCTCGCATCCCATGCCAAGGATCTGTCCGTACCGGATATAGCGACCAATGGTCGATGATGTCCCGCCGGTGCCCGCTCCAACGACGATCCAGCGCGGAACGGGATGGGGTTCGCGCTTGAGCTGATCAAAGATGCTTTCGGCGATGTTGTTGTTGCCGCGCCAGTCGGTCGCGCGTTCGGCATAGGTGAACTGGTCCATGTAATGGCCGCCAAGTTCACGCGCAAGTCGCTGGGATTCCGCATAAATCTGGCCACTGTGATCTACCAGATGACTTTCGCCGCCATAAAAGGCGATTTGATCGATTTTCTGCTGCGATGTCGATTTGGGCATCACCGCAATAAAGCGCAGACCGAGCAGGCGGGCAAAATAGGCTTCGGAGACGGCGGTCGAGCCGCTTGAGGCCTCGATAATTGGTGTGTCTTTGGATATCCAGCCATTGCAAAGGCCATACAGGAACAGCGAACGTGCCAGGCGATGTTTCAGGCTGCCCGATGGGTGGGTCGATTCATCTTTCAGATACAAACCGATGCCATCAAGGGATGGCAGATCAAGACGGATCAGGTGCGTATCGGCGGACCGATTGAAATCGGCTTCGATGATGTTGATGGCGTCTGCCACCCATTGGCGATCGTAGCTCATGAAAAGTCCTGCATTTCTGTTTGGTGCTGGTGGCGCGGAGCCCTGAAGGTTTCGTCATGTAGGCGATTATTATACAGAAAACTACCGTAAATTTTGCGAATAAGCTTGCTAACACTTTTTTCAAAGCTAACCTCTAGAATAGAGTTTCGCGATTCTTCCATTTTATCCGGGTGATCTGGTTACCATGGCCAATAATGATGACGATCCCTTTGCCAAACGTCATGCCGCGTCTGAGATCGGGGCGGCCTATGATGTGCCGGTGCGCGTATCGACCGTGATCGGCAAAAGCCAGATCCAGGTCTCGCAATTGATGCGCCTGACCCGTGGTGCAGTTCTGGAACTGGATCGCAAGGTCGGGGAACCGGTCGATATCTACGTCAATAACCGGCTTGTCGCGCGCGGCGAACTGGTGGTGGTGGACGAAAACCTTGGCGTGACGATTACCGAAGTTGTCAAATCCGGCACGATCATCGAGACGCATCACTAGGGGCTAACCCTTCACGACTTCTACGCATTTCAAACCACCGGCTGCGACAGGTCGGTGGTTTTTCATTTTTTTCAGTTGCTTGAAGGAACCGGAACCGCCATTCGCACGTTCCGCCCAAAGCCTGATACTGCCTTTAACCTGCCATTTTCTGGTCAAAGGCTGCGTTTGCATGTCCTGAATCATTAAAACGAGGACAATCTCATGATCAATGTTCTGACTTCGGGGTTGCTGGCCCTGATCGGTCTTGCGCTTGGCGCTGGCGGCGTGTGGCTGATCATGCTTGGTGGTAGCTGGTATTATGCGCTGGCCGGACTGGCGTTTCTTGTTGCGGCCGTTCTGTCATTCACCAAACGACCGGCCGTTTTACCGTTTTACGCAGTTTTTATGATTGCAAGCCTTGGTTGGGCGGTCTGGGAAGTCGGGTTCGACTGGTGGCAACTGGGGCCACGGGGAGGACTGATTGTCCTGATCGGATTGTGGATGGCAATGCCGGTCTATCGCAAGACACTGTCGGTCGGAAAGCCGGTGCCGGAAGTCAAACCGGCACGGTCATTCGTGCTTGAGGGAAGCATCGTTCTGGCAATTGTCATTGCCGTCTATTCGATGATGAACAATCCCAACGCAATCAAGGGCCAGTTAAACGAAAGCCCCGTTGTCAGTAATCCCGATCTTGGCAGCAATATTTTGCCCGGTGACTGGCACCAATATGGTCGCACGCCCTATGGGCAGCGCTATTCACCGCTTGATCAGATAACGGTGGAAAATGTGACTGAACTTCAACAGGCCTGGGTCTTTCAGACTGGCGATGTAAGGCGATCCGAAGATGTGCCCGAAACCACCTATCAGGTGACGCCGCTTAAGATCGACAACACGCTTTATCTTTGCACGCCGCATAGCTGGGCAATGGCAATTGATGCCAAAACCGGACAGGAAAAATGGCGGTTTGATCCGGAGGTCCCTGACAATCCCGACCGACAGCATCAGACATGCCGCGGGGTGACATTTTATCAGGACCGCGTGGTGGATGGGGATGTGCCATGTGCATCGCGGGTTTATCTGCCGACATCCGATGCGCGTCTGATCGCCTTGGATGCCAATAACGGTGAGATTTGCCGCGATTTTGGCGATCAGGGCACCGTCCATCTGGAAACCGGTATGCCCTATAATCCGGCCGGGTATTATTATTCCACCTCGCCACCGGTTATTGCCGATGGCAAGATCATTATTGGCGGGGCGGTGAATGACAATTATTCGACCAAATCGCAGTCCGGCGTTATTCGTGCCTATGATGTTGATACCGGTGAACTGGTCTGGAACTGGGATTCCGGCAATCCCGAGCAGACGGAGCCGATCCCCGAAGGCCAGACCTATACAGCCAATTCCCCCAATAGCTGGTCGGTGTCGAGTACCGATGAAAATCTTGGCATGATTTATGTGCCGCTGGGCAACAAGGTACCCGATCAGTTGGGTATGGGACGCAGCGAAGAAGTCGAGACCTATTCATCATCCATCGTTGCACTAAGCCTTGAGACCGGGCAGGTCGAGTGGGTGCGTCAGACGGTGCATCACGACTTGTGGGATATGGATGTTCCGGCACAGCCATCCCTGCTCGATATCACCACGGAAGATGGTGAAACTGTTCCGGCACTGGTCGGGCCGACCAAGCAGGGCGATATCTATGTGCTGAACCGCCGGACAGGCGAGCCGATTATCCCGGTGAAGGAAGTTCCCGCACCTGGCGGTGCGATCCCCGAAGATTTCACTGCCCCGACCCAGCCGGTGTCGGATTTGACCTTTATGCCAGAGCCGCTGACGGAAAAGGATATGTGGGGCGTTACGCTGTTTGATCAGCTGGCATGCCGTATTCATTTCCATCAGCTGAAATATGAAGGGCGCTATACCCCGCCATCCTTGCAAGGCACGCTGGTGTATCCTGGCAATTTCGGCACGTTTAACTGGGGTGGCATCGCGGTCGACCCGGAACGCCAGATCATGTTTGGCATGCCGACCTATCTTGCCTTTATTTCCCAACTGATCCCGCGTGACGAAGTGCCCCCGCGCGGTACCGAAAAGGCCAGCGAGATGGGCATTAACCGGAACGAGGGTGCCCCTTATGCTGTCAGCATGGGACCGTTCATTTCGCCGATTGGCGTGCCGTGTCAGGCCCCGCCATGGGGCTATGTCGCCGGGGCAGACCTGCGTACCGGGGAAATTGCCTATAAGCACAAAAACGGCACGGTCGAGGACATGACGCCGCTGCCCTTGCCGTTCGAGCTTGGCGTGCCGGGTATTGGTGGTCCGATTATCACCAAGGGCGGTGTGGCGTTCCTTGGAGCGGCGGTTGATAATTATTTCCGTGCTTATGACGTCACCACCGGCGAACAGCTTTGGCAGGCACGTCTGCCGGCAGGTGGGCAATCGACCCCGATGACCTATACCACGGATGACGGTACGCAATATGTGCTGATCGTGGCGGGTGGTCACGGGTCAATTGGAACCAAAGCCGGTGATTATGTGATTGCCTACAAACTGCCCTGATCGGGAAGTCAATGACATCGGAAAGAACGCCCGGCATTGTTCGGGCGTTCTTTGTTTTGCGCCCTGTTTGGGGAATCGTAACCGGATTTGGGGTCTGAATGGTTTCTCCGGAACCTGAAACTCAACCTTTCGGATCAAAGAGTTCGCAAAATTTTTGCCGATCTTTTACTTGACCGGAACAGGGGCAAAAAACGCCTTTGCCGCGAATCATTGAATATCCGGGATTGTAACGGAACTGATACAATCAATTGACGATTTTTTATCCATTCCCACTACATATTGTGTTTTCAATCCGGTCTCGAGCGGGCATAACCATCTTCCAACGGGCATTGGGAACGGCGATTTTTTTGCGATCCGGCAGTCGGTAAAACGAGGCAGGGGCAAGCGAACACCGTTTGATGAAGATAACAAACAGGAAGCGGATCGCCGCCAACGGGCGACCGTTCAGGTAAGGGGACTTGAGAGCATGAAGATGCTGGATGTAGTGCAGCACGAAAAAGGTGCGCGCGTCATTGTTGATCGTTCACGCGATGCGTTACTGACGGACTTTGGCAAGGCGGTTTTGAATGACCGATATCTGATGCCGGGTGAAAGCTATCAGGACCTGTTTGCGCGCGTTGCCAGCTATTACGGGGACAACGAAGCGCATGCGCAGCGTCTTTATGATTATATTTCCAAGCTCTGGTTCATGCCCGCAACCCCGATCCTGTCGAATGGCGGGACCACGCGTGGCTTGCCGATTTCCTGCTTCCTGAACGAGGCAGATGATAATCTTGGCGGTATTGTCGATATCTGGACCGAGAATGTCTGGCTTGCGGCACGGGGCGGCGGTATCGGTTCGTACTGGGGCAATCTGCGTTCGATCGGTGAGAAGGTCGGCAAGAATGGCAAGACGTCCGGCGTGGTGCCGTTCATCCGCGTGATGGACAGCCTGACACTGGCGATCAGCCAGGGATCGCTGCGCCGTGGGTCGGCCGCGGTTTACATGCCGGTCAGCCATCCCGAGATCGAAGAATTTTCCGAGATGCGCCGCCCGACCGGTGGTGACCCGAACCGCAAGACGCCGAACCTGCATCAGGGCGTTGCGATTTCGGATGCCTTTATGCGTGCGGTCGAAAATGATGAAGAATGGGCGCTGACATCCCCCAAAGACGGGCATGTTGCCCGCAAAATCAGCGCGCGTTCATTGTGGATACGGTTGCTGACGTCGCGGGTTGAAACCGGCGAGCCCTATATGCTGTTCATCGACACCGTGAACCGTGCGGTGCCCGAACACCACAAGCTGGCCGGGCTGAGCGTCAAGACGTCGAACCTGTGTTCGGAAATCACGTTGCCGACCGGCAAGGATCACCTGGGCGGGGATCGTACCGCTGTTTGCTGTCTGTCGTCGCTGAACCTTGAACATTACCTGACCTGGAAGGACGACAACCAGTTCATCGAGGATATCCTGCGTTTCCTTGATAACGTGCTTCAGGACTTTATCGATCATGCACCCGATACGATGGCGCGTGCGAAATATTCCGCGATGCGTGAACGTTCGGTTGGTCTTGGCGTGATGGGTTTCCATTCTTTCCTTCAGGCGCAGAAAGTGCCGCTTGAAGGGGTGATGAGCAAGGTCTGGAACAAGCAGATTTTTGATCACGTCAAAAAGCATGCGGATGCCGCGTCCGAGAAGTTGGCGGAAGAACGCGGTTCGTGCCCGGATGCTGCGGAATATGGTATCAAAGCCCGTTTCTCGAACAAAACCGCGATTGCGCCGACCGCATCGATTTCGATCATTTGCGGTGGCGCTTCACCGGGGATCGAGCCGATGGCGGCGAACTCCTATACCCACAAGACGCTTTCGGGCTCGTTTAACGTGCGTAACAAGTATCTTGCCGAGGTTTTGGAAGAAAAAGGCCGGAATACCGAGGAAGTCTGGACATCCATCACGGTGAATGAAGGATCGGTTCAGCATCTTGATTTCCTGTCCGATCTGGAAAAGGACATCTTCAAGACCGCGTTCGAGCTGGATCAGCGCTGGCTGATCGAATTGGCCGGTGATCGCACACCGATGATCGATCAGGCGCAGTCGCTGAACATCTTCCTGGCGTCGAATGTTCATAAACGCGACCTGCATCAAATCCATTTCCAGGCATGGAAAAAGGGGGTCAAAAGCCTTTATTACTGCCGGTCGAAATCGATCCAACGGGCCGAGGTGGTTGCGAATATTCCGGGGCGTGCGAAGTCGAATGATGACGATATGCCACGCCCGGAAAGCTCGTTTGAAATCCCGGCACTGGTTGCGGCCGCCGCACAGGCCACCAGTGAACCCGATTATGACGAATGTCTCGCCTGCCAGTAAGGCGGCTTGAGCACACAGAAATTTTGCGAGAAGTGACGATATGTCTGACGATAAAGTAATTGATCTTCTGACGGAAAACCCGGTCTACAAGCCGTTCCGTTATCCGTGGGCCTATGAGGCGTGGCTGACCCAGCAGCAAATTCACTGGCTGCCCGAAGAAGTGCCGCTGGCCGATGATGTCAAGGATTGGAACCACACGATTTCCGATGCCGAGCGGAACCTGCTGACGCAGATTTTCCGCTTTTTCACTCAGTCGGATATCGAGGTCAATAACTGCTATATGCGCCACTATACGCGCGTGTTCAAACCGACTGAAGTCCAGATGATGCTGGCGGCATTTTCAAACATGGAAACCATCCATGTTGCGGCTTATTCGCACCTTCTTGATACTATCGGCATGCCTGAAGCCGAGTATGAGGCCTTCTTCCAGTACAAGGAAATGAAGGACAAATACGACTATATGCAAATCTGGGGTATTGGTCCGGAAGACGAATATACCGACGAGCATGGCGATTTGCGTCTGACTACACAGGGCAAACGCAATATTGCCAAAACGCTGGCGGTATTTGGTGCCTTTACCGAAGGTCTTCAGTTGTTTGCGTCATTCGCGATGCTGATGAACTTCCCGCGCTTTAACAAGATGAAGGGCATGGGGCAGATCGTGACATGGTCGGTCCGCGATGAAAGCCTGCATTGCGAAAGCATCATTCGCCTGTTTAGGACATTCTGCAAAGAGAATCCGGAAATCTGGGATGACGAAATGCGCAGCGACCTGATTGAGGCCTGCAAAACCATCGTCAGCCACGAAGACGCATTTATCGATTTGTCGTTCGAAGCCGGTGCGGTGCAGGGATTGACCGCAGAAGATATCAAGAAGTACATCCGCTATATCGCTGATCGCCGCCTTAATCAGCTTGGCCTTGAAGAGCAATACGGGATCGAACAGAACCCGTTGCCATGGATGGATGCGATGCTTAATGCAGTCGAGCACACCAACTTCTTTGAAAACCGTGCGACGGAATATTCAAAGGCGGCGACGCGCGGTACCTGGGACGAGGCATTTTCCTGATCCCTGTTTTCGATTGAATGTTACGAGGCCGCCTTCGGGCGGCCTTTTGATCATCGGGTTCAGGGAACAGCCAATTCCTGCAACCGTTTGTCGACACGTCTGATTTCTTCAAGTCGCAACTTTGGTTCAAGATTGGCAATTGCTGTAGCCGGGTCCAGTTCAAGTTCGACACCGGGCGGCAGGGTCAGGGGGCCAAGTGCCGAACGGCGCAGCCAGTAATAGGCATCGGCATAATCCGGTTCGACACCCCAGCCGCGTTCGGTCATGGCGCCCAATAAAAATTGGGCGGCGTGCATACCCTTTTCGGCGGCGATCCTGTAATAATGCGCGGCTTCGACATAGTTTTGCTGTGCACCACGGCCATGGAAATATTGTTCGCCAATCAGGAAGGCTGCATCGACATTATCGGCATTGGCACGAAGGGCGCGCTTGAGAAAATCGGTTGCGCGGAACTGATCGTATCGCAAACCCCAGCCATTGAAATACATTAAACCAAGATAATAGATAGCATTGGGGTGATTGGCGCGTGCTGCCAGTGCAAACCACTCGGCGGCCTGTCGGTAATCCTGTGGCCCGGCAAGGCCGCGATAGTAAAGCAGGCCCAGCGCATATTGGGCACGCGGGTCATCTTCCTGGGCGGCAACGCGCCATTGCGCCCGAGCCATTTCATAGTTGCCTGCCTGATAGGCTTTGTAACCGGTTGTGTAATCGGCATAAGCCGGGAACACATGACATACGCATGTCAGCGCGACCATGCCACACACAAGGGAACGGATGCCACGAACGGGCGTGCAAAATTCAAGGATGGGGTGGGGCAAAAGTCGGGACCGATCTTTAACGGGATTTGAACAGCGGGACGACCTTGCGTGCGCGTTTTTCAACGGCATCAAGAACGTTCTGGATTTCGGAGCTTTGCTTGATCTTCTCACCGCTGTGAAGGGCCAGAAAATGTCCGGCATTCTTGTGGTCCGTGCCAAGTTTGATGACGGTGAATACTGCCGTTTCGTGAGAGGAACGGAAGATGGAGAACATGGCCATGCCATCCAGATGGTCGATGGCATAGTCGCGCCAAGCACCGCTTGCGACTTGTCTGGAATAGGTGTTCATGAGTTGCATCAGTTCAGTCCGGTCGAAATGCACAAAGCTTTTGGCTTTGCGGTACTGAGCCAGATTGAACAATGTACCCATGTCGTTCTCCGGACGTAATTTCAGAAGGCCGGGTTCAGGCGTTTATGACGCCCATATGACACGGTAGCGCGCTTTAACGGCAGCCTCAAGTTTGAATGGCCCGTCGCGCGAATTTTTTACAAATATATGTGGGATTTCAGCTTGTTGAAGGGCTTGTTGGCTTACAGGCTGCGTGATCTGGTTGGTGGCCAGTCAATGGTTTGTGCGCCGGTATTATAAGGGTCAGGCGTGCGATAGCAACTGACAGCAGCCAATGAGCGATAACAATAAAGCGGCGGTTCGGGAACCGGGTCTTTTTTGCAATAGGATTTGCCGTCGATCTTGCGGATGGTCGAGCAATCCCGACCGGTGGAAAGGGAGACAACGTGATCGACGAGGGTTTTGTCGGTGTTGATGATGCTGACGACGTCAAAAGCGATATACCATTCCACACCGGTAAACAGGTTCGTTCCCGCAATATCCGATGCAGTGGTGTCACAGCCCGATACTCCCGCGCCGAGAAGTGTCGCGAATAATCCGGCCAGAATGCGTTGCCTGATCATTCGTTTCGCCTTTTGTCGGCTTTGGGCTTTGTGCAGGCTTTTCATCGTGATCTCCGAGCATCGACCGGTCAGTATTTGCCCGGTGGCGATTAATATTCCGTTTCCTGCATTTTATTATGCAATCCACGTGCCTTTTTTCGGGCGCACGATATTGGCCACATTTCAGCCCGTTTTCCCGATTACGTCGGGCGGACAGAGTGCTTTGGTGCGAAGATAAGGTCCTTTATGGTACGCAATGCTTCTTCCAAAGGCGGCAAATCTTTCCGTGAGCATGTTCACAGTCAGTATTATCAGCCCTAATTGGGGGCTGTTTGATGTCGGAAACGACGTTGTCAGAGATTTAATTGCGATATTGGGGGAATGGCCTGCGGACCGGACTTGACCCCTTGTGCGCTGGCGCGTTAAATCCTTGCCGGAATTAATTCTGACAAGCGGGCCGTTGCCCGCTTTCTTTTGATCGGATTGGAGCGGTTTTCGTGGTTGATATTTTCCAGGAAGTCGAAGAAGACATCAAGCGCGAGCGCAATGAAGCGCTGTGGCGCAAATACGGTAAATATGTCGTTGGTGTCGCCGCAGTGATCGTGCTGGGCGTTGCCGGACGTGAGGGCTGGAAAAGCTACGAAGAAAATTCGCGCATTGAAAACGGTACGCGCATGGCAAATGCCATCGAACTGGTGCAGGCTGGCGAAGAAAAGCAGGATGCGGCACTGGGCGCCCTTGATGCGATCATTGCCGATGGCAATGCCGGTTTGGTCGCACTTGGACATTTCCAGAAGGCCGCGGTTTATCTGCGGGCCGGGGCAAAGGATTCTGCGGTGGCCGAGCTTGAGGCGATCGCCGCGAACAATGATGTCGAAAAGATCTATCGTGATCTGGCAGTGGTTCAGATCGCCATGAACAATGCCGATGCATCAAATGCCAACGACCTGATTTGGCGCCTGAACCCGATCGCTGTGCCGGAAAATCCCTGGTACTACTCTGCGCGTGAAATGATTGCGATGCTTCATATTGCAGCAGGTGAAATCGAGGCAGCCAAACCGCTGCTGACCGAAATTGCCGATGACAGCGAAGCACCGTCGGGTATGCGCGCGCGCGCAAGTGAAATTCTGAAAGCTGTCGACGCCTGACTGACGGGAATGGCACAGGCGACCTGTTCACAGGGACTGGATCAGAGGATATGGTTTTGAGACCACGCAACATTAAATCTCTTTTGTGCGTCATGGGCATGTCGGTTGCCGTTTCGGCGTGTTCCGGCTGGCTTGGTGAATCCGAAGACCCGCCGCTTCCCGGTGAACGTCTTGCGGTTCTGTCGCTTGAAAGTACGGTTCAGGCCGATGTGGAACTGAGCGACCAGCGTGTGATCTTGCCCGAGCCCGAGCCGATGATTGACTGGCCGCAGAATGGCGGGTTTGCAAGCCATGCATTGCATCATGTCGGTCTTGATAACGATGTCCTGCGTCAGGACTGGTCGGTTGGCATCGGCGAAGGATCGATGGATGACAATCTTCTGCTAAATCAGGCGATTGTGGCGCGTGGTGTCGTATTTACAATTGATGCCGATGCGGTTGTTCGTGCTTTCAGTGCAAAATCCGGCAAACGGATCTGGTCGCTTGAACTGGCAAAGGATGAAGACGAAGACAGCACCCTTCTGGGCGGCGGTCTGGCCTATGAGAACGGTATCCTTTACGCCACCACCGGCTTTGCCGAGGTGATTGCGATTGATGCGCCCAGTGCCACTGTCATGTGGCGTTCACAGATGACTGCTCCGATGCGTGGTGCACCGACCGTGCGTGGCGGTCGCGTATTTGCCGTAACGGTCGATAACCAGACCGTTGCCCTGAATGCGATGACTGGCGATACGCTTTGGAGCCACCGTGGTGCATCCGAAGGTGCGTCCTTTATCGGCGGTGCCAGCCCGGCAGTTGATCAGGGGATTGTTATTTCTGCCTATACCACGGGCGAGATTTATGCCCTTCGTGTTGAAAACGGTCAGGTGGTCTGGTCGGATGCACTGGCTTCGGCCGGTCGTACCGATGCCGTATCGGCGATTGCCGATATTCGCGGGCTTCCGGTGATCGACAATAATCTGGTGATTGCCACCAGTAATGCCGGTTTGACGGTTGCGATTGACCTGCGTACCGGGTACCGCGTGTGGGAACTGGAGGCCGGTGGCATCCAGTCGCCGTGGGTTGCGGGCGATTATGTTTTCGTTCTTACCAACACAAATGATCTGATTGCCTTGCGTCGGGACACCGGACAGGTTAAATGGGTGACCGCTTTGCCACGATTCGTCGATCCCGAAGATCAGGAAGAGCCGATGGTGTGGACCGGTCCGGTTCTTGTCGGTGACAGGTTGATTGTCGGAAACGAGCAGGGTGAAATCATGACTGTTTCCCCGTATAGCGGCGAGATCATGGGCAAGGATGAGGTTTCCGGCCCGATCACTTTGCCGCCGTCGGTTGCAGGTGACAGTCTTTACTTCCTGACTGCGGATGCCGATTTAATCGCGTATCGCTAACAGGTCGAACACAGTTTTTTCGCAAAAGATCCGATCTTTTGCTTGATATGCGCGTGCGCCGGAACGGGGTAAACTGCCCCTCGGCGCACATCGCCGTTTTATAACAAAGAGTCTGAAAGTCAGATGTCGCTGAAAGTAGCCATTATCGGTCGCCCCAATGTCGGGAAGTCGACCCTGTTCAACCGTCTGGTCGGCAAGAAACTTGCGCTGGTTGATGATCAACCGGGTGTCACGCGTGATCGCCGCTATGGCAGGGCGCGTCTTGGCCATATGGGGTTCGACATTATCGATACCGCCGGTCTGGAAGAGGCGTTTGACGATTCCATCGAAGGCAAAATGCGCCAGCAAAGCGAAATGGCCTTTGAGGAATGCGACATTGCGTTTTTCCTGATTGATGCCCGTGCCGGTCTGACACCGCTTGACAATCACTTTGCCGATTGGCTGCGCAAGCGCAAGAAACCGGTCTATGTGATTGCCAACAAGCACGAGGGCAAGGATCAGGATGCCGGTCTTTACGAGGCCTATGGCCTTGGCCTTGGCGATGTTGCACCGATCTCGGCCGAGCATGGTCTTGGCATGGAATTGCTGATCGATATCATGCGCCCCCATTGGGAAGAATATCGCGACAAGCAGCGCAAGGCGCGCCAGGAAGGCGACATTGCCGCCATTGATGACGATTTCGAAGATGATGAAATGGACGAAGACGATGGTTCGTTCCCGTCCTTTGAAATCGAATATGACGAGGACGACGAGGGCGAGGAAGAAGTTGTTCGCAAGGATAATTCGAAAATCCAGCTTGCGATTGTCGGTCGTCCGAATGTAGGTAAATCGACCCTTCTGAACCAGCTTTTGGGTGAAAACCGTGTGATGACCGGTCCGCAGGCCGGTTTGACCCGGGACTCGATCGCGGTTGACTGGTCCTATGAGGGCCGCCCGATCCGTCTGGTCGATACCGCCGGGATGCGCCGCAAGAAGAAGATTGATGATCGCGTTGAAAAACTTTCGGTGACCGATACATTGCGCGTGATCCGTTATGCGCAGGTGGTTGTCATTATGCTGGATGCGACCAATACGCTTGATAAACAGGACCTGACGATTGCGCGCATGGTCCTTGAAGAAGGCCGGGCGTTGATCATTGCGGTAAACAAGTGGGACGCGGTCAAAGACAAATCCGGTGTGATGTCGGCGCTTCGCGACAAGCTTGATACGTCCTTTGCGCAGGCCAAGGGTATCCCGATCCTGACATTTTCGGCCCTGACCGGTCGCGGGACAGATACCCTGATGCCGACAGTTCTTGATATCTATGATATCTGGAGCCGCCGTATCCCGACATCGCAGCTGAACCGCTGGCTTGAAGCCATTACCGAACGCCATTTGCCGCCGGTCATTTCCGGTCGTCGTATCCGTTTGCGGTATATGACCCAGGCAAAATCGCGCCCGCCAAGTTTCTTTATCAACTGTTCCAAGGCGGCTGAGCTGCCCGAAAGTTATACGCGTTACCTGATCAATGGTCTGCGCGAAGATTTCGACATGCCGGGCGTTCCGATCCGCATCTATCTGCGCAGCAGCGATAACCCCTATGGCAACAAAAAGAAAAAGCGTTAGGGATTGATACGGATAACATTGAACGGGGGCGGAAATGCCCCCGTTTTTATTTGGCAGGCCGCAGGAGGCGGTCAATGAAATCCGCGGCATCGTCTGATTGCCAGTCGACCATTCCCGTTATATAGCCAAGAATGCGGCCATCACGATCAAGGGCGTATGTGATCGGCAGGCCATAAAGGGCAAACTCGGCATTCTTTGGATTGTCATGGTCGCTATAGGCGGTTTCACCGTTTGGGTCGACGAAAAGGTCAATATTTTCAAGGCCTAAACGGCGGTAAAAGGGAATGGCTGCCAACAAACCGTCTTTATCTATCGAGACCGGAATAATGACAAGGTCATCATTGGAGTGATCATTGGCCAACTGATCAAGCGATGGCATTTCGGCCATACAGGGCAGGCACCAGCTGGCCCAGAAATTGATCAGAACCACCTTGCCGCGATAGGCGCCGATATCGGTCGGGTGATTTCGCCGGTCATAAAAGCGGGTGTTGCGCGCAATCCGTTGGGGATCAAGTTCGACAAACTGGCTGCTTTCGCCAATCAGAGTCAGTGGTGACGCTTCAGTCCCCCCGATGGCAGATGCCGAGATTGTAAAGATTGCAGAAACGAGAAGGCAGCGCAGAAATTGCATCGGGCATCCGTGGTATGATCAAACCGGATATTCCGACTAACCGTTGATGTTGGCAAAGACAAGACAGGGCCGATCAATCCGTTGTGATCAACATCGGATGATCGGTCCTGTTACAGGCGTTTGTATTACCTTTATGCAAATAATGGCGGGTTCAATCGGGCGAAGCCTTCCTGAATAAAATAGGGGTAATGCGGGTAGGGTGGTTGCCTTTGGCTGATGGCATCAAGGCGGGTGATTTGCTCGCTGGAAAGAGACCAGCCAACCGCACCCAGATTGTCGCGCAATTGCTGTTCATTGCGGGCGCCGATAATCACCGATGCCACGGTAGGCCGGTGCAGCAGCCAGTTGATGGCAATCTGCGGGACGGTTTTGCCGGTTTCGGCACTTATTTCATCAAGCACATCGACAATGTCATATAGATAGTCTTCATCAACCGGCGGGCCGAATTGTGCGGTTTCATGCAGGCGGCTGCCATCAGGGATCGGTGTGCCGCGGCGGATTTTGCCGGTCAACCGGCCCCAGCCCAAGGGGCTCCAGACCAGTGCGCCCAATCCCTGATCCTGTGCCAGCGGCATCAGATCCCATTCGTAATCCCGCCCCACCAGTGAATAGTAAACCTGATGGGCAACATAGCGGCTGTACCCAAGACGATCAGACACGGCAAGCGATTTCATGATCTGCCATCCAGCAAAGTTCGAAACACCGATATAACGTAGCTTCCCGGCCCGTACGAGGTCATCAAGCGTCGATAAGACTTCCTCAACCGGGGTGAAGGCATCAAAGGCATGAAGCTGCAGCAGGTCGATGTAATCAGTCCCAAGGCGCTTCAGGGCGGCATCGGTTGCGGTGATCAGACGGTAGCGCGAGGTGCCAAAGTCATTCGGGCCTTCGCCAACCGGCAAGGCAAGCTTGGTCGACAGGATGATCTTGTCACGGCGTCCTTTGATGGCTTCACCCAGAACTTGTTCGGATGCACCATCGGAATAGACGTCGGCGCTGTCGAACATATTCAAACCTGCTTCGAGGCTGATATCGATCATGCGGCTGGCTTCGCGGGCGTCAATTGTACCCCATGCGCCGAACAGGGGGCCTTGGCCGCCAAAGGTACCTGCACCAAAGCTGAGTGCCGGGACACGCAAACCGGAATTCCCCAATTGTCTGTATTCCATTGTCTTCTCCGTCACAGGAAATGGTTTATGAGGGGAATATGGACAAATGGCTTATTTTCAACTAGTGCTATCCGAAGAAGAAGATTTGTGAGTTGAATTCACTGTGGCGCGACTTGAAACCAACCGGTCCGGCGAGATGGAAGTCTTCGTGCGTGTTGTTGAACGCGGCGGGTTTTCTGCTGCGGCACGTGATTTCAACATGACACCATCCGCCGTCAGCAAGCTTGTCGGGCGGTTGGAAGACCGGCTGGGCACGCGATTGTTTAACCGATCAACCCGCAAGCTACATCTGACATCCGAAGGGCAGCGGTTTTATGAGCGGGCACTTGATATCATTGCCGATCTGAATGAGGCGGAGCAGGAAGCGGCAACCGCAATGGTACCACGCGGGCGGTTGCGGGTCACGGTCAACGTCCCTGTCGGACTGCATCGTCTGGTGCCGCTGTTGCCAGATTTTCGCGAACGTTATCCCGATATCACCATCGACGTTACGGTCAGTGACAAGGTGATTGATCTTTATGAAGAACGTGCCGATGTCGCAATCCGGAGCGGTCCGTTACAGTCATCGGGCCTGATCGCGCGGAAGCTTGGGCAATGCCGCATGGCGATTGCCGCATCGCCGTCTTATCTTGCGAAACACGGTCGCCCGATGACTGTCGATGATCTGCAAAACCATACGCTGATCGGATACAACTTTCAGCGGGTTATTTCCGATTGGCCGTTCCGGGTAAAAGGACAGGATGTTTCGGTAACCCCGGGTGGTGTATTTGATGTCGGAGATGCCGAAAGTGCGCGTCAGTTGGCGGTTGCCGGGGGCGGTATCGTGCGGCTTGCCCGGTTTCACATCGAAAACGATCTGGCAAATGGCGGGCTTGAACCCTTGCTGGACGAATTTTACCCCGGTGGCGGTGTTGATATTAACGCCGTTTATATTGGCGGGCGGGGGCATTTACCGGCCCGTGTTCGGGCATTTCTGGATTTCTGTGCTGAAAACATCCGCCTGAATTGAAAAAGGCCGGACAATCAATCCGTCCGGCCTTCGCAGTATCGATCAGTGTCGTATCAGTAGGCGTCGACGACTTCTGCATGACGTGTGCAATCGGCGGCCGCCAGATCGACAAACACGTCGGTGATGCTTTCGGCGGTCGGAAGTGCTTCGGGATTTTCACCCGGATAGGCTTCGGCGCGCATCTTGGTGCGGATACGGCCCGGATTGATCAGATTAACGCGTATGGGCGTTTCTTCGACTTCCTGGGCATAGGATAGCACCAGACTTTCCAGCGCGGCCTTGGTCGACGCATAAAGGCCCCAGAAAGCACGTCCCTTGGACGAGGCATTCGAGGTCACAAAGATCGCACGACCGGCATCGGAAAGGCGCAGGAGTTTGTCGACACTGCGGATCAGGCGGAAATTCGCCGTGACGTTGGTCGCATATGTGTTTTCAAATACCTGGGTATCAATATGACCGACCGGAGCAAGTTCCCCCAGAAGTCCGGCATTACCAACGACGATATCAAGCTTGCCAAAGCGTTCATAGATCGATGCACCCATGGCATCGATCTTTTCATACATGGTCAAATCCATTGGTAGCAGCACAAGTTTGCCGCCATCAGCCCGGATTTCATCATCAAGTTCTTCGAGCGCACCGACATTCCGACCGAGCGCAATGACAGTGGCACCTTCGGCAGCAAAACGTTTTGCAACCGCGCGACCGATCCCGTGCGAGGCCCCGGTAATCAGGGCTACACGGCCTTCAAGGCGCTTCGCGTTACTCATGCGGACTGCCTTTCGACAAGCTGGCTGAGTTTACGGTCCTTGTTTTCTGCCTGATGATCGACCAGACGGATCGGGTAATCACCGGTGAAGCAGGCATCGCAGAAGGCCGGACTGTCATTGTCGCGTCCCGGGAGACCGGCTGCGCGATAAAGGCCATCAATGGTGACAAAGGCAAGGCTGTCGACACCAATGATCTTTGCCATGCTTTCGATGTCGTGATTGGCCGCCATCAGTTTTTCTTTTGATGGTGTATCAACACCATAGAAGCATGGATTGGTGGTCGGCGGGCTTGCGATGCGCATATGCACTTCGGCCGCACCGGCCTGACGGACCAGGTCGACAATCTTGGTCGAGGTGGTGCCGCGAACGATGGAATCGTCGACCAGAATAACGCGTTTGCCCTTAAGCTTGCCGGGGTTGGCGTTGTGTTTCAGCTTCACGCCAAGGTGGCGGATCTGATCGGTTGGTTCGATAAAGGTCCGACCGACATAATGGTTGCGAATGATGCCCAGTTCAAACGGGACGCCACTTGCCTCGGCATAGCCAAGCGCGGACGGAACGCCGGAATCGGGGATCGGTACGACCACATCGGCTTCAACACCGGATTCCAGTGCCAGTTCGCGACCGATATTTTTGCGCACGTCATAAACGCTTGTGCCTTCGACGATGCTGTCGGGGCGGGCGAAATAGACATGTTCAAAAATGCAGAAGCGCGATTTGACCGGCTTGAACGGTTTGATCGATTTGAGGCCGTCATCTGTTATTTCAACGATTTCGCCCGGTTCGACGTCGCGAATGAATTCCGCGCCAACGATATCAAGGCCAACCGTTTCCGATGAAAGGATATAGCTGTCATTCAGCTTGCCCAGAACCAGCGGACGCACACCCAGCGGATCACGCACACCGATCAGTTTCTTCTGGGTCATGACCACAAGGCTATATGCGCCTTCGACCTGACGGATGGCGTCGATCAGGCGATCAACGATCTTTTCGTACAGGCTGGTTGCGATCAGGTGAATGAAGGTTTCGGTGTCCGAGGTCGACTGGAAGATCGAGCCACGTTTGACCAGACGTTCACGCACCGCGAGCGCGTTGGTCAGGTTGCCGTTATGCGCAATTGCCAGTCCGCCGAATTCGAAATCGGCAAAAAGTGGCTGCACGTTGCGTAGGCCTTTGCCCCCGGCAGTGGAATAGCGCACATGGCCGATGGCACGGTGGCCCTGCAGGCTTTTGATTACGTCCTCAGAACCGAAGATATCCCCGACCTGACCGGACGCCCGGTGCGCAGGGAAATCTTCGCCGTCATAGGAAACGATGCCGGCGGCTTCCTGCCCGCGATGCTGAAGCGCATGCAGGCCAAGGGCCGTCAGGGCCGCCGCATCGGGCGATCCGAAAACACCGAAAACACCGCATTCTTCACGCAGCTTGTCGTCGTCAAATGGATTGGTGGTCAGCATGAGTGGGTTCCGCTCTCTCGCCGGTGGCGCAGGATGCCGCACCCATGCGAAACCCTGTCGCCTCACTCGTTGGTGGTCGCCTCAATCAGACGATCCAAATCATCGCGCGAGGGCCTTGTATACCCGTTTATGGGCTTGGGTCCAGCACCTTTTGGCTCCGGACCCAGAAGTTGACGGTATGTCTGCTCGTTGATTTCTGCATCACGTTGCGCGCGGGCCATTTCTTCGGCGGTTGTGTCAAAGATTTCATCGGGCATTGCGCGCATCAGCAGGAACGCACCTTCTTCCAGAACCGGGCGGGTACGGGCATCGCGAACCCAGTCGGGTTGCGAGGTTGCCGGCAGAAGCCAGGACAAAGCCAGAAAACCGATGCAGACGATAAGCCCGCCGCGCAAAAGCCCAAAAACAAAGCCAAGCGTGCTGTCGAGACTATCGAGGCCGGAATTCTGAACGGCACGGCCAATGCGACCGCTGATGAAGGAAAAGATCAGGAAGGTGATCAGAAACAGGCCGACCCCGGTTGCGAGATCGGCGATCAGTTCGGACGGGATCAGGTCGCGAACATAAGGGCGTGCAATCGGATAGCCGTAAAGTGCGCAGACCCCGGCCCCGACCCAACCCATCATCGACAGGGTTTCATGAATAAAGCCCCGGAAAAATGCAAACAGACCCGAGATCAGGACAATGCCCACAATCACCAGATCGAATACGTCCCGTGCACCCAGATCGGGCAGGCTGGAGAAGTCCATAATTCAGTAAATCCTGTTGATCAGTCTGTTCGCAATAGGCACGAAAAACACCAAGGCAATGATCAATACATGCCTTCGCGCGGGCGCACCTTGTCGCGGACATCGTCGCCGAAGAGATTTACCAAATCCTGAAGATGGCCGATTTCACGCTGGTTAAGGCCCTTGATCGTGATCTTCTTCTTGCCATTGGCTCCGGTTCGCGGGCTATAGGCATTCACAAAGCCAAGTTTGGCGGCTTCTTTGAGGCGCGATTCGATTTGTCCCACCGGGCGAACTTCACCGGAAAGACCGACTTCACCGACAATGACGGTTTCGGCGGGAACCGGCGCATCTGCCACAGCGGATATCAGGGCGGCAGCGACGGCAAGATCGGCAGCCGGCTCACCAACACGCATGCCGCCAGCAACGTTCAGATAAACGTCAAACTGGCTAAGCGGCAGGCCGCAACGCGCATCAAGAACCGCAAGGATCATGTTCATGCGGGCCGAATCCCAGCCCACAACCGCACGACGCGGTGTGGCGAGTGCCGATTGTGCGACAAGTGCCTGTATTTCCACCAGCATTGGGCGTGTGCCTTCAAGCCCGGCGAAAACGGCAGTACCAGATACCGGCGCTTCGCGGTCGGCAAGGAAAAGAGCGGATGGGTTCGGGACTTCGACCAGGCCGGCATCGCCCATTTCAAATACACCGATTTCATCGGTGGCACCGAAACGGTTTTTAACCGCGCGCAGAATGCGGAATTGATGGCCGCGTTCGCCTTCGAAATATAAAACTGTATCGACCATGTGTTCCAGAACACGGGGACCGGCAATCTGGCCTTCCTTTGTAACGTGGCCGACAAGGATCACGGCAAATCCCTTGCGTTTGGCAAGGCGGATCAGTTCAAGTGCGCAGGCGCGAACCTGCGAGACTGTACCCGGTGCGCTATCAAGGGTGTCGGCATACATGGTCTGGATGGAATCGATGACCACGACTTCATGCGTGCTTTGATCGAGCGTTGCGATGATATCGCGCAGGCTGGTGGCGGCGGCAAAATCGACCTTTGATTTTTCAAGTCCAAGACGGGCGGCGCGCATGCGTACCTGATCAACCGCTTCCTCGCCCGAGATATAGGCGCATTTATGTCCGGCTGACAGGACGCCAACGGCCTGCAACAGGATCGTCGATTTACCAATCCCCGGATCGCCGCCAACCAGAAGGGCCGACCCCGGCACAAGGCCGCCACCAACCGCGCGATCAAGTTCGGCAATCCCGGTTATGATGCGGGGCGGGCTTGCGCTTTCGCCTTCAAGTGCAACGAAATCAAGCTGTTTGCCTTTTGATCCGGTGGCGATGCTGCCGGTTGCCTTGGGGCTGGCTTCAATACGCTCTTCCTCGATGCTGTTCCATTCCCCGCACGCGTCACAACGCCCCGTCCATTTCCGGTATTCGGCACCGCAATTCTGGCAAATGAAACGACTTTGGGTTTTGGCCACTGATGGCTCCGCGCATAAGGATGAAACGATACGGGCGAGGGGGCTTGATCTGTGATCAGAGATGCTTCAGATCAAGATCCAGAGGACCTTCGATATCACCCGAAACGAACTGTTGCAAATAGGGGTTATCGGCATTGTCGATTTCAGATATCGGACCATCCCAGATGATTTTTCCCTGATACAGCATGGCAACACGATCAGCGATCTTGCGCGCACTTGCCATGTCATGCGTGATGGTCATGGCGCAAGCACCGAGTTCGCGGGTGCATTTGACGATCAGGTCGTTGATCACATCACCCATAATCGGATCAATGCCGGTGGTCGGTTCATCGAAAAACAGGATTTCCGGTTCGGTCGCAATGGCACGTGCCAGACCAACACGCTTTTGCATGCCGCCCGAAAGGGAGGCAGGCGACATATTGGCGACTTCGGAGCCAAGGCCGACATCGGCAAGGCGTGCAATCGCAATGTCACGTGCCTGTTTGCGTTTCATGCCGCGGCCTTCGATCAGACCGAAGGCGACATTTTCCCAAACAGGCAGGGAGTCAAACAACGCGGCCCCTTGAAACAGCATGCCGGTATGATCAAGCATGTCTTCACGGGCGGACCGCGATGCCCCGACCATTTCAACACCGTTGACCCTTATGGATCCTTGTTCGGGTATCAGCAAACCCAGAACGCATTTCAGTGTAACGGATTTTCCGGTTCCCGAACCGCCGATGATGGCAACGGATTCTCCTGATGCGACATCCAGATTAACCCCCTGAAGCACCTTTTTGGAGCCAAAGGATTTGTGCACATCACGAAGCGAGATTTTGGCTGTTTCGCTCATATCCCGCCCTTAGCGTGTGAAGAAAAGTTCGGTGACGATGTAATTCGAAATCAGGATCAGGATGGAGCTCGAAACCACGGCATTGGTCGTTGCCTGGCCGACACCCTGCGCGCCGCCACGCGAATGATAACCGTGATAGCAGCCCATCAGCGTAATCAGGAACCCGAAAACCGCAGCCTTCACCAGACCGGAAATCACATCAAGCTGTTCAAGATACTGGAACGTGTTGCGAATATAGGACCCGTCATTAAAGCCAAGCTTGTTGACCCCGACGAGATATCCGCCCAGAACCCCGATGATATCCCCGATCAGAACCAGTACCGGCAGGGTGATCAGTCCGGCAACGACACGTGGAACAACCAGATATTTGAATGGATTGGTCGACAGGGTCACCAATGCGTCGATCTGTTCCGTGACACGCATGGTGCCGATTTCAGCTGCAATCGCAGCCCCCACACGACCGGCAACCATGAGCCCCGCCAGAACCGGACCCAGTTCACGTGTCATGGAAATCACGACAACGGTGGCAACCGCACTTTCGGCAGAAAAGCGTGAAAAGCCCGAATAGGATTGCAGGGCCAAGACCATCCCGGCAAACAGGGTCGTCATGGCGACGACCGGCAACGAGAAATATCCGATCTCGCGCATCTGTTTGAAAATCAGGCGGAAATAGAATGGTGGTGTTGCCATGTGGCCAACGGTGCGCCCGGCAAAGACCGTAACGCGACCGACAACGGCCAAAAAGGCAAGAAACATACGGCCAACCGGCGCAAAGATCGGCATTGGAATTATTATTTCCCCTGTTGCTGGCCAGTCAGTGGCGTTGGCCGATTTGTTCAAGTCAGCTTTCTGTATAGACCCGCCGGTAGCGATGTCCAAGAGAAGTCAGTACTTCATAACCGATTGTACCCGCAGCACTTGCTACGTCGTCAACCGTCATTTTGCCATCGATCAGCGGGATCATGTCACCGGGCTGTATCGGTTTTCCCGGAAGATCGGTGATATCTATGCTGATGGCATCCATTGAAACGCGCCCGACATAGGGGATTTCATGCCCTTTGATGCGAACCTTGCCATTGTTTGACAGCGAACGCAGCCAACCATCTGCATACCCCACAGCGACGGTTGCAATACGGCTTGCGCGTTTTGCATGCCAGGTGTTGCCATATCCGACAGCTTCACCGGGTTCGATCTGGCGAACTTGAAGCACCTTGGCATTCAGGGTGACCACCGGGCGCATCGGATTGGCGGTTTCCGGGGTGGGGTTGCCCCCCCAAAGTGCAAAGCCCGGTCGACAGAATTCAAGATGGTAATCGTTGTTGCGGAAAATCGCCGACGAATTGCAAAAACCGCGCGGGGCAGGCGGCAGGCGGCGATACCATTTCATGAACAGTTCGTACTGTTCGCCGGTGACCGGGTTGCCGGCTTCATCGGCGGCAGCCGGATGGGTCATATAGCCAGCCTTCTCGAAGCCATACAGAAGCGACGAATAACGATCAACCAGTTCGCCCATTTCGTGCGGGGAAAGACCCAGTCGGTTCATGCCGGTATCAAGATGAATGAATGCCGGTGCCGGGCGTTCATATTCACGGCACAGATTGGACCAGCGTTCAATCTGGCCAAGATCATTGAGGACCGGGATCACATCATTTTCGATAAAGAATTCTTCGTCACCGGGCAGAACGCCGTTCAGAACAGCAATGCGACCGCCGCCCCGCAAAAGCGGGAACAGGTCGGCTGCCTCGTTTGCCTGTGCGACAAAGAAAAGACGGCAACCCTGCTTTTTCAGAACCGGCACAATGGTTTGTGCGCCAAGGCCATAGGCATCTGCTTTGACAACAGCACCACAAGTCCGCCCTTTATAGCGTTTCTTGATGATTTGATAGTTGTCGGCAATCGCCTTCAGATTGATCTGAAGTTCGGCACACTCAGCAGCACGGCCGGCGGCGGGAAGAACGCTCATTCGCAATACCCCGTGGAGTCCGTTTCAGGTTCAGGCCCAAGGCCTATTCATATTCTTCTTCGGTATGGTCAAGGTCGCCAAACTTGGTGTAGTTCCCGTCAAAGAACAGACGCACGTTGCCCACCGGGCCGTGACGCTGCTTGGCGATGATGACTTCTGCGGTGTTGTAGACGTGGTTCAGGCGGTCCTGCCAGTGGGCATAACGTTCGCCGAACTTGTCGGTGGCTTCTTCCGGGCGCTGTGCCGGTTCAGCACGTTCGAGGTAATATTGTTCACGGTAAATGAACATGACGACGTCGGCGTCCTGCTCGATAGAGCCGGATTCACGCAAATCCGAAAGCTGTGGACGTTTGTCTTCTCGCTGCTCGACCGCACGCGAGAGCTGCGAGAGGGCAAGGACCGGTACTTCGAGTTCCTTGGCGATTGCCTTGAGCATACGGGTAATCTCGGAAACTTCCTGCACACGGCCATCACCCCGGAAGTTGGTCGGCGGTGCGAGAAGCTGCAGGTAATCGACAACGATCATTGCAAGGCCGTGCTGGCGCTTCAGGCGGCGGCAACGTGTCCGCAGGGTCGAAACCGGAAGGGCCGGTGTATCGTCGATATAAAGCGGAACGGTATTGAGTTCCTGGGTGGCAACGACAAGACGCTGGAAATCGTCTTCGTTCAAATCACCACGGCGCATATTGTCGCCCGAAACCTCGGCTGCCTGGGACAGAAGTCGACCGGCCAGCTGTTCTGCCGCCATCTCGAGCGAGAAAACCGCGACAGCGCCGGTCTTGAGTTCGTCGCCCGCCTCTGCACCGGTATTTCGGTTCTGATGCGATGCAATGGCTGCGTTAAATGCCACGTTCATTGCAAGCGCGGTTTTACCCATTGATGGACGTCCGGCAAGGATCAGCAGGTCAGAAGCGTGCAGACCGCCAAGCTTGCGGTCGATATCGCGCAGGCCCGTGGTAACCCCGACAACCTTGCCAGCGTTCTTATAGGCGTGTTCGATATTCTCGTATGCCTTGGTCAGGGCTGGGCCGAAAGCAACGAAACCGGATTCTGCAGCACCCGCCGTCGCCAGAGAGAAAAGTTTCTGTTCGGCTTTCTCGATCTGATTGGCGGCGTCGGTTTCAATTTCGTAGCGATAGGCCTCGTTGACGGTGTCTTCGCCGATTTCGATCAGTTCGCGGCGCAGATACAGGTCGTAGACCAGCTTGCCGTAATCACCAGCGTTAATGACCGAGACAAGGTTGTTTGACAATTCCGCCAGATATTGTGCGCCGCCGATTTCGGCCAGATGTTCGTCCTGACGGAAAAACGCCGACAGGGTGACCGGGTTGGCAAGCTGTCCGCGTTCAATCAGTTTGCCGCAGGCTTCAAAAATACGGCCATGGCGGGCATCTGCGAAATGCTCGGGACGCAGGATATCTGAAACGCGTTCATACGCGGCGTTATTGTTCAGGATAGCACCAAGGAGTGCTGCCTCTGCCTCGAAGTTATGAGGCGGAGTCCGTTCGAGCACCATTTCGGTGTTGCCACCGTGGTTTTCTTCGAGGGGTGCGAACAGGGCATCTAGCTGGGGATCAGTCATGACGCAAAAAGGTATCAGTCATCTTGTTGGGCCGAAAGGGCTAATCGGTATAACTCATAGCGGGTATTCCGCAAGCGCAGAGGTCGGGCAGCGACTAAAAAACTGAAATATATTACAAAAACATAAGAAAACGGCGCATCCTTGCGGATACGCCGTTTCCAAACTGGCTTCGAATGGAAGGCAACGATTAAACGTTGGCTTCTTCTTCGCCCTCTGCTTCGTCAGCAAGTTCAGCCGGAACGTCTTCTTCGAAGAGTTCTTCAGCGGCTTCCAGAGCTTCCTCGGCTTCCATTTCGTCGATGGTGCCCAGAACCGCACCGCCCTTGCGAAGCTGCTCGGCGGCATCTTCTTCGGAACGTGCGACGTTGGCGGTCACTTCAACGGAAACTTCCGGGTGCAGATTGATTTTGACCTGGTGCAGACCAAGGGTCTTGATCGGCTGATCAAGAACGACCTGGGTACGGGCAACAGTGAAACCTGCTTCGGTAACCGCGTTCGAGATATCACGTGCGGTAACCGAACCGTAAAGGTGACCGACATCGGATGCCTGGCGAACGAGGGTAACGGCAAGTTCACCCATGTTTTCGGCAACCGCTTCGGCTTCTTTGCGGCGGTCAAGGTTGTCAGCTTCGAGCTGTGCTTTTTTAGCTTCGAAAACTGCAAGATTTGCTTTGTTTGCGCGAAGGGCCATGCCCTGCGGCAGCAAACGGTTGCGGGCGTGGCCCGGCTTGACGGTGACTACGTCACCCATCTGACCGAGTTTTTCTACCCGCTGGAGCAGAATAACTTCCATCACCGATCCTCCTCATTGCTACGGGTCATCGGTTGTTTCCCCCGCAGCCTGATTAAATGCTCAATAATTCCAAGTCCGGTGATCGCGATAAACGACCATGTGGACAGAACCGCGACGATATAAAATACCGTCAGTATCATACGTTTTTGCGGCCAACGGGCTGCCTGCCCATGCACCAGTGCCAATCCCTGTAAAAGGAAGGGCACTGCCAACACCACCGCGACGTTTCGCGCCACATAGGCCAGCGATCCATCGGCAAAGCCGACCAAAAACCCGGCCAGGGCGAACGCAAACAGTGACCAACCAGGCAAGGCCATCGAGGCCAGATCGGGCGACGGACGCAAATTGCGACCGGACCGCACCAGAATTGCCTGTGCGATTGCAGCATTGGCAAACAGCATAAGAAGCCAGCTTACCGCTACAATCGCCGGGAAATACGTCTGGAACATTCCGATGACATTCTGAACTTCGGGCGTCATAGGAACGCCCATTTCCGAATACATCTGGCCCAGGAACTGCGAAATGAATTCCTGAATGTCCAAACCTTCCGCCGTCACGCTGCCGGTGATGACAATCATCACCATTGCAATCATGACGGCCATGGCACTGACCAATATTCCGGTCGGAACAAAATCCGGTTTCCCGTTTTCGTTCTTGCGGATGACCAGCGCCATGCGGGTCAACAACATCGCCGGTCCGGCAAACACGACCATAAAGACCGTGAAAGGCAGCAGTCCTCCCAGTAACATCAGGGAACTGCATGCGGCAATTGCCGCAACCAGCAGGCGTTTTGGACCTTGCCACAATCCGATAAGGAAAAGCGGCAGGTGCCCGAAATATGAGAGCAGCAGAGCTAGCGGATTACCCGACAATACAAGCAGGAACAGGACAGAACTGCCCAAACCTGCACCGACTGCCATTAAAGTGTTACGCGACATCAGCTACTCCCGGCCCGAGACCGCAAGAGGGTCTCTTGCCGACTGCCTCAGACTTGATCTGAATACGGCAGCAGCGCCAGGAAACGGGCACGTTTGATGGCTTTCGCCAGTTCGCGCTGTTTCTTGGCCGAAACCGCAGTGATACGGCTCGGAACGATTTTGCCGCGTTCGGAAACGAAACGCTGCAACAGTTTGACATCTTTGTAGTCAATCTTCGGCGCATCCGCACCCGAGAACGGGCAGGTTTTGCGGCGACGGAAAAACAGACGACGTCCAGCCATAATAAATTCTCCTCGCTATCTGTTAGCCGTGCTGACGGGGACCGCCACGGCGATTGCCGCCACGGCCGCCGCGCTCGTCGCGGTTACGCAGAATGGCTGACTGTTCTTCTTCGAACTCTTCAACCTTGACAGTCATCTGACGCAGAACGTCTTCGTTCAGGCGCATCTGACGCTCGTATTCCGCGATCGTGGCGTTGTCGGCTTCGATCTGGAAGAGAGTATAGTGGCCTTTGCGGTTCTTCTTGACACGGTATGTCAGGGAACGCAGACCCCAATATTCGGTTTTGGCAATTTTGCCACCGAGACCTTCAACGGTCTGGGTCAGTTTTTCATTCAGGGCTTCGACCTGTGCGGTCGAGAAGTCCTGACGTGCGATAAACACGCTCTCGTACTTATTCATAATACTCCTATTACTCCTTTTGGCTTATCTCTTCCTTGCATGGCCTCGTGCCATGCAGGCATAGCCGGGCAATACCCGGCAAGGAGCCGTGAGACGGCGGAATATACACTTTTCCACAGGGCATGCAACCGTAAATCCCCCGTGAAACTTTTACGGAAAACCGGCAGAAAGCTGCGGTGACAAAGCGCGAGAGGCATGTCGGGTATGCGGCGGTAGTAAATAGCAGAAATCATGGCTTTCTTTCATCCGTTGCGGGACAGGATGGCCATTATATATAGAGTGCCACAAACGGATCGTCGGGCAGGGTACGTTGCACTGCGCAACAAGGTTTTGTTTTCGGCGTTTGGCAAGTCTGTTACCTTTCGGGCCAGAAAGTGACGGAAAGTCGTATGACATTGTCGTCTGTTCTTGACACAGAGCTAGCGCGCAGTATCAAGGGTAGCTCGAAAAAGGGGACCCGTTCGAACCGGGTTCTGAAGAAAGCAGACAAGGGTAAATTACATATAATGACACGCGCATTCGTTTTCCCCGGTCAGGGGTCGCAAGCGGTAGGTATGGGCAAGGAACTGGCAGACGCATTTCCGGTTGCTCGCGAAGTTTTCCAGGAAGTTGATGATGCGCTTTCGCAAAAACTCAGCACCCTGATGTTCGAAGGCCCTGAAAACGAATTGACGCTGACTGAAAATGCTCAGCCGGCACTAATGGCGGTCAGCCTTGCGGTTACCCGCGTTCTGGAGGCCGAAGGTGGTTTCAAACTGACCGATAAGTGTGATCTGGTTGCCGGGCATTCGCTGGGTGAATATTCCGCCCTTGCTGCTGCCGGTACCTTTGCCATTGCAGATGCGGCCCGCCTTCTTAAAATTCGCGGGCAGGCGATGCAGGCAGCCGTTCCGGTCGGGGTTGGCGCGATGGCTGCCCTTCTGGGGCTTAACTATGTCGAGGCCGTTGCGGTTGCCGAAGAAGCTGCCCAAGGGGATGTCTGCACCGCTGCAAATGACAATGCCGACGGGCAGGTCGTTGTTTCTGGTCATAAAGCGGCTGTTGAACGTGCGATTGAGATTGCCAAGGAAAAAGGTGCCAAGCGTGCCGTTTTGCTTCCGGTATCTGCACCGTTCCATTGCCCGTTAATGCAGCCTGCTGCGGATCGTATGGCCGAAGCGCTGGCATCTGTTGCGATGAACGCACCGGGGAAGCCGGTTGTTGCAAACGTGATTGCCGAAAAAACTGCTGATCCGGAAACCATTCGTAAACTCCTTGTGGAGCAGGTTTGCGGAACCGTGCGCTGGCGTGAGTCTGTTCTTTATATGAAAGAGCAGGGTGTCACCGATCTGGTGGAGCTGGGCTCAGGTAAAGTTTTGAGTGGTATGGTTCGCCGTATCGACCGTGATCTTAGCGGTTCGGCCGTTAATGGCCCGGCCGACATTGAAAGCTTCCTCGGCGCGCTTTGATAGCAGCCCGAAACAGACGAACCCAAAGGGATAGATTGATGTTTGATCTTGCAGGCAAAACCGCACTCGTGACAGGCGCGACCGGCGGCATTGGTGGTGAAATTGCCAAAATTCTGGCTGCAGCCGGTGCAAAGGTTGCTCTTTCGGGCACGCGTGCAGAACGCCTTCAGGCTGTTGCCGCGGAAATTGGTGAAAATGCTGTTGTAGTTCCGGGTAACCTTTCTGACCCTGAATCGGTTGCCAGTCTGATCAAGGATGCCGAAGAGGCCCTTGGCGGGCAGCTTGACATTCTGGTCAATAATGCCGGTATTACCCGTGATCAGCTTGCGATGCGCTTGAAAGACGAAGACTGGCAGGCGGTCCTTGATGTGAACCTGACGGCGGCCTTCAAGCTTGCACGCAATTCGTTGCGCGGGATGATGAAGCGCCGTCATGGCCGTATCATCAACATCACCTCGATTGTTGGTGTGACAGGGAATCCGGGCCAGACCAACTATTCGGCGGCGAAAGCCGGGATGATCGGATGGTCAAAATCCTTGGCACAGGAAGTTGCATCGCGCGGAATTACTGTTAACTGTGTTGCACCGGGTTTCATTACCACGGCGATGACCGACGAGCTTGACGACGGGCAGAAAGACAAGCTTCTGACCAATATTCCGGCCGGGCGCATGGGAGAAAGCAAAGAGATCGCAGCAGCTGTTCTGTATCTGGCAAGCGACGAAGCTGCTTATGTTACCGGGCAGACCTTGCATGTGAATGGCGGAATGGCGATGATTTAACCCGTTGCGGGTTGCTTGCTTTTCTGTTTAAAAGAGGCCGCTATAGAAAATCACGAAACCGGCAATTGCGGTTGTCGGATTCCGGTCCTCGCAAATTCCTTCAATAGGGGGAAGGCGCGAAGAACCAACCAAAACCAACTGACAGAAAACCTATTGAAGGATTTGAGCTATGAGTGATGTCGCAGATCGCGTGAAGAAGATCGTTGTCGAGCACCTCGGTGTCGAGGAAGACAAGGTCACCGAAAACGCAAGCTTCATCGACGATCTGGGCGCCGACAGCCTGGACACTGTCGAGCTGGTCATGGCGTTTGAAGAAGAATTCGGTTGCGAAATTCCTGATGACGCAGCAGAAAAAATTCTGACCGTTAAAGACGCGATCGACTTCATCGAAAAGGCGAACGGCTAATCTTGCCGTGAGACATGGGCGCCAGAGGCATCCTCGGGCGCCCTTTTCGTCTTTGCTGTATTCATAAAATAAAGGCGTATGCGGGATGAGACGCGTAGTTGTTACCGGTATTGGTGCTGTTACTCCGCTTGCCAGCGGCGCACAGAACACCTGGCAGAAACTGCTGGACGGCCAATCCGGAATCAAAAGCATCGATACTTTCGATGTGTCCGATATCCCGGCCAAGATTGCAGGCCTTGTGCCGCGCGGTGTGGATGAAGGACTTTTCAACGCGGAAGATCATGTCTCGATCAAAGACATGAAAAAAATGGACGATTTCATCGTCTATGGTATTGCGGCTGCCGATCAAGCACTGGCCGATTCCGGCTGGAAGCCCGAAACTGATGAAGATCAGGAAAATACAGGTGTTTTGATTGGTTCGGGTATTGGTGGTCTGCCAAAGATCTCCGAAGCCACAGAACTGGTGAATAACGGCAAAACCCGCCGTGTCAGCCCATTCTTCATTCCGTCCTGCCTGATCAATCTGGTTTCCGGTCAGGTTTCGATCAAACATGGCCTTAAAGGCCCCAACCATGCTGTCGTTACCGCATGCTCAACCGGTGCGCACGCTATTGGCGATGCATCGCGCATGATCATGCTGGGCGATGCCGATGTGATGGTTGCCGGTGGCGCCGAGGCGGCAGTTTGTCGGCTGGGCATGGCAGGCTTTGCTGCTGCACGGGCATTGTCCACCAGTTATAATGACACTCCGACCGAAGCATCGCGTCCTTGGGATCAGGGCCGTGACGGTTTCGTCATGGGCGAGGGTGCAGGCTGTGTTGTTCTTGAGGAATATGAGCATGCCAAGGCGCGCGGTGCGAGAATTTACGCCGAAGTCGCCGGTTATGGCATGTCGGGCGACGCCTATCACATCACGGCACCAGCCGAGGATGGTAATGGCGGTTTCCGTTCGATGCGCAATGCGCTTCGCAATGCGGGCATCAATCCCGAAGACGTCGACTATGTGAATGCACATGGTACGTCGACTCCACTGGGTGATGAAATCGAACTGGGAGCGGTGAAGCGCCTGTTTGGTGATCATGCATCTAAGCTTTCGATGTCTTCGACCAAATCGGCAACCGGTCACCTGTTGGGTGCGGCTGGTGCGATTGAAGCTGTGTTCTCGATCCTTGCAATCCACGAAGGTGTAGTTGCTCCGACTCTGAACCTGCGAAATCCGTCCGATGCATGCAAGGGCATGGATCTGGTGCCGCTTGAAGCCAAGCAGCGTAAGGTCAATGTTGCCCTGTCGAACTCGTTTGGCTTTGGCGGCACCAACGCTTCGCTGGTCTTTAAAGGCGTTTAAGACAGCAGATCTAACCTGACAGAGGGAAACCCCTTGAAGCGTTTTCTGTTTGTGCTTGGCTTTTTGTGCATCACCGCCGCTCTCACCATTGGTGGGGCGGCGGTGTATGTTTATGTGCAATATACCTCGCCCAGCAAACTGGCTCAGGGCAGTGATATTGTTATTCCGCAGGGCACAGGTGTTCGCGGGATTGCAGACATCTTCCGGCGTGAAAACATCATTCAGGAACCGCTTGTGTTTCTGTTTGGCGTGCGTATGGCCGGGCTGGATCGTGCATTGCGCGCCGGTGAATATCATTTTCCGGCACGTGTCAGCCCGAAACAGGCGGCTGAAATCCTTGCTGCCGGCGAGACGGTTAAGCGGTTTGTAACCATCCCCGAAGGCCTTCGGTCGAGCGAGATTGTCAATCGTATCAATCTGGTCGATGGTCTGGCGGGGGAAATTTCCAACATACCGCCTGATGGCATGTTATTGCCTGAAACCTATCAATTCTCGTTTGGCGATACCAAACAAAGCATCATTGACCGAATGGCTGCTGCCCATGATGAACTGGTGACACAATTGTGGTCCGGACGACAGGAAAACCTGCCATTTGATTCAATCGAACAGGCTGTCATTCTGGCTTCTATCGTGGAACGGGAAACCGGGGTAGCCGCCGAACGACCGCGCGTAGCCGGTGTGTTCATCAATCGGCTACGGATGAATATGCGGTTGCAATCCGACCCGACAGTCGCCTACGCGGTCAGTCCGCAAGAGCCGCTTGATCGTGCATTGACTCGTGCCGATCTCAAATTTGACAGCCCCTATAACACCTATGTTTCATCGGGATTACCGCCCGGGCCGATTACCAATCCCGGTCGGGATGCTATTTATGCGGTTTTGCACCCCGCCGAAACAGACGAGGTGTATTTCGTTGCCGATGGTACAGGCGGTCATGCCTTTGCCAGAACTTTGGACGAGCATAACCGCAATGTTGCGCGGTGGCGTCGAATCCAGGACAGCCAATAAAGGAACTTGGTCATAGTCCCCTGCTACTGATGGGGATGCGCATGTTCGGAGGATGATCCCAGTCTTTGGCTGGATTCACTTTTCGAAGCCTTGCGCGGAATGCGAGATGCGGCTATGTCGAGCAGTGATTGCGGCACCATCTTCAAAACACCGATCAGGATATTCATTTGCCAGGGGAATGCGATCATTCCCTTGTTCTTCGAGAGCCCTTTGTCAATCTTGATTGCAGCCTTATCAGCCTGCATGAAAAACGGCATCGGGAAATCGTTGGCATCGGTAATCCGGCTTTTCACAAAGCCCGGACAGATCACATTGACTTTGATCCCGAACGGGGCGAGGGCCCCGCGCAATCCTTCGCCATAGGTTCGAACGGCTGCCTTGCTTGCGCAGTAGGCCGGGGCGGAGGGCAACCCCCGCCATGATGCCTGTGACGAAACCAGTGCGATCTGGCCGTGCCCACGTGCGGACATGAGGGCGATGGCAGGATCAATCGTGTTGAGAACACCCGCAACATTGGTTGCAAAAATATCACGTACCTGATCGGGGTCTTCGCCTTCGCTGCCGGTTCCGGCAGAAATACCGGCATTGGCGACAATCAGGCTCAGCGGTGTGATCTGATCGCACTTGGTGACATATTCCGCCATTGTTTCGCGCTCGGTCACATCAAGCACATCGGCGAATACATTGGCACCGGCTGCACGGCATTCATTTTCGACCAGTTTCAAACGTGTCTGGTCCCGACCACTGATAAACAGGGTGACACCGGTGCGGGCATAGTGACGGGCAAGGGCAGCACCGATGCCCGAGCTGGCACCGGTAATCAGGATGGCGTGGTATTGTAGTGACATGGTTGCTCGTGATCCTGTTGGACGTGTTCCGGATTGTTTGGCCGGAACATGGGACAGCATTAGGGCAGCATTATGAAAAGGGGACAAGTACAGTCTGTCTTTACATTGTACAGTGGTTGCGACAATACCTTGGCGCCTCGGGGTACAAACGTTATAAACGGCCAACCGATAAATCAGACTGGATAAGAACATGACCGTATCAAGCATGACCGGGTTCGCGCGCACCGATGGTGCTGCAGAAGGCTTTGGCTGGACCTGGGAGTTGCGCAGCGTCAATGGCAAGGGGCTGGATGTGCGTACGCGCCTGAATGGCGGTTTCGAACGTCTTGAACCGGCGATACGCGATGCCGTATCGAAGCGGTTTAAACGTGGAAATATGGGCGTGACGTTGACTGTCGTTCGTCCGGGTGAAACGAGTGCCTACCGCATTAACCGGGACCTGCTTGCGGAACTGGTCGCACTGGCCGAAGAATTCGATCGCGACAGCAGCCTTTCGGCAGGCACCATTGCCGATCTGATGAATGTGCGCGGTGTTCTTGAAACGGTCGAGCGTCAGGAAGATGACGACAGTCGTGAAGCACTTGATGCTGCGATCCTTAAAAGTTTTACCGAGGCGCTTGATCAGATGGCGGCCCACCGTGCAGAAGAAGGGGCGAAGCTTGACGAAATGTTGCGCGGACATATCGACCGTATCGAGGAAACCGTTTTACAGGCAGAAAGCTGCGCATCGGTGAGAAGTGATGCCATAAAGGCGAAGCTCAAGCGTCAGATTGATGAACTGATGGAAACCGGCAAATTCGATCCTGAACGTCTTCATCAGGAAGCAGCACTTCTGGCGACGAAGGCCGACGTTCGCGAAGAAATTGACCGACTGAAAGCGCATATTGCCGCGGCACGTGACATGATCAAGAAAGGCGGGGCGATTGGCCGCAAGCTCGATTTTCAGTGTCAGGAGTTCAATCGTGAGGCCAATACGCTGTGTTCCAAGGCGAACGATATCGAACTGACCAATTGCGGTATGGAGCTTAAGGTCATTATCGATCAACTGCGCGAGCAGGTTCAAAACGTTGAATAAGGACAAGCCGATGACGGATCAGGTAAAACGTCGTGGTGTGATGCTGGTATTCTGTGCCCCTTCAGGGGCAGGGAAGACAACAATCACACGCCAGATTTTGGAAAAGGACAGCCAGATTTCGCTTTCGGTTTCAGCAACAACACGCGCAGCGCGCCCGGGCGAGGAAGAGGGGATACACTACTTCTTCAAATCCGTTGATGCCTTCAAGCATATGATTGCCGATGACGAGTTGCTTGAATGGGCAGAAGTGTTTGGCAATTATTATGGTACGCCAAGCGGTCCGGTCGAAAAGGCACTTTCGGAAGGGCACGACGTTCTGTTCGATATTGATTGGCAGGGGGCGCGGCAAATACGCGAGAAGGGTGGGGATGATGTCGTTTCCGTCTTCATTTTGCCGCCATCCTCGGCCGAACTCGAACGTCGTCTGCGTGATCGCGGGCAAGATGCCGATGATGTGATCATGAAGCGTATGGCGAAAGCCGGGGCCGAAATCAGCCATTGGGAAGAATTTGACTATGTTCTGATCAACGATGATCTGGAACGCTGTCTTGCCGATGTTGAGCATATCATTGGGGCAGAGCGTGTGAAGCGCGAACGGCAATCGCAATTACCGGGCTTTGTGAAGAAGCTTCTGACGGATTGATGGATGTGGAATGGTCGCCTTTTCAGGCGGTCATTTCGTCATGGACCCGTGTCAGTCGGACAAAATCAGCGACACTCAATTCTTCTGCCCGTGATGTTTCCGAAATTTCGGAACGCTCCAGCAATAGGCCAACATCAATATTCAGCGTTTTCAGGCTGGCACGCAGCATTTTGCGACGCTGACCAAAAGCGGCTTGGGTGATTTTACCAAGACTTTTAAGGTTTACGTCTGTGCCGCGATCTGATTTGGGACGTAGCTGAACCACGGCTGATGTCACCTTGGGGGGCGGGGTGAAGGCACTGCGATGGACGTCAAACAGTATATGGCAATCACACAGATACTGGCACAGCACCGACAGACGACCATATGCCTTGCTTTTGGGAGAGGCGACAACGCGTTCGGCAACCTCTTTCTGGAACATTAGCGTCAGGCTTGCGAACTGATCTATCTGCATCAACCAGCCCAGCAATAGCTGCGTGCCAATATTGTAGGGCAGGTTGGCGACAATTTTGCGCGGGGCGGGGCCAAGTGACGTGACATCAACTTCCAGTGCATCGCCATCAATAACATGCAGGACACCGGGGTAATGATTGCTTATTTGCTCAAGCACCGGCTGGCATCGGGGATCGCGTTCGATCACGGTCAGGTTCTTTGCGCCGTTATATAGAAGCGCACGGGTAAGGCCGCCCGGGCCAGGGCCGATTTCGATCACCGTGGCATCATCAAGTGGCGCCGCTGCCCGCGCAATACGCCCCGTTAGGTTCAGATCAAACAGAAAGTTCTGGCCAAATTTCTTTTGCGCCGACAGGTCATGTATCGCGATAATTTCGCGCAAAGGAGGTAATCCGTCATTGGCAAGATTGCCTGTGTCTTTGTTCTGGTCTGACACTGTGTCAGGCTCCCTGAGAGGGATGTTGTGCGGCACGTTTGCGTGCCATATCGGCTGCCATCCGGATGGCGGCAATCAGACTGTCGGGGCGTGCAATGCCTTTACCGGCGATGTCGAGTGCTGTGCCGTGGTCCGGGGAGGTCCTTATAAAGGGCAATCCGAGTGTGACATTTACACCGCCATGGAAATCAAGGGTTTTGACCGGAATCAGCGCCTGATCATGATAGGGGCAAAGAGCGACGTCATAATGCGCACGTGCTTCGGCATGAAACATGGTATCGGCGGGCAGGGGGCCTATGACATCAAAGCCTTCCTCTTGCAGTGCTTTTATTGCCGGGCGCATGATCGTAATTTCCTCGCTGCCCATTGATCCGTCTTCACCGGCATGCGGGTTTAACCCGGCAATGGCTAGGCGTGGTTTCGGCAGGCCGAAATCGCGTTGTAGTGCCTGCGCAGTAATTCGGACCAATTGCTTGATCATGGTTTCGGTCAGGTGCTTTGGCACTTCGGCCAAGGCGATGTGAATGGTCATTGGTACGACGCGCAACTGGCTGTTAGCCAGCATCATCACCGGAACGCTACCGGAACCAGCAAGTTCGGCCAGAAATTCGGTATGGCCGGGATGTTTGAAACCGGCCTGATACAGAGCACTTTTCTGGATCGGATTAGTGACGACGGCACTTGCCTTCCCCGAGCGCGTTAGTTCGACGGCCTTGGTAATGCTGTCGATGACTATGGACGCTGTGGTGCTTGATGCCATGCCAAGTTTTGCTCCATCGGCGTTTCCTGAAATTTCAAGAACCGGAAGAGCGTTATCAAAGAAAAGTGTCGCCTGATTGATGTCGTCTATCGCCTTAACCGGGGTTTTCAGACCGAGAACATCGACGATTTTATCAATAATCGACTTGGGGCTCACGACGCAAAATGTTGGCAAGTTCTGTTCTGTACGCGCGTGCCAAGCCTTGATGGCAAGTTCCGGGCCGATACCGCCCGGTTCGCCAATGGTCATTGCAATCGGCCTGATATCGTTCACGGTTTTGCGTCCTTTCCGGATCAAATCCGGATGTCGATAAACGCGGTACGGCGCAATTCACGCAACTTGCGGCGTGCCAGAATTTCAAGGCGTTCCATTTCAAGCCGCTCGCGAATGCTTTCACGGTCAGGAAGCGAGCTTTCTTCGGTTTTGTCACAAACCATAACCAGAAGTGCGCCGCCGTCCACCTGAATGATATCGGAAATCTGTCCCTTGTTCAGATTGGCAACGGCATTTCTTACCGGACCGGCCAGATCATTTGGCGAGATGCCCTCGGTCTTGCCGCTCATTTCCGACCCCAGATCGACAGCGACATTTGCCAGCGACTGGCAGCTGTCGGCAGACTGTTTGGCGTTTTGCAGAATCCCGAGTTTGGTGTTCGCTTCTTCTTGCGGGGTATTCGCTGCAATCGGAACAAACAGTTGATAGAGATCAAGCCGGACGTCAGTCAGGGCATTGGCATCCCCGCGACGACGATCAAGAAGTTTCAGAATGTAATATCCGCGTATGGTTCTGATCGGAGCGCTGATATCACCGGGCTGCATCTGATTGACGGCTTGCTGCAATTCTCCTGCCATTTCACCAGAATAGAGCCAACCAAGATTGCCGCCATTGGCAGCGCTGGAACTTGCCGAGAATTGCCTTGCCAGTCCGCCAAAGTTTGCTCCCTGTTCCAGAGACCGTATCACTTCCCGGGCATTCTGGTAGACCTTGGTTTCGTCCTGGGGATTGTCGACAGGCAGGAATATTTCCTGAACGTTATTGCGCGGCTTACCTTGGTTGCTGCGAATGCGTTCCAGATTGTCATCGATTTCGGTATCGGAAATCTGGACTTCGCGACGCATGGAGCCCAAAAGCTTTTGCCAGCCGATCTGTGGACGTATCTGGTTTCTTATTGTTTCCGGTGCAATCCCGTTTTGGGCCAGAAAGCGGTCGAGCCCCCCGGATGGTAAGCCGGAATTCTGCTCGATCAGACCCTTTGCGCGATCAATATCCTCTTCGGTAACCTCGAAGCCGCGACGTTCTGCTTCCTGCAACTGCAGTTTTTCATTGATCAGCTGCTGCAAAATCTGCGGTGCCATTTCCTGACTTCGCTGGGGGCTCATCGGGATATTGGAAGATGCCGCGACGAGTTTGATACGTTCCAACAGATCAACCACTGAAATCGGAGCATCATTAACTACAGCTGCGACGCCAATCGTGCTTTGGGCCTTCGCCGAAGAGATCGGGTTTAACCCAAAAGCCACAACGACAAGTGATGCAACGAGAAGTGAGATTCTAGTGATACGCAAAGTCATACTGCCTTATAATCCGGCTGCTGATGCAAATTCGCCAAGCGTTTTGAATACCAAGCGGAAGATAAACTCATCCGACTGACCGAGATCCTGATCTTCGTAGAAGGTTCTTCTAACACGCCCGTCAAAGATGAAGCATTCATCTTCGTAAGCGAACCCGAAGCCATATTCAAGCGGGTCGTTCTGATCAAGGTCGTAGCGACTATATACTGTGCCCGACCAGAATTCGCTGAACTGACGTTCGGCTCGGAAATAAACCTCTTCACGTTGCCCGAACTCATCCGTGGTACCATCTTCGGCAAAGTGAACATAATCCAGATTAAGACGCAAAGTTTCTTTGCTCCCAACGCCTGCGGATACCTGGTTGCGGCGTGTAGAGAAATCCTCGTTATCGAGCCGGTAGCGGTAAGTTAAGTCGACGTATTTGTTAGGCGCAACAGTTACCCGACCAACATAATCAGACAGGTGATCTTCCAAACCCGATCCTTCGGCAAAAGTATCACCTTTGTTGGCACGATAGCTTTGTCCGAACATGGCACTGGTGTAACCGCCTTCCTCGCCATAAATTCCCCATTCAAGTCCATAACTGGTCCTGAACCCGTCTTCGGCGCGGTCAAGGCCGCTATATCTGTCGTGAGAGAAAATGTTGATGTCGTCGAATTCAAAGGATTGGGAGTCTTCGTTTGGAATCTCGTCCGGATTGCCACCATTCGGTGACCACGCCGCCATGACCATCGGTTTGACGATATGGTGGTAAGGGCCCTGATTGTTGACAAACGGCATATTCCAGTCGACAGCAGCTAAAGGAAGAATGCGCCCTGCATATCCGCTGTAATTTTGTTGTCCATCCCGGGATACATCCGAGACCATGTAATTATCCGTACGAACCGACATAGACAGTTTCGTCACGTCTCCCAATGTCCCAATATAGGGTAGAGCCCATCCTGCCTTGGCTGAGAGACGATGGGAATCCGTTCCTTCTTCTCGGGTAAGAGACAGGGCATCCAGATCGAGAGTTGTGTAACTGCCGTACTTTGCCGGGGCTGATTGTCCGTGAAATTGCGCGTGAGGTAAAATGATCGGAGTCGTGTCACGATCATCACGGCCTCTTAGACCTTGAAAATAATAACCGTCAACACGGCTATAACTTGAACCTCGAAATCCTTCTGTAAACAGGTTTGAGGTCAGAACAGACGGCGATCCAAAACCATATCGGTTCATATAAGTTTTTTCTGATGCCTGTTCGGCATCGAAGCCCCAACGCCAGGTCTCGTCTATGTCAAAGCGTCCCTCGGCATCAATATGGCCTTGCCAGTCGTCATTGCTGTCGCTGGTAACGCTGCTGACGACGTCCATTTCACCGCTGTCAAAGCGCTGCCGGTATTCACTTGCGAGAACCGGTCCTTCGTCTGTTGTGTAAATTGGGCGAAGTGTAAGGTCTTTGCTTTGATCAATTGCCCAGTAATAGGGCAATTCGAAGAATGAGCCGACATAGCTTGTATTGCCAAAGGACGGTGCCAACAGGCCAGATTGCCTTTTTACGGTCGGATCCGGATGCTGGAAATACGGCGAGTAAAAAACCGGGACCCCCGCAAATTCCAGCCGCGCGTCTTTGTATTCAACCGTTTTTGCGTTGGCATCATGAAGGACACGCGCTGCTTTGATCCGCCACAGGGGGGGCGTTTCAGGATCATCTTCGCAAACCTTGCAGGGAGAATAAACCGCCTTGGCAATTTCCGTAAAGTTTCCGCCGCTGCGTCGGGCACCAGTACCTGCAATGCGGGTGTTTTCATCAAGAAGAACATAAATGTCTTCAACAATGCCTTCCTTGAAGTCCCCCGTAAGTTCGACATAGCTTGCAAATGTTACTTCGCCAGAGGGTTCGGTAATGCTGACATTGCCAGAAGCGGTAAGCACATCCTGCGATCTGTCGTAGCTGACCGTATCGGCAAGCAAAATTCGCCCGTCACGGGAGATTTCAACATTTCCGCGTGCGGTTACCGTTTGCAGTTCCCGGTTATAGTCAACCTCGTCGGCACTGAACAAAATCTTCGATTGTTCTTCAGTTTCGGTTGCCACATTACCAGCTTGTTGGGCTTTGGCTGCAATCGGATACGCCCCCGCAAGTGCAAATGCACAGCCAAGTATTGTCTTCGTTGCCAGTCTTTTTATCATTCCCCCAGTACACGCCATTCAGCTAGCCATCCTCCAGATGCAGCAAGGTCGAAACTCCCAATAGCAAAGATATACCTGCAGGTGCCCAAGCTGACAGAACAGGCGGGATTCCGCCTGAAACGCCAAGTGCTGAAATGACATCGGTACAAAAGTAAAGAATGAAACCGGTTGCAACACCACCACCGATAACAAGAGATGCACGGCGTCGTCGAGAAAATTTAAGGCAGAATGCAGCCGCAATCAGTACCATGGCGCACAATAGCAAAGGACGTGACAGCAAGCTGTGAAAATGGATGCGATGTCGGGTTGCGTTGAAACCGGCCCGTTCCAGAAGATTGATAAACGGCCTTAAATCCCAAAACGACATCGTTTCCGGTGACGCAAAACTGTCCTGAATTTTTCGGACTGTCAGGTTGGTGGGTAACATCAATTCGGATGAGAACTCACTGACCTGTCCGGGATGAAACGTCCATGCATCATAGAAATGCCAGGTACCGGGCTCAAGCACCGCACGCCGGGCATCAATTCGGGTCGTGAAATCATCCGCATTCTCGAACCGGAAGACGGTGACATTACGCAGGTCTACCCGATCTGTTGCCTGACCACGTACTTCACGTGCATAGATCACCGCCTGACCATCCTGTGTGCCCTGACGTAACCATAACCCGCTTGAAGACAGGTTCATGATGCTGCTGTTACCCTGAAGGTAACGTGCCTCAAGTGTTTCGTAACGTTGCAGCAATATTGAGGATAGCGGATTGAGGGCCATGACCTGAATGGAGCCAAGCAAGATCGCGCACATGATTGGCGGCAGCAGAAATTGCCATGCGGATACACCTGCTGCACGTGTCACAACAAGTTCCTGATTGCCGGTCAGCTTCCAGAACGAAAACATCGATCCGAACAAGACGGCAAAAGGCAGGACCTTTTCTGTCATGAAAGGAATTCTGCTAGTGGCCATCTGGAAAACAATACCAACCGTGGCATCGGGTTTTCCGCCTGCTCTGCGTAACAATTCGATGGTATCGCCAATAAGGATCAAACCGATCAAAAGAGCAAGAATCCCGAGAATGGAAATCAGGACATGTTTGCCGAAATACAAAGTCAGCGTTGGGGATATCCTCATGCGGTAACCTCGTCACGGTTCGCTGCCTTCGCCTGGATTTGCGGCCCGCGGAATGTCCAGTAAAGGCCCCCGATGATCGGAAGAATTGCATTTAGATACATGAGCGGCACGAGGTCCGGATTCTTTGCTGCAAGGTTTTTCATGGCAATGCCGATAACCTGAAAAACAATCATGACAGCAATCGCCAGCAGCAGTCGACCCGTCTGACCCCGACGGGAGAAACTGCTTGAAACCAGAACCGCAAGCGCAATGCTTGCGAAACCGATTGCGTATAATGGCGAAATTAACCGGTCATGTCCCTCAGCACGGAACGGACCTAGGTCATTCTGATAAATATCTGGCGGCATTGCTGTCAGAAGGTTGGCTACGCTTCTTTCACGCGCTTCCCGATATCGCAAGGCGGGATCTTCTGTGTCGTGGGCAATATCAACAGCATAACGGTCGAAATAGAGGATCGACATCGTACCGTCCTTGGTGTTGACTTCCTGCCGGTTTCCGTCAAGCAACACGATCCTCGGGCCGTTTTCGGTTCTTACAAGCGCTCCATTCTTGGCCATCATTGTTGCTTGTGCAGCAGGATTTCTTGAGTCGTGAACCAAAATTCCAAGCAGTTCGTTGTCCTGCCCGACTTCCCGAATGTAGACGGTCAAACCGTCAAGGTCGGTAAAACTGCCTTCCTGCAGCAACACTGACGAGAAATCATTGCGAATGGAAAATTGCAGTTCCTTGAAATGCTGATAGCTGTAGGGCAGATAAAACAGTGTCAGGAAGTAACCAAAGGCGGCAGTCAGCAATGCCAGTATGAGTGTCGGTTTCGCCAGAGCCCACTGGCTTAACCCGGCAGAACGCATCACGATCAGTTCGCGGTCCTGAATAAGTTTGTTGTAGGTAAAAACAACAACGAAAAAGAGCGAAATAGGTAAAATAATTGCCAAAAAACTGGGAAGCAGCAAAGACGTCAATTGCAAAAAGACCGAGACTGAGAGGCCCCGGTTTACAATCATTTCAATGAAACGCAGGCTCTGCGACAGCCAGATGACACATAGCAAGCCAAGTGTCACGAACACCATCATGATAAACTGCTGCTTCAGCATATATCGGGTTAAACGATTCATTGGCCGGATTATAGAGAAGCGTTCAAAAACCGAAACAAGAAATTAGGGATAAATCCCGGCAATTGCACTGTGTCGTGGCGTGGTGGGGTGGCTGCGGTGAATTATATTGCAACCGATTGTCGTAAAAGGCGAAAACACATGCCTTCGGGGCATTTGAAGCCCCGAAGGCATGACGGGATTACAACGGCAAAGCTGTGTCAGAATAATGGCGCCGTTTCGTGCAACAGATCATTTTCGGTATTGGTTATCTGTCTTGCCATGAAGTCGACCTCCGGGAGGATCTGCCCAAGAAAGAAATTGCAACTCAGGCGTTTGGTCTTGGTGAACCCGTTATCCAATCCGCTGTCGGCAATTTTCAGGAGTGAGCGGAACATCAGCCAGCCTGCAACACAAATCGAAGCCTGCCGAAGATAGGGAGATGCCAACGCCTGTGAGAGGGCCGGGGCATTTTCGCATCGATCAAGGATGTCCGCTGTGGTTTCTTCAAGTTGGTTCAGTGCAGCTTCAAGCATTTTTCCGGCTTTGATCACCTCCCTAGTTCCGCGTGCTGCGGAAATGGTTTTGCGCATATCTGCAACAAGCGCTTGCATCGCTTCCCCTTTGTCACGCAGGAGCTTCCGGCCGATCAGGTCAAGAGCCTGAATACCATTGGTTCCTTCATAGATCGGAGCAATGCGGGCATCGCGAAGGTGTTGGGCGGCACCTGTTTCTTCAATGAAGCCCATGCCACCATGAACCTGAATACCGAGAGAGGCATTCTCCACCCCCAGATCGGTTGACCAACCCTTTACCATCGGTATCAACAGATCTGCACGTGCCTGCGCAGTTTTGCGGGTACCCAAATCCCTATGGTGATGGGCAATGTCAAGCTGGAGAGCCGCATAAAGCGAAAGCGAACGGGCGGCTTCTGTCGTTGCCCTCATTTGGATCAGCATGCGCTGCACATCACCATGATGAACAATGCTATCATCGTGCCCGGTAACGGGTGACTTACCCTGTTTGCGATCTTGCGCATAAGATACGGCCTGCTGATAAGCCCTTTCTGAGATTGCAACACCCTGTTGGCCAACGGCAAGGCGGGCATTGTTCATCATGGTGAACATGCAGGCCAAGCCTTGGCCTTCCTTACCGACAAGATAGCCGGTGGCACCGCCCTGATCACCAAATGAAAGGACGGCCGTCGGGCTGCCATGAATGCCGAGCTTGTGTTCGAGGGATACGCATTTTACATCGTTGCGTGCGCCTATCGTCCCATCTTCCTTCGCAAGGAATTTCGGCACGATGAAAAGCGAAATTCCTTTAACCCCATCAGGTGCATTCGGTGTTCGCGCCAGCACAAGATGAACGATATTGTCTGTCATCTCGTGATCACCATAGGTGATGAAAATCTTTTGCCCGGTAATACGGTAAGAGCCATCATCTACGGGAACAGCTACGCTGCGCACTTTTGAAAGATCGGACCCTGCCTGCGGTTCGGTCAGATTCATGGTGCCGGTCCATTCACCGCTGACCATGCGCGAAAGATAAAGTTCGCGCTGTGCGTCAGACCCGTGTGTGGCCAGAAGCTCTATCGCGCCTGCCGTCAGCATCGGGCAAAGCGCAAACGCCATATTCGATGAATGCCAAAGTTCTCCGACGGCAGCACCCAGCAGGAGGGGAAGGCCCATACCGCCCTCGGATTCCGGGGCGCTGATACCTTGCCAACCACCCTCGCAGAACTTGTCATAGGCATCTTTCCATCCCGTCGGCGTGCGCACCGTGCCGTCAGCCTGAAGTACCGCCCCTTCGAGATCGCCGACACGGTTTAACGGCGCCAGAATATTTGCGGCAAGCTTGCCTGCCTCTTCGAGGATCGCATCTACAAGATCAGGAGTGGTTTCGGCAAAGCACGGCATATCTGAAACGGCTTGCAAGCCGATCACTTCATGGATCAGAAACCGCAGATCATGGATTGGTGGCGTAAAATCGCTCATGGAAAAAAGCGTCTCCCTGAATTGTGAGGCGCCCGCTCAGTATCGCCCTCGTTACGGGGCGTCGTTCTTCCGTTACAGCATAATCGGATGAACCGGGAATATCGAGTCTGTTTCACCGCGGAACCGCCAAATTCTTGTCAGACATTCGTCGCGTATCAGGACGGGATGCGCTGCGGTACTGGCGAAAATGCACATTCGTTCCGATATAAATCAAATTAAGACGATGTTGCGGGGTCGCCATTCGGGTTCTGGCGGGCTAAACTGCCCCTCTGACGATCCGGACAAGGTCCGAAAGAACGAAAAAACACAGGAGTATGGCGGTGCTGCGCAAAGGAATATTACCGATTTTGCTTGCGGTGGTGATTTCATTTGCCGGAACAAGATTGGTGGCATGTGCCGGTCCGGTTTGGCCAAGCGATGATGAACAGCAGTTTCTGGATGCTTATCGCGATTATGTCGCTGATAGCGGCGCCACCAGCGATCAGTATGATCGTGCAGACAAGCTGTTTGTAGAAGCGGTTGAGGTTCTCTCGGATACCTATGTCGAAAATATTGATCGGTCGGCGTTCGTTAAAAGGGCAATTGCAAGTTTGCCCGACCTTGAAACCGAAGATCACACACCCAGTGGGATTGTCGGCGCGGTGCTGGATGAAAGCCTGCATGACCTTGATCCGCACAGCGCCTATATGACCGATGAAATGTTTCGCCGTCTGCAGGAAAGTACGGAAGGCAGCTTTGCCGGTGTCGGTATCGTTATTTCGCAGGACGAAGATAAATTGATCCGTATCGTTTCGCCTATCGACGATACGCCTGCCGCCCGGGCCGGGTTGCAACCCAACGACCGGATTACGCATATTGACGGTCATGATATGAAGGGTGAACCGATTGCGGAAGCTGTCCGGCTGATGCGCGGTCGCGTTGGTGACCCGGTGACTTTAACGATCCAGCGAAAGCAGGAAAATTTTGACGTCACCGTTAAACGTGCCCGGATCGAAGTCCCGTCCGTGACGGCATCAATCATTGATAACGATCTCGCCTATGTTCGGGTATCGCGTTTTGACGCAAGCACGCTTGATCAGACACGCGAATATCTTGAAATGCTGGAAGACCGGATCGGGACGCCACGCGGGATCATTGTCGACTTGCGCAGGAACCCGGGCGGGTTGCTTGACAGTGCAGCCGACATTGCCGATCAGTTCTTGAGCGACGGCCTGATTGTCGCGACCGAAGGACGGGGTGAACGCAAGCTGCGCAGTTATGAAGCTGACAGCAGTGATTATTTCGATGGTGTGCCCATGGCGATCCTGCTGGATCGCGGCTCGGCATCCGGGGCTGAACTGATGGCAGCTGCCTTACGCGAGAACGGTCGAGGCGTTATCATTGGTGAACAGTCCTTTGGCAAAGGGTCGATGCAGCGCATCATGCCGCTGACATCGGGCGGTGGGCTTAAAATCACGACCGGTTATTATACCACGCCGGAAAACCATATCGTTCAGGGTAACGGCGTCATTCCGGATATCGAGGTCAAACTTCAGGATGCCGAGGCGTTCGAACGCGAAGTCGATCTGGAGCACGCATTGCCGCCGCTCCGTCGTGACCCGCGCAAGGTTCTGGCATCAATGGATGCGGCAAGTTGCGAGCGCGACATCAATGTTACGCAGATCGGGAAATCCGCGGCCAGTGATACCCCGGTTGAGGCCGAAGCCGACGGAGAGGCCAAGGAATTGCAGCGTGACACGGTTCTGGAATGTGCTGTTGGCTATTTCAGTGATGGCCAGCTTGCTGTTTATCGTGATCAGGTGGAGCCGCTTCTGCGGGCCGGACTCTAAGAACATTCTTGATTATTAAAAACAAAAACGCGACCAACTGCTGGCCGCGTTTTGTTTTGTCAGAATGGGATAGCCGTTTATCCGCGTGAAAGAAGATCGATCAGGCTGGATGTATCCCAGCGATTGCCGCCGCGTTCCTGAACCTGCGCATAGAATTGATCAACAAGCGCGGTTACCGGCAGGCGCGCGCCATTGCGTTTCGATTCTTCAAGGCAGATTCCAAGGTCTTTGCGCATCCAGTCGACTGCAAAACCGAAATCGAACTTGTTTTCAACCATGGTCTTGCCGCGGTTTTCCATTTGCCAGCTACCCGCCGCACCCTTGGAAATCACGTCAAGGACCTTGCCCATATCAAGTCCGGCCTTGCGACCGAAATTAACGCCCTCGGAAAGGCCCTGAACCAGACCGGCAATACAGATCTGGTTTACCATCTTGGTCAGTTGGCCGGAGCCGCTTTCGCCCATCAGTTGACAGGATCGGGCAAAAGCATCGATTACAGGGGCTGCGCGATCAAACGCTGCCTGATCACCGCCACACATGACGGTAAGAACGCCGTTTTCGGCACCAGCCTGCCCACCGGAAACCGGGGCGTCAATAAATGCAACACCAGCCTCTTTGGCAGCATTATAAAGTTCGCGCGCAACATCGGCCGAGGCGGTCGTATTGTCGATCATGACAACGCCCTTTGCCGCACCGGCAAGTGCCCCGGTATCGCCCAGAACAACACTGCGCAGATCGTCGTCATTGCCAACGCAGATGAAAACAAATTCTGCACCCTTGGCAGCTTCGGCCGGGGTGGGAGCGGATTTTCCGCCATATTCACCCGCCCATTTATCTGCCTTTGCGGCGGTGCGGTTGAAAACAGTAACGTCGTGCCCTGCCTTTTGCAGGTGGCCGGCCATGGGATAGCCCATGACGCCCAGCCCGATAAATGCACATTTTGCCATTTCGTGCCTCCCGTGAATTGATCTTACCAGTAAAGGAGGCAGCCTTCCGAATGTCAATGCAAGGGAATGTCACGGAGACAATGTTTCCACGATCCGGAATACATATCGGTCATATCTCAGTCGTCGAGTGCCAGTTCCTCGCTTACGGTGTGGATGATCCGGCGATCATAGGTCAGAAGTTCTGATCGTTTTCCCGGATATTCGAACTGGGACAGGTAATACCGGATGGCATTGACGCGCGCACGTTTCTTGTCATCGGATTTGACAATGATCCACGGACTGTCGGCAGTCGAGGTATGGAAAAACATCTCTGTCTTGGCTTCGGTATAAGCATCCCAAAGATTCTGGGATGCCAGATCAACCGGGCTCAGCTTCCACTGTTTAAGCGGGTCTTGTTTGCGCTGATCAAACCGGCGCGCCTGTTCTTTTTTGCTGACCGAAAAATAGAATTTGGTCATGTGAATGTCGGAGCGGATCAGCATGCGTTCCAGAGCAGGAACCGATTGCAGGAACTCGCTGACTTCGAACATGTTGCAGAAGCCCATAACCCGTTCAACCATCGCCCGGTTATACCAGGACCGGTCAAACAGGACGATTTCCCCGCCTGACGGCAGATGTTCGACATAACGCTGGAAATACCATTGGGTCACTTCCCGGTCGTTCGGTTTGCCTAGGGCGACGACACGCGCACCGCGCGGATTAAGATGTTCGGTAAAACGTTTGATCGTGCCGCCCTTGCCAGCCGCATCGCGGCCTTCGAAAATGACCAGGGATTTGATGTTTTCGGCCTTGACCCAGTTTTGCAGCTTGAGAAGTTCGATATGCAGCGGTGCAATCAGTTCAAGATACTGCTTGCCGTGCATCTTCTTGGCACGAGCACTGGGATCAAGATCGATATCCGGAGGAAGATAATCATCGGAAGATTCCGTTTCATGGGCACTGCGTTTGTTCGTCGGACGATCATCAAGACGGTCCATCGTCATGCTTTCGGCATCCAGCAGAAAACGGTCGCGTGCTTCGCTATCAAGACTGGAAAGGTCGGGATGCTGTTTCGATGCCTTGCGGCTGCGTGCAGTGTGTTTCACCGCGTTGCGGATCGAACTGTCACTGCTTTCTGCTTTCTTTGTCGTGGTGCTTTGCTTTTTCGCCGCCATTCTGTTGATGCCTCTGCAACTTTAATGGGAAATTACAGTGGCATAAATGCGCCATGATCGAAAGGGGGCGCAAGGAGGTAGATCAAATCCGGGGGCGGATCGGTGTTCGATCATGGCGCAGTCGGCGGTCTGTCAGATTAAATCGGATAGGATTTCCGGTATTCGGCTTCGGCGTCGCTGCGCGACAGGCCGATATCGGCAAGCTGGCTGTCACTTAGCCGCATAAGGGCACGTCGTTGCGACCGCTTGGCCAGAGTATCTGCGAGAATATTCAATGCCGTGTTTATTCCCTGCTGCAGGTTTCCGGCAAATTGCTGAAGGCTACTGGCGTGGCTGTGTACACGGTTCTGGCCAGAAGTCGTCTGGCAAATTAAATGTGCCATGGTCGTTCTCCTGAATTGAGTTCCTCTAATGAGGGTGTCGATTGTTGAAGGCCATATTCACGCCAAACGTCTTGCGTGACAAACGAGTATTTCTGGGGTTAAGTATTAGTTGATCTAATGACGAGTTGGTTTGAGGCAAAAATGCGTTTACCCCCGTTACAGTCCTTGCGTGCATTTGACGCGGCTGCCCGGCATCTTAATTTTACCCGCGCGGCCGAGGAGCTTTTTGTAACCCAGGGCGCTATCAGTCAGCAGATTCGCCAGCTTGAGGAATATTTGGGTTTTCGATTGTTCTTTCGTTTGCCGCGGCGATTGCAATTGACCGATGAAGGCGACCGTCTGGCACGTGCAACGTACGAAGGTTTTTCACGTATCGCCGGAGAAATCGAAAGTCTTCGGGCGGTTGAGGAAGCCGGGGTTGTTACGGTCAGTGTCCTTCAATCCTTTGCCGTTAAGTGGCTGGTGCCACGTCTTGGGCATTTTCGTGAAGCCCATCCCGATATTGATGTTCGCATTCACGCCGATGATCGATTGGTTGATTTTCGCAATGAAGGTATTGATCTTGCTGTTCGTTTCGGTCGTGGTAGGTATCCAAATCTTTATACCGAACTGTTGATGCGCGACGAGGTGTTTCCGGTTTGCAGCCCTGACTACCTCGCCTCCAGCGCCCCGTTGAACAAACCGGCTGATATTGCAGGGCACCAGTTACTGCATGATGCCACCTCGCACATAGAACAGCCCCGTGCAGCGGATTGGCAGTTCTGGCTGGAGGGGGTCGGGGTCAAGGGGATTGATCTGCGTCGCGGGCTGCGCTTCAATTCCGGCGATATGGTTATTCAGGCGGCTTTGATGGGGCATGGTGTTGGTATGGCACGTACTAGCCTGGCCGCGCAGGACCTGAAAGCCGGTCTGCTTGTCCGGCCATTTCCGCAAACCGTTGCGTCAAGCTATGCCTATTATCTGACCTGTCCCGAGGAAAACCTGAATCGGCCGCGTGTGCAGGCCTTTATCCGCTGGTTAAAGGATGAAGTCGCTGTAACGCTCATGGATATAGAGGAAAGTCAGCCAGCGTTGAAAATCGTTACGCCTAATCCCGATACCTGAATTCAGATCAGGCCAAGTTCACGTAACTCGTCTGCCATGTCTTCGGGAAGCGTTTCTGCGCCACCGACCTGCTTTTCATCCGGCGGGCATTTGTCTTCGGGAAGGTATCGCCAGCCCTGAAATGCGCGATGGGGCCATGTGCGGGTTTCGACCAGTTCGGGGTCAAGGACGATACGGCAATGTTTGATGCCTTCCTCGTCAATAAATTCTTCCAGATCAAGAACACGCTGACGGGCACGAATAGCCCCCTTGATCACCCAATAGATCGAACCGCCATCGAGAATCTCCGCCTTGCGTTTCGGAGTCATTCTTGTGGTGTGGTAAATCCGGCCATGAAGCCCGCCAAAATAGGCCTGCCATTGACGCAGGGTTTCAGGGCTTTCTGTACCAACGCTAAGTTTGATCAGGTGAAGGGGCATGGTTTGTTCGTATTCTTTCGGGCAAGACAGGATGTTATCTGACCTAGAAGTCATGCGTGGTTTGGTCAAGGGGTGATTAATAATTACAAATAAAAATTGTAATTATATGTATTTCACAAAAAAACTTGACCAATAGTGTATAATCATCCAAATTCTGACGCAGAAAATGTCCACAGACAGGACATCAACCAGAGAGATTTACAGGCTGAGAGAACCGAATGTCCCTGCAAGTTGTCACGGCAAACCGGCTTGATGACGGGCTGGTGGTGTTTCTGACCGCTGATGGCGGTTGGAGCGAAAACATAGACCAGTCGCGTGTTGCCGATGGAAAAGAGGCGGGTGACGCCTTGCTGGCAGAGGCCAGTGCACCTGAGCTCGATACTGTCATTGTCGGACCCTATCTGATCGAGGTCGAACAACAGGACGGTGGGCTGGTTCCGACGAAATATCGTGAAGTTCTGCGCACCAAAGGTCCCAGTGTGCGGCAGGATCTCGGCTATCAGGCCGGGTAAGGAGGATACACCATGTATCGCTATGATGATTTTGACCACCAACTGGTGCTGGAACGTACCGAGCAGTTCCGTGAACAGGTAAAACGTCGTCTTTCTGGCGATATTACCGAAGACCAGTTCCGCCCGCTGCGTCTAATGAACGGTGTTTATCTTCAGCTTCACGCCTATATGCTGCGCGTTGCCGTTCCCTATGGCACGCTGCGCGCCGATCAGTTGCGCCAGCTTGGCTATATCGCGCGGCGCTATGACAAGGGTTACGGCCATTTTACGACCCGTCAGAATATCCAGTATAACTGGCCGAAGCTTGCCGAAATCCCCGATGCGCTGCTTGATCTGGCCAAGGTCGAAATGCACGCCATTCAGACGTCGGGCAACTGCATTCGCAACACGACCACCGATCAGTATGCCGGTGCTGCGGCCGACGAGATCGAAGATCCGCGGCCCTATTGCGAACTGATCCGTCAATGGTCGACCTTCCACCCGGAATTCACCTATCTGCCGCGCAAATTCAAAATCGCGGTGACCGGGTCGCCGAATGATCGTGCCGCAGTAAAGGTCCATGATATCGGACTTCACATGCATCAGAATGATGCGGGCGAGGTCGGGTTCGAGGTTATCGTGGGCGGTGGTCTTGGTCGCACGCCATTCGTTGGTAAAACCGTGCGCGACTTTATCGGCAAGAACGATCTGTTTTCGTATCTTGAGGCGATCCTGCGGGTTTATAACCGTTTTGGCCGTCGTGACAATAAGTACAAGGCACGCATCAAAATCCTCGTCCATGAAATTGGGGTCGAGGAAATGCAGCGCCTGGTCGAGGAAGAATGGGCGCAGATCAAGGACGGATCACTGCGCGTCGATGATGCCGAAATTGCGCATTACATCGAACAATTCGCCCCTCCGGCATTCGAAACCCTTTCCGACGATGATGCCGAATTTGAACGTCGTAAGGCCGAAAACCGGGAATTCTCCAACTGGGTGCGTTCGAACGTCATTGCGCACAAGCAACCGGGTTATGCGATTGCCAACGTATCGCTGAAGCCGATTGGTGGTATTCCGGGCGATGCAACCGATACCCAGATGGAACTGGTTGCCGATCTGTCGGAGCAGTACAGTTTTGGTGATGTCCGTGTAACCCACGAACAGAATCTGGTTTTGCCGCACGTGAAAAAGGCCGATTTGTTCTCGCTTTGGGCAGAACTGAAAAATGCCAATCTGGCGACTGCGAACCTTGGCTATGTTACCGACATAATTTCCTGCCCGGGGCTGGATTATTGCGCACTGGCAACGGCGCGTTCGATCCCGCTGTCGCAGCGTATTTCGGAACGCTTTTCCGATCTGGATCGCCAGCATGATATCGGCGAACTCAAGATCAAGATTTCCGGCTGCATCAATGCCTGTGGGCATCACCATGTCGGCCATATCGGCATTCTGGGCCTCGATAAACGTGGCAAGGAATTCTATCAGATCACCCTTGGTGGCGACGCCAGCGAGAATGCCGAAATCGGCAAAATCGCCGGTGCCGGTTTCTCCGAAGCCGAAGTCGTCGATGCCATTGAAAGTCTGGTGACCAAATATCTTGGCATTCGCGAAACCGGCGAACGTTTTGTCGATACCTATCGCCGTGTCGGCATGGACCCGTTCAAGGAGGTGCTTTATGGCGATCGTTAAGAATGACAGTGTGATTGATCAGGAATGGATCACACTTGACGCCGAAGCCGACCTTCCGCCGGGCGAGGAAAACATTATCGTGCCTCTTGCGCGTTTTAAGGAAGAACGCGAAACGCTGGTCGGTCGAAATGGTGGTCTTGGCGTGCAGCTCAATCCGGGCGACGCTCCCGAAGATTTGGCAGACGATCTGGGCCGGCTTTCGATCATCACGATCAATTTCCCGGCCTACACGGACGGGCGCGGATATTCCTATGCGCGTGTGTTGCGCGAACGCCTTGGTTTCAAAGGTGAACTTCGTGCAATTGGTGACGTGCTGCGCGACCAGATTCTTTACATGCATCGTTGTGGTTTTGATGCCTATGAGCTCAAGGTTGATGGCGAAACGGCTCTGACTAAGGTGCGCACCGCGCTTAAGGAAATGTCGGTCTATTACCAGCCTACCGGTGATGGTCGCGCCACAGCGGCCTCCTTGCGTGAACGCCGCCGGGCAGGATTGGCGACCAGAGTGTGACATATCGACTTTAAAGAGTTGAAGCCGTGCGATGAAAAAAGGGGAGTGGCAGGTTTGCCTCTCCCCATTTTTGTGATGGTTTGCGTATTTTAAAGCTGTGCAGCCTTCATCAGGAAACAAAGATTCTTGGGGTTCGGTTCGCTACCCCGGGTCTTTTCGGAAAGTAGCATCGCATAACCAAGGACAACGATTTCTGCCAGTTGTCCGCTGTCCCAGCTTGGGTGATGCTTGCTGCGAAACTGTTCAAGCTCATCAATCACCATATGCAGGACATCCCGATCCAGTAGGGTGGCTTCATCTTTCGTTGTGCGGCTTTCGCGCAGCATTTCGCCCTTGCCGGTCAGTAGCCAGGTGCCGTCAATTCCCAATTCCACAAGCATGGAGAGGGAGGATGCCTTTGGTTCATTTTTGTCCAGTTCGTATCTTTCCCAGGATTTGCGGGTTAGGCCCGACATGCTTGCGGCTGCGGTTGCGCTCAGGCCGACATGTTTGCGAGCCAGTCTTATTCTTTGATGGAGGCTGCTGCTCATGTGGCTTTCCTTTTGGGAGGAGGGCAGCCGCGCAATGCCTTTGAAAAATGATCTGCAGCAGGGGTGAGAGAACTTCCCCGGAAGTTCTGTTTTTGCCATAATGGTTTAAAATAAATCCATTTTTGGGATTTGACCTGCAATTTATTCTTGAAAATGGGTATTATTTGTTCCATTGTTTTCCAGTTCCTGGGATCGGGATACTCGCTGAAATATAGTTCCGGGGCCGGGTCGAAAGGTCAGTACCAAACGTTTAGGGGGCGTTGCATATCCGGTTTCGTGGGAATCAATGTTTTTCCGGCGCATCATTCGTGCGTTCGCATGAGTGTATTCTCCTTCTCGTGCAGCATCGCCGCCAGACGGGGAGATACGGAAGGCTAGGTTGCCTCAACCCATAATAATACGGCGTGTTCGGTTCCAAGTCACTGACGAGAGTCTCCTGACATTGGTCGTGCCACCTGCCGTTTTACATCTGAAAATATGTACAAGTTCGCATGCATCGTTGTTTCCGCGAGACATGTCATGCCAATGGAATCAACTATCTGCAAGATGAGCATCAAGTCAAAATGTTCAAGCTGGTTTGATTTCTTTGCGCTCCGGGATGGAAAATTATCAGGGGGCAGAAGTGAATTTTCTCAAGAATATCAAAATCTCCAAAAAGGTTTTTGGCGGATTTGGCATCGTTTTGTTGTTACTTTCTGTCATGGCGGTGATTGCCGTCCTTTCACTGACCACAGCGGACGATAATTTTACCAGATATCGTGAGATTGCTTTGCAGTCCAATCAGGCTGGCCGTGTACAAGCCAACATGCTTGAAGCACGGCTTGCCGTGCGCATTTATCAGTCAGAGCCGACGACAGAGGTGGCAGACGATGCAATCGAGCGTCTGGAGGCAACAGCTGCGCTGAATACGGAATTGCGTTCTCTTGTGGATGAGCCTGAAAAGATTGAGGCCATAGAACGTAGTTCCCGGAATATTGCCTCTTATTTCAAGGGGGTTCGCGATATGATTGCCGCTAAAGACCCCGTGATAACAGAACGGATATCGAGCGAAACCCTGAATGTGATAGGGCCGAAAATCACCACGGAAATGGAGGATTTCAAGCTTTTAATCAAGGCAGAGCAGGATGAGCTCGGTCCAAGAGCCGCGGCCGAGATCGAGAATGGTGCTTTGATAACTGAAGTGCTTGTGGTTGTTGTTATCTTTCTTGGATCGGTTGCGGCATGGCTGATCGGTACCGGTATTTCGCGTCCTATTGTTTCGATTACCGCGTCGATGCGGACATTGGCTAATGGTGATAAAACGATCTTGATTCCGGGGCAGGATCACAAGGACGAAATCGGCGAAATGGCAAAAGCCGTTTTGGTGTTCAAAGAAAACATGATCAAGGCCGAAGAGCTCGCAGCACAAGAAGCCGAAGCTCAAAAGCGTCGGGAGGAGCGTGCAAAACTGATCGAAAAACTGACCAATGACTTCGATGACGATGTGTCGACTGTTCTTAAAACCGTCGCTTCTGCTGCAACCGAAATGCAGGCAACTGCAACATCAATGACGGCAACAGCTGAGGAGACCAGTCGTCAGTCGACCGTGGTTGCCGCCGCAGCGGAACAGGCATCCAACAATGTTCAAACCGTTGCCAGTGCGTCAGAAGAACTAAGTGCATCGATTTCTGAGATCAGCCAACAGGTCAGCCAGTCGGCGCAGGTGGCAATCCGCGCGGTGAATGAGGCTGAAAGTACAAATATCCAGGTTCGTGGTCTTGCAGAAGCAGCTCAGAAGATCGGCGATGTTGTTGGCCTGATCAGTGATATTGCAGCCCAGACCAACCTGCTCGCACTTAATGCAACGATTGAGGCCGCGCGTGCTGGCGAGGCTGGAAAGGGTTTTGCTGTTGTGGCAGCCGAAGTTAAAAACCTTGCCAATGCAACATCCAAGGCGACGGAAGAGATCACGACCCAAATTACCGCCATTCAGGGCGAGACTGACAGCGCGGTAGTTGCAATCGATTCCATTGGGCGCACCATTGCCGAAATCAGTGAAATTGCTGCAACTATTGCAAGTGCGGTTGAGCAGCAGGGCGCTGCGACGGAAGAAATCAACCGCAATGTTCAGGAAGCATCTACCGGGACCAATGAAGTTACCGAAAACATCCATGGTGTGAACGAGGCGGCAGCCTCAACCGGTGCCGCCGCCGATCAGGTTTTGGCCGCGTCCGGTGATCTGTCCGAGCAAGCCGAAACCTTGCGCCACAAGGTCGAAGCGTTCCTGTCTGCGGTAAAGGCGGCATAGGTTCAAAGCATAGAACACATTCTGGTTCGGACTATACTTCAAGTTTGGATAAGGGTGCCCATGCGGGTGCCCTTTCTTTTGCTCTAAAAACATATCCTTATGTATATGAATGTTTAATCCTCATTCACCTTAAGGATGGTATTTTGAGTGATTTCAGGCTATACACTTATTAGCTGTTTAAAAGCCGCAATGTGACAACCTTGGTAAAATGACAGGTTGAAACAGGCGGCCGAAAAGGCGAGCATGTAAATATCAATCCCAACAACAGGATGCAGTTCTGTTGAGCGGTGCGGGAAAGGATGTATTGCCTCATCAGTTGGCACCGGTAACGATCCGGTGCGGGGAAGCAGGTTCGCGTTTCTGGTTTCAACAGGAAAAGGCAACCAATGTCGACCGAGCAAAGCCTGACTGGAATTGGTGATAACTGCGTTATTATGCGGGATTTTACGCGCTATGATCACGGTTATCAGGACAAGGCGCTCAAATATATCGACTATCTGGGCTCGCTGTCACTCGCGCTGCGCAAGTTTTCCGAATATAGCCGGACCATGCTGGCCTCCCAGCAGCTTTATATCTATGCCAAATGGCTGGCGCGGTATACTGCTTATTGGCCGGAACTCGACCGGCTCGTTGACCGGCTTGAAAACAGTTTTGAAGACGCCGATCAAAGTTATGTTGCACGCCAGTCATCTGTCGATGGTTCGTGGGGGTGGCAATATAACGAGTTCCACCACAAATTTGATGCGACCATCGTGCGTCTGCATGAACTGGCCAACGAGGGCCGCGCACCGCGTTATCCGCTGCGTTTTCTTGAACCGATCGCAACCGCACCGGCGATGCGCGACTATCTGGAAAAGCTTCTTGTTTCCGATATCGCGGCAACGGGACGTAACCAGCGAGACGAATTTGGCAGTGTGATTTGCTGTCTGGCGCAGTTGTGCTTCAAACCGCTATTGCGGCGTTATGCACAGGAACATGTACGCGGGATCGAGCTTGACCAAAGCTATGTCGATGCGTTTTGTGATTTCCTTGATGAAATCCAGAATCCCGAAACCGGTTATTGGGGACCCTGGTATGTATCTGATGGCAAGACCCATCGCTACGACGATCTGAGCTATACGTTCCATATCGTATCCTATCGCAAGGGACGGGTAGGGCACTGGTCCGATATCATTCGTACAACCCTTGAAAGCCGGACACTGGAATACCCGCAAGGCTGGCTCAGCCGAGGGACATTCAACAACCATAATAATTACGATGTCGCCAAAATCTTTCGCTATGGCTGGCCCCATATGCGGCCGGGTGAGCGTGTTCTGGCACGCGATCAGATTGCCTCCATGCTCGACTGGTGTATTGGCCAGTCGCTTAAGCGTGACGGCAGTTTTGTATCGGATAGCCAGTTTTATAACTCGCTTGAATCCTGTTATTATTTCGGGGTCTCCTTTCTGGACGAGGTAGGTTATTTCCAGCCTTCCAAACGCTTTTGGACGCAGCAGAAATTTCCCTATGCTCCGATCCTGCAGTCTCGCATACGGCGCAAACTTGATGAATTTGATGCTGAAAATCCCAGCGTGATTGCTGCTAAATGGAAGATCGGTCCCGATGCCACCAGTGCCGCAGAAATGCCGATGCAGTCTCTGACGCGGGACAGTTACTCCCGCATGCCTTTGCTATCGGGGGATGATTGTGCAGCAACCGAAGAACGCGAATTCGAATTTATCCTGCGGCCAAATAATGATGGCTGAACGCGCTTCTCAGCTCTGCATAGTGTGAAATTCGATGGCCATGCAGTCGCAATATTTCGTCTCGGGTTCAATCCTGCGTCACATCTTTTCAATGGCGCATACCAGTATGCTTGCGCTGGTGGCGATGGTGCTTGTTGATGCGCTTGATCTGTTTTTCCTCAGCCTTCTGGGCGATGTTGAAATCATCGCCGGTCTTGGCTTTGCCTGGCCGATTATCTTTTTCACACTCGCTGTGTCGCTTGGCATATCGACCGCAATGACAGCACTTGTTTCCCGTGCCGAGGGGCTTGGTGATCGGGAACGGGCAAAGATTTATGCCACGCATGTGCTGGTATTCGGTTTTGTGCTATCGGGCGTGATGACGGTCGTATTGTGGCTGTCAGCACCGTGGATGCTCGATATATTCGGGGCAGTTGGCAGGGCGCGTGATATCGGCATCACCTATGTTCAGATCGTGATCCTGTGTTTACCGGTTCTGGTGCTGAGCATGTCATCAGGGGCATTGCTGCGCGCTATCGGGGCAAAGCAGCGCGCGATGTGGTCAAAAATGGCCGGGGCGGCCGTCAATGCGATCCTTGATCCGGTTTTTATTTTCGGGTTCGGTTGGGGGGTCGAAGGGGCGGCATGGGCAACGGTCATATCGCGCATTGCGATCATGGCTATAGCCTTTTACGGGGTTCGCAATGTGCATCATATGCTGGGCCGGTTCGATGCGACGCAATTTCGCAAGGATATCGGGGAAATTGCTCGTGTTACCGTACCTGTCGGGCTGGCCAAGGTCGGTCCGCCGGTCGCCAGCGCCTTTATCATGGCGAGCATGGCAAAGTTCGGACCGGATGCAGTGGCAGCCATGGCGATCATCGAACGCATCGCGCCATTTGCCTTTGTTGGCTACATGGCGTTGCCCCAGGCAATCGGCCCGATCATCGGCCAGAACTTCGCAGCAGCAAAGGCGGATCGGGTTCGACGTATCTGGCACAATATCTGGGGGCTGATAGCTGTTTATGGACTGATCGTTTGTGGTGCGTTGTTCCTGTTTCAGGGGCAGATCGCCAGTCTGTTCAGCGCAACGTCTCAAACAACGCTCTATCTTTCGATCTTTTGCAGCTTTACCGCACCGTTCTATGTGTTTCTGGGGCTGCAATTTTCATCGCATACCTTTTTCAATGTTACCGGACGCCCCAATCTTGCGATGACCTTCGATCTTGCCAAGGAATTGCTGGGCGTGATCCCGCTGGTCTGGCTTGGCAGTTATTATCTGGGGGCGGCCGGTGTCCTGGTCGGGCAGGCGGCAGGTATCGTGCTGTTTGGTGCGATTACAGGGTATGTCAGTTATCGGTTGGCCTGTCGCATGCGTGCTGTGCGGTCTTTGGATGTTCAAAATCCTGAAGGCTTGCCGGTATTTGATGGCCCCAACATCAAGCAAGGCTAATTCGCGTAAAAATTACCCTTTCCTCTGTGATCCTGTTCACGGTTTTGGACGTCTTTGTCTATGCCGACACTTACATAAAGAACAGGTACTTACCGTTGAGGAAAGGGGGAGTAAATGTCTTTTCTAAAGCGCTTTAAAATCTCGCATAAAGTCTATGGCGGATTTGGCATTATTCTCGCGTTGCTTGTGCTGATCTCGGTGCTTGGTGTTGTTTCTTTAAACAGTGCAAATAACGATTTTATCCGCTATCGGCAGATTGCGCTGGAATCAAATCAGGCTGCACGTGTTCAGGCCAATCTGCTTGAAGCCCGGGTTGCGGTGAAAGATTACCTTCTGACGGATCGCGCATCATCGCGTGATCAGGTCCTGCAGCGGATAGAGCAGGCGATTGTACTTAATAACGAACTTTTCGCCTTGGCAGATGACGATAATGTGCGCGCCATTGCTGAAAAGGCAGGAACCGACCTTCTGGAATATCAGGCCGCCTTTCAACAGGTCGTGGGTATGCCTGCCGGGAATGCAGATCGCAATCAACTGGTAACCCAAACCCTTGATGTGATCGGTCCACGAGTTGCTGCCGATCTCGAAAACCTGAAACTCGGGATCAAGCAGGTACAGGATACATTGGGTCCGCATGCTGCCAGAACGATCAGCAATGCGGTGCTCATCTCCGAAATTCTTGCCGTTGTCGCTGTGGTGATTGGCGGCCTGGCTGCATGGTTGATCGGTACGGGGATATCGAACCCGATCCGGAAAATCACAACCGCGATGACAAATCTCGCCGAAGGGGACAAGGCTTCGGATATTCCGGGACAGGATCACAAGGACGAAATTGGCGATATGGCCAAGGCCGTTCTGGTGTTCAAGGAAAACATGATCAAGGCTGAACATCTCGCAGCACAGGAAGTCGAAGCCCAAAAACAGCGCGAAGCCCGTGCGAAGGTTATCGAAAAACTGACCAACGATTTCGATGCCGATGTTTCAATCGTGCTAAAAAGTGTCTCTTCGGCGGCGACCGAAATGCAGGCAACTGCGACCTCGATGACGGCAACGGCCGAAGAAACCAGCCGTCAGTCGACAGTGGTGGCTGCCGCCGCAGAACAGGCGTCAAACAATGTGCAAACCGTTGCCAGTGCATCGGAAGAACTCAGTGCTTCGATTTCCGAGATTAGCCAGCAGGTCAATCAGTCTGCGCAGGTGGCAAACAAGGCCGTGACCGAGGCCGAAAGCACCAATGCGCAGGTGCGCGGTCTTGCCGAAGCCGCCCAGAAGATCGGCGATGTCGTCGGATTGATCAGCGATATCGCTGCGCAGACGAACCTTCTGGCGCTTAACGCAACGATTGAGGCTGCGCGCGCAGGTGAAGCAGGCAAGGGCTTTGCTGTTGTCGCGGCAGAGGTCAAAAATCTTGCCAATGCGACATCCAAGGCAACCGACGAGATCACAGCCCAGATCACAGGCATTCAGGCTGAAACCGAGGGGGCCGTCGTCGCGATTGATTCCATCGGGAAAACGATTGCGGAAATCAGCGAAATTGCTGCCGCAATTGCCAGTGCCGTCGAACAGCAAGGGGCAGCAACCGAGGAAATCAACCGTAATGTTCAGCAGGCGTCAGCCGGTACAAGCGAGGTAACAGAAAATATCCATGGTGTGAACGAGGCCGCAGCTTCAACCGGTTCCGCTGCCGAGCAGGTTCTAAGTGCATCGGGTGAATTGTCCGAACAGGCTGAAACATTGCGTCAGAAGGTGGAGACGTTCCTGTCCGGCGTCAAGAATGCCTGATCCCCATCGGGATTGAACAACATCAGAACACAAGGGCCATCGCCGGTTTCATATTCGGTATTTCCTTTGAAACCGGCGGCTTCGTAACTTTTCCGCGCCCGGATATTTTGCGGGTCCGGGTCAATCGCGACCATCGGTGCGCCGCGATCAATCAGCATTTGTGCCAGCAATCTCAAGAACATCTTTCCATGACCGCATCCCATCATGTCGGGGATGCCGATAAAGGCATCGATGCAGCGCGTCCCTTTGGGCAAATGGGATAAATGGGGTTGGGGCCACTGATGGGCGTCATAATGCTGGGCAAAGGCGAAGGGACGATTACGATAGGATACGATCAGCGTTGCCATTTCGGGCAGTTCGATATCTTCGGTGATCAGTTCGATTTGCTCGGCAGGGTCCCCCCACCAACGCGCGACTTCCGGCACACGCAGCCAGCGCCGTATCATGGGTAAATCATTGGGGGCGGCCCGCCGGAAACGATATGTCTCGGCGGCAGCCATGGCGATCAGGCCCCGACAGTGTCGTGTTTGGCGGTAAGCGCCAGATTGGCTTTTGATCCCGATATCCGACCGATCTTTGCCGTGATCCAGCGACCGGTTTCGGCAAGTTTTTCAAGATCGACACCGGTTTCAATGCCAAGACCGTTCAGCATATAGACGACATCTTCGGTGGCGACATTGCCGCTTGCCCCTTTGGCATAGGGGCAACCGCCAAGACCGGCGACGGAGCTATCAATCGTTGCAACGCCCATCTGCAATACCGCCAGAAGGTTTGCCAATGCCTGGCCGTATGTGTCATGGAAATGGGCGGCAAGTTTTTCGATGGTAACATGATTTGCAACGGCTTCGATCATGGCCTGTGCTTTGCCCGGTGTGCCGGTGCCGATGGTGTCACCCAGACTGATTTCGTAAGCGCCCATATCAAACAGGGCTTTAGCAACCTCGGCGACCTTTTGCGGGGCGATGTCGCCTTCGTATGGGCATCCCAGAACACAGGAAACATACCCGCGCACGGCGATGTTGGCGTCATGTGCTGCGGCGACCACCGGGCGGAACCGATCAAGGCTTTCAGCGATGGAGCAATTGATATTCTTCTGCGAAAAGCTTTCCGATGCCGCACCAAAAACCGCGATTTCGGTTGCACCTGCTTCGATGGCGGCTTCAAGCCCTTTCAGGTTGGGGGCCAGAACCGGATAGGCGACGCCCGGTTTACGCGCAATGCGGGCCATAACGTCGGATGCATCGGCCATTTGCGGAACCCATTTCGGGCTGACAAAGGCAGTGGCTTCGATCACCGAAAGACCTGCATTGCAAAGGCGATGGATCAGCTCAACCTTGATGTCGCTCGCAACCATAGCCTTTTCGTTCTGTAACCCGTCACGCGGACCGACTTCAACGATTTTGACACGCGCGGGCAAATCCGAAAGGCGCGGCATTCTATTTTGCCTCCTCGATGGCGATCAGTTCGGCGCCATCATCAACCTGATCGCCAACGGCAAAGAATATCTCGCGGATCGAGCCCGAAACCGGTGCTGAAATGGTGTGTTCCATTTTCATTGCTTCCATCACCACAAGCTTGTCGCCTGCCACAACAGATTGCCCCGGTTCTGCCAGCACGGCAATGATTTTACCGGGCATCGGTGCGGTTAATCCGCCGCCGGTGCCTTCTTGGCCGCCTGCGGCAGCAACCGGATCAAAAATTTCCAGCCGGTCAGAACGTCCGTCGCAGAAGATCGTCAGTCGATTGCCATCGCGAAGGACACTTGCACGTTTGCGCACCTGATCAAGTGTTGCATGAATGGCCCCATCACCGTCGAATTCGGCATGGGCCGTAACCGAATTGCCGTCAGGCATATCGATGACATAACCGTGCGTGCGGTAATGTACCCTGATTTTCAGTTCTGCAGAGTCATGGCGCAGGATCAGATTATGATGGTTGTCATCATTCATCCGCCATCCCGACGTGCTGTGCCACGGGGAATAGGGGTCGTTGCTTTGCGCCGCATGGCTTTTGGCCTCGGCATCGCGACGCATCAGAATATCAAGGGTGGCAAAGGCCAATGCATCATTATCCGGTGCGGCCGGTGCTGGGATCAGATCATCAAGATACAGGCCGATGAAACCGGTTTCGACTTCGCCGCGTTCAAAGGCTGGGTGGCGCGCAATATTGGCAAGAAAACCGGTATTGGTTGTCACGCCGACAATCTGCACATCGTTAAGTGCGGTTGCCATCCGGCGCAGTGCCGATGTGCGATCCGTATCCCAGGTGATCAGCTTTGCAATCATCGGGTCATAATGAATGGAAACCTCGCCGCCTTCGTAAACGCCGGTATCTATCCGCACGTGATCATTGGCCGCGGGCATGCGCATATGCACAAGTGTGCCGGTGGCGGGCAGGAAATCATTATGCGGGTCTTCGGCATACAGTCGGACTTCGAAGGCATGACCGTTAATGGTCAATTCTTCCTGTGCCTTGGGCAGCTTTTCACCATCAGCAACACGCAATTGCCATTCAACAAGGTCTTCGCCGGTGATCATCTCTGTCACCGGATGTTCGACCTGAAGGCGTGTGTTCATTTCCATGAAATAGAACGCACCCGACGCATCAAGCAGGAATTCGACCGTACCGGCCCCCTGATAACCAATCGCCTTTGCGGCATCAACGGCGGCCTTGCCCATCTGTGCCCGAAGATCTTCGGGCATGTTCGGGGCCGGGGCCTCTTCAATGACTTTCTGGTGGCGACGTTGGAGGGAACAGTCACGTTCAAACAGATAAACCGCATTGCCATGACTATCGGCAAAGACCTGAATTTCAACATGGCGCGGCTTGACGATCAGCTTTTCAATCAGGCAATGATCGTCGCCAAAGCTGCTGGCGGCTTCTCGTTTGCAACTGACAAGGGCATCCTTGAAATCGGCGGGTTTTTCAACCGCCCGCATGCCTTTACCGCCGCCGCCCGCCGATGCCTTGATCAGAACCGGATATCCGATCTTGTCTGCTTCTGCGGCCAGAAGGTCCGGGTCCTGATCTTGGCCGTGATAACCGGGAACCAGCGGAACACCCGCCTTGCCCATGATTTTCTTGGCTTCGGATTTCGATCCCATCGCACGGATCGCACTTGCCGGTGGGCCAACAAAGACACAGCCCGCTTTTTCAAGGGCATCTGCAAACCCGGCATTTTCCGACAGGAAACCGTAACCCGGATGAACCGCATCAGCACCGGATTGCGTAATGACGTCAAGCAAACGATCAACGCGCAGATAGCTGTCTTTCGGGGCCGGGCCACCGATGTGATAGGCCTCGTCGGCGCGTTTGACATGCAGGGCATTGGCATCCGCATCGGAATAAACCGCGACTGTCTGGATGCCCATGCGGCGTGCGGTTTCAATCACGCGGCAGGCAATTTCACCACGGTTGGCGATCAGTATTTTGCGCGGCATGATTAATTCTCACTCCACTTCGCGGGGCGTCTTTCAAGAAACGCGCTGACACCTTCACGGCCCTCGGCACTTGCGCGCTGGTTGGCAATGCGTTGCGCGGTGTCGTCAATAACGTCATCGTCAACCGGTTTATTAGCCACGGCATAGATCAGTGATTTTGCGGCATGCATGGCGTCCGGCCCATTGACCCGCAATAGCTTTGCCATGGCGTCGCCCCGTGCGGTCAGATCATCACTTGAAACAATTTCATGAACCAATCCGATGGCATGGGCGGTGGCGGCATCAAAACGTTCCGCCGTCAGGAAATAGCGACGTGACTGTGACACGCCGATGGCCTCGACCACATAGGGTGAAATAACCGCCGGGATCAGGCCCAGCTTGACCTCTGACAGGCAGAAACTGGCCCGATCAGATGCAATCACGATGTCACAGCATGCCGCCAACCCAACCCCGCCGCCAAAGGCCGCCCCGTTGACGAGCGCGATGGTCGGTTTGCTGCAGAAATTAAGTGTCTTCATCAACCGCGCCAAAGCACGTGAATCGGTCAGGTTTTCCGCGTGGCTGTATCCGGCCATACGTTTCATCCAGTTAAGATCGGCACCAGCCGAAAAGCTTTTGCCTGCCCCGGTCAGGATTATCACGCGTACCGCCGGATCGGCATCCAGCGCGTCCAGCTTGGCCGTCAGATCGCCGATCAGGATATCGTCAAACGCGTTGTGGATTTCCGGGCGGTTCAGCGTGATGCGGGCAACGCCCGACGCGCTGATTTGGCAAATCACGGCATCGGTTGATGGGTGGGTGTTATCGGTGTTTACATTGCTCATGCCGACCTCACATCCGGAACACGCCAAAGCGTGTTTCCTCGACCGGTTTGTTGAGTGCCGCCGAAAGGCCAAGTCCAAGCACCATGCGGGTATCCGCCGGGTCGATTACCCCGTCATCCCAAAGTCGTGCGGACGCGTAATAGGGATGTCCCTGTTCTTCGTACTGGTCGCGGATCGGGCCTTTGAAGGCTTCCTGTTCTTCGATTGGCCATGTTTCACCGCGCTTTTCCTGTGCATCGGCGCGAATTTGGGTTAAAACGTTTGCCGCCTGTTCCCCGCCCATGACTGAAATGCGGGCATTTGGCCACATCCAAAGGAAGCGCGGGCTATAAGCACGGCCACACATGCCATAGTTACCAGCACCAAATGAGCCACCGATCAGGACCGTGAATTTGGGAACCTTGGCGGTAGCAACGGCGGTTACGAGCTTCGCGCCATCCTTGGCGATGCCACCACTTTCATATTTGCGACCGATCATAAAACCGGTGATGTTCTGCAGGAACACCAATGGAATACCGCGCTGGCAACACAGTTCGATGAAATGCGCACCTTTAAGCGCGCTTTCGGAAAACAGAATGCCATTATTGGCGATGATCCCGACCGGATAGCCGAAAATCCGGGCAAAGCCGGTAACCAGTGTCGTGCCGTACTGGGCCTTGAACTCGTCGAAGTCTGATCCGTCCACGATGCGGGCAATGACTTCGCGCACGTCGTAGGGTTTCTTGGAATCACTTGGAATGACACCATAAATCTCGCGCGGGTCGTAGGCGGGGTCGCGCGGCGCAGTCAGGGTCAAACCGGGATTTTTCGACCAGTTCAGGTTCTTGACGATATTGCGTGCGATGGACAATGCGTGGGCATCGTCCTGTGCGTAATGGTCGGTAACCCCCGATGTCTTGCAATGAACATCGGCACCGCCAAGGTCCTCGGCCGAAACAACCTCGCCGGTTGCGGCCTTCACCAGCGGCGGCCCGCCCAAGAAAATCGTGCCCTGTTTACGAACGATAATGCTTTCATCTGACATCGCCGGAACATAGGCACCGCCCGCCGTACAGGAGCCCATGACAACCGCGATCTGCGGAATGCCTTTGGAAGACATGGTTGCCTGATTGAAAAAGATGCGGCCGAAATGGTCGCGATCCGGGAAAACATCATCCTGCCGTGGCAGGTTCGCCCCACCGCTATCCACCAGATAAATGCAGGGCAGATTGTTTTCGAGTGCGATTTCCTGGGCGCGCAGATGTTTTTTCACCGTCATCGGGTAATAGGAACCACCCTTGACCGTGGCATCATTGGCAACGATGACGCACTCAACGCCGGAAACCCGGCCAATGCCGGTGATGATGCCTGCCGCAGGAACGTCTTCATCGTCATACATGCCATAGGCGGCAAGCTGGGAAAGCTCAAGGAAAGGGGAGCCGATATCCAGCAATTGACGGATACGTTCGCGGGGCAAAAGTTTGCCGCGGCCAGTATGGCGATCACGTGCACGCTCGCCGCCGCCAAGTTTGATCTGCGTGATCTGATCACGAAGATCGGCAACCAGTTGTTCCATCTGTTGGGCATTGTTGCGGAAATCTTCCGAGCGGGGATTTACCGCAGATTTCAGAACCGTCATCGTCAGTCGACACCGTTTGTTGCCGGGTCCGTTTGCACAGGGAATCGGTCCCGAAGTGAATGGCGTTTATGACTGCTGTTATGGTGGAAGTTTACGTAAACGTCAATATTAAATAGGTAATTCAGTACCGAATTTACTTATATTGAATGAGGCCCACCTCGGGACGGTGCCTAAATGCAATGATCAGTTTCCGGCATGCGGTTGAAAATGCTTGTTTTCTGCGCACTGTCGCTCTGTTTCCAGTCGGCGGTCTTGCTCTTTCTGCCACCGATTTTGGGATCAATCGCCGATCTGCTTCCGCAGCTTGATCCAGCGTTCAAGGTGTTCCAGTCGGTCGTTTCCAAAGAAAGCTTCCTCTTCGTAGAAGAAGAAGGGGGACCCGAATGCGCCATGTGCAATCGCCTCGTCGGTCACTTCGCGGACATGCAGTTTCCATTTCGGGTTTTCGACCGCGATCCGCAACTGCCCTGCATCTATCGAATGTCGGGTTGCGGTGGCAAAGACGACTTCCGGATCAGACATATCAAGCCCGTCGGCAAAGTATCCACGATAGATATCCTTGGCGAATTTGATTGCCAGTGTCGGCTTGGTCGAGGCGATCCAGTAATAGGCCCGGGTCGGTACCAGGGCGGAATAGGGGAACTTATCGGGAATGTGGAACGGTGTGTTCTGCATTTTCGCACAGCGTTCCATATCACGTCTGAAATAGTCCCCGCGTATTGGCTGTTGCAGAAGAGGGCTTTGTCCTGTCTGTTTAAAGGCAGCGCCGATCATGAAGGGGCGCCATTCGACAGTCACCCCCGTTCGGGCCTGAAACGCATCGATTCGTTCTGCTGCCAGATAACCGTAAGGTGACGAAAAATCGAAATAGAAAGTAACTTCCGACATGCTGTGGGGCCCGTAAACATTGATGCAAAACAGAGTGCCTTGTGGCGATACCGGTGGAGACATCTATAAGATAGTACCCGATGATGCGTCACTAAGCGATTGTATTGCAACAAAAATGATCGATTCTACGGGATCGTGATGCCGGGGCGGACTTTTACTTCTTCCATGACGACATATGTATGGGTCTGACTGACGCCCTGTACAGAAGACAGGCGTTCAAGGAATTCGCGATAGGCATACATGTCGGCAACCCGCAGTTTCATCAGGTAATCAAAACCGCCCGCGACCATGTGGCATTCTTCGATTTCCGGCAGTTTGCGGATGGCTGTGGCAAACACGTCAAATACATCGGGGGTCGTCCGGTCCAGCGTGATTTCGACAAAAACCACCAGCGACTGGTTGAGTTTGCGGGGGTCAAGCAGTGCCATATAGCCGGTGATGAAGCCGTGTTGTTCAAGGCGACGGACACGTTCAAGGCACGGTGTCGGGCTAAGATTGACGCGGCGTGACAGTTCAACATTCGACATGCGCCCATCGCTTTGAAGTTCGCGCAGGATCTGTTTGTCGATCTTGTCCAAGCTTTTATGATTCTTCTGCATTTCAATCTATTAACCAGTGATTATGACTGCACTAAAAGTTTTTCAATGGATGATATATCGTATTTTTTAGGAAAATGGCAGCACATTTTTTGAGTGCATATATATTGTCTGTGGCCATATGAGGAGAAAACTCTGCGTTCCCAATGTGGAACCGGAGAATTGCATTTGCAGGGAGAAGCCATCGCCATGTTTCGCATCGATATGCCCCAGGCTAACGAAATCCGCGCCAAAATTCGCGAAACCTATCGCACTGATGAAGAAGCCGTTGTCGAACGCATGATTGATGCGGCGCGACTGGCACCCGATCAATCGGCGCGTGTGCAGGATCGCGCCTATCAGTTGGTGGCCCGTGTTCGCAAAGCCGACAATGGCAAAAGCGGCATCGATGCACTGCTTCATGAATATGAGCTGTCAAGCAAGGAAGGCGTTATTCTGATGTGCCTCGCAGAGGCGCTCTTGCGAGTGCCCGATGCCGTCACCGCCGATAAACTTATTCAGGACAAGCTGTTTGACGCCAACTGGCAAAGCCATCTGGGCCATTCCGACAGCTTCTTTGTCAATGCGTCGACCTGGGGATTGATGCTGACGGGCAAGGTGATCAAGTTTGGCAAGGTGGAAAAGGCCGATCCGGGCGCATTGTTGAAACGCATGATCGCACGTTCGGGTGAACCGGTCATCCGAAAGGCGTTCAACCATGCGATGCGCATTATGGGGCGTCAGTTCGTCATGGGCCGCACGATTGCGGAGGCGGCCGAACGGGCGAAGGCAAACGAGGAAAAAGGCTATCGCTATTCCTATGATATGCTGGGCGAGGCCGCGCGCACGATGGAAGACGCGGATCGCTATTTCAAATCCTATGTTGATGCGATCAACGATATCGGCAAGGTGGCGAATAATCGCGGCCCGATCAACAGCCCCGGCATCTCGGTAAAGCTTTCGGCGATCCATCCGCGTTACGATTTCGCCAACTATGATCGCGTCATGACTGAACTCGTGCCGCGCCTCAAGAAGCTTGCGTTGCTGGCCAAGAAATATGACATCGGGTTCACCGTTGACGCCGAAGAAGCCAACCGTCTTGATTTGTCGCTTGATGTTATTGGTGCCGTTTTTGCCGATCCTGATCTTGATGGTTGGGAGGGATACGGTCTAGCGGTGCAGGCCTATCAGAAACGTGCCTATCACGTACTGGAATGGCTTGCCGACCTGTCGGTCAAGGTTGGGCGCAAAATGATGGTGCGCCTTGTCAAAGGTGCCTATTGGGATACCGAGGTAAAAAACAGTCAGGAAAACGGGTTTGAAGGTTATCCGGTCTTCACCCGCAAGGCCGCAACCGATGTTTCCTATCTGGCGTGCGCGCGTTTCATGCTGTCGCGCCGTGATGCATTTTATTGCCAGTTCGCCAGCCACAACGCCCACACTGTGGCATCGGTACTGGAAATGGCCGGCAATGACAGGACGTTTGAATTCCAGCGGCTACATGGGATGGGCGAGGCCCTTTACGAGCAGATTGTCGACAAGAACGGTGAGAACGTGCCGTGCCGCGTTTATGCACCGGTTGGCACACACGAAGATTTGCTGGCCTATCTCGTCCGCCGTTTGCTTGAAAACGGTGCAAATACCAGCTTTGTGAACCGCATTCAGGACGAACAGCTTCCGATTGAGGAAATGATCGCCGATCCAGTGGAGAAAATGGCGGCGCTGCCACGCAAGGCCCATCCGAAAATTCCGGCACCGATTGATCTTTATGGTGCGGGGCGCGTCAATTCCAAGGGGATTGATTTGACCGATACGACCAAGCTTCTGCCGTTGGCGGAGAAGCTGGCCTCTATCCATGGGAAAATCTGGCATTCAGCACCATTGATTGACGGCAAGCTTGTTTCGGGCGAGGCGATTGATGTCCTGAACCCGTCGAACCGCAATGAGAAAGTCGGCGAACTGGTTCAGGCCGGTCAAGCCGATGTCGAGGCTGCGATTGTTGCCGCCGCCAAAGGTTATGAAATATGGAACAAGACTGCTGCAACTGAGCGTGCCGCGTGCCTGCGTCGTCTTGGTGATCTTCTTGAAGAAAACATGGACGAGTTCATTGCCCTTTGCCAACGCGAAGCAGGCAAACTGTATTCCGATGGTGTTGCCGAAGTACGCGAAGCTGTCGATTTCTGCCGTTATTACGCGAACCGGGCAGAAGAAAGCTTCCGCGAGGGCAGCATTCTCGAAGGCCGTGGCATTTTTGTCTGCATCAGCCCGTGGAACTTCCCGCTTGCGATTTTCCTGGGTCAGGTAAGTGCCGCACTTGCCGCTGGTAACGCCGTGATCGCCAAACCGGCCGAACAGACGTCGCTTGTTGCGGCCAAGGCGGCCGAACTTATCCTTGCTGCCGGAATACCGGGGGCTGCGTTTACCCTGCTGCCGGGGCCGGGTCGGGTGATTGGCAATATCCTGATCAACGATCCGCGTATTGCCGGGGTTGCCTTTACCGGTTCGACTGAAACGGCACAGGTCATCAATCAGGCATTGGCAAAACGTCCGGGTGTTCCGTTGCCGCTGATTGCCGAAACCGGCGGTCAGAACGCGATGATTGTCGATTCAACCGCACTGCCCGAACAGGTCGTGCAGGACGCAATTATTTCCGGCTTCCAGTCCGCCGGGCAGCGTTGCTCGGCTCTCCGTGTCCTGTTCGTGCAGGAAGACATCGCCGACAAACTTTGCCATATGCTGGTCGGGGCGATGAAGGAACTGCGCGTTGGTGATCCGAAATTCCTTGATATCGATGTCGGACCAGTGATTGACGAGAAGTCCCGCAAGACCCTTGTCGCGCATGCCGAACGCATGACCAAAGAAGCAAAACTGCTTCATGCCTGCGATATCCTGCCGGAATGTGAAAACGGGACGTTCTTTGCGCCGCATTGCTTCGAAATTCCGTCGCTTGATGTTCTTGAACGCGAAGTGTTTGGTCCGGTTGTTCATGTTGTGCGCTACAAGGCGCGTGATCTGGACAAGGTTCTTGATCAGATCAATGCGTCCGGTTATGGCCTGACGATGGGCATCCATTCGCGTATCGACAGCACCGTGCGCCAGATTTCGCAAAAGCTGCGTGTCGGTAACTGCTATGTGAACCGGAACATGATTGGGGCCGTTGTCGGCGTACAACCGTTCGGCGGGCAGGGCAAATCTGGTACTGGCCCGAAAGCAGGCGGCCCGCACTATGTCGAACGCTTTGCCAAACCCGCAACCGAGGCTGGCAAAAAAGCAGCCGGTAGTGCCGCCATTGCTGATGACCGTTCACCAATCGTGATCAAGGCATCGCTGGCAGACGAGGAATACCGCTTCATGCAGGCAGTACAGGTCAAATGGCAGGCGACAGATGGCAATGAACGGGTCCGCCTTCTGGAAAATCTTGCTGCGAAACTTGCCGGATCGTCGAAAAGTGATCTGTCGGCAAATGCAGAACTGATCGCAAACTTTGCCGCAATTTCGGAAAACGGCTTTGTTGCACCGACCCGGATGCCCGGGCCGACCGGAGAAACCAACGACCTTTATATGCTCGGCCGTGGTGTTTATCTGGTGCAGGCAGAAAAGGATGCCGAAGCGGCACGTGTCATCCGCCACATTGCAGCGGCCCTTGCCGCGGGTAATGCGGTGATTGTTGCCGGGGATCAGAAATGGCTGGCTGAATTTGTAAGCCCCGCGAGCGACGCCGGACTGCCGGCAGGGTTGATCCGTGTCGTGGCATCCAGGGTCGGTATTGCCGTGATGTATGACGGCGACGTGGCCGGTGTTTCCTGTGTGGCACCGCTTGATCGCGTTACGGCCTTCAAACAGCTTCTGGCAAAGCGTGACGGTGCGATCCTGTCGCTGATTTCCGATAGCGGTGCGGACGATGACGGTGCATTGCCCGACGAGGTTTTCCTGCATCGTTTTGCGACCGAGAAAACCGTCACCATCAATACGACGGCTGCAGGTGGTAACGCATCGCTGATGTCGATGGAAGAAAATTGATCTTACGGATCGCTATATCCATCATCAGAGACCGGGGTATATCGCCCCGGTCTTTTTCTTTGATGTATCGATATTGTGCCTTTGAAATATGCACGGGCAATCGTGCGCGGGCTTTTTTTTGTCATAATCGCCTGCGACAAGATGTGCCGGAACCACTGGCAGCTCAGGGCGTTAAAGCTTTATTGCGATATGCTGTTTTAGGGGTTCAATGGAATTGGAATATGCCGATCCACCGGCATAAGAAGGAGCACAAAGATGATCACGATTTCCCGAGGCTGGCGCAACGCGATGAAGGCTGTTTCGGTATGTGCCTTGCTGGCGACACCGCTTGCGGCCTGTGGACCGTTACAGATGCCGCTGGAAGACCGGACGGGGAATGACCAGTGGCTTGATACCCAGATCAAGTCTGGCATCCTTGGCGAATTCTCGAAGGTGGACCATACCTATCTTATCGACGTGAATATCGATATCTGGAAGCAGCAGGTGATGGTCACCGGCATGGTCGATTCCAAAGGAAAATATTATGACGTGATGTCGCTGGTCAAACAGGACAACCGTATCAAGACGGTCTATGACCATCTTGAGGTCGCGGATGCCGCAACCATTGAAGAATATCACAAGGCCGAGGAAGAATACGGCAAAAATGCCGTACCCGCGGATTCGGCAACCCGGACCGGATCTGACGTGTGGATCGAAAGTCAGATCAAGGCATTGTTATTGGCCGAAAAAGGGGTGAGTTCGGTGAACTACCGCTGGCAGTCTGTAAACAGCATCGTCTACATCATGGGGGATGCCCAAAGCAGTGAGGAGCTCGACAAAGTGTTGTCGATCGTCCGTCGCATCAAGGGTGTTAAACGTGTCGTAAGCCATATCGCGACAGTATGATCACCTTGTGATTAAAAGACTTTTCCTGAATCCCCTGCAAATCCGGGAGTTTGCGGGGGATTTTTTTTGGCGTGTTTGTTGCAAAAGTGTTTGAAAACTATTCGCATGTAGATTACAGGTGGGGTGCCGTCATTAATAACTGATTGCAATTACGCCGATGTATGTGTGCATTTGTAACGCGATAAAAGAACGCGATGTTCGTCGTGCTGCCGAAGAGGGCGGTGCCAGGCGTCCTGCAGACGTGTTCCGTTTCCATGGTTGCGCACCGCAATGCGGGAAATGCGCGTGCCATATGCGGGCTGAATTGCTTCAGGCGAAAACCTGTGGCAACTGCGATTGCGATGATGCTGCTGCAGTCACGGCCAATGTAGCGCCGATTGCCGCCGAATAGGCGCAAAACCCGGTTTTTGAAAATTTGCCCAAAGCCTCCGGAAGTGGGGGTTTTTTCTATGCATCATCAAAAAAATGGCACCCGCCAAAAGGAGGGTGCCAAGAGCTTCGGTTCAGGGAGGAAACTCTGAGGGAGACTCCGAAGCTATTCTATAAAGCTGTTGATACGTTCACTGAGTTCCGCGTCCTGAAGGGCGGCTTGCGTGATCTGGTTATATTCTTCAACCGATAATCCTTCATCACGAATGGCTTGCACCATCTCGGTGCTGGCTTTCTGTCGTATTGTTTGAACCTCGGCGGGATCGCTGCTTTCCTGTGCACGCTTTTGCCACTTGACGTTCAGATCGCGAACCTCGACAGCTGCATCTGCGTAATCTTCCAATTGAGAGTCGCTAAAGTTGGTTGCCGGTGCCGGTTGATCACTCTGTTGGGTTTGGGTGCCTTGAGCGTGGGACACGGTAGGGCCTGTGATGATTGCACCTGCTGCCAAAAGGGCCAATACAGGGATCAGTGATTTGCGTTTCATGGGAATACCTCTTTACCGGTTTGTCTTCGCTTTATCGCCCTTATCGGAGCCGACTTTCACATTACAGACACCCGGTCAGGAAAAATGGTTCCACAAGAAATGAATGCAGGTTCTTTCAATGCAATAGGTTTCGTTTTGTCCGGAACTTTTTGCTTGCTGCACGTGTCTTTGACATGAAGCGGTTACTGTACCGTTCGCATATCGCAAGAGTGATTGCAGCCATGCGCTCTCTTTTGCTGGTTCGAGCTAAAACAGGAGACAATCATGTTGAAGTTATTAACCCGGACAAAAAAGTTCGCTGCTCTCCCGGCTGTCTTTTTCGCAGCATCACTTGGACTTGCTGCCTGTGATGCCCCTGAAGATGGCGAGCAACAGATGCCGCAGCCGCAGGAACAGCCGCCAGCCGGGCAGTAACAACAGATTACCTGATGATGGTCCGGTTTCGAGCCGGATATTTTCCCGAGTGTCCCAAGATACCGTATCACGAATAGCCTCCCTCAAAATGATGCGGTATCTTTTTTGAAAAGCTGTGATTTCTGCATGTGTCACAGCTTTTCTTTTTTTTGCTTTATCCGTAGATCGAATAACAAAACCCCGCTCCTTTCGGAACGGGGTCGAGTGTGCATGGAAAACACAGTCTGTATCCTGGGGAAGGTGCAGACGGAAGATCGCAAATTATTGAATATACTGCGAAATCTTGTTGCTTAGTTCAGGGTCGTTGGTCGCAGCTTCCGTGATCTGATTGTACTCTTCAACTGTAAGTCCCTTTTCACGGATGGCAACAACCATTTCCTGGGTGGCTTCCTGACGGAGTTCCTGCGTTTTTTCGGGATCCTGGTTTTCCTGAACGCGCTGCTGCCATTTGATATTCAGCTCCTGAACTTCAGTGACTGCATCGGCATATTGCTGAAGTTTTTCATCGCTGAACTCGGTTTGCGCAGCCTGTGCGATTTGCTGTGGTGCGCTGTTCATGCTTTCCGCGTGAATGGCAGGTGCCATCGTCATAAGAAAGCCACCGGTGACGATGGATAGGGCATAGGCCATCGGGAAACGCTTCATTTTATACCTCTTGGTCCTGTTACAAGATTGCAGTCCGGGTGGTCTGAAAACCGACCGTTATGATTACTGACAGTGCCTTGGGCCAATGAGTTCCATAAAAAATGAAAAACAGCGGAATCAGAAAATTCTGGGAACTTTTCGGTTGCGCCAAGTGTTGTTGTGCTGTCATGGCAAAAAAATCAGAGCAACAAGATATCAAGTGGCGCATCGCGCGCGAGATTCCGCATTTGCGCCGCTTCGCAAGGTCGCTGGTTCGCGATCAGGATCGTGCTGATGATCTCGTACAGGATTGTCTCGAGCGCGCTATTCGCAAACAGCATTTGTGGCACAGTACGGGTTCCGTACGCAGCTGGATGTTTCGGATGCTTTATAATCTCTTTTTGAACCAGAAACGTGCCCAGCGTAGTGAAACATCTGTCGATGATGTTTCTGACGCACAGCTTTCTGTCCCTGCCCGTCAGGAAAAGAGAGCTGTTTGTCGCGATATCGGGGATGCGCTTGAGCTGCTGGTGCCAGAGCAAAAGGCGGTTATTCTTCTGGTTGCCCTTGAAGGTGTAACTTATGACGAGGCATCTGAAATTCTCGGAATCGCGGTGGGAACAGTGCGATCCCGATTATCGCGCGGACGTGACCATTTGCGCAGTCTGTATTCGGGGGATGCCAATGTCCAGCTCAGGAGGGTGAAATGAGTCAGCCGCAAGAGCCAATAACCGAAATTGACCTGCTGGCTTATGCCGATGGCAGTTTGGCCGCTGATCCGCAACGTCATGCCGAAGTCGAGCAATATTTGCACGACAATCCCGAAGTGGCTGTGCGGGTTGATGCATTTGCCCGTCAGGACAAGGAAATTCGGGGTTTATATGATCCGGTCCTGTATGAACCGGTCCCGGAAAGGTTGCGGAATGCTCTTGTTGTCGGACCGCGTCATCTTATGGCTCATATAATGCGCGGCACTGTGGCCGCGAGTGTGTTGCTGGCGACAGGTATGACCGGTTGGTATCTTGGCCGGATTTCCAACGATAGTGCTGTGTGGCAACGAGAGGCCGTTGTTCATAGTGCGCTTAGCAGCTATCAGCGCAGCGTCGAAGGAATGAGTACCGGACCCGCTGTTGGCGAAGAGGGATCTGGCATAGGAGCGGTTTCACTGCAATCACCGGGCAATGAACAAGGTAACAATACTGACATGTCGTTGGGATTGCAGGATGGATCGCGTTCGACATCATGGCTTTCAGGGCATATTGCATTGCAAATGCGGTTACCCGACTTGTCAGCGGAAGGTTTCCAGATGGCTGGAAACCAGACGATTCCATCGGATAACGGGAATGCGGTAAAGATCAGTTATATCAACGATCAGGGGCAAAGGCTGGTGTTGATGCTTCATCCACGCTGGCGGACCGGGGTTTCCGATATTCAGATCGATGAGCGTGGCGGTGTTGCCATCGCATCTTGGGCTGATGGACCGCTGGCTTATGGGTTGGCATCGGACGGTGGTGTGCAGCGCGTTTTCGATCTCGCTGGACATATCCGCCACGCGATGCGTGAACCGGGTGTCAGCCAGCCTGCATTGTCACCTGATACGCGATCCTTTCCGGAAATGATCGATCAGGCCCCCATTGCCCCTGATCGCTTTCTTCCCGGTGATTTTGTTCCTGAACAGCAAGCCGTTGACAGCCCGCTTATGGAAGGTCCGGTTGCTGATAATATTACGCCCAATGCGACGGAATTTCAGGGAACGCCGGTTTATCAGCACAACTGATCATCCGTTTGGGAAAAGAACAAAAGAACCGCAATCGCACCGTGATTGCGGTTCTTTTGTGGAACTTGAATAGTATCGACGTTACTTCCCGAACCGTTCTTCGGCCAGACGATCCGCAACAAAACCGGTCGACAGGTTTTGGCGGTCTGCACGTTCAAAGATTTCCCGTACGGTGCCAGCGATACCTTCGATATGCTTATTGGTTTCGCTCACCGGCCTGCCTTCACGGCAATAGTAAACTTCGACCACGCCACCGGCATTGATCACATAATCTGGCGCATAAAGAATGCCTGCCTCGCGCAGCATCTCGCCGTGGCGATCTGCTTCAAGCTGATTGTTGGCTGCTCCGGCGATGATGCGTGCGCGGATTTTGTCGATGCTGCGATCATTGACGACACCGCCCAGCGCACAAGGTGCCAGAATATCGGCATCGGTATAAAGGATTTCGTCAACTGAAACGGCAGTGGCACCAAACTCGTCGACAGCCCTGTTGACGCTGTTCGCATTCAGGTCGGACACGACCAGACGCGCCCCCGCTGTATGCAGCATGCGGCAAAGGTGATATCCGACATTGCCAAGTCCCTGAACCGCAACGCGCAGACCGGCCAAATCCTCATGACCGTTTTTGAAACGCACTGCTTCTTTCAGGCCGATAAATACGCCATAGGCGGTAAAGGGGGACGGGTCGCCGGTTCGTGCCGGGTCTTTACCGTCATTGATACCGCCGACATGCTTTGTCTGGCTTGCGATCTGTTCCATGTCAGCCGGGCTGGTGCCGACATCTTCGGCGACGATGTATCGCCCACCGACCCGTTCCACGGCCCGGCCCATGGCACGAAACAGTTCCGGGGTTTTTTGACTGCGCGGGTCACCGATGATGACCGACTTGCCGCCTCCAAGCGGCAGATTGGCAAGGGCCGACTTATAGGTCATGCCGCGCGACAGGCGCAGTACATCGTGGATTGCTTCCTGTTCGGTTGCATACGGCCACATGCGGCAACCGCCCAGCGACGGGCCAAGATTGGTATTGTGCAAGGCAATAATTGTTTTCAAGCCGGTGTCGGGATCACTCGCGAAAACAACCTGTTCGTGGCCATCAAATGCGGGATCGGAAAAAACGTTCATCCTGGTGTCGCCTCCTGGCGCAAGCTCGTTATTTTGCAAGGGTGGGCCCTTGGTTATCCCTTTATGTTTGATGCCTTGGCCTTTTGATCAATTTCAAAATCGCGTCTGGGTTAAAAAAGACCGTTTCCATAAAACGGGCGACAAAAGATGGAATTTTGTGATCGTGGAGGCGACGCTTTGAAATAATATTTCGCGTACTGAAATGCGGATTAAGGGGCGATAGCAATTTTATGTACTGGCTGTTCCGCGTCGTGTGTCCTTTTATCCATATGGATGCCCACGCGAAAAAAAAACGTCTTCTTGATCAGTAATGCCGCGAAATCTGCAAAATCGCATTGCCGCAAAATTCGTGCTGCGCCGCAGAATTGCGCCGTTTTGGCCCCTGCCATGCAAAACCGGCACACTTCATTCCGGATCAATTCAATTAAATATGAAATCCAGCCGGACGATTTACGGCTCGTTAAGCCACTTGTTCCACACTCGTGGTTGGGCGTTTCATTTTTATGAAATTCCCGGTTCAGGACAAAGCGACGTCTGGGCGGACGTCGCAGGCAAAAGTAAGGAGACCGGGCGGACATGTCTGCTTTTACAGACCCACGCCAGACCGTATTTCAGGTTGAACTGCACAATCAGGCCGTTCGTGAATGCGTCAAAGAAAATCGTTCCCACGAGGTTTTTGATGATCGCTGGGCGGATGTGCAGACCCATGAAGTTGCTGCCAAGGACGAATACAAGGCACTTGCCATGATCGAAAACACCTATCCGTCTTGCGACGGGTTTGTTGTCGATCACGTCAAACGCCGTGACTAACCGGCAGAACGGGATATTGGGCCATTGGCCGAAACAACAAGGGCGGGTTGATCCCCGCCCTTGTTGTTTTAAGAAGGTCTGAATGAGCCTTTATTTCGCAAGAGCACGATCAAGGAAATCAAGCCGGTCCTGTCCCCAGAACATTTCGCTGTTTGCGAAATAGGTCGGGACGCCAAAAATGTTGTCGGCTTTTGCTGCCTCGCAATTGGCATCATAAATGTTGGCGATTGACGGATAATCGGCATGCTCAAGATATTCGCCGGACAAACCGTTACTGGTCAGTGCCTCGCGGACAGTTTGTGGTTCGGCAATATTACGGTCCCTGAGCCAGATATCCCCCATCAGCGTTTCAATCAGTCCGGTCGTGTCCTTGCCTTCTTCCTGAACTGCAATGATGGTGCGTGCTGCCAATGTTTCATCCACCGGAAACGAGGCGGGCTGCAAATTGATCGGAATATTCAGAAAGTCCGCCCAGCGTTTCATTTCCACCATGCGATATTCCTGACGCGGTTTTGGACGTTGTGCCAGGGGAACGCCGCCGCCATGTTGCCACACATCCGCTGCCCGGCAGGGCTTGTGGATGATCGGCGTGTTATGTTTGCGCGCGATTTCGACAGCGCGGCGAAAACCGAAAAACGACCAGGGTGACTGAACAAAGAAATAATGGATGATCGGGGTCGACATTCAAAGCCTCCGGCGGCTGCAAATCCGCAGCACATTGTTTTTACAATGAAGCAAGAGTGCCCGATCTGCTCTGTCACCGTCAAATGGTCAAAATGTACATCCCGGACTTGTGATGAGGCTACGGATTAATAATCCAGCCACCAGCTGTATTCACCCAATCCGCCCAGCACCACGCCATCAAATCCAAGCTTCATGATACCGCCAAGATAGCTGTTCTCGCTGCCAAACAGGATATTCTGCCAGGCTGGTGACCAGTAATAAACATGGTGCTCCTGCCCCCAACGGCCGTCAAGACTGCCTTCGCTGATAAATTCAGGGCTGCCGGCACGCCAGTTATTCTGCCAGTAATAGCGATAGGTTTCTGCCGTTCCGATATTGAGATAGGCCAGAATGGTGCGCGGCGTGCCGACCTTCTTGTAGCGCAGGCGCTTCATGTCGTCATAGGTCAACGGGATTGTACCGCGATGGAACGGATCGATAATCAGGACATCGTAATTGGTATCAATCAGCGCATCGATAAAGGCTTCCTTGGTGCCATAAGGCGAACTGTCCAGCACAATCCCGTAATTCTTCGCATCCCGAATATTGTCAATGATATGCGGATTGGCACTGATCGGCGTGCGCGGCACCTTTGCCAATGTCGAAAGCTGTTTGTCCGGTGGCGGGGCAGCATAATATAGTGCGCCGAAATCACGCAGCTTCTGGCGGGCAGACTGCTGTGCATCGCTTTTATCGGTATAATCCAGGGCAAAATATTCCAGCCCGGCCGATTTCAGGCGATCCATATAATCAAGGATATATTTGGTTTCCTCGCTATCGGTCGGCTCACCATAGTTATCATAACCGTAAAACGGTGCTTCGATCATGATACCGTCAAGCGCACGCAAATAATTTCGTGCCGGCTCGGCAGTGCCACGCGATGCAAACAGGGTGGTTTCCAGATATTCCGTCAGTTCCAACCCGTTTAAAGCAATGATCGAAAAATCGCTGCGATATGATTTTGCCCATCGGCTGAGCTGGATGACAAAATTGCGCATTTCATCGGCGAACTGAACATCCGGCTTTTCGGTTCCAGTTGCTTCATTTCGATTGCCGGGTGTGCTCAAGCTATTCGGGGCAGGTACAAAAGGTTCAAGCTGCTGGGCATAGGCCTTGTTCTCGACAGGCATGACAGTACACAGACTGCCAAGCAGGACACCACATGCCACAAGTACAAACCTCCAGCGGCAGCCGAGCGGCGATCTGCTCTGTGCTTTTGAAGCATCATCCTTGATCGGATACGATACTTTTTGCCAGCCTGTTTCTGCCATTATGACGTTGCCTTTACCTGCTGCCGTGACAGGACACCTTCGACATGGTCTGCTATTGCAAGGCATGCCGTCAATCCCGGTGATTCAATGCCATAAAGTATAACCAAACCGTCAATGCCGTGGCGATCCCGTGCAGAAATCAGAAAGTCATGTGCCGTTTCGCCTGGTGCCTGTATTTTCGGACGCACCCCGGCATAACCGGTTTGCAGGGCATTTTCATCCAGCGCCGGATAATATTTGCGAATTGCGGCGGCAAATCCGGCACGTTTTTCTTCGGGCACGTCATAGTTCGGCTCGTCAACCCAGGTTACATCCGGGCCGAAACGCGCCTGGCCGCCGAGATCAAGGGTCAGGTGAATGCCAAGTCCGGCATCTTCCGGTGCAGGATAAATCAGGGTCGAGAAGGGGGCTTTGCCCGACAATGTGAAATAACAACCGCGCGCATAATGCTGTGGCGGAATGCTGGCTTCCGGCAAGCCGGTAAAGTTATGGGCCAGTGTTTGGCTATGCAGACCGCCCGCTATAAGAAGTTCCGCACAGGTCAGGCTCATTTCCTGACCGTCGCGATCACGCGTTTCGATGGTAAAAATGTCGTTTTCGAACTTTGCCGACGTAACCTCGGTATTAAGCGCCAATGTTGCACCATTTGCCTCGGCTTCGCCCAGAAGGGTCACCATAAGCTGATGGGAATCGACAATACCGGTCGACGGGCTCTCAAGGGCCGCGACACAGCTCAATGCCGGTTCTCGTGCGGTTGCTTCACGGCCATCCAGCCAGACAAGGTCGGTTACACCATTTTCCCGGGCGCGCTTTTCGATGTCACGCATCGCGGGAATCTGGTCTTCATGGGTGGCAACAATCAGTTTGCCTGTACGTTTGTGATCAATGCCGTTTTCTGCGCAATAGCGATACAGCATGTCCCGCCCGGCAACGCAGAACTTCGCCTTCAGACTGTCTTTTGGATAGTAGATGCCCGCATGAATGACTTCGCTGTTACGAGCGCTGGTTTCGGTTCCGATTGCATCGTGGCGTTCGATGATCAGAACTTCGCGGCCCGTTCTGGCAAGGTTACGCGCACAGGCGAGACCGACGACGCCGGCCCCGATGATGACGGTTTGGATATCGGTGGTCATATTGGCAAATTTGTCCGGGGCTTAAGAATTGAGTTGGCGGAAATAGACGGCTTGGCCCTGATTGTCCTGACCTTCGCCGGTAACGCTGCCCGGGTCTTCACTGGTGTAGTGGCCGCGGGCGGATGCCCCATCGTCGCAGAAAACATACCAGCTGCCAAACGGCAATGTGTTGCTTTGATAGGCACCGCCATCGTGACGCCAGATGCCCTCGCAATGGCGCGCGTCGCTATCGATAATCATCGTACCTTCGCCCGATGGCTGATCGAATTTAAGAATGCCCTGACCCCGCGACCCTTGCCAGTTGCTGCTGATCGGCAGGCCTTCTGCCGGTGCTACCGCAACATTGCTGTCAGGCAATTCCGCCGGAACGGGATTGCCAACGGTTTCGGGGATGACTGTCGGCGCAGGTTTTACAACCCCGTCCGGAAGCTGAATGTCGAGTTTGGCAAAGAATCTTGCTCCGAAAAGCTGTGCATCAACCGCATCGAGTTTTTCGGCTGGCGGCATAAAATCGGTCACGTTTTGGTAGGCAACAGGATCGCAGTAATACCCCAGCAGACGACTGCCGCGCGTTGTCGGGGTATCCGGGTTCCATTGGCCGACAAACGACACGCATTGCGATCCGGCCCGGGTGAACGGTGTCATCGTGATTGGCCCGTATCGGGTGTCCTGCGTAAAATTGATACCGTTGGTGGTAGTGTTATCGCGTAATCCGTCAAACATTTCCAGCAACTGGCTGGATGGTATTTCGGTGCTGAATGTGAATCCGGGGGCGGAAGTCGAAAAAACGCTCTCCAGGAACAGGTCCTCATTTGCTCCCTTCAGGCTGCCTTCTGGTGCGGGGGCCAGCCAGCGACCTACAAAGACAGTGCTGTTTTCACGATATTGACGCAAAAAGACGGTCGTCACGGGCATGTCTGCTTCGAATGAAAGCGGGCTTTGGTCGGCCGGGATTTGCTCGAATCCGCCGGCATCCTGCGCATTTGCAGGTGCCATCCCCTGAATCATCAAAGTGCCGGCCATGACGCCGCCCAACAGGGCTCCGCGATAGGTCACCTTGCGTCCTTCCTTCATGTTATTGCTGGGGAAATCATTTTTCCCTACTCCTATCTTTACCTGTACGGTGATAGATTGGCTAGGGACCAGTATACAACTTGCTGTCGATGAAATTCTTTGTTCTTGATTTTTCCGGGCAAAGACGGTCATTGGGGTGAGGGTTTCGGCCCAGCGGACAGAAATTGCCTGAATAACGGAGCAAACTGCAATGACGGTGCAAGAGACCGGCGCAACCGGGGAAAGCGCAGGCCAACAAACCGCTACCGCCAAACAGCCGGGCACGAAGCGCGCTCATGTGATCGTGATTGGCAATGAAAAAGGCGGGTCCGGCAAATCGACAACCGCGATGCATTTGATTGTATCGCTGATGAAAATGGGATTTTCCGTCGGATCGCTTGATATTGATGCCCGCCAGGGAACGCTGACCCGGTATGTTGAAAACCGTATTTCATTCAACGGGCAGAAAAAGCTGAAACTGCCCGTTCCGGATCATCGTCCGATTTACCGTAGCGAGCTTGATGATGGCAATGCCGCCAAGCTTGACGAACGGGACCGCTTCACCAAGGCGCTTGGTGAATTGGTCATGAGCCGCAATTTCGTGGTCATGGATTGCCCGGGCAGTGACAATTATCTGTCGCGTCTTGCGCATTCCTGTGCTGATACGCTGGTGACCCCGATCAATGACAGTTACATTGATCTTGATATGCTGGCGCGTATTGATCCCGATAGCCTTGATATCAAGGGGCCAAGCATTTATGCCGAAATGGTCTGGGATGCGCGTAAACGCCGTGCGGCTGTTGACGGCGGAACCATTGACTGGATCGTGATGCGAAATCGTTTGTCGCATCTTGATGCGCGCAACAAACGTGACATCGCCGAAATCGTCGACAAGCTGGCCGCCCGCATACGCTTCCGTGTTGCGCCCGGCTTTGGCGAACGCGTAATCTACAGGGAACTGTTCCTGAAAGGTTTGACGCTGCTTGACCTTCGCGAGAAGGGGGTTGGCATCCCGCTCAGCATGTCGCATATGGCGGCCCGGCAGGAAGTTCGTGCGTTGCTTGAAATAATCGGCTTCACACCGGCGGATGGCGAAGAGTTGCCGATCTGATATAAGCGCCCCTATATCAGGACGATAGAGCCCGATAAAACCGGTTGGTGCCTGTGTCTGAAAAGAAAACGACGTCCGCAAAGCAAACCACGCAGAAAGGCCATCTTGCGCCCGGATATTCAAGCCGGACGGATGTTGATGCTTTTCTGGACAAAGCACGTGTGCTGGCAAATGTTGCACCGGCATCCGGACCTGCAAAGGGCCGCTTGATCTTTGCCATGGATGCGACGGCCAGCCGTCAGCCCAGTTGGGATAACGCCGCGGTTCTGCAGGCGGAAATGTTCGATGCGGTTTCTGAAACCGGCAGCACACTTGATATCCAACTGGTGTTCTTCCGCGGTCTTTCGGAATGCAAGGCCAGCGGCTGGTGCAGGGATGCGACGAAGTTACGCGATTTCATGACCAAAGTTACCTGTCAGGCCGGGCATACACAGCTTGCACGCGTTTTGGGTCATGTCGAAGGTCAGGCGCGCGATAAAAAGATCAATGCCTTGATTTATGTCGGTGATTGCCTTGAGGAAGACCTTGATAATCTGGCCGGGTTGGCCGGGCAGTTGGCCTTGAAAGGCATAAAGGCATTCATGTTTCAGGAAGGATATGACCCGAAGGCAGAAACAGCTTTTCGCGAGATCGCCCGGATTACCGGTGGGGCCTTTGCGCGATTTGATGCCAATGCTGCGGATCGTTTACGCGACTTGTTGGGGGCTGTGGCGAGCTATGCTGTAGGGGGTATTGTCGCTCTTGATGAATACGGCAGTAAAAAGTCGTCACAGGAAGTGAAACTTTTGGGCAACCAACTGCGGAAACCCTCGTAATGCAATGGTTTTTACTGGGGGTCGGGCTTTTCATCGGTGTCGGATTTGGCATTCGGTGGTTATCATCGGCTGAGCCGAAGGACGTTAAAAGGCTCGGCTTATGGGCGATTGTCCTGTTGTTGGGCGGGCTTGCTGCCTGGTTGCTTCTGACCGGCAAGCTCGCGGCGATGGTTGCCGCCCTTGTTGCTGCCATACCCTTCCTCGTTAGAATCCTCAAAATCGGCTTATTGTGGCCATTATTGCGCAGGATGTTCGGTCCTGCCCGGTCGTGGGGCGGTGGTGGTCGTTCTTCGGGGCGTTCCGGTACCGGTTCGGGACGGGTGTCTGAAATAAAAACGGACTATCTGCATATGTATCTTGATCACGATAGCGGTCAGTTGGGTGGCACGATTGTGCTGGGCGCAATGGCCGGGCGGGATCTTGATGCACTCGGGGTTGACGAGCTACGGGCTTTTTATATTGAATGTTGCAACGCGCAAGATCAAAGCCGGACTGTTCTGGAATCCTATCTGGAACGGCGACCGGATTGTTCCGGTTGGCATAACTGGCATGAAACCCGGGATGCACATGATGATGGAAACACAAGAGCCGGACAGGGTAACGAGCAAGCTGACAAGGGATTTCGTAGCGGAGAAATGAATGCAGACGAAGCCCGAAAGATTCTTGGCGTGTCGGAAAGTGCGACCCGCGAAGATATCAATCGTGCTTATCAGACTCTGATCAAAGCGGTCCATCCGGATCACGGCGGATCGGATTATCTTGCGTCCAAAATCAATGCTGCCCGAAGCCTCCTGTTACAGCTATGTAAAGATTGAAACGGATGAACAGTGCGCTCGCTTGATCCGCGTTCTTGAAATGTGGCAGAAGCATAAGATTGGCCGAATGCGGAGAAGCGGGTATGACGCGGCCAAAACAGAGGAAAAAAGGCATGTCGAAGCGAATCAAGAAGGCAGTATTCCCGGTGGCGGGTATGGGAACCCGCTTTTTGCCAGCAACCAAGGCGATGCCCAAGGAGATGCTGCCGGTCGTCGACAAGCCGCTTATTCAATATGCTGTCGAAGAGGCTATTGCAGCAGGCATTGAGGAATTCATTTTTGTAACCGGTCGCGGCAAAACCGCGATTGAGGACCATTTTGACCGTTCCGCCGAACTCGAAGCGATCCTGATGGAACGTGGCAAACATGATGCGCTGGAAACCTCGCTTGCGATGATTCCGGAAAATGGTCGCGTGACCTATACCCGCCAGGGTAACCCGCTGGGGCTTGGCCATGCGGTTCTGTGCGCCAAATCCCTTGTCGGCGACGAACCGTTCGTCGTTTTGTTGGCGGATGACCTTATCCAGTCAAAAGTACCCTGCATGAAGCAGATGGTCGAAAGCTATGGCCGCACAGGTGGCAACATGGTTGCTGTTATGGACGTCCCGCGCGAGGAAACCCAGCGTTATGGCGTGCTTGAAGTCGAAGGCACCAATGGCCGACTGGTTAGCGCATGTGGCATGGTCGAAAAACCGAAGCCCGAAGACGCACCGTCAACCCTGTCGGCAATTGGCCGCTATATCCTTGATCCGGGCATCTTTGAAGTTCTTGAGAATATTCCGCGTGGGGCAGGTAATGAAATCCAGTTGACTGACGCACTGGCTGCCATGATCGGAAAAGTACCGTTCTACGGCTATCGCTTCGAAGGACGTCGTTTCGACTGTGGTAACAAGATTGGCTTCCTCAAGGCGACCATGTCCTTTGCGCTCGCACGTGAAGACATGCGCGATGATGTGCGCAACCTTATTCATGAATTCGCCGAAGGCGAAGCCGCAGAATAGCAGAAATCCATTTTAAATTTGCTGGCAGGAGCCGGGACAGACTTCTGCCAGCTATCATCACTACCAGGGTAAAAATTCATGCGCGTAGCAATGATCGGGACCGGATATGTGGGGCTTGTTTCCGGTGCCTGTTTCTCGGAATTCGGTACAGAAGTCATCTGTGTGGACAAGGATGCAGCCAAGATCGCCCGTCTCGAAGACGGTATCATGCCGATTTATGAACCGGGACTGGATGTTCTTGTTGAAAACAACGTCAAGGCAGGTCGCCTGAAATTCACCACTGACCTCAAAGAAGGTGTGAAAGGGGCCGAGGCCATCTTTATCGCGGTGGGAACACCGACCCGCCGTGGTGATGGTCACGCCGATCTTAGCTACGTTTACGCTGCCGCCGAAGAAATTGCCGATGCCATCGAAGGCTTCACCGTCATTGTAACGAAATCAACGGTTCCGGTGGGAACCGGGCGCGAGGTTGAGCGCATTATTCGGGAACGGCGTCCTGATGCGGAATTCGCCGTGGTTTCGAACCCTGAATTCCTGCGCGAGGGATCGGCAATTGGTGATTTCATGCGCCCGGACCGCGTGGTCATCGGGACAAGTGATGAACGGGCACGTGACGTGATGCGTGATCTTTATCGACCGCTTTATCTGATCGAAACGCCGATTGTTTTCACCTCGCGCGAAACGTCGGAAATGATCAAATACGCGGCCAATACCTTCCTTGCGGCTAAAATCACTTTCATCAACGAAATCGCCGATCTTTGTGAAAAGGTTGGTGCCGACGTTCATGATGTTGCACGCGGGATCGGGCTTGATGGCCGTATCGGAAAGAAATTCCTGCATCCGGGGCCGGGTTACGGCGGGTCCTGCTTCCCGAAAGATACATTGGCGTTGGTCCGCACCGCGCAGGAACATAATAGCCCGTTGCGCATTATTGAAACTGTGGTCGATGTCAATGCCAGACGCAAAAAAGCCATGGCGGATCGTATCATTGCGGCATGTCGCGGTTCAGTTGCGGGTAAGACCATCGGCATCCTTGGTTTGGCATTCAAGCCGAATACCGATGATATGCGTGACGCGCCAAGCCTTGATATCGTTCCGGCCCTGATTGCCGCTGGTGCAGTGGTGAAGGCTTATGATCCGGAAGCCATGACAGAAGCCAAAAAGATTCTTGAAGACGTAACTTATTGCGATACCGCCTTTGACACCCTTGAAGGTGCCGACGCGATGGTGGTTCTGACCGAATGGAACGAGTTCCGCGGCATGGATCTGGATCGCATCAAATCTGCGCTGAACCAACCTATCGTGGTGGATTTGCGAAATGTATATGACCCCGCAGAAATGGCCGAGCATGGCTTTAGTTATTCCTGCATCGGGCGAGCATCAATCGGAGGCTAAGTTAGAATATGATCATCTCTGCCGGACACAATTTTGATCCTTCCGTATTGCGCGAATATGATGTGCGTGGTGTCGTGGGTGAAACCCTGCATGCGGCCGATGCACTTGCTCTTGGCAAGGCTTTTGGTACCAAAGTGCGCCAGTCTGGCGGAAAACGGGTTGCCGTTGGCCGGGACGGACGTCTGAGTTCTCCCGAACTGGCAAGCGCGCTTGTCGAAGGGATTGCTTCGACGGGCTGTGATGTTGTCCGGATCGGGCGCGGACCGACTCCGATGCTGTATTTCACGGTTTACGATCAGAAAACCGATGCGGGCATCATGGTAACCGGGTCACATAACCCATCCGATTACAATGGTTTCAAGATGCTCAATGCCGGTAAATCGGTATTTGGCGAAGCCATTCAGGAACTGGGTCGAATTGCCGCATCGGGCGATTTCGAAACCGGTGACGGGTCGGTGACCGATATTGATATCGAAGACCACTATGTCGAACGGTTGCTGGCCGAACTTGATTGTGATGTTGCTAAGCCGATGACGATTGTCTGGGACTGTGGAAATGGCGCTGCGGGGGATGTGGTTCGCAAACTGACCGCAAAGCTTCCGGGCAAGCATCATCTGCTGTTTGACGAGATCGATGGTACTTTCCCCAATCATCATCCGGACCCGACGGTCGAAGCCAATCTGGTCGATCTGAAGGCCAAGGTGGCGTCGCTGAATGCCGACTGGGGTGTTGCCTTTGACGGCGACGGTGATCGTATCGGTGTTGTTGACGGGCAGGGGCGTGTTTTGTGGGGCGATCAGCTGCTGCAGATTTATGCCGCCGACGTTCTTGGCCGTTTGCCGGGCGCATCGATCATTGCGGATGTCAAAGCCAGCCAGACATTGTTTGATGAAGTCACCCGTCTTGGTGGCAACGCCATCATGTGGAAAACCGGCCATTCGCTGATCAAAACCAAAATGGTTGAATCAAAGGCACCGATTGCCGGTGAGATGAGCGGCCATATCTTCTTTGCAGAACGCTACTATGGCTATGACGATGCGATGTATGCCGCCGTGCGGCTGTATCGCATTCTGGTTCAGAGCGGCAAAAGCCTTGATGAATGGCGCGATGCCATGCCGGTGGCCGTCAATACCCCGGAAACCCGCATCGACTGCCCGGATGACCGCAAATTTGCCCTGATTGAGGAAGTGCGTGGTCGCTTGTCCGAAGCCGGTGCCGAAGTCAGCGGCATTGATGGCGTTCGCGTTAGTACCGATGACGGTTGGTGGCTGCTGCGTGCATCCAATACCCAGCCTGCAATCGTTGCCCGTTGCGAGGCTGCCGATGAAAACGGTCTGGGGCGTTTGAAAACGCAGGTCACCGTACAGCTTCAAAAAAGCGGCCTGACCTCGGATGATTTCTTTGCGCCGGGGGGCGGTCATTAGGCTATCCGGAAAAACAACAAAAAAGCCCGCTGAAGCAATTCAGCGGGCTTTTTGATGTGTATGTGCAGGGTGTTATCCGGCGCCACCAGCATTCACCGGGATGCACGCGACCTTTTCTTTGCGAAGGGCGGCACAGGCGCTGCGCGCTTCCTGCTCGCCACCAAATCCAAGCAGGCGGGCACGGTACACAATACCCGATCCGTTGGTTTGCTGTTCAACAGCCGCACGGGTCAGCCGCAGAACATCCGGTGCCGTTCGTGCCGCCGTAAGGACGGCCTCCTGTGCGCGACGCTGATCGCTGAACGCACCAACCTGAATACCCCAGCCGCCGGTTTCAGGCGATAGGCGGGCAACAACCGTTTCGGTATCGATGCGACCGGGCTGCTCTGCCTCATTCGCATTGTTCTGTTTGGCCATCAGAAGCTGGGTATCGGCCGGAAGAATTTTGCCATCCGGACTGATGCGCGGGCGCGGTGCAATGATTTCCCCGCCTTTCTTCAGGTCAAGGTATGCCTGATCAAGCAGCTTCTTCATCTGGTCATCGCGCGACCGCGCTGTACGACCTCCAAATACGACACCAATCAGACGGTGGCCATTGCGATTGACCGAAGCCACAAGGTTAAAGCCCGACGCATTGATATAGCCGGTCTTGATGCCATCTGTACCGTAATAGGACGCCAGAAGATTGTTATGGTTGCCATAGGTGCGTTTGCCGTAACTGAATTTCTGGGTGCTGAAATAGTGGTAATAATTGCCGTAATCTTTCCGAAGTGACACGGCAAGCCGGATCATATCACGGGCTGTCGTCAACTGGCCGCGGTTCGGAAGGCCCGACGCATTACGGAAAGTGGTGTTTTTCATCCCGATCTGACGCGCCTTCGCCGTCATCATCTGGGCAAACTTTATCTCGGTCCCACCAAGATGTTCGGCGACCACAACAGCAATGTCGTTCGCCGATTTGGTGACAAGTGCCAGTATGGCATCTTTGACCGAAATCGTTTCACCGGGTTGAAGGCCAAGCTTCGAAGGGGCCTGCCCCCAGGCGCGTTTGGAAACGTTCATGCGGCTTGAAAGCGATACCTTGCCGGACTCCAAAGCGTCAAACAGCATATAAAGCGTCATGATCTTGGTCAGCGACGCGGGGTATACCTTGTGGTCGGGGCGATATTCATGCAGCACATCGCCGGTTTCGGCATCGATTACCATTGCGGTATAGGTGCGCGCCATCGCTGCTGGCGTTGTAAGCACAACAGCAGCAATGATCATCAGCATCAGCACAGACAGGGCATAGCAAATCCTGAGACCTTGCGATTGCCACATCGGTCGACTTTGATCAGTACTAACGGTGGCCATCGCTTTTGGCCCAAGACGGGTCTTAAAACGCATTATACGGGCTCGGCTTTCGGTGATCCCCAAGACGAAATATGGTCAGTGTCTCATCGCGGCATTAAAAAAAAGCTTAACGCGTGTCCGGATAAACTGAATTGCCGCCTTGCTGCGGTCTTATTTTTTCGTCAGTCTCAATTTATATCCGGCAAAGCGCCAAAAATCGAGGATCGAATGCGGAAAAAAATAATGTCTGTTGTCAGTAACATAAGAACAAAATCACCAATTTTAAGAGCAAGCGTCTTTTCTGTTGCCGGACTGATGGCCCTTTCTGCTTGCAGTTTCACCGGCACAAGCGATATCGAAAATCCGCTAGTCAGAAAGGGGAGCTGGTTCTCGTTTATCAATGCTGACGACATCCGGACGGCATGTTCTGCGGGCGATGCAGAAGGCCGGATTCGAATTGTCTACAATGCTGATTATTATAAAGAAACGCGGAGTTTTGACCTGATCCCGCAAACCGGAAGCGAGCGGTTTGAAATGGTTTCGCGAATCTTCGGTCCGCTTGATGTCAGTCAGGTTAATGTCGAGGTGACAGCACCGCTTGGTGCCTTCGGGGGCAAAGAATCGCGGCAAACTCTCTCGCGCGGGCAATATCTTGCGCTGACCGATGCACTTCAGGCCGATGGGTTCGGGTATCAAAGCCGCGACGGCCTGCGATTGCACTCCGACGATTATTATTGGGTCGCCATTGGATGTTCGTCTCAAAACATCACGCTTGCAGCTTGGACATCTGCCAAGGATGACCTGCGCGCCTTGACATTCCCGAATGTGATTGAAAATCTTTCCGGTCTGGAAAAGCCGCTGCCGCAGCCACCCGCTGCTGGGGCACCGAAGTTGCCCGATCCATTTTACAGCAGGAATGACAAACAGGCCGAGTCCCGCAATTTCTATCGTACGGTTCGCGGAAATCAACTGCGATAGATGACTTCATCGCGGATTTACCGATAAAAACGGCATTCCTTATCGGGGTGCCGTTTTTATTTTTCGATCAGGCTGAATATCAGCATTAACACAACTTCCAGTCTAAACAGTTGAACGTAATCCGGTTTTTTAAAATCGATTTTGGGGATGGTCCGTCAGCCGGTGTGTAAGTCCTGATAAACGTGATCATCCATATAAAAATGTCACCAAAGCGGCCTTGACCTTGGTGGGGTATTCCATCTAGGGTTATGTTGCGATGCAGCATAAATTCTGAATGCCAAGCCCAGCTCAAGGAGGTCGGCACATGGTGACTCCTCGTAAAAATCCCGCTTCCGGTTCCGCTAAGGCAACCCGATCAAAAGTCTCCCCTCGTGCAAAGGTGGCGAATAAATCGCCTTCTGGTAGAGTGAAGAAGCTGTCCGCAGCTCCGGCCAAGGCGGCCGCGGTCGAAATCGCCCAAAGCCCGACTGCGCCGCCAAAACGTGTGGTAACAACCGCAAGCGCGTTGGAGGCAGAACCTGCCCGGCAGTCACCTGTTGGCGAAACATCCAAGGTCTTGATTGACGAGCCGAAGCCAAATCAGGATGAAGCGAACGACATGTCTTCTTTCGCTCCGCCAAAGGCTATGGCAGCGGTCAAGACCGATGAGCCGGCAAAACCCGCCGCGGCAGAAAGCAAATCCGAACCCAAGCCTGCATCGAAAAGTTCGGATGTAAAAACCTCGGCCAGTCCCAAGCCGGCCAGCCGTCCGAAGGCAACGGCCAAGTCAAAAAAATCTCTGGCTAATTCCGGCACTAAGGCATCTCCGAAACCATCCGTACCGGAAAATACCGTGAGCGCCGCCACTGCCAAACCCGCTCAACCAGCAAAGAAGGCTTCTATCGTGACCCAGGAACAGAAACCTGTTACCGCCGCGAAACCGGCTGCGGAGGCAAAGATCGCGCCGAAAGATACCGGAAATGCAACTGTCGAAGTCAAGGCAGCCGCAAAACCGGCTGCCGTGGCAGGCAAGGTGGATATCCCTGATGTGACCGGGTTTACCATGATGTCGTTCGAGCCGTTCATGGATTTGTGGAAGGTGCCGGAAGTTGATGCCATGGTTGCGGCAACCCAAGGTGCGTTCGAAGAAAGTGTTACTGCCGCCAGCGACGTTTTTGCCCAACTGGCCGAGACATTTTCTGAACAGGCAGATGTGTTTTCCGACGCGGGAACGCATATGATGGCGAGATACGAAGAGCTGATCGAAACGCAGCAGAAAAGCTTCGATGGTGTTTGGCAGGTGTCTTCTGACATGATGGAAAAAGGCGGCTCATTCGGGGCCGAGCTGGTTTCATGGGCGCAGCGGGAAATGGATGCCTCGCAGGCTGATCTCGAGGCGCTTGCGAAGGTCGAAAGCCTTTCTGATCTGCAGGAGCTTAACGAGCGTATCTTCAAGCGTTACGTCGAATCCGGTATGTCGGAAGGCGAAAAAATCCAGAAAATGATGTTTGCTGCCTTTACCGACGGATTTGCCGCCATGACCAGGGTTGCAGGTGTTCCGCTTAAATAGGTGTGCCTGATACAAGGCCGGTTTGGCTGCAAATAACGTATAAAAACGGACATGGTCGACGGCCATGTCCGTTTTTCGTTTTTGCACTGATATTTACGGCAAAAACAACGAAGTTTGATCGATGATCTTGCAGCGCGTCATTCTCGGCCTACATGAATTTGGGATAAGGTTAATAAGTGTTTTGTCGCTGCGGACTTTGAAACAGATGGTCAATGACCTATCATGGAGACAATGCAGAACAAAAGGGTTCCGGTAAGCAGATTATGAGTGAACAGGACAATGACGGTGGCGGTCTCCCGAATACAGGGATCGTAACGAAGACACGGCCAAAGACGAAGAAGCCGTCCATGTATAAGGTGCTGTTGCTGAATGACGACTACACCCCCATGGAATTCGTTGTCCATGTGCTTGAACGGTTCTTTGAAAAAGGCCGGGAAGAGGCGACCGCGATTATGCTTCAGGTCCACCGCAAGGGGGTCGGGGTTTGTGGTGTCTTTACCTATGAAATTGCGGAAACCAAGGTCAACCAGGTCATGGATCTGGCGCGGCAAAACCAGCACCCGCTGCAGTGCACGTTAGAGAAGGAGTGAAACATGCTCTCACGTAACCTTGAAGAAAGCTTACATCGTGCGCTGGCTTATGCGTCTGAACGGCGTCATGAATATGCAACGCTGGAACATCTTCTGTTATCGCTGACCGAAGATCAGGATGCGCTGTCGGTGCTTAAGGCCTGCCGGGTCGATGTTGATCGTCTGCGTTCGGATCTGCTGGAATTCGCCGACAGCGAACTTTCCGGCCTGATCAGTGCGCGACTGGTCGATCCCAAACCGACGGCCGGGTTCCAGCGCGTGATACAGCGCGCCGCCATTCACGTTCAGTCTTCCGGGCGCGAAGAAGTCACCGGGGCGAATGTTCTGGTCGCACTGTTTTCCGAACGTGAATCACACGCGGTCTATTACCTGCAATTGCAGGATATGACACGTCTTGACGCGGTTAATTACATTTCACATGGAATTGCCAAGGCACCGGAACTGAACGAACGCCGCATTCCGCGTGGTGCAGAAGAAGAAGTTGCACCCGGTGCGACAACCGACGCTGAAGAAGGTGCCGCCGCTGGCGAGGGCGAGGCGCTCAAGGCCTATTGCGTGAACCTTAATGTCAAGGCGCAGAATGGCAAGATTGATCCGCTGATCGGTCGCCAAAGTGAAATTGAACGCACCATTCAGGTTCTGTGCCGTCGTACCAAGAACAATCCGCTTTATGTCGGCGATCCGGGTGTTGGCAAAACCGCCATCGCCGAAGGACTGGCACGGCGCATTGTTGACGGCGATGTCCCCGAAGTTCTGGCGGATGCCACGATCTTTGCCCTTGATATGGGGGCCCTTCTGGCCGGTACCCGCTATCGTGGTGATTTCGAAGAACGCCTGAAAGCGGTCGTCAAGGAGCTTGAAGAGTTCGACGGTGCGGTTCTGTTCATTGATGAAATCCATACGGTGATCGGTGCCGGTGCGACATCGGGCGGGGCGATGGATGCCTCGAACCTGCTGAAACCGGCACTTGCCAGCGGTTCGCTCCGTTGTATCGGTTCGACGACTTACAAGGAATTCCGCGGTCACTTTGAAAAAGACCGCGCCCTTGTGCGTCGTTTCCAGAAAATCGATGTCGAGGAACCGTCACCCGAGGACACCATCAAGATTCTCAAGGGGCTCAAGCCCTATTACGAGAAACATCATCACGTCAAATACACCAACGAGGCCATCCGGTCCGCGGTCGAGCTGGCGTCACGCTATATCAATGACCGCAAACGACCCGATAGCGCGATTGATGTGATTGACGAAGTCGGGGCATCCCGGATGCTGGTGGCGCCAAGCAAACGCAAGCGCACGATTTCCAAGCGTGATGTCGAGGAAATCGTCGCAAAGATTGCGCGCATACCACCAAAATCTGTATCGACCGATGACCGGAAGGCATTGGCCAATCTGGAACGTGACCTTAAAACCGTTGTGTTCGGTCAGGAAGCCGCAATCGAAGCGGTCGCCAGTGCGATCAAGCTGGCGCGTGCCGGCCTGCGCGAGCCGGAAAAGCCGATCGGCAGCTATCTGTTCTCCGGCCCGACCGGTGTCGGCAAGACCGAGGTTACCAAGCAGCTGGCGCATGTCATGGGGATCGAGTTTATTCGCTTCGACATGTCGGAATATATGGAACGCCACAGCGTTTCGCGCCTGATCGGGGCACCGCCCGGTTATGTCGGTTTTGATCAGGGTGGTCTTCTGACCGATTCGGTCGATCAGCATCCGCATGCGGTCGTGCTGCTTGACGAGATCGAAAAAGCCCACCCGGACCTGTTCAACATCCTTCTGCAGGTCATGGATCATGGCAAGTTGACGGATAATAACGGCAAGACCGTTGATTTCCGCAATGTCGTGCTGGTCATGACAACCAATGCCGGTGCATCTGATATGGCAAGACCGCCCATCGGGTTTAAACGCGAAATGCGTACCGGCGAGGACGAAGAAGCGATCAAGCGGACATTCTCGCCGGAATTCCGGAACCGTCTGGATGCGGTTATACCGTTTGCCAACCTGCAGCCCGATGTCGTCAAGATGGTTGTCGACAAGTTCATCCTGCAGCTTGAAGTCCAGCTTGCGGATCGCAATGTCTCGATCGAACTGACCGAAGCTGCGCGGACCTGGCTTGGCGAGCGGGGCTATGATGCGGCCTTTGGGGCGCGTCCGCTGGGGCGTGTCATTCAGGAGCACGTCAAAAAGCCGCTTGCCGAAGAGCTGCTGTTTGGCAAGCTCGAGAAAGGCGGGGCCGTTCTGGTCGATATCGAGGATGACGCTGTTGTTTTCCGTTACCCGGAAGAAAACGGCGGTGGCTCGAAAAAGGAAAAAGATCCGGAGATGGCAAACTGATTGCCCTGTGATCGATTACCTTGTCATTAAGTTTTGTCGCGTTATGGTGATTGCCCGGAACAGTTGTTTCGGGCAATTGCTTTTGATGGCGTACAAGAACAATGAACCAGGCGACACAGCGAAAATATCGGGACGAAGTCGAGACGTTTTTGTCCAAGCTTGAATTGCAGGCGCGTAAACTTGTTGCGCTCGCGGATGTGATTGAAAAGACGGTCGATACAACCGAAGTGAACGGTTACCGGCCCTTTCGCGAAGAGGTCGACAATTTCAAGGCTCTTTCACTGGTGGTTACAGACCGTCTTGCAAGGCTTGAAAAGCACCCCAAAAAGGACGAACTCGAAGAGCAATTTCATAAGCTGCAGATTCTGATGCTGCGCATTGTGATCAAAACCAGTCTGAAATTCTTCTTTGTGATGAGCGCCAAGCCGGTTCTGCCATTGGGGGCGCGCGAAATGTTTCAAAGTGAACTTCGTACACTTTATGAAGCCGAGCGCATGATTTCCAATCCGCGATATATCAGTCATCTTGATGAGTCCGCAAAGGATGACCTTGATATCGCCAAGGAAATTCTTCAGGAAATCATTGAAAATGCTCCGGCTTTGCTGAATTTCGGCGGGAAGAAAAAGCGCAAGGTCGCCAACCGTCGCACAAACTGATCCAACGGATAGGCTTCAAAGAAATATTGCGCAGTTGCGTTTTGCAAATTGCAAAAGATCATCATTGCAAATTGCGAAGATTGTTATTGCAAATTGCAAATTAAATTTGAAGTTATTGTCTTTTCAATGTTTTTTAGTCCACTAACCCGCACAAAACCGGGGTTTGCGAGTATTTATAAAAACTGGCACGGCCTATGCATTAGTGGGAGTGGACAGTTGTTCTTTGCAGGGGCGCATCTTGCGCCTGGAACAACGTAATCTTCTGCAGTTTGCTCGTGTCCCAACCAAACTCAGCGGCGGTTTTTCCGCCGCTTTTTTCTTTTATACTCCCTTTATCATCATCCAGCCCCTCCAATGGCTTATCAGGCATCCCCATATGGGGATTATCAGGTCTGTACACTTGCCTGCATATGCTGTTCTACACCTGAAAATGGTTGTTTGCGGATAGGTTTTGGCCTGTGCCATTCATACCAATGAATAGCATTGTTCCACCCGCAGGAAGCAGGAGGAGGGATTATGGAAACGAAAAAACACCTTGTCTTTATGGCTGGTTTGATGATTGGGGCTCTATCAGGCATTCCGCCTCTTCATGCCCAGTCGGAACTACCGGGAGCACCGGATCAGTTGATCACGGACGATACGGTTCGCGGGATGCGTGAATGGCTTGCAAATCCGGTGGTCGAGCTTTCGATCTCGTCGCAAAACCGGTTGCGCAAAGGCATGACGCAGGAGCAGATCGACGCAGCCGACAAACAATGGGTTTCGGAACGCGAAGCTGATGACCAGCCACTGGTCGCGGCCATTCTTACCAACCCTCTTTCAAGCTATCTAACACAGATACAGGCGCGTTCTGGCGGCTTGTTTGCCGAAATATTCGTGATGGACGCTATTGGCCTTAATGTCGGGCAAAGTTCGATCACATCCGATTTCTGGCAGGGGGACGAGGCCAAGTTCAAGAATACCTTCCCCAACGGAGCCAATGCGGTCTTCATAGATGAAGCCGAATATAACGAAGAAACCGATACATGGCGATCGCAGCTTAATATGACCATGAGTGATGAACAAGGTACGCCCATCGGTGCCGTCACGATCGAGGTCAATCTTAATGAGCTCGCACGTCGTCAGCAGCTTTAGGGGAGACGGAAAATGAACTTCTTCAAAAACCTTTCCATACCTGCAAAGCTGACAACCTGCTTTGCTGTGATGATTGCCGTTATCCTGATGGTGGCAGGGGCAGGGATGTTTGCAACATTCCAGGTCAAGTCTGCCAACGAACAGCGTGATTATCTGGCCGATTTCGAACGCGACTATCGCAATCTGGACCGCTCCTATCTGATGGCGCGTCAGGAACTGGTTTATTTCCTGACAACCGGTGACCGGACCGGGCTTGAAAGTTATGAAAATTCTCTGACAGAGATTGATGCCCGCACAGATGTCCTGAAAGGCTACACAACGATCAACCCGACAATTGCCGGTCTGATCGAGCAGATGGACGGGGCGATTGACCGTTGGGAAGAAATCGCAAGCCAGCAGGCCAAACTGATGCGTCATTACCTGACCGTCAACCACGCCCGTGCCATTGAGGCATCGGGCGAGCCGCGCGAACTGTCTGACAGTGTGTCAATGATTGCACAGGAACTAGCAGACAATATTGACCAGATGAGCCTTGAAGTCGAAAACCGCGTTGATCAGGCGATGATGCTGTTTCAAACCACATTGGGTATTGGCGTCGCATTGCTGATTGCCATGGCGGCATTGTTTGGTGGCACCCTGTCGCGGATGATTGCAACCCCGATCCGCAAGATGACGGATGCGATGGGAAGCCTGGCATCGGGTAACCTTGATATCGAAATCCTAGATATGAAACGCGCCGACGAAGTGGGTGCGATGGCCAAATCGCTCGAAGTCTTCCGGGAAAACGCCCGTGAACGTGCCCGGATGGCGGAACAGGAGCGTATCGAAGCCGAACGCCAGATCGAACGCAGCAAGCGTATGGGGACCCTGACTGCCGGTTTCGATCATAAAATTCAGGAAGTTCTCTCGGCGGTGAATGTTGCGCTGGACGAGGTTCGGAGTGCTTCGGAAACCCTTTCATCCCATTCGGTTCGTGCCAATCAGGATGCCAAAAGTGTGGCAGAACAGGCAGCAGAATCGTCAAGCAACATTGAAACAGTCGCATCGGCAACGGCACAGCTTTCAGCTTCTATCGCCGAAATTGCGTCGCAGATTGCCCGCGTCACCGAAATTACCCAGATGGCGGTGGAGGAAACCGAACGTACCAACCAGCGGGTTGAAATGCTCAATGACGCTGCACAAAGTGTTGGTGAAGTTGTCAGTCTGATCAGTGATATCGCCGATCAGACCAATCTTCTGGCCCTGAACGCCACGATTGAATCCGCGCGTGCCGGTGAAGCGGGCAAAGGTTTTGCCGTTGTGGCGGGCGAGGTCAAAAACCTTGCCGCACAGACAGTCAAGGCAACCGAACAGATCACTGCGAAAATTACCGAGATGCAGGGTGAAACCGGTGCTGCGGCAGAGGCGGTTCGTGGATTTGCCGAAACCATCCACAAAATCGATGAACTGATGTCGGTTGTTGCCAGTGCGGTCGAAGAGCAGGGGGCGGCCACCGAGGAAATCTCGCGCAGTGTCGAAGGGGCGGCCAACGGCAACGTCGCGATTTCAAATGCGGTGAAAAACGTGGCCGAGGCAACGACAGAAAGTGGCGATCTTTCGCATGGGCAACTTGACTGTGTTGGTCGTTTGGCTGCCGCCAATGATGAATTGCGCAGCCACGTAAACGGCTTCCTGACGGATGTCAGGGCAGTGTGATCGTTTGACAGCGTAATTTTGCCGGAGAGCCGGAAGGGGCGCGGTTGCATTAATCGCGCCCCTTCTTTTTTATTCCTGCCGATAGGGGCTGTGTTCCGCCAGAATGAAATCGCGATCCTGTGCGATATGATGCCGTTCCTGATCCAGAAACCGTGCAACTGCGTTGCGCAGACCTGTATCAGCGATCAAATGTGCCGAATGGGTCAGGACGGGCTCATAGCCGCGCTGGATTTTATGTTCACCCTGTGCGCCGGCTTCAACGGTTTTAAGGCCGCGTTCGATTGCGATATCGATCCCCTGATAATAGCAGGTTTCAAAATGCAGAAGCGGGGTGCGATCCATCGTGCCCCAGTTGCGTCCGTAAAGTGTTTCCGAACCGATCATGTTTAACGCACCTGCGACCATTTCCCCGTCGAGATACGCCGCGACCAGAACGGTGCGATCACGCAGTCGCTGGTGCAAAAGATCAAAGAAATCGCGCGTCAGGTAAGCCTGCCCCCATTTTCGGTCGGATGTATCGCGGTAAAATTGGTAAAACCGGTCCCAATGTTCGGCTTTAAGGTCGTCACCTGAAAGCGCCTGAAAACGGTATCCGGCATCAAGGACCTGCTTTCGTTCCTTGCGCAAATTCTTGCGTTTACGCGAATTCAACGCGCCCAGAAAATCATCAAAGCTGGCATAATCACGATTGTACCAGTGATACTGGATGCCGGTGCGGGGCAGAAACCCGGCATCTTCCATTGCCCGGCTTTCATCGCTGCTGCAAAAGGTCACATGCAGGCTGGCGATGCCAAGTCGTTCGGGCAGGGCGCAAAGCCCGCCAATCAGAAGTTTGCGAATGCGATCCTGTGCCGGGTGGTCGGCCCGGATCAAAAGGCGCGGGCCGGGAACGGGGGAAAACGGCACGGCGGCCTGCAATTTCGGATAATATCGTCCGCCCGCACGTTCATATGCCTCTGCCCAGCTCCAGTCGAAAACATATTCGCCGTAGGAATGGGATTTGACATAAAGCGGCACAATACCGGCAATCGTATCGTCATCGTCGGTGACCACAAGATGAAAGGGCTGCCAGCCGGTATCGGCACTGGCCGAGCCGCTATCTTCCATTGCCGAAAGGAACGCAAAACTGACAAACGGATTGTCCGGGCCCGCGCATCGGTCCCAGTCGGTTTGGCCAATTTTATGGATATCGGTAACGGTTCTTATCTCGGCAGGCAAGATGGGATCCCCTGTATTCAATCCTTGGTCGCCGTCCGGACCTGCATTCTATACGCAATAGCCGGTATATGCGTTCAGAAGATAGGCGTATTGCGTGTTTGCGCAAGGGAAAGCCTTTGACGCAAGCCGCCTTAGGCCCTATTTCATTGGTCCAAGGGCGCGTAACGTTACGGCCCTACGGCTCGGGAAATGCCCGTGTCGCCCTCGCAAAGAAAAGGATGGTGCGCCGTGAACAGCAAGCTTTCGTTGGAGAAGGACAAGATCAAGATCGTCCTGCTCGAAGGAATCCATGAAAACGCTGTAAAGATGTTCAAAGAGGCCGGCTACTCTAATGTCGACCACTACCCTGCTGCTCTGGATGCGGATGAACTGAAATCCGTTGTCTCCGAAGCGCATTTTCTGGGCATCCGTTCCCGCACCAAACTGACCGAAGACGTTATTGATGCCGGCTCCAAGCTGACCTCTATCGGCTGTTTCTGCATCGGCACCAATCAGGTCGACCTGAAAGCCGCCGCGATGCGCGGTATTCCGGTCTTTAACGCACCCTATTCCAATACCCGTTCGGTCGCCGAACTGGTTCTGGGCCAGATCATCATGCTGATGCGCGGTATCCCGCAGCGTGACAAGGCCGCCCATGCCGGTGGCTGGCTTAAAAATGCCAAGGGCTCCTACGAGGCACGCGGCAAGACTTTGGGCATCATCGGTTACGGCCATATCGGGTCGCAGTTGTCGGTTCTGGCAGAATCGCTTGGCATGAATGTCATTTATTATGACGTGATCAACAAGCTTGCGATGGGCAATGCCACCTCGTGCAGCTCGATGGATGAACTACTGGCGCGCTCGGATGTTGTGTCGCTGCATGTTCCGGCCAACGAGCAGACCAGAAACATGATCACCGCAGCCGAAATTGCCAAGATGAAGCCGGGCGCGCATCTGATTAACGCGGCACGCGGCAATGTCATTGTTATTGATGATCTGGCGGCTGCGCTTGAGCGCGGTCATCTGGCCGGTGCGGCACTGGACGTTTTCCCGGTCGAACCTGCTGGCAAGGATGAAGTCTTCGAAAGCCCGCTTCGCGGTATGCCGAACGTTATCCTGACCCCGCATATCGGCGGTTCCACCCAGGAAGCACAGGAAAATATCGGTGTCGAAGTCGCTGACAAGCTGATCACTTATTCCGATAACGGATCGACGCTGGGCGCGGTCAACTTCCCGGAAGTTTCCCTGCCGGTGAAGGATCGCAAGCATACCCGCTTCATGCATATTCACCGCAACGTTCCGGGCGTTCTGTCGAAAATCAACGACGTGTTCGCCACCCGCGGCATGAATATCAGCGGCCAGTATCTGCGTTCCGAAGGCGGTGTGGGTTACGTCGTCGTCGAGGTGGACGAGGAAATCCAGCCGGGTCTTGGCATCCGCAAGGAACTGGAAGCCATTGACGGTACGCTTCGGGTTCGCTTCCTGTTCTGATCGGACCTGAAATCGAGTCACAAAGGCGGCGGTGCTATTTGCATCGCCGCTTTTTTATTGGCCGTGACGGGGTGCTGGTATTGAAAATGTAATACCAATAAATACCAATTTTACGGAATTATGATCATTCCCGGCTATCCTGAACATTGTGGTACTCAAAAGGTATTATTCATGATTGGATTGTCCTGCTGCGTTTGGTTGGCTTCACAGTAGGAGAAGAAAAATGACAATAAAGAGAATGGCAGTCGGGTTTGGTATATCGCTAATGCTGGCGGGGGCTGGTTTTAGCCCGGCAATGGCGGCCGATGCCACGGACGGGGCGCGTATTCGCGAACTGGTCGACACGGGAATGCATTATTACTGGTCGGGTGGTGACATCAAAAAGGCCGAGGCCGAGGTGTTCAAGGGCATCACCCTGCATGGTCGATACGATGTCGTTGAACAGGCCTTTGCCGAGGCGTCGAAACTGGCACCGGAACGGATTGATCTGCGATACGGGATCGCATCGGCCCGTATTCTGCAAAAGAAACTCGACGAGGCGGCCGAAACCTATATCGGTATCACGCGCGTCGATCCGCATGCCTTTGACGCCTATACCTGGCTGGCGGCACTGGCCCATATTCGAGGTGATGACGATCAGTATCGCAATTATATGGATGCGATGGCCGGCATTGACCGCGACAGTGCGGATGCCTATCGCAAACGCTTTCTGCGCGCGGATGCCAACATGGCCGAGACCCCCAATCAGGACGTCCCGGTACTGGGCGAAAAATCCACCATCGTCATTCTGGGTTATGCGCTTGCCGAAGATGGCACCATGCGCGAACCGCTGATGCAGCGCCTTGAAATCGGCCTGAAGGCGGCAAAAGAAAATCCGACCGCGCGTGTCATGGTAACCGGGGGGCAGCCGCAATCGGGTGTGACCGAAGGCGACATGATGATGCGCTGGCTGGTCGAGCAGGGCATTGATCGCGATCGGATTATGGTCGAGGACAAGTCAAAAGACACCGTTGGCAACATGCTGAATATCGCAAACCTTCTGAACCGGCACACCACCGATGATGTCATTCTGGTCACCAGTGCCAGCCATATGCGTCGCGCCAAAACCGTGCTTCAGGATGCGCTGGATCAATATGGTCTGGATGCACCGGTTCATCCCCTGATCGCACTGGATTTTGACAGCATCGAAGAAGCATCGAAAGTTAGCGACAGCGAAAAGCTTGTCGTCTATCGCGATATGCTGCGCGTATCAGGCATCTGGGCATTCCCCGGCCTGCAGCAATAGTCAGGCAATTCGAACTCGCCGATCAAACAGTGAACTGACGCCCATGTGGCGTCAGTTTTCGTTTAGGGGCGCAGCAGTAGGATTAAAGTTTGCGATACATGATCAGCGCGTCGGTTTCGCCATGTACCGGGTGCAAATAGGCACCGGGCAACCGTCCGACAATTTCAAAGCCAAGCTGCGGCCAAAGATGCACGGCGGCCTTGTTGCTGGCGACGACGAAATTGAACTGCATGGCCCTAAAGCCGCGATTCTTGGCCCGGATCAGCGAATCTTCGCACATTCGCCGCGCAATCCCGCGTCCGCCTGCATCCGGGGCAGTCATATAGCCGCAATTGGCCACATGCGTCCCATTGCCGGGTTGATTGGCCTTCAGGTAATAGGTGCCGACAATCTGCCCGTCTTCCTCGGCAACAAGGGTTTCCTTGTCCGACCCCATCCAATAGGCACGCACTTCGTCATCGGTCATGTCGGTTGGCATGACATAGGTTTCACCAGCACGCAGGACCGGGGCAACGATCTCAAGGATTTTCGGGATGTCATTCTGTGTGGCAGGCCGTATCTGCATCGGGATGTTCAGTCTTTTCTGGAAGGGATGTGGGGTCGCGCAGGGGCGATGGCGTCAACGATCACCTTGCTGCAATACCTGTTCGATAAATTCGGGATCGGCTTCAAACGGAAGGCTTGCCCGCCCGGCAAGCGCACGGGCAAGATCGGAACGATAGCGTTCCCGCGGGATTTCGACCACCCCGAACTGTTTCAGGTGATCATTGACGAATTGGGTATCAAGCAGGGTGTAACCGCCCTGCCGCAAAAGGGCGACAAGATGCACCAGTGCCACCTTTGATGCATTGGTCGCGCGCGAAAACATGCTTTCGCCAAAAAACGCCTGCCCTAGGCTGACGCCATAAAGTCCGCCGACCAGCTTGCCATCCAGCCAGGTCTCTATCGAATGCGCACAGCCCATTTTGTGGAGCGCGCAATAGGCATCAAGGATGTTTTCATTGATCCAGGTATCGTCACGAACCTCGGTCTGTTCGGCACAGGCGCGAATGACATCGGGAAACGCCTTGTTCACATGCACCGTGAAGGTGCCCTTGCGCACGACCTTGCGCAAGCTGCGCGGTACATGAAAGCCGTCCAGCGGTAAAACGCCACGCCATTCCGGATCAATCCAGTACAATGTCGGATCGTCATGGCTTTCGGCCATTGGAAACAGACCGACGGAATAAGCCCGGATCAGCAGGTCTGGTGTCAGTTGGCTCGACATAATTGCGGTAATAATGTCTTTGATCCTGTTTGCCGTGCAGCCCTGTGCCGTGCAAGGGGCCGTAATTGGACATATGTGCACGTTTTGTGGTGCAACAAGATTATTATCGGCCAACAGTTGTTAAAAAATGGAAACGGGGACCCGAATGGATCCCCGTTTGCGAAAATTCCCAAGGCAGGAATTATTTCTTCATGCCCATGAATTTTTCCAGCCAGTGAATATCGTAATCACCTTTCTGGATATCAGGCTGCGCCAGAAGCTTCTGATGCAGCGGAATGGTGGTTTTGATCCCGCCAATCGCATATTCGGCCAACGCACGGCGCAGGCGCATCATGCATTCCTCGCGGTCACGCCCATGCACGATCAGTTTCGCGATCATGCTGTCGTAATAGGGTGGGATCGAATAACCGGTATAGATGCCGCTATCGACGCGGACGCCCAAACCGCCCGGTGCATGATATTCCTTGATCTTGCCCGGTGACGGCACAAAGGTTTCCGGATCTTCGGCATTGATGCGGCATTCAATCGCATGGCCGTGAATTTCCAGATCTGCCTGTGTAAAGGACAGCTCAAGACCCGCGGCAACGCGGATCTGTTCACGCACAAGGTCAACGCCCGAAATGGCTTCGGTAACCGGATGTTCGACCTGCAGGCGGGTGTTCATTTCGATGAAATAGAACTCGCCATTTTCATACAGGAATTCGATCGTCCCGGCATTGCGATAGCCCATGCCACGCATCGCGTTGGCAACGGTCGAACCGATGCGTTCGCGTTCTTCCGGTGTCAGGGTCGGAGAAGGTGCTTCTTCAAGCACTTTCTGGTGGCGACGCTGCAACGAACAGTCGCGTTCGAACAGATGGACGGCATTTCCGTGGGAATCGCCGATAACCTGAAGTTCGATATGGCGCGGCTTGCCAAGGTACTTTTCCATATAAACCGCAGCATTGCCAAAGTTCTGCAATGCTTCCTTACGGGTCATGGAAAAGGCTTCGGCAAGATCTTCGTCGCGCTCGACCACTTTCATGCCGCGACCGCCGCCGCCACCCGATGCCTTGATCAGGACCGGATAACCAATTTCCTTGGCGCATTTCTGCGCCTCGGCAACGGTAGTGATTTCCCCGTCCGACCCCGGAACAACCGGAATGCCCAGTTTTGCCGCGGTCAGTTTGGCGGTGATCTTGTCACCCATCATGCGGATATGTTCCGCCGACGGGCCGACAAAGGCAAAGCCGTGTTCTTCGACCATGGCGGCAAAGTCGGCATTTTCCGACAGGAAGCCGTAGCCCGGATGGATGGCTTCCGCCCCGGTGATTTCGGCTGCCGACAGGATCGCCGGAATATTCAGATAGCTGTCTTTCGATGCTGCCGGGCCGATGCAGACGGCTTCGTCTGCCAGACGGACATGCATGGCATCGGCATCGGCGGTGGAATGCACCGCGACAGTTTTGATGCCCATTTCGCGACAGGCGCGCTGAATACGCAGCGCGATTTCGCCACGGTTGGCTATCAGGAGTTTGTCGAACATGCGGTGTTACCCCGGCTTATTCAATAATGACCAGCGGCTCGTCATACTCGACCGGATGGCCGTCGGTTGCGATGATCTGGGTAACCTTGCCGGACTTCGGTGCACGGATCGGGTTAAAGGTTTTCATCGCTTCGATCAGCATCAGGGTCTGGCCCTCGGAAACGCTGGAACCGACCGAAATGAACGGTGCGGCACCGGGTTCCGGTGCGAAATAGACCACGCCAACCATCGGTGATTTTACGGCACCCGGATGGGAACCCGCATCAGCAGGTGCCGCCGGAGCAGCCACCGCAGCAGGAGCCGCCGCAACCGGTGCAGCTGCCGGTGCGGCTGCAACCATGGTGCCCTGACGGGCGACGCGAATGCGATTGTCGCCTGCGGCAACTTCGATCTCGGTCAGGTTGGTCTCGTCCAGCAGCTCGGCGAGCTGGCGAATGGTATCGTTGTCGATGTTGAACTTGCTCATTTCGATATCTTTTATGATGGTGTGTGGATCAGTGATCTGATGGCATCAAGGCCAAGAATGTAACCCTGTGCGCCAAAACCACAGATCATGCCTTTTGCAGCTTTCGAGACGTAAGAATGATGTCTGAATGCGTCCCGCTGATGAATATTTGAAAGATGCACCTCGACGACCGGCAAATCGGATGCCAGCAAAGCGTCAAGGATCGCAACCGATGTGTGCGTATATGCCCCAGCATTGATAATAATGCCAGCAGCTTCTTGCCGGGCTTCCTGAATCCAGTCAACCAGTTCGCCTTCGTGATTGCTTTGGCGAAAGACGACGGACAGGCCAATTTGCGACCCATGTGCCGAACACATGCTGTCGATATCCTGCAAGGTGGTCGCACCATAGATTTCCGGCTGACGCTGTCCCAGCAGGTTCAAATTCGGCCCATTCAGAATGTAGACGGGTTTTGTCATCCGTTCCCACATGCCCAACATATAGTGATGCGTTTATAACACGACCAAAGTCTGACGCAACGTTGCATTCGGGCGCGGCATGTGACTGTAACCACACGATCATGTTGGCCTCATCGCCATCGGTGCAGCTTTGTGTGCCCCGCATGGCAGAATCCGCCGATCACAGCTTGCCTCTCGCCCGGCAGCTGCGCATACTGCGCGCCAATAGGTGAATATTTTGATACCACAAGGACAAGACGAACAGATGCGCCTGACCATCAACGGTGAAGACCGCACCATCGAAACCGCAACGACCGTTGCCGATCTTCTCGGCGAACTCGGGATCACGGCAACCAAGGTCGCGGTGGAACGCAATCTCGAAATCGTGCCGAAAACGGCTTATGGCGATACTGCACTTGCCGATGGCGACAAGCTTGAAATCGTTCATTTTATTGGTGGGGGTTCCTCGGATGCCGATCTTGCGTCCGCCGATGACGAGGGTTTTGTCGTCGCGGGCCATAAATTCAAATCGCGTCTGATCGTCGGTACCGGTAAATACAAGGATTTCGACGAAACCCGCATCGCAATCGAGGCATCAGGTGCGGAAATGGTCACGGTTGCCGTGCGTCGTGTTAACTTGACCGACCCGTCGCAGCCGATGCTGGTCGATTATGTCGATCCGAAAAAATACGTTTATCTGCCCAATACGGCGGGCTGCTTTACGGCCGATGATTCGGTGCGGACCCTGCGTCTGGCCCGCGAGGCCGGGGGCTGGAATCTCGTGAAACTTGAAGTTCTGGGCGATCAGAAAACGCTTTATCCCAATATGCCCGAAACCCTCAAGGCCGCCGAGGCCCTGATCAAGGACGGTTTCGATGTGATGGTTTATTGCAGCGACGATCCCATTCAGGCCAAGATGCTTGAAGAAATGGGTTGTGTCGCGATCATGCCGCTGGGATCCCTGATCGGATCGGGTATGGGGATTTTGAATCCGGTCAATATTGCGCTCATCAAGGAAAACGCCAATGTGCCGGTGATCGTCGATGCCGGTGTCGGCACCGCGTCCGACGCGGCATTTGCCATGGAACTGGGCTGTGACGGTGTTTTGATGAATACCGCAATCGCCGGTGCCAAGGATCCGATCCGCATGGCGCGCGCGATGAAACACGCGATCATTGCCGGGCGTGAATCCTTCCTTGCGGGGCGGATGCCCAAGAAAAAATATGCTGATCCGTCATCGCCGCTGGCCGGTTTGATCTGATCGCATAAAGGCCCGATAAAAAGCCCCCGTTTCGATGCCGAAACGGGGGCTTTTGCTTTATTCAGGCTGCGTAACGGATTGACTGCATCCGTAGTAGCGCCTTGGCATAAAATCAGGACGCTTCCTCAAGCCCGGCCTTGACCAGTGCGTCAACGCGTTCCATATCCGCGCCCGATACCATTTGACCGTTGATCAGGAAGGCCGGGGTGCCATTGACGCCAATCGAACGTGCCATGGCGGAATATTGCTGCAACATGCCGTTGATTTCCGGCGATTGCATGTCCTTGCGCATCTGATCGACATCGACGCCAACGCTTTTGGCCAGTTCGTTGATCTGTGCTTCGTCAAGAACGCCACGGTTTTCCATAAAGGCTGCGTGAATTTCCATGTATTTGTCCTGCTTGGCCGCGGCCAGTGCCGCACGTGCCGCATCGGCACTTTCTTCGCGCAGGATCGGGAATTCCACAAACATGGTGCGGACTTTGCCATCGGAATTTTCGGTAAGTTCCTTCACACCCTCAAAGGCGCGTTTACAATAACCGCAATGATAATCGAAAAACTCGATCACGGTCACCGGTGCATCCAGCGGACCAACCGACGGCACCGAGCTGTCCGCCACCAGCGCATCCCATACCGGCTCGATGGCTTCTGCCTGCTGGCGGGCCTGTTCGGTGGTTTGCCAGACCTGAATATTCTGGATCGCACGCAGCAAAACATCCGGGTTTTCCATCAGATACTGTTCGATCACGCCTTCAATCTCGGCCTTCTGCGCATTGCTGAATTTTTCGTCGGCGGCCTGTGCGCCATTGGCAAAACCCAGCGAAAGCATGATGGCGGCGCTGCCAAGAAGACGTTTGATCATGTGCGAAGTCATCGAAAATCCTTTGTTGTCTTTGTCCCTGATGCCAAGCACATCATGCGAGACTTTATTCCTTGCCCCATTGATACGGGACGCGCGCCCTAACGGGAAAGTAAAATATGCGAGAGATATGTGACACCGGCCACATCCGCCCTCTGATCAGCCGATGACGAAATCCCGATCCATACCAGACGGACATCGATGGTGTCTGTGTCGGGCCAGTATCGGCGATGCAGTGCCGAAAGATCGAAATAATCGCGTTGCCATTCATTGATATCCGTCATCTCGCCACCAATCGGCAGGCGGATCACATGATCGACAGGCGGTTTGCCTGCACCAAGATCACTTTCCCCCCAATCGCCATGCGATTGTGCCCGGAAACCAAGGACAAGTTCGGTATCGCCGGGGCGTGCCGATGCGTTCATCAACCAGTCGAACGATAAATAGGGGGATGCAAGGACCGATATATTGGTACGGCGGCCCAGTTCAAACGGTGCCACAGCCGGACGCATGGCAAGGGCGATGCGCCCGCCGATATCATCCCAGTAAAGACTGTTGGCCCTTGACTGTTCGCCGCTGTCCAGTTTTGCCGGACGTTCCGCATAATGCCAGTACCGCGGCGGATTATTCAGCGGGAAGGGGGCATAAAAAAGCTTTAAATCCCCCTCGACACTCACTCCGGCACCGGGTAATCCGCATCCGCTCAGCCAATATAATGTCATGATGGCAAGGCCCATACGGCGCGATACCATCGACAGGATGCCGATCAATTCTGACCTTCGGGATCGGTTGCCCGGATAATGTCCTGCGCGCGCTGCCAGGTGGCCGTGCCTTTTTCAAGTTTCCGGTCGGCCTGAACCGCATGGTATTTCGCGGCTTCCCGGTCCCCGGTCAAAAGACTGTATTCCGCCTGCGAAAGCGACGCTTCGCCTTCATTGCCAAGACGATTTTCAATGATTGCCCGGAACCGCCAGGCCGACGCATTGCCGCGTTCTGCCGACAGAACACTCTGAAGGTTTTCTTTGGCTTCGGGCAGCACGCTTTCATCGCCGCTTTCAATCAGGGCATGTGCCAGCAGCAGGCGGATCAAAGGGGCCCCTTTGGACAATTCGACCGACTTGCGAAGCGGATCGGTGGCTTCTTTGGCCTTGCCGAATTCCAGAAGAACCTGACCTTTAAGTTCTTCGAAATACGGGTTTTCGGGTTCTTCGGCGATCAGTTCGTCAATAAGCTTCATCGCCGGTTCGATTTGTGAATCCCGGTAATAGGCAATCGCGCGCGCATAACGTCCCGAAATGCTGGTGTCAGACTCGGGATAGGTCCGCAAAGTATGCTGGATATGGTTGGTAAAAGCATAAAGCTTGGCGCGCATCCGGTCATGGCGTTCATACAGAACCGGGTCGACCTTGGTATCTTTCAGCGGTGAATTCGCCACATAGTTTTCAAGGAATTCGACACGTTCGGTGGTCAACGGGTGGCTGCGCAGATACGGGTCCTGACGCGCCGTACTCAGTAATTCCTGACCTTCAAGCGTTTCCATGAATTCCATCAGACCGCGGGCCGAAATACCCGCATCGGTCAGAAAATTGACACCGGCCTGATCGGCACTGCTTTCCTGTGTCCGCGAATAAGCCAGAAAATTGCGTTCCGCCACGTTCTGGCCGCCAAGAACGGCCGCCGTACCGACATCGGAACGTCCGGCGGCAACACCGGCAGCAACACCGACGATGGTTGACAGAATCGAGATCGCCGATGCATTTCGAAGCTGATCATGAATGCGTGAAAGATGCCCACCCGATATATGACCGGTTTCGTGGGCCATCACGCCGATAACCTGCTCGGGAGTCTGGGCTTTCAACAAAAGGCCGGTATTGATAAAAAGCTTTTGGCCACCTGCAACGAATGCGTTCAGGCTGGGGTCCGAAATGATATAGATTGCAACGCCGCGCGGATCGAGCCCGGCAGCCTTGAATATCGGGGTCGCATAGAGATGAAGGGTTTCCTCAATCTCGGTATCCCGGATAAAAGAACGACCCTGCGCAAAAACCGTGCTGGGCAGGGCAACAAGGAAAATGGCAGTGAGAGTTATGATGCGTCTAAGCAAAATGTGCGTTCCGTGTTCTCGTTCATCCGATGTCGATCCGACCCGTGCGGACAGGTTGCCGACGCGCAAGCCATCATGGCGGATCATGGCGGCAATCGCAATGACTGCCGGACTTGCTGCCTGCAGTAGCGATAATACTGAAAATCTTGGCCAAATAGGGGCCGTTAGTGGTTTCCTTGGTGGCGTGGTCGCCGACGAACCCCGTGCGGTCCGTATTGCGCGCGACGTTCTTTCGGCTGGCGGCACGGCGGCCGATGCGGCTGTGGCCCTTTATGCGACCATGACCGTGACCAAATCCTCGGTCGCCGGTATCGGTGGCGGCGGGGTGTGCGTTGTCCATGATCGTCAGTCGAAAAAGGTCGAAGTCCTTGATTTCTGGCCGCGTCCGGGCACCCGGACGGCAGACAGCCAGACCGCAACCACCATTCCGGGCGTGCCGCGCGGTCTTTATGCGCTAAGCGCGCGTTACGGTCGCCTGCAATGGCCGCAGCTTCTTTCGGCGGCTGAACAATATGCCCGCCTTGGTGTTCCGGTGTCGCGTTCGATGGTTGCTGACATCGAAGCCAATCGCGACCGCATCGAGGCAAGCCCGATCCTTCGCGATGTTTTCATGCCTGATGGCAATATATTGCAGGTTGGCGACCGGATTCGCTCCGTCAATCTCGGCGCACTTCTGACATCCCTTCGGGTCAAGGGGCCGGGCGAATTTTATAACGGTGCCCTTGGTACCCAGATCGCAACAGCGGTACAGAATGCCGGCGGTACACTGACCGCGGATGACATGCGCGATTACAAACCGCAATGGAAAGCCGCGACCGAGGTCAAGGTCGGCAACGAAACGCTGTATCTGGCCTATCCGCCGCGTTCGGAGTCCGGACGTGCGGTTATTGATGCCGGCACCGAACTTGGCGCGATCCTGAACCGCTATCTTGCCGATATCGAAGCTGCTGACAGCAACGTTCAGTCCAATACAGGCCGCAGCGGCTTTGTCGTGCTGGACCGTGCGGCCAATGCGGTTGCCTGCATGACCACGATGAACAAGCCGTTTGGTGCAGGACTGGGTGCCGATGCGTTCGGTCTTAACCTTGCCGCCGGGGATGCGGGCTATGCCCAGACCCCGCTGATGGGCCCGGCCCTTATGGTCAACCCGTTTGTCTGGGAATATTATTATGGCATCGCCGGAACCGGCACACCGGCCGGGGCGACCAAACAGATCGCGACCATGGCCGAAGACCTGATCGAAAAGGGGGCGGCTGCCAATGTCCCGATGAATTCGGATGACAAACCGGCGGTCAATATCGTGCGTTGCCTTGAAGGGATCCCGCCACATCCCGAAAGCTGCCAGTTCATCGCCGACCCTGCGGGCGGCGGTATGGCCGGCACGCAGTAAGCCACCCTTGACAGATATTTCATCGGGGCAGGTTTTCCTGCCCCGATTTTTCAATTGCAAGTTAGGAAGTCTGGACCCCGCAAATGGCTTTGAAACAATCGCGTCGCGGCGCTATTTCGCCTTTTATCGTTATGGATGTCATGCGTGCCGCCAACGCGCGCGAGGTGGACGGCAAGGCGGTCTATCACCTTGAAGTCGGGCAACCCGGCACCCCGGCCCCGCGCAAGGTCCGCGAGGCCGCGGCACGTGCGCTTGATAACGATCTGATCGGCTATACAAATGCCATGGGAATTGATCCCCTGCGCGAAGCCATCGCCGGGCATTATCAGCGTAAATTCAACACCTCGGTCGATCCGTCGCGCATCTGCGTTGCCAGTGGTTCTTCCTCGATCTTTGTGTTGGCGTTTCTGGCGGCCTTTGATGCCGGTGATCGTGTCGCAATGGCCGCCCCCGGCTATCCGGCCTATCACAACATCCTGACCGCACTTGGCATTGAAACCGTCAACCTGCCTGCCGGTCCCGAAAGCCATTATCAGCCGACCGTTGCCATGCTGCGCGACCTCGAAGCCCCGATTGACGGTCTGATCGTTGCAAGCCCGTCCAACCCGGCGGGCAGCATGATTGATGTCGACACCTACCGCGAACTGGCGACCTATTGCCGGGAAAACGGCATTCGCCTGATCAGTGACGAGATTTATCAGGGCATTTCATTTGGCGATGTCCGGGAATGCACCGCTCTTGAATTCGGCGATGATGCGATCATCATCAACAGCTTTTCGAAATATTTCTCGATGACTGGTTGGCGTCTGGGCTGGGCGGTTGTACCGCCTGATCTGATGCGCGCGGTTGAATGCCTGCAACAGAATCTGTTTATTTCTGCCCCGGCATTGTCGCAGATTGCCGCCGTCGCCGCATTTGATTGCGAGGACGAATTGCAGGCCAATGTTGCGGCCTATGCCCGCAATCGCGAAATTCTGCTGAATGAATTGCCCGCTGCGGGTTTCACCAAATTCGCCCCGGCGGATGGCGCGTTTTATCTGTATGCCGATGTCCGCGATCTGACGACCGATAGCGAGGCTTTCTGCCGCCGCATGCTTGACGAAACCGGTGTTGCTACCACGCCGGGCACCGATTTTGACCGGCTGCGCGGCAAACAGTATGTCCGCTTCTCGTTCGCACATAGCGAAGCCACCATGCTGGGTGCGGCCAAGGCGCTGAAGAACTGGCAGCGATAAACGCTTTTTCTTTCTGATTGCGCCGCAACGAGAAAGGGCTGCCGAATGTTTTCGGCAGCCCTTTCTTTATTTTGTCCATTCCCGGTCTTAACGACCAAGGCTCCACCAGCCGCGTTTTTTCGGCTTGGGTTTTTCATCCTTTGCCGGCTCAGTTGCAACCGGTTCACTCGCCACCGGCTCGGGTGCCTTTTCGGCTTTGGCAGCCGGTTTCTTGGCAGCAGGCTTCGGCTCGGATTTCTCCGCAGCCGGGGCGGATGCCGGTGATGCTTCGGTTGAAGCTGCCGGTGAAGATTCCGGGGTGGGCACCGGACTTGCCGGTTTTTCCGCCACGATTTCCGCTGGGCTTTGGGCTGTTGCCGAAGCCGTTTCCTTGGCGATTTCTTCCGCGGTCTCGGGGGCCGGGCCGCTCTGGATCGGGATGTTTTTCACATCACCACGGTCGTTGCGATCCCGACGATTACGGCGATTGTCATTGCGATCACGACGTTCGCGGCGCGGTCGTGCCGGTGCCGGGGCGGTTGTACTGCGCTGACGGCCGGCACGTACACCTTCCTGATCGAAGCTGTCGGCATCCTGACCTTCGCTGTCGGCATCAACAACCTGATCCTCGACCTGACCTTCCGGCGCACTATGATCGCGTTCCCGGCGAAGGGCAGTGGCCTGTGCATCGTCGGCAGGTGATTTGGTGCGCGGTGCGTTTTCAAATTCCTGACGGCGCGAACGACGGCGACCGCCACGCTTGCCGCGACGACGGCGTTTGCGCTGTGCCTCGTCGTCGTCATCATCTTCGTTGTCGTCCTGATCATTGCGATCCGTCGCGTCGTCGGCATCTTTCGATACGTCGGCGTCCTGCGGGTCGCTGCGATCATCGCGATCATCATTGCGTCCGCGACGGCGGCGACGGCGACGGCGACGTTTGTTGCCCTGATCGTCATCATCGCGCTGATCGCGATTGCTGTCGCGGGTTTCGGCGACGTCTTCTTCTTCCTCGTCCTCGTCTGGCTCGACCGGGCTTTCAATCGCGGTCAGTGAAACACTGTCCGTATTCAGAACCGGTACTGCTTCTTCCTCATCACCTTTTTTCGCACGTGTGCGTTCAATACGGTGATCTGGTGAAATCAGGCTGTCATCGCCAAAGATCATGACCGAGAAACCGTAACGCTGTTCGATTTCGGCGAGCGTGTCACGTTTGCGGTTCAGAACATAAAGGGCGACTTCGCTGGCGACATGAACGGTAAGCGCCCCGGAACGGCGACGCATGCCTTCTTCTTCAAGTACGCGCAGCAGATGAAGAGCCGCACTTTCGATCGAACGGACAAGGCCGACACCGCGGCAATGGGCGCAAACCTCGAACGCGCTTTCGACCAGCGACGGACGCAGGCGTTGACGCGACATTTCCAAAAGACCGAACGGGCTGATACGGCCGATCTGCAGACGGGCCCGGTCATTGCGCATTGCTTCTTTAAGCTTGCGTTCAACCGCCCCCTGATTGCGGTGATCTTCCATATCGATGAAGTCGACGACGATCAGACCGGCAAGATCGCGCAGGCGCAACTGACGTGCCAGTTCTTCGGCGGCTTCAAGGTTGGTCTTGTATGCGGTTTCTTCGATGTTGCGTTCGCGGGTCGAACGGCCCGAGTTCACGTCAATCGCGACCAGTGCCTCGGTCGGGTTGATGACGATATAGCCACCCGATTTAAGCTGAACAACCGGATTGAGCATCGCGTCAAGCTGGCTTTCCACCTGGAAACGGTGGAACAGCGGCACGCCCTGATCCTTGTAGGGCTGCACACGCTTCGCATGTGACGGCATCAACATCTTCATGAAATCTTTGGCGATCCGGTAACCTTCGTCACCTTCGACCAGAACTTCATCAACATCGCGTGCATAAAGGTCACGGATGGAACGCTTGATCAGATCGGCTTCTTCGTAAATCAGGCACGGAGCCTGACTCTGAAGCGTGGTTTCGCGGATACGATCCCACAAACGCATCAGATAATCGAAGTCGCGTTTAATCTCGGCCTTGGTGCGTTCCGAACCGGCGGTACGCACGATGACAGCCATGCCGTCCGGAATTTCCAGTTCGGCCAGAATGGCTTTCAGACGCTTGCGATCCTGCGCATTGGTGATCTTGCGCGAAATGCCGCCACCGCGCGGGGTGTTGGGCATCAGAACGCAATAACGACCCGCCAGCGACAGGAAGGTCGAAAGGGCGGCCCCCTTGTTGCCGCGTTCTTCCTTGACGACCTGCACCAGCAATATCTGGCGGCGCTTGATCACTTCCTGAATTTTATAGCGTTTCTGCATCTGCGGGCGATGACTGTCGGAGAATTCATCCCCGTCATCGCCGCCCAGATCGTCGATTTCTTCTTCGTCCTCGGCGGCACCGGCCGGTTCGGTTTCGATATCGACGGTCAGTTCTGAAATCTCGGCAGACATGGCAGCATTTCCGCCACCTGAACCATCGGTGTCGCCACCGTTATCCGAAGATGCATCTGCATTCTCATCGCCCGATGCCTCGACATCGTCCGATTTTTTGCGGCGGTTGCGCGTACGGCGACGACGCGGCTTGTCGTCGTCGGTGGCATCGTCGCTTCCGGCAGTGTCATTTTCCTGCGGGGCGTCTGCCGCAACAGTTGCCGCACCATCGGCATTTTCGTCGGTTGCCGGTGCGTCTGCATCGGTTTCAACCGCGGTTTCGTCCGATGTTTTCGCACGCGGTTTGCGGCGATTGCGGGTACGGGCCGGTTTCTTTTCTTTTTTCGGGGTATCGTTGCCCTCGGATGCGTCGCCGATATTGTCTTCGACGATGTCAGCATCCTTGACGTCGGCATGATTCCGCGAAAGTGCCTCGCGATCAGCGACCGGGATCTGGTAATAATCGGAATGGATTTCGCTGAAAGCGAGGAAACCATGGCGGTTTCCGCCGTAATCGACGAAGGCCGCCTGCAAGGACGGTTCTACACGCGTCACTTTCGCGAGATAGATATTTCCTTTTATTTGCTTCTTGGTCGAAGTTTCGACGTCGTATTCTTCTAGGCGATTTCCATTAATAACAACGACGCGGCTTTCTTCCGCGTGCGTTGCATCGATGAGCATGCGTTTGACCATTCGGAACCTGTTCCTAAAGGTCCCGCCAGTTTCCTGCGTAAAGCGATGTTGCGCTGGTATGCAAATAAACCGGCGTATCCGGAGGCGCCGTCCATAAAGGTCGCGATATGTCCTGTATATATCTGGTTCATCGCGTTTCGGCTGCTCTTCCGGTTCGGACCTGGTTTTGGTGTTGAAACAAAAATTGGTTGCGTAATCTCGAGCGCGCCAAGACAGCCTTGAATGGGAGGGCTCTATCGGGAGCGGGAATTGCCGCGTCACCGAGACACCGACCCGAGAACTGGCCTCGTCGCGTCCTCAGCTTGGCGGATTAATAAGGTTCACACCGCAAAGCATAGGAATCTCGCGTGCAACATATCCCTTTTGAAGTCGCGCGACAAACAGTTTTGTTACGCTACCCGATGACTTTATTGCGGTTGAATTGAAAAACGCGAAGTTTTTCGCCCGATTGCGCCAGTCACGGACGCGTTCGGCCAAATCCATGATACTGCAATGTTTTTGCCGTTTACATCGGGTTGACGGACAACAAAACAAGGCACGTCGTCCGCGTCGCATCTTTCGGGGGCGGTCAATTGCCCGTTAACCAACGCATTGCTATAAGCATCCATGAATACTCCGGCGTCATCAGAATAACGCAGCAGGGCGATGGTATCAGTGAGAACGGGTTCGCAGTTTAACGCGGCGACAGAAAAGCTGTCTTTGGCCGGGCAAAAGTCCGCTCGGTTGGTTGCGGCTTTATGTCTGCTGCTGATGCTTTCCGTTGGTTTCATCGCGACCGCAAGCGCCCAGGAAACGAAGGTTTTGGGCGCGCGTCTTGGCGTTTATCCCGACTATACCCGCTTTGTCATCGATCTCGATCACAATGTCGAATTCAGCTATTTCCTGCTGCCCGATCCGTATCGCATCATCATCGACATGCCCGAAATCGAATGGAGCGCACCACCCGGCAAGGTAACGTCGGGCGGGGGGCTGATTTCGGGATTGCGTTACGGCTTGTTCAAGCCGGGAACGTTCCGTGTGGTTCTTGATGTTGCCGAACCGGCCCTGGTTTCGAAAATATTTACCCTGCCTGCGTCGGGGGACAAGCCGCATCGTCTGGTTGTCGATCTGTCACCGATTGGGCGGGATGCCTTTATGAAGGCGTCGCATGAAAGCATGACGGCTTATTCTGCAAGAAGTCGTAACGACACCAGTTCGACGGAACAAAGTATCGATGTCGCTGTGCAATCCGGTCGTGGCGGTTCGGACAAACCGCTGATTGCGATTGATGCCGGTCATGGCGGCGTTGATCCCGGTGCCATCGGCGTTGACGGTGTTTATGAAAAGGACCTGACCCTTGCAGCCGCGCGCGAACTGGAAAAGGTATTAACCGATTCCGGGCGATACCGTGTGCTTCTGACGCGCGACAAGGACGTGTTTCTGAAATTGCGCCAGCGGACAGAGATTGCGCGCAAAAGCGGTGCCGATCTGTTTATTTCGCTGCACGCAGACTCGATTGGCAATTCCAAGCATCGCGGCGCGTCGGTCTATACCCTGTCTGAAAACGCATCGGATAAAGAAGCGGCCGCATTGGCATCCAAGGAAAACAAGGCCGACGTCATCGCCGGTATCGACCTGTCCGAGGAAAACTCGCTGGTGCAAAGCATCCTGATCGATCTGGCACAGCGCGAAACCATGAACCTGTCGGCGACACTTGCCGCGAACATGGTCGCAGAACTGGGAAAAAGCATTGAGTTGCAACGGCGTACCCATCGTTTCGCCGGGTTCGCCGTGCTGAAGGCCCCCGATATTCCATCGGCACTTTTTGAAATGGGGTATCTGTCGAATGCAACCGATGCCAAGCTTTTGCAAAGTGCGGCACACCGTCGCAAGGTCGCCGAGGCGGTCATGCGGGCCATCGATATCTATTTCGAAAAACATAAGTTCTAGGAAATCACCGGGCCGCTTGTCGGGCATGCAGGATTTTTGATGCAGCGGAGTTCCCGATCCTCGCTTTAAGGCGGGACTAGGGGTATAATCCATGCCCGGTCGGGACAGAAAAAACGGTGATCGTGCGCGCTGTCACAACGCCGTCACTTTTTTGCCGCTATGATAGGGCTGATTGCAATTCTCCGGAACATGCGCTTTGGTGCGCGCCAGTCGGTTCAGGCCAAAACAGCAAAATGATAAAGACCTGTTTATGCGTATTTTACTAAGTATTTTCGGTGTACTTTTCCTGATGGCAATTGCCGGGGGGATCGGGGTTATGGCGATCTTCTGGCATTACGGTCAGGATTTGCCCGACTACACCCAGCTTGACACCTATGAACCCGAAGTCATGACGCGTGTTCATGCCGGTGACGGGGCCCTGATCGCGGAATATGCGCGCGAAAAACGCGTTTTCGTGCCGATCACCGCGATTCCGCGCATTGTTGTCGATGCGTTTGTCGCGGCCGAGGATAAGAACTTCTTCAGCCATCCGGGGATCGATTTCGCATCCGTCATGCGTGCAGCGGTCACCAACGTGGTCAATATGGGCACGGGTAAACGCCCGGTCGGTGCCTCGACCATCACCCAGCAGGTTGCCAAGAACTTCCTTCTGACCAACGAAGTTTCCTATGAACGCAAGATCAAGGAAGCGATCCTGTCCTTCCGTATCGAACGGGCCTTTTCCAAGGAACATATTCTCGAACTTTATCTGAACGAGATTTATCTTGGCGGCGGAAGCTATGGCGTGGCGGCGGCGGCATTGCGTTATTTCGACAAATCGCTGGACGAAATCGATGTTGGCGAAGCCGCCTATCTTGCCGCCTTGCCAAAAGCACCGTCAAACTATCATCCCGTCCGCAATCATGACGAAGCCAAGGGACGCCGGAACTGGGTGATCGGGCGGATGCTTGAGGAAAAATTCATCACCGAGGCCGACGCACAAGCTGCCTGGGCAAGTCCGCTGATCGCGAAGGAACGCCAGTCTGTCGATACATATCGCGCCGATTATTTCGCCGAGGAAGTCCGCCGTCAGCTTGTCGACCGTTACGGTGAAAACATGCTGTATGACGGGGGGCTTTCGGTGCGTGCAACGGTTGATCCGCGCTTGCAGACCATTGCCGATCAGGCGCTGGTCGAAGGGCTGGTCGAATATGACCGCCGTCATGGCTGGCGCGGGCCGATCACCAATATCGATCTGGCCGATGACTGGCAGCAGAAACTGCGCGAGGTCGAAACCCCCAGTGATGTGCCGTGGGACAAGGCCGTTGTCCTGCGCGTGGGCAGCGATGAAGTCACGCTGGGCCTTCTGTCGGGCAAGCAGGGGCGCATTCCGCTGCGTTTCCTGACATGGGCACGCGCGTGGAAAAAAGGTCAGACGCTTGGTCCGGCTGTCAACAGCCCGTCCGACGTGCTGTCAGCCGGTGACGTGATCTATGTAAAGCATTTTACCGAACTGGATGGCGAAGAACTGCCGCCAAACACCTATGGCCTTCGTCAGATTCCCGAGGTCAATGGTGCGCTGGTTGCAATGGACCCGCATACCGGGCGTGTTCTGGCAATGTCTGGCGGTTTTTCGCACGATATGTCGAAATTCAACCGCGCGACACAGGCCCGCCGCCAGCCGGGTTCGGCCTTCAAGCCATTTGTCTATCTGGCGGCCCTTGATCAGGGCTTTACCCCCTCGACGATGGTGCTTGATGCGCCGTTCGTGATCGATCAGGGGCCGGGACTTGGCAAATGGAAACCGGGCAACTATAGCGGCAAGTTCTATGGTCCCTCGACCATGCGTCTTGGTATCGAACTTTCGCGTAACCTGATGACGGTGCGTCTGGCGCAGACCATCGGCATGGACAAGGTTGCCGATTATGCCGAACGTTTCGGGATCGTCGATGACCTGCCGCAGGTTCTGTCAATGTCGCTTGGTGCGGCCGAAACCACCGCGATGCGCCTGACGGCTGCCTATGCCGAACTGGTCAATGGTGGCAAGAAAATCACCCCGACCCTGATCGATCGTATTCAGAACCGTCGCGGTGAAGTGATCTATCGCCGTGACGAGCGCCAATGTGCCGAATGTCAGGATGTCGAATTCCGCAATCAGACGCCGCCGGAACTTCCGGACAATCGCGAACAGCTTGCCGATCCGGCAAGCGCGTTCCAGATGGTTTCGATGCTTGAAGGCGTGGTTGAACGCGGTACGGGGCGTCGCATTCGTGAACTCGGCTATCCGCTTGCGGGGAAAACCGGCACCACGAACGACAGCCGCGATGCCTGGTTCGTCGGCTTCTCGCCTGACCTTGCGGTCGGGGTTTATGTCGGCTTTGACGATAACCGTTCGCTTGGCGATCAGGAACAGGGGGCCAGTGCCGCCGCCCCGATCTTCAAGCAGTTCATGGGCGATGCGCTTAAAGGCACCAAAGCAGTGCCGTTCAGAACGCCGCCCGGTATCCGCATGGTCCGCGTCGAAGCCCGTTCCGGTCTTCCGGCCCGTCCGGGCGATCAGAACGTGATCTGGGAAGCCTTCAAGCCGGGCAGCATCCCGTCATCGAATGACAGTGTCATTGATGGCGGTGACGAGGGATACAGTGGTGTCGGCGCCGAAGGCAATACCGGCGGGGCCTCAAGCCCGGGTGGTATTTACTGATATCTGTCGCGATGTTGCGTTGATATATTACGGGCCGGGTGCAAATTGCATCCGGCCTTTTCATTTGAAAAGCGGGCAGGGACGCGGGTGTCGTATTGCGCGCGCCTTTGTCATCAAATGTTGATAAAACCATCAAGAGGCCGCAACGGTCCTGTCATTTGAATTTGCCATACTCTTCAAGGTGTTACTTCAAATTTTGAAGGGGTTCCCTCAATGTCTTTTCGTGTTTCCCGCCGAAAATTCCTGACCACGACCGCCTCTGTAACAGCCACCGCCGGTGCGGCATCCGCGATGGGTGGATTCTTCATGCCGTCGATTTCGCGCGCGGCGGATCGTCCGCTGATCACGCATGGGGTGCAAAGTGGTGATGTTACCGCCAATTCCGCCTGCATCTGGGGCCGTGCGGATCGGGCGTCGCGCATGATCACCGAAATTGCCACAACGGAAAATTTCGTACGTTCGGTCAAAATTCCGCATGTCGATGTCCTGCCAGAACGTGATTTTGCCGGTAAACTTGTCTTGGGCGATCTGCCCGCCGGGCAGGACGTCTTTTACAAAATCCATTTCGAAAATCTCGATGATGGCCGCGCATCGTCCGAACCGGTGATCGGTCATTTCCGCACGGCACCGGCGGCAAAACGCAATATCCGTTTTGGCTGGTCGGGCGATACCGCCGGGCAGGGTTGGGGCATCGACGAGGATCGCGGCGGCATGAAAACCTATGCCACGATCACCAGGCATAACCCGGATTTCTTCATCCATTCCGGCGATACCATCTATGCCGATGGCCCGTTCGCCGCAGAGGCAAAAATGCCCGATGGCGATATCTGGAAAAACATCACGACCGACGATACCGGCAAGGTCGCCGAAACCCTTGCCGAGTTTCGCGGCAATTACAAATACAACATGCTTGATAAAAACGTCCGCGAGTTTAACCGCCTGATCCCGGTCTATTACCAGTGGGACGACCACGAGGTAACCAACAACTGGTATCCGGGTGAAATGCTGACCGGGGATGATCGTTACAGCGAAAAATCGGTGTCGTTATTGGCTGCACGCGCCAACCGGGCTTTCCGTGAAATGCTGCCGATCACCGAACATGCAACCGAACCGGGCCGGGTATATCGCAAGGTATCCTATGGCCCGTCGCTTGATATCTTCTTCCTTGATATGCGTACCTATCGCGCAGCGAACGATGCCAATAACAGCCCGGAACCAAACGACAAAACCGTTTTCCTGGGCCGGGAGCAGATCGAATGGCTTAAACGCAGCCTTCTGAATTCCAAAGCCACCTGGAAGGTCATCGCGTCCGACATGCCGATTGGCATGGTGGTTGGCGATGGCGACAATTTCGAAAACCTTGCCAATGGCGATGGTGCCCCGGCCGGGCGCGAATTTGACATTGTCGAATTGCTGCGTTTCATCAAATCGGCCCGCATCCTCAATACCGTCTGGCTGACGGCGGACGTGCATTACACCGCGGCGCATTATTATGACCCGAACAAGGCTCAATTCCAGGATTTCGAACCGTTCTGGGAATTTGTTTCAGGTCCGCTTCATGCCGGAACATTCGGGCCGAATGCGATGGACAATACCTTTGGCCCGCAGGTGATGTTCACCAAACACCCGACCAAGGAACAGGGCATCAACCTGCCGCCATCCTATGGGTTGCAGTTCTTTGGCCTTGTCGATATCGACGCCGAAAACGAACAGTTCCGCGTCTCGCTTCGTGATGTGGCGGATGAAGAACTTTATACCGTGACGCTTGACCCGGTTTACAGCTAGGCCGCGCAATACCACCTTTAAACCCGGCGCATTTGATGTGCCGGGTTTTTCCATGCCTGCCGTGCGTCCCTGCGGGGGTTTCAATCAGGGCAAAAACTGCTATAAGCGCCGCCGAAGTTGCTGCGATCCTTCGCGGCCTTACAGAATTTCATATGAATAACGGAGACATCAATGCGCGCCGAAGCACAGGCATTGGTCGATGAAATCAAGCAGTCGATGGCACTGCTGAGGAGGCATCTTTGACTGGGATAACGCTCTTAGACGCCTCGACGAACTGAACGCGCTGGCCGAAGATCCCACATTGTGGGACAAGCCGGAAAACGCGCAGAAAGTCATGCAGGAACGCACCCGGCTTGACGATGCCATCAATGGTTACAAGGCGCTCGCCCAGGAACTCGAAGACAATATCGGTCTGATCGAACTTGGCGAAGCCGAAGGCGATGACGAAACCGTTGCCGAGGCCGAACAGGGCCTGCGCAATATTCGCGAAATCGCCGCCAAGCGCGAACTTGAAAGCCTGCTTTCGGGCGAGGCCGATGCCAATGATGCCTATCTCGAAATCCACGCCGGTGCCGGCGGGACCGAGGCACAGGACTGGGCCAGCATGCTGGCACGCATGTATGTGCGCTGGGCGGAGTCAAAAGGCTACAAGCTTGAAATGCTCGAAGAAAGTGATGGCGAGGAAGCCGGCATCAAATCGGTGACCTATAAAGTCATCGGTCACAATGCCTATGGCTGGCTGAAGAACGAGGTCGGCGTGCATCGTCTGGTGCGTATTTCGCCCTATGACAGTGCCGCGCGCCGCCACACCAGCTTCTCGTCCTGCTGGGTCTATCCGGTGATTGATGACGACATCAATATCGAAGTGCTCGACAAGGACCTTCGGATTGATACCTATCGCGCATCGGGTGCCGGTGGTCAGCACGTTAACAGAACGGACTCGGCGGTGCGTATCACGCATATTCCGACCGGTATCGTCGCCCAGTGCCAGAACGACCGTTCACAGCACAAAAACCGCGATACCGCGATGAAGATGCTCAAAGCCCGCCTGTACGAGGCCGAACTTCAGAAACGCGAAGCCGAAGCCCAGGCGCTTGAGGATACCAAATCCGATATCGGCTGGGGCCATCAGATCCGCTCCTATGTGTTGCAGCCCTATCAGATGATCAAGGATTTGCGCACCGGTGTCGAAACATCCGACACCCAGGGTGTTCTGAACGGCGATCTTGATGACTTCATGGCCGCCGCCCTGGCCGCCAAGGTCACCGGTTCCGCTGGTGAAGTCGAAGACATCGATTGATCCGAACCTGATTGCCAAACAAAACACCCCGCACAGGAAACTGGCGGGGTGTTTTGTTTAATCCACGTCTCCATCGCGAAGTGCGACATAGATCAGGACCGCAAGGATGGTGATGAAAAAGCGAAAGGCCGATTCAATGCCGTTCCATGTGTTGGACATCCACATGCCGAACCATTCGCCGCCAATCGACATGAACCCGACCTGCCACAGCAAAAAGCCAACAGTCAGGCCGCCAATTGCATATCCCTTGCTGTTGTTGAAAAGCGCACCCGTGGCATAGCGGACCGACCACAATTTCCACGCCCCGATCCAGCACAGGATCGCGGTCAATCCCTCCGCCGCGATAATCGCGATATAGGCAGCATGATGCAGGGCGGGGCTTTCAATCGCGCGGTATTTGATGGTGCTGTCGGGAAAGATAGTGTCCATCATCAAAACATGACGGACGAATTCGAAATTGCTGCCGTAATCGGTGATGTTGCCGAATGCGACCAATGTTGCAAACAGGGCGATTGCCGCCACAGTCAGGATTTTGGATAAACGGATCGCAAGCATGCTGATGGCCCCCGGCATGAAAGTGCAATATCGATCAGACGCAGTCTAATCTATTGCAAACCGGCAGAAAAGTTTGGTCAGGGATAATGCCCGTGCCCGAACGGTCGACAAGGCAGGAATACCGTGATTTCGATTGCTGCATTTTTATGTCTTCTGCCCGTAAAAATCCCGCTTCTGTCATAGTCTCGCCTGATATGTCTGGCAGTATATTGCCCATACGCAAAATCCGCTGAAAAACGAAAGGGCCAAGTCGTTGAAAAATAGGGCCTCGGCGGGTTTCGCGTCTTGAGCAAACGTCTATCAGTCAGGTGAAGTCCAAAAATGCCGCGTCAGTCCCATGGCCAGGTCGCTGTTGGCGATCAGTTCAAGCTTGCCACCCCGAACGGTCCTGTTTTCGAAGTAATCAAAATCCGGGAAATGAAACCGGTCGATCATGCCCTGATCACCAAGGTCCGGGATCGAAAGTCGCCTACTCTTATCGCGGTAACCACGTTGCTCGACCCGGATTTCTATCGTCCGGTTCCCGCCGATCAACGTTACGAAGATTACAATGACGGTATTTTGCGCGGTTAAACGCGCCTTTCGTCAAATGCCGTTATCAATGTGTCATGCATAGTGTTTCGTTCGTCCTGCAATAAAGCCTGCGATAAAACTTGTTGGCAGGGCGGTTCATTGACGATGAAATGGAAGCCATCAAAAAGCATCAAACATTTCATCAGGGACCGCCTTTATGCCACGCAATGACAGAACCGCCCTTCTTGCCACCCTGTTTGCCACACTTGAAAACGATATCCTGCCGAAAACCCGCATGGGTGTCGCCGCCGGAAACAAGATTTTCGGGGCGGCCCTGTTGCGCAAATCCGATCATTCGCTGGTGCTGGCCGAAACCAATAACGAAACCGAAAACCCGCTTTGGCATGGCGAAGTCCATTGCCTGAAACGGTTTTACGAAATGCCTGCCGATGCGCGCCCCGCAACGTCGGATCTGATTTTCCTGTCAACACACGAACCCTGTTCGATGTGCCTGTCGGCGATCACCTGGGCCGGGTTTGATAATTTCTACTATTTCTTCAGCCACGAGGATTCCCGCGACGCGTTTGAAATCCCCCATGACCTTAAAATCCTCAAGGAAGTCTTCACCCTTGATGCCGGGGAATACAACAAATCCAACGCATTCTGGCAAAGTCATTCCATGATGGGCATGATCGCCGAACTGCCCGAAGCCGACCGTGCAGCTTGGCTTGAAAAGGCAAAATCGATTGCCGCGCAATACGATGCGCTTTCCGATCAGTATCAGGACGGCAAGGGCGCAAACGATATCCCGCTGAACTGAGATTGCCGGTGCGTTCCGGCGGTTTTACGTTTGAGTCCGAATCTGGCGAGTTTTATTGCTGTGTTCTGCTAAGCTGCCGGGCATGGAACAGCTCAATGATGATATCTGCTATCACGCATTAAAGGCCCGGGATCGCCGATTTGACGGCCGGTTTTATACCGCCGTTCTGACCACCGGGATTTTCTGCCGTCCGATATGCCCTGCCGTCACGCCAAAGCGCGTGAATGTGCAATTTTATCCCAGTGCCGAGGCGGCAATTGCCCACGGGTTCCGCCCGTGCCTGCGCTGTCGCCCCGAAGCCGCTCCCGGCTCCCCGGCCAGTGCCGGGGTTCACGCCACGGTTGCCCGTGCGGTAAGGCTGATCGAGGAAGGCGCCCTTGAAACCGGATCGGTCGAACAGCTTGCCGGGCGGCTTGGTGTCGGGGATCGGCATCTGCGCCGTATCTTCAAGGAACATACCGGCGTCACCCCGCAGGATCACGCCAAGGCACGTCGTTTGCTGCGCGCACGCCAACTGATTGTCGACAGCAACCTGTCAATGACGGAAATCGCTGATATTGCCGGGTTTGGCAGCTTGCGCCGGTTTAACGATGCGATGAAAACCGCCTATGGCCACGCTCCGACCGCGTTCCGGCGCGGCATAAAGGCCGAACCCGTGTCAGATAAAAACGAAAATGATCCCTTCGCCCCCAAAAGCGACGATCTGATCCTGCGCCTGCGCGCGCGCCAGCCCTTTGATGCCGACTATCTTCTGACATTCTTCCGGGCGCGCGCCATTCCGGGGCTGGAGGCGGTGGGGGATCGCACCTATGCGCGTGGTTTTCGCATCCATGATACCGTCGGTCTGATGATATGCCGGTTTGCGAGCGATCAGGGCGGGGTCGAAATCATCCTGCGCGGTCCGGCGCGTGATGCCGTGCTTGAAATCGGGGGCCGGGTGCGGCGGTTGTTCGATCTTGATGCCGATGTGCCATCTATCACGGCGCTGTTTGCCGATGATGAATTGCTGCGCCCGCTGGTCGATAAACGCCCGGGCTTGCGTGTGCCGGGATGCTGGGACCGGTTCGAACTGGCGATCCGGGCGGTATTGGGGCAGCAGGTTTCGGTTGCCGCCGCCCGTACCTTGGCCGGGCGACTGGTGGCACGCTTTGGCGAGGTTCTGCCTGAAAACCTGATTGCCGGAACCGGCATCACCCATCTGTTCCCGAAACCCGCCACCCTGCAACAACAGGATTTGATATCGATCGGGCTTACGACCCGGCGCGCCCGGACACTTGCCGATATCATCGATCTGTTTGCCGATCCGCAATGTGATCGCAAATCGGGCGATGACATTTTGGCTGAAATGGCCGCAACCAAGGGGATCGGCCCGTGGACGTTAAATTATTTTGGCCTGCGCGGGCTTGGCGATCCGGATGCCTTCCCGGCGGCTGATCTTGGCATCCTCAAGGCATCGGAAATGGGTGGGGGCCCGGCAAAGCCCAAGCCATTGGAACAGCATGCAGAACGCTGGCGCCCGTGGCGGGCCTATGCCGCGCAATATCTGTGGTCCGCACTTGAACAGGAACATGCACCAAAGCCAAAGCCCCAGCCTCCAAGGAAAGGGAAATGACCATGACAACGCGTATTGACGTTGCCCGCTATCACAGCCCGATTGGCAAGCTCAGCCTTGCGATGGTGGATGGCAAACTGGTGCATCTGGATTTCGAAAACAACGATGACCGCCTGCACATCATCCAGACGCGACGTTTCAAAAATCTCGATTGGCACGAAGGCGGCGTTGCCCCGAAATCGGTTACGGACTGGCTGGACGGTTATTTTGCCGGTCGCCTCATGCCCTTGCCGATGGATGATGTCCGGATGATCGGCACCGATTTTCAGAAATCGGCTTGGGATGCCCTGATTGCGATACCCAGCGGTGAAAGCCGGTCCTATGCCGGGCAGGCCGATATCCTTGGTAACCCCAAAGCAGTGCGGGCGGTGGCGCGTGCCAATGCGCTGAACCCGGTTTCAATCATCGTGCCGTGTCATCGGGTCATCGGATCGGACGGCACCCTGACCGGCTATGCCGGCGGGCTTGATCGCAAACGCTGGCTGCTTGATCACGAGGCGGCAATCGCCCGTCGCGCCGCCTGACAATCATGGAAAAACAAAACCCCGCTATTTCCATGGGGAGATAGCGGGGTTTTGCGTTGATCCTCAAACGATTGTCAGATCGACATCACGATACGGCCATCAATGGTTCCGGCCCGCATGCGGTCAAAGATCGAATTGATATTTTCCATCGGTTCGGTGGTGTAGTGCGAATGCACCTTGCCGTCGCCTGCAAATTCCAATGCTTCCTGAAGGTCGGCACGTGTACCGACGATGGAGCCACGAATGGTTTTGCGCGACAGGACGGTGTCAAAGATATCCAGTTCGAACTTGCCGGGCGGCAGGCCCACCAATGCCATGGTGCCGTGACGGCCCAGCATGCCGACACCCTGCGCAAAGGCGGATTTGGAAACGGCAGTTACCAGAACCCCGTTGGCACCGCCCATCTGTTTTTGCACTTCGGCAACCACATCGGTTTCCTTGGCATTCAAAACCCAGTCGGCACCAAGGTCCTTGGCAAGTTTCAGTTTGTCCGGGCTGATATCAACCGCAATCACCTTCATGCCCATCGCCTTGGCATATTGCACGGCCATGTGACCAAGCCCGCCGACACCGGAAATGACAACGGTTTCGCCGGGTTTGCATTCGGTTTCCTTAAGCCCCTTGTAAACCGTAACCCCGGCGCAAAGGACGGGTGCGGCATTGCCAAACTCAAGCGGGCCGGGCAGGTGGCCGACATAGTTCGGATCGGCAAGAACATATTCGGCAAAACCACCATTGACCGAATAACCGGTATTAAGCTGTTCACCGCACAGCGTTTCCCAGCCGGTAATGCAGTGATGACAATGCCCGCAGGCCGAATGCAGCCACGGCACACCAACCCGGTCGCCTTCCTTGACAGATGTCACACCTTCGCCGACTTCGGCAACGATACCGACACCTTCATGGCCGGGGATAAAGGGCGGGTTCGGCTTTACCGGCCAATCACCTTCGGCAGCGTGAAGATCGGTATGGCAAACGCCGGATGCCTCAATCTTTACAAGGATTTTGCCGGGCGTGACTTTAGGAACGGTGACTTCCTCAATCGACAATGGCTTGCCGAATTCCCGCACGACGGCGGCCTTCATGGTAGCAGGCATGCTCGTATCCTCCTTGCGGAATGATTTTGTGCCCGAAAATGCGGGCACGCCTTAAACGCGCGAGAAGGGTATAGGTTGATGTGGTTCTAAACTTTGCGCTGTATCAAGGAACGGGATAAAAACCGCATAGGCCTGACCCTATTCATCCTCGCCCGGCAGTTCCAGAACATAGTCCTGATAATAGTCGGGCGGCATTCCGGCTTCATAACGGGCTTCGTCGTTAAATGGCGGTTTAAGCGGCCCGCGGAAATGTTTTCGCAACATGTCATGCCATGTCGTGTAATAGGGCAGGCCGCGCTGATCGCAGACATACTCATAATATTTCCGCCCCGCCGCGACATGGGCGATTTCATCATGGGCGATGATTTTAAGGATGCGCGCACTTTCGGTATCACCATGCGAAAGCAACCGTTCGATGGTGGGCGGGGTGGCATCAAGGCCGCGTGCCTCAAACACCATCGGCACCACGGCAAGGCGCGGCAAAATGTCATAGGCCGTATCCATCGATGTCTGCCACAGGCCATCATGCGCCGGCAAATCGCCATAGGCCGCATCCATTTCACCCAGACGTTTGTTGATCATCTTGAAATGACGCGCCTCGTCATCGGCGACCTGAACCCAGACGTCGTGAAAATGCTTGGGCATGTCGGCTTCGGGAAAGCGCACGCAAAGATCCCACGCCAGATCAATGGCGTTAAGTTCGATATGCGCCAACGCATGCAAAAGCCCGATGCGCCCCTGAACGCTGCCCTTTTTGCGTTTGGGCATTTTGTTGGGCGGCAGCAGTTCGGGCTTTGCCGGACGACCGGGGCGGTCCGGAAGATCGGTTGATCCGACCTCGGTAATCTCGCCATTGCGCCACATCGCCGCCATTTCGGCGGTTATATCGGCTTTTTCCGTGGCGTCCGCCGTCATAAGGGCGCGTTTGGCGGCTTCGGCAAGGGTAAGGCGGGACATGGGGCTTTTCCGGAAAATGAAGGATTGTCGGCTTTCTGTGCCATGTGCGCCAAGGCGGGTCAATCCCGGCATGGCGATGGTACGAAAAAGGGCGACCGGAAAATCACGGTCGCCCTGTCAAAAACGGTATTGTTTGTCGATCAGGTAATGTTGAAGCGCGCCAGTGCCTCGGCCAGGTCTTCGCCAAAGGCCGGGCCCTTGCGGATGATAGCCGTCCGGCATGGCAGGTCCCGAAGAGACGGATGGTTCGGCGCGTCAGATGTCAGAACTGCGGTCGGAATGCTGCGGGTTTTCGGCATGGCCTGAAGCGCATTGGCGACATCGACACCGTCGAGTTCATCGATGGTTTTGGCAACAATGATGAAATCCGGGCGGGTACGCACGGCAAGTTCAATCGCCTCGAACGAGCTTTGCGTCACCGAACTGCGATAGCCGCAGGCCGCCAGTTCGCGTTCGACAATCGCGGACATGGAACGCTGCGGAATAACCAGAAGCGCCTCGACATTGGTTTTCTTCAGCCACGCCGGATCGATATCAGGCGCGCGTTTGGACGGAAGCTCCCGCACGAATTCGGCTGAATCGGCACCGCCACCGGTGACGTCGCCATCAAGTAGCCCTTCGATCTTGTCGATAAAGGCCTGGATATCGGCAATCGCGTCGTCGGTCAGTTCGCGGCATGTCGTGGCATAATCGGCAAGACGATGGCTTGTCAGATTGACCAGTGGCGCATTGACCGACTTGCCCTTGTAACGGAGGTTGAAAATCTCGCGCTGGATTGCTGTCAGGATCGCCGGATCGGGTTTGCTGCGCGCATTCTGAAGATACACGCCAATGCTGTTGACGATGTCATTTGCTTCATCACGGAAATCGGCGAGCATCTGATCGTCGAGATCGATAACATTCTTGCTCATTATTATATCCTGCCTTGCCGGTTGCCCGGTCATTCGCCATACGCCAGGAAGTGCAAATAGCTACACCCATAACTCCCATATCCGGATTCTTAGCCCGACAAACAAGGCAAGGCAATATATTGAATAAGCCTGTGGTTTATTAGGTGATTGAAAACTATCTTCTTTTAACCGTTACAAAAAATGCAAAACCGGCCGGATTTTCATCCGACCGGTCCTGTTCGTAAGGGCAGGGCTGGAAATTATAACGCCTTGACGGCGGCAAGAACCTCGGCGACGTGGTTCTTGACCTTTACCTTGCGCCAGACATTTCGGATCACGCCATCGCCATCAATGACAAAGGTGCTGCGCTCGATCCCCATGAATTTTTTGCCATACATGCTTTTTTCGGTCCATGTACCGTAATCCTCGCATGTCGTGCTGTTTTCATCCGATGCAAGGATAAAGTTCAGATCATGTTTGGCCTTGAACTTGTCATGGCGATCCGCACTGTCCTTGGAAATGCCGATGATCTGGGCATTGACCGCACTGAAATCGGGTTCGGCATCGCGAAACTCGCAGGATTCCGTCGTGCAGCCCGGTGTCATGTCCTTGGGATAGAAATAGATCACCACCGGTTTGCCCCGAAGGTCCGATAGTTTCACCGAACCGGCGCCATCGGTCGGCAGGTCGAAATCGGGGGCCTTGTCACCAACATCAAGGGTCATTTCTTTATCCTTGTTCAAAGTTTCATGTCCCTGACCGGCTTCGGAAAGCCATGTCAGGAAGTTTCGCCAATATCTGCGTACCAAATTACAAAGCCTTATAAGCATTGCCAATTCATCCGGATCACTCTGGTCATTCCGAACGCGGCGGAAGTTTTTCTGCCGGTTCGGTGATCAGCCGGTCATAGACGGCCTTGATCCGCGTTGCGGTTTCGTCAAGCTTGACCTGAAGCGCATCGAAATCATCGCACTGCCCGGCCCGCGCCAGCATGCGCCGCAAATCGGTGCTGGCATTCTGGGGTTCAAACGGCCCCTCGATTGTCAGGCGCAAGATCGCCTGCAACGCAAGCCAGAACGACCCGGCATTGGCAAGGAATGTGGCTTCCTCAGCCTCCAGAATGCCCGCACTGCCAAGGTTTTTGAACACCTCGCGCGTGGTCGGTGACAGTATTTCAGGGTGCGTATGGGCATGCGCCAGTTGCAGATATTGCGCAATGAATTCCAGATCAACCAGCCCGCCGCGCCGCATCTTGATCGCCCATGGGTGATTGTCCCCCTTGCCGGCATCCATGCGGTTGCGCATGTCATAAACGTCGCGCAGCAGATCATCGGGATTGCGTTTTTTCTGCAAGACCGAATTGGTGGTTTCCATCACCCTGTCACACAGGGTTTGCGGCCCATAAACCGGACGCAACCGGGTCAGTGCCATATGCTCCCACGTCCAGGCTTCGTTAAGCTGATAGGCCTCGAAACTTTTGAAATGGGTGGCAAGCGGTCCCTTGTTGCCGCTGGGGCGCAGGCGAAGGTCGGTTTCAAACAGGACCCCCTCGGCCGTCGGTGCCGAAAGGGCGTTGATGTAACGCTGGCTTAGCCGGATGTAATAATGGCCGGGGCTAAGCGGTTTTTCGCCATTTGATTCCTCGGCATCCTCGGGCACCTCATAGACAAAGATCATATCAAGATCGGAACCGGGCGAAAGTTCCTGCCCGCCATGTTTGCCAAGCGCAAAAACGGCAAGCCCACCGTCATCAAACTTGCCATGCTTCTGCGCAAAATCATCGGCAATGCGCGGGAAAAGGGCCCGAATGGCAACATCGGCAACATCGGCCAATGCCCGGCCTGCCTGATGCGGGGTATGGCGGTTCTGGATCGTCTGGACATCAATGCGGAATTTCTGATCATTCGCCCAGCGCCGCGCGGTATCAAGCCAGTCTTCGACCATATCCTCGCGCGCAAGCCGACTGTTAAGTTCATCAAGCATCGTATCGGCATCGGGCAGTTCGTCATGGAAACCCGACATCAGGACATAATCAAGCACCCCGGCATTGCGCCCGAGATACTTGGCCATGCGCGGGGCGGTGCCTGCGATCTGTGCCAGAAGTTCCAGCAATTCCGGGTTCGCCGTCACCAGCGAGAAAAGCTGAACCCCCGCCGGCAGACCTTTCAGGAATTCGTCAAACGCCCGAAATGCCATGTCCGGATTGGTGGTTTGCGACAATGCCTTTAACAGGGTCGGCATCAGTTCGGTCAGGATTTCACGCGCACGTCGCGACCGGGTGGCGCGATACCGCCCGTGATGCCAACCCCGCACCGTGACCGATACATTGGTCGGGTTCTCGAACCCCATCTGGCGCAAATTTTCAATTGTTTCGGGATCGTCTTCTGTTCCGGTAAAGACAAGATTGCCGTCGGACGCCGCCAGCGGAATATCATCTTCAAACAATTCGGCATAATTGCTTTCGACCTTGCGCAGATGATGCAAAAGATCGGCCTTGAAACCGTCAAGCGTGTCATAGCCAAGGAAGGTCGAAAGCGCATTCAGCCCTTCCTCGGTTTCGGGCAGGGTCTGGGTCTGATGGTCGTTCGTCATCTGCAAACGATGTTCGACCGTGCGCAAAAACGCATAAGCCGCCAGCATTTCATCGCGAACCTGTTCGGAAACCTGCCCGAACTTGGTCAGCTCGCGAAGCGCATCACAGGTCGCCTTGCATCGAAGCGCGACGGCGCGCCCGCCCCAGATCAGTTGCTGGGTCTGGGCGAAAAATTCGATCTCGCGAATGCCGCCCCGGCCAAGCTTGATGTTATGGCCGGGAATGACGACCTTGCTGCCGCCTTTATGGGCGTTGATCTGGCGCTTGATCGAATGAATATCCTGGATCGCCAGAAAATCAAGATGCTTGCGCCACACATATGGGCGCAATATTTCAAGGAATATATCCCCTGATTTTTTATCGCCTGCAACGATACGTGCCTTTATCATGGCCGCACGTTCCCAATTCTGGCCCACCGTCTCGTAATAGGTTTCAGCCGCTAGCATCGACAGGATCGGCGGGGTGGATGCCGGATCGGGGCGCAGGCGCAGATCGGTTCGGAAAACATATCCGTCGCCGGTGCGTTCTTCCATGATGCGGGTTACGTCACGCACCATACGCACAAGATCCTGTTGCAGGCGATCATGGTCGTTATAGGTGACGACCTCGTGGTCATAAAGGAAAATCAGGTCGATATCGGATGAATAGTTAAGCTCTTTGGCACCCAGCTTGCCCATGCCAATCGCAAAGATTCCGCAATCGCGCAGCGGATCGTCGGGATGGGGCAGATTGAATTTGCGCAGCTTTGCCGTCGCCGAAAGGCAATGGGCCAGTGCGAATTCAAGGGTCACTTCGGCTGTGGTGCTGATGGCACCGGTGATTTTATCAAGCGACCACGCCTTGCAGATATCGGCAATCGCAATCACAAGGGCCGCCCGGCGTTTTGCCTTGCGCACCATCATCATGGTTGTCGCCTGATCGGTCTGGGCGGCATCGGAACTTTTGCGCACCGGATCAAGGGCCGCGTCAAACGCGGCGTCAAGCCCCTGATCGAACACCAGACAGATGATATCGGGATCGCGCAGACACAGATTGCCAAGATACGGACTGTTGCCAAACATCGCGGCCAAAACGTCGCGTTTCGGTTTGTTGGCCGCAATATCGCCAATCTGTTGTGCCAGATGCTCGAAAGCGGGGCGATCGGCAAGGGCGGACCATCTTTCGAAACCGTTATTGCAACGATCGGTATCGAAGGGTTTCGGCAGATCTGGCGTAATCCAGGAAAGAGACACTTTTTTGCTTTCCTTGTGTTGCTCTTGTTGTTGCTCTTGGACGTAAAACCGGGCTATCCCTTGGCTTCGTGACGCAAAGCAGGATATCTCCGGCATCCGGGCACGCGCGCGACATGACACGGAAAGGTTTCCTTTGCCCCGACGATACCAAAAAGGGGACAGGGAAACAGTATCAGTTTACATTTATTGGGTTTTTCGCTGGCCGGGAAACATCATTGGTTTGACCGCGTTATTACATTGGTTGGAAATGTCATTCATGGCATCGCAAATTCGGGATCATTAGGCAGGTGCGTCGCATCAAAATATTTACCGGCTGGTGTGGGCTGTTTCTTGCGGCCGTGATCCTGTTTGTCGGCGTTTTCACGGGCGTTCTGGTCTGGCGCATCTCGCAAGGCCCGGTTTCCCTGCATCGTCTTGTGCCTTATGTCGTTGCCGAACTGAATGAAAGCAGCGGCGATACCAAATTCGCTGTCGGTGACATGGTGCTGTTCTGGCGCGGCTGGGAAGAACGGTTTGATATCCGTCTTCAGGATGTCTCGGTGCGCGACGGGGCAGGCAGTGAAATGCTGCATGTCCCCGAGGCCGATGTTGTGTTTTCCAGCCGCGCACTTTTTGACGGGGTTCTGGCCCTGCGCGAACTGAACCTGATCGCACCGAAATTGCGTCTGGTCCGGCGCGCCAACGGCCAGATCGATATCGGCTATAACCCCGAAGGGCAGGTTGAAACCGAAGCCCCGGCAGAAACTCCGGCAGAAACCCCGCCTGAAATCTCGCCTGAAATCTCGCCATCCCCCGAACCGGAAACAAGGCCGCAACCGGCACAAAACAATCCGGGCGACCCGGCATCGGACGTCCCTGCATCGGGCGATGATGCTGGCACCACTGCCGAACAGCCGGGCGTGAATATGCCGCTGCCTTCGACACCGGAAGGCACCCGGACCGAACCCGATCAATCGCTTAGTGATGCGCAACGTGGCATTCGCGACGGCAGTGCGGCGATGCGCGAAATTGTCGCGATCCTGTCGGGCGAGATGGCCGATTTTCCGGCTGCCGCCTATTTCGAAAGCTTCGGGGTGTCTGGCGCGGATCTTCAAGTATGGGACGAGGCGCTTGATATCGTCTGGGCCGCACCGTCGGCAGATATCAGACTGTCGCGCAAACCGATGGGTATCCATGCCGATGCCACACTGCAGGTCAATGCCGGACTGGTTTCGACCGTCATGAATGTGACTGCCGAATATGACAGCCGGGTCGAGGAAATCGACATGGTGGCCGATATCGGCGAAGTCATCCCGTCGAACCTGACCAGCATCTCGGACATGTTTATCGATCTGGCCGGGGTCAATGTGCCGGTATCGGGCCGGGTCACGGCAAAGCTTGGCGCGGATGGCAGTGTGATCGAACTGGGAACGGATTTTGCCCTTGGTGTGGGCCGGGTCGATCTTCCCGCACCAATGGTCGGGGCCTATCACGTAACCGGTGGCAAGGTGGGGTTAAGCTTTGTGCCCGGACGGCTAAGCTTTGATGACGTCCGGATAGAGGCAGGCGAAACCGCGGCTGTTCTAAAAGGGCAGGCGTTAAACCCGCTTGGCCAATGGGCCATCGATATCACCGCGACGGCGACCGATGTACGGACCAATGACCTGCCGCAATTGTGGCCGGAAACCATCGGCGACAATGCGCGCACCTGGGTGGTTGAAAACCTGTCCGAGGGGATCGTCCATCAGGCCGAACTGCGCACCAGACTGCATCAGGACGAAACCGGCAATATCGTTGTCGATCATCTGGACGGCGAAATGAACATGACCGGCGTTACCGTGCATTACCTTGGCGATATGCCGCCGGTTCTGGGCGCTGGCGGGCGGGCCGAATTCGATGCGACCAGCTTCAACATTTTTGTCGATGAAGGCGAAGCCGACGGCATTGTCGTGGATGAGGCAACGCTTGTTTTCTCGCAGCTTGATACCGACATCGAAATGGCTGATTTCGAGATTGTTGCCCATGGCGGGGCCCAAAATGCACTATCGATGATCGATAAAGAGCCGCTTGGCTTTGCAACAGAGCTTGGGATTGATCCTGCACAGGTCGAAGGCGAACAGGCAACTCGTGTGAAACTGCGTTTTCCTTTGCGCAAGGACCTGTCTTTTGACGATGTCGAAGTCGCAGCCGCATCGCGCATTGAAAAGGCCGCGATCAGCAATGCATTTCGCGATCTTGATATTTCCGACGGCACCTTTGAATTGCAGGTCAATACCAAGGGGCTGGAACTTTCGGGCGAGGCTGCAATTGGCAAGGGCCGGACTGACATCAAATGGATCGAAAGCTTTGCCGACGATACGCCGGTGATCAGCCATTACGATCTTGACGGCGATCTTGATCTCGCAATGCTCGAACAGGTCGGATTTGCAGCAGACCCTTATCTGACCGGGGTTGCCACCGGCAAGGTCACGATCGAACATCTGCGCAGCAACGATGTTGCTATCAAGGCGCAAACCAGCCTGACAGCGACCGAAATCGTCCTTGATATGGTCGATTATCGCAAAACACCGGGGCAGGATTCCAGTCTGGCATTCGACCTTACGGTCAAGGCCAATGGGGCGGGCGAAGTACGTTCCTTTGATCTGATGGCACCGGAACTGGTGGCAAAGGCCAAGGGGCGCTGGCGCGGCGACAGCCCGATCGCCGACAAATTCACCGTTAACCTGACCGATACGCGGTTCCGTGAAAACCTCGCGGTTTCCGGCGCGATCACGGTTGATCAGGCGGACAAGATCCTCGTTGACCTCAAGGCCAAGCAGTTCGATCTGCGCCCGTTTATCGAGGATGACCCGAAGGAAAATTCGGAAAAATCCACGAATTCCGCGGGTGATTTCGACGCGATGAATATTCGCCTCGAAGCAGCCGACTTTTTGATCAAGGGGGATCGCCCTGTCCTGCGCGATGCATCGGTCCTGCTGAACCAGCTCGGCGACAATCGCGAGGTTGAAATCACCGCCCGGCAGGCCGATGCCCAGCCGTGGCTTGTTGGTGATGACGATGCCCCGCGTGAACCCGGCCCCGTCGAAAGCCCCAATAGCGGCGGCATCGGACAAAATGCCTCCCGCACCGGCGGGCGGACCGATATCTTTCTGTCAATCGATCAGCTGATCATGGCCAATGGTGAATTGGTTGATGACATTGACGGGTCCATTCATGTTGTTGGCGACGAATGGGATGGTCTGGTCCTGAACGGAACGATGGGGGATCGGGCCAATGTCTTTGCCCAGGTCGAGCGCACGGACCCGAAAACGCGTAACGTTCGCCTGACCAGCGATGACGCGGGCAAATTCCTGCGGGCGGTGGACCTTTATGAAAACCTGCTGGGCGGGGCACTGACCATCGAGGGCACGGTCGATGACAGTACATGGTCGCAACCCTTTACCGGCAAGGTCAATATTACCGCCTTCCGTGCAGTTAACGCACCGCTTGCCGCCCGTGTGCTTGGTGCGGCATCCCTGACCGGGCTTGCCGATGTGCTGGGCGGGAATGGCATCGCGTTTTCGGAACTGAATGGCGATTTCACCTATGCCAATGATGTGCTCTCACTCAGCAAATTTGCCGCCAACGGATCGGCAGTTGGCGTCACCAGCAATGGGTCCATTGATCTGGCAAAATCCGAAATCCGGCTGGCAGGCTCGATTGTGCCGATCTATGCGCTGAATTCTGCCCTTGGCGCAATCCCGCTTCTGGGGGATTTGCTGGTGGGCGAGGAAGGCGGCGGCATTTTCGCCCCGACCTACACCATCGAAGGCGCGCTTGAGGACCCCGATGTCACGGTCAACCCGTTATCGACCTTTGTGCCAGGCGTGTTCCGCAATCTGATTACCGGCGCTGAACCGGGATAAGATAAAGGCCCCGGACGCATGCCCGGGGCCTTTGATTTCTCATCCGATAAAACCGGATAGCCCGATCAAACCGGCTTGATCAGTACGTGGCGTTTCTTGCCCGCCGAAAGCTTGATGACACCATCGGCATTGATGGCATCGCCGCCAATGGTGATGTTTTCATCATCGACTTTCTCGTCATTGATCTTGGCACCACCCCCCTTGATCAGGCGGCGCGCTTCACCGCCCGATTTGGCAAGATCGGCACGGCGGAACAGATCAAATGCCGCGATGCCCGCATCGATTTCCGATTTCGGAATTTCAACGGTCGGCAGATCGTCGGCCAGAACGCCTTCCTCAAAGGTCTTGCGCGCGGTTTCCGCTGCCGCAAGGGCGGCTTCTTCACCACGGCAAAGTTTGACGGCTTCGAACGCCAAAACCTTTTTGGCTTCATTGATATCCGAACCTTCAAGCTTTGCGTATTCTTCGATCTGTTCAAGCGACAGCTCGGTAAACAGGCGCATGAACTTGATGACGTCGGCATCTTCGCTGTTGCGCCAGAACTGGTAATAATCATACGCCGACAGGCGTTCCTCGTTCAGCCACACCGCACCCGATGCGGTCTTGCCCATCTTGGCACCCGATGCGGTGGTCATAAGCGGCGTGGTCAGGCCAAACAGCGTACTGTCATCAACACGACGGCCAAGCTCGACACCATTGACGATATTGCCCCACTGGTCCGAACCGCCCATCTGAAGGACGCAGCCATATTTGCGTTGCAATTCGACAAAGTCATAGGCCTGCAGGATCATGTAGTTGAATTCAAGGAAGCTCAGCGACTGTTCACGTTCCAGACGCAGCTTGACGGAATCAAAACTCAGCATCCGGTTGACCGAGAAATGACGCCCGAAATCGCGCAGGAATTCGATGTAATTGATCTTGTCCAGCCAGTCGGCATTGTTGACCATGACCGCATCGGTCGGGCCATCGCCGAATGTCAGGAACTGCTGAAAGACCTTTTTAATCCCGGCCATGTTGGCGGCAATGATTTCATCGGTCAGAACCGGGCGGGCATCATCACGGCCGGTCGGATCACCAACGCGGGTTGTGCCGCCGCCCATCAAAACAATCGGCTTGTGGCCGGTTTTCTGCAACCAGCGCAGCATCATGATCGAAACAAGCGATCCGACATGAAGGCTGTCTGCGGTGCAATCATAGCCCACATAGCACACCACCTTTTTTTCTGACGCATAGGCATCAAGCCCTTCAAGATCAGTACATTGGTGGATGTAACCGCGGTCATTCATGACGCGGAGAAAATCAGACTTCAGTTCAGTCATGGTTTTTGCGCTATGTTGGTTGTGATAGAAAATGCGAACCGCTTGATGTGCGGACGCGATGATCTAGCACATTCTTCCCCGGCAGGGCAACGCGCTCGATCCATGTAACCCGTGGCGACGTTGGGTTATGTGTTCTGAGGGGATTTATCCTGCGCAAGGACGCTTTCGACAAGGTCCGGCGCAACGCTTATCAGTTTGATCAAACTGCGTGCTGTTGTGTCGGGTTCTGTTCGATGCTGTTCCCAGTCACGCAGCGTTCCGACCGGAATGTGAAAACGTTTTGCAAACGCTTCCTGCGTCAGTTTTAGCTTCAGCCTTACTTCTCTGGCGTCCGAGACAGGACGAAATTCCTGTAACTCGTCATATGTCAGCACAGGATTGTCGGGATCATCACTTGCTGCCTGCGCGATGACGTTATCGTCCATGGCATCAAGACGCGCTCTGTCATCACGCGACAGTTTCGGCGGTTTTTCAAAATTGAGAACGGTTTTTGAAGTAATAGTGTCGTTCATAGCTGGTTGCCTTGCGTGCCGAGATGATCCGGATGACTTCAATGCCCTCGCGTGTCACTCTGTCATGCGTAATGACGACGAATACGCCATTTTCGATCTGCCCCAATATTTTCCATCTGTCTTCGCCATTGCGGGACTGCGCGTGTTCCAGACGATTAGGATCAGCAAAAATATAGCAGGCATAATCAAAGCCTATGCCATGTTTCTGGCGGTTGCGGGCGTCTTTCTCTGTGTCCCATTCAAAGTTCATTATACGGGAATTCCGTAGTTTGTACAGATGTGGATTTGACGCTGTGGGCGCGCTATTCTTTATGCCGCCTGATAGACGATAATTTAGAACTGCAATTAAAGTGAGTATAATGGCGGTGGTAAACGCGCAAAAGAACTGGATCAAGGCCATCGGCATGATGAGCGGCACATCCCTTGACGGGGTGGATGCCGCGTTGATCGAAACCGACGGGGTTGACGTCCGGCGCACCGGTCATGCCGTTTTCGTGCCTTACAGCCCCGAATTGCGCGAACGCATGCGCGCCTGCTTTGGCAATCGCAGTGCCACCAATACCGAACATGTCGTGGCCGACGATCTGACGCTGGTGCATGTTGATGCCGTTAACATGCTTCTGGCACGCGCCGAAATTTCCCCCACCGAAATCGGTGTGATCGGCTTTCACGGCCAGACCGTGTTTCATGAACCGGCATCGGGGATTACCCGCCAGATCGGAACCCCCGATATGCTGGCGGAAAAAACCGGCATTCCGGTGGTCGCCGATTTCAGGTTGGCCGATGTTGCCGCCGGGGGCGAGGGCGCGCCTTTGGCCCCGGTTTATCATGCGGCTCTTATGAAAAGTACCGGTGTCGAAATGCCCGTTGCGGTTCTCAATATCGGTGGGGTTTCCAATGTGACTTGGATCGGCCCGGATGAAGAACTGCTGGCTTTTGATTGCGGTCCGGGCAATGCGCGCATCGATGACTGGATGTTGCGCCATACCGGCAATCCGGTTGATCTCAACGGTGCAACCGCCGCATCCGGCCTGCCGGACCCGATGATCGAAGTCAAATTTCTCGAAGACCCGTATTTCGACCGCATCCCCCCAAAATCGCTGGATCGCGAAGATATGGCATTCCGCATTGATGGATTGGTGGCGGAGGCAAAGCTGGGCGTTGCCGACGGGGCGGCAACACTGGCGCAATGCACGGTGGCGGCGATTGTTGCAGGCGTTAATCATCTGCCCGCAGCCCCCCTGCAATGGTTTGTCTGCGGGGGCGGGCGGCACAATGATTATCTGATGGAACAGCTAAATATCCGGCTCGGTGTCCCGGTGCGATCCGTCGATGAACTTGATTGGGATGGCGATGCCGTTGAAGCCGAATGTTTCGGTTATCTGGCGGTACGCCACCTGTGCGATCTGCCGCTAAGCTTTCCGGGGACAACCGGTGTACCGGAACCGTGCCGGGGCGGAAAACTCTATCACAGCAAAAAGGCCGCCTGATCCGGCGGCCTTTTTGCTGAAGAGTCAGTCATCGATAAAGTAGGTAACGGAGACTTCCCCGAATGGATTCGGTGTCGTTGACGTTGAGAGAGATGCAGACTGCCCACTATAGAGAGGGGCGGTAGCATTTTTGTTAGGTGCTTCTTTACCTACACTGGCATTATTTGCGCCAACGAGTAGATAGTAGTTTCCGTCTCTCTCAATGTTTGTTCGAAGCGTGACGAAGAAGTTTAGCCCAAGGCTGACACCTTCGACTGTTGCATTCTCTGGTTCACCTTTCTCATCTAAAAAGCTGATGTCGGGCACCAGTACGCGCTTATCAAATCCAAGGCAATCACACTGTGATGCTACAAACATCATGATGTTTTGACCGGCTTCAAAGTTGGCTTTAAATACCTCGTAATTTGAAAGATATCCGTCACGCTGGATGATTGGAGATTGCGCACTGATTTCGTGGTAACGAGGAAAAAAGCCTTCTTTCATCGACTTTGGTTCGGCTCGCGACACTGCATCTTTTTCTGTTTGTGCAATCAGTTGCGGTTGTGTTGTGACTTGCAAATAAAGATCCGCCACCGGTGGGGCACAAGCTGAAAGACTCATGATTCCAAGAATGGCGAGTGTTCGCTTCATCTTTAGTCCTGCTTTTTTTAAGTCACAAAGGCTTACGCGCTACGCTTGTCCAGATAGGCGACCGTTTTCTTGATCACGTCGTCCTGCTGCTTGGCAAAGTAATGATCGGCACCTTCGATGACGCACATATCGACTTCAATGCCCTTCTGGGCATTCAGCTTGTCTGCAAGCTTGTTGACCGATGCCAGCGGGATATTGGTGTCATGCGACCCGTGGATCATGATGCCCGATGACGGGCAGGGGGCCAGGAAGGTGAAATCATATTCACTGGCCGGGGCGGAAACCGAAATAAAGCCGTCGATTTCCGGACGGCGCATCAAAAGCTGCATGCCGATCCAGGAACCGAACGAATAACCCGCAACCCAGGTTGCACGCGCATTGGCGTTATAGGTCTGCATCCAGTCAAGGGCGGATGCCGCATCCGACAATTCGCCGATCCCCTGATCATAGACGCCCTGCGAACGTCCGACACCGCGGAAGTTGAACCGCATGACCGAATAGCCGCGATCCTTGAACATGTTGAACATGTTAAAGCACAGCTTGTTGTTCATCGTGCCGCCCTGCTGGGGGTGCGGATGAAGAATAAGCGCAATGGGCGAATCGTCCGCGCCATTATGGTGATAGCGACCTTCAAGGCGGCCTTCGGGGCCGTTAAAAATGACCTCAGGCATGGATCAGACTGCTCCTGTCCACGAATGGAATGGGGTGAGTGAAAAATATATCCGAGTATTTTTGTAGGTTTTTTCGTTCTTTTGCATAAATTGCTTTGGGCAAATACTTGACCAGGTTACTCGGTTATCCTATATTCCGGCTAATCCGATGGCATCATTGCTGTCCGTTTTGCGCGGTTCGCGCTGCGGGCAACGATGTCGGCTGCCGGGAATCGAAGCTACTAATTACACAGTGGACAGCCCGATGTTCAAGATAATTCGTCAGGAAATAGACGCGATGATTGCCCGCGATCCTGCGGCACGCTCCCGCCTGGAGATCGCGCTCTGTTATCCGGCGTTCCATGCCATCATGGGATATCGCGGCACAAACTGGCTGTGGAAGCGCGGTTTTCGCATAACCGCACGCTTCCTGTCGCAGATTTTGCGCTGGTTGACCGGGATTGAAATTCATCCCGGTGCGAAGATTGGCAAACGGTTCTTTATCGATCATGGCATGGGTGTCGTGATCGGCGAAACGTCCGAGATCGGTGATGATGTCACTCTTTATCAGGGCGTTACCCTTGGCGGGACGTCACCCAGTGTCAACAGCGACGGCCAACGCGGGCTGAAACGTCACCCGACCCTTGAGGATGGTGTGATTGTCGGTTCCGGCGCGCAAATCCTTGGCCCCTTCATCGTGCGCAAGAATGCGCGTGTTGGCGGCAATGCCGTCGTGCTGTCCGAAGTCCCCGAAGGTGCGACCGTGGTCGGGATTCCCGCCCGCATCGTACGTCGGGAAAAAGATGATCGTTTCTGTGCCTATGGCACGCCGCTGGGCGATCTGCCCGATCCGGTTGCCCGCGCTCTTGAAGAACTCGGACGCGAAGTCCAGACGCTGCGCAATCAGGTTGCCGCCCTCGAAGCCGACAAGGCGGGCACTGCTGCCGGTGCGGATAAACCGGCAAAGCCGCGGATTGTCGCGGCATCAGAGTAATATTTGTAACCGCCCTGATCGGGTGGAGACAGGTTCGGGCATCAAATAGACATGTTGATCGCCCATAATAAGGAAATACAGAGCTTGTGATCATTTCCCGACAGTTCGGGGTCTGATCCACAGGTAGGAGGACGAACCGTGAAGCTGAGTACAAAAGGCCGCTATGCCGTGATGGCGATGGTCGATCTCGCTGATAGCAGCAGGGACCGGCCGGTCGCGCTTGCCGATATTGCGGACCGTCAGGAAATATCCCTGTCCTATCTGGAACAGCTTTTTGGCAAATTGCGCAAGGGCGGGCTTGTCCGTTCCGTGCGGGGTCCGGGTGGCGGTTATCTGCTGGCCCGCACCGCCGAGGATACCCGGATTGCCGATGTGATCCTGGCCGTGGACGAGCCGATCCGTGCAACCCGGTGCAAATCGGGATCGCCAAAGGGCTGCAAGGCCAATCAGGGCCGGTGTCTGACCCATGAATTGTGGGAAGAACTTGGCAACCAGATTTATCTTTATCTGGCCTCTGTCAGTCTGGCCGACGTTGTGGATCGCCGTGTTTCCGGATCGACCCGGATGTTCGAACCGCGCACCACGAAAATCAAAGAGCCGAGCCAGGTTGCAGCCCAGTAACTTGTCCTCTATATCGAGGGCAGAATAAGCAGATGCGAATAAGGATGATTTTAAACTGATGACCAACCCGGTTTACCTTGATTACAACGCCAGCGCGCCACTGTGCCACGAAGCACGGCAGGCGATGCTTGTGGCGATGGAAATCGCGGGTAACCCGTCATCGGTTCATGCATCCGGTCGTGCGGCCCGCAAGGTCGTCGATCATGCCCGGCGCAGGATTGCCGATCTGGTTGGTGGTGACGCCGAACGCGTGATTTTCACAAGCGGCGGCACCGAAGCCAACAATCTGGCCCTGAACGGGCTTGAGGATGTCACCGTATTTACCAGTGCGGTCGAACATCCCTCGGTGATCGAAGCCCGGTCTGATGCGAAACGCATCCCGGTTGATGCCAATGGCGTCATTGATCTGGCCGCTCTTGAAACCATGCTGCAAGCCGCATCTGATGCCGGTGAAAAAGTTCTGGTTTCGGTGATGCTGGCCAACAATGAAACCGGCGTCATTCAGCCGGTGGCGAAAGTCGGCCTGCTGGCGCGCGAATATGGTGCAAAGGTCCATTGTGATGCCGTTCAGGCATTGGGCCGCATGCCGGTCGATATGGGCCAGCTTCTGGTCGATATGGTGTCGATTTCGGCCCACAAGATCGGCGGCCCCAAAGGGGTTGGTGCCCTGGCGATTGCGCCCGGTGTGATGCTGGTGCCGCAAATCCGCGGCGGCGGGCAGGAAAAATACCGACGGGGTGGTACGGAAAACACCATCGGGATCGCGGGCTTTGGCGCTGCGGCCGAACGGTGCGAGGCCACCCGGTCGAAAATGGACGATATCCGCGATCTGCGTGATCGTCTGGAAACGGTTTTGGCATCAGAAGCCCCCGAACTTCTGATCGCCGGAAAAGGAACGGATCGACTGGTCAATACCAGTTGCCTGATCCTGCCGGGCATGCCGGGGGAAACCCAGGTGATGGCCATGGATCTTGCAGGGATTGCGATCAGTTCGGGATCAGCCTGTTCATCAGGCAAGGTACGTGAAAGCCACGTATTGAAGGAAATGGGGGTTACGGATGCCGGATCGGCCATAAGGGTCAGTCTGGGACTGGGAACCACCGATGACGAGATTGATACATTTATCCGCGTTTGGAGCCGGATGCGGGGCAATGCAGTGCGTAAGAAAAGTGCGCGCCACGCTGCCTGACAAAGAGTGAGTGAGGAAGCCTTAACTATGAACGAGCTTAAAGCAAAGCCGATCTATCTGGATTACCAGGCAACGACGCCGACCGATCCGCGCGTGGTGGAAGCCATGCTGCCGTACTTCACCGAGAAGTTCGGTAACCCGCATTCGCGCAACCACAGCTTTGGCTGGGAAGCGGAAGATGCGGTCGAGGTCGCACGTGACCAGGTCGCCAAGATCATTGGTGCCTCGTCCAAAGAGATCATTTTCACCTCGGGTGCGACTGAGTCGAACAACCTTGCGCTCAAAGGCGTGATGAAGTTCTACGGCAAGAAAAAGCCGCACCTGATCACGGTCGTGACCGAGCATAAATGCGTGCTCGACAGTGCCCGTCACCTTGAACAGGAAGGTTTCAAAGTCACCTATCTTGGCGTCAAGGATAACGGCCTGATCGACCTTGAACAGCTTAAAGCCGCGATCACCGACGAAACCGCGATTGTGTCCGTCATGGCGGTCAACAACGAAATCGGCGTGATCCAGCCGCTGAAGGAAATCGGCGAAATCTGCCGCGAGCGTGGTGTGTTCTTCCACACCGATTGCGCACAGGCGGTTGGCAAGATTCCGCTCGACGTTGACGAGATGAAAATCGACCTGATGTCGATTTCCGGCCACAAGATTTATGGCCCGAAAGGCATTGGTGCGCTTTATGTCCGCCGTCGTCCGCGCGTTCGCGTCATCGCACAGATCACCGGTGGTGGTCAGGAACGCGGCATGCGTTCCGGTACGCTGCCGACCCCGCTGATCGTCGGTCTGGGCAAGGCATGCGACATCGCCATGAACGAAATGGCCGAAGAAAATGCCCGCATCATGGAGCTGCGGGACTACACCATGAAGCGTTTCCGTGACCGCCTTGCCGACATCTACCTGAACGGTGATGAAACGCAGCGCGTTGCCGGCAACCTCAATGTTTCCTTTGCCTATGTCGAAGGCGAAAGCCTTCTGATGGATATCAAGAACATTGCGGTGTCGTCCGGTTCGGCCTGCACCTCGGCATCGCTGGAACCGTCATACGTTCTGCGTGCGCTGGGTGTTGACGAAGAACTCGCCCATACCTCGCTTCGTATCGGCATCGGTCGCTATACCACCCGCGAAGAGCTCGATCAGGCGATTGATTCAATCTGTGTCGCGGTCGAACGCCTGCGTGAAATGAGCCCGCTTTGGGAAATGGCCCAGGAAGGCATCGACATCAAGTCGATCGAATGGGCCGAACACTAAGCGTAACGAACTATTCCTTCTCGTGAGAGAGAAACAGGACTTTTAGGAGGACCTTTACCATGGCTTATAGTGAAAAGCTGATCGACCATTACGAAAACCCGCGCAATGTCGGTTCGATGGACAAAAATGAAACGTCTGTCGGTACCGGTCTGGTCGGCGCACCGGCCTGTGGCGACGTCATGAAACTGCAGATCAAGGTGACCGCAGACGGGATCATCGAGGATGCAAAGTTCAAGACCTTCGGTTGCGGCTCGGCCATTGCGTCAAGCTCGCTGATCACCGAATGGGTCAAGGGCAAGTCGCTTGACGAAGCCGGTTCGATCAAGAACTCGCAGATCGCCGAAGAACTGGCTCTGCCGCCGGTGAAAATTCACTGCTCGATCCTGGCAGAAGATGCCATCAAGGCAGCGATCGCCGACTACAAAACCAAAAACGGTCAGGGCGAAGTCGAAGCTGCTGAATAAGCAGCTTCACGACCCTGTCGTTTTCGGGAATTCAGGAGAAGACTATGGCATTACCGTCCCCGATCAGTGTCACCCCGGAGGCGCTTGTTCATATCAAGGCGTTGCTTGATAGCCGCGGCAAACCGTCCGAAGGCATCCGCCTTGGCGTGCGCAGCAAAGGGTGCTCGGGTCTGTCCTACACGCTTGAATATGCAGACGATGCATCGGGCTTCGAAGAAGTCGTCGAGCTTGAGGACGGCGTTAAGCTTCTGATTGACCCCAAGGCCATCATGTTCGTGCTTGGCACCGAGATGGATTACGAGGTCACCAGTCTGGAAGAAGGTTTCGTGTTCCGTAACCCCAATGAAAAGGGGCGTTGCGGCTGCGGGGAATCCTTCCACGTCTGACGGTCTGCCGGGTTTTCCCCGCTTTCTTGATTGGTCATGGCCCCGGTGATGGATGTTCTGATGGACGTTCCGATCACCGGGGCCATCGACTGAAAGCAGCCCCGGTCGTCGCTATTTTGTCGTTCTGTCATTTGTTTTTAAATCTTGAAAGTGCATAGCGTGAGCAACACCGGTACCTCAGAAACGCGCACCGCAGAACAGCCGCAGCATAAAGTCTGCTGGTCCTGCAAGGGCCCGGTGGAGGCAACTTCCCTGTTTTGCGATACCTGCAATGCCATTCAGCCCCCCGGCCAGCTTGACCATTTCACGCGCTTTGGTCTGGAACGCACCTTCATCATCGATGTCGATGCGATAGAGGCAACGTACCTTAAGCAGCAGCAACTGCTCCATCCCGACCGCTTCGCATCGAAATCCGCCCGTGAACAGGCATTATCCTCGCAGCAGGCGGCAACCCTGAATGGCGCGTTCGAAACCCTTAAAAACCCGGTCGCGCGGGCTGAATATCTTCTGCGTCTGGCCGGTCACGAACCCGAAGGCGGCGAGGGACACACGGTCAACGATCCGGAGCTTCTGATGGAAGCCATGGAAATGCGCGAAGCCCTGCATGATGCCGAAGATCGTGGCACGATTGACGCCATGATCAAGGATACCCGCAAGGCCGCCCGTGCGTGTGAACAGGACGTTGCCGACGCACTTGACCAGAACGCATATGACCGGGCCAGAAAACTGACAACCCGGCTGAGATACCTGATGAAAATGACCGAGGAAGCGCGCGCGAAGAAATCGCGTCTTGCCGCCGCCTGATCATTTAAAAAGAACGGATAGAATTCATGGCTTTGCTAAAGATCCACGAACCGGGCCAGACGCCGCTGCCCCACGAAGATGAACGCCAGCTTGCGGTTGGTATTGATCTGGGCACGACGAACTCCGTCGTCGCGATCTCGAACGATGAAAAACCCGAAGTGCTCCGCGATACATCCGGCGGCAATGCCATCGTGCCGTCTGTCGTCTATTACGGCGCGGGGGCTGATCCCGTGGTGGGCGAGGCCGCCCGTGATCAGATCAACGACAATGCCAATCGCGTCGTATCGTCGGTCAAACGCCTGATGGGCCGCGGCATTGCCGATGTCAAATCGATTGCCGGCACGCTGCCCTATCATGTCGAAGTCCCGTCCGAAGATGCCGCCCAATCGGGTGAACCGATGATGGTGCGGCTCAATGTCGGCGACCGCGTCCTGACCCCGGTCGAGGTTTCCGCCGATATCCTGCGTGCCCTGCGCGCACGCGCCGAGGAAAGCCTTGGCAAGCCGGTCGAAAAGGCGGTCATCACCGTTCCGGCCTATTTCGATGATGGCGCACGCACCGCGACCAAGGACGCCGCCCGTCTGGCCGGGATCGAAGTCCTGCGTCTGGTGAACGAGCCAACCGCGGCCGCCCTTGCCTATGGCCTTGATAACGGCGCCGAAGGGCTTTATGCCGTCTACGACCTTGGCGGCGGCACGTTCGATATTTCCCTGCTTAAAATGCAAAAGGGCGTCTTCCAGGTGAAGGCAACCGGCGGGGATGCCGCACTTGGCGGTGATGATTTCGATCACGCCATTGCCGAACATCTTCTGGCGGAACGTAAAAGTGGCGGCACCACCGATGATCTTGATGCATCGGATGCCAAACGCCTGCTTAAAACCGCCCGCAAGGTCAAAGAGGCGCTTACCGATGCCGATGAAACCAGTGTCACCGTCTCGCTTGGCGGCGCGGAAACCACCCACACCGTCACCCGTGCCGCGTTTGATGCGATGATTGCCAAACTGGTATCGCGCACGATTGCGATCACCGAACAGGTCCTTGATGACGCCGATATTCTGGCCGATGACGTCAAGGGTGTCGTACTGGTCGGCGGCTCCACCCGTGTGCCCGCCGTGCGTCGTGCCGTCGCCGGTCTGTTCGAACAGGACCCGCTTTCCGATATCGACCCGGACGAAGTCGTCGCCCTAGGTGCTGCCTTGCAGGCAGAGGCCCTGACGGGCGGCTCGGACAACCTTCTGCTCGACGTCACGCCCCTGTCGCTCGGCCTTGAGACCATGGGCGGGATTGTCGAAAAGGTCATTGACCGCAACACCCCGATCCCGGTCGCCAAGGCACAGGAATTCACCACCTATCAGGATGGTCAGTCGGCCATGATGATCCATGTGGTGCAGGGCGAACGCGAAATGGTCGATCAGTGCCGCTCCCTTGCACGCTTCGCATTGACCGGTATTCCGTCAATGGCGGCTGGCGCCGCGCGCATCAAGGTAACGTTCAATGTCGATGCCGATGGTCTTCTGACTGTTTCAGCGCGCGAGGAAACGACGGGCACCGAACAGGAAGTCGCGGTCAAGCCGACCTATGGCATCAATGAAATCGATATGGCAAACATGCTGCGCGAAAGCATGGTTCATGCCCGCGAGGATATGGAAATGCGCCTCCTGACCGAGGCACGGGTCGAGGCACGCCGCAACGTTCTGGCCGTGCAGGCCGCGATCAATGCCGACCGTGCCCTTCTGACGCCAGAGGACGAAGACAATATTGCAGCCGCGATTGCCAAACTCGAAGCCGCCATGTCGGGCGAGGATCGCGACCTTATCAACGAACAGGCCGAGGCCCTGGAAGACGCATCGCGTCCCTTTGCCGAGGCCCGTATGGACGCCCGCATCCGTCAGGCCCTTGCCGGTCGCAATGTCGATCAGGTGAATTAGAGGTCAGACATAATTGACAAACCGGCCAACTGCGGCGATTGTCCCGTGCAACCGCCAAGGTCAGGTCGGACCAGAGATCGAACGAAAAAGTATTACCGAGGAGAAAGGCACAGATGCCTAAGATCGTTTTTGTTGAACCCGATGGCACCGAAAAGGAATTTGACGTTGCCGACGGTCTGTCCGTTCTGGAAGCTGCCCACAAGAATGGCATCGACCTTGAAGGTGCCTGCGAAGGATCGCTGGCTTGCTCGACCTGCCATGTCGTTGTTGACGATAGCTGGTTTGACAAGCTCGACGAGCCAAGCGAAGACGAGGAAGACATGCTTGACCTCGCATTCGGCCTGACCGAGACCTCGCGCCTTGGCTGCCAGATCATCATGAGCGACGAGCTCGACGGCCTGCGCGTCATGCTGCCGTCTGCCACGCGCAACATGATGGTCGACAAGTAACACCGAAATTCCGCCCAAGCCAAAAGGGGGACACCCATGCGCTGGACAGATATTCAGGATATCGCGATCGAGCTTGAAGAAGCCCATCCCGACAAGGATAACGTCAATCTGCGGTATACCGATCTGCATAAATGGATCTGTGAACTTGACGGCTTCGACGACGATCCCGCGAAATCGAACGAGAAGATCCTCGAAGCCATCCAGATGGCATGGATCGATGAACGCGACGATTAGGACGTGGGTCATCTGCTGACACGTCATTCCCGCGAAAGCGGGAATCCAGACAGCAGAACCCGCATCGATACAAGCCAGCCCGGACCCTTCCGCAGGCTGGCTTTGTTTTATCCGTATTTCGACATCACCACGGGCAGGGCTTTGACAACCATGACCGACACCTTCACCGATATCATCCCGACCCAAAGCCTGTTTGGCCGTCTACGCGCCAACGCCCCCGATGCATGGCAAAGCTATGTCTGCCACGACTTCGTCAAACAGCTTGGCAACGGAACCCTGCCAGAGGCCGCCTTTAAGCACTACCTCATTCAGGATTACCTGTTCCTGATCCAGTTTGCCCGTGCCTATGCGCTGGCAACCTATAAGGCGGATGATCTGCACGCCATGCGCCAGTTTTCCGGCACGGTCCATGCGATCCTTGATATGGAAATGAGCCTGCATCTCGACTTCTGCAAAGGCTGGGGCCTGTCTGAGGCCGACATCGTGGCAGAGCCCGAGGCGCGTGCCTGCATCACCTATACCCGTTATGTGCTCGATTGCGGCCTGCGTGGTGATGTGGTTGATCTTCAGGTCGCCCTGATGCCCTGTATGGTTGGCTATGCCGAAATCGCAAACCGCCTGATGGCAAGTTCTGATACAAGGCTGGACGGAAATCCGTACCGCCCCTGGATCGAGATGTATGCCTCGACCGAATTCCAGGACGTGGCAAAGGCCGAGATTGATCTTCTGGAACATACCGCGCAAACCCGCGGGGGTGATGCAAGGATCGCGGGCCTCACGGAAATCTTCGCCAAGGCAAGCCGCCTTGAAGCCGATTTCTGGCAGATGGGGCTTGATCTGGCAAAATAGGCGCAGATGCCTTATATGAGTGCGAACATGCTTTCTGGGCTGGTTAAAACCGCCCGGTTTGTTGATCTCTTCCCGCTTTGCTCCTCCCGTCATTCCGGGCGAAGCGAAGCGCAGACCCGGAATCCATCTTGCCGCACGTCGCGGCATATCGGATAGGGCTGGATTCCCGCCTTCGCGGGAATGACGCGGGGCAGGGATCATGGACCGGACGCCGATACTGGTCTCGGTCTGCCGCTATTTTACATCAACTTCTTGTCGCCGCGGCCTTGACCCGCGGATGGGTGGGAAAAATGAACTCTCTTGGCTTTGACAAAGCCCCAAAAGATACCCGCGTGGTTGTTGCCATGTCGGGCGGGGTCGATAGCTCCGCCGTCGCGGCCCTTCTGAAGTCCGAAGGCTATGACGTGGTCGGCATTACCCTTCAGCTTTACGATATGGGTGCCAATGCACCGTCACGCGCCAAATCCTGCTGTGCCGGGCGCGATATCTATGATGCGCGCAAGGTGGCCGAGGATATCGACATTCCCTATTACGTGCTCGATTACGAATCACGCTTCCGCGAAGAAGTGATCGATGATTTTGCCGACAGCTATATGCGCGGCGAAACCCCGATCCCGTGTGTGAAATGCAATCAGACGGTCAAATTCCGCGATCTCTTGGAAACCGCACATGACCTTGGCGCGGATTGCATGGCGACGGGCCATTATGTGCAGCGTAAACTCGGTGCCAACGGCCATGCCGAACTGCACCGCGCGGCCGATCCCAATCGTGACCAAAGCTATTTCCTGTTCACCACCACACAGGAACAGCTCGATTTCCTGCGCTTCCCGCTGGGCCATCTGATGAGCAAGGCCGAAACCCGTGCGCTTGCCGCCAAATTCGGCCTTGAAGTCGCTGATAAGCCCGACAGTCAGGACATCTGCTTTGTCCCGGATGGCAAATACGCCCGTCTGGTCGAAAAGCTCCGCCCCGAAGCCGGTGAACCGGGCCAGATCGTTGATCTTGATGGCAATGTGCTGGGCGATCATCGCGGCCTGATCCATTACACCATCGGCCAGCGGCGCGGTCTGAACATCGGTGGCACCGCAGAACCGCTTTATGTCGTCAAACTCCTGCCCGAAACGCGGCAGGTGGTGGTCGGCCCGAAATCGGCCCTTGCGATCCAGATGGTCTATGTCAAGGAACTGAACTGGCTTGATGGCGATGCGATTGACCCGAACGGGGTCGAGGTCGAGGTCAAACTCCGCTCCGCCATGGCACCGGCCCCGGCCACCATCTACCCCGAAGGGCCGGGTGCTGCCCGCATCGAACTGCACGACCCGCAGTTCGGCATCGCACCGGGGCAGGCGGGCGTCTTCTATTCTGGCGACCGGGTAATGGGCGGCGGCTGGATCACCCGTCAGGAACTTCTGGCAGCACATGCACCGACGGCGGCCTGATCGGCGGCTTGATCATCAATAAGGCGGGCAGGCGGGGCATTTGCTCACCTGCCGGTTTTGCGGATATCTTTTTTCCGCAAAACACCAAAAAGGCGCTTGACGGGGGCGGTTCCCTGACGTAAAAACCGCCCCGTTCCGGCGCTTACGGAACCCGCAGAATACATACGCTATTCCTACTCTGTGGCCGAGTAGCTCAGCTGGTTAGAGCAGCGGAATCATAATCCGCGTGTCGGGGGTTCAAGTCCCTCCTCGGCTACCAATTTAAAACCCCCTCAGGCTTTGCCTGAGGGGGTTTTAAATTGGCACCCTCGGAGAGGGCTTTAACCCTCTGGTTCGCGAGAAAGCGAGGAACGCAGCTTTCGAGAGACATCGCCCACCGGGCGATGGTCCGCAGGGCAAAGCCCAAGGATAAAAAGCAGCCCAAAGGCTGGTTTTTACAATTCCCTCCGGTTTAGCTTAATAAATTTTGCTGATAAAAGTTGTCGCGTGTGTGGACCACTTTTCTATTGAATTCTCAAAATCTTTTATTGCCTTGCTCAAACGATCTAGATCGGATTTCGCGGTATCGGAATTATAGATGTTTTCGATGTTCTTGGTCGCGGTCAATGCGGTCGCTCTCGTAAGTTGCAGTTCTCGCATTACGACTGCGTGTCGGATCCATAGCTCTGAAGGAACATCTTTGTCAGGTAAGGGAAACAGTGCAAAAACAGACTCAAGATCACGGTTAAGAATTAGTGCCGAGAATTGAGGTTTCTCCAAGATTTCTTGCACTGTTGACTCTAATATTTTATGTGAATCGTCAATTGCTAAACTACACTCATAACAAACTCTATAAGCTGCTTTTAGCTCCAGAAGTTTTGAGCTCAGGGTAGCTGCATTATATGCCAGTATCCCGCCTAATAGCCCAAGTGCGCCAGCTAGTACTGTTTCCCACTGAAACGCCAGCCATTGACGGCATATTTCGGTGCTGGTCGGGCTGCAGGCGCTGTCTATGGACATGAAAAAAGCGGAAAGCACAAGGCCTAAGCAAGCAACGCCTGCTGTGATCACGAGCCAATTGTCAAAATGTTTCAACATGTTCACTATCTGTAATCAGGTGACTGAATGCATTGCGCGGTACTTTGCCTGTTTCTGAACCGACAAAGTCGATTTAAATATCACGATTGCCCATTGATCAGGATCATGCGTCGAAAGCAGTGGCTTCGTCAAAAAAATCATGTTTGTCCTCGTGCTGCCCCCCCCCCCCCTCATCTCGCACCCCATCACCCGTTTAAACGCCGTACTGAACGCACTTTCAGACTCATACCCCACCGACAGGGCAATTTCCGAAATCGGCAGCCCCGAATAGGTCACGTGGTCCCCGGCAAGCAGCATCCGCCAGCGGGTCAGATAGGTCATCGGCGGGACGGCCACGACATCGCGGAACCGGGCGGCAAAGGCCGAGCGCGACATGCCCGCATGGCGGGCCAGTTCCTTGAGCGTCCAGGGATGGGCGGGGTCCCCATGGATGCAGGCAATCGCGGTTGCGATCTGTTTATCCGATAGCGCCGCAAACCAGTCGGGGATGTCGGGGGCATTTGGCGCGGTTGGGCTGGCTGGGGCGGATCGATCACTTTGACCGCTGGTTCACCCATTTCGCCAAGCTTGATTGCCCGGCGGCAAGTGACATCACCCGCCGGCAATTGGACTGGTCCCCGACAGAGGCCGGATTGCTGGTCGATATCGATCAGGATTATTATTTCGAAGGGTAGCAAGCAGGGGGGATTTATCCCCCTGTTTTTGTTGTTTATCCCTCAAAAACCGGGACGGGTTTGAAGGTTGATCGGAGTGTTGCGGCCTTGCCAATATACGTCGTATCGACATAAGGCGATGTCATGCACCGCAGAAGGGCGGCATAATCGGGCAGGAACGTTATTTCCGCACCAACCGGGACCGGGCGCTCCCCGGTATCGAGCACAAGATGGTCGCTGCTGGCGCCAAGGATTTTGGTGCCGTGCGGCGGGCGCAGGCCGTCCGGGTCGACATCCTGTTGGCCGATGGCAAGGATCGATTGAAAAATATCCCCGGTGTCCTGTATCGCGGCGGGCGTCCCGAACGCGGTCTGTGCCGCTGTGCCCCACGGTTTTGACGGCTTGGTCCTGCTTTCGATAACCTCGGCGATCAACCGGATCGCATCGGTATGAAGGCCGGGGATCGGTTGGCGATGCAGCGGTTCACGGCCAAGCAGGATGGCTTCGCCCAGCCGCAGGTTATTGATCCGGCCAACCGTGCCGCCCGCGAAAAACCAGTCCAGATTGCTGGAATTGCCGCCCGAAATAACGGACAGGGGCGGCATGAACGGCCCGGCTCCGGCACCCCCGGCATCCCCGGCGTCGATATGCTCCGCCAGTGCAGACAGACTTGCCATATTGTCATCATCGGGCGATATACCGCTTCTGCACGCAAGGTTGGTGCCAAGGCCGATGATGTTGATATTGGGCAGTCTGCGCAAGGATTGCAGGATGTTTTCGATATCGCAGGGCATGATCCCCTCGCGAAGGTCGCCGAGTTCGACCATCAGGATAATGCCGTGCTGTTTGTTGGCCTTTCGGGCCGCTACCGAAAGGGCACGGATCACGGCGGGTTCGGTATTCAGGCTGATATCGGCGGCGGCGACGACCCGGTCAACCTGGCTGATCATTGGCGACCGGATCAGGGTGATCGTGGCGTCAATCCCGGCTTCGCGCAGGCGTTCGATATTTTCAATCCGGGAATCACCAAGCGACGTAACGCCCGCGCGCAGCAACACCTTTGCCAGTTGCGGCGCGCCGCAAAATGCCTTCGTCACCCCGGTGACCGAAATGTCATGCGCCCCAAGGCGCATGACCAGTGTTTTGGCATTGTGATGGATTTTATCAAGGTCGATGACCAGTTCCGGCATACTCACTGCACGCTGAGGATCAGCTTCCTTTGCAGGTCGGGGAATGCCGACAGGACCATTTCCGCAAGCTGCTCAACCGGACGGGCAAGCGCATCGGTGACAGGAATGCCGAGTTGATCGCGATAAAACAGGATGCTGTCCGATATTTCGCTTTCGCTCATATCCTCGTGATTGATGGTCAGGCCGATGACCTTGGTGTCGCAAAACGCCTCGATCAGGCTGATTTCGGATTTCGGTTCGGGCATCGGCATCCGGTCAAAGTCGCAGCGATGTGCGCGTTTTGGGGCATGCTGCAAAATAACGCCGTCTGGCACGGTTCCGCGCAGGATAAAGGCCGAGGTACAAAAGGCCGGATGGCTCAGCGCGCCCTGGCCCTCGACAATGATGATGTCGGGGTTTTCGCCCGTGAAGGCATCGATAATGGTTGCTTCAAGCTCGCCACAGCAAAACTGCGACGGCACCGCATCAAGGGCAACCCCGTATCGCGACCCCTGCATCATCCCGGTCTGGCCGGTTGTGACCATGACCGCATTGATACCGCGCGCGATCAGGGCGCGCGTCAGGATGCTTGCGGTTGTCCGCTTGCCAATCGCGCAATCCGTGCCAAGCACTGCGATCCGCGGGCAGGTGACCTTGTCGATATTGCCGCTAAACAGGCGCAGATCGTTTTTGGCGCGGGGTTGGCGGATATCGATGATCGCGACATTGCTTGCGCGCGCCGCGGCGACAAATTCGGGATCGTCATTGAGGAATTCATGAAGTCCGTTAACGACATTCATGCCGCGTTTCAGCGCATCAAGAACGATCCGGCGTTCTGCTGCGGACAGCATCCCGGTTGCCGGGGCCATGCCATAGATAAAATAATCCGGCACGGGCAGGTGGGCGGCAAATGCATCGTCCAGGCTGCTTAAAATCGGGATTTCATTGGCCTCTCCGTCAAGGACTTCACCGGCATCACGGCCAGCCTGTGTGCTGTCGATGACCGAAAGAATTTCGTATTTTTCGGAATGCCGGATCAGCCCGTTGGCGGTTTTGCCGTCGGGCAACCCGAAATTGCCCTCGCAATAGACAATCGCGGTTGGCGTGGTGGTGTTGTCTTGGCGCGCGGAATGTGGTCCCGCGTGCATCTGGATAACATTTTCGGCTTTATTTTCGGCATTCTGGGGGGCGGTTGATAATGTGGTTGTCATGGGGGTTCCCGGACTGAACATTGGTGCGCCGACGCGGCGGGGCATTTGCCCGTCTCGTCGTCTTTTGCAGGACCACGCAAACGCCAATATTGATGAAGTTTATAAAGTTGAGGTGCAGCTTGCCCGACAGGCAAGTGCATCGCGATATATCTGTGCGCCGTAACGGGATGACCCGCCAGATTGCGGGATGAAACGGATCCTGAATATTGCACAGGCGATCAAGATATTGTTCGCGGCCATTTTGTTTTCTGACATTGATGGCAAAAAATTACGAACAACAATGAATACCATGCGCTTGTATTGATCGTTATACAATAATAATTGGAATTTTTCTGTTTATGATTGTTTTTGAATTTAGAGAATAATATAAAATTTTATTTTCAAGTTTGAGGATTTTTGAGATATTTATTTTTGAATATTGTTGTTAATATTAACGCATTGGGCCGGAATGCTATCCGGTTCGTCGTGCAAATACCCGCGCCAACCGCCCGTCAATCACGGCAGGCCCCAATCCGATCACGGCCCTCCCGCCAATCTGGCGTAGTGCCAGCGTTTCGCCGAGAAACAGGACGCCCGGCAGGATCGCGCTGACCGGGATCAGGAAGGTGACGAGCAGAAGGTTGCTGGCCCCGGCGCGACGATGCGGAAATGGCCGCCGGGGAGGGACTTGAACCCCGATATGGGTTTAAGGGCGGAACAACGCTTGCGGATTAAAGCGCCTTGCGTGCCGCATCCTCCAGAAAACCCGAAACCGCACCCTTGCCGTGCTTCGCTTCAATCTGGTCAATCAGATTGGCATCAATGGTCAGGTTGATCCGGCGTTTCTTGCCCGGCACGGCGACGGTAATCGCAACGATTCCGTCGGCGTCTTTCGGCAGTTCTACCATCGGCGACGGGGCGGGGATGGTTTCGCCGTCCTCATGCATGCCATCGATATGCAGGGTCAGGGCTTCGGTGCCCATTTCAACCAGTTCGGTCATGCTTGATGCCGCACTGACGCAGCCCGGAAAATCCGGAAATGAAATTCCGAAATCGCTGCCGCCGTCTTTGTGGACCAAACCCCAATAGGTCTGTTTCATTTCGCTCTCTCCGCCTGGGTGCCCGGGCTTCTTCGATTTTGCTGTGCTTCCGGAAGGCTGCCTAAAGCAGCTTCACCCCGGATTGCTTTTCAATGCTTTTGACGGTGCCAATCGGCAAATCGCGTTTCGGATGCGGGACCGTCACTTTCCCCGGCTTTGTCGGGTGGCTCAATTGATGGTGGCTGCCCTTCGTGCGCATGATTTCCCAACCGTCCGCCTGAAGCCTTTTCAGGATGGCTTTGCTGTCCATCGGCTCCTTCCATCAGGGTCTATGCGCATTATGCGCATTTGGGGCGTGGTGGTCAATGGAGCGATGCGCATTATGCGCATGTTTGGCGGCAGGGCCACCATCGGCAGATCGGCAAACGACCCCGAAAGGGCGCACCACGCCACGCAACACCGGACCAAACCCCGAAGCCCCACAATCACCGAAGCCCGGACGGACCCCGGACAAACCTCGGGCATGCGCCAACCCCGCCGACGGACCACCATCGGTCTCTCCGCCCACCTCGATCACCTTCCGGTCCCGGCAGCAATGTGCCGCTCTGGCGTCCAGACAAACCTCGGGCTTGCGCCGTCCTCGCCAGCCTCGCCAGTTTTCACCATTCTGGCCCCGAAGACGGACTCCGGGCGCACGGCCCCCACCTGTCCATCGTCGGCGGGTGATCGCCCGCTGCTGCTCATGCTGCCATTCCCGCCGCTCCCGGCGAATTCAACGCTCCGTTGCCAAAAAGACGCACCTCTCCCGTCATGACCAATAAGGCCGTTAGTCCACAGGCAAGGCACCCCCGTAATGGCTCCGCCATCCGCCAATCAATATCCTGCGGGTTGCCCCGCTGCCGTGTCTCGGCCTTTGCCGTTGCATGATCATCATCACCTCTGTCCTTCGGCCCAAAACGCAAAAACCCGCGAGGCACAAGGCCTTGCGGGTTTCGGTCCGGGTGCATTTCTCCCGTTGATTTTTCTCTTATGCCATAATAAAAAGAACAAATCAAGAACTTTTTTCAGATATCTGCGCCGATCTGGCTTGTGCCGGTATTCCTGTGATGCGAGTATCACGAACGCATTCGCAAACGACGCGGGATCTGGAATGAAGATCGCAATTCTTGACGACTATCTCGACAGCATTTTTCATCTGCCGTGCTATAGCAAGCTGGCCGGGCATGACGTGACCATCCTTCGGCAGAAATATGATGATCCGGCTGATCTGGCGGGCGCAATTGGCGATGCGGAGGCGGTCGTGCTGTTTCGCGAACGCACCAAAATCACCGATGAATTGCTGGCACATTTGCCAAATGTAAAACTGATCAGCCAGCGCAGTGCTTATCCCCATATTGATGTCGATGCCTGCACGAAACGCGGCGTTTTGCTCTGTTCGAAACAGGGCGCGGGCAAGGCACCGTCCTATGCGGCGGCGGAAATGACATGGGCGCTGATCATGGCATCTGCCCGCCAGATCGTCGAACAGAATGCGTCGCTCAAAGCAGGCCAATGGCAGATGGGAATCGGCAAGACATTGCGCGGGCGAACCCTTGGTATTCTGGGCTATGGCAAGATTTCGCGCGTGGTGGCGGGCTATGCCAGGGCGTTCGGCATGAATGTACTGGTCTGGGCGTCCGAGGCATCGCGCAAGGCTGCTACTGAGGACGGGCTTGATGTTGCCGCGTCGCGCGAGGCATTTTTTGCCACGCCCGATATCATCACGGTACATATGCGCCTGACGCCGGAAACGCGTGGGACGATTACGGCCGATGATCTCGCACGGATGCGGCCCGACAGCCTGTTTGTCAATACATCGCGGGCCGGGCTGGTGGTGCCGGGCGCGCTTCTGGCGGCCCTTGATGCCGGACGTCCGGGGAAGGCGGCGGTGGATGTGCTCGATACCGAACCCCTGACCGACCCGGATGATCGTTTTGCCCATCATCCGGGCGTACTGGCAACCCCGCATGTCGGCTTCGTGACCGAGGACGAGCTGGACATGCAGTTTGGCGATATTTTCGATCAGGTGGTGGCCTATGCCAACGGCGATCCGATCCACATGATCAACCCCGAAGTCTGGCACGGGCGCAAAGCCAAACCGGCATAGGAAAATGCAAACGGTCGCCTGCGATATCGTCAGGCAACCGTTTTTTGTTCATGCCTTGGCGGCGGCTTTGGCGGCTCTGGCTTTTGCGCCGGGCAGGCGGGCAAATATCGTGATATTGCCAAGGAAGATCATCACAAGCCCCGTCGCCCCAATCGGTGTCCAGACATAGCCCTCAAGGAAGGTCGAAACCGTAAGGGCCACCACCGGGAACAGGACGGTGACATAGGCCGCACGTCCCGCGCCGACCCGATGCACCAGCGCCAGATAGGCAATGAAGGCAACGACCGAACCCGGAATGGCCAGATACAGAAGCCCGCCGATATAGACCGGATCGGTCGGCAGGACCGGCGTCTGGCCGCGCAGCAGGGCAAAGATCAGAAGCATGACCGCACCATAAGCCATGCCACGCGCAACCGCATCACGGTTGGGAATACCCATCGCGTTCAGTTTGACCGAAACCATGTTGCCCATGCTAAATACCGCCGTCCCGCCAAGGGCCAACAAAAGGCCGGTGATGGCATGCGGATTATGCGACAGCGCATAAATCTGATTGGCAAACAGGCACGCAATACCGCCAAGGCCGAACGCCGCCCCGAAAACAAAACGCAATCCGGGGCGCTGCCCATAAAAGGCCCAGTTGCCAAGCGCATTGAAAATGGTCGAGGTGGTGAAAATCACCGCAACGATCCCTGATGCGATATAGCCGGTCGCCGAATACATCAGGATAAAGTTGATGCCAAACAACCCGCAGCCCAGCAGCACGATCCACGGATGGGCCCGCCACGGAACCGGCCGCCATTTACGCGACAGGATCAGGAAACCGCACAGCACGACAGCAGCCAGCGCAAAGCGATAGAAGATCGACATTTCAATCGGGATCGGTCCGATCTGAAGCTTGATCGCATACCAGGTAAATCCCCAGCAGACTGTAACGATCAGAAAAAGCAGGGCGGTCATGATAAAGCGGAAACTCCGGTGGCGAGAGGGAGAGAATGATATGTGGGGCATATCCGAGGCCAGTTTATAGTCTGTTTGGGGGATGTAGGGCTTTCACGAACTTGCGGTGTTTTTCACAATCTTGCGCAAATCAATGCAGCCATTCGCACGACGGGCTTTGCAAGAGGGGGCTGCAATGCGATGATCAGGCCTCGGAAACAGGATATGTCGATGTTTGTGCCCAATGGCCGATACCAGAATTTTGAAGTCTACAATCAGCTGATCGGTGATGCCGAACTGCTGAATGCGGGCGATTTTGGCGACAGCATTTCGGCGGCACACTGGCGGCGCAACGCGGATGTCATGACGCGTTATACCGATCCCGACCATCACACCATCAGCCTCTATGTCAATGGCGGCACCGGGATTAAACGCCAGATCGGGACCGATCCATTGACCGGCGGCGGGCCGGGGCGCTGTTGCCTGATGCCGGCCCATCTGACATCGGATTGGGTGGTGAATGGCGAGGTCGAACTGTTCCACCTCTATATCCCGCATTCCGCGTGGGAGCGCGCGGTGGTCGAGGCATTCGACATCGAACCCAACGCCGTCGAAGTCCCCGAAAAGACCTTTTTCCTCGATCCCCTGATCGAGCAGACAATCCGCCATGCCATGTTGCCGCTGGACTGGAGTGCCCCGGCGGACCGGATGGCGATGTCAAGCGCCGGGCAGATGCTGATGGGGCATATGCTGCGCAGCTATTCCTCGAAACGGGATCTGGAATTCCGGGTGCGCGGTGGCCTGTCGCCGCAAATCAGGCGCCGTGTGTTTGATTTTATCGAGGCCAATCTGGATCAGCCGCTGTCACTCGAACAGATTTCGGCAGAGGCAGGGCTTTCGCCCTATCACTTTGCGCGCATGTTCCGCCAGTCGGTGGGCGAGGCACCGCATAAATATGTTCTGCGCCGCCGGATCGAGGCTGCCAAACGGATGCTGCGCGATCCGGCTTTGTCGGTTGCCGATATCGCGCTCGCCACCGGTTTTTCAAGCCAGGCCCATCTGACCACGCGGTTCAGCAGCTTTACCGGCCTGACCCCGGCCAGGTTCCGCTCCGTCGCCGGGTAGGGCGCGCCTGCCTTATGTTTATATAGCGATCATTGCATAATACGGGTGGGGTTATCAGGTATCTGAAACCTGATTCCAGATACCGGTCCGGGCCGTTTCGCGAACATAGTCGGCAAAGTCGCGCGGTGGGCGGCCAAGGATTTTTTCGACATCGCCTGTGGTCGCGCTGTTGCGGCCATCAAGGACCTCGGAAAACAGATAGCGGATCAGATGACGGAAGTCATCCGGGATACCATCTGCGGCAAGGCCCGCATCAAGTTCGTCAAGCGTGATTGGGGCAAAGACAATGTCGCGTCCGGTTGCGTCGGCGATCAGCGCCGTGACCTCGGCAAAGGTCAGTGCCTCCGGACCTGACAATTCATATGTTTTGCCAATATGAACAGGTTCGACGAGTGCCGCGACGGCACAATCGGCAATATCGTTAGCATCGATAAACGGTTCGGGCACGTCACCGGCTGGCAGCGCCAGAGTGCCCTGTTGCAGATAGGGCAGGAACAGATCCTCGTCGAAATTCTGGAAAAACCAGTTGGCACGCAGCACGGTCCAGTCCGCACCTGATTGGCGCAATGCATCTTCTGCCCGATGAGCTTCATACTCGCCACGGCCCGATAACATCACCAGCCGTTTCGCACCGTGCATGAGTGCGCGTTTGGAAAAGTCGGTAATGATGTCGACCGATCCGGGGACGGCGAGATCGGGCTGGAAGGTAATGTAGGCAGCGCTGACACCCTCAAGAGCGGCATCCCAGGTTTCGGGGCGGGTCCAGTCGAAGGACGGGGTGGTGCTGCGCGATACGGCGCGGGTATAGCAGCCCATCTTGTCGAGTTTGGCGGCAACGCGCCGACCGGTTTTGGCGGTGGCACCAAGGATAAGGTAGCGGTTTGGGTCCATCATTTTCGGCTCCTGCTGTCGGGTTTTTAAATGTGAGTAATCCTCATATTCATAAATGTGATAAATCCTCGTATTTTGTTCGTCAAGAGGTTAATGTTGCAGAGATGCCGAAAGGCAGCCGGAAAACAGCTGAAAATCAGTAGGTGAATAAGTGGTCAAGATATTGCCGGATAACGCAAAATCCCTGCGCCGGGCACCGACGCAGAAACGCAGCCGCGAACGGGTGGAAAATATCCTGAATGCCGCGAGCGAGCTGATTTCGGTTCAGGGAAGTGATGCGATGAAGATGGGAGAACTGGCGGAACGCGCCGGAGTCTCGATTGGGTCACTGTATCAGTATTTTCCCGACAAGGCGGCGATCATTCATGCATTGGCCGATCGCTATAATGCGGAATCGCGCCATTGTATTGAAGACGGTCTTGGCGTGGTTACCAGTGCAGACGCGCTGGTTCCGGCGTTTGAACGGCTGGTCGATATTTATTACGAACTGTTTCTGGCCGAGCCGGTAATTTGCGACATCTGGTCGGGCACCCAGGCCGACAAAACCCTGCGCGATATGGAGCTTGAAGTCAGCCGGTCCCATGCCGATTTCCTGTGCCAAACCATCTTTCGACTGGCACCGGCAGCCCGTGCTCATAAAGAGGATATCGCGGCACGATGCCTTCTGATCATGTATATGTGCGAATCTACCATGCGCTTGGCAATTTCGGTTTCCAGGGATGAAGGCAAACGGGTTGTTGCGGGTTACAAGGCAATGACACAGCGCGAGTTAGAGGCGATGCTGAACCTTTGAGAACGCTCGGAGTCAGATACTTGGGGGTAGAATTCCGGATCGGGACGGGATCAGCCCGTCAGGTGATGCAGAAAATTCTAGGCTTAGCCAGTTGCCGTAATATGCAGCAACATCGCGGCGGCTATTTGGCGTTTCAATGAGGCTGTTTACCGCATCTATGGCGATCTCGCCCTCCGGCCCCTTCGCCGATGGTGATTCCGACCAGGGAATAATCAGATCCTGCGACAGAATGGAAAGCGGTTCTGATCTGGCTTTTGCAGGGCCCATCAGCGTGCAAAGCCGCTTTGGCAATCGGAAACCGGGTATGGCAGCGAGGTATTCGTTACGCGCTGGCGACAAAGGGCAAGGCTGCAGGGCGGCCAAGCAGATATCCCTGAACATAATCCACGCCGTGATCGGTCAGGAAATCAAGTTCGCTCTGGCGTTCAATCCCTTCTGCGACGACGTCAATATCAAGTTGCTTGGCTAGATCAATCAGCTTGCTGACGATGGCCTGTTTATATTTGTCCTGATCGACATGGTCGATCAAATCCCGGTCTATTTTGATGATGTCTGGTTGAAGTTGCGGTAGCAGATTCAGGGTTGAATATCCCGATCCAACATCATCAAGCGCCACGCGAAAACCTGAGTCGCGATAGGATTGCAAAATTGCACCAAGATGTTCGATGCTGCGGACCTTTTCCGTTTCGATGACTTCGAACACGATATTGTTGCGATCCAGGCCGCATTCTGTGACGACGTCGATTGTTGTACGCAGACAGGAATCCGGATCATAGATCGAACTGGGAGTGAAATTGATAAACAGATTGCCCGATATGCCGACTTTATGGGCGTTTCGGACATTTGTCGCGCGTGCCGCCCGGTCAAGCTGGAACAGCAGGTCTGCGGATTTTGCCGCACCAAACAATATGTCAGGTGTGACCACATTGCCGGTTTTGTCATTGCCGCGGATCAGACATTCATGGGCGTAGGGGACGGTGATGTTACCGGCTGCGAAAATCGGTTGAAAGACCGATGTCAGGCGGTTTTCCGTTAGCATCTCGCCCAGCCATTCCGCCCCGATTCTGGCACGTATCGCGCCAAGCGATGTGATGCGCGCAATATCGTCGATTGCAGGTTCTGTGTTTGCTGGCATGATCAGCGCCCTGGTGTCCTCGATTTCCTCGGGCAGGAGATTTTTGCATATCTCGTCAATCAGGGGACGCAGGCCCGGGCGAACATAATCAAGGTGAAGCGTTGCGAATGACGTGCTTTTTTCGGCGGTGCGACCTGCACCCTTGATATTGGAAAGAATTTTTCCCGCGGTATGCGCAACGGGTGGCCACATATAAAGGCGGCCTTCGTTCGGCGCGACGTCAGGAATTCGGTCGCATTTCTCGCAGAAAGTCAAAACAGTCTCCGCTTTCGGTTTTCGGTTGGTCCGACATCATGGGCGCCAGATGGTGCATTTATTCGGGTAGGATATTGCATTCGGGCGGGGCAAAAAAAGCTTAAACTTCTGACCCTCTGCTTCCCGGTGCCCGTTATGCTTTTGCATCATCGGAAATTGTGAACAGATCAACGACCTGTTGTCGGCCGCGAATGGTGAAGGAACCCAAGGGTTTGAACGCTATATTTGCGTCCGTGACGGTGTTGGCCAGTTCGCGGGTTGTGGCACTGATCAGAATTTCGGTGCCGGTTTCCTTGTTCATCGCTTCAAGGCGCGATGCAAGGTTGGCCGTGTCGCCCTGAATGGTGAAATCAATGCGATCCCCCGATCCGACCGGCCCGGCCACCACCGGCCCCGAATGGATGCCGACACGAGTTTCTATCTGCATGGTGCCGGCAAATTTGTGATGGCGGGTAATGTTTTGCATGGTGATGGCCGCACGGACAGCGTTGGCAGCGTGATCTGGGTCGTCATGCAGGACATTGAACACGGCATGAAGGGCATCACCGACATAGTTCAGAACCACACCGCGATGATTGCGGATCGGGGCATTGACAAGATCGAAATATTCATTGAGCAGGGCAATGATATCTGCCGGTTCCATATTCTCGGACAGGCGGGTGAAGCCGCTGATGTCGGTAAACATCACGGTGGCAAAGCGAAGTTCCCCGGCAGCCCGCGGATCACCGCTTTGTTCGCGCGCCATGGCGAGATCGACGACATCCTGACTGACGTAACGTTCAAACGCGCGGCGCATCCGGTCCTTTTCCTCAAGCCCGGCGGCCATGCGGTTGAATTCGAATGCCAGTCGGCTGACTTCGTCGTCACTGGTAACCGCGATCCGTGTTGCGGTTTTACCCGCCCCGATTTCACGCACGGCATCGGTCAGTTGTCCAATCGGGCGGGTCAGTGTGCGGCTGATGAAAAACAGGCACAGGACGGCTGCGGTTTCGGTTGCGATGACATCAAGGATCACGGCCTGTTCAACGCTAAGCCCCTGGGCGGCGCGAATATCGCGAAACAGGGTAATATCAAGCAGAATCGCCATGGACGAAATCAGGGTCAGGGCAAGGATCACAATTGCCAGACGCAAACCGATACGCCCGCGACCGGGATGATAATCAATACCCCAAAGATCATGGGTCTGTTTGCGGATGACCTCGACACAATCGGCGGTGGCGAAAAAGGCATAGATCGAAAAATGGGCGGCATAGGCGAAGCTGAACCAGCTTGCGGCATAGACCTTGGTGGTCAGATCGGTTTCCGCAACATAAAGCGGATTGGCATTGAAAATGCCAAGGCCGAATGCCGCAAGACAATAGGCAAGGCCGACAATAAAAGCCCAGATCGCAGACAGGACGTGGAGCTTGCGCAGACGGCGCAGGCCGGGGCCACGTTTGACCGCGTCACCACGCGCAAGGGCATTGATCAACCGGTAAACCGGCCGAAAAATGATCGCTGCACCCATCACGTTAAGGATCAGCAGGATCGCGGCATTGACGATTGCCGCCCGCCAGATGACCGCGAAATTGCCCGAAATTAGGACATAAGCACCGGAAAAACACACATCGATAATCGCCATACCGGCCATCGACAGGATATAGCGACCCAGCAGGACTTGCCCCGGTGCCGTGGTGTTGGCCGGGATGACGTGCCCGTCATGGGGACGGATGGTTTGCGCGTGTTTGGTATCCGTTGCCACGGGATGTTCCTGATGTTTTGAGTGTTCTACGCAGTCGGGGGCGCTCGGGTTCAATCGCGTCATGGATTGCGAACGGAATTATGATCAGTGAATATGACAGGGCTTTGCGCAAATGCGGCAATCGCCTATTCTGGGCTGCCTGACAGGAACAGCCATGCAATCAAGTTTTCGCCAATACCGGTCCGAGGCCGCCAGTCACAGCCATGATGATTTTCATCAGATCATCATTGCCGATCTTGGCATGCTCGAACTTGAGGTGCAGGGACGCGGCGGCTGCGTTTCAGGACGCAGGCTGGCCTTTGTTCCGGCTGGGGATACGCATGCCTATCGTGCGGTGGGGATGAACCGGTTTCTGGTACTTGATGTTGATATCGATGTTGCCGCAGGTGCCGGGCTTGAACGGCTTTGGCAGCTGGCGGGAGCATCGCCCTATCTTGAGGTTGGGACAGGATATGCAGGTCATCTGACCGGGCTTTTACAGGGGCTTGAACAAAAACGCGCGATATCGCGGATCCGACGTTTTACCCCCGACGGGCAAGGAAATTTGCAATCGGAAAGCCTGTCGCTTTTGTACATGGCAGGCATTGAGGGCATTGCGGCGAGTGAAAACGCCTTTGCCGATGATGCGTTTGTTTGCCAGAGTTTGCGCGAGGTTCTTGGTCATGCGGCGGCAGTACAAGGGGACCTTGGCGGTGCGGATGCCATGATCCCGATGCGGTTGCAGCGCTTGCTGGCCTGGATCGAGCTTCGGCTGTCCGAACCGATCAGCATTGCCGATATGGCGATGATTGCTGCACAATCGGAAAGCGCATTATTTGCCGCATTCCAGAGCTACCTCGGAACCACGCCGATGCGTTGGCTGGGCGAACAAAGATTGCAGCGTGCCTATGTGATGCTGGGTGATCCGAAAAACACCATGACACTTGGTAATATCGCGCACGAGGTCGGCTTTACCGATCAAAGCGCATTCTCGCGTGCCTTCTCCCGGCGATTTGGACATCCGCCGATTGCGCTTCGTCGCTCAAACCGCCTCTGAAGAAACCATCAAGGCAGAAGATGAATATCAGGAGTTTCGGCAAAGACCGGGCTGCCATGCTGTGCTTGTATGCTTTCGCGATTAGTTGAACTTCGGGATGGTTTCATGACTTTGCTTGATCCTCGTACAAAGGCCACCATGATCGGCGGCATTGCCATTGTGCTTTGGGCCTTGCTGGCGTTGCTAACGACAGAAGTCAGTGCCATCCCGCCTTTTCAACTGGTCAGTCTTTGTTTTTCCGTTGCGGCCATTTTCAGTTTTATCTGGATTGCACGCGGCGGTTTTGCTGCATTTCGGGCTCTCAGGCAACCGGTTGGTGCCTGGGTGCTTGGGGTGGGCGGGCTGTTTGGCTATCACTTTTTCTATTTTGTTGCTTTGGCGAATGCGCCTGCGGTTGATGCCAGTCTGATTGCTTATCTCTGGCCGCTATTCATCGTGCTGTTTTCGGCACTCCTGCCTGGTGAACGTTTGCGCTGGTATCACCTTGCCGGTGCGGTTTTGGGGTTTTACGGGGCAGCGGTTCTGGTGACCAAAGGACAGCTGTTTGATTTTGATCCAGCCTATGGCGCTGGTTATGGGGCTGCGATGATTTGTTCGATCCTGTGGTCGGGTTATTCGGTTTTGAACCGACGTTATCGCCATGTTCCGGTCGAAGCCGTTTGCGGCTTTTGCGCCGGAGCAGCATTACTTGGTTTCATAACGCACGGCCTGAGCGAGATTTGGGTAACGCCTGATATCTGGCAATCAACTGCCATTATCGGATTGGGACTTGGCCCGGTTGGTGTCGCGTTTTTTGTCTGGGATTACGGGACCAAGCGTGGCGATATACAGGTGCTTGGCGTTGCGTCTTATGGTGCACCCTTGCTCAGTACGATTTTATTGATTGCCTTTGGCAAGGCCGAAGCAAGCCCCGCGGTGATTGCAGGATGCCTTTTGATTGTCGGAGGGGCGCTTTTGGCATCAATCAGAATGTTGCGTCGCAAGGCCGTGATATCATCCTGAAGCTGACATCATTAATTGAATGTTCTGTTTCCAAATTATGTCTGTGTCATGCAATATAAATGACCGCAATTCATTTATATTGCGCTTTTAGTTTGGGAACGCCTTGATGGTTCAGGCACAAAAAGACATATCCACCGAGTTGAAAAAAGCCATGTCGACGGGCCAGTTTGACAAAGCTGCATCCATCGGCGCGAAGCTTGCCCGTATCCATCCCAAACGAACTGAAATCCATATTATGACAGCGGTTGCGGAAATGCAGGGATCTCATTTTGTGCGCGGAGGTCAAAGATTGCGACGTCTGTTTCGCAGTCTGGAGCCCGCAGACCGCTATTTCGGACCGGTGGCGCAGAATTTGTTGCATTTCTCCGAGCGCGCTGGTGACTTCAAATCGTTCATGGAAATTGTCGAACCGAAGCATCTGAATACGCCCAAGGATCCGGCGTATCGCGAAATTCTGGCCGATCTGATTTTCCGTCAGGAAATAATGAAATTCGGTTCAGGGCGGAGTATTTCTGCGAATCTTGATCGTGCAATCGCGCTGCTGGAAGGCATTGAACCTGGTTATCCGCGACTGCCCGAGGTTCAGAGATTATTGCTGCGTCTTTATATGCACTGCGAAATGCATCAAAGGGCGCTTGATCTGCTTGAAAAGCTGCTTGCAGAGGCGCCGGATGACAAAGGACTGCGGGCGTTCGAAGCATCTGTTCTCGCCTTTTCCGGAATGGTGGATCGTGCAATCAGTTCCTGCATCCGGCTTATCGATGATTTTGGTGATGTTGGTACGCAGCCCTATCTGCATATTGCCTTTTTGCGCCCGGAAGCCATGCCGGTCGGGGCGGCTGATACCTTGTCAAAGGTCGCGCTTTCGGATGACGCCCCGGCGCGTGAGGTTTATCAGGCGTGCTTTGCACTGGCGCGAATGGCCGAGGCTGGAAACAATATGGAAGCTGCCTTTGACTGGTACCGCCGCGGCCATGCGGCAAATCGAAAAGCATCACCAATTGATATGCCTGCGGAACTGGCTGAAATGGCGCGTATCGGAGAACTGGTAGAGGCCGATGCCAACCGGCCCGAGGATGAAGGCGACGAACCCGCGGCCACAATGACGGAAACCGGTCCCAACCCGATCTTTATCGTCGGTCTGCCGCGTTCGGGAACGACGTTGAGCGAGCATATATTGGGGGCGCATCCCGATGTTTTTGCCGCAGGCGAAATTGCCGATTTTTCAAAGATTGTTGTCGATGTCACGGGCAGAGGCAAAATCTCGGAACAGATACAACGCCTTAATCGCAAAACAATTGGCGAGATTCGCAAACGTTATCTTGGGGCGTTGCGTGCCTATGATCCGAATGTGAAATTTGTGGTCAATAAAACGCCTGCCAATTTTCTTCGGATCGGGTTGATCCGGCGGGTATTTCCTGATGCGCCAATATTGCACACCCATCGCCATCCGCTTGCGACCTGCCTGTCTCTTTATACCACGCCTTTTGCAGCCCCCATGCGCTACGCCGATGACCTTGGTGATTTGGCGGATTATTATCGTGCTTATCAAAAACTGATGTCTGTTTTGTTTGAGACAGACCAAAACGGGAAACTGTTCGATCTGCCATATGAGGACCTTGTCGCCGAGCCGGAAAAGGTGGCCCGCGCATATCTGGCGCATTGCGGGCTGAGTTGGCGTCCGGAATGTCTTGAGTTCTATCGCGAGGAAAAAGCCGCACGTACTGCCAGCATGACCCAGGTGCGGCGTCCGATCAATCGGGATGCTATCGGGAAATGGCGTCGTTTTGCGCCCTATATCGGGCCGCTTGCGGATTTGGCACCAGATGAAAAGTCGGTCGGGAAAAAATCAAAGGGCAAAACAGTTGCGGCGTGACCGGTAAAACTGTTCGGGTTAGAACTCGATCAGGAACGAAAATAAAAAGATCCGGAGCGCGCAAAATGACACAGAATATCCCCAAAGCCGAATTGCATCTGCATATGGAAGGTGCGTTAACGCCTGCATTGGTGCGGAAATTCGCCGCCCGCAACGGTATTCACCTTCCGGACGGGATTTACGACGATCAGGATCGGTATATCTGGTCGAATTTCCCCGAATTTCTGGGCAGTTTTGACAAGGCAAGCGCGGCAATCCGTACCGGTAAGGATTATGCTGATCTGACGTATTGGTATCTGTGCGAACAGTCCAAAGCCGGTGCGCTTTATGTCGAGATTTTCTGTTCACCGTCGCATGCGCTGGGATGCGGGATTTCCTTTGACGATCATTTGAATGGCGTTGCTGAAGGGATTGACCGGGCCGAGAAAGAAACCGGAATTGTCGGACGGATCATCATGACCTGTGTGCGCCACATCGGCCCGGAAAAGGCGATTGGTGTTGCGGCTGATACGGTTGCCTGTGGTCATCCCTATGTCGTCGGGTTTGGGATGGGCGGCAATGAAAGTATGTTCTCGCAGGAAGCATTCTATCCGGCCTATAAAATCGCCGCCGATGCCGGGCTTGGGTGCACGACTCATGCCGGTGAAGTTGAGGGCCCGCAAAGTGTCTGGGATGCGATCAACAAATTGCCGGTGACCCGGATTGGGCATGGTGTCCGATCCATCGAGGACCCGAAACTGGTCGAAGAACTGGTGAAACGCGGCATTGTTCTGGAAGTGTGCCCCGGATCGAACATTTCCCTGTCTGTATATCCGGATTACGCGTCCCATCCGTTGCGCAGGCTTTATGATGCCGGGGTCAAAGTGACGCTGGGATCAGATGATCCGCCGTTCTTCCACACAACATTGGCCGAGGAATATCAGCGTGCCAAAGATGTGTTTGGTTTTAGCGAGAATGAGCTTCGCGGTATAACGCGTACTGCCCTTGAGGCGGCCTTTGTGGATGCGGATACGAAAGCCAGACTTATCGCAAAGCTTGATGCGAATTAAGACAAAACGCCCCAGAAGTCTGGGGCGCTTTTTGTTCTGTTACCAGGCAACTTTACCCAGAAGCTTTTCACCAAGCGGCGTCAGCTTTGCGCGTTTATAGCGCGTCTGTTCCCAATTGCGCGGGTCACCCGGGAAGGCGTGACCGCGTGCGGGCAGGCGTTCCGACCAGCTTTGTGTCCGCCAATCAACAAGTTCCTGTTCCTCGGGCGTTGCCGGGGCCATGGATATATATTGCGCAATGCGGGTCTGGTTGGACCGGTTGGCGCGAATACCATGCGCAAGCAGGCTATTGAAAATCAGAAGATCACCCGCCTGCATCGGAATGCGTTTGGGTTCATACGGAATATTGGCGATGTCCGGACGAAACGGGTCACGATCCTTTGGCGCGGTGGCAAGCCAGTCGGCGAAATTGGCAAACAAGTCCGGTACGCACTGGAACCCACCCATATCGTCATTGGTATCAACCAGCGATAAAACGCCCTGCACATTGATCGGTAACGGGTCCTGACTGGTATCGGCGTCCCAGTGGATGAATCCGTCAAAGGCGCGCGCGCCGACATTGGGGGTATTCAGATTGGCACGATCAATCGATACCCAAAGATCGGTGCGATCCCAGATATCGACAAAGGCATCATAAATTCGCGGTGTCTGGCGGTTATCCCACATTGATTGATGATGATAGGCTTCGACCATGCCGGAATTGTTCAGTTCGGTCATGGCATGGTCGCGCATTTGCGGGCGGGACCAGCTTTCAGGGTCGGTCGGGTCTTTCTCCTCGAATTCCCAAAGGAAGTCGACGGTGGCCTTTACCTGTTCCTGCGGGACGGCATTTTTCACGACAACATAGCCATAGGTTTGCCAGTGTTTGAAATCCGCCTCCGACAGAACGCGCAACGGCAGCGATTTTTCAAGATCACGCAATTGTGTGCCGGTGACTTCCTTGACCGAGGCATTGCCCGGCCGGTTCGCATTCGGGCCGGTCGGGGCCATTGTCGCCGTAGTTGCGTTTGCCAGCATGCTCATGATTTTTCCTCCCGCATGGTTCATGATGTTGGAACCATTCTAGAGGGTTGCCATGGTCGCGCCCACTGACAGGGCGGACATAATATGATACTATTTGGCCAAATTAATCGATTTTGATAGCCGTATAAGCGGGTATTTGAATGAAACTGCTGTTCGAACATGTGAAAATTGCACCGGATCGGTCTTGGCGTGGTTTGCATCGGAACCTGCGTGCGATCCCGTTCGAGTGGCATTTTCATCCGGAATACGAACTGACCCTGACGCTTGGAAGTGAGGGGCAGCGTTATGTGGGGGATCATATTGGCCATTATGGCGACGATGATCTGGTGTTGCTGGGCCCGAACCTGCCCCATACATGGCATTCAGACAATGCCGCCCCGCCAGCGGCCGGGAAAATCGATATGGGGGCCTATGATCTTGATTTGCAGGCGAAGCCGGGTGAACGGCCACATCAGGCCTTTGTCTTCTGGTTTACGGCCGAGTGGATCAACAATGTTTGTGCCACCATGCCGGAATTTGCGCATTTGCGACCTGTCCTGACCGATGCACGACGGGGGGTCAAGTTCGATGCCCTTACCGCGCAAAAGGTTGCGGCCTACATGCCGCGATTTGAAGCAGGCGGTCCAGCTGATCGGTTATTGTTGCTGATAGAGGTATTGCGGGTTTTGCTGGATGCGCGGGAACGGATACCGCTTGCGTCCGAGAGGTTTGACGCAACGGTGCCTGATTATCATGAGGCAACCCGGCTTGGCCGGGTGCTGGATATTTTGCATTCGCGTTATGTCGAACAACTTGGAAGTTCTGAAATCGCCTTTCAGACCGGCATGAGCGAGCGGACCCTGCGCCGGTTTTTCAAACGCCATACAGGCTCAAGCGTTCAGGATTATCTGATGGGATTGCGGCTGGGCCGTGCGGTGTCGTTGTTACTGTCTTCGGACCTTCCGATTTATCGGGTGGCGGAAGAAGCCGGATTTCAGAATCTGTCGCATTTTAACCGGCAATTCGCCCGTCATCGTGGTATGCCGCCCAGCCGGTTCCGGCGTGAGCGGTTTGAGAAGGGAATGTTGCAGGCAGTGTAAGAATGGGTGTTGCCCGTCAGAAAACGGGCAGGACCCAATCGCTATGATGACTTGCCAGATGCTGTTCAAATGCCTGCCAGAAAAGGGTACGGAAATGGTCGCTTTCCTGAAGGATCTCATGGCGGGCTTCGGGGATTTCAACCATGACAACAGACGGATGATCGCCAAACAGTTCTTGGGTGGTGCGGTTGCTGACGACCTGATCGTTGCCTGACAAGGCCATGGTAACCGGGGGCAGGGCCGCGGTCGCAAAATCATTATCGGGCACCACGCGCCGGGACAATTCAGCCTGTGCGCGGAAACAGGCATCAAGCCATCCCGCGGATACCCCACCAACCACCAGATCGGGGTTGTCCTGTAAACAGGTGATGTTGCGTTCGTAGCGTATGCGATCAGATGTCAGCAGATTGTCATCGGTAAAGGGTTGCAGGGGTGACAGCAGTTTTTGCCCTGGCAGGAACTGTTTGTTGAACCCGTAGCGGCAAAGTCCGGCTGACAGAAACTGTGCAGCAAGCGCAATCCAGTCCGGCCCGCCAAGCCCGAAGAACGGGGCTATCATGACGGCACTGCCAAACAGATCCGGGTTTTCAAGCAACATATGCATGCCGACCAATCCACCGGTCGAGTGGGTCAGAAGCAGATCACAGCTAATATTGTGGTGATCGGCAATGTGTCGGAGCACGTCATGGGTGTCTTCGACATAATGTCCGACATCCCCGACATAGCCCATATGGCTTTCAGTCACTTCGCGGGTCGATCCGCCCTGGCCGCGAAAATCGAAGGTAACGCATCCAAGTCCGCGTTCAGCAAGTTCACGGGCGGTTTCGCTGTATCGTTCGATGAACTCGCCGCGTCCCTGAAGGATCAGGACATGGCCAAGGGCATTTTCGGGAGAATGCAGGGCATAACGCAGTGTCAGGCCGCTTTGTCCGGTAAATCGATCAATGGCAAATGTCATGTCTTCGCGAACTTTTCATCTGGTCCGGAGATAGTTGTTCTTCAACCTGTTTATCAATTTTCGGACTTTTCGGGGACTTCCAGTGACACTTCGATGAAATGGGTCATCTTGTCGAGCATACTGACGAAGTCGGGGTTGAATGTACCGCGCCGCAGGCTTCCGGGAGAAGCCGATTCAGCGAGGTTCAACTCGCCATAAACCGCATCGCTGCTTGTCTGGCATTTGCTGTTGGGGCTTTGTTCGTCGTAATGATCACAGCGGCGAATGACACCGTCCATGCCGTAATGCGGATTATCCGGGCGCATGGTGATTGCGGTGTGGGCATGACTAAGCGTGCGCCAGTCCGGAGCGGCCGATTTGACAATGTCAACACCGTCGCACAGCGGATGTTCGTCAATCAGGTGTTCTTCGCCCTGATACCAGATCAGTCGCTTGTTATTACTGTCAACCTTGTCGCAGAAGAAATTGGCGGTGAACACCGGATCAACCGTCTGGTCATCAGAACTGGCAACCATAAAGACAGGGATGTCAAATTCACCAATTGTGCCGTCGCGATAGGGCTCGGTCAGCAGGTAAAACTCGGCAGCAGCATTCATTGCCATTGAACCGTATTTGGCGGCATCACTGTTTTCGTCCTGTCCGACCCAGCTTTGAACATAACGGGCATAGGGTGCCAGCCATGCCTGTTTGCTTTTGGTGGCAAAGCCGGGTGAAAGCATAATCATTGCCGTCATACGGGAATTCTGGTGATGGGCATCGAACTCGCGCCCGATAAGGGTTGCGCCCGTTGAATACCCTATTGGAATGATTTTGTCTGTTGTATCGGGAAAGCTGTTCATACCGTAATGCACGGTTTCGACCCAGTCCTCGTAACTGACGTCACGCAAATCACCAGGTACGGTTCCATGCCCCGGCAGCAGCACGGCATGGAAGGTTGCACAGGGAAATCTGGTTTGCAGCGTGTTGCGGATATCGGTCATCAGGAAGGGGCTGTCTGTCAGGCCGTGCACCATCAGAAAGCCAACATCCTTGCCATGTGCGGTGTCGTTTCCCGCAGCGTCGCAGGCCGATATGTCCGGACCGGATGCAAAGGGGGCACGCATCGCGACCACCTGATCAAGGTCGTATTGTCCAAATGGCGCGGCTTCGTTGTCAAAGCGCTTTGTTTTAAGTGCGGTACGAAGTTGTTCGCGGGTTTTCTGCACATAATCGTCAAACGGTTCGTTTGCTGGGGGGGGACCAATGGCAAGACCGGACGGATCATGTTGCGGGTCTTCGGAAAAGCACCCGGACAATGCAAGCATCGCCGGAAAAACCATAGCGACAAGTGTTGAACGCAAAAGGCCGTTTGCGGGCATGGAATGCTTCCCCGTTTCGTTTCCGTGTGGCTGATCGGTTAAACTCTAACTCAGGCTGGATTATGACGCGACTGACAAAAAAGCGGCCCGAAACGGACCGCTTTGAATTGGACGGGAGAACAGTCTGAAGCAATGGCCTATTCGATGATTTCCCAGCTATGCGTGATTTCGGCAGCCTTCGACAACATGATCGAAGCAGAGCAATATTTTTCCGCAGAAAGTTCAACCGCACGGGCCAGCTTGGCTTCGTTCAGGTTTTCACCCTTCGCCTTGAAATGCAGGTGAATTTTGGTGAACACCTTGGGGTCGGTTTCTGCGCGCTCGGCCTTCACATCAGCTTGAACATCAATGACTTTTTCACGGCCTTTCTGAAGGATATGCACGACGTCAATCGACGAGCATCCCGCCAGACCGAGAAGCAGCATTTCCATTGGGCTCGGGCCAAAGCCGGTATCCCTGTTGCCATCCATGACAACGCCGTGGCCAGAGCCGCTGGTGCCGGTGAAGGTCAGATTTTCAAGCCACTTTACGCGTGCTTCCATGATCGGGTTCCTTGTCTCGAAAATTGCATGCTTCATCGTCTAGCGTGCCTGACCGGTTCCTGCAAGCCGTGATCGCACGATGCAGGTCATCGTTGAAAACCGATAATGGCCGGAGTGTAAAACTGTTGTAGGCGTTTTTACCTTAACAAGGGATAATGTATGTCATTCCATACCGTTATCGCCAAGGAGGGTAAATCATGACACAGGACGCCGAACGCAGCAAAAGTCGTTTCATGATGGCTATGGAACATGTTTTGCGTGAAGTAAATCATGAAATCATCAGTCCTGCGATCCCTGACATGAGTGTGGATACGGCGTTGCCGCTGATTATCAACGTCGCCAAATTGCGCGCTGATTATCTGAAATATGCATTTCAGCTTAGTGCGGATCGGAAGGATAATCACCCGACGACCGAAGAACTTGCGAAGCTTAAACATCTGCGCGAAAGTTATCAGGAGATGCTGGCAGCCGCGCGCGAACTCGAACATTGTATTGATCGGGGCTATATTGATCTTCCTGCGGGTGACAAAAAATCCTGATGGATTGGCTCTGGTCGCAAGAGCAGTCTTGCCATATGCTTACGTATGAAATAAGAGCCTTCTAAAAGGCCTTCTATCGGGTCGGGGTCAAAAGACCCGAATGGTTCTGGGGCATTACTGATAACGCGGGAAAGGGAGTGCGTCGCAAAGCGGCGCGTCGTGTATTGTCAATTGCCCAAGACGTCGTCGCCACAGCAGCGCTGGCGCGTGATGCCATCATATTTATCGGTTCGTCCGATAGCAAAATCGCCCACGCCAATCCGGTTGCCGTCAATCTTTTCAGCGCATCGAAAACCGCCCTGCGCGATGGCACGGAAATCAAACAATTTCTTGCATTTCTGGCAAAGAATGCGGAATTCGCATCCGGTGACAGTGTCAGTGCCGTCCGTGAAACGCTAGGCCTGATTTCCAGAACGCTTGCAAAGACCGAATTGCAGCCATTTCAGATGGGCGGCAGGAAATTCACATGGCGCAAGGCCGAGGGACCGGAAGGATTCATCGCACTTGTCCTTCGCGAGGCGGGCAAGGCAGAGGAACTTGCCAGGACCTTGGCTGACCACAAGATTTTTATCCAGCATCTGATCGATGTCCTGCCCATTCCGGTGTATCTTAAAAACCTTGATGGTGTGATCAATCGTTGTAACGATGCCTTTGCCGAACTGTTGGGCCAAGAGCCCAAAAAGGTTATCGGCAGCAAGCTTTCCGACGTCGCACCCAAGCCGCTGGTGACCAGGATTTCCGGTTATGAAGCGCCGTTGCTTAAGTCCGAAGGCAATGTTCGGCATGAAATCGATTTCGAGATGGATGGTGTTGAAAAATCCGCGTTGTTTGCGGCAGCGAGCCTGAAGGGCCCAAGCGGCGTTATTGCGGGCACCATCGGGTCACTGATTGATATTACGTCGCTTAAACTGGCGCAGGCCGAAGTTGCCGCCGCCGCACGGCGTTTGACCGGACTGCTCGAAAAAGCGCCGGTCGGTGTTGGTATTTCCGGCCGTGAAAGCGGGGAATTCAAGTTCTATAACAAGATGTTTGCCAATCTTCTTGCCCTTGACAGTGAAACCACGATGCCGACGGATGCTGTGCTTCTTTCGGAACGGTATCGGGAAAAAAGTCTGGAAGATATGGATATGCTCGGCGCATTGCAAGATGTCGAATTGCGCATTCGCCGACCGGCCGGTTCCGATGCGCGCTGGCTTAAAACATCCATCGAACCGCTGACATTCGAAGGTCAGGAAACCGTTCTGTGGTGGTTAAGCGATATCACCAAGCAAAAGCTTGCCGCGCGTGAATTGCAGAACAAGGCCAATAATGATGAACTGACCGGGTTGGCAAACCGGGCGCGCTATATGCAGAAACTGTCCCAGTGCGAGACGGTTTTGCGTGGCACCGGGACACCAGCTTCGATCTTTCTGCTTGATCTGGACGGTTTCAAGGCGGTGAACGATACGCTTGGCCATGCAGCGGGGGACTGGGTGCTGGTTGAAACGGCCAAACGGTTGAAACGGTCGGCACGCCGGGCTGAAGAGGTTGCGCGTTTGGGCGGGGACGAATTCACACTGTTCTTGATCAACAAGGGTGGTGAAAAGGAAATGGCAGATCTGGCTGATGACATCATCGCCGAGCTTGCCAAGCCCTATGTGTGGGAGGGCCATGAATGCGATATCGGGGCCTCGATCGGCTTTACCGTTTTTGATGCCGGTTATTGCGACATGAACGAACAATTACGCCGTGCCGACAAGGCAATGTACGAGGCAAAGGCTGCGGGCAAGGGGCGTGCCTGTCTTTACCGGACGGAGCTTGAACCCGATCTGCATCGGGACGAATCTGCCTGAAATGGCACCGTTCGGGGCGGGATGATTTGTGATCACCCCGCCTTTTTTGTTTGTGCATCAGCATCAATGCCCAGGGCATCCATCAATGGCCCGAGATATTCGGCATATGGTCGCCATGCTCCGATGCTGCTGCGATAGATCGGTTGCCGGACCTGTAATGTGCTGTGTGTCCGGACCTGTCGTCCGGTTTTATGGAATGTCAGACAGTTGTCGTTCCATGGCAATCCGGTGAAATTGACAAGACGGCGTGCCTGTCCTTCGAGATCGTCAACAATATCCTCGTAATCGACTTCGATAAACCGATGCGCGGGCAGGACGTTTCGCCAGTATTCCATGAACTTCAGATAGCTGTTGTAAAACGCCCCAAGTTCGCGCTGGTCATAGCTGAAATTCTGGGTGCTGCCGAAACGGCGGCTGTAACAGGAAAAGCAGGTATCCATTGCATCGCGACGGCAATGAATGATCCGTGTGTCAGGATGCATCAGGACAATCAGTCCGGCACGGGTAAAGTTGCTGGGCATCTTGTCGATGACGCGTTTAAACGCACCAGTCTCAGCCGTTTTTGAAACGGTTGCAATCCTTGCCAGTGCCTCCCTGCGATAGATATTGCCAAGGGTTGAGATAAAGGCATCGTCGAATTTCAGGACCTCGTCACGTGGTTGTCCGTGTTTGACCTGTTGTTCGATCATGGCATCCTGATGGTGGCCCAGTGTATCAAGCTCGCCTGCGCCAAACATGTCGGGGTGGGAGGCCAGAATTTGTTCCAGCAGTGTGGTGCCTGAACGTGGCATACCGACGATGAAAACATGCTGTGGCTGTTGGCTGCTTTTATCAGGGTGTGGCAAATCGACAAATCGTTCGGCGGGGAACGCTGCCTTTGCAACTGCAAGGAGGCTTTCTATTGATTGCGGAGAATAGTCAATGCTTTGGCGTTTGATATGGTTGGCGTCATTCAGGGTGCGCATGGCCGGTTCTATTTCCCCGGCCTCCATATGAGTTTTGGCAAGGCCAAACAGCAGCAATTCCTTTTGCGCGGCGGGCAGGGTGTCAAAAGATCTGGATTTGGCCTTGGTGATCATGACCTGCCGGATGGGATGATCGAGTGCTATTTTACTGATCAGGGTCAGGCAATGCCATGCGCGGATATGACCGGAATGCCGGCTTAGGATATCTTCAAAAATAGCGCGCGCGGCATCAATTTCGCCCAGTTCTTTAAGGCATTCGCCCTCGCTGATTTGGGCATCGATATAGCCATCCATATGCCGGCAATCGCGCGCATGTTTTCCTGCCGTTTGGAAATGGCGTATGGCACTGTGAAGATCATCATGGGCAAGGCAGGCGGCTCCCATTGCATTCCATGCCAGCCAGTCATTTGGGGCCAGCGCAATCGCGCGTTTCAAGAAAAGTATGGCCTGACGTGTGTCATTGCCGCGGGTCAGAAAAATGCCCATCTGCAGCAAAAGTTTCGGATCAAGCGGTTTGCGCTTAAGGGCTTGGATCAAAACCGTTTTCGCCTGTGCCTCGTAACCCGATGCCGCCAGAATGGCCGACAGGTCGGTGAAATAGACTGTTTTGGGATCGGGGCTGTTGCATGCCTTTTCAATATCTCGAATGGCATCAAGGGTATTGCCTTCCTGATGATACATCAGGGCACTGATATGCAATGCATCAGGCAGGCCAGGGCTTTCTTTCAGCAGCCGGTAACACAGCTTGCGCGCCTTTCGGCGATGTCCGCAGGCCCATTGATTGCGGATTTCCGCGATGGCCTTGATTATGGTTCCGGTTTGGTGATGTTTTGCAGTCTGATCGGGCATCAGTCTTTCCGGCATTGTGAACATGTCCTGTGGGTAAACACGTTTGTTGTCGGAAAAACTGGCGGCTGGAATAAAACAAACGGGACAAACAAAAACGCCCGGCATATGGCCGGGCGTTCTGTGTTCGATGGTCCTTTCTGGTGAAAGGATCAGCCGCTGTAGTACATGTCAAATTCGACCGGGTGCGGCGACTGTTCGAAGCGGATAACTTCTTCCATTTTCAGGGAGATGTATGCGTCGATCAGGTCGTCGCTCATCACATCGCCTTTTTTCAGGAAGTCGCGGTCTGCGTCGAGACTGTCAAGAGCTTCATGCAGCGAACGGCAAACGGTCGGAACTTCTTTGAGCTCTTCCGGCGGAAGATCATAGAGGTTTTTGTCCATTGCATCGCCCGGATGGATCTTGTTCTCGATACCGTCAAGGCCAGCCATCAGCATTGCAGAGAATGCCAGATACGGGTTGGCAAGGGCATCCGGGAAGCGGATCTCGACGCGCTTGCCCTTCGGGGACGCGGTGTACGGGATACGGCAGGAAGCCGAACGGTTACGAGCCGAGTAAGCCAGCAGAACCGGTGCTTCGAAGCCCGGGACCAGACGCTTGTAGGAGTTGGTCGTCGGGTTGGTGAAAGCGTTCAGTGCTTTGGCGTGCTTGATGATACCGCCGATATAGTACAGGGCAGTGTCAGACAGGTCAGCATAGCCGTTACCTGCGAACAGCGGCTTGCCTTCGTGCCAGATCGACTGGTGGGTATGCATGCCCGAACCGTTGTCACCGAAGACCGGCTTCGGCATGAAGGTTGCGGTTTTGCCATACTGGTGTGCAACCATGTGGATGCAGTATTTGTAGATCTGAACGGCGTCGGCATGTTCGATCAGTGTGCCGAAAGCAATACCCAGTTCGTGCTGCGACGGTGCAACTTCGTGGTGGTGCTTTTCGCAACGCACGCCCATTTCGTTGATGTAGTTGACCATTTCGGCACGGATGTCGTTGGCCGAGTCAACCGGCTGTACCGGGAAGTAACCGCCCTTCGGACCCGGACGGTGGCCACGGTTGCCGCCTTCGAATTCGGTGCCGGTGTTGTAGGGACCTTCTTCGGAGTCCAGCTGATAGCCCATGCCTTCGCCAGCGGTAGTCCAGCGAACGTCGTCAAACATGAAGAATTCCGGCTCTGCACCGAAATATGCGGTGTCGCCGATACCAGCGGATTTCATGTATGCGAGTGCGCGTTTCGCGGTCGAACGCGGGCAACGCTCATAACCCTGGCCGGTGGCCGGCTCGATAACGTCGCAAACGATGATCAGGGTCGGCTGTGCGGTGAACGGGTCAACAACAGCAGTCGACGGATCCGGCATCAGGATCATGTCGGATTCGTTGATTTCTTTCCAGCCAGCGATCGACGAACCGTCGAACATGATGCCGTCAACAAAAACGTCTTCGTCGATCGTGCAGATGTCCTGCGCGGTGTGCTGCCATTTACCTTTGGTATCGGTAAAGCGCAGATCGACAAACTGGATGCCTTTTTCTTTGATAAGCTTAAGTACAGAAGCAGCGTCAGACATGATGCAACCCTTTAAAACTCAAAATTAGTGACCGTACGATGTTCAATGTCAGGTAACAGACCGATTAGATCGCGTCGTTGCCCCGTTCACCGGTACGAATGCGGATCGCGTCCTCAAGCGAGGAAACGAAGATTTTACCGTCACCGATACGACCGGTATGAGCGGCTTGCTGGATTGCCTCAATCGCACGCTCGACAAGCGTGTCCTCAACGACGATTTCCAACTTTACCTTCGGCAGAAAGTCCACAACATATTCGGCGCCGCGATACAGCTCCGTATGGCCTTTCTGTCGGCCGAAGCCTTTGGCTTCGGTAACGGTAATCCCTTTGAGGCCAATCTCCTGAAGGGCCTCTTTGACCTCGTCAAGCTTGAATGGCTTGATGATGGCTTCAATCTTTTTCATTAAGCGCCCTCTGCTTTTTGCGAGAGTTGCGTAGAACTCGGCAAGCTCAATTGCTTTGCCGCGTTAATTGCACGGGGCGTGCCAGTTTTGGCCCGCATCGTCATTCTAAGGAGTCTCTGCGCGAAAACCCAGCAAAACCCATGATACTTTTAAGATTTTCTTGATTGATGTCGGTCAACTTTTAGGCAGTATGTGCAAAAAATATGCAAACATCCTGTGCGCGTCAGCATCAATGCGGTTACCATCGATCCGTGCTTGCCTGATCTGCCTGCGCCATGCGACAGAAAACACGGAATATGACAGCGGCACGACGGATAATGCATTATGCATTCTATCTGCCTGCTGATTGAAATGCGCCACCAGACATAAAGACAAGGCCGGTTTCACCGACCGGTATCGTACACAGAGAAGGACGCCTTATGACCGAATTTGTCGGCAATCCTCTTTTTGCTTCGGGCGGTATCACGATTTTTGAAGTGATGAACGAACTGGCCCAGAAACATAATGCCATCAATCTGGGGCAGGGGGCACCCGATACGGATGGCCCGGCCGATATTCGCGAAGCTGCGGCAAGGGCGACGATGGAAATGTCCAACCAGTATCCGCCGCTTGCCGGCGTGCCCGAATTGCTTCGAGCAGTGGCCGACCATAACAAGCGATTTTATGATATCGACGTCGACCCGAAGGAAGAGGTGCTGGTCGCAGTTGGGGCGACCGAGGCACTGGCCGATGTCATCCTTGGTCTTGTTGCGCCAGGCGATGAAGTCATCCTGATCGAACCGCTTTATGACAGTTACCTGCCGATTGTGAAGCTGGCGGGTGGCATTCCCAAGCTGGTGCGCGTGACGCCACCAGGCTGGGATTTGCCGAAGGATGAGCTGGCCGGGGCCTTTTCCGATAAAACGAAGCTGATCCTGATCAATTCACCGATGAACCCGTGCTCCAAGGTCTTTAGCGAGGACGAGCTTGGTTTCATTGCCGAACTTTGTATCAAGCACGATGTTATCGCGCTTTGTGACGAGGTTTATGAACATCTGGTGTTTGATGGGCGCAAGCACCGCCCGCTGATGACCTTCCCTGGCATGCGAGATCGCACCGTGCGCATCGGATCAGCGGGCAAGACATTCTCGCTGACTGGCTGGAAGATTGGGTACATCACGGCATGTGCCAAATTGATGGAGCCGATCAAGAAGGCGCATCAGTTCCTTGTTTTCACCGTACCGCCGGGATTGCAGCATGGTGTGGCCTATGGTCTGAACAAGGACGATGACTATTTCGAAGGCTTTACCGCCGAAATGCAGGCAAAGCGCGATTTCCTGATGAAGGGGCTGAAGGAAGTCGGGTTTGGTGTTCTGGACTCGCAAGGTACTTATTTCATCACCTGCGATTTCCGACCGCTTGGCTATGACTGCGACGATGTCGAATTTTGCCAGATCATGATCAAGGAAGCCGGTGTTGTCGCGATCCCGGTTTCGGCCTTTTATCAGGGTAAAGATGGCGGGGTGCGGAACTTTGTGCGGTTCTGCTTCTGCAAGCAGGAAGAAAAGATGACCAAAGCCATCGAACGAATGAAGAAAGCCTTCGCAAAATAAGTCGAAGCTTTGGTGTGTATACAAGACAGGCCGACAATTGTCGGCCTGTCTGCGTTTGAAGGGGATGTTTGGTCAGGCGGTTTCTGGCAGTACTCCTTGTCCCTGCAGAGGAAGACCTGAATCCCGCCAATCCTGTTTGCCTTCGTGGTAATCGAGGACATTGCTGTAGCCAAGATCGGACAGGGTGTCGGCCGCAAGGCCGGAATTGCGGCACGGGCCATTCGCGCAATAAACCACGATTGGTGCCGTTTTGTCGGGCAGGACCTGTGTGACTTTTTCTGCGATCAGGTCATGGGGGATGTTGATCGCACCCGGTAAATGGGCATCAACATAATATTTTGCCGGAAGTGCTTCGATCAGGGTCGGGGCGTTTGGCCCGGCAAGGGCGGTTTTCAGTTCGTCGCGGGTGATTTTAACAGCCATCTGTCGTCTCCAGTATGTGACGTAGTGTTTGATGCCTTGATTATTGATGTGCTATTTTGCGAAGTAAATTTGTGTTAAATCACATGTTATGTGCACAAAAGCGAACGGTGATTTGGATGCTGGAATGGGATGATCTGCGACTGGTTCTGTCTGTGGCGCGGGCACGCAGTGTGACGCAGGCCGCGCGTCGAACCGGACTGCATCATTCAACCCTGTTTCGGCGTCTTGCAGATATCGAAGGGCGATTGGGCAATAAACTGTTCGAGCGTAATCAGGGCGACTATCAGCCAACCAATGCCGGGCAGGTGGCGATTGAAACTGCCGAAAAGCTGGAAGGTGAACTATCGGTCTTGTCGCGCAAGCTGGCAGGAACGGATATCCGCCCCAGCGGTACGGTCAGGCTGACCACCACCGATACACTGCTTCATTCCATCCTGGCCCCTGACATTGCCGCGTTTGGCGCGGCCTTTCCCGAAATCACAGTGCAGGTTGTCACCGATAACCGTTTTTATGATTTGAACCGGCATGACGCCGATATTGCTATCCGCCCGGCGAACGTACCGGACGGCAGCCTTGTCGGACGCAGGATCGGTGCAATCACATCGGTGGTTTGCGGATCGGATGTTTTTGATGATCCGGAAAGCGCACCATGGATCACCTGTGATGAAAGCCTCGCGCATATTGCTGCCGCCCGATGGCGCGATAAAAACTTCGCTGATGGCCGGGTGGCATTACGCAGCAATTCGCTTTTGAACGTTGCACGTCTTGTTGATAGCGGCGCGGGTGTGGCGGTTTTACCGTATTTTCTGGCACGAGCTTTCTCCAATATCCGGGTGCTGGGTAAACCGATCAACGGACTGGGTAATGACCTGTGGGTTTTGATCCATCATGATTTGCAGGCCGTGCCGCGTATTCGCGCATTCAATGAATTCATGTTTGCACGATTAAAGTCCAAATCAGCACTGTTTGCCGGTGGGGCATGAACAAACTGCTCGTTATCTTCCGGCGCAAATTGCATTCCTGCGGCTGAACTCTGCCTTCAGGCGGGGAACCACATAATCGACAAAGGTGCGCACACGCGGCGTGGATAGACGTCCCTCGGGGATGACAAGATGAACCGGGATGGGAGGTTCTTCATCATCGGGCAGTAATATCCGCAATTGGCCCCGTTCGACATGTTCGGCAATCTGATAGGAATATGCCCGCGTAACCCCTTTTCCTTCCACGGCAGAAGGCAGGGTACCAGCGATGCCGTTGGCGATCAGGCGAGGTGTGAAACGCACGACCCGCGGCGCACGGTCGGCAGTTCTTGAGGGGAAGGACCATCCGGTTTCGCCTAACTGGGAATTGGCAATGCATTGATGGCCAGCCAAATCCACGATCTCGCGGATCGGTGGATTGTTATCCAGATAGGACGGCGAAGCACACAGCAGGCGCCGGACCTCACCGACGCGGATGGCTATCATGCTGGAGTCAGTCAGATGGGCGATGCGCAATCCCACATCAATGCCTTCGTCAACAAGACTGACAATCCGGTCAAGCAACAGAAGCTTTGCCCGCACCGTCGGATGCAGGTCAAGATAATCATCAAGTATCGGGCGCAGGATGCCAGCCCCGCTGGTGATCGGGGCAGTTACGGTCAACAGGCCGCGCGGTGCCTTTGTCTCGCTTTCTGCCAGAAGGTCGGCTTCTTCGATATCGGTCAGGATGCGACGGCATGCCGCAGCATAGCGTTCGCCTGCTTCGCTAAGACGAAGCGCACGCGTGGAACGGTGCAGCAATTGTACACCGACATGATTTTCCAGAAATGTCAGGGCACGTGTGATCGCCGCCGGGGACCGGCCAAGCTTTCGTGCCGCCGCAGCAAGGCTGCCTTCATCAAGGGCGGAGATGAAAACCTTCATCGCATCAATGCGATCCATTATTCGTTCCTTAAATCGAAATGCTGAATTGCATTTTTCACTAATTCCGACGAAATGCGCAATAATTTAAACCGGTGGCAATGTTGTTGCCCGTTGGGGCGAATTCAAATTCTGTGGGCGGATGATATGGCCGTGATGCCCCTTTTCGCTCAGATTCGAAAGGAATAAAACCATGCGTAACGAACAGAAGGTTGCCATCGTCACCGGCGCCTCCCAAGGGATGGGAGCGGGAATTGTTACTTCCTATCGCCAGCAGGGTTATGCCGTTATTGCCAATTCGCGCAATATTGCGGCAAGTGCGGATGACGGCATCATTGCCGTTGCGGGCGATATCGGTGATCCCGCGGTTGCCGCAAAAATCGTTGAAACCGCTCAGGACCGGTTTGGCCGGATCGATACCCTGATCAACAATGCCGGTATTTTCATCAGCAAGCCGTTTGACCAATACACAGTCGAGGATTTTGACAATGTCCTTCGTGTGAATGTCGCCGGGTTCTTCCACATCACGCAGCGCGTTATTCCGCTGATGCTTCGACAGGGGCGTGGCCATATCGTCCAGATCACGACGACGCTGGTCAATCAGGCGTTGGCGGATGTGCCTTCCGGTCTGGCAACCCTGACAAAGGGCGGGCTGGATGCGGTAACCCGCGGGCTTGCGATTGAATATGCCAAGCAGGGTGTTCGTGTGAATGCGGTTGCGCCGGGCATCATCAAAACCCCGATGCATGCGCCGGAAAATTTTGAATTTTTTGAAGGTCTGCACCCGATGGGTCGGATGGGCGAAGTCGAAAACATCCTTGATGCCATCCGCTATCTCGAAAAGGCCGATTTCGTCACCGGCGAGATATTGAATGTCGATGGCGGCCAGCACGCCGGTCGCTGGTAATTCCAACGTAGATCCGATTATTTAAAACGGGCAAATGCCCAAGGAGGATATGATGCCTTATGTGAATATCAAGATCACCCGCGAAGGAACCACCAAAGGCGAAACCCTCACTACGGTCGAGGAAAAACAGGCTCTGATCGCAGGTGTCAGTGACCTTTTGTTCGAAGTTCTCGGTAAGCCCCGTACAAGCACATTCGTGGTTATTGACGAGGTCGAAACAGATAACTGGGGTGTCGGTGGTATTCCCGTAACCGAACACAGAAAACAGGCTGCGGCGAAAGTCCGGTAATTCTGATTGTCCGGGACAATTCCGAAGCCCCCGCTCCGGTGCCGGATATGACGACAAAGGGCGCTGCCAACCGGTTGCGCCCTTTGTATCTGTCAGATGTCGGGAAGAGGATCAGGAATTGACCATTTCCCAGCTTCCGGTACGTGCCGAGCGGGCCAGCGCATCCAAAATCTGCATATTGGCAATCCCGTCTTCAATCGGGTAATCGACCGGGCTTTCGTCGTTAAAGATCGCCGTCGCGTTTTCGCCTTGCAGGGTATAGTGGTTGCCGATCGGGAATTTGATTTCGCGTGCTTCGTCAAAACCCGGTTGTTTTTGCGTGCCGACCCTGATCACTGCCGGATTTTCCGGCACCGGGTTGAACGGCATGATGATTTCAATCCGGCCTTCAGTGCCAAGGATATGGACACGCTGCACTGCGGCCGACTGTGTGCCACAAACAAAGCTTGCCTGAACGCCGCTTCCGAAATCGAGTATGCCTGAAACCAGACGGTCAGTACCGAATTTCGGATCCTTGTCCATCAGGGAAACCACACGCACCGGTTCCTTGCCGGTGATATAGCGCGGGCCCACGATGCAGTAACAGCCGATATCAAGCAAACCGCCGCCGCCAATATCCTTTTTGTTACGCACATTGTTCGGGTCGGCATTGAAATAGGTAAAGATGCTTTGCACTGTGGTGACATCACCGATCTGGCCGCTTTCGACCAATCGTCGGGCTTCCTGCCATTGCGGATGATGACGGACCATGAAGGCCTCAAGCACGTGTTTGCCGCTTTTATCGCGCGCCGCGATCAGGCGTTTGGCATCTTCGGTGTCCAGTCCGATCGGTTTTTCGCACAGCACGTGTTTACCGGCTTCCAGCGCCTTGATCGTCCATTCCACATGCAGATGGTTGGGCAGGGGATTATACACCGCTTCGATTGACGGATCGGCCAGCAGTTCCTCATAGGAGCCATAGGCGCGCGGAATGCGCAGGCTTTGGGCGGTTTCACGCGTTTTTTCCAGATCACGTCCGGCAATAGCAAGAATTTCAAGCTTGTCGCTTTCCTGCATAGCCGGAATGACCTTTTCCGTGCCGATCTTTGCCGTGCTGATGACGCCCCACTTCATTCCGATACTCCGTATTGTTTTCTCTTTTGTGGCTCGCATGACTGTTTCGGGTCTGTGTGCCGTGTTAATTTCGCCCGGAATGGCGGGCGTGTTCAAGATATTGAATTGATTTAATTAGCCGACTTGCCTGATCGCGCAAGATGTTCAAACGGATGGGGGCCTGTTCGGGGGGATTGGTTGTGATGATAAGTACCAGATACAAAACTCGCAGTCGCCCGGTTTGCGGGACTTTGCGAAGTTGCGGGGAAAACGGGGCAAAAAAGTAAAAATATGCGCTTGACGTCCGGGGCTCCCGGCGATAAAAACCGCGCCACACGACGGCGGGTGTAGCTCAGGTGGTTAGAGCACCAGATTGTGGCTCTGGGGGCCGTGGGTTCAAGTCCCATCACTCGCCCCATGTGAAAAGGTCAGGCAGAAATGCCTGGCCTTTTGTCTTTCTGGCCGCTTTCCAATTCCAAAACCGGGACTGATCTGCTAGTTAGCCTGTGCGCTCGCGCCCATTCGTTTGTTCCGGTTCCGAGGAGGTCGCCCCCATGTCCGCAAATTCAGTAAATCGCATTACCCTTCGCCGTCCCGATGACTGGCATTTGCATCTGCGCGATGGCGCGATGCTTGAAGGGGTGATTGGCGAAACCAGCGAACATTTTGCGCGCGCGATCATTATGCCGAACCTTGTGCCGCCGGTGGTCAAGACCGAGGATGCGATTGCCTATCGCGACCGGATTAACGCGGTCATCCCGCAGGGGCATGACTTTACGCCGCTGATGACGCTTTATCTGACCGAAGGCACCAATCCTGACGATGTCGAAGAGGGATATCGAAATGGCGTGATCACGGCGTTGAAGCTGTATCCGGCCGGGGCGACGACCAATTCGGCAAGTGGGGTGCGTGATTTCGACAAGGCGATGCCGGTGCTGGAACGTATGGCAAGTCTTGGTATTCCGCTTTGCGTGCACGGCGAAGTCACCGATCCCGAGATTGATATTTTCGACCGTGAAGCAGTGTTCATCGACCGCGTTCTTGATCCGCTGCGCAAACGTTTGCCGGAATTGCGCGTGATCATGGAACATATCACCACCGAAGACGGTGTCGAATACGTCAAGGCCAATGACAAGAACCTTGGTGCGACCATCACCACGCACCACCTGATCATTAACCGCAATGCCATTCTGGTTGGAGGCATTCATCCGCATTTCTATTGCTTGCCGGTGGCAAAGCGTGAAAAACATCGTCTGGCACTGCGCAAGGCGGCAACCAGCGGTGATGTGCGTTTCTTCCTGGGTACTGACTCGGCCCCGCATACCGATGACCGCAAGGAAAGTGCCTGCGGCTGTGCCGGTATCTTTACCGCCAATAATACTGTCCAGCTTCTGGCGCATGTGTTCGAGGAAGAAGGGGCACTGGACAAGCTTGAAGGCTTTGCCTCAGTCAATGGCCCGCAATTCTATGGTTTGCCGCTGAATGCCGACAAGATTACACTGGAAAAGCGCAGCGAGGCGGCAACATTCCCGGCCAAGATTGATACCGGTGATGGTCCGGTGACGGTGTTTGATCCGGGCTTCCCGATTTACTGGTACTATGCGTAAGGAATAGGCCTTGTTGTCGTATCTGCATGGCTTCTCGGGATACGACCCTATGGCAAATAACCAACGGGAGGGCGCGTGTGAGCATTCCTGATCTTGCTGAGATTTACCGCGGATACATTGATTGTCTGAACCGTCAGGATTGGGACAATCTTGGCACATTTGTTGACGATGATGTGCAGTACAATGGCGAGCATGTTGGGTTGTCTGGGTATCGGGCAATGCTCGAACGCGATTTCCGAGATATCCCGGATCTTTGGTTCAATATCAAATTCTTGGTGTCTGATGAAAAGCGTGTTGGCAGTCGCCTTGATTTCCACTGTTCTCCCCAAGGAAAATTCCTTGGGGTTAACGTGAACGGGAAAAGAATTTCGTTTTCGGAGAACGTTTTTTACGAATTCCGGGATGGAAAAATTTTTGAGGTCTGGTCGGTTATCGATAAGACCGCGGTCGAGGCCCAGACTTGATTTAATCTGATGCCGACCGGTTTGCGTGCGAATTCAGCCGCTGATATCCAAATGATTGGTGGCGCTGCCCAGTCCGAGAGACATACGATAACTTTCGGCCGCCGCAATGGCCTGTGTTGCGATCATCGCACTGATATTGCGTGATGCGCCCTGCGCAACATTGAAATCGGCCGACGATGTGCCGGGCATGGATGCCGCGCGCGAAATGGCAGCCTGGTTGGCAATCGCGGCAATCCCGTCAAGGCCCTGAAGCGGGTGAATGCTGACCTTGCCGCCGGTGGCGTAAAGCCGCCCGTCAGGACCGGCAGTATAGCTGTAACTGATCATTCCGGCATTGGCACCGGCAAGGGTCTGATGGCTTTCTTCCTCGGTCCGGACATTTGCGTCGCGCGCCTGCAATTCACGCACGATTTCACGTTCACGGTGGGTCAGAAGGGCCGGGTTGCTTGTTGGTGGGCGCGCACTTTCAGGTGTTTCCTCACGCGTTTCGCGTTGTTGAGCGGCACTGTTTCGGGTCTCGGGCGGGATGGTGCCGGGAAGGGAGCGGGGATCAAGCTGCTGAATGATCGTTACGATTGATGCGGTACTGTTGATCAATGCGGTCGGGCCGGTTGCAGCCGGACGGGTCGTTGTTTCGGCGGCATTGCCTGTCCCTAACGGCCGGATTGAGACGGCGGCGGGCCTTGACGGTGGCACAGCCAGACCGTTACCAGCCGAACCAGAGGTTGCCGGTTGTTGCCCGGGGCCGGGAAGGGCACGTGCGGCAATAACCTGCCCCAGTTGCCCGCCACTGCCGGGAATAACCTGGATTGCACCAGCTTGTGTCATGGGGGCATTATATATCAACTTGTGGTTAAGTGTATATAATTGCCGGATCTGCCATCACGGCAGTTTGATCTGACCCTGAGCGTCGATTGCCCCATAGGGTGCAGGCGCACACAGGGTGGTTTTGGGGAAATGCTGAATTGATGCGTTTTTTTGTACCGGTGCTGATTTTGCTTTGGGCGATGATACCGGTAGCTGCAAATGCCGCACCAGATGCCGATCTGTGGCCCGCTTGGCAGGTCCACGATGATACAAGCGATGCCATGATCAATCACTCTGCCTGGCAGGTGATACTGGATCATCATCTGGTTCTGGTTTCGCCAGGTGTTACCACCTTTGATTACGCAAGTGCCAAAACCGCAAGCCGCGCGCAGCTTGGCGGGTATCTGACGGCCATGCAGTCAATTGCGATTGACGGTTATAACCGCGATCAGCAGATGGCCTTCTGGATCAATCTTTATAATGCGCAAACAGTTGCGGTGGTGCTTGATCACTATCCTGTCGACAGCATTCGCGACATCGACATTTCACCGGGCCTGTTTTCATCCGGGCCATGGGACAAGAAGCTTCTGGTGGTTGAGGGCAGGCAGCTCAGCCTGAATGATATCGAACATCGCATTCTGCGTCCGATCTGGCAGGATGCGCGCATTCATTATGCGCTGAATTGTGCTTCGGTGGGATGTCCGGCGTTGGCGGCAAGTGCCTATGATGCCGATAGAATTGAAGAGCAACTTGATAAGGCGGCTCTTGCTTTTATCCGTGACGAGCGTGCCGTGCAACTGGCCCCGGATGGATCGGAGGTCGAACTATCGTCGATTTTTGACTGGTACCGGTCCGATTTTGGCGACAGCGATGCCGCATTTTCCGATCATCTGGCCCGATATGCCGGGCTGGAATTCGCAACATGGCTAAGCGTCCATGGCGATGATTTGCCAATCAGCGGCTATCATTATGACTGGTCGTTAAACGATAGCGATTCCTGAGCAGACCGGATTATGCGGCATCCGGGCGAAGGCCCGTCAGGTGCCAGTCATGAGCCGGGACGCCGCTTCCGCGTAGACGAACCGGGCGCTGTGGCAGGCGATTTTGCAAAACCTGATCAATCGTGTGACGAACGTCACTGGCAGAAATGCCATCATAACGCATTAATGTCTGAACGATCGGGTCGGCCAGCATTTCGTCAATGGTCAGTTCCTGATCCACATATTTCATTGCACGCATCCCATTCATTTTGTTGAACTTAATATAAAGCGATTGAAAATCATTCGCAATAAATAAGTTGTAACCATTGTCTTTTTTCATCTTTGCGATGCAAAGGCCTTGTGCTGCGTCAAAATCCGGCGGGTCTTTTGACGCTAAAACATTGTTTTTCTTTTGATGGGTCATTCGGCCGGTCGCAGGCCAAGGGCTGCAACGGCTATTTTTCTGCTATTTTCTTGATTCCGGTGTTTTCTGGCTCTAACGCTGTCATCTGGCTTTCGAACTCCGATAAAGCCCAATAACTGTGGCAAGAATAGGCTGGGAAGATGACACGTCCGGGAATTCGTGAATTTGCGCTACTGCTTTTGCTCGCTCTAATGTGGGGGAGTTCCTTCACCTTCATCAAGATCGGGGTACATGCCTATTCGCCGCTGGTGGTTGCTGCCGGGCGGCTTGGTGTTGCTGCTCTTGTGTTATGGGGCTTTGCCTTTATCCGCAAAAGCGACCTGCCCAAGGGACGGCGCGCCTGGATTTCGACTTTCTTTGTCGCTCTTTTGGGAAATTCGGTTCCATTTTTCCTGATCAGTTACGGCGAGACACAGATTGATGCCGGGCTGGCCGCGATCCTGATGTCGGTTGTGCCGTTGACCACGGTAGCACTGGCGCATTTCATCACCGATGATGAAAAACTGTCGACTGGCAAGGCGTTGGGCGTTGTGCTGGGCACGATTGGTGTGATTGTTCTGGTCGGGCCGGAAACCCTGACCGGATTGGGCGGGAATTTGATCTTTCAGATCGCGGTTCTGATCGCGGCGGTATGCTATGCGATTTCATCGCTGGTGGCGCGCAATCTGCGTGATCAGCCGCGTGTCGGATCGTCGGCCGTGATCCTGACCTTTGCTGCGCTGATGCTGATGCCTTTTACACTGTTTATCGATCAGCCATGGCGAATGACATGGAACCCGGACGGGTTCCTGTCGATCATTTATCTTGGCATTTTCCCGACCGGGATCGCAATGTTTCTGATCCTGTATCTGATTGCGCGGGCAGGTGCGAGTTTTGTGGTGTTCAACAATTACCTTGTGCCTGCCGTCGGTGTAATGGTCGGGTTTCTTGTGCTTCAGGAAATCCCGCAGCCAACCAGCGTGGTTGCGCTTGGCATTATTCTGGCCGGGATTGCCGTGTCGCAGATACGGTTCGGGCAAAAGCCGGAAATGGACGCCGGAACCGCCGAGATGGAATGCGATCCGGTCACGCCGATCATGACCGCACCAGACACGAAAAAATAGCGTTTCAGCCGGGTGAAAACTGCACGAAAGACGATTATTTCCGTCGTTTGTGCGTAATGCCGGAACCGGGGTATTTGTCAATATTGTTTGTGCCGGACAAACCTGATACTTTCCGGCTCACTGGTCAGGCATATGTCTATATGTCACACCGATTGAAGCATTTCTGATCAAGCGTTTAAGAGGTCACGGCTTTTGTCCACCAAAGAGACCAATCCAGATAGCCGCGATATTTTCCCGGTATCCATCGAACACGAAATGCGCCGCAGCTACCTTGATTACGCAATGAGCGTGATCGTCAGCCGTGCGCTGCCCGACGTCCGCGACGGTTTGAAACCGGTTCACCGCCGTATCCTTTATGCGATGCATGAAAACGGCTTTGAATGGAATAAACCGTTCCGTAAATCGGCCCGTGTGGTCGGCGATGTCATGGGTAAATACCACCCGCATGGTGATAGCGCGATTTACGACGCAATGGTTCGCATGGCGCAGAATTTCTCCATGCGCCTGCCGCTGATTGACGGGCAGGGCAACTTCGGGTCGATGGACGGCGACAAGGCCGCCGCCATGCGTTACACCGAAGCCCGCATGGCCAAGTCGGCACATTATCTGCTTGACGATATCGATAAAGACACCATCGATTTCCGCGATAACTATGACGAAACGACCAAGGAACCATCGGTTCTTCCAGCACGTTTTCCGAACATGCTGGTCAATGGTGCGGGCGGTATCGCGGTCGGCATGGCAACCAATATTCCGCCGCATAACCTTGGCGAAGTTATCGATGGCTGTATGGCTGTTGTCGATAACCCCGATATCACGGTCGAAGGACTGATGGAATTTGTACACGGTCCGGACTTCCCGACCGGTGCGCTGATCCTGGGCCGTTCGGGCATTCATTCGGCCTTCAAGACCGGCCGCGGTTCTGTCGTCATGCGGGCACGTACCCATGTCGAGGAAATCCGAGCCAACCGTGAAGCCATCATCGTTACCGAAGTTCCCTATCAGGTGAACAAGGCAACCCTGATGGAAAAGATCGCCGAGCTGGTTCGCGACAAGAAGCTTGAAGGTATTTCAGATCTACGTGACGAGTCTGACCGTTCGGGCGTTCGCATGGTGATCGAACTGAAGCGTGATGCGGTTTCCGATGTCGTCTTGAACCAGTTGTTCCGCTTTACCGCCCTGCAGACGTCGTTTGGTGTCAATATGCTGGCGCTGAACCGTGGCAAGCCGGAATTGATGAACCTGAAGGAAATCATTCAGGCATTCGTCGAATTCCGCGAAGAAGTCATTACCCGCCGGACCATTCATTTGCTGAAAAAGGCACGTGAACGCGCCCATCTCGTGGTGGGTCTTGGTATTGCCGTGGCCAACATTGACGAAGTCATCCGTCTGATCCGTGCTGCTGCCGATCCGCAGATTGCACGTGAACAACTGATGGAACGCAGTTGGCCGGCGGGCGATATTGTCCCGCTGATCGAACTGATTGCAGATCCGAACCAGGTTGGTGCGGATGATGGCAATTACAGGCTGTCCGAAGCACAGGCGCGCGCGATCCTTGAACTGCGTCTGCATCGCCTGACCGGTCTGGAACGTGACAAAATCGCGTCCGAATTGACCGAGCTGGGCGAGAAGATCAAAGATTTCCTTGATATTCTTGGCTCGCGCGAACGCAAGATGATCATCCTCAAGGATGAGTTGACGGAAATGCGCAACGAGTTTGCCAATGAACGTCGCAGTGAAATCCTTGAAGCCGAGTTCGAACACGACATCGAAGACCTGATTGCCCGTGAAGATATGGTCGTGACCGTATCGCATACCGGTTATATCCAGCGTGTTCCGTTGTCGACCTATCGCGCACAGCGTCGCGGGGGCAAGGGCCGTTCGGGCATGGCAACGCGCGAAGAGGATTTCGTATCCAAGCTGTTCGTGGCCAACACCCACACCCCGGTTCTGTTCTTCAGTTCCGAGGGGATGGTCTACAAGATGAAGGTCTGGCGCCTGCCGCTGGGCACGCCGCAATCGCGCGGCAAGGCGCTTGTGAACCTGCTGCCGCTGTCGGAAGGCGAATATATCACAACGGTTCTGCCGCTTCCTGACGAGGAAGAATGGCCGAACTTGCATGTGATGTTTGCCACCTCGACCGGGAATGTACGCCGTAACAGCCTTGCCGATTTCGTGAATGTGAAATCGAACGGCAAGATTGCCATGAAGCTTGAAGAAGATCGTGGTGACAAGCTGATTGCGGTTCAGACCTGTACCGATGACGACGATATTCTGCTGACCACCCGTATGGGCAAATGCATTCGTTTCCGCGTCGGGGACGTTCGTGTCTTTACCGGTCGTAATTCGGTCGGTGTGCGTGGTATTCGCCTGGCAGAAGAGGATGCGGTCATTGCGATGTCCGTTCTGTTTGGCAACCATGCCTCGATGGAAGAACGTGACGAGTATCTTTCGATTGCAAGCAAACTGCGCCGCGAGGAAATCTCGGCTGATGATGCTTTGCCGTTGGAAATCCTTTCGCAGGAGCGTTACGACGAACTTCTGGCGGGCGATCAGCTGATTCTTTCGGTTACCGAAAACGGTTACGGCAAACGTACATCTGCCTATGAGTACCGTGTTACGGGCCGTGGCGGTCAGGGCTTTGCCAATATCGAAATGTCGGAACGTAACGGCAATGTCGCGGCGTCCTTCGTGATCGAGGAAGGCGACGAATTGATGATGGTCACCAATGGTGGCAAGGTCATCCGTATGCCGACACACGATATCCGCATTGCCGGTCGCAAGACACAGGGGGTTACCTTGTTCCGCACAGCCGAAGACGAACAGGTTGTTGCTGTCGAACGTCTGTCCAATTTGGGCGACAATGGTGATGAAGAGCTTGAAGGCGAAGAAGGTGCTGAAGGCATCGAAATCGCAGCAGGCGAAGATGCATCTGCTGTTGAAGAAGACAGCGAGGCAGTAGAAACCGGTTCTGACGACAGCGACGTATAAAACGGAAGATCAATGAACGAACAGTCTTCAAACGCCTCGCGTATCGGGATTTATCCGGGCACGTTCGACCCGGTAACCCAGGGGCATATGGACATTATTCGTCGCGCGACCCGCATCGTTGACAAACTGATTGTCGGCGTTGCGGTCAATGCGGGAAAAGGCCCCATGTTCGGGGTCGATGAACGTTGCGCTCTGGTCGAAGAGGCCCTTAAGGCGGCGGGCGGCGAAGTTGCCGCCCGCTCCATCGTCAAGCCGTTCAGTTCTCTTTTGATGCAGTTCGCCCAGGAAAACGGGTCGGGCACGATCATTCGTGGACTTCGGGCCGTTTCGGATTTCGAATATGAATTCCAGATGGCCGGCATGAACGCCCGTCTTGCGCCCAAGATCGAGACGGTGTTCCTTATGGCCTCGGACAAACAGCAATTCGTATCCTCGCGCTTTGTGAAGGAAATCGCCCGTCTGGGCGGTAATGTTACCGAATTTGTGCCGGCAAACGTGCTGAAGCGTCTGCACGAAAAGCTGGCCGAAGAAAAGGAATAGCGCAACCATGCGTCTTATTCGTCTCGCATCTCTTTTTGTACTCGTATTAGGAATAGTGGCCATGTCGAACGGTGGAATCGGCGGCGGTGCTCAGGCCCAGTCGGCCGATGCATCGCAGGATCTGGAAAACACCCTGTATCTGGATGTTGAAGCAGGTCGCGTTGTCATTCAACTGCGTCCCGATCTGGCGCCCAGGCATGTCGAACGGATCAAGGAACTGACACGTGAAGGCTTTTATGACGGCCTGACATTCCATCGCGTGATCGAGGGTTTCATGGCGCAGGGCGGCGATCCCAAAGGAGACGGCACCGGCGGTTCGGGCCAGAAACTTCCGGCGGAATTTTCGAACGAGCATCACGTGCGTGGCACGGTTTCGATGGCACGTTCGGCCAACCCGGACAGTGCTGATTCACAGTTCTTCATCGTCTTTGCCGACGCGCCGCATCTTGATGGTCAATACACCATTTGGGGGCAGGTTGTATCGGGCATGGAATATATCGATGGCCTGAAAAAAGGTGCTCCTTGGGCCAATGGCCGGGTTGCTGATCCGGATCATATTGTGAAAATGCAGGTCGCGGCTGACGCGCAATAAGCGCTTTGATCCGCATAATGCAACCGAAAGCCGTCCTTGATCAGGGCGGCTTTCGCGTTTTGGGGCTTGAAAGTACAAAAACCGGGAAAATATGGAAAACAGGTGTTGACCGCAGCCGCCAGTCCCATTAAAACGCGCTTCACCAACGTTGAGGGCCCGTAGCTCAGTTGGTAGAGCAACTGACTTTTAATCAGTTGGCCACAGGTTCGAATCCTGTCGGGCTCACCAATAAGCCCCTGAAACCCAACTGGTTTCGGGGGCTTTTTCTTTTTCCGGTTTTGCGTCGCGTTTTTTGCTGTGAACAGGTTTGTCAGGATCGATATCCGCTTTTTCTGACGGACCGGGAACAGGCCGAATATGGATGTTTTTTTCCTTTTGAATGGCTGTCATGCAGTTTGATCGAAAAAGGGGGGTTGACCCTTTGCGATCAGCACATTAAAAGGCCGCTCACCAACGTTGAGGGCCCGTAGCTCAGTTGGTAGAGCAACTGACTTTTAATCAGTTGGCCACAGGTTCGAATCCTGTCGGGCTCACCATTTCAAAACCCCCGGAACTCGAAAGTTCCGGGGGTTTTGCTTTTCCTGATTTCTGCCGTTTTCAAGTGCCTCGTTGTCGGCTGCCAAACGTGCGGTGCATTGCGGCCATGCACGAAAAACGCGCGTCTTTTTGCAGTTGCGATTGCATCGCAATGTGATTTCTTGTAAGTAATGCAAATCAGTTTCAAATGCGCTGGAGCAGGACGTCTGGCGCTGATCGTATTTTGGATCGGAAGAGTTACATGCCTGAACCCGTAAACCCGCTGTCCGCATCGCCAGATGCGCAGACTCCGCTCGGCCTTGATCGTACAACCACTGATGCCGCTAACGGTGCGCTCTCGCAAACAGCAGAGGGTACCGTAACCCTTGATCCCGAGACCGGTCTGCCGGTGGACGGTGCGCTTGCTACTACCGAAAGCACTATCGTGCCGGATGCCATCAGCAGCCTGCCTGTTTATGATCTTGTGGATCGTGCCGGTGTTGTCGGTTGGGTTCTGGCGGCCCTTGCGCTGATCGGGATGTTGATCTTCTTTTATAAACTGGTCGGGTTTATCCGTCGTGGCATCTTTGCCGACGGCTTTGCCAAGGACATCGAACGGCATCTTGCCAATGGTGACGAAAAACAGGCTGCCGGAATTCTTGCACGCCGCCGTCACCCGGCAGCACAGATCGGTTTGTTTGGCATGTCGTTATCGGTCGCCAATGCCGAAAATCGCGAGGCCGCATCCGATATTATTGCCGCCCGTGCCCGCAAAGAAGTAGACGGCCTTAACAGTGGCCTTCGCATCATGTCGGCAATTGCGGTTTTAAGCCCGCTTTTGGGGCTGCTGGGTACCGTGATGGGTATGATTGAGGCGTTCCAGAAAATGGAAGGTGCGGGCAGCCGTATTGATCCGTCCGTTTTGTCTGGCGGTATCTGGCTGGCGCTTCTGACGACGGCCATCGGCCTTGTCGTTGCGATCCCGGCGACCGCGTTTCACATGTGGATGCAAGGTGTTATCGCCCGTGCCGCTGCTGTGATGGAAGATGTTTGCACCATGGTGATCAATCGTAACGAACTGTCGCAGAAAGGTGCGCTTCGCGCGTCAAACATCGCCGAACTGCGTCAGGCAGCGGAATAAGCCCGAACAAGGTCGGAATGCGTCCTATGCAATTGCGCGATCGAAATCGCGGTGCTTCGCCGATGATCGGCCTGACGCCGCTGATTGATGTTGTCTTCATCCTGCTGATCTTTTTCATGCTGGCTTCCAGTTTTCTTGACTGGAAGGGGTTCGAGATGTCGGTCACCGTCAGCGACGGTGAAGCACGTACCAGTAGCGAAATCCGTCCGGTGACGGTCAATGTCGATGCCAGTGGCGGCCTGTCCCTGAATGGCGAGGCTGTGCCGATTTCCAATCTTGCCGCAACCCTTTTGCGCCAGCATGCGGGTGCGGCCGTTCATCTGCGCCCGGTTAATGGTGCCGATTTGCAGCATCTGATTGTTGTCATGGATGCGCTGGGGCGTGGCGGTGTTACCGATGTGGATCTGATCGAATGAAGCGCCGTATCCAGATCACCGATGACAGTCCAGCCCAGGAACCGATGTTGCCGTTGATCAACATTGTTTTTCTGTTGCTGATTTTCTTCATGATTGCCGGAAGTTTGCAAAAGCTGGGTCCGTTTGATGTCGAGCCACCGGCAAGTTCCACGGCCGAAAGCCAGCCTGAAGATACGATTGTGCTGTGGTTTGGCAAGAACGCCGAAGTTGGCATTGATGATCGCCAGGGCAAGATTGCCGATCTGGCGGCCTTGTTGCCAGCCGATTATACCGGTCGGCCAGTCGAAATCCGTGCGGATCGCACCACCGAGGGCGCACGTGTTGTCGCCCTTTTGAAACGGTTGCAGGAGCTTGGCATTGAAAAGGTCCAGCTGATGACCGCCATGGAAGCAGATCAGGGCCAAGACGGATAGAATATGTCGAAACGCATTGATTTCCTGATCGCAACCGGGCTGACCGGTATTGTTCTTGTCGGCGGTATTGTGCTTGCCATGCCCGAACCCCAGCCTGCTGGTTGGGGTGGTGCTGGGGCGGTCCAAAGCATCAGCATTTCGCTGGGCAGCGGGCAGGCAACTGAGGGCGAGGCAGAAAACCTCGAGGAAAGTGCAGATTCCGAAGACAGCAAACAGGGCGAGAAGCCGGTAGAGGAAGTCAAGCCAGAGCCCGAACCTGTGCCCGAGCCGGTTGTTGAACCTGAGCCGGAACCAGACCCAGAACCGGTCGTTGAAACTGTGCCCGAGCCAGAGCCTGAACCCGTTGTCGAACCCGAACCGATCCCGGAGCCGGTGGTCGAGGAAGTCGTTGAGCCCGAACCGGAACCCGAGCCTGAACCTGAGGTTACGCCGCTTCTGGCCGATGTATCTCCGGCCCGGCGTAAACCCGAGCCGCCCAAACCGACACCGGAACCGGCAAAGGCTCCGAAACCGGTCGAACAGGCCGAAACCAAACCGGTTGAACAGCCGGCAAGCGGCCCGGTTGATTCCGTCAAATCCCGTGGTACGGTCGGTGAAGCCACCCAGAGCCAGGCGGCAAGTTCCGCCACGGGAAGCGGTGGCGGGGCTGCGATGAGCAGTGCCACCTTTGTCGATTATCAGACAGCCGTGGTGCAGATGCTGATGCGGTATCGTGAATATCCTGACCGGGCCAAGCGTCGTGGAATCGAGGGTCAGAATATGGTCCGTCTGGTGATTGAAAAGGATGGAACCGTATCGCTGTTTGAAATGATCAGTTCCAGTAATTCTTCCATTCTGGACCGTGCCACCCAGGATATGATCGAACGGGTCAAACGTTTCCCGCCATTCCCCGAGGATATGGGGCGTGAACAGCTTACGCTGACGATCCCGGTGATCTACGATCTGCGATAGAACAAAAACGCCAGCCCGGAAAGGCTGGCATTTTTGGTTTTAAGGACGCGGTTTATTCCGAACGGTCTTCCCGGACATATACTACCTGTTCGCGCCATGCGAATTTGTCGGGATGCCCAAGATCGACAATCCGTCAGGATCAGCCTGTTTCGGTCAGTCGCGACACAAAGTTTTTGACATCGGCCCTAAGCTGGCGTGAATGCTCCTTTAAGACCTGTGAAACCTTGTAAACCTCTTCTGCAACGGTGCCGGTATGATGTGCCGTGCCGCTGACTGATTCTAGGCTGCTGTTAACGTTGCCGTTTGCCGATGAAACGGACGTGATGTTGTTGCTGATTTCGGTGGTCGCTGCGGCTTGTTGTTCGACGGCGGCGGAAATGGCGGTGATCGAATCAACGATCGCGCCGATCTGTTCGGCAACTTCGCGGATGGCGGTGACGGCGGCAGATGTGTTTTGTTGTACATTGTTGATCTGGGCGGTGATATCGCCGGTCGCCTTGGCGGTTTGGTTGGCAAGGTTCTTGACCTCGCTTGCGACCACGGCAAAGCCCTTGCCCGCATCACCGGCGCGTGCCGCCTCAATGGTGGCGTTCAGCGCCAAAAGGTTGGTCTGATTTGCAATCTTGTCGATCAGGTCGACAACCGTTCCGATTTGCTCGGCCGAGACATTCAGCGACTCAATGACATCCGAAGTTGACCTTACAGAACCTTCCACCTCGTTTGAAATTGTCGAGGCCCGGGAAATCTGGCTTGAAATTTCGCGGATGGAACTATCAAGTTCTTCGGCAGAACCGGCCACGGTGGATGCATTTTCGGCCGAAATTTCGGCTGCTGACTTGGCATTTTCCACCTGATCGGTGGTTTGGCCCATGCTGCTGATCAGGGTTTCCGACGCGCTTGACATATCTTCGGCCGAACTTGCCAGTGCTTCGACAACTTTTGATACGGTTGCTTCGAACTCGCCCGACATTTTTGCCAGACGGTTGCTGTAAGTTTTCTGCGTTTCCTCGTAATAGACCGTTATCGCCATTTCCATATCAACCAGAATGGCATTGGTCGCGGCTGTAACGATTTGGGAAACCCCTGAATCCTTGCGGAAATGGGCATAAAGAATATCGCACAGCCGGGCGAGCAGGAAGTTATAGGCCGAAACATAGGATTCCGGTGTTAGTCCGATGATTTCATGGGCTTTGCCGATCCGTCGTACATCGTCGTAATAGACCTGATCGAATGTGCCATCGAACAGTTTCGCCCAGTGTTTGCGCTGGGCATTTTTCAATCGCTCGATATTGGATGGATCACCGATGATTTTGGCCAGATCACCACGTGCCATGACCTTTCGGTAAAATTCGTCGAGTATGGGGGCCAGATTTTTCTCTATTACCGGCCATGCCTTTTTGAGGTTGGCTGCCTTTTTGTCATCGAAATCGATGAACTCAAGGCGGCGTTTCAACTCTTGATGCATTCTGCTGTCCCTCCTCGTCGCTCTCTGTCTCAAACGTTTATATTGCGGGGCAACACCTTAGGTTGGATGGAGGTGTTTCAATGTTAACTATCCATAAGAGTGGGAAGTTTTCTGGCTGACGGGCCTGTTTTCAAAATATGTCATTTTGTACCAGTTGCTTACCGGCGGTTTCCACCAGTTAAACCGGCTATACACCTATAGAGGGGCCAAATGTGAACGTAATCACGGATGTGATCCTGTTGCGTCATCAGGCAGATCAATTCTGTTCCTGATGAATGCAAAGGAAACATCATGCCGATCAATGCCAGCCAGTTGCGTCAATCCATCGTTCGCCCTGTTCTGCAAAATCTTGGTCTTTGGTCACAGGCCGCCGAAAACCTGATCATGGGAACCGCCGCCCAGGAAAGCGGGCTTGGCACCTATGTCGAGCAGATCGGTGGCGGTCCGGCGCGCGGTATTTTCCAGATGGAACCCGCAACGCTTGACGACTGTTATGTCAATTTTCTTGATTATCGGGCCGATCTGAAGGCAAAGATAGATGCCTATCTGGCACCGCAGCCCGCCTCGAAAGCCGATCAGCTGGCAACCAACAATGCGTATGCTGCGGCGATGTGCCGGGTGCGGTATATGCGGGTCAGTGCCCCGTTGCCCGATGCCAACGATATCGCGGGGCTCGCGGCCTATTGGAAGCAATATTACAATACCGCCGGTGGCAAGGGCACGACGGACGAATTCATTGCCAATTACAACCGCTATATCGGCACTAACTAGGTTGCCGTCAGGGTGACGTAACGTCGGCGAAAAAATCCGCATTGTTCTACGCAAAAATAGTGGCATATGCGCGATCTTTTCGCCAAAATCCCCCAACGCATGCTGGTGGTTGCGCAAAAAGCCACCAAAGTAAAAGAGTTTAGGGGGTTATCAATGAAGCGTCGTCAATTCCTGAAAGGTGCCGGAATTGGTGCCGGTGCCGCGGTTGCGGCCACGGTTGCCGCACCAGCCATCGTATCCGCGCAGGAAAGCCTTAATTGGCGGATGGTCATGCCGTGGCCGAAAGGCACGCCCGGTCTTGGCACCAATGCCGAAAAATTTGCCGCCATGGTCAAGGAAATGTCCAATGGCCGCCTGAATATTTCAGTTTTTGGCGCTGGAGAAATCGTACCGCCGTTCGAATGCATGGATGCGGTCGAGCAGGGCGTGGTCGAAATGGCGCATGGTACCCCTTATTACTGGCAGGGTAAAAACCCGGCGCTCAACTTCTTCTCGACCATTCCGTTCGGGCTGACCGCGTGGGAACTTTCCGCCTGGCTTCGCTTCGGCGGCGGGCAGGAACTTTGGGAAGAAGCCTATACCGAGTTTAATGTCGTGCCGTTCTATGCCGGGAACTCCGGCATGCAGGCCGGTGGCTGGTTTAACAAGGAAATCAATTCGGTCGAGGACCTTAAGGGGCTTAAAGCCCGCTATGCCGGGATCGGCGGCGAAGCGATGCGTCGCCTTGGTGCAAACATCACCATGCTGCCGCCGGGCGAGATTCTGCCCGCGATGCAGTCCGGCGCGATCGATGCCGCTGAATGGGTTGGTCCATGGAATGATCTGGCATTTGGTCTGTATCAGGTTGCCAAGTTTTACTATACCCCGGCCTTCCACGAGCCCGGACCGGGCCTTGAGATCTTTATCGCCAAGGACAAGTTCGATGCGCTTGGCACCGACTTGCAGGCGATCATTCGCTATGCCGCGCAGGCGATTGCCGAAAACACCCTGGCCGATTTTACCTTCAATAACCTGCAATCCTATCAGCCGCTGATCGACAAGGGTGTCGAAGTGCGTCAGTTCCCCGACGAAGTCATCCTGGCCCTGGCAGAGCAGTCCAATGCCGCGGTCGAGGAAATTGCCGCCAAAAATGACATGAGCGGCAGGATCGCCGAAAGCTATCTTGCGCTTGTCAAGAAAGCCGCACGTTACGGTAAGGAATTCGAGGCGACCGGACTTTTGCAACGTGCGAAAGTCTGGGGTTACTGAACCCTTCGAAACCTGAATATTCATATTCATCGGGTCGGGGCCGCCTTCGGGGGCCCCGATTTCGTTTTTTCCGCTTTCAGGCGACTTAGAGACAAACTTCTATTTTCGCAATGGACGTTACGGGATGCAGAGTTCGTTGCAGATGAACTGTTTGTAGCGGCAAAAACAGGAACGTCAATTCCTTGCAAAGTTACGAATGCTATTTTAGAAGCAGATTTGCGCAAAAAATTGCCAATATGAACTGGGGAGCCCCACAATGAAACGTCGTCAGTTTCTGACCGGTGCCGGTATGGCTGCCGGTGCTTTCGCCGCGGCCAGTGCCGCACCATCAATAGCCAAGGCCGATGAACAAATTCACTGGCGTATGGTCATGCCATGGCCGAAAGGCACACCGGGCCTTGGTGCCAATGGCGAAAAGTTTGCCGAGCGCGTGACCAAAATGTCGGGCGGCCGTCTTAAAATCACCGTTTACGGCGCAGGTGAACTGGTTCCGGCTTTCGAATGCATGGATGCGGTCGAGCAGGGCGTTGCCGAACTGGCGCATGGCACCCCTTATTACTGGGCTGGCAAGGATGCGGGTGTAAACTTCTTCTCGACCATTCCGTTCGGTCTGATGGGGTGGGAGCTTTCGGGCTGGCTGCGTTTTGGCGGCGGGCAGGAACTTTGGGATGAGCTTTATGCCCAGTTCAACGTCAAGCCGTTCGCGGCCGGGAATACCGGTTTGCAGGCCGGTGGCTGGTTCAACAAGGAAATCAACACCGTCGACGACATCAAGGGCATCAAGATGCGCTATGCCGGGATCGGTGGCGAAGCGATGCGCCGTCTGGGTGCCAATGTGACGATGTTGCCCGCTGCCGAAATCCTGCCGGCCATGCAGTCGGGGGCAATTGATGCCGCCGAATGGGTTGGCCCATGGAACGACTATGCGTTTGGTTTGACCCAGGTTGGCAAATATTATTACACCCCGGCATTTGCCGAGCCGGGGACGGGGATTGAGGTGTTTGTCAACAAGGACAAGTTCGCGGAATTGCCCGAGGACCTTCAGGAAATCTTTGCCGTCGCCGCACAGGCCAATCTTGAACAGACACTCGCAGATTTCACCTTCCACAACATCCAGTCCTATCAGGCCGTCTTGGCCAAGGGGGCGGAAATCCGTCATTTCAGCGATGATGTGATTGCAGCCCTTGCCACCGAGGTCAAGGCAGCGGTCAAGGAAATCGCCGATCAGAACGAGCTGAACGGACGTATCTATGCGTCCTATATGGATTTCGTGAAAAAGGCCGCGCCGTATGGCAAGGAGTTCGAAGCCACCGGGCTTCTGCAACGCGCCAATGTCTGGGCCGACGCCTGAGAACTTTCGGCCAATATGACCGGATAAGGAAAAAGCGGCATCTCCGGATGCCGCTTTTTTATGTCCGATGTGAGGCCCAAAGGGCTGCCCCGATCAATATCAATCCCGATCCGGTGCGCCCAGTGGAAAGAAATCGCGATAAGGACGCCCGCCCTCAACACATCGTGCAAAGGATGGCCTTTCAATCAGGCGATTGCGATAGGCCCGGACATTTTTGAATTTCGCATCAATTGGATGTGTCCAGTCCGCATAAAACAGCGCAGGTGCCGCAGCACAATCGGCAAGACCAAAATCATCGCCCGTCGCCCATGTCCGGTCTTTAATCTTTTCATCAAGCCAGCCATAGGCAGTTTCAAGCATCTGGCGGGATTTTTCAACGCCATATGGATCGCGATTTTCAGGATCGCGGATGGCGTTGAAAACAATCTGCATCTGCGGCGCTGCGATGTAATTGTCAAAAAAACGGTCCATAAAACGCGCTTCAAGTGCAGATTTTGGATCATGCGGGATCATGCGCACTGGACCAGGGTGATACAGATCGAGATATTCAATCGCGATGGTGCTTTCGATAATGGTTTTGTCGTTATCAACCAGAACCGGCATCTTCTGGATCGGCCAAAGGGCCGCAAATTCTGCAAGATTGTCGGAATCCTGAAAGTCGACCTGATGCCATTCAACCGAAATATCGTTCTCGTAAATCGGGATCAGGACCTTTTGGCAGTAAGATGAAAAGGGATGACCGTAAAACCGGATGCTCATCAGAAGTTCCTCCGTGGTGGCGTGATGGCTGACTGATTTTATTTTGCAACCAGTTGTGTTTTAGCAAAACCAGTCCTATTTTGCAACCAGACTTGGAAGGGGCTGCAATTAATGGATCATCATCGTTCGGGGTGCCCGATCAATCTGACGCTGGAAACACTTGGTGATCGCTGGAGCCTGATCGTTATCCGCGACATCATGTTTGGCAATCGCCGTCACTTTCGTGAGCTGTTGACCAATTCCGAAGAAGGTATTGCGTCCAACATTCTTGCCGCACGTCTAAAACGACTGCTTGAAGAGGGATTGCTTGGGAAAACCGACGATCCGACGCATCGGCAAAAGGTCATTTACAGCCTGACGGAACCGGCGATTCAACTGGTGCCGATATTGGCCCATATGGGCGCGTGGGGCAGGCGGCATACGCCGGTATCACGGGAATTGTCGATCCGGGCGCAGTTGCTGGAAGAGGGTGGCCCGGCCATGTGGCAGGGATTTATGGATGAACTGCGCCACATTCACCTGGGGGCACCTGCACCGGAAAAATCGGTGCTGTCGCAATTGCAGGCAGCCTATGAGAGGACCGTCGCCGAAGAACGCGATGCTGCAGACCGATAGAGCGAGATGCAGGGAAAGGCAAGGACACCGTCGCCGGTAGCTCCGATCAATGCATGGTTGGCGCGCCGGGGGGCAGGGGGAGGTCGAAGGTGAATTTGTCCTGGCCTTCATATTCTTCAAGCGCGATGCGTTTAACCAGTTCCGAGCCCAGTGCGAGCGAGGTTTCAATCGCCCATTTGAGCTGATTTACCGCACCTTCGTTGCCAGCGGCCAGCGCCTCGGGCAGGATGCGTTCCTGGAGGAATTTGGCGACCCCGGCGAAGGCGCGGGCGGCACTTTCGCAATTGGCACGTTCGATAACAAAGCGCCCGGAATGTTCGATGGCGGTGGCAATGCCGGAAAGGTGGCCCATCATGACCTTTATCTCGCGGTCGTCGCTTTCGGTTTTCTTTGCGACAAAGCGCAGGATTCCTGCGTAAAAGCCGTAATCGGAAGACATGACAATCCTGATCGTTCTTGGTCTTTGGTCGGGTTTGGATTTGCGCCGTTTTAGTCCATAAGCGCGTCGTGGTATAGTCCAAACGCCAACCAACTGTTTTGGCGGCATGATCGATACGCGGAGCCATAAGCCGGATGCTTCAGGGCGGACTTATTTTCATTGTTGCCATGGCCTATATCGGGCTTTTGTTCGCGATTGCGCATTATGGCGACAAATATGCCGAAAAATGGCGGGCGTCGCGCCTGAAGCCCAGTATCTATGCGCTGTCGATGGCGGTCTATTGCACGAGCTGGACATTCTTTGGCTCGGTCGGGACGGCATCCACGCGCGGCTGGGCGTTCCTGCCGATCTATATCGGTCCGATCATCATGATGGTTGTCGGTTTTGGCGTGATGACCAAGATCGCGACCGTGTGCCGCGAACAGAACATTACCTCCATCGCCGATTTCCTGGGGTCGCGATACGGCAAGAGCCAAAGCCTGGCAGCGCTTGTGGCGATCATTGCCGTGATCGGGGTTCTGGCCTATATCGCGCTTCAGCTCAAAGCGGTGTCGCTGTCATTCGATGTTCTGATCGGCGAGGTGGGCGAGAAGATCGTGCGCCACAGCGAGGCGGATTTTACCAAGGATACGGCGTTTTACGTCACGATCCTGATGGCGGTCTTCGCGATCCTGTTCGGGGTGCGTTATATCCATGCGTCAGAGCATCATGACGGACTTATCCTTGCGGTCGCGTTCGAAAGTCTGGTCAAGCTGATTGCGCTTTTATTCGTCGGGCTGTTTGTGGTTTACGGGTTGTTTGACGGCTTTGGCGACATGCACCTGCAGGCAACTGCCAATCCAGACATTACCGAGATGTTCAAGCCCGATGCGTGGCTGTCATCGCATTTCTTCATTTCGACGCTGCTGGCGCTGTTTGCGATTTTCTGTCTGCCGCGCCAGTTTCATGTGACATTCGTTGAAAATGACGACAGCCGGAATTTGAAATCGGCGCGCTGGCTGTTTCCGGGCTATCTGATTGCGATCAATATTTTCGTCGTGCCGATTGCGGTTGCCGGAATCCTGCTGTTTGGGGGCGATCCGACGGTCAATCCCGATACGTTCGTTTTGACCCTGCCGTTGCTGGGCGGGGAAAACTGGCTGGCGGTGTTTGCCTTTGTCGGGGGGCTTTCGGCCAGTACCGGCATGGTGATCGTATCGTGTGTGGCGGTATCGACCATGGTCTGTAACGATCTGGTGATGCCGCTTTTGCTGCGGTCGCAGAAATTGCAGGGGCGGTTTGCAGGCGATGTCAGCCAGGTTCTGCTTAAAGTCCGCCGGGCCGCGATCATTGCCATCCTGTTTCTGGCCTATGGCTTTTACCGGTTCCTGTCGGAAAAATACGCGCTGGCCGATATCGGGCTTTTGTCCTTTGCCGCGGTCGCGCAATTTGGCCCGGCGGTTCTGGCGGCGATTTACCTTAAATCGATCAACCGGACCGGGGTGCGGCTTGGCCTGATTTCAGGGTTTGTGCTATGGAGCTATACCCTGCTGCTGCCAAGCTTTATCCAGAGCGGGCTTTTGCCGATGTCGATCCTGACGGACGGGCCGCTGGGCATTGGTATCCTGCGGCCGCAGGCGTTGCTTGGCGTCGGGATCGAGGACCATCTGACGCACGGGGTTGTCTGGTCGCTTGGAGTCAATTTCGTTCTGATGTTTGTCGGATCGGCGATTGGCGTGCAAGGCGTGACCCAGCGCCGTCAGGCACAGCTTTTTGTCGATATCTATCGCAAGGATACCAAGGCACGGAATGACACATGGCCGGGGCGCGTGACCCTTGGCGATCTTGAAGACCTTGCCGCTCGGTTCCTTGGCAAACATTGGGCGCAACGTGCGTTTCGCACCTACCTTCTGCAACGCGGGGACGACAGCAAACGGTCCGACATTGCCGATTTTGACGCGGCGAATTTTACCGAACATCTGCTTTCGGGCGCGGTCGGTGCGGCGTCATCGCGCGTGGTTATGGCGCTTTTGCTGCCGGACAAGGCGGTATCGCGGCGCGATGCGATGGAGCTTCTGGACGAGGCGTCCGAGGCGATCAAATTCAACCGGGACCTTTTGCTCAATACGCTGGAAAACATTTCGCAGGGGGTCGGGGTGTTTGACCAGAATTTGCGTCTGGCGACCTGGAACCATCGATTTATCGACCTTTTGGGCATTACCGCAAGTGACATTCAGGTCAATATGCCGCTTTCGGAACTGGTGGATATCTGCCGGGAGAATGGGGCGCGGGCGGTTGATATCGATATCCTTCTGGGCCGCAATGCCGCGCCGCAAATGCGACGATTACCCCATACCTATGAGCGCAAACGGGCGGACGGCATGGTGCTTGAAATGCGGACCAACCCGATGCCCGATGGCGGGTTTGTCGCGACCATTGCCGATATCACCGCACGTGTGCGGACCGAGGAAGCGTTGCGCGAAAGCGAGCGCAATATTCGCATCTATACCGACAATATTCCGGTCATGATCGCCTATGCCGATAAGAACCAGCGACTTCGTTTTACCAACCGCCCGTATGAGCGGATGTTTGGCATCCGCCGGGTCGAGGCGCATGGCATGGCCGTGCGCGAAGCGGTGGGTGAGGAGCGCTATGTCCGGCTGGAGCCGATGATCCGCGCGGTGCTGGAAGGGTATCGCCAAAGCTTCGAGATCGATTTTCCCGCCCCCAAAGAAGGCTGGGGGGCGAGTGACGGCAGCGAACGTGAAGCCCGCTATGCCGAGGGGACTTACATCCCGCACTTTGACGAAACCGGCGAAGTTTTGGGTTATTTCTGTATCTATCACGACATTACCGAACGCCGGAATGCCGAACGGGCGCTTAAGGATGCCAACGAGGGGCTGGAAGCCCGCGTGACGGAGCGCACCCACGCGCTTGAGGAGCTTAATTCGGAGCTTTCAGTCGCCAAGGAACAGGCCGAAACGGCGAACGATACCAAAACCCGGTTCTTTGCGGCGGCCAGCCATGACCTTTTGCAGCCGCTTAATGCCGCGCGCCTGTTTACCGTGGCGCTGGGCGGCAAGGAGCTTCGGGACGATATCCATGATCTGGTCAGCAAGGTTGATCTGTCGCTAAAGGGGGTCGAGGAGTTACTCAACGAGCTTCTGGATATCTGCAAGCTTGATGCAGGTGCCATGCAGCCGACGATCCGTGATTTTCGGGTTTCGGATGTGCTCAATGCGCTCAAGACCGAATTCACCCCGGTTGCGGAGAAGGCCGGGCTTCGGTTTGCGGTGCATCCGCGTGATGTCTGGGTCAAAAGCGACAGCAGGCTTTTGCGCCGTATCCTGCAAAACTTTATCTCCAACGCGCTGCGTTATACCCGGCATGGCGGGGCGGTGGTCGGGTGCCGGATGCGGGGCGACAAGATCAGGATCGAGGTATGGGATAGCGGGCCGGGCATCCCCGAGGACAAGCTTAAAGTCATCTTCCGCGAATTCCATCGCCTTGAGGGGCCGGAAACCAACGATGTCAAGGGGCTTGGCCTTGGCCTTGCGATTGTCGATCGTCTTGGCCGGTCGCTGGATCACACGGTTTCGGTGCGATCGCGCCCGGGGCGGGGGACGGTTTTCTCGGTCGATGTGCCGATTGGCATTGTTGACGAGGCAGCTATGCCCAAACCACGCCGCCGGATGGCAGGCGAACTCGGTGGATTACGCGTCCTTTGCATCGATAACGAACCCGATATCCTGGATGGCATGCGCGCCATGCTGGAAAACTGGAATTGTGTGGTGGCGACTGCGCGTTCAGGGATTGATGCCGAGAAGCTTCTGGTTCCGCAGAAAGTAGTGGCGGACAAGGAGGGATTCGAACCTGTCTTTGCCCCCGATATCATCCTTGCCGACTATCACCTGAGTTCCGGCGAAACCGGGCTTGATGTCCTGATCAGGCTGCGGGACCAGCACGGCTTTGACATTCCCGGCGTGGTGATTACGGCGGATCGCAGCACCGAGACGGCGGAACTGATCCGCGCCCAGAGATTCGCACTGCTCAACAAGCCGCTCCGCCCGGCGAAACTGCGCGCATTGATGACACGGGCATTGAACCGGCAAAGCTCGGATGCAGCGGAGTAGAGCTTCGGTCTTGGCAATATGTTGAAAAATAACATCTTTTTAAGGGATCCGGATTTTTTGCAAGTTTCCTAAAAATTGTTCTTGATTTGTTCTTTCGTTTATGGCATAAAGACAAAGTCAACGGGAGAAATGCACCCGGACCCAAAACCCGCAAAGCGTGATTCGCTTTCGCGGGTTTTTGCGTATTCGGGCCAGAAAGACAGGAACAAGATGATGCTGGAAATGACGATGACAGTGCCGCGATTTGACAGGCCGAAAGGACGACGGCGATATCGCCAACGGATCATGACTGGCGGGTGGAAAAGCCATTGCGGCGGTATTGCGTCCGGGTGATGAGCCCGTGGAGAACTTGCGGAAAATTGGTGTGAATCATGACGGGAGAGATGCGCCCTTTGGGTGAGGAGGCAAGTTCGGAGCAGGGTGATCTGGGGTGGGGCGAGGTCGGGGATCATTTGGTCTGGTGTGGCTTGGCTTGGCGTGGAAACGGGGCCGAAAACTGCGTTTGGAAATGTCGGAAGGCTTGTGACCAACGGCGGGAAGTGCGTCCGTCCTGCGTTCATCGACCGTCACTGGTGCGATGACCTTGTGTCACCGGCAGGTGCCGATTGTAGCTTGATAGGAGAGGGTGGGGGCGAGAAGGGGCGTGTGCCAGGTTTCTGTCGTAGTGATGACAGACTTCCCGCCATGTGGCTGCTGCTCGGATGACAAGCCTGACGCCTTCCGTGCTGTGAAGGTAGATGTTGATATGGCTAGTCGTGATGAGGTAAGGGTACGCCTAGCACTTCTCGCTATTAGACAAACCTCAGGACCCGGCAAAGCTGAGGGCTTTAATTACAAAAGCGATCAGCCTACTAGGATTGGGGCATCCTAGCAACTAAGTGACGCTAGAAGTATCTTGGACGTCATAAATATTTTCCGAGAATCCAGATGATAATCTGTGATCTAGAAGAGCTTGAAATATATGTCTGCAGTCGCTTTTGCTTGGGTCAATTTTTCCATCTTCCGAGAAGTGGATGTTTAATTTGTATGTCTTGTATTTTTCTTTTAGATTTTTCATGAAAATTGGGTTCTTGTAAAAACCTTTGGTCTTGATCGCTGTTGATCTTCGTAATTGTATTTTATTAGTTCCGACATAGTCTGAAAGCTTTTCTGTACTGGTAAATATTTCTGAGAAATCCGGCTCATTCTTTAAATCTGAAAAATCGTTTATGTAAGAGAGTTTGTATCTTAATATTGATTCAAAATTATTCTTGTTAATTATGAATATTTTTCCTTTAATATAGAAAAAGTCTACGCTATTGTAGATTTCGAATGTTTCCTCTTCGCTAATATCAAGTTCATGGTCTGAGAAGATTGCATTTCTTACCCCTTTTTTTCTTTTTGTTTTCCATGTGCTTGGAAGTTTTTTAGCTGCAATTAAAGTTTCTTCATTGTGCATCATTCTTATCATGTAGAATTCTGAGTTAATCAATTCTTTTGATTTAAGGGCTCTTTTTTCTTCGTCTTGGTTGTTCATCATTTCGATGAATATGGACATAATTGTTTCATCAGATTCTATTTCTAGTGCGCTTGTAGCGTGGTTCTCTGTAATTATACTGTATTGTATAACTTCTTCGATCTTTCTTGCTTGTGAAGTTATAATTTCGCGAATGGCGTTGTCTAAATTTTCACTTGTTTTTATCCACCTTTCTTTGAATGCATATTTTTTTTCTCGCATGGATGATTTAAATGTCCAAAGTACAACATCAGCTTCTTTAGCTTGAAATAATTTCAGGTCGTTAATTGTGTCCAATTAATCCTCCTCTATTCATCTGTAAAAGCGATCATTATATCTTGTATATGTTCGTATTTAACGGTTTCTGTGTTCGATAGTTTGCCGCGGAATAACATTTTTCCTTCGTTTATTTTGCTTTGAGAAGATTGTTTGTAGTTTACCTCGTAAAGCTTCCAGCCAAAAACAGTAAGTAGTGGGTTTAGTATTATTGTCCCACTTTTATGATTTATAATAAACATCCATATCATAAAAATAAAAAATCCTAATATTTCCAATCCATCTTTGTAGTTTACACTCATAAGAGTGACGATGTACGGTAGAGAATAATTTATCAGCTCACTTGGTATTGATTTCCTTTTAATTATCGTTGCTTTTATCTTGGGTGATGTCTGTTTTATAGCCAATAATGTTACAGCGAGACTGGAGATACATACCAATATCGCTGGTATAGATAGGTAAGGCGTATGGAGAGGTAACGAACAAGAACTGCTGCTCAAATTTAAGCAGAGGCTCTGAGAAAGTTTATTGGTATCAATATCTTGTATTAATAATATAAGGCTAAGAGGGGTGTATGATCCCAAAAATATTAGAATAGATGAAAGCACATGGAGCTGCATTTGAACCTGCCATATTTCTCGTTAAGATTGTAACTGGTCTCTTTTTCAAGGGAAAGTCATTTTATTAGAAAAAGTGCGTACATACAATGTTCTTGTTTTGTTCTTTTTGGAGGCGTTCCGTTGCCCCTGATAAAAATTGCTGAGGGTTATGGTGCCTGACAGTAACGGTGTTGGTCAGCCTATTAACCGGTAAATGCTAATTTGGTACCAAGCTGCACAACCGCTGTGGCTGGACTCCTTCTATGCCGTTGCCTAAAACCTAGCAACAGCACAATGGGCGGGGAATTTTACACTCGGCCGGCGAGGGCCAGTCTCGCGGCGAGAACAGCGAAAACCCCGGCAAAGCTTTTCCCCAGCCAGTTCATGATCCTTGGCCGTTCGATGACGTGGCGGCGCAAGGTGCTGGCGAAGAAGCCGTAAAGGATGAACACCGCGAAGGTGAGTGCCATGAAGGTCAGGCCGAGCAGGGTCATCTGGGCGGTGGTTCCGCCGGCGTTCGGGGTGATGAATTGCGGCAGGAAGGCCAGGAAGAACAGGGACAGTTTCGGGTTAAGCGCGTTGATCAGGATGGCGTCGCGGATGATTTTGGCGGCGTTGACGGGATCGGATTTGGCGGTGACTTTCATCGCACCCGTGCCGCGCCACATGCCCCACGCCATGTAAAGCAGCCACGCCACGCCGAGGTAGCGCAGGATTTCAAAGGCAAGGGCGCTTGTGTGCAGCAGGGCCGCGAGGCCAAGGATGCTTGCGCCCATGGCGGGCAGGATGCCGAGTGTGCAGCCGAATGCCGCAAAGATGCTGGCGCGCATGCCCCGGCCCAGCCCGATGGCAAGGGTATAGATCACCCCCGTACCGGGCAGCAGAACGACAACAAGCGAGGTCAGGAGATAGTCGGGGCTGATCATGATGGCGTGGTTCCGTTTTTTGGTTTGACCTGATCCGCGCAGTTAAGCGTGTTTTGATCGGGTATTCTTGAACGGAATTGCAGGCCGGAAATGGATCAGTTTGCCAGCAGAGCTTTGGCATACCGCCCCGGCGAAAGGCCATAGGCGCGGATGAAATGCCGGTTCAGGTGGCTTTGATCGGCAAAGCCTGCGGTGGCGGCGACCTCGGCCAGGGGTGTACCCGTCGCGATCAGGCGGCGGGCGAGGTCAAGGCGGCGCTGGATGATATAGGCATGCGGAGTAAGCCCCGTCGCACGGGTGAAATGGCGGACGGTCTGAAAGCGGCTGAGCCCGGCGGCATTGGCGAGATCGGCAAGCGAGAGATTTTCCTCCGGTGCATCATCGATCATGGTTTTGGCGCGTGCAATGGTGGCATCGGCGCGGTTTGAGGAGCGGTTGCGAGGATGATCGGGGCTGCCCGGTATGATGATGGCGTGATGGAGCAGAAGAAACAGCATTTCTTCGCGCCGGAGGGCTGCGGTCTGGCTGTTGCTTGGGCTGTTAGCCTGGGTGATGGCGGCAAAGAGCGCATTGAAGCAGTGTGCGACGGCGGGGGAGGTGATGACCGGGCGGGTGAATTCGTAATCGCCTGATCTGCCATCTGTCATGTCGTATGCGGCATCGCGGATCAGATCCGGGTCGAAATAAAGCATGTTCCAGCCGCGCGGCCCATCGCCAATCGGATGGCCGTCGTGAATTTCACGCGGATTGACCGTGATGACATTGCCTGCCCCGGCTTCGACCATGCCGCGCCCGGAAAGCGATTTTTGCGCGCCGCGATAGATCACACCGATGCCGAATGTTTCGTGGCTGTGGCGCGCAAAGCTGTGGCGTGTTTCGGCCATAACGGCCTCAACCCCGGTGGCGTCATGGGCGATGATATGAATGCGGTCCTGCGTCATCAGCAAATGCTGGCAGGTTTGCCGGTTTTGCGCAAGCGGCACCCAAAGGGGTGCCGCCTGAATTGTCATTCCCGAGAAGACGGGAATCCGTTATATTTCAACGGGATATGGATTCCGGGTCTGCGCTGTGCTTCGCCCGGAATGACGATTTTGATCAGTCGCCAGTGATCAGTTGCCGGTAACAGGGGCTGCTGCTTCGGCTTCTTCCCGTGCGGCTTTGGCGGCTGCTTCCTGCTCGGCAGCCTTGACTTCATCTTCGGTTGCCGGTTTCGGGTCATTCACATTCGCATCTGCGGGCATGGGACGGAAGGCCGAGCGGTCAAACTCGTCAAGCGCCTGCAAGGCATCGGCATTGGTTTCGATCACAAGCCTGCGGGCATCATCCTGTTCGGTCCATTTTGCCAGATCGTACTGGAGGGCAACCTCTTTCTGGCCGATGCCAAGAAAGCCGCCAACCCCGACGACAAGGGCCTCGATCTCGCCGTCATTGTTGACCACGATATCCGTGACCTCGCCGATATCCTGTGCATCGGCACCGGTTTGGTTATAGACGGATTTGCCCATCAGTTCGGACGCGAGATGCCCGGACGCATGCACGACCATTTCCATTTCCGGCGGGGCCTGGCCCGGATCGGCTGCGGGGGCGGTTGTGGCAGTCTGTGCGATTGCGCCACTGGTGAGCAGTGTGGCGATTGCCGTGCTTATGAGGAGTGTTCTGGCCATAATCAGCTCTCCTTCGGCTATGACTGTGACAGGTTCGTATTTCCGGGCTTTTGGGGTGCCATCAGAAATAGTTCCTGTATTACAGACAGTTCGAGGGAGCAAAGAGTTCCATATATCAAGGAATTTATTGTGATGACTGATGTATGGGACTTTTGGGGATGCCGAGGGGGATGCTGATACCGCATCCCCCGTATCAGGCCGGTGGCCCTAGAATCGCTTGATCAGGCCAAAACGGATCGTGTGCGACTGGAAATCGGCTTCGTGTTTGAACGAACCGGTAAAGGAGGCAGCCGCCAACGGAACAAATCTGTCAAAGGACTGAGTCTTGTCAACGATTTCGGGATAGTAGTTGAAGACGTAATCCCCGCGCAACGACCAGCCATCCCCGAGATTATAGGCCGCCCCGACATTCGACGACAGACCCAGGGCCCAGCTTGTTTCATCAAACTCGGCGGGCTGGCCGCTGCCGTTATCGTCAACATAACGGAAATTGTATTTGAACCGGCTGAGCGACGGGCCGGCGGCCGCATGGATCATCCAGTTGTCAAACGCATAGCCGATTTTCGGCCGGATGCTGAACGCGAAATTGGTTTTAACCGTGGTTTGCGTCGAAAAGTCTACCGTGGGAGAGGACGTGAAAGTCACCGGCCCGGCATTCGAGCTTTCGGAATAATCCATGACTGTCAGATCGGCTTCGATGCCATAGATCATGTTGCCCTGCCGGTGATCATATCCGAACAGGCCGGATCCGGAGGCAGAATGGCCGTCTATTTCTTCCTGTAAACCGGGTCGGAGCTGATCAAGGTCGCTTTGTTCACTGAAATAGCCGCTGCTTTGGGCTTCGCTATCGGGATTGGAAGCGCCATACATGCCGCCAAGCGCAAACCCGCCGTAAAAGCCCTGCCAGTTTTGCATTTCCGATGCTTTGGCATCAAATATTGTGGCGGAAACCGCGATCATTGCGAGACAGGCAAACGTGCCTGAAAATCCCGGTTTACATGACATGGTAATCCCCAATTCCTTGTTTCATAAGCTGAAATTGGGGGAACAGTATTTTATATTATCCGGGGCTTCAATGACTTTAATCGCAATGGTTGCATGAAATAGCGCTCAGATTGTTTTTTTTAACTGTAAATCAATTTGAATTATTGTTCGGCCCCAGCATTTCGCGCAGGCCTCCCAGACCTTCGACATGCTTGGCAAAGACGCTGGTGACGATCAGAAGCGGGACGGCGACCAGCACACCGATAAAGCCCCAGATCCAGCCCCAGAAGGCAATGGCAAGGATCACTGCGACGGCATTGATCCGAAGCCGGTTGCCGACAAGGGCCGGGGTGAGGAATTGTCCCTCGATCACGGTGCAGAACAGATAGATCGCGGGCGGCAAAAGGGCCGTCGCCGTGGTCGGCATCGATACCAGTGCGACCATGCCGACAATCCCGACACCGACAACAGCGCCGAGCATCGGCACGAAATTGAGAACGGCCGCGACAATGCCCCACAATACCGGATTGGGCATGCCGACAATGGCCAGCAGGGTGCCGATGATGACGCCAAGGCAGATATTGATCGCCGATATGGTCAGAAGGTATCGCGATACTTCGCGCTCGATATCGTGGGCAATGCGCAGTCCCTTGCGCCGGTCACCAAAGGTTGGCAGGGCACGGACCATTTTCTGATAGATCATGTCGCCCGATGACAAGATGAACAGCAACAGCACAAACATCAGCGCAATACCGGCAACGATTTCCGGGGCACCCTGTGCGGCCTGGCTGATCATGGTGGGTTCCTGCACGACGACCTTTTGCGTTTCGGCTTCGTCATCCTGATCGGTGGCTTCCTCGACCTTCTTTTGCACGTCGCGCAGTTTTTCAAGCGGCCCGCCAAGATCGGCAAGGCGCAGGCGCAACTGGCGTTCGATCCGGGGGGCGTCGTCGATCCATTTCGAGACCGGCTCGCTCAGTCCGTAAACCCCGGCGATCACCGATGTCGCCAGTGTCAGGACAACCGCAAGCGCGGTCAGGCTTTGCGGGATGCGATAGCGTGCCAGCGTGCGCACCACCGGCGAGAATACCAGTGCCAGCAAAAAGGCAAGGATCACCGGCAAAAGCAGGCTTTGAGCGACATAAAAACAGCCAAATGCCAGAATGACGAAGGTGCCGATGACCGATACGGTGCGCGCCCGGCGATAGGCGCGTGCGCGCGCACTTAGGGCGCGTTGTTCGGCTTCGTCGACATTATTCGCGGCACCATTTTCATTATCGATGTTGTCGGGGGCGACGGTGGGATCGGCCATGCAATTGCTCCGGAAGGCTGCCGGGCTGGATGCAATCGGCAGGAAGGTGACCTGCTTTTAACGCCGTGTGACAGGGCGATGTTCCGCCAGAGTCAGGACCAGATCAGCCCTGAAGGATGGCGGCGCGTTTTTCATCAAAGCGCGCGTTTTCTGCGGCAATGTTTTTTGTAAATTTTTCATAGGCCGTGTCGGCGCTGGCCTGAAGGCTGTCGCGGTTATCGCGCACCGCGTCGGCATTGTCTGCGCGTTCGGCCGTGTTCTGGAATTCCAGTTCGGCCTTTTCCAGTGAGCCGTGCAGTTCTTCAAGATGTGCGGTAATCGCCTGATCATGGGCGGCATTCAATGTTGCCAGTTCACGGCGCAGGTCATCGGATGGGTTGGCCGGTGCCGGTGCCGCGTTTCCATCATCGCCGTAACCGCGTGTCAGCGGATCGATCCCGGTATTGGCGCGCACATCTTCGGCGGCCTTGCGGATGGTCTCGCCAATCACATCGCCCAGAATTTTGGCCATGGCGGCGGTGGTTTCCGGGTTTTGTTGGGCAAAGGCCGGGGCGGGGGCGGTGACGACAAGAGATGCGGCAATCGCCACGGCAGACAGCGATAGGGATTTCTTCATGGTATGATCTCCTTTGCGTTGAGGAAGATCATCCGGCGCAATTACGGTGATAAATTGGTGGCGGTCTGGCGGGGATGTGACAGTTTATGACCCGTCAGGCGTCGATGGCCGGTTCCTGCAATTGCAGTTCGCGGGCCATGATGACGGCCTGGGTGCGACTATGGACCGAAAGTTTGCGCAGGATGGCGGAAACATGGGCCTTTACGGTGGCTTCGGTCACGTCAAGCTCGTAGGCGATCTGTTTGTTCAGTTTGCCTTCGGTCAGCATGTTGAGCACGCGCAATTGCTGTGGCGTCAATTGACCGATTTTTTCGGCAAGGCCGGTGGCCTCGTCATCGGCGGGGCCGTTTTCGATGGCATCGCGCGCCCAGTCGGGCATCCACATATCGCCATTCAGAACGGTGCGGATGGCAGTCCCGATCTGATCAACCGGCGCGGATTTCGGAACGAAGGCCGATGCGCCATATTCAATGGAGCGGCGGACAACCGGCAGTTCCTGACTGGCCGAGACAATGGAAACGGGAATGTCGGGCCAGGAAGCGCGCAGGGTGAACAGGCCGGTAAAACCGTTCATGCCGGGCATGTGCAGGTCCAGCAGGACAAGGTCGATATCGCCGCCATGGGCTTCGATCTGTTCGATGGCTTCAGACAAGCTTCCGGCCTCGTATAGCGTGACATTTTCCAATTCTGATGACAGGGCCTGTTTGAGTGCACCGCGTACAAGCGGATGATCGTCTGCGATCAGAATCTGGAAGCTGTCAGCCATTGGCGGTTTCCCCGGAAGTTATTTCCCCGAAAGGTCGCGATTATTCCATCCCGTTATCTGTTAACGGCGTCTCACGATAATATTAAGGTGAGGGGACGATAAACCGGGATGACATTGTTTGTCTGGTGTGGTGCGACCCTGATGCGTCCTTGCTGCTTTGGCAGAAAGGAGTGAGGGAAACCAAAGATCACTCTCGCCCCACGAAATGTGAAACTTCGGCCCCCCTCGCGCCACCACTGATGATTATGACGACTAAAATCGGGCTCGTAAACTCTGCATTTGTCGGAAAGTGAAATTTACCTTATCTGTTGGGTTAATGAACGAAATTCAGTTTTGAAGAACTGCGCCGCGCTGCAGCATTGGCGATTTTATACAATCACCGGCAAGGCCGCGCAGACCAAGGGAAAAAGGACTGTCTGATGTCTGATCAACCGCAAGTCATCCGCCGCGAAGATTACACCGCACCGGCCTTTCTGGTCGAGAAGGTCGAACTGGTATTCGAGCTTGATCGGGATGTTACAAATGTGAAATCGCGGCTGTTTGTGCATGCGAATCCTGTGCGCGGGACCGGCGGCGGGGACATGGTCCATCTTGACGGCGAAGACATGAAGCTGGTTTCGATTGCGGTTGATGATCGCAGGCTTGGCGTTGATGAATACAGTGTCGATCCATCGGGCTTAAGCTTTACCGCACCGGGCGAAACCTTTGTTGTTGATATCGAAACCCAGATATCGCCCGCGGCCAATACGCGGCTTGAGGGACTTTATGTATCGCAAAGCGCGTTCTGTACGCAGTGCGAGGCGGAAGGATTTCGCCGCATCACCTATTTCCCGGATCGCCCGGATGTGATGGCGACCTATAAGGTCACGATCCATGCCGACAAGGCGAGCTGCCCGGTTTTGTTATCCAACGGCAATCTGATCGATAGCGGTGATCTTGACGGCAACCGGCATTTCGCGGTGTGGGAAGATCCGTTCCCGAAGCCGAGCTACCTGTTTGCGCTGGTGGCGGGCGACCTTGCATGCGTTGAAGACAGCTTCAAGACCATGTCGGGGCGCGATGTTGCGCTGCGGATTTTTGTCGAGCATGGCAATGAAGACCGTTGCGATTACGCGATGGACAGTTTGAAACGGTCGATGAAGTGGGATGAGGAGGTTTATGGCCTCGAATACGATCTGGACCTGTTTAATATCGTCGCGGTTTCCGACTTCAATATGGGGGCGATGGAAAACAAGAGCCTGAATGTGTTTAACGCCAAATACATTCTGGCCAAGCCCGATACCGCGACTGATACGGATTATGAATTGATCGAATCGATTGTTGCGCACGAATATTTCCACAACTGGTCGGGCAACCGGGTGACGTGCCGGGACTGGTTCCAGTTATCCCTTAAAGAGGGGCTTACGGTTTTCCGCGATCAGGAATTTTCCGCCGATCAGCGATCCCGCCCGGTGCAGCGCATCAAGGATGTCGCACAGCTTCGTGCGCGCCAGTTCCCCGAGGATGGCGGGCCGTTGGCGCATCCCGTCCGCCCGGACAGCTATATGGAAATCAACAATTTCTATACCGCGACGGTCTATGAAAAGGGCGCGGAGTTGATCCGCATGATGCATACCCTTTTAGGCGCAGATGGCTATCGCAAGGGGATTGACCTTTATTTCGATCGCCACGACGGACAGGCCGTGACCTGCGATGATTTTGCCAGGGCGATGGAAGATGCCAATGATGTTGACCTGAGCCAGCTTAAAATCTGGTATTCGCAGGCCGGGACGCCAAGCCTTAGCTGGCGGGGCGAGCATGATGCAGACGCCAAGCAGTTCCGCCTGACGGTTGCGCAGAAAACCGCACCGACACCGGGCCAGCCCGACAAGGTGGCCCTTCATATGCCAATCGCGATTGGGCTTCTGGGCCGGGATGGCAAGGAGCTTGTTTCGCGCACCGTGCAACTGACCGAAGATGAACAGGAATTCGTGTTCGACAATATCGATCAGGTGCCGGTGGTTTCGTTCAATCGTGGTTTTTCCGCCCCTGTGAATATTGCGACCGAGCAGCCGCATGAAGAGCTTGTGTTCCTGATGGGGCATGACAGCGATGCGTTCAATCGTTGGGAAGCAGGGCAGAAATACGCGACCGCGCTGATGCTTTCGGCCATTGCCGAATTTGAAAAGAATGGTGGCGATGCCGATGCGGCATTGGGCGATGTGACCGAGTTTGTGGCGGCGATGCGGGCGACCCTGATCAATGATGATCTGGATAAAGCGTTTCGCGCCGATGCGCTTGTCCTGCCGGGGGAAGAATTCCTTTCCGAGCAGCGCAAACCGGCCAACCCGGAAGCGATCCATCAGGTGCGCAATGCGTTGCGCAAGCGGATCGGATCGGATTTGCGGGCCGAATTTGACAATGCCTATCACCAGAATGCGTCGAACGCGGCCTTTACCCCGGATGCGGAATCGGCCGGGCAGCGGGCATTGCGGGCAACCGCACTTTCCTATCTGGTGGCAAGCGGGGAGGGCGAATTTGCCGATCTCGCGGCCGAGCAATATCGCACGGCGGATAACATGACGGATCGGATGGCAGCCCTTTCGGTGCTGAACCATCTGGATCATCCGGGCCGGGCCGAAGCACTTGCCGATTTCGAGGCGCGCTTTGGCAAGGATACGGTGGTGATGGATAAATGGTTCGGCCTGCAGGCGATGTCATCGCGCGATGATACGCTGGCGCGTGTGATGGACCTTATGAGCCATCCGCTCTTTACCATGCGCAACCCGAACAAGGTGCGGTCGCTTATCGGTGCGTTTGCCATGGCCAATCCGCGCCATTTCCATGCGGCGGATGGCAGCGGATACGCGTTTTATACCGACCGCCTGATCGAGCTTGACGATATCAACCCGCAGGTCGCGGCACGGCTTTGTGCGCCGCTTGGCAAATGGGCGAAATATGACGAGGCGCGGGCCGATCTGATGAAGGAAGCGCTTGACCGTATCCTCGCCAAGCCGGACATTTCGCGTGATCTGTATGAAATCGCCAGCAAGTCGCGGGCGAATTAACAGACCTGTAAACCGGCATATAATGCAAAGAAGCGGCACATTATGTGCCGCTTCTTTCGTTTCAGGCAGATATATCTGTCTGATCGTGAAGAGCTGATCAGTTTGGTTTCAGGTTTCTGAACAACACACCCGGGTTCATCCGGTTTTCCGGATCAAGGCTTTTCTTGATGCTGATCATCAGTTCATAGCGCAACGGATCGCACAGGCGTTCGAGTTCATCGGTCAGCTTGCGGCCAACACCGTGTTCGGCGCTGAAGGTTCCGCCGAAGCTTGCCGCGATGTCGTGGACACAGCTTTGGACGTCATGTGTGACCTGATCCGGGTCGGAAAGCTGGTTCCAGTAATCGTGCGGGAACATCAGGATGTAATGCACATTGCCATCGCCCAGATGGTTGACCAGAAGCGGTGTTGCCATCGGGAATTTCTCGGCGGTGACTTCCTTGGCTTTGGCGATGAAGGCCGGGACCTTTGAGACGCGAACGGCAACATCGTGGACAAGACCCATGCCTTCGAGCTTGTTGGCCTCGGTCACGGAATGGCGCACATGCCAGATCTGTTTTGCCTGTTGGTCATTGCTGGCGATGAAGGCATCCAGAACCGATCCGTTTTCAAGGTTTTCCCCCAGAACGTCTTCGAACATGCCATTAAGATCAACCGCCGTATCGGTTGCGGTCAGCTCGATCATCAAAGACCAGTCGGGCACGGTGTCGAAGGGGACGGTGATCCGGTCAATGTGGCGGACCACGGCGTCGATTTCGGTGCCGGAAACCAGTTCGAAGGCTTCGATATAGGGACCGCATTTATCCTGAAACTCGGTAAACAGGCGGACGGCGGTTTCGGGGGAATCAACCGACACCCAGGCATGTGCGTCATTGGTGTTTTCCGGATGCAGGCGCAATGCTGCCCCGGTGACAATTCCAAGTGTGCCTTCGGCCCCGATGAACAGATGTTTCAGGTCATAGCCGGTGTTGTTTTTCTTGAGCCCTTCGAGGTCGCTTAGAATCCGGCCATCGGCCAGAACGACTTCGATGCCGCAGACGAGGTCACGCATCGGGCCATATTTGACAACGCCGGTGCCGCCGGCATTGGTCGAGATCAGGCCACCGATCTGGGCACTGCCTTCGCTGCCGAGATAGAGCGGGAACTGGCGTTTATAGGGTTTGCTCTTTTCATGAAGGTCGGCAAGGATGACCCCTGCATCGACGGTGACGATATTTGCCGCCGCGTCAAATTCGCGGATCTGTTTCATGCGTTGCAGGCTGATGACGATGCCCGGTTTGTCTTCGGGGAAGGGGCTTTCGGGAACGCCGCCGTAGCAGAGGCCAGTATTCCCCCCGAGGGGGAATACTGGCTGTCCTTCCTCGGCCGCCACTTTCATCGTCCGGGAGACCTCCTCGACATTGGCTGGAAGGGCAACGCACAGGGCTTTGCCTTTCCTGCGATCACGCCAATCTATCAGATAAGGGTGCATATCCTTTGGATCGGTGATCAAACCTTTATCGCCGAGGATTTGGTGGAGACGATCAATCATGGCAGGTCCTTGGAAAGAAGGGGTTAGGCTACTTTGGAAAGGGAAGCGGTATCAAAGGCGGATTTCAGCGCCTTGATCGTGATTTCCGACGGATCTTCAAGGGGTAGGCGCACACCACCAACCGGCTGTCCGGCCATTTCCATGTATTTTTTCAGGGGACCGGGGTTCGTTTCGCGGAAAATGGCGTCAATGGCACTGTCGAGCTGTTTCTGAAGGTTCAGCGCCTCGTGCAGTTTGCCGTTGCGGGCAAGGTTGAAAATCTCGATCCAGATTTTCGGATACACATTTGCCGATGCCAGAACACCGCCCTTGGCACCAAGGGTCACATGGGTGGCAAAGAGCGGTTCTTCACCGCTGAGAATGGCCATTTTATCACCGGCCAGTTTCATGGTCTTGATGAATTCCGGCATGTCATAGTTTGAACATTTCATGCCGATGATCGAACCGTCTTCGGCCATTGCCTGAATGGTTTCGGCCTTGGTTGAAACGGTAGTGCGGCGGGGGATTTCATAAAGCAGAACCGGGACGCCAACTTCGTTACGATAATTGGCAAAATATTCGCGCATGCCGTCCTGGGTGCCGGCCGCGTAATAGGGGGTCACGGTCATGACCCCGGCAGCCCCGGCTTGCGCGAAGTCCCTGCCGGCTTCGAGCGCATCCTGAAAACCGGTAGAAAGAACGCCGGGGATAACGGGGGCAGTTCCGGCGGCATCCACACAGGTTTTGACAATGTCCTTGCGTTCCTGACGTGACAGCGCGGGATATTCACCCGTACCGCCAATCGGAACGATGCCGGTTGCACCCGCAGCAAGCTGTCGGGTGACGAGATCGGCAAGAGCCTTGTGATCAACGGATTTGTCGCTGTTAAACGGTGTGACAATCGCGGTGTAAAGGCCGGTGATATCGTTTTGTGTAAGAGTCATATTCGTCTCGTGTCTTTTGGGTGGTGGCGATCAGTTCAGGAAACCGAACATGCGCGGCAGTGTCAGGGAGACAGCAGGCACGTAGGTTACGATCAACAGAACGACGATATTGGAAATCAGGAACGGGAAGCTTTTGCGGACAATCGCGGCAAGCGGTTGGCCGCTTATGGCCGAGCCAAGGTAAAGCCCCAGCCCGTAAGGCGGTGTCATGAGCCCGATCATCACGTTCACAACCATGATGACGCCAAACTGCACCGGGTCCACGCCCATCGCCGCCACAATCGGGGTGAAAAGCGGCGCAAACAGAAGAAGCTGAACGGAATCGCCGATCCAAAGACCGTTGATCAGGAAGAAAATGTTCAGGCACAGCAGCAGCATCCAGGGCTGCATATCAAGCGTTTCAACCAGCATGGTCAATTCTGACGGCACACGTTCGGTAGCCAGAATCCAGCTGATCACGCTGGCAAAACCAACGATCAGATAGACCGATGCCGATGTGCGGACCGCACGATCAAGAATGCCCCATATCTGTTTGAGCGACAGGGTGCGATAGGCGCAGATGCCGACCAGAATGGCGTAGGCAACGGCGATTGATGCGGCCTCGGTCGCGGTGAAGATGCCCGAAATGATCCCGCCGATGATGATCAGCGGCATGAACAGCGCCCAGAACGCGTTATAGAAAATTTTGAACGCGAGTGCGAGTGTCAGCGCCTTGATCGGGTTTGCCGGAAAGTTGTTTTTGCGTGCGATGAAATAGATCACGATGATCTGCGCAATTCCCATCATCGCGCCGGGCACGGCACCGCCAAGGAACAGGGCGGCAACCGATGTGTTGGTCAGGCTTGAGAAAATGATCAGCGGGATCGAGGGCGGAATGATTGGCCCCTGAATGGCCGAACTGACGGTGACGGCGGCGGCAAAGTCCGCACGGTATCCGTCCTTTTTCATCATGTCGATTTCGACAGGGCCAAGGGCGGAGATATCGGCCAGCGCCGAACCGGACACGCCGGAAAACATCATCGACCCGACAACGTTGACATAGGCCAGCCCGCCGCGCCAGCGACCGACTAGAAGGCGGGAGAATTGCACCAGCCGTTCTGTCATGCCCACCGATGTCATGATTTCACCGGCAATGATAAATAGCGGGATCGAAAGCCAGATAAACACATCCATCCCGGTGAAGAATTTGTGGGAATACATGTGCAGCATGTCGGTCATGCCGGGCTTGACGAAAAAATAGGAAAGGCCGGCAAAGCCAATCGCAAAGATCACAGGGCTGCCAAGGAACATCAGCAACAGCAGCAGACCGATCATGGTAAGAAGTGCGTAATCCATAATAACCCCTAGAGTTCGGCACGCAGAAGTGAGGCTTCCTGTTCGGTGTCGGGGCCTCTGAACAGGTCACGAATGGCAAGGACGACCATGTGGAACAGCATCAGGGCAGCACCAACCGGGACCGAGAGATAAATCCAGAACCATGACAGGTTCAGTGCCGCAGATGTGCGTCGCAGACCGAAGACGGCGGAATCAATTCCTTTGACCAGAAGAACGCCAAGCAGGAGTGCGAGGAGCAAACGGAAGAAGGCGTTGCGATAACCCAGCCAACTGCGCGGCCAGAAGCTGTCAAAGAAGTCGACACAGACGAGCTGTTCGTCACGAACAAGCAGGCTGCCGCCCAGCATCACCACCCAGACCATCAGGAAGCGTGCGGCTTCTTCGGGCCACGGCAGGGAGAAGTTAAAGCCAAATCGCAAAACGACCTGTACGAACAGGATGACCGCGACAGATGCGAGCATCAGTCGGGCGGCGATAGAGGTTACACGGGCGACAGTCGATGAGAGTTTATCGAGGGTCTGAAGCATGAGGGGTCCTCTCTCGGATCGTGTTTGGAAGAGAAACACGGATCGCGGAACGTCGTGCGAAAGCGGACGCAATTCGCACAACAGGCAGAAACGCAAAAGACCCGGCTGAAAAACAGCCGGGTTCTGAGATATTATTTCTGTGCTTCTTTAACAGCGGCTTCGAGTTCGTCGATCAGTTCGGCACCAACCTTTTCTTCCATGAAAGCGCGGATCGGTTTTTTGGTGGCGTCGACGAATTTCTGGAATTCTTCCGGGGTTGGCTGATAGATCTCGACGCCAGCGTCACGAATGACCTTGAGGTCCTGTGATTCCTTGGCCGCGATAATGCCGAGCATCGCAAAGGTCGCCTTGGCGGCTGCGTTGTCAAAGATGGCTTTGTCTTCGGCGCTCAGCCCCTGATAGAAGTCATCATTAATGGTGATGAGCGGCATGTTGATCAGGTGGTGATCAAGCGTGTAGTACTTCTGAACTTCTTGCAGATTGGTCAGAAGCATGGTGTAGGGCGCGTTTTCCTGGCCATCGACCACGCCGGTCTGCAAGGCGCTGTAAAGTTCGGCCCATGCAATCGGGGTCGGGGATGCGCCAAGGGCCTTGACCATTTCCATATGCAGCGGGACGGTCTGGGTCCGGATTTTCAGGCCCTTCATGTCTTCGGGGGTGCGGACCGGGCGGACCGAGTTCGAGAAGTTGCGGAACGCGCCGGTCAGATAGCTGAGCACGCGCACGCCGCTGCCTTCGGCAATCATGTCGGAGAGTTTTTTACCAAACGGACCCTCGTTCAGCACCTTGCGCGCGACTTCGGTGGTCGGGAAGGTATAGGGCATTTCAAGGATCTGTGCGGGCGGGTAGTATGCGGCAAGGTGGCCGGCATTCAGGCCGCCAACCATGTCAACCAGACCGATGGAGTTCTGTTCGGCAAGGGATTCAAGGTCCCCAAGCTGGCCGTTTGGATAAACTTCGAGCTTGTAACGCCCGCCCGACTGGGTCTGAAGGACGTTGTCAAAAACCTCGGTAAAGGTCCAGTACGGGTTATCGAGAAGGTCGCCTTCGCCATCGACATGGGCAAATTTGACGATCGTTTGAGCATGCGCAGATATGGAAAATAATGCACTCAGGCCAACGGTGGCGGCGAGGGTGACATGCCGAAGCTTTCGAGTGATGTTCATATTTTCTCCTTATACCGGGCAGCGCACAGAGCAATGGTGCTTTGATGTCGGCCTGGTATTTCCCTGATAAATTTTCAGACACTTGCGTTTGGTTGAGTTTCTTATTGGCCGCAAAGTCGGTTTGGTGCCGGACGCATCGCGAAAGGTTGTGCTGCGAAGATTGGGCGAGATGTTTTCGCAAGGTTCGAAACGCATCCGGTGAATTCAGAATATATCCGATACAATCGAAGTCAATAGAATACGATAAAAAATTTCCTATAGTATATTTTTTGTCAAATATGGCATATTTTCCGATATGGTATATGCTACTGATGCTGTAAAAAGCGGAGGGGGTGTTCAGGCTTCGGTTGTTCAAAAGACAGCTGCGTCTGGCACGAAAAGGCATTGATTATGAAAAAGGGAATATCGAGGCATGAACGTCGATCTGGAAGATTTCCAGTCCAATCGCCGACAAACGAGTTCATCGGGTGACCGGCCTGATGCGTTTGGTCCGCGATTGCATCAATTGCGCAAGGCGCGCAACTGGACATTACAGGATGCCAGCAAGGCTTCGGGGATTTCGGCATCCGCTTTTTCAAAGATTGAACGTAGTGAACTGTCACCGACCATCTCGACGATCCAGCGGATCGCGAGGGGCTTTGATATGGATGTCATCAGCCTTCTGGCTGATCCGGATGAACAGCCATCCCTGTTGGGGCGTCGAAGTGTTACGCGGGCGAACGAGGGTAAACCGCACCTTTCTGGAAGCTGCGATAACAAGCTTTTGTGTTCGGATCTGAAAAACAAGCGCATGACGCCGATAAAAACCCGCGTCGTTGCCAGGGATGTCGAGGAATACGATGTCTGGCCGAAAACGGACGCCGAGATTTTCATGACCGTCCTGAGCGGTACTGTCATTGTGCATAGCAAGATATACGAACCGCTGGAGCTGAATGAGGGCGATTCGATGTATTACGACGCAAGTGCTGAGCATGTCTGGACCCGGAGCGGCCCGGAAGAGGCGATTGTCCTGTGGGTTCTGACGAGTTGATCGCATGGCAGCAGGGCTATTGAATGGCGACGATTATCGTGCGGTAGCACGCAAATGGCTTCCAAAGGGGCTGTTTGAATATATTGATCGCGGGACCGAGGCCGAACTGGCCATGGCCGATATCCGCCAATCGCTTGATCGCATTAAATTGCAGCAGGCTGTTCTGGCGGGGCATGACAATGTGGATCTGTCGGTTTCGCTGTTTGATCGCCGATATTCCTGTCCGCTGATCATTGCGCCGACGGCTTTGGCCGGGCTGGTGTGCCATAACGGGGAGGCAAAGCTTGCGCGGGTGGCGGGAAAGTTCGGCATACCGTTTTGTGTTTCGACCCAGTCCGTGATGACGATCGAAGACATTCGAAAAGGGGCGCCCGATGCGGAATTGTGGCTTCAGCTTTATGTCTGGCAGAACCGGGCCTTGACGTGGAATTTGCTGGAACGTGCACGGGGCTGCGGTGCCGAAACGCTGGTTGTGACGGTCGATACACCGCAAGGACCCAAGCGCGACTATAACCAGCGTAACGGATTTGCCATACCGTTCATCCCGACCGTGCGCGGCATTTCGGATGTTCTGCGTCATCCGGGCTGGTTATGTTCGGTCATGTTGCGGTATCTGATGACGACGGGTATGCCGAATTATGCGCATTACCCGCGTGAATACAGAACGGCAATTACCCGCCAAACGGTTGCGGATGATGTCAAAATCGAAAAGACCCTGAGCTGGGATGATATCGCCGAAATCCGGGATCGCTGGCGCGGGCGGCTTATCCTTAAGGGGATATTGTCGATTGGCGATGCGGCGCACGCCGCCCAAATCGGTGCGGATGGTATTGTGGTGTCCGCACATGGAGGGCGGAACTTTGACCTTGCGCCTGCGCCAGCGACGGTCTTGCCGGCAATTGCCGCGACGGTCGGAGGAAAGCTTGAAATTATGGCCGATAGCGGGGTTCGTCGCGGAAGCGATGTTCTTAAATACCTTGCGTTGGGGAGCTGTTCGGTTCTGATTGGCCGGTTGCCGCTTTATGGCCTTGCCGCCGGGGGAGAGCAGGGTGCCAAGGACGTTCTTGCGATGCTTCTCGATGAAATGCGAAGCAATATGATCTTTGCCGGTATTGGCCGGGTGGATGAGGTCAATGGGAATGCAATTGCCCGATGATGGCAAATGAAAAGGCGGCACGTGATGTGCCGCCTTTTTGTGTCGTGGCCTGTTTGAGGCAGGCGTTGATCAGGTCAGTTTCATCCGTTCGCTAAATTCCTTCATGCGGTCGGAAAGATTGCGCGCCATGTCGGAAAGTTCGCGGCTGGCGGTGTTGAGGTCATGGGCAGAGCGGCCCGTGCTTTGGGCACCGTCATTGACGAACCGGATCATCTGATCCATCGATCCGGCGCCTGATGCAATGCGCTGCACGTTTTCCGAAATCTCGCTGGTCGCACGGCGCTGTTCATCCACCGAATGGGTGATGGTCGACTGGATGTCGTTGACCTGATGAATAACGTCGCCCACCGTGCTGATGGAATGGGCGGCTTTCTGGACTTCCTGCTGGATCGCGGTGGTCAGATCGCCGATCTGGCCGGTGGCATTTGCGGTCTGATCGGCAAGTGATTTGACCTCGTTTGCCACCACGGCAAAGCCACGCCCCAGTTCGCCCGCACGTTCGGCTTCGATGGTCGCATTGAGCGACAGAAGCTTGGTGCGATGCGCGATATCGTTGATCAGATCAATGATCGATCCGATTTCCGAGCTTGCCTTTTCAAGGGATACGATATTGCGCTGGCTTTCTTCGGCCTCGGTGCGTGCCCGGTTGGTCACGTCTGCGGCCTCGGATGCCTGACGGTTGATTTCGGCAATCGAGGATGAAAGTTCCTCGACCGCGGTGGCGACGTTCTGGGTGTTGCTTGCCGCCTCGCGCGAGACGTCAAGCGCGCTGCCCGACTGATCGACCGTGTTTTCCGACTGGCCGGTCAGATCACGGGCAAGGCCAAGAAGCCCCTCGGACTGTTCGGTGACCGATTGCGCCACGCGGGCGACCTCGGCCATCATTTCGGTAACCGCGATGCGGCTTTCCTCGCGTTCGGTCACCACATTCCAGGCCAGCATGGTGCCCAGAAGGACATTGTCCTTGTCGCGCACCGGGGCAGCCAGCAGTTCAAGGTGATCGCGTTCGGTCTGGACGACTTCGGTAAAGGGCAGGTTGTCCGGATTGGAAAGGCGTTTCTGGAATTCCGGACCGACTTTCAGGAAATCACCCGAAACCGATGTTGCATCCCCGCCGACATAGGATTGCGCACTGGCATTGAGATATGTCAGGTCGCCTTCCGGCGTGATCAGGGCGGTCATGGTCGGGGTGTTTTCGACCATGTTTTGCAGGATCATGGCCTGGCGCACGGCTTCGCGCAGGCCGACGAGTGCCTTTCGCATTTCGCCGATTTCATCGGACCCGACGCGGGGCAGGCGAACGCTTGTATCCCCGTTCGAGATCGATGTCATCGCACTGGCAAAGGCGCGCAGATTGCGAAATACCGTGGTTCTGAGCAATATCCAGCCCGCAATCCAGCCAACCAGAAGGACGGCGACCAGAATTTCGATCGACAGGGTGCGAAGATCGTCGGTCTGGGAATAGAACCCGGTAATATCACGGTCAAATGTTGCCGTGGCCCAGACACCGCCCCGACCGTCTTCAACCGAAATATCGACGGTGGCACGGTGGGTGTCACCCGCCGGTTCTGCTGCATCTGTCTCTGTCTGTGCCTCTGTCAGGGTGGTGACAGGGGCATCGCTATCGGTGGTTTCGGCCCCGGCTTCCACGGCTTCGCCGCCCTCAGAAGCTTCACCGTTTTCAAGGCTTTCAAACAGGACAGTGCCGTCGCTGCCAAGAATACGGAAATTGCCACCGAGAACCTTGCCGATCCCGGCCAGGGTCGGCAGCGGATCGGTGATTACCTCCATAAAGCCGACGGCACGAAAACCGCCGACCGGAACGATGGTGCTGAAAACCGGTCTGCCGGTTGGGGTTGCCCACATATAGGTCACCGGTTTGCGGGCATCGGCCTTGTCGCGTGTTTTAAGGTATTCCAGCACCGCCGGATCGTCGGTCACGCTTGATCCCAGATTGGCATCCGAAGTTGCCAACGGGGTGAATTCGGTATCGTAGGCGATGGTTTCGACCAGAACCAGTTCGCCCTGAACGACCTGGCTGGCATTGGAAAGAATATTAAGCTCCGCCTTCATGCGGGCCTGATCGCTATCCTGAAAACTTTTGACCAGACTGCCAAGGCGCGACCATTCATTGGCGATGGGCGTGACCCTGTTGCCGTAATCCTGTGCCACGCGCGAACTGACAAAGAAATTGACTGTGCCGCCGACAGAATTGTTCAGCGTATCAACGGCAAAGTTTCGATAGGTATCACCGGTCCACAGCAACATCCATGTGACTGCACCCGATAGAAGCAAACCTGTTACGAGCAGAATACGCCGTAACGTCAGGAGGCCCGTAGCACCCCCTGCAATAGCCGTCTTTGCGGCTTTGTCTCCCGTCATTCATTACACTCCAGAGCCAGTTTTTTATGGTTCTTTTGGTGCTTCGTTCCCAGTCTACCTCTTAAGGGGTAATTGCATTGATCCAAACAGAGCTTGGGGCCAAACACAATAGGCCTGTTGCCTGCCGGGCCATGTTTTTGCGCCGTATATAGTATTTTATATGTACATGACCGAGGCCCCTTAACCCGCTTTGAGGATATGAAAAATCCCGGAAAATCGAACGGCTATTGAAAAAACACAAAAAAATATGCGAACGCGTGTGATAATCGTTTGCAATTACATTTTTGATGCTCTATGACTGTGTTTGTCAAATGCAGACGGCAATGTCGTTTGCGACGGGTCATCAGGCTCACATGGCGTACCTGATGGCCACTGTTCTTCGGGACTCTCTCTCCCCGAAGGTCGATCTCTCTCACTCGAGGGGGCTGGTATCCGGAAATTGTGCGGGACAATTCCGGGCTATATACCAGCCTCCCTTTTTTTGTCCTGCATCCTGGCCGTGCGACAGGCGTTGCCGGGAAATCGCCAAAGTTTCATGTCAGCAAGTCAGGCAACATCCCGGAACGTGCAAAACGTGCCAAAACGTTCCTGGCAGGCTTTAGCGTTTTATAAACCGCCTTTACCCTAAAAGAATCAGGCATCCTCGCGACGTACTGCGAGGGAAATCGGCATTACAGACACTCAGTCGTAAAGGACCGGCAGAAAAATGGCTGGCGAAGACGAACACAAGCGCCCCGAATTGCGGGCAGAACCGGACGCGGAACCGCAAAAGGATGCGCCGTTACCGGCATTTATCTATGGCCGGAACGGACATGGAGAGGATGGTGGACGTCAACGACAGACACAATATGGGCGGATAGCAGAAATGGATCGCAAAACCTTACTGGGTCTCGCAACCGGTGCCGGCATGCTCGGTCTGGTCTTGTTCTTTGTCGGCATGCTTGTCGGCGCAGGGCTGTTCATGGACCCTGATGAAAAAATGGCTGCGACTGACGAGGCGGCCGGGCAGGCGGAAATCTTGGCGACCCTGCCGGAAGAACCGGCAAGCCCGACGGAATTGCCCGAGGCCGGGACAAACGGCGCCATACCGGGCGGTGCATCGGGCACGGCAACATCGTCTGCCCCGGCAGCCCCGGCAACGGCGGAAACCGATGACCCGGTTGGCGATCTGATTGCCGAACGCAGTGCGGAGCTTGAAGGCGAAGATGCTGCGGAGGCATCCGGGGAGGCTGGCGATACCGAAAATACGCCGACCGGTTCTGATGGGGGCTCCGCTGCTCCCGCCGCCCCGGAAATGAGCGACGCCGAAAAGGCAGCCGCCCGTGCGGATCAGGCCGAAAATGCCCCGCGCAGGCTTCAGGCACCGGAAATCAAATCATCCGATGCCGGCGCAGAGACAAATGAAGATGCAGATGCGACGCCGCCTGCGCCCGATGCACCAGACGCGCCTGCGGCCCCGGCCGAAACCGCAGCCGTTCCGGAAAATTCGGAACCGGCCGCAACGACAAACCCGGAAACCTCTTCGGGGGCGACAACGCCGTTTTCGGTTCAGGTCGGTGCTTTCAAGGTGCATGAAAATGCCAGCCAGCGGGCCGAGGAACTGCGCAAGCTTGGCCTTGAGGTTGCGGTTGTTGCCCGTGGCCCCGAAGGCGATGCCGCCTGGTATTATGTCCGTGTCGGAAAATATGCGACGATGCGTGAAGCACGCGACAAGGCAAGTGCGGTCAAAAAGGACCAGAACCTTGAAGGGTTCCCGGTTCGCGCCGAACCCAATGACCGCGAAGTGGACTGACACATATATATAGTGTCGATCAATATGATACCGGGGCCGGTGCAGATGCTGCACCGGCCCTTTCTGTTTTCTGATGAACGGGTTTGTTTTTGCGCTTTCTTTGCGGCATTCTACTTGCCATCACAGGGCAAAGGCTTTAGGCGGTACGCCAAGAGTTTTTCGGAAAGCAAAGCCGCACAGCCACGCGGGCCGCTTTGCACATCAGGATGGTTGGCAGAAACATGACCACGCAAAACGATTTTCCCAATCTTCATATTCTCGATCACCCGCTGATCCAGCACAAACTGACGCATATGCGCAAGGTCGATACCTCGACCAAAACCTTCCGCCAGTTGCTGAAGGAAATTGCGCTGCTGATGGGCTATGAGATCACCCGCGAATTGCCGGTCAGCTATGAGGATATCGTCACCCCGATCTGCCCGATGAAGGCACCGATGATCCAGGGCCGCAAACTTGCCGTCGTGCCGATCCTGCGTGCCGGTCTTGGCATGGCCGATGGTCTGATCGAACTGATGCCCTCGGCCCGTATCGGTCATATCGGCCTTTATCGTGATCCGGAAACCCACATGCCGGTCGAATATCTGGTGAAGCTGCCCGAGGTCGAAGGCCGGACCTTCATTCTGGTCGATCCGATGCTGGCAACCGGGAATTCGGCGGTGGCGGCGATCGATACGCTGAACAAATACGGTGTGAAGGACGAAGACATTCGGTTCATGGCGCTGGTGGCGGCCCCGGAAGGGGTCAAGGTTTTCCATGACGCGCACCCGAATGTGCCGGTCTATACGGCGGGTCTTGACGAGAAGCTTAATGAAAAGGCCTATATCGTGCCGGGTCTTGGTGATGCAGGCGACCGTCTGTTTGGCACCCGCTAATTCATCTTGCGGTACCAAAATGCGAAAGGGCGCCGTCGGGCGCCCTTTTTGTTTGGTTTTTTTCAGGTCAGGTCAGGCTGCAATCAGCCTTTGGGCGATACCGTGATATCCACCGTCGATCCGGCAAACGATCC
>NZ_CP085258.1:2435000-2715000 GCF_044790785.1 Thalassospira australica | reverse complement strand
ACCTGTTGGTGGCGGCAGCGATGTGCGGCGGGTTGGCAGCAGCGCGATATTGTGATGCACTTGGATTTGATGTTCTGATTGCCAGGTTGCGCTTGATTGCATCGTTTGCGATCATCCCGGCAATTCTGGGTAGCGCGGTTTATGGCGTGTTGGCTGCCTTGCCAGCATCAGCAGAGCCAGAACGCTTCTTTATGATGACCCTGATTTTGCGCCCGTTGTTCGCTGTGCTGCTGTCTCTTGTGCTGGTATCGCTGGCGATGCGGGCCTTCATGTCGAAATCATGTGCCGGTTTGACATCATTCATTGCGCCGGCAGGGCGTATGTCACTGACCATCTATCTTGGCATGTCGCTGGTTATGGGGATTGTGTTTTTCGGATATGGTGCCGGACTGCACAATCAGGTCAGTTTGATCGATTGCCTGTGGATTTCATTGGCGATGTATCTGGGATGGGTTCTGTTTGCTCAAATCTGGTTCAGGGTGGCATCGCGTGGCCCGCTTGAACGGATATTGGCGTTGTTGGCCCGACCCGGATCGCGACGGATTGAGGTCTCGGTGAGCAGCAGTTAGTTCTGTCTGTTTGGCAAAGAACGAAAAGGGCGCCGTCTTGGCGCCCTTTCTTTTGGTCGTTCCGAAAAGCCTGCGTCTACCGTTTCAGACCGACGGCAATTGCCTGTTTGAGGTCGGCAAGCAGGTCTTCGGGGTTCTCAAGCCCGCCGTAGAGGCGGACAAGTTGCGGGTTGAGTTTGAAGTGACGGAACGCGCTGACATCGTATTTCTGATGAAGTACTGCAGCCGCAGGCACGACAAGGCTTTCAGGGCCGCCCCAACTGACACCCAGGCGAAATATTCGAAGTGCGTTGCTAAAAGTCCGGATATCAACGGCGTCATCAAGAATGATCGAAAACAGGCTGGAATGACCGTGCAGGGTTTTACTTCCGGGGTGGTCACTGAAACCGGAATAAAGCACGGATGAAACCTGTGGATGCACGGCAAGATTTCTGGCCAGATATTCTCCGTTCAGGGCGTGCCTTTGCATGCGCAGTTCGAGGGTATCAAGCCCACGCAAAAGAAGCCATGCTTCAAACGGGGCAAGCTTTGCACCAAGATAGGGGAAGGTCGATGCATTGATACGGTCGATCAATGATTGTCGTCCTGTAACAACGCCTGCAACGGTATCGCTATGCCCTGACAGGAATTTTGATGCGGCATGAATGACAAGGTCAATGCCGTGATCCGCAGGTTTTTGAAAAACAGGTGTCGCCCAAGAATTATCAATGACCGTAATGACATCGTTTGTTCTGGCAGCAGTAGCGAGTTTTTCAAGGTCCTGTAACTCGAAGGTGAGCGATGTCGGGCTTTCCAGAAACAGTAACCTTGCATCCGTAATAGCGGCAATAACGGCATCGGTATCTTTGCCATCGACATAGTCAATCTTGACCCCCATTGGCCTGAGCATCGTTTCAAACAGGCGATAGGCATCCGAATAGACATTATGGACAGTCACAATTCGATCACCTGGCGCAACAAGAGCCATGACCGTTGCGCTGATAGCACCCATCCCACTGGCAAACGCCCGGGAGGCTTCGGTATTCTCCAGCTTGGCGATTTCGCGCTCGAACGCCATGACAGTCGGGTTGTCGCCACGGGCATAGATTGGTCCACCCGGATTCCCGGCATAGGCATTTGCCATGTCGTCAAAATCACGAAATGCGAAAAGGGATGTTTGATAAATCGGTTGAGAAACAGCACGGAAATGTCGTTCATAGTTTGGGTCATGCGTACCCAAATGCCGTGTTTCGCCCTGATGTATACTCAATGGTTTTACGGGCAGTTCATTCATGATGAAAGCTCCTTGATGGGAAGTGATCTGAGCCCCGAAAAGGTAAGGAAAACCGCAAGCAGGGTCGTCAGCACAGCGGCAAGTGCCGGTGCCATGACAATTCCATCAAACCCGACGGCCATTGGTAAAAGGATGGCGAGTGGGATCTGGATGTAACCTTGTGGGGCCATGCTTACCATCGCGGCGTGCCGGGCATTGTTGGCGGCCTGAAACCGCGACACCATTGGTTGGTAAATCCCGATGCAGGCGATCTGGATGGCGAGAATATCAAGCAGATGCCCTCCAAATTCGACAAGATCTGCACGATCAACAAATGTAGTGATCAGTAGATCACCAAACAGAAATGCAATAAGGGCACAGCTTAACGAAAAACCGGTGCAATAAAGAACGATCCCTTTGAAAACGGCATCAAAGCGATTTTGATTATAGGCACCGGCCGCATAACTCAGGATCGGTTGTGCTCCAAGGCAAAAGCCGATGATTGGCAGGATTGCCAGCAGCACGATGCGAAGAGAAATGGCCAGTCCGGCCAGTTCATCCTCGGTTCCATGAACGTTTGCCGCCTGCATCAAAATGGCAAAGCAAACGGATGCAAGTACAGTCGTCGAGCTAGCCGGTATGCCGAGCTTTGCGAAAGGATAAAGGGCAGGCCGCCATTTCAGTTGACGAAGAGCCGATAACGCTGGGTACACACGGCCCAGACGTTTCCGGAAGTAATAGAGATATGCCCCAAGGGCAGCGATCTGTGAGATAACGGTTGCCCAGGCTGCACCGGCAACGCCCATGTCAAAACCGAAAATCAGGACCGGATCCAAGGTCATGTTCAGACCAAATGATCCGATCAGGGTGTACATGGAGAACCGGCTGTTGCCTTCGCCGATTGCAATGAAATCACATACGATCTGCAAAAGTACAAGGACGGCACAGGCACCAAGGATGCGCATATAGATAGCAGCTTCACCAAAGACATTGCCGCTTGCACCAAGGATATGCAGGATCGGAACATGAAAGAGGAAGATCAGGGCCGCAACGACAATCCCGAATATGATCGCCAGCGCCAATGCGAGTGAAGCCGCACGGGTTGCATTATTTGCATTTCCGTGACCAAGTGCGCGACCAATTTCGGTTGAGGCCGTGATACCCAATCCATGGCCAATGGCACCGACAAGCATGAAGCACGGGATGGAGAGCGTTACGCCAGCCATGGCACTGAGCGCATAATGCGAGACAAAAAAGGCATCGACGACCTGATTTATCGCATTGATCGAAAGCCCCGCCACAGAAGGCAAGGCCAGTCGCAGGATCAAACGCATGATCGCAGGATCATTCAGGTCCGGAAGTTCACGTTTGCGCATCAGGATATATCCTCGTTACGAACAAAGTCCGGAACATAAAGGCGGTCATCAAAGAACCGTTCACGCAGTAGCATCACCAAAAGAGATGTCTTGTGCGGGAAGCGAACCTGTTTGAGACCGGCAAAACCTGAACGTAAAAGATTGCGGATTTGCTGATCATGACCAGCGTCGGGCTCGCCAACGATCCGCTGGGTGCGAGGATCATCAAGGAACATATAATGCATCAGTGATGGCAACCACGCTGTAAGGTATTCCTTGCCGCGAAAGGCTTCCTCGCCGATTGCAACATGCCAGCCACGATCAAAATCCTCCGCCGTGTAGTGTTCGCCCAGCCGGTCTTCCTGGGCCCAATAGAGTTCGAAATACCCGAAAGGTGCATCATCAAAAAATCCGATAAGTGGTTCCGTCCGTGGATCATTCAGCCGGTTTTCAAGGAAGGCCTGATGCTTTGCTTCCGTGCCAGATTCTTCCCAGAAAACATCTACGCGTGGGTCATTCATCCATTTATGGAAATACCCAAGGTGGCGCGTTGGATCAGCTCGTTCAAAACGGATCGTTTTATTGATCCATGGAATATGGCGGGAATAGAGCGTCTGGTGTGCGCTTGGCCGACGAAGCGGATGGCGACGGCCATTCGTTGAGGTGTAGCGTAGCGGAAAGCTATTCCTTTCAGGGTGCCCCAGCCAGTTAAGAGACAGTTGGTATAGGTCACCTGAATAGATGGTATTGTCGCCTGCAGTGTGAGTAATCAATCCACTTCGGGCCATCTGGCTAAGCCAGTCAGGATCAAGTTGATTGGGAAGACGGATTTCATAGCGTGCAGGATGAACGGCAAAAAGCGCCTCGGCCAAAGCAGCCAAACCATATTGGTCAAGAACACATAAAGTCATACTGGCGATATCATCAAGGACGATCTGATTTGATGTCAGTGTAAAATAAAAGTCGTGATTCTCGTTTTCGCCAGACAGGTGCAGGTGCCCACCTTCGACTACGGAATGCCGCCTGCCCCCCTGCTGGAAGTGTTTGACCTGAAATGTTTTCATTGAGGATTGTGTTGGGCTTTCTTGTGTCATGACATTCATGTCCGGAACTCCTTTTTTCCATGGTACCAGCCCATCGGGGCCGATTATCTTGCTCTAGTCCGGACGAGTGAGAGGACAGGAAGTTCAGTGATCTTTTTTGCGTTTGCGTGCAGAAAAAACTGAATTTACATCCCAACGGATCGTCTCCCCTGCAAATGCAATAATTGCTTTGTCAGCATGGAGACGACCATGAACGGTTCTCAGGCGGTATCTGCCGCTTCTTTTGATTTGGCTACAAAGCCCTTTTCCAAGTCAGCCCCGCACTTGATCGCGAATGGATTACCTTGGGCAGAGGCCCCTTGGCCCATGACGGGGTATCCACATGAAGTCATTGACCGTTTTTGCCAAAGCGATCCGGACCGGACAGTCATTCTGGCGACGAACGATGACTGGTCGCGCAAACGTTTGAAGCAAACCTCGGACGCGATTGCACATGCGCTTGTGGCAAGGGGTGTTGGGGGTGGTGACGTTGTTGTTGTTGTTTTGCCGAAGTCGGCGATGGCGATTGCGGCCATTCTGGGGGTCTGGAAGTCAGGTGGTGCGTTTGTTCCGGTGGACCCACAGCATCCCGCAACCCGCAACCGGCATGTGCTATCTGATTGCGGTGCGCGCTTCGCCGTAACCAGCCGCGATAGTTTGGCAAGCTTGGGCAACCATGATCTTGAAGCCGTTCTGGTTGAAGATGTCGGGACAGAGGAAGTCCGGTTTGAAGCTGCAACACCAAGCGCAGATCAATTAGCCTATGTCATCTACACATCTGGTTCGACAGGAAAGCCAAAGGGCGTGATGGTTGATCATGGTCCTCTCGTTGATCATCTGAACGCGACTGGTCCGCTCTATCTTATGGATGAAACATCACGGGAACTTCCATTTCTTCCTTTTTCTTCGGACGGTGGCCACGAACGATGGATTGTCCCGCTGATGGCCGGGGGTAGCATTCTGTTGCCAGATCAGCTTCTCTGGACACCCGAAGACACGGTCGGTGCGATCCGCAATCACGGCGTTACGCATGCATCGTTTCCGACAAGCTACGTTCATGAATTGGCCGGCTGGTTACGAGAAAAGGAACAGACACTTGATCTGACGCTTTGTTCTTTTGGTGGCGAGGCAATGCCAAAAGAAACCTTCAATCGCATCGCTCGTGCGATCAATTCACGCTATCTGATCAATGGTTACGGCCCGACCGAAACGGTGATGACCCCAATGTTATGGCGGGTTAATCAGGATCAGCTTTGTGAGACAGTGACCGCCCCGATCGGGCGTCCGGTTGGTGATCGTTGGGCCTATATCCTTGACGGTGATGGCAATCCGGTTGCCGATGGCGAGATCGGTGAAATCCATCTTGGTGGATATTGTGTGGCACGCGGCTATAACAATTTGCCGGAAAAGACCGACAGCCTTTTTGTTTATGACAAATTTGCGCTTGCCGATGACGCGCGGATGTATCGCACCGGTGATTTGGGGCGTTTCTTGCCAGACGGCATGATCCAGTTTGCCGGGCGTGTCGATGATCAGGTCAAAATCCGCGGTCATCGGATTGAACCAGCGGAAATTGAAACGATCCTGCGTGGTTTCGATGATGTCGCCAACTGTGTGGTTATCGCAGCGAATGTTGCATCCCGGCTTGAACTGATTGCCTATGTGGTTCCGCGATCAGGTGCATCGGTTGATACCCGCTCAGTTCGCGCGCGCTTGCAGCAGCTTTTACCAAGTTCAATGGTGCCCGGTTACATCATTGAGATGACGATGCTTCCGCTTAATGCCAATCACAAGGTCGACAAGGGACAGCTTCCTCTGCCACGTCGGGAAGGTACGATAACGCTTCCTGCAAATGATGATGAGATCGCTGTGCTTGCGATCTGGAAATCGGCATTGGGACTTGATGACATTGGCGTTAGCGATAATTTTTTTGAAATCGGGGGAAACTCGATCACCGCTCTTCGGGTGCTGGGAAAAATTCGTGAACAGTTCCCGGATAGAAATGCTGAAATCACCGATCTTTTCAATTTCCCCACAGTCCGAACCTTTTTGACTGCGCTTTTTGAACCGGAATGCAAACCGGGTGCAGACATTGTGCATTTGCAGAAAGGCAGGCCAGAGCAGCCCGTTCTTTATTGTTTTCCGGGGCTTCTGGTCAGCACGCGTGAATATATGAAACTGGTTAAAAGCCTTGGTGCGGATCAATCGGCTGTGGGGTTCATGTGCCATTCGCTTTCAGGCAGTCAGGAACTTGACGTTTCTGTATCAGATATTAGCGCACGCTATGCCGAGATCGTACATCGTGAGGCAAAAGGGCGATCCTGTGCATTTCTCGGCTGGTCATGGGGAGGCTTGCTTGCCTATGAAGCGGCCCGGATGTTGGGCAGCGATATTGATCTGCGTCTGATCGGCATGGTCGATGTTTGTGACATGGATGATGATTTTGATCTGAATGCCCGGCCAAAATTCCAACCGGGGGAGCGTGCCGAGATCGAAAGCCGCATTCGCCAATGGCTGCAGCAAACGGCAATGCGCGAGGAATGGGAACGCCTTTTGGCGCTGATGGATGAGCTTGCCTATGCTCAGTTTGTTCATTTCGTTGGCAAAAGCGAGTTCGGCTTGCCAACAGACGGGCCGGGAATTGGGACACGGGAGCACACTTTTTGGGTGCTGATTGATAATGCCCTTGTCTTTCGGCGCCATGAACTTCTTCCCTATGACGCACCAATCGCATCCTGGCTGGCAGGTGATACCGTAAGTCGGGACCTTGATCTCATTGACTGGCAGGCCCTGTCACGTCGGGCCGAGCAACCAGAACACATTCCTGGCACAGACCATTTAACCATCATTGGCGACCCTGCATTTCACAGACTGTTTGGACGACGTTTGCAACGTGCGTTTGAGCAGACAGTCAGCTCCGAATTTTCAGGCAATTAGAAGGACTCAGAAGATGGATAAGCTGGATCTGGTCGGGATTGGGATTGGTCCTTTCAACCTTAGTCTTGCGGCACAACTTGATGACGTTCGCAATGTGAAATCTGCATTTCTGGAACAAAAGGCCGAGTTTACCTGGCATCCCGACATGATGCTGCCGGGGGTTGAACTTCAGACATCCTTCCTGAAGGATCTTGTGACCCTTACCAACCCGACAAGCAAATGGTCGTTTCTGTCCTATATGGTCAGCCAGAAACGTATGCTTGATTTCATGAATGCCGATTTTGTAGCCGTACCACGCCGGGAGTTTGCAGCCTATCTGAAATGGGTTGCGGATCATCTTGACGGGCTTGAGTTCAATAATGCGGTGCGGGAAGTCGAATTTGACGGCAATGACTTCCAGGTGCGTTCAGACAATGGCACCTATGTGACGCGCAATCTTGCAATTGGCATCGGAAAGCCTGCTTTTGTGCCCGGTTGGGCACGTCATCTGCCGGTTGAGAAATGTTTCCATACAAGCCAGGCAAAATCGCGATTGCCTGATTTGCATGGCAAACGGGTCGCGGTAATCGGCGGAGGTCAGAGCGGGGCGGAGCTTGTGGAGTATCTGCTTGGCGGAAATGACGGGAATGTGGAAGAAGTCCTTTGGCTATCGCGGCGGGATAATTTTGAGCCACTTGATGATACGCCGTTTGTGAATGAATATTTTACCCCCGGATATGCTGATATCTTTGCCAGCTTGCACGATAGCCGCAAGCAGGAGCTTATGTCGCGCCAGAAGCTGGCAAGTGACGGGGCTTCGCTTTCGACATTGAAGTCGATCTATCAACTGATCTATCGGCAAAGATATCTTGATGAGGGTAATGTCATTGCGCGATTGTTGCCGCAACGTGAGGTCTTTCAGGTTCAGCATGATGGGGAAGATTTCAGGATAGCGGCGCGCAACGGCCTTAATCAGGATGTTGAATTCTTCCATGTCGATGCACTGATCCTTGCAACAGGATATGAAACGGCCTTGCCGGAATTCATGGCACCATTGCGTGCACGTCTTGAAGAAGGTGTGTCTGGTGCCTACCGGCTTGATGCGGATTTTCGTGCCTGTTGGGATGGCCCGGCTGATCGTAGCATCTTCGTTCAAAATGCCGGGCGTATTGATCTGGGAATCTTTGAACCACAGCTAAGCCTGATGGCATGGCGCAGTGCGAAGATCGTCAATGCACTGATGGGGCAGAATGTGTTCGATCTCGATCAAAACCGGCCAATTGTTGATTGGGTTGCGGATGGGACGCACGTGGCAGATGGTGCTGTGGTTCAGGCGTGGGGATAGTATGGTGTGATAATTGATGGCAAGCGGCCGGGATAAATTTTTTTATCCCGGCCGCCGATCCTCCTTACCAATCAGGCGGGACGCACCAGTTCGGCATTTTGCAGGGCCTTGCGACAACTTTGATCGGCCAGATGAATATAGGCGCAGACAGATGCCTTTGAAACGCCGATATCCCTGGCAATGACGTTTTGCGCATACCCATCGACACGGTGGCGATAAAAAGCATTGCGAACATGGGGCGGCAGTTCCTGCAAGGTGTGTTCAATGACGCGCAGGGCCTGACATCCGCTTAATCGTGCTTCCGGACAATTGGCAGTACCTGCCGGGCAGAACTCGGTTTGGTCACTGCCTGAAAACAGGCGGCGTTCAAATGTCATCTGACGAACCTTGTCAATGGCCATGTTGCGTACAATGCGGGTGATAAATGCGCTTGGTGTGGAGACTTCCTCGTCAATCTGTATGGTTAGAAGTTTGGCATAGGTATCCTGAACAATATCATCTGCAAGATGTGGGCATTTGACGATGGATTGGGCAATGCGACGCAGCTTTCCTTCAATGTCCCGGGTTTTGATCAGCAGTTCGTGTCTCTGTTTGTGCTCAAAGGATTTCGGCTCAAGTCGGTTTGATAGGTGCATTTTCCAATAGTCTCCATTGGCTTGCTCGTGAGTGAAATTAATAGTCACTTGCAAAATCGGGACGTGGCTTCGCACTCTCCGTGAGGTCGATACATCTTTTGTTTTTGAGCAGGGCTTGATGGCACTCTGATGGTACGCCAAACCCGTCTCCTCATTCATGAGACGGGTTTCTTGATCACTTTCAGTAAGGAAAACTGCATTTCCAGACGGTGAAAGCAGTCATGCGGGGTACTTGTCGAATTTCTAAAGTTTTGCGAGTGGGCAGGTTGGACAGATTTCGACACTGGTGAGCAAATATCGCAGGCAACAGACACGCCTGGAAAGGCTGCCATCTTCTGATTGTTTGGTGCTGTATGGATTTGCCAGAGGGTTGCGCATACCGTCGGGGCGTTTTGCATCACTGATCAGCGGCACAAGCGAGATACGGCTGTCTTTGAGAACGTGTTTTTCGACATAGGCAATTACCACCCCAACATTTGACCAGAATACCTTGGGGGAAACCTTTGATGAGGTCGAAAGCGAGGTGATCAGGGGGGAGAGATGCATGGATATCAAATCATCAAAATGTGCCCATGGACAAGGTGTCACAGGATCGGTGACCGTTTGGCGAACGTGCCTGTCGGTTAATTCAAACCCCACCGGGCAATTGACGTCATCTGACTTCATGCTGACAAAGCCGGCCTGAAACGGCAATACAACTTCACCCCAGGCACCCATGACCAGCATAGGCGATAGAAGAAGCCCAAAATACCACTGCGACCACATGGAAACTGCTGCCCGGCGATCATCATTGGGATACTTCATCTTGCAATAGTGATCCAGCAGCGGAGAAAGGCATTCGGGATCATGCAAATCAAAACAGTCAATACCGGCCTTGGCGCCGGCAGTAACGTGATGACGTTCGCCGAACCCCTGATAGGGTCCCTGAAAAACCTGAGCCTTGATTTCTGAAAGCAGTTTGCTTTCTGTCCCGTTGATGGAGGGCTGCCGCGGCGGCAGGTTCGATTGATTGTGGGGGGCTGACATCATGATGAGGTTTGTCCGATACGCATAAGAAGCCAAACCAGAACCGGTCCGGCAATGATCGCAGCCATCAGGCCAGCAGGTATTTCCCACGGAAAGAACAACATCCTTCCAAGCCAGTCGGCATTCACCATCAGGGCCGCACCGATAAACGCAGCTCCGATGCCATGTGAAAGCGCGTGGCGGAACCCGGCTAATCGCGCAAGATGTGGGGCAATCAAGCCGGCAAAGCTGAGCGGCCCCACCAGTAATGTTGCCGCGGCCGTCAGAATGGCTGCGAACAGCAACATGCTGCCACGCGACACTGACAAGTCCACACCCAGCGACTTTGTGGTGACGGGACCTAGCGGAAAGAGATTAAGCCAGCGTGCAAGCGCAGGCAGGATTGGCAGGGCAGCAACAGCAACGATTGCAAGAATAGTGGCACGGTCAAAGCCCAACCCGTAAGTGGACCCCGAACTCCAAGCCAGAAGGCGTGTGGCACGTGGATCGCCACCTGCCATCAGAAAGGCAATGAAACCATCAAATAATGCACCGATCGCAATTCCGGCAATGAGAATGCGCTCCGGTGCATATCCCGATTTCCGCGTCAGGACAAAAATCGCAACCAGTGTCATGAATGCGCCAATTGCGGCCCCGGCAATCTGAAGCCATGTAGATGGTGCATCAATCGCAAAGATGATGGCGATCATGCCAATTGCCGCCCCGGCACTGACGCCCAGACTTTCGGGGCTGGCCATCGGGTTTGCTGTCATGCGTTGCAAAACGGTTCCGGCAATGGCCAGCATGGTCCCTGCCGCCAACGCACCGAGTATGCGGGGTCCGCGCCACGGCCAGACAGTTTGGAGATCATTTTCCCATTGAATCTGCCAGAAGCCATTTACGTCACGTCCGATGAGTATCGCACCCGTGATGGCCAGTAGTACAAGTGTTCCAAGGAGGATTCTACTTTGCAGGCGGCCCCTGTCCTTCGCCCGGATCACTGTTGTGCTGCGTGATGGTGGGGAATTGGCACGTAGTTGCCTTATGAGAATAATCAGTAATGGCCCACCGAAAACACCGGTCAAAGCCCCTACAGGAACAAGAGTTCCGATATGACCCGAAAGGACCTGAACTCCTTGGTCGGCGGCACAAAGCAGTAGAGCTCCAAACAGTGCAGATGCGATCAGTTTGTGGCGCAGGCGTCTTATACCGATCATGCGTGTGATCGCGGGACCAGCCAAGCCAACAAAGCCAACAATACCAACGGCAGCAACGGTAACTGCCGTCAGCCAGCAGCCGATCAGAAGGCTCAGCATACGCAGTCGGGCCGGTGATGCACCAAGGGCCGTTGCCTGATGATCATTCAGGTTCAGCATCTCAAGCGGGCGGGCCAGCATGATTGCAACGACCATCCCGATTGTGACTTTGATGGTCAGCGGATTCAAAATGTACCAGCCATCCTGAGTAAGATCACCACTGCCCCAGATAAACAGGCTTTTGAGCCATTCATGATGAATGATTGCAAGGGCGGTGGTCACAGCCCCGCAATAAAGCCCAATGATCATACCCGTCAGGATCACCACCAACGGCGAGAAACCGCTACGTCGGGCCAAGGCAAAAACCAACATACCGACCACTAAAGCACCCAGCAGGGCAATGATATCGTGGCCAATGACAAGTGCGCCGGGAACATACAGTGTTGCCAGTGTCAGAAACAGTTTTGCCCCACCAGCAAGGCCAAGTGTGGACGGTGACGCCAATGGGTTTTTGAGGGTGTGCTGAAACAGTGCACCGGCCGTCGCCAAACCTGCACCGGCGACAAGGGAGATCAAAAACCTTGGCACCCAGCCATGGGTTAGCAACAAGGATTGTGTACCCGACGCAGATGCAAGATCGAAAATTATTGCAGGGTTCAGGCTTCCCGTTTCGATATGCAGTGAAAGGGCGCTTAGCAGCAAAGCTGCAATAAAAATCGTCATCGGTATGGCGCCCAGATATGCGGGGTGGTTACGCAATGTTGTTGTCATGATGATGTCGCCTCGGCATTCTCCGGCGTGGCTTGGGTAAGCGACTTTGCCAGCAAGTCGGCAAAACGACCCGCGGCAAACAGACCACCAAATGTTGCAATCGGGGGCATTTTGATCAGCCCGTAGCGTTTGATCGGTGAAAGTTCGGAAAGAATGGGACTGTGATCAATTGCCCGATCAACATTGTCAGGCACCGGTTCGATGGCAATCATTGCGGCATCGGTATATTGCGCGATCTGATCAATCGAAACGGTCGCAAACCCCCAATGATTGGTTGGACCAGTCCAGGCATTCTGGATGGGGAGTTGCGCAATAACATCCTGCATCAGGCTGTTTCGGCCAAATACGCGCATGTGTCGGGGTGACAGCATGCTTGTAATCAATACCGAACGGGCTTTTGGTGTTGAAAGTTGTCGGGCAGCATGTTCAATCCGCGCGGTTGTTTCCGCAACCAGTCTATCGGCGGCGGTCGGGTGACCGGTGACGTCGGCAATTTTGCGTGCTGCGGCAATTGCATTTGAAAGCGGGGTTTTGCTGTTGCTGTAAATGTCGATCTTCTCAATCGGTGCCAGATCACGCAGGCTGGCATATTGATTGGCATAGAAGCTGCTGGTCAGGATCAGATCAGGTTTAAGCTGTGCCAGACGTTCTAGGTTTGGCTGAAAACGTGCGCCAAGGTTAATGACCCTGTCCGGAACTGCCGGTTCCTGCACCCATACCCGATAACCCGGAATATCGGCCATAGCTATGGGAACAATCCCCATTGCCAGTGCGGTTTCGCTGATTGCGCCGTCTGCGATCACGATGCGTTTGGGAATTGCCGCTGATGTTGTATTTGCCATCAGGCCGGATAAAGCGTAACCGCACCCTGATATAATTGATGCCTGCGTGACAAGGCGCAGGAATGATCGGCGTGAATATAAAGGGATTGGTTTATGCATTGAAATTCGTCCCGTCACACATTGGCCAAGGCAAGAGGATGCCCATTGGTTGGATGGGGCTGGACAAGCATGTCGATGCCGAAAATGTCGCGCAGCATGTCGGGTTGCATAATGGTTCGAGGGGGGCCATCCGCAATCAGATGGCCATCTTTCAAGGCAACGATTTGATCGGCAAAGCGCGCAGCCAGATTGATATCGTGCAAAACGGCGATGATGCATAAACCATCTTGCTTGCTGAGTTCTTCAAGCAAAAGAAGGATTTCATATTGATGAGCAAGGTCGAGTGCTGAAATTGGCTCGTCGAGAAGCAGACAAGGTGCTTGCTGGGCCAGTGTGACTGCGATCCATGCACGTTGCCGTTCTCCACCAGACAGGGTGCAGACGGCACGTTGACGTAATGGTTCCAGCCCGGTCAGAGCAATGGCACGTTCGATTGCCCGTTTGTCGTGATCCTTTAATCGCCCAAATGGTCCGTGCCAGGGATATCGTCCCAGAGCGACCAGTTCCTCGACGGTATAATCTGCGCCGTCGCCGGGATCCTGTGCCAGATAGGCGACATTTTTTGCAGATCCGCGTGTGTCAAAGCTTGCAATGTCTTCACCATAAAGAGTGATTCTACCCCCCGACGGTTTATTCAGCCCAGCCAGCATTTTAAGGGCCGTGGATTTGCCAGAGCCGTTATGGCCTACAATCGCGGTTAGGCTGTGCGCCCGGAATGTGACGGAGACTTCCTTAAGAAGGATTGAGCCCTCCGCTGTTTGGAAATGGGCGTCCTGCATGGCAAGAACGGCGGGGCGATCAGATAAATCCATGGCGATGAACCAGTTTCTTGGAAACGCAGAAAATCCGCGTTGGACGCGGATTGCGGAAAACGGACCCGGGGCGCGGTATTGCGCCCCGGGATGCGTGGTTACCAGTCGTATTTTAATGTTGCCGCAATGGTCTGCCCTTCGTTCTGGTAGCAGTATCCGTTGTTGCAAATGTCGGCTTTGTTGTCGGCAAGGTTGGTGCCGTTGATGGCGAGTGTCAGGCCTTCAAGCTTGTCGCTGACTGCACCGAAGTCATATCGAATTGCGGCATCAAGCAGTGTGTAAGACTTGTTCTTGCTGGTGTTGGTATAGTTGGCATAGCTTGAGTCGATGTAGCGAACGCCAGCTCCAAGTCCCAAGCCACTAAGTGGTCCGTTATGGAAAGTGTAATCCACCCATGTCGATGCGGTTTTTTCCGGCGTTACGAGAGGGGTGTTGCCACGGTAGGAGCCTTTGACGATCTTGGCATTGTTATAGGCAAAGTTTGCAACAAGGCTCAGGCTTTCGGTCATATTTGCCTTGCCTTCGATTTCAAGCCCGCGAGATTCAAGCTTGCCGATAGGCTCATAATACGAACCAATTGTGGCACTGTAGCCTGCATAGCGGGCAACATTATCCTCGGTCAGCCGATAGGCAGATACGGTGACTAAACTATCGAACCCGATTGGTTCGTATTTGACGCCAACTTCATATTGTTCACCTTCGGTCGGGGTGAGCATCTTGCCGTCGATATCCTGACTGGTACTTGGCAGGAATGAAGTGCCCCAACTGACATAGGGCGATACACCGTTATCGAACGCGTAAAGTGCGCTGGCATTAAAAGTCGTTGCGGTGTTGTAGTCTGTTGAGCCGGTATTTGTCAGGCGGCTGATGCGTTTGCGCTCTGCATAGTCAAAACGAACGCCACCATTGAAATGCCAGTTTCCGTATTCCAGCTGATCCTGAACATAGACGCCTGTCTGGTTATAAGTAACATCATCCAATGTCGTGTAGGCAGGCGTGCTGCCGGAAATCGATCTGTTTGGGTCATCAAGATAGAAGCTGTAGTCGCTCAGCACCGCACTTGAACCAAATCGATAATCGGATTTCGAGTACATTAAATCCAGACCGGTCAGCAATTCATGAGAAACCTCTCCGGTTTCAAAGCTGGTAATTGCCTGATTGTCGACCTGTGCGCTCCAGAGCGTTTCCTGGACGGCCTGCGCCACGCGTCGATATTCGTTGGCGTCAGAAGGATTCCAGCCAGCCCCGGCAACGCCCCCGGTGAGATAGCGGGCCGTGAGGTCAAAATAGCCGAACCGTGCTTTTTGCGCCAAGGTGATCGGTGCATTGTTCAGGTCATGAGTCAGATCGTATCCGACCTGAAGCTGATCCTGTTTCTGATAGTCGTAATCCGCGTCACTGGTACGATAGTCAAGGACTTCGCCATTCAGGTTCAGCAATGTCGCAGATGCATCGGTTTCGTCATGTTGTAAAAGGGTATAAACGGTCAGGTCCGTGTTCTCATTGGGTTGCCAGCGAATGGTTGGCGAGAACATCTGGCGATCATCCTGGATGTCATTGCTTGTTTCGCCATAACGCGCCATGCCGACAAATCGCGAAGCCCATTCGCCATTCTCGCTGATATCCAGATTGTAGTCGAAACCGCCTTCATAGGATTCCGTGTCGGTGAAACGTCCATAGACGTTGTTTTTGGCATCTTTGTGCGGGCGTTTGGTGACGCTATTTAGCAAGCCGCCGGGTGTCGTCTGACCATATAGTGCCGCCGTTGGTCCCTTCACGACCTCAAGCTGTTCAAGGCTATAAGGTTCGGTTCTGAAGGTTGCGTAAACACCTGTCATCTGCCGCAGGCCGTCACGATAATCGCCATAGATATGAACCGGATAGCCACGGACATAGACCTGATCGAAGCGTGGATCATAGCCGTAATTATTGGTTACGACACCTGCGGCATAGGCGACTGCATCCTCAATGCTGGCGACTGCGCGGTCTTCAATTTCCCGCTCGGTCACGACCGAAATGCTTTTGGCGGTTTCGATCAGGGGAGTGCTGGTTTTGGTTCCCGAACTGCTGGTCGTTGCGACGTAACCATGCGCCAGTTCGCTTGAACTTTGTGCATTTGCTTCGACATAGACCGGATCAACAACCGTCGACGCATCAACATCGGAAGTTTCCATCTTTGACAGGGAAACAGTGCTCTCGCCCGTGAACCGATAGGTGATGCCGCTACCCAGCAGCAGGACTTTAAGTGCATCAGAAGGCGTGTAACTGCCTTCCAGTTCCGAACTTTGCAAACCGTCGACACGGTCCAGATCGTAGAACAATTGCAAATTTGCCTGATCGGCAAAAGTCAACAGCGCCTGATTAAGGTCCTGTGACGGGATTGAAAATTCCATCGGTGTTGCACTGCTTACCGACGTATTGTCCTGTTGTGCTTTCGCCGTGGCTGGAACCCCCGTAACGATCAACCCGGCAGCAAGTGCAAACAAACTTGCACCACATATCAACTGATATGCCAAACCTTTTGCCAACCGGGCTTTGCCGGCTTTATTTACCTGCATTATGCAGACCCCCATCTTCGATATTTTCTTAATAACGCAAATGATTTGCATTTGCTGATGTTAGGTGAGACGGGATTTGCATTCTGATTCAGTAAGATAAATTTCTATTTTTTTGATTTTCTTCAGGGAGAAGGTCGAAAAATGGCCGAAATGCGGCTTTTCGGGAAGACTGGGTGTCCGATTTAGTAAAGGAATGTCAGCAGCGGTGTGATGGAAACCTTGCGGATGGAGAGCTCTGTCGCAATCAGATCCAGTCCGATTTGTGGATCGCTCATGTCGAAAACACCGCTGACAAGCTTCCGTGCAACGGCTTCATTGGCGATCAGGATTTTTCCATGCTGATAGCGGGAAAACTCGGCAACCACTTCACGCAAGGTAACCCGGTCGAAGATCAGCTTGCCCTTTTGCCAGCTCAGAACGCGGTCTGAATTGAAGGGATAGATATCTTCAAGTGAATATCGGCTGTATCTGACAGCCTCATTGGGGCTCAGAACGAGCGATTTTGTGGGGGACGCGCCGTTTGTCAGGCTGACTTTCACGCTGTGTTGCAATACGGAGACCGACGCATAATCATCGAATTTGTCGACGACAAAACGGGTCCCTAAAGCGCGTGCGATACCGTCGCCGGTGGACACGACGAAGGGACGATCACCGGCATTCTCCATCGGAACTGCCTGAAAGTCGACGAGGCCGGTCAAAATTTCGATCCGTCGTTCCTGTTCACTGAACTTGACGTCAATGGCACTATTGGGACCAAGTGTTATCTTGCTGCCATCGTCGAGGGTGACCGTCCTGATTTCGCCTGGTGCAGTATGATAATCTGCCCCCCAGACCAAAGCCGGATCACCCATCAGCACCCTGCCGGAAAACAGTGCGATGAGCAGACAGGCTGCCATCGCAATCGCGGCCCATTTTCCGATACCTGTGCGAGGCGTTTTTTGGCCTTTGCCTGTAATTACCGTAAATGGCCGGATTTGCGTGTTCTGCCTGTCTGCCTCATGCATAGAGCTTTGCGCCGCATTTACGCCGTCAGAAAACAGACTGGCATCCATCATCGCAAGTGCGTGATTGGCATCGGCGAATGCTTGCTGGTGGGAACGGGATTGTGCAAGCCAGGCATCAAGAGCTTCGTGTTCTGCATCATTCAGGCCGCCGTCAATCATCCGCGCAACCCAGTTGGCTGCACAAAGATCAATGCTTTCCTTTGTTTGTTGCGTTTGATTCACGTTACTGATCCACGCCCGAAAACCGCTGTTTCATTTGGTCCATAACTGTAGGACGTTCAGAGTACAAGAAAAGGCTAAAAATTTTTGCACCAGATCACGTACCTTTCTTGCCCAGCCGTGCCATGACGTGGGTAATGGCACGGGCAATATGCTTTTGGACCGAACTGTCGGAAATACCAAGTCTCTTCGCAGCCTGATGATAGGTAAGCCCTTCTACGCGCACCAACACAAAGATATTGCGCGTCTTTTCGGGAAGTTCATCAAGGGCACGTCGCACGAAATCAAGTTCAGATTGATCGCCGACAATTTGTTCTGGCGAGGGAGCATTATGGGGGATCGTTCCCAGATTGCTGTCATCAGCCCGATTCACGGGGTTACGCTTTTGTGCACGAACATGGTCCACGGCAAGATTGTGGGCCACCCGATACAGGTAGGAGCGTACATGCGTCACATCATTCGATTTATTCTGCCGGGCATGTTCAGTAACCCGCAGGAATGTCTCCTGGGTCAAATCCACAGCAATATCGGCGTCGCGTAACAGGCGAGTGAGATAAATCTGCAATTCCCTTTGATGGGAAAGGAACAGCGTTTTGATGTCGGTTATTGCCAAACCGGGAACCTGACTGTAATGACCGGATATGTGCTGAGTTATCAAAAATAATAATCATTCGCAATTAAAATATTCTGCGCTACGATGCAAAGAAGGTAAAATATGCCGTCAATTAAGTGTTCAGGTGATCGATCCCCGACCGTTAATCAGAAAAACCGAGCAATAACTTCTTCATTCCTGATCACTCAAACCCTGCTATACGATAATTTCCTTTCCTATGAGGAACCAGATTTCGATCGTCAATTTCAGGCGTGCGAATTGGGGGTAGCCCTTGGCGCGTATATAAAGTTTTCATATTTTTCAGAAAGTTCTTGATTTGTTCTTTTGTTTATGACATAAGAGAAAAATCAACGGGACAAAAGCGCCCAGACCGAAACCCGCAAAGCCTTGTAGGCTCTGCGGGTTTTTGCGTTTGGGGCCAGATGAAAGAGGTGATCAGGATGCGGCGGCAAAGATACAGACAGAACGGCGGGGTACTCCGCAGGATATTGATCGGTGGATGGCGGAGCCATTACGGGGGCATTTTGTAAGGGGACTAAGAGGGCTAACCCGGTCATTTGTCATGACGGGAGAGGTGCGTCTTATCGAGGAGGGAGCGTTAAATCTGCCGGGAGCGGCAGCAATGGCAGCAGGGGGCAGCATTGAGCTGTGGCCCGTCGACGGTGAGCCGGTGGGGACCATGCGCCCGAAGTGTGTCCGGGCTCCATCGGTTGCGGGAAGGCCGCCATTGCCGAAAGTGACCGGAGCGGGTCGTGGGCCCGAAGGCCGTCTGTTGGCGAGGATGGCAGACGCCCAAGGTGTGTCCGGGCCTCGGTGGTTGTCGGATGATCGTGATATCGGGGCGGTTATTCTGACGGGGTCATCAAAGCCGGGATGGGGAACATTTCAGGGTTGATCAAAGCCAACGCTTGAGCCTTCGAGCAATTTCCTGTGCAGGAAGTCGATGAATATTCTGACTTTTGCCGAAAGATTGTGACGTTCGGGGTAGACTGCATAAATGTCCGCATCAACTTGTGCGTATTGAGGGAGCACAAGTCGTAGCTTGTCAGCTTTGACATGCCGGGCGATATCCCATTCGGAACGCATCATGATGCCGTGGCCAGCAAGGACCCAGCTTAGGGCAATTTCCCCGTCATTGCTGCTGAGCGTGCCGTGGACCCTGATGGTTTCTGATTCCTGCCCGCGTTGCAGCTTCCACAAATCATAGCTTTCGTTGTACTGGCGCAAAATAATGCAGTTATGTACTGAAAGGTCTGAGAGACGTTTCGGCGTACCATATCGATCAAGATAGTCGGGAGCCGCACATAAAAACCGCCGGTTGCGGAGCAGTTTGCGCGCGCGCAGCCGGGAGTTCGGCATTCCCCCGAACCGGATTGTCAGGTCAAAACCTTCTTCCACCATGTTCAGAGGGGCGTCACTCAGGACCAGCTGTACTTCCACTTCGGGATAGAGGTGGGAGAATTCCGATATTACCGGCGCGACATATTCACGCCCGAAGCCAAAGGTTGCATTGATGCGCAATAGTCCGCTGGGCGTTTCGCGGGCATTGGAAACGCGTTGTTCCAGTTCTTCAATATCGCGCATGATCTGAATGGCGCTTTGGAAATAGGCCTCGCCTTCGCTGGTGAGGCTGATGCGGCGCGTTGTACGGTTCATCAACCTTACACCAAGCCTGTCTTCAAGCTTGGCCAGTCGTTTGCTGACTGCCGGTGGGGACAGGTTCAGTTCAAGAGCGGCCGCGGATAAATTTCCCTTCCGTGCCAGCAGAACGAAAAAACCCAGATCGCTATCGGTTGTCATTATTAACCTCCGCGACATAATGAAATGAGAAATCAGAAATTATACTGATTGAATAAAAAATCTACACTTCATGTGTCTGGCGAGCAATTCATCGAACAACAAAACAGCTTGCATCCTACAGCAAGCATGGCAATGCCCGGTTCAGACATCAGGGAAAATACCGGAATGCTGACAGGGAGCTTCCTGTTTTGCCTTTCTGGCGACGGTTCACAGAAAAGCCGGTGATCCAAATTATACGGGAGGAATATCAATGCGTAAGTTTGCTCTTGCAGTTGCGGTGTCATTTTTGGCCATCGGCAGATGATCCCCAAGTTGGCAAAACGCCATCTTGTAATGCCGTTTTGGTATAACCAAAGGCCAGATTGGCATTAGTCACGTTTAATAAAAAATCTACACTTCTTGTGTCTGGCGGGCAATTCATCGAACAACAAAGCAGCTTGTGTCCTACAGCGAGCATCTCAACCGCCCGGTTCAGATATCAGGGAAAATGACCGGAATGCTGACAGGGAATTTCCTGTTTTGCCTTTCCGGCACCGGTTCATAGAAAAACTGGTGATCCAAACCATACGGGAGGAATATCAATGCGTAAGTTTGCTATTGCGGCTGCGGTTGCTGCGTCATTCTTTGCCACGCCAGCTTTTGCAGAATATCCGGAAAAAACGATCAACTATATCATTGCGTTCAATGCGGGTGGCGAGTCCGACATTTCCGCGCGTTTTCAGCAACCTTTCTTTGAAAAACTGACCGGTCAGCAAGCCGTAATCCAGTATATGGCCGGCGCTGGCGGGGCGCAGGCTTGGTCGCAGCTTAACGGTATGGAAGCCGACGGCTATACGATCATGGGTACCAACCTGCCGCACACGATCCTGCAGCCCATGGAAAAGGATGTCGGATATGAAACCGATGACCTGACGCATGTCTATTTCTTCCATTACACTCCGGATGCGGTTTTTGTCCCGGCTGACAGCGAGTTTCAGGATCTTCAGCAGTTGATCGAACATGCCAAGGCCAATCCGGGAGTTGTGACATTCTCCGGTTCGGGTTCGAATTCCTCGAATCACATTGCCAAGGAACAGTTCGACGAACTGGCCGGCGTAACTACCACCTATGTTCCGTTCAGCGGTACCGGTCCGGCCGTGACGGCGATCCTGGGCAGTCAGACGACCGCCGGTTTCAACTATGTCACGTCGGGCGTGAACAATAGCGAGGGTATGCGCATGCTTGCCGTTGCTGCGGACGAACGTGTGAAGGCATTCCCGGATGTTCCGACTTTCAAGGAACTCGGTATCGATCTTGTGGGCGGTGCTTATCGCGGTATTGCTGTTCCTGCTTCGACCCCGGAGGATATTCGCAAGAAACTTTCCGATATTATCGGCGAGATCAACGCAGACCCGGCATTCATCAAACAGATGGAAGATGCCGGTTTCGTGCTGACCGATATTCCCTATGAGGAAATGCCGGAATTCATGGCCGAGAAGAAGGCCGAATACCGTGCAATTGGCGAAAAGCTTGGTATTGCCAATCGTTAATCCGTAACCGGAAGGGAAAGGAAAGTCCATCGCCATGGAATTGCTTGGCTATTTTCTCAGCGCGCTGACGCCGCTTAATATCCTGATGGCGCTTGGCGGCGTTGTACTTGGTACCATTATTGGTGCCCTGCCGGGATTGTCGGCAACCATGGCGGTGGCCGTTCTGGTCCCATTTACTTTCACAATGGACCCGGCGACCGGGTTGATTGCGCTCGGTGCGATCTATACCGGCGCCATCTATGGTGGTGCCTTCGCCGCGATTCTGGTCAATACACCGGGCACCCCGTCTGCGATTGCAACAACCTTTGACGGCTTCCCGATGGCCAAGCGCGGCGATGGCAACCTTGCCATAACTCTTGCCACGCTTGCCTCGGTTTTCGGCGGTCTGGTTGGCGGGATATTCCTGCTGTTGCTGTCGCCGCCATTGGCAAAGGTGGCGCTGGCGTTCGGTCCGCCGGAATATTTCTGGCTGGCAATATTTGGCCTGACCCTGATTTCGGCGTTATCGGTCGGTAATACGCTTAAGGGGCTTATCGGTGGCTGTATCGGTCTGATGCTGGCGATGGTTGGCGTGGCTGTTGTTGGGGGCGATATCCGCTTTACGATGGATACCCAGATGCTTTTGGGCGGGTTCGATATCGTTTCCGCACTGATCGGCCTGTATTGCATTCCGGTTCTGATTGATCTGGTGGCAACGCCTGATCCGCATCTGAAAGTAGAGCAGGGGAACCGCGGCATTCGTTTGTTCGAAGCGTTCGGGATTGCCTGGAAAAGCAAGTTCAACGTCATTCGCAGTTCCGTTATCGGAACCATTATCGGTATCTTGCCGGGTGCTGGTGGATCGATAGCAGGGCTGGTTTCCTATTCCGAGGCGCGCCGTTCGTCGAAAACGCCGGAAGAATTCGGTAACGGGGCGCCGGACGGTATTATCGCGACTGAATCGGCAAACAACGCCACAGTGGGCGGCGGGTTTATTCCCACACTGGTGCTGGGTATCCCCGGTACGCCACCCGACGCGGTGATCCTCGGTGCATTGCTGGTACAGGGTATCAAGATCGGCCCGACCCTTTTCGCGCAGCAGGGCGAGATTGTTTACACTTTTATCTTCGGGTTGCTGATTGCAACCGCACTGATGTTGCCCGCAGGGCTTTTGATCGGGCGTTATGCCTATAAGTCGATTGCCTCGATCCCCAAGACCGTTCTGGTTCCGACCATTGCCTTTCTGACGGTCGTTGGCAGTTTTGCGATCCACAGCAACCTGCATGATGTTCAGATGATGCTGGCGCTGGGGGTCATTGGCTGGATTTTGAACCGGTACGGTTTTGCACCTTCGCCCATCGTGCTGGGCCTTGTGCTGGGTCAGATTGCCGAACAGGGGTTTGTTCAGTCCTATCTGATCGGGAATGCGACCAGCAATATTGCCGGCATGTTCTTTGGCCGTCCAATCAGCCTTGCCATTGTTACATTGGCGGCGTTCACGCTGCTTTACCCGGTGCTGTTTGGCAATCGCAAGGAGAGAGCCCGCAAGCGCGCGGTTGCTGCGGCAAAAAATTATGCCGAAACGGACGGTGAGACAGCAAAAGCCGATGAAGCGGCCCTGTCGGAGCCTGTGATCAATCCGGTGGCACACCTGAAAGGTGTCATTGCAAAGCCACGCGACACCGCAGGTATGGGGATTGTTGTTCTGTTGGTGCTGATGGCTGTTTGGGCCATCACGCAGACATCGGAAATGTCCCCGTTGGGTTCAGTCTTTCCGATAACGATCTGTGCCGCGCTGATTGTGTTTTCGATTGTCCTTTTTGCCATGAACCTGTTGCGTAAACCTGCAGGTGCAAAGAGTGGAGATCAGGCAGGTGAATCGGTTTCGCGGCGTATTGCCCTGATTGTTGTGATGGGCTTTTGGGTCGTGGCCATTCCGCTGACCGGTTTCTGGGTGGCGGCCATTCTGGCCTTTCTGTCGCTGGCCAGGGTGTCCTGTTACGAAGACATGCCTGCCAAACGCATTATCGTCGAAACACTCGCAGGATTTGCAATCGTGACCGGCCTGTATTGGCTGATGGCGGATGTCTTGTTGATTCGCATGCCAGCGGGATTGCTGTTCTAGGGGCATACGAGCCTGAATTTTCAAAGTTAACTGCTAACCAAGAGACTGATCATGAAGACTTATCGTATTGCTGCCATCCCGGGCGACGGGATCGGTAAAGAGGTTGTTGCGGCCGGTGTCGAAGTTCTTGACGTGCTGGCAAAGCGCGATGGCGGGTTCAAAATGATGTTCGATAGCTTCGACTGGGGGTCGGACTATTACAAGAAACATGGTGTCATGATGCCAGCTGACGGGCGCGAGCAGATACGGAACCATGATGCCATCTATTTCGGTGCTGTCGGCGCTCCGGATGTACCGGACCATGTGACGCTTTGGGGCTTGAGGCTTGCGATTTGTCAGCCATTTGACCAATACGCCAATGTTCGGCCAACCCGCATTCTGCCGGGGATCGAAAGCCCGCTTCGCAATGTGAAACAAAGCGAGCTTGACTGGGTGATCGTCCGTGAAAATTCTGAAGGCGAATATGCCGGACAGGGGGGGCGTTCGCATGTCGGGCTGCCCGAAGAGGTTGCAACCGAAGTTTCGATTTTCACCCGGGCGGGTGTCACGCGTATCATGCGGTTTGCCTTTGATCTGGCACGGTCACGCAAGCGCAGGCAACTGACGGTGGTTACCAAATCAAATGCCCAGCGCAATGGCATGGTCATGTGGGATGAAATCGCCGCCGAAGTTGCCGCAGAATATCCCGATGTGCAATGGGACAAGATGCTGGTCGATGCCATGACAATGCGCATGACCCTGCGTCCCGAAACGCTTGATACCATCGTTGCAACAAACCTGCATGCCGATATTCTGTCGGACCTTGCAGCGGCGCTGGCCGGGTCGCTTGGTATTGCGCCAACGGCAAACCTTAATCCCGAAGGAAAGTTCCCCTCGATGTTCGAGCCGATCCATGGTTCGGCTTTCGACATCACCGGCAAAGGGGTTGCCAACCCGGTGGCGACTTTCTGGAGTGCGGTCATGATGCTTGACCATCTGGGCGAGGTGGCAGCGTCGGCGCGTCTGATGCGTGCTGTGGAACGCGTTACAGCCGATCCGTTGCTGCATACGCCTGATCTTGGCGGCAAGGCGACGACACGTCAGGTGACCGATGCCGTGATTGCGGCCATTCATGGCGACAATCGTTGATCGGGGCATGACAATGGCGGAACGTACAATGTCCGGTATTTTCAACGATGCCAGGGCACGTGCCCTGCTTGGTGAAATGTTTGATGCGGCCATCCGTGCCGCGGATCCGGATCATTGCGTTCCGCGTTTTTTGCCTGCCCCGCCGCAAGACGGGCGTACGATCGTGATTGGCGCAGGCAAGGCGGCTGCCAAAATGGCCCGTGCGGTTGAGGCACATTGGGCCGGGCCGCTCGAAGGTATTGTCGTGACCCGTTATGGTCACGCCGTGCCGACGGAAAAAATCACCGTCATCGAAGCAGGCCATCCGGTTCCGGATGTCGCCGGTGTTGATGCGTCAAGGCGTATTCGGAAACTCGTTTCGGGGCTAAGCGAGAATGATCTGGTGATCTGCCTGATTTCGGGGGGCGGATCGGCCTTGATGGTTGACCCGTTATCGCCGGTAACATTGCCGGAGAAGCAGGATATTTCACGCGCGCTTTTGAAATCGGGCGCAAATATCAGCGAGATGAATTGCGTACGCCGCCATCTTTCGGCAATCAAGGGCGGGCGGTTGGCGGCGGCCTGCTATCCGGCCCGTCTGGTGACGCTGGCGATTTCTGATGTGCCCGGGGATGATCCGCTGGATATCGCATCCGGGCCGACTGTTGCAGATCCGACAAGTTGTGCTGATGCCTTGGCGATCCTTACGCGTTATGACATCGATATGCCGGGGCATGTTCGCGATCTTTTGCTATCGGGTGAAGGCGAAACCGTAAAGCCGGGGAATCAGCGTCTGGCAAGGGCCGAGACCAGGTTAATTGCGACCCCACAAATGGCTCTGGAGGCAGCGGCACGGGTTGCGCGAGAACATGGAGTTTCTGCCCATCTCCTTGGAGATGCCATAGAGGGCGAAGCTCGCGATGTCGGGCGTGTAATCGGGGGTATCGCCCGTCAGGTGGTCCGTTACGGGCAACCTTTTACCGTTCCATGCGTGATGTTATCAGGCGGGGAGACAACCGTGACGGTGCGTGGCAACGGCCGAGGCGGGCGCAATGTGGAATTTCTGCTGTCGCTTGCGGCAATGCTGAATGGCGAAGCCGGAATTCATGCCGTTGCAGGAGATACCGACGGTATTGACGGGATCGAAGAAATTGCCGGTGCCTTTATCGCGCCAGGCACCCTGTCACGGGCGAAATCATTGGGGATCCGTATTGGCGACGTCCTTGCGCAAAATGACGGGCATGGTTTTTTCGAACGACTTGGCGACAGCATCGTCACCGGCCCGACCCTGACCAATGTTAACGATTTCCGTGCGGTACTTGTAACCGGTTGAACAGATGAAACTGCTGACAGATAAACGATGATCAAGGAAACGCTTATGTCGAATAGAACACAAAAAATTGCGGTCATTCCGGGAGATGGCATCGGGACCGAAGTCATGCCCGAAGGTGTGCGCGTCCTCGAAGCCGCAAGCAAGAAATTCGGGATTGACCTGCATTTCGATCATTTCGATTTTTCGTCCTGCGATTATTACCGCAGGCATGGCCAGATGATGCCGGACAACTGGAAAGAGCAGGTCGGCAATCATGACGCGATCTTTTTTGGGGCTGTTGGCTGGCCCGATACGGTGCCTGACCATATTTCTCTTTGGGGGTCACTGATTCAGTTTCGCCGTGATTTCGACCAGTACGTCAGTCTGCGTCCGGCGCGTCTGATGCCCGGTGTTCCCTCGCCGCTGGTCGGGCGAAAGCCCGGTGACATCGATTTCTATGTCGTGCGCGAAAACACCGAAGGTGAATATTCTTCGATCGGCGGGAAAATGTATCCGGATACGGATCGCGAGATTGTCGTGCAGGAAACGGTCATGTCACGCATCGGGGTCGACCGTATCCTGAAGTATGCCTTCGATCTGGCACAGAAACGCCCACGTAAACGGCTGACATCGGCAACAAAATCGAATGGTATTTCAATTACCATGCCCTATTGGGATGAACGGGTTGTCGAAATGGCAAAAAACTATCCCGATATCAGCTGGGATAAATACCATATCGATATCCTGACCGCCCATTTTGTCCTGAACCCGGATCGTTTTGATGTGGTGGTGGCATCCAATCTGTTTGGCGACATCCTGTCTGATCTAGGACCTGCCTGTACCGGGACCATCGGTATTGCGCCGTCAGGCAACATCAACCCGGAACGTAAATTCCCGTCGCTGTTCGAGCCGGTTCATGGTTCCGCCCCCGATATTGCAGGCAAGGGGATCGCCAACCCGATTGGCACAATCTGGGCCGGTGCGATGATGCTTGAACATCTTGGTCACAAGGATGCCCATGACGGGATTATGAGGGCTATCGAAACGGTGCTGGTTGATGAAAATCTGCGGACCGGGGACCTTAAGGGCAAGGCAGATACTGTTACCTGCGGCAAGGCAATTGCGGATGCGGTCCTGACACTGTAATTCGCCTGACGCCGGTCCAATGACCTGCTGGCGCCTGGGGGTGCCGGCAGGTCATTCCTTTGACGCATTCAGTCCTTTTCCAAGACATTTTCCCAGAACTTTTCGACCAGGGGCTTTTGCCGTGCTTTCGGGCGGAAAAGGCAAATATCAACCGGAATTTGCAAATCCGGTCCGCCAAACGGAACAAGGCTGCCATCCTCCAGTTCCGATGCGGCAAGCGTTCGGGGTAGCCAGGCGATCCCCGCACCTGCTTTGACCATCGATAACAAGGTTGCGGCCAGATGCGATGTAAACCCGGCCTTTGATCCGAGCTTTGCATGTTTTGGGGCTTCTTCGGCAGCAACTATGCGGCCAAGCCCCGATTGCGTGCTGTAAGCCAGCCAGGGAATGTTGGTATCGCGATCGGGTTGCCATTTGGCCGTGCCATCCGGGGCGGCGGTAGACATCGGGATCAGGATATCCTGCCCGATCTTGATACGGACAAAGCCGGTATCATCAAGCGCGCTTCCCATGGCGGGATGATAATGGCACAGCAGAAATTGCGCATCGCCGCGCAGCATGAATTGTTCGCACCGTTCCAGACTATCCGACACAAGGTTGAATGTTCCCATTGTCAGCATATCGTCAAACCTTCTGACCCAGCCGGGAAAGAAGGTAAAGGACAGCGCGTGGGTGGCGGCAAAAGTCAGTCCGGATTTTGTGCTTTGGCCGATTTCATGTGTGTCGCGGCGCAACTGATGGGATTGCCTTACCAATGCTTCGGCATGAATACGAAAATGTTCTCCTGCCGGAGTTAAGGTAACGACGTGGGTGGTTCTTGAAAATAGCGGCGTGCCAACCCAATCCTCAAGCGCCCGTATGCGGCGGCTGAACGCGGGTTGCGTGATGTGACGCATTTCCGATGCCCGCGAAAAGTTCAGTGTTTCGGCGAGCGCCAGATAATCTTCAAGCCAGCGAAGTTCCATTTTGTAATGCCGTTTCGGTATAACCAAAGACCAGATTGGCATTGGTTTTGCCCCGATTGCAAACTGTATTATCAAGCTATTCAAACAAAACCCACCATACAGGGATGAAAGCCGTCATGCGCATTGTTGATATCCGTGAAAAGACCGCATCAATCGCGTCGCCGATTGCCAATGCCTATATCGATTTTTCCAAGATGACCTGTTCAGTCGTTGCGGTGGTGACCGATGTCATTCGCGACGGCAAGCCGGTAATCGGTTACGGATTTAATTCCAATGGCCGTTATGGGCAGGGTGCGCTGATGCGCGACCGTTTTATCAACCGTGTGCTTGAAGCCGTTCCCGAAAGCCTGATCGACCGGGAAAATGATAATCTTGATCCGTTTGCGATCTGGAAAACACTGATGACCAACGAAAAACCCGGGGGGCATGGTGAACGTTCGGTCGCGGTCGGGACCATTGATATGGCGGTTTGGGATGCAGTGGCGAAAATCGCCGGTGTGCCGCTTTGGAAATTGCTGGCGGATCGCTATCACGGTGGTGTTGCAGACAAGAAGGTCTGGGTCTATGCCGCAGGTGGTTATTACTATCCGGGCAAGGATCACAAACAGCTTCAGGATGAAATGCGAAGCTATCTTGATCGTGGTTACAAGGTCGTGAAAATGAAGATCGGTGCGGCATCCCTTGATGAAGACCTGCGCCGTATTGATGCCGTTCTAGACATTGTCGGGGATGGGCAATATCTGGCTGTTGATGCCAATGGTCGGTTCGATCTGGAAACTGCAGTGGCCTATGCAAAGGCACTGAAGCCGTATGGCCTGTTCTGGTACGAAGAGGCTGGCGATCCGCTGGATTACGCACTGCAGGCGGAGTTGGCCGACCATTACGAGGGTGCAATGGCAACTGGCGAAAACCTGTTTTCCCATCAGGATGCGCGCAATTTGCTGCGCCATGGCGGCATGCGCCCGGATCGCGATTGGGTACAGTTCGATTGTGCGCTTTCATACGGGCTTGTTGAATATTTGCGAACGCTTGATGTCATGAAAGACCTTGGCTGGTCATCTCGTCGGGTGGTGCCGCATGGCGGACATCAGATGTCATTGAATATTGCAGCAGGGCTGCATCTGGGTGGGAATGAAAGCTACCCCGATGTCTTTCAGCCTTTCGGCGGTTTTGCCGATGGTATTGCGGTCGAAGATGAGTATGTCGGGTTGCCCGAAATTCCCGGCGTTGGTTTCGAAGAAAAATCGGCGTTAATCAAAGTTATGCGGGAAGTTGCTGCTTAAGGTTGAAAGCTCCCTTTAGGTAATTTGCCGAATTTATATCTGCAGCAACCGATTAATCTTCGAAGGGGCGTTGCGAACTATCTATCGTGCGGCGACCTGCATCGAATGCTGCTTGAATATATTCACATAGTATATTGCTATGAAGGGCTGTGTGCCGTTTGGATTTGCGATTAGTTGCGTGTAAATCTAGGTTGAACGCTGATCCAAACTTAAGTCAGGGTCATAGGTCATCTGAGAGGGTAAAAGGGCGTAGTTAATTGCATGTCCCCGCAACCACTTCTGTTATAACTCGATCCTTTGCGAGATATGACAATGCCCTAAAACACAACACCCCGCCCGGCGAAAGCCAGGCGGGGTGTTGTGTTCCTGGCAATATAAAATCTCAGAATTTCTGAATTTTAGATGCCATGACAGGGATTGGACTCAACTGCACCAGCACCTGATTGCGAAAGGTCGGGTCATTTTATCTTGATGGCACAATAGATTGGGCAGCTTCAACAACAAGCGGGGCAATTTCCGCTTCTGCACGTTCGATGGTCCAGCGGATCGACGGCAGAGAACAGTGGATGGCGCCAACCGGTATTCCGTCAATGCTGCAGATCGGGGCGGCAACGTTGACTTCATCGGGTAAAACCTGCCCCTGTGTGGTGCAATATCCCTTTTCGCGTGCCATCAGGATATTGTCGAGTATGGCGCCACGATCCATCGTTGTTCTCTGGGTGTATTGCCGGGTTGGCCAATTGCTTACCGCGTCACGGATAGCCTGATCCGACTGGCGGCTCAGGATGACACGCCCGGAAGAGGCGACAAGTGCAGGTACCCGTCTGCCAATCGCCGAAGCCCCGAAATTGGTGCGGTGGTTGGGCATGCGCACGACATAAATAATGTCGGTTCCGATTGGTTCGGCCATGTTGATGGTTTGTGAGGTCTGGCGGCTCAGGTCGATCAGGCGTGGCATTGCCAGCTGTGCCAGATAATCGGCCCACAGATAACTGTACGCCATTTCCAGATATTTGACGGATGGCCGAAACCGGCGGGTTTCCGGATTTTTTTCCAGATATCCAAGCTCGTATAGCGTGTTGGCATATCGTTGTGCCGCACTCTTTTCAAGACCGGTAACCTTTACAAGGTCGGCCAGGCCAAGTTCCGTTTTATCTTCGGAAAAGGCTTCAAGTATCCGCATGCCTTTTTCAAGGGAGGTGACAAAAAGGGTGTCCTGCTGCCGGGCTTTGGCATCCGTCATGGTCGCATTTCCTCGTTTTTTTTAATGGCAAACGTGCTGGTTGACATGCTGCTTCCAGTTGCCTTATCGTAGTTATATACAGTACGCTGTATTACAATATAATACAAGGTGTTTTAAATACATCTAATGTGTCTTGCCGCAAATATTGTGAAGCGGGGCATTCATATCAGGAGGCTATAATGAAACAGATCCTTAAGGGGGCTGGAATCTTTGCCCTCGCCATGGCCGCTGCTGGAACAGCTGCTGCCAACAAAGCTGACGATACCCTCAATGTCGCGTTCTCCAAAGAACTTGAGAATGTCGACAGTTATTTCAACTCGGCGCGTGAAGGCGTCATCCTGCAACGCTCGATCTGGGACGGACTGGTTTATCGGGATCCTTATACCGGCGAGTATCAGGGCAATCTGGCGACGGACTGGCAATGGGTTGATGACGAAACCCTTGAATTCAATCTTCGCCAGGGCGTTACCTTCCACAATGGTGAGCCTTTTGATGCTGACGATGTGGTCGCGACCGTGAACTGGGTTGCGGACGAAAAGAACGGGGTGAAAACCCAGCGCAACGTCAACTGGATGGAAAGTGCTGAAAAGCTTGACCAGTTCAAGGTCCGCATTCATCTGAAAGCGCCATTCCCGGCAGCGATTGAATATCTTGCCGGGCCGGTCTCGATTTACCCCAACGAATATTACGCCGAAGCCGGCCCGACCGGCATGGGACTTAATCCGGTAGGGACCGGTCCTTACAAGGTTGTTTCGGTCGAGCCGGGCAAGCATTTCGTGCTGGAGAAGTACGAAAATTATCACAAGGACAGCCCGAAGGGGCAGGCCAATATCGGTCGCCTTGATATCCGCACCATTCCCGATTTCAACACGCAGGCCGCCGAACTGTTCAGTGGCGGTCTGGACTGGATATGGCAGGTGCCGCCAGATCAGGCCGAAAGCCTTGGCGCGATGGGGGAATTCACGGTTGCCAACGAAAGCACCATGCGCATCGGTTATCTGCAATTTGATGCCGCCGGTCGCAGCGGTGAAGGCAACCCGTTCACCAACAAGCTTGTGCGTCAGGCAATTTCGCATGCCATTGACCGCGAAGCCATCGTTGCATCGATGCTCAAGGGCAAGTCCCGTGTCGTCAATTCGGCGTGCTTCCCGTCCCAGTTTGGTTGCGCACAGGACGTCGCGGTCTATGACTATGACCCTGAAAAAGCCAAACAGCTTCTTGCCGAAGCCGGCTATCCGGACGGGTTGGAAATTGACTTTTATGCCTATCGTGATCGCGAATATGCCGAAGCCATGCTGGGCTATCTCGAAGCGGTCGGTATCAAAAGCAATTTCAAGCTTTTGCAATATTCGGCACTGCGTGAACTGAACATGAAGGGCGACGTCCCGATGTCGTTCCAGACATGGGGATCCTATTCGATCAATGATGCGTCGGCGATCGTCAGCCAGTATTTCAAACTTGGCAATCTTGATACTGCACAAGACGAGCAGATCAAGGAATGGCTGGATGTTGCCGACAGTTCTGTCGATCCCGAGGAGCGCAAGGAATACTATGCCAAAGCCCTGAAGCGTATCGCGGATGAAGCTTATTGGTTGCCGTTGTTCTCCTATAATTCGAACTACGTGTTCACCAAGGATCTGGAATATGCACCGACCACGGATGCTATTCCGCGCTTCTTCCAGATGAACTGGAAATAATCCTCCGGATCAGGGGTTCAGAACGGTGTTGGTATATACGTTAAAAAGGCTTGGCTTGGCCTTGCTGGTGACGCTTGCCGTCTCCATGCTCAGCTTCGCGCTTCTCTATCTTTCGGGGGATCCTGCGGCGGCTATTGCGGGTGAAACGGCAAATGCCGATGATATCGAAGCTGTAAGGAGATATTACGGCTTTGATCGACCATGGGTCGTTCAGTATGGCGAATGGATGTTCAATGCGATCAGGGGGGATTTCGGTACAAGTTATTACTTCAAGCTGCCGGTATCACAATTGGTTGCCGAACGCCTGTCCGTCACGATGTTGCTTGGCGTATGCGGAATCTCCTTTGCGCTTCTGACGGCTGTGCCTTTGGGTGTTGCCGCCGCCGTTCGCCCCAATAGCATTATTGACCGGATTGCCCTGTTCCTTTCGGTCATGGGGCAGGCCATGCCCAGTTTCTGGTTTGGCCTGGTCCTGATTGTCCTGTTCAGTATCAAGCTTCGCCTTCTGCCGCCTTCCGGTTCGGACAGCTGGCAGAACTTTGTGATGCCTACCATTGTGCTGGGCTATTACGCGATGCCCGCCATCATGCGCCTGACCCGTGCCGGGATGCTTGACGTGCTGGGTGCGGATTATGTCCGTACCGCGCGCGCCAAGGGTGCCGGTGAATTCCGGGTCATGTTCAAGCATGCCCTTCGCAATGCGATCATCCCGGTTGTCAGTCTGGCCGCCGTGCAGATGGGCTTCATGCTGGGAGGATCAATTGTTGTTGAGTCGATCTTTGCCCTGCATGGGGCGGGCTATCTGGCATGGGAGTCTATCGGGCGTAATGATTTGCCTACCGTTCAGGCCCTGATTCTGGTGTTTTCGATGTTCTATATCGTCTTCACCTTCCTGTCGGATTTGTTGAATGCGTGGCTTGATCCGCGCATGAGGGTGGGCTGACATGACCAACACGACCGAAACCATCAACACAGTGGCGCCCAAGGTTGAAGCTGCAGTCCTGAGCGGCCCTACACCACGACAGGTTCTGCTGACCAAAGTCCTTGGTCACAAGGGGCTGATGTTTGGTGCCATTGTGCTTCTGACCATCTTCCTGATGGCGCTTTTTGCGCCACTTCTTGCCCCTTATGACCCGTATCATCAGGATTTGACGCACCGGATGGTCCCGCCCGTCTGGGATGCGAAAGGCAGTTGGGATAACATCTTTGGAACCGATCATCTTGGGCGGGATTATCTGTCGCGCCTGCTTTATGGCGCACGTATTTCATTGGCCATCGGGGCGATTGCGGCCCTGATTTCCGGCATTATCGGCACCAGTATGGGTGTTGCCGCCGGTTATTTTGGCGGACGTGTTGATGCCTGTGTCACCTTTCTGATCAATGTGCGTCTTGCGATGCCTGTGGTTCTGGTTGCGCTGGCGGTGGTTGCGCTGTTTGGCGGTTCGCTTCAGGTCGTGATTACGGTTCTTGGCCTTTTGCTTTGGGACCGGTTCGCGGTTGTGATGCGGTCAGCCACCCTGCAATTGCGCTCAATGGAATATGTCACGGCAGCCAAGGCAATCGGCTGCTCGACCAAACGCATCCTATTTAGCGAAATCATGCCGAACATTGCAAACAGTCTGATTGTGATTGTGACGCTTGAAATGGCGCATGCCATTTTGCTTGAAGCGGCCCTGTCGTTCCTTGGTCTCGGGGTGCAGCCGCCAACTCCTTCGTGGGGCTTGATGGTCTCGGAAGGCAAACAGATGCTTCTGTTCCAGCCATGGATGATTGCCATTCCCGGTGTCGCGCTGTTCATCCTTGTTCTGGCGATCAATCTGCTGGGCGACGGTCTTCGCGACGTTTCCGCACCTGAAAACCGCAATTAGGGGCCATCAGCATGGAAAACATTCTTTCTGTTCGCGGCCTTACGGTCGATATCCCGCTGGCGGCCGGAACGCTGCATGCCGTGCGCGGCATTGATTTCGATGTAAAGCGCGGGGAAACCTTGTGTGTTGTTGGTGAATCAGGCAGCGGCAAATCCCTGACCTCGCTTGCGATCATGGGACTTCTGCCCAAGCAGGCGAAACGTTCGGCACAGGTCCTTGATTTTGCCGGGATCGATCTGCAAACGGCCTCCAATCGTGACATGCGTAAATTGCGTGGCAACCGGATTTCGATGATCTTTCAGGAACCGATGACCTCGCTTAACCCGGCCTACACCATCGGGGATCAACTGACCGAAGCCCTGCTGCTTCATCGAAAGGTGCCAAAGTCGGTTGCGCGTGATCGGGCCATTGAACTTCTTGGAAAGGTCGGGATCACGGCGGCGTCCAATCGCATGAAACAATATCCCCACCAGCTTTCAGGCGGTCTGCGCCAACGCGTGATGATTGCCATGGCCCTGATGGGGGAACCCGATCTGATCATTGCCGATGAACCGACAACCGCGCTGGATGTCACCATTCAGGCCCAGATATTGCGCCTGCTTAAGGATCTGCAACGTGAATTGAACATGGCGATGATCCTGATCACCCATGATCTGGGGGTGGTGGCACGCATCGCGGACAAGGTTGCCATCATGTATGCCGGTGAAATGGTCGAAGCCGGGAGCGCAGCCAAAGTCTTTAATGCACCAAAGCACCCCTATACCCGTGGGTTGCTGAACTGCATTCCGGTGCCGGGCAAAACCGCGGTTGGCGAACATCTGGGCTCGATCCCCGGTATTGTGCCGTCTCTTATCGGTGATGTGGTTGGCTGTGCTTTCCGAAGCCGCTGTGACGAGGCAACCGCGCAATGTGCGTCCGATATACCGGCCCGGATTTCACCCGCCGGGCATCTTTATCGCTGTGTTCACGATTATGACAGGTCTGCATCCCTGTCGATGAACCAGCCAAAATCGGGGGAAGCATAATGTCCGTTCCGGTTCTTGAACTTGAGAATGTCTCGAAGATTTTTTCGATCAAGCAGGGCATCTTTGGCAAACGCAAGGATCTTCGTGCGGTTGATGAACTGACGCTGAAACTGCAAAAGGGCGAAGTCCTTGGCCTTGTCGGGGAATCCGGTTGTGGCAAAAGTACCCTTGCGCGTATTTTGCTGGGGCTGGAAACGCCAACACAGGGCCGGGTTCTGGTCGATGGCGAAGACATCACCAGCCATGACAGATCCTATCTGGCGCGCCGTATCCAGCCGATTTTCCAGGATCCCTATTCATCGCTGAACCCGCGCAAGACCATTGGCGATATCATCTCGTTGCCCTTGCGGGTGCACAAGGTCGGCGACCCGCGTGACTGGGATAAACAGACCGCCGATATTCTTGATGTTGTCGGTTTGCCCAAAAGGGTTTTGCGCAGTTATCCAAGCCAGCTTTCGGGCGGGCAACGTCAACGTGTGGCGATTGCGCGCGCCCTGATCATGCGACCTGAGATCGTGATCTGCGATGAACCGACGTCGGCCCTTGATGTATCGGTTCAGTCGCAAATCCTTAATCTGCTGTCGGATTTGCGCAATGAATTCGGGCTGACCTATCTGTTCATCAGCCATAACCTTGCGGTGGTCGAACATCTGGCAACAAGGGTGGCGGTCATGTATCTGGGTCGTATCGTCGAGGAAGCAGACGCGTCTTCGCTGTTTGCCGGTCCGGATCATCCTTATACCAATGCGTTGCTGGAATCCGTTCTGACGCCGGACCCGTCCCTTGGGGTTCCCGATACGCAATTGGGTGCCGTATTCCCCAATCCGATCAACCCGCCCAGTGGATGCCATTTCCATCCGCGCTGCCCGCGCGCGATTGATATCTGTTCGACCAAGGCCCCGGTGGCGACCCTGCATCAGGGCAAGCGGGTTGAATGTCATCTGGTCGAAGGGGCGGTTCAATGATCCGCGACAATTTTTCCAACATGCAGTCGGTCCGTAAAAACGTCGTCACCGTCGAAAATGGTGGGGTGGTCGCAGCCCAGCATAAGCTAGGCGCCCAGGTCGGGGCAGACATTCTTGCCGCCGGTGGCGATGCCATTGACGCCGCGATTGCCACATCCTTTGCCATGGGGGTGGTCGAACCCTGGATGAGCGGCCCGGCCGGTGGCGGTGCGATGATGATCTATCGTGCGGACGAAGACCGGACCTATAGCATTACCTTTGGGATGCGTTCCCCCACCGGGCTTGATGTTGCGGATTATCCGTTATCGGGCGAAGGCGTTGCGGGTGACCTGTTCCCATGGGCGCGGGTCGTCGGGGATCGTAACCAGATTGGCGCAACAGCGATTGCAGTACCCGGCACCGTTGCCGGTATGGGGCTTGCCTTTGACCGGTTCGGAACCATGCCGTGGCGTGATCTTGTATCGCCTGCGGCAAAGCTTGCATCAGGTGGGCTATCTGTTGACTGGTATGCCGCCCTTATCATTGCGGCCAGTACCCGCGAACTTGCCAAAAATCCGACCGCGGCGGAGACCTTTCTGGAAGACGGGCAATGGCCGACTATTGCCGGATGGACGGCCCTTTCGGACAAGCGGATCAATCTTGACCAGATGGCGGCCACCCTGCAACGCATTGCCGATAAAGGTGCGCGTGAGTTTTACGAAGGTGATCTTGCGGCGGAAATCGTTGCCGATGTCAGGGACGCCGGGGGATGTTTGTCGCTTGATGACATGAAGTCCTATCAGGCTGTTCTGGCTGATCCGCTGGCGACATCCTATCGCGGGGGGACGGTCTATACGCCGGCTGCGATGACGGCGGGTGAAAACCTTGCGGAATGTCTGGAAATCCTGTCGCATCAGAATTTTGAGGGGACGTCGCCGGGGGCTGATGCCTATGCGGCCTATGTCGATGCGCTTAAGGCGGCCTATGAACGCCGGTTGCGTGATATGGGCGACGTTGATGACAGTCGCGCCCCCGCCTGCACCACACATTTCAGTGTGACGGATCGACATGGCAACATGGTCGCGGTGACCCAGACATTGCTGTCCATTTTCGGATCCAAGGTCGTGCTGCCCGGAAGCGGGCTTTTGATGAATAACGGGATCCTGTGGTTCGATCCAGAACCGGGACGGCCAAACTCGTTAGCACCCGACAAACGGTGTTTGATGAATGTCTGCCCGGCAATTGGTCAGCACAAGGATAAGCGTTTTGCCATCGGGGCATCCGGCGGGCGCAAGATTTTGCCGGCCATTCTGCAACTGACATCCTGCCTGATGGATTTCGATATGACCCTCGAAGATGCCTTTCATCAGGCGCGGGTCGATTTCAGCGGCGGCGATACGGTGATCATCGATCAAAGTCTTTCTCCCGATATCATTGCGGCCCTTGGGGAACGCCATCGTTGCGTGACCACGCGCCGGACCGCTTTCCCCTATGCCTTTGCCTGCCCGGCGGGGGTTCTTCGGCAGGGGAACATCAATCAGGGCATGACCGAAATCATGTCGCCCTGGGGCGATGCGGTGGCGGAAAACCGGGATGGTTCGTGAAACACAAAATGCTCCGTCGTTCCTTTGGGAATTGGATGGCTTATCGGAAATAACAAGGATCAATCAATGTCAACGCGTGCTGATGCTATTGAAAATGTCACCCGGTATTTCGAGGATGGGCAGTTCATCGACGAACTGCGTCGAATGGTCGAACAGAAAACCGAAAGCCAGAAGCCGGATAATCTCGAAGCGCTTTATGGCTATCTTACCGATGTGATTGTTCCGATGGTGCGCGATATGGGATTTGAAACCCGCATCATCGATAATCCCAAACCCGGTTTCGGTCCGTTCCTGTTTGCCGAACGCCACGAAGGTAACGATTTGCCGACCATCCTGACCTATGGGCATGGTGATGTGATTTTGGCACAGGAAGGCGAATGGCGCGAGGGCCTTGAACCTTTCAAGCTGGTGATCGAAGGTGACCGGGTTTACGGGCGTGGTACGGCGGATAACAAAGTGCAGCATTGCATTAATCTGGCGGCCCTGCGGTCGGTCATTCAGACCCGCGGCGCCTTGGGCTTTAACTGCAAGGTCATCATCGAAATGGGCGAAGAGGCGGGCTCGCCCGGGCTTGCCGAACTGTTTACCAATTATCGCGATCTGTTTGCCGCCGATGTCCTGATTGCATCGGACGGTCCGCGCCTGAGTGCCGAACGCCCGACCATGTTCATGGGGTCACGCGGGGCGATCAATTTTGCCCTGTCGCTTAAATATCGCGACGGCGGGCATCATTCGGGAAACTGGGGCGGTTTGCTGAAAGACCCGATGATTGTTCTTTCGCACGCGATTGCATCCATCGTTGATCGTCGAGGACAGATTCAGGTGCCGGAATGGCGACCCGACAGCCTGAATGACGAAGTCCGGGAAGCCCTTAAGGATTGCGCAATCACCCAACCCGAAACCGGGCCGACAATCAACCCTGACTGGGGCGAGGAAAACCTGTCACTGGCGGAAAAGGTTTATGGCTGGAACAGCTTTGCGGTACTTGCGGCAAAGGCCGGAAACCCGGAAAAACCGGTCAATGCCATTGCGCCTGAAGCCATTGCGCATTGCCAGTTGCGTTATGTGGTCGGCACGGATCCGGATGACATTTTACCAGCCTTGCGCCGCCACCTTGATAAACATGGCTTTACGGACGTTGAAATCATTCCCTCGGCAAAGGGGTTCTTCCGGGCAACCCGGCTTGACCCTTCCCATCCGTGGGTCACGCGTGTACGCGATTCAATCATCAAGACCACCGGAACCAAACCGGCAATCCTGCCCAATCTTGGCGGGTCGCTGCCCAATGATACATTTGCGTATATCCTGAACCTTCCGACGGTCTGGGTGCCGCATTCCTATGCGTCATGTTCACAGCATGCGCCGAATGAACACATCCTGCAAAGCCTCAGCCGCGAGGCACTGCAAATGATGGCTGGTGTGTTCTGGGATATCGGCGACACGGCATAAAATATAGATTATGGAAACTGTCGTCACGATTAGACAGTTCGTTGCGATTTCTTGACCTGAGTGATCGATCTCAGTCTACGGGAGAGTATCCAAGCTAATCGAGGAAACGTCAGGATGCGGAGGCTCAGATAAATCTTGAGCCACCCCGGTTCAGGGAGACTTTCCCATGATACGGCGCGGCACCTTGCAGATTGATGCCGAGCCAATGAGCTGGGCGCGCCGCCTTTACGAGGCGGTCGTTGCAGGATTTATCAGGGCTAAGGGGGGCTTGGCACAAAATCAGCCAAGAAGGATTCTGCACATATAGGGGCATCGCGTTATTCGCCCGCCAGTTCAGCGCATCCCGTTTCCAGAAGTGCGATGACATGCGGGGCAAAGGAACGCCAAAGATCAAGGCGGTAATCCTGTTCGCCATCCCGCCAGAGAACCGCCGACACACCGTCAAAAACCGTGCGGCGGGCTTCGCCGACCGGTAGCTGATCAAGGTCGCGCGGGCAGCCGATGGTGATAAGGTCACTGGCCTTTGGTCCGGTGATATGCAGGGTCACTTCGCGGTCGGAAATTTCCGTCAGGCTGTGCGGGGTTTTGGCATAGATCGCCGCACAGGCATCGGTGATCGTCGCGGCCTGATCTTCGGGGGCCAGGATCGTCCATTCGTCCGGGCCAAGGCATATGATTTCAATATCCCCTTTGCGCCCGCACTGACCGATTTTGGCCGGGAGGGGCGCGCCAAGCGCCTTTGACAGGGCCTTTTGTTCGGGCGTTGCGGCCCGAAGTGAAAAGCGGGCGACAGGGGGCAGAAGTGCTACACGCACGGCGGCGCTTTCGGCCAGTATCCCGGCTTTGGACAGGTCGATATGTGCAGTCATTGCGTTATCTCCGCTTCTATGACGTCGGGATTTAAAGTTTAAGCCGCGCATTTTCAGGGTCGTAAAAGACCGTGCCGGTGATGGTGGCCTTGATCGTCCGGTCCGGCATCGGGATATAAACCGTTTCGCCGGTCTTGCCGTGGCCGCCTTCGATCAGGGCAAGGGCAATCGGGCGACCTGCGGCCTCGCTGTGATAGGACGATGTCACATGGCCGACCATCTTCATCGGGATCGGCTGGTTCGGATCAAGGACAATCTGCGCGCCTTCTTCAAGCTTCGATATGCCATCATCGGTCAGAAGCCCGACAAGCTGTTTGCGGCCCTCTGCCGTCAGGTCCGGCCGGTTAAGGGCCCGCATCCCGACAAAGTCGGGCTTGTTTTTGCCAACTGCCCATCCGGCCCCCGCGTCATAAGGCGTCACGGTTCCGTCGGTATCCTGGCCGACAATGATGAAGCCCTTTTCGGCACGCAGGACATGCATGGTTTCGGTGCCATAGGGGCAGATATCGTATTTCTGACCCGCCGCGAACAGCATTTCCCAAAGGGCGCGGCCATGACGGGCCGGGACATTGACCTCAAATCCAAGTTCGCCGGTGAAGCTGACGCGGAACAGGCGGGCCGGGAAACCGGCAACCGAGCATTCGGCAATCGACATATGCGGGAAGGCTTCGTCGGAAATATCGAGCCCTTCGACAAACGGTGCCAGAAGATTGCGCGCATTCGGACCGTTCAGCGCAATGGTTGCCCATTGTTCGGTGGTCGAAGTCAGCCAGACTTTCAGATCCGGCCATTCCGTCTGAAGGTAATCTTCCATCATGTTCAGGACACGCGCCGCCCCGCCGGTGGTGGTGGTGATGTGAAAACGGTCATCAGTCAGACGGCCAATCACGCCGTCATCGCGGATATAGCCGTCATCGCCCAGCAAAAGACCATAACGGGTACGGCCGGGGGCAAGTTTGGTCCAGGGGTTGGTATACATGCGGTTCATGAATTCAACCGCATCGGGGCCGACCACCTCGATCTTGCCAAGGGTGGATGCGTCAAACATGCCAAGCGATTTGCGCGTTTCGCGGCATTCGCGGCGCACGGCGGCGTCCATATCCTCGCCGTCCTTGGGGAAATACCACGCACGACGCCACAGGCTGACCGGCTCGAACACCGCACCATTTTCTTCGGCCCAGCTATCGATGGGGGTTTTGCGGGTGACTTCGAAATGATCGCCCTTGTGATAGCCGACAAACGCCCCGAACGTCGTCGGGGTATAGGGCGGGCGGAACGTGGTCAGGCCAACTTCGGGCTGTTTCTTGCCAAGGGCATCGGCGGCAATGTTCAGGCCGTTGATGTTTGACATCTTGCCCTGATCGGTTGCCATGCCATTGGTAGTATAGCGTTTGACATGCTCGATCGAACGCATGCCTTCGCGCACGGCAAGGCGCAAATCCTTGGCCGTCACATCGTTCTGATAATCGACAAAGGCGCGGGCCTTGCCGGCGTCAAGGTCGGTCGGAAGTTCGGTGTGGCTGGCACCCGTACCGGGGCGATCATCGGCAACCGAAAGCGTTTTGACTGTGGCGGTTTTGCCAAGCGCCCTGGCCGCGGCAGCGCCCATCGCGGCCCCGTCATTAAGCGCGGCTTCGATCCCCCAAAGCCCACGCCCGGCACCGGCGATCTGGCAATCCTCGGTAATGCGGTCGGGGAGGAAGGTCTGGCTTTGGTCATCCCATTTTAGCGATCCCTTGGTGTGGGAAAACAGATGGAGCGACGGGGTCCAGCCCCCGCAAACCAGAAGGCTGTCGCAGGCCAGTGTCTGTGCGGCCATAACCCGGCCGTTTTCAACCTTGTTGATGCGCACCGATTTGATGCGCAGCCGGCCCGAGGTGCCGGTTGCGGTATAACCGGCAAAGACCGTGATCCCGCGTGCGGCCGCCTGTTTGACAAGGTCGGCATTCGGGGCGGGGCGGGTGTCGACAATGGCCTCGATCTTCGTTCCGGCCGATGCCAGATCAAAGGCGGCATACCATGCGCTGTCATGGCTGGTGACGATGACGGCATTGTTTCCGACACGCACGCCATAGCGGTTCAGATAGGTTTGTGCCGATCCGGCCAGCATCACGCCCGGACGATCATTGCCATCAAATACCAGCGGTTTTTCAAGCGCACCCTGCGCCAGAATGACCTGTTTGGCGCGCACCCGCCACATGCGTTCCCGCGGGGCCCCGTCGGCCGGTTTTTCCAGATGATCGGTCAGTTTCTGACACAGGCCGATCATGTTCTGATGGTAATAGCCAATGGCTGTTGTGCGGGTCATGATCCGCACGCCAAGGTCGGTCAGGGCATCAAGCTCGGCCTCCAGCCAATCCCATGCCGGTTTGCCGTCAATTTTTGCCTGTGGTTCGCTTAAAATCGTTCCGCCCGGTTCGGCATTTTCATCGACCAGCGTGACGCGAAGCCCGGATTCGGCTGCCGCACGTGCGGCGGCAAGGCCCGCAGGACCGGCACCGACAACCAGAATATCGGTATGCAGATAACGCGATGCGTACTTGTCAGGATCGGGTTCGGTCGGCGAGACGCCAAGACCGGCAGCCGCCCGGATGAACGGTTCGTAAACCTTGTCCCAGAAGGAGCGCGGCCACATGAAGGTCTTGTAATAGAACCCGGCGGAAAACAGCATGTAAAGGCGGTCATTGATCGCGCCGATATCAAATTTCAGGCTGGGATATTTGTTCTGGCTGCTGGTTTCAAGCCCGTTCCAGATTTCCTGCACGGTTGCGCGTGTGTTGGGCTCAAATTGTCCCTTGCCGCGGCGTGTTCCGATCAGGGCATTCGGTTCTTCCGAGCCTGCGGCAATCGGGCCGCGCGGGCGATGATATTTGAACGAACGCCCCATCAGGTGAACGCCATTGGCGATGAGCGCGGATGCGACCGTGTCGCCCTCCAGCCCCTGATAGGTATCGCCATCAAAGGTGAATGAAACCGGCCGATTGTGAAGGACCCGGCCACGCCCCGGAACGCGGAAAGCGGTCATTTCGAAGGCTCCTTCTTTGCGGCATCTTCAAGCAAAACAGCAAGGTCAGGGCGCGCATCGCCCGCCTTGTATGTCGTCAGGAACCGGTCCGAAACGGTGTCACGCACCGCGTTGAAAAACCGGCCACAGCCATGGGCATGACGCCAGCGTTCAAAATGCGGTCCCTTGACATTGGTGCGGATGAACAGGAAATCGCGCCATTCATCATCGGTTTTGTCCGCCGGATTTGCCGGACGCGCGATATGGGCTTCGCCGCCATAGGTGAATTCCAGTTCCGGCAGCGTTTCATCGCAATAGGGGCAATGGATGAGAAGCATGTTGGTTCTCCTCAGTGTGCGACGGCGGCTGCGGCCGCTTCGTCAATCAGACGGCCGGTCCGGAAACGGTCCAGCGTGAAGGGGGCGTTGATGTCATGCGGGGTGCCCTTGGCAACCGTCCATGCAAGCGTATGGGCGGCACCCGGTGTGGCCTTGAACCCGCCCGTACCCCAGCCGCAATTGACGTAAAGGCCGGGTACCGGGGTCATGCCAAGGATCGGGGAGCGATCCGGGGTCACATCCACAATACCGCCCCATTTGCGCAGCATCCGCATGCGGTTGAAGATCGGGAAAATCTCGCAGATGGCGGCAACCGTATGTTCGATCAGCGGCAGGCCGCCGCGCTGGGAATAACTGGTATATTGATCGGTGCCCGATCCGATCACGAGTTCGCCCTTGTCCGACTGGCTGATATAGGCATGGACGGTGTTGGACATGACGACACAGGGGAAGATCGGCTTAACCGGTTCGGACACCAGTGCCTGAAGCGGATAGCTTTCAAGGGGCATGCGCACACCGGCGGTTTCCATCACGACACTTGTATGACCGGCAGCCGAAACCGCGACTTTTTTGGCACGGATAAAGCCCTTGGCGGTTTCAACGCCTTCGACCGCGCCATCCGGCCCGCGGCGGATCGCGGTGACCGGGCAGTTCTGGATAATGTCGACACCGCGTTGCGATGCCCCGCGCGCATAACCCCACGCAACCGCATCATGGCGGGCGGTTCCGGCACGCATCTGAAGGGCGGCACCGACGACCGGATAGCGTGCGTTGGGCGAGATATTCAGCGGCGGACAGAATTCCTTGGCTTCGTGGGCGGAGAGCCAGCGGTTATCGACACCGTTCAGGCGGTTGGAATGGATGTGGCGCTGAAACGATTGAACGTCATGAACATTATGTGCGAGCATCAGAACGCCGCGGCGCGAAAACATGACGTTGTAATTCAGATCCTGGCTAAGCCCTTCCCAAAGATCAACGGCATGGTCATAAAGCCGCGCACTTTCATCATAAAGGTAGTTCGACCGGATGATCGTGGTGTTACGCCCGGTATTGCCGCCCCCAAGCCAGCCCTTGTCGATCACGGCGACATTGGTGATGCCATGTTCCTTGGCCAGATAGTAGGCCGCACCAAGCCCGTGCCCGCCGGCACCGACAATGACGACGTCATATTCTGCCTTTGGTTGGCTGTCGGGCCATTGCGCCTGCCAGTTCTTTTGTCCTGTAAGAGCATTCTTTAACAGCGACAAAGCAGAAAAATGCGTCATGGGAGGTGGCTCCACTTGGTGTCATGAATTTGCATCATTAGATGTCAGTTTGCGACGTCGCGATTGGATATTTGCGTCATATCTGTTGTACATATTCACCATCCGGAAAGGTAGAGCCCACTGGTGCTGCGACAGGTTGCACGTTCGGGGGCGGTTTGATCCCGGCCCTGACAGTGATCCGCTCTCCCTTTTTGCCGCATATAAAGTTTTTTCAAAAAGTTCTTGATTTGTTCTTTTGTTTATGGCATAAGAGAAAAATCAACGGGAAAAATGCACCCGGACCAAAACCCGCAAGGCCTTGTAGGCTCTGCGGGTTTTTGCGTTTGGGGCCGGATAAAAGAGGTGATCAGGATGCAGCTGCAAAGAAACAGACAGGGCGGCGCGGTAATTCGCAGGATATGGGTTGGCGGATGGCGGAGCCATTACGGGGGCATTCTGCTCTAGGACTAAGAGAATTAACCCGGTCATTTGTCATGACGGGAGAGGTGCGTCTTGTTGAGGAGGGGGCGTTAAATTTGCCGGGAGCGGCAGCAATGGCAGCAGCGGGCAGCGGTGATCTGTGACCCGTCGATGGTGGACCAGTGGGGGCCGTGCGCCCGAAGTGTGTCCGGACCTCGGCGGTTAGCGGAAAGTGCCGCCATTGCCGAAAGTGACCGGAGCGGGTGTGGGCCCGAAGGCCGTCGGAGAGTGAGGATAGCAGACGCCCGAGATGCGTCCGGGCTTCATCGGTTGCGGGAAATGCCGTGATGGCCGGAGGTGATGGGAGCAGGCGGTGAGCCCGAGGTGGTCAGTTGGCGAGGATGGTGGAGGCCCGAGGTTTGTCGGGGCTTCATCGGTTGCCGGAAGTCCGGTTTTGGGTGGTGTGCTCTGTCGTCGCATCCGTCATCGGCTGGCGGCGGCCCGGATTCCATGGTCATGGTCCTGACGGGTGAAGATCATCGGTTGAGGCATCATGCTGCAGCGTCAGTCTGAGAAAGGACTTTGAGCCGACGGTCGAGCATAGTCGATAGTCCGAGCACAGGCTACAGAGGTTACCAAGTTCAACTCGGATCTAATACTTCACCGCAACTGGAGCACAGTGAGTCGGCATCTGTCGTGGTCGATATCACCAGCATTGAAGTTTCACAACTGTCACACTTTGTGTATTCTTGCGCAATATCTTCTAAAACCAAACTTTGCTCACACATCAAACAGGTGGCACTTTTTGAGCCAGTTTGTACAGCAGTTGGGTGGCCTCCTGAATGCCATTTAGTCGCCCGCAAACCCATACAATTGGGGCAATAAATATTCATGGCGCTTTTCTTGAAGCCAAACATCTTCTTAAAATCGACATTTGCGATGCGAGGTATACTCGTCGCAAGCTCTATCATGACATCCGTTTCAACAGATGCATAGCGGTGATCATTAAAAAAGCGGCGTGCGCTATTTCCATCAAATATAGTTCGCCGATATAACCAACGACCATCTGGCCAGAGGAAGTTATATTGGGTGTTCATGAATTGAATTAAGTTATTAGGGGTTAAATTGTTTTGGTGCACGCCAAGATGGGTTAGTTGATTTCGGCGTCTGCGTAACTCATTAAAATGCAGGTCAAAGGCGTTGCTAAGAGGGAAATCACTCAACGTTCTTACTGCATTTGGTAAATCAACAGAATCAATCGTTCGCAGACTTGCGAAATCAAGGGAGGTCTGACCTCCTTTCAATGGAACTGAGTTGTTCAGTAACAGAAGGAACGGGCTCACAGTACAAATTATGGATTTCAACCTCAATTCCGCAGAATGCTGTATTGATGAGCAAATAGCTCCCATCTCGGCTTGGGAACCTAGCAGATACTCTAGCCATTCTTCCTGATAGTCATCAGAACTTTCAGGTTCCTCCCCTTTTTCAAGCTGATAAGCCTCCGAGAAATCGAATATTAGACCAATCGTCCGATGCCAAGCATCAAAGTGAATTCTCAACGCCGTTTCTTCTAATTCCTCTGCCGATGGAAGATTTTCGATCATTGATCATCCCTCTGGCCAATTTTCCGAAAGTTGGAGTGCATCGCGAATTGTTATGCCCCTTGCCCACGTAACGCGTCCGTTTTCAGCGAGGGCATGATCAAAGTCTCGAAGTTGTAGCGGCAAAGATTGTCTGGGTTCTGGATGATGATAAATTACAGCTCTTCGAGAAGCTAAGTTCCAAGGCAAAGCGTTCTCAAAAATCCATACGCCGCTGACACGTGTATTTTGAAGGCCTCGTGGACCAACCCAAGCGCCATTAGGCTCGCGTTGCATTCTAGGTTCTGCGTCAAGATTATTTTGGTCAAATACGAATGTCTCTTTGCCAAACAGAGCCTGCATTTCATCTATGCGGTCAACGGATATTGTTTCGACATTTACAGCGATAAGAAGGGGAAGGTCCAAGTCTCCATACTTCCCTCCTTTATGGCGAACGGCATCGCGAATTGCCTTCCAAGTGCTAGCAAACCGGACCCCAGTGGAGATAGCGCCAACCGATCTTGTGCCTAGGCCACGCTTTTCTGCGCGCTTGGGAAAGGCATTTATTTCAATCCGCCATCCATCATCTTCCCAAACCATCTTGGGAAATGGCTGTCCGTTGTCAATTTCTTCAGACACTGCGTCAGGGTTGAGGCGAGCCAACCAATCGCTGATCGCACGTTTCAATTTTTTACCGGAAGGTGGCCGATCAGGGTGCCCGCGAGAGGTAAAACCAATGGAGAAATTCGGTGAATCCAAACCATCGAGTGCGTCAAGTAACACTGAGGTGCGCCTTCGCGCTGCGACTTCAGTTTCGCTAAATTCAGAGGCAAGAACAGCTTCTACATATAATCTTTGGCCGTCAGGATAGGTGACCAAAAAGTCAGGTCGCGAAGCTCTGTCGTTTGGGAGGCGTGGGTGGACTTCAATTTGGCATCCAAGGTTTGTAAAAATGGCGAACAACAACATCTCGAAAGTGGTAGAGTTGAAGTGTCTTTCGTCATTGCTACGAATCCTAGCAACCAACTCATCTCGTTCTTCTGGCGGGAATAATTCAATCCAACTATTAAGCAAATTGCGAACTTGTTCGAATTCTGCACGACCAGACCTATCCAAAAATTCGTAGCTTGATTCCATGTGGCGTCTGGCTTCTGTCGACTCTCGGACTTTGTCTTCGAAGATCATTTCAAGCTCGGTGCGAAATATAATACGAACATCCAATATCGCATACTAGGAGCACGAAGACATAAACTTAAGCGTGTGTAGGTGCCCAAAAAAAACGACGGTTAACATCGCGCCCTTGCAGCGCCATCACATCCTCCCCCATGCGCAATGGTACTCTCCATTCGTCGTATTCGTTCAGTCCATATCCTCCGGGTTTTGCTACTCTCTGCAATTGCAATCAAAGGATGGTTTTTGTCCTCTGTTTTCCGGGCAGGAGCCTGCTGATTGGAATGGAAGGTCGGGAAGTAATTCCGGCGTCACATAATCGGAGGAGGAAGCAGATGAGCAGCAACAGAGGTGTGGTGTATGTCGGGCCCGGCAAGGTCGAGGTTCGTGACATTGCCGATCCGGTGATGGCATCGCCCAATGGCCGGAAGCTTGACCATGCCGTCATTCTGAAAGTGATCAGTACCAACATTTGCGGATCGGACCAGCATATGGTGCGCGGCCGCACGACCGCGGAGCCGGGGCTGGTTCTGGGGCATGAAATCACCGGCGAGATCATCGAGAAAGGCAGCGACGTCGAGCAGCTTGAGATCGGGGATATCGTATCGGTCCCGTTCAATGTTGCCTGCGGGCGGTGCCGGTGCTGCAAGTCGCAGGATACCGGTGTGTGCCTGACGGTGAACCCGGCGCGGGCCGGGGGTGCCTATGGCTATGTCGATATGGGTGGTTGGATCGGTGGGCAGGCGCGTTATGTCATGGTGCCCTACGCCGATTTCAACCTTCTGAAATTCCCCGACCGCGAACAGGCGATGGATAAAATCCGCGACCTGACGATGCTGTCCGACATTCTGCCGACCGGCTTCCACGGTGCGGTGCAGGCAGGTGTTGGTGTCGGGTCCATCGTTTATGTTGCCGGTGCCGGGCCGGTCGGGATGGCAGCGGCTGCGTCGGCGCGTATCCTGGGGGCCGCCGTGGTGATGGTGGGTGATTTCAACAAGGAACGTCTGGCACATGCATCAAAGATGGGCTTTGAGGCGGTCGATCTGTCGCAAAGTGATCGTCTGGGCGAAATGATTGCCGAGATTACCGGAAGCCCCGAAGTGGACAGCGCCATCGATGCGGTCGGGTTTGAAGCCCGCGGGCATAGCGGCGGCGAGCAGCCAGCGATTGTTCTTAACCAGATGATGGAAATCACCCGTGCGGCGGGTTCCATCGGCATTCCGGGGCTTTATGTGACGGAAGATCCCGGTGCGGTCGATGATGCGGCCAAGCAGGGTAGCCTGTCGCTGCGGTTCGGGTTGGGCTGGGCCAAGGCGCAGTCGTTCCATACCGGGCAGACGCCGGTGATCAAATATAACCGTCAACTGATGCAGGCGATCCTGCATGACCGCCTGAAGATCGCCGATATCGTCAATGCGCAGGTGATCTCGCTTGATGATGCGGCGAAGGGTTATGAAAGCTTTGATCAGGGGGCGGCCAAGAAATTCGTGCTTGATCCGCATGATGTTCTGGCGAAGGCCAGCTAGTCGCGAGGCTTGGAATTGATTGAAGCCGAAACGAAAAACGGGAGCCAGCAGTGGCTCCCGTTCTTTTTTGCGCGCTTGCGCCGATGATTAGCTGCGCGGTTTGAGGTTTTCCGGGTCGTAAAGCGGCTTGTAGCCGATGCCGACGACCTCGACCGGGTAAATCTCGTCAAAATACGACATGGTCAGTTTGCGGCCTTCCTGGCAATAGTCCCACGGCAGATAGGCAAGGGCGATGTTTTTGCCGATGCTGGGGCCAAATGCGATGGAGGTCGTATAAGAGCGACGGCCAAGGTCATCAATCAGGGTTTTGCCGGTGTCCGGGTCCATGACCGGCAGATTGCCGACCGGGTAGCGCGCCACCCCATTGGCATCAATGTTGTCGGTCATGACGAGGGTGCAGAGCATGGCCGGTTGATGATCGCGTTCGCGATATTCGACATGCTTTGCCTTGCCACGGAAATCGGCCTCTTTGACCTTGGGGCGGGCAAGGGCGGCTTCGATCAGGTTATATTGCGTATGCAGATCGGCGTTTTGCAGGCGCAGTGATTTTTCCAGACGGCGCGAGTTGGCGTAGGTTTCCACACCAACCGCCATCACGCCAATGCCGCGCAGTGCATCCCAGACGGCAAGACCGTCTTCGTAGCGCATATGAAGCTCCCACCCCTGTTCCCCGACATAGGAAATGCGGAACGCGGTGACGGTTTTACCCGCAATGCTGATCTGGCGGATGGCGGCAAACGGGAAGTTTTCGATATCGAGTTCTTCGGGGGCGGCGACAACCTTTTTGAGGTTTTCACGTGCGTTCGGACCCCAGATACCGATGGTGGTGAATTTTTCGGTGACGTCGGTGATGGTAACGTCCCAGCCCTTATCCTGTGCCATGCGGCGCATATAGATCAGGTCACGCGGGCCGGCATCCGCCCCATTGACCAGACGGCAGCGATCGGCCATGCGGAAGACGGTGAAGTCGGCACGCACCATGCCCTCGTCATCGAGCATGTGGGTATAGATACCCTTGCCGATATTGGCATCCCCGCCGATTTTGGCCGCACAGAGCCATTCCATGAGTTCGACATGATCCGGGCCTTCGATATCGGTCATGTGGAAGTGAGACAGGTTGATGATGCCGCAATCGTCACTCATGGCGAGCTGTTCGGCGTTGGAAACGCGCCAGAAATGGCGGGTATCCCATTCGTTTTCACGCACCGGCACCCGGTCGGCATATTTTTCAAGCAGATGTTCGTTGGCGGCATAACCGTGCGCGCGTTCCCAGCCGCCCAGTTCCATGAAATAGCCGCCAAGTTCGACTTCGCGTTCATAGAAGGGGGAGCGGCGAATGCCGCGGGCTTTTGAAAATGGCTCGCGCGGGTGAACGGGCGGGTTATAGATCTTTTTCGCAGTTTCCCAGCAGCGGTCGTAAATGTATTTTTCGTCAAGCTGGAATTCATTGAAGCGCGCGAAATCAATCGCATGATGATCAACATGGGTGCGGCCATGGGTCATCCAGTCGGCAATCAGTTTGCCCATGCCCGGTCCGTCCTTGATCCAGATGCCGACCGCATACCAAAGGCCACGCAGCTTCTGGCTTTCGCCCATCGAAGGGCCACCATCAGCCGAGGTTTGCAGAAGACCGTTGAAGGAATGGCTTTCGTTAAAGCCAAGTTCGGTCAGGATCGGGGTCAGTTCCATGGCGCGTTCAAGCGGTTCGATGACGTCTTCGAGTTCAAGATCGCGCTGCGAGGGGGACAGGCGTGCCTGATCCTTTTCAAGGATTTCGCGCGGATGGACCAGACGCGGGTTTTCTTCGTAGTAATAGCCCCATTCGATCTGGCCGCCCTCGGTACTTTTGGGATCGCCGGTATCGCGCATATAGGCCGAGTTGCCCTGATCGCGCAGAAGCGGCATACCGATTTCAACACCGGTACCGGCAAATTCGTTATAGGGCCCAAAGAAGGTCAGCGGATGGTCAACCGGCATCACCGGCAGGTCTTCGCCGGCCATTTCGGCAATCAGGCGGCCCCAAAGACCGGCACAGACGACAACATAATCGGCATGGATTGTGCCGCGTTCGGTTTTAACACCCGTAATGCGGCCATTTTCCGTGATCAGTTCAAGGGCGGATGTGTTGGCGAAAATCTTGAGCTTGTTGCTTGCGACACCCTGATCGATCAGCTTGCCCGCCACGGTTTGCGAGCGCGGAATGACAAGGCCGGCATCCGGGTCCCACATGGCCCCCTGAATCTGGTCTTCTTCGAGAAGGGGGAATTTTTCCTTGGCCTCGGCAGCGGTAATGATTTTGGCGTTGGTGCCGAATGCCTTGCCGGAATCAACGCGGCGTTTGAGTTCCGCCATGCGGGCATCATCGCCAACGCGGGCGACCTCGATCCCGCCGATGCGGGCGTAATGCCCCATCTTTTCATAGAAATCGATGGAATACATCGTCGTCCAGCAGGACAGCAGATCATGGCTTGTCGCAAAGCAGAAATCGGACGCATGCGCGGTCGAGCCGATATCGGTCGGGATGCCGGATTTGTCGATGCCGACAATATCGTCCCAGCCATTTTCGATCAGATGATGCGATACCGATGCACCGACAATACCGCCGACGCCGACGATAACGACTTTTGCCCTGTTCGGAAATGCGGCCATTTCTCTCTTTCCTTCTTATTGCGATGGTTATCTGCTGTCGGCGGCGGCGGAATTTTTGGCGGTATAATTGGGTGAAGAATTATTGAGTGAAGACTACGGTGCGGTTCTTGTTCAGCATCACGCGGCCTTCGAGGTGATATTTGACACCACGGGCCAGAACGCGGGCTTCGATATCGCGCCCGGTGGCGACGAAATCCTCGGCCGACATGGCGTGGCTGACGCGTTCGGTTTCCTGTTCGATGATCGGGCCTTCGTCGAGGTCCGGTGTGACATAGTGCGCGGTTGCACCAATCAGTTTCACACCGCGTTCATAGGCCTGATGATAGGGTTTGGCGCCCTTGAAGGACGGCAGGAACGAGTGGTGAATATTGATGATCATGCCATAAAACTGGCTTGAAAGATCGTTGGTCAGGACCTGCATATAGCGGGCAAGGACGACCAGCTCGGATTTGGTTTCCTTGATCAGATCGGCAAGTTTGGCTTCCTGTTCGATCTTGTTTTCCTTGTTCACCGGCCAGTAATGGAAGGGGATGCCTTCCTGATCGGCGATTTTGCGCGCGTCTTCGTGGTTCGAGACGATGGCGGCGACCTCGGCATCAAGCCAGCCGACCTTGATCTGATAGAGCAGATGCAGCATCGCATGATCGAATTTGGAAACCATGATGATGATCTTGGGGCGGCGGGACAGATCATCGATCTTGAGCTTCATATTGAAGCGGTCAACCGCCGGGTTCAGCATCAGTTCGATTTCGGCCTTGCTGACATTTTCCGGTGTGCTGGTGGCGATGCGCAAAAAGAACTGGTTGGTTTGACGGTCCCAGAACTGGTTGGATTCAATGATATTGGCCCCGCGCGATGCCAGGGCAGAGGCGACGGTTGCGACAATGCCCGGCTGGTCGTCACAGGCGATACGCAGGGTATAGGAATGTTCGCTCACTGGATGTGCTCCGTTTCAAAGGGGTGTTTAGCGTGTCAGAGCTGACGCTCCAGTTCGGGAAGAATGTCGAACAGATCACCCACAATGCCATAATCCGCGACCTGGAAGATTGGGGCATCTTCGTCGGTATTGATCGCAACGATGATTTTGGAATCCTTCATGCCCGCAAGGTGCTGAATGGCACCTGAAATGCCACATGCGATGTAAAGGTCGGGGGCGACGACCTTGCCGGTCTGGCCGACCTGCAAATCATTCGATGCATAACCTGCATCCACGGCGGCACGGGATGCGCCGATGGCAGCGCCGAGTTTGTCGGCAACCGGTGTCATGACCTGCTGGAACTTTTCGGCGGAACCAAGGGCGCGGCCACCCGATACGATGATTTTGGCGGAACCGAGTTCCGGGCGATCATTTTTCGACAGGATGTTTTCAAGGAAGGTCGAAAGACCGGTGCAGTCTGACCCTGCGTCGATGGTTTTGATCGGGGCCGGGGCGTTATCGCCATTGGCGGCGGCAAAGCTTGTGGTGCGGATTGTGAGGATTTTTGTCGCATCGGTCGTCTGCACGGTTTCAATCGCGTTGCCGGCATAGATCGGACGTTTGAAGGTATCGGGTGATACGACTTCGATCACGTCGGAAACCTGCATGACGTCAAGAAGGGCGGCAACGCGGGGTAGCACGTTTTTGCCCGTGGTGGTGGCTGGCGCGAGGATGGTGTCGTAATCGCCTGAAAGATTGACAATCAGGGCGGCGGTCGGTTCGGCAAGGCGGTGTTCAAGGGCGTCGCTTTCGGCAAGCAGCACCTTGCGAATGCCCGAAAGTTTTGCCGCCGCATCGGCCACCGAATTCGCATTTTTTCCGGCGACCAGAATATCGATATCGCCACCAATCAGGGATGCAGCACTGAGTGCCTTGGCGGTCTGATCGGACAGGGATTGATTGTCGTGTTCTGCAAAAAGAAGAATGGCCATTTTTATCTCCGCCCGGTTCAGATGACGCCTGCTTCGGCTTTGAGCTTTTCGATCAGATCGGTCACACAAGCGACCCTGATCCCGGCCTTGCGCCCGGCGGGTTCTTCGACCCGGATCACGCGCAGACGCGGGGAAATTGTGACGCCGAAATCATCAGGCGTTTTGGTTTCCAGTGGCTTTTTCTTGGCCTTCATGATGTTGGGAAGCGACGCATAGCGCGGTTCGTTCAGGCGAAGATCGGCAGTCACAATGGCGGGCAGGGTGACTTCGATGGCCTGCAGGCCGCCATCGACTTCGCGGGTGACTTTGGCGGTGGTATCGCCAAGGTCAAGTTCGGAGGCAAAGGTTGCCTGCGACCAGCCGAGCAGGGCGGCCAGCATCTGGCCGGTCTGATTGGCGTCATCGTCAATCGCTTGTTTGCCAAGGATGACGAGGTCTGGATTTTCGGCCTCGGCAACACCTTTGAGCAGTTTGGCAACGCCAAGTGGTTCCACTGGGCCATCAACCGTGATCAGGATGGCGCGGTCCGCGCCCATCGCCAAGGCCGTGCGCAGGGTTTCCTGCGCCTGTGCCGGGCCGATGGAAACGGCGATGACTTCGTCGGCCTTGCCGGCTTCTTTCAGGCGCACGGCTTCTTCGATGGCAATTTCGTCGAACGGGTTCATCGACATTTTGACATTGGCAAGATCAACGCCAGTGCCGTCTGCCTTCACGCGGATTTTGACGTTGTAATCAACAACCCGCTTTACAGGTACGAGAACCTTCATTTTCTTCCTTCCTGAAGAGGCCCCGGTTCCGCAATGTCGTTTTTTGACCACGAAATCGGGTTATTGATATTATTGAAAAATAGCTTGGCGAATTTTTGCGCCGGAAAATAGAATGTTTGCGTCAAAGCGGGATTATCGCTACGACAAAGACAGCAACCTTGTCTGCATCGGAGGGTCTAGGGCCATGTATTCCGGATCTCAGAGCGCTAAAGCGGGGCGTCTTGCGAACGTCACTGGTGCGGGCAAATCGGGCCACGAAAAGCCACGACTTTCGGTCGGGTTCATTCTGGCGAAGCGGTTTACGCTTTGTGCGTTTGCCAATTTTGTCGATGTGCTGCGACTGGCGGCGGATGAAGGGGATCGCAGCCGACCGATCCTGTGCAACTGGACGGTTGTTTCCGACACCATGGACCCGGTGCCATCAAGCAGCGGCATTATCGTTCAGCCCAAGGAACGGCTCGGCGATCCAAGGCGGTTCAATTATATCGTGGTGGTCGGCGGGCTTATGGAAGAAACGCCCAATCTTGGTTCGGCCTATCACAAGTTTTTGCACGAGGCGGCGGAGGCCGGTATTCCGCTTGTCGGGATATGCACGGGTGCGTTCCTGTTGCACCGGGCGGGGTTGCTTGACGGGTATCGCTGTTGCGTTAGCTGGTTCCATCATTCCGATTTCATCGAACAGTTCGAGGGACTTGATCCGGTGGCCGATCAGATTTTTGTCGTCGACCGGGATCGGCTGACCTGTTCGGGCGGGGTCAGTTCGGCGCATCTGGCGGCCTATCTGGTGGACAAGCATGTCGGGCGCGCACAGGCCAGCAAAAGCCTGCATATCATGATTATTGATGATGCGTTGCAGGCGGAAAAGCCGCAGCCGGGTATTCCGCTTGATCTGAAAACGCAGGACCCGATTGTGCAGCGGGCTTTGCTGATCATGCAGCAGAATATCGACACACCGATTTCGGTGCAGGAAATCGCGCGCAGGATGGGCAACAGCAAACGCCAGATTGAACGCCATTTCCGCCTGTCGCTTGATACATCGCCGCAGGTCGCGTTCCTCAATATCCGGCTTGATATGGCCCATCACCTGATGGAGAAAAGCCAGAAGTCGGTGGCGCAGGTGGCGGTGGATTGCGGATTTTGCGACTCATCGCATCTAAGCCGGATGTTCCGGCGCCGGTATGGTTGCACGCCACAGGAATTGCGGCGCCCGGTGGCGGGTGCAGAACCGGCTTTGGTTGACGCATAACTGGTGCGTTAAAAACCAGACAGAACACGAAAACGCCGCCCGGAAGATCAGCCTTCCGGGCGGCGTTTTTCAGTGATCAAAGACCGTGATCAGCGCGGTTCGCTGGCAAGTCCGCGCCAGATGGCAACGCACATCACAAGCAGCACTATGGTAAAGGGCAATCCTGTTGAAATCACCATGGATTGCAGTGATTTCAGACCACCCGCCGAGAGCAGCAGGACGATTGCGACCAGACCTTCGAATACACACCAGAAGACGCGTTGCGGCATCGGGGCATCAACCTTGCCACCGGCTGCAATCGTATCAATGACCAGCGACCCGGAATCCGAGGACGTGACAAAGAAAACGATGACAAGCACGATCCCGATAAAGGACGTGATTGACGCCAGCGGCAGGGCATCAAGCATGGTGAAGAGCTGCACCGGAAGGTCGGCTTCCTGAACGGCGGTGTAGCCGTCACGAACGACCTGGCTGATGGCGGAACCGCCAAAGATCGACATCCAGAGCACACAGACCAGTGACGGGATCAGCAACACGCTGATGATGAATTCACGCACGGTACGGCCACGGCTGACGCGGGCGATGAACATGCCGACAAACGGCGACCAGGAAATCCACCATGCCCAATAGAACGAGGTCCAGCCCTGCATGAAGTTGACATCTTCGCGGCCAACCGGGTTTGACAGGGCCGGAAGGTATTGAAGATATGCCCCAAGGAAATCAAAGACATCGGTCGCCAGAAGCAAAGTCGGTCCGGCGACAAGCACGAACAGGAACAGCAGGAAAGCAATCCCCATATTGATTTCCGACAGCATCTTGACACCGGCTTCCAGACCGCGAACGACCGAGAAAAGGGCAATCGCGGTGATGCCGACAATCAGAATAACCTGCCATGTGGTGTCGATGGGCATTCCGAACAGCTTGTTAAAGCCGGAATTTGCCTGAACCGCACCAAGACCAAGCGAGGTGGCAAGACCAAAAAGTGTCGCAAAAACAGCAAGAATATCAATGATATGCCCCGGCCATCCCCAAACCCGTTCCCCGAAAATCGGATAGAACGCGGAACGGATGGTCAGCGGCAGACCCTTGTTATAGCTAAACAGGGCAAGGCTGAGTGCAACGATGGCATAAATCGCCCAAGGGTGAAGTGCCCAGTGGAAAATCGATGCGGCCATACCCAGGCGAACGGCTTCTTCCTGCGTGGCGGCGGCACCCAGCGGGGCCCAGTCGGTGCGAATGCCATCCGCCCCCACGGCGGTGCCGCCCAGCGATGATGAAAAATGGCTTAGCGGTTCCGAAACACCATAGAACATAAGCCCGATGCCCATACCGGCCGCAAACAGCATGGAGAACCAGCTTAGATAGCTGAAATCAGGTGTCGCGTCCTTTCCGCCAAGCCGCACTTTGCCATAGGGGCTAAGCACGACGACAAGGCAAAGGATCACGAAAATATCGGCAGCACCGATAAAGAACCAGTCGAAGCCCTGGGTGACTTCGGAAAACAGCAGGCTGAAAACAGAATTTGCCTGATCTGGCAGTAACAGTGTGTAGGCTACGAACGCGATAACGGTCAGGGCGGATACTGCAAAAACAGGGTTGTGAATGTCAAACCCGATCGGGCCGAGATGGCCTTCGATATTGTCCTGACCAATATTGTAATCTGTGTCGATTTGGCCGTCTGGTGGTGTTTCTTCCACCGGTTTATTTATGTCACTCATGAAGCTTCTCCTGTGATGAACCTGCGAAAAAATTCCGTCAGGAGAGATCCTTTTGTGGACCTTTCTTTTGGTTTTGGATGTGCCACACACGTCAACCAGGAAAGCACGGCCTGGTTGGTGCATATGGCGGGAAGATTTGGGCGTTAGAATTAAAGTTCGACTTCGACATCCGAAAGCGGGGTCGAGCAGCAAATCAGAATCTTGCCTTGGTCAATCTCGCGCTGGCGGATACCGCCACCGTGTTGCATATCGACTTCACCTGAAATCAGCTTTGATTTGCAGGTGCCGCAAATCCCGCGCTGACAAGAGGACATCGGCAAAATGCCCGCCTCGCGCGCTGCTGACAGGACCGTCATGCCCGCTCCGCATTCGACAACATGGCCGGTCTTGGTAAAGCTCACCCGGAAAGTCTGATCGCTTATTTCGGGTGCTGCGACCGGTTCTTCGAACGTTCCTGCCGTTTCAGCGCCGAAGTCGAAGCTTTCCTCGTAGTATTTCTCCATGTCGCAACCGGCATCGCGCAACATGTTGCGTACACCTTCCATGAAGGGGGCGGGGCCACAGCAAAACACCTTGCGTTCTCTGAAGTCGGGCAACATCAGGGAGAGCATCTGAATGTTGAAACGGCCTGTATAACCGCTCCAGCTGTGATGGGCCGCCGCCGTACTGCAGGTGAAGGCAAGTTTCAGCCCCGGGTTCTGGGCGGCAAGAAGCGACAATTCCTTGTGGAAAATGATGTCCGACGGGGTTCGTGCGGCATGGATGAAACACAAATCCGACGGTTCGGACAGATCGCAGGCCGTGCGCGTAATCGACATCATCGGCGTGATGCCGCTGCCTGCCGAAATGAACAGAAGTTTTTCCTCGCCTGTTGCATCGGTGGTGAATTCACCGAACGGGCCGGAAACATTCACTTCCTTGCCCGGCATCATATAGTCATGCAACCAGTTCGAACCGGGACCACCGGGCACACGTTTGACCGTGATTTCGATCCGGTAGGGCCGGGCGGCCGAGCCCGAAATCGTGTAACTGCGCGTGACCATGCCTTCGACCGGAAGTTCAAACGTCATGTATTGCCCCGGATAGAACCGGAACGCGCGCGGTTCGCGTGCCGAAAAGACAAATGTCTTTACGTCGTGTGTTTCCTGTCGAACCTGCCGACAGACAAGCACATCGTCCTGTTCAGGGTCCCACAACGGTATGCGGGTTGCCTCCGTAAACTTCTCGTCTGCCTTTGATATGGCTCCGGACTGGTTGCTTTGGGTCATTTGGCTGCCATTTCAGATTTGGCGGCGTTCAAATGCTCCTGCATCCGCCCGATATACCAGTCACAGAATGCTTCGACATGCGGCTCGGTAAATCTGGAATAGGGACCGGGCGCATATGCCGGTTGTTCGCTGCCAAGCTGGGCAATGCGCACCAGATCGGCATCCTGCTGGTTTGTCATCTTCCAGACCTGTGTAAGGTTATCGAGGTTGTAATCCTCGCCCTCGATGGCGTCTTTGTGCACAAGCCAAACGGTGCGGACCAGCGTGCGGTTTGCCGACAGCGGCAGGACCGAGAAGGTGACGATATGGTCGCTCATGAAATGGTGCCAGGAATTCGGATGGGTCCAGAAACTCAAACCTCCGAGTTTCGGGTCGGTAAATTTTCCAAGCAGCCTTTTTGACGCAACCTTGGTGTCCAGCGTCTGGGATTCCCCTTCCCACATCAGGGGCAGGCGCATGGTTCGAAAACCCGTGATGTTTGACAGATGGTCTTCTTCGGCGGATGGCAACCCGCAAGATTCCCAGCGTTTATGATCATTTTCGACCGCAGTGGTGTATTTTTTGACGTCTTCCGACCGGCGTTCATCGACTTCGTCGGGGGAAAAGCCAAAACCGAATTCGGAAAGCGGCACGGTTAGTTGCGGATGATTGGCCTCGCAATGATAACATTCGCGATTGTTCTCCATCGTCAGCTTCCAGTTGCCTTCCTCGATCAGGTCGGAGGTATAGGCAACCTTGCAGTTGGCAATGTCGTGGGGGGCCAGATAGGGCACCATTACACGCGCCATTTCATCAATATCTGCGGGGGCCTTGTCCGCAAGGCAGATGAAAATCAGCCCGGCGATGGAACGGATATGGACGGTCTTGAGCCCGTGACAGCTTTTATCGAAGTCCGCACCCATATGTTCGGCCAGGATCAGATCGCCGTCTTCGTTATAGGTCCAGCCATGATAGCGGCAGACGATATTGCCGATGGTGGTGGCCCGTTCGTCGATCAGCTTTGCCCCGCGGTGGCGACATACATTGTGAAAGGCGCGAATTTCCATATCGTCGCCACGCAAAAGCAGGATCGACGCGCGGCCAACCTCAACCGTGATGCAGTCACCCGGCTCGGGCAGTTCCGGCTCGACAGCGACGAAAATCCAGTGCTGGTTGAAAATGACCTCGACATCCAGATCAAGGATTTCCGGGGCATTGTAAAACGGCGCTTCAAGGCTGTTGCCTTTCTCGCGGCGCGACACGAGTTCTTGTATGTCAGAAGAAAAACGCATGATCGGTACCTCAACTTATGAGGGGTGTCACGGGAGAAGGACTTTGTCGGTCCTTGCGGAATGAGTGAATGATGGACCTGTCTTGGGTGCAAGGGAACAAAATGCAGCGGTTTTCTGTTGTCTGACACCATCAGGGGCCTGAATCGGGCGCTTGTCACAGAAAGAATCAGACGAAAGAAACGCGTGTGAAAACCGGGCCCGCTGGCGCATTCCGACCCATCCCGTTCTGTCAACAACAGGGGAACGGGCGCTGGCAAGACGAACCGCCACGCATGGGCAGTCTGTCTCGGGCATGGCGCGTGCTGTCAATTGCACCCAAAGTCTCCCTCTTTTCATGCGGCAGGTAACCTGCTCTTCATTCGCTCTTGATGAACAACGAGCGATTAAAAAGATTTCAAAATCTATTTCGAATTGGAAGGCGGGAGGCAGGAACCTTGAGGCAATCACACAGTAAAATTGCGACGCAATAGTGTAACATTGCTCCTGAGGCTTCTGTTGCAAGGCTTTGACACGGCGAAAACGATACCAGCCTCATCGATTGCGCAGGACGCATTCGGTAAGCAACCCAAGCACCGTGGGACGGCCATCCCGGCGTATCAATTGCTTTGTTCTTTCAATTTGTTCGAATAACATGCGAATATAGAGAGCGCCTGTTTAATCAGGGCGCGTAATTGAGGGGAACGGGGTGTTCGATTACCGGATTTCTGTCGCGTCATTTCGGGTTCCGGAATAGGCACGGTGTCATACCTTGAAAATCATCTGGTTTTTGCTTCTCGTGATCAGGGCGAGACACGGGATTTGTTGTCAAACCTCAATGCGATAGACCAGTTCGATATCATCGGTTCCGGTGTATCCATGGATACCGTGATCCATACCGCGTGTTTCAGCGATCTAAACCTTCTTTATGCGTCGTTCGGGGATGTCCGGGTTCAAATTGAAACACCGGAAAGTGAAAACAATTCCCTGTTTTTGCTGGCCGTGACAAACGGTGGCGGCAAGGTTCATCACCGCGGACAGGAATTCGATCTGTCTTTGGACAGGGGCCTGATCCGCGATATGCGATTGCCGTTGGTTGCCTATGAAGAGAACTTTGCCTGTCTCGGCATGGAGTTACCGGTGCGCCTGTTGAGACAACAGGTGCATGCCCTGATTGGCGATGCGGCCCTGATGATCGATCTGAAATTCGGAACCGGTATCGATTTTAAAACCGTCGGCGGCCGCTATGTTCGCGATACCCTGCATTATATCGCGCATGCCCTAGACGGGCCGTTGGTTGACCTCGACAATGCCATTCTTCTTGATAGCCTGCGTGACATGCTGTTGATCAATATCCTGATGCAACTGCCCAATTCGTTTTCCGATCTGCTGAAATACCAGACAGCATCAAGGGCGGTCCCGCATTATGTTAAACGGGCGCGGGACTATATCCACGAATATGCCGACAGGTCGATCACACTGGAAAAACTGGTAAGCCATGCCGGGTGCAGCTATCGCACGCTTCAGATCGCCTTTAACGAGACCTATGGCATGGCGCCGATGGCCTATCTGCGAAACGTCAGATTGGCAAAAACCCATCTTGATCTGATCAATGCCGGGGATGGCATGACCGTGGCCGAGATCGCCATAAAGTGGGGTTTCATTCACCTGGGGCGTTTTTCCCAAACCTATGCAAAGCAATTCGGCGTTTTGCCCTCCGAAACCCTGCGTCGCAGGCACTGAGTATCATTTTGATATTAGCCTAAAGATCGGCAACCGTTACGCGCCGTTCCTCGCGGGCCGACAGGGCAACTGCGTGGATGACTTTTTCGAATTCAAAGGCATCGTCAAAGCCCGGATAGGCGGCGTGATTGTCGCGGATGGCGCGCAGAAGGGCGGCGGCTTCGATGACCTTGAGGTCGTTAAAGCCAAGCTGATGGCCCGGTGCCGGGCAGAAATTGCCGTAAGGCGGATGTTCCGGGCCGGTCAGGATGGTGGTGAAGCCCTGTTTGGCGGTCGGGCCGTCATTGCGGTAAAGCTGCAATTCGTTCAGCCGTTCCTGATCAAAGCACAGCATGCCCTTTGTGCCGTGGACTTCCCACGCCAACCGGTTTTTGCGGCCCCACGCGGAGCGGGAGGTCGAGATGCTGCCCTGTGCGCCATTGGCAAAGCGGACAAGGGCGGTTGCGGTGTCTTCGTTTTCGACCCTGGCCCGGCCCGATCCATCGGCCAGCGGACGGGTATCGTGGACGGTCTGCATATCGGCAATCAGGCTGTTGATCGGGCCGACAAGGCCATAAGTCATCGATACCAGATGGCATCCCATATCGCCAAGCGCACCCAACCCGGCATCGGCAAGGGTGCTGCGCCAGGTCCAGGGCAGTTCGGGATTGGCCTGATAATCTTCGTCCACCCAGCCACGGAAATGCACGATATCGCCAATCGTACCTTCACGGACCAGTTTGCAGGCATGGGTGAAGGCAGGATTTTTGATATAGTTATAGCCGACCATGGTTTTGACCCCGGCCTTACGCGCGGCATCGCGCATCGCGCGGGCCTGATCAAGCGTCAAGGCCAGCGGTTTTTCACAGTAAACATGCTTGCCCGCGGCAATTGCGGCCAGTGCCATGTCGAAATGCAGCATGTTGGGAGTGGTGATCGACACGATATCGACCGAGGGATCGGCGATCAGGGCCTTCCAGTCATCGGTGGCGCGTGCGAAGCCGAACTGATCGGCCATGGTTTGCGCCTTGTCCGCCGGGGTATCGCAGAGCAGTTCAAGCCGGACATCAGGGACATCACCCATCACCGCGCGAACCGCGCCAAATGCAAGGGCATGTGCCTTGCCCATGAAACCGGTGCCGATCAGGCCAATTCCGATAGATGCCATTTCGCTGGACTCCCTGCCGATATCAAAATAGAATTTTTATTCTATAAGATGGATGATCATGGAATGCATCCAGCGTCAAGCAAAAACAAAAACAGGAAACCCGTACGCCATGACGGACCAAACCGCGCCGGTCTCGCTTGAAGAATTCAACCACCGCCTTGCGGAAATATCCGAAGCAATGCCCAAAAGATTGAGGCAATGCGCAGAATTCGTCGCTCAGAATACCGACCGTATTGCCGTTTCAACCGTGGCGGAACTGTCCGCCGGGGCGGGGGTACAACCATCGGCCTTTATGCGGTTTTGCCAGTTGCTGGGCTTTTCAGGTTTTTCGGAAATGCAGAAGATGTTTCGCGAAACCTATGCCCAGAAATGGCCGGATTACGCGACGCGTCTTGAAAATCTGCGGGCCAGCGGGGCCGATAGCCCCAGTGCGCTTTTGGCCGAATTTGTCGAGGCCGGGCGGTTGTCATTGGAAAATCTGGCATCGTCGATTGATCCGGTCCTGCTTGAGGACGCGGTCAATGTTCTGGCCGCGGCCCCGATGATCCATATTGTCGGGTTCAGGCGCGCCTTTCCGGTGGCCAGTTATTTATCCTATGCCTTTGAAAAGATGGATATTCCGGCGGTTTTGCATGACGGGGTGGGGAAACTTAACCCGCGTCACGCCATTCGCAAGGGCGATGTGATGGTTGCCATTACCTTTGCACCCTATTCGCAGGAAACCATCGATCTGGCGGCCTATGCAAGGGGACTCGGCAACCCGGTTGTCGCGATTACCGATACGATGACCAGCCCCTTGCGCCGGATTGACGCCTTGACCCTTGCGGTGTCCGAGGTTGATGTCGGGGCGTTCAGGGCGCTGTCAGCCACGCTTTCGCTGGCGATTTCGCTGGCGGTGGCGATCGGGGCCAAGCGCGATCAGGCTGCGCAATAGAAAAAATTTGTTGCATCAAAATAAAAATGGAATAAAAATTCCATTCATCGCATTCGGGGTTCCTGCACCCCGCAAGCGAGGCCCGGTAAAAAGTGACGCCTTAAGAAATCACAGGCCGGACCGTTCACTGAACATTCAGTCGACGCATCGGGGCGCAAAATGCGGCCCCGTTTCAAAGCCACTAGGGAGGCTAACGATGAAGAAGACTTTGACCGCAATTGCGGCCGCTGCCATTGCCTTTGCCGGATTTGCCGGGACTGCTTCGGCAGAAGACGAGAAATTCGTTCTGATCAGCCATGCGCCGGACTCGGACAGCTGGTGGAACACCATCAAGAATGCCATCAAGGTTGCCGGTGACCAGATGGAAGTCACGGTTGATTACCGCAACCCGCCGACCGGCGACCTGGCCGATATGGCGCGCATTGTCGAGCAGGCAGCGGCCACCAACCCGGATGGCATCATTGTTACCATCGCCGATTTCGACGTTCTTAAAGGCCCGATCATGGATGCGGTTGATCGCGGTATTCCGGTGATTACGATTAATTCGGGTACGGTGGAACAGTCCGCCGAGTTGGGCGCGCTGATGCATGTTGGCCAGCCGGAATATGATGCCGGTTTCGGGGCAGGCAAACGGGCCGCCGCCGAGGGGGCGAAATCCTTTGTCTGTGTAAACCATTATATTACCAATCCGGCATCGGTTGAACGTTGCCGTGGTTTTGCCGATGCGTTGGGGGTTGAGCTTGGCAACCAGATGATCGATAGCGGCATGGACCCGTCGGAAGTCAAGAACAAGGTCGCGGCGTATCTTAATTCGAACGAGGATGTCGATGCGATCCTGACACTTGGCCCGAATTCGGCCCATCCGACATTGGCGGCTGTTCGCGATGCCGGTCTTGCCGGCGAGGTCATATTCGGCACGTTCGACCTTTCGGGTGAAATTGCCGAGGCGATCAAAAACGACGAGATCGACTTCGCCATCGACCAGCAGCCCTACCTTCAGGGGTATCTGCCGGTCGTGATCCTGACCAACTATGCACGATATGGTGTTCTGCCGTCCGGCAACATCAATTCCGGTCCCGGTTTTATCACCAAGGACAATATCGCGCTTGTTGAAAAATACGCTGGCGAATTCCGTTAAGCATTCCTCCCGTCAGGGGGCCGGCAGCGTGCCGCCCCCTGGCAAAACCCACCTGCCAGATAAAAGAGTGATGTCATGACGGACGAGCGGCTCAAGCAAGTCTCAACCCTTCGACGTGCCATGATCCGGCCGGAACTGGGTGCTATTTGCGGCACGATCCTGGTCTTTGTTTTCTTCTTTATGATCGCGGGCGATAGCGGCATGTTCTCGCCCGAAGGGGTCCAGAACTGGGGCGTGGTTTCTGCCCAGTTTGCCATTATCGCCGTTGGCGCCTGTCTTTTGATGATTGCCGGCGAATTTGATCTGTCGGTCGGATCGATGATCGGTTTTGCCGGGGTGGTGATTGCCATCCTGTCGGTGCATATGGGATGGCCGGTGTGGCTGTCGATCATTGCGGCCTTTGTCGTTTGTGTCGCACTTGGCGCGCTAAACGGGTTCCTTGTGATCAGGACCGGATTGCCAAGCTTTATCGTCACACTTGCGTTTCTTTATATCCTGCGCGGTCTGACCATCTGGTTATCGATCCTGACGACGCGCCAGACGATTATCGGTGGCGTCAAGGAGGCCGCAGAGGGCGATCCGCTGGCGTTTCTGTTTGGCGGGGTGATTTTCAAGGGGCTGTTCCAGTGGTTTGCCGATCTTGGCCTGATCGATACCTTTACGCGTGGTTCGCGCGCCGGGCAGCCGGTGGTTGAAGGCCTGCCGATGCTGGTTGTCTGGGCGGTGGTTCTGGTGATTTTCGGGCACTGGCTTTTGACCAAAACCCGGTTTGGCAACTGGATTTTCGCATCCGGCGGGGATGCCCAGGCAGCACGTTATGTCGGGGTTCCGGTCAATCGGGTCAAAATCCTGATGTTCATGTTTACCGCGTTCTGTGCCACGGTTTTCGCCACCTGTCAGGTGATGGAATTCGGTTCGGCCGCCGCCGACCGCGGGCTTTTGAAAGAGTTTGAAGCGATCATCTGTGTGGTGATTGGCGGTGCGCTTTTGACCGGTGGATACGGGTCGATCATCGGGGCAGCACTTGGCGCGCTGATTTTCGGTGTGGTTCAGCAGGGGCTGTTTTTTGCCGGGGCTGAAAGTTCGCTGTTCCGTGTGTTCCTGGGCGGTATCCTGATCCTTGCCGTCATCATGAACACCTATATCCGCCGCATGATCACGGGAGAACGGTGATGAGCACGCCATTGATTGAAATGAACAATATCGAAAAGCATTTTGGTCCGGTGATCGCGTTGGGCGGGGTGTCGTTCGATGTGATGGAAGGCGAATGTCATTGTCTTCTGGGCGATAACGGTGCGGGCAAATCGACCTTTATCAAAACCATGTCGGGTGTGCATAAACCGACCAAGGGCACGATGAAGGTCAGCGGCAAGGAAATCACATTCGACAGCCCGCGTGATGCCATGGAAAACGGCATTGCCACGGTTTATCAGGATCTGGCGATGATCCCGTTGATGTCGGTGACGCGCAATTTCTGGATGGGGCGCGAACCGCGCAAGGGGTTTGGCCCGTTCAAATGGATCGATTTCGATCAGGCCAATTCGGTGACCATGAATGAAATGGCGCGCATGGGAATTAACCTGCGCGAGCCGGAACAGGCAGTCGGCACCCTGTCGGGAGGCGAGCGGCAGACGGTGGCGATTGCGCGCGCGGTTTATTTCGGGGCCAAGGTCCTGATTCTCGATGAACCGACATCCGCCCTTGGGGTGCGCCAAACCTCGAATGTTCTGGCGACCATCGACCGGGTGCGGAAATCGGGGATCGGTGTGATTTTCATTACCCATAACGTGCGCCATGCCATGGCGGTGGGCGACCGTTTCACGGTGCTGAACCGTGGCCAGACGCATGGCACGGCAAAGCGGGGCGAAATCAAACCCGAAGAATTGCAGGATCTGATGGCGGGCGGTCAGGAGCTGGCCGAGCTTGAAGGGTCGCTTGGGGGGACGATCTGATGAAAAAGCTTGATGTCATTACCATCGGAAGATCGTCGGTCGATCTTTATGGCGCGCAGATCGGCGGCCGCCTTGAGGATATGGCATCCTTTAACAAATATATCGGCGGATCGCCGACCAATATGGCGTGCGGCACCGCAAGGCTTGGCCTGAAATCGGCCCTGATTACCCGGGTCGGTGATGAACATATGGGGCGTTTCATCCGCGAACAACTGATTGCCGAGGGTGTTGATGTCCGTGGTGTTATCACCGATCCGGAACGTCTGACCGCTTTGGTCCTTCTCGGCGTGCGCGATCAGGAACAGTTTCCATTGATTTTCTATCGGGAAAACTGTGCCGATATGGCGCTGTGCGAGGATGATATTGACCCGGACCTGATCGCCGATGCGCGTTGTGTGACGGTGACGGGGACGCATTTATCGCATCCGCGCACCCGGGCCGCGGTTTTGAAGGCATTGAAACTGGCGCGGGAAAACGGGGCCAAAACGGCGCTGGATATCGATTACCGGCCCAATCTTTGGGGATTGTCGGGGCATGGGGATGGTGAAAACCGGTTCATTGCATCGGACAAGGTCACCAAGGAATTGCAATCGACCCTGCATCTGTTTGACCTGATTGTCGGGACCGAGGAAGAATTTCACATTGCCGGTGGCACCACCGATACGCTTGAGGCACTTGAAAATGTGCGGGTTACGTCGCATGCGACGTTAGTGTGCAAACGCGGGCCGATGGGGGCGGTTGCCTTTACCGGCAAGATCGGTGCAAGCCTTGATGACGGTATTTCCGGCCCCGGTTTCCCGGTTGAGGTGTTTAATGTTCTGGGGGCGGGCGACGGGTTTATGTCGGGGCTGCTCAAGGGGTGGCTGACCGATCAGGATTGGGAAACGTCACTTAAATATGCCAATGCCTGCGGGGCATTTGCGGTGTCGCGGCATGGCTGTACGCCGGCCTATCCGAGTTGGGAAGAATTGCAGTTCTTCTTTGAGCGGGGGATCAAGAACCCGTCGCTGCGTCATGATGCGGCGCTGGAGCAAATCCATTGGTCAACCAACCGGATGGGTGATTGGCCGGAAATGCGGGTTTTTGCGTTCGATCACCGGATGCAGCTTGAAGATCTGGCCGATGAGGTCGGGGTTTCACATGACCGGATCGGGCCGTTCAAGGAGCTTTGCCTGCGTTCGGTGCGCGATGTGGCGGGTGACAGGCCCGGTTATGGGATTTTGTGTGATCCGCGACTGGGGCGCGATGCGCTTTATGCCGCGGCTGGCACCGGGCTTTGGATCGGGCGGCCGGTTGAATTGCCGGGATCGCGTCCGTTGCGATTGGAAATTGGTCCTGATATCGGCAGCAAGCTTGCGGAATGGCCGGTCGAGCATGTGGTGAAGGTGCTGTGTTTCTATCACCCCGATGATGACGCGGCGATGAAGGCCGATCAGGAAGAAACCATCAAGCGACTGGCCGATGGGGCGCGGGCCAACCGATTGGAATTCCTTTTGGAAATCATCCCGTCGAAGGTTGCGGCCTGTGATGATCAGACGACGGCGAAAATCATCGAGCGGTTCTATGAAATCGGGGTTTATCCCGATTGGTGGAAGCTGGAGCCGATGAAATCGGACGGGGCATGGCGTCATGCCTGTGACATGATTGCGCGCCATGATCCTTATTGCCGGGGCATCGTCGTTCTGGGCCTTGAAGCGCCGGAAGCCGAGTTGGTGGCAAGTTTTGAAGTTGCCGCCAGGCATGACATGGTCAAGGGGTTTGCTGTCGGGCGGACGATCTTTGCCGGAGTTGCGCGCGACTGGCTTGCGGGTAACATTGACGACCAAACAGCCGTTACACAGATGGCGGAAAAATATCGCGCGCTTTGCACCACATGGGATGCGGCGCGCAAAAAATCGGGAGGAGCGGCATGAAAACCGTTCGATTAACCGCCGCCCAAGCCATGGTGCGGTATTTAAGCAAACAGCAGAACGAAGACGGTGTACCGTTTTTCGGCGGGTGCTGGGCGATTTTCGGTCATGGCAATGTCGCCGGAATGGGCGAGGCATTGCACGGCATCGGCGATGATTTCCCGACATGGCGCGGCCATAACGAGCAGGGCATGGCCCATGCCGCCATTGCGTACGCCAAGGCATCGAACCGCAAACGTGCCATGACGGTCACGACATCAATCGGGCCGGGGGCGACCAATATGGTCACGGCCGCCGCATTGGCGCATGTCAACCGTCTGCCGGTTCTGTTTGTGCCCGGTGATGTGTTTGCCAATCGCGCACCCGATCCGGTGTTGCAGCAGGTCGAGGATTTCGGTGATGGCACGATTTCGGCCAATGATTGTTTCAAACCGGTCAGCCGTTATTTTGACCGCATCATGCGCGCCGAGCAGCTTTTGACCGCCCTGCCGCGTGCGATGGCGACCCTGACCGATCCGGCCGATTGCGGCCCGGTGACATTGGCATTCTGTCAGGATGTGCAGGCAGAAGCCTTTGACTGGCCCGAAAGTTTCTTTGAGACCAAAATCTGGAAAACCAAGCGCCCGCGCGCCGATCTGGATCAGCTTGACGCAGCGGTTGCCGCAATCAAGGCGGCCAAACAGCCAATGATCATTGCCGGTGGCGGGGTGCATTACGCGGGGGCGTGCGATGCTCTGGCCGAGTTTGCCCATCGTCACAATATCCCGGTCGGGGAAACGCAGGCGGGTAAATCCGCCATGCCGTGGGATGATGAGCTTAACCTTGGTTCCATTGGGGTTACGGGGGCAAGCAGTGCCAATGCGATTGCCGAAAATGCCGACCTGATCATTGCGGTTGGCACACGGTTGCAGGATTTCACCACCGGAAGCTGGGCCCTGTTCAAGCATCCGGATCGGCGCATCCTGTCGATCAATGTCGCGGCCTATGACGCGGCCAAACATAATGCGATTGCGGTGACGGGTGATGCCAGGGTGACATTGGCCGAGATTGGCAAAATGCTGGGCGATTACCGGGCACCGGTGATCGATGCCAAGCTTAAATCCGACTGGATTGCGGCGGTGGACAAGGTGACGGCAACGCCGACGGGCAATGCCCTGCCGACCGATGCGCAGGTGATTGGTGCGGTTCAGCGCAGTGTCGATGACGATGCGATTGTCGTCTGTGCGGCGGGTGGTCTGCCCGGCGAGCTGCACAAGCTTTGGAAGGCGGCAAAACCCAACGGTTATCACGTTGAATACGGCTTTTCCTGCATGGGATATGAAATTGCCGGTGGGCTTGGGGTCAAGATGGCACAGCCGGATCGCGAGGTCGTGGTGATGGTCGGTGACGGATCATATATGATGATGAATTCCGAACTGGCGACCAGTGTGATGCTGGGCCACAAGATCATCACCGTGATCCTTGATAACCGTGGTTATGGCTGTATCAACCGGTTGCAGATGGCAACGGGTGGGGAAAGTTTCAACAACCTTCTGGATACCGCACGCCATGTGGTGCCGTCCGCGATTGATTTCACCGCCCATGCCGGATCGATGGGGGCGATTGCCGAAAAGGTATCGTCGATCAGCGAACTGGAAGCGGCGATGGAACGCGCACACAAGGCCGACCGATCCTACGCCATTGTCATTGATACCGATCCCCTGCCAAGCACCGATGAAGGTGGCCATTGGTGGGATGTTGCCGTGCCCGAAGTTTCGGTGCGGCCAACGGTGAACGAAGCACGCAAGAAATACGAAACCGCGCTTAAGGCGCAGCGCCCCGGAGATTGAGAAAATGATCCTTTACGGCACAAACCCGATTGCCTGGTCCAATGACGATGATCAGACGCTGGGTGCTGAAATCAGCCTTGAAACCTGTTTGTCCGAAGCAGGTGAAATCGGTTTTGACGGGATTGAAAAAGGCCACAAGATGCCGACCGAACCGGCGGCACTGAAGGCCAAGCTTGATCCCAACGGGCTTAAATTCGTGTCGGGCTGGCATTCGCTTAACCTTCTGACCCATTCGGTCGAGGACGAGAAAAAGGCGATCCAGCCGCATCTGGATTTGCTGAAAGCCATGGGATGCAAGGTGTGCATCGTGTGCGAAACCAGCAATGCGATTCACGGCAATGACAATGCACCATTGTCCGAAAGCCCGGTTTTGCCAGCGGATAAATGGGCGAAATTTGGCGCGGACGTCGAGGCGATTGCCGCCTATTGCGCCGATCAGGGTGTCACATTGGTGTATCACCACCATATGGGCACGATTGTTGAAACGACCGATGAAATTCATGCCTTCATGGCCCATACCGGCCCGAAAACGCATTTGTTGCTTGATACCGGGCATGCATGGTTTGGCGGGGCAAATCCCGAAGAACTGGCAACCCGTTATATGGATCGGGTTGCCCACATCCATTGCAAGAATGTGCGTCCGAAAATCGCCGAGCAGGTGCGCAATCAGCATCTGAGCTTCCTTGAAGGGGTGCGGCGCGGGGTGTTTACCGTGCCCGGTGACGAGGAAGGCATTGTTGATTTCGAACCGGTTTTGAAAATCGCGGCCGAGCATGGTTATTCCGGCTGGCTGGTGATCGAGGCCGAACAGGACCCGGTCGTGCGCAACCCGTTCAAATATCAATCGATGGGGCTTAAGGCGCTTCGTGCGATGGCGCAGAAAACCCGACTGGATAAGGGAGAAGCCTGATGGCCGATCTGCTGAGAAAACCGTCGGGGACCCGTGGAAAGGTCCATGACATTACCGCCCAAAGTGCCAATTGGGGCTATGTCGGGTTCGGGCTTTATCATCTGAAAGCGGGTGAAACAGCAGCCGAGCCGACGGGCGACCGCGAGGTGATTTTGGTGCTTGTCGAAGGCAAGGCGGAAATCGCGGTGGGGGACCAGAATTTCGGGGAACTGGGCAAACGCATGAGCGTGTTTGAACGTATCCCGCCAGCCTGTGTTTATGCGCCCAACGATACCGATTGGAATGCCAAGGCGACAACCGATTGCGTTTTGGCGGTCTGCACCGCGCCGTGCAAGGGCAATTATCCGGCGCGCGTGATCAGCGATATCGAGATGGTCGAACGCGGCAAGGGCGCCAATACGCGATACATCCATCCGATTGCGATGGAGGAAAAGGATATTGCCGACAGTCTGCTTGTGACCGAGGTTTTCACGCCGTCCGGCAACTGGTCAAGCTATCCGCCGCACCGCCATGACGAGGATAATTATCCCGACATGACCTATCTTGAGGAAACCTATTATCACCGTTTGAATCCCAAACAAGGTTTTGGTTTCCAGCGGGTGTTTACCGAGGATGGGGAGCTTGACGAAACCATGGCGGTTTCGGACGGCGATGTGGTGCTGGTGCCCAAGGGGCATCACCCGTGCGGCAGTCCTTATGGCTATGAGATGTATTATCTGAATGTCATGGCCGGGCCGATGCGCAAATGGCGGTTCCAGAACCATCCCGATCATGACTGGATTTTCCAGCGCGACAGCAAATAACCCGTTTTCCGTATTCCCATCTTCGCAACATTTGTCCTTTCAGGATGTCAGACATGCTTAATATCGGACTTCTTGGTGCTGGCCGTATCGGCATCACCCACGCCAAAGCCGTTCAGGCCCTGCCAAATGCCAAAATCGCCAAGGTTTTCGACCCGGTCGATGCCGCGGCGGAAAATGCCATTGCCCTGACCGGGGCCACCCGTGCGACGGTCGAGGAAATCATGGCGGATGGCGATATTCACGCCGTTATCATTGCGACCCCGACCGACCTTCATGCCGATCAGATCGAACTGGCCGCGCGTGCGGGCAAGGCGATTTTCTGTGAAAAGCCGATTGATCTGGATGCCGGGCGGGTGCGCGATTGCCTGAAGGTGGTCGAGGAAACCGGCGCGGTTCTGATGGTCGGGTTCAACCGCCGTTTTGACCCCAGTTTTGCCCGCCTTCGCGCCGAAATTGACGCGGGCGCGATTGGCGATGTTGAAATGGTTCAGATCACATCGCGTGATCCGTCCGCCCCGCCGGTCGATTATATCAAACGGTCGGGCGGGCTTTTCCGCGACATGATGATCCATGACCTTGATATGGCGCGGTTCCTTCTGGGCGAGGAAATCGTGTCGGTCTATGCGACCGGTGCGGTCCTGACCGATCCGGCGATCAAGGCGACGGGGGATGTCGATAGTGCTGCGGCGACGCTTCGGACCAAAAGCGGACGGATGGCGGTGATTACCAATTCGCGCCGTGCGACATATGGCTATGACCAGCGCATCGAAGTGCATGGCTCAAAGGGCCTTGTCGAGGCCGGAAACCATCGCACCACGTCGGTTACGGTGGCGAACGGGGCGGGCTATACTGCCGAACCGTTGATGGATTTCTTCATGTCGCGTTATGCCGATGCCTATCGGATCGAGCTTACGACGTTCTGTGATGTGGTGGCGGGTAAAACCAGCAACTATCCCAGCGGTGCGGATGGCCTGAAAGCCTTGATTCTGGCCGATGCGGCGCTTGAATCGCTTGCGAGTGGCAAGGAAGTTCTGGTCGGGTAAGCAAAAAAATTGCCGACCACGTCAAAAAGTTCTTGATTTGTTCTTTTTGGTCTGCTATACAGGACAAATCAACACCAGAATTGCGCCCGTCGGGAATTTCCCGGCGGGCGTTTTTGTTTTGGCGGTATGCGGCGGACAGCCAGATTGGCGGTTCGTCGGGTCGGTATTATGGCCACGGGCGGCGATTTTGGCCGTCTTGCTGGCGGTCAAGCGGGGGACAAACGGCAGTCAAAAGCAGTCAAAGACGGCCAAGCGGGAGAGTTGCGCCCGGTTTGCGGGCTGTTTGAGCGCCAGTTGAGCGTCATTTGGGTGGCTTTATGCCCGAGTTGCGCCCGGCTTGTGCCGGGTCGCGGGTCGGAGTGATGTGGGAGAAGGGCCGGGTTCGGATGCCTTTCCGGGGCCGTGAAAGCCCCGGATTTTGGGCATTCAGGCGGTGTTTTTGAGGAACATCGGCCCGCCCTTGTGACGGGGGAAGCCATAGCCGTTGACCATCACGACATCGATGGCATCGGGGCTGTGCGCGATGCCTTCGGCCAGGATTTTTTCGCCTTCTGCCTGCATGGCAGAGAGGATGGTTTCGATGATTTCGGTTTCGGAAAACGGGCGGCGTTTGATGCCCTTTTTCGCCGATTCAGCGATCACCAGTTCATCGACAACAGGATCAGGGAAAGCTTTGCCATGTTCATCATAGCGATACCATCCAAGGCCATTCTTGCGCCCGAAACGGCCCATTTCACAGAGATAATCGCCAAGGGCGACATATCGTTCATTGGGGGCGCGGGTGGGTGCCAGGCGTTTGCGCGTGGCCCATGAGATTTCAAGCCCGGCCATGTCCTGCATGGCAAACAGGCCCATCGGGAAGCCGAAATTGGTCATGGCGCGGTCAATCTCAGACGGGAGAGATCCGTCTTCGAGCATGTATTCGCAGTGTTTGCGATAGGCCGACATGATCCGGTTACCGATGAAGCCATCACAGACCCCGCAGGGGACCGCGATCTTGCCCAGCCGTTTGGCAAAGGCAAGGGCGGTTGCCAGTGAGGAGGGGCTTGCCAAGCGGGTGCGGACGACTTCGAGCAATTTCATCACATGCGCCGGGGAGAAGAAATGCAGGCCGATCACCCGTTCGGGATGGGTGCAGGCAGTCGCAATCGCGTCGATGTCGAGATAGGAGGTGTTGGACGCCAGCACCGCATCGGGTTTGCAATGGGCGGAGAGTTTGGCAAACACGTCGTGCTTGACGCCTATGTCCTCGAACACGGCCTCGATCACCAGATCGCAATCGGCAAGGGCGGCGTAATCCGTGCTGCTGACGAGATCGCCCAGAAGCTGATCATGGCGGGACTGGCTGATGATGCCGCGTTTGAGCGACCCGCCGAGATGATGGCGGACATTGGCGATGCCGCGTTCACAGGCATCGTCATCGCGTTCGATCATCACCACGGCATAGCCGGCCAGAAGGGCGGCGGTAGCAATCCCGGCCCCCATGATGCCGCCGCCAATGACGCCGATTTCGGCAACGGGGCGGGGATCGACCCCGGCCAGTTCGGGCAGCTTGGCAACCGATCGTTCGGCAAAGAAAATATGGCGCAGCGCCTTTGACTGGTCACTGTCGCGAAGGCGAATGAAGTTTTCGCGTTCGATCCCAAGGGCGGTTTGGGCACCGCCGGTGACGGCGGCCCGAATGGTTTGGGCGGCAATCACGGGGGCATCCTGCCCACGGGCCTTTTTGCCGATCCCGGCAATCAGGGCATCCCATCCATCGGTGTCCGGGGCATTGACCGGGGCGCGGTCAATCAGGGCGGCCGGGCAGGGATCACTTTTGATCCGCTCGGCCAAGGCGATTGCGGCGATCCGCAAATCACCATCCGCAATTTCGTCGATCAGGCCGAAATCATGGGCGGTGGTGGCCGTGACCGGTTTGCCGCCGGTGATCATGGTGATCGCGTTTTCAACCGCGATCAGGCGGGGCAAGCGCACGGTGCCACCGGCACCAGGAATCAGGCCAAGATTAACCTCGGGCAGGCCCAATTTGGCCGTCGCCGTCGCGATGCGGTAATGACAGCCGAGCGCAACCTCAAGCCCGCCGCCAAGGGCATTGCCGTGAATGGCGGCAATCAGCGGCTTGGTCGATTGTTCGAGTTTCAGGATCAGATCGGGCAGGATCGGATCGATTGGCGGTTTGCCAAATTCGGTGACATCGGCACCGGCGATAAAGGTTGATCCGGCGCAGATCAGGATCGCAGCACGGATGGCATCATCGCGGTTGATCTCATCGAGTGCATTCCAGATTCCCAGACGGACGGCATGGCTGGTGGCGTTGATCGGCGGGTGATCAATCGTGATGATCGCGATGTCGTTTTCGGTTGAGAGGCTGACGGGGGATATTGTGGACATTATGCGTCCTCCGGCTCGATCGGATGCAGCAGGCAGGCGACCAGATCGGAATCCGGATCGGCCAGATCGGCGATGACGTCGAAATGGTGTTTGCCGGGGGCCTCGACCACGCGGGTCGCAGCACCTAGCCCGGTCCAGATATTGGCAAGAAGGTCGTTCTGGCGGATAAACTCCGGCCTCTCATCCGCGCCCACCCAGCAGGTAATCGAACATGGCAGATGCGGGCGGGTCAGCGCCGCACTTTCGGCGATTGCTTCGTCTTCGTCGAGTTTCAGAACATCATTCATCGCGGTTTTCAGAAGCGGGCGCAGATCGTGCAGGCCGCTTATTGATACGGTGTTTTTGATGCGTGCCTGCGTTGCCGCTGACAGGGGCGAGGAGGCGCAATTCATCCGGCTGACCAGATGACCGCCCGCCGAATGGCCGGTCAGGTGGATCGGGCCTGAAATGCGATTGGCAACATGATCAATCGCCGCCCCGATCTGTCGGGTGATGTACGACAGGCGGGCATCGGGGGCCAAAGTATAGCTTGGCAGACAGACCGCCCAGCCGCGCGCAACCGCCCCGCGTGCCAGATGCGACCATGTCGATTTATCAAATGCCTTCCAATAGCCGCCATGCACGAAAACGACCGTGCCCTTTGGGCTGCCTTCGGGCAGGAACAGGTCGTATCTTTCGCGCGCGGCATTGCCATAGGCAATATCGAGTTCCGCCCGGCCTGACGCCGCCATTTCATCGCGGAAGGCCGATGCCAGTTCGGCCCACATGCCGGGAAATTCCGCCGCACCCCTGATATGGTCGCCATTGGCGTATGCGTCGTCCCAGTTGGTGATCATTTTTTTATCGTCCCTTTTTTGGAGTGCGGGTTTCTGTTTCAGCCCGCAATAGACTTCGTTAGGCCCTTCAGTATCGAATCACGTCATCAATCGTTCCAGCCCGTCCCAAGAGCTACGCAAAGGTTCTCTGGTTCTGGGATCAAGGAGCCCGACTTCTTCGGTCAGAAAATTCATCCGCCCAAAGTTACATGGTGCGCACGTAATCACCAGATTATCGAGGTCGTTGTTGCCGCCCCTTGCGTGGGGAATCACGTGATCATACTGAAGCCACATCGCTTGAAATGCGGCGTGTTGTTCGGTGTTTTTCCGGCCCCATTTCAATGATTCCGGGTAGAGACTTGCCAATTTCGCACGGACTTCTTTGCGAATGACGGGAATGCCGCAAAAGCGGCAATGGAAAGCGTCCCGTTCATGGAGATATTTCTTTTCCAACGCATTTGGCATTCGGGCCACGACCCGCTGTTCTTTGGTCAAAACAGGTGCTGCGCCAGAAATCCCGCTATAGGAAACGTAGGGGCTGTTCTTGCCCCAGATTGATTCCGTCCAGTCCCGGATGATCGGCATATCTGATCGTTTGATCAGAGTTGCAGCCTGTTCATGTTCCCCCTTTAGATGCGCGGTTACCGCAGCATCCAAATACTGAGCCGCTATCGCAATTTCAGGGATTGGTTCGCGGAAACATGACCGCAGGTCGGACATCAGAGATACCTTGTTGTTGGCTTGCTTGAAGCAACTTGCATCGTCTTGTTTCGGGGATTCTAGGGGAAAATCGAGATATTTCAAACCCAAATATTTTATGCTTGAAATAAATGTCGGGCAGGCGTACCGTTTTTGGAGTTTCCCAAAACAACCGGGGCAAAGACCCCCATATCAAGAAGGGAAAATCAGGTGAGAATAGCTTGTTTGGGTGGCGGTCCTGCGGGGCTTTATTTTGCGATTTCGATGAAATTGCGCGATCCCGGCCATGAGGTCGTGGTGATCGAGCGCAACAAGCCCGATGACACGTTTGGCTGGGGGGTTGTCCTGTCGGACGAGACGCTGACCAATCTTGCGCAGAATGATGCCAAAAGTGCCGAGGCGATCCGGGCGCATTTTTCATACTGGGATGATGTTGCGGTTCTGTATCGCGGCGAAAAAACCGTATCGACCGGGCATGGTTTTTGCGGCATCGGGCGCAAGCAGCTTTTGATCCTGTTACAGCAGCGCGCACGTGAACTGGGCGTTGATCTTCGGTTCGAGACCGAGGCCGAAAGTGCGGCGCATTATGCCAGGGAATTCGACCTTGTCGTCGCATCCGACGGGCTTAATTCCAAAACCCGCAGCGAATTTGCAGGCACCTTCCAGCCCGATATCGATACCCGGAAATGCAAGTTTGTCTGGCTGGGCACGCATCAGAAATTCGATGATGCCTTTACCTTTATTTTCGAGGAAACCGAGAAGGGATGGGTCTGGGCGCACGCCTATCAGTTTGATGACAAGACCGCGACCTTTATTGTCGAATGTTCGCAAGCGACCTGGGAAGCCTATGGTTTCGGCGACATGACCAAGGAAGAGTCGATTGCCACCTGCGAGGAAATCTTCAAGGATCACCTTGGTGGTCATGCGCTTATCAGCAATGCGCATCATGTGCGTGGTTCGGCGTGGCTGAGCTTCCCCCGGGTTCTGTGCAAAACATGGTCGCATGAGAATATCGTCCTTATGGGTGATGCGGCGGCGACCGCGCATTTTTCCATCGGATCGGGCACCAAACTGGCCCTTGAAAGTGCCATCGGGCTTGCCAATTACCTGCATTCCGAGGCCGACCTGCCATCCGCCTTTGCCAAATATGAAGACGAACGCCGGTTGGAGGTTTTGCGCCTGCAATCAGCCGCACGCAATTCGATGGAATGGTTCGAGGAGATCGAGCGGTATTTCCATTTCGACCCGGTGCAGTTTACCTATTCCCTTCTGACCCGATCGCAGCGCATCAGCCATGAGAACCTTCGGATGCGCGATGCCAAGTGGCTTAAGGATGCCGAAGGATGGTTCCAGCGCAAGGCGGGCATTCCCGCCAATGACGAAGTCCGTCACCCGATGTTCGTGCCGTTTACATTGCGTGACATGAAACTGAAAAACCGCATCGTGGTGTCGCCGATGGCGCAATACAAGGCGGTGGATGGCTGCCCGACCGATTGGCATCTGGTGCATTATGCGGAGCGGGCCAAGGGTGGTGCGGGGCTGGTTTATACCGAAATGACCTGTGTGTCCGACACGGGACGCATCACGCCGGGCTGCCCCGGTTTTTACGCGCCGTCGCACGAGGCGGCATGGAAACGGATTGTTGATTTCGTCCATTCCGAAACGGATGCCAAAATCTGTGCGCAGATCGGTCATTCCGGGCGCAAGGGTTCGACCCAACTGGGTTGGGAGGAAATGGATGCGCCGCTGAAATCCGGTAACTGGCCGATCATGTCGGCATCCGACATTGCGTGGTCGGACCGCAACCAGACGCCAAAACCGATGACGCGTGATGATATGGATATGGTGCGCGATCAGTTCGTCGCAGCCGCCGAAATGGCGGATCGGGCGGGCTTTGACATGATCGAGGTCCATGCAGCGCATGGTTATCTTCTGTCATCCTTCATCAGCCCGGTCAGCAATGTGCGGGCGGATGAATATGGCGGGTCGCTTGAAAACCGGATGCGTTATCCGTTGGAAGTGATTGATGCAGTGCGTGCCGCATGGCCCGCGCACAAGCCGTTATCGGTGCGTATTTCGGCCAATGACTGGGTCGGGGATGAGGGCGTGACACCCGAAGAAGCGGTCGAGATCGCCCGGATGTTGCAGGCCCATGATGTTGATATCTGTGACGTGTCGGCAGGTCAGACGACCAAGGCCGCACGGCCCGTCTATGGCCGCATGTTCCAGACGCCGTTTTCCGACCGCATCCGCAACGAGGCGCATATGGCAACGATGGCGGTTGGCAATATTTACGAACCCGATCACGTCAATTCGATCCTGATGGCGGGACGGGCGGACCTTGTGTGCCTTGCGCGGCCGCATCTGGCCGATCCGTACTGGACGCTGCATGCGGCGGCAACGCTTGGCAACCGGACGGAAAACTGGCCGGAGCCATACCATGCCGGGCGGGATCAGATGAGGCGTCTGGCGGAACGGTCCGACGTCATGACCGGGAAGGTGTGACCCATGGGAAACCTTGCCATCAGCACAGCATTGATTACCGGCGGCGGGTCGGGTGTGGGGGCCGTGATGGCCCGTATGCTGGCCGATGCCGGGGTGAAGGTCGCGGTATCAGGCCGCCGTGCCGAGATGCTGGCCGAGGTGGCAAAACATCCGGGTATCACCGCGATACAAGCCGATGTGACGGACGAGGCATCGGTGCGCGCGATGTTTGGCACATTTTGCGATGTGATCGGCGCGCCCGATCTGGTGATTGCCAATGCGGGCATGGCCGAAAGCGCACCGTTTGGCAAGACATCCATCGACCTTTGGAAGCGCACGATGGATGTGAACCTGACGGGCACGTTTTTGACGTTCCGCGAGGGGTTGAACGTGATGGACCGCGCCAAGCCGGGGCGGTTGATTTCGATTGCATCGACGGCGGGGCTTAAGGGTTATGCCTATGTCACCGCCTATTGCGCGGCAAAACATGCGGTCATCGGGCTTGTCAAAAGCCTTGCGACCGAGCTTGCATCGACGCCGATCACGGTCAATGCGGTGTGTCCCGGTTTCATGGAAACGCCGATGCTTGCGCAGTCGGTTGCCAATATCGTTGCGAAAACCGGCATGAGTGCGGAAGACGCGCGCGCAAGCCTTGCGAAGATCAATCCGCAGAACCGGTTCATCCAGCCCGAAGAAGTTGCCGAGACCGTCATGTGGCTGGCAAGCCGCCAGGCCGCATCGATCACCGGGCAGGCGATTTCGGTATCGGGAGGAGAGATATGAATATGGATAAGACAGTCCGCGACCCCGATATGCCGCCAAACGAAACATCGGATATTTCAAAGGCGCGCCTGCGGGCATGGCTGCAAATCCTTAGAGTGTCGCGCAAGATCGAGGGCGAACTTCGCGAGAAGATGCGCCTTGAATTCGGGTCCACCCTGCCGCGCTTTGACGTGATGGCAGCGCTTTACCGGTCCCGTGACGGGATGCGCATGAGCGAGCTTTCAAGCGCGTTGATGGTTTCAAACGGCAATGTCACCGGGATTGTCGACCGGCTGGTGACCGAGGGGATGCTGGTGCGCGTGCCGGTCGAAAATGATCGCCGGGCATCGATCGTGCGCCTGACGGAAGCGGGCGAAAAGGATTTTGCCGAGCGGGCCCTTGTGCATGAAGGCTGGGTTTCCGAGCTGTTTTCCGATCTGTCGGCCAGTGATGCCGATGCCCTGATCCGTATTCTTCGGACTGTTTATCATCATAACGAGGCGCACCATGACTAAGATGGCAAACATCACGCCAAAGCATTTCAACTGGCGCATGGAAGGCGATGTTGCGGTCATTTCGCTGGATCGGCCGGAACGCAAAAACCCGCTGACGTTCGAGAGCTATGCCGAGCTTCGCGATACGTTCCGCGATCTGGTTTATGCCGATGATATCAAGGCGGTGGTGTTTGGATCGAACGGCGGCAATTTCTGTTCGGGCGGGGACGTGCACGACATTATCGGCCCGCTGATCGACAAGGACATGAAGGGGCTTTTGGAATTTACCCGCATGACCGGCGATCTGGTCAAGGCGATCATTGGCTGTGGCAAACCGGTGATTGCAGCCGTCGATGGCATTTGCGTCGGTGCGGGGGCGATCATTGCCATGGCGTCGGATTTGCGCATTGCGACCCCGGCATCCAAAACCGCGTTCCTGTTTACCCGTGTCGGGCTTGCGGGTTGTGACATGGGGGCCTGTGCGATCCTGCCGCGCATCATCGGGCAGGGGCGTGCCGCCGAACTTCTTTATACCGGGCGTTCCATGAGTGCAGATGAGGGCGAGCGGTGGGGGTTCTTTAACCGGCTGGTCGAGGGTGACGTTCTGGAGGCCGAGGCGATTGCATTGGCGACCCGGATTTCCGAAGGCCCGAATTTCGGTCACATGATGACGAAAACCATGCTGGCGCAGGAATGGAATATGGGGATCGAACAGGCGATTGAGGCCGAAGCGCAGGCGCAGGCGATCTGCATGCAGACCGAGGATTTCAACCGCGCCTACAAGGCATTTGTCGCCAAGGAAAAACCGGTGTTCGAGGGGAACTGATGGCTGATACGTCCTATCTTGACTGGCCGTTTTTCGAAGACCGGCACCGCGAACTTGCCGCACGGCTTGATGCGTGGGCGGCGGCCAATCTTGATGGTATCGATCATCATGATGTCGACGGGGCGTGCCGTGACCTTGTGGCGCGTTTGAATGATGGCGGGTGGCTGAAACATGCCGCGATTGACCCGGATTGTGACCCCGATCAGGACGGGGCGAAGCTTGACGTCCGGTCGCTTTGCCTGATCCGTGAGACGCTGGCGCGGTATGACGGGCTGGCGGATTTTGCCTTTGCCATGCAGGGGCTTGGCAGCGGGGCGATTTCGCTGTTTGGCACCAGGGCGCAGCGGGCCGGGGTCCTGCCCAAGGTTCGATCCGGCAAGGCGATTGCCGCCTTTGCCCTGACCGAACCGCAATCGGGATCGGATGTTGCCAATATCGCGCTTGAGGCGCGGGCGGACGGCGGCCATTTCGTGCTGAATGGCGAGAAAACCTGGATTTCCAATGGCGGGATTGCCGATTTTTATTGCGTCTTTGCGCGGACCGGCGAGGCCTCCGGGGCCAAGGGGCTTTCGGCGTTTCTGGTACCCGCCAACACACCGGGCCTTTCGATTGCCGAGCGGCTGGAAACCATTGCGCCGCATCCCTTGGCGCGGTTGAAATTTGATGATTGCCGCATTCCGGCAAGCAGCCTGATCGGCCTTCCGGGTGAAGGGTTCAAGATCGCGATGTCGGTTCTGGACGTGTTCCGGTCCACCGTTGCCGCCGCTGCCTTGGGCTTTGCCCGTCGGGCGCTTGACGAAACCCTCAACCGGGTTCAGTCCCGTGAATTGTTTGGTGCACCGCTTTTTGATTTGCAGATGGTGCAGGGGCATGTGGCCGACATGGCGCTTGATGTCGATGCCAGTGCGCTTCTGGTCTATCGCGCGGCGTGGCTGAAAGACAGCGGGGCATCGCGGGTGTCGCGCGAGGCCGCGATGGCAAAACTTTATTCAACCGATCATGCCCAAACCGTCATCGACAAGGCGGTACAAATACATGGCGGCGATGGTGTGCGAAGTGGTCACATTGTTGAAACGCTGTATCGGGAAATTCGCGCCCTTCGGATTTATGAAGGCGCGTCAGACGTCCAGAAAATAATCATTGCACGGCAAACGCTGGCACAAAAATAGCTGTATCAGGGGCTTAACCATGTCGCACGTTCTGGGTCCAACTGCACATAGCGATACGTTCGCAAGGGACAATCTGCCGCCGGTCGAAAGTTGGCCGGTCTTTAACCTCGAAAAGTTTCAGTATCCCGAATATCTCAATGCCGGGGTCGAGCTGACCGACCGGCTGGTCGAGCAGGGATTTGGTGACAATACCGCATTGATCGGCAATGGCCGCCAGCGGACATACAAGGAATTGTCCGACTGGACCAACCGGATTGCCCATGCGCTGGTCGAGGATTATGGGGTCAAGCCCGGCAACCGCGTTCTGATCCGGTCGGCCAATAATCCGGCGATGGTGGCGTGCTGGTTAGCCGCAACCAAGGCGGGTGCGGTTGTGGTCAATACCATGCCGATGTTGCGGTCGGGCGAGCTTGCCAAGATCGTTGACAAGGCCGAGATCGAATTTGCCCTTTGTGATACGCGGCTGATGGACGAGCTGGTGGCGTGCGCGAAGGACAGCAGGTTTCTTAAAAAGGTGATCGGCTTTGACGGTACGGCCAATCATGACGCGGAGCTTGATCGCATCGCACTGACCAAATCGGTGAAATATGAGGCGGTCAAGACCGGGCGCGATGATGTGGCGTTGCTGGGTTTCACATCCGGCACGACGGGGGAGCCCAAGGCCACCATGCATTTCCATCGTGATCTTCTGATCATTGCCGATGGCTATGCCAAGGAAGTGCTTAACGTGACGCCCGATGACGTGTTTGTCGGCTCGCCGCCGCTTGCCTTTACCTTCGGGCTTGGCGGGCTTGCCGTTTTCCCGCTTCGGTTCGGGGCAACCGCGACGTTGCTTGAAAAGGCATCACCGCCCAACATGATCGAGATTATCGAAACCTATAAGGCAACCGTGTGCTTTACCGCGCCGACGGCATATCGGGCGATGTTATCGGCGATGGAGGACGGGGCGGATTTATCGTCGCTTCGAGCTGCCGTTTCGGCGGGGGAAACATTGCCAGCCCCGGTTTACAAGGCGTGGATGGAAAAGACCGGCAAGCCGATGCTGGACGGGATTGGCGCGACCGAGATGCTGCATATCTTTATTTCCAACCGGTTTGGCGACAGTCATCCGGCCTGCACCGGGCGCCCGGTGACGGGGTATGAGGCGAAAATCGTTGATGACGAGATGAACGAGCTTCCGGTTGGCACGATTGGCAAGCTTGCAGTGCGCGGGCCGACCGGGTGCCGGTATCTGGCCGATGATCGGCAGCGTGGATATGTGCGCGATGGCTGGAACCTGACGGGGGATGCGTTTTTTGTCGATGATGACGGCTATTTCCATTTTGCCGCGCGCAATGACGATATGATCGTTTCGGCGGGGTATAACATTGCCGGGCCGGAGGTCGAGGCGGCGTTGCTTTCGCACCCGGATGTGGCGGAATGTGCGGTGGTGGCCGCCGCCGACGAGGAACGCGGTTATATCGTGCAGGCGCATGTGGTATTGACGCCGAATGCCAATCCGTCACCCGAAATGGCGAAGCTTTTGCAGGACCATGTCAAGGCGACGATTGCACCTTATAAATATCCGCGTTCGATTGTGTTTATCGACGCACTGCCGAAAACCGCGACTGGAAAAATCCAGCGATTCCGCCTGAAACAGGAAATGTCTGCATGATTGACTTTGCCGCCACCAAAGCCTTGTTCCATATCCCTGAGGGGGTGATTTACCTTGACGGTAATTCATTGGGCGCGATGCCGAAAACCGCGGCCGCGCGCGCCAAATCGATGATCAGTGACGAATGGGGCGAGATGCTTATCCGGGGCTGGAACGATGCCGGGTGGATGGAGCAGCCCAAGCGTGTTGGCGATCTGGTCGCGCGTCTGATCGGGGCGGCACCGGGCACGGTGGTGATGGGCGATACATTGTCGATCAAGGTGTATCAGGCGCTTGCCAGCGCGCTTGAAATGAACCCGGATCGCAAGGTGGTGGTATCGGACAATGGCAATTTCCCGACCGACCTTTATATTGCCGACGGGTTGATCAAAAGCCTTGATAAGGGGCATGTCCTTAAGACGCCAAACCCGGAAGATGTCGAGAGCCTGATCAACGAAGACTTGGCGGTTCTGATGCTGACCCATGTCGATTACCGCACCGGGCGGATGTATGACATGAAACGGATCACGAAGATGGCCCATGACGCGGGCGCGATTGTGATCTGGGATCTGGCGCATTCGGCGGGGGCGGTTCCGGTCGACCTTGCGGGATGCGAGGCCGATTTTGCGGTCGGGTGTACTTACAAGTATCTGAATGGTGGCCCCGGTGCGCCGGCATTTATTTATGTGCGGCCCGATCATGCGAAGACCGTGCGCCCGGCGCTTTCGGGGTGGCTTGGCCATGCCGCCCCGTTTGCCTTTGACCTTGAATACAGCCCGGCACCCGATGTTTCGCGGATGCGGGTCGGCACCCCGCCGGTCATTCAGATGACGGTTCTGGAAGAAGCAATGAAGGCGTGGGACGAGGTCGAGATGGCCGACATCCGCAAACGCAGCATTGAGCTTTGCGAACAGTTCATTGCCGGGGTCGAGGCAAGCTGCCCGATGCTGGAACTGGCAAGCCCGCGTGATGCGACCCTGCGCGGATCGCAGGTTTCGTTTAAATTCGCAGATGGCTATGCGGTGATGCAGGCCCTGATCGCGCGTGGCGTGATTGGCGATTTCAGGGCACCCGATATCATCCGGTTCGGCTTTACCCCGCTTTATATCGACAACAACGATGTTGATGGCGCGGTCAGAATTCTGGCCGAGATCATGGAAACGCGCGCCTGGGGCAAGCCGGAATTCCACAAAAGGAATGCGGTGACATGAGCGATAAAGCCAAAAATAACGGCTGCCCGATGAACCAGCCCGATGACCCCGGCACCGAGGGGGCGCGCACCGATTTTTCCGATCAGATGTCGTATGGCGATTATCTGGCGCTTGATGCGGTATTAACCGCTCAGCATCCCTTGACCGATGCGCAGGATGAATTGCTGTTTATCATTCAGCATCAGACATCCGAATTGTGGATGAAGCTTGCGATCCGGGAAATTGCGGCGGCCCGTGATGCGATCCGCGAAGGGCGTCTGCAACCGGCATTCAAGATGCTCGCACGGGTATCGCGCATATTCGAGCAGCTTAACAATGCATGGGACGTTTTGCGGACCATGACGCCGAGCGACTATACGACGTTTCGCGATGCGCTGGGCCCGTCGTCGGGGTTCCAGTCATATCAGTATCGCCAGATTGAATTCATGCTGGGCAATCGTAACCATGCGATGTTGCGCCCGCATGCGCACCGCACCGACATTACCGAAATGCTCAACGCCGAACTGGCAACGCCCAGCCTTTATGACGAGGCGCTGGCCCTTTTGGCGCGCGAGGGGATTGCGGTGCCCGATGCGGTTTTATCGCGTGATGTCAGTGCGCCATACGCGGCACATGATGACGTGATTGCGGCGTGGCATCGGGTTTACAGCGCGCCTGAAAAGCATTGGCCGCTTTATGAGCTGGCCGAGAAGCTGGTGGATTTTGAGGATTATTTCCGGCGTTGGCGGTTCAACCATGTGACCACGGTGGAGCGGGTTATTGGATTTAAACGTGGGACCGGGGGGACCGGCGGGGTGAGCTACCTTAAAAAAATGCTGGAAATTGAACTGTTTCCGGAACTCTGGCGGGTGCGAACCACGCTTTGAGGATGGACGGGCCTGATGGAACACTGCAAAATCAGGGGCAGGCATCAGGTTCACAAAACTGCGACGACAGACGATAGAAAAAGTCGCGGGATCAACGTGTTGCTGAGTAGATAAAAACATATAAACACGGAGGCTTTGATGAAGGGCACTAAGACGACAATTGCAGCTTTGGCTGCGCTTTTGATGGCAGGGGCGGCACAGGCCGAGCCGGTCAAGGTGGGCATGATCACGACCCTTTCGGGGGGCGGTGCGGGGCTTGGCATTGATGCGCGCGATGGTTTCATGCTGGCGGTCAAGCAGGCGAACAACCCGGACCTGACGGTTGTGATCGAGGACGATCAGCAGAAACCCGATATCGCGGTTCAGCTTGCCGATAAAATGATCCAGAGCGAGAAGGTCGATGTTCTGACCGGTATTATCTGGTCGAACCTGGCGATGGCGGTTGTGCCGTCGGCGGTGGCACAGGACAAGTTTTATCTTTCGGTCAATGCCGCACCGTCGCAATTGGCGGGCAAGGGCTGCAACAAGAATTACTTCAGCGTTTCGTACCAGAACGACAATTTGCATGAAGCCGCAGGCGGTTATGCGACCAGTGCCGGTTACGAGAAAACCTTTGTGATGGCCCCGAACTATCCGGCGGGCAAGGATTCTATCGCCGGGTTCAAGCGGTTCTATCTGGGGGATGTATCGGGCGAGGTTTATACCAAACTTGGTCAGACCGACTATGCCGCCGAAATCGCGCAGATCCGTGCATCGGGTGCGGATAGCGTGTTCTTCTTCCTGCCGGGCGGCATGGGCATTGCGTTCATGAAACAGTACGCGCAGTCGGGTGTGGATATTCCGCTGATCGGGCCGGCATTCTCGCTTGATCAGGGTATCCTTGGCGCGATTGGTGATGCGGCAATTGGCATCAAGAACACCGCCAACTGGTCCAAAGACATCGACAACGACACCAACAAGGCGTTTGTCGAGACCTTCCAGGCGGAATATGACCGCCTGCCGTCGATCTATGCATCATACGGGTTTGATACGGCCAACCTGCTGCTGTCGGCGATGGAAAAGGCCGACGTCAATGACAAGGATGCGTTCCGTGACGCGTTGCGGGCGGCTGATTTCAATTCGGTGCGCGGCAAATTCATCTTTGGCCCGAACCAGCACCCGATCCAGGACATTTATGTTCGTGAAGTGGTGAAGGAAGGCGACGTGCTGACCAACAAGATTGTTGGCACCGCATTGACCGATCATGCCGATGCCTATGCGTCGGAATGTGCGATGTAACGACGAAGTCTGTTTCATAGACTGGCAGGTTCGGCGGGCATTGGTGCCCGGTTTCCGGGGCCGATGCCCGCCATCTTGCGACGGAGTTTTCCTTTATGTTTTCTTTATTTCTGGAGCAGCTTCTGAACGGCCTTCAGTCGGGGGTCATGCTGTTTCTGATGGCGTCGGGTCTGACGCTTGTTTTTGGTGTCATGGGGCTGATCAATCTGGCGCACGGGTCGCTTTATATGGTGGGCGCGTTTGCGTGCGCGGCGGTGGCGGCGTGGACGGGGTCGTTCTGGCTTGGCCTTGTCGCCAGCCTGATGGCAGCCGCGCTTGCCGGGGCGCTGGTTGAGATGCTGGTGATCCGCAGGCTTTATAAACGCGATCACCTTGACCAGGTGCTGGCGACATTTGCGCTTATTCTTATTTTTTCCGAAGGCACCCGGTGGATTTTCGGCTCCTTCCCGCTGTTTTTAAATGTTCCCGATATGCTGTCGGGCACGGTTGTTTTGCCCGGCGGGGCGCAATATCCGGTTTTCCGGCTGGCGATTATTGCGGCGGGGCTGGCGGTTGCCGCCGGTCTTTTTGCCCTGATCGGCAAGACGCGGCTTGGCACGCGCATTCGCGCCGGGGAAGCCGACCGTGAAATGATTGCCGCACTGGGGATCAATATCGACCGGCTTTACACGATTGTTTTTGCGCTGGGTGCGGCCCTGGCTGGGTTGGCGGGTGCGTTTGTCGGCACGACGCAATCGGTTCAGGTCGGCATGGGCGAGCCGGTTCTGATCCTTGCATTCGTTGTGATTGTGATTGGCGGGATCGGGTCGATCAAGGGCGCGCTTGTCGGATCGTTACTGGTCGGCTTTACCGACACGATGGGGCGGTTTTTGCTGCCCATCGGGTTCGAGGCATTTTTCGATCCGGCAAGTGCGACGGCGATTGGGTCCGCGCTTGCATCGATGCTGATTTATATCGTTATGGCGCTGGTGCTTTTCCTGCGGCCAAGCGGTTTGTTCGGGACGGAAGCCTGATATGAGCATGAACCGCGAAACCATCCTTAATATTGTTCTGGCCGCGTTGCTGATTGCGGTGCCGGTGATCGCACAGATCACGGGCGAGACGTTTATCATCACCCTTGCGACCAAGGTTGCGATCCTTGGCATGGCGGGGGTCGGGCTTAATATCGCGCTTGGCTTTGGCGGGCTTGTCTCGTTTGGCCATGCGGCATTTTTCGGGATCGGGGGCTATGCCGCCGGTATCCTTGCCAGCCATGCGCTGAATTACGAGCCGATCATGACGGCGCCGTTTGAAATCAACGGCAGCACGCAGATGATTGTCATCTGGATCGTGGCATTGATCGCATCCGCGCTGGTCGCCCTTCTGATCGGGGCGATCACGCTTCGGACCAGCGGGGTTTATTTCATCATGATCACGCTGGCCTTTGCGCAGATGATTTATTATTTCGCGATTTCCTGGCCGGCCTATGGCGGGGAAGACGGGCTTTCGATCTATGTGCGCAACGGCTTTCCGGGCCTGAACACGCTTGATCCGATCAGCTTCTTTGGGCTGTGCGCGGCAATGCTGGGGATTACACTGGCATTTTCGGCGGTGCTGATCCGGTCGCGGTTTGGATTGGCCCTGCACGGGGCGCGGCAAAATGGCCAGCGGATGATGGCGATTGGCATTGCGCCGTTCCGGGTGCGGCTGGTGGCGTTTGTGATTTCGGCGATGATTACCGCATGGGCCGGCGCGCTTTATGCCGATCTGAACCGGTTTGTCAGCCCGTCGATGCTGTCGTGGCATATGTCGGGCGAAATCATGGTGTTTGTCATTCTTGGCGGGGTCGGGCGGCTGTTTGGCCCGGTTGCCGGGGCGGCACTTTACATCATTCTGGAACATCTTCTGGGCGGCATGTTCGAATATTGGCAATTGCCGCTGGGTATTCTGTTGCTGGTGGTGGTGCTGTTTGCACGCGGTGGCCTGATCGGCCTTCTGGCGGGGGAGCGCAAACATGCCTGAAGTCATTCTTTCCCTATCGAATGTCACCAAGCAGTTCGGGGCGTTGCTGGCGAGTGACAATGTGTCGCTGGACCTTTTCCCCGGTGAAATCCATGCCCTGATCGGGCCGAACGGGGCGGGGAAATCCACCCTGATCAAGCAGATCGCAGGCGAGATCAAACCCGATAGCGGCGACATCCGCTTTGCCGGGCGCGATATCAATGATCTGGATGCGGTGGAACGATCCCGCATGGGGTTGGCGCGGACATTTCAGGTGTCATCGCTTATGCCGGAATTTTCGGTGCTTCAGAACGTGGTTCTGGCGCAGCAATCGGTCAGCGGGAAAATCTTCCGGTTTTTCAGGCCGGTGTTAAGCGATGCGTCGTTGATTGAACCGGCGATGGCGCAGCTGGAGCGGGTCGGGCTTGCCGACCGGGCCCAGATGCGGGCGGCCGACATTTCACACGGCGAACGCAGGCAGCTTGAAATGGCGGTGGCGTTAGCACTTAAGCCGCGTGCCTTTTTGCTGGACGAGCCGATGGCGGGCATGGGGCCGGAAGGATCGAAACGCCTGACGGGCTTCCTTGACGGGTTGCGGGCAGAAGCGCCGATCCTTCTGGTCGAACATGATATGGACGCGGTTTTTGCGCTGGCCGACCGGATTTCGGTTCTGGTCTATGGGCGGGTGATTGCGACCGGCACGGTTGACGATATTCGCGGGAATGCGGACGTCAAGCGGGCGTACTTGGGGGAGGAGGCCTGATCATGAGCGTACTTATGGAAGTATCGGGCATCACCGCCTTTTATGGTGCGTCGCAGGCATTGTTCGGCGTGGATCTGATCGTGAACGAGGGCGAGGCGGTTGCACTTATGGGGCGCAACGGCATGGGCAAGACCACGACGATCAAGACCATCTGCCGGATGATGAGTCACCGGGATGGGGAGGTCCGCTTTGCCGATACCGATCTTGCGAAACTGCCATCGCACAAGGCCGCACGCCTTGGCATCGGGCTTGTCCCCGAAGGGCGGCGGTGCTTTGCCCGATTGACCGTGATGGAAAACCTGATGGCAGCCGCACGGGCCGGGGAATGGGATTTTGACCGGGTGGCGGATTTATTCCCACGGCTTGCCGAGCGGCGCGACCAGAAGGCGATGACGCTTTCGGGTGGGGAGCAGCAGATGCTTGCCATTGGTCGGGCATTGATGACCAACCCAAGGCTTCTGATCCTTGACGAAGCGACCGAGGGGCTGGCGCCGGTGGTGCGCCAAGAGATTTGGGCTGCGATCAACCGGTTGAAGCAATCGGGGTTGTCGATCCTTGTCGTTGACAAGTCATTGAAGGAATTATCCGGTGTTGCGGACCGTTATGTGGTCGTCGAAAAGGGCGTTACCGCATGGACGGGGGCGGTGGATGAACTGAGTGACGAGCTTGCCGACCGGTATCTGGGGGTGTGAGATGACGACATTCACCTATGCCCAGAAAGTCCTGTTTCAGCATTGCGACCCGGCGGGGATCGTTTTTTATCCGCGCTATTTCGAAATGATCAATGCGACGGTCGAAGAATGGTTCGAGGATCGCATCGGGTTCAGCTTTGCACAGATGCATGGGGTGGACGAGGTGGCGGTGCCGACCGCCGGGCTTCAGATTGCGTTTAATGCGCCAAGCCGCCTTGGCGAGATGCTTGAATTCCGGCTGGTGCCCAAACGGTTGGGGCGGTCGAGCCTTGATCTTGAAATCACGGCTGTCTGTGGCGACGAGCAACGCCTTTCGATGACAGCGACGCTGGTGTTTACCAGAAGAGGTGCCGGTAAATCGGTGCCGTGGCCCGATGATTTGCGTGCCAAAATCGACAACGAAATCAATGAAATGGTAGAAAAAGATGCATAAAATCATTCAGCCAGACGGATGGAAACCGCCCAAGGGTTACGCAAATGGCGTGCTGGCCGACGGGGTGCCGCTTTATATCGGCGGGCAGATCGGCTGGAACGCTGATCAGGTCTTTGTCGCCAAGGATTTCGTCGGTCAGATGGAACAGGCGTTGCGTAATATCGTCGATGTGCTGGAGGCCGCCGGTGGCGGGCCGGAGCATTTGACGCGGCTGACATGGTATGTGGTCGACAAGAAGGAATATCTTGCGAAACAGCGCGAGGTTGGCGAGGCCTATCGCCGGGTGCTTGGCAAGAATTTCCCGGCGATGACGATGGTTGTCGTCAGTGCGCTTGTCGAAGACGAGGCCTTGATCGAGATCGAGGCGACGGCATCGATCCCGGCGGACAAGAACGCCGCCTGAAACGCAAAACCCCGGCAGATGCCGGGGTTTTTGTTGTGATGGGCAACCCTAGATTTGCCGGAAGATCAGGGACGTGTTGATACCGCCAAAGGCGAAATTGTTGCTCATCATATGTTCGGCCGAAAGGTTTCTGGCGTCGCCAAAGATGTAATCAAGTTCGGCGCAATCGGGATCGACCTGTTCAAGATTGGCGGTGGCGACAAATTTGCCTTCGCGCATCATTTCAAGGCCAAGCCATGCCTCGATGGCACCACATGCGCCGAGGCTATGGCCGAAATGGCCCTTGAGCGTGTGGATCGGAATGGCGCGGTCAAAGACGGCACGGGTCGCCCTGCTTTCGGCAAGGTCGCCATGATCGGTGGCGGTGCCGTGGCCGTTGACGATATCGATATCGGATGGCGACAGCCCGGCACTTTCAAGCGACTGGCGAAGGGCGACTTCCATTTTGTCCGCTGCGGGTTGGGTGATGTGCGCGCCGTCGGAATTGCTGGCGAAGCCGACGATTTCGCCGTAAATCTTGGCCCCGCGGGCCTTGGCGTGTTCATATTCTTCCAGAATAAGCGTTCCGGCCCCTTCGCCGATTACCAGACCATCGCGCCTTGCATCATAGGGACGCGGGGAGAGTTCCGGGGCGTCGTTACTGGTACTGGTGGCAAACAGGGTATCGAATACGGCGACCATGGTGGGGCAGAGTTCCTCCGCCCCGCCGGCGATCATCAGATCCTGCATGCCGAATTTGATTGCCTCATACGCATATCCGATCCCCATGCTGCCCGATGTGCAGGCGGTCGAGGTCGGGATGATGCGCCCGGAAATGCCATAGAGCACGCCGATATTGACGGCAGCGGTGTGGCTCATCATCTGGATGTAGCTGGTGGCGGTGATGGCGTTGCTGTCGCCATGTTCCATCAGGCGGGTGAAACCGAGAACGGGCGGGGTGCTTCCGAAGGATGAGCCATAGGCAATGCCAAGACGCCCACCCTGCAGGATCGCGGTATCGTCACGCAGACCCGCCATTTCCAATGCCTTGTCGGTGGCATCGACCGACATCTGGGCAACACGGCCCATGCTGCGGAGCTGTTTGCGGCTGAATTTGCCCTTGAGCGTGAAATCCTGCACCGGGGCGGCAAGGCGGGTGCGCAGATCATATTTGCCATCCCAGTCATCCATGCGCCGGATGCCGGTTTCACCCGCCGCCATGCGCGATGAAATGGTTTCCCAATTATCACCAAGGGCGGTGATGCCCGCCATGCCGGTGACGACCACGCGGCGGGTGGAGGTGGTGTTGCTCATAGCATGCCCCCATTCACACTGATGACCTGGCGCGTGATGTAGGACGCATCGGGGCTGCACAGAAATGCGATGGTGCCCGCGACTTCATCCGTTGTGCCGTAACGGCGCATCGGGATCATCGCCTTGACCTCGTCCGCGGGCAGGTCGCCGGTCATCTGGGTTTCGATCACGCCGGGGGCGACGGCATTGACGGTGATTTTGCGTTTGGCGAGTTCAAGGGCGAGTGATTTGACCGCCCCGATGATCCCGGCCTTTGATGCCGCATAATTGACCTGCCCGCGATTGCCAGCGATCCCGGCGATGGAGGTGAGCGCAACGATCCGCCCGCCCTTGCGCCGTTGAATGATCGGCATGATCAGCGGTTTGATCACATTGTAAAAGCCATCCAGATTGGTGTGCAGAACCCGATCCCAATCGTCGTCTTCAAGGGCGGGAAACGGTCCATCGCGGGTCAGCCCGGCATTGAGGATCACACCATAGGGCGCGCCATGATCGGCAATGTCGGCCTCGATTGCGGTGCGCGTCGCGTCGCGGTCAGCGATATCGAACCGGATCAGGCGGGCATTGCGGCCAAGGGCAATGATGTCATCACGGACGGCTTCGGCACCGGTTTGATCGGAATGATAATGGACGATGATATCAAAACCGTCCCTTGCAAGACGGCGCGCGGTGGCGGCACCGATCCCCTTGCTGGCACCTGTTACCAGAATGGTTTCTGTCATGGCTTTGTCGTTTCTTGGTTGCTGGTTGGGGTTTCTGCGGTGTCGTCTGGCTGATAGACATTGATGCGGGCGGTCACAAGGGTTTCGTCACCTTTGCGAACCTCGCCGTCAAACACACCCATTTCGCCGTCTTCGAAAATGTTTTTCACATGGACGACAAGCACATCGCCATCGGCAAAGCCATCGCACGCCATGGTCATTTTGCGCGTGCCGAGCAGATAACCGATTTTGGGTGCTGTGCCGGGGGCCGCCGATTGGGCGCGCCAGCCGCTATAGGCGGCGACCGACTGTGCGATATATTCGATCCCGACATAGGCGGGGACGCCGTGCGTGGGGGTGAAGAACAGGCTGTCCTTGGTGATGTGGACCTCTGCCGTCAGGCTTTCGGCGTCGGCATTCAGAACGCGGTCGATCAGAAGCATGGGTGCGGCATGGGGCACCAGTGTTTCGACGGGTGGGAAGGCGGGTTTTACAGACGCATTCATGCGCGGTCCCCCCGGTTCCAGCCCCGGCCAAGAATGACCGAGACGTTGCTGCCGCCAAAGGCAAACGAGTTGCTCATCATTGCCAACCGATCCGCGGGTGGCAATCTGGTGCCCGGCTTGGTCACCAGATTGATATCGGGAATTTCGGGATCAGATGCACCGTCCCAGATATGACGCGGCAGGGGCGCACCATTGGCGGCATCGCAAAGCGATAGCCACAGCATCGCGGCTTCGATGGCGCCCGCAGCACCCAGCGTATGACCGGTCATCGGTTTGGTGGAGCTTGCCGGGACGTTGGCGCCGAGAACATCGCAGACCGCACGTGCCTCCATGCCGTCATTAAGCGGGGTCGCGGTGCCGTGCAGATTGATATAGGCGATGTCGGCGGGGGTGAGGCTGGCGTTTGCCAGCGCGTTTTGCATTGCCATGGCGGCCCCCCGGCCATCGGGATGCGGGGCGTTGGGATGATGGGCGTCGGAGCTTTCACCGACCCCCAAAAGTTCAATCGCGCCCGCACCCGGATGCGCATCGCGGCGCAGGATGAAGATCGCGGCCCCTTCGCCGATATTGATGCCGTCGCGATTGATGCTCATGGGGTTGCAGATGCCGTTTGAAACCGATTGCAGGGCATCAAAACCGCGCACGGTCAGGCGGCAGAGGCTATCGGCGCCGCCAACCAGAACCGCATCGCACAGCCCGGCATTGATCAGGCGCGCCCCGGCGGCGAAGGCCTTGGCACTTGATGAACATGCCGTCGAAATTGCGTAAGACGGTCCGCCAAGATCAAAGGCATCGCGCAGGAAATCGGCGGGTGATCCGATTTCCTGATGGCTATACACAAACGTTTCGGGAAAGGCCCCGCCATCAAGGGCGGCTTCGTAATCGCTTGTGCCTTCTTCGATGCCCGATGTGCTGGTGCCCATGATGACACCGATCCGGTCGCGGCCGATATCGGCGATCAGATTGGTGATATCGGTTTCGATCTGCCGGGTTGCGGCCCAAAGCAGGCGGTTGTTGCGGGTATCGTGGCGGGCAAGGGGATCTGGCAGTGGTTCGGGATCATGCGCGACAGTGCCAAGGATCGTGGTGCGATCGGGCAGGAAGCCATCTCGCGCGATCATGTCTGCCGGGCGATTGCCAAACAGGGTCGCGCGGCTTTCATCGATCCCGCTGCCAAGGGCCGATACGATGCCAAGGGCGGAAAGATAGAGCGAACCCGGCGTCATGATGACGGTTCCGTCCGTTTCGATTGGATCGTGATGGCATAGCCGAACCGTTCATTGCGAAGCTTCGCCACACCCTGCCAGACATCGCGGATCGGGCGTTCAATCCGGGCATAGGCGCGGCCACTGTTATCCATGCGAAGCATCCTTTCGCCCATGGTTTCGCGGATCGACATATTGCCCGGCAGGGCATCGCGCACGATATCGAGCGGCCAATAGACCATGACGATATCGGCCAGCATGCGTTTGGCATCAAGCGTTGCGGGCAGCCAGTCTGCGGTTTGGACCGACAGGGCATCGGGCGTCCAGTCGATATCAATCGCGCGACGGCCCAGATCATCGATCATGACGATGCGGGCGTGATCGCGTTCAAGGGACAGGCGGGCCTGAAAGGTGCCGGTTCCGGTTTCGCTGCTGTTGGCGGTTTGCCAGTTTGCCGTGACCTGCTGGGTGACGTCGATGGCGTCATCATTGGTCCATGGCTGTTCGGGCAGGGTGAATTCATAGCCCTCGTCAAGCATCACGGTCTGTGCCGGGGCCGATGTAAAGACATCGGGCAGGGAAAAGTCGGGCATCGACAGATCGGGCATGTTCATTGTTTCACAGGCGCTCAGACCTGTGGCAAGCATGCCAGCGACAAGGGTTTTTACGACGACGGAGCGCATAGATCGTGCAACATCTCAAGATAGCGTTCGGTTTTGGCGACCAGCGGGTTTTCCATATTCCATGCATAACCTGCAAGGATCGATACGACCATACGTTTCAGTTGTGAATCGTCATCGGGCTGATTGAAAATAATCGTCTGTAACCGTCCATCATACCATGCATCGACATAGGATCGGAACGTATCGACCCCCTTTGACAGCGGGGCGGCGAAATCCAGGTTCCAGTCAACAGACTTGCCATTATGACGCGCGATCAAGGCCTTGGCGGCCAGTTCGGCGGAATGCATGGCGATGGTGACACCCGATGAAAAGACCGGATCAAGGAAGCCCGCCGAATTGCCAAGCAGCACATAACCATCGCCAAAAAGTTTTTCCGATTGTGCGCTATATCCGGCGATGGAATTAAGGTCGCGGATCGGTTCGGCATTGGAAAGCAGGCTTCCGAGACGTGTGTCGTTGATCAACTGATTGAAAATGTCCTGATCAGACATGCCGGCAAAGGCCGGATCATTATCGGGATAGATCGCGCCGATGGATGCGGTGCCATCGGAAAACGGGATCAGCCAGTACCAGATTTCATGACGGGTCGGATGCACCGTGATCAGGATTTTTTCGCGGTCATAGCCGGGATCGATGATGTGATCGCGCATGTGGGTAAAAAGTGCGCGGCGTTCAATCGACTTACCGGGGCGGGCAAGGCCGAGCATCCGGGGAAGGACGCGGCCATAGCCGCTGGCATCGACCACGAACCCGGCGCGGAGTTCGCCGGGATTGCCGTTTTCATCGGTGAAGCCAAGGCGGCAATCGCCATCGGAAAGATGTGCCGATGTGACGCGATGGCCAAAGCGGATATCGACCCCGGCGCGGGCGGTTTCGGTTGCCAGAATCTGGTCAAAGCGGGCCCGCTTCACCTGAAACGTGGTGCCCCAGCAATCGGACGGTTCGAAATTTTCGCGGAAATCAATCGACATATATTGGGGGCCGCATTCGAAGACGGCACCGTTTTTGAACTGGAACCCGGCATCGGCGACCGCATCCAGAAGCCCGGCACGTTCAAGCACATTCATGCAATTGGGCAGCAGGCTTTCGCCGATCACGAAGCGCGGGAAAGTTTCGGCTTCGAGCACGGTAACAGCCATGCCGGCATCATGCAGGAATTTGGCAATGACCGATCCGGCAGGCCCGGCACCGATGATGGCGATATCGCAATCGGGTCTCACTATTCTTGTTCCCTTTTATGTCGGGTTTGCGCGTTATAATGTGTTGGTGCGGTCATCCAGAAGGCAAGGAACCATGCCCCGATCAGGCCGATTGCAATCACCGATCCGATATCGCGCACCAGCGGCACGGATGATGTGGCGAGAAGACCAAAGGCCAGCACACTGCTGATCAGCGACAGCAACACCGCAAGGCGCGTGTCGTCATCATGGGTTGCGTTGCGGCTTTCGGCCAGAAACAGCACATAATCCGCCCCGATGGCAAAGACCAGAAACAGCGCCATGGTGGTAAAGAAGCTTTGGGTAATACCAAAGGCATAACCGCCCATCACGGCAAACAGGATCGCCCCGGCGGGGGCGGCAAAAACGCAAGTGCCGGTTTGAAGCCCGTAGCGTAAAACCGCGAGGATGGCGGCAACACAAAGTGCGCCCCCCAAGGCAATCCATGCCCACAGGCGATAGGCGGCAAACTGGTTGCTGATCGCGATGGGTGGGTTGATCAGGGTGACGTTTTGGATATCGGCAAGGGCGTTGCGGATGGCATCGATATCGGTGGCGTTGCGAAGCCGGATGATGTCCGATCTGCTGGAATGCAGGCGGGCGATTTCGGGCAATGTCCTTGCCGCGGTGTCATCGGGGACAAGGTAATCGGCACCCATGTCCGGTGCGGTGACAGTGACCGGCAACTGATCGGACAGGGCCGTGCCAAAGCGATCATAAAGCGCGGTTGTGACCAGATCGCGGTTTTCGGTTTGCCGGGTAATCGAGGGGATCAGATCGGACAGGCCGATCATGCCGCCAAGGCGGTTATCGGCGATCAGTGGTGTCAGGGCATCGCGTACTGCTTCGCCGGTTTCAAGGCGGGCTTGGGGATCATCCCCGTCAATGCGGAGGAAGACGGGGCTGCCGCCAAGGCCAAGGATATCGGCGATTTTACCGGCGTCCGCTATCAGGGCGTCATTGCCGTGACCGAACTGGCGGATATCGTTATTGCCGGGGATCAGGAAGGCCGCAAGGGCAAGGGTGACGATGATGGCGGCACTTGCGATCAGGCGAACGCGGATCGGGGCAAATGTTTTGCCAAGGGCGACTTGCAAGCCATCATGCAGTTTGCGGATCGGCGAGGACGCCCGGACATTGCGGGCCGGGATCAGGGGCAACAGGAACAGCACCGAAGAATAGGCCGCCACCAGACCGGCGACGGAATAAACCGCGATCTGGGAGAGCAATTGGGTGGGGCTGAGCGATAGCGCGCCAAAGCCGATCACGGATGTCAGAAGGCCAAGGCTTAGCCCCGGTCTGATTTTACGTAGCCGGTCCGTGGGTGATCCGGGATTGGAGCGCAGCACAAGGTAATGCAGGGCATAATCAACCGAAATGCCGATCATGGTCGCGCCAAACACCAGCGCAATCGCATGGATCGCCGGAAAGATCGCGACCACGGCGGCAAGGCCTGCCAAAAGGCCGCTGCCGACGACCAGAAGGGCGGCCAGAAGCGGGATGGGGGAGTAGAACACCAGCCCGATCATCACAAGGACGCCGATGGTCGCGATGATGGCGATGCGTTGCACATCGGATTGCGCGCGGGTGGCTTCTGCCACGGCAAAGAATATCTGGCCGGTTTTGGCGGTGCTCAGGCCGGGTGTGGCATCGGTGACGGATTGCAGGGCGGTATTGGCATCTGCGACCCATTTCTGATCGTTGCCAGAGCTTCGCAGATCGGGCGACAGGCTTGTCATGACCGGCAGGTAAAATTGCCCGTCGCGGGTGATCACGTCATTGCCGGTGCCAAGCTTGGCACCAAGGTCGGACAGGAAGGCGGGCAGAAGGGCAAAGGGGTCCTGTTTCAGCGACTGGCTGCTGAGCGTTGTTGCCGGGGAATAGAGGTTCTGGATGGCGCGGCGATAAAGGGTTTCGGCGTCGCCATCTGCCAGTTTTTCGCGATCAGACGGGGATAGCAGGCTGTTGGCGTGCGGGCTATAAAGCGCCATCAGATCGGTGAAGCGATCATTGTTGTGACCGGGCAGGGTGATGCCCTGCGTGCCATCAAGGGCGGCGATCCGGTCCGCGAAATCAGTGGCGGCGGTTTCAAGCGTGTCGCGGTTGGCGTGCGAAAGCATGAAGATCACCTGCCGACCATCATTTGCCAGCAGATGGCGGACGGTGGCGATGTCACTTTGCGGCCCGTTTTGGTCGGCATTTTCCTGCCCGATCAGGGACAGGATATCGGCATCAATCCCGGTATGACCGCCGCGCAATTGCCACGCGGTAAAAACCGCCATCGCGATCAGGCACATGGCCCAGAGGGTTGCGCGCAACGCCATTACTGAGCCGCGCCGGTCAGAAGAGCGGCAAATTCGGGCGGCAGGGGCAGGGTTTGCAATGCCTGATCGGAAAGGGTGATGGCATCATGATCGCCGGTCGGTTTTTCCAGTCGAACGCTTTCGACAAAATCTGTGCCGGTGGCGGTGATTTTGGTGATCTGGCTTTGGATGGTGCTGCCGTCTTTGGGCGTCAGGCTGACTTGCCATGCGTCACTTTCGGTCGTGCCTTTGGCGATGTCAAAACGCTGTTCAAGCGGTTGCCAGTTCCCGGCAAGAACGGCCGAAATCAGTTCGACAAACTGGCGGAACTGATCACCGCGGGCCAACTCATCGCGGTTGCCCTGATCATCGATCCGGGTGATGCCGTGATCATCAAGGATTGTGGTGCCGGGGAAGGGTTGCAACGTGCGCCAGACCAGACCCTTTGTCGGGGACAGAACGAAATCACCGTTCGAGGTGAGCGGTTTTTCAAAGCCGTCAAGATGGCGGTCCATGGTGAAGGAACCGCCGAGATATTGATCCTGATTGATGGTGGAGGGGGCCGGAATATTATCCGCCCGTGCGGTGCCGGTCATGCCTGCGGCCAGCAGGGCGGCGGTTGCGAGGGGGGCGATCAGGCGGCGGATCGGGATCAAACAAGGGCCTCCATCTTTTCGATGAAGAAATCGGGGCTGCGATAGAGCATTTCGCCGCTGGATTTTTCGACCGCGACCTGAATGGTGAAGCCCTTGGTCAGTTTTTCACCGGTTTTGCTGTCGCTGACCAGATAGTCGATTTTAAGCCGGTTTTCATATTCGCGGAGCGTCGCGGTGATCGTGATGTTTTGCCCGAAGGTGCAGGGGCGGACATATTTGACCCGCATATCCACCACCGGCCAGACATAGCCCGACGCATCCATTTGCGGATAATTGTAGTCGATCCGATCCAGAAGCGCGCAGCGGGCATTTTCAAAGAACTGCACGTAATTGCCGTGCCAGACGACATTCATCGGATCAAGGTGATAGAATTGCACCGTTTCGGTGACGGATGCACTGATCATGATGCCAGACCCCCGCCATAAAGCGCCCATTGACGCGATTGAATGCGGTCGATCAGAAGGCGAAGGGTTGCTTCGAGTGGCTCGTCTTCGGCGATAAACGGGATGTCATTGCCAAGCGCATCAAGGAAGGCGGTGATGTCGCTGCCAAGCTGTTCCGGTTTGATGTCACCGTTGTTAAGGCGCAGCGTGATCGCCTGTTTGACGGCAATCAGGTTGGCAGCGGCGACCTGTTCGGTCAGTTGCAGGATGCGCAGGCAATCGCGGGCGGCAATCGTTCCCATGCTGACCTTGTCCTGATTGTGGCATTCGGTCGAACGGGAGAAGACGCTGGCGGGCATGGTGTTTTTCAATGCCTCTGCCGTCCAGGCGGAAACGCCGATCTGCACGGCCTTGAGCCCGTGATTGATCGAGGCGCGGCTGGCATCCGATCCCGACAGGTTCGATGGCAGGCCGTGATTGAACTTGGTATCGACCAGAAGCGCCATCTGCCGGTCCATCAGATCGGCCAGATTGGCGATCAGGGTTTTCATGCCATCGGCGACAAAGGCAACATGGCCGCCATAGAAATGCCCGCCATGCAGGATGGTTTCGCCTTCGACATCGATCAGCGGGTTGTCATTGGCGCTATTAAGTTCGGTTTCAAGCGTTGCGCGGAAGGTCGGCATCATGTCGGCCAGAACGCCGATGACATGCGGTGCACAGCGCAGCGAATAGCGGTCCTGCAACCGGGCGGGGGCATAATTGGTGCCCAGATCGGCAAGGTCGGTTTCGATAAAGGCGGCAATGCGGGCCTGCCCCGGATGGGGTTTGGCGGCAAACAGGCGTTTGTCAAAATGGGCGGGATTGCCGAGCAACCCGATGGAGGCAAGTGCTGTGATGCGTGCGGTCAGGCGGCAAAGGTAATCAGCACGCACGAACGCCTGACACATCATCGCGGTCATGACCGATGTGCCATTCATGATCGCCAGGGCTTCCTTGGGGCGCAGCGTTAACGGCGTTAACCCGGAGGATGCAAGCGCATCAAGGGCGGTCATTTTCCGGCCGCGATACAGCACGTCGCGTTCGCCGATCAGGGCGGCGGCCACATAGGAAAGCGGGGTCAGATCGCCGCTGGCGCCCACCGATCCTTCTTCGGGGATCAGGGGGGTGATGTCATGTTCGAGCAATCCGGCAAGCTGACGCAGAAGATCAAGGCTGACACCGGAATAGCCGGTACAAAGGGATGCGAGGCGGACGGCAAGGACGGCGCGCGCCTGATCGGGGGCCAGAATATCGCCAAGGCCGCAGCCGTGAAACCGGCTGAGATGCAGCGGCAGTTCGGCGACCAGTTCGGGCGGCACGCGGCGCGATACGGAATCGCCATAGCCGGTGGTGACACCATAGATATGGCCGTGATCACGCAATTCCCGATCAAGGAAATCGGCCCCGGCCTGAATGCGCGTGGTGAATTCCGGGTCGGATGACAGGACGGGCAGGGCACGTTGTTCGGCAAGGGCAACGATATCTTCGATGCGCAGGTTTTCCTCGCCAAACAGGACAGTGGTGCGGCTGTTATTCATTGTCGTCCTTTTTATTCGCCCAGAAGTCATAGAAATTGAACCATTGCAGCGGTTTTGTAACAACAAGCTTTTCAAGCCAGCCCGCATATTGTTCGGCATATTCGGTGATTTTGCCGGTACGATTGGCGCGCGGCAGGGTTATTTTATCGGCCAGTTTTTCCCACGCGATTTCAAAGCGTTTCCCATTGCGCCATGCCGCAACCATATAGACCGGGCATTGCAGCAGATGGGCCAGAACAAACGGCCCCTGCGGGAAGGGGGCCGGATCACCCAGAAACGGGACACGTACCGATTTATCGCGGGCACCGATGGCAACGCGGTCGGCGGCAATCACGATCCATTCGCCGCGTTCGACCTTTTCACGCAGCAGCATCGCGGTATCGGGGCCGATATCGGTGACTTCGATCAGATCGACCTGACTTTCGGGGGCGAATTTTTGCAAGACCCGGCCAAAACGGGCGGCGTTTTTTTGATGCAGCAGCACATTGACGCGAAAATCGCGGTCGCGGCTGGCAATCGCACGCACCAGTTCGATATTGCCGAAATGGGATACGAACAGGATGACTGCCTGATCGCGCGGGATATAGGCAAACAGGCTGTCGGCGTGATCGGGCAGGTCCAGATCGTCGATCTTCATTTCGCCCGACCATGCGGCAATTTTATCCAGCGCGCTTTCGCCGAAATTCATGAAATGGCGGAAACTGTCACGCAGGCCCGGTTTGGGTTGATTGGTGATGGCGGCAATCCGGGTCAGGAAATCCTGCGATGCGCGGCGCGCAATCCGCCCTGTGGCAAAGAAATAGGCGATGATCGGAAACATCACCACCATGCAAAGCCTGCGCCCGCCATAGCGATAAACCATGCCAAGGAACCGGATGCCCCAATACATGCCGCGTTCGTCAATTTCCGCCCAGTGGCTTTGATTGCGGTCCGTACCGGTTTTCGGACCGAAACGACCGCCGCGCGCGATGAAGCCGGGCAGGCGGGCCAGCATACCGAAAAACAGGCGGGTATGCATCCATGTGATCAGGACATTGTCCTTCCACATGCGGAAGTTTGAGGTGTTGTTTTCGGGATATGTGACTTCGGTCGGGACATGGCGGACGGGGACACCGCGCCAATACAGGCGCACCATCAGTTCGGTATCGAAATCCATTTTATGGCCGCAGCCTTCTTCGCGCCAGACGGCGAGGCTTTCGGAAACCGGGTACACGCGAAAGCCGCACATGCTGTCGCGGATGTGGGTGGATAATGTTTCGATCCAGACCCATACATGGGATACCCAGCGCCCGATGCGGCGTTTTTGCGGGATGCTGTCATCATAGACCGGCAGCCCGGTGATGAGGGCGGCGGGATCTTCGCGGGCGATGCGGATCATTTCGGCAATGCGGTCAAGATTATGCTGCCCGTCGGCATCGACCTGAATGGCGTGGGTGAAACCGGCGCGTTCGGCCAGGGCAAGACCGGCCATTACCGCAACCCCCTTGCCGCCATTTTCGGGCAGGTGCTGACATGTGACGCCATTTTCGGGATCATGCAGGGCGGCCACAACATCATGCGTTTGCGCGTTCGAGCCGTCATCAATGATGATCACCGGCAGATCATATTCGCGGATGCGCGACACGACGTCAGCCAGGACGTCATGATGGTTATGGGTCGGGATGACGGCACAGATTTTCATGAGGCAGCCTCGCGCCATTTCAGAATACCGGAGCTGTGATCGCCTTCGGCGTCGGAATGATAGCGGAATTTGATTTTCGCACTGTCGCGGTCGCAATCAAGTTCCAGCATCACGGTCGAGCCGGGTTTGATCGGCTTTCGGTATTTCAGTTGTGTCACTTCGCCGATGGTGACCGGGACATCAAAAAGCGTTGCGGCCTGATCCACGGCCCAGTGCAGTTGCACGACACCGGGCAGGATCGGCATGCCGGGGAAATGGCCACGGAAATAAAGCAGATCCGTGGGCAGGCGCAGCGCCAGATTGACGCGGTCATCATCGCGATTTTGTATAACGATTTCAGGCGTTAGAGGTTCCATATCGGCAAAAAGGGCACGCAGCAAATGAAGCGGACGTTTGCCCTGACTGTCGGATGGTAGCTGATCGACAAAGCGCCAGCGTTGCGGCAAGGCTGCGTCGTCTTCGAATTTGGCGATTTCACGCCGGAGTTGGCGGCCCATGCGAAACCGCCCGATATCGGCGAGCATATCGCGGCCGGCAGGCGACAGCACGGCCACCACGCCAAGGCGGCGGTCATTATCATCGGGGATCAGGGCAACGGCGTCTTCGACCAGATGGCTTTGGCGCAGATGGCGTTCAACCGCGCCCAGCGAAATGCGTTTGCCTTCGACCTTGACCACCCGGTCGGCCCGGCCATGCAGGGTGAAGGTGCCGGTTGTGTTATCGATCTTTGCGATGTCTTCGGTCTGATACCAGTCATCGCCCGCGATATGGGCGGCGCGCACGCGCAGGCATCCGGCATCATTCAGACCAATGTCGACACCGGGCAGCGGATGCCACGGGCAGTTGTCGCCGGTCTGCTGGCGATGGGCGATGCCGCCGGTTTCGGTGCTGCCGTAAATTTCGGTCGGGCAGGTGCCGAGCATGGCAGTGGTTTCGGTCGCGGCGGCAAGGTCAAGCGGGCCACCCGATGAAAAGATCAGGGATGGGCGCGGCACACCGGCCAGATCGGGATGCAGGTTTTTGAGGTGCGCGGGGCTTGTGATCAGGACATCGCCGGTATTGATATCGCCCTGCATCATTTCCCAATAGGGGGCGGGATCGGCAGTAAAGACACGGCCTGTCATCACCGGCCAGACGATGCGGAAAATCAGGCCATAGATATGCTGATGGGATACCAGCCCGACAATGCGCGCGCCCGGCGGGATGTGCGGTTGCCAAAGCGGTTCCTGTATGGCGATCTCGGCTTCGATCAGGGCCAGTGTTTTAGGGATCGGTTTGGCATCCCCGGTCGAGCCGGAGGTAAAGAACACCGCGCGGCAATCGGATGCGGCGGGCAGCGTCATGTTGCAGCAGGTGTTTGCGGCGGTTGCGGTGGCAAGTCTTTCGAGGATCGCGGCATCATCCAGATAAAGATCGAACTGATCGACAATGCCATCAAGGTAGGCCGGACGGTCGGTTGCCGGGAAAATTACGGTCGCACCCGCACGCCATGCCGCGGTGATCGCCATCAGGAACAGACGGGCCGACTGGCAATGAATGGCGATGCGCGAAGATGCGGACAGGGTGGGGCAAAGGCGGTCGATATCGGCACGCAGATCGCCAACGCGAAATACCCGGTCGCCTTCGATGCAAAGGGCGGTGGCGGCGTTTTGCGGATCATGCAGGTTTTCGATAAAGCCGGTCATGGGGATTCCGTGCCGTTTGCGGTTTTGCGGTCATGGCGGGCACGGAGCATGCGCCGGACCGGCCATTCGCCAATGAACAATAGGCCCATCAGGATGTAGGAAATAAGGCCGTTATACAGCGTCCAGATTTCCATATTGGCATAAAGCGCCGTCCAGCCCGCAATCAGCGCATTGGTGACAAAGAACCCGATCCAGATTTTGGTCAGTTTGCGGGTATAGGCAATCGAGTAATCGTCAAGATCGGGCATCCTCATCCGGGCAAGGCGTTCGACCATCGGTTTGTCGGTAAAGAGCGTGACGGTAAAGACCGATCCCATCGTCAGGCTGACGATTACCGGATAGAAACGGATGGCGAGAAGTTCGCTTGCAACGCCGCCGATGGTAACGATGCCTGCGACCAGAACCGCAAGACCGGCGGCGGCATAACGTTTTGCGAAAACAAATGTCACGGCGCGCAAAAGCACGATGATCAGAAGGCCGATCAGGATGATCTGCGGGGAAAAGACGGACAGGCCGAAATAAACCAGAACCGGATAGGTGACACCCAGTACGGCAAGCAGGATGGTCGCGAACCGTTTAGGAGCTGACCAGGTCATGGATCTTCTCGACGACGTCATCGACGGTGCGGACAGACCGGAATTCCATGGCCGGGATTTTCTTGCCGGTGATTTCCTGGAATTTGACGATCAGGTCGACGGCATCGATGCTGTCGAGGTCAAGGTCTTCGAACAGGCGGGCATCAGGGGTGATATCTTCGGCCGGGACTTCGAAAAGTTCGACAAGGTAATCGTGAAGCTGCTGATAAACGTCCTGGCGACTGTGCATGATTACCCCTCCTTTCCCGAAGCCTGAATGAATGTCGCCAGATTGCGCACCGATGCAAAATGGGTTTTGACATCTTCGTTTTTGGCATCGATCCGGACATCATATTTTTTCTGGATTGCAACGCCAAGTTCAAGGGCATCAATGGAATCAAGGCCCAGCCCGTCGACAAACAGGGCTTCTTCGCTGTCGATATCCTCGACACTTATGTCTTCGAGATTAAGTGTCTCGATAATGAAGGCTTTAAGTTCTGTTTCCAGCGAAGTCATGCGTCAGTCTATCCAGATAATAATCCTTGATGATCCGGGTCAGCAAACGCGCCTGTCTGGCGCGGCTTAGTGTCGGATCAGCAATGTCCCCAAATGATAGCGGTGCATCGACCACGAGGCGAAAACGGATTTTCGACGGCGGAATGCGATACCACGGTACCCCCTTTTTCAGGGTATCGTGATTACAGTGCACAACCACAGGAATCAAGTCGACTTGTGTTTCTATCGCGATATTCGCTACCCCGCGTTGCAATTGGCCCAGTTTGCGGCGGCTGGGGGTGCGCGTACCTTCGGGGAAAATCAGGATACACGCACCGGCCGAAAGATGATCGCGCGCCTGCGATATCAGGTTTTTCGGGTCATCATTGTTGCGAATGAAACCGGCCGCGCGCACCACACCGGCCATGAACGGATTGCGAAACAGTTGATGTTTGACCACACACTGGCAGCGATCCATCTGCGCCAAAATCATCACGACATCAAGTAATGTCGGGTGATTGGCGATGATCAGTGCGCCGCGTGCGGAACGCAGGCGTTCGATATTTTCGGTCTGGGCGACGGCAACCCCGGTGACATCAAGCATCCAGACAAAGACGCGAAAACCGCGACAGATGACAAACTGGGCATATTGGCGGCGTTTGGCGCGGTCGCGCAGGATGATCATCATGGCGGGGAAAATGGTGATGGCCATCAAAAGCCCGCCCAACCCGAAGAATAAAAAGGCAAAGCCGGTCGCCAGCAACCGCCAGTACCAGTTAACGCCCCTTGATAGCCGTGCCGGGATACCGTGTTTATCAGCCATGCGGTTGCATTGCCCAGCCGCCGGATTTCCCCGGCAGGTTCAACCCGGTTTTTGACGGTGTGCCAAGGCAGGCGGCGATGGCGCGGGCCTGTCGGTGGGGCTGGACGGCGGGATCATGATCGGCGATCGGATCGAACCGGAACATTTCGCCTTCCGGCTCAGTCGGTTGATCAAACCGGATGGCAAGGGCGGTGCCGGAAATGTCGTCGGGGTCGTTATCGTCGTAAATATCGGGCAGCGGCAGATCAACATAGCACAGGATGACCGGGCCATCCTCGCTTGTGAGTTGGCATAATGTTTCGGTGAGGGCGGCGATCAGGCTGTCATTTCCAGCCGAAATGGCGGTGTGGCTTTGGGTGATCGACCAGTTGATCGAGGCAACCCCGACCAGCGCGTTATGCACCGACATGCTGAAATCGGCGGGGGAGAGGGTTTCGTTGGTCGCGACCTGATGGAGGAGTTTCAGGGTTCGATCAATATTGCCGTGGCGCGAGGCAAAAACGATATGCGGGTTGTCGCCATCACGGATGGTATGGCCCAGCACCTCGGCAGCGGCGCGGCCATAGAGGTCAAGACGCCGCCGCCAGGCAGGTTTGAGGCTGCGCGCCAGATTGGCATTGTTCATACCGTCAATCGGGACGGCGATGTGCCCGGATGCGCCGGATTTCAGAACCGCGTGTTCGTCGCGGTCTTCCCAAAACGCCCAGTGCGAAATTCTGGCGTGCAGCAAACTCATATCCAAACCTAGTTGGCGAGGGCGGCCTTTGCCGATACCTCGCGCAAGATATCCTGTCGCAGATTGTTGACCCAGCGATTGTAATTGTAATGGATCGAAGTCCCATCATAATTCAGGTTGGTGCTGTCGACATAGGAAATCGAAAATTCGGACTGATCGAAATCGATTTCGACCTTGGCAAGGTGGTCACGCGGGGAATAGGTCGCGATCAGTTCGCCGTCGGCTTTACGCTGAACAATCCATTCGCGTTCACCGGCGGCCTTGATGATGCTTTCTTCGATCTGTGCCATGCTGAGCTTTGCCGCATCAGCCGGGAAGGGCTGACTCGTGACATTCTGAACCGGGGCGGTGCGGCATGCGGCAACAACAAGTGCCAGCAAACCGACGACTGCAAATTTCAAACTGCGCATATCCAACCTGCCTTTTGTTGATATTATTTCTGTAATCGACAAGGATCATCTGCCCGAACCGGGCAAGGTATATCAGGTTTAATGAACTTACCGCCAACCGCACAACCAAAACTTGCCGGGTATATGAAAAATTCCGCTATTTTCAATGTTCAAAGCGCCTTTGACGGCACCGTTTTTTGGTGCTGGTGGCGGATGGATGATTTGCAGGGTGACCGGGCGAAACGGCGGCGGCAAAGTTCTGCACGCGGGTGGCAGATGCTGGGTGATCTTGGACGGTATATGTGGCCCGATATTGCGGGTGAGGCGGCATATGAAACCGTGCGGCAAAGTTCGGGTCAGCCGGGCTTGATCATCGATGGTGTGACCCATTGTGCGAGCATCAGTCACAGCCGCGATCTTGTGGCGGTGGCGATAGCCAAAGACCCGGATGCCATGATCGGCATCGATATCGAGTATCGCGATCCGAGCCGTGATATCGAGGCATTGTCGCGCTGGCTGTTTGACGGGGATGCGAAGGGCGGGGATTTTTATCAGGGCTGGTGCGATTACGAGGCGGCATTCAAGGCGACGGGCGAAACCGACCCGCAGGCACAGGCACAGGCCACATTGATTGCGATTGAAACCATGGATGGGTTTTCCGGCGCGCTGGCGCGTTTAGCGGCTTGAAATTGCGCGATAATATTGCGACAGGTAAAGCAGTCGGCAATTGGGGACGGAAAGAAACATGACGCAAAATGTCTGGGTCGGTCAGAGCATCACGGCGGGGACGCGGTTGCGGCTGTTCTGTTTTCCGTTTGCCGGGGGCGGGGCATTGGCCTATCGGCCGTGGCTGACACAATTCCCCGATGACATCGATGTGGTGCCGGTCAATTTGCCGGGGCGCGAACAGCGGTTTGGCGATCCGGTGATTGATGATCTTTCGGATATGGTTGCGGCGGTGGCCGAGGGATTAAAGCCGGTTATGGATCGGCCATTTGCGTTTTTCGGTTATTCGATGGGGGCGCTGATTTCCCATCATCTGGCGTGTCATTTGCAACAGGCGGGGATGGCAACGCCGGTTCATCTGTTTGTTGCGGCACGGCGCGGGCCGAATGTGGCCGGGCATCGGGCGCCGTTACATCATCTGTCGTCAGAGGATTTCTGGCAGGGGATTGCCAATTATGGCGGGACGCCCAGCGAAATTCTGGAAAATGCGGAATATCGCGCGTTGTTTGAACCCGGCCTTCGGGCGGATTTCAGATTGTCGGAAACCGCGGTGTCGACCGGACTGCCACGGCTTTCCTGCCCGATTACCGCCTTTGGCGGGGCAGATGACCCGAACCCGGTGCCCGACGAATTGGACGACTGGGCCGTGGCAACCACGGGTGATTTTGCCAAGCATGTTTTGCCCGGCGGGCATTTTTTCCTGCGCAATGCCGGGGATGACATCGTGCGCGTGGTCGGGGATGCGCTGATGGTGGCGTGACGGATCAGGCGGAGGTGGTTTGACGCCCGTCGACAAATTCGCCGTCGCGGACGTGATAGATGGTATCGGCGGTGTCAAACCAGCGGTCATCATGGGTCACGCAGATGATGATCTTGCCCTGCTTGCGCAAGGACGGCAGGATTTTTTCATAGAAGACCGAGCGGAAATGCGGGTCCTGATCGGCGGCCCATTCATCAAGGACAAGAACCGGCTTTTCTTCGAGCAGGGCCGCGATCAGGGCAAGGCGTTTGCGTTGCCCCTGTGACAGCGACGTCGTTGAAAAGGCATTGTCATCCAGTTCGACCTTGTCATTGATTTCCATCTGTTTAAGCAGGGTTTCAACCCGTTTGGGATCGATATCATCCATGCCGTACAGTTCGCGAAACAGGTGATAGTCCGAGAGCACGGTCGCGAAATGATCGCGATAAAGCTGCAAGGCGTCGGTCGGGAGCGGGCAGTCATTGACCATGATCGAACCGCTTGCCGCCGGGCGAAGGCCGGTCAGAACGGCGATGATGGTTGATTTGCCAGCCCCGTTGCCGCCGGTGATAAAGGTGATTTCGCCCTTTTTGAAGGTGGCATTGATCGGGCCGACGGCAAAGCCGGGGCTATCGGTCGTGCCGGGATAGGCGAAACGAACGTCGCGCAGGCTGATTTCGGCGATATTGCCAAGGGCACCGCGCAATTTATCAAGGGTTTCGGGCGATGACGTGCCGTTGGTGGCCTCTTGGGCATGTTGGGCGTCAAGGGCGTCTTCGAGCTGGTGATCGATATCATTGATCTTGCGGAGCGCCACATCGGAATCGGTGAAGCTGGGGACAGAGGCAACCACGGCCCCGATCGGGCCGATCATGAACAGGGCCGCGGTCGTGGTTTGCACGGCAACGTCATGATAATCCGATGTGAAGATCGGAACGATGAATACCATTGCCGCCATCATCCCGTAGAAGGCCAACTGGATCAGGGCGAATTCACGCGACCATTGGGCCTTGACCACGGATTTGGTGTCGCGCGCGCGGATGGAACGGTCATTGAGTGCGCCGAGCAGCGCATCGCGACGCCGACTGTTCATTTTGACTTCCTTGAAGCCGTGCAACAGATCGGTCAGGCCACCAAAAAGCAGGTTTTCATCATCAATCGCGTCACGGGTGGCGGCGTTGATTTTACGCATGCGTTGCAGATGGATGGTTGAAACCACAACGGCCAGAACGGAAATCATCACAAAGGCAAAGGTCGACAGCCATGCGAGATAGGCCGCGACACAGATGATCAGGACCACCTGCTGCACGCCGTTCAGCATCAGGGGCAGGGCGGCCGATACGGTTTGCATTTCCTGGGTGAGTGCGGTTTGAACCGCGCCCTGTCCGACCTTGGCCAGCGTATCGGGAGCGGCATTTCGCACACGGTCAAACAGGCTGAGGCGGAGTTGATGGAGGATGTGTTCCACCTCGGCGGCGATCATGTCGCTGGATTTTTTCTGGGCCCAGATATAGCCGATCAGCGACAGGGCCATCAGGCCGAGATAGCGCATGCTGGCCACGCCGTCTTCGGCCTGTTCGGCGGCCAGATTGACGATGATCAGCACCATGGTGGTGGCAATCGATGCCAGCGACAGCAGGCCAACGGCATGCCGCAGATCGATGCGGGTTCTGGATCGCAGAAGATCAATGAGCAGCATGATCAGATCCTTCCACGCGGGTCGTTGCGGTCGAGTTCGTGCAGGGTGCCGGATTCAAGGTGCAGGCGGCGGTCGGCGGCATCGAAATAATGGTCGTCATGGGTGACGGCGATGATGGTTGTGCCGCGTGCTTTGATCTGTGGCAGGATTTCGTAATAAAACTTTTTACGGAAATAGGGGTCCTGATCGGCGGCCCATTCATCGAGAACAAGGATCGGGCGATGTTCGAGAATGGCGGTGATCAGGCCAAGCCGTTTGCGTTGCCCGGCCGACAGGGCGATGGAAACAAATTTGCCGTCGCGAATACCCGTCACGTGGGACAGTTCAAATAGGTTGAGCCAGTAATCTGCTTCGTCGGGATCAATTTCAGCCGATCCGTGCAATTCCGAAAACAGATGGAAATCGGAAAACACGGTGGCGATTTTATCGCGGAAGGAGGCGATATTTTGCGCGCCAAGCTGGATATCGTCAAACCGGATGGCACCCGATACCGGGCGATAAAGAGCGGTCAGAAGTTTGATCAGGGTGGATTTGCCTGCCCCGTTGCCGCCGGTGATGAAAATCAGTTCGCCCTTTTTAACCGCAAGGCTGATCGGGCCAAGAACAAAGCCGTGGCGCGGGTCGCGGTTGGGATAGGTAAAGCAGACGTCATCAAACGCGATGTTCGTAAATGTATCGGGCAGCTTTGTGCCGTTTTCGTCAATCGGTTCGGCAATTTCGTCCAGATCCTTTGACAGCGTGACCATGCGCGCGGCGGCCTGTTCCGCCGACCCCAGAACCGCCATTGCCTGCACCACGGTGCTGATCGGGCCGATCATGAACAGGACGGCGGTGCTGACCTTGGAAACCGTGGAGCCGAAATTATCGGTATAGACCGGCACGATAAAGACGATCACCGCCAGCAGGACATAAAAGGCGGTCATGCCCATGATCATCTGACGGAACATCAGGCTGTGGGTTTCCGCCGTGATCTGTTCCTTTTGCAGCGAATTTTCCGAAAAGGCATTGAAAAGGGTGCTGCTGCGCGATGACCACATGCGGACTTCGCGGATGCCCGAAAACAGATCAGCGACCTTGCCAAACAGGCTGGTTTCGGCGAGATGGAGTTTGCCAAACCACATGCCGAGCTGTTTGCCCATGCGCAGGTAAATGACAATCCCGGCCCCGATCACCAGCACGATCAGGAAAAAGGCCAGCGTGGAGAGCCAGAAGACATAGATCATGACCGCAACCACCAGCAGAAGGGAGCGGAACGACATGCCGATCATGTGCGAGTTCTGCGAAATGACCTGAGTGCTTTGGGTGATGCTGTCAAACAGGCGGGCCTGTCCGAAGGTTTCAAGCCGGGCAAAGTCGGCACGGGCGATCTGATCCAGCAGTTTTCGCCGCACCTTGTCGATGCCCTGTTCGATCTGGGTCGAGATGTTGGCAAGCAGGAAAACCTCGGCGAGGAAATAGACCACGGCAAGGGCAATAAAGCCGCCCGCCAGAAGCCAGTCAACCCGGTCAACACCGTCATCGGCAATGCCTTCGGCGGCGGCATTGACCAGACCCAGCAGAACCGCACTGCCCGCACCCGATAGCCCGCCGGCAAGTGCAAGCCGGGCCATCAGTCTGTTATCCCCCCAAGACAACAGTTCGAGCAATTTCATTTGTTTGCAGTCCCCATAGAACCCGATGTGGTCATTGTACGCGACTGTACCGGTGCCCGGCAGGGCTGTCCAGTCGCTGTCCAGTTGGGGGCATAACCGAAAGCCTTTTTCGCGTCGAAAGAATTCAGATATTTGTACGGTATGGCAGCGGAATAGGGCCTTCGCTGTTGATCACGAGCACGTTGGTTTGGGCATTCAGGCCAAAACGGGTGCGAAGATCGTGGTTTTTTGCCACATGCCACAGCCCGGCGATGCCTGCAATGCCGGTATCCCATGTTTCAAGCGGGGCGTCGCCGTTGATCCCGGCGGAAAGCGTGTTTTGGACCAGCAGGGCGACGTCATCGTCAATCGCGATGCTATGGGTGGATACTTCGCGCAGGATTTCAAACGCCGGGAGACTCGGTTTGCCACAGGACAGTCCGATCATGCGGGTCAGGAGCTTGCCCGGCACCGATGTCAGTTCGCCGGTTGCAAGGCTTTGCTGAATGCAGGCGGCGTTTGTTGCCTCGACCGTGCAGACATTCGGTTTCTGGCCGCTTTCATGCCAAAGGCCGATGGCGCAACCTGCTGCCATGCCGCCCACCCCGCATTGCAGGAAAACATGATCCGGGGTGATGTTTTCAGCCCGGAGCTGCCGGGCGCATTCGATGCCGAGAACCGCATAACCCGCCATGATGTCGCGTGTGACGTCGAGCGCATGGCCATAGTCGGTATCGGTGATCAGAAGGACGTCGGGTGATTGTGCGGCATTTTCGGCGGCAAGAACCGCATCGTCATAGGTGCCATCCACCCGGACGATTTCAGCCCCGTTATCGGTGATGCGGGCAATGCGGGCCTGATCGACCTCTGTGCCGACATAGATCCGCGCATGACAGCCGAATTTTTGGGCCGCCCATGCCACGGCAAGGCCGTGATTGCCATCGGTTGCGGCAACGGCGGTATAGCCCGCGCACATGGGGCTTCCGGGTGTCAGGCCGCGTTTTAAAAGCTGCTGTTTCAGGCCATAGGGCGCGCCAAGCGCCTTGACCCCGCCAAGGCCGAACCGTTTGCTTTCATCCTTGACCCAGACAGTGCCAAGACCCAGTTCGCGGGCAAGACCCGTTGCCCGGATCAGCGGGCTTTGGCGATATTCCGGCCAGGAGGATATCAGGTCGAAAGCCTGATAAATATCTTTACGCCCGGGATCAGGGGCGATGATGGACGTCATCGTCTTCTCCGAAATCTGGCCGTGGTCCGGTTTTCTGTTATGTATCCTTGTGGTTTATGAGGGTCGTATGATGTTGCGTCAAACACAATCTGAATATTGTTCGTTGTGTTAAATCGCTGAGAATAGGGATATTAATTCATCTTCGCTCTCGACGGGCTTCCCGATGATCCTTTAGAATGCGGCGATTGGTTCATCACTAACGATTGAGTGGACGGTTTTGCGTTTTGAGATCGGCATGAGAACGATTGCGACCGGTATGCTGGCGATGATGTTGTCAGCGGTGTCTGCTGTTGCCTATGCGCAGAGCGGTACTGTTGCCGAGGACGCAAATGCCGATATGTCGCCGGTTGACGTCCTGCCCGATATCAATGTCGACACATATGACGATGCCATCATTGATCCGGCAATATCCAATCCCGATCTGATCGACGGCCTGATTTACAAGCCCGATGCCATTCCGTTGTCGCAGTACCGTCGCCGGGCAACCGACCCGGAAAGTCTGGCGGCGTTGAGCAACATCGATGAGATTGCCGGGGACGGCAAGACCGAGAGATCCTATTACGCGGCGATTTACAGCGGCAGCACGAGCGGCGTGTATTTCAAGGTCGCAGCCCAGATTTGCGAGATGATGAGCCGTACCTTTGAACGCCATCGCGTGCATTGCGTGCCGTTGCGATCCCAGGGAGTTGGCAGCAATATCCGCCTGATGAAGGAAGGGCGGGTGCAGCTTGCCATCGTGCAGTCGAACAATAACTGGGAAGCGCAGAAAGGCATTGCGCCGATCCCCGGTGCGCGGTCGGTAATGTCGCTGCATGATGAAATGGGGCTGCTGGTTGTGCGCGATGATTCCGACATTGAATCGGTTGCCGATTTGCGCGGCAAACGCATCAATATCGGGCCGGAAGGATCGGCATCGCGGGAATTGTGGCTTGAACTTCTGTCGCGCTACAACATCACGGTTGATGATCTTGATACCGTTTACGGCGTTGCGCAGGATTATAACGAGCTTGGCATCTGCGAGAATTATATCGATGCGTTCGGTCTTTGGATCGGGCATCCGGCGACCCTGATTGAAGATACGCTTGGCTGCGGGGCGCGGGTTGTTGGCATGGGCGGGCCTTTGACCGATGAAATGGTCAAGGCAAACCAGTATTTCTTTAATCAGGTTTTGCCAGCGAAAACATATAGCGCGCAGGAAGAAGCGATTTCATCCTATGGCTTCAAGGCGTCCCTGATTGCCTATGAACCGGCTGATCCATATGTGGTGTACTGGATCACGCGGATCGTTCATGAAAATATCGACCGGATGAAGGAAACATATCCGACATTCCGGAGTGTGGTTGCCGACGATATGTTTGAAAAGGGCAATTTCCTGCCGTTCCATAAGGGGGCGGCATGTTATTGGGAAACCGATGCGCATGCCTGCGACTGGCAACCCTATTATCAGCAGGCCGACCCGAAAGGGCCGCGCAAATGGAATTATACCTATCAGCAATAAGCCGCGTTATTAGGCGGATATAGCCGGAACCCAGCCGATGCGCGGTGCCGTGCCGTGGGTTGATGATTGGCAAAGCGGGCCGATAAATCCGTCATCAAGCAATTTCCGACAGGTCGCAAGATCGTCACTGGCGCACCAGATTGCGGTATCGGGTGCGGACGGGAATTTTGCATCCTGATCGGGGCCGATATCCCGGCGCAGCAGAAAACGGTTTCCACCAAATTTTGCGATCAACCCATGAATGGTAAGGCCGGTTGAGACCGTGCTGATCAGGCTTGCGAAATTGGTTGGTGCGACGGTGCTGAGAACGATGGTGCGCCCGCTTTTTCGGGCGATTTCGATGCGGTATTCGACCATTCTGCGTTGCCATCCCCGTCCGCGCCATTGCGGATCAACCGCGACCCCGTCGATATGGGCGACCTTGCGAAGCTGATCTGGGGGCAGGTGATGGTCGGTGCCGAAATTCGGATCGGTTTCGCGCGGCAATCCCAGCACGCAATAGGCCATCAGACGGTCCCCGTCAAAGGCCCCAAAGATTTGCCCGCAGGCATCCAGATGATCGGCAAAGAACTGATCGGTTTCGGTGGCGGCATTACCCGGCGGCAGGTCCGCAATCACCCTGTGATGCAGGGCGATGATGGCCGGAAGATGGGAAGGGCCAAGCCGGGTCAGTTGGGTCATTCGATGACTTCCGCGTAATCGAGCAGCGACAGGGGCGGATAGAGTTTCAGTTTGCGCGCCGATGACAGCCGGATCAGATAAGAAAACCGGTCAAGCGTTTCGACCGGGATATCGGCCGGCGATATGCCATCAATCAGAATTTGTTCGACCTTGCTGGCGGCGAGACGGCCGACAAGTTCATAGCGGCTGACAAGGCCCAGCATGGCGTGACCGTCGCGGACTTCAAGTTCGGTCGCGCTAAACGCAGCAAGCCCGTTGGCAAAACCGGCATCGGTCAGGGTGTCGCGATAATTGCCGATGAAATTGTCGGGGCCGATATACAGGATATCGGCACCCTTGCGCGCCAGTTCGGCAACCGCAGGGGCAATGTCATCGGGGGACGGTTCGCCGTCGGTACCAAGGGTGGCGGCCAGAACCTCGAACCCCATTTCGCGGCCGAGTTCAGTCAGATCGGCGACGTTGGAAACGGAATTATCCTCGCGGCTGTTATAGACCACCCCGAGTTTATCCATCGGGCGATAGGCACGGATGGCGTTGATCTGGGCGGCAAGCGGGGCGATGTGGGCGGCCCCGGTGACATTGGGGCGGCTTTGGCCCACGGGGGCGGCGATGCCGGTTTTCCACGGCGATGAAACCATTACATAAACCACCGGAAGATCGGTGATGTTGTGCGCCGGATCAACGGCATCGTATTTGCCGACGACAGAAGATGTGATGCCGGTGCCCCATGTGTAAACCAGATCGGGCGGGTCTTTGCGGATCTGATCGATGATGGCGGGCACGCGCGACAGATCACGCGCAACGTCATAAATGGTCAGGTCGACCGGGATGCTGTTTTCATCGAAATAGGCGCGAAATCCCTGTTCGACATTGGTTTCACCGCGCCACAGGATCATGGCGATTTTCAGCGGGTCCTTTGAGGATTGCGCATATGCAGTTGGCAAGAACGCCACGCCGACCATGCCGAGTGCGAGGATCAGGGCCGCGAGAATACCAGACAGGCGTGACGCCGGGGGACGGGGGAATGTCATTTTTTCCCTCCCTGCTCTTTTTGGTCGGCTGGAACATGACCGATCAGAAGTTCGAAGCACATAACCGAGACGGCGGCAAAAGCCCCGAAAATCAGGACGGCATGTGTGGTTCCGACCAGAAGGGTCAAACCGGCGGCTAGCAACGGACCTGCCGCCCCGCCCAGCCGTTCGGCCAGACGCAGGACCGCAAGGACCGGGCCGGTGCCGTGATCCTTGGTGAAATCCTTGCTGAGTTTCAGACTGGCGGAGAGCTGTGCGGGGATTGAGGTGGCCTGTGCCAGACCAAGCAGGGCAACCGCCACCGCAAACAGCGCATATTCCGGAAGCCAGCCCGCCAGCAACAACCCGGCGGCGGTCAACCCGCCGCCAATGCCGACCGCACGGGTTTCATTCTGGTTCTTGTCGGTCCATTTTGCCGCGGCCCAGCCGGTCAGGATGGCGACCAGACCGTAAAGCATGATCACCCGCCCGGTTTCAGCCGTGGTGGCACCCGATTGCAGCAAGATCATCGGGGTCAGGTAATATAAAAAGCCGCTGAGGATCAGTTTGGCGGGAATGGCGGCAAACAGGATCAGCACCTGCAAACGGCGATTGCCGAGCATGGCACGAAGGGCGGCTTTGGTCGGGATCGGCGGCGGGGTTTTGCCGCGCACCATATTGTCCATAAGGAAGAAGGCCAGAAGGACGGCGAGAAAGGCAATGGTCGCACCGGCGATAAAGGTCATGTCCGGGCCGAAATGACCGGCGACAATCCCGCCGATGGCCGGGCCGCAGATATCGGCCAGCATGATGCCACTGACCATCATGGCCGTACCCTGTGTGCGGTTGCTGTCATTGGTGGCATCAAGGACATAGGACTGACAAGCGACAAAGGTGGTGGCATAACCGATCCCCGATAATGCGCGCCATAGCACAAGGTCCCAGATGCCAACGGCAAAGGCGGTGCCGATCAGGCCAAGTGTCGCCAGAAACGCGCCGCACAGATACATGCGCAATGATCCGACCTGTTCCTGAAACAGGCTGCAGATCGGCATGGCAAGGGCGATCATCAGAAGATGCACCGCCATGACCACACCGGCACCAAGCTGCCCATCGATGCTGTGGGATGTGACCTGGCTAAAGAAGGCAGGCATGATCGGGCGGGCCAGTTCTTCGGCCAGAACGAACATGAAGGCCAGCATGCGAACCCCGATCAGCTTTACCTCGCGTTCGCGTTGAGGATGTGTGCCGACCTTTTGGGCGGTGGTGTTGATCATGGAATTGATGCGTTCCATGAACTGGCCGATTTCGTCATGCGTACTTTGGCCATGCAGCAGGGTGAATTTGCGGTCGCGCACATTGCCCAGAACCTTGCGCGCAACCCGCACCGGCAGGGCGACATTGACGGTCAGCACCAGCAACATCAGTTCAAACGACAGGGCGAGCGTAATGATGAAAATGATCGCAATGTCATAAAGATTGTCGGTGACCGGGCGCATCAGGGCGGCACGGGCATGACCAAGGACAACCTCGATATCGTCGCGCCCCTCGGCTTGGGGGAGGCCCAGACGGGTCACGATATAGGGGGTGTCGTTCCCCGACGGGGCCTTCAGGGCGGTGGCGATTTCATCGGATGGCAGGCCGCCTGCATGCAGTATTTCGCCGCCCTTGTCAGCAATGGCTGCAAAAACCAGATCGGGATCTCCGTCGCGAAGCTGATAGACGACGGCTTCGAAGCCGACAATCTCGCGCAGCGGAATGCCCAGATTCAGGGCGTTTTCGATTTTTTCGCCAAGAACCCGTGCCTCGATCCCGGCTTTTTCGCGGATTTCGGTTTGCAGATCTGCGCGCGCCAGCTCGGCGGCCCGCCATGAAATCCCGACCAGCGCGATGCAAAGCGAGATTGTGCTGAACAGCAGCAGAATCCAGATGGTGCCCTTGGGGAAAAGGCGGCTTCGGATATTCCCGCCATGTGGGGGTGTGTGACCGGATGCGGCGGGACGGGGTTTGGTTTTCGGGTTGGCAGAGAGGGTCATTTTTTTGTCTCCGCCGGGGTTTTTGATACGCGAGCGGTGCTGTCTTTGTCAGAGTCATGAGGTAACTGATCGCGAATTTCACGGTAAAGGGCGATCAGTTCGATTTCGCTTTCGGTCAGGACATCGCCGTCATGGGGGCGGATATTGGGGGCTTCGCCCGCGACCGCGCGTGCCAGATCTTCGTGCAGTTCTTCGAAAACGCGATGACGACGACGCATCAGAATGAACAGGACGCCAAGGATGGGAACGATCATGCCCATGCCAAGGGCGGCGGATTTCCACATTTCAGATAGGGCATTGGCAAGTTTGGCTTCGGAGGCCTGGGCGCTTGCGGTGATGACGACCTGACCGGTGCATTGGCCAAGGCTGTCGCGCAGAACCTGCCCGGCGGTGGCGATGCCCGGTGCGAAATCGATCCACTGATCACGGGGCTGTTGCGATATCGCGGCCCCGGAGCCGACCTTGTCATCAGCGGACCGGGCGGCGTTGCTGATGATCGTGCCGTCGCAGTCCAGAACGGCGACATTGCGGATATCGTTGGACATATCCAGACGCCGGTTCAGGATTGATTGCAGATTTTCCATGTTTTCCAGCCGCAAACCCAGATCGATCCCCGCAAGGATATCCTGACTGGTTTCATTGAGGATCACGGTCATGCGCTGTGACAGAAGAGTGTGCAGCGTCTGGTCGAATCGCAGATAGTTCAGGACCGTGGTCATGCTCAGTGCGCTTGCAAGCACAAGAAAAAGGGCCAGCCCGATCTTGGTAGACAGCTTCAAAACGTGTCTCCGGCGACATATATTTTCAAATCATGATCCTGTTAAGCCGGTTATATCCTCAGAAACCGGCTTTCACAAACCATATGGTTGATTGCATCGGGAGTTGGGTCAAGGCTGTATAAAACCTTGATTCGGTTTGCAGTGCTGATAGTTAGCGATTATGATTTGGCACGGGACAATAAACCGGGGGACGTTATGGGGGCTGAAACGCTTGAAGTGCTGAAGCGGCGCAAACAGCACCGGCTTGCAAGTGGTGTTGTGCAACGCAATACACTATGGGCCGCCACGACCGGCTTTGTTCCGATCCCTGTTGTCGATTCTGCGGCGACGGTTGCCGTGCAGCTTAAAATGCTGGCGGAACTGAGCGATGTTTATGGCGTCGAATTCAACAAAAGCAGCGGCAAATCGGTGATTGCGGCCTTAACGGCGTGCATTACCAGTGGTGTTTTGGGGCGGGCTCTTTTGGGAACCGGGATATTTTCCAACCTTGCCAAGGTGATGCCGATTGTCGGATCGACACTGAGCATTGTGACGATGCCGGGTTTCAATGCGGCATTTACCTATGCGCTTGGCCGGGTTTTCCAGCAGCATTATGCCGCGGGCGGCACATTAACGAACTTTGATGCCAAAAAGGCGGAGGCCGAGTTTCGTCAGAAATTCAAGGATGGCCTGAAATTCGAACGGGACGGAAAAACGGCGTAAAGAATGCGTAATCGCGCAATAACAGGAATTCGGGTGGCGAAACGATGCATTTGATTTTGATTGTAATTTATCTGCTGGCCTGCATTGTTTGCGGCATGCTTGGGCGCAAAACGTCGTTCGGGTTTCTGGGCCATTTCCTGCTGGCGATTGTCATTACCCCGATTGGTGATTTTCTGGTTCAGATCGTCGCGCGCCCGTCGCGGGAGCTTCGTGAAAAGCTTAAAGACCTTGACTATGAATAAGATGATGGCTGAGGGGCGATCAGCATGCGCCATGATACACCCGACGACGAGATGATGAATGGTTGATAGCGCGACAGTCGCACCCGGAGCACCAGACGAAAACGCAACTGCCCGCAAAAGAGGGCGGTGGTCGATCTTTTGGCGGCGCTTTTTCATCAGCGCAGGGGAACGCCTGCGGCGTTTGCGCACGGCATTTCTGATCGGGATTCTGTTTTTGCTGATCGCGATTTTCGCGTTGGCACCGCAGATTTTCATTACCGTGCCTGCCGGGCATGTTGCGGTGATGTGGTACCGGTTCTTTGGCGGGACGGTGGTTGATCAAAGTTACGGTGAAGGCATTCACATGATCTTCCCGTGGGATGAAATGTATGTCTATGACGCGCGTCTGCAAAATCAGGCGCGGGTTTACGACACCATTTCATCAAACGGTCTGTCGATGGAAGTCGATATCGCGGTGCGTTATCGGATCAATCGCGAAGCGGTCGGGATGCTGCACAAGCTGGTCGGGCCGAATTATGCGGAAATCCTTGTCTATCCGGAAATCGGATCGCACGCGCGTGAATTGATTTCGCGCTATACCCCCGAACAGCTTTATACCGAAACCCGTGCCTTCATTCAGGCCGAAATTCTTGAACGCATGGTCAACGAGCTGGGGTCGTCGCTGGTTAATCAGAGTTTTCAGGGGCGGCTGGTAACGGTTGAGGATGTTCTGATCCGGTCAGTTATTCTGCCGGAACGCGTTGCGGATGCCATTGAACGCAAGGCCGAACAATATCAGGCGATGCTGGAATATGATTTCCGTCTTGCGCGTGAGGAAAAGGAAAAGCAGCGCAAGAAAATCGAGGCGGAAGGTATTCGTGAATTTCAGGATATCGTTGCCAAAACGATTACCGAGGAATATCTGCGCCTGCGCGGTATCGAAGCCACCATGACGCTTGCGACATCGAAAAACAGCAAGACGATCATCATTGGCGGCAAGGACGGCCTGCCCGTGATCCTTAATACTGCGGATGCACCGACGGCCAGCAGCCCGGATTCAGATTCTGGTGCGGAGCTTGTGAACGATACCGAGGAAAGCCTGCCGAATGCGGGGGCGGTGAATGCGCGTTCGCAGGAAGTGGCACCGCAAAATGCGATTTCGCCCGGGATCCGCGAACCGGTCGATCCGGCGGGCAAACGCCAACGACCGGCCGGGGCAAACAGGAACGCACCGGCAAATTCTGACCCGCTTCCGATTACGCCCCTGATGAAGCCGGCGGCCCCGACAGAAGGCGGGGCGGAGGGCGCTTCGTCTTCGGGCAAGACGGCAGAAGATGTTTTGAAATCGGTCGCCTCGTCGTTTGACCGGTCCGGCGGAGACGGGGACGGTATTGTAAAACAGAGCGACATGGAACCGACCGCGACACATGAGAGTGCGGGGCAGCCTGAAATTTCAAAAACCGGTAGCAAATAAAGGGTGTTACACATTGCTACTTTCGGTTAGTTCAGGTAAAGTTGAAGAATAAGTTTTGCGTGCAGATCATCAACTTACAGGTAGAAATTCAAGAGGCGATAATGAGCGAAGCAGAAACCATCGAAGAGACTGAAGAACTGGCCGTCGCGAAAGCGGATGAAATTCGTGCCCAGTCCCGTGACTGCATCCATCGTCATAGCGTTTATGCTGCGGTTGGTGGTCTTGTCCCGATCCCGTTCCTTGAAATGGCCACCAGCAGCACCATCCAGGTGCGGATGCTTGCAAAGCTTTGTGACATTTATGGTGTTCCGTTCTCTGAGAATGCGATCAAGAGTTCGATTTCGACCCTGGTTGCAACGGTTCTGCCGATGACCGGTGTCGGTTATGCAACGGCGGCGCTGGTGCGCAAGGTTCCGGTTGTTGGCACGATCTTTGGTGTTGTCGCCATGCCGACCTTTGCCGGTGCCTGCACCTATGCGCTGGGTCGTGTTTTCGCGTGGCACTTTGCCAAGGGCGGAACGGTTGAGGATTTCGACGCCGATGAAATGAAGGGTCGTTTCAAGGACGAATTCGAAGACGGCAAACGCAAGGCGTCCGAATTTGTCAAAGGCGGCAAAACCACGGCCAAACCGGCAGCGGGTGCAACGACCGCCAAAGCCTGATTGATCATCGGGTTTTCAGACCGTATTTCGAGAATGCCCAAAGCGTGCTTTGGGCATTCTTTTTTTATCTGTTTTTGATGACGCACAGAAGGCCACCCGGATGTCCCCGATCACAACCCATAGCCTTATGTTCCAGCGCCCGAAAGGCACTGGAACATATGCACCATCCGATATCCTGCACGCGGTGTTGGCGGTTCTTGATCTGGAGGGGCTGGATGATGCCGGGTGCAACAAACTGGCAGAAAACCAGTTACATCCGGCGGAAAAGAGTCGACTGGCAAGTTTCCGGCATGATCGTCGCCGTAAAAGTTTTATCTGCGGGCGACTGGCGGCGAAGGCGGCATTGAAGGCGTATTTTCCGGGGATCGATCCGCAATCGATTGAAATCGGATCGGGGGTTTTTGATCAGCCGATTATTGCTGGCGGCGGGGACGATGTTCAGGGCATGTCGGTTTCGCTGTCGCATTCGGATCGGTTTGCGGTTGCCCTTGTGTTTCATCGTGCCCATCCATTGGGGATTGATGTCGACCTGCCGACGATGAAGGATGTGCCCGCGATTCTGGACGGAATTGCGCCCGATGTGCGGAAGATGTTCAGGAGCATTGATCTTGACGATCATGGGGTCGCTTGCCTGCTTTGGGTGGCGCGCGAAAGCCTTGCCAAGACCATCACCACGGGGATGATGACGCCGCTTGAGCTTTATGCGCCGTCATCGATTGAGCGCAAGGGCCTTGGTTTTGAGGTGCGGTATGCCAATTTTGGCCAGTATCGCACGATCATCTGGCCGGGTGTGCAGGGGTGGCTTGGCCTGACACTGCCGGATCAAACGGAGTTCGATCCGGCAAGCCTGTCCTGGGCCTGAGTTTTCAGTCCATCATTTCGATTTTTCAAGATGACGGCGGATGCGTTCGGCAACTTCGATCACATGGGGATCGAACATCATTGATCCGTGGGTGCCGCCAACCCATTCAAGGGTCAGGGCATCACCCGCGACCCTTTGCCAGCCGCTATATTGATCGCCTTCGATGCTGGGTGCGGCGCGGGTTTCGGTTGTCGGGCGCAGCAGCAGGACATCAATCCCGTCAATTTTCGGCGGGACATAATGTACGGCGGCCAGTGCGTTATTCTGGAATACTGCAAGCAGGCGGCGCATGGTGCCGCGATCTGCCTCGTCAGGCAGAAGGTCGCAGTTTTTGCCGCGTTCCAGCAACAGGTCGATGCGTTCTTCGGGGGTGAGCGGACGCAATTCGTCAACCGTGACAAGGCCGAGTTCGGCAAAGATATCGGCAAGATATTCGGCCTCGCCCTTGCGCAGGATGGCGCGGACCGCATCGGGCACGGCAATCGCATCAAGCAGGATGATATTGCGCACATCGATCCCTGCCTGCTGCATGCGGAAGGCGGCCTCGAAGGCCAGCAATCCGCCGAAGCTCCAGCCGATGACATGGATCGGGCCGTCGGGAACGGTGTGGCGGATGGCAGGCATGTATGCGGCCACCATTTCCTCGACCGTTGGCTGCAAATTCTGGCCTTCTTCGAGGCCTTGGGCTTCGACCATGTAAAGCGGCTGATCGGGGCCGAATTCACGGGCAAGGTTTTGATAGCACAGCACATTGCCGCCGACCGGATGGAAGCAGATCATCGGTGGTTTGGTACCCGCTGCATTGACGGTGACAATCGGGCTTTTGGCGTCGCTTTCGTTTTCGCGTTCGGAAATGCGCGCGGCGAGCTTTTCGACCGAGGCACAGGTAAACAGATCGCCCAGCGGGATTTTGACGTCGGTAACCTTGTTGATTTTTGACAGGAACTGAACCGCAAGGACGCTGTGACCGCCGAGTTCAAAGAAATCGGCGGTGGCGTCATCGACGGTGCAATCAAGGACCTCGCCCATCAGGCGGGCAACGGTGCGTTCATGGTCGCTGCCAAGCGGCTTTGCGGTGGTGCTTGTGGCCTGATCGGTGTTTTCGGGGATGGGAAGGCGTGAAAGATCGATTTTGCCATTCACGGTCAGCGGAAGGTCATCCATCGTGATCAGATGGTTGGGCACCATATAGTTCGGCAGGGCCTGTTCAAGTTTTGCCCTACACGCCGCGATATCGAAATCGGCATGGGCATTGTCATCGGTCACGACATAACCGACCAGAACAACATTGCCGTTCTGATGACGGTCATGGGCGACCACGGCGGCACGGCGGATATGGGGATGGGCAAGCAGGGCATGTTCGACTTCGCCCAGTTCGATCCGGTTGCCGCGCACCTTGATCTGGCCGTCTTCGCGCCCAAGAAAAACGATTTCGCCATCATTGCGCCGCCGGCCCATATCGCCGCTGCGATAGAACCGGTTGCCGTTGTGATCGGTGACAAATTTGTGCGCGGTCAGGGCCGGGTCGTTCAGATAGCCGCGCGCGACACCGGCACCGCCGATGCGGATTTCGCCCGGAACACCATCGGGCAAGGGGCGGCCCATATCATCGCAGATTTCCACATGCACGCCCTGAATGGCCTTGCCAATTGGGGGCGGCAGAATCTGTTTATGGTTGTGCGCGGTCATCACATACTGGGCCGATGAAACGCAGCATTCCGTCGGGCCATAGGCATTGACCAGTTTGCGGTCGGTCTGGCCGGGCAGGGCAAAGAAACGTTCGACCAGTCGGGCGGAAACCGTTTCACCGCCCAGAACCACCATCCTAGCCGGGCAGGAAAGCCGGTTTTCTTCCCAGTAGTCAAGGAGCAGGGAAAACAGGCTTGGCGTTGCGTCAAGCTGATCAATTGCGTTGGCGACCATCAGGTGATGCAGGGCTTCCGGGTCGCTTCGCGTGGCCGATCCGGTGATGTTCAGGCAATGCCCGTTCAGGATGGCCGCGAAAATCTGAACGATGGAGCCGTCAAAGGCAAAGGGCGCGACACAGGTCAGGTTAAGGGCGCGGTCGGGAGCATCGGCACCGATCTGTTTTAACTGCGTATCGAGAACCGACTGGGCCAGATTTACAACCGAGCCATGTTCGATCATCACCCCCTTTGGCGTGCCGGTGGTACCGCTGGTGAACAGGACATAGGCAAGATCGTTTGCATTGGTTTCGGTTGCGGTGTGCGCATCGTTGGTCAGTGCGGCCAGATCGTGGCGGCGCTTTTGCGGCGGGGCAGGCTGTTTGGCAGCATCCGTTGTCAGGACGAAATCGAATGTGTAGGGGGCGGGATCGAACCCGTCGGCATCGATTGCGGATCGGTTGGCGGCAAAGCCGCCCTGTTCGCGTGCCCAGTCTTCAAGGAAGCACTGGGGGACAAACAGGTCTTCGAGGAAATCAAGTCGGGTATTGTATCCCTTGCCCACCGTGTCACGGGCAAACTGCGCCAGATCGGCAAGGTAATCATCGCGACGATCCGCATCCCAGACATTGCCAAGATAAATCGCTCCACCCGGTGCCAACAGGGTTTTTGCCTTTGCCAGGACCGTGCGCAGATAACCGTAGCCGGGGAAGTTTTCGATGACGCTGTTCATGATGATCAGGTCGAACGAGCCCGGTTCATAAACATCGATATCATGCGCGCCAAGCTGCCGACCGATAACATGGGTCATGCCAAGATTGATCGCCAGGGCCTCGGTCCGTTCGACGTTGCGACGCGACAGATCGGTCGCGACATAGGTGCTGACGACGGGGGCGACATGCTTCATGGTGAAACCGGATGCGCAGCCGATTTCAAGTACGCGGGCATCGCGTGATACCAGACCGGCGACCTTGTTGCGCGCATTTGCGCCAAAGGCATCCATCGCACTTTGCGCAATCGGCTGCCCGGTAAAGGCACTTTTCCAGCCACCCGCCAGAATGTTGTCGGCATCATCGCCGGCCAGATGATCCCACAGTTCAACCGACATCAGGGAACCGGGATTTTCCGTCAGGATATCAATATCGTCATGGTCAAGACACAGAATGTCGGTGACGGTTTTGCAGCGCCACTGCAACTGGTGCAGGTCGCCGATATGGGGGCCTTCGGAAATGATCAGCGGTAGTGCTGCATTGCGGACCAGTGTGGTGCGGCGGATCAGCGGTACATTCGGATCAAGCGGCACAAAGGCAAAACCGGCCTTAAGGACGCCAAGGGTTGCGGTGATGTAATGGCGGTTGCGCCCGGTCATCACGCCGACAAGCGATCCGGCGGGCAGGGCAAGCCCGGTAATGAAATGCGCGATACGATTGCTTTGGCGGTCCAGTTCGGCATAGCTGATTTCGCCGGTTTCATCGCGGGTTGCAATGCGATTGGGATGCGACGCGGCAATCGTTGCAAACCGGGTCACGATGCTGCCGGTTGTTGCCGATGGTCGGGAATCGGGTTGGTTGTCTGCCCCGGGTGGTGTGTCGAGAGTTTCAAAATCGAAATCGGCGATTTTCATTATGCATCCCTTTGGGCATTTTGTGCGGCGGCAGCGGCAAATTTGCCAAGGAAGGCCAACCAGCGCTGCATGGTTTCCGCATCGAACAGATCGGTGTCATATTCAAGGGTGAAGCGTGCCTGACCGGCTTCTTCGGTCAGGAACAGAATGATGTCATGTTTGGCCGTCGTGTTATCGACAAAGGCATCCATATTGGATGGCAGGATGCCGTCGGCATCGGGAGCCAGCAGCGGCAGACCGGATTGCGTCATATTGGTTACGGCTTCGAAGCGTTGATATTCGAACACCACATTAACCAGCGGCTGACGGTTGGATTTGCGTTTTGGTGCGACGGCCCGGACCAGTTCATCAAACGGGAAATCCTGCCGGTCCAGCGCATTGCCAATATTGATATGGGTGGTACGGATCAGGTCGCCAAGATCGGTGTCGTCGTCAAGCTGCATGCGGATCGGCAGGACATTGACAAAGAAGCCGATCAGGCCCTCGGTCTCGATACGTTCACGCCCGGCAACGCCCATGCCGATAACCATGTCAGGTTGGCGCGTCAGGCGATAGAGCATGGCGGAAAACAGCGACAGGCCAACCGATGACAGGGTTGTTTTGTTCCGGCTGGCGAGCTGGTGCAGGCCGGACAGGACGTCATCAGGCAGGGCAAGATGCACATGCGCGCCGCGGAAGGATTGTTTTTCCGGTACAGGGCGATCCGTTGGCAGATTGATCTGTTCCGGGGCATTGGCAAGCTGTTGACGCCAGTAATCGGCAGCATCGGCCCAATCCTGTCGGGATTGCCAATGGGCGAAATCCTTGTATGTGATCGGAAGTTGCGGCAGGGCATCGTTCCGCTGATGAAGGACGGCATCATAAAGCGCGCCAAGTTCGTTGATCAGGATGCGCGAAGACCAGCCATCGCCGACGATATGATGGGTCATCAGGATCATCAGGCTTTCATTGGCCGCCACCCGGATGACGCGCCCGCGGATCAGCGGCGGCTGATCGAGGATGATCGGTGTTGCCGCCTCAAGCCGGGTCAGACGAAGGGCTTCGCGGGCCGGATCGGCATGACCGGAAAGATCGTCAAACGCGACGGCGGGCGGGGTGGTGGCATGGATTTTCTGCGTGATCGTGCCGTCCTGTTCGGCAAAGCCCGTGCGCAATGTTTCATGACGGTCGACCAGCCGGGTCAGGGCGGATTGCAGGATATCGGCACGCAAATCACCGGTGCAGCGGAAGACATAAAGCATCCCATAGGCACCGCTGTTGCCGTCCATCTTTGAGAGCAGATAAAGCCGTTTTTGCGCGTGGCTGGCCGGGTAATGTTCCATTTCCGGTGCGGGCGGGATTTGGCCATTGCCGGTTGCGGCGATATCAATGGTGGCATTGTCGATATGGCGGGCAAGCCCCGCGACCGTCGGATCGGCAAAGAAGTCGGCCATGCTGATGCGTTTGCCGGTCCGATCCGCAATGCGGTTTACGATCCGGATTGCCATCAGACTGTGACCGCCAAGCTGGGTGAAGCTTGCGTGCCGGTTACGGATGGGGGTTGCGAAAACCTCGGTAAAGATATCGGCAACCAGTTTTTCGGCGGCGTTGGCGGGCGGGGTATCGGTGTTGCCGTCAAGGGCCAGCGCGCTCGATTGCGTGCGCACCGTTTCGAGCAGGGCCTTTCGGTCGACCTTGCCATTGGCGGTGATCGGGATGGCATCGACGATATGCCATTTCGCCGGGATCATGTAGCCGGGCAGATGTTGGCCAAGCCACGTCATCAGGGCAGGGAAATCGATATCCTGATTCTGTGTCGTCTGAATACAGCCGATGATCGCCCCACCATCAGGGGCGATCGAGTCAAACAGGGCAACCGCATTTTTGATGTCGGGTGTGGATTGAAGCTGTTGTTCGATTTCATCCAGTTCAATACGGAAACCGCGCAGTTTGATCTGATTGTCATGACGGCCGCCAAATTCGATTCGGCCCTCGCGGGTCCATCGGGTCAGGTCGCCGGTGCGATAGAGCCGTTCGCCGGGCTGATCGGGATCGGGGATGAACCGTTCGCAGGTCAGGTCGGGACGTTGCCAGTATTCGCGCGCCAGACGTGACCCGCCAATCATCAATTCGCCCCAGACGCCAACCGGGGTGCGTTGACCGTTCTGATCAAGGATCAGCGTTTTGGTACAGGGGATGGGTTTGCCGATGATGGTGGCATCGGTATCGCCCGACAGATCATTTTCGGTGATCGGGCCGACAACGGCAAAGGTCGTGCTTTCGGTCGGGCCATAACCGTTCAGAACCGTGACGTGCGGGCAGGCGGCGATAAAGGTGCGGACATGCTGTTTGCTGATCGCGTCCCCGCCGACCATCAGGATATCAAGCCCGGCAAGGGTGCGGGGATCATGATCGACCTGACGGTTGAACAGGCCGACGCTCATGAACATTTTCGTAACACCCGATTGCGACAGGGCATCGCCGAGTTTGGCCGGATCAAGCAGGTCATCGCGGTCAATCACGGCGATTTCCGCACCACGCAGCAAGGTCGCCCATATTTCAAAGGTCGAGGCATCAAATGCCAGTGGGCCTGCCTGTGCCACCACATCAGAGGCAACGATTTTGGCGTAATCCGCGCCCAATGCCAGCCGGCGTACTGCACCCTGTTCGATCAGAACCCCCTTGGGCGTTCCGGTCGAGCCGGAGGTATACATGATATAGGCAGGAAAACTGTCCGGGTTGGTCAGTTCGGGAAGGGTGAAATCGGCTGGTGCCGGGGCAATGCCCACAATATTGATCCGTTGCGGGGATGGATCGCCGGTTTCGGACAGGGAGCCAAGGGCGTCATGCCCGGCGTTATCAACCAGAACCAGTTTGGCCCCGCTGTCGGCAAGGATGAATTGATTGCGTGCCACCGGATAGGCCGGATCAAGCGGGACATATCCCGCGCCGATGGCGGTAATCGCGAGAATTGCGGCAATGGCCGGACGACCACGTTCAATATGCATTGCAACCAGATCGCCCGGTTCGATCCCGGCGGTTTGCAGGCAATTGGCAATGGCGCGCGCCTTGGCATGCAGTTCCCCAAAGGTCCATGTGCCATTGGTATCGCGGATGGCAGGGGCATCGGGGGTGACGGAGGCCTGATTGGCGAATATCGCAAAGATCCCGGCATTCGCATCCGCATCAAGGCTGGTTTCCGGTTGCGGACCCTGTTCCCAGATTTCGATATTTGCTTTCTGATCATCGGGCAGAAGATCCAGGGAGGCAATCGGTGCGGTGTTTGCGTTGGCGTCCGTGGCAACCAGTTTTTTCAGGGTTGTCGTAAAGATGTGACCGAGTTCGACCATGCGGGCGCGATCAAACATATCGACATAATAGTCGAACGAGATGACCATTCTTTCGGGAAGGTCGCGCACAAAGATCGCCAGATCGTTTTTGCATTGCTGCCGGCCAAGCCCAATGGGGCGCATGGATTTGGCTTGTTCGTCCGGTCCGTAATCGCCCTGTGCATAGTTCATATAGGATAGAGAAACTTCGGACAGCAGGGTGCGTTCGGGTTCGGCCGGTGGTGAGAGATCATCCAGTAGAAGATCCAGGAAATAGGCCCGGTGGCGGAGGGCATCAATATGATGGTTTTGCACCTTGTGCAGAAGAGATGCAAAGGTTTCATCATCGGCAATCTGCATGCGGAGTGGCAGAAGTGAAACCATCATGCCCGGCGCATCGCGGAAGCCAGCACCATCGCGCTGGTTGACCGGGACGCTGATGACCAGATCGTCGGTGGCGGCGATCCGGCCAAGGACGGCAAACCATGTTGCCATCATCAGCGAGAACATGGTCACACGTTGATCGGATGCGAATTTGCGGGCCGATTTCAGCACCGCCGGATCAAGATCAAACGCGACGATTTCCCCTGTGAAGCTATGGAAAGCCGGACGTTTGCGATCCGATGGCAGGTCGAGCCTCGGAAGTGGTCCCTGATACAGGGAGAGCCAGTAATCACGCGCGGTTTCAAGCCGCTTGCGGCTTTCGGGTAGATGGCTCCACCAGGCGTAATCGCGCAACTGATAGGGGACGGGTGGCAGGGGCTGCCCACGATAAATCGCCAGCAATTCCGACAGCAGCATTTCAATGGTAAAGCCATCGGAAACCGTATGATGGATATCAAAGAACAATGCCTTTTGGCCGTCGGCAGCACATAGCAGACGCCAGCGCGCGGGAATTTCCGTTGCCAGATCGAACGGCATGACAAGGTACACACCGGCATCTTCAAGCGATACGGAAGCATCAAGTTCGATCAGCGTCAGATCGGGCAGGGCGTCATGAAGTGGCAGAATTTTCATGACCCAGTCATCACCCTTGGCGATCAAGCGGGTGCGCAGGATTTCATGACGTTCCGTCAGGCGGATGATGGCATCACGCAAGCGATCAAGATCGACACTGTCGTCAAGCATGAAGGCATGGGGCAGGTTAAAGGCGGTGCCCAGATTGCCGCTTTGTTCGGCATGCAGAACCGAAACCTGTTCGGGGGCCAGCGGATAGAATTCCATTTCCGGCGCGCGGCGCGGATCGGTTTCAACCTCAACCTCGAGCTTGACCTTGGGCTGTGCCGGTTTTGGTGCCGGAGACAGGGAAACGGGCGATGGTTTCACAGTTTCAACTGATGGCGATATCTTTGTGGCCAGTGCCGTGATCGTCGGGGTTTCAAACAGGTCGGCAAGACCGATATTGCAGGCCAGTTCGGCATTCATGCGATCCACGATCTGCATGCCGGTTATGGAATCGCCGCCAAGGGCATAGAAATCCTCGTCCGGGTCGATGTTGTCATAGCCAAGGATTTCGGCCCAGATTTTTGCGATTTTATCCGTGGGATTGACCGGGCCCGTCGATATCGCCTCATGATACCTGGATGGTTCCGGCAGGTTGACATCGCCCGCCGGTGATGGGCCGAATTGTGCTGCAAGGTCGGATACCGTCGGTGCGGCAAACAGGTCCGAAATCGCCAGCGACAATTTCAGTTCGGCATTCATGCGATCCACGATCTGCATGCCGGTGATGGAATCCCCGCCAAGGGCAAAGAAATCATCATCCGGGGCGATGGCATCATAGCCGAGTGTTTCAGCCCAGATGGTGGCGATCTTTTGCGGGATATCCGGTGTCGATGGAGATGCAGATGCCGGTGCGGAAACGGGTTTTACCGGTTGTGCCGCTGTTTCACCAGCAAGGGCGGGATCAAGCACGACAAGCTGTGCGGCCGTGCTGTGCATCGCGTCGCGCCAGAAGACCGGGGCCTGTTGCGGGGTAATGGCGGCCCCGTCCTGAAGCGGAACATTGTGACGTGCGGCCATGCCCTGATCGGCAAGAGCGCACCAGTCGATGGTCAGGGCCGGGCGGCCCTGCGACCTGCGGTAACGGGCAAAACCGTCAAGGAAGGCGTTGGCCGCACTATAGGCGGCCTGACCGGGCACACCGACGATGGCCGTCAGGCTGCCGAACATGACAAAGGCCTGCACGGGGTCGTTAAGGGTCAGGGTGTCAAGATGACGGGCGCCGTTGATCTTGGCGGCCATGATGGTGTCGAACGCATCCATGTCGCGGACGGCAAGGAACCCGCCATCGGCAAGCCCGGCGGCATGGGCAATGGCCGTGATCGGGCCGAGACTATTTCGGATCGTGGCAAGCGTATCGGAAAGCGCGTCTTTGTCGGCAACGTCGCAGGTGTGGATTGATACCTTGATGCCGGTTGCGCGAAGGTGTGCAAGCTGTGTCCTTGTTGTTGCATCAAGGCCGTCTTCACCGCGACGGGCAAGCAGGGCAAGAGCCACTTTGCCGCCCATCGCCATTTCATCGGCAAGGGCCATGGCAAAGCCGCCGGTACCGCCAGTTACGACACAGACGCCATGATCGGGCCAGTTGGTTTTTGCCAGATTGTCATGCGCGGAAACCGGGCGGAGTTTGCGACAATAGCGGACCTGATTGCGATAAGCCGCAACCGGATCGTGGCCCGGTTCGGTTGCCAGCTCAGTACCGATATAAGCAAGGAAATCATCCGGTGCGATATCGGCAAAGGAGAGGACCAGGCGGGGTTCTTCGGCGCTTGCGGCGATGGCAACACCGGCTGCTGCACTTTGATCCGGGTTGGTGGGAATGGTATCGCCATTGATCTGATAGGCGCCGCATCCGGCAACGACAAACCGCATCCGCCCGCGCATGGTGCGCAGGATAGAACGTAGGCATCGGGCGGTGCGAAGGGCGATGTCTTCGCCCGGTTCCAAGGCCAGAATGACGTTTTGCGCCGTTGCCAGCATATCCTTGCCGGTGGTGGCAAGGGCATCGGGATGGATACGCAGGCAGGCAGGCGGGACCGGCCAGAAATCGCCATCGACAATCATCAGGGTGTTTTCGGGAACCGGTTGCATTTCAACCGTGCCCGGCAGCCAGTCAATTTCGAGCAGTTCCGGCATGGCGGATTCTGCTTTGCCGTTACTATCCCCCGAGAAACGAATGCCGCGTATGGTCAGGAGCAGTTTGTGGCTGTCGGCATCAAAGAAGGTGAAGTCGGCCTGCCCCGGATGACGACGGTCGGCACAGACAATGATATCGCCGCTAAACGGCGCGTGCAGTATGATTTCGTCAATGCCGACGGGGAGAGAGCCATTATCCTCGGCCGTCAGAATCATGCTGCATGCAATATCGGCCATGGCCGGATGAATGATCCAGTCGCGCAGGTCGGCATGATATTGCGGTTTCAGTTTCAGATGCATGATCGCCGTGGTTTCGTCCGCGCTGTAATGCATGGACGTCCGGCAATCCCAGCGGTCGCTGATCGTGATCGGGCCGATCTGAGGGGCATAAGGGGGGATATTGGCCGCAAGCGTACATTTTGCGCGCACATGGTCAAGCGACGGCAAATTGTCGCGGTGGCTGTTTGCCGGTGCATCATTCGTCCAGTGCGCGGTGGCAAAGACCGACCATTTGCCGTTTTTAAGGCGGCCACCCAGTTCGACATGACCGTCATTTCCAAGCAAAAGCGTTGCCGTGCCATCGGGCAGGGCATTGGGCAGAAGGGTCTTTTGCCATTTTAGGTCAGAAATATGTACCGACGGATCGCCCATGCCGTTTCGGGCCGCAGTTGCGATCATGGCGGGAACGGCCATGCCGACCAGTGTCGGTTGACCGTTCAGGTGATGTTCATTCGTCGGCCAGAAGGACGGGGAGGCGACCGGAATGGCAAAGCAGCGGCCCCTTTCGGTTTCGACCGGGCCGGTCATGATCGTGTTATCGGGTGCCCGGGTGTCGCCAAAGACCGGTTTGCAGACGATTTTCGCAAAAGGTGCATGGGGAAGGGATACGCGGCGTGCGCGCATATCTTCGGGCCAGATCAGATTGGCCCCTTCGAGCCATTGGCGCGCATTGGCCGTGGCATCGGCGGGATCACCTGAAACCGCCGGGACAGAGAACGCGGCAGGTTTGGGCGCGGCGCAATTTGCCGTGTCACCGGCGATCAAACCGGCAAGGGCGTGCAGAAGGCTTTGGCGATCCGATACCGAAACGGCGAAGCGATGCCGGAGCTGGTCGCGCCCGGTAGCAAGTGTGTGGCAGATGTCCCGGACATCAAGGGTGGTGTCATTGGCGATGTCGCGATGCAGTTTGGCGGCATAGTCGGTTAATGCGGCCTCGTTGGCAGCAGACAGCGCAAGGATGAAGGTCCCGTTTTGCGCGATATCATACGGTGCATTTGCGCTGCGTTTTGGGGCGGCTTCAAGGATGACGTGGGCGTTGATGCCGCTTAGCCCGAAGGAACTGACACCGGCACGTCTTGGTGCGCCACGGTCCGCCAACGGTTCAAGGCGGTTGGTCGGGCGTACTGGCGCACGCGCGAAATCAATCCGGCTGTTGGGGGTTTCAAAGAAGGGTTGCGGCGGGGCCTGATCAAAGCGTAATGCCATGATGGCGCGTGCAAGACCAAGTGCCCCCGCCGCCCCATCAAGATGGCCGTAATTCCCCTTGGCCGAGCCGATCAGGGCAAAGCCATTTTCATCCGTGCTTTGGGCGAAGGCGCGGGTCAGGCCATCGATTTCAATCGGATCGCCAAGCGACGTGCCGGTGCCGTGGGCTTCGATATAGGAAAGGGAGCCCAGTTCGATATCCGCCGTTTGCGCGGCCTGCCGGATCACATCGGCCTGCATGGCCGGGTTGGGGGCGGCCGCCCCGCTTGAGGCGCCGTCCTGATTGACGGCACTGCCGCGGATAATGGCATGAACGGGATCACCATCGGCGATGGCATTACCAAGCGGTTTGAGGACAAAGACAACGCTGCCTTCGCCCATGCCGGTGCCATCAGCGGCATCGTCAAAGGCGCGGGTACGGGCGGTGGAAGAATCAATCGTGAAGCCGCCATCGGCATCGGGCGGGCAGGGGATCAGTTTCGCGCCGCCGGCAAGGGCGACGGTGCATGTGCCGCTGCGCAAATTCTGGCAGGCCTGATGAACCGCGACCAAGGATGACGAGCAGGCGGTATCGACGATACTTGCCGGACCGCGCCAGTCCTTGAGGAAGGACAGGCGTGTGACCATGTTTGACGGCACGTTAAGGGCAAAAATCTGTTCGGCCTTGTCGCGTGCGACATGCTCCATCGCAATGCGCCATGCCGGGTTTGCCCCGCCACCGGCAAAAATGCCGACTTTCTGGCCACGCAGGGCCTGCCCGCCATAACCGGCATTTTCCATCGCCATCAGGGCGGTTTCGATAAACAACCGTTGTTCCGGGTCAATCAGGGCGGCATCCGCCGGGGCCATGCGGAAACGACCCGGATCGAAATCAAAGATGTGGTCAAGATAGGCCGCTTCGCGGAAGCGCGCGGGAACCGAACGGCCAATGGCGGCCATCATGTCGCGGGTTTCGTGGTCGCGTTCGGGCGGAAGCGGACGGACGCGATCCGCCCCACGGGCGACGTCGGCCCAGAATGTATCGATATCATCCGCCCCGGCAAGTTGCAGGCCGATACCGATCACCGCAATCGGTTCGTTAGTGGCAAGCGGCGCACCCTTTGCCGGTTCAGGATCGTCGGTTGCGATATCCAGTCCGGCCAGAAGTTCGGCCTGGCGGGCGATGGTGGGGCTTGCGAACAGATCGGCAATGCTGATCGTGCCGGGCCAGCGGGCATTGATTTTTTCATGCAGACGCAGCAGCAAAAGCGAATTGCCGCCGACATCAAAGAAGCCGTCGTCACGACCCGCGATCACACCAGGCAGGATTTCCTGCCACAGCCGTTGCAGAACCCGTTCCAGATTTTCCAGATCGGGATTATCGGCGTCGGATCTTGCGGCGATAGCCGGTTTTGATCTTCGGCTGGCGGTTTTGGGCGAACCGGCCATTGGTGTGCCCGAAAGGGCCTTTCGGTCGACCTTGCCGCTGCTGGTGAGGGGAAGATGATCAAGTGCAAAGAAACGTGCCGGGATCATGTATTCGGGCAGGCGCGTGCGCAGATGATCGCGCAGAATGCCAAGGGTGAGTGCATCATCGCCCAGCACAAAGGCATGCAATTCATCAAGACCGCCAACCCGGACCGCCTTGACCAATGCGCGTTCGACCAGATCGTGGCTTTCAATCGTGGTTTCGACTTCGCCGCATTCGATGCGGAAGCCGCGAATTTTGACCTGATGATCAATCCGACCGAGATATTCGACCGATCCGTCGGCAAGGAAGCGACCAAGATCACCGGTGCGATACAGTTTATGACCCGGATTGCGGGGATCGTCGGGGAACTTTTCGGTGGTTAGTTCCGGGCGGTTGCGATACCCAAGAGCGATCTGTGGCCCGCCCAGCACGATTTCACCCGCAATGCCAATCGGCATGTCGCCAAGTTTGTCATCAAGGATGCGAATGGTGGTGTTGGCAATTGGTTTGCCAATCGGCACGATATCGGGGTTTTCAAGTGGCGAGCAGGCATGCCATGTGACATCCACCGTCGCCTCGGTCGGGCCGTAAAGGTTATGCAGTTCGGTTCCGAAGCGATCAAATAGCAGATCGTTGAAGCGTTTTACCAGTGCCGGGTCGAGCGCCTCGCCACTGGCGAAAACGCGTTTGAGGCTGCCAAGATGTTCGATATCGACCAGCCCGTGTTCGACCGAAAACAGGAAACTTGCCAGCATCGAAGGCACGAAATGCATGGTGGTGACGCCATGATCGCGAATGGCCTGGGCAAGTTGTTGCGGATCGCGTTCAACACCCGGATCAGGCAGAACAATGCGTGCGCCCGTCCATGACCACCAGAACAGTTCCCAGACCGACACATCGAATGTGATCGGGGTTTTTTGCAAAATCACGTCATCGGGGCCAATCGGGAAGGCGTCCTGCATCCAGAGGATGCGGTTCAACACACCCCGATGGGCGATTTCGACACCCTTTGGGCGACCGGTCGAGCCGGATGTGAACAGCACATAGGCAAGGTCATCGGGTGCGTTGATTGCATCAGGGATATCGGCATCTTCGTGGCCATCGATGATCAGGACATTGTTGGCATCAAACAGGTCGGCCAGATCGGCGGTGGTGACGACGCGCGGATAGCCGAGATCATCAAGCATGTCCGTACGGCGCTGTTCGGGATGGTCGGGGTCAAGGGGGCTATATGCCGCACCGCATAGAAGAATCCCGTGAATCGCGGCCAGCATATCGACCGAACGACGCACGGCAACGCCGATGACATCGCCCGGTCCGACCGATGCCGCGCGCAGTTTTGCGGCAATCCCGGCAGCACGACGGGCGAATTGTTCGTAGCTTAGCGTTGCAGATGTTCCGATAACCGCCGGTGCGTCTGGCGTGGCACGGACCTGATCGATAAACGGTTCGGAAATGCTGCGTTCAATGACAAGGTCAAGATCGGTGGCATTGAATTGATCGATCCGGGTGCGCTCGTTCGCGGGCAAAATAGGTAATTCGGCGATTTTGGCGCTTGATGACGTGGACAGGGCCGCAACTGCAAGGATTTCAAGCCGGTTGAAAATTGCCTGAATGGTGGATTTGTCAAACAGGTCGGTATCAAATTCGATCTGACACAGCAGGGCGTCGTTCTGTTTGCTGAAATAGAACGCAAGATCGAATTTCGAGAACGGGAATTCGGTTTTCAGCAGCGAGAGTTCGGCATCGCCGAGTTTTCCAAGGTTAGGTATGCTGTCCTGCCAGGCGACCAGAACATCAAACAGCGGATTGCGGGCGGGATCGCGCGGCGCATTGACTGCGGCGACCACATCCTCGAACGGGGCGGCCTGATCGGACAGGGCATCAATGATGGTTTTGCCGGTTTGGGCCAGATGATCGTCAAATCCGGCGTTTGGATCAACATTCTGGCGCAGGACGACGGTGTTGACAAAGAAGCCGACCACATCATCAAGGGCGGTCTGTTCACGGCCGGCCACCAGCATGCCAAGCGGGATATCGGTCTGCCCGCATTGGCGGTACATCAGGATTTGCACCAAAGCGGTCAGAATGGAAAAGGCGGTTGTGCCATGCCGATCCGCCGCATCGTTGATCAGACGCGTGGTTTGTTCGCCAAAGGCAATTTCGTTGAAATCACCGGCAAAACGACGGACTTTGGGTCGGCGTCGGTCCGATGGCAGGGCCAGTGGTTCGGGCAGGGGCAACAGCCGTTCTTTCCAGCGGGCCAGCAAATCCTTGCCCCCGGTCGAGTTTAAATAACCATGTTGCCAGCTTGCAAAATCCTCGTAATGCCGGTCGAGTAACGGCAAGGAAGCAGCGGTTGCACCGGTTTCGGCGGCATAAAGGGCGGCAAGATCGCGCAGCAATGTCGGCATCGACCAGCCATCGCAAATCGCATGATGCAGGGAAACCAGCATCCAGTGACGTTTGGGGGCGAGCGTGATCAGATCGGCCCGTGCCAATGGTTTGTTTTCAAGATCGAACGGACGAACGGTTTCGCGTGCGATGAACAGGCGGGCGGGGCCTTCGTCCATTTGATGGCGGCCAAGAACCCATGAACCGGCGGGTGCCAGATACTGGCTGACGCCATCGGGATGATGCGGATCAGATTTGAAGCGCAGGCGCAGCGCATGTTGCCGTTCTTCAAGTTTGTGCAGGGCGGCCTGCAAGGCATCGGCATCAATCGGACCATTGATTTCAAACGCGGCGGGGACGGAATAGACCGCCATGTCGGGCTGCATGCGTTGCAAAACCCAAAGGCGGGCCTGTCCGCTTGAAAGCGGGAATTTCGGGCCGTCTGCCTTGGGGATCCGGAATTGTTTGCCATTCTGTTTATGGTTGGCAAGAAGGGTTGCTATCCCGCCGACTGTCCGGGCAACAAAGATATCCTGAAGTTTCGGGCGAATGCCGGTGGATTTTTCGAGCAATCCGGCAAGGCGCATGGCGACAAGGCTGTGCCCGCCCAGTGCAAAGAAATCCGATGACGGGGTGATGTCCCGGTTGCCAAACAGGGCCCTGAATTGTTCGGTAACGATCTGTTCCAGTTCGTTGCCGGTCGCAGCGTTGCCGGTTTGGGGGACAAGTGGTGCCGTATCTGTCAGGGCATGAAGAAGCTGTTTTCGATCCACCTTGCCATTCACATTGACTGGCAGATGATCAAGCACGAGAAACCGTTCGGGGATCATGTAATCGGGCAGATTGCGGCCAAGGACCTGCATCCAGATGGTGCTGTTATCCTGATCGGCGGCGATGGCCGCCCCAAGGAAGGCATCGGCACCAGAGTCGGCGGCAATCACGCAGGCATTGCGAATGCCATCGATTTCGGCAAGGCGTTTTTCAATGGCGGCGGTTTCAATCCGGTGCCCGCGAATTTTGACCTGCCCGTCACCGCGGCCGCCAAATTCAATTACACCATCCGCCCGCCAGCGCGCACGGTCGCCGGTTTTGTAAAGGCGCGTTTCGGGCAAATGATCGAACGTGACGAATGCCTTGGCGGTGCGTTCGGGCGCGCCGGAATATCCCAGTGCCAGCCCGTCGCCTGCGGCGTAAAGTTCGCCCCAGACCCCGGTTGGAACCGGTTGACCGCCGGTATCAAGAATATAGGTGCGGGTATTGCCAATCGGTCGTCCAATCGGGATGTTTGCCGATTGGACGTCTTGAGCCGTGATCGGGTGGATACAGGTAAAGGTCGTATTTTCCGTCGGGCCGTAGCCGTTGATCAGGGCCAGGTCCGGGCAGGCGGCCATGACTTTTTGCAGGTGAGCTGGACTGAGCACCTCGCCCCCGGAAAGCAGTCTTTTGAGCGGGGCAAAGCAACCCGGGGCATCATCGGCGATCCGGTTAAACAGGCTTGCGGTCAGCCACATGGTGGTGACACCGCCATCTTTAAGGGCATTGTGAAGGGATTCTGGATCAAACAGGGTTTCGTTATCGATCAGAACCAGTCTGCCACCATTCAGAAGCGGGGCCCAGATTTCAAGGGTTGCGGCATCAAAGCCAAGCGATGCGGCCTGTGCCATGACATCGGTGTCATCAAACGCAAGCGCCCGGTTATTGACAACCAGACGTGCCACTGCCCGGTTGGGGATCAGCACCCCCTTGGGGGCGCCGGTGGAGCCGGAGGTAAACATGACATAAGCCAGATCATCGCCGGATCGTCTGGTAAAGGTCGCATCGGATGTTGCGTTGGTGTCGGGAAGACGGGCAATACGAACGCGACCAGACAGGCCCGACAGGCGTTCAAATTCGGCGTCGTCACACAGCAAAATACCGGCACCGCATTCGGCCATCAGGGTGGCAATAGCATCGCCGGGCAGCGATTTATCAATCGGCAGATAGGCCGCCCCATGCCATGCAATGCCCAGAAGGGTGATAATCGCATCAAGAGAACGATCGGCGGCCAGAGCAACAATCGAACCGGGCGCAACATCAAGAGCATCAAGCCCGGCAGAAATGGCGGCAACCCGTTGGCCCAACATGCGATAAGTGATTTTTCGATCACGATCTTGCAGGGCGACCTTGTCCGCATTGGCTGGCTTGGCGATTTGCCGGGCGAGTAATTCACCAAGACCGCAGTCGTGCGGGTAATCCGATGCAGTATCGTTCAGCGTGATGGACAGGTGGTCGCGTTCGTCTTCGGGCAGCAGATCAACAAGGCCAAGCGGCATGTCCGGGTTTTTGGCAAGCGCACGTGCAAAGGTCAGGAAACGTTTTGCAAAGCGTTCAGCCCATGCGTTGCCATAGATGTTACTTTGATATTCGACAGCCAAAAATGTTTCCGCGCCGTTTTTCATCATGCCGATCATCAGGGGGAATTTACCCGCGCCGAAGTCGAGATCTTCGATCACGAACGGGCTGTCGGAGGTTTCCATTACATGAACGGCATCGAATGGCTGGCCTATCGGGCCCTGTGCCGCCTGTGTCAGATCGTGAACCAGACGCGACAGGGGGTAATCCTGAACATCGAGTATGGACAGGACCTCGTGCCCGACCTGTCTGGTCAGGTTTTCAAGGGTGCCTGTCATATCGGGTTTGATCGCGACAGGCAGGAGATTCACAAAGCAGCCCATAGACTGCATGGTTTCCCTGTCCCTGCGGCCGGCAAAAGGCAGCCCGATGATGGCTGTGGCGTTTTCCTTGTGCCGTGCGATCACTGCGATGGTGAGTGCTGCCCAGAGTGTGGTCTGGGTCGTTTTGCGGGTATGGCTGGCAAGCTTTGCAACGGCTTCGGCGTCTTGCCCCGTCAGTTCGATCAAAAAGCGTTTGCCGTCGCCATTGCTGTCTGTTGCCGGATCGTCAGGCAGTCCGACAGATAACAACTTATCGGTTCGTGACGACCAGAATTTCCGAGCGATTTCGCCGCGTTCCCGATCCAAATTGTAATGCGCGTTGCGCACAAGTTTTTCGATGTCGGGAATGTTTCCGGGGGGATTTCCGGCAAGAATGGCAAGAAGCTCTTTTTGCAGCAACATGACCGATTGACCATCAAAGCACAGATGATCGATTGCCATGGCCAGTTGCGGGACTTGTCCATCGTCATGTCCGACATAGCCAAACCGGGCCAAAGGACCGGTGGCGAGATCAAAAAGATCATGACGAATTTCACGGGTGGTTTCGATCTTGCGCACGCTTACAGGCATGTAGGCATGCACGCGCTGGATCAGTTGCCCATCCTGTTCGACAAAGGTCGATCTGAGGGCATCATGGCGCTTGACAATGGTGGCGATGGCATCGCGGACCGCACTGAAACCGGTTCCTTCGGGAAGGGAAAAGCCCGTGACGATATGGTAATTCGCACTTGTCGGCTGGTCGCGCCGTGCAATCCATTGTCCTTCGATGGCGGGATGGGCCGGGAAGGATTTGAGGATCGGACCGGCGCTGGAACCCTTGGTGTCTGGTTCGGAGGGTGCGCGCAGCAGGCCGATGATTTCAGCCTTCAGGTCACGGGTTTCGGATTTCAGGGCATCGTCAAACGCACCGGTCGGGGCATCAAAACAAAGATCGTGCCCGTTGGCATGCAGGCTTAGCGCAATGTCGCGCTGACGAAGTTTATCAAGCAGGGTGCGTGCGGTTTGCGTGCGGCGAAACAGCTGATCGGTATTCATTACAGCACTCCCTGTTCGCGTGATGGAAGGGGGGCTGTTGCAGTTGGTTTTGCTGTTGTCGCTGGCGCTGGCTGGGGATTGGTCGGCGTGCTGTTTGTATCAAAGGATGCAAGCAGGTTGGCAACACCCGAAGCCGTGCGGCCTTCAAACATTACGGCAGCCGGAATTTCGGCGGCCAGGATTTCGGAAAGCCGTGTTGCGATCCGCACTGCGAATAAGGAGTCCCCGCCAAGTTCAAAGAAGTCATCATCGGGACCGATGGTCGGATCGCCAAACATATTGCGCCAGACGTCCAGAATGGTGGCCTGCCGGTGCATGTTTGCGTTTGGTTCATTCTGTGCATTCTGTGCATTCTGTGCATTCTGTGCCGGTGGCGATGTGACTTCTGCCGATGTGGCAGGGGCTGCGAAAGATTGCAGGTCGGATGTTGTGGTGGTTCCCTTGTCCGGCCAGAACCGGCGTCGATCAAAGGCATAGGTCGGCAATGGAATGCGGCGGGCATCATGGGATTGGTTGACCTTGTCCCAATCGGGCGACGTGCCCATGACCCAAAGTCTGGCAATCGTTCCGGCCAGTGCATTTGAGCCGGTGATGACGGCATCTGTTTTTCGGGCGGCATCGGGGGCAGGTTGCAGGGCCATGCTGTTTCCCGTCGGGGTACCGTTGACGATGGCAAGGCGGCTTGCCGTGTTGCCAAAACCGCATTCGACCATGATCGTTTCGGGCATTTCGGCGATAAGTCCCTTGATATTATCGGCAAAGCGCACCGCATTGCGCAGATGTTGAACCCAGTAATCGGGGCTTGTGGCGTCTTCGGGTGTCAGCCAGTTACCGGTCAGGTTGGACTGGATCGGAAGGGTTGGCGCGTTCAGCCTGATTTTGGCGACCGTATTGCGGAATTCGTCGAGAACCGGTTCCATCATGCGTGAATGGAAGGCATGGGAAACCACAAGCCGACGACCGGATTTCCCTTGAGCCGTGATATGATCTTCAAGTGCGTCGATGCATTCGGTGCTGCCTGCCACCACGCATTGACGCGGTCCGTTGATTGCGGCCATCGACAGATCGGGGCCAAAGGCCGACAGAAGATCACCGACCTCGGCCTCGGCCATGGACAGGGCAAACATTGATCCCGGTTCGGTCTGGCCCATCAGGCGACCGCGCATCACCACAAGGCGAAGCGCATCGTCAAAGGACATAACCCCGCCAATACAGGCGGCGACATATTCGCCGATGCTGTGCCCGGCCAGTGCCGCAGGAGAAATGCCATTTTCGATCAGCCAGTTTGCCAGCGCATATTCATAAATGAACAGGGCGGGCTGGGCTATTTCGGTGCGTGCCATGCGGTTTGCGGTTGCCGGGCTTTCATCAGGCACGGTCAGCAAGTCAAACAGATCATCGGGGCCACCGGTTTGTGCCACATGCAGGCAGGCATTGCGTATCCGTTCTGCTGATGCGTGATCGGCGGCACAAAGATCTTTAGCCATGCCCGGTCGTTGCGATCCCTGACCGGGGAACAGGAAGGTGATGGAAGGAGTGTTGCGTCTGGCAACGGATTGGTGATGGGCGGGCGATTTCGGATTTGTCAGGGAGGAAATCGCAGCGTTGATGTCGGTGGCAACGATGGCGGCCCTGAAACGATAGGCGCGGCGGCACGACAAGCTGTTGGCCACATCGGATATCGCCATGCCTGATCCGTGGCGGTCAAGCCAGCTTGCGGTGTTGGTCAGAAGTTTCTGCAAGGCGGTTTCGCTTGCCGCCGAGAACGGTAGGATATGGGGAATATCGTTTTGTGTCTGGCGTGATGCCGGTCCATCGAAACGGGGGGCCTCCTCGATAATCACATGCGCATTGGTGCCGCCAACCCCGAAGCTGCTGATGCCCGCGCGCAGCGGTTCATCATCATTATTCGACAATGGTTGAACGGTATTGTTTATTCGAAAAGGTCCCTGATCCAGACCAAGGTTTTCGTTCGGTTGATTGAAATGGCAGGTCGGCGGGAATGCCCGGTGGCGGATTGCCAATACGGCCTTGATCAGACCGGCAATTCCGGCGGCACTGTCCAGATGGCCGATATTGCCCTTGACCGAGCCAAGCCAGATCGGATGCGTTGGCCTTGCATCGGCCTTTGCATAAACCTTGTTCAGTGCGGCGATCTCTATCGGGTCGCCAAGGGCTGTTGCGGTGCCGTGGCCTTCGACAAAGCGGATGGTGGATGGATCGATTTGGGCGTCGTCAAGGGCCGTCTGGATGGCTTTTGCCTGACCATCGACACTGGGGGCGGTAAAGGCGGCTTTTGCAGAGCCGTCATTACTCATACCGACACCTTTGATGATCGCATGAATGGTATCCCTGTCGGCAATGGCATCATCAAGACGTTTCAGAAGAATAATGGCCGCACCGCTGCCGCCGACAACGCCGTCTGCCTTGCTGTCGAACGGGCGGCAGACGCCGCTTCGTGATCCGATGCCGCCCTGCGTGAAATAATATCCGCCAGCCGGGCTGATCCCAAGGGAGGCACCACCGGCAAGGGCGACACGGCATTGGCCGGACCGCAATGCATTTACGGCAAGCGCAATATTGACAAGACCGGTCGAGCATGCGGTCGAGGATGCGATGGCCGGGCCGGTCAGGTTCAGCTTGTAGGCAAGCCGTGTGGCGGCGAAGTCCTTGTCATTGCCGATTGTTACGCCATACCGGATCGCATCGGGGCGGTCGCGCAGGCTGTCGCGCAGGCTGTCGACCAGATAGGTCGGGAAACCGACGCCAACATAGGCACCGACAGGGCCGTCGCGCGCCGGATCACAAGACCCGTCTTCCATCGCGCCAAGGGCGACTTCAAGCAGCAGGCGTTGTTGGGGATCGGTTTCGATGACTTCGCCCGCAGTCATGGCAAACGGGGCGGGATCGAACATATCGATATCGTCGAGAATCCCGTGACGTGCGACGAAATCGGCGTCTTCGAGCGCCGATGGATCGCCGCCCATTGCGCTTAGCCGCGAAATATCGACATCCTTTATCTGATTGATCCCGTTTTCAAGCATTGACCAGAAGGCGTCGGGATCATTCGCACCGGGCAGGCGCATCGCCATGCCGATAATCGCAATGTCGTGATTCTCAGACACATTGCGTTGGGACTTTACTGGGTCGGCCTGTACGGTTTCGGGGGGGGCTTGGTCATCGGCACAAAGGTGACGGGCAAAGGAATTGATGGTCGGATGATTGAATATTTCGACCGACGCGATATTGCGACCGGCAAGTTTTGACAGGGCAAACTGGGCACGTGGCACCAGCAATGAATGGGCACCGGCTTCAAACAGGTTGGTGTCAAATTCAATTTCGTCGGTTTCGATCAAATCCATCCAGATTTTGGCAATTTTATCTGCCAGTTGAAGGATGCGCATCTGATCGGGTTTACGGACCGCTGGTTGCGGGCTGGTGGCTTGGGCAACAGGTTGCTTGCTGTCGCGGAGTGCGGCAAATTCAGCAAGTGCTTTACGGTCGATTTTGCCCGACGGCAGCAGTGGAAGCGTTTCTGCCCATTCAAGGCGGGTCGGAACCGCTGCGTCGGACAGGTGGTGCGCCAGTTCGCCACGCACGGTGCCAATGTCGGGCCGCGACGAAGGGTTTCCGTTGGATAGAAGATAACCGATCAGTTCGCCGCCATGATTGGTTTTGACATACGATACGGCAGCCCGTCCAACGCCGGAAACACGCGAAAGCTGGTATTCGATTTCCCCGATTTCAATACGTTGCCCGCGGATTTTGACCTGCTCGTCCGTGCGCCCATGATAATAAAGCAGCCCGTCTTCGCCCCAGGAAACCAGATCGCCACTGCGATAAAAGGTTTCACCGGTCTCGCCAGTCGGGTCTTTGATAAACTTTTCAGCGGTTACTGCGGGCATATTGATATAGCCGCGATTAAGCCCGATCCCGCCGAGGTAAATCTCGCCCGGAACACCAAGCGGCACCCGTTTTCCGTCCTCATCAAGTATCCGGACAAATGCCCCCCTGTCGACGCAGCCAAGCGGGATGTTTTTGGTTTTGATGTCCCTTGGGATCAGATGGGTAGCGGCATGGATTGTGGCTTCGGTCGGGCCATAGCAGTTCCAGATATCGGCAGACTCGAAAACGGAATAAAGCCGCCGGGAAAGTGTTGGTTGCAGGACCTCGCCGCCAATGATCATTCGGCGCAATTTGAAATTGCCATCTGCCGGAATGGCATCAATCACACTTTCATAAAATGATGGCACCGACATAAGGTGGGTGACATGGTGTCGCGCTACACCGTTCCAGAATTTATGCCCGTCGCTGAGTATCGCATGGGTCATCAGCCACATACGATGGCCACAGATCAACCCGACACAGAATTGATGCATCCACGGATCAAATCCGAGCGATGGGAACAGTCCTATAGTTTCAGGATTGCCGTTTTCATGTGATCCGATGCCGAATAGCGCAATGGCGACGTCGATCTTGTCGGCAAGGGATTGGTGATGAACGGGAACCGGTTTTGGTTGCCCGGTTGAACCCGACGTATGGAAGACAAAGGCAATATCGTCACCGCAAATATCGGCACGGACATCTTCCAAGACGGTTCTGCCGTCAATGCCCGGCACGGCGTTGATATCCTTCACCGTGATGGTGGTGTTGCCGATCTCGCGCCATGCGTCGGTGTTGTCACTCAGAACAAGTCGGCAATCAAGATGACGTGTCATCGACGCGTTGCGTGCGACGGGCTGCAACGGGTCGAGCTGCACGCAGACTGCCCCGCATTTCAGGACGCCGATCACAGCGGCAATTTGCTGCGCGCTCGGCGAGACATTCATGCCGACAAAGTCACCCGCTGCAATCCCGCTTTGGCGCAGGTGATGCGCAACGGCATTGGCCATGTGGCCCAGCGTTGCAAAGGTGACTTCGTGGCCATCATCGGTGATCAGCGCGATATCGCCGGGGCGTGATGATATGGCGTGCTGAATTCGGTCAGGAATGAGTCGTTCGGGAACCGGTCTTGTGAATGCCGCGCCGGTTTCAAGTTTGCGGATAACGGCAAGCTCGTCCAATGGCGGTGCGGCAATCGTCGCAATTTCCTGTTCCGGGTCGTCCAGTGCACGGGACAGGAAATGACGGAAACGGTCGGCGATGCGGGTAACGGATTTAACGTCGTGACAAGCGGTATCATATTGCCAGATGATTTCGGCTTCCTGCCTGTCCGGGCTTATGGCCTGCATCATATAGATCAGGCCAAGGTCGGTGACCGGCCCGTTATAGATATTGACCCGGCGCGTATCGATCCCGGTAAAGGATAAGGGTTCTGCCCCGTCCAGACTGTTGAAAAAGGCACCGCCGCCCGACAGGCCCCTGGCACCCAGCCTTGCCGCACGCATGCGCGGCGCGCCAAGGCGCATATGCCGGACATCGCGACGCGCCCGGGCAAAGATATCGCGGGCCAATTCCGAAAAACGTGAGTGTTTTCCCAAATCGGCATCGAAGGGCACGATATAGGAAAATGCCCCCGGCGTATGGCGTTCCACCCGTCCCATCCGGTTTAGAAGCGGCATGGTGACGGTCGGGTGTTTGATATGGGTGACCTGACCCAGCAGGATGAAATATGTGGCCATGACAATCGCGGTGGGCGATGTGCCGCAGGCTTTGGCCGTCTGGGTCAGTCTGGCAAGTTCCTGACCATCCAGCGTCTGTTCCAGCCGGGCCTGAATCAGCTTTCCCGATGGTTTGTCGGATGAAAACCGCGTGATCGCGTGATCGTTTTGCAGGCGTTCCTGCCAATAGACAAGGTCACGTTGATAGGCCGGTGTTTCGGGATAGGTCGCGTCAGCAGCGATAAAGTCGCCATAGGACCCGAATGTGCTTTCGGGGACGGCAGTACCGGTTTTAAGTGCGCTGTAAATTTCCGCCGCGCGTTGCGCCATCAAATGCCCGGCATATCCGTCACAGACCAGATGATGATAGACCCGAACCCACCAGTAACGTCCCGTGCCCAGTTGCAACAGGCGATGGCGGCAATGATATCCGTTTTCCGGGTCAAGCGGACGGCGGCGGATTTCCTCGACTTCGTTATTGGCGATCAGAACCGGATCATCGGTAAAACTTAAATCGATGACGCTGAAATCGGTTTCGCGGCAGTCATCGGCAAAGGTCTGAAACGGATTGCCGCCTTCTGATGCAAAGCGCAGACGCAGGGCGTCATTTTCCTGATCGGTTTGGACAATTGCCTTGTAAAGGGCTGCAATATCAAGATCGCCCTCGAACCGGATGACGCTGCAAATATTGTAATTTGCGCAATCGTCGCCTTCGGCCCAGTCAAGCCATATGCTCGACTGCGGCGTTGTAAGCGGTTCTCCCTGCCGTTCTGTCCCCGGCGCAAACGTGTTTGTGCGCTTCTGCAACGTCTGACCTTTCAAACGTTGTTACTGCCATATTGTGACAGGCCTAATGATCCTGTTCGTCAGGTTATTCACGCGACCGCATCACAATTGGCTGTTTCCCCCAACCATATCTGAAAGAATATGGCCGTGATCGGCCCTGTTTTGCAAGAGACTGTCGTGAAAAATTGTATGTTAAATAAATGAAAATGCAGCCAAAGGCTGGATTTTTGGGGCTCCGAGCATTCAAATGCCTTTATTAGAAACCGCTGTATGCCTTCGATCCTGCGATCAAACGTATAGTATTGAATTGCCTGCATCTATCGATGGCCAGGTTTGGTAAAAAGCAGACCCCGGAGTGCCAGATTGGCGACTTGCCGACAAGGTTTGATCAACCGGATCAATCCAGAACAAACTGGTCACGTGCCGCGCGTACGATTCGCGAAATATGATCAGCAACGGCGGCAACAGTTCGTGTGTCCTTGGTATCGGGATGAAGCAGCATCCAGTAGTTCCGGATAAAATGGATATCGGGTAACAGCCGAACCAGTTCCGGCATATTGCGTGCGGCATAATCATGCAAAATGCCAATGCCATGCCCGTTGCGCACCGCTTCCATCTGGGCGACCACACTGCCGCATTCAAAGCGGCGCTTCATCAGTTTGCCGAGGCGTGCGGCGTAATCAAGCGCGCGGCTGTAAATCAGGTCTTCGATATGGGTGACGAACAACCGGTCGGTCAGATCGCGTTCCGACCGGATCGCGCCATATTGTGTGATGTAGCTTTGGGATGCATAGACGCTGAGCGAGTAGTCGGTCAGTTTTTTGATCACCAGCCGCCCCTGTTTGGGGCGGTCAAGGGTGATGGCGATATCGGCCTCGCGTTGTGATAACGAGAAGGTGCGCGGCAGCGGCACAAGCTGGATCACCAGATCGGGATGCTGGGCGGCAAAGCCAGCCAGTTCGCGCGCCAGAAAATAGTTGCCAAGCCCGTCGGGTACGCCGACACGTACGGTCCCGACGATGCCTTCTGCCCGGTTGGGGAAGGCGGTGCCGACTTTAAGGAAGGCGGATTCTGCGGCCTCTGCCGCACCCATTAGCGCCTTTCCGGCCTCGGTCAGTTCCGATCCGGTAGTGCGCCGTTCGACAAGCTTGGTGCCAAGTTCCTGTTCCAGCGCGGTCAATTGTCGACCGACTGTGGCGTGGTTCAGGCCAAGCTGACGGGCAGCCGACAGGATTTGTCCTTGTCTGGCAACAGCAAGGAATATGCGAATGCGGTCCCAATCCATGATTAGTCGACTTTAAAAATTGCACATCGAATTTGCAATAATGATAATTGATGTGCATCCATATGCATATCCATAATCGGCATACTTTGCGGGCAGTTTTTTTATGACCCGCAACAAAAGATCATCAGATTATCGGGAGAAGCCGAATGTCCAGCCAGATCACCCATTACATCAACGGCAAACGTGTTGCCGGCAAATCGGGCCGCAGTGCTGCCGTGTTCAACCCGGCCACCGGTCAGCAGAGTGCGACGGTTGACCTTGCATCCAAGGCCGAGGTTCGGACGGCTGTTGAAAGCGCACGTGCGGTGGCCGCCGAATGGGCCAATACCACGCCGCTGCGTCGTGCCCGTATCCTCAATAAATTCCTTGGCATTCTTGAAAGCCGTTCCGAAGAATTGGCCGCCGCGATCACTGCCGAGCACGGCAAGGTGCTTTCGGATGCGCTGGGCGAAGTTACCCGCGGTATCGAGGTTGTTGAGTTTGCCACTGGCGCGCCGCAGCTTTTGAAGGGCGAGTTTACCGAGAATGTCGGCACCAAGGTTGATAGCCATTCGGTGCGCCAGCCGCTTGGCATTGTTGCGGGTATTACGCCTTTCAACTTCCCGGCGATGGTGCCGATGTGGATGTTCCCGGTCGCGCTTGCCTGCGGCAACTGTTTTATTCTCAAACCGTCGGAACGCGATCCGTCGGCGTCGCTTCTGCTCGCCGAATGGCTGAGCGAGGCAGGTCTTCCCGATGGCGTGTTCAACGTTGTTCAGGGCGACAAAGAAGCGGTTGATGCGTTGCTGTTTGACCCGGATGTGAGCGCGATCAGCTTTGTCGGGTCGACCCCGATTGCGAAATATATCTATGAAACCGCGACCGCGCAGGGCAAACGTTGCCAGGCGCTGGGTGGTGCGAAAAACCACATGATCGTGATGCCGGATGCCGATATGGATCAGGCGGTGGATGCCTTGATGGGAGCGGCATATGGATCGGCTGGCGAACGGTGCATGGCGATTTCGGTTGCGGTGCCGGTCGGCAAGGCGACGGCGGATGCGCTGGTCGAAAAGCTTGTCCCGCGCATTAACGAGCTTCGCGTCGCACCAGGGACAGATCCGGCAGCCGAGATGGGCCCACTTGTCACTGCGCAGCATCGCGACAAGGTTGTCGGTTACATCAACAAGGGCGTTGAAGAAGGCGCGAAGCTGGTTGTGGACGGCCGCGACATTCGTTTGCAGGGCTATGAAGACGGCTATTTCGTTGGCGGCACCTTGTTTGATAATGTCACGCCCGACATGACGATCTATAAGGAAGAAATTTTCGGCCCGGTCCTGTCGATCGTTCGGACCGATGATTTTGAAACCGCTGCCGATCTTGTTGATAGCCATGAATATGGCAATGGTACTGCGATCTTTACCCGCGATGGCGATACGGCGCGTGAATTTGCCAACCGCACCCAGACCGGCATGGTCGGCATCAATGTGCCGATCCCGGTTCCGATGGCGTTCCATTCATTCGGCGGCTGGAAGGCATCTCTGTTTGGCGATCACCACATGCATGGCATGGAAGGTGTGCGGTTCTATACCCGCCTTAAAACCATCACCTCGCGCTGGCCGACGGGCATTCGCAAGGGTGCCGAATTCGTCATGCCGACGATGAAGTGATGCCGCTGGCAGCATAAATCCTAAACTGAGCCTATCGGGCGGGGAACATTGGTTTCCCGCCCGATTTTTATTGTGCTTGCGCGAAGAACTTTGAGGAATGCGACCAACGGTTTTGCTTTTCAGGTGCTGCTGATCTAATCTTCGAAAAAATAAAAACAAAATGACCGGGAAGATCGGCGGAGGAATATCAATGAGATCGAGTGCAATGGGTGCGCCGGATTTGGCGGCATCTTTACCTGCATCGCAACCGGATGGCAAGCCGGGGCCGGAATTCGGACCGTGGCTGGAAAAGGCATCGATCCTGATTGTCGATGACGAACCGGGGATGCGCAATTTCCTTGTCCGCACATTGGGGCCGCGTGCCAAACGGGTCGAGGAAGCCGCCGATTGCGAAGAAGCGACCAAGCTTCTCGATCAGCATCATTTTGATGTCGTGATCCTTGATAACATCATGCCGGGCAAGTCCGGGGTTGAGTGGTTGACCGAGCAGCGCGAGATCGGCTTTTTTTCCGATGCCATCCTGATGACGGCCTATGCCGATCTGGATACCGCGATCAAGGCATTGCGGGCCGGGGCGGTTGACTTTGTCCTGAAACCGTTTCGATCCAACCAGATTTTGAACGCGGTGGCGCGCTGCCTTGACCGGATGCGGTTACGGCGCGAAAACCATGTTCTACGCCATGAATTGCGTGCAACGTCCGATCATGTCTTGCTGCGCGACAAGCTGATTGGTTATTCGGCGCAAATCCAGGAAATCCGCGAAACGATTGCGCGGGTCGCGCCACTTCCGACATCGATCCTGATTTCCGGGGAAAGCGGTACGGGCAAGGAAGTGACGGCGCGTTCCCTGCATGCGCTATCAGATCGTGCCGAAAAGCCGTTCGTGCCGATCAATTGTGCCGCGATTCCGTCCGAAATGATCGAGGCCGAATTGTTTGGACACCTTAAGGGAGCCTTTACCGGGGCGCAAACCACGCGCGACGGGCTTTTCATGCATGCGCAGGGCGGCACCCTGTTTCTGGACGAGGTTGGTGAATTGTCGCTGGCGACGCAAAGCAAGCTTTTGCGCGCGATTGAAAGCCGCCGTATTCGCCCGGTAGGGTCGGAGCGCGAGGCACCGGTTGATTTGCGATTCATCTTTGCCACCAATGCCGATCTTGAGGCAGAGGTCGAGGCAGGCCGGTTCCGTGCCGATCTGTTTTACCGGATCAATGTCATGCATATCGCCATGCCGCCCCTGCGTGATCGCGGCGATGACGTGCTTGAACTTGCCAGCCTGTTCATGAGCAAGCTATCCAAGCAGCTTGGCGTACCGCAAGTCGCGATGGATGGGGCGGTTCGGGCCGGATTGACACGATATGACTGGCCGGGGAATGTGCGCGAATTGCGCAACCTTGTCGAACGTACTCTGATCCTGGGGCGGTTCCCGGCGGAATTCCGTGACGAGCAGGCCGGTGCCGAAGGGCAGACAGACCATGACGAGACACTGGAGGAAATGGAACGTCGCCACATCATGGCAATGTTGCACAAGACCGGCGGCAACCGCAATGAAGCCGCACGGCGTCTGGGCATTTCACGCAAGACGATTGATCGCAAATTTGCCGATTGGGCCGACTGATGCAGTGGCCGGGCCGCCGAGCCAAACGCACCCGGTCTGTCCGGTTTAAATTGCTGGCGATTGCGTTATTGCCAACACTGGTCATCCTGCCGCTTTTGCTGGGCGTGATGATGGTGCGCTGGAACAGCAAGTTTGACGCGCTTTTGACATCAAAGGTCAATGGCGACCTGACGATTGCCCATCAATATTTCACCCATATCCTTGAAACCACCGGCGAACAGATCGAGGCCCTTGGCCAATCAGTGACGTTTCGTGATGTTCTGATATCGGGGGACCGGATGCGGATTGATGATCTGCTGGCTAAAAAGCAGGCCGAGCTTGGCCTTGATTTCCTGTATATCGCCAATCGGCAGGGGATTGTTTCAGGGGCAGCGCCAAGGCAGGCCACGCCGCGCCTTGATGCCGACTGGCCGGTGATTGCGGCGGCCCTTTCGGGGGCATCCTTGACCGGGGTGGATATATTTGACAATGCCGATCTGGCGGCGATTTCGCCCGGTCTGGCGGCGCGTGCACGGCTTGATCTGGTGCAGACACCCAATGCGGAGCCAACCACGCGCGATGCAGAAACGCGTGGCATGGTAGTGCATTCCGCAAGCCATGTATCCCTGCCGATGATCGGGGCAGAGGGGATAGACGGCGCGCTGGTTGGCGGAATATTGTTGAACCAGAACCTTGTCTTTATCGATACGATCAATGATCTGGTTTACCGCCAAGGTAGTCTTCCCGAAGGCAGCCAGGGCACGGCGACCCTGTTTCTCGACGATGTGCGGATCAGCACCAATGTGCGGCTGTTTGAAGGGCGGCGCGCGCTTGGCACGCGGGTATCAGCGGCGGTGCGCCAGAATGTTCTGGAAGACGGCAAGGTGTGGCTCGATAGCGCGTTTGTCGTCAATGATTGGTATATTTCTGCCTATGAGCCGATTGTGGACAGCTTTGGCAAGCGGGTCGGGATGCTGTATGTCGGGTTCCTTGAGGCACCGTTTGCCCAGACGAAATATGAAAGCCTGTTGATTATCATTGCGGCGTTTCTGTTTGTCGCGACGTTAAGTGTACCTATCTTTTTGCGCTGGGCGCGCGGTATTTTCAAGCCGCTGGAGCGGGTGACGCAAACGATTGCGCGGGTCGAAAGCGGCGATCTTGGCGCGCGTACCCGGATCAATCAGGTGCAGGATGAAATATCGCTGGTGGCTGAACATCTTGATGATCTGTTGGATCAGGTGCAGGAACGTGACAAGCGATTGCGGGCCTGGAACGAGGAACTGAACGCGCGGGTGGATGCCCGGACCAGCGAACTGCGCGAAGCCAACCGGCAACTTGAAGCAACGACCAAGCAGTTGATCATGTCCGAAAAACTCGCTGCGATTGGCGAAATTACAGCCGGTGTGGCGCATGAAATCAATAACCCGGTGGCCGTCCTTCAGGGGAACCTTGATGTGGTGCGGGACCTGCTGGGTGAAAATGTGCGGCTGGCGGAAACCGAATTCCGGCTGATTGATGAACAGGTCAGCCGCATCAACCTGATTGTGACCAAGCTTCTGCAATTTGCCAAACCCGAAGAATATGCCGGATTTGTCGAGCGCCATTCACCGGGCGAGGTGATTGGCGATTGCCTGCCTTTGGTGCAGCATTTGTTGAACAAGGCCGATATTGAGGTATCACGTGAAAGTCTGGCCACGCGGCTTATCCTGATGAACCGGACGGAATTGCAGCAGGTGCTGGTCAATCTTATGGTCAATGCGCTGCACGCGATGCCCGGCAGCGGTACGCTAACCCTGATTGACGAGGATTTTGACCAGAAAGAAAAACCCGGCATTCGCATTTCGATCCGCGATACGGGTACGGGCATGTCGCCCGAAATACTGGGCCGTATTTTCGATCCTTTCTACACGACCAAGCGCCGTGAAGGTACAGGGTTGGGGTTGTCGATCAGTAAAACCCTGATTGACCGGCAAGGCGGAACCATGACGGTTGAAAGCGAGCCAGGCAAGGGAACGTTATTCACCATCTGGTTGCCCGAGGCGGACTGATTATCCCGTCAGGGATTGGACATTTTGTCCGGATGGTGCATTGCACAGTAAAAAAATGTTGGACATTTTGTCTGTGCGCGTGCGCCGCAACATGATGATTGTCTTTCAAAAACTTCCAGAAAATCAGGCAACAGACTGAATGGCATAGCGATTGCCACAGTGTCATTTCCAGGTCTTACCGATATGGCCATGCAGCATTCATCCAAATATGGGGGGATGGGGTCGCCGGATGAACAAATACCGGGAGGAAAACACAAATGTTTGATCGCCTTAAAAAAGAACATATCGTCGCAGGGGACGATTTCAACCGCTGGAAAGTACCGCCAGCATCCATCGCCATTCATCTTTGCATCGGCTCGGTCTATGCGTGGTCGATTTTCAATCCGCCCTTGATCAAGGAATTCGGCGTTGTTGCCGCAAGTTCCGGTGACTGGGGGCTGCAATCCGTTGTCTGGATTTTCTCGGTCGCCATTGTCTGCCTTGGTCTTGCGGCGGCATTCGGCGGCAAGTGGCTTGAAGAAGTCGGCCCGCGTATGGTCGGGGTTGTTGCTGCCTGCTGCTGGGGCGGTGGTTTTATCATTGGCGGCCTCGGGATTGCTACTCATCAGCTTTGGCTGGTTTATCTGGGATATGGTGTGATTGGCGGGGCCGGTCTTGGCCTTGGCTATGTGTCACCGGTTTCAACGCTGATCCGCTGGTTCCCGGACCGGCGCGGTATGGCAACCGGTATGGCCATCATGGGCTTTGGCGGTGGTGCGATGATCGCAACGCCGATCAAGGAAGGTCTGCTTTCGCTGTTCTACAAGGTGCCGGAATATCTTGGCCCGGAAAGTGCCGTCACCCTTGTGACCGAAGGCGGCAAACGTATGGCCGAAGTCGGCGGTCAAATGGTCGAGGTTGTGATCGCGGGGGCGGCACAGGTGGCATCGGCACCCGTTCCGATCGAGGAAGGCGTTTATGTGGCAGGCACCGGCAACACCGGTGCGGCGGCGACCTTCATTACACTTGGTGTTGCCTATTTCATTGTGATGATCATTGCGGCCCTGTCCTATCGCGTGCCGCGTGAAGGGTGGCTGCCAGCCGGCTGGACACCGCCCACGGGCGAGGAAGCCTCCAAGCGCATGATTACGCGCAAGAATGTCCACATAGATCAGGCGCTGAAAACGCCGCAATTCTATCTGCTGTGGATCGTGCTGTGCTTTAACGTGACGGCGGGCATCGGTGTGCTTGGTGTCGCAAAAACGATGATGAGCGAAATTTTTGGCAGTACCCTGCCGCTGATCGTCAATTCCGGCTTTGCTGCGACCTATGTGTTCATGATTTCGGTGTTTAACATGTGCGGCCGGTTCTTCTGGGCGTCGACATCGGATTATATCGGGCGCAAGAATACCTATTACTGCTTCTTTATCCTTGGCATCGTGCTGTATCTGTCGATCCCGTATGCGGCGGGGCAGGTCAGTGTGGACCCGGTCGTGACGTGGCTTGTGATGTTCTATGGCGCAACCATGATCATTTTCACGATGTATGGTGGCGGTTTTGCAACCATTCCGGCCTATCTGGCCGATGTGTTCGGGACCAAATATGTTGGCGGTATCCATGGCCGTCTTCTGACCGCATGGAGTGTTGCCGGTGTGCTTGGTCCGGTTGCCATCACCCAGTTGCGTGAAACTTCGGTAGGGAATTCGATCAGGGATCTGGCCGCGAAAGTTGATCCGGCAGCTTTTCAGGCGAAGTTTGGTGCCGGTATGGATCAGCTTGATCAGCTGATCGCGGCCAACACCGTTACCATTGGCCGTCTGATGGAAATCGCCCCGACCGGGACGGTCGATCCGACGCCAGGTCTGTACAACACGACCATGTATGCCATGGCAGCACTTTTGGTGGTTGGCCTGATTGCTAACGCGCTGGTCAAACCGATTGCCGAAAAGCATTACATGGAAACGTCGGCGAAACCCGCCAAACCGGCACCGTCCGGTCGTGAGGCGACTTCCGAAGCGTAACTTGCTGTCTCTGGCACCGGTCGGCACAACCCGGACCGGTGCCGTCGGACATGAAGACGCATTGGTATTTTCATGTCCGGTTTTGTTGCAGGATGACCCGTAAAATGGGTTATCCTGCAAACAGGACGCCGCCCGCTCAAGGTGTCTATCAACCTGTTTAACTGCGCTACAAAAACGGGATAACCCGGAAAGGCGCCGGATACGCCATGATCGACAAACTTGAAATGTTTATGGTGCTCGCCCGCGAGCAGCATTTTGGCCATGCCGCGGAGGAGTGCGGCGTGACGCAACCGACACTTTCCAGTGCCCTGCGCCAGCTTGAAGACCATCTTGGTGTGGTGCTGGTGCGGCGTGGTTCGCGTTATCAGGGGTTAACGCCCGAGGGGGAGCGGGTTCTGGAATGGGCACGTCATATTGTCGGCAGTTCGCGGTCGATGCGCGATGAAATGCGCGCCATGCGGTTCGGTCTGACCGGGCAGGTGCAGATTGCGGTTATTCCGACGGCATTATCGATGGTCCATGAACTGACCACGCCGTTTCGCGAAAAGCATCCGGATGTAACTTTTTCCGTCCTGTCGCGAACCTCGGTGGAAATTCAGGCATTGCTGGATAACCTTCAAATCGATGTCGGGATCACCTATCTGGATAATGAGCCGCTTGGCCGGGTGACATCGATCCCGCTTTATTATGAACGCTATCATCTAGTGACGTCGAATTTCGATGATATCGGGGATCGCGAAAGTATTACCTGGCGCGAGGCCGCCGAATTTCCGCTGTGCCTATTGACGCCCGACATGCAGAACCGGCGGATTATCAATCAGCATCTGACCGAGGCAGGTGCGCGCGTCAGCCCGACGCTGGAAAGTGATTCGATGATTGCGCTTTTTACCCATGTGCATACCGGCAACTGGGCCAGCATCATGCCGGTCAAGATGGTCAAGGAATTCAGCATGCGCGACCGGGTCAAATCGATCCCGATTGTCGATCCCGATGCATCGCATCTGGTGGGCATGATTGCGGCAAAACGGGAACCGGCGACGCCGGTTGTGTCGGCCTTGTTGAAAGAGGCAAAGAATATTTCGGAACTGGAACCGGTCTGAAAACCCCTTGATAGGTTTTCGCTATCGCGTAACGGGATCGCTTTATTGAACAGACGTTGGCAATCACCGACACTGGATGGAATAACAAAGAATTCAATAGACTGCTAAGTGAGAGAGGCTTGCATGTCTTTATCAGAGACGACCGAGGAAATATCCGTCCGCGTCGGTACCATCTGTGATGGTTTGGCCGGGCTTGAAGGGCCGCTTTTGCCGATCCTGCATGAAGTACAGGAGGAATTCGGCTTTATTCCCGATGGCGCCCTTCAGACAATCGCCAGGAAACTCAATCTCAGCCGGGCGGAAGTCCACGGCGTTGCCAGTTTTTATCACGATTTCCGTGAAGAAAAACCCGGTAAGCATGTCATCAAGATATGTCGTGCCGAAGCCTGCCAGGCCATGGGGGCGGATGACGTTGCGGACCATGCCAAACGCAAGCTGAAAGTCGGCTGGTCGGAAACGACAAGCGACCGGAATGTCACGCTTGAACCGGTATTCTGCCTTGGGCTTTGTGCCTGCGCCCCGGCGGCGATGGTCGATGGCAAGGTTGTCGGTCGTGTCAGCAAGGATCGCCTTGATCGCATCCTGAGCGAGGTGGGATCATGACAGTCAGGATTTACGTCCCGCTTGACTCCGGTTCGGTTGCGCTTGGGGCGGATGAGGTCGCAAGCGCGATTGCATCTGCGGCAGCAAAGCGCGGCGAAGATATCCAGATCGTGCGTAACGGTTCGTTTGGTATGTATTGGCTGGAGCCGATGGTCGAGGTCGAAACATCGCGCGGGCGTCTGGCATATGGCCCGGTCGCAGTCGAGGATGTCGACAGTCTGTTTGATGCCGGGTTCCTGAGGGGTGGCGAACATAAACGGTATCTTGGACATACGCAGGATATCCCGTTCCTGAAGGCGCAGAGACGCCTGACCTTCCAGCGGTGCGGGATTATCGATCCGGTGTCGCTTGACGATTACCGTGCCAATGACGGTCTCAAGGGGCTTGAAAATGCCCTTAAGATGACGTCCGAGGATATCGTCAAGGCAGTGACGGATTCTGGCCTTCGCGGGCGCGGTGGTGCCGGTTTTCCGACGGGTATCAAATGGAATACCGTGCGGCAGGCGCCGGGTGATCAGAAATATATCGTCTGTAATGCCGACGAAGGCGACAGCGGCACATTTGCCGACCGCATGATCATGGAGGGCGAGCCCTTCGTCCTGATCGAAGGGATGATTATTGCCGGTCTGGCGACGGGGGCGACCAAGGGGTATGTCTATACAAGGTCGGAATATCCTGATGCGATCCGTATCATGAACGAAGCAATAGAAGTCGCACGGGCAAACAAACTGCTGGGTCCCAAGGTTCTGGGATCGGATTACGCATTCGACATGGAAGTCCGCATGGGTGCGGGTGCCTATGTATGTGGCGAGGAAACCTCGCTTTTGAACAGCATGGAAGGCAAGCGGGGCGTTGTCCGCGCCAAGCCGCCGCTTCCGGCCCTTGAGGGCTTCATGGCCCGGCCGACGGTTGTTAACAACGTTATCTCGTTGTGTTCGGTGCCGGTGATCCTTGAAAAGGGGGCGGAATATTATCGCGATTTCGGTATGGGTCGTTCGCGTGGGACCATTCCGATCCAGATTGCGGGCAATGTTAAACATGGCGGCCTTTATGAAACGGCCTTTGGCCTGACACTGGGTGAAATTGTTGATCAGATCGGTGGGGGTACGGCAAGCGGCCGCCCGGTCAAGGCCGTTCAGGTCGGTGGTCCGCTTGGCGCATATTTCCCGCGTGACCTGTTTGATACGCCGTTTGATTACGAGGCCTTTGCCAAGGCGGACGGTTTGATCGGTCATGCCGGTGTTGTCGTGTTTGACGACAGTGTCGACATGATGAAGCAGGCCCGATTTGCCATGGAATTCTGTGCGATTGAATCATGTGGCAAATGCACGCCATGCCGCATTGGGTCAACACGCGGTACCGAAGTTGTAGATAAAATCGCACGCGGCGAAGATCCCGAAATGCAGAAGGAACTTCTGGCCGATCTGTGTGAAACGATGAAGTTCGGGTCGCTATGTGCGCTGGGCGGGTTTACGCCCTATCCGGTGATGAGTGCGCTGACCCATTTCCCTGATGATTTCAAGCCCCATGCGCTTGACATAGCCGCGGAGTGAGAACGATGTCCTTGGTAAAAGAAGTCGACTACGGAACCCCCGCCGCCAAATCTGAAAAGACCGTTACACTCAATGTCGACGGATTTGATGTGACCGTGCCCGAAGGCACGTCGATCATGCGCGCCTCGATGGAGGCGGGCATTCAGGTGCCGAAACTGTGCGCAACCGATATGGTTGATGCGTTTGGGTCATGCCGCCTGTGTCTGGTTGAAATCGAAGGTCGTAATGGCACCCCGTCATCCTGCACGACCCCGGTCGCGGATGGCATGGTTGTTCATACCCAGACTGAAAGATTGAAGAAAATTCGCAAGGGCGTGATGGAACTTTATATTTCCGATCACCCGCTGGATTGTCTGACCTGTGCGGCCAATGGCGATTGCGAATTGCAGGACATGGCGGGTGTGGTTGGCCTGCGTGATGTACGATATGGCTATGACGGCGAAAACCACGTCAAAACCCGCCAGAATGGCGAGGAAAATCCGCGCTATATGGCCAAGGACGAGAGCAACCCGTATTTCACCTATGACCCGTCGAAATGTATCGTCTGTTCGCGTTGCGTGCGGGCATGTGAGGAAGTGCAGGGGACCTTCGCCCTGACGATCGAGGGGCGCGGGTTTGAAAGCCGGGTGTCGCCCGGTATGCATGAAAACTTCATGGATTCAGAATGCGTGTCGTGCGGTGCCTGTGTTCAGGCCTGCCCGACGGCAACGCTTCAGGAAAAATCGGTGATCGAAATCGGTCAGCCTGAACATTCGGTCGTCACCACCTGTGCCTATTGCGGGGTCGGCTGTTCGTTCAAGGCGGAAATGCGCGGCGATGAGTTGGTGCGCATGGTGCCGTACAAGGATGGCAAGGCCAACCGCGGGCATTCATGCGTCAAGGGTCGGTTTGCCTATGGCTATGCCAGCCATAAGGACCGTATCCTGAACCCGATGATCCGCGAAAACACGTCTGATCCGTGGCGCGAAGTCAGTTGGGAAGAAGCCCTGAGATACACGGCGGACAAGTTCCGTTCAATTCAGGCAAAATACGGCAAGGCCGCGATTGGCGGGATTACGTCATCGCGTTGCACGAACGAGGAAACCTTCCTTGTGCAGAAGCTGATCCGGGCCGGGTTTGGCAATAACAACGTCGATACCTGTGCGCGTGTCTGTCATTCGCCGACCGGTTATGGCCTTAAAACCACATTCGGGACATCGGCCGGAACACAGGATTTTGACAGTGTCGAGCATACAGACGTCGTGATCCTGATCGGGGCCAACCCGACGGACGGGCACCCTGTTTTTGCATCGCGCCTGAAAAAGCGGTTGCGTCAGGGGGCGGAGCTGATCGTGATTGACCCGCGCCGTATTGATCTGGTGCGCACGCCACATATCAAGGCTGCCGCCCATCTGGCATTGCGTCCGGGGACGAACGTTGCGGTTCTGACGTCGCTTGCGCATGTGATCGTAACCGAAGGCCTGTTTGACGAGGCATTCATTCGCGAACGGTGCGACTGGGATGAATTTCAGGATTGGGCAGCGTTTGTATCCAGTCCACAAAACAGCCCGGAAGAAGTCGAACGCCAGTCGGGTGTTCCGGCAGAAACCGTGCGCAAGGCGGCGCGTATTTTTGCCCGCGGTGGAAATGGCGCGATCTATTACGGGCTTGGCGTGACCGAACACAGCCAGGGGTCGACCACCGTGATGGCGATTGCCAATCTTGCAATGGCGACGGGTAATATCGGGCGTCCGGGCGTGGGGGTGAACCCGCTTCGCGGGCAGAACAACGTGCAGGGTTCGTGCGATATGGGATCGTTCCCGCATGAATTGCCGGGCTATCGCCATATTGCCGATGATGCGACGCGTGACGTGTTTGAAAAAATCTGGGGTGTCAAACTCGATGACGAACCGGGTCTTCGCATTCCCAACATGCTTGATGCCGCTGTCGAAGGCACGTTCAAGGGTATTTACATTCAGGGTGAAGACATTCTGCAATCGGACCCGGATACCAAGCATGTCGCCGCCGGTCTTGCGGCAATGGAATGCGTTGTGGTTCATGACCTGTTTCTGAACGAAACGGCAAATCATGCGCATGTGTTCCTGCCCGGTTCAACCTTCCTTGAAAAGGACGGGACATTTACCAATGCCGAACGCCGCATCAACCGTGTGCGCAAGGTGATGAGCCCGAAAAACGGCTTTGCCGATTGGGAAGTCACGCAAAATCTGGCGCGTGCGATGGGATTTGATTGGAACTATACCCATCCGTCACAGATCATGGATGAAATTGCCCACACCACGCCAAGCTTTGCCGGGGTCAGTTATGACCTTCTGGAACGCGAGGGTTCGGTTCAGTGGCCGTGCAATGAAAAGGCACCGCTGGGGACGCCGGTGATGCATATCGACGGCTTTGTGCGTGGCAAGGGCAAGTTTGTTGTGACAGAATATGTGGCAACGGATGAACGTACCGGTCCGCGCTTCCCGCTATTGCTGACGACGGGGCGCATCCTTAGCCAATATAACGTGGGGGCACAGACCCGACGGACGGCCAACAGCGCATGGCACAAGGAAGACCTGCTGGAAATTCATCCCCATGATGCCGAACAGCGCGGTATCCGCGAAAGGGACTGGATACGTCTGGCGTCGCGGTCGGGTGAAACGTCGCTTCGCGCGACGATTACCGACCGGGTTGCGCCGGGCGTGGTTTACACGACCTTCCACCATCCGGGCACACAGGCCAACGTGATCACCACCGATTATAGCGACTGGGCGACCAATTGCCCGGAATACAAGGTTACCGCCGTTCAGGTCACGCCCAGCAATGGGCCGACCGAATGGCAGGTGGAATATGACAAGCAGGCCGAACAGGCGCGCCGGATCCTTCCGCGTGTCGATGCGGCTGAATAGGTGAGAAACATTGCCCGGTTTCATGACAGGATATCATCATGAAACCGGGTGTTTTCGTCTGTAAATCAAGAATTCCGGCGGGAGTTTAAACGCCAATGGCACCTGACAAACTCGTCTATATGGCCAATCAGATCGCGACTTTTTTCAAATCCAAACCTCATGCCGAAGGTGTGGCAGGGGTGGCAGGGCATATCAGCGATTTCTGGGAGCCACGGATGCGCAAGCAGCTTTTTGACATGATCAAGAGCGGCCATGACGGTTTCCATCCGCTGGTAATCGAAGCCGCCCCGATGATTCGCAAGGTCAAAGAACCCGCCAAGGTCTAGAAAAGGGCCAAGGTGATCTTGCGAAAGTTCGATATCGTCTGGAACTTTCGGGCCGTATCCGTGTTGCGTGAGTAATGTCCCGGATCGCAATCCGGGAAGGGCACATAACGCAAGAGGCTGCAAAATGGACGATATCCCCCGTGATGCTGCATTTGACAATACTCTGGCGCTGATGCGTGAAGGGTATCATTTCATTTCCCGGCGGTGCGATGCGTTGGATACGGACTTTTTTGAAACGCGCGTGATGTTGCAAAATGTGATTTGCATGCGTGGTCCCGAGGCGGGCCATCTGTTTTACGAACATCCCGATACAACCCGTGTGGGGGCGATGCCGTCCACAACGCTTTGGCTGTTGCAGGACGCCGGCAGTGTTCAGCAGCTTGATGGTGAAAAGCACCGGGATCGCAAGGCGATGTTCATTCGCATGCTTGCCAATCCGGCGGCGGCAAAAGCATTTGTTGCGACCTTTCGCGACGCATGGCTGTCGCGCCTGCAGGAATGGGAACACAGGCCCACGGTTCGCCTGCTTGACGAGGCCAACCTTGTCCTGACGATTGCGGCCTGCGAATGGTGTGGTGTGCCGGTTGAAAATACCGACCTTCGGCAGTTAAGCCATTCCCTGTTTGTCATGTCTGACCGGGCAGGCAGTTTCGGCCCGAAAATGTGGACCGCCCTTTGGCAACGCCATCAGATCGAGGTGACGTTAAGAACCCTGATTGAGGCGATCCGGCGCGGTGACATCAGCACCGCGGCTGAAAGTCCGATCTGCATCATTGCTAAACATCGCGATCCCGATGGGGAATTGCTGGATGCGCAGACCGCGACGGTCGAATTGCTTAATATCCTCCGCCCGATTGTTGCCATCGGACGATACATCGCCTTTACCGCCCTGGCCCTGCATGAACATCCGCAGTGGCGCGACAGCTTTAAAACCGGGGGCGAGACATTTATCGAACCGTTTGTCGAAGAAGTCCGGCGGCTTTATCCGTTCTTTCCCTTTGTCGGGGCCAAGGCCAAAAGGGACATCGAGTGGTACGGCTACACGCTGCCAAAGGGGCAATGGCTGCTGTTTGATCTGTTTGGTACCAGCCGTGATCAAAACCATTTTGACAATGCCGAGCATTTTGATCCCGAACGTCGGGTATCCTGGAAATCCCAGGATTTCAATTTCGTCCCGCAGGGTGGAGGGGATACCGAAACCAGTCATCGGTGCCCCGGGGAAATGATCGTGGTTGAAACCATGAAGGAAACGGTGCGCCTGCTTTGCCGCGAAATGCATTACACTGTTCCTGATCAGGATATGAAACTGCATCTGAACCGTATTCCCGCAGCACCGGCCGACGGATTTGTTCTGGCCGACATTCGCAGACACAATCATTGACGGGGTGCCATGAAAAACGACCGATCTATTTTTGACAGCCGCAAACAGGATTTGGCCGTGGTCGCCCCCTCGGACAAGGCGGACGAAGATGGTGCCGCTCCGATGGTTTTGCCGCCCGAAGTCCCGGCAGCCCTTACCTTCAACGGCCGGTCGCATGCGGTGATGATGGTTTCCCCCTTTGATCTTGAGGATTTCATCATCGGTTTTTCCCTGTCCGAGGGCGTTGCCGACCATATAGATCAGATCACGCTTCGCGATGTTCGCAAAACCCTTCAGGGATATGTGATCGAGGCCGACCTGGACGAAGATGTGTTTGATCGCCTTGATGCCCGCAAACGCACCCTTGAAGGACGTTCGGGCTGCGGGCTTTGCGGTGTTCAGTCGCTTGAGGCGGTTGCGATGGACAAGATCGGCACCGTCGTGCCGGGCAATATGCCACAGGATGTTGTTTTGCGTGCGATTGAGGCACTTCCCGAACTCCAGACACGCAACCGCGAAGGCGGCGGTCTTTTGCATGCCAGTGCGTTTGTCGATGCCACCGGCACCATCCGCATCGTGCGCGAGGATATCGGACGTCATAACGCACTGGACAAGGTTCTGGGCGCAGTGGCGCGAGAGGGCGTGGACAAAACGGGTGGCTTCATCCTGATGACCAGCCGCTGTTCCTATGAAATTGTCACCAAAACCGTGCAATGCGGGGTGGGCGGACTTGTGACCCTTTCAGGACCGACATTAACCGCGGTCAATCTGGCAAGGCAGGCGGGATTGACAATGATCTGCCGAGAACGGCGCGGGTTGTTCCGGCGCTTTGCCTGATCCCGATGGCGTGAGGGCCGATCAGGCCGACGCGCGGGGGATAATCTCGAACCCGATATCGATGCTGTTGCGGGGGAGTTCCTGATGGGCTATGCGCGCGATCAGGGCTTTGGCAGCCTCTGTCCCCAGATGCTTGCGATCAACTTCGACCGTCGTCAGCGCGGGCAGGGTAAAGGGCGAAAAGTTCTGGTTGCCGAACCCGATAACGGCAATCTCGTCCGGGACTGAAATACCGCGCGCCTGTGCCTCGATCAAAACGCCATGTGCGAGAAGGTCGGAACTGCACATGATCACACCATTGGTAAAACCGTTCTTGATCGCCTGAGCCAGTCCGCTGCGTCCGCGCTCAATCGTTGCGCCGCTTTCAAAGCAGACGGCACCGGGTTTTGTGCCGGTCAGTTTGCCGAACCGGGTACAAAATGCATCCTTGCGGCGCAATGCGCGTTCATCGCCCGCCGATACAGCCATGGCATTGCGATAGCCGCGGTCATAGGCAAATTGCGCCATCTCTTCGCCAGCCCGGATATGGGAAAATCCGATACAGACATCAATCGGGGATTCCGTCGTATCCCATACCTCGATCACCGGAATGCCTGCCCCCAGCAACATCCGTTTGCAGCCCGCCGAATGATGGATACCGGTCAGAAGGATGCCATCGGGCCGACGGCTTAACATCGTTGCCAGAACCGCCTGTTCTTCTTCCTGTGAAAAGCCGGTTTCTGCCATCAGAACGTGGTAGCCCGACCCGCGGATGACATCGATGAAATTCTGCATGAGGTCAGAATAGATGACATTGGTGATTGATGGCACAAGAGCTGCGATTAACTGGCTGCGTTTGGATGCCAGAGCACCGGCGACCATGTTGGGTACATAGCCGGTCAGCTCAATCGCATCCTGAATGCGTTTAAGCGTCTTCGCCGAGACCTTTTTCGGATCGTTCAGGGCACGAGAAACCGTCACCTGAGAAACACCGGCCAGTCGTCCCACGGTTTCCATGGTTACCGTGCCGGATTTCAGATCGCCGTTTTTCAGGGCGTCGGTATTTTTCGGTGCACTAAGCAAAGCGGTTTCTCGTTGCAGGGCAATCCGTTATGGATTGTTCCAGTGTCGATCCAGGGCCGGTTTGACCCGGCTCTGGACTTTACATAAGCGATTTATAACCGGCAAGTCATCCGGTTACTCGTTATTGCGACTTCCCGATGCGGTCTTTTTGCTTTTGCGCGACACCATGATCGAAAAGGTGATCGAAAGGGCGATCAGAACCCAAAGCAAAACCGCGATCCAGCTTTTGGTAAAGAAGATCGACAGCGTGCCGAACGATTCAAGGCTTTTGACGAAATAGATTTCGGCAGAAGGTCCAAGGATGAAGCCGATGATGAAGGGGGCGATTTCAATGCCGATCTTGTGTGCGAGATAGCCGAACAGCCCAAAGATCAGAAGCGTCCAGACATCGAACATCACACCGTAATTGATAGTGTATGCGCCCACCACGCACATCATCAGGATGATCGGGAACAGGATATTTTTCGGAACTGATACCACCTTTGCCAGATGGCGGATGGCAAAGATCATCACAAGGAACATGACAAGGTTGGCCACCAGCATGGCAATGATCATCGCATCCCATGTCACCGGATTGTTGCCGATAAACAGCGGACCAACCTGAATACCCTGCAGGGTAAAGGCCCCGATCAGAATGGCGGTTGTTGAATCGCCCGGAATGCCAAGTGACAGCAACGGCACCAGCGCCCCGCCGGTCAGGCCGTTATTGGCACTTTCCGATGCGATGACGCCAGCCGGTTCACCCTTGCCGAAACGTTCGGGATGGCGCGAAAAGTTCTTTTCCTGACTGTATGCCAGGATTGATGCCGCACTGCCGCCAACACCGGGCAGGATGCCGACAAAGGTGCCGATTCCTGACGACCGGATCAGGTTGATGATCTGGCCCTTGAAAACAGATAACTTGAATGGCTTGCCCTTGGTGATTGTCGCACCCGAAACGCCCTGTCCCTTGGGCATGCCGTTTTCTGCCTCGATCAGGATGGTCGCCAGACCAAACAGGCCAATCAGCACCGGCAGCAGCGAAAAGCCGCTTTCAAGGTAATATTCAAGGAATTCAGGCACGAGGCGCAATTCGCCATTGCCGCCGCGCGAAACGTCATAGGAGCCGATCAGGCTGATGAAAATACCCAGAACGCCGCTGAAAATACCGATCAGAAGGCTACTGCTTAGGGCGGCCATGACGGTGAGTGCAAAAAAGATGATCAGGAATTTTTCGATATAGGAAAACTTGATCGCAAAATCGGCCAGTGCGGGGGCGAACAGATAAAGAGCAGCAAGGCTGATTAACCCGCCAACAAGCGACGAAATTATCCCAATTTTAAGCGCGCTTTCGCCGTCACCGGCCATCGTCATCGGATAACCGTCAAGCGTGGTGGTGATAGAGGACGGCGTTCCGGGGATATTGAGCAGGATCGCCGGGACAAGCCCGCCGGAAATGCCGCCGACATAAAGGCCCAGCAAAAGTGCCAGCCCGTTTTCAAGCCCCAGCGAATAGGTTAGCGGCAAACAGACCGCAACTGCCATGGTCGCCGTCATGCCGGGGATCGCGCCAAAGATGATGCCGATCACCGTGCCAACGGCAACAAGCGTAAAGAACAGCGGTGTCAGGATGGAAAGAAGATCCATGATAAATCTCTTGGGTCAATCCGTGCCTTGGTTCTGGACCTATGGCAGCGAGATATTGAAAAGTTCGGACAGGATGTACCAGACGAGGCTTGGTGCGATGACCGCATTGAGACCCGCAATGATCAACTGCTTGCGGCCACGTTCATGCAGATACAAAACGCTCATCGCAAACAGGTAAGGGATCGAGCACAGGTAAAATCCAAGTCCGGTATTGGGATAAATATCGCCAACCGCAGGCATCGCGAGGAAATAAAGAACTGTGCCTGCGATGGTGCCAAAGAAACGCAGATGATCAATGCCAACCGGCCACCATGGTCCGGAGCCGATGGATGCAAAGATGGTCCGGCCGCGCGTCACCAGGATGGCAAGAAACAGAATGCCAAGGATTACGGCGATGATCGTGGGAAAAATTATGTGCGACGTGTCAAAGTCGACCGTCACCTTCAATAGGTTTTCAAAGGACATGGAACGCCTCCTGAAGCTGCCTGTTGCGACCGATGGTAAATGTCTTCCGACAATTTGAGAAATTCCGACGGAATGATTTCGGAGGTCAAGAACCGGACAGTAGTTCGATCAAGTGCCGGAACAGGCAGAACCGGCCCGGCTTTGCACCGGGCCGGATCGTTATGTTTTAGTTGGTTGCGATCGACTGGATAACCTGACGGTATTCGTCACGTTTTTCTTTCAGATAGGCAGAAGCTTCAGCCTGCGGCTTGTAATCCGGGATGAAGAACGATGCTTTCTGTTTTTCCTGAATCTCGCCAGCGTCAAAGATTTCCTTTAACGTATTGTCGATGGTGGCAATCTGTTCCGGGTCCATGTCCTTGTTGAATAGCAGGAAGAATTCCTTGTCGAAGGTGAAGTCCTTCTCGCCATCAAAGGTCACGCTGACATTTGGAGTGGTGAAGGCCAGTAGTTCGTCACGGGTGGTATCGCCCATGCCTTCGGGGTTCGCCTGCGCGATGGTTTCTTCACGTGCCGTCAGCCAGATAAAGCGCATGGCTTTCTGGTCGTCTTCGGGCAACTGGGTGAACTGTTCATTGGCCTGAACCGAACCGTTGATCACGTCAGCCTGTCCATCAAACAGAAGCTGGTTTTTATCAGCCTGCGAGCCTGTATTGACCGGAACGATGTTTTCTTCGGCGCCCGGATGCTGGATTTTCACGGCATTTTTAAGGGCCGAAAAACCGATTTCCGAAACGCCGCCCGCCTGAATGGCAACACGAACGCGTTGTCCGGCTGTTGCTGCGGCAATCACGTCTTCCATCGACTGCATGGGCGAGTTTTTGGCAACGAGATATGCATTGCCCGGGTTGATCGCGACGGTCGGGCCGACAACATATTTTTCAAAGATGTCGTCATAACCGCGCACGCCATAAAGGTTTGCGAGATAGGATTGATCGTGGAAAATCATGATCGTCGTGCCGCGGCTGTCACGTTCCAGTGCCTTGAAGGCCTCGCTGGAGCCGACTGCATCAACCTTGACATTGATATCAAGCTTTTCGGAAAGTGCCTCGGCGATGATCGCGCTGTTCTGATAGGTGTCACCACCGGTCGATTTCGAACCGATGACCATGCGAATATTGCTTGGCAGTTCCGAGGCATTGGCGAGAATCGGCGTTGCAACCATGGCTGTCAACCCGGCTGCGGTTGCGAGGGTTTTGAAAAGTCCGGTCATTGTTTCCTCCCGAATGACGCGTTCCTGATAGGGGCTCCTTGCCCGTATTGCCCGGCCGGGGTGGCTCCCGGAAAGGCAGCGCCTTGCTTGTTCTTGTTATTATTGCCTGTAAATTTTCAGACGATATGAAAGCGCATACATATTTTCATACAAGTCGTTTTAACTTCTGTCAATGCCGGAATATATAGCCTTTTTATTCCCACCTTGTGTGTAGTATTACCTGTAAGATAACTTGACAACGTAATTGTGTATGCGCATACATTAAATCATCAAGGAAATCACATTGTCCTATCGGTTTCGCATGTGCATAGTCATCCGATAGGGCGGATAAACGGGAGGAACGCCATGTCCGAAAAACAAAAAAAATCTGCCGAAGATCTCAGAAGTGCGCGCTGGTTCGCGCCAGATGATTTGCGTTCGTTCGGTCACCGTTCGCGCCTGATGCAGATGGGGCTTGATCCGGAAGACTGGACAGGCCGCCCGGTCATTGGAATCTTGAATACGTGGTCGGAATTGAACCCGTGCCACGCGCATTTCCGCGAACGTTCCGGCGATGTCAAAAAAGGCGTGCATCAGGCGGGTGGTTTTCCGGTCGAACTTCCGGCGATTTCGGTTGATGAGTCTTTCACCAAGCCGACATCGATGCTGTATCGCAACCTGCTGGCGATGGAGACCGAAGAGCTGATCCGTTCCCATCCGCTTGATGGTGTGGTTTTGATGGGCGGTTGCGATAAAACCACGCCGGGCCTTGTCATGGGCGCGATTTCGGCCGGTGTGCCGATGATCTATCTCCCGGCCGGTCCGATGTTGCGCGGGAATTATGCCGGTAAAATTCTGGGTTCCGGGTCGGATGCCTGGAAATACTGGGATGAACGCCGTGCCGGTAACATCAGTGACGAGGAATGGGTCGGTGTCGAAGGCGGCATCGCGCGTTCATACGGTCACTGCATGACCATGGGTACGGCATCGACCATGACCGCGATTGCCGAAGCCATGGGGCTTTGCCTTCCGGGCGCGTCGTCGATTCCGGCACCGGATGCCGGTCATATCCGCATGTCGACCCAGTGTGGCCGTCGTATCGTCGATATGGTCTGGGAAGATCTGACACCTGAAAAAATCGTCACCCCGGCATCGGTCCGGAACTCTGCTGTGGTTGCGATGGCGACCGGCTGTTCGACCAATGCGGTTGTGCATCTTCTGGCGATGGCACGCCGTGCCAGCATCAAGCTTGATCTTGATGATCTTGATGCACTGGGCCGTATCACGCCGCTGATTGCCAATATCCGCCCGTCGGGCAAGGGCGATTACCTGATGGAAGATTTCTTCTATGCCGGTGGTTTGCGCGCCCTGATGGCGGAACTTGGCGACAAACTTGATACAAGTGTTACGACCGTGACCGGCAAGACGCTTGGCGAAACGCTTGAGGGGGCGACGGTTTATAACGACGATGTCATTCGTCCCTTGTCCAACCCGGTTTATCACGAAGGGTCGCTTGCGGTTCTGCGCGGTAACCTTTGCCCGGATGGGGCCGTGATCAAACCAGCCGCTTGTGATGAACGGTTCCGTAATCATCAGGGACCGGCACTTGTCTTTGACAGCTATCCCGAAATGAAAAAGGCGGTTGATGACGAAAATCTTGATATCACGCCCGATCATGTTCTGGTGCTGCGCAATGCCGGGCCGTTAGGTGGGCCAGGCTTCCCGGAATGGGGGATGCTGCCGATCCCCAAGGCCCTGATCAAGCAGGGGCATCGTGACATGCTGCGTATTTCGGATGCCCGCATGTCAGGCACGTCTTATGGGGCCTGTGTGCTTCATGTTGCGCCGGAAAGCTATATCGGCGGGCCGCTCGCCCTTTTGAAAACCGGCGATATCGTCAAGCTTGATCTTGATAACCGTCGTCTGGACATGCTGGTGGATGAAGACGAGCTCGAACGTCGTCGTGCGGCATGGAAAAAGCCCGAAGATCGCTATCAGCGCGGTTATGGCTGGATGTTTGGCAAGCATGTCACCCAGGCAAATGAAGGCTGTGATTTCGACTTCCTGTCGCCCGACTTCGGCAAAACCGCGGGCGAGCCGGATATCTTCTGATCTGCCGGTTGGTTGACCGGCAATGATTGATGAGAAACAGGTGGCGCGCCCATCGCGCCACCACCAACAGAATTCAGGGACTTTGACCAATGGCACTTTCCAAAGCCGATTTGCGTGGCGTGCTGTCCGGGATTTCGGGCATTCTTGTGACGCCTTATGATGAAAATGGCGATATCGCGCCGAAAAAACTTTCCCCGATCATTGATCGCGCGCTGGCCTCGGGCGTACATTTCCCGGTGGTAAACGGCAATACCGGCGAATTTTATGCTCTGACCACGGACGAGGCCATCGCCATGGCCAGATCGGTTGCCGAAATGCTGGATGGTCGCGCGCCGATGCTGGCCGGGGTTGGTCGCGGCATTCGTGATGCGATTGCACTGGCAAAGGCATCTGCAGAGGCCGGTGCCGAAGCGCTTATGATCCATCAGCCACCAGATCCCTTCGTCGCGCCGCGTGGTGTTGTCGACTATCTTAAACGCATTGCCGATGCATCGGATGGTTTGCCGATGATGCTGTATCTTCGCAACGATACGATTGGCACTAAGGCGATTGCCGATCTATGTGCTGTTGAAGGTGTTGCCGGTGTCAAATGGGCGACGCCAAATCCGATGAAGCTGGCCGAGGCGATTTCAGCCTGCGATCCCGATATCGTATGGGTTGGTGGTTTGGCCGAGGTTTGGGCGCCGACTTTCTATGCGGTGGGCGCGCGTGGCTTTACATCGGGGCTGATCAATGTGTGGCCGGAACGCTCGATGGCGATCCATGCTGCCCTTGAAGGCGGTGATTATCAAACCGCCCGCAAACTGATTTCGGAAATGCGGGCATTTGAGGATGTCCGTGCCGAAGAAATGAACGGCACTAATGTGACCGGGGTTAAGTCCGCGTTGCAGCTTCTGGGCAACGATTGCGGTCCGACGCGCCCGCCATCAGCCTGGCCCCTGACGCCTGCGCAGCATGACAAGCTTGTCGGCTTCATGCGCGAAAACAAACTTGTGAAATAAGCGGCGGGGCAATCCCCGCGCAAAGGAGGCACCAATGTCGTATAACCTGACAGGAAAACATCTGATTGCCGGCCAGTGGGTGGCGGGCGAGCAGACCTTCCAGTCCGAACCGGCCCATGGCCCGGCCAATACCTTCCCGGTCGGCACCCCGGCCATGGTCGATCAGGCCGCCAAGGCCGCCGAGGAAGCATTCTGGTCCTATGGCTATTCCACCCGTGAAGAACGTGCGAAGTTCCTGAATAAAATCGCCGATGAAATCGATGCCCGCGGTGCGGAAATCACCGAAATCGGTACTCAGGAAACCGGCCTGCCGGAAGCGCGTCTGAACGGGGAGCGCGGCCGTACCGTTGGCCAGCTTCGCCTGTTTGCCAGCCACATCCTTGCCGGTGATTATCTGGATCGTCGTCATGACGAAGCATTGCTGGATCGTGCGCCTTTGCCGCGTCCGGACCTGCGTTTGATGCAGCGTCCGATTGGCCCGGTGGCGGTGTTTGGCGCATCGAACTTCCCGCTGGCATTCTCGGTCGCCGGCGGGGATACCGCAGCCGCATTGGCCGCCGGTTGCCCGGTCGTGGTCAAGGGGCATTCGGCCCATCCGGGGACGGGTGAGATCGTTGCACAGGCGATTGATGTTGCGGTCAAGGCATGTAGCATTCATCCGGGCGTGTTCAGCCTTATTCAGGGCGGCAAACGTGATGTCGGTCAGAGCCTTGTGCAGCATCCGCTGATCAAGGCGGTCGGCTTTACCGGGTCGCTTGGCGGTGGTCGTGCATTGTTCGATCTGTGCGCGCAGCGTCCGGAACCGATCCCGTTCTTTGGTGAGCTGGGCTCGGTCAATCCGATGTTCCTGCTGCCAAACGCCATGAGCGCGCGCAACGAAGAACTCGCCAAGGGCTGGGTCGGGTCGCTGACCATGGGGGCGGGGCAGTTCTGCACCAATCCGGGTATTGCGGTTGTTCTGGATGGTCCGGATGCGGATGCGTTTGTCGCAACCGCCAAGGCGGGGCTTGGCGATGTGGCAGCACAGACCATGCTGACCGATGGCATGGCTGATGCCTATCGCAGTGGGGCAAAACGCATTGCCGCGACGTCGGGTGTCAAGGAAGTCCTGACCACATCATGTGATCTTCGCAATGCTACGCCGTATCTGTTTGAAACAACCGGTGAAAACTGGCTGGCCAATCATGTGCTGGGCGAGGAAGTGTTTGGGCCGCTTGGGCTTGTTGTCCGGGTCAAGGACATTGCCGAAATGCAGGCGATTGCCAGGGCGCTTGAAGGGCAACTGACCTGCACGATCCATATGGATGGCGGGGATGCGGCGGATGCGCGTTCGCTGCTGCCGATCCTTGAGCGCAAGGCAGGCCGTATTCTGGCGAACGGTTTCCCGACCGGGGTCGAGGTTTCCGACAGCATGGTGCATGGCGGACCATACCCGGCATCGACCAATTTCGGCGCGACGTCGGTTGGCACGATGTCGATCCGTCGTTTCCTGCGTCCGGTTTGCTATCAGAACATCCCGACTGATGTCCTGCCGGCTGATATCGCCTGATCGCATGTCATTGATTTGCCGGGGTGATCAAACCCCGGCGTACTTACGGAGTTCAGATAATGAGCGATTATGTCCTTGGCGACGCAACGCGCGAGAAGCTTAAGAAAGTCAGTACGGCATCGCTTTGTACTGCCCTGTTCAAACGCGGCCTTCGCAACCAGTTCATTCAGGATGTCGGGCCGGTTGCGCCGAAGGACGAAAACATGGTCGGGCAGGCCTATACCCTGCGCTATATCCCGGCGCGCGAAGACCGTAACCAGATTGAGGTCTTCCGCGATCCCAACCATCCGCAACGTGTTGCGGTTGAGCAATGCCCGGTCGGGCATGTTTTGGTGATGGATAGTCGCAAGGATGCCCGTGCGGCATCGGCGGGATCGATCCTTGTGACCCGCCTGATGAAGCGCGGCGTTGTCGGTATCGTTACCGATGGTGGTTTCCGTGATGCGGAAGGCATTGGCAAGCTTGATATCCATGCCTATCACAACCGTCCGTCGGCTCCGACCAACCTGACCCTGCATGAAGCATATGATCTGAACGTGCCGATCGGGTGCGGTGATGCGCCGGTTTTTCCGGGCGATGTTCTGGTGGGGGACAAGGATGGCGTTGTCGTCATTCCTGCCCATCTTGCCGACGAACTGGCCGAAGAATGCAGTGGGATGGAAAGCTTCGAGGACTTCGTTCTTGAAGAAGTTCTGGCCGGCAAGCCGATTATCGGCCTTTATCCGGCGACCAAGGACGAAACCAAAGCCAATTATGAGGCATGGCGCAAAAAAACGGGTCGCTGATCCGGTCATGCTTTGCTGAATGTCGCAAAAAGCCGTCCGGTTTCGGGCGGCTTTTTGCATTTCGGGCTCAGGCGATGGATCAGTCAGTTTGCTGGTGGATTGGCAAACATGCTTTCGTCATGGCGCAAAAGGCTTTGCCCAATCGCGCCCTGCAATGCCAGATCCTTGTCCCACGGCAGGTGGATGATCTTTGGCCCGCTGCGAAGCTCGGGCACCTGTGCCTCGCGGAGGCCGCGATCGATTTCCGGTTCCATCAGATCATAGGCCCGTGCGCCTGACCCGGTGATCAGAATGCGTTCCGGACCCAGAAGCGCAATCAGATTGGCAATGCCATATCCCAGCACCTTGCCCGCGTGGCGGAAAATATCGGCAAGGTCTTCGTGACCGTTTCGCGCGCGTTTGACAAGATCCATCATCTGTTTTTCGCTGGGATGCAGGTTGTTGGCATCGGGCATGTCAATCAGGCCACTGGCGTCACGCAGAATGGCGTAATCGCCGATATAGGCTTCGATGCAGCCGCGCCGCCCGCAATTGCAAAGTGGCCCGTCGGGTTGATATTTCATATGACCAAATTCGGCCGCCGCGCCAAAATGGCCGTTATAGACCACCCCGTTCAGGACAAGCCCCATGCCCACGCCATAGCCCAGCATGATCACGGCAAAATCGCCATTGCCGCCAAGATCGTTATTCTGGGTGATGGCGGTTGCGATGCAGTTGGCATCGTTTGACATCTGGACAATGCCGCCAAAGCGTTCACGCAGCGGTTTGGTAATCGCAATCTGCCGGTGGCGTAGGGCGGGCGACCAGATGATTTCGCCGCTATTGCTATCGGCGACGCCCTGAACGGCGATGCCGATGCCGATCGGCGGGGTTGTTGCGATATCGCGGTTGTCGGCAATAAACTGATCGATCAGATGACAAAGCGTTGTTACCAGCGATGTTTCATCAAGATCGCGGGTGTTGATGCTGTGCTGGATGCTGCGTTCAATCTCGCCCTTGAAATTGCCCAGTGCGATTTCAACCAGATTGATGGTCAGCTTGACACCAATCACACAGGCCGCATCGGGCACAAGGTCAAGCATGACCTTGGGGCGGCCGCGTGTGGCACTTTGACCATTATTGCCGTTTGGTGCGCCTTGGGTTTCCTTTACCAGCCCCTGCGCGATCAGATCGGCGGTAAGCGAGGTAACAGTTGCCGGGCTTAATCCGGTGGCAGTGCCGATATCGATCCGTGCAGCCGGTCCATGGATGCGCAAAAAGCGCAGAATGGCAATCTGGGACGGTTGGCGTGGCGTATCGTGATCGGTTCGACGGCTCATCGGCGGGGCCTGTTATTCTGCAAGGCGGGATCGGAACCGGGCGAAAACCCGGTTCCGGATAAGGCATGTTTTTTGCCGCTTTGGCAAGCCGGTGATGCACCGGATTAAAGCAATCCGCGTGCGGCCAGATTGGTCATCAATGCCGTGATGCCAAAGGTCCAGGGCGCGATGGCGTCCGAGCGGTCGACCTGATTGCAAAGCGTGCCAAGGCAGGGGGTGGAAATGGTGACAAGGTCCCCCATTTCGTGGGTGAAGCCCTTGCCCGCACCACCGCGATCATCTGTGGGCGCAAACATCGTGCCAAGAAACAGCATGAAACCATCGGGATATTGATGATGTTTGCCGCAAGCCTGTGCGGCAAGGCTTTCAGGAGGCCGGCTGATCTGGCTCATGGAGCTTCCGGCATCAAGGTGATAACCATCCAGTCCGTCGACCGCCATTTTAAGGTCGGCCTGTTTGACGGTTTCAAGTGTGAAATTGCCGTCAAAGATACGGATAAACGGCCCAATGGCGCAGGAGCCGTTATTATCCTTTGCCTTGCCCAGAAGCAGGGCGGAACGGCCTTCGACATCGCGAAGATTGACATCATTGCCAAGGGTCGCGCCGACGATTTTGCCCTTTGAGCTGACGGCCAGAACCACTTCGGGTTCCGGGTTGTTCCAGTTTGAAATCGGATGCAGGCCGACATGCGCGCCATGACCAACCGCCGACATCGGCGGCGATTTGGTGAAGATTTCCGCATCCGGACCGATGCCGACTTCAAGATATTGCGACCATGCGCCCTTTGCGATCAGGACTTCCTTGATGTCGACGGCCTTTTGCGACCCCGGTTCGATCTGTGACAGGTCATCGCCGATAATGCCGCTGATTTCGCTGCGGATCTGATCGGCCTTGCTGGCGTCTCCACGCGCCTGTTCTTCGATCACGCGTTCCAGAAGACTTGCGACAAATGTCACACCACTGGCCTTGATCGCCTGAAGGTCATTGGGGCTGAGCAGATGAAGGGTTTGCGAACCGGCACCGGGTTTTGATGCGGCGACAATGTCATCAAGCGTGCCGACAAGGGGGAAACCCGATGGATTTCGAAGCTGCGACACCAGATCCTCGCGTTCGAGAATCTGGCTGATCGTCGGGGCAAGCTTACTGATATCGCGAAGGTTGCCCTGATCGACGACAACCGGGGTCGGGCCTGAAACGCGCGGGTCCCAGACGCGACCAACCAGAATGGCATTGCCATGATCGTCGGGCAGGATGTCGCTGGCGGTATTCGGGAAGTCGATAGTCATTAAAGGGCCTCTTTGTTCTGGGCGTTGGTGGCACCCGGTCCGGCAAGATGCAAAAGATGATCGGGCATTTTACCCAGAATGATCATGCCAAGAACGTCATCATGGGTGACATCTTTGGTCGGGACGGTGCCGACCAGCTTGCCGTTCTTCATAACATGCAAACGATCAGACAAATCAAACACATCATGAAGATCGTGGCTGATCAACAAAATACCGAGCCCGTCACGTTTCAGTTGATCAATCAGTTCGCCGACCATACGGGTTTCATGCACGCCAAGGGCAGCGCACGGTTCATCCATGATCAGAACGCGGGCTTCGAATAAAAGCGCACGCGCAATCGCGACAGATTGCCGTTGCCCGCCCGAGAGAGCCGACACGGGGGACGTGAATTTATGGAAATTCGGGTTTAGTCGATGCAGGACTTCACGTGCCTTATGTTCCATTGCCCCATCATCGAGAAAGCCGAATTTATCGACGATTTCGCGGCCCAGAAACAGGTTCTGGGCTGCGTCGAGGTTATCGGCAAGCGCCAGATTCTGATAGATGGTTTCGATATTGTTGTCGCGCGCATCACGGGCATTCTCGATTTTGGCTTCGCGGCCATCGACAATGATCTGGCCGGTGTCGGCCTTATAGGCACCCGAAAGCACCTTGATCAGGGTTGATTTTCCTGCGCCATTATGACCGAGCACACCAACAACCTCGCCGGGGTAAAGATCGATGGAAACCCCGTCGACCGCCTTGACCCCGCCAAAGCTGATATGGATGTCGCGCATTTCGACCAGCGGGTTCTGACCGGTTTTGATATCGTTCATATCCCCATACTCCTAACTGGTCGGGTCGCTGTAGCGACGGTGGAAATACTTGTCGCTGAACACGGCAAGGACAAGCACAAGCCCGATCACGATGCTTTGAAGGGATGTATCAACACCCAAAAGAGCCATGCCGCTTTGCAGGCTTTGCATCACAAGCGCACCGATCAATGCTCCATAGATCGTGCCAACACCACCGGCAAGCGACGTTCCGCCAATGACAACCGCAGCAATGACACGCAGTTCGTCAAGCGTACCAAGCTCGTTGCCTGCCGATTGCAGGCGGGCCGAAGAAATCGCGGCACTGATCGCGCATAGAACTCCCATCAGGGCGAAGACCGCGACCGTCATGCGTTTGACATTGATGCCGGCCAGTTCGGCGGCCTGCGGGTTGCCGCCCATCGCAAAGACATAACGCCCGAACCGGGTCCGTTTGGCAACGATGGTCAGAACAATCGCCACAAGGGCAACAATCAGAAGCGGGATCGGAATGCCGTGTGAAATCATCAGATTTTCAGGCGTTACCGGAATGCCGCGATCTTCAAGGATGCGTTCGGCTGCACGTTGGGGCAGGTGATAGGCGTTCAATGTGATGATCGCCACGAGTACCAATCCGGCCTTGATGATGGTGTTGGTATATTCCGCCCAGACCGGTTTGACCGGGAACTGGAATGATAACCGGCGGCGGCGTTCCATGATGGCGGCATAGATGATGGCGGCAATGGTGATGGCAGCGACGATCCAGCTCCAGGTTGCGCCAATCGTGCCTTCGATCCCGCCGCCAAGCAGTATGAAGTTGTGATCAAGCGGTGCAACAGTGCGCCCCTGTGTGACCCACCATGCCGCCCCGCGCCAGACCAGAAGCCCGCCAAGGGTTACGATAAAGGCCGGAACGCCAAGGTAACCAACGGCAAGGCCTTGAACCCCGCCGATTGCCGCGCCGATGATCAAACCGACAAGCAGGGTAATGATCCATGTCATCGGGTGATTGTATTCAAGGAAGTGCGGCAGGATGTCGGATTGCACGACCCCCATGATCATCGCAAGAACACCCAGTATCGCACCGACCGAAAGGTCGATATGCCGGGTAACGATGATCAGCACCATGCCGCACGCCATGACGGCAACAGATGCTGTCTGCACCGACAGGTTAAAGATATTGCGCGGCGTGATGAAGCGACCGCCCGATGCGATGTCAAAGCCGATCCAGATAACCAGAAGCACAACGGCCAGGCCCACAAGGCGGCGGTCGACTTCCATCTTGGCAAGTAGTCTTGTCATGTAAAATGCTCGTCAGGCAGCGGGGCCGGTCGATCGGATGCGGCCGGTCCCGGGGTTTAACAAGGTCGGAAGGAGGAAACCTGCCTAGTTACAGGCAGCGACCTTGCCGCTTTCAACCCCTTTGCAGACGACGTTCTTGGATACCCATCCCGCGTCGATCACAAGATCAAGCTTGTTCTGGGTGATTGCAACCGGATCAAGGAAGTACGACTTCATGGTCACACCGTTCGGGCTGTTCCAATCCTGGGTGCCTTCGACGTCGCCCAGTTTGGTGCCCTTTGCCAGTTCAACGGCGATTTCAGCCGCGCGCTGTCCCAGAAGTCGGGCATCTTTCCAGACCGAAACTGTCTGGGTGCCAAGGGCAACACGGTTAAGTGCGGCGTGGTCACCATCCTGTCCGGAAACCGGAATGCCCTGCATGCCCTGTGCCGAAAGGGCGGCAACAACTCCGCCTGCCGTGCCGTCATTGGAGGCGACAACCGCATCGACCTTGTTGTCGGCAGCCGTCAGGAACTGTTCCATGTTGCGCTGTGCGATGGCCGGTTGCCAACTGTCGGTGTAGGCTTCGCCGACAACCGTGATATCGCCGCTATCAATTGCCGCCTGAAGGATTTCAAGTTGACCCTCGTGCAGTATATTGGCGTTCGGATCGGTCGGCGCGCCCTTGATGAACACGTAATTGCCTTTTGGCTGCTGGGCAAACACGGCTTCGGCCTGAAGTCGGCCGACTTCCTTGTTGTTGAACGTAATGTAATAGGCATTCGGGTCTTCGATCAGGCGGTCATAGCCTACAACCGGAATGCCTTCGTTGATCGCCTGTGTGATGGCGGCACCGATAGAGGATGAATCCTGTGCCAGAACGATCAAGGCATCCGCGCCACGCGAAATCAGGCTTTCGATATCGGAAAGCTGTTTGGAGGGCGAGCTTTGAGCATCGGTGCTGATATATTGTGCGCCTGCGGCTTCAAGCGCCTTCACAATCGCGGCTTCGTCAGTTTTCCAGCGTTCTTCCTGAAAGTTCGACCAGCTGACGCCAACGATCAGATCATCGGCAAAGGCATTGGCGGAAAACAGTACGGCACCGGCCAGTGCGACCGAGGAGAGGAGTTTTTTCATCTGTTTCATCCCTGAATGATATGTGTCTTGCAGTGACATTTATTTTTGTTGTCGAAAAAATGTTGACGCCTTCAATCCGTCCTGTCAAATTTTTTTTAATGAACAAATTAAAAATCTCGCTTTTCACGCTCAAGATTATTCAAAATCCTGATTTTTGGTTGATTTTATGCGGATTTTCCTGGGTGCGGCGCAGCATTTAATTTGATTGTGAAAAATAAAAGATGAAAACAAGTCAGGGAACGTCATGACAGCGAGTTATCACGACATTGATGGTAAATCGGTTCTTGTAACCGGCGGGGCATCGGGTATCGGGGCGTCGATTGTTCGCGCCTTTTGTGCGCAGGGTGCACGGGTCGGCTTTTTTGATATTGATGATGCGGCGGCGGAAAAGCTGTGCGCGGAGATCGGGAACGATCTGGGCGTGCGGCCGCATTATATGTCACTTGATCTGCGTGATCAGGCCGGAATCCCGAAGGCTGTTACCGAAATGGCATCGAAAATCGGCGTGATTGATGTTCTGGTCAATAATGCCGCCCGCGATGATCGCCACAGTCCCGAAGAAACCGGGCCGGATGAATGGCGAGACAAGCTTGACGTCAATCTGTCGCACCAGTTTTTCTGTTCACGCGCCGTGGCAAAGGGCATGGCCGAAAAGGGCCGGGGCAGCATCATTAATTTCAGTTCCGTAAGTTATTTGATGGGGTTACCCGATCTGGTCGGTTATGAAACCGCCAAGGCAGGTGTGGTCGGTATGACGCGCGCATTGGCGCGCGACTGGGGGGCGGATGGTATCCGGGTCAATACAGTTATTCCGGGCTGTATCATTACCCAGCGCCAGCTTGACCTTTGGATCAGTCCGGAAGACGAAGAACGCATCCAGCAGCAGCAATGTGTCAAACGTCGTCTGATAGCTGATGATGTTGCGCAGATGGTATTGTTTCTGGCATCTGATGTGTCGTCGGCGTGCTCATCACAAAGCTTTATCGTCGATGGCGGACTTGTCTGATAGTCTACGATCCATCAAATAAATCGCGCCATTTTGTTCCGCTTCCCGCAGTCAGAGTTCACCATGCCCCAATCCCAATCCATCCCCAATGCCATCACCATCAACGAAAAAGCCAACCCCTATCGTGATTGTATTCAGGGGCTTGCCAATCAGCCGATTACGGTTGTCAGGCTGTTGCGCGATGCGGTGAATGAAAACCCGGCTGTTGCCAGTGACCGGAAATTTGTGGTGCCCGAAATACGCGATGTGGTCGGGCGGCTGGTTGAAAACCGCCCACGCATTGCGATCATTGGCGGGGCACCTGATCATCCGGCGCATTTGCTGGATCGGCCGCAAGCATTGATGGCTGCAATCCGTATATGGGAAATGGGTGGGGTGCCGTTCCTGTTTCATGTGCCGGTGATTTGTGATGGTACGGCACAGAATAATATCGGCCAAAGCTATTCCCTGGCGTCACGCAACCACACGGCGGCGGCGGTCAATATCACCTTTGAAGGGCACAGCTACCACGCGGCCTATGTCATTGCCGGGTGCGACAAATCCCCCGCTGCGGTTGTGGCCGGTCTGGCAGCGGCCGATCAGGCGCGTAAATATCGCGGTGATCAAGCGCCGGTCTGGGCGGTGTTTGCGCCGTCCCATGTCCTGAAGGGCGGAGAAATCCCAGATGGGACGCGGCGATTACTTGATAAAATTGCCGATGATGCGGACCGGGCGGGGCATGATGACCTTGGTTCCGATATTCGCGAAAACATGCGTTATATTCTGCAATGCACGTCTGATGAAGCCTTTGCCGGGTTGCTGGACCGGGCGCGGTTATTGGGCATTATTGATGGCAAGATGGAACGCCGGGTTCTCGACGAGCTTGCCGGTGCGACCTGTGATTCCAAGGGCGGGATTTGCGCCTTTAACGGTACGGGCAATTCATCGCGGACCATGCTGGCGGCTTTTGGGTTAACCCCGCCGGAACTGGAATTGCTAACGGATGTGCCGCCTTATGCTGCGGTGGCGATCGGGATTGATGCGCTGTTTGGTGTGTTCAACAAACCCGAATACGCGATCAGCAATCTGTTGAAGCGCAACTTTGCCAATTTCGTGCGCATCCATAATGCGACGGGGTCAAGCAGCAACATGCTGCTGCATTTGCCTTTCATGATGCGTTATGCCGGGTTTGATGTCAGGATTGATGATTATCAGGATGTGCGTCTTAAAACGCCGGTGCCAGAAATCTTCGCTCATAGCCTGACGGAAAACCGCGATACCTTTGTTCTGGCGCAGCAAATGGCCGAAGGCAAAAACCGTGGCATGGAAAGTATCTATCGCGTTCTGGCCGATCTTGGCGTGGCGATGGATCTTGATGCGCCGACGGTGCTTGGCAGGACATGGGGGGAAAGGATTGCAAATCTGGAAAATCCCGTCGATTTGTCGCTGGGGGATACATCGGTTATCCGTGCGACGCCGGTGCGCAAGCGGTCCGGTGTGGATGTTCTGACTGGTAGTTTCTTTGAAAATTGCGCAGTCAAAACATCGGGTATGAGTGACCATCTGATCGAACATTTCGACGATCACGTTTTCATCGTACGTTATTATGAAAACGAGCATGTCTGTAACGCCGATTTTGCCTCGCCCGATCTGGTGAAGCGGTTGATTGAAACCGACGGTGTGGATGAAGACCTGATTGCCGCCGTGGTCCGGCGCAATGGTGGCAACCGGGTTGATATGGATGCGCCAAAGGACATGCTGGCACAGGGGCATTTGTCCTTTGCCTTTGTCATTGGCGGGCAGGGACCGGAAGCCTATGGCATGCCGGAAATGTTTTCGCCGTCGCAGAACCTGCGCCATCATCGCATCCTTGAAGCATCAAGCATGCTGATCACCGATGGCCGTTATTCCGGTGTCACCAAGGGGGCGTGTATCGGCCATATGGTGCCGGAGGCTTTTTCTGGTGGTGGCATCGGTCATTTGCGTGATGGCGATGTGCTGCGTCTTGATCTGACGAAAAATACGTTGGACTGGCTGGATCGCGATGCGTTCCTTGCCGGGACGGAAATCGCCGGAAGCCCGATTGATCTGGCGGATCGTGCGCCGCTATTTGCTGAACGGCAAAAACGCATGATCGCGCGTCAATTTGATATCGCGGCCAGCAATGTGATGGATCATGTATCGAACGCGGCACGCGGGATTGTGCCCGATGTGGTGGATCGCCGCGCGGTCAATCCGTGGCGAAACTGATGCTCGCCGGACGATCCTGTCCAATATCATCCCTGCGTTCCTGTGCCGCCCGGCTTTCGCCAAGCAGGATTGCGGTTGCGCATAATCCTGCCCCCAAAAGGATCAGGACATGACCGATATGGTGCGAAAGGTTTTGAAAACGCATCATCTGTTTCTCTGTCTGGTGGTTGGTGTCAGGCTGCGGTGGTATCCGGTGCCGGGTCGGTCTGGGCATTGGCCGGGGTGGCATCGCCGCCCAATGCCTGATAGAGCGTGATCAGATTGCTAATGCGATCAAGCTGGTTGGCTAGAAGGGCTTCTTCGGCTGAACGTCTGGTTTCTTGCGCGTCCAGCCAGTCCTGCATGGCGACCGCCCCCGATCGGAACCGGGTTTCATAAATCCGTTCGGCATTGCGTGAGGCGTCAAGGGCGGCTTCAAGCCGGGCGGCACGGCGATCATATTGAGTGCGGGCCGAAAGCGCGTTTTCAACGTCGCTCATGGCTTCGTAGGCTGTCTGACGGAATTCTGCGACGGCCTGTTCATATTCGGCCTCGGATACCTTGATGTTGAGCTGCCCCTCGTTCCAGTTCAGAAACGGCAGGGCAAGACTTGCGCCAAGCGTGCCGATCGGATTTTGCAAAAGGTTGCGCAACTGGTCGCTGCTGGTGCCCAATTCCCCCGTCAGGGTCAGGGTCGGTAGCAAACTGGTTTTGACCGAATTCAAATTCGAAACGCTTTCCTTCAGGCGCAATTCAGCCGCCCGTACGTCCGGGCGACGCGACAGCAATTCCGATGGCAGACCCGCCGCCACATCGGGCAGGGCACCGGACGGCAATGTCATGCGCGGAATTTCAATATCACCCGGTGCGCGGTCAAACAGGATCGATAGCGCGTTTTTGGTTTCCGTCAGGCTCTGTTCGATCTGGGTGTAATCGGCCAACTGGCTTTCAAGGTTCTGGCGAGCTTCGAACAGTTCCAGCGACGATGTCGAACCGGACGCATATTGAACATCGATCAGATCAAGAGTCTGCCGGGCGTAATCGATGCTGGCTTGTGCGATATCCAGACGTTGCTGATAGTAAACCGCCTGCCAATACAGGGTGGCGGTGGTACCGATCAGCGATAATGCCGTGCTTTCACGGTCTTCAAGCGTTGCCAATGCTTCCCAGCGTGCGGCATCGTAATCGTGGCCAAGCTTGCCCCAAAGATCGAGCTCGTAACTGATCCCGGCATTGGTGCCAAAGCTTCGCGTACTGCCATTATCCTCGTCCAGGTCGCGTGAAACCGATGCATCCGCCACACCGGAAAAATCGGGATAGAGATCATCTTCTGCAAGGCCCGCAGTCAATTGTGCCTTGCGGACTTTGATGGTGGCCGCCGCCAGGTCGTTATTGCGTTCAAGCGCACGTGCGACAAGTTCGTCAAGCTGGTCATCGCCGAAATTCTGCCACCAGTTTTGCGAGGCGGTGATGGTTGCTGCGTTGCTGTTGTCCGATGCGGTGGCGGCTCCGTTCCAGCCGTTTCCCGACGTAATATCCGGACGGGAATAGCGGGTTTCGTTCAGGCTGCTGCACCCTGCAAGTGCCATCATCGAAAGGATGGTTCCGGTCTTTAAAATCCGTGTGATCATTTTTGTATTCTCCGTCAGTCGCGCGACAGGGCGTCGACCGGATCAAGCCGGGCGGCATTGCGGGCAGGCAGGAAGCCGAATGAAATCCCGATCAATGTGGCGCAGGCAAAGGCCGCGACAATCGAGGTCGTCGAATAAACCATCGAAAACGAGCTTCCCATCGCGTCAAACAGAACGCCGATGCCAAGGGCAGTCAGAACGCCAAGTGCCCCGCCAAGGATGCAGACCAGAACCGCCTCGATCAGGAACTGGCGCAGGATATCGCTTTGACGTGCGCCGACCGCCATCCGAACCCCGATTTCACCGGTGCGTTCTGTAACCGACACCAGCATGATATTCATAACGCCAATACCGCCAACGATCAGGGAAATCACCGCAATTGATGAAATCAGAAGTGTCATGGTGCTGGTGGTTTTTTCGATGGTTTCACGGATGGTGTCGGTATTGATCGTGAAAAAGTCCTTCACCCCGTGCCGCTGGGTCAGAAGGGTTTCGATGTTCTGTTGGGCCAACGCGGTTTGGACTGCGTCATCAATACGAACGGTGATGCTGCTTAGGTAATTCTGGCCGAGAATTCGGGTCAGTGCTGTGGTGTAGGGCACCCAGATATTCAGGCTGTCATTATTGCCAAATGTGCTGTCCTTTGGCGCGGTGACACCAATGATGCGTACCGGCACGGTGCCAAGGAAAATCACCTGCCCCAGCGGGTCTTCGCCGTTCGGGAACAGTTTTTCACGTGTATTGTCGTCAATGACCGCGTCCTGACTGCGTTTGTCGACGGCAAGGCTGTTAAACCAGATGCCGTCGGCCATTTCATAGCCGCGTACCCGGTAATAATCGGTGCCGACACCGGCAACCGCGGCATCGACTTCAATATTGCCATATCGCAGGGTGACGTTGCTTGAAACACTTGGTGTGACGCTGTCGACATAATACTGGGTCGCCAGAATATCGGCATCGGCGGCGGTCAATGTTCTGATCTGGCTGGCATCACGATCACCAAAATCCTTGCCGCGATTGACATCAATCGTGTTGGTCGCGATGGAGCTGATATCGGCAAGGATGCGGTCCTGCGATCCTTGACCAAGGGCTACGACCGAGACCACCGATGCGATCCCGATAATAATGCCGAGCATGGTCAAAAAGGTCCGCAACCGATGTGCATTCATGGCCACCAGTGCCATTTTGAATGCTTCGGCAAAGCGGTCAATCTCGGCCCGGATGGGGGATGCGCTTCGGGGGCGGGTTTCGGCCTTTTTGCTGGCAGTGTGTTGGGCAAAGGCCTGTGTCTGGCGTTCGTCGCGGATGATTTCACCGTCGCGGATCTCGATGATGCGTTCGGCATGGGCGGCAACATCATGATCATGGGTGACCAGAATGACGGTATGGCCATCGCGATGCAGGTTCCTTAACAGTTCAAGCGTTTGTGCGCCGCTTTGGCTATCAAGTGCGCCGGTCGGCTCATCGGCCAAAATGACATCGCCGCCATTCATCAACGCGCGTGCGATACTGACGCGCTGCTGCTGCCCGCCGGAAAGCTGGCTGGGGCGATGATGAATGCGATCCCCAAGTCCGACACGGGTCAGGATATCCATTGCACGGTCGCGCCGGGTTTCGGCGTCAAAACCGGCATAAATTGACGGCACTTCGACATTGCCAAGTGCGCTTAGATCCGACAGCAAATGATAGCGTTGAAAGATAAATCCGAAATATTCGCGCCGAAGGGCGGCCAGTTCATCTGGTTCCAGATCGCCGGTCAGGCGGCCATTAACCCGGTATTCCCCGCCAGTTGGTCGGTCAAGACAGCCCAGAATATTCATCAGCGTCGATTTGCCCGACCCGGACGCGCCAATGATCGCAACCATTTCGCCGCGTTCAATCGTCAGGTTGACACCCTTTAACACGGCAATGCGATCCTCGCCCGCCGGGTAGTGCCGCCACAGATCGCGGATTTCGATCAGCGGGGTGTTAACCGTGTTTCTCGCTATCTGGTTCATGATCAGAACATCCCCCCCGGGCCGCGACGTATGGACTGGCTGGTTGCGACTGCGCCACTGGTCGCGCCAATGACAATGTCGTCATTTTTGGAAATGCCACTGATGATCTGGGCGTTGATATTGGTGTTCATGCCAACTGTGACCGGCTTCTCAACCGGGTCGCCTTCGTCATCAAGAACCCGAACGGTATATTGCCCGTCCTTGTTCGGGCCACTCAGCGCGGCGGACGGTATGATCAGGGCATTTTCCACTTCGTTTAACGTGATGGTGACTTCGGCCGTCATCCAGACACGCAGGCGGTGGTCCGGATTGGCGATGTCAAACAGGCCATTATAATAAACCGCCTCGTCGTCGGTGTTGTCGTCGTCATCCTCGATCCCGGTCGGGGCCGGTTCGATGGCGCGAAGCGTGCTTTCATAGAGCGTGTCGGGATCGCCCAGAATGGTGAAGCTGACCGGTTGGCCTTCGCGGACGCGGATGACGTCGGCCTCGGATATTTCGGCTTCGACCGTCATGGTGTCGAGCTGTGCCAGCTTGATAATGGTGGGAGTGGATTGAGCAGCGTTGACCGTCTGGCCTTCCTTGACCGGCAGGGCAACGACCGTACCATCCATCGGGGCGAGGATTTTGGTATATCCCAGATCTATTTCGGCCGTATCAACGGCGATTTTTGCCTGATCGATTTGCGCATTGAGCGCTGCGATTTCAGCCTTGGTCACATTTAGGGTTGCCTCGGCGCTTTCGAAATCTTCCTGTGGCGAGGCATCAAGCGCACGCATCTTTTTCTGCCGTGCATAATCAAGTTCCGCTTGTTTCAGTTCGGCCTGTTTGGCGGCAAGTTGTGCCTTGATGTTGGCAAGGGCGGCCTCGGCATCGCGTAAATCGTTCTGCTGGGTTGAAGGGTCGATTTCTGCAATCAGATCTCCTTCCTTGATTTCATCGCCGAGATCGACATGTAGTGCCTTGATCTGCCCTGATACCTGTGCGCCAACACTGACCAGTTTGGAGGCTGTGATGGTGCCACTTGCCAGAACCGTATCGGCAAGATTGCCGATACGGGGTTTGGTGGTCACATAACTGGTTTTGGCTTCGGACGGGAACAGATAGGCCTGTGCCATCCATGCGGTTGCCAGTATGACGATCAGGGCGATGACAAGGTTGCGTGCGGTCCTGGATGATTTCTTCATCGGGCTTTCATGTCCTTGGATGAGACGCGCCCGACGTTGAAAGGCAATTGAGCCGTCGGGCATCCCAGACATAGCAACCCCTTTGTCAGAACGGGGTGAGGGGGATGAAAATGATCTGTAAGGAATGTGTAAAGTCTGGCATCCACGCCTTTCGTTAGGCGGTTTAAGCGCTAGAATGTCATCATGAACAGGAATTAACCCGCATTTGAAAGACCCGTTGCCCGTGACCAGAATTCTGCTTGTTGATGATGATGTCGAACTCGGCGCGATGCTGGGCGAATATCTTGAAGGCGAGGGGTTCGAAATCGCCAAGGCCTATAATGGCGAGGATGGCCTGCGCATGGCGCTGGATGGCGGGTTTTCCGTTGTGTTGCTTGATATCATGATGCCGGGTATTGGCGGGATTGAGGTGCTGCGCGAATTACGCACCAAAAGCCGGGTGCCGGTCATCATGCTGACTGCCAAGGGGGATGACGTTGACCGGGTTGTCGGGTTGGAGCTCGGGGCGGATGATTATATCCCCAAACCCTATTACCCGCGTGAACTGGTAGCACGCATTCGGGCTGTTTTACGCCGGGCTGAACCGGTTGGCGAAAACTGCCGGGATGCTGGCGGATCGGACAAGGGCGATGAAGTCGTTCTTGGAAAACTGAGGCTGAATACTGCGCGGCGGTCGGCGCAGTTTGATGGTCGCGACATGGAACTGACGGTATCGGAATTCAATCTTCTGGAAGTTTTGATGCGTGCGAGAGAACGGGCTTTATCGAAAAACGAGCTTTCCATGAAAGTTCTGGGTCGTCCGCGCGAGGTTTATGACCGCTCGATCGATGTGCATATGAGCAACCTTCGCCAGAAGCTTCAATCCGCCAGCAATGATGCCGGTCTGGTTGAGACCGTGCGCGGCTTCGGCTATCGCCTGAGGCAGGACATATGAGAGGCCGGTTATTCTGGAAAATCCTGATCGGTTTTGCGTTGACCTTTATGGCAATCTGGCAGGGGGTGTGGCTTTTATTCACACTGTATGGCGATCCGCCCAAACCCTATCATGTCGGTTATCTTCAGGAAACCGCGCGCGGTTATGTCGAAACCGCGGCCCGGATTGTCGAGGCCGAAGGTATTGGCGCGCTTGAAAAGGCGATTGCCCATTGGCCCGAAGAAGAACGCATCCGGCTTAGCATCGAGCCGGATGCAAACCGGACCGATGGGCCGGTATCAGATTTCGTGCCCGAAGATCGGTTCGAGGATATTCGGGCGAACGGGTTTTTGTCGCGTGACGCAGTCAGCCCGACCGGGTTGCTGGTACACCTGAAATTTGATGTGTCCGATATCGTTGCCTCTATCCCGGAACGGAGGCGGTTCAATGTTCCGACACCGTTGGTGATTTCGGGTGTTCTGGGAGGGCTGGTGTTTAGCGGTGTTTTGGCCTGGTACCTGACACGCCCGATCCGACAGCTTCAGGAGGGGTTCGAACGACTTTCGAATGGTGACCTGACATGGCGGCTGGGCGAAAAGATCGGACGCAGGCGCGATGAGATTGCCGATCTGGCGCGTGACTTCGATGTGATGGCCGTGCGGTTGCAGCAATTGATTGAAGCACGCGACCGTCTGCTGAACGACGTATCGCACGAATTGCGATCCCCGCTGGCGCGGATGCAACTGGCCGTCGGGCTGGCGCGTCAGAAACCGCAACGGATAGAGGGATCACTTGACCGGATTGAAAAGGAAACCATTCGGCTGGATGAATTGGTCGGAGAACTTCTGACCCTGTCACGGGCCGAAAGCGGTGCCAGCCAGAACCAGACATGGCTTGATATCGACCATCTTCTGGGCCGGGTTGTTAGCGATGCCCGATTTGAGGCCGAGGCAACCGGGATCAAGGTCCAGACCAATCTTGCGATCAAACGCAACTGGCATGGTGAAGTGCCGGTGGTGGTGGGCAATGCCGAACTTCTGCGGCGGGCGTTTGAAAATATCGTGCGCAATGCCTTGCGACATTCACGCGAAGGCCAACTGGTGCGGATTTCGGCCGAAGCCGATGCTAATCGAAATGTTTTCTGCATTACGATTTCCGATCAGGGACCGGGAATTCCGGCTGAGCAGCTTGAAAATATGTTCGAGCCGTTTATCCGCGGAGAGCCAAGTTTAAATGGCGCCGGTTTTGGCTTGGGGCTTTCGATTGCGCGGCGTGCAATCAAGGCACATGGCGGTGAAATCGCCATTCGAAACCGTGATGGCGGTGGCCTGGATGTTTTGATCTCCCTGCCATTTTCCCTGCGGGTCGAGGATGAATATGGCGAACCGGCTTAATTAACCCCTTGCGAAACCGGTATGATCCAATACCTCATCAAGGAAACAACCGGCATTGCCGGAAAATTCGACCCAGCAAGGAGGACCACCATGACCAATAAGCTGACCGTGCAGACGTCGGACGGAAATTTCGATGCCTATGTTGCCATGCCAGCCAAATTACCGGCACCGGTGGTGGTGGTTGTTCAGGAAATCTTTGGTGTTAATGCCGTGATGCGCGGCATTGCCGATGATTATGCCAAACAGGGCTATATCGCGGTTTGTCCTGATCTGTTCTGGCGGATCAAGCCGGGGATCGAAATCACCGACAAGACCGAAGAAGAATGGAAACAGGCATTTGGCTATTATCAGGCATTCAATGTCGATAAGGGCGTCGAGGATATTGCTGCAACCCTTACGGCAGCACGCAAGATTGATGGTGCAAATGGCAAGGCCGGTGTTGTCGGTTTCTGCCTTGGCGGGCTTTTGACCTTCCTGTCGGCCACGCGCACCGATGGGGATGCCTTTGCAGTCTATTATGGTGGCGGCATGAACAATTATGTCGGCGAAGCCGGGAAGATCAAACAGCCGGTGATCATTCACCTGGCAGGGAATGATGAATATATCCCTGCCGATGCACAGGCCGTTATCAAGGACGCGCTTGATGACCATCCGTTGACCGAGCTTCATTTCTATCCCGGTCGCGATCATGCCTTTGCACGTAAGGGCGGGGCGCATTACGATCATAAGGATGCGGAAACCGCCAATGTGCGGACGGCCGAGTTTTTCCGGGCCAATCTTGCGTGATCGTCACAGCGTGATCCCAGCAAGGGCCGCAAATCTGCGGCCCTTTTAATTTACAAGATCAATGATCGTTGCTGGACCAAGGAAGGGTTTATTTGTATGAGGAATACAAATAAACCGGTCATGGGAGGAATAACCAAATGAAACTTCTGCGTTTTGGAACTGCCGGTGCGGAAAAGCCCGGGCTTCTTGATCAGGATGGTGTGATCCGCGATCTTTCGTCGGTGATCGAGGATTTCAATCCAGATACCATTTCTGATGCGACCTTTGCCAAAATCGCAGCCCTTGATCCGGCAAGCCTTCCGACCGTCCCAGGCAAGCCGCGGATCGGTGCCTGTGTTACCAAACCGGGCAAGTTCATTTGCATCGGTTTGAACTATTCCGACCATGCCGCCGAGGCCGGCATGCAGGTGCCGACTGAACCAATCATCTTTTTCAAAGCAACATCGGCGGTTTGCGGCCCGAATGACGATGTGGAAATCCCGCGCGGTTCACAAAAATCGGACTGGGAAGTCGAACTGGGCATCGTGATAGGCAAGGAAGCCAAATATGTGACCGAGGCAGAGGCGCTTGGCCATGTGGCAGGTTACTGCGTGGTCAATGATGTGTCCGAACGCGCGTTTCAGCTTGAACATGCTGGCCAGTGGGTCAAGGGCAAAAGCCACGATACTTTCGGCCCGATTGGCCCGTGGCTTGTCACGCGGGACGAGGTTGCCGATCCGCAGAACCTTCGCCTGTGGCTGGAACTGAACGGCGAACGCGTTCAGAATGGCAGCACCGCCACCATGGTTTATGGCGTTGCCCATCTGATCAGCTATCTGTCGAAATTCATGACCCTGCAGCCGGGCGACATTATCACGACGGGCACCCCGCCTGGTGTTGGCATGGGCATGACGCCGCAACGCTTCCTCAAACCCGGCGATATCATGGAGCTTGGCGTCGAAGGGCTGGGAAGCCAGCGTCAGGAAGCCGTTCAGGCCTGATGAGGCTTGCGACCAAAATGGAAAGCCCCGCAGCGTATGTTGCGGGGCTTTTTGATGGATCAGCCTGCGGCCATGGCATCAAGTTCCTGCCGGTGAGCATGGAGCTTGTGGAAAATGGCATAACGCCTATCGTGAGCGTCCTCTGCGGTTTGGTCCGGGGCGTGAACGGTTTCCTTGCCTGCCATCCGACGCGATGCAAGGGCAAGCCCGCCTACCGGGTCAAGGGCGGCCGCGCCCAGCATAGCGGATCCCAGCAGCACCGGTTCGGCACAATCGGACATCACGACATTGCACCCGGTGACATCGGCATAAAGTTTGACCAGAACCGGGCTTGCGGTGTGACCACCACTTAGATGGATGTGTTTAATGTCATAGCCCGTGGCGTTCAGTGCGTCGATGATATGGCGCGTGCCATAGGCAATCGCGCAGGCCGTCGCCCAGTAAAGGTCAAGGAAGCTCTCCTCGCTTTGATCAAGGCTGAGACCCGAAATGACGCCAAGGGCCTCTGAGTCCGCAAGCGGCGACCGGTTGCCATGGAAATCGGGCAGGACATGCAGGCGCGGTGCAAGATCGGTCGTTGCCGTCATCAGCGGCAAGAGCTTTTGTCCGGCAAGCTTGTGCGCATCACGGCCCATGGCGTGCGAAAACGGATGCATGGCAACGATATGATCGAGCAAGGCACCGGTTGCCGATTGGCCGCCTTCGTTCAGCCAAAGCCCCGGCGCAATCGCCCCGAAATAAGGACCCCAGACACCTTTGATAAAGCGCGGCTCCGACGATAGCGCCATATGGCATGTCGAGGTCCCGGCAATCATGGCGAACCGTTCATCGAGATTGCCATGCAGATATTCGCCAAGCGTGCCAAGGGCACCTGCATGGGCATCAATCAACCCCGCACCCACGACGCAATTGGTGGTCAGGCCAAGCTCACTTGCCCCCTGTTGTGACAGATTGCCGATCAGGCCACCAACGCCCAATGCCTTTCGATCAATTCCGGCCTTGCCGGGGAAATCATCTAGGCCGATCTGATCAAGAAACGCGCGGTCCCACGGATCATCCTGATGGGCCAGATAGGTCCATTTGCACGTGATCGTACAGCAGGACCGGTCATTGCTGCCGGTTGCGCGGAATGACAGGAAATCGGCAAGGTCGTAAGCCGCACCCATTTTATCCCAGGTTTGGCGATGGTGGCGTTTCAGCCACATCAGTTTGGGCAATTCCATTTCGGGCGACATGGTGCCACCGATATATTCCAGCACCTTGGCGCCGGTTTTTGTGCATTCTTCAGCTTCGCGGACAGCGCGGTGATCCATCCAGGCGATGACATCCCAGTTATCCGTACCACCGGGGGTGACACCAAGTGGACGGTTGTCGGTATCGCGGATCACGAGCGAACAGGTGGCATCAAATCCGATGGCTGCGACCTGATCGGCGGCAATATTTGATTTTGCCAGCGCATCGCGAACCGACTGGCAAACCGATTGCCAGATATTTTCCGAGTCCTGTTCGACGAAATCGGGTTTGGGTTTATTCATGGCGATGGCATGGGCGGCACTTCCGAGCAATTTTCCATCCGGGGTAAACACGCCTGCACGCGCGCTTCCAGTGCCAACGTCCACACCGATAATGACTTTATCTGTAAGACTCATTTAATCTTCCTCCCGCGGGTCCGGTTGGCGGAATTACCAAATTTTGCAGGCAATCCCGATCCCGGTTTTAAGCGTTCCTCGCGCGTGCTGGTCGCTGCGATAAATTCATACTGCACGCAATTGAACAAAAGTGCATCGATTGGTCAAATGTTCATTTTGATTGACGATGATGTTCGCGATTGTATAGGCTTTTGCCATCAAACCCAACGAAGCCAGGTTCAACATGGCCCCCGGAAATGTCCAAGATAACGCTCGTAACCCGGCGTCAGCACCGATCATGGCCGGCAAGGATGTCGTTCTTTTTGATTGCGACGGCGTTCTGGTTGACAGCGAACCGATTTCGCTGGCGACGCTTGTCGATGTGCTTGATCATTATGGCGCACCGCTTGATTTTGCTGAAGTTGCCGCCCGTTTCACCGGGCGATCCAGTGCCGCTCCGATTGAACATATTCGTACCGAAACCGGACGCGATATCAGCGCAGAATTCAAACCGTTATTTTATGATCGCCTGTTTGCCCGCTATGACCTCGAGTTGCAGAAAACAGACGACATCGAGGGAGTTTTGACTGCACTGCGCAACCGTAATATTGCGTTTTGCATTTCATCAAGCAGTTCGGTACAGCGCCTTGAGCGCACAATGTCGGTTACCGGACTTGGTCCGTGGTTTGGCACCGATATTTATAGTGCCGATTTTGTCCAGAACGGTAAACCGGCACCCGATCTGTTTTTATATGCCGCTGATAAAATGGGCTTTCGCCCGGATCAGGCAATTGTGATTGAGGATTCCGTTGCAGGGGTGAAGGCCGCGGTGGCCGCATCCATGACCTGCATCGGCTATGTCGGGGGCGGGCATTATGCGGAAGACCGCGAAACTGCCGCAGCCCGGCTTTACGAAGCGGGCGCGGATATTGTTTTCGATGACATGCGCGATATCGCAGCCCTGATCGAACAGGGCTGATTTTGCCTAACGCTGCCGCAGAAGGCTTTGATAGCGGGCCTGACTTTGGCTGAGATGTTCGCGCATCGCCGTGCGGGCGGTTTCGGCATCGCGCGCGGCAATTGCATCAAAGATGCGATGATGTTCCGCCAGAATTTTCTGCATATAGTTTTTCTGGTCTTCGACCTCGGGCGGGCGGCGGCGTAATTGCGCACGCGGAATGGTTTTATCGCCCAGATGTTCGAGAAACTCGACATAGCGCCGGTTGTTGGTCGCATCGGCAATCGCGCGGTGAAACTCGAAATCGGCCTTTTCGGTCGGGTTGCCTCTTTCGAACTGGTCGGTCATTTCTTGCAGGGCTTCGTAGATTTTAGCCTGCTGTGCCGCCGAACTTCGCGCACAGGCAAGACCAGCGGCCTCGATTTCGACTGCCATGCGCAGTTCAAGGACTTCAAGCACATCGGAAATTTGCGCGGAATCTACGACAAAAATTGCATTACCCAGTTTGCGCGGGCTGGGTGCCAGCACAAAAACACCGGCTCCCTGACGCGGTTCAAGCAATCCATCGGCCTTAAGGGCGGCGATGGCTTCGCGCACGACCGTGCGGCTTACGCCAAATTGCTCGGTTAGCACGGGCTCGGTCGGCAGTTTGCTGCCAGGCGTCCGCATGCCGCTTTCAATTTCGTGACGAAGGCTTGCAATGACCTTTTCGGTCAGCGAAACTTTTCGTGGCGCGTTCTGCGCGGAGTTGTTGCTCATTTTCTTGCTCTTCAAATCCGCTATGATCGGAACGGGATGTTAATACTCGTAAACTTAACATCCTGAAATAGTCCTACGATGTTGGTGACAGAAAGTCATCATATGATTTTGCTATAATGACGAGGCGACGACAATGGCCAAACCGGCTGAACCGGAATATCGCTGGAACAGTGGGCCGTTCAGGGTGGGGATTGTGCCCCGGGGCGGGGCCATTTCGCGGATCGACTGGATGCGTCCCGACGGCAACGGGGTGATCAACCTGTTGCGCCCGGTTGACGATTATTCCCTGACATCGGGCAATCCGTCGCATCTGGGATGTTTTCCGATGGTGCCGTTTGCCAACCGGCTGGCTTATGCCCAGTTCGAGTTCGATGGTAAAATCATCAATGTTCCGGCCAACCGTGCGCCAGACCCACATGCCATTCACGGATTTGGCATTGCATCCGTTTGGGATATCGAACGCCCGACGGTCGATGCCATCCGGTTCAATCACAAACATGACGATCCACAAACCGGCTTTGCCTATGTTGCATGGCAGCAGATCAAGGTCTCAAATGATTCCATTTCGGTTGAAATCGGCGTCCGCCATCTTGGTAGGGACCCGATGCCCTATGGGATCGGATTGCATCCGTGGTTCCCCGGCGGGAATGACGCATGGGTGCGATTTGTTGCGACCGATTGTTTCAGCACGGACGAAGGCAAATTGCCCACGACGCACACGGTGATTGATCTTGGCCGTGATTTTGCGGATGGCAAAAAGATCCGCCATCACAAGGGGCTTGATGTGCATTATGTCGGCTGGCACAAGCAGGCGGAAATGGCCTGGGCAGACCGGCAGTTAAGCCTGCTTCTGGAAGCCAGCGACACATTGTCAAACCTGCAGTTCTATATCCCGGAAAACGGCCAGACATTCTGTGTCGAGCCGGTATCCCATGTGCCGAACGTCCATAATCGCCCGGAATTCAAGGAATTCGGCGATGTCAGAGTGCTGGGTTATAACGATACCCTGTCGGGTAGCATGACCCTGACACCAAGCCTTTTGACCGGATCGGATAATGGCCTTGTCGATGATGAAGAGGAACTGATCGGCAGGCGCGATTATTCACTGGTCGATTGATTACTTCCCCTTTACCCCGCCGGGATTTGCCGATAAAAATTACAAGTAAGAATGACAAGATAACAAGTTGACGGGGATTGGGGAAATGACCGGCTTGCAGCTTAAAATCCAGAAACGTGAAAAGCTTGCGGATCAGCTTTACGGGCAAATTCTGGAACAGATTGTATCGGGAAATCTGTCCGAAGGGGCCAAGCTGCCCTCTGAAAATGAAATATGCGCGTCCTTTGGCGTATCGCGCCCGGTTGTGCGCGAAGCGTTGCGCAAACTGCAATCTGATGGACTGGTCTATGCCCGTCAGGGCGTCGGGTCGTTCGTCAAGAAACGGCCACCGCAGGGGTTGATAGAGTTTGGCGGAATCAATGATGTTGCCGGGCTCCTGCGTTGTTTCGAAGCTCGTATCGCCATTGAGGGGGCAACTGCCCGCCTGGCCGCCGAGCGTGCCACCCTGCGCCATCATCGCGATATCGAACGTGCGCTGACCATGCTTGAAGACGGCATTGCTGCGGGTGGAATCGCCGATCAGGCCGATTTCGATTTTCACATGTCCATCGCACGCGCCAGTGGCAACGATATCTTTGTCACCATGCTCAATTCCCTGCATGGTGTGATTGCCAAAAGCATGAATGTCGCGCTGAACATCACACGGACCGGATCGGCCGAGCGGGTGAAAAAGGTTCTTTTGGAACATCGCCAGATTTATGATGCGATCCGAGGCCAGGATGGTGAAAGTGCGGAATTGCTGATGCGTTACCACCTGCATCAGGCCCGCCAGCGGGTCACCGACCACGCTCGCGACATGTAACGCAGGACCCAAGCCAACAAACCGGCCTCTAAAGTTTCCACGTAAATTTGTTGACAAGTGCCCCTGTGCCCTTGCACACAAGTCATATGACGAATTGCGTCGGAATGAATACAGGAACGGATCATGTCAGGTGATATTTCGGCCGTACAGCAGCCCCGCATTCTGCTGGAAGAACGGTTTGAGCTGGGCGAATGCCCGAACTGGGACGGCGATAACAACCGTCTTTACTGGGCCGATATTGTTGGCCGGAAAATCCACGCACTTGATATTGAAACCGGGCAGCGTGACAGTTGGTCGTTCGAAAGCGAAGTCGGCTGTTTCGGTCTGACCGATCAGGGGCGGCTGGTTGTGGCGCTGAAAAGCGACATCATCCTGTTTGATCCGAAAACGGGTGATAGCGAAAAGCTGGCCGAGGTTGACGGCGACAATGACATGAGCCGTACCAATGACGGCAAGATCGGTCCGGACGGGGCATTCTGGGTCGGCACGATGGACCAGAATGCCGACAAACAACCGGTCGCATCGCTTTATCGCGTGACCGGTAAAGGGGAGGTCGAACACAAGGCTGGAGGGATCAAGATTTCCAACGGTCTGGCATGGTCGCCCGACGGGCGCATCATGTATCATTCGGATTCTCGCGGACCGTGGGTCAATCGCTGGGACTTCGATACCAAAACCGGCGTGATCAGCAATTGCCAGCGTTTCCTTGACCTTGACGACACGGTCGGACGCCCGGACGGGGCGGCGGTTGACATGGAAGGCTGTTATTGGAGTGCGGGTGTCTCGGCGGGCAAGCTGAACCGGTTTGCACCCGACGGCACATTGTTGCAATCAATTGATATGCCGATGCCCAATCCGACCATGCCGTGCTTTGGCGGGGAGGATATGAAAACGCTTTATGTCACCAGTCACATGGAAAATTACCTGACTGATAAACGCGCCGAATTCCCTGATGCGGGCAAGCTTGTCATGTTGCGGGTTGATGTGGCTGGCGTGCCGGTCACCCGTTTCAGTGAAGATATATAGATTCTGAAAACAAAGGGGCCGTGCGACTCAAATCGCACGGCCCCTTTGCCATTTTCTATTCCGTTTCAGGCGGTTTTGATTTCGGCGCGTACAGTGCCGACACCTTCAAAAATCGCTTCGATACGGCCATGTTTGGTCAGGGTCGGCGGGGCACAGGCCCCGGTCGTGATGACATCGCCTGTTTTTAAATTCTGGCCGCGTTTGGCGAGAAACCGCACCAGATAAGCCAACCCGCCAAATGGATCAGGCCATGCGGTGGGATCACTGTTTTGTGCCAGAATCTTGTCATCGGACCGTGTTTCTACCGGGCCATTCAGAAACGCCATATCGCGCCAATCGGCAATTTCCGGACCAAGTACCAGATAGCCGGTGGAATTCAAATCGGCCAGTGTCGAGACCGGTCCCTGCTTTTCGATAAACCGGCGATCTGCGATCTCTATAGCCAGATGCACGCTTTTGATGTGATCAAGGATCGCTTTGGCGTTGGCATTGGCATCAGGAGTGCTGGCCATGACCACGGCAATCTCGGCCTCGATATTCGGGAAATGGACATCATTTGTGGTGATGGTGGCCCCGTCGGAAATGATCCGGCCATCAAGCAACGGCCCGATCAACGGCCCGTCAAGCCCAAGCCCTGCCTGTGCGGCAGGTGTTGCCACCGAAAGCTTCCAGCCGGTTTGTTTCGCGCCGCTCAGGGCAAGGGTCGCCTGCTGAATTTTGTACGCCGTTTCGAAGTTGGTCGGGTTGGTTCCTTCGGGCAAGGGATCGATCAGGATGTTTTGGGTGAAAGCATCGGCCAGAATTCGGCTTGCCTTGGTGATGTCTGTCATTCCCTGTGCCTATCCTTCTGTTTTTGAGGTCTTTTTCTTGGTGCTCTCAACAGCCTAGCGTCGCATTCGAGTGAAGTCATCATATCAATTTCCGGGAGTCGTGTCTTTTTGATGCAGGTTGCGTTTGTATGATGATTTTCGATAAAGGCGATAACGGTGGATGATCCCGGAAAGTGGCGGTTTTACACCCATGCTAGAGTCATTAAAGTAATATGATTGACACAGTAATATGATGAATTTATAGAATCATCATAGGTTATGTCGACGCTTTATGAATTGAAGGACGTTTTATGCATTATCAGGAACTGAAAACGGCAATTGGTGCCGGTCTCCTTTCTTTCCCGGTTACGCCGTTCAATGCGGATGGTTCGCTGGATATGAATACCTATCGCACGCATGTCGGCTGGCTGGCGCAATATCCGGCAGCAGCCCTGTTTGCGGCTGGTGGCACCGGGGAGTTTTTCTCACTGACCCCGGCGGAAGTCGTTCAGACCGTGCGTGTCGCCAAGGAAGTCGCAGGCAGCACCCCGATCATTGCCGGTTGCGGTTATGGCACCGCCATGGCAGTCGAACTGGCCCGCGAATGTGAAAAGGCCGGTGCCGATGGCCTGCTTTTGCTGCCGCAATATCTGGTAGGTGCCAAGCAGGAAGGCATGTATGAGCGCGTCAAGGCGGTCTGCAATGCGGTCAGGATCGGTGTGATCGTTTACAACCGTGACAATGCGATCCTGTCGGCTGAAACGCTTTCCAAATTATGTGAGGAATGCCCGAACCTTGTCGGTTTCAAGGATGGTCACGGCGATATCGAACTGGTAACACGCGTTTGTGTCACCATGGGAGATCGCCTTTCTTATATTGGTGGAATGCCGACGGCCGAAGTTTTTGCCAAGGCTTATAAGGCAGCGGGCGTTACGACCTATTCGTCGGCAATCTTCAACTTCCTGCCCAAGCAGGCGCTGGAATTCTATGACGCGCTGACGCGCGATGACGATGCGACGATGAACCGTATCCTGACCGAATTCTTCTATCCGTATCTGGCGGTGCGTGATCGCGGCACAGGTTATGCCGTATCGATCGTCAAGGCCGGCATGCGGGTTATCGGGCGCGATACCGGCCCGGTGCGCAGCCCGTTGACCGATCTGAGCCGTGAAGAACATGACATGCTGGCGAAGGTTATTCGCAAGGCGTTCGGCGAGGACGCGTTGAAAGTAGCCTAAGCTGCAACCCGGCAGGTGGCTTCTGCCGGGGCTACCTGCGACGCTGAAAAAGCAAATAGCGCGCAATAAACAGTTGTCAGGTAAAGCATTGCTTGTTCTTACAAGTAACAAGATGTAACGTTTCCTGACAACAACTGGTCCCATCAGGGAAAACAAGACTTTAACGTTGAACGACATAAAGTCACGGGAGGAATACCAATGAACAAGTTTCTGAAAACCACAACACTGACAATTGCCGCAGCGGCAATGTCGGTCGCCTTTGTCTCGGGTGCCGAAGCCCGCGAATGGCGCGGCTGGAATATCCATCCGGCAGACTATCCGGTTTCGACCGGGATGGAAGAGTTTGCCCGTCTGGTGAACGAAAAGTCGAATGGCGAACTGGAAGCCAAGGTCTTTCACGGCGGAGTTCTGGGCAACCAGCCGGATGCGATCGAACAGGTTCGTCTGGGCGGTCTGGACTGGGCCGTGTTTAACCTGGGTCCGCTGGGCGAAGTCGCACCGGAAGCAAACGTGGTTTCGCTGCCCTTCATTTTCAAAAGTGTCGATGCCATGCATCAAGTTATGGATGGCCCGGCAGGCGAACAGATTGCCGAAGGTCTTGCAAATGCAGGCTTGCAGGCGCTTGGCTGGTACGATTCTGGCGCACGTTCCTTCTATAACACCCACAAACCGATCACGACGCCGGACGATGTTAAAGGCATGAAAATTCGCGTCATGAGCAACGATCTTTATGTTCGTATGATCGCGTCGCTTGGCGGGAATGCTACGCCGCTGGAGTACAGTGCGGTCTATCAGTCGCTTCAGACCGGTGTGATCGACGGTGCGGAAAACAACTATCCGTCCTATGACAGCTCGGGCCATTTCGAAGCGGCCAAATATTATTCGGTAACCGAACACCTGATCCTGCCGGAATGCCTGTGCGTCAACAAGGCGCTCTATGACGGTCTGTCGGATGATGAAAAGAAAATCCTGCAGGAAGCAGCCGATGAGTCGGTAAAAGTTCAGCGTGCTGCGTGGGCAGAGCGTGCATTGCAGTCGAAACAGAAAATGATCGACGCTGGTGTCGAGATCAACGAAATCGCGGATAAAACTCCGTTCCAGAATGCGATGCAGCCGGTCTATGACAGCTTCGTCGAGGAAAACCCGGAATTGGAAAGCCTTGTGACGGCAATCCAGGACGCCCAGAAGTAATCGGTCTTTGGCAAGGGTGGCTTTATCGGCCACCCTTGCCAGTTGTGCCTTGAAAAGGTTCGATTCCACATCCGCGCGCTTTTCGGGGCTGTTTCCATTATTTTTCCGGCAACGAGTGAATGTTGACACAAGTAACAGTGATGCTTGATCGTTTTGGGCGCTGGCTGGCGCTGTTCTTCAATCTGGTCGGTGGGATGGCGATGGTTGCGTTGATCCCCAGTTTTGCCTGGCTGGTTTTCGGGAGATACGTTCTGAATTCTACCCCGACCTGGGTTGAACAGGTTTCCATGATCCTGATGGTTTTGATTACATTCCCGGTTGCGGCGGCCTGCGTTCGCGATAACAGCCATCTTTCGGTATCGTTCCTGCGGGATGCCTTGCCTGCGCGGTTCGGGGCTAGCCTTGCAATCATCAGCTACGTGGCGATGGTGGTATTTGGGTGTTTCATGCTGATGGGCGGGATCGAACTGGTGATCTTCAGCTGGAACAAGCGTATTCCAATCATCCATATATCCGATGGCTGGCGCTTTATGCCGATGGCCGCCTGCGGGGCGGGGATCGCCTATTACAGTCTGCTGCACATCCTGCGCATTCTTGTCGGCTGGAATACCATCGTACAAAGTCCCAACTATCACGACGCATTGCTTGACGAGGATACAAATTAAATGGGCATGACCATCCTTTTGGGCCTGTTTGCCATTGGCATTCTCATTGGCATGCCCGTTGCCATTTCTCTTGGCGTTGCCGCACTTGCGACTTTCTTTTTCGAGGGGCTGCCAACCCTCATTGCGTTTCAGCGGATCGGATCCGGTGTAAGTGCATTCTCGCTGCTGGCCATTCCGTTCTTTATCTTTGCCGGTGAATTGATGCTGCATGGCGGGATTGCCAATCGGTTGGTGCAGTTTGCAACCGCTTTAGTCGGTAATCGCCGTGGTGGGCTTGGCATTGTGAACGTGTTTTCGTCCATGCTGTTTGGCGGTATTTCGGGTTCGGCCGTGGCCGATACTTCGGCCCTTGGCTCGATCCTGATCCCGGTAATGAAGAAGGAAGGCTATCGCGCCGATTATGCGGTCAACGTTACTGTGACCTCGTCGATTGCCGGTATCATGATCCCGCCCAGCCATAACATGATCCTGTATGCGGTGGCCGCCGGCGGCGGTATTTCGATTTCCAAATTGTTCATGGCCGGACTGGTACCGGGTGTAATGATGTGTGTGCTGCTTGGTCTGGCGACCTGGTTGGTGGCAATCAAGCATGGTTATCCGTCTGTTCCGTTTCCTGGGTGGCGCGTTGTCGTACGCTCGGCTATTCGTGCAATTCCGGGCTTCTTCACCGCTGTCATCATTGTCGGCGGGGTTTTGAGTGGTGTCTTCACTGTCACGGAGTCCGGTGCCATTGGTGTGGCCTATGCGCTGATTATCACCGGGCTTGTCTATCGCGAACTTAACTGGGCCGGTTTTATCGCGGCGGTCAAGCAATCGGCCAAGACGACGGCATTGGTCATGTTGTTGGTCGGGTGTGCGTCGCTTTACGGTTATATGTTGGCCTTTTATCAGGTGCCTGACGCACTGGCTTCGGCCATCACTTCGATTACCGATAATCCGATCATGGTTCTGCTGATGATCAATGTCATGCTCTTGGTCGCAGGCATGATTATGGATATGGCGGCATTGATCCTGATCTGCACGCCGATCTTCCTGCCTTTGGCCGTTTCGGTCGGTATGGACCCGATCCAGTTCGGCATGGTTCTGATGATGAATTTGGGCCTTGGCCTCTGTACGCCGCCGGTGGGGTCCTGCCTGTTTGTCGGCTGTGCGATTGGCGGGGTGAAGATCGAGAAGGCCGTCATGACGATCTGGCCGTTCTATCTGGCGATCCTGACCGCCCTTATGCTGACAACCTATGTGCCTGCGATCTCGCTGACGCTGCCGAACCTTGTGTTCGGTGGGGGCTGATCGCGGACCAAGATGACTTCAAAGAGGAAGACGATGAAACGTTTGCTGATTACCGGTGCTGCCGGCAACCTTGGGAAAATCCTGCGCGAAGGGCTTAAAGGCTATGCCGATGTTCTGCGTCTGTCCGATATCGCACCAATGGACCCGGCCGGCCCGGGCGAGGAAGTCGTACCGTGCGATCTTTCGGATCGTGCCGCCGTGCATGAACTGACCAAGGATTGCGACGGGATCATTCATCTGGGCGGGATTTCGATCGAAGCCGCATTTGATGATCTGTTGCAGGCCAATTTCCTTGGTACCTACAACCTGTATGAAGGTGCACGCAAAAACGGCAAGCCCCGAATCCTGTTTGCCAGTTCGAATCATGCCATCGGATTTCACAAGCGCACCACCAAGCTCGATGACAAATCCGAACTGCGGCCCGACAGTCTTTATGGTGTGACCAAATGCTATGGCGAGGCACTGGCGAGCTACTATTACGACAAGTTTGATGTCGAAACCGTCTCGCTTCGCATCGGATCGTGCTTCGAAAAGCCGAAAGATCGCCGGATGCTGTCAACCTGGATGAGCCCGCGCGATTTTATTTCGCTCATGAAGGCAGTGTTTGATGCACCGATGACCGGTCACCTGGTGATGTATGGGGTTTCGAACAACCGTACCAAATGGTGGTGCAACGACCACGCCGATCTGATCGGCTGGCAGCCGCAGGACAGTTCCGATATCTTCCGCGAGGAAATCGAAGCAGCCTTTCCGCCCGAAGATCGCCACGACCCGGCTGTGATCTATCAGGGGGGCGGATTTGCCGCCAAAGGTCACTTCGAAGACTGATCTTCGACACTGATTAAATGCACAAAGGCCCGTATTTCGCGGGCCTTTGTTATTTTCGGAGTGAAAAAATTCTGCCCGGCTTCGTCTATTAAAGTATCAGCCCGTCTCGGGCCTTTATGACCGGCATGGGGAATTGGATGTTCAGATCAAGCACACCGGCAGACGATATTGTGCTGTTTGAGATGGTTGATGCCCAAAGTGCTGCGGATGGCGAAGCCTATATCAAGGCTCTTTATCAACTTTCGGTCCGTACGCAACCGGCATTGTTGATCATGCTGATTAAAGGACAGGTCGAACAGGATCACGAAACCCGTAAACAGGCGGCGTTTTGGTTCAAGGAGAATCGTGATCGACTGCTGCACTTCGCCAAGGGGCTGATCAGGGTCGAGGAAGACCATCATCACGAACATGATCATGCGGATGAGGTCGAAAACAGCAACTTCGCCAGAATGCTGCCTTTTCCCTTAAAGCATGCTCATAGCCTTGACGAAGCTTACAAGATGGCAAAAAACTGGCCACTTACATAGGCGCTGCTAGCGTTTGCGGATCGCCAGAAACAGGAAGTAAGTTGTTCCGATCAGGGCTGCGATCAGGCCGGTTGGCAATTGCTGCGGATAAAGCAGGTTTCTGGCCATCCATTCGGCCACCATCATCACATTTGCCCCGATCAGAACCGCACCGAGCAAATGCCCACCGGCAAGCCGATAACCGGCAATACGCGCCAGATGCGGTGCCATCAGCCCGACGAAGCTGAGGGGGCCGACAAGCAAGGTGGCACTGGCGGCAAGGATGGCAGCCAGTAGCATGATGAAGAACTGGAAGCCCGAAATACCAAGGCCCAGTGAGGTTGCCTGATCATTGCCAAACGATGCCAGTTCAAGTGGACGACGCACCGCAATCACCACAACCAGCAGGGCGGCGGTGACCCCGGCGACGATCAGGACTTCGTCCATGCGGGTGAAATAGGTTGTGCCCGCCAGCCATGAAATCAGCATCGATGTTTGCGTGCCGCTGCGGGTCAGTGCAATGCGCACAATCGAGCCCAGAATGGCGGTCAAGGCCAAGCCGTTGAGCAACAGGTAATGCGGGGCGTGGGTGAATTTCCGACAGAGCAGTAACAGCACAATCAGGGCAATGATCCCGCCGGCAGCGCCGATGAACATCAGTTCGGCACGTTGTCCGAAGCCGAAGAACACGAGGGCGATGATCATGGCGAGTGCTGTGGCGGAACTGACACCGGTGATTTCCGGGCTGGCCAGTGGATTGCGCCCGACGCGTTGAATTAACGTGCCGGAAACCGCCAGAGCCGCGCCGCAAATGATCGCGGCAAAGGTGCGTTCGGAGCGCTGAATAATGATATCGAAGAAGCTTTCACCGCCGGTTAGAAGCACAAAACCATGGCCGTTAAACGATACAAACAAAGATAAGCCCAAGCCTGTAACCAGCCCCAATACCAGTAGGAGGCTCAGCAGATTTTTCGAGACAATATGTTGATCGGGATGGTGGTCCTCGCTTTGTTGGCCGGGCATGATCCGGGCCTTGCGCAGGATTAGTATGATAAATGGTGCGCCGATCAATGCGGTGGCTGCACCGGTCGGAACGATGTCACCGCCAAGCCCGTTCATCTGCCGGACGAGGAAGTCGATACACAGTAATGCAAAGCCACCGGTCAACAGCGAATAGATCATCAGATCGCGCGAACGCGTCAGACCGGCAATGCGCAGGGCGGCGGGAACTGCCAGGCCGATAAAGCCGATCAGACCGGCAACTGAAATGACCGATGCGGTAATGAAGACGGCAAAGCCAAGGATCAAAAGCCGCAATATTGTGACGCGTGCGCCAAGCGAACTTGCAGTTTCGTCGCCAAGGGCAAGAAGATCAAGCGGGCGCGACAGCAACAGCACAACCGTAACACCGACCAGCAGGCGGGGCAAAACAAACTGCGTTGAGTCCCATCCATTTTGCGCGAGGTCACCCGCCCCCCACATGAATACCGATTGCAGATATTGTTCGTTAAACAGCAGAAAAATCTGCGTGCCCGATTGCAGCATCAGATTGATGATCATCCCGGCCAGGATCAGCCACAGCGTCGCATTGGCGCGCCGCGATGCGATCAGATAAACCGCGCCAAGGGCGAGCATACCCCCGGCAAGGGCTGCGGCTTCTTTGAACGGCGCCAAAGCCGCCGGGGCGAGAAGCAGGAAAACCGTCAGGGCAAATTCAACACCGGCACCAACCCCAAGTGTGGTCGGCGATGCCAAGGGATTGCGCAATACCGTCTGGATTGCAGCACCAGCCAAGGCCAGACCGGCACCGCAGATAAAGGCCATCGCGACACGGGGCAGGGTGCTGAAATGAAACAGGATCTGATCGAAATCGGTTTCATCGGGATGAAACAACACGTTCATCCCTGCCCCCTTTTGCAGGAATGGCCAAAGATCGTTGATCAGGATGGCAACCGAACAGATTGCAAGTACAAGGCACAGGATCGCCGGACCGCGATAGAAAAACCGGCTCATGTCACGGCTCGTTTCGCCGCTCATTTAACCGGGCCGCTTTCCATGCTTTCGGCAAGAAGCCGGGCAAAGCGCAGGGCGGATGGCATGCCGCCATAGGCCCAGACGACCGGCAGTTCGTAAACCCGGTCATTTCGCACGAAATCAAGGATTTTCCAGACCGGGGATGCCCATACCTTTTCACGGATTACATCAGGTACCGGGTTAAGATACACCAGCGTATCCTGTGCCCGGGGCCCAAGGATTTCGACCCCGCCCTTGGCAAAACCCCAATTGTTGACTGGCCCCTGGTAGGCCAGTGGCAGGTCCATTATTGCAAGTACTGTACCGGGCAGAGACGATTTACCATAAAGGCCGATATGGCTCTCGGAGACAAACTGGGTGATGGCAAGTGCGCGCCCCGGCGGCATGGCAGCCCGGATGCGATCGCCATATTCGGCGAATTTGTCATCGGCATCGGCAAGCCATGCGGCGGCCTCTGCCTCGCGACCGGTGGCTTTGGCGAGTGTATCGAAAAGTTTACGCGCTTCGGGCAGGGCATCGCGGTTGTTGTTATAGACTGACAATACGATGGTTGGGGCAATGGCATTGAAATTGTCATATGCCATTTCAAGGTCCTTGCTGATCACGATCAGGTCGGGTTTGGCATCACGCAGGGCTTCGATATTGGGTGCCGCGCGTTGGCCGATATCGGTGAAGTTTTGGGGAAGGTCGGGTTTGGCAACCCAATCAATATAATCCTGCGGATCGGCAATCGCGACCGGATCAAGTCCGAGTGCAATGACGGTTTCGGTGGTGGCCCAGTTGGTCACCGCAACGCGTTTTGCCGGGGTATCAAGGGTCAGCGTGCCGCGTTCATGTTCAATGGTGATCGGTTCAGCCTGCACAAATTTCGGCGCAAGCGGTGCGATCAAACCGGCGATCACGGACAGGCAAAGAAACAGGTGTCTGGTCATATCGATTTACGATCCGTGTGCTTCGGTGATGGCGTCGGCAAGCTGTTCGGCAAAACGTACCGCCGACAAAAGTCCGCCGAATGTCCAGCTTGCCGGGACTTCATAGACGGTGTTTTGCCGGTTGAATGGCAATGCCTTCCACACCGGGGAGGCAAACAGTCTGGTCTTTTCTGCCTCGGGCGTCGGTTCGATATAGGCGAAGTGGGCCGAGCCGAGTTTGGCAAGGTCGCCAATTTCGCCGTTGCTGAACCCCCAGCCATTGACCGCACCGGTCCAAGTGTTGGCAAAGCCCATCCGCGCCAGGGTCGATCCGAAAAGAGATGTGGTGCCGTGAATGCGGAAATGGGCATCGTCAAGGATGCGCACGACCGCGAACTTGGCATCGTCGCCAACCGCCTTGCGGATGCGGTCGGCAGCGGCGTCGATCTGCTGATTGGCGGATGCGATAATTTCTTCCGCCTTATCGCTGCGTCCGGTCAGTTTGCCGACATTGCGCATCAGGTCTTCGGCCTTGTCGATGGCGGGCTGATCGCTGTTATAGATCGAATAGACCATGGTGGGGGCGAAAGCCGAAAGCTTGTCATAGGCCATGGCGACGTCGCTGCTGATCAGAATGACTTCGGGGCGGCTGTCGCGCAGGGCTTCGAAATTCGGGGCCATACGGGTACCAAGGTCAATGAATTCGGCGGGCAATGCTGGTTCGACCACCCATTCGCGATAGCCGTCTGCCTCGGGGATGGCGACCGGATTAATGCCAAGGGCCAGAACCGTTTCGGTCAGTGACCAGTTCGATACGGCAATACGGGTCGGTGGGGTCGCGAAATTCACCGTTCCCATTTCGTGGATGTAGGTTTCGGCCGACGCGATTGATGCGGCAAGGATACCGGAGGCAATCATGCCGGAACAGGCGATGGATGCGATGAGGCGGTTTCGCATGGTCAGGACCCTAAGCTATGTAGCTGATATAATGGGCGGATTCCGGCAGGCGAATCACACCGATTTCGGTTTGGAAAATATCGCGAAGCGTGTCGGCCTGCATGAAATCGCCCGCTATTCCCTGCCAGCAGGTGCGGCCATCCCGAAGGGCCAAGATATGATCGGCAAAGCGTCCGACCATGTCGATATCATGCAGAACCGCGATCACCGTCAGGCCGATTTCGGATTTGAGGTTCGCCACCAGTTGCAGGATGTCACGCTGGTGACCAACATCAAGGGCCGAGGTCGGTTCATCAAGCAGCAGAATCGGAGCATCCTGTGCCAGCAGCATGGCAAGCCAGACACGTTGGCGTTCCCCACCCGAAAGGCTTGCAACAAAGCGGTCGGCAAAATCGGTGACATGGGTCATTTCCATGGCGCGTTCGATCTTTTCATGATCCTCCGCCCGATAGCGGCCAAAGGCACCGCGCCACGGATATCGGCCAAAGGCAACCAGTTCGCGCACACTGAGATGGGCGGGTACAATCGGGCTTTGCGGCAGATAGGCGACCTTGCGGGCGAAATCGCGCGTGCTGTGAGTATCGAGGATCCGGGTATCAAGCGTGATTTGCCCGGATGCCGGTTTGTTTTTGCGGGCGAGCAATTTCAAAAGCGTGCTTTTGCCCGATCCGTTATGTCCGACGATTGCGCTGAATTTGCCGGTCGGGAAGGATACCGAGATATCGCCCAGCAGCGTTTTCGGGTTCTTGCCTTCGCTTTGGAAGGAGACATTTTTCAGATCGAACATTGGGCGGAAACTCGCAAGAAGTCGGTACCGGTGCAAAATCGCGGATCACATCCGGCAAAGCAGGCTGCATGAATATGAGAATGCCTATCAATAACCTGATGAAAATGCAACCGAGTTGCGATTGTCCAGCACGGTTAAAATGGAACCTGGCTCAATCATCATACAAAATGACTTTTCAGATTTGCCCATTCGCGATAGCAATAGACATAACGATTTCCCTGCACCGGATCGTGGCCGGATGGTCGGCCGGTTTGTGTTAAAGGGACAGGTTAAAACGGGGAAAACCCGCCAGAATTTCAGGGAGATATCATGTCCAAAGTCAAAACGGTCCTGCCGAACTTACGCTGCACACTGGGCGAGGGGCCGCATTGGGATGCCGAGGATGGTGTCCTTTACTGGGTGGATATTGTCGGTAAAACAGCATTTGCATTGCGCCCGCGTGACGGTGGCTCGCGTAGTTGGACATTTGATCAGCCGGTATCGGCAATTGTGCCGCGCACAGGCGGCGGGCTTTTGGTGGCATTGGCCGACGGTTTGGCGTTTCTGGAGGCTGAAAGTGGACAGACGACCCCGTTTGTCGCCCCGGATGCGGATCATCCTGGCAACCGTTCGAACGAGGCGCGTGTCGATCCGGCGGGGCGGTTCTGGCACGGGACGATGCAAAACAATATCGGGCCGAATGGCGAAGACCTGCCGGTGACGGTATCGACCGGAACGCTGAACCGGGTGGAGCCGAATGGCGATATCAAACGCTTTGTCGCGGATGTCGGGATTTCCAATACGTTGCTGTGGTCGGCCGATGGGACAAAGATGTTCTTTGGCGACACGATCAGGAATACGCTGGATGTTTATGATTTCGACATGGCAACCGGCACACCATCCAATCCCAAACCGTTCTTTGGCCCGCACGAACGGGGCAATATGGATGGATCGGCGATGGATGCGGAAGGCTATATCTGGAATGCGCGCTGGGGGGGCAGCTGCCTGATCCGGTTTGCGCCGGATGGTTCGGTTGACCGCATCATCGAACTTCCGGTGACGCAGCCAACCAGTTGCGTGTTTGGCGGGCCGGACCTTAGAACACTTTATATCACGTCTGCATCGGTCGGGCTGGAAGGCAATGGCAACGAGCTTGAAGGTGCGTTGCTGTCGATTGAAACCGATGTGGCGGGGCAGGCTTGCACCCGGTTTGCCGGTTAAAGCAGGTATCAGGTTGTCCGGTGTCAGGCGGCTTTGCCGCCTGACAGTGCTGTAATGAAATCACATAACTTTAATCAGTAATTTTACCGATTTTTGGCCTTGGTTTTCTTGTTGTTTGCGGTCACGATTGCGGGTGGGGGACTACACCCGATAATAACACGAGCAAACTGAGGCCAGAATGAAACTCTCTTCATGGATTTGGGGAAGGTTGCGGGCGGTATTGATGATCGGGCTTCTGGTCCTGGTCACGGGCTGCGCCGGACTGCAATCCAATCAGGACCGGGTTACCGGCACCGTTGTTTTTCGCGAAAGGATCGCGCTGGCACCCAACAGTGCCAACCTTGTCGTGCGACTTCTTGACGTGTCAAAGGCCGACGCCCCGTCGGCCGAAATAGCATCCATCACCCAACCGGCGGCCAATCCGCCGATGGTGTTTATCCTGCCTTATGATGCCACACAGATTGATCCGCGCCATCGTTACGTGATCGAGGCCAAGATCGAAACCAAGAATGGCGATCTGCTGTTTCGCAATGAACAGGCATATCCCGTGCTGACCAACGATGCGCCTGATGATGTCGAGGTTCTGGTCAAGCGGGCCGGACCGGGATCAGCCGCGGCCGCGCGCAATGGCGGTAGTTCGGATGTTGAACGCGACGTTGCCGAGATCAAGGCACGCCTGCCCGATCTGCGGATGATCCCGGGCAGTTATAGTGCCGGGGACAGCAAGGCGACATTCAAGGCCTATGTCACTACCGATGGGCAGCCGGTCTATGTGGAGGAACATCGTGATCTTGGGCATTATGGCAAGTCGGATGTCAAATTCTATTACCGCAACGGCAAGCTTCTGCGATTTGTTGAAGATGCAAATCGCACAAATTTTGGCGGGGCAAGCGACGGTGATGCGCTGAACTTTAAGCTTAATCTTGATTTTGCCATGGGTCGCTTTGCCGGGGGAACAAAAACCGTCAATGGCACGCCGGGCACCCCGGACGAGCATGAAGTCAGCGGGGCGATGGCGCAAAGCAAGGTCGCGTTAAGTCGTATCGAAGCCGCCCTGGACGAGGCCGCAATGGCCCCGCTGACCGGACGCCAGACCTTTATCTGCGAGGATAAAAGCCGGTTTTATGCGACATTTGAAGGCCGTAAAGGTGAGGCGGTTGTGGAGTTCCTTGGCCGGGAGCCACTGGTTCTGAACATCAAGCGGACCGGGTCGGGATATGAATATGCCAACGAGATGTATTCGATCCGCGGCAAGGGGCAGGACGCCATCTGGACCGGGCCGAGCGGTTCGACCAAATGTGCTGTTTCGGCCGAAATTACCGGGCTTGCCCTGGCACCCGGTGATTTCCCGGTCGTCGATGTCGAGGAACTTGAAAAGCCCGACAACCCGGAATGGACACGCTTCATCAACGAACTGATGCCGGCAATCAATTCCTGCCTTGCGGTATCAAGCGGCGATCTGACATCGGTTCTGAAAGCTTGGCCGATGAACCACGGCATGATCGGAGTTCGCACGATCAATAGCAATGGCGGGCGGTATGATTGCCTGGCCCCGTCCGATGGACTTGGCGAAGTGCATACCGAACTGGTTGAAGCCAATACCAACCGTCTGCCCGGCGAGGGGGCCGTGCGCTTCACCCCGGCAAGCGGGGCCTATCCCGGCGGTGAATGTTTCAGCCACCAGCGGCTTGAACATAACGGCATCTTTATCGGCTGGCTGTCGCGCAATAATTGCACCAGCTAATTGCTGTATCGCCCATAAAATGAAAGCCCCGCAGCACTGTGAACTGACTGCGGGGCTTTTATTATAAGGTCATGGTCGTTTTATCGATGTGCCAACTCAATGTGCCATCTGGCCGGTGGCCTGAAGGATGCCGGTGGAACCCGAAAGAGCATCACCATTGCCAAGATTGATGCCGAGGAACCGGTGGCGATCAAAATGGCCGGGCATCAAAAGCCCGTTGGCAGGGGCCGCATGGAATCCGAAACGCGCGTAATAATCCGGGTCGCCAACCAGCAGAACCGAACGGTGCCCCGCTGACTGTGCAGCATTCAATGCCGCATACATCAAACCCGCGCCGACGCCCGAACCGTTATAAATTTTTTCCACCGCAAGCGGCCCCAGCAACAGCGCGGAACCGCTGTCGCCAGCATCAACATTCCACAACCGGACCGTCCCGATCATGTGTTTGCCATCAAAGGCGACAAACGCCAGACCGTCCGCCGGAAGACGGTCACGGCGCAGCAGTTCAGACGATTTCTGAAAGCGCGCCGGACCCATGACGCGATCAAGCAGCTTTTCACGTTCGACGTGCGAAAGGCTGTTTTCGCGATCAATTACGATCATCTATGTGATCCCTAGATCACATAGGCGGTCAGCGGTGCGAAACCGTTGAACGCCACCGAGGCATAAGTGGTGGTATAGGCACCGGTTGCTTCGATCAGAACCTCGTCACCGATGGTCAGGGCAATCGGCAGGTCGTAGGGTTTCTTTTCGTAAAGCACGTCGGCCGAATCACAGGTCGGACCGGCAAGAACACACGGTGCAACATCACCGCCGTCATGGATCGTGGTGATCGGATAACGGATTGCTTCGTCCATGGTTTCGGCAAGGCCGCCGAATTTACCGATATCAAGGTAAACCCAACGCACATCGTCATCGGCGTGTTTGCGCGAAATCAGAACGACTTCCGCTTTGATCACGCCGGCATCACCAACCATGCCACGGCCCGGTTCGATGATGGTTTCGGGCATGTGATTGCCGAAATGGGTGTGAAGCGCGTCAACGATCGCCGAGCCATAGGCTTCGGTTGCCGGAACGTCGCGCAGATAACGGGTCGGGAAACCGCCGCCCATATTGACCATGCGAAGGACAATGCCTTTTTCGGCCAGGGTACGGAAAATCGACGAGGCTTCTGCAAGGGCGGTATTCCATGCGTCAAGATTGCACTGCTGCGACCCGACATGGAAGGAAACGCCGTATGCGTCCAGACCCATGTGATGGGCATGTTCGAGAACTTCGAGTGCCATGCTCGGTGCGCAACCGAATTTGCGCGACAGCGGCCATTCGGCGCCTTCACCATCGGTCAGGATGCGGCAGAACACACGCGAAGCCGGCGCAACGCGGGCAATCTTTTCGACTTCTTCGACGCAATCAACGGCGAACAAGCGAACACCCATTTCATAAGCACGTGCAATATCGCGTTCTTTTTTGATGGTGTTGCCAAACGAAATACGCTCCGGGCTCGCACCTGCGGCCATCGCCATTTCGATTTCGGGCACGGATGCGGTGTCGAAGTTGCTGCCAAGATCGGCAAGCAGGCTCAGGACTTCGGGGGCCGGGTTTGCCTTGACCGCATAGAAAATGCGGGAATCCGGCAGGGCACGGGTAAAGGTTTCGTAGTTGCGCTGAACCACGTCAAGGTCGACAACCAGGCACGGACCTTCCGGTCGGTTCTGGGCGAGAAAATCGATAATACGCTGCGTTGCCATTGGGGCGTTCTCCCATTCCACGATATGGCAGCTTGCGGTACCTGATGCGTTTAGGCGCGGTGGAGGCGCATATACGCGGACTACCGGCAGGCTGATAAGCTCCGGTGCCTACCGGAACTTGCGAAACTTGTTGCCTCGCTCTGGATGGGAGTTTCCCGTCCGCACGTAGGGCAATGATGGTGTGCCTCTTCAGTGTCGGTGGTATTTGGACAACCACCTGAGACCAAAAAAGCCCTACACCGTCGTTGCTTTAAGTAAGTCCTACGGGTTCCATCTAGCAGGACCACCACAGGCACGTGCGACTTTGGGCAAGTCGCGATGTACGCCTGTTGAACCTCGGGCGCAAGTGAAATTTTATGGCGTTTTGTCATGAGACAGCCGCAGAAACGTCGAACAAACGATGTTGCTGTGCACAAAATGGCGCGAATGGCCGCTTTTGAGCGTTGCAAGAACGTAATTTATCGGATTTCAACATGGGGCATTGCAATTTGTGCATATCCCGCGATGAGATTGACCGCGCTCGATTGCCGGAGTAGCGATACATGACAGGCGGGCATCAGGCCCCTAATTTGAACGGGATGGCGGATATTGGACTGGCTGATTGTTGCTGTATTTGTCGGCGTTTATATCGGCATGGCGCTGGGGCGCTGGCCGGGGCTTGCGATCAATCGCACGGGGATTGCGCTGATCGGGGCGCTGGTACTGCTGTTAAGCGGGGCGATAGACGGGGATGCTGCCCTGGCGTCGGTCGATTTCGCAACACTTTCGGTTTTGCTGATGCTTATGGTGTTGTCATCGCAATATGCCGCCAGCGGTTTCTTTGACTGGATCGGCAACCGGATTACCCATCTTGATCTGACCCCGCGCGGGCTTCTGGCCGGGGTAATTGCAATTTGTGGCGGCCTGTCGGCGGTGATGACCAACGATGTTGTCGTCTGGGCGGTGACGCCGATCCTGATACAGGGAGTGATGGCGCGCCGACTTGATCCGCGTCCCTATGTGATTGCGGTGGCGTGTGCGGCCAATGCCGGATCGGCTGCAACCCTGATCGGTAATCCGCAGAACCTTATGATTGCCGAATTCGGGCAGCTTGATTTTATGGCCTTCCTTCTGGCCTGCGGGGTGCCCGCCCTGATCGGGCTTTTGATTGTGTATGGCGTGATTGCCTTTGGCCCGATGACGCGTGCCGCATTTGCGTCTGTGTCCGGACTGGCGCAAGTGGACGAAGATGTTGTCATCCCCCTTGATCGTCCGATGCTGATCAAGGCGGTTGTGGCGACCATTGCGGTAATCGCGATTTTCATCTTTATCGAGGATCGTGCCCTTTGGTCGCTTCTAATTGTGGCCGTGCTGTTACTCAGCCGGAAGCTTGGCACCGATCAGGTACTGGGGCGGGTGGATTGGCATTTGCTTGCCCTGTTTTGCGGGCTGTTCATCGTTACCGGAGCAATGGCCGGAGATGAAGCGATTGCCGCGGTTTTCCGTGATGCTTTGTCCGGGCTTCGGATCGATAATCCGGTGGTGTTGGCAACCCTTTCGCTTGCGGGTAGCAACACGATTGGCAATGTGCCGCTGGTGATGATGTTACTGTCGCTTGGCCCGGACTGGACGCCGGAACTGTTGCACGGATTGGCTGTTTTCAGCACATTGTCGGGCAACTTTTTAATTGTCGGTTCGGTTGCGAATATCATTGCGGTCGAGCAGGCCCGTGCCGCCGGGATTGTTATCGGCTTTGGCGATTATGCCCGGATCGGCATCCCTGTTACCCTGATCAGTCTTGCACTGGCGCTTGTATGGTGCATGATATTTCTTATGCAATAATATCATGAAATAACCGGGGGATACGGGATGGGAGAGTTTTTTGCACTTTCGCCGCGCTGGCAACTTCTGATCATTGCAGCAGGTGTTGCGATCTGTTTTGCGTTAAGCAGCATCATATTCTGGCGGGCGCGCAAAACCGGATCGGATGCCGTTCCGGTCGGGCCGTTTTTTGTGACGGCAACGACGATGTTTGCGCTGATGTTCAGTTTTCTTGCCGTTGAATTATGGCGTCTGAACGACCGGGCTCAGCTTGCGCATAATCAGGAACGCACGGCACTCTCACGGTTGCATGAAACATCGCATTTTGACCGTTTCGACCTTTCGGAAATTGCTTCGCTTGCCGCGACCTATCAGGAACGGGTTGTGGATGACGAATGGGGACAGTCGCGAAACCGCGAAGCCACCCCGGAAGTCGATGCGATCATTCACGACATTCGCCGGATCGTCGTCAATGCCGCCTTTGACGGTCTGGCGAGCCCGGTGGCAAGTGACCTGATTTCGGCGGTCAATATGCTTGAAAATGCCAGGGTGGAACGCCTGACCATCGGGGGAAACGATCACGGGTCGTTTAAATGGGTCGGTGTGATTGTTCTGGTGGTTCTGTCGCATATCGCGATTGCGATGGTACATGCCGACCGGCCACGGGCGGGGCGGCGGGCCTTGGGGCTATTTGGCACTGTTACTCTTTTCGTGTTTTGGCTGCTGTCGATTTATGCCAATCCCTATGCGGGAGGTGTCAGAATAGACCCCGATTTCGACGGAATACACATGTCTTACGGGCCGGAATGACGCCGGAATAATAAGGCCGGATTTGTGATCGCAACAGGAAAAGACCATTTATGACCGCGTTGAAAATTACCGCCGGACCCTTTGAGTTCGATGCCATGTTCGAGATTGAAAGGGCGCCGCAAACCTGCAAGGCATTCATGGATCGCATGCCGTTTGAAAGCAAGGCCGTCCATGTCCGCTGGAGCGGCGAGGGCGTGTGGATGCCGCTTGGCGATTATCAGTTTGGCGTCGGGTATGAAAACCATACCAGTTTCCCGGCACCGGGCCAGATCATCCTGTATCCCGGCGGGATCAGCGAAACCGAAATCCTGCTGGCCTATGGCGGGGTGCATTTTGCATCCAAGGTCGGGCAGCTTGCCGGTAACCATTTCATCACGGTCACCAGTAATCATGAAAGCCTCGAGAAGCTGGGCAAGATGACGTTGTGGGAAGGGGCACAGGCGGTTCGGTTCGAGATGGCGTGACCGGACAGGGAAAGTGCCGCACGGATCTGTAGTGTGAAGCCGCACACTCGCTTATATGACCGGATTGGCCTAGAAGCCTTCTTATCTTTGGGGCAGGCAGGCGAGTGCGCACGTGTTCGAGACAATCAACCTTTGGATTCAGGATCATCAGCAACTGGTCTATACGCTGATCTTTACCTATTGCGTCAGCAAGGCCAGCATCCTGCCGGTTTTTGTCGGCATCTTTGTCGTATCCAAAAGCCTTCTGATCGGGCCATCCATGGCCGCGATGATTTCCGGCGCATTTGTCGGGGACATGGTGCGCTTTTGGCTGGGCCGGAAATATGGCGATGCGATTGTCAGAAAACTTCCTGACTCGTTTTCAAAGTGGCTGGGCAAAACCATGCGCCTGTTTGAACATTATGGCGTGGCCTATATCATGCTGTGTCGCTATCCCAACACCATCCGTTCGATCAGTGTGTTTCCGGTGGGGATGAGCTCGATGTCGTTCATGCGGTTCCTGCCGCTGAGTATCGCATCGATTCTGATCTGGATCGGGTTGTTCTTCGTGCTTGGATATGCCTTGGGCGAGGGGATGTCGGAACTGCTTGAACGTAACCTAACGCTGCTAAGTCCTATTTTGCTGATCGTGTTCCTTGGGCTTGGCTGGTTTGGTCTTAGACGGATCGACAAGCTCGAACAGCAGGCCGAACGCGCCATCAAATAATCCAACGAAAAACGGCAGCATCGAAATCGAATGCTGCCATTGGCGCTTATGAAGGATAGTTGGCGAGTTTTCTTCTTCCGTCGCTAAATGTCGATTAGCGTGTTTTTAGCAGAAGACCGCTCAGGGAAATGCAATTATTGATTGTTTACTCAATGGGGCTAGGTTACCGTATTAGAGGTATATAATAGTATAGATGCTTCGATGACCTCGCCATACCAAGTTTCCCCGAATTGTATATTAACTCCGTTGCTGGAGGTTCCCCCCAGTTCATCAGTATTCTGTGCTGGGTTTGAAATGACAGAATGGCGATGCGGAGGTTTTGCTCAAAACTTAATCGAATGGATTATCGATTACGCGCTCAAGTCGGACGAATTGGTAACACTGAACCACACAAATACCTATATTCGTCTGCGTCAGGCGGCAGCAAGGGTCTATACAAGTCCAAAATATAGCAAGCGCGGTGAAGTCGGTGAAATAGCTGCTCATGCAATTTGTAGGAAGTATTTTGGGACGATACCTGTAGCTCCAAGGGTCAACTATCTTTCTGCTTCCAATGATCCAGTAAAGGCGTTCGACCTAGTACATGTTCGGTATTTGGATGATGAGCAGATAGAGATATGGCTGGGCGAAGCGAAGTTTTATCAGGATCGCTCGTCGGCCATAAAAGCCGCTATTTCTTCTATTCTTGACCATATTGACCAGGGCTTTCTAACTAATGAGAAGCTGTTACTCGCTCCGCAAGTTTCGAGCGAAATTCCGCATTACGATAAAATACAAGCACTACTATCTGCGGAAGAGTCTCTTGATGAACTAATTAAGCAAGCAGTCTTCCCAATACTTATCGCTGCGGACAGTGACGCTGTGGGTAAGCATGAAAAAGTCTGCAAGGAGTATACTGAAGAAGTTGAAGATGAGCTCAATGAACTGTTTCAAGCAATAAAAGACTCAGGGTTGAACCTGCAGATAACTATTAAATTGATATATGTCCCTTTGGGTTCAAAGGAACAGTTGAGCACGAAATTCGATAGTTTGCTCAAAGGTCTGCAAAATGGGGCGTGATTGACATGGAGCATTTGGTTGACTGGGAAAAGCTTTCTCAGCTTAGCGGGGATAAGCTAAAGCAAGAGACTTTCAAAGCGATTCAGAAGATTTCGTTTGCGATACAATCTTCTGACGATGATGAACCTAGCGTTTTAGAAGCAGTTCCGCGACTTTTTTCTCTGGTTGATAGTCATCCTGAAGAGCTAAATAAGTTTCACCAGTTGATCTCCTCCATGGCCAGAGCAACAGGGCTTTGGAATTACATCGATGTGGAAAACGCTGACGTAACTGATGTGCTTGTTGCTTCCGCAGTTACTTCGGATCAACTAGGTGGAATTACGCTTCATAGGGAACAAGTAAAATTACTTACGAAGTTATTAGACGGTGAAAACGTAGTATTGAGTGCGCCGACGAGTTTTGGCAAGAGCTTGTTGATAGATGCGTTACTTGCGTCGGGCAAATATAAACGTGTTGCTATTGTGTTGCCAACGATCGCATTGTTGGATGAGTTTAGACGCCGTTTCTCAAATCGTTTTGGAGATAAATTCGATATCTTAATGCACCAAAGTGAGGTTTCTCGAGATCATCCAACGATATTTCTGGGCACACAAGAACGTCTGATCTATCGAGATGATATTGGTAATCTCGATCTTACCGTGGTTGACGAGTTCTACAAATTGGACCCGCATAGGAAAGACCAAAGGTTCGTAACTCTAAATGCCGCGGTGTACAAATTGCTGAAGAAGTCTCGTCAGTTCTTCTTTTTGGGACCAAACATTGACACTGTTACTGTGTCAAAGGAGTCACCTTGGAAATTCAATTTTATCAGTACAAGGTTTTCAACCGTTGCCGTCGATACGCTAGACCTTCGCGATGTGCCTGATAAGCGTGAAAGGTTGCTTGATGAGATAGGAGAGCAGGAAAACTGGCCTGCTTTGGTTTTCGTGTCTTCCCCTGATAAAGCCAATAAGTTGGCAATTGAGCTTTCTGAAAAGATGGCTGTTTCTGATGATTCTAGCGATTTCGCGAGATGGCTCCAAAGCAACATAGGCCCCAACAACTTCCTGTCTCGAGCAGTATTGTTCGGATTTGGTGTGCATCACGGTCGCATACCAAGGGCAATCGCCGCTCAGATGGTTAGGCACTTTGATCAGCAAAAGTTGCCGGTATTGTTGTGTACATCAACTCTGATTGAAGGTGTGAACACAGCAGCCCGTACAGTAATGATATTTGATAAAGCGATAAATAACGAAGACTATGACTTCTTCACTTTTGCGAATATTCGCGGAAGAGCCGGGAGGTTAGGGCAGCATCATGTTGGAAAAGTGATGGTATTCAACGACATTCCCGAGTTCTCAGAACTGGATGTTAGTCCAACGATGTTTGGAGACGATGATGAATATCCAGATGAGTACATTGTTCATATTGATGAAAAAGATAGATCTTCTAGGTCAGATAGCCGTTTCCAATACTATCGCGAGAAACTCGGTCTAGAGGGTGATGATCTCAAGTTAGCCTCTTCCATAGGATTGGATGCTGCATTGGAACTTCGCTCGGAGCTGTTTCAGAAAATCAAGGAATTTCCTGAATTGGTCTGGTCAGGATGGCCTCAGTATCACGAGATTCAGGCGCTGTGCAAAATCGTGTGCACATGCTCGCGTGTTAGTACTTTTGGTGCGTTTTCGGATAGCCAGCTTACGTTTCAAATAAACATGTTGAGACAAAGTAAGACTTTTAAAGCCTTCCTTCTAGATATCGATGACAGATACAAGGGCCCAGATCAGTCGAGAGACAACATATTTAAGTTTCTTCGTGCATGCGAATACGGTTTGCCACAACATTTTTCGTTAGTGGAACTGTTCTTGAAGCAACTCGGAATGCCAGTTGATTACAGTCATTTTATCTCGGGAGTTACTAGTTGGTTCCGAGCAGAAGTTTTGAAGGAGCTGGATGAGGAGGGCATACCTGTTCAAATATCGGAACGATTCTATCGACCAGAAGAGACGAAACAATCTTTGAAGCAGAGGCTTGTATCAATTGCTCGTCTAGGGGCGCACGATTTAACTGATTTCGAACGCCAATGGATTCTGGATATGGCTTAGCCGACTATTCAGCCGCGATCGTCTTGCCGTCTTTTTCAAGCATCTCGCCCTGTTTGCGCTTGGCAAGGATTTCCCGCGCCTTGGCGTAGCTTTCATCATGCCAGAAGATCAGGCAGCCGTTGCAACCGCGGCCGCAGCAGCCCTTGGTGCCGACGCGCGGTGTTCTGAAAGAGCGTTCCTTCTGGCGGTCGTCAAGGGCGGTCTGAAGCGCTTCGCGTTTGGCGTCATAGCGTTCTTCGTTGCCTTTGCCCATTTCGATCTTGTGGCCTTCCTGATCAAGTTTAAGGCGTTGCCATTCATCTTCGGACAGGGCCTTTTCCTTGCGCACGATGGTCATCGGCAGGATTTCGCGCTTCAGGAATTCCGGGTCTTCCTGTTCAAACAGGGAGAACGGCAGGCGGATGCGCGGATGGGTGTTGGCATGAACCGCTTCGCCGACCTTGCCGGTGGCGGCATCGATGAATTCATACATGCGGATGAAGATGGTCTGGCGCGAGCGCGGCGGGACGATTTCGATCACGTCGCCGGGCAGCATGCGGTTTTTGACCGACATGATGAAGGCGTCGTCTTCGACTTCTTCGATCATTCCGGCAAATTCCCAATCGGACACATTGGTGTTGCTGTCATAGCCATGTGCGTAATTGGTCAGACGGCCATCATGGAAAGCCAGCGTATAGCCACGGTTCGGGATGGTTGCCAGTTCCTTCATATATTCTTCGGCGGACCAGTTTTCCGGGTCCTCGTACCAGTCATCAATCGCCATGCGATACGCACGTGCAACCAGCCCGGCGTAATAGGGGCTTTTGCCGCGGCCTTCGACCTTGAGGCTGTCGACGCCGATTTTCAGGTAATCTTCAAGTTTCGGCATGATGCAAAGATCACGCGAATTCAGGATGTAGGAGCCGCGTTCGTCTTCCTGGATTTCCATAAGCTCGCCTGGACGCATGTCTTCTTCGAGAAAGAAGTCAAACATTTCGAGGTTTTCCTCGGTCAGGTGGAGTTCCTTGACCGTGCCGTCCTTGAGCTTCATGTGGACTTTGTATTTCCAGCGGCACGAATTGGCGCAGGCACCCTGATTGGCGCCGCGTTCGGCCATGAAGTTCGACAACAGGCAGCGCCCGGAATAGGTCATGCACATCGAGCCATGCACGAAGGCCTCGATCTTGATGTCCTGGCATTTGGCACGGATTTCGGTCAGTTCCTCGTACGAAACCTCGCGCCCCAGAACGACCAGTTTGGCGCCGATGCTTTGCCAGAATTTCACCGACTGCCACGAACAGACATTGGCCTGTGTCGAAACATGCAGATCAAGTTCCGGGGCATGTTCGCGGACGAACATGAAAACACCGGGATCGGCAACGATCAGCCCGTCCGGGCGGACCTTGCGCACGGTGTCGACATATTCCGGCAGCTTGTCGATATCCTTGTTATGCGAGAACAGGTTCAGCGTCAGGTAAACGCGAACGCCATGTTCATGGGCAAAGTCGATCCCTTCGACCACATCATCAAGCGACATCTGGCTTTTGACCCGAAGTGAGAGGTCCGGCGTGCCCATATAAACGGCGTCCGCACCATAAAGGACGGCGACTTTCAGTTTTTCGAGCGAGCCAGCGGGCATCAGCAATTCGGAACGGCGCGATTGATTACTCATCACTTGCGGGTCTTTTCTTTGGGGTGCGGGAATCTCTCTATCCGCCGGAATTCAATGATCCGGCGGTGATTTTGCGCGTGTCATATCACAATCGCACGACGCTTGCCGATCAAAATCGCACATTTCTCCGCAATTGCAAAGAACACCCCGATGATCGGCAGCCATGAACGGCATGCATAAGGGGTGTGAAGTTATCTGACTTGTGGTCATTTGGTGATCTGATATATATTACTTATTATATATCAACCAATCGAATTTGGCAGAGGCAGTCCTTGGCGTCTTTTAGCGATCCAAAACAGAATATCGGCTTCCTGATGAAGGACGTGACCCGACTGATGCGGCGTAATTTCATGCGCCATGCCGGGGATTTCGGCCTGACGCAGGCGCAGATGCAGGCCATGGCCTATGTCGCGCGCAAGGAAGGCATCCGGCAGGTAGCATTGGCGGAAATGCTTGAAATCCAGCCCATCACGACGGCGCGTCTGATCGACAAGCTGGTTGAGGAAGGTCTGGTTGAACGCCGTCCTGATCCGGATGACCGTCGTGCGGTGCAGCTTTATGTGACCACGAAGGCAAACGAGTTGCTTGAACGGATCATGGTTGTTGCCGCATCCGCCCGCGAAGAGGCGATGATCGGTATCACGCCGGACATGCAGGATATGCTGATTTCCATTCTTGGGAAGATGCACGAAAACCTGATGGCGGCAGAGCAGTCGCAAAAATCGCCCGAGAGTGCCCCCGACAAAACCAGAATGTCGAAAGACTGAAGCAAGGCCCCGTATCATGACCGAGGAAAATGAAAATGCTGGCGCATCCGCCGGTAACGAACAGAATTTTGCCAAACGCAAGAAACGCTGGTTGCGTCCGGTACTGCTTCTGGCAGGGGCCAAAGCGCAAACCACCATCGGATGACGGGCATATGGAAGTTATGGAGTAGGCACACGACAATTGTCCCCCGCAAGGCGATCTTGCTAGGGGGGGGGGCTTTCTGTGGTTATTCAATGCCACGCAGCTTGCCAGCATTTTGCAGAAAGTCTGCCAGAATCCGGGCCGCTGTGTCGGCATCTTCGGGGGTGATGGCTTCGTCAGGATGATGGCTTAGTCCGTTGCGACAGCGCACAAACATCATCCCGATATCGCAAAGGTCATGCATGGCAAGACCGTCATGACCGGCTCCGCTAAACAGACGGTGCGGTTTTATGCCTTTTTCGGCAATTGCCTGCTCAAGTCCGCTCATGATCCAGTCCGCGCATGGCACGCCTTCGGCCTCGTAAGTCTGAACGGCATTGATTTCAACGCGGCGGTTGTTGGCGATAACGGGCAGGGCGGACAGTATCTGGCCACGCCCATTGACCCGGACGGTCCGTTCGGGGGCACGCAGTTCGATGGTCAGATCGACATGATCGGGGATGACATTTACGGCATTCGGGGTGACTTCGATCTTGCCGACAACACCAACCATACCCTCGGTCGCGGAACAGGTTGCCTCGACCTGATGGATGATGTCAGCGGCGGCAACCAGAGCATCCTGACGTGTATGCATAGGTGTGGTTCCTGCATGACTGGCCTTGCCTTGGATTTGTAAGTGGTGACGTTCAATTCCGGTAAGGGCGGTGACAATACCGACCGGCAAATCCATGATTTCAAGTACCGGGCCCTGTTCGATATGGATTTCGACGAAGCCGATTACCTTGCGGCGATTGCGCTTTAATGCCGGGATTTCATCCGGGTTGCAGCCAAAGTTGCGCAAGGCATCCGCAACGGAAATATCGTGATCATCGCGGGCATTGAGCGCCGCCGGATCAAATGTACCGGCAAGGGCGCGCGAGCCGACCAGTGTAGATTGGAAACGTGTCCCTTCCTCGTCGCCAAAGGCGATAATTTCAATACCGAAAGGCAGTTCGATACCGGTTTTACGCAAATGTTCGATGACGGCAATTGGCAAAGCAACACCAAGCATGCCGTCATATTTTCCACCGGACACCACAGTATCCTGATGCGAACCAAGGATCAGGGTCGGGGCGCCTGCCAGTGCCTTGTCATCGCGACCGACAATATTGCCTGCGGCGTCGATTTCGCTGAAAAGGCCTGCCTTTGACATCCAGTCGCGGATCAGGGGCGTGACGGATTTATGTTCGTTGCTCAGAAACAGGCGGGTAACACCGGGGCCGGGTTGCGAATGCTTTGCTGCTTCGTCGAGACGGTCGTAAATCAATTGACCCAGCATGGTATTTCCCTGTTTTGCAATACGGTTTTCAGTGTTGGTGCGGATTGGCCGGTGTCGGCAGCCGGTTAAAGAATTTGCGATAGTCGGTCTCGTGCGTCTTGTCATACAGGCGTTGCAGTTCGCCAATCGGATCAATGTGGTCATCAACCCGAAGGTCGAGAGGCAGTTGATCGGGGAATGCAACCTTGATCATAGCCGATGTCGTGCCGCGTTTATCGCCACCGGCGTCAAAACCGGCAACAAGCGCTTCGAGCAGGCATGCACCGAGAGGCAGGTCGCAGCCCCGCATTACATTGAAGCGATTGCGCATCACATCCGGCACATTGGAATGGGCCAGCATGTTGCCGCCGGTTACCAAGTCACGTGCCATGATCTGTGCGGTCTCGGGGATGTTTTCATCCCCCGTCCATGCTGCCGTTTCACCACTTGCGTCCAGCACCAGCAATTGTCGCCAGGCGCGACCGTCGTCTGCCATCGTTAATCTGTCGCGCACCGACTCGGCCTTTTCGCCTGCCGCAAGCCACTTTAACCCGTCGATCCCGTACCAGTAATTGGTCGAAAACCCCTGTGTCGCGATGGCACCAACGCCGGGAAGGATGTGCGGTACAAAACCGCCAACTGCCAGATTCCCGGTAGCACAGGCAATGCCGATTGCGTTGGTTTTCGGGTCTTTGGCGATGATCGTGTAGGTCATGTTTCCTGCCTGTCCCAATGAGACGACTTGCCGCGCCCCGTTAATTTATAATGATAAATAATTGCCGAGTTCGAATTTATCATTATAAATAGAGTTTGCAACCATCACATCCGAATGAGCTTTTAACAGGTTCGGAAAACGGGAAACGTCCGTTCAAGAAAACAAAGTGACAAGTTGCTGACCGGTTCGGATCGAACCGGGTAACAGGAAGGTTCAACAAGGGAGGCTTGCATGCAAAGCCTGTTTAAAGGGGTGCTGACAGCAGCAGCCCTTGCGGTTTCCGCATTCGGTTTCGGTACTGTCGAAGCCCAGACCCCGCCTGGCGTTCTGGTGGTGGGACAAATTGCCGAGCCGAAGTCGCTTGATCCGGCGGCGGTGACCGCCGTCAACGATTTCCGAATTCTCATGAATATCTATGACGGACTGGTACGTTACAAGGACGGCACGCTTGAAGTCGAACCGGCACTGGCGAAAAGCTGGACCATTTCGGATGATGGCACGGTTTATACCTTCAAGCTGCGCGAAGGTGTCGAGTTTCATGACGGTACACCGTTCAATGCCGAAGCGGTTAAATACAATTTTGATCGCATGCTTGATGAAAATCATCCCCAACATGATACCGGCCCATTCCCGTTGGCGTTTTTCTTCAGTGCGGTGGAAAATATCGAGGCGGTCGATGACCTGACGGTCAAGTTCACATTGAACGCGCCATATGCACCGTTCTTGTCCAATCTTGCTTATCCGACGGGGCTTCTGGTTTCGCCGGATGCCGTGAAGGAATTTGGGGCTGATTACGGGCGGCATCCCGCTGGTACGGGCCCGTTCCGGTTTGAGGAATGGGAAAGTAACGCCAAGGTCGTGGTTGTCCGCAATGATGATTATTGGGCTGGTCCTGCCAAGCTTGAGGCGGTTGTGTTCCGCCCGATCACCGATGCCAATACCCGTGTTGCAGAACTTATGGCCGGTGGTATCGACCTGATGGTCGAAGTGCCGCCAGACAGCCTGACGCAACTTGCCGGTGATGGCAATTTCAACGTTTATGAACAGGCGGGCCCGCATCTCTGGTTCCTGATCCTGAACATGAAAGAGGGCCCGTTCAAGGACAAGAAAGTTCGTCAGGCTGTCAACTATGCCATTGATAAAAAGGCGCTTGTTGAAAACGTCTTGCAAGGGACGGCCGAAGTCGCAACAGGTCCGACGCCGCCTGCTTTTGCGTGGGCTTATAATGAACAATTGCAGCCTTATCCGCACGATATCGAAAAGGCAAAGCAACTGATCAAGGAAGCCGGTGCCGAAGGGGCGGAAGTAACGTTTTATGTTACCGAAGGTGGGTCGGGCATGCTTGATCCGATCCCGATGGGGGCTGCGATTCAGGCTGATCTCTCGAAGATTGGTCTGACCGTCAAGATCGAGACCTATGAATGGAATACCTTCCTTGGCAAAGTCAATCCGGGCCTTGAAGGCAAGGCGGATATGGCCGAAATGGCCTGGATGACCAACGATCCGGATACCTTGCCGTATCTTGCGCTGCGTACCGATGCATGGCCGGAAAAGGGCGGTTTCAATTCAGGTTATTATTCCAACCCGGAAGTGGACAAACTTCTGGAAGAAGCCCGGACATCAACCGATCAGGATGAACGCGCCAAACTGTATCGCGAGATGCAGGAAATTGTTTACGATGATGCGCCTTGGGCCTTTATCGCGAACTGGAAACAGAACGCAGTCAGCAGCGACCTTGTCGAAGGTTTCAAATTGCAGCCTTCCTTCTTCCTGCTGCTTCATGATGTCGCCAAGAACTAGGTCATCCGGTTTTCAGTCGGGGCGGCGATGGCCGCCCCGGTAAACTTTTTCCCGTATTCCAAGGACGAGGCATCCCGTGCACGTCTATATTTTACGTCGACTGCTTTTGATGATCCCTGTCCTGTTCGGACTGACGGTCATTGTTTTTTTGATTATGTCACTGATCCCCGGTGATCCGGCGCTGGCGATCCTCGGGTCCTATGCCACACCGGAAAATATTGCGAAAATACGCGCCGATCTTGGGTTGGACAAATCCATGATCGAACAATACTGGATATGGCTGACCAATATGTTGCAGGGCGATTTCGGGCGATCTTACAGCCTGAATCGTCCGGTTCTGGACGAAATCCTTGAACGATTTGGCGCAACCCTGATTCTGGCGGGGACGTCGCTTGTGCTGTGCACGATCTTTGGGCTTCTGACCGGGGTGATTTCGGCCGTGCGGCAGTATGGTTGGGCTGACAAGGCGCTTAATTTTGCCGTCCTGATCGGGATTTCGGTTCCCAGTTTCTGGCTTGGCTTATTATTGATGATGCTGTTCGCGGTCGAACTGCGGTGGCTTCCGGTGAGCGGGATGTATGCGATCTATGGCGGGGGCGATTTGCCTGACCTGTTGCGTCATCTGATCCTGCCGTCCGTAACGTTGGCCGTGGTTGCGACGGGTATTATTGCGCGTTTGACGCGGTCAAACATGCTTGAAGTCCTGCGACAGGACTTTATCCGGACGGCGCGGGCCAAGGGGCTTGATGAAAACCGGGTGATCTATCGCCATGCCTTCAAGGCTGCTCTTGTGAATGTCATCCCGGTAATCGGGGTACAGGCCGGTTTTGTTTTGGGCGGTGCGGTTTATATCGAAACCGTTTTCCAGTGGCCGGGTATTGGCCGGATGCTGGTCAGTGCGATTTCAACCCGCGATATTCTGCTGGTGCAGGGCGGGGTGGTTCTGGTCGCGGCCAGCTATGTGCTGTTCAACCTGTTTGCCGATGTTCTGCAACATCTGCTTGATCCGAGGGTGAAAGCATGAGTGATACAGCAATGACCGATCAAACCCGGAAAGTGAAAAAGCGTTCGGCACGGCCATCGGCGTTCAAGCTTCTGGCGCGCAACCAGCTTGCACTTGTCGGGGCTGTGACCCTGGCGATCGTTATTTTGCTTGCCCTGGTTACTCCGATCCTGCCGCTGCTGGACCCGGATGCCACCGATCCGGCACGACGTTTGTTGTCACCGTTGTCGGACGGGCATTTTTTGGGTACCGATCATCTGGGGCGTGATTTGTTGTCGCGCTTGCTTTGGGGGACGCGGGTCAGTCTCGCGGTTGGCATTTCCGCATCCCTTGTTGCGGCATTGTTTGGTTCGACCATCGGGATCGTATCGGGCTATTTCGGCGGACGGACCGATAATATCATGATGCGTGGCATCGATATGCTGATGGCATTTCCCTATATCCTGCTGGCATTGGCGATTGTAGCTGCCCTTGGTCCGGGATTGATGAATGCACTTTATGCGATTGCTGTGGTCAATATTCCGTTTTTCGCGCGCAATATTCGCGGTATCACAGTCGGCCTTTCTCATCGCGAATTTGTCGATGCGGCCCGGCTTTCGGGCAAGGGCCATATCCGCATTATTCTAAGCGAAATTCTGCCCAATGTGATGCCCGTGATCGTGATTACGATATCGACCACGGTCGGCTGGATGATCCTTGAAACCGCGGGTCTCAGTTTCCTCGGGCTTGGCGCACAGCCGCCCCAGGCCGACCTTGGCTCCATGCTGGGCGAGGGGCGGAAGCTGGTCACGACAGCACAGCATTTGTCAGCCATTCCCGGTGCGATGATCTTTATTCTGGTAATGAGCATTAATCTGCTTGGCGATGGCATTCGCGATGTGCTGGACCCGCGCCTGAAGTCCGGTGCGCTTGCCCGCCCGGCACCGATGACCAAAATTGACCGCAGCGATAAAGGCACCGGTGTAGCGATTACCGATGAAACGGTGCTGGCAGTTGACGAATTGCGTACAGAATTCGTTCTGGGTGACGATACCTACAAGGCGGTAGGAGGTGTCAGTTTTCATGTTGGCAAAAATGAATGTGTCGGTCTGGTAGGGGAGTCCGGTTCGGGCAAATCGGTGACGGCACTTTCGTTACTGGGACTTGTCGCATCGCCACCCGGTACGATTGCCGGCGGGCGGGTGTTGTTTGATGGCAAAGACGTTTTTGATATGCCCGAAAACCAGGTGCGCGACATTCGGGGTGGCAAGGCGGCCTATGTCTTTCAGGACCCGTTGTCGACATTGCATCCGTTGTTTTCGGTTGGCGACCAGCTGGTCGAAGCGATCCGTGCCCATAATGCCGTCAGTTACAGGCAGGCCTGGGCTAAGGCGGTCGAGCTGTTGGGTATGGTGCGTATTCCAAATCCGAAAAATCGTGCAAACAATTACCCCCATCAGCTTTCGGGCGGAATGCGCCAGCGTGTCGGGATCGCGATGGCGTTGGCCAACGAGCCGCGTTTGATCATTGCCGATGAACCGACAACCGCCCTGGATGTCACGGTTCAGGCGCAAATCCTGAAGCTGATGAACAATTTGCGGACCGATCACGGGACGTCGGTTCTGTTTATCACGCATGATTTCGGGGTGGTTTCGGAAATCTGTGACCGGGTTGCGGTGATGTATGCAGGGCGGATTGTTGAAATGGGAACAGCGGAACAGGTTCTGAACCATCCGGCGCATCCATATACCAAACGTTTGATCGATTGCGTGCCACGCCTGGGCGAACCGGATCGCAGAACATCGGCCATTCCGGGGTTGCCACCTGCTGTCAATGATTTGCCAACCGGTTGCGCCTTTGCCGATCGGTGCGTCAGGTCCGAGGACAAATGCCGGATGGGTGAGATCGCCTTTGATGACCTGGGTGAAGGACACGGCGTTCGCTGTATCAAACCGATGGAGGGCAGCCATGTCTGATATCGTTCTGCAAACACGTGATCTAGTGCGGATTTTTGGCGGTGGTCGCGCATTGTTTGGCGGCAGGAAACCAAGTGTTTATGCCGTTCGCGGTATTGATATCGCGGTCAAAAAGGGTGAAACACTCGGCATTGTCGGTGAGTCCGGTTGCGGGAAGTCGACCCTAGCGCGCATGCTGGTCGGGCTGGACCGGCCAAGCGAGGGCAATATCACCCTGACCGGGGCGGATATGAACGACCTGATTGCGAAGGATCGCCACGCGCTTTCGCGGCGTATTCAATATGTGTTTCAGGACCCGATCAGTTCATTGAACCCGCGCAAGCTTATCCGTGAAACGCTTGCCGCCCCTTTGCGTTATCTGCGCGGGCTTTCCGGAGATACACTTGATCGCCGTATGGTCGAGCTAATGGATGCGGTCAATCTTCGACCGGAATTTCTTGATCGTTATCCACACGAATTTTCTGGCGGGCAGGCGCAACGTATCGGCATCGCCCGTGCGCTTGCTGCTGATCCGGAAATTATTGTTCTGGATGAACCGGTTTCGGCACTGGATGTTTCGGTTCAGGCGCAGGTTCTGAACCTTTTGGCAGATCTGAAAAAGCAATTCGGTCTGACTTATATCTTTATCAGTCACGATTTATCAGTTGTCGAAGCGGTCAGTGACCGGGTTGCGGTGATGTATTTCGGGCGTATTGTTGAACAGGCACCCGGTCAGGCATTGTTTCACAAGCCGTGCCATCCCTATACGCGATTGTTACTTGATAGTGCGCCGGTGCCGGGCAAACGCGGCCTGACGGTCGAAGATGCGAGTGCCGAACTGCCCGATCCATTGGCCCCGCCACCTGGTTGTTCCTTTGCTCCGCGATGTCCACGTGCCAAAGATGATTGTGTCACGACAGTTCCCGAAGCGAACTATCGTATCGACAACCACGCAGCTGCCTGTTTCCACCCGATCAATCCGGTGACATAAGAATGAAAACAAACAGACAGGCCATTCGGCAGTTCGGGAGAAGGGAGCCTTTATGACTGACAACCCGCTTAAAGGGAAAGCCAAGGATATCAATCTGGTGACGCGTCCGCGCAAGCGCGACCGCAAGCGGCCCGATGTCATTGCCGATGCATTGAAGGATTATATCGCACAGAAACGACTGCGTCCCGGTGATCGTCTTCCGCAGGAAGCCGAACTGATCGCCCTTCTTGGTGCATCAAAGGGGACGGTACGTGAGGCGCTTAAATCCATGGAAACACAGGGATTGATCGCGACCCGGACCGGACCGGGTGGTGGAGCTTTCATCGATACGGTTTCGGAAGGTCGGGCGGTTGAACTTTTAGGGAATTACTTTTTCTTCAAGAACCTTTCCATCCGCGACATTTACGAGCTTCGCATCCTGCTGGAACCCGAGATGGCAGCGGCCTGTATCGGGCGCATGTCAGAGGCCGATTTCCTGCGCCTTGAAGAAGTCATGACATATTACGCCAGCCAACCGCGTACGATTGAGGACGCTCACCGTCAGCGTATCAAGGAACTCGAATTCCATCTTGTGCTGGTTGATCTATGCCCCAATCCGTTACTTGCGTTTGTGTGCCGGTTCATGATCGACCTTCTGATGAATTTGACGGTCTGCAAAAAGATTTACGATCAGCCCAACACGGAACTGCGTGAAACCGGACGCAATTACCAGTTCCGTTTGATCGAGGCATTACGCAATGCCGACGGCGAAACGGCACGTGCCGTAACATATCAGCATATGTGCGCCGCCCAGCGGTTGATGGAAGAACAGGAGGCCGAGGTCGAAAACCGGTTCCTTCGGGCTGGCAATATCGATCTGCCGCGCGATGTGCCGCCAAGTGCCGAATTGCAGGCTCTTTCGTCGATTGTAACCAAACACTGATCCAACCCAGACGGAGACATTATGTCTGCCCCGCATATTGACCGCCAATATCTGAGTTCTGTTCTGGCAAAGATGCTGGCCATTCATAGCCCGACGGGCATGACGGACGAAATTGTTGCATTTGTGTGCAACGAACTGCGTGAAATGGGCGTGCCGTTCGAATTGACCCGGCGCGGGGCGATCCGCGCTGATCTTGCTGGGAAACGAAAATCGCCGGATCGGGCGGTCGCCGTGCATCTCGATACGCTGGGGGCGATGGTCAAACGGATCAAGAATAATGGCCGGTTGGAAGTTTCCGCCATCGGACATTGGTCATCGCGCTTTGCCGAGGGGGCGCGTGTAACCGTCCACGCCGACCATGGCAAAACCTTTCGCGGCACCATCCTGACCATCAAGGCGTCGGGACATACATTCAATACGGAAATAGATAGTCAACCGGTCAGGTGGGAACAGCTTGAACTGCGCATTGATGCGCGGGTTTCCAATGGTGCTGATGTTATCGCCCTTGGCATCAATGTCGGGGATATGGTGGCGATTGATACCAATGCCGAGTTCACCGAAAGCGGTTTTGTCGTGTCACGCCATCTTGATGACAAGGCGGGCGTTGCATCCGTTCTGTCGGCCGTGCGGGGGGTGGAGCAGGGGAACGTCGAATTGCCGGTCGATTGTCATGTGCTGTTCACCATTGCCGAGGAAGTCGGCCTTGGTGCCCCACATATCTTGTATGACGATATTGCCGAACTGGTTGCGGTGGATAATGGCACATTTGCACCGGGCCAGAATACCAACGAGTTTGGTGTCACCATCGCAATGATGGATATGTCCGGCCCGTTTGATCGAAAGCTGAACCGTCATTTACTGGATTTGTGCGAGGTCAACGGGATCGAGCATTCACGTGACGTGTTCAAGTTCTATCGCAGTGACGTTGCATCAGCACTTGAAGCCGGGTACGACACGCGAGCATCTCTGATCTGCTTCGGGCTTGATGCGTCACACGGGCATGAACGGGCCCATGTCGACAGTTTCGTGGCGGTTGCCGATTTACTGCTGGCTTATCTGCAAAGCCCGCCAATTGATGCAATCTGAAAATTACCCCCTGCCATAATAGCAGGGGGTAACTTGAATATCAGATCATCAGGCTTCCGCTTCGGCAGCAGCGGATTTGTCGACCTTGCGGATTTCGCCGCGGTCGATTTTCGCCCAGTACTGGTTCACTTCGCCGCGTACCACCGACATCAGCAGATAAAGGCCGATGACGTTCGGGATAGCCATGGCAAAGATCATGGAATCCGAGAAGTCGATCACGGGGCCGAGGCTCATGCTCGCCCCCACGATGACACACAGGCAGAAGAACAGTTTGAAGATGATCTCCTTGCCTTTGCCTTCACCCACAAGATAGGTCCAGGCCTTCAGGCCGTAATAGGACCATGACAGCATGGTTGAAAAGGCAAACAGGACCACGGCCAGGGCCAGCACCAGCGGGAACCATGTAAATGCCGAAGCAAATGCTGCGGATGTCAGTTCAACCCCGGTCAGGTCGGAATTGAGTTCGCCGCTAATCGTGATGACAAGGGCGGTCATGGTGCAGATCACGACCGTATCGATAAACGGTTCAAGCAGGGCGACATAACCCTCTGTCACCGGTTCCTTGGTTCGTACCGCCGAATGGGCGATAGCGGCCGAGCCGATCCCGGCTTCGTTGGAAAAGGCTGCACGTTTGAAGCCCTGGATCAAGGCACCCACGACCCCGCCGGCCACACCGGCCCCGGTAAAGGCCCCGACGAAAATGTCGCTGAATGCCTGACCGACCATGCCGATATTGCTGATGATGATCACAAGCCCGGCGGTGACATATATGATTGCCATCAAGGGCACGATTTTTTCGGTGACCTTGGCAATCGATTTGATGCCGCCAATAATGACCGAGCCGACAATGACAGCCATGATCAGGCCGAACAACCAGCCGCTTCCGGCAAGGAAGCTGTTTTCACCACCAGTGACATTGACAACCTGCTGGAAGGCCTGATTGGCCTGGAACATGTTGCCGCCGCCAACAGCACCACCGATGCAGCAGATCGAAAAGAGGATGGCGAGCGCCTTGCCCAGTCCGGGTTTGCCTTTTTCAGCCAAGCCTTTGGAAAGGTAATACATCGGCCCGCCCGATACGCGACCATCGGGATATTCATTACGATATTTGACCCCTAATGTGCATTCGGTGAATTTCGATGCCATGCCCATCAAACCGGCAAGGATCATCCAGAATGTCGCCCCCGGTCCGCCGATGGAAACCGCGACGGCAACACCGGCAATATTGCCAAGGCCAACGGTACCTGACAGGGCCGTCGCCAATGCCTGGAAATGCGAAACTTCGCCCGCGTCATCGGGATGTGAATAATCACCCTTCACCAGTGCAATCGCATGGCCGAATTTGCGGAACTGCACGAAGCCGAAATAAAGCGTGAAAATGGCGGCGGCAATCACGAGCCAGCCGACGATGAGCGGGAAATCATTCCCCGCGATGGGGATGGAATAGAAAATTGTACCGGCAATGACATTTGAGATCGGTGCAACGGTTTCGTTGATGCGCTGGTCAAGTGATCCTTCCTGCGCCATCGCCATGAAGGGAAAAATAGTCGCCGTTATGCCCGCGGCCCACGCCGGGACTCTGTACTGGCAAGACATGAGAACTCTCCGATTTTGATTGTTTTATGTATTTGACTGCAAACCCGGTGGTGTTCAGGGCACCACGGTGACGGGCACGGGACTGGCCTGAACCAGTGTCAGGGCAAGGCTGCCCAGTAATCGCGCGCCCAGGGCTGTGCCGCCCTTTCGGCCAAGGACGATCTGTGTCGCCTTCTTTTCCTTGGCGATCTGGCAGATCAGTTCGCCGGAATGGCCGTATCTGACCTCATAGGTCATTGGGATATTGCGGTCGGTAAAAACACGAAGTGCCGGGGCCAGCGTCGCCTCGGCACGGGAAAGTTCTTCGGTTCGGCGTTGATGGCGTTCTTCAAGTTCCTGGGCCGATAGAAAGCTGTATGGCGACCATTCCAGAACATAGATGACATGTACCGGGCATCCTTCGGCGGCGGCCCGGTTGGCGGTAAATTGAACCGCGCGGTCTGCTGCCTCTGTCCCGTCATAGCCAATCAGGATCGGCTTTACGGATGGTGTCTGTGACATGGTGAAGTCCCTTTTTGCGATAGTTGTTCGTTGTCGGTTTTCCACTCCCGTTACGCCGGACTTGATCCGGTCTTGCCGACATCCGCTGGTCGCTGATGCCTGTGCGACCCGGGCCAGCGGCTTGCTGCCGTTGGTTAATGATACGACTTTAGGACAGGTGGTTTTTCCCAAAGTTGATTTGATGGATGGGTAATTTCACTTATTATTTGCGTTGTAATAGGAAATTTAATTACATTAGAGGTGCCAAATGGGTGTTTTGGACAAGATTGATCTGGCTGTTCTGCGCGAAGTTGCTATGAATGGCCGGATTACGGTTACGGATCTGGCGCATCGCGTCGGACTTTCGAAAACACCCTGTGCCCTGCGTCTACGACGGCTGGAAGAAAGTGAACACATCCTTGGTTATCGGGCGATCCTTCATCCGGAGAAAATGGGGGCAAGCCATATTGCATTTGTTCAGGTGATCCTGACCGATACCAAGACCGAGGCGCTTAATGCGTTCAACAAGGCCGTTCGGGACGTGCCTGAAATCGAGCAATGCCACATGATCGCGGGGGCGTTTGATTACCTGATCAAGGTGCGCAGCCGCGATATTGGCGATTATCGACGTGTGCTGGGCGAGAAGATTTCCGAACTGCCATATGTGTCGCACACATCGACCTTTGTCGTGATGGAAGCGGTCAAGGACAGCTATTCGTTATAGCTTCCGGCTGTCGCAAGATGAAAAGCGCAGAAATGCAGGATAAAACTGCAAGTTTAATTGCGTGCATTTTTAATCTTGACCAAATGATCAGGATTGGACATGCTGTATGGGTCAGAGAGAGGCATCTGTACGCGCAATCAACCGGGAATAACCCAAACTCCATAAAAGCGCGGCAGATCGAATACTGGGAAACAGTCCGGCAATATGCCGGACGGATACGCCAAGAATGTCATTGATAGAAGACACAGAGTTGGCCGGGCCCGCCCGTCCACATACGCCATAAATCCATCCGAAGCCCTTTCCGGCTTCCAGGGCGGCTAGTCTTTTGAGGATGCCATTCTTGTTTTGTCTCTCGCTGACGCTAGGAGAGGACGCCTTTTTGGCAGGGAGACAAAACATGACCATCTTGCAGGGCAAGCAAGTTTCGAAATCAGGTGCGGCCCGGGCTTCAAGCCATATCGGCCATAATGATGCCGATGACGGATTTTCGGATCTGCATCCGCCTTATTCCACCTTGCAGGCCATGGCCGAGAGCAATCGCTGTCTGTATTGCTATGACGCGCCATGCGTTACGGCATGCCCGACATCAATCGATATTCCGGGCTTCATTCGTAAAATCAGCACCGGCAACCCGGACGGGGCGGCCAAAACCATCCTGTCGGCCAATATCATGGGCGGCACCTGTGCGCGCGCCTGCCCGACGGAGGTGCTGTGTGAACAGGCCTGTGTACGCAATGTGTCCGAAGATATTGCCGTTGAAATCGGCAGTTTGCAACGTTACGCGGTTGACCATCTGATGGCACGGGGGGATTTGCCCCATCCGTTCAAGCGCGCGCCTCTGACCGGCAAACAGATTGCGGTGGTCGGTGCCGGTCCTGCGGGGCTTTCCTGCGCGCATCGGGCAGCGATGTTGGGACATGATGTAACGGTATTTGAGGCCAAGGCAAAGCCGGGCGGGCTTAATGAATATGGCCTGGCCGCGTACAAGATGACCAATGATTTCGCCCAGCGCGAGGTTGAATTCCTTTTGGGCATTGGTGGCATCCGGATCGAATATTGCAAGGCGCTTGGCCGTGACATTAGTCTTGGGGCTTTGCGTGACGGATATGATGCTGTGTTTGTCGGTGTGGGGCTTGGTGCGACCAACGAGCTTGGCCTGCCGGGAGAGGCATTTGACGGTGTCGATGATGCAATTGCCTTTATCGAGCATCTTCGTCAGACCGAGCCGAAATCCGACATGCCGGTTGGTAATAATGTGATCGTGATCGGCGGCGGCAACACTGCAGTTGATGCCGCGATCCAGGCCAAACGCCTTGGTGCAGACGAGGTCACGTTGGTCTATCGCCGTGGGGCTGAACATATGTCGGCCACAGAATATGAACAGGAACTGGCCAAGATCAATGGCGTGGTCGTGCGCCACTGGGCCAAACCGGTTGCGATCAAGGCCAATGGCAAACTGATCGGCATAGAGTTCGAGAAAACGGAACTTCGGGACGGCAAGCTTGTTGGCACCGGCGAGAAATTTGAAATCCGCGCCGATCAGATCCTGAAGGCCATCGGTCAGAAAATCAAAACAGATGACCTTGCCGGAATGGAAATTGCCGGTGGCAAGATCGTGGTCGATGAAAATTACCAGACAACCGCCTCTGGCATCTTTGCCGGTGGGGATTGCATCAAAAGTGGCGAGGACCTGACAGTTCAGTCGGTCGAAGACGGAAAACAGGCCGCAATTGCCATTGATGCGTTCCTCAAAACCACATAAGCCAGAAAGGGAGAGAGAAAATGGCTGATCTAAGCTGCAAAATTGCCGGGATCGATTCACTGAACCCGTTTTGGCTGGCCTCCGCACCGCCGACCGACAAGAAATACAACGTTGTCCGCGCATTCCAGGCCGGATGGGGCGGGGTTGTCTGGAAGACACTGGGGATTGATCCGCCGGTGGTCAACGTATCGTCGCGTTACGGCGCGCATCATGACCAGAATCGCCGTTTGCTTGGTATCAACAATATCGAACTGATTTCCGACCGGCCGCTTTCGGTCAACCTTCAGGAAATCCGGGAATGCCGTAAAGAATATCCCGATCATGTTATCATCGGATCGATGATGGCCCCGATTGAAGAACGGGCGTGGAAGGACCTTGCCCAGCAAATCGCCGAAAGCGGCGTACATGGCATTGAGCTTAACCTTGGCTGCCCGCATGGCATGTGCGAACGCGGCATGGGATCGGCCATCGGGCAGGTGCCTGAAATGGTCGAACAGGTCACGCGCTGGGTCAAGGATGCGGTTGATATTCCAGTCTTTACCAAACTGACGCCAAACATCACCAACATCCTTTGGTCGGCGGAGGCCGCGTTAAAAGGCGGGGCGGATGCCGTGTCGCTGATTAACACCGTTAACTCGATCATTTCGGTCGATCTGGACAGCATGGTTCCCGAGCCGATTGTTGATGGCAAGGGCACGCATGGCGGTTATTGCGGATCTGCGGTAAAGCCGATTGCCCTTAACATGGTGGCCGAAATTGCCCGCACACCGGAAACCCGCGATCTGCATATTTCCGGTATCGGTGGCATTACCACATGGAAAGACGCTGTGGAGTTCATGGCGCTGGGATCAAATGCGGTGCAGGTCTGCACGGCCGCGATGATCTATGGCTTCCGGGTTGTTGACGACCTGATCGACGGTATGAGCCAGTGGATGGATGACAAGGGTTATGCCAGTGTCGAACAGTTCACGCGCGCGGCCGTGCCGCAGGTGGCGAACTGGAACGAGCTTAACATGAATTTCGATACCAAGGCGGTGATCAATCCCGACAATTGTATCGAGTGCGGCCGTTGCCATATCGCGTGCGAGGATACTTCGCATCAGGCGATTGCGATGAATGTGAAGGAAGACGGGCACCGCGAATTTGTTGTCATCGACGAGGAATGTGTCGGTTGCAACCTTTGCTATCACATCTGCCCGGTCCCTGATTGCATCACCATGGAACCGGTTAAAACCGACAAGCCTTACATGACCTGGCCGGAACATCCGTTGAACCCGATGCGACAGGCTGCTGAATAACGCCGAAGCCGAAAGACAGACAAAAGGATATCTAGATGACCATTCAACCAAGTGTACGTAATCTGTCGATCAATGGCGACCGGCTTTGGGACAGCCTGATGGAAATGGCAAAGATCGGCAAAACCGCCAAGGATGGCGTTTGTCGTCTGGCGCTGACCGATCTTGATCGTGAAAGCCGCGATTTGTTCATCAAATGGTGCAAGGCCGAGGGCTGTACGATCCGCATCGACAAGATGGGCAATATCTTTGCCCGTCGTGAAGGTCGCAACCCCGATCTGCCACCGGTGGTGATGGGAAGTCATCTGGACAGCCAGCCGACAGGCGGCAAATATGATGGTGTTTACGGCGTGCTTTCGGGGCTTGAAGTAATCCGGACACTGAACGAAGCCAAATACGAAACCGAAGCACCTCTTGAAGTCGTTTGCTGGACCAACGAGGAAGGGTCGCGCTTTGCCCCGGCGATGGTCGCATCGGGCGTTTTTGCCAAGGTTTTCGACCTTGAATACGGTCATTCACGGGCCGATGTTGATGGCAAGACAATGGGCGAGGAATTGAAACGCATCGGTTACCTTGGCGATGACGAAGCCACGATTGACGCCCATCCGATGGGGGCCTATTTCGAGGCGCATATCGAGCAGGGCCCGATCCTTGAAGATGAAGGCAAGGATATCGGTATTGTGACCGATGCACAAGGGCAGCGCTGGTATGAAATCAAGTTCACCGGCGTCGAAGCCCATGCTGGCCCGACCCCGATGAAAACCCGCAAGGATGCATTGCTGGGGGCTGCTCGGGTGGTTGATCTGGTCAACAGGATCGGTCTGGATCGTTCGCCGCTTGCCTGTGCCACGGTTGGGATGATGCAGATACACCCCAATTCACGTAACGTGATCCCGGGCGAAGTGTTTTTTACGGTTGATTTCCGCCATCCCGATGACGGGATTCTGGCCGATATGGATAAGGCTCTTCGCGAAGGGGTGGAGAAGATCGCATCCGAAATCGGCCTTAAAACCGAGTTGGAACAGATTTTCTATTACGCCCCGGTCCCGTTTGACAAAACCTGTGTCGATGCGGTCCGCAATGCTGTTGAAATCGGCGGATATTCAGCGCGCGAGATTGTGTCGGGTGCCGGTCATGATGCGTGCTATCTGTCGCAGGTGACCCCGACCGCAATGATCTTTATCCCGTGTGTTGATGGCATTTCGCATAACGAGATCGAGGAAGTTCACAAGCACTGGTCGGATGCAGGCGGGCAGGTTCTTCTGCATGCCGTTCTGGCCAAGGCCGATGAAACGGTCATGACGCAATCGGTTTAGGCGATATCAAGAACCTCCCCTGAATACTCCAGACTGGACCGGCCTTTGTGCCGGTCTTTTTTTACATCAAACCAACACCTTTGAGGATGATGCGGACCACATTTTCCTTGGCCTCGGCGAACTGTTCGTCGCTAAGCGGTTGGTCATCGTTAAAGATTTCAATCTGGCGGGCAAAGTCGGCGTAATGCTGGGTGGTGGCAAAGATCATATACATCAGCGAATAGGGTTCGATATCGTCCATCTTGCCTTCGGCGATCCAGCGGCGGATCACCACAACGCGACCGTCGAGCCAGCTTTTGACCGTGGTCGAGATATAATCGTTGGCGAATTTTGCACCACGGATGATTTCATGTGCCCAAACGCGCGAACCGTGCGGGCGGGCGCGAGACAAATCCATCTTGGCCTCGATATAACCGCGAAGCGCCTTGGCAGGGTTGGGGCTGTTGTCAAACTGCATCGCGGCTTCAAGCCAGTGATCGCAGACATCTTCCATGATACGGCGATAAAGGGCTTCTTTGGTGCTGAAATAGTAATGCACATTTGCCTTGGGCACGTTGGCAATTTCGGCAATCCGCGCAGTGGTTGCGCCCTTGAAGCCGTAATCGGCAAAAACCAGTTCGGCAGCGGCGAGAATTTGCTCTTCGTTTTCCTGACGAATGGCGGCCTTGTGTGCGCCATTCAGCCCGGATTTGATTGCAGTCATCGACGTTCCCCGAAATTGCGTCATTTATCTTGACCGTTTGGTCAGGTTAAAATAATCTCTACTTTAGATACTAAAAAGCAAGCTTAAAATACGCGCCGAACCAACCGGGTATGTCCAAAATTTTGAACAACACCGGTGAAAGATAAACAGAAATTCGGTGCCGTAAACAAAAATCAGGGTCGCTGAAATGGCATTTGGCAGTCGAAAATTCGAAACCAGTTCCCGGTGACTTTAAAGCGCTAGTGCATGGGAGATTCCCGTGCTAACGATTTTTTCTGCACCCTCATCAGGTGTAGTCCAAACCGCCCTATGTGCGACATATCGCTCAGTCGGGGTGGTTAACAAAGTCGGACATTGATTTGGCCTGCCAAAACGATGTCAGGGAAGCACAAGAAAGGTACGGGAGACCTTTTTATGACAGCCACCACGAAAATCAGCCGACCGAACGATCTTTCGGCATTCTGGATGCCGTTTACGGCGAACCGCCAGTTCAAGCAGGCCCCACGTATGCTTGTCAGCGCGGAAGGCATGTATTACCAGACCGATGACAACCGCCAGATTCTGGATGGTACTGCCGGGCTTTGGTGTTGCAATGCCGGTCACAAACGCCCCAGGATCGTCGAGGCGGTCAAGGCGCAGATGGACGAACTGGATTATGCCCCGGCATTCCAGATGGGCCATCCCAAGGCGTTCGAGCTTGCCAGCCGTCTGGCGCAGCTTATGCCGGGCAATCTGAACCATGTTTTTTATACCAATTCCGGATCAGAATCGGTTGAAACTGCGCTTAAGATCGCGATTGCCTATCACCGGGCACGCGGGGATGGGCAGCGGACCCGTCTGATCGGTCGTGAACGCGGCTATCACGGTGTCAACTTCGGCGGTATTTCTGTTGGCGGTATTTCGGGAAACCGCAAAACCTTTGGCCAGATGCTGGGCGGGGTTGACCATATCCGTCACACCTATCTGCCTGATGAAAACGGCGTTACTCGCGGCCAGCCGGAACATGGCGCGTTTCTTGCCGATGATCTGGAACGTATTTGTGCGCTTCATGATCCGTCAACCATCGCGGCTGTAATTGTCGAGCCGGTTGCAGGATCGACCGGTGTTCTGATCCCGCCAAAGGGCTATCTGGAACGCCTGCGCGAAATTTGCACCAAACACGGTATTCTTCTAATCTTTGATGAGGTCATTACCGGTTTCGGTCGCCTTGGCACCCCGTTTGCCGTTGACTATTTCGGTGTTCAGCCTGATCTGGTGACGACGGCAAAGGGGCTTACCAACGGTACGATCCCGATGGGGGCAGTCTTTACAACCGATGACATCCACGATGCCTTTATGACCGGCCCGGAAAACATGATCGAGCTGTTCCACGGCTATACCTATTCAGGCAGCCCGGTTGCCTGTGCTGCTGCTCTCGCCACCCTTGAAACCTACGAAGAAGAAGGTCTGTATCAGAAGGGCAAGGAGCTTGGACAGTATTGGGAAGATGCGGTTCACAGCCTGATTGATCTGCCAAAGGTCAAGGATATCCGTAACCTTGGTCTGATCGGTGCGATCGAGCTTGAAGGGATCGAAGGTTTCCCGACCAAACGGGCCTTCAGCGCGTTCCTTAAGGCATTCGAGAAGGGCATTCTGATCCGCACAACGGGCGATATCATTGCGCTTTCGCCGCCGCTGATCATAGAAAAATCTCATATCGATCAGCTGTTTGGCACGCTGCGCGACGTGTTGAAGGAAATTGACTAAGAACTGATTTCAGCCCTGTTCCATTGCGGGCAGGTTGGGCGAAAGCTCCTAAGAAACGTTACGTTTCACGATTTTCCGGTTTGCGTCCGATCATGGGAATTGGGGGCGCAGACCGGACCAAGCCACAAGACCGGCAAAAGCCGGCATATGGCACATATCAGATCAAGGAGGTATCTCGGATGTCTATGCTGAGAGGCGGACTGATTCAAATGAGCCTTAAGGGTTCAACCGAACAGTCGCCAGACGAAATTCGTCAGGCCATGATCGACGCGCATCTGCCCTATATCGAAGAGGCAGGGCGTCAGGGTGTGCAAGTTCTGTGTTTTCAGGAAGTTTTTACCCAGCCCTATTTCTGTCCGAGCCAGGATGCGAAATGGTACGCTGCGGCAGAGGAAATCCCGAACGGCCCAACCACGCAACTGATGTGCGAACTGGCCAAAAAGCACAAGATGGTTATCGTTGTTCCGATCTACGAGCAGGAAATTACCGGTGTATATTATAACGCCGCCGCCGTGATTGATGCCGACGGGACTTATCTTGGCAAATATCGCAAAACCCATATCCCGCAGGTCGCCGGTTTTTGGGAAAAGTTCTTCTTTAAACCTGGCGTTTCGGACTGGCCGGTGTTTGATACCCAATATTGCAAACTTGGCGTTTATATCTGCTACGACCGGCATTTTCCTGAAGGGTGGCGTGCGCTGGCGCTTAATGGTGCTGAGTATATCGTCAACCCCTCGGCAACCGTGGCGGGGCTTTCCGAACATCTGTGGAAGCTGGAACAGCCTGCATCGGCGGTTGCCAATGGATGCTATATCGGGGCGATCAATCGTGTTGGCCGCGAAATGCCTTGGGATATCGGCGAGTTTTACGGTCAAAGCTATTTTGTCAATCCGCGCGGCGTGATTGAAAAGGAAGCATCGCGCGATGAGGACGAACTGATCGTGCATGACATGGATATGTCCATGGTACGTGAAGTCCGGAACACATGGCAGTTTTTCCGCGACCGTCGGCCTTCGACCTATACCCGCCTGACTGACGGCAACTGAGATTTAACGGTGAACGGAGCATCTGCCCCGCTCGCCGTTTTGCTTTGACCGACATTTTATAATCCGGCGCCAAATGACCGGGCAAAAGACAAGTCGGCAAGGTTCAGGGCAACGACCCTGAGGGAGGCTTTAGAGAGACATTCGATCAGGGGATACCCCATGACGTTAAAAGCAGTCGTCAATAATGTGGCGCAAATGCCCGCATCCACCGACGCAGTTGTTGATATTCAAAAACTGTCGTTGACCTTTCAAACCGCTGACGGGCCGGTCTATGCCCTGTCTGATGTTGATCTGAAAATCGAACGCGGCGAGTTCGTTTCCTTTATCGGCCCGTCGGGCTGCGGCAAGACCACGCTGTTACGTGTGATTGCCGATTTGGAAAAAGCCACGGGTGGCGATATTTCGATCAACGGTGTTTCACCTCAGGAAGCACGCGAAAATCGTGCCTATGGTTATGTGTTTCAGGCACCGGCCCTTTTGCCGTGGCGCTCGATTGAACGCAACGTGACCCTGCCGCTGGAAATTATGGAAATTTCTCGTGAGGAAAGGATCAAGCGGGGGCACGAGGCACTTAAACTTGTTGAACTGAACGGGTTTGAAAAGAAATTCCCCTGGCAGCTTTCGGGCGGGATGCAGCAACGTGCATCGATTGCGCGTGCGCTAAGCTTTGATGCCGATTTGCTTCTGATGGACGAGCCGTTCGGGGCGCTGGATGAAATTGTTCGTGATCATCTGAATGAACAGCTTCTGAAACTGTGGGCGCGGACGAACAAGACAGTTGCATTTGTCACCCATTCGATCCCCGAGGCCGTCTATCTTTCTACCAAGATCGTTGTGATGTCGCCAAGGCCGGGCCGGATCATTGATGTGATCAAAACCGATTTCCCGAAGGATCGCGGCCTTGATATCCGCGAAACGCCAGAATTTCTGGAAGTGGCCCATCGTGTGCGTGAAGGGCTTAGGGCGGGGCATAGCTATGACGAGTAATGCCGCAACGATGAATGGTGTGATGGGCGGGACATCGCTTTGGTCGCGTATGATGTCCGGGCAGGCTGGTCCGGTGATTGTGGTTTTGATTGCGCTGTTTGTCATCTGGTATGCGGGTGCGATTTTCCTGAACGCGCCAACCCAGATTGACCGTTATAATCGCGCGGAACAAAGCTGGACACCTACCCAGTTGATCGGAGACACGCTCGCACAGGAACGGCCGATCCTTCCGGCCCCGCATCAGGTCGCACAGGAAATGTATAAAACCATTTTCGCGACCGCGATCACGTCGAAACGGTCGCTGGTTTACCATAGTTGGGTCACTCTTTCCTCGACCCTTCTTGGGTTTGTAGCAGGAACCGCACTTGGCATTCTGCTGGCGGTCGGGATTGTTCATGTGGTGACACTTGAAAAAAGCCTGATGCCGTGGGTGATTTCATCCCAGACCATTCCGATTCTTGCCATTGCGCCGATGATTGTCGTTGTGCTGGGCGCGATTGGACTTAAGGGGCTGGTGCCAAAGGCGATTATTTCAACATATCTATGTTTCTTCCCGGTAACGATCAGCATGGTCAAGGGGTTGCGGTCGCCGCAGGTGATCCAGCTTGATCTGATGCGGACCTATAACGCATCGAAATGGCAGACCTTCTGGTCGTTGCGTTTACCATCGGCAATGCCCTATCTGTTTGCCAGTCTGAAGGTCGCGATTGCGATCAGTTTGGTCGGCGCGATTGTCGGTGAATTGCCGACGGGGGCACAGGCAGGGCTGGGAGCACGCCTTTTGGCCGGGTCTTACTATGGGCAGACGATCCAGATATGGTCGGCATTGCTGACGGCGGCCTTTGTTGCCGCGATCATGGTGGTGATGGTCGGCTGGTGTGAACGCCGTGTACTTGCCAGAATGGGAGTACGCGGATGACCAATATCAAACTCGATAAGTTCTGTCTGGTTGCGGCAGTCGCGGCATTGCTGGCCTTGATCTTTCCGCTGAGTGGGGTTGATATGGACAGCGGCAAACAGATCGCCTTTGTCAGCGACATTCCCGGAATTGCCGTGGCGATGGCATTATGCGTAATTACCGGTGCGGCCTTTACCTGGCTTGGTGTGGGGCGCATTCAGTATGCGGCGATCATTCTGGCGATAGCGGTGTTTGGCTGCTGGCAGGCGATTGCAGTACTTTATGATCATGGTATTGCCGGTCATGCCGCGACCGGGTTCTGGTTGTTTATCCTGTCGCTTTGGGCGTTTGTCTGGCGGGGGATTGATGCAGTTGCACGCTATCGCAGCCTTGAAACTGCCAAACAGCAATCGGCCAATATTCTGGTACCAATCGCATTTGGCTTCTGGTTGCTGTTCCTTTGGGAAGTGATCGTGGCCGGTTTCGGCGTGCCGCAGGTTTTGTTGCCTGCACCAAGCGCCATCGGGTTACGGTTTGTCAATTCGACCGATATTCTGGCGGCTGACTTCCATCAGACTTTCATCAAGGCTGTGCTTAGCGGTTATGTGATCGGTTGTGGCAGTGCCTTTATCGTTGCGATTGCGGTTGACCGGGTACCGTTCCTGAAACGCGGTCTTTTGCCGCTGGGCAATATGGTGTCGGCCTTGCCGATCATCGGCGTCGCGCCGATCATGGTGATGTGGTTCGGGTTTGACTGGCAATCCAAGGCAGCCGTGATTGTGGTCATGACGTTTTTCCCGATGCTGGTGAATACCGTGACGGGGCTTGCTGCTGCTGGGGCACTCGAAAAGGATCTGATGGCGACTTATGCGTCGGGTTACTGGTCTACCCTGTTCCGGCTTAGGTTGCCTGCCGCAATGCCGTTTATTTTCAACGCGCTTAAAATCAATTCCACGCTTGCGCTGATTGGCGCCATCGTTGCCGAATTTTTCGGCACCCCGATTGTTGGCATGGGGTTCCGTATCTCGACCGAAGTCGGGCGGATGAATGTCGATATGGTCTGGGCGGAAATCGCACTGGCGGCCCTGGCGGGGACCGCCTTTTACGGAGCTGTGGCCTACGTCGAAAGAAAGGCGACGTCATGGCATCCGTCATTTCGGGTACGTCGCCATTAAAGGCATCAAAAGACGGCCCGTCGGGAGGACTTGACAATAACCTGAGGAGACATCGACGAATGAAGAAAATATTTGCGACTGCGTTAGGGTTAAGTGTCGGTATGGCATCGTTTTCGGCGATGGCAGCGGACGAAGTCACCCTGCAGCTTAAATGGGTAACCCAGGCACAGTTCGCCGGTTACTATGTGGCGCTCGACAAAGGCTTTTACGAAGAAGCCGATCTTGATGTCACGATCAATCCGGGCGGCCCGGATATTGCCCCGCCGCAGGTTATTGCCGGTGGTGGTGCGGACGTGATCGTCGACTGGATGCCATCCGCACTGGCATCGCGTGAAAAGGGTGTTGCGCTGGTCAACATTGCACAGCCCTTTGCCAAGTCGGGCATGATGCTGACCTGCCTTAAGGAAACCGGTGTTGAAAGCCCGGATGATTTCCCGGGCCGGACCCTTGGAGTCTGGTTCTTTGGCAATGAATATCCTTTCCTGAGCTGGATGTCGAAGCTTGGCATTCCGACCGATGGCGGGGAAAACGGCGTTACGGTTCTTAAGCAGGGCTTCAACGTTGATCCATTGCTGCAAAAGCAGGCTGACTGCATTTCGACCATGACCTATAACGAATACTGGCAGGTCATTGATGCCGGTATCACCGAAGATCAGTTGAACGTCTTCAAATACGAAGATCAGGGTGTCGCGACGCTTGAAGACGGCCTTTATGTTCTTGAAGACAATCTGAAAGACGAGGCATTTGTCGAGAAGATGGGCCGTTTTGTTGCTGCGAGCATGAAAGGCTGGCAGTGGGCAAAGGAAAACCCGGAAGACGCCGCGATGATCGTTCTGGATAACGACGCAACTGGTGCGCAGACAGAAAAGCACCAGATCCGCATGATGCAGGAAATCGCCAAGCTGCTTGATGACGATGGCAAACTTGACGAGGCGGCCTATCAGCGCACCGTGGATAGCCTTCTGTCGGGCGGTTCCGATCCGGTTATCACCAAAGAGCCGGAAGGCGCATGGACCCACGCCGTTACCGACAAGGCGTCAATGTAACGATCCGATCCCTCGGCAGGTGCAACAATCCTGCCGGGGGACAAACCATCTGACGAAACTGGAAACGGGCAGGGATGCCGGGCTTTCCCGCAACGTTCCGGGCCTTACGACAGACTGACAGACAAGGAGCCACCCATGTCCATGGTTATTCGTGGCGGAACAATCGTTACCGCCGATCTGACATACAAATCCGATATCCTGATTGAAGATGGCAAGATCGCCGCGATCGGTCAGAACCTGACCGGGGACAAGGTTCTTGATGCCGACGGCTGCTATGTCATGCCCGGCGGGATAGACCCGCACACCCATCTTGAAATGCCCTTTATGGGCACCTATTCCGAAGACGATTTTGAAAGCGGCACCAAGGCCGCCGTTGCCGGTGGCACAACGATGGTTGTCGATTTCTGCCTGCCTGCCCCCAATCAGTCGCTGCTTGAAGCACTTCAGGCGTGGGATAACAAATCGACCAAGGCGGTTTGCGATTATTCGTTCCACATGGCGATCACATGGTGGGGCGAGCAGGTCTTTGACGAGATGAAAATCGTTGTCGAGGAAAAGGGCATCAACACCTTCAAGCATTTCATGGCCTATAAGGGCGCGTTGATGGTTGATGACGACGAAATGTTCGCATCCTTCTCGCGCTGTTCGGAACTGGGCGCGATGCCGCTGGTTCATGCCGAAAACGGCGATGTGGTAGCGACCCTTCAGCAACGCTTGCTTGAGGCAGGGAATAACGGGCCAGAAGCACATGCCTATTCCCGCCCTGTCGATGTCGAGGGCGAGGCGTGTAACCGTGCGATCATGATTGCCGACATGGCCAATGTGCCGCTTTATATCGTGCATGTGTCCTGTGAACCGGCGCATGAAGCCATTCGTCGCGCACGGGCCAATGGCAAACGCGTGTTTGGCGAACCGCTGATCCAGCATCTGGTTTTGGATGAAAGCGAATATGCCAACGCGGACTGGGATCACGCGGCCCGTCGCGTCATGTCCCCACCTTTCCGCAGCAAACTGCATCAGGACGGTCTTTGGAACGGTCTGGCATCGGGCAGTTTGCAGGTCGTTGCGACCGACCATTGTGCCTTTACCACGAAGCAGAAACGTATGGGCGTTGGCGATTTCACGAAAATCCCGAACGGTACGGGCGGCCTTGAAGACCGCATGCCGTTGCTGTGGACCTATGGAGTCAATACCGGTCGTTTGACGATGAACGAATTTGTCGCCGTGACTTCGACCAATATCGCAAAAATCCTGAATGTCTATCCGCGTAAAGGGGCGATCCTTGTCGGTGCGGATGCTGACCTTGTTGTCTGGGATCCGAAGGCATCAAAAACGATTACGGCTGAACATCAGCAATCGGCAATCGATTACAACGTGTTCGAAGGGCATGAGGTGACGGGCTTGCCGCGCTATACCATCAGCCGTGGTCGGATTGCGGCCGAAGAGGGCATCGTCGTTGGTAAATGCGGTGATGGGGAGTTCGTCCCGCGCGAACCTTACCCGGCTGTCAACAAGGCGCTTTCGAAATGGAAGGAGCTCACGTCTCCGCGCAAGGTGGAACGCAGCGGAATTCCGGCGGGCGTGTGATTGAAGCCGCACTCGAGGGGATTTGGAAAACGGGCGGCCTGAGGTCCGCCCGTTTTATTCAGGCCGGTTGGAAAAGCTTTAGCCCGATGATCCCCGCAAGGATAAGGCCAATGGACATGATCCGCGCAAGGCTGAGGGTTTCGCCAAGGACGATTATGCCAAATATAACCGCTCCAACCGCACCGATCCCGGTCCATATTGCGTAAGCGGTGCCGAGCGGAATGCTGCGCATGGCAAAGGTCAGAAGCCAGAAGCTTCCGGCCATGGTAATCAGGGTGAAAATTGTCGGAACGGGTCTGGTAAAACCATTAGAATATTTAAGACCAGCAGCCCAACAGACTTCGAGAATTCCGGCCAAAAGCAATGCAATCCAAGCCATAACGGCCTCCTAATTCAAAGGGGCCGTCCCCGGTCGTCATCATCAGGCGTATTCGGTCGTCCGATCGCGTGACAGCAAGCTGTCATTGTCTTTGACTTGGATATAGGGGCAAAATACCCCCACGGCAAATGCCCCGTGGGCAATGCTGCCATGCCATCCTGATCAAAATGAACGGACGTTATTCTGCCCATGTCAACCAATGCGAAGAACCTATCCGATCACCCCAAAGCTGCCGGATTGATCCTTGCCGGGGGGGCGGGGCGACGCATGGGTGGGAACAAGCCGTTCCGTGAGTTGGCAGGCAAGCCCTTGATCGCGCATACGATCAGCGCAGCCGCCCGGCAATGCAATCATCTGATGATTGCAAGTAACGAAGACGCATCGCTGTTTGCGGCATTCAATTTGCCAGTCATTCCGGACAAACCCGAACCGGGGCACGGGCCGTTGGGCGGTATTCTGGGGGGATTGTCGGCATTGCCCGATGATATCGACTGGTTGGTATCGTTCCCGGTCGACTGCCCGATTGTGCCCGATGATATGACCCTGCAATTGATCAAGGCCGCGACAGATGCCGGTAAAAAAGCAGCCTTCGCCAGCCATGCCGGGCGGGATCATTATCTTTCGGCCGTTTGGCATCGCAATACGGACGAGATTATTATGTGGCAATTGGCGTCAGGTGACCGCCGGGTTGGCGGGGTGTTGCGCGTTGCCGATGCTGTTGTCGTCGATTTCCCGGTTAGGCCGGGTCAGGGTAAGTCCTTTATCAACATCAATACGCCAACCGACCTGAAGGCGATGGATGCCGTGCTGGCAAGCCTGATCAATCTGACTGATCGATAATCAGCGAACAGCGCAGGGGCGCCAAGGCTTCCAGGCTTTGTAGTCGGAAAAGAAGTCAGACAGGAACTGGTCGACATTGGTACGATTTTGCGCGCGTGCAGCGGGTTTAAGGTCCTCGTCATATTTTGCGCAGGTTCGCTCAACCGCCATGCCGATTTCTTTCCAGTCGACATTGGCCGCATGGCCGGGCAGGCCGGATGCAATCGCGCACCAGCCAACAGCCCCGACGCGATCATCCTTTTCACGCGAAATTTCGGCAAGATAGGCAGCAGCGCGCAGTTCGCCCTTTTCTGCCGCAGCGGAAAGATAGCTGATGCGGTCTTCGTCATTTTCGGCAAAGCGGGTGGCAAGCAGGGTTGCCGCGCGCGGGTCGCCTTCGTTCCAGGCATCCGTCAGGAGTTCTTTGGCACGCGCCGTATGCCCCTGATCAATCGCATCCAGGGCAAGCCACAGCATGGCCTGTGTCTGCTTTTGTTCGGCGGCGGTCATATAAAGTGACTTGATGTTTTCCTTGTCACCGTTCGTAGCTTCCAACCGGCGGGCAAGAACCATGCTGGCATCCGGTTGGGCGTTATTGGCGGCGGCTTCCATCATGGCCCAGCCCGCAGACTGATCGGTTGGAACGCCGATGCCGTTGATCATCTGGCAGGACAGCAGATATTGCGCGGTGGCGTTGCCCTGTTTGGCAAGGGGGGCAAAGGTTTTGGCCGAGTCTTCGAAATTGCCGTGACGATAGGATTTCACCCCTTCATCAAGCGGAGATGCAGCGGTTGCCGTCGCCATCAGGCACAGCGTGATGCCTGCCGTGACAACCGAGGACTTCAGGATATGCGCGATCGAATTTTTCATGCTGTTTCCTGTGTATCGTTTTTTGTTGACCAATGAAACCGGGCGAAAAAATTCCGGGACCCGACCGTGATGTTCGGCGGAAGGGCATCCTTATCGGGCCCCGGACAGGTGCGCTCACGGGAGGGAGGCTTCATCGGTGGTTTCGTTGCTTTGGTGGCGTGTTGTTGCCGTTTGCTCGGACCGGATGGAGGCAAGGAAATCGCGCACGCGTTTTCCGAGATCGTCGGATTGAAGGCGCAGGCGATCTGTTGCCTGACGCAGGCCATCGACGGCCTGCAGATTGTCGTCTGCGGCGGTGCTAATCTGGGCAATCGTTCCATTCATTTCGCTGGCGGCGGTGGCGGATTGTTCGACGTTGCTGGCGATCTCGGCGACGAATTCCTGCTGTTCGTCGACGGCCGCAGACATTTCGCCGACCGTTTCGTGAATGCCGGTGATGCTATCGCGGATGGTGGCGATGGCCTGTACCGCGACACCGGTTGTTGTCTGGATACCGGTGATGCGCTGGGCGATCCGGTCAGTGGCCGTACCGGTCTGATTGGCAAGGTTTTTGACCTCTTGTGCGACGACGGCAAAGCCTTTGCCAGCGTCGCCTGCACGGGCGGCCTCGATTGTTGCATTCAGGGCCAGAAGGTTGGTCTGGGCGGCGATATCCTGAATAAGGTTAAGGATTTCGCCGATTTCCTGCGCCCCGGTTTCAAGTTCGTGCATGGTTTCGCTGGTGTGGCGGGCGGCATCGACCGCGTTGGTGGCGGCATTCACCGATTGCTGGGCACGAAGGCCGGTATCGCGCACGCGTTCAGACAGCGATTGTGCCGCGTCGGAAACGGACGCCATATTGATCGATATTTCCTCGGACGCACCGGCAACGCCGGTGGCATTGCTGGAGGCGATTTCGGCCTGTTCGCGCACCTGATTGGATGTGGTCTGGATGTTTTCTGCTTCGCGTGACACATCCTTTGCGACCTGCATCACCGATGCCTCAAACGCGTCGGCCAGTTCCAGCATGGCGCGACGCCGCTCAGTTTCGGCGATTTCGCGTTCACGGGCGACATTTTCCTCGGCCCGCTGGGCGGCAAGACTGGTTTCGCGGAACTGTCCCAGAATTTCGGCCATGCGACCGATTTCATCGCGACCAGTATCGCGAACCTCGGTCGAAAGATCGCCATTTGCAACACGACGCATACCGTCAATCACACGCAGCAGTCGTTTGATCAGGTTGCCACGGACATAGAAAATCAGGATCAGAAGCGAGATCACCACAACCGCAATACCGATCAAGGCGATCACCTGCTGATCGCGAACCACCTGCGACAGGGCATTGGCAGCGCTGCTATCGACCTCAAGACGTTTGGCATCGACCAGTTGTGAGATGGATACGCTTAGTGCTTCGGCGCTGGTCAGGGTCGCGTCAAGGGTCTGTTCTGTCTTGTACTGGTTGTCCCATTCGGTTTCGCGCAGATCAAAAACGCTGTCTTTGCCTGCGCCATAAACCAGCAATGCCTCGGCCAGTTTTTTGATCTGGGTGCCATCATTGTTATCGGGCAGTTTTTCCAGCGCATCCGAAATGCGCAGTTCCGCCCAGCTCCATTGATTGCGGACCTCGTCCATGGCATCGCCTTCTGGCACGGCGATGGCCGCAGTCAACATGCCGAATGCAAGGTTCACATTGGCACGGATTTCGGAAATCAATTGGGAAAATTTGATGGTTTCTTCAAGTTCACCCGCCGCATCGTTGTTGCCCCCGGCAACTCGCGATATGCCGCGCGAGACATCGATATCGACAACCTCGACCAGCGGATTGATGAATTCCGAAAGGTCGCTATAGGCAAAGACCATATCAAGGGTCAGATCACCGCGCTGCTTTTCAAGTTCAAGCCGCTGCATGGTCAATTCATGCAGCGTGTTGCGGCGAGTGACAATATCGTCAAGCTGTGCGGTCAGGGTTTCAATCGCATCGATGGCAAGGGTTTGTGCCGTGGTTTCGGCGTCGCCTACGATTACGTCCGTTTCGCTAACAGCCGGGGCCACCGGCAACATCAGGGGTTCCGGATTGGTTGCGGCAATTTCGTCAAGGCGGCTGCGGGCATTGCGGATCAGGGTATCGAGGCGTGCCTCGGTTTCAGTCAGTTCATCTGCATTGCGTGATGTGGCCAGAACCGGAGCCTGAGCTGCCAGCCCGACACCATCCATGGCAAGTTCCATCTGCCGGATGATCGAAGGCAGACTGTCGGTGGTGATGTCGGCGACAAGCGCACGACTGTTGCCAAATGAGATCCAGGAAACCACCGATGAAATACCGGCCAGCACCAGAATCAGGGCAAAAGAAGCCATGAGCCGACCTTGAATGCCAAGGCCAGCGCGACGTTTTTTAATCGCGGTATTCACTGTTTCCTCCCTGTCTTGCCCGCCATGAGCCAGACATTCCCTGTGAGGGACCTTGCATCCGGTTTGCCGGATGTCTTCGGTTTTTATCGATCCATAAAAGCCGGATCGTGTTTTGAAATTGGTACGAAAAAATAAGTTGTTGGAGAAATTGGTGGGACGGCCGGGGATGATAAATCACCCCCGGCACCCCCAGTTGTGAAGCCCGGGTTATTGCTGGGCAGCACTCCATTCCGCGATCAGATCGTCGTATTTGACGGTCTCACCCTGCGGTTTTTCATTATCAAGTTTCGGCTTCGGAGCACCAGGCTGGTCGAACCAGTACTGGGCGTCCTGTTCCTCGTTCAGTTTAGGTGCGCATTCACCACCGATGCCTGCACGTTCGAGACGTTCCAGAACGCGGTCCATGGCCGTTGCGAGGTTATCCATGGCTTCCTGCGGTGTCCGTTCGCCGGTTACAGCTTCGGCAACGTTCTGCCACCAGAGCTGAGCCAGTTTCGGGTAATCCGGAACGTTGGTACCGGTTGGCGACCACTGGACGCGGGCCGGGGAACGATAGAATTCAACCAGACCGCCCCAGTTCGGCGCGATGTCACTCATGGCCTGGGTGTCCAGGTCAGACTGACGGATCGGGGTCAGGCCGGTCAGGGTCTTTTTCAGCGAGGTCGTTTTCGAGGTTACGAACTGCGCGTACAGCCACGCTGCCTGACGGCGTTCCGGCGGGGTGGACTTCATCAAGGTCCAGGAGCCCACGTCCTGATAACCAAGCTTCATGCCTTCTTCCCAGTACGGCCCGTGCGGCGACGGTGCCATACGCCATTTCGGCGTGCCATCTTCGTTTACAACCGGGGTTCCTTTTTTCGCCATATCGGCGGTGAAGGCGGTGTACCAGAAGATCTGTTGGGCGATCTGGCCCTGTGCCGGAACCGGGCCGGCTTCGCCAAAGGTCATGCCGGCTGCTTCTGGCGGGGCATAGGCTTTGAGCCAGTCGATGTATTTGGTCAGAGCGTAGACAGCCGCAGGGCCGTTTGCCGCCCCGCCACGGGTGACGCTGGAACCTGCAGGTGCGCAGCCCTCAACGCGGATACCCCATTCATCAACCGGAAGGCCGTTCGGGATGCCCTTGTCGCCGGCGCCAGCCATCGAAAGCCATGCGTCGGTAAAGCGCCAACCCAAAGACGGGTCTTTTTTGCCGTAGTCCATGTGACCATAGACTTTTTTACCGTCGATTTCCTTCACGTCATTGGTGAAGAATTCGGCGATGTCTTCGTAGGCCGACCAGTTGACCGGAACACCCAGGTCATAGCCGTATTTGTCCTTGAACTGCTTTTGCAGGTCTTCACGCTGGAACCAGTCATAGCGGAACCAGTAAAGATTCGCGAACTGCTGGTCGGGAAGCTGGTAAAGTTTACCATCCGGACCGGTGGTGAAGGACAGGCCGATGAAGTCTTCAAGGTCGAGCGTCGGCGAGGTAACGTCCTTGCCTTCGCCTGCCATGAAGTCGGTCAGCGGAACGACCGCATCGTAACGCGAATGCGTACCGATCAGGTCGGAGTCATTGATGTAAGCGTCATAAATGTTACGACCGGACTGCATTTGGGTCTGCAGTTTTTCGATCACATCGCCTTCACCGATCAGGTCATGGGTCAGCTTGATCCCGGTGATCTCCGAGAAGGCCTTGGCCAGAACCTTGCTTTCATATTCATGCGTGGTGATGGTTTCGGACACCACGTTGATTTCCATGCCGCGGAACGGCTCGGCTGCTTTGATGAACCATTCGAGTTCGGCCATCTGGGCATCTTTATCAAGGCTCGACGGCTGGAATTCGCTATCGATCCATTTTTTTGCCGCGTCGGTGTACTGGTCTGCAGCTGCCGGATTGGCAAATACCGCAAGACCGAGTGCGACCGCAACTGCACTGCCTTTGAGAATGGCAGAGGAGCCTTTGGCTTTGACGATCATGTCGTTCCTCCCTGGTTGTCTTCCATTGCACTTCCGGAAAAATCCGGTTCACCGATGACGGGGGAAGACATTACCCGTCGCGATGAATGACGAAGGGAACAGCGCCGTTGCAGGAAACGGTACCGTTCCGGATTGTTCAGCCCCAGCGCATCACGATGATGAGCCAGAAAAGGGCGACGATGGATGCGATCCAGATGGCGGCATCGCTAAATGCCATAAAGCCAAGATGGATATAGGCCGCACCGAGCAAACTGATGAAAAGGCGATCCCCACGGGTTGTCGTCAGAGGTAAAAAGCCCCGGCGCGGAACAGTCGGTGAGACCGCCTGCCATATTCCCATTCCGATAAGCATCAGGATGATGCAGGAAAAGAACACGGCGGTAATCGGGGTCCAGGCCATCCAAGTCATTGTTTTATTCCTTCCTGTTTTCCGATTACACGCGACCCATCGCGAAGCCCTTGGCGATGTAGTTGCGAACGAACCAGATCACCAACGCGCCAGGCACGATTGTCAGAACACCCGCAGCCGCCAGAACACCCCAATCAAGCCCCGATGCCGACACAGTACGGGTCATGGTGGCCACGATCGGTTTGGCATCGACCGAAGTCAGGGTGCGGGCCAGCAACAGTTCAACCCAACTGAACATGAAGCAGAAGAAGGCCGTCACACCGATGCCCGAACGGATCAGTGGAATGAAGATCGTGGTGAAGAAGCGCGGGAAGGAATAACCGTCGATATAGGCAGTTTCATCGATTTCCTTTGGAATGCCCGACATGAAACCTTCGAGAATCCAGACCGCTAGCGGCACGTTGAACAGGCAGTGTGCAAGCGCCACAGCAATATGGGTGTCAAACAGACCGACACTTGAATAAAGCTGGAAAAAAGGCAGCAGGAACACGGCAGGCGGTGCCATGCGGTTGGTCAGGAGCCAGAAGAACAGATGCTTGTCACCAGTGAAGTTGTAGCGCGAGAAAGCATATGCCGCAGGCAGGGCGACCAGAAGCGAAATCACGACGTTGATCCCGACATAGATCATCGAGTTGATATAGCCCGAATACCATGCCGGGTCGGTCAGGATGGTCGCGTAGTTGGCCAGCGTCGGATTATCCGGGAACAGGGTCATTGCGCCCAGGATTTCCGAATTGGTCTTGATCGACATGTTGAACAGCCAATAGATCGGCAGCAACAGGAACACGATATAAAGAAGAAGTGCGATATGACGTTTCTGGAACCGCATTTTATTGTTCCTCCCGCTTTCCGGCGTTCATTACGACGGTATAGAAAACCCAGCAAACCAGCAGAATGATCAGGAAATAGATCAGCGAGAATGCTGCAGCCGGACCAAGATCGAACTGACCTACAGCAATCGTGACCAAAAACTGGCTGAGAAATGTGGTTGCTGTACCCGGTCCGCCGCCCGTAAGCACGAAGGGCTCGGTGTAGATCATGAAGCTGTCCATAAAGCGCAGCAAAACACCGATCACGAGGACAGACTGCATTTTCGGAAGCTGGATAAACCGGAACACGGCCCAGTTCGACGCGCCGTCAATCTTGGCTGCCTGATAATAAGCATCCGGGATTGAGCGAAGACCGGCATAGCACAGTAGAACAATCAGACTGGTCCAGTGCCACACATCCATGACAAGGACGGTAATCCAAGCATCCATCGGGTTCTGGCTGTAGTTATAGCTTATGCCAAGCATGTTGAGCGTATAACCGCCAAGACCAATATCGGCCCGGCCGAAAATTTGCCAGATGGTGCCAACCACGTTCCATGGAATTAATAGCGGCAGGGCCAGAAGAACCATGCAGGCCGAAACACCCCAGCCTTTGCGCGGTAGCGTTAGCGCGATGCCAATGCCCAGCGGAATTTCGATGAACAGCACACTGCCGGTATAGATGATCTGACGGATCAGGGCATCATGCAGGCGGTTGTCTTCAAGGACCTGACGGAACCAATCCGCCCCGACAAAGAAACGGGTTTGCGGGTCGAAAATATCCTGAACCGAATAGTTCACCACCGTCATCAGCGGAATGATTGCGCTGATCGCGACGATAAAGAAGACCGGCAGGACGAGGAACCATGCCTTGTTGTTGGTAATCTTGTTCATTTCCTCATCCCCTCATGCGACCAGCTGACTGTCGGCGTAAAGCTTGGTCCACTCCGGTGCAAACCGGAGGATGCCGCTTTGGCCGGTGATCTGCTGATCTTCGCTGACCTTGACCTTCATTTCGGACGAGCCGAATCGGGTGGTTGCGATCTTGTATTGGCCGAGGTCTTCGACCTTGACGATATTAACCTCGATCCCGTTATCGTCTTCTGACCCGTTACCGGTTTCAATGCGCAGGAATTCGGGGCGAATGCCAAGTTCAATTGGGCCCGATGCCTTGGAAACCGCATCCATCTGCCGGTCGGAAAGGGCGATGCGTTTGCCATCAATCCAGGCGGCACCTGCATCAATATTGCAGGGCATAATGTTCATGCCCGGGCTTCCGATGAAGTAACCGACAAAGGTATGGGCCGGATTTTCAAACAGTTCCTGTGGAGTTCCAAGCTGCACGACCTTGCCGCCATACATGACAACGACTTTATCGGCGAATGTCAGGGCTTCGACTTGGTCATGAGTCACATAGACCATGGTAGGGCGCAGTTTGTTGTGAATTTCCTTGAGCTTGCGGCGCAGAACCCATTTCAGATGCGGGTCGATCACGGTCAGCGGTTCGTCAAACAGGATTGCCGAAACATCGTCGCGAACCAACCCGCGGCCAAGAGAGATCGTCTGCTTTTCATCCGCACCCAGACCACGTGCCTTTTGCTTCAGCTTGCCGGTCAGGTCTAGTATCCCGGCAATTTCGCGCACCCGTTCATCAACCCGCTTGGGATCGACACCGCGGTTGCGCAGCGGGAAGGCAAGGTTCTCGTAAACGGTCATGGTGTCGTAAATGACTGGGAACTGGAAAACCTGCGCGATATTGCGTTCTTCGGGGGCCAATCTGGTGACGTCCTTGCCATCAAACAGGACCTGTCCTTCGGACGGGGTCAGAAGACCGGAGATGATGTTAAGCAAAGTCGTCTTACCGCAGCCCGACGGGCCAAGAAGGGCATAAGCCCCCCCGTCTTCCCATACATGTTCCATACGGCGAAGGGCGTAATCCTCGTCCCCTTTGGGGTCGGGAAAATACGAATGCGCAAGGCTTTTAAGATCAATACGTGCCATTTTAATTCTCCAACCTCAGGCGGCCTTGCCGTTTTGAATTTCAACAGGCGGTGCCGCCACAAGGCGATCATTGGCGTCATATGCAAACAGACGTTTGGGATCGACATAGAAGGTGGTGGCTTCACCAAGCCGCGGGTTGTGCACACCTTCTTCCTGAATCACCCAGGAAACGTCGTTGAAATGAACATGGACAAAGGTTTCCGATCCGGTGATTTCAGCCAGTTCAACTTGGCCCTGCATCGCCACGCATTCGGCACTGGTCTGATCGACCGAAAGGTGATTGGCGCGAACCCCGATGGTGTATTGGCCGTTTGCCAGTGCTGATAGGTGCCCGGCCAGCGGGACCTGATGGCCGCTGGCCAGATATAACGATCCATCGCGGACTTCGGCCTTTAGCAGATTGATCGGCGGATCGGAAAAGATCAGGCCCGTCTCGACAAATGCCGGGTTGTGGTAAACTTGGGTCGTCGGGCCGAACTGGGTTACGCGACCTTCATGCATCACCGCGCATTTCCCCCCCAGCAAAAGGGCTTCCATCGGTTCGGTGGTGGCGTAAACGACAATCGTGTCACGTTCCGCCAGAAGATTCGGAATTTCCTCGCGCAGTTCTTCGCGCAGTTTGTAGTCAAGGTTGACCAGCGGCTCGTCGAGCAGAAGCAGAGTGCAATCCTTGACCATGGCGCGCGCCATGGCAGTGCGCTGCTGCTGACCACCCGAAAGTTCCTGCGGCAGGCGATCAAGCAGATGTTCGATATGCATCAGTTTGGCGGTGGATTTTACGCGGCGTTCGATTTCGGCAGCGTCGACACCCTGCAATTTCAGGGGCGACGCGATATTGTCATAGACGTTCATCGACGGGTAATTGATGAACTGCTGATAGACCATGGCGACCTTGCGTTTCTGAACCGGCATGCCCGTGACATCGTTGCCATTGACCAGAATGCGGCCGCTGGTCGGCGGTTCAAGCCCCGCCATAATACGCATCAGTGACGTCTTGCCGGCCAAAGTCCGCCCGAGGAGGACGTTAAATGATCCAGGCTCCAGCGACATCGACACGTCGTCGATGTGGGTTTCCCCTCCCACGGTCTTGGTTATGTTTTCAAGCGTAAGGGTCATTTCACATTCGTTCCTTCGCCCGTTTTCACGGCGTTATTCGATTTGGTTTTAGTCGCAAACCATTGCGCAATGGCGGTTTGGGTATCTTTTGACAGATGCAGGCCGAGTTTGGATCGGCGCCACAACACGTCATCAGCAGTGCGTGCCCATTCCTGATCCGCCAGATAGCGTAGTTCGCGTTCGTAAATATCATCACCAAGATGCCTGCCCAGCCCCGAAAGGCCAGATGCATCGCCAATGATGGTGTGGGTCAGTGTGCCGTAGTTTCGCACGTAGCGGTAGAGTTGAACCGCCGGAATCCACGGAAATTTCTTTTGCATTGCAGCAAGATAGCTTTCGAAATCACCATTTGGCATGTCACCACCCGGAAGGGCGACGCTATCGGTCCAGCGATCATCGGCAACCTCGAGATAAGGGGAAAGTTTGCTCATCGCTGATTCGGCCAGTTTGCGATAGGTGGTGATTTTTCCGCCATAGATGTTCAGAAGCGGCGCTCCCTTGTTGCCGTTGTCTATTTCAAGAACATAGTCGCGGGTGACCTGGGATGCGTCTTCGGAGCCATCGCCATAAAGCGGACGAACACCGGAATAGGACCAGACGACATCGGGCGGTGAAATCTTGTGTAAGAAATAGGTATTGGCGAGTTCGCACAGATAGCTGATTTCATCGGCACTGATCGCGACTTTTGACGGATCGCCTTTATAATCGCGGTCTGTGGTGCCGATCAGGGTGAAATCCTGCTCGTAGGGGATGGCAAAAACGATGCGCCCATCCGGATTCTGGAAAATATAGCAGTAATCATGGTCAAACAGTTTTGGCACCACAATGTGGCTGCCCTGAACCATGCGTATGCCCTGTTTCTTTTTGGCTTCGACACGTTTTTCAAGGATTTCGGCACACCATGGACCGGCGGCATTGACCAGCGAACGGGCTTTGATTGTGTGTTCGCCGGTATTGTCTCGAACCGTCACAGACCACAAATCGCCATCGCGTTTGGCGGAAACACATTCGGTTCCGACCCGGATATCTGCACCGCGATTACGTGCATCCATGGCATTAAGGACGACAAGACGGGCATCCTGTACCCAGCAATCAGAATAGATGAATGCCTTTTCCATGCCGGTAACCAGCGGGGCACCGGCGACATGCTGTTTCAGACGAATGCCTTCTGAGCCCGGAAGTTTTTCACGACCCCCAAGATGATCATACAGGAACAGACCCAGCCGGATCATCCAGGCCGGACGCAATCCTTTGACATGGGGAAGCACGAAACGAAGCGGCCAGATAATGTGCGGGGCAGCGCTCAAAAGCACTTCGCGCTCGATCAGGGCCTCTCGCACCAGGCGGAATTCGTAATGTTCAAGATAACGCAACCCGCCATGGATCAGCTTGGTGCTGGCCGACGAAGTCGCACTTGCAAGGTCGTTCTTCTCGCAAAGAAAGACCTTGAGGCCGCGGCCGGACGCATCACGCGCAATGCCTGCGCCATTGATGCCACCACCGATAATGGCAATGTCGTATGTTTCGGAATTGAGCAACCGCTTCCTCCCTGATTGCTCTGATTTGTGACAGATGTTCTCAACTGTCATTCTGTTCTTTCAAAAACGTTACGAACCACCAAAAATAATTGCAAGCGAAAATTATCAGGAGTGCTAATTTTCGATAACGAAATAACAATGCGAGATTGTAATGGATTGTAATATCGGGATTCTTTGCAAACTTGCGAATTATCAGGTTTCCGGAAATGAGCCCGTTTCGAACCGGCTTGTTCGGAAAATTTGATCAGAATCGTTTGAATCCGAAAAAAATGATTGTCGTCACCTGTTCCTCACGGACACAAGATGATCATCGACCGTAGGCCAACAGAATTTCCCGAACAGGGATTGGTGAAACTGTCCTTCTGATGGGGTAGGCCTGTTTGGCAGCCGGTTCTGCGAAAAGGCGCGATAAAGCCCCCGGGCGCAATCTTGTTACAAAGCGTTGCGCGAGGTGTTTGCGATTGCCAAAACGACTTTTTCCTTGCGAAGATGTGGCAACCATCACGGATCGAACTAGATGATGGTCATGATTTTCTTGCTTCGATCCCAAAGCATAATTCCGGAGGCATTCCTATGGTTTCTCTAAAAGACCCGTCATTGTTTACCCAGCAGGCTTATATCGGCGGTGAATGGGTCGACGCCCCAGATGGCAAAACCGAACAGGTTACAAACCCCGCGACCGGCGAAGTGCTTGGCACGGTACCGGTTTTGGGCCGTGAAGCTGTTGCCCACGCGATTGAGGTCGCCGAAAAGGCGCAAAAGCAGTGGAAGAAGCGTACGGCCAAGGAGCGCTCTGCCATTTTGATGAAATGGTACGACCTGATGATGGAAAATCAGGAAGACCTTGCGCACCTGATGACGGCAGAACAGGGCAAGCCACTTGCAGAATCGCGCGGTGAAATCGCCTATGCGTCTTCCTTCCTGCAATGGTTCGCCGAAGAAGGTAAACGCATTTATGGTGACGTAATCCCGACTTTCGCACAGGGGCGCCGGGTGGTTGTTCTGAAAGAGCCGGTTGGCGTCTGTGCCGCGATCACGCCATGGAACTTCCCGGCTGCGATGATCACGCGCAAGGCAGCACCGGCTTTGGCCGTTGGCTGTGCGATGGTTGTCAAACCGGCGATGGAAACCCCGTATTCAGCCCTTGCCATGGCAATTCTGGCCGAACGCGCCGGGTTGCCAAAGGGGCTTTTGTCGATTGTTACCGGTGATGCCAAAACCATTGGTGCCGAAATGACCGAAAACCCGACGGTTCGAAAGCTGACCTTTACCGGTTCGACCGCGGTCGGCCGTTTGCTGATGCGTCAGTGTGCCGAAACGGTCAAGAAAATCAGCCTTGAGCTTGGCGGCAACGCGCCGTTCATCGTTTGCGAAGATGCCGATATTGATGCCGCGGTCGAGGGGGCGATTGCCTCGAAATACCGTAACAGCGGGCAGACCTGTGTTTGTGCCAACCGTATCTTCGTTCATGATGCCGTCTACGACGAATTTGCCGAAAAATATGCTGCCAAGGCATCGGCGATGAAAGTGGGCGATGGCACCGAAGAAGGCGTTGTTCTTGGTCCGCTGATTTCGGAAAAGGCTGTCGAGAAGGTCGAAAACCAGATTGCCGATGCTGTTTCCAAAGGTGGTCGGGTTCTTACCGGTGGCAAGCGTCATGCAAAGGGCGGCAGCTTCTTTGAGCCGACCGTGATTGCCGATGCCAACCGCGACATGCTGGTCTTCCGTGAGGAAACTTTTGGTCCGATGGCACCGCTGATCTGTTTTCAGAGCGATGATGAAGTGCTTGAAATGGCCAACGATTCCGAGTTTGGTTTGGCGTCATACTTCTATTCACGTGACATCAGCCGCATCTGGAAGCTGGCTGAAGGCCTTGAAACCGGTCTGGTCGGTGTCAATGCCGGTGTGATCGCGACCGAAGTGGCCCCGTTTGGTGGTTACAAGCAATCGGGCATCGGTCGTGAAGGCTCGAAATACGGGGTCGAGGATTACCTTGAAGTCAAATATGTCTGCATGGCAGGTATTGACGATTAAGACTGAAACAGGTTCCGTTTTCTAAACTTGGCTTTCAAAACAAAGGGCGCTGTCGAAAGTGACAGCGCCCTATTTTGTGTTCGTTCGGTATTGTGCCGGTCAGGTGGCACTATCCTGATTTTTCTTTTCATCGGGTGTGATCGACTGGACCGAGCCATCCGACAATTCCGACTGAAGAGCTGTAAAAACGTCAAACATGCGTGGATTGAAAGCAATTTCTGCTTGCATACGATCACGTTGTTCTGCCGGGGTTTCATTACCGTCATTTTGCTTGTTGGCCAGTGTTGCGCCATTCAGCTTCTGCTCGATCGCTTCCGAGATCGACTTTTCAATCGCCTGACGCGCAGCCGTATCCATCTTTGCCAGACTTTCTTCATCAAGGCCCATGGATTGAAGGATCTTGCGGCGCATTTCTTCGATCTTGCGCTCTTCAAGCTCTTTCACATAGGTCGTGAAGCCATGTTCCTTGATATAGGCGATGTCGGCATTTTTTTCCCTGTCCTCTTCCGGTAGGGGCTGGCTGTTTGAGGCAATGGTTTTTGCTGCCGCATAGGTGTTCTTGGCGCTGGACGCGGTGTTGCTGATGCTCATTAGAGTGTCAAACAATGCCATCCCGATCCTCCGTGGGAAAATAATGCCGGTAAAATGAAATCATGGGATCACAGGTTGCAAATCCCGTGCCGCGATTTATCGGAAAACTTTACCGGGCAAGAGCAATCAGCGTATCAAGCATTCGGTTGGCAGCCTTGCCATCCCAGCCGACAGGCCGGAAAGGAACCGGTGGCGCTGTTCGGTTGGCGAGGTTGGTGGCTGTTTGGGACAGATCTGCCGGTTCGCAAAGTTCCAGTGCTGAGGCGTCAAGTGCAGTGGCGCGTTCTGTCGTCGGCCGCAGAATGCATCCCGCCTTGCCGAGCCAGGCGCATTCATCAATCATCCCGCCGGAATCCGTTATCACATAGCGTGCGGCAACAAGAGCCGCCAGAAAATCGGGATAGAGCATCGGCCCTACGATCCTGATGTTTCCGGCATCACGGATGCGACGCCAAAGGCCGGTTTGTGCAAGGGCGCCTTGTGCGCGCGGGTGCAGCGGCCAGATGATTGGGGTTTCGCGGGCAAGGTCGATAATTGCATCAACTATCGAGGACAGCCGAACAATATTATCGATATTTTCCGCCCTATGCAGCGTCAGCAGAACGGGACCTGTTTCCACCGATAAAGACCGGATAGCTGTTGGTGATCCGCCGAAGCGAAGCATTGCATCAATTACGATATTACCAACATTGTGAATGCCATTTGCCTGAATGCTTTCCTTATAGAGGTTGTTGGCGGCGGTTTCATCCGGGGCCCAGTGCATATCGCACAGGCTGTCAATTTCTGTCCGGTTGGCTTCTTCGGCAACGGCATCAAGCCCGCCTCGTAATCCGGCTTCAAGATGGATCAGGTAAATGGAATTCCTTTTTGCAGCGCGCGCGACACCCAAAGACCCGTTAACATCGCCAATGACAATCGTTGCCTGTGCGGGTGATTGGCCGAGCATCCGGCAATAGGCATCATCTGCATTCTGAACGAGTGTGCTCCGGTTACTTCCCGGCTGGCCGATTCCAAGCCTGATTTCGGGAGGAGGTAAGCCAAGCGAAAGACGCAAGCTTTCGGAAAGGGCCGGGTCCCAATGTTGACCGGTATCGATCAGACGCAGGATAAAGGGCAGATCGTCACGCTTTTCCTGCCACGCCAGATAAAGGGCCGCAGCCTTGATCAGGTTGGGGCGGGTGCCATAGACCAGATCGATGATCATTGCGGCGTTTTTCCTGGTGAATGCTCAAACCGGGTTGCTGTGTGTTAGCATGTTGTCTTCTATATCATTTTGGCGGGCCGGTTGCCAAACGGGATAGGGTAGGTGGCAAAAAATCTGATAAAATTTTCGAAAACGAATTGTTTTTTGGTGCGATTTTTTTCTAAATAGAAACACAAAATCAGTTGAACCAGTCGAATGCGCGGTGACAATCAGGTGCCGCAAAGGGCTGTGACGGTACGACAGACCAACTGTCGGCTTGGGAGGAAACAGAAATGACCGATACACGCTACATTCTGGCGATAGATCAGGGTACCACCAGTTCGCGCGCCATCGTTTTCGATGCCAATGGCCGGTCGGTGGCCGTCGCGCAGCAGGAATTCCCGCAACATTTCCCCAATAGCGGCTGGGTCGAACATGATCCGGAAGACCTTTGGGAAACAGTTGTGGCCGTTTGTCGCGAAGCCTTGTCCCGGATTGATATTACCAACGTTGCGGCAATCGGCATTACCAACCAACGTGAAACCACCGTGGTCTGGGATCGCAAGACCGGGAAGGCGGTTTATAATGCCATCGTCTGGCAAGACCGTCGTACCGCCGCACTTTGCCATGATTTGAAACGGCGTGATCCAGAACTTGAGACGGATGTAAATAATCGAAGCGGGCTTTTGATCGACCCCTATTTTTCGGCGACCAAGGTTGCGTGGATACTCGATCATGTAACCGGCGCACGGGCTCGTGCAGAGCAGGGTGACCTGGCCTTCGGCACGGTCGATTCATTTTTGCTGTGGCGTTTGACGGGGGGCAAGTCGCATGCAACGGATGCGACCAATGCGGCGCGCACCAATCTTTTCAACATTCGCGACAATGCCTGGGATGACCGACTGTGTGAGATATTCCGTGTCCCCAAATCCATGCTGCCGGAGGTCAAGGATTGTGCCGCAGATTTCGGAATGGTGGATGAGGCACTGTTTGGCCGCGAAATTCCGGTGTTGGGTATGGCAGGGGACCAGCAGGCCGCCGCATTCGGTCAATGCTGCTTTGAACCGGGCGACATCAAAAGTACCTATGGCACCGGTTGCTTTGTGATCCTCAATACCGGGAACGAGGCAGTAACATCACAGCACCGCTTACTAACCACGGTCGGTTATCGTTTGAATGGCAAAACCAGCTATGCCATCGAAGGGGCGATTTTTGTTGCCGGTGCAGCGGTGCAGTGGTTGCGCGACGGGCTTGGCATCATTAAGTCGGCTGCCGAAAGCGAGGGGTTGGCCAAATCGCTTGACGATAATCACGGGGTTTATCTTGTCCCGGCGTTTACCGGACTTGGCGCGCCTTATTGGGACCCAGACGCGCGCGGTGCCATTTTCGGGCTAACCCGCGATACCGGTCCGCGCGAATTCGTCCGTGCCGCACTTGAAAGCGTTTGTTATCAAACGTTTGATCTTTTCGAGGCCATGGCAGCAGACGGTGTTTCGCCCAAGGCGGTTCGGGTCGACGGTGGCATGGTTGCCAATGACTGGTTGTGTCAGAACCTTTCAGACATTCTGGATATCCCGGTGCAGCGCCCGGTGGTGACGGAAACCACTGCCCTTGGTGCGGCCTATCTTGCCGGTTTGCAGGCTGGTATCTATCGCGATCTTGATCATATTGCCGAGAATTGGCACATGGACGCGGAATTCAAACCGGAACTTGAAGGCAGCCGTCGCAAGCATCTTTTGGCTGGATGGAAAAATGCGGTCAAACGGGTGATGACGGAACAGGGCTGATTTCCGGGGTTGTTGTCAGCCGGTTTTACAGGCTGGTCATTGTCGAAATTGCTTTGTAAGATCGGGACGGTACCTTGCGGTACCGTCCTTTCTTTTGCGGGATGCGCACCCGTACTTTCATTGAACTGCTGCTATTGATTACAGGGGCGACCGTTTGGGGCTGTCACCGGGCGGCTGGGGGAAAAGATGCTTGATCTGATCGTTGGAAAAGTCGGACCTGTTTTTTTGACGATCCTGTGCGGTTATCTTTTAACCCGTTTCCGCGTTATCAGTCGCGAAGGCATTCCATTCCTTGCCCGGCTTGCAATGAGCGCCTTTATTCCGGCAATGCTGTTTCAAACCCTGTCACAATCCGACATCAGTGCACATTTCGATTTGCGTTTATGGGGCAGTTATTATGCCGGGGCTCTGCTTAATTTCGTTCTCGTGTTTATGGTTGCGCGAGCATGGCTGCAGGCCAGAACGGACGAGGCGGCAATCACCGCAATGGGCGGGGTTTTCTCCAACATTGTGTTGCTGGGCATTCCGCTGGTTCAGGCAGTATACGGGGAAGAGGGCCTTGTGCCGCTTCTGATTATCCTGTCGATCCATCCGCTGACCTTGTTGGGGCTGACGGTGATGATCGTGGAAGGTTCGCGTTCCGGCGGCGGGCATTGGTTGCCAAACGTTGCGCGCAGTGTGGTTCGGGTGCTGCGCAATCCGATTATCGTCGCGATTATTCTGGGTGTACTGGCATCCCTGGTTGATCTGCGACTGCCCGAAATGATTGATGGAACGTTAGAGCGATTCCGGACGGCGGGCCCCACAATCGCGTTGCTTCTGGTCGGGGCGGGGCTTTATGGGCAGTCCGTTCGTGGCAATATGTCCGCAAGCATGCTGTGCACGGTTGCGAAAATGTTTGTGCAGCCGGTTCTTGTGTTACTGATTGCCTATTTTGTTTTTGATTTGCAACCGCTGTGGCTGACCATTGTGGTTCTAATTGCGGCCCTGCCTGCTGGCGCGAACGTTGCCATTATTGCGGGCAGCTATAACGTCTGCATCGACCGCTCCTCGACTACGATCCTGATTACAACGCTGATTAGTGTGATAACGCTGCCGCTTATTGTGCTTTATGCTGGGCCATATTGACCATCGCCGCTGGCGGCTGCAAGAATCTGATCCATCAGATGTATTTCTGCGTCGATGCCCGGTATGCGGGGATCGTGGATTCCTGACTTTATTGCATCGAGAAAGACGGCAATGGCATCGTCATGCCCCTTGTCCGGACTGGTCAATAATGGTTTTCGCAGGACTGTCGTGCCATTTATCACCAGTTTTCGCCAATCGCTCATGATTGCTGCAAAGCCCGGTGCAGATACCTCCAGTACTTCCTTTGGTGTATTCCTTCTGGCGGCGTGTAGATAGGAAACTTCGCCGCGCGATCCGTCGGCGAAGGACATATGCCAAATGCTGTCCCCGGCCTCGCGGTTAATCCAGTCGCACTGCAATCCAAGCAGTTCAGTCTCGGCAAGGGCTGAAAGCAGATCGATAAAATGGCTGATTTCGCCGATTGTTCGCCCGCCCTGTTCTTGTCGATTAACCCAGTGATCTGTCGGGACAGGAGCAGGGCGAACCTGATATCGAAACTGTATTTTGCCTTTTGGCAGATGTTTTTTCAGCATTGCCGTCATTGGTGCGAAGCGTCTGTTGTGCCCGACCATAAAGACCTGCTGGCTACTTTGTTCCGCAATTTGTTTAAATGATTCAAGTTGTTCCCGACTGACGCAAAGCGGTTTTTCCAGCCAGAGATGTTTCCCGGCATTTAATGCCTTGCAGGCGAGTTCAGCGTGGCTGTCATGGCGTGTGGCAATGAAAACCGTATCTATATCCGGATGTGCAAGAATGTCATCGGCGACGGACAGTGCGGTCGCACCGGAAAGCTGACGCTTGATCGCAAGGGCTGAAAGCCCGGACTGCGAAACGATGGCTTTGATTGCGGTATCCTCATGTCGCCTTAGTCGCGGTAGCAGGGTGCCTGTCATGTAATTCCCGGCACCGATCAATCCAATCCGCATTGTACCGGTTGTTTTGATCTGTGTTGCCGGTTTGGATGATTTTGGGCGGTCATCAGCATTCTGATAGCGGATGATGGTTGCCATTGTTGGCGCGGCTGCTAGAAAATCGGCGGCATCTTCCAGATCAATCTGTTGCGAAACAAGCGGGGTCGGGTCCAGTTTGCCGCTTTCAATAAGGGTGAGGGCTGCTTTCATATTGCGTTTCACGGTCCAGCGTACGTGGCCAATCGGATAGTCTTGCCCCGATTGCTCGTAGTTCGGGTCATATCGGCCCGGACCATAGGACCGCACCTGCCGTATGGTGATTTCCTTGCGATAAAGGATATTCCGGGATGCCTTTGGCGCGATGTCTCCAACACAGACAATGATGCCGCGATCCCGGCAAAGCTTTGCCGCAGCTTCAATTATGGTGCCCGTTTCATTGCCGCTGATGCAAATCAAAACAGCGTCAAATTGATCGGCTGGCGCGTTCCGGATTTCCGCGTATGAGTTGCTGGCTCCGCTTGCCATCGCCATTTCACGGCGTTTCGGGACGGGTTCAACCACAGTCACGATTGCGCCGGCTGCAATTGCTGTTTGGGTCACCAATTGACCAATCAGTCCGCAGCCGACCACGGCAACCCTGTGTCCGATAACAAGCTCGCCTTGCCGGATGGCGTGCAGGGCAATGGCGTAAAGGGTAGCAAAGGCAGCTTTCTCGCCGGTAATCGCGTTTGGGACAGGACTGGCCAGATTGCGCGGGACAATATTGTATTCGGCATGGTTTGCATGCCCCAAACCGGCACAGGCGACACGCTGTCCGATATCGAATTCAGTGACATCCGGGGCCATTGCCACAACGAGCCCGCAATTGGCATATCCGGTTACCATCGGCCTGCCAAGCCGCTCCTTTACGGTATTAATGGTTGCCAATGCGCCGTCGCGGCGAAGCTTTTCAACGGTCAATGCGACCAGGTCCGGTCGTTGCCACGCCTTGCGTATCAGGGATGCTCTGGTTTCGTTTGCCTGCTGCCTTTCGGTGCCATTGCTGATGACGGATATTTCGGTACGGACCAGAATGGTGCCGGGCGATAGGGCGGGAACGGGACAATCGGTCACAGCAATCCGTCTTTCACCGGGAAACCGCAACAATGCCCGCATATCCGTCATAATACCGTCCCGATGCACGTTATGGATGAAGTTTAGTGCAAGAATTAAATCATATCGGTTCGTACAGGTCGATCCGTCATTGACGGAATTTGTACAGGCGTTTAGCAAAGCCGGTGTCATAATCACGGAAACCGCAGTATGAAAAAAAATGTCTCGGTACAGCGCAAACGTAAACTGATGTTTGTGTGCAGTGAGGACTGGTATTTCGTTTCTCATCGTCTCGGTTTGGGGCGTGCCGCACTTGTGCGTGGTAACGAGGTGATTATTGCATGTAATGCAAATGATGCCGCAGTCAACCTTCGTTCCGAGGGCTTTCGTGTTATCGATATACCGATTGCCCGCGGTGAACTTAGCCCTTTGAAGTCACTGAAAACGATCAAGACACTTGCATGTTTGATTCGGCGAGAAAGACCAGATGTCGTTATCAATGTTGCAATTCAATGTGTTGTTTTGTCTGCATTTTCCGGATTATTGGTCGGCGTTCGCCGTTCCGTTAATATGGTTACTGGGCTCGGGTTCATGTTTGTATCGAACGGGGGCAAGGCATGTCTGGCTCGTTCGGTGGTTTCCATGCTGATGCGCATTTATGCACAATTTCCATCCATCCATGTGGTCGTTCAGAATTCAGATGACTTGGATCTGATGCGTGGACTTGGGTTTAGCAAAAAACGACTGTGGTTGGTGCGTGGGTCCGGGGTCGACACCTCACAATTTTCGCCAACCAAGCTGGTTGAAAGAAGTGATCCACGAAAGACTGCAATCTTTGTTGCGCGGATGTTGTGGTCCAAAGGGCTTGCCGAACTTGTCGAAGCGGCCCGCATATTGAAAGACAGGAAGCGTGATTATCGCATCTTGTTGGTAGGAGATGTTGATCAGGCGAATCCCGATAGTGCAGATGAGGCAAGTCTTGCGGGATGGCAGGACGAAGGTCTTGTCGAATGGCTGGGAAAGCGCAGAGATATTGCCGAACTTTTACAGCAATCTGATTTGGCTGTGTTACCTTCTTGGCGTGAAGGTTTGCCGAAATCGTTACTCGAAGCCGCATCCTGTGGCCTTGCCATGGTGGCCAGCGACGTGCCTGGCTGTCGTGAGATCGTGAAGCAGAATAAAACCGGTTTGCTGGTTCCTCCGATGGATGCGGCTGCTTTGGCAGATGCGATCGAATCCCTGATGGAAGACGATGCAAAACGTCAGGAGCTAGGGGATAGCGCACGGATCATGGTCGAGCAGGAACTATGCGATGCCGTGATTATCCATGAAACACTCAAAGTTATTTCAGGTAACCCAGATCTGGCGTTAGGCGAGACTGTGGAAACATGATAGCTACAATTTGCGGCTTTATACCTATGATCAAACGTAAAGACCCCAAATGTCGGGCTTTGTACATTGAGAGGCAGAAGGATTTGTTATGATCCTTCTGCCTTTTTGCTCTGCTATAATTCTCCATTGCCTTCGGTTCTCTATTTTTGTATACAATATACATAAATTAGATTTAGACTTGCGGATGTGCGGGTTTCGGCGATTAAACGGTCTGACCCGATAGTGGGCACGCGACCAAATCAGGAGGTTATTTTTCATGCAGGTAAACTGGACTGGCGTATTCCCCGCCGTTGCCACCCAGATGAATGAAGACGGTTCAATCGATTACGATATGACCGCCCATCAGATCGAAGCGCTTATCAAAGCCGGTGTTGATGGTCTCGTCATGCTGGGCTCGGTCGGCGAGAACGCAGCGCTTGAACCGGAAGAAAAAATCGCGGTTCTGAAACTTGCTGTCGAAGTTACCAATGGCCGCATACCGGTTCTGTCGGGCGTTGCCGAAAACTCGACCCAGGCCGCCATTCGCTATGTTCAGAAATGCGAAGAACTTGGCGCTGACGGCTTCATGCTTCTGCCGGGCATGATCTATACCGCCGATCCGCGCGAAAATATCGAGCATTTCCGTTCCGTCGCGGCTAAGACCAAGCTGCCGATCATGATCTATAACAACCCGGGTGCCTATCGCATCGATATCAAGCCTGAAGAATTCAACCAGCTTGCCGACGTGAAAAACCTGGTCGCGATCAAGGAAAGCTCGGGCGATCCGCGCCGTATCACCGACATCTATAATGCCTGTGGTGATCGTTTCGTTCTGTTCTGTGGCATGGACGACCTTGTCATGGAGACTCAGATTCTGGGGGCCGTTGGCTGGATTTCCGGTTTCACCGATGCCTTCCCGAAGGAATCGGTTGCACTGTGGAGGCTGCTTTCCGAGGGAAAATACAAGGAAGCTCTTGAAATCTATCGTTGGTTCACGCCTGTCCTGCACATGGATGTTCATGCCAAGCTTGTTCAGTATATCAAACTGGCACAGGAAATGACCGGCGTGGGCAAAGCCCATGTCCGTGCCCCGCGTCTGCCGCTGGTTGGCGAGGAAATGGAGCGCATCCGCGCAACCATTCAGAAAGCCATCGATACACGCCCGAAACTTTAATTCGGTTTGCAATCAACGCATTCATTGCATCCGACCCGCAAGGCGTGATTGCATCTGTGTATGATTGGTGGCAACAGCAAACTCTCCTCCGATTTTCGCAGGGGAGTTTGCTGCCATCTGAGACCAGACGAAAAACAAAGATAAAAGCGCGCACCAAAAGGCAGGGCTTCGGAATATGTCAAAACCTTCTTCTGCTTCACAATCCTCCACCCCGACAGGCATGCATGCTGTCGTTGTTGGTGCCGGGATCATTGGCGTCAATGTTGGTTTGGCTCTTTTGAAGAAGGGCTATGATGTCACGATTGTCGATCGTGGCGCGCCGGGAATGGGGGCATCTTTTGGCAATGCGGGCGGCATTGCGGTTACGGAGTGTGCGCCGATTGCCATGCCGGGCGTTTGGGCAAATGTGCCCGGTTGGCTGATGGACCCGTTGGGGCCGCTTTCGGTGCGTTGGTCCTATTTGCCTAAAATGATGCCGTGGCTGATCCGTTTTCTGGCCGCCAGTTCGAAAGGCCGGGTAGAGCAGATTGCGACGGAACTTGCCGCAATTCTTAACCGCGCCTGGGAAGATTACGATCCGGTGATCTCAGAAGCAGGTCTTTCCGATGCGGTATTTAAAAAAGAAGGCGCCATGGGTGTTTATCGCAGCGAGAAAACACGCCGCGATGCCGAATACGGAATTGATCTTCGCCGTCGTAATGGTGTCAAAATTCGTGATCTGACCAAGGATGAGGTCATGGATATTGAGCCTGATCTGGCACCGATCTTCGACTGCGGTGTGATGGAAGAAGATTGGGGGCGGGTTCTTGACCCGTTCAGGATCGTTACCGGCCTTTACAAACATTTTCTGGAACGCGGTGGAAATTTTCGAAATGCCGAGGTTACCGATTTCGTTTACCGGGATGGCAAACCACGAGCCGCGATGACGGCACAAGGTGATCAGATTACCTTCGACAAGGTTGTTATTGCGTGCGGCGCATGGTCAAAAACGCTGGCCAAGCGACTTGGATCATCCGTGCCTCTTGATACGGAGAGGGGCTATAACACAACGGTGCCTTATAATGGTGTCAGGCTGTCGCGCATGATCATCTGTGCCGATGACAGCTTTGTTCTGGCGCCAATGGAAATGGGCATTCGTGTGGGTGGTGCCGTTGAACTTGGCGGGCTGGTTGCTGCCCCCAATTATAACCGCGCCAAGGCCCTGTTTGCCAAAGGCAAGGAAGTTCTTCCGAAACTCAGCGCCAATGGTGGCACCGAATGGATGGGTTTCCGCCCGTCAATGCCGGATTCCAAGCCGGTGATTTCGGCAAGCCCCAAGCATGAAAACGTCTTCTTCGCATTCGGTCACGGCCATCTTGGCCTGACCATGGCGGCCACCACCGGACGGCTGATCGCTGATCTGATGAGTGATGCGACTGCCCCCGTTAACATGACCCCGTATCGTATTGATCGTTTCCAAGGATAAGGCCGCCCCAAATGGCAAAACACAGCTTCTTTTGTATTGATGGACATACCTGCGGCAATCCGGTGCGTGTGGTTGCCGGCGGCGGACCAAAGCTTGAAGGTGCAAACATGCTTGAAAAGCGTGCGCATTTTCTGGCGGAATATGACTGGATACGAACCGGACTGATGTTCGAACCGCGCGGCCATGACATCATGTCGGGCTCTATCCTTTACGAACCGACCCGCGATGATTGCGATGTTGCCATCCTGTTTATCGAGACGTCCGGCTGCCTGCCGATGTGCGGACATGGTACGATCGGAACGGTCACCATGGCGATCGAGGAAGGTTTGGTAAAGTCGAAAACCCCGGGCGTGCTGCGTCTTGAAACACCAGCCGGGCTGGTGATTGCCGAATATAAACAGGTTGGCGATTACGTGGAGTCGGTCAAGCTGACCAATGTGCCGTCCTTCCTGTATAAAACCGATATCGAAGTTGATTGCCCCGATCTTGGCCCGATCAAGGTTGATGTTGCTTATGGCGGCAATTTCTATGCGATTGTCGAGCCACAGGAAAACTTCCGTGACATGGCTGAATACACGGTTGGTGATTTTCAGCGCATCAGTCCGGAACTTCGTCGTCGCCTGAACGAGGTTGGCGAGTTCATTCACCCGCTTCACCCGGATATCAAGGGCCTGTCACATATCCAGTGGACCGGAAAACCGACCCAGCCTGACAGCACCCATCGTAATGCGGTGTTTTATGGGGATAAGGGGATTGATCGATCCCCTTGCGGGACGGGCTCATCTGCCCGTCTGGCACAATTGGTTGGCAAGGGGCAGTGGGACCCGGCGCATGAGCTGGTTCATGAAAGCATTATCGGATCGCAGTTCCGTGTCACTGTCGTGGAGCAAACAAAGGTCGGCGACTATGACGCGGTTGTGCCCGGGATCGAGGGCTGGGCACGCAAGCATGGCTACAACACGATTTTCATTGATGATCGTGATCCTTACGCGCATGGGTTTATCGTGAAATAGGCGTTTGATCGGGTCCGGTTTCTGTTCACAAGCCCCTGATACCGTAGCGGCATGATTGCAATTATATTGCGCCTAAACCAACGCATCGGTATGACTAGGAAAAGGGGCGGTGACGTTCGGGGATATGAAGCCGGACCCGATACCGCACAGGACAGAGATAAAGAGCAAAAATGACCGCATCACCGCGCTTTACCCGCCGCACGATTACCGATCAGGTTACCGAAGATTTGCGTGCCCGTATTTTGTCGGGCGAT